>JADKFS010000001.1 GCA_016717335.1 Candidatus Ribeiella danica
ATCGCGGGCACCGAACAGCTGTGGGTCGGGCCGGACACCTGGAGCCTGGCCGAGCTGCTGACCGACCTGTCCGACGTCCCCTGGGAACGCCACAGCTGCGGGATGGGCAGTCAAGGTCCGCGCTGGTATGACTGGCAACGGATCGAACTGAACGCTCCGCCGCAGCCGGGCTGGAAGCGCTGGGTGGTGTTCCGGCGCAGCTGCACGGACCCTGCGGAGATGACGGCCTATCGGTCCTTTGCCCCCGCGGAGACCTCCCTGGCCGCCCAGGCGGTGGTGGTCGGCACGCGCTGGACGGTCGAAGAGAGTATCCAGACAGCCAAGGGCGAGGTCGGCTTGGATCACTATGAGGTGCGCAGGTGGACCGGCTGGTATCGGCATATCACCCTGGCGATGGCGGCCGCCGCCTTTCTGGCGGTCATCCGGAAGGAAACGGGCGTCGACGAGGCCCGGAAAAAAGGGGGCCCAGCGGCGCAGCGGCCGGGCAGCCTGGCGACCTTCAAAGCCCACCGCGGGCTCCGATCCGGCTGAGCAGTGGTGAAATTCGCCGACTGTTTTGGCCGCTGGTCGTGGCGATTGAACGGTCGGCCGCGGCCATCCTGCACTGGTCGGGGTGGCGGCGCTGGCATCAAGCGTGGGCCGCCTGGGATCACGTGCGCCGCCGCGCGGCGCAGCGGCCGCCGCTCCCGGCGGCGCCGGCCACGGTCGCGGAGGCCCCACCACCGAGGGTGGGCGTGCCCGCGGACGATCCTGCGGACGTGCTGGCGGTTGTCTGGGCACGCTTGGCACCACTGCTGCCGCCGACGCGCCGGTCGGGACGCCAGCCAGTCTATGATCGGCGGCGGATCGTGGAGGCGATTGGCTATGTGATGCAAACCGATTGTGGGTGGAACGCGCGGCCATCGACCTTTCCTCCCTGGAAAACCGTGCACGACCAGTACGTCCGCTGGCGCAAGGAAGGGATTTGGCACCAGATCTGGGCCGGGCTTCCGCCGCCAGCGCCGCGCCCAGTCGAGCAATTACAACTGTAGTACTATCGGGTATCGGGTATCACCACATTGCCGCCGCCCACATCGTAGTCGGGCCGGCGCCGGCCGCGCAGGTTCACGCCGCGCGCCGTCGTCGGCGACGCCGTCGGGGCCGCGGCGGCCGTCGCGACCGCCGCGGCCAGCGTCGCGCGCACCTGGCCGATCGCTGTCCGCACCTGGCTGAGCTTCTGCGTGACCGCCTCGCCCGCGTCGCCGCCGGTCGTCGTGTCGACCAGCGTGGCGTAGTGCAGCTCCAGGCGCTCCAGGCAGGCCAGCAGCGCCAGCCGGCGCACCAGCGCCAGAGTCGCTGACGAGGTTACAGCCGACAGATCGCCGGCGATCCCGGCGCCCTCCTTGGCGTCGGCGAGCGCGTCGCTGTAGCTGCCGTAGGGCTGCTCGCTGGTTGCCGTGGTGCTCCACTGGGCATCGAGGGCCAGCGGCCCCAGGTCGCGCGCCAGGCGCTGCATCAGATCGGTCTCGGTCATGGTTATCTCAATCGACGGAAGACCGCGGACGATGGACGATGGACGCTATGCCCACGACCATCGTCTATCGTCGATCGTCTATCGTCCCTCACCCAGCTTCGTCTTAGCTGGCTTGGTCCCCGCCGCCTCAGTGCTGGGTGCCAGGATCGGCGCGGCGACCTCGCGGCAGTACGCGCCGAAGCCCCGCAGCGCCGCGGCGATCTCGCCATCCGCCGTCTCGAACACCCCGCCGGCGAACTGCGCGATCCGCTGGCCCTCGTGGTACACGATCAGACTCGCGTGCTCGCTCTCGAACCGCCAGCGGACCACCTGTGCGTGCTCTGACATCACATCACCTCGTGTGTCGGGCGACAGAGGCGGATATGCGCCGCCCCTGTCACCTTGTCACCTTGTCACCTTGTCACCAGGGCGGGTCTACGCGAGGCCGGTAATCTTCGCGTGGCACACCTCGTCGCCATACTCCAGCCCGACCTCGCCATACAGCTGGTACTTCTCGCTGGAGCCGGTCTTCGCCAGCGGCTCGACGAACAGGAACCCTTTGTTCGGGATGACCAGGAACTTGGGCTTGCACAGGCGGATGTGCGCGAATGCCAGCGCGGTCGCCGGCATCGCGCGCTCGAGCATGATCCCCACCGGCCCGAAGTCGGTCTCGATCACCTGCAGATTCACGCCGCCGACCTGGCGGGTCTTCTCGGCGTAGCCCTTGTCGGTGATGAAGATCTTCGAGAGCCTGCGCTTCTGGGTGCTGTTGGTCAGCAGCACCGGCATCAGCTCCTGGTGCACGCCGCGCGCGTCGTAGACGCCCTGGATCATGTCCAGCACCATCGCCTCCGTCAGCGCCGCGCCACCGGCCGCTGTCACGTTCGTCGCGATCGCGGCGAGCAGGCCGCGGGTCTTGCGCGCGCTCAGGTTGTTGGCCGGCTTCTGGTAGGCGCCGTTGATGAAGCTGAAGTTCACGTCGCGCGCGGCGGTCTTGAGCTTGAGAACCGATCTGGTGGTCTAGTTCGTCCTGGACCGGGTTGCTGCTGCCGTTGCCCAGGTTGGCCAGCTGCTGGCGCGCGGCCAGCTTGGAGTAGCTGACCTCGACGCCGTACTGGAAGATCTGCACGACGTTGGCGAAGCTCGCCCGCGTGCGCTCCTCGATCGTCGGCGCGGCGCCCTCGAGGTTCGCCGGCTGCTGCGCGGCGGCGAGGTCCTCGGTCTGCCACGTGAACTCGGTCGCGGCGACAACCAGGTCCGCGTCGTCGGCGGACAGCCCGCCGATTGCCGAGAGAAACGGCGTGTCGGTCGGCGTGACCAGAATCAGCTCCCCGCCGTAGTTTGGCAGGTCATAGGTGGTCGCCAGTCCTGCAAGTGTACCCATGATATTCGTTGTCCTTCTATGTTGTTAGTGTGTTATCGACGAGGTGTCTGAGGCTTCCCGGTCACCTTGTCACCTTGTCACCTTGTCACCTTGTCACCTTGTCACCTTGTCACCTTGTCACCCGGTCACCCGGTCTCCCAGTCACCCGGTCACCCGGTCTCCCCACGGTCACCTTGTCACCTTGTCACCTTGTCACCCGGTCTCCCGGTCACCCGGTCTCCCGGTCTCCCCACGGTCACCTTGTCACCTTGTCACCTTGTCACCGCAGCCAGCTGCTGGCTCTTCAAGGCGAGCCGCTGCTTCACAGTGCCTTCCTGCTCGGCCTGCCGGATCTGCTCGCGCAGGCTCGGCGGCTGGCTCGGCTGCTCGGGCGGCGTGGGGTTCGCCGGCGTCTCCTGGGCGCGCTGGCCCGCGACAGCCCCGATCGCCGTGTGCAGCGCGGCCAGCGCCGTGCGCAGCGCGGCCTCGTCACCCGCGCGGGTGACCGCGTCGGCGGCGCGCAGCACCCCGAGCGGCACGCCGAGCTCGCCGGCGACCTCGACCCGCAGCGCGCGCAATTCCGCGAGCGCGGCGCGGTCGTTGGCCTCCTTCGCGGGGTCGGGCTGCGCGGCCTGGGTGGCAGCGGCGACCTGCGCCTCCAGCTCGGTGACCCGCGCGCGGGCGGTGGCCAGCTCCTCGCGCGCCCGGTTGCGCTCGATCCGCCGGCGCGCGCTCTGGCGCCGCAGCTTCGCGATCTCCGTCTCCAGCTCGGCGGCGCTCAGCGGCTCGGCGTCCTCGTCGTCGTGCGCGTCGTCCTGGTCGCCCTCGTCGACCGCAGAAGCGTCGGCCGGCGCCGGTTCTTCCACGCTCTCCGTGGCTTCGTCGGCGACCTCGACGACGTCGCCGGTTTCTTTAGATGGCGATGCGCCAGTGGTCGGCATTGCACCGTCGTCGGCGTCCGCGTAGGGGCGTTCGAACGCCCGCCCGCCCAACATGCCTCGAAGCATAGGTATTCCCCCTGACCGCTACGCGCCAGGCGTGCGGCTGTTCACGGCGATCGGCGCTTCAAGCGCCTTTCGCTGCTGTTCTATCCCCAATCGCTTGCCTTCCAGGTCAAGCTGCTGAGACTCGGTTAAGGTGAGCCAGCGGCGATCGCGCCAGAGCCCGTAGGGACGCGATACATCGCGTCCGTTTTGCGATGCATCGTGTCCATTCAGGCCCAGGAGCCGCCGCTCGACCTGCTCGATCGTCCGGTCGACACTTGATCGCACCGCGACGATGTGGTCGCCGAGCTCCTGTAGGAGGGTTATGACGGTCTCGTAGGCCAGGTCGGACGCGCCCGTCAGCTCCGAGAGCCGCAGCTGCGGCAGCAGTTCCTTGAATTCGCTTCTGACATCCTGGATAAAGGCGAGCGTGTCGGCGATCGCCAGCTTCGGGTCGACCGTGAACACATTGGCCTTTTCGTTGGCGATCTTGAGCGCATCGCTGTCGTCTTCGCGCTCGACGTCGGTCACGCCGGTCATGACCACGAGTGGCTCGGCGTTGCGCGTGATCACGTCGAGCGTCAGGGAGGCGGCCTCGTTCACCCGGTCGAGCAGCTCTAAGACGCCAGCGAACGCGGGCTCGCCGGTGCCGTCCTCGCCCTCGGTGAACGCGCCGAAGAACACCGGCAGGTAGCCCAGCGCGTTCGGCTGGCGCGCCACCTGCTTGCCGTCGCGGAATGTCAGCACTAGCCGGTCGGTTAGCAGCTGCGCCCACTCGTGGCGGCCTTTTGCATCAATTTGCCCCGTTTTGATGATGAGGCCAAATGGCACGCCATCAATGGCGCCGGTGACGATCTCGTCGGGCCGGTGTGCCGTCAGCACTTCGGCCGCGGGTCGCCCCGAGACCACGATCGCCGCTTCGCCGGCAACCGCCCCATATTTGAGAAAGCGGCCGTACACGCGCTCAGCGTCGAGCCGGCGACGCAGCGTGGTTACGTCGTCGAACAGCGCGGCCGGCGCGTCCTCGGTGAGCGCCCACGCTGCGGGGATCTTGGCGCAATCGACGGCGACGACGCGGCGCAGCGGCGAGAACAGCGCGCGCGTGCCCGCGTAGAGCTTCTGCGCGGCCGTGTAGCCCCTGAGCTTGTCGTAGGCCGTCGCGGTGTAGTAGCTGCGATACAGCGCATACCGCGCGCAGCGCGCCCGCCACCCCGCCCGATACGGCGCTAGCTCTGGAATGTCGAAGACTGACGCCACCCTGTCACCCCATTACCTTGCCTGATCGCCCACCACTGAGGCGCAGAGCGGCGAATGCATTCCGTTCTCGGCGTCCTCGGCGTCTCTGCGGTGCGCTATTCCGGCGAACGAGCGACCGAGCGCGACCCAAGCCCCAAGCCCCAAGCCCCAAGCCCCAAGCCTCACCGTCGCCACAGGCCCAACTTCACACCCTGCGCCTTCTTCTCGGGTGGCACGGCGTACGCGAGATTCATGCCGTCCATATCGTCCGGCGAGCGCTTGATGCGCTCCTTGGTCTTGTCTTTCGGCTCGACCACGCGGCGCCCGTCGCTGTCTAGCTTCCAGGTCGGCGCCATCGCCTGGCGCCGCAGCTCGCGCTTCGCATCCTCCGATAGCCTGGCCAGCGACAATCGGCCGGCGTACGCACGCTCGGCAACCGTGAACCACAGTTCAGAGCGCCGGTTCGGGTAATCCTCTTTCTCGACCGCCTCAGACTGTCCTGAGAGCCCGATGAAGGTGTAGTCGCCCGCTTGGTCGACCACGCCCCCACCCACGCCGTCGTCGTCGATCACCACCGGCACCCGCTGCGGCTCCATACCGGCGTGGCGGCCCCACTCGCGCGCCAGCTCTTTCAAGCGGCCGGCGGTCTCGCCAGTGTCCCAGCCGTTCGCGCTCTCGTGGTGGAGCGAGACCCCGCCGCGCCGCACATGGATTGAGGTCCAATCATCACCAAAGCGAGCGACATCACACCCGATCTGGATCGGCTCGTCGGGCTCGGGCAGGATGAGCGCGCACGCCACCTGAAAGGCCCCATCGCTCCAGACGTTGTTGGTCGCCTGGCTCGGCCAGCGCCCCAGCAGGCGCGCCTCGGCGATTGGGCCCGGCCGCAGGTAGTCCCCGCTTCCCGGCGGCCACTCGACGTCGGTCGCCAGTGGCTTGCCGTTGACCGCCCGGCACCACTTCCGCAGCAGCGTGTCGACGCGCGCCAGCCGGATCGCCGACGGGAACGGCGGCGGTAGCCCGGCCAGCTCGGCGGCGATGTTCGGATGTTCGAGTACCGAAAGCGAGATGACATGCCAGCCGCCGCTGAGCTCCTCGGCGTACACCTGCGAGCTGGTATCCGTCGGGTTGAAGATGCACAGCCAGGCGTGGCCCTCGCCGCTGAACATCGACTCGGCGGTCTCGAAGAAGACGCTGTCGACCCCCACGGCTTCGTCGAACACGAACAGCGTGTGCGGCGAGTGGTTGCCCTGAAACGAGTCGCCGTCCTTCGCCGTGAACCCATGCGCGAAGTGGTCGGCCGCCGACTCTAGCCGCGGGCTCTTCGGCCCGGCGAACCCGCCCCGCCCGCGCCGCTGGACTCTGACTTCCTTCCAAAGTAGGTCTTTGACCTGCCGGGCGGTCGGCGCGGTCGTGACCACCAGCCCCGGGTCGTGGACGTCGTACCACCAGTTCACCAGCCCGCCGCCTAAGTGGGTTTTGCCCACCTTGTGGCAGGCTTTGACGAGCGTCCTATACGGCGGCTGGAGCAGCGAGCGTGCTATTTCTTCCTGCTTGTGCCACCACTGCACCCCCAGGACCTCGCGGGCGTAGCCGACCGGGTCGCTGGCGTAGCGGGCGTGCTCAGTGCTCCGGACCCCCAGGCCGCCCAGCAGGCCCGACCAGAGCGCCGGCTCGTTGTAGTGCTGCGATGACACGATCCCGCGTTGCCCCGTCTGTCTGCCCGATCGCCTCGATGACAGCCACCTGGAACCGCTGGATCGCCTCCAAACTCAGCAGCTGCGCCGAGATCCCGGCCGCCAGCTTGATGTGCTCGCGGATCTCCTTCAGCGCCGCCACGTGCACGCCGATCGGGACCTGCGAGACTCGTGGCCCCTCCGGCCCGCTGTGCTCTTCGAGCAGCACGCCGGCTTCGAGCTGGTCGTACAGCGCCACCGCCCGGGCGTAGTTCGCGTCGAGCGCCCGCCGGGTGTCCCACAGGCTCGCGGCGATCACCACCGCCTGGCGCTGCGCGGCCTGGCTGGGCGACGACACCACCGGCGCGGCGCTTGCGTCGAGTGATTCGAAATAGCGATTCACCGACCCGACGCTCAGCCCCAGCTCGGCCGCCGCCGCCCGGCGCGATCCGAGGCGCTGGGCTGCCTCCTGGAGCTTGACCCCCATCGCGGCATCGATCGCTGGCTTGCGTCCCACGGTGATTCGCTATTGATTCGTTTCGGCGTGCGCCATCTCGGCGTGGCCCCCGTCGAACACGCGCGCCTCCAGGTCGGCGATGCGCCCCTCGGCCTCGGTCAGCGCCGCCAGTGCAGTCTCGGCGTCGCGCTGCACCAGGTCCAGCCGCCCGCACAGCGCGGCGATTGTCCGGCGCTGCGCGGCGATCGTCTGCGCGGTCGTGGTCCGCCGGCGCCTCATTCGCTCACCCACAGCAGCGCGCGGCTGAGCAGCTCGAGCGGCAGAGCGAGCCATTTCCGATCGGTCGCGTACAGCAGCCCGCCCGCCAGCGCGTGGCACAGATAGGCCAGGATGAACGCGGCGCGCCTCATCGCAGCACCGACAGATGCATGTAGCGGTCGGCCGCGATCTGCAGCCAGCGGGTATCGCCCTCGACCGATGCGCCCTCGACGACCAGCCCGGTCACGACGTCGCCGCGGTGCTTCTTTGCCACCACGTTGTTGCCCAGCGCTGCCGACGAGCGCACGTTGGCGGTGGTCACTGCGACGACCTTCGACACCGGGCCGAGGTCGGCGGCGCACGCCTCGCGCATCCACTGCTCGACCAGCGCGCGCACGGCGGCGATGTAGCGCTGCGGCGCGTTGTGGTCGCTCGACGGCGCATAGACCGGGATCGCTGTCTCGACGGTGGTGAGCCCGCGGCGCGCGTAGCGGTTGAGGATGAGCTCGCACCAGTCCTGCAGGCTGTCGGCCCAGCTGTGGTAGTAGCCAAACCCGCCGCGGATCGCGTAGGCGCGCGGCCCGCGCCGCAGGTTGCCCCAGTTCAGCGACCGCGCCGCCACGCCGCGTCGACCGTAGCTCGACTCGTGCGCGAAGAAGGCCAGCGCGATCGCCGGGTCCAGCCCGTAGCTCGCGACCAGGTCGTACAGCCGCGGCCCATCCGCCGCCGCCGGCGACTGCGCGCGGACCAGGATGCGGGCGAAGCTGCGCTGGCTGATGCGCGGCGCGCTCTGGAACGACAAGCCCTCAAAGGGTTTCACTTGACAAACGGACGGCTTGCAGATGCGGCAAAACGCGCCTTGCGTGCGTGCCAAGATGTGGTATCGCTGGTGCTGCCACCTGATGCCAATGCGGTGCGTGCGTCTGCTTCCGACAGCATTCGGGTCAGGGGCTTTCACCATCCCAGGTGTGGGCATACTGATGCGCTTCCCCGAACCCTGGCAGCGTGCCAAGTTGGTGATACCCTTTGAGACGACAAGCCCTCACTCATAGCTCACCATGTGCAGCCCCTTGGTCCTTGGTCCTTGGTCCTTGGTCGTTCGTCCTTGGTCCTTGGTCGTTCGTCCTTGGTCCTTGGTCTTTCGTCCTGGGCCGCGCCTCACAGCCGGTCCAGCACGAACGAGACGAACAGGTACAGGAACAGCAGCAGCGGCAGCACCCAGTACAGCCGGCCGACCTTGACCTCGACCGCGGCGAGCTGCTGGGAGAGCAGCATCACCGCGCGCATCGTCGCGCGGTAGCGCTCCTCCTCGCTGATTGGCTCGACGTCGGCGATCTCACCGGCCAGCGCGCGCTGCAGATCCTCGATCTCCGTGCGGATCTGCGGCGGCGTGCCGCTGCCCAGCTCGGCCGCCTGCACCTCCAGCACCTCCAGCCGTCGGCGTTGGGCATCGGCGACCTTTTGCTGATGTTGTGTCATCGACGCGATTGCCACTATCTGCCACCAAAACAAAAACGCGGCCCGCCGGCGTTGCCGCCGTCAGACCGCGCGATGCGCTGCGTGTCTTGCTTGAAACGTGAACTGTGAGAACTGAGGCTTTGGGTCCCTTCTCGCAGCACCCGGTCATCCGGTCACCCGGTCACCTTGTCACCTGGTCACCCCATCACCTGGTCACCCCATCACCTGGTCACCTGGTCACCTTGTCACCTGGTCACCTGGTCACCGTGTCGCCCGGTCACCGCATCCCCTGACCCCTCGCCCCCCAAACCGTCCCCCCGCCGGCCGCGCGTCCGGCACGATCGGCGCGTGCCGAGGCGCCTCCGTGATCGTCACCGTGCAGCGGGTGATCGCGCCGCTGGCGACGTCCATGTGCAGCGCGACGGCGTCGACGCCGGGGAGGCCGAGGATCTGCTGCGCCATCGTGTCCATGCGCCGCTCGAACTGCTCGTTGCTCTCGGCGGCGTGCGGCAGCACCGTGCGCGTCAGGCCGACCTGGTAGCGCCGCGGGTCGCCGCGCCGGTAGGCGTACTGGTTCTGCCCGTAGTCGTCGATGCCCGAGTGCGGCTGCTCCATCATCCGGCCTGACACAAAAAGCGCGAGGATAGCCGTGAGGCCATCCGCGCGATCCGCTGCGGTACGGCGTGATTATCGCAGACCATGTCATATAGAACAATCGCCCGATAGTACCGCTTGGGTGGCGACATCATAACTATTCGTCAACCTGACACGGGCTAGTCAGCAGCGCAGCACCCATGCTATACTCCGAGCAACACAAAGCCCACTCGTCGCCGGTCAGCATTGGAGTGGGCCTTGCGCTTGCTCTTTAGTTGTGCTGTGCTCCCAGTGTACCACCCCTGTTCGGCGGATGCAACTGGCGCGCAGCACCCGAGAGGGTGTGCCATGCCCAGCCAGGACGATATTCGTCACCAGCAGTCGCTGCTCGACATCCACCGCGCCACGCTCGCCCACTCCCTCCGGCAGGCCGCGGCCTACGGCGGCGTCGACTTCGCGCCACCTGTGACGGCCACTACAATTCGCAGCGCCCGCGCCGATATCCAGCGCGTCAAAGGGATCCTCCGCGACTGGGGCGTCGCGGTCGACGACCTCCCGGACGACGTGGAGGCGCCGGCGACGACGCTCACGCCGCCGCGCCTCGCGCCGGCCGGCAGCCCGACCTTTGTCTTCAACGCGCCAGTCAATGCCAGCGCCGCCAGCTTCGGCGGCACGCAGGCGATCGATCGTATGGAGGTCACAATGGGCGACAACATCAACATCTCGAATGTCTCCGGATCCATCCTGAACATCAAAGCCACGCTCGACAACGTCACCCAGACGATCGGCGGGATGCCAGGCGACGAGGCAGCGAAGAATGAGCTCAAGCAGCTGATGGCCGAGCTGGCCACGGCGTTGCAGCAGGCGCCGGCCGACAAGGCCCAGGACGCCGAGGCGGTGGCGAAGCGCGCCGAGGTCGCCATCGCGGAGGCCGCCAAGCCCAAGCCCGACAAAGAGGACGTGGCCTACAGCCTCTCGCGCCTGAAGAAGGCTGCCGAGAACCTCGGCCAGGTGCTCCCGATCGTCGTCACGATCGCCGGCAAGATCGCCACGCAGATCATGGGCCTCATTCCATAGTCACCATCCGCCCTACATCGAGGCTGCGATGACCTTTATCGACGACTGGCGACGCGCTATCCCAGGATCGCTCGCGGAGTTTGCCTCGCTAATCGAGGTGCCTCCGGATGTTACACTTGATCTCCTTGCTGCGGCTGTGATCTGGCCGATTGGTGCTGCGTTACGTGCGGCGCAGCCGGAGGCTGTTGCGGCGCTACAGGCGATGGCCGGCGAATACGCCGAGACGCTACGTGTAACGGCGGCAGGCTGGAGCACTGACCGCCGCGCTGCCGTACGCGCGCTCACTGCCTGCGCAGCGACAACTCCACTCCTACGAGCGACCTTGCTCCAGCTTGTCGCCACCATGCTTGCGACGCCGGAGATCGCTGTCGATGGGCGTGCACAGCTCGTGAACCTGATCGTGCGTATCGGTGATACGGTTTCGATCGCCGATGTCCACGACTCGGCCATCACCGTGAAGTCTACACTTACGGATGTTGAGCAGCGTATCGGTGCCGCCCCCGCCCTCGATCCGGCGCTGCGCGACCTCCTGCGGCAGTTGATCGCTCAGGTTAATGCCCGCCCCGCAGCGATCGACCCCACGAAGGCCTGGGAACTCCTCGCCTCGATGCCGACCGACGTCGTCCCCGAGCCTGGGCCTCTTCCGCCCGGCTCACGCCAGATCCCGATCGACCCAAACAAGGTGTTCGTCGGCCGCGCGGATGAGCTGCGCCAGCTTGCCACGACGCTGAAGCAGGGCCACACGGCGGCGATCACGACCGGCATCGGTGGAATCGGCAAGACACAGCTAGCCGCCGAGTTCGCCCACCGCTATGGGCGATACTTCGCCGGCGGCGTCTTCTGGCTCAGCTTCGCGAACCCGGCCGGTATTCCCGGCGAGATCGCGGCCTGCGGCGGCGCTAGTGCAATGCGGCTCTACACGGATGCCAGCGGCCTCACCCAGGATGAGCAGGTGGGGCGCGTACTGGCTGAGTGGCGCAAGGATGTGCCGCGCCTGATTGTGTTCGACAACTGCGACGACCACGCGAGCGGCGTTACGGGTGAGGAGTTGCTCGACCACTGGAAGCGTGGGCTCACCGACTGCCGTCTCCTTGTCACCAGCCGGCGCCAGGAGTGGGCGCCAACCCTGAGCCTAACTCTACTCCAACTTCCGATCCTTCCACGCTCGGAGAGCATTGCGCTCCTTCGTGGGCTGCTCGAGCAACGTGCGCGCGCCGATCTGAACGACACAACGTTTGGCATGATCGCTTACGAGCTTGGCGACCTGCCGCTCGCGCTGTTCCTCGCCGGCAGCTTCCTGGCAAACAACCGCAGCTATCCGGCCGCGATGTATCTGGAGAGGTTGCATAGCCCCGAGCTGCTTAGGCACCCATCGCTCACCGGTCGTGGACTCAAGGTATCGGCCACTGAGCGCCGCGATGTCGGCCGTGCCTTCGCACTGAGCTATGATCAACTTAACGCTGATGACACCATTGACGCGACGGCGATCAATGCCCTGGCCTGTGCCGCTCGTCTCGCCCCTGGCGAGCCGTTCCCGCGCGAACTGCTCTTGGCGACAATCCAAGCCGACGACACAGAGGAGATGCTCCTGCACTCCGAAAACGCATTACGCCGGCTGACCGACCTCGGTCTTCTGGAAACTGAGCGTGCGGGCGGGCTCCGGATTCACCGCCTGATCAGTGCGTTCACCCAGCACACGGCGCCAGCCGTAGGCGCGCAGGAAGCCGTCGAGGACGCCCTCACCGACGCGGGGAACCGCCTGGTCAATGACCGTATCCCATCGCGCCTGCTGCCAGTCGTTGCCCACCTGCGCCACGCGCTGATCGCCGCCGACCCACGTGCGGACCCGCGCGGCGCGTCGCTGGCCAATGCCGTCGCGCGTGCTGAGGAATCGCTGACGAACTACGCCGCGGCCTGCCCGCTCTACGCGCGCGCCCTGGCCATCCGCGAGCAGGCGCTCGGGCCCAGCCACCCGGATACCGCCACCAGCCTGAACAACCTGGCCTATCTGCTGCAAGCCCAGGGCGACTACCCGGCGGCCCGCCCGCTCTACGAGCGCGCCCTGGCCATCCGCGAGCAGGCGCTCGGGCCCAGCCACCCTTCTACCGCCACCAGCCTGAACAACCTGGCCGGGCTGCTGGAATCCCAGGGCGACTACCTGGCGGCCCGCCCGCTGTACGAGCGCGCCCTGGCCATCCGCGAGCAGGCGCTCGGGCCCAGCCACCCGGATACCGCCCAAAGCCTGAACAACCTGGCCGCGCTGTTCTATGCCCAAGGCGACTACCCGGCGGCCCGCCCGCTCTACGCGCGCGTCGTTCAGATTTTCGAGCAGGCGCTCGGGCCCAGCCACCCGGATACCGCCACCAGCCTGAACAACCTGGCCCATCTGCTGCAAGCCCAGGGCGACTACCCGGCGGCCCGCCCGCTCTACGAGCGCGCCCTGGCCATCCGCGAGCAGGCGCTCGGGCCCAGCCACCCGGATACCGCCCAAAGCCTGAACAACCTGGCCGGGCTGCTGGAATCCCAGGGCGACTACCCGGCGGCCCGCCCGCTCTACGAGCGCGTCGTTCAGATTTTCGAGCAGGCGCTCGGGCCCAGCCACCCGGATACCGCCACCAGCCTGAACAACCTGGCCTCTCTGCTGCAAGCCCAGGGCGACTACCCGGCGGCCCGCCCGCTCTATGAGCGCGTCGTTCAGATTTTCGAGCAGGCGCTCGGGCCCAGCCACCCTTCTACCGCCCAAAGCCTGAACAACCTGGCCGGGCTGCTCCGTGCCCAGGGCGACTACCCAGCGGCCCGCCCGCTCTACGAGCGCGCCCTGGCCATCCGCGAGCAGGCGCTCGGGCCCAGCCACCCGGATACCGCCACCAGCCTGAACAACCTGGCCTATCTGCTGCAAGCCCAGGGCGACTACCCGGCGGCCCGCCCGCTCTACGCGCGCGTCGTTCAGATTTTCGAGCAGGCGCTCGGGCCCAGCCACCCGGATACTGCCACCAGCCTGAACAACCTGGCCGGGCTGCTCGATGCCCAGGGCGACTACCCGGCGGCCCGCCCGCTCTTCGAGCGCGCCCTGGCCATCCGCGAGCAGGCGCTCGGGCCCAGCCACCCGGATACCGCCACCAGCCTGAACAACCTGGCCTATCTGCTGCAAGCCCAGGGCGACTACCCGGCGGCCCGCCCGCTCTACGAGCGTGCCCTGGCCGTCTGCGAGCAGGCGCTCGGGCCCAGCCACCCGGATACCGCCACCAGCCTGAACAACCTGGCCGCTCTGCTAGAATCCCAGGGCGACTACCCGGCGGCCCGCCCGCTCTACGAGCGCGCCCTGGCCATCCGCGAGCAGGCGCTCGGGCCCAGCCACCCGGATACCGCCACCAGCCTGAACAACCTGGCCGGACTTCTTCAACATGACGGCAACGTGCAGGAAGCACAGATGATGCACGAGCGGGCACTTGCGATCCGTGAAGCGGCACTCGGACTGGACCACCCCGATACTGCCCAGAGTTTCTGGTGGATCGGGACACTGCTCGCGACCGCCGGAGATCGCGATGGCGCCCGCGCCAGACTGGAGCGCGCAGTAACAATCTACCTTCGCACGCTTGGCGCTGACCATCCCACCACACAGCAGTGCCAGCGTCAGCTCGCCGCGCTCGCCGCCCCGCCTCAGACCCGCGAGGCGCAGATCGCCGCCATCACCGCGCAGGCGGAGGCTGAGGTTGCCGCCGCGCTCGCCGACCCCACCAGCGACCGCACCGCGCTCATCGCACAGCTCGAGGCGCGCGCGCAGTGGGCCGAGAAAGACGAGGAGGCCGGCTCACCCTACCTGGCCCTCGCCGCCCACCTGCGCGAATTGAAGAATCAGCTTATATCCGCCCCCGACCCAGATACCGATCGGCGCATTGGTCTTCGTGCGCGCGCCGATGCCGCGGTTGCGCAGGCGCTCGTCGATCCCATCAGCGATCGCGCGGCGCTCAGTGAGCGACTCGCAGCTGCTGCTGATTCCTTCGCGAGCGGTAGCCCGGCTGACCAGGAGCTCGCCGCGCATCTTCGAGGACTCATCGCCGAGCTCAATGGCGGTAGCGACGACGCTACAACACCCTCGGCGGAGCCATAGCAGCTACCGTTGCCTACCTGATGCTGCCCAGGATGACGAGGATCGCAATCCCAACGAACACCAGCGGCACCAGGCACCCGCCGCCGCTGCGCTGCTCCGGCTCGGCCACCACATAGATAATCTGCGGCTCCCGCGCGGGGCGCCGCATGCTCAGCGCCATACCGACGATGACGACGATCAGGACGATGATTAGCAGAGTATCCATCGGAGCCTCCTTGCGCTGCACTGCTTGTCTGCTGGTAGTACACCACGCTCGCCGGCTCCGATGATCGGCAGCGCACGTCGAAGCTTCAGAGTGTGGCGGCTCCGAAACTTCAGAGCGCGGCAGTGCTTTCTTCGGAGCGACGTAGAGCTATGCTGGTGGCGGAATCGACGAACGACAAAGAGGCACGGATATGCGCAGCGAGACCTTCGGCCGCCTGCTCAAGGGCGGCATCGGCAGCATCTCCCACTATGAAAGCAAGACCGCGCCGGTGATCGAGGAGGAACTGGGCAGCAAGACGCTCACATCCGGCGCGTCGATCCAGCGCTACAAGGCCGGCCACATCCCGCCGGATGCGCGAAGCATCGAGATTCTTGCCGAAGCTGCGGTGAAGCGCGGGTATCTCAACCGCGAGTGGCTCCAGAGCTTCCTCCACGCTGCGCGCTACCCGGCGCCCGATAAGCTGGTGGACCAGCTCTGCCCGGTCGGCCCTGCGCGCCAGCGCCCGCCGCGGATCTACGAGAACCTCCCGGCGCCGACCTACAGCCAGTTCGTGATGCGCCAGCAGGCCTTCGCGGAGGTCGCAGAGGGTCTCACAAAGCGATCTGCAGCAGTGCTGATTGTCGGTTTCGGCGGGAATGGCAAAACAAGCCTGGCCCGTGAGGTTGCTGCGCGCTGCCTAAGTGGCGACGATGGCGCGCCGCAGTTCGACGCGGCCGTGTGGGTAAGCGACAAAGATCGCTCTGGCACAACGAACCTCAGCGTTGTGCTGAACGAGATCGCGCGCACGCTCGACTACCCTGGCTTCACGCTGTTTGCACACGACGAGAAGCGCCGCGAGGTCGAGCAGCTGCTGCGCCGCCAGCGGGTGCTGGTCATCGTCGACAACTTTGAGACAATCACTGACGGTGCGCTGCTGACATGGCTGCTTAACCTACCTGAGCCGAGCAAGGCCCTAATCACCACACGTGAGTATCGGCGCGAGTTTCGTCGTGGTGGCTGGCCAGTCGATCTACGCGGCATGACTGAGGATGAGGCGAGGGAGCTCGTCGTCGAGCGGCTGCGGGTGCTGAAGATCGAGAAGCTCGTCGGCGATCTTAACCAGCTTGAGTCATTGCTGGCGGCAACGGGCGGCAATCCCAAGGCGATTGAGATGACCATGGGCCTACTCAAGTACGAGCGTCGGCCGCTCCAGCAAGTCGTAGATGATCTTTATGCTGCACGCGGCGAGCTATTCGACGATCTGTTCGCCCGGGCGTGGGCACTCCTTGATGAGGCGGCGCAGCGGGTGCTCCTGGTGGCCACCTTCTTTCCCACCAGCGCGAGCATTGCCGCATTGAGTGCAGCAGCTCAGGTGCAAGGATTTACCTTTGACAGAGCGATAGAACAGCTAGCCGATCTCGCAATTCTTGATCTACAGCAGACGCAGTTGAGCGACACTGCCCGGTATGTGCTGCATCCATTGGTCCGATCATTTGCGAGGATGAAACTGGCAGAGCAGGTCGAGTTTGAGGCAGAGGCACGCGAGCGATGGCTAACGTGGTATCTTGCTTTTGCGCAAGATCGGTTCTGGAACCCTACCAACCTGCGACCACTTGCCGATATCGACATGGATCACGATGCGCTCTGGTCTGTGCGGCAATGGGCGGTCGAGCGACAGCGGCATGAAGCTATCCTGGTGATCACGAAGAGCCTCGATCACTACTACTATGTGCGTGGGCTCTGGATGCAGAAAGAGGAGAACGACCTGCTCCGTATCGCGGCTGCGCGCGCGCTCGGCCTCGATGCGGAGGAGTATGAGGCAATCGCCCTCCACGCCCAGATTCTTGGGCGACAGGGCAAGAGCGTGTCCGCAGCAGCCTGGCTCGACCGCCTCACAGATCTGGCGTCGGTTGTGGCCGGTGACATCGACCTCGTAATCCTGGCTGCCCACGCACGGTTTTTCGTTCTGGAGGTGCAGCGAGGCTACCGCGAAGCCCTAACACTGCTCACTTCCGTCGAGAAGCTCATTGCCGAGAGTCCTCGCGCTCCGCGAGATAACCTCCGCATTGCTAATCGACAGTGGCTAGCTCTCTGCCACTATAGACTCGGCGCCCACGAGCAGGCGGAGCAGATATTCGCGGAGAATCTCCATGACGCAATCACGCTGCCCTACATTCGCGCGATCAGCTTTCACCAGCGGTACCTTGCGGAGATTGCATTGGATCGGGGCGATCTCGAACGCGCAGAGCAGCTCCTGAGCGCCGCATTACAGCAAGCAACCCAGAATAGTGACCCACGCCAGATAGCGCTGATCCACCAGTCACGAGCGAAACTGGCATTGCTGAAGTCCGACTATCTCGACGCGCAGCATGCCATTCGAGAAGCGATTGATCGATTTGGGCGCATTGGGATGCGCGAGGAGTTGATTGAAGCCCAGGATTTGAAGGAGAAGATGAACACCAGCATTGCGGTCTTACCGCCCGACCAGCACGAGATGCATTAACGATGAGCTATGTTCCGATTTCGTTCTCTGCTTGGGAAGAGCGTGCCGCGTTCTTCCAGCAAGTTGCACGAGCGCGGCGCCGTTTGTTAATGCTCGACTATGACGGGACTCTAGCGAGCTTCACCAAGGATCGCGACCAGGCGTATCCGTACGAGGGCGTACGCGAACGTCTCCAGCGCCTGGTTCGTAGCACTACGACGCGCATTGTCGTGGTCAGTGGGCGAGCGATCGCAAATCTGCGTCCACTCCTAGGCGTTGAACCGCTCCCAGAGCTATGGGGCACACATGGGTGGGAGCGACTCTCAAGCAATGGTATCTACCAGTTACCCTCGCTCCCAGCACAGACACAGCAGGTGCTGAACGCAGAAGTGGCAGCCCTGCGTGCGGCTGGTTTGGCGGAGCATCATGAGGAGAAGCCAGCAGGCGTCGCAGTTCATTGGCGAGATCTCCCGCCTGCGGTGATGGATCGCATTCAGGCATTCGTGGGTCCACGATGGGCGCATATACACCCAAGCGCCGGACTGGAGGTGCATGCATTTGACGGCGGTCTGGAGTTGCAGGCAGTAGGAAGGACGAAGGGCTGGGCGGTACGACAGCTTCTGGATGAGGAAACCCCGGAGGCGGCCGCATTTCTCGGCGATGATTATACGGATGAACGTGCCTTTGATGCACTTGCAGGGCATGGCCTTTGCGTACAAGTTCGTACGGAGCTGCGACAGCCGACAGGTGCTACTTTATGGCTACGCCCACCCGAGGAGCTGCTGGCTTTCCTGGACGACTGGATTGGCGCCTCGGGTTCAGGCTACGCATCATGATCCGAGAGGTAGTTGGATCTTTTTGCTTCTCACTATCCCAGCGTCGGCGACGTTCAAAGGGTTGGAGGTATACCGGGCCTATTCAGCGCACCTACGCCCGCCTCCACACCCTCCGCGGCGACCTCCCCGCCGCCCGCGCATCCCTCACCGAGGCGATCGATCTCTTTGAGCGCATGGGGATGCGCCGTGAGCTCGCCGAGGCCCGCGAGGAGATGGCGCGGCTGGAGGCAGTGCCGGACAATCCATAGAGCGACTGCACGTTCATGCGCCGCAGCGGTGCAGCAGGCACTGAGATATAGGCTAACAGAACACCTCTGCGCCCTCCGCGCCTTTGCGGTGCCATTTTCGTCATCCCTGCTCACTCCCCTTGAAGTAGAAGCGCACCACCACCAGAAGCAGCCCCGACACCACTGGCAGTAGCTCGCGGAACAGCGGTGTCGTCGGTGAGACCAGGCGGCCCACGCACACGGCGACGAACAGCGCGAGCACGGCGATCGCCAGGATGCGACGGAAATCGTCGGACGGCGGCGGTGGGCGGTGGCTGTTGCGATTGCGCATCTCTGACCTCGCTTTCTAGCGGTGGGAGCGGCCGATGGTCAGAGTATAGGCGCAGGGGTTCGGGAAGTGATCTTAACGCAGTATCTCCTTTTCGGATGCTGATGGACGTGGGAAATCCGAGGGGAGTGTGGCAAACTTCGGAGCTCAGAGTTGCGCCGGCTGCTCTAGCTACGGCGCTGCTGTCACAGTATCGGCGAGATCGCCGCCTACGCCACGCTACGATCGGCATTGTTCTCCAACAGCAACCGCCGGCGAAGTTTATCCTTTCGCCGGCGGTGCTAGGAGGAGATCATAGGCTGTCAACGACGCTGAGCATAGCAGATCGCCATTACAGCCCCATTACCACTGCCACGCCTGACCAGTAACGAGCACTCTGGCTCCGCTTAGCCTTGAGCCTGCTGCGCGAGCGCGGTGGCGGCGTAGTCCCGGTCGCCCGCCGTCGCGCCGAGCTCGCCGGCGATCTGCTGCACCATGCGCGCGAGGAAGGCGGCGCGGTCGACGGACACGATGTAGCGCGTCGCGCGGCCGTGCACGCGGCCCTGGCAGGTAGCGACCGGCTTGCACATCAGCCGGCGTCAGCGCGTGCAAGATGCACGGTGCCGAATGAGCACCGACGTGCATCAATCTGTCGTCCTCCATGCGTCTGCTGGAAGCGCGCCACGCTGGTGCACGTGGCGCACCAATCACTTACGGGATGGGGAATTCGTGATACGCGCCGGGGGCAAGCTGCTCGATCGCCTGCCGGATCGCATCGCTGTGTAGCCGTATGCGCGGCCAGGAGGTTGACCCGAGTACCAGAATGGCGAGGCGCCGGCCGGTGATCTGTTGCTGGTATTTCAGATTCTGATCCGTCGTCACGAACACGTCAAACCCAGCTTGCTCGGCAAGCGCCAGCAGCTGGCCATTCTGCAGAGTCGACCAACCTTGTTCATAGACGGTGGTCACGCTTGCGGCAGCCAGGGCGCGGCGCAAGGGCACCGGCGTTCCCCTGATCGAAGAGGATTTTCATGCGGCCGCCGCAGTGAAGTGCTGCGCCTCGTGATCGAGGACGGCTTGCACTTGCGCGCGCGTGACGCCAGGAAACCACTCCAGGAACTGGTCGATGCTGGCGCCATCGCGGAGGTTCTCGAACAGCGCGGTGACCGGTACCCGCGTGCCGCGAAAGACCCAGGCGCCGCTGAGGATGTGCTCGTCGCGCTCGATGGCTGGCAGGGTTTCCCAGGGGTTCATACGCGGCTCCATCACGAATGCACGGTATCGGAACATCCGCACGGGTATTGTAGCATATCGCGTGTGCGCCAGCATTCAACCTTCAGGCGGGTGGGCCACTCCCGCCGCCCCCCGGCCGGGGCTTGCGCCCCTGGACCCCAAAAAGAATGCCGTCTCATGTTGAATGCTGGTGGCCCATGCCTGGCTGAATCTAGACGCGACGGGGGAAAACCGGCTGTCAGGGGAACGCCAAACCCAGGCACGGCGGGCTGCCACCCGCCCCGTCGGAATGTTGATAGGCATGCGCCACGACGGATGAAGCCGAGGCGGCATTTCTTGCCGGAGGGCCGGGGGAACCGGCGAGGGTTCCCCGGGCGGGGGGCCGGGGCGCAGCGCCCCGGAAGAAAGGGAAGCCGGCCGCAGGACCAGCAGGCGGGGGGCCGGGGACGTAGCGCCCCGGACGATAGCCGATAGCCGATAGCTGCTGGCCCGACGAGCCGAGCGCCGGGCAACGGGTCACACCCCGCCCCTCAAAGGGTTTCACTTGACAAACGGACGGCTTGCAGATGCGGCAAAACGCGCCTTGCGTGCGTGCCAAGATGTGGTATCGCTGGTGCTGCCACCTGATGCCAATGCGGGTGCGTGCGTCTGCTTCCGACAGCATTCGGGTCAGGGGCTTTCACCATCCCAGGTGTGGGCATACTGATGCGCTTCCCCGAACCCTGGCAGCGTGCCAAGTTGGTGATACCCTTTGAGACACCCCGCCCCCTCGGAATGTTGCTAGGCATGCGCCACTTCGACTGCAGCCGAGACGAGATCATGTGCCGGAGGGGGCCAGGGCGCCACACGCCGGGCGAAAAGCCACGCGCAGCAGGAGGCATCGGCGGCCGGGTGCGCTCCTGGCGCGTCTCGGTGCCGGTGCAGCCCTGGCTGCCGCTGGCGTCGGCGGGCCAGGTCGTCGTGCTCGGCGGCGGCGGGCTGCGCGGCTTCGCGGCGGCCTTGCGGGCGCTCGGGTTCGCGTCGGTCGCCTAGCGGCGGGGCCGGCCGGGGGCTTCTCGCTCCCGGCCGGCTTTTTTCGTGCGCGCGGGGCGCTGCGGGCGCCCGATAAGCGAGCCAGCGATGATGCGTCGACGATGTGCTCTCGGCCGGCCTTTCCTGCGTACGATGCATGCGATCTGGAGAGCAGTACCCTTTCCCTGGGTGCGAGCGGTAGCTTCTCAAAAGGGTGCGCGACGCGCCGTACACAGCGAGAGGCCTGAAATGCTCCACATCGACACCGCGCTTACTGAGCTAGGTTTCAAGACATGCCGAATTGACAGCCCAAACTCTATTCCGGCGCTGCTGCCACCGAAGCGACCTTGGGGGATCTACGTGCTCCATTTCGCCAACGATCGCTACTATGTTGGTCAGTCGGTCAATGTGTACCGACGTTATCAGGAGCACTGCCGAAATTACGCAAACATCGTCGCGTTCAGCTTCAAACCAACCAAGAAGGACAAGATCGAGCTTGACGGATGGGAATACAACGTCATTCAAGATCCTGGGTGAACGATCTGTCTTATATCGATGCTGGCGGTGAGCGGCTAATCAACCCAGTGCTGCGATCGAAACATGCAGATCGCCACGAACTGCAGACGCAGCAAGCGCAGCCGTACGCGGAGCAAATCCTCCCGGTCTTGCGGCGCTATATTCAGCTGGGTATCCCGCGCGCCGGTCAGACGGAGGCCTCACTCTGGAACTGCTCGTACCTACCTGCATCTCCGGCCAGAAATGTCTACGCGCGGCTCAACATCAACTGGCAGGCGGTCTTCAGCGCGTATAAGGGCAGCGCCAGCCCGTTCTTCGATTTCTGGCTCGCGAGGTCGCCGTTTGTTGAGCTTTCACGGTCTGAGGGCAAGCGATTCAGCCAAGCGTTCCACGGGCTCGAGATCGGCGACGAGCAGTACAACATGCTACCAGGCGGCGATAATCAAGTCTATATGCTCATCCGCGACCCCGAGCTGGCGCTTCGGTTTATCGAGCATCCGACCGTGCTGAGGGCGATTCGGATCTTCAACCTGAACTTGATGAAGAAGGGCCAGAGCCCGTTTAACCGCTATCACTCCTACAGTCTGATTGATACTGTGCTTGGGAAAACCACGGCGATAGCTGCCGAGTAGCAATCCTGGCGCTCCCACTGATCGCGACGGCCATCAGTGGTTCAGCGCTGCACCGCCGGTCGCATCGAGCTACTGCCTTGGCGGGTTCCGCAGTGCCTTACGCGGCGAGGCAGCGCAGTTATATGTTCCTTCGCTCTGGGGCAGCCCGCCCGGCACACACCGCGGCCCTGCGCCACCCCGAGGCCACTCCCTAGCCGCAGTCGAGCGTAGGCCGGGCGGGGCCCCGCCGCGCCGGACCAAAGCGAACCCCTTCCAGCCCCACCGCCCGTGGTCATGCCTTGCTGACAGCGATCCGCTGATGATTCTCCAGAGGCGCGCGGCGCCCCGGCTTCGCACTCGGCGCGCCGCGCGTTGGACGACAACGACCGCTGCCACAGCGGAGGCCGGCGGCTGCGGCCCCCGGCGCGTGAGTCACCGCGGCTGCCGATGAACGACGATGGGCAGTCCAGCACGGTGGCGCTATAATGTACCCCAGAATTCAGACGAAAAAAGTTGTTCATCGAAGGTGCATCACTCACTATGCGGAAACAGTACACTGCGGCATTCAAAGCCCAACTCGTGCGCGAGGTGCTGAAAGAAGAAAAGCCCCTCAACCAGATCGCGGCCGAACATGGCCTCCATCGCAATCTCTTGACCAGCTGGCGCGATCAAGCCCTGGTCGGCCTGCCAAGCCTGTTTTCCCGGCAAGCCGAACTCTGACCAGGCCGCCAAAGAGGCCGCGCACGACCAACAGATTCACGAACTCTATGCCGAGATCGGCAAGCTGTCCACGCACTTGGCGTGGCTGAAAAAAAAAGCTGGCCATCTCGCTGACGAGAGCTGATCGGCTGGCGTTGTTGGAACGGGCCACCAGCGACCTGCCACTCACCGCCCAAACCGCCCTGCTCAGCCTGAATCGTACCAGCCTGTACTACACGCCCGTACGGCCATCGCCGGAGGAGGTGGCGCTCAAACGCAGATTGATACCATCTACACTGCTCGCCCATACTATGGTGTGCGCCGCATCACGGCCCACTTGCGGCGCGATGGCATGCGGGTCAATCACAAAGCCGTGGCGCGGCATATGCGCGAGATGGGGCTGGCGGCGATCTGCCCGGCCCAACCTGAGCAAACGCGCGCAGCAGGATGCGCTCTATCCCTACCTGTTGCGGAATGTGACCGCTGAGCACCCCAATCACATTTGGGATCGACATCACCTACATCCGATTGCGGGGATGGATGTATTTGGTGGCCGTGTTGGACTGGTTTTCGCGCTATATCGTGAGTTGGGAGCCTGGGATCAGACCTTGGCCCAACCGTTCGTGATGGCGGCGGTGCAGCGCGCACTGGCGCAGGCGACCCCGGCAATCTGGAACAGCGATCAAGGCAGCCATTTTACCAGTCCACAGTACACCAGCGTGTTGCTGGCGGCAGGCGTCCAGATCAGTATGGATGGCAAGGGCCGTGCGTTGGACAACATCTTTGTCGAACGGCTCTGGCGAAGGTGAAATATGAGGAGGTGTATTTGCACGACTATGCCAATCCCCGCGAAGCGCGGGCGAGCTTGACGCAGTATCTCTGGGATTACAACTATACGCGGCCCCATCAAGCGCTTGCCTATCGGACGCCGGCCGAGGTTTACAACTGAAACGGCGTGCGACGGTGTCGGGCGGCCATCGGGAATGCCGCTAACATACGAAGGCAGGCTCAACAACACTTAGGAGAAAGGCGGTCATGCACCGAAGATACCCCTTTTTTCTGTCTTGACAAAGGGGTACATCATACGCAGTCGCCGGTCGGGTCGTAGGGATCCAGTGCCGTGGCGCTGCGTGCGTTGAGCGACGATGCAGGTCATGGACTGCGCCGTTTGCACGCTGCGGTACACGCAGGCGAATCGGACTCGCCTTTTAGACCGTCGCGGTGTATGCTATGAATCCGTTGGATGGCTCTTTCCACTCCAGCCACATTGTTATACAACAAAGCGTGGCACTAACATCACGTTCCGTACGTGTCAGACAACATAGAACACGAACACGGCTCACGCATCAGCGCTCACCGCAAACTTCCCGACGAATACGGGACATGCGCTCTAGTCCGCGGGACAACTGGCATGATAGTGTGATCTCCAAGTGGTTGATCTCAATTCTTCCAAACCAAAGGAGGCACTGTCATGGCACCGCTCGCACTCGACACGTCCCGTACCGCCTACCAGCAGCTCCGGCTGCCGGCACTGCTACTTGTTTTCCAAACGCTGCTCTGGATCGCTGTGGTGGCGTTCGTTGTTGTTTCGGGGAGGCGTACCAACCGACCCATCGCAAGCATGGACGGACGCGGCGCGATCCGTGATCGCCAGCAAGTGGATCATTTGGCATCTACTGGTGGTACTTCCGCATCTGTGTGGCATCGTTGCCATAAGCCCATGATTGCACGGACGCTGCTCAGGACTGAGGCGCAGATTATGGCGTGGGCAACACTCGCGAGCACCGCCATCGCAGTGGTCTGTGCGCTGGTCTGGATGAACCTCGGCATCGCGATGCTACATCGGCGCGCCCACGCTCGCAGAGTTGTGGGTCGATCAGGCGCGCACCGTGCTTATCGTTTTCTGGGATGCACTCATGCTGTGTGCCACGATAACGACTGGGTTCGCGCTCCGCCAGACCGGCCTCGCGCGGCGCGCAGGACTCGTTGTCGCCGTGTTGAGCGTGCTCGTGCTGCCGCTCGGTCTGTTTCGGCCGCCGTTTGTGTATGGCTTGCTGTGGCTTCCGCTCGGCATTGCCCTGTTGCGCCGCCGCTCGGTGCAACGTGCGATTGACAGCGCGCAAGTGGTAGGCTAGCCTAGCAACCAGGCGGTGCCGAGGAGATCCATGGTGCACCAGACATCTGCACAGGCGAATGATAGCGATCCGGCCACTTCAGGCGGCACGATGCTGCCCGCGATCATGCGCCAGGGCGTGCGGGCTGTCTGGGTGCTGCTGCTGCTCGGCTCCGCCTGGTTGGTGGTCGCCGGTTCTCCCACGTTGTTTGCGTTTTATCGGCAGGTATGCCCGGGCCAATTGTGTTTCCCACTCCCCCAGCTCAACGCTGAGAGTGCGCAGCTCATCTCGCACATCGTCGGCACGCTCGACAGCTACGCGGTGATCATGGTAGGCCTTGAATGGGTCCTGGTGATCTGCTGGTGGGTGGTCGGCGCGCTGCTCATGTGGTATCGCCCGCTGGACCCGGTGGCGCTGATTGTCGCGCTGATCAGCGTCAGTTTGTCGTCAAGCTTTTTTGCCGTCGTTCTCGGGCGCGAGTCGCCGCTCTACGGCCCCGCGCTGCAGCTGCTGGCCTTTCTGAATGGCGGCGCCGTGATAGTCTGGTTCTGCGCGCTCTTCCCGGACGGTCGGTGGGTGCCCCGCTGGTCATCCGTCGTCACGCTGATCGCCACGGTGTACTACGCCATCGTACGCCCTCATCATTGTTCCCGCGCCGGCCGACTCCTGGCGTGGTCTCCTTGATGGTCTCTTGAACATAGCTGCCTTGGCCTATGGACTGGCGATCCAGATCTATCGCTACCGCCGCGTTTCGGATATGACGCAGCGTCGGCAGGCGCTCTGGCTGCTGTTCCGGAATCGGCGTGCTTCTGCTCAACTACGCGGCGGGAACCGCGCTCGTCGCGCTTGGCCGGGTTGGTCCTTGGTTAATGCCAATCATCGCGATGCGCTTCGTGGGTGAGCTGCTCTTGCCGATCGCGTTTGGCGTGGCGGTGCTGCGCTACCGGCTCTTTGCGATTGAGATCATCCTCAACCGCGCGCTGGTCTATGGCGGGCTGACGGCGTTCGTGATTGGGATCTACGCGTCAGTGGTGGGCACGCTGGGGGCGCTGATTCAGTCCCGTGGCAGCTTCCTCGCCTCACTCGTGGCGGCAGGCGTCGTCGCCATACTCTTCCAGCCGCTGCGCGAGCGGCTGCAACGTGGCGCAAATCGCTTGCTCTACGGGCAACGCGGTGAGCCTGATGCGGTCGTCGCGCAACTTGGCAAGCAGCTGGCATCGACCCAGACGCCGGATGATATGCTGCACGCGATCGCGCAAACGATTGGTCGGACGTTGAAGCTACCGTATGAAGCTGGCAACGCTGGGCGAGCGACGGTGGGAGGCGGAATACCACGAGCCATCCTTCAACCCACGCGCGTACGCGGCCGACCGACACGTTACCTTTCCACTCAGCTATCAGGGCGAACAACTGGGCGTGTTGCAGGTAGCGTCGCGGACGGGCGAGCGGCTCGACCGCGCCGATCATTCGCTGCTCCAGGACCTGGCGGGACAAGCGGGGATTGCAGTCCATGCAGCACAGGCCACGGCGGATTTGCAGCGCTCACGCGAGCGCATCGTGACGGCGCGCGAGGAGGAACGCCGGCGCATCCGGCGTGATTTGCACGATGGATTGGGACCTCAACTGGCCTCGCATAGCTTGAAGTTGGAGACCGCCCGCGATTTAATTCCAGATCAACCGGCACGTGCCGAGGCCATACTGAACGATCTCATCGCCTTGTCACAGAAATTGGTCGGTGATATTCGTCAATTGGTTTATGCGTTGCGCCCGCCTGCGCTGGACGACTTCGGCTTAATCGGCGCCTTGCGTGAGGTTATCTCGCGCGTTGCCCCACCGACCCTGCATGTCGAGATCCGCGCGCCCGACGCGGTACCGGCTTTGCCCGCAGCCGTGGAGGTTGCCGCCTACCGCATTGCGCAGGAGGCGATCACCAACGTTGCCACTCACGCTCAGGCGACGCATTGTGTCGTTTATGTTGCACTCGCGTCGCGACACAATCACGATGATACATTTCTCCTGGAAGTGCGGGATGATGGCATCGGCGTTGCGGCAGACACTCGTTCGGGAGTGGGAATGCATTCCATGCGCGAGCGCGCCGAAGAACTAGGTGGGGCTCTCACGATCGCAGCGAATCAACCATGTGGAACAATCGTGCAGGTGAGCTTGCCGATTATCACCCTGTAAGGCGCATCGATGGAACAAACGACAATTCTGATCGCCGATGACAGCGCCGAGTTTCGCAGTGGCTTGCGGGGCATGCTGCAAACCACACCTGATCTGCGGATGGTAGCGGAAGCCGAAGATGGCGAGCGCACGGTTCTGCTTGCCTTGCAGCATCAGCCGGATGTGATCTTGATGGACATCAACATGCCGCGTCTGAACGGGATCGAAGCGACCCAACGGATTTTGCACTCCAGCCCACATATTGCGGTGCTGATGCTGACAATGTTTGACGATGACGATTCGGTGTTTGCAGCGATGCGTGCCGGGGCGCGTGGCTATCTGCTCAAAGGGGTCTTAAAAGCCGACATGCTACGCGCCATTCGCGCGGTAAGTAGCGGCGAAATCATCTTTGGGGCAGCGATTGCCGTACGCATGATACAGTTTTTTGCACACTATCAGCCACTGCGCTCGCCGGTCTTTCCCGAACTTACCCAGCGCGAACGAGAGATTTTGACGCTGATGACCAAACATGTAACCAACAGCGAGATCGCGACGCAATTGAATCTCAGTGAGAAGACGATCCGCAATAACGTGTCCAATATATTCAACAAATTACAAGTGATTGATCGTGCGCAGGCAGTGGTAAAGGCGCGCGATGCGGGCTTCATTTGAGACGGTGCAACTCGTAAAACGACGATAGTACCTGGCGATCTGCCGTCAACAGGTACTGACCACCGCTGTCCCGTACAACCTGGCTTTACAGCCCGACCCGCGCCGGCCGGCGCGCCATAAGATCGACGGCATTTTAGCAGTTGGTTTCGATCTATCGGTGTGGGCGTTCGGCGCGTGCGGCCGAACGCCCGGCCGTTGGACCTCCCGATCAATCGCACACTCCTCACCGCCGCGCGCAGCGCCGGCTTCGCGCTCGGCGCGCCGCGCGTTGGGCGACGATTACAGTGCTGCTACAGCGGTTGCCGGCGGCTAACCGCGCCCCCGGCGCAGGAGGCGTCGCGGCTGCCGCCGGTGGCGCTCCCTGACGCGCGCGGCGCCGGGGCTGCGCACTCCCCGCGCCGCGCGTTGGACGACAACGACCGCTGCCACAGCGGAGGCCGGCGGCTGCGGCCCCCGGCGCAGGAGTCACCGCGGCTCCCGCCGATCAACGACGATGGGCAGTCCAGCACGGTGGCGCAGTCGCCGGTCGGGTCGTAGGGATCCAGTGCCGTGGCGCTGCGATGCAGGTCATGGACTGCGCCGTTTGCACGCTGCGGCACATGTCCGTTTAGACCGTCGCGGTGTCTGCGACAAATCAGATCGCCGTTCCGGCAACGCGTCGCAGTGGGCAAATCGGCTCGCCAACGCGACCAGGCGATCAGAGTGGACGAGCTACTGCGGCTACTTGTAATTCGGCGGCTCTTTGCCCTACTAGAGACCGATGTTGTACTGTCACAGTGACGCTATACTCCTCCCTAATCGCCTCAGGACCGTAGAGCCGTATGCATGGAGAAGGTATTGTGACTCGCAGCACACGCTATCAAGGAGCGATCATCCGCGATCATCATATCCTGCTGATCAAGCAAACGGAACTTGCAACTGGCCGCAGCTATTGGCTTATTCCTGGCGGCGGCATCGAACAGCCTGAGACTGAGGAGACATGTGTGCAGCGTGAGATGCTGGAGGAGACCGGTCTGCACGTGCACGTAGACTCTCTGCTGCTGGATGAGCCGAGCATGCCCGGGGAGATCTACCAGCGCCACAAAACGTATGTCTGTTCTATTCTGGATGGCGAGGCACGACCGGGCTACGAGCCGGAAGAAGGCAGTATGCAACCGCCTACAGCTTTACTGAGGTGAGGTGGTTTGATTTGCGCCAGCCGACGAGCTGGAACGAGCAGGTTATCGCTGATCAATCACCTACCCGTTGCTGCAACGCATTCAAGCTGCACTGGGGTACGCGGTCGCTGCGATAGCACCGATCACGTACGACTGACGTTGCTTGAC
Organism: Candidatus Ribeiella danica; assembly: GCA_016717335.1. Classification (GTDB taxonomy): domain Bacteria; phylum Chloroflexota; class Chloroflexia; order Chloroflexales; family Roseiflexaceae; genus Ribeiella; species Ribeiella danica. Next base: position 29,086 of record JADKFS010000001.1, read on the forward strand.
ATGTGGCCTTGTGTTGATCTTAGTACCGCCTGAAACCAGCCGAGCCGCCCAACAGGCGCATGGAGCCGACGCCGCTGTGCGGCGAGCAAGATCCGGGCCATTTTGAAACCCAGATTCGGCTCGATTGTTTTCCCAATCCATTGGGGCGGCGCGGCTAATGCGCATGGCGTTGGACCGCCGCAACAATCGCACCCGCCTCCCTGACGCGCGCAGCGCCGGGGCTTCGCACTCCCAGCGCCGCGCGTTGCGTGACCAGAAGCATCACTATAGCGGCTGCCGGCGGCTGCGGCCCCCGTCACCAGCGTCACCGCGGCTGCCGCCGGTGGCGTCCACCGAGGCGTGCGGCGCTTCGGCTGCGCACGCGGCGCGCCGCGCGTTGAGCAACATAGTCGGCGAGGAGAAAAGCGGAGGCCGGCGGCTGCGGCCCCCGGCACAGGAGTCACTGCGGCTGCCGCCGGTGTCATCCACCGAGGCGCGTGGCGCCCCGGCTTCGCGCTCGGCGCGCCGCGCGTTGCGTGACCAGAAGCATCACTATAGCGGCTGCCGGCGGCTAACCGCGCCCCCGGCGTAGGAGTCACTCCGGCTACCGCCGGTAGCGCTCCCTGACGCACGCAGCGCCCCAGCTTCGCACTCGGCGCGCCGCGCGTTGGACGACAACGACCGCTGCCACAGCGGAGGCCGGCGGCTGCGGCCACCGGCGCAGGAGCCGTCGCGGCTGCCGATGAACGACGATCGGCCATCCGGCACGGTAGCGCCATCGCTGGCCGAGTCGTAGAGATCCGCGCCGTGGCGCTGCGCCCAGCGCGTTGAGCGACAATGCAGGTCATGGACCGCGCCGTTTGCACGCTGCGGCACATGTAAGCGAATCGGCCTCGCCTTTTAGCGTCTCGCGGTGTATGTGACGAATCAGATCGCCTTTCCGGCAATTCGTCGCAGTGGGCGAAACGGGTCGCCAAAGCTACCAGACGCGCAGGATGGGTGAGCTAGTGCTCCTACTTGTCGTTGGGCGCTACCTATCAAGGCTATTTCTCGATACATACCGTATCGCATTCCTCTACCTCGTCGGTTTCTTACGTATAAAGTTTATCGTGGTAGCAATAGCGGGTAGTCTACCCGCTTGTTGTTGATGCTCTCATGTCCATCGCAAATGATGACACAGGAGGCCGTGATGGACAACCGAACACTGGTACACCCGAGCAGCTTCTGCTGGAATGCCAGTTGCCCTGCATACGGGCAGCTTGATCTGGGCAACATTCGCAAATTTGGCCGGACGCCGGCGGGTGTCCAGCGGTACCAATGCCGTATCTGCCAGGGTACGTTTGTCGAGACGATCGGCACGGTCTTCTATGGAAGGAGACGGTCACAGGAAACGATTATCGAATGCTTGGCCTTGCTCGCCGAGCGCAACAGTTTGGCTGCCATCCACCGGGTCAAGGGTGTGAAGGAAGAGATCGTCATAGGCCTGGTTGCACATCGCGGCCGCCCATGTCGAGCGAATTGAAGCGCTCCTGCTGGCGAACTATAAGCTGACACGCGCCCAATTGGATGCCCTGTGGGCGTATGTCGGCAACAAGGGTGAAAAGGGGGGTATGCCGAGGCCGACGAGCGCGGTACGTTCTGGCGCGGCATAACCCTGGATATGGATACGCGCTTGCGAGTCGGACGTGCGATTGACAAGACCGAGGAAGACGTCGCGCACAACCTGATGTCGCAACTCAGAGATCGTGGGCATCCTGAGATGCCGCCCGCGATGGCGACCGATGGCAAAGGCGACTATCGGACTGCTTTGGTTGATACGTGGGGACAGATTCCAGCGTATCAGGGCCGCGGCCGGCCGCCAACCCAGAAGCAGCCGCAGCCGGAGTGGCAGTATGTCCAGGTTGTCAAAGAGCGAAGTGGCAATCGGGTCACAGGCGTGCATATCAAGGTCGTCTATGGTGAGCCGAGCGAGGTGCTGGCGTTGATGGGCGGGCATACGGCGTATGTCGAACGGACCAACCTGACCAGTCGGCAGATGAATGGGCGTCTGGTGCGCAAAACACTGTCGTACTCCAAGCAACTGGCCGCATTGAACGCCGCGTGCGCGTGGGAGGATTGGGTCTACAACCTAACGCGATCGGTGGATACGCTCTCCGTTGCGGTGCAGATCGGCCAGCAACGCTGGAAGCGGCAGACGCCGGCAATGGCGGCGAAACTGACCGATCACATCTGGACCATCAAGGAACTGCTGATGACCGTGGTTCCTCCGAGTGCCATCAACAACTAAGGGGTAGACTACCCGGCCACGAAGTCCGTCCAATTCCAGGCGGACAAGAAGTGCGTCCAGTTTGCATTCTCAGTAGGATCTGGGTCTTGCAGATTTTCGTGAGAATCGCCCTTGCGAACAGGTGTTTGTCGGCGGTAATTCCCGGACAGGGCTTCCTGGAAGCGATCGGACATTTCTTGAGTGCCCGCTCCTGATGCATGGCAGGCAGCCGTTCTACCGCATTGCAACGCGATCGGCCCAAAATCTGCAAAGTCAGTGAGATCAACTCCTGCTGATCGGTAATTGATAAGGGAGGGTCCGGTTTGCCGAACCCTCCCTTATTTGATGATGGGTAACGCCTCGGAGATCAGATTGGCGGCGTTGCTCTAATTTACTTAGAGCTTAGCGGCGCGCGATTGGCAGATAGAGTCGCTGAATGGGAAGCTTGTATGTGACCAGGCTCGAGCGATTCGCAACCTTATCATCAGCAAAGACGTACACCGCCGGTATCTGGAGCGCGTTGATCTGGATTGGCTTGGTATACGCCTGATAGTGCGTGCCATCCAACGAATAGAATATAGCCTTGACACCTGATCCATTGTCTGAGGCGGTAAGCGTGATCAGCGTATGATCGAGCGATCCAGATCGACTTACCGTAATAGTCGGTGGTTCTGCGTCGCTGGCAAGTGCGCCGGTGACTGATACTGTCGGCGTGATCGATGTTTCGAAGGTGCCATTGCCGTCGGCGTCGTAGCGTAAGTTCTGGACGCCTTGAGGAGTAATTTTGAGCATAGCTTTGGTGTGCGGCGGAAGCGGAAGGTCCTGGTAGCGGATGGCCTGTGTTGTAGTGATATGGGTCCCTTGGGTCAACACAAGACTTACTGGTTCTACATCTCGCTGCATCGTGATAGTATAAGTTTGGTACGTCGGCATCACAATAAGATGTGATTTTGGATATGGAATGAGATCAGTCACGCCCGGGACTGTTCCTACAAAAGTATTGCTGATAGGCGCTGTGTTATTTCCTAAAGCATCCGTGAGGGTAACTGATACGGCACCCGTCGTCTGTAGAAAGTAAGAAGGCGGCACTGATGGTTCTGCGGATAACTGTGTCACTTTGTCATTCAGTACTCCAAACTGGGAATCTATGGTGTGGTGAATGCAATCTGAAACAGGTGGATCTATCCCCTTTAAGATAGATAGAACGTAGTTGAGCACATCCTCATTTTGAGGCAAATTGGCATGTTTAAGTAAATCGTCTTTAGCAGTGTCTCCGGTAGGATTTGCACAGTAGACAAGGGTAGCTCCTTGAATATTTAGACCAGGATCGCGCGCACACTCTTCATACCAATCAGTGCAACGGGCTGCGCTCATGGCTGGTACTGTACCATCCCCCTGAGTTACGTTGAGGAGAAAAAGGTTTGATGGTGGAGTACATGATCGGTTGCCTCCTTGTTGCTCTTCGCAATAAATAGTAGTGGTGGCAACCACCTTGCCAATGGTTGTAGGTCGAGACTGAACTCCGTAGATATGGTAATATCGCACGCCACTTGGATTATGGTCGCCGCGCCAGTCATCCTGGCCAGGATAATTGTGGAAATCACGGTTTATCAAGCCAGGCTTTCGTGTTCCAGGTGCATCTTTCGGATAATTTTGGTCAAGCATTCGGGCAAACTTATCGTACGTTGTATAGTCTTCAAATTGGTCATTGTTCCCGCTTAGGTCGATATCCCACCCGAGCTCGCTAAATGGACGACCCCCAAGGTTGTCGAAGTAGGATGGGCTAGGTAACAGTTGCTGTGGACCAGGGTCGTATTGCGCGACTTTTGCAATGGTCGATTCGGCAATCAGTTTAGGAGGGATATCAAACTGTCCAGTCTCCAGTACGTTGATTGCTTTCGGCGCTCCAAGCCATGGCGCGGCGATAGTGATCAGTTTATTCACCGTACCTGGGTAGTCCAGCATGTAGCGCCGTGCGAGCAAGCCGCCCATGCTGTGGGTCAGAATATCTACTTTGGTGTTGGGATATATCTTCTGGATACACTTGACATAGTCGTCAAGCATCACCGCATTTACTGCATTGTTCAGGCGCCAATCATAAGCAAAAATGAAGAGCGTCGCTTGACTCTGACTTGTATCACATCCGTCCGCTGTACGCCGATCTACGTGTAGCAACCCTAACTGATCATACAAGTTATACTCGTGATAGCCTCCTTGTGATTTGAGCATGTCAAGGAGTGGACGATATATCGGGTCTGTGAACGTCGGTGGATGTTTAGAAGGCACCTCGCGGATTACATCTGTTGCGTACAATATTGGCTGTATTCCGGTTCCATCGAGGATGAGATCCTCGTGTAAAAATGGTCTTCCAAGCCAGATTTCTTGAGCAATATCGCCCGCTATCTGCTTGTAGAGGTAACTCCCCGTGATTCCCGGAATAAAGATCAGCGGTGTCACGCTGGTTGCGACGAATTTTGACGCGCTCGTGCTGGGCGGTATGTCGACTGACTGCGAGGGTGGATCGAACGTGAAACCGCCGCTCGAAGGTGTCAGAGTGTATGTGCCATCGAGCAGACCGGTGATCGTGTAGAAGCCATTCGCATCTGTGTCGGCCTGGCTTGAGCCGGCAGAGATTGTTATTCCGGCTATTGGTTGGTTGTGCGTATCGGTGACGCGGCCAGAGATCGAGTACGTTGGATTCGGTGTTGGAACACCTACGAAATCTTTCCCGTCCACGTCTGGAGGTACACCTATCTCGAGTGTGGGAGGATTGAAAGTAAAGCCGCCCTTGAACGGCACGAGCAGGTATGTATTGCTTTTCAAGTTGGCAATAGTGTAGGCGCCGTCCGCGTCCGTCGTCGCCGTGTGCCCTTCGGTGTCGAAGATAGTGACATCTGGAATTGGGTTGTTATTTGTATCATAGACATGCCCAGAAATAGCCGAGGTGGGTCGCAAAATGACCATCCCGTTGCCGCCGTCCGCCACATAGATGCTATTACCATTCAACGCAAAGCCGTGAGCACTAGTTAGCAATTTTGTGGTGCCAAGCGACCTAGGCAATAGCGGATTCGTGATGTCGAGCACATGTAGTCCACCGATATCATCATCACTGGATGGATCTCTATACGAGATATAGGCTTTATTGTCCGACACAATCACGTTTTGGGGATCATCGGCGGGGTAAAAACTCTGCTTTGTCGGGCTGCTTGGTGTCGTAACATCTAGAGTGTATAATCCTCCCCCGTTCAAGGGATCACTATCGAGGATATAGGCGTGGCCATTCGCAACCGCGATATCGCGGGCATTGTCCGGCGTATCGTAGAAGCCGACTTCATGGGGAGTGGTCGGATCGCTAATATCGACGATGCGTAACCCATCCCCATCCGCAATATAGGCGTTGTTTGCGGACAGCACGACTGCTTGGGCATCGCCAGGCGTATCGTCGAAGCCAACCTCTTTGGGAGTCGATGGCGTGCTAAGATCGATGATGCGCAAGCCCGCGCTACCAGCGGCAACATAGGCATATTTTCCCGAGACCACGAGACTGCGCCCTTCTCCTGGCAGATCATAAGAACCGACCTCACGTGGATTGGTTGGGTTAGAGATATTGATGATCCGCAGGCCAGTATCAATCCATTGGCTGCCATTCCAGGCAGGAGCGCCGATGATATAGGCTAGGTTACCTACTATAACAATCCCAAGGGCGTTGCCCGGAGTATTGTAAAAAGCGACATCGGTTGGATGGGAGGGCGCTGCAATATTTACAATCCGCAAGCCAACTCGGTCGATAACGTAGGCGTACTGCCCTGCTATAGCAACTTGCTGTGCGTCTCCGATCATGTCCTGTATTCCGCGCAGTGTCGGCGTTTGTGGTATGGCGACGTCGATAATACGCAATCCTCCCCCATCGGCAGTATAGATATAGTTACTCGCTGTCGCGATCCCATGGACAAGTCCTGGCGAGTCATATCGTCCAATTACAGCGATGTTCAGAGGGTCGCTGACATCAAAGACGCCCAATCCATCCGCTTCAGCGATGTAGCCATACTGGCTACGAATCAAAATGTCATGCGCGCCGCCTGGTATTAAATAACGTGTAATTTCAGTTGGCGCCGCAAGATTCGTTATATCGACAATATGGAGACCATCTGAGGCGGTAAGATATACATAATTATTATTTACGGCGAGTGAACTGAATACAGTAGGCGCATTGTAATAGCCTGCAGTCACTGGATTATTTGGGTCAGCAATATCAATGATGTCAAAACCAGTGTCGCCACCGGCGATATTCTCGCCAGTGACAAAAGCATAATGTCCTGACACTCGGACTATTTTGCGACACTCGGCGGTCGGAGCCGCACTCACCTCAACCGGATTAGTCGGATCGGTTATCCTGACGATGCGTAAGCCGAAATCACATGCACCTGTGACGTAAGCATAATCTCCCGCCACCGCAACACCTTCAATCGATATAGGCCCACGGTACACTCCAATCTGCTTGGGTTCAGCAGGCGTGCTGATATCGAAGATAAGTAAGCGACCGAGAAAACCGTCGGCGATGTAAACGTACTGCCCTTGGATTGCCAGATCCTCGATGAGCCCAGGAAGTGCGTCACTTTCACCAACCACAAATGAGTGATCTGGATTAGTGATATTCAAAATGACGAGGTGGGTGCCGACGCCAATATAGCCATAGTTGCCTTGAATGGCGATGACGTCAGTACGTCCGCCGATTTGTCCCTGCTGTTCAAAAGTCGCTGTTGCGATAGCTTGCAAATTAGAGTTGGCCAGAACGTCCGACGTCGTGGTATTACTAACTACAGCCGCACGTTTAGTGGCTGAGGTCATTTTGACCGTTGGTTGTGTACGATTGGTTGTAAGAACATTAACTGCTGCTGCGCGTGTTTGCGCGTTGCTAATTTGAGCGATTAAAACCGTCGCCCCAATCATAATGAGGATTAGATAATATAACGAGAATCGCACTTTCATTGCAGTATCTCCGGCAAGATGATCCGGTACTTTCATATCCCATTCAGGTGCAGATGCTTTAGATAGATGGAGCCGTTCAAAGTCACACCTATACAACTTCTACAGCCACCAAAGAGCATCCAATAGTGCAATAGACGCCAAGGTCCTGGCCCGGCGTTCGTATTGTTGTGGGTGTTTTGCGACCTTGTGTGACGTGAAATGCAGAATGAGCGTTAGGCCAAAGTCTTACCTATACGAACGAAGCTATGTATTGTAGGAGATACGTGAAGATTTGAGGTGGCTTAAGGAGCTGTGACTATGGTATTGCGTAATTTGCAGATGGAGCCAAAGCGCCGCGCAAAGGAATGGCGGGTTTGGCTTGGCGGCGCATCGTCGATCATCGAGGGCAAACACAAGGTTCGCTACATCGCGATGATCGACGATGATCCTCGATCAACTCAGAACTTAGTCGAAGATCGCGTCGGTTTCCTTCCCTGCCTCATTCAAAGCACTGTTTGCGCCTAAAAAGTTCTGGGTGTAGACTCTCATTTGTTCGTAGCTTGAAAAAGGACAGGAAATAGTATGTCTGATACCGGCCGCCCCCCCGGCCCCCCCCCCCCCCCCGCCCCCCCGCCCCCGGGGCCCCCCCCCCCCCCGGGGGCGCGCCCCCCCGGCCCCGGGCCCCCCCCCCCCCCCCCCCCCGGGGGGGGCCCCCGCCCCGGCGGGGCGCCCCCCCCCCCCCCCGGCCCGCCCCCCCCCCCCCCCCCCAATATCCTTGTCGAGAATGATGGTCAACCGGAGCTTGCCAAGGTGACGATCATCCTGCCGCAAGCGGAAATTTTAAGCAATGCGCTTGACACAAAGAATAGCCGCATTGTTGCCCAGCAAACACCGAAGTGGGTACAACGACCGCTGCCACAGCGGAGGCCGGCAGCTGCGGCCCCCGGCACCAGAGTCACCGCGGCTGCCGCCGATGGCATCCACCGAGGCGCGCGGCGCCGGGGCTTCGCACTCCCAGCGCCGCGCGTTGGCCGACACGGAAGGCTTTGTACAGCGGAGCGCCGCCTCCCCGCGCCCCGCCCTGCACGGCTGAGCGTGCCAGGCAGCTCCGCCGCCGCGGCCCGGGCACGCGGCGACCCCATCGAAGCGCGCCGTCGCCCAGCGCGTCCGACCACCCACCCCGCAGACGGCCAAAGTCCGCGCCGGCTGCGTTCGCCGGCCTCCCTTCCGCCGCCCCAGATTCCCCAGCGTCCCACCGCACCCCAGCGCGCTTCGCTGATCTGCAGCGCATCCCGCTGTGTTCCAGCGTATCCCAGCCAGCGCCCTCCGCCGCACCCCAGCGTATCACCACAACCCCGGCGCCGGCGCCCCTGCCCCAGCGCGGTCCACGTCGACCGAGCGTGACGCACAACCCCGGCGCCGGCGCCCCTGCCCCAGCGCGATCCTGCCGGCAATGCCGCCCAGCAGTGCGGCCGGCGCTGCCCTGCGGCGCTGGTCGCTGACCTCACCGGCACCCGAGGAGCCACGCCGGCCGAAGGTGGCGGCCAGCCCCGGCGCCGGCTCCCCTGCCCTAGCGCGATCCCGGCCGGAACGCTCGAGCACTGGACTCCACCGGACTGCATCGCACTCCAATGCAAGGCAATGACCGATCGGCACGCCGGCCGGCCGACGAGCCTACCACACCTGCCAAGCGCATCTCCGTCTCCAATGCGCCGGCGCGCTCGGTGCCTGCACTGCTGCCCGGCAACGATCGCCAGCGCGCTGCACCGCGATTGCGACGCACAGCGGCAGTGCGGTCTCAGCTGCGCGCCCGGCGAGCCGCAGTGGCTGCACCGGCTGCAAGCGATGCGCGCTTGACATGGCGTGGTGTGGTTGGTCTGGGGCCGGCGTGCTTGCGCAGTCGCCGACTCCTGCGCGCGCATTGCTCTCCATTGGCTGTCATCGCCAGCGGTGTGCACCAGTGCCGCACGACGGGAGAGGGGGCGGGCGGGGCAGGGGCGGGGGGTCGCCGGCCTGCCGGCAGGGCGCGCCGGTGGCTGGCGCTGGATGGCGTTGTCCCCGCCTCGCCTGCGCCGGCGCTGGACGTTGTGCGGCGCTGACCATCGTTGCGCCACGTCGTGCCATGCCCGTTTTACCGCGTCCTGTTGCGGAATACGTCGATTCTTGGTATAATGCAAACAGACGTTCTCCTTCGTTGTGGGGTGCCCAATGCTGCCCGCTGCCGTGTCATCCCTGCTCGCCGCCGCGCCCTGCGTCGGCTTCTCGGGTTCCCGCGCGCCGGCGCCGGCCTCGCTCGCCGCGCTCGGCCTGGTCGTCGCCGCGCTCCCAGGCGGCGCCCCGGTGCTGGTCGGCGATGCCGCTGGCATTGACCTGCGCGTGCGCGAGCTGGTGCCCGCCGCGCGGGTCTTCACCGCCGATCAGCGCACCCCGCAGCAGCTCGTCGGCCGCGCGATCGCCTGCGTCCAGGCCTGCGCCGCATCCCGCGGTGTCTGGTGCGCGTTCCCGGCCACCACCGCCCCGGTCGCCCTGCGCCCCTCCGCTGCAGCCGCGGCCTGCTTCGCCGGCTATGCCGCAGGCACCTGGTCGGCACTGGCCTTCGCGCTCGGCCTGGGGCTCGCAGCCGTGGTCTACCTCCCCGCTGGCGTCGTCGCCCCCTGGCCCACCCTGGCTCCCGTCGGCGCTGGCTGGTTTGTCGCTGCCCCGCCGGCCGAGCAGCTCACCCTGTTCTAGCGCGCTCGGGCCTGCCTGCGCCAACATGACAGTTTTGTCATAATGGCTGTTTCTCCCCATTAGAACGCCAAATTCGACTTGAATACTGTGGTGTACTGTGGTATATTGTCATTAACACAGTACACCACAGTATGGAGGCTACCAATGTATACCGTTCGCCGCCTGCACGAGCAGCGCACCGTCAACCAGCCGGATGCGCGCGTCGAAGCGTCCAATCACCGTGCTGCCGCCGCGCTATCGCAGCTCGCGACGCCGGGCGCACGCCTGATCGTTGAGGGCGCCGGCGTGGTCGTGCGCTTCCACGTCGACGCCCGCGGCCGCCTGGTCGAGCAGAGCCGCTACGCCGCCTGACGCCCGCCGGTGCGCCTGGGCGGTCGCCACGCCGCCCAACCGGCCCACTGCCCTGTCGCCGGAGATGGGCGCCGGCAGCGCGTCACCCACGGAGGAAATCAATGGCAGCCATCGGCAAGAACATCGACGTTGTGGTCAAGGACGGCAAGGCGATCATCACGGTCGACCTCGCCAAGGACTTCGGCCGCTCCAGCAGCGGCAAGAGCATCATCATCGCCTCGTCGGAGGGCAACGCCGAGCTCCCTGGCGCGCCCGGCATCAAGCTCGGGCTCAACATCTACAAGAAAGGCTAGCGGCGTGGCGCGGCCCAGGTGGCCGCACAGAGCGGCGCCGGCGTGAGGTCCAGTCACGCCGGCGCCAGGTAGACACAGGAGGGCTCCCCCAATGTCCACCACCATGGTACCACAGGGCAAGCACGTCGCGTACGACCCGATCACCGGCGACTACGCCGCCTACTACGACGGTCAGCTGCTCGGCTACCGCCCGACCAGGTCCGAGGCCGAGGAGCTGACCAACCAGTACGTCTACGATCTGTTCCGGCATGGCCACCCCATGCCCGCCGGCGAGCTGGGGGGCGCAGCCATGACCAGCTATCTTTGCTATGCCGACCGGCCGGCCAGCGTGGTGTACCTGCTGCACTTCGAGGCGCCGATCTCGCCGCGCCACACCTGCCAGCACTACCTCGGCTTTGCCCGCGCCAAGGACTTCGGCCCGCGCCTCGAGGAGCATCGCCGCGGCCGCGGCGCTCGTCTGACGCAGGTGGCCTACCAGCGCGGCATTGGCTTCACGCTCGCGCGGGTCTGGTACGGCGATCGCACGTTCGAGCGCCGGCTCAAGCGCCGCAAGATGGCGCCGCGCATGTGCCCGATCTGCACCGGCAAGCGCAACCTCCAGGCCATTGACGATCTCCTATAAGCTATCGGCGCGCCCGATCGGGTGATTGGGCGCGCCCACAGAAAGGAATGACCATGCACGCCGCAACCATCGCCGCCAAGCTCATGACCGACTCGACTGGCCAGACAACCGGCCTCGCCGTCTCGATCGAGATCGCCACGAACGGCGACGACGACGGCGCCGAGGGGATTCGCGCCGCGTTCGCCGAGGGGTTCCGGCTACTGCGGCAGGCGATCGAGGAGCAGATCGGCCCGATCGCCGTCGAGGCGCCGGCGCCGCCCGCCCCACCATCGGATGCGCCGCCACCCACCGAAGCGCCCGCGCCCGCGCAGCCGGCCACGCCGGCCGAGGCCGAGCAGCGCTTCTTCGCCCGCTATGGCGCGACGATCGGCGGGGCAGGCTGGGCCGACGTGCAGCGCTACCTGGGCAGCCGTGCGCCCAAGCCGCGGACGGTCGCGGACTGGATCGCCGTCGCCCAGTCTGTGCGCGACCACAGCCGCGCCGCGTAGTGTGACCGATTGGCGCCGGCGCGGGCTCACCTCGCGCCGGCGCCACCATGAGCACGATCATGCGACGCACACGGCCCCGCCCCGCCCTCACCGCCGAGCCCCAGGAGCTCGCCGCCGGCTACATGTTCCCCGAGCTATTCGACGATGCGCCATGCGCCGCGCTGCTCCCGCCGCAGCTCGTCGAGGCGTCTCCCTGGCAGCCTGCCGAGGCGGTGCAGCAGCAGCTACCCGGCATGCCGCCGATCGACTGGGAGCATGTACGGGCGCAGCAGGCAGCGAATACGAGTCGAGTTCGTCGACAGCCATCGGCACAGCTGGGCATCGCAGGACTGATCGCGCCCGTGCACGGGGATCGGCCAGTACAAGACGATTGATCACCGTGGTGTACTGTGGTATCCTACGGAGCATGAAGAAAGTGTACAAAGTCAATGCGAAGTTCCCCGAGCTGATTGGCCGACTGGGCTATAGCCTGCGTGGGTTCTGCAGGGAGTTTGACGTACCGCATAACACGATTCACAGCGCGCTCAACCCCCAGAACTACCCCGATCGCGCCGGCGGCATCCAGGCGCGCACCGCGTTTCGCATCGCCCGCGCCTACGCTCAGGCCGCCAGCATCGGCGAGGACGACGCCTACGCGCAGATCATCGTCGAGGAGGCCGGCGACGATCGCTGAGCTGCAGCGCGCTTCGCTGGAGCTCAGCGATCGACCGCTGGATACGGTGAGGCCACGATGACCGACGCCCAGCGCGAGGAGCGCGCGATCTGGAAGCTGGCGCAGGCCGGCTGCCGCGTGCGACCCTCCGGCGGCGGCTACCTGGTGACGTCTCCCGAGCACGCCGACGAGCTCGCCGACCGCGCGGCGCTCGTCGCGTACGCCGAGGCGGCCTACGACCGCGTGTGGACCGGGCGCAAGCTGACGCCAAGCGCGTAGATCGGCCGCGCGTGCGCGAAAAGCGCGCCGCGCCACGTTGAGCAAGCAGACCCGCGATCTCCTGACCAGCCCAAGGGGCTCGCCATGGCCGACGCCTCCCCCGACGACAGCGCCCACCTGGAGCAGCTCATCGCCACGCTGCGGCGACGCCGGCGCGTGCTCGAGACGCAGCGCGCGCGCTACGATGCCGGCGCAGCCCCCGCGTATCTCGTGCTGGAGCTGGAAGACATCGCGCGCGAGCTGGGCCAGCACGAGGCGGAGCTGCGCCGCCTGCGCCCCGGTCCGGCCGACGCCGCCAACCCCTACCTCGGCCTGCTGACCTTCCAGGAGGCCGACGCCGATCGCTTCTTCGGGCGCGACGCGCTCGTCGCCGACCTGGTCGGGCGCGCCGAGAAGACTACGTTCCTCGCGGTCCTCGGCGCCTCGGGCAGCGGCAAGTCCAGCGTCGTGCGCGCCGGCCTCATCCCCATGCTCAAGGGCGCTGCGCTGCTCGGCAGCGACCGCTGGCGCTACGTCGTGCTGCGGCCCGGCGCGCGCCCGCTCGACGCCCTCGCCGCCGAGCTGGCGCGGCTGCAGGGCGATCCCACGCGGGTCGTTGACTATGCCAAAGCCCTCGCTGGCGATAGCCGCGGATTGCTGCTACTCGCCGACGCGCTGTTCGACCGCGCCGCTGGCCAGCGCCTGGTCCTTGTCGTCGACCAGTGCGAGGAGCTGTGGACACTCGCGCCGGCCGAGGAGCGCCGCCAGTTCGTCGACCTGCTCCTCACTGCGTCCTCCGCCGCCGACACGCCGCTGCTTGCGGTGCTGGCGATGCGCGCCGACTTCCTGCACCGCGCGGCCGAGCATCCCGCGCTGGCCAAGGCAATCGCCGAGCACATTGTCATCGTCAGCCCGATGCAGGCCGGCGAGCTGCGCGCGGCGATCGCGCGGCCGGCTGAGGCGGCCGGCGGCAGCTTCGAGCCCGGCCTAGTCGACGAGCTGGTCGAGCAGGCGCTGGACCGCGCCGGCGCGCTGCCGCTGCTGGAGTACACGCTGCAGGAGCTGTGGAAGCAGCGCGACGGTGGCGTGATGACCTGGGCCGCCTATCGCATACTTGGCGGGATCGAGGGCGCGCTCGCCGCGCGCGCCGATACGATCCTGGCCGAGCGCTACACGCCCGAGCAGCAAGACGATCTCCGCCGGTTGCTGCTGCGGCTTGTCCAGCCCGGCGAGGGCGTCGCCGACACGCGCCGGCGCGTCAGGCTGGACGACCTGGTGCCTGCTTCGTCGTCGCTCGATGCGGTGCAAGCGTTGCTCAAGCCGCTCACCGACGAGCGGCTGCTCACCACTGGCCGCGACGCTGGGAGTGGTGCCGAGACCGTCGAGATCTCCCACGAGGCGCTCATTCGCGCGTGGCCGGCGTTCGGCCGCTGGATCGCCGACGCGCGCGCGGATCTGCGCCTGCAGATCCAGCTGGAGGAAGCCGCAAGGGAGTGGCAAGCCAGCGACGTGAGCGCCGATCTGCTGTGGAGCGGGCTGCGCCTGGCGCAGGCGGAGGTGTGGATTGAGCGGGTAAAGCCGCAGCTCAACGCGCGCGATCGGACGTTTCTCGACGCGAGCCGCGCACAGGCGGAGCAACAGCGTACGCGCACTCGTCAGCAGGCCCAGCGGCTCCGCCGGCTGGCGATCGGCCTCGCCGGAGCGCTGGTGGTTGCACTGCTTGGGCTCGTTGGCTCTGGGATCTTCGCCAACCGCGCGACGCGAAGCGCAGCGGAGACAGCGCGGCAGCGTGATCTGGCGAATACCGCCCAAGCGCAGGCACAGACCAAAGCTGCTGAGGCCCAATCGCAGCGCAATCTCGCGCAGACCGCTGAGGCACAGAGCAACGCACGGCTGCGCGTTGCCCAGGCGCAGTCGCTCGCCTATGCAGCCGAAGGCCTGCTCCCGGCCAGCCCCGAGACTGCGCTCCTGCTGGCCAGCGAGGCCCTCCACCGCGATGCCAACTTTGTGACACTGCAGACCATGCGCGATGTTTGGAATACGGCCGGGTGGAGAGCAACCGCACTCGAGGGGCATGCCGACACTGTCAGGAGCGCGGTGTTCAGTCCGAATGGCCAGCGCATCCTGACCGTCTCCGACGATGGCACTGCGCGACTGTGGGATCCGACCGGCAAAGAATTGGCGACCTTGCGGGGGCATACCGGCATCGTTTGGAGCGCGGTGTTCAGCCCCGATGGCCAGCGCATCCTGACCGCTTCCGCCGATCAGACCGCGCGCCTGTGGGACCTGGCCGGCAACGAACTGGCGACCCTTCAGGGGCATACTAATTACGTCATCAGTGCGGTGTTCAGTCCAGATGGCCAGCGCATCCTGACCGCCTCTGAAGATGGCACCGCGCGGCTCTGGGACTTGAACGGCACGGAGCTAGCGACCCTCCAGGGCCATACCGAAGGCGTCAACAGCGCGGTGTTCAGTCCGGATGGCCAGCGCATCCTGACCAGCTCCAAGGATGGCACCGCGCGGCTGTGGGATCCGACCGGCAAAGAATTGGCGATTCTCCAGGGGCATACGGTCTCCCTCACGAGCGCGGTGTTCAGTCCCGATGGCCAGCGCATCCTGACCGCGTCATTCGACGGGACCGCGCGGCTGTGGGACCCGACCGGCACGGAGCTGGCGACCCTGCGGGGGTATGACCCCGTATATAGCACGGTGTTCAGTCCGGATGGCCAGCGCATCCTGACCGCCTCTGCCGATGGCACCGCGCGGCTGTGGGACCTGACCGGCAAGGAACTGGCGACCTTCCAGGGGCATACTGCCGCCGTTCAAAGTGCGGTGTTCAGTCCGGATGGCCAGCGCATCCTGACCGCCTCCGACGATCAGACCGCGCGCGTGTGGGACCTGGCCGGCAAGCCACTGGCAACCCTCCAGGGGCATACCGCCACCGTTTGGAGTGCGGTGTTCAGTCCGGATGGCCAGCGCATCCTGACCGCCTCGAGTGACTGGACCGCGCGTGTGTGGGACCTGGCCGGCACAGAGCTGGCAACCCTCCAGGGGCATACCGCCCCCGTATATAGCGCGGTGTTCAGTCCGGATGGCCAGCGCATCCTGACCGCCTCCGCCGATGGCACTGCGCAGCTGTGGGACCTGGCCGGCAAGCCGCTGGCGACCCTGCAGGGGCATACCGACCGCGTCACGAGCGCGGTGTTCAGTCCGGATGGCCAGCGCATCCTGACCGCCTCCGCCGATGGCACTGCGCGGCTGTGGGACCCGACCGGCACAGAGCTGGTGACCCTGCAGGGGCATACCAACACTGTCACGAGCGCGGTGTTCAGTCCGGATGGCCAGCGCATCCTGACCGCCTTGAGTGACGGGACCGCGCGCGTGTGGGACCTAGCCGGCAAGCCGCTGGCGACCCTGCAAGGGCATACCGACACTGTCACGAGCGCGGTGTTCAGTCCGGATGACCAGCGCATCCTGACCGCTTCCGCCGATGGCACCGCGCGGCTGTGGGACCTGGCCGGCACAGAATTGATGACCTCCCAGGGGCATACCAACACCGTTTGGAGCGCGGTGTTCAGTCCGGATGGCCAGCGCATCCTGACCGCCTCCGCCGATGGCACCGCGCGGCTGTGGGACCGGGTCGGCACAGAGCTGGCGGCCCTCCAGGGCCATACCGCCGTCGTTTGGAATGCAGTGTTCAGTCCGGATGGCCAGCGCATCCTGACCGCTTCCGACGATGGCACTGCGCGGCTGTGGGACCCGACCGGCAAAGAGCTGGCGACCCTCCAGGGGCATACCAACACCGTTTGGAGCGCGGTGTTCAGTCCGGATGGCCAGCGCATCCTGACCGCTTCCGCCGATGGCACCGCGCGACTGTGGGACCTGGCCGGCACGCCGCTGGCCACGTTCCAAGGCCATACCGGCCCCGTCAATAGTGCGGTGTTCAGTCCGGATGGCCAGCGCGTTTTGACGGCCTCTGATGACAAGACCGCCCGCCAGTACCTCGTCCGCGCCGAAGACCTCCTCGCCGTCGCCGCCTGCCGCGTGGGGCGCGGCCTCACGGAAGATGAGATCCGGAGCTACCAGGTGCCCACGCCGTTGCTCTTTGACTTCAGCAAGCGCCAGTGCCCGCCGGCGTTTGAGAGCGCGGGCGGCGCT
Organism: Candidatus Ribeiella danica; assembly: GCA_016717335.1. Lineage (GTDB taxonomy): Bacteria > Chloroflexota > Chloroflexia > Chloroflexales > Roseiflexaceae > Ribeiella > Ribeiella danica. Next base: position 45,851 of record JADKFS010000001.1, read on the forward strand.
CCTACTCCGACGGCATCGCCATGACCAGCACCATCGCTCGGCAACTATCGCTCCTTGGTAGTCCGGCTCTCACACTTCCAGATTCTAGCCCAGCCGCTACTTCGAAAGCCTCAAGAGCGGCTATAATGCCCATCTCAGGCGGCACCCCTGCTTGCCCCTGATAAGCGTTGTCTATTGTGAAGGCCTCTATGCCCACCCTGCGCAAGCTCTCACCCGACGAGATCGCCGACGACGATCTCGAGCTCGCCCCCTTCGCGCTCGACGCGCTCCTCGCCCGCATCGCCGGCGCCGATCGCACTGGTCTCACGCGCATCGATCGTCCCGGTGCCGCCGGTGGTGAGCACGCCTGGCGCGCCCGTGTCTACGTTGGAACCTCCGAGCTACACCGCCAGTTCGCCGACTCGCTTCACGGCGGCGTCGAGCCAGCGCTGCGTGCCGCCGTGGCCTGGCGCGACGCCCAGCGAACCGCGCTGCCGCCTAAGTCGGCCAAGCCAGCTCGTCCCTGGCGCATCGCTCGCGCCGAGTACGATCGCCTGTGTGGCTGGCTCGCCTACGCCGACGTCCGCCGCTACTTCGCCGATGGGAAGTATGGTGGTCAGGAGGGCGCCCGCTGTGCGGCTGAGGCATGGCTGGCTGAGCGGCGCGAGGAACAGGAATGCTCGACAGAACGATCCTGACCATCCGCCCCGTCACCCCCGCCGACCTCGACGCCTGCGCGGCGATCGAGGCGGCCTGCTACGGCCCCGAGGGCGCGACCCGCGAGCGCATTGCCCGCCGCATCGCCACCTACCCCGAGGGCTTCCTCGTCGCTACGCTGGGCGGCCAGGTGGTCGGCTTTGTGCACAGCGGCGCGATTGGGCGGTAACACTTGAATCGGCTGCGCTACAGAGAACGGGCTGAACTGTGCCACACAGTCGTCAGCCCGTTCCAGTACCGGCGGAATAGTGGTCTGTGATGCATCCTACTAAACATACAGCTCTGTACCAAGGGGCCGATTAGTTCGTCGGGATCGCAAAGTCCTGGGTCCAGTAGTGGCCATAGGCGCTCGTGGCAGCGTACTCGTGCCCGACACCGATCTGGGTGTAGTCGCAGTTGAGGATGATGTCGGCACTGCCTTGCATCCAGACACTCATCACCTGCTCCGCCGTGGGAAACCCAGCGGCGATGGTTTCACCGTAAGTGCTCCAGGCGTACCCCGCAGCGCTGAGCCGCGCGCCTGGCTCGGACCCGTCCGAGCCAAGCGAGCTCAGGAAGTTGTTGGCGGCCATATCCTGGCTGTGCGTGCGGGCCGCTTCGGTCAACCGCGGGTCGATCGTCACCGGCCCGCATCCGGCCTGCTGGCGCTCGCTGTTCACCAAGTCGACCACTTGCTGCTCCACGTCGGGCTGCGCTACGGTCATGACGTCGTAGGGGCGCTCACCGATGATATTACCAGCGGGCGCGTAGTTGCATACCCAGACCACGAACTGCGTTCCGTACGCAGCGGTCCGCACTGCCTGGCCGCAGCCCACCTGCGTGGTGGTGCTCCAGACCAGTTGGGTAAAGTGGCCACACGTCTGATCGGCAGCGCAGGTGTTCGTGTCGTAGTCGTAGTATTGCTGCTCGCTATCCCACCAGGTGACCGCTGCGGTCGGCGATTGGTCAGGGACGCCGCCGTCACTCCAGCCCGCGTAGATATTCTCGCCCCGCCCGAGCGCCTGGAGCTCGCCCCAGTCGTGATGCGGAAAGGTGCGACGATCTGGATCGGGATCAGGATCGCTGCTGAGGAGCTGATCGGCCCATTCCTGCGCATAGGTGGCGAGGTCGCTGTTCCACGTCAGGTCGGGAATGACGACCGGGCTGCCGAGGCGCTGCGACTCGGCCTGGGCGACACGTTGACGGACCGCGTTGTGCGCCGCTAGAGCTTCGCCGATATCAGCATCGCTGAGGTTCTGGAGCGGGCTGGCGGCAGCCGACGTGACCGATGAAAAGCCGCTGCTTAACAGCGCGGCGAGGAGCGCAGCAGCCAAGAGATACGTGCGCATGGGGAGCCTCCTTGGTTGGCGAGGACCACGGTGTCGTTTATTGGTGAGCCCGGGGACGCGGTGGTGACTGTCCAGGGCTCGAGTTGATGACACGAGGGTACACCAACGTGCGCGCGGATGGAATGATGGCGCCGGTCCAGCGGTGACCGGGCTGTGATCCGAGAGATGGCCTTGGAGTGACTACGTCTTGGTGGGTTCCACGTGCTGCTGATTCGATTCAGCGCGCACGCGAAACGACTCAGCAAAGCGCAGATTCTGCTCCTGTGTCAAGCCGAGCTTATCCCGTATTATCAGCATGTGGGCTTCGTCCACCGCGGCGCGTCGGACTCGACTCACGGCGGCCTCGCATGGCACGAGATGACGCTGCAGCTCGGGGAATTGCCGAGCTGAGTCACAGGCGGCGGCGATCGGCCGATAATGAACTCAGCCAGCCCTCGCACTGATAAGATTCGCTCGCAAGCTAAGAAGGGTTATCTTGCGAGTCAACCCGACAAAGGACGACGATCATGGCCGCGCCACTGGCGATCCGCGAGCACACCGACTCCTACGACCTCACCGCCCCGCAGGCCCGCAGCGACGACCAGCTGCTGGAGCTGTGGCTGCACGGCCGGCCCGCCAAGACCCAGCGCGCCTACCGCGCCGACATCGCCCGCCTGCGCGACACGCTCCAGAAGCCGATCGCGCAGATCACGCTGGCCGACCTGCACGTCTTCGCCGACAGCCTGGCCGACCACGCGCCAAGCTCGCAGGCCCGCATGCTCGCCAGCGTCAAGAGCCTGTTCACCTTCGCGCTGCGGATCGGCTACCTGCGGCTGAACGTGGCGGCCGCGCTGCGATCGCCCAAGAAGAAGAACACGATCGGCGAGCGGCTCATGTCCGGAGGAGATCATTCGCATCCTCGCGCTCGAGGATGCCCAGGGCGAGCCGCGCAACTACGCGCTGCTGCGCACGATCTACGCCGCCGCGCTGCGCGTCTCCGAGGCCTGCGCGCTGTGCTGGCGCGACGTGCAGCCGCACGGCGACTCAGCGGTCCTGGTGGTCTTCGGCAAGGGCGCGAAGACCCGCACCGTTCCGCGTCGACGCCGCGACCTACCGCCGGCTGCTCGGCATCCGGCCGGAGACCGCCGGCGCCGACGAGCCGGTCTTCGTGAGCCAGCGCGGCGGCCACCTCGACCCCTCGGCAGTGTGGCGGGTTGTGCAGGCTGCGGCCCTACGTGCCGGCGTGCGGGTGCGGACGACCGAGGACGGCAGCCGGACCAGCGAGGTCTCGCCGCACTGGCTGCGCCACGCCCACGCGACCCACGCGATCGACCGCGGCGCGCCGCTCTCGCTGGTGCAGGCCACGCTCGGCCACGCCAGCCTGGCCACCACCGGCATCTACGCCCACGCGCGCCCGAGCGAGTCTAGTGGGCGGTATCTGCCGCTCTGAGCATACATCAAGCGCGCCAGGTAGCGTCAGAGAACAAGCAGCGGTAGCGGTTTCTGCCATTAGCGTTACGATCTCGAAGCTTGAAACGTCCCCTAGCACGCGCTATGCTTTTGGTAGGAGCGAGAACGATCGACTCCTGATCTGTCTACCCAGGCTTGACACGCTCCCTCCCACGAAATCCCCCTGGGGTGAACATGGAGACCGCCCTGCACGGCAGCGGTATGAGAAACGTACAGAAGCAGCATGCACCAGCGCGATGCTGACGCCAGGAGGTACAGCCATGGCGACTGCAAGCAGCAACCAGGTCCTAGGCCACTTCCAGCTGGAGGCACGCATCGGTGGAGGTGCCATGGGTGAGGTCTTTCGCGCACACCACATCCACTTGCCGCGTCAGGGCGCGGTTAAGGTACTGAAGCCGGAGCTGGCGGTCGACCTCACCTTCCAGGAGCGTTTCCGCCGAGAAGCCGCTGCCATCACGAAGCTCACCCATCCCCACATCGTCGAAATCTTCGACTATGGTACCGAGGGCGGGCAGTTCTACCTGGTGATGGAGTATGTCCCCGATGGCTCGCTGCGCGCGCTCCTCGACCAAGCCGGTGGCCAACCGCTGCCGCTGGCTCTCGGCCTGGATCTGATGCAGCAGGCAGCGGAAGGGCTGGCCTATGCCCACGACCACGGCATCATTCACCGCGACATCAAGCCCGAGAACCTGCTCCTGTGCCGCAACCCAAAGCTGGCTCCACCTGCTTCGGGAAGCTATGTGCTGAAGATTAGCGATTTTGGGCTGGTCAAGCTGGTCGACGCACCGCTGCTCACGCAGTCGAGCGTTGTGATGGGCACCCCCGGCTACCTTGCACCAGAGCAATGCGAGGGCGTGGGGGTGGACGCGCGCACCGACATCTATGCACTTGGCGTGGTGCTCTACGAGGTGATGACCGGTCGGCGCCCGTTCACAGCCAGAACGATCAGCGAGGCGGCCTATCAGTATGGCCATGTGACCCCAACCCCGCCGCGCCAGTTGAATCCACAGCTGCCGCCTGTGGTTGAGCAGATCATCCTGGACTGTCTGGCGAAGGATCGAGCGACTCGCTACGCCACCGCGGGGCAAGTGGGCGCGGCGCTGCAGCTGGTGCTTGAGCAACTACGAGCTGCTCCTGCCGCCCAGCCGGCCGTCCCGCCGACGGTTCGGGCGCAAGCGTCCTCAACCGGTCAGGCGCTTACCCAAATCGCGGCGGCAAATTCACCAGCAAATGTACCAGGCCCGCAGGCGAGTCAGCCACCCTCGGCCCCACCAGTCACTGTAGCGACGATAGAGGTGTTCGACACACAAGGCCAACTCAGCACACAGGTGCCGCTGCCCATTGCTGGTCTGCGAGTCGGTCGCCAGCCCGACAGCGAACTGCGGCTGGATGGCGAGGGCGTCTCGCGCCAGCACCTGCAGATCGGGTGGAACGGCCGCGAGGCGACTCTGACCGATCTGGGCTCGACAAACGGGACATTGTTAGGCAGTGTCCAGCTGCCGTCACATGTCGCGACTCTGTGGGACGGGACGGAGTTGGTGCATATTGGGGAGTTCTGGCTGCGCCTGGCGCAGCCGTCGGCCAGTGTACCCTCGAAGAACCCGCTCAAGCCGCTGCCAGCCGGGTTCCCATCACTGCGGCCGCCGGTGCGGGCGCCAGCTGCTCCAACCCACATCGGCATCACGGCTGACGTAGCTACGCTGACGCTTACTCCTGGGCAGCCGGCCGTAGTGCGGCTGACACTGGCCAATCTTGGCACCATCGTCGATCACCTGGATGTGACGGTGGAGGGCGTGCCGTGCGGCTGGGTGCAACTGCCGGCCGATCCGGTACAGCTCAACCCAGGCGGGCAGGCGATCGTGCTCTTGACGGCCACGGTGCCGCGTGACCCAACAGGCAGCGCGGGAAGCTATACCGTAGTGGTACGGGCAGTGTCGCGAGTGCCACTGGGCGAGCAGGGCACCGTCACACTGCAGTGGACCGTCGAGTCGTTCGCCGCGTACCGTGTCGAGCTTTCGCCAGCTACCCGTTATGGAAAGACGGGGGCCAGCTATGCTGTGCAATTGACGAACGAAGGCAATGCTCCCGCGCACTACCGACTCACCGGGAAGGACGACGCGGCGCGGTTGCAGTACGTCTTCAGCCCGTCGCTCGTGCCAGTGGCACCGGGAAAGACAGCCGCTGCGCGGCTAGACGTGCGTGCACTGCGACGCTGGATCGGCCGGGCCGAGCCGCAGCCGTTCCGCGTGTGCATCGCACCGGCCGAGGGCGGTGCAGCACAGGAGGTCCAGGGACAGTTCATGCACCAGGCGCTTATCCCCTGGTGGGTGCCGATGGTGGTGCCAGCACTTTTCGCCGTGCTGGTCGCACTGGCGGCATTTTGGAACGTTATATTTCCACCACCCACACCCATAAAAGTACCAAATGTCGTGGGCAAGACGGTCGAAGAGGCGACGGAGACTCTCAACAACGCGGGCTTAGTCGTGAGTGAGTTTCGCCAGGAAGCGAGCAACCAATACGACAAAGGCCTGGTGACGCAGACTGAACCTGCTGTCGACATCCAGCTTACGCGCGGCTCATCGGTCATCGTCTACCTCTCTAGCGGACCGCCGCCAGTAACGGTGCCGGACACGCTCGTCGGCAGGACGTATGATGCAGCGCGCGCCAAATTGGAGAAGGTTGGCCTGAAGGCTGAGCGCATCGATGAGCCAAGCAACCAGCCGAAAGGCCGGGTGCTCCGTACCAAGCCAGCTGGCGGTGCGCAGACTGCGCCCAACGAATCGATTACAGTGTATGTCTCCGGTGGGCCACAACCACTTTCCGACCTAGTGATTACGGAGTTGAATATCTCTCCAACTCCAATTGCGCAGAATGTCAAGACAGAGGTCGTCGTCAACGTGTGCAATCGCGGCAGTAATGCCGCACATGGATTTAACGTCCAATGGCGTCCCTATGATAACCACCCTGCCTTATCCAAGAATGACCTGGACCTGGAAGACGGCAAGTGCCAATCAGTACCCTTCCAATTCGTCTATGACATCTTCGGCAACTTCAACACCGTGGCGAGCATAGACACATCAAACAACGTGGGCGAGACCGCCGAGAACAACAACGAGCTATCCCGTCCCATCACCGTTTACCAGACCCGTGTGCTGAAGTTATTCTGGAATCCGCAACGAGAGGACAATATCACCATTGCCCGACCCGAAAGCATCGAGGAGCAGAGGATAACAGGAGGCTATCAGGAGATCCGTACTGAAGGGTATGTTTTTGCTGACCAGGTGCCGGGCAGTATTCCTCTCAAGCTATTCTGGAATCCGCAACGAGAGGACAATATCACCATTGCTCGACCCGAAAGCATCGAGGAGCAGAAGATAACAGGTGGTTATCAGGAGATCCGTACTGAAGGGTATGTTTTTGCTGACCAGGTTCCTGGTAGCGTTCCTCTGAAGCTATTCTGGAGCGACAAGCGACGGGAGAATATCACTGCCGCGGCACCCGAAAGTATTGAGGGGGTAATGCTAACAGGAGGATACCGGGAGATCCGCATTGAAGGATACCTCTATCCGGCCACGCGTTAAGGTATTAGCCAGAAACTGCAAATCGGTCCATCCCGGCTATGTATTGCAAGTGCCCCAACAAAGGCACAACAACTGGCCAGGTATTGGGCCACGATCAGGTCGAATCGTGCAATCGCGCGGGTCGAATGGGCGAGCCTTCCATGCGCCCGAGCAATGTGAGGGGCCGGGCATGGATGCTCACAGTGATATCTAGGCGCTTGGCGCGCTGCTCGACAAGGCGACGTTCGTCCGGCACCCGTTCACGACCGAGACGATCAGCGAGGCGGTGTACTAGCACGTGAATCTCCGCCCACCCTAGTGATCGCGAGATCTGCTACGCATAATCGTGTAGCTTATCCTGTGCCGTGTGGCATCGTGCAATTGGTCGACAGCGCCGTGACGGATGTGGCCGCGAACGAAAATGTCAGCTACGCAGACGGGAACCAACCGCATACCAGCACTACAATGCCGTATTGCAAACTATAAAGCCCAATCGAACCATGCGGCTTGAAAGACGCTGGTGTCGTGGTATACTCAGCGCAGCGGCAATAGTCGATTGAGCAATGCCCCGGCTGTGAATGCCAGATGCGTATGAACACTCGACGAGAGTCTCCCAAGACACGGCCTGAGCCGGCGACGGGCTTAGCCCAGGCCAGCGCCATCACGCAGCCGGAGCGGGCGGTCTCGGACGCTGATGTCGCGGCGTTAGGCATGGTCGGCACGGGCGTTGCTTCACCGGCGGGCGTGCTGGCGCTGCAGCGCACGCTCGGCAACCAGTTCGTGACACAGCGATTGGCGACAGCCCGCCGCATACCTCCCACGATCTCGGCCTCCCCGACCCAGGACCTGCGCCCGCGAGCATCGTGCCAAGCTGGTGCGCCGGCCGTCCTGCAGCGCAAGAAAACCACCGCGCTGCCCGACACGATCGATTCCTCCTCGATCAAGGCGGCACAGGCATGGTCGACGAAAGAGCATCTCGGCATCGAGGCCATCCAGGCGCTGCAGGGAACGCTCGGCGTTCCTGTCAGCAGCTCCTACGACGAAGCCACGGTCAAGGCAGTCTATGCCCGGCAGCGCCTGGCCAAACCCAAGGGAAAGATCCGCAATGCCGGCAAAGCCACCCCGGAGTTTTTCGCTCGCCTCGGGCTCATCTCCACCCGGACCATCGTGGCCGCTACTATCGACGACGCGACGCTGCAGCAGATCAAAGAGCGCTTTTCTGGCGGCGTCACCGTTGCGATCTACAGCCTGTACGACTACGGCGATAAGAAGAAGCGCCACAACAACGCTGAGTTCGTCACTCAGGCCAACCGGTTCGCCACCAACCAGTTCGCGGTCGGTATCGACGGTGGTACGATCGCGATCGGCCGACCGGTGCCAATCAAGGCGCTCGGCGAGGTGATCGAGGTCGTCCAAAGCATCCATCGCGGCCTGGCCGAACGCGCGGCGGCGAGCAAAGAGCCTGGGGCGAAGGAGCCGATCCAGCCACCGGCGTTCACACGGGTCAAGAACCTCGCGCTCTTTGCCCACGGCGAACCGTACGGTCTGGGGCTCAACCAGAAGAACGACTTCATCACAGGAGGGGGCGGGCTGCATGCGCGCCCGACGGCTGTGTACCCTGCAAACGTCAAGGCCTTCGTCCAGGGGCTCGCGGGCGCCGTCGCGCCGGATGTACAGGTGCAACTCTTCGCCTGCAGTGCCGCGCGCGACGACAATAAGAAAAAAGAGAGTTCGGCCGATTGGCAGGCCCATAAGCAGGGCGAGCGCAAAGGTGCCAAGTCATTCGCAGCCGAACTCGCGCAGCAGCTCGGCCCCAGCGCGACGGTCTATGGCCACACGACCGCCGGGCACACCACCGAGAACTTCGCAGCGCGCGTGTTCGGCCAGGGTGCCGGCCCGGGCGGCCTGCAGATGTTCGACGTGCTCTACGACGACGCATTCATCCAGGCCGAGCTGCGCCGCCTGTTTGCGCTCAAGACTGACGAAGAGCGCGCTGCGCTGTACCCCAGCCTGCGCGAGCAGATGTGGGCGCACTACACAGACAGCATTAGCGCCGAGCATAACCGCGGCGGCTTCAAAACGGTCACCGATCCCGTGACAAAGAAGAAGAAACGGGTGAAGAATGCGCCCAAGCGCTACCCGGCGGGCACGCCGCCGCTCGGCCAGGAGATGTTCATCAATCGCGAGAACGCGAAGCGCCTGCTGCGCGCCGACTGGACCACCTGGATCGAACCGCGGCTGAAGCTCGTGCAGCCCACGCCAAAACCGAAAGGCGCCAAGCACGCGGCGAAGAAGTAGCGTGCGCGCCTCCCACCGCATGCTGATGACCCCTATACCAGTGGGCAGCCGGCAGGAGCCCGCCGGGGGGGAAGGGGGCCCCCCCCCGGGGGCCCCCCCCCCCCCCCCCCCCGCCCCCCCCCCCTTCGCTCACAGCTATAGCCTTTGGCTGGCACGACGCGCGGCACTGCTGGGCGAGCCAGGCGATCCGCAGCGGCACCGATATCAAGAGCCTGCAGGACGCCGGCGGTTGGACCAGTCCAGCCATGCCGCTGCGCTACGCCGAGAGCGCGGCGATCGCCAACGAGGGGGTTAGATTAGGATAGCCCTGCGCCGCGCTGAGCGCACCGCCACCGCTGCGCACGCCAGCGTCGGCCGGATCAACCCGAGCTCGACGGCGCGCACCGCCGCCTGGGTGCGGTCGGCCGCAGTTGGAGCGCGGTGATGTGAGGCCCCAACCGCGGCAGCCAGCGCTCGAATCGGTGCGCAAGCGACTTCGACCCCAGCGCACTGCCGTCCGGTTTGCCGGTGACCGCTCACGCTGGACGGCTTTCTGTCTGGCATAATCATCGGGCCTTCAGCCCTGGCGTTCATGCCGGTCAGAGTCCGCTCCAGTTGCGTGGAATGAGCGATGTGCCGACCGACGGGTTGGTTGCGCTGGGCTATCCGCCTGTGAGCGAACCAGCGCACGGCTCTACGCCAAACGTGCCCATTTCGCGACTGGCGCGGGCGGCATAGTATCTAACCTGTCAAGGCGCTTTGAACCATGCCTTAGTATCCCACTGTTCTCCTCTCTGAAAGAAGCGCGGGCGAACGAATAGCCGCTCCACCTGCAAAACGCGCGTTACTGTATCTTCCCCTGGCGAAATGAAACGTTCCCTCCAGTGGCTACCCATCAGCGTATACTCAGATGTGCGAGCTATGGTGCTTACGCTAGTAGGCTTCGATCCGCTATGGCTCATCCTTACCCTGAGCACGCGAAAGAAGGACGCTCATGACCACACCGCATATCGTGCCGTGGCGCCGCGTCTTCAGCTGGGTGCTGCGCATTGCGTTATTTGCCCTTGGATTGTATTTCATCCAGGATTCCATCCGCACCGGTGCCTACCGCGAGCTACGCAATTCACCCGCCTGGGCTGATGGAAACCTGCTGGGTATCCTCGTCGATCTGATCATATCGGGTGTGGGCGCAGGTGTACTGCTGCTTATCCTTGGCGTGGTGGCTGGCCCCGTGGCCCGACACCGCCTGGGATGGGTCATACTGGGCCTGATCATGTTGGGAGCTATGGCCCCCTTCGCTGGCTTCGGTCTGATCTTCGGCCCTGGTGGCGGTGATCAACGAACTGCGCTTGGAGGGCTGGGCTTCTTGCTCATTCTGTGCGGCACACTTGTATTCTTCGGGGGCTATGTGTGGGCCGTGGTGTTAGGCATTGGCGTACTCGTCAAGGAACGCCGCGACCGGCGCAGCCAGCGCACACTGACAGCACACACAAGAGCACCCTATTGAATGTGCTTCTCCAGCAGGTAGTCGTCGTAGCGCGCCTGGGCCGCGCAGTACGCCCGCCAGAGCCGCTCGACCGCCGGCGTGTCCGCCTCGCGCCAGAACGCCATGAAGGCGTCGTGCGCCGCGTCGCGCAGCCGATCCTCGGCCGGGTCGCGCGCGGCGCTCACGGCTGCTCCCACACGATCGCGCGCGCCAGCTGCTCGGTCCGCCGCAGCCGGTAGCACAGGCTGGCCGTGTGCAGATCCAAGTCCTGGTCGGAGAGCAGGCTGATGTCCTCCCAGCCCTCTGGCCCCCACACCTCGATCGTCACCGCGTAGCGCCCGCCGGGATGGGCAACCAGCCGCACCCGCCGATCGGCGACGACGTCCGTTTGTAGCTCGCGCATGGGCTCCTCCGTCTCGTTTTGGGAGGCGGAGGATACCACGGCGGGCTTGCTACGACGCACCCGCGTTCGTTACGGGAGGATGACAAGGGGCTAGGTGATCTCAGGCCTGCAGACGCCGGCGCAGCCATGCGATCGCGCCGGCCAGGATGGCCAGGATGCCGGCGGCCACCAGGGCGAACTTCAGCACGGCGCAGCCGGCGGCGAGGGCCGGCCACGCGCCGGGATCGCCGCCGGCCTCGAGCACCCCGACGCTCTGCAGCATGGCGGTGTTTTCGACGAGGTCGAGCGCGCCGGCGAGGATCTGCCCGGCGGCGAGCCAGCGCACGACGCGCGCCCCGCGCGCGCCGAAGGCGTCCGCGACCCACAGACACCCCAGCAGGAGCGTCGCGACATAGCAGGGGATGAAGCGTGTGCTGTCGATCCACATATTGGGGCGCACGTTGGCGATCAGCCCGCTCGCGCGCCAGCTGTCGACGATCTGCCGGGCGCGCGCTATGCTGCCGGCCAGCTCGAAGCTGACGATCCCGTAGGGCACAGCACCGGTAGTCAGGGGATAGCGACGAAACATGCCCTGGACGACGACGATTCCAGCCAGGCCAGCCACAAAGGCTGGGGGTATGAGGGCGCGCAGGCGAAGCATCGACGGCCTCCTGTGCTGGGCATCATTGTATCGGGCGGCAGATTCGTGGTGGTGCGACGCTGCGCAGTCGGCGCGGTAGCACGTGCTGATAGTCACTCACTAAACGGAGCAAGCTGCGTTTTTCGTGCGCCACTGCGAAGATCGAGGAGGGCCGGCGCCCGCTGCGCATCGCTCGACCAGTCGCCGGCGGCGTTCCTGGTCGCGCTCCCCGAGGCCGCGGCGGTGATCAATCGGCTCGACGGCGACCTCGACCGCTGCCTGCAGGTCGCGTTCATCCTCGACTCGCTGGACGGCGCGGAGGAGCCAGGGGCGGGCGCAGCGCGCTGAGGCGCAGCGATGCGGCTAGGCCCCCTGCGCCATCGCCTCGATCGCATGTAGCAGCTGGTCGAGGTTGAACGGCTTGGCGAGAAACAGCGCGTCGCCGATCTGCCCCGGCCCCGCGAGGCTTGGGCCGGCGGCGTTCCCGCTGATCAGCCGCGCCGGCGTGCGCGCGAAGCGCGGCAGCTCGGAAACACATACGGCTGGTGTGCCCAGCCTCTCCACGATCGAGCGCGATCGGACGCGTGAGCGCCCGGCCGGTATTGCTTTGGTAAGACGTGGGTAGGATGTCCGTGCGATCGCGCTAGGGAGGCTCTGCTAGTGTGATGCCAGACGCAGCAAGCATCTGCATCAGCTACAGGAGGGCCTCAACCGATGTCACACACGCAGAGCGTCCGCACGTTGGCGCGGCTGATCACGCAGCTGCCGACGGTGACCTGCGAGGATGCCAACGCATTTCTGCTGGCGGTCACACGTCATCCGGCGTTTGTGGCTACGCAGGTCGCGCCGCTCCTGTCACACGTATCTCCCGGACGACACCCCACGATTCGCGTCAGCTACGGCGCCCGCGAACGCGCCACCTGTCTGCAGGTCTTTGTCTGGCCGGCTGGCGCCGCGACCCCCATCCACGACCACACCGCGTGGGGCGCGTACTATTGTCTCTTCGGGTCGCTCGTGGAGGATCGCTATGTGCGGCTTGATGACGGCGCACAACCCAGTACCGCACGGCTGCGCAAGGCGTGGCGACGGAGCTGGCGCCGGGAGGATGGCGCGTCGACCGTCCACCCCTATGCACTGGGTATTCACCGTATCACGAACCCGAACAGCGCCCCTGCTGTTTCAGTGCATCTCTACGGCCCACGCATGGGCATATACGACGGCCGGGATTATGATCCCGCCCGCGATTTTGTCTGCGATCGATTGGAGCAAGATGATCTGGCATGTGCTGCTGAAATGCTGTTTGACCGCTGAGGTTTGTCGCTGAGCAGCCCGCGCCGCCGCCGGCGCTCGCGCGCGCTCGGCAGCCGATGCCGATCGTTGCCACATCTGCGATCCCGCTGCGGCCCACATGCTGGCAGTGCCAGGCCCGGCTGACCGCCGGCGCGAAGTGCTGCACGCAGTGCGGGGCGATGGGTGGGATAACAGGAGTGACGTAAATCTGAGGTCACCCGGGCGCCGTCGATATCTTGTTGCGTGGCGCTCGCGACTGCGGTGTGGCGACTTGTGCCCGGTCGTTGCCGTAAGTGCGCTACATCGCGTGCCGAGTGTGCGGGTGGTTACGCCTGGCTGCATCTCCGATAAAGGCGATACAGCGCCCGAAAGACCCCTCCTTCCTCACCTGGCAACAAGCGCGATTGACTTTCCACCATGCCTGTGCTATGGTTGCTTCTACCAACCCACCCGCATAAGCTCCCACCAGCCGCATGACCACGAACCCGATCATCGAGGTGTCGGACGATGGCGAAACAACATCTGCCACACACATCGGACCGTGCGAGCAATACTGTCTCCCAGCAGCGTTTAGCAGTGCCAGCATTAGATCTGCGCAGAAATCCTGTCGGCACCGCGTGGGCCAGCTCAGCGCCCCCCGCTCTTCGGGCAGGCGATCTCCTCGCCGCTCAGCGAACAATCGGCAACCGCGCAGTCCAGAGCCTGCTTGCCGCTGCACGGCCGGTCCCCACCGTGCCGGCGTCGCAGCCCATCCAGCGAATCACTGATAAGCATGGAACACGTATTGCGGTCGACTGGGACAACCTTACTCCGGAACAAGCCCTCGCACTGAAGCGCCAGATCGAGAGTGGCGATCTGATTGCAGAAGCAGACGACCTGGACCGCCTCAATCAGATAATTGCACCTCCGCGACGCTCCAGCCGAGTGCACAATCCCCCGGCGTTTTTCAACACCGAAGAGGTCTATAAGCAGAAACGTGGCAATACGAGCGAAACCCAGCAGAGCGGCATGGAGCAATTCGTTCAGACCGGGGATATCGGCGCGCACTACACCGAGGGCGGAGCCTACTACGCCCCAAAACACCGCGAGCGACTCTATGATCAGCCCAAAGAACGCTCGCCGCTGGATGTTATCGCCGACCAGACGAAGCTATCGGCAAGCGCCCAGGACACAACCGCCGTCGCCGTCTCCCGGAGTCAGAAGAAAATCTATATCGCGCACCAGGCTGGCAAGGCCGCCAGACAAGCCCTGGAATTGATGCAGATCGACAATATCCAGCACTACCAGATTATCCCTGCAGACGCGCGCCACGAGGGGGGCCTGCATGCCGAGATGCAGATTATCTACCACTGCCTGGTCAACGACATCGATCTGAAGAGTTTGCACGCGATCGGAGTAGCGGGCGGCAAAGGCGCGTGTGAGATGTGTGCGTATGTGCTTAGCCAGCTCGGGATCGGGTTTTCGTTCATTCAGAAGAGCCACTACCAGCACCTTTGGGTCGACCCGTGGAAGCTGGCTGGGAAGGAACCTCCGTTTCGCTGGCCGAACATGTAGATACCAATCCGTTCCTGGCATGTTCGTGTGCCGCAGGGTGCCCAACAGACGTATTGGTCTCTCCTTCGTGCCCAGGTAAATCCCACCTCGCAGACTGTCAGCAGCGCATGCGCTTGGAACAGTGCCAAAACCCTTTGTGCGACGTCGCAGCCAACCCGCCTCCTTCGCCCGTATGATGCTCCACACAGAGACCCTCACCACAATCCATCGTTAAGAAACCACAATAGACGAATTTTTAATGTACACACGTTTAACATGCATGCTATACTCTCGCCGGAGGCTCTGCACCCTTCGCCTGCCCTGACGTCGCCGCAGCGACCCGCGCGCCCCCGACCTGCCGCGCCTGCGCCTCGCCCGCCCCGCTGTCCCCGACGTCTGGCTACCGAGTACCAGCCAGAGCATATCGTCTATCGTCTATCGTCTTTGGCGTTTGGCTTTGCCGCCTACACCGAGCTTCAGCTGCCTCAGCCAGAGCATATCGTCTATCGTCTATCGTCTTTGGCCCTTGGTCCTTGGTCATTCGTCCTTGGTCACCTGTCGCCGAGCGGCTACTGACTACCGACTACTGATGACTGACTACAGAGAATATCGTCTATCGTCTTTGGCCCTTGGTCCTTGGTCCTTCGTCCTTGGTCACCTGTCGCCGAGCGGCTACTGACTACCGACTACTGAATACTGACTACTGGCAACAGAAAACCCACCCCGCGGCCAAGCAAGAGTGGGTCTTCTGCACGAAAAACGTTGTGCTGATTCTAGCACCCCCCTCGCCCCCTGGCAAGGCGTGCATCCCAGCGCAGCGTATTGCTGAGGGGAACCTATGCCGCCGCGCCGCGCTTCTACGCTGCAATCCGCCACCGACCGGCACGACGAGCCATGCCTGAACACCTTGCCTGCTGGCCTGGCTGGCGTGAACCCCGCCCCGGCTGATAGTGCTTTCCAACGTTTGAGTGTTGAACGCCGTGTGGACCCTGCGATAGACCACGATAGTGCCTAAGGAACACACGTCATGGCACGTCTTAACGACTTGACTCCGGGCGCTTCACTGCGGGGCATCCTCCCCGATGGGCTTGTCACCGTCGTCACAGTGAGCTGGTATGGCAGCGATGCCATCGAGTTGACCTACAAGGATGCCAGCGGCCGCCCGGGTGTCCGCTTACTCTACCGTGACGATGAGTCATCCCTGGAGTTGATCAGCGCCGGTCGCCCCTGGAGCTTCGACGGCGATGGGCAGTTGTTCCGGCTCGTCTCCGAGGCGCATCGCATCCGCCTGGCGCACCTGTTCGACCCGGTGCTGGCCGTCCACACCTCGCTGGTCGATCCGCTCCCCCATCAGATCACCGCGGTCTATGAGACGATGCTGACGCGCCAGCCGCTGCGCTTCCTGCTGGCCGACGACCCCGGCGCCGGCAAGACGATTATGGCCGGCCTGCTGATCAAAGAGCTAATCGCCCGCGGCGATCTGCAGCGCTGCCTGATTGTCTGCCCGGGCAGCCTCGCCGAGCAGTGGCAGGATGAGCTGTACCGGCGCTTCCATCTGCCGTTCGATATCCTGACCAACGACAAGCTCGAGGCCGCGCGCACCGGCAACTGGTTCCTGGAGAACAATCTGGTCATTGCCCGGCTCGACAAGCTGTCGCGCGATGAAAGCGTGCAGCTGAAGCTCCAGGCGCCGGACTGCCGCTGGGACCTGGTGGTCTGCGATGAGGCCCATAAGCTCTCGGCGACCTTCTTCGGCGGCGAGATCAAGTACACCAAGCGCTATCGGCTCGGTCAATTGCTCGGCGCACTGACCCGGCATTTCCTGCTGATGACCGCAACGCCGCACAACGGCAAGGAAGAGGACTTCCAGCTCTTCATGGCCCTGCTCGACGGCGATCGCTTCGAAGGTCGCTTTCGCGATGGCGTCCATCAGGCGGACGTCGCCGACCTGATGCGGCGCATGGTTAAGGAGCGGCTGCTGAAGTTCGACGGCAGCCGGCTGTTCCCCGAGCGGATCGCCTACACGGTACCCTACAAGCTCTCGGCCGCCGAGGCGCAGCTCTACCGCGAGGTGACCAACTACGTCCGCGAGGAGTTCAACCGCGCCGAGGCGCTGCAGAACGACAAGCGCGCCGGGACGGTCGGCTTTGCCCTCACAATCCTGCAGCGGCGGCTGGCGTCCTCGCCCGAGGCGATCTTCCAGTCGCTCCACCGCCGTCGTGAGCGGCTGGAGAAGCGCCTGCGTGAGCTGGAGCTATTGCAACGCGGAGCAGTGGCTGCCGAGATTGGTGGCGTACACACGCTCGATGCGGAGGATGTCGAGGATCTGGAGGACGCACCCGACAGCGAGGTGGAGGCCGTCGAAGCGGAGATCCTCGACCAGGCGACCGCCGCGCGGACGATCGACGAGCTGAAGCTGGAGATTGCTACCCTTGGCCGCCTGGAATCGCTCGCGCTCACCGTTCGCCGAAGTGGTGAAGATCGCAAGTGGCGCGAGTTGGCCAGCCTGCTGGGCGAGATCTTCACCCCAGCGGCGATCGCCGATCGGCTGGCCGAGACGCGTGAGCCATATATCACGCAACCGATTCCGCCGCCCACGCCATCGCCGCGCCAGAAGCTGGTGGTCTTCACCGAGCACCGCGATACGCTGAACTACCTGGTTCAGCGCGTCACGACCCTGCTCGGGCGGACCGCCGCGGTGGTCACCATTCACGGCGGGATGGGCCGCGAGGAGCGCCTGAAGGCTCAGGAAGCGTTCCGCCACGACCCGGATGTCCAGGTGCTGATCGCGACCGACGCGGCCGGCGAGGGCATCAACCTGCAGCGCGCGCACCTGATGGTCAACTACGATCTGCCGTGGAACCCGAATCGTCTGGAGCAGCGCTTTGGCCGCATCCACCGCATCGGTCAGACCGAAGTGTGCCACCTGTGGAACCTGGTCGCGGAGGAAACCCGCGAGGGCGATGTCTACCAGACCCTGCTGGAGAAGCTGGAGCAGGCCCGACAAACGCTGGGCGGCCAGGTGTTCGATGTGCTGGGCAAGCTCCAGTTCGAGGGCCAGCCGCTGCGCGATCTGCTGATTGCGGCGATCCGCTATGGCGAGCGCCCCGACGTGCGCGCCAAGCTGACGCAGGCGATCGAAAATGCAGTTGATCGCCGGCAGATTCAGGATCTACTCGAGGAGCGGGCGCTGGCGCACGATGCCATGGACGCGCGGCAGGTGGCGCGGGTGCGCGAGGACATGGAGCGCGCCGAAGCGCGCAGGCTGCAGCCGCACTATATCGAATCGTTCTTCCTGGAGGCCTTCACGCAGCTCGGCGGCACGATCCGCCAGCGCGAGCCGCGGCGCTACGAGGTGACCCACGTGCCGGCGCCGGTGCGCAACCGCGATCGGCTGATTGGGATCGGTGAGCCGGTGCTGCCGCGCT
Organism: Candidatus Ribeiella danica; assembly: GCA_016717335.1. Lineage (GTDB taxonomy): Bacteria > Chloroflexota > Chloroflexia > Chloroflexales > Roseiflexaceae > Ribeiella > Ribeiella danica. The sequence continues at coordinate 63,920 of JADKFS010000001.1, forward strand.
ACGAGCGGATCGCGTTTGAGAAGGCGCTGCTGACGCCGCAGGGCCAGCCACTGGCCGCCTTCGTCTGCCCCGGCCACCCGCTGCTGGATGCGACGCTCGACCTCATGCTGGAGCGCAATCGCGATCTGCTGCGGCGCGGCACCGTGCTGGTGGACGAGCGCGATCCGGGCACGGCTCCGCGCGTGCTGTTCTACCTGGAACACGCGATCCAGGATGCCAGCATGCTGAAGAGCGGCGAGCGGCGGACGATCTCGAAGCAGATGCTGTATGTCGAGCTGCGCGCCGACGGAAGTACCCGTAGCCTGCACTACGCGCCGTACCTGGACTATCGGCCGCTCGCCGCCGGGGAGCTGCAGGTCGACACGCTGCTCGCGCGCCCCGAGTGCGGCTGGATCGCCCGTAATTTAGAGCAAAAGGCACTGGCGCATGCGATCGCCAACATCGTGCCGACCCACCTGCAGGAGGTCAAAGGCCGGCGGCTGGAGCTGATTCAGAAGACCCGCGCGGCGGTGCAGGATCGGTTGACCAAGGAGATCGGCTACTGGGATCATCGCGCCGAAGAGCTCAAACTCCAGGAACAGGCCGGCAAAACCAATGCCCGGCTGAACTCGCAGGAGGCGCGGCGGCGGGCCGACGAGATGCAGGCTCGGCTGCAGAAGCGGATGGAGCAGCTCGACCTGGAGGCGCAGATTGCGGCGCTACCGCCAGTAGTGCTGGGCGGCCTAGTCGTCGTGCCGGCCGGGCTGCTAAGCACGATCACGGGCCGGCCGATGGCGCTGGCGATGCATCCGGTCGATACGCAGGCCGCGGCGGCGCGGGCACGGGCGATTGTGATGGAGGTCGAGCGCGGATTAGGCTTCACGCCGGTCGATCGCGAGTTCGAACAGGTCGGGTACGACATTGAGAGCCGCGACCCGGCCACCGGCAAGCTGCGATTCATCGAGGTGAAGGGGCGGGCTGCAGATGCGGCGACAATCACGGTCACCAAGAACGAGATCTTGTACTCGCTCAACAAGCCGGACGACTACATTCTGGCGATGGTTGAGTTCCGGTCGGACAATGCCCACCGTGTCCATTATCTGCGCCGGCCGTTTGGACGCGAGCCGGACTTTGGCGTGACCAGCGTCAACTATACTTTCGCCGACTTGCTTGCACGCGCTGAGGAGCCACGATAAGCATGCAACTAGCCCAGGTGACCGGTACTCACCTGCGAGCACTGCGCGATGGAGGGATGCTCGCTCACGATTTGGCCGCGAATCCAACTTCAGTCTGACTATCTGAACGATGATCTCTGAACCGTGTGGACAAAGGGTAGAGATGCGACCTGAAGCAAACGCTAGCCTCGGCCAATTTGCAGCCAGTGATCTGCTCGTCAGGCTGAAGCAGGAGCTTGCGAAGCCGAAGCCGTTCAATGTCTGCACCGTGCTCGGCTTGGCGCGCCAGGAGTTGCGCCACAGCGATCTGCTGGCATACCTGCTCAATCCGCAGGCAGACCACGGTCTAGGCGATCGCTTTCTCAGAGCGATTATCAAGCAGGCTGCACCTGGAGATCCAGTCGCGCTTGAGGCTGGCAAGCTTACGTTGGAGCTGCTAAAGGTACAGCGTGAGTGGGAACATATCGACATCTTCGTGCTGTCGCCTGCCGATCGTCTTGCTATCATCATCGAGAATAAGGTCGACAGCGATGAGCACTCTAATCAACTCAAGCGGTACTACGATGTTGTTCAAAAGCGCTATCCTGGATGGCGGATATTAGCGATCTACCTGACCTTGTATGGTACTCCTCCCGAACATGCGCACGATCGAGAACGGTATGTCCCGCTAAGTTACACTAGCATCGCTGATGCGCTATCTGAAGCAGGTGATGCGCCGATCGAACCGGACGTTAGGGCTTTTATCCGCCACTATAGCCAGTTTATTAGGAGCGAGCTTGTGCCCGATCAGAATAGCGACCAGGCGCGCCTTGCACGGGCGCTCTACCGTGATCACGAGGCGGCGGTTCAGGCGATGATCGCGGCGCGCACCACGCGACAGAACATGATCTATTACTTTTTCGATAAGCTGCTATCGCAGGAAGCCAAAGGCAATCATCCAAGGTTGGCTAAGGACCAACTCAGTACGGATGCACCGACCTATACCTGGTATACACGCTTTGCGCCGCCAGAATGGTATCATCACGAGCCGCTCGTGTCCTGCGAAGGCTGGACGAGAACAAAGATGCTGCTGCTGTTTCAGTTCATCCAATCGCCGAAGGGCATCATCCTCGATCTCACTGTTGGGCCGGCGCCGCAGCAGGATGCACTGCGTCAGCGTCTCTATACAGTCGCCGAGCAATTCTCTCCACTCGCTCAGGTTTGGCAGAGTCCAAAGAATGATAAGTTCAGTATCTACAGGCGAGTTATACTCGATGATGACACCAACTTCTTCGTGGACTATAGTGATGATGCCATTCGTCAAGCTATCGCAAGCCATTGGCGGGACTTTCTAACTCTCGACCTGCCTGTCATTCGCTCCGTGATTGGCACCGAGGTTCTGGCTCACGATTGGGGTAGTGCGCAGTAGCCCGGCGCTCACTAGCTTATTCAAGAATCCGTCGCAACATTGTTGCACCTGATCCATAAAGGTACACCCATGATCACCCGCAAAAAGCTGATCGAAGTCGCGCTTCCGCTGGAGAAGATCAATATCGCCAGCGCGCGCGAGAAGTCGATCCGCCATGGCCACCCGAGCACGCTGCACCTGTGGTGGGCCCGGCGCCCATTGGCGGCGGCGCGGGCGGTGATCTTTGCGCAGATGGTCGATGATCCGTCCGAGTATACCGCCGAGCTGCTAGCCGACCCGGTCAAACACGCGCAGGCCCAGCAGACTCTGGCAGAGCGCCAAGCGGCCTGGGAGATCCGCCAGCGCGCGTTTGAGGCCGTGCCGGTGCCGGGCGAGCGTGCGGTGCTCGACCCAGGGCAGGCGCCGACGCTGGAGGAGTGCCTTGCCGATAACGAGCGCCAGCGGCTGTTCCGACTGATCGAGCAGCTGGTGCTGTGGGAGAACACCACCAACGAGGATCTGCTCAACCAGGCACGCGACGAGATCAGGAAGAGCTGGCGGCGAACCTGCGCCGAGAACAAAGATCACCCGCGCGCGGCCGAGCTGTTCAATCCGGATAAGCTGCCGGCCTTCCACGATCCGTTTGCTGGTGGCGGCGCGTTGCCGCTGGAGGCGCAGCGGCTCGGGCTGGAAAGCTACGCCAGCGACCTGAACCCGGTGGCGGTGCTGATCAACAAGGCCATGATCGAGATCCCGCCCAAGTTCGCCGGCCAACCGCCGGTGAACCCGGATGCGCGACAGGGCCAGATGGCACTTGGTCAAAAGTGGCGCGGGGCGCAGGGTCTGGCCGAGGATGTCCGCTACTACGGCAAATGGATGCGCGATGAGGCCGAAAAGCGCATCGGTCACTTGTACCCCAAGATCGAAGTGACCGCCGAGATGGCCCGCGAGCGCCCTGATCTGAAGCAATACGTCGGCCAGAAGCTGACCGTAATCGCCTGGCTCTGGGCACGCACCGTGAAAAGCCCGAACCCGGCCTTTCGCCACGTTGATGTGCCGCTCGCCTCGAGCTTTATTCTAGCAGCTAAGGCTGGTAGAGAAGCTTACGTCGAGCCGGTGATCGAGGGTGACAATTATCGATTCACAGTGAAGACTGGTAAGCCTAAGAATGCCGAGGTGGCAAAAAATGGCACCAAGCTCTCTCGTGGAACAAACTTTCGCTGCCTAATGTCAGAAACACCAATTGCACCCGCCTATATTCATGCCGAAGCCAATGCAGGACGTATGAGAGCAATCCTAATGGCAATTGTCGTTGAAGGTGAGCGCGAAAAGATTTATGTTTCTCCCACACCTGAACATGAGGAAATTGCTCGCGAGGCTCAGCCAGAATGGCTGCCCGATATAGCTATGCCAGAAAATCCGCGATGGTTCTCTCCACCACTCTATGGTCTTAAAACTTACGGCGATCTTTTCACTCCTCGTCAGATCGTCGCGCTAAATACCTTTTCCGACCTGGTACGAGAGGTTCACGAGCGGGTGCGCCGTGATATGGAGACCAATCGACAGCCCAGTGATACCCGAAGCCTCGATGATGGAGGCACTGGCACAATGGCCTACGCTGAGGCAGTGGCTCTATATTTAGGCTTTAGTGGAAGCCGAATGGCAGATCGCCATTCTTCATTGTGCCGATGGGATCCGAATCCAAGTGGGTTTGCTCCGAAAATTGCGAATACCTTTGGCCGACAGGCATTACCGATGGTTTGGGATTACGTTGAAGGCAACCCTTTCAGCCCATCATCAGGTAATTTATCAGATGCGGTTGGATGGATTGTGGAAGTCATCCAGCACTCTCTTTCCGCTAACAAAGCTGGTCACGCTATCCAACTAGATGCAAGTCAACAAGAAGCCAGTGTATCCAAGGTAGTATCTACTGATCCTCCGTACTATGACAACATTGGTTATGCCGATCTCTCAGATTTCTTCTATGTTTGGCTTCGGCGCTCGTTACGGACTATTTTTCCCAACCTTTTTGCCACAGTTGCAGTACCAAAGGCTGAAGAATTGGTCGCTACGCCCTATCGCCATGGTAGCAAGGAGAAGGCTGAACACTTTTTTCTTGATGGTATGACAAAAGCGATGAACCGTTTGGCCGAACAGGCTCACCCAGCTTTTCCTGTCACAATCTACTACGCCTTCAAACAGTCGGAAACAGATGGAAAGGATGGTACATCAAGCACAGGATGGGAAACGTTTCTCGACGCTGTCATCCGCGCCGGCTTCGGTATCAGCGGCACTTGGCCGATGCGTACCGAACTGAGCAACCGCATGATCGGCTCCGGCACCAACGCCCTCGCCTCCAGCATCGTGCTCGTCTGCCGTCCTCATACACAGCATGCACCGACCGTCACTCGACGCGATTTCCTAGCCGCTCTCAAAGAAGAATTGCCGGTGGCGCTGGCGCACCTGCAGCGAGGCAACATCGCCCCGGTTGACCTAGCGCAGGCGGCGATCGGACCCGGTATGGCGGTCTTCACGCGCTACGGCAAGGTGCTCGACGCCAGCGGCAAGGCGCTCACGGTGCGCGAGGCACTGGCGCTGATCAATGCGACCCTCGACGAGGTGCTGGCCGAGCAGGAGGGCGACTTCGACGCCGATACCCGCTGGGCGCTGGCCTGGTTTGAGCAGTACGGCTTCGCCGAAGGTGAGTATGGCGTGGCCGAGACGCTCTCCAAGGCCAAGAACACCAGCGTCGGCGGGATGCTTGATGCCGGCGTGCTCGCCTCAGGCAGAGGCAAAGTCCGGCTGCTGCGGCCCGACGAGCTGCCCGCGAATTGGGATCCATCCGCCGATGCGCGCCTGACCGTCTGGGAGATGGTGCACCACCTGGTGCGCGCGCTCGACCAAGGCGAGCAGGCCGCCGCCGAGTTGGTCGCTAAACTGGGCCCGCGCGCCGACATCGCCCGCGAGCTGGCCTACCGCCTGTACGCTGTCTGCGAGCGCAAGAAGCGCGCGGCCGAGGCGCTGGCCTACAACGGGCTGGTCCAGAGCTGGCCCGAGCTGCTGCGGCTTGCCGGCGAGCAGCGCGGCAGCGCGCCGGTGCAGCAGGGGCTGGAGCTGTGAGGCATCTCGATCCCTATCGCTGTCATGCTGACCGTAGGGAAGCATCTCGGCGTGGGAGCAATGCAAATCAGCGCCACACCGCCGAGATGGTTCGCTTCGCTCACCATGACGATCCCTATCGCTGTCATGCTGACCGTAGGGAAGCATCTCGGCGCAGCGAGCGACGATCCCTATCGCTGTCATGCTGACCGTAGGGAAGCATCTCGGCGTAGGAGCAAATGCAAATCAGCGCCACACCGCCGAGATGGTTCGCTTCGCTCACCATGACGATCCCTATCCGCCAGGGGCGGGGGGCGAGGAGCAATGCAAATCAGCGCCAGACCGCCGAGATGGTTCGCTTCGCTCACCATGACGATCCCTATCGCTGTCATGCTGACCGTAGGGAAGCATCCCGGCGCAGCGAGCGACGATCCCTATCGCTGTCATGCTGACCGTAGGGAAGCATCTCGGCGTAGGAGCAATGCAAATCAGCGCCAGACCGCCGAGATGGTTCGCTTCGCTCACCATGACGATCCCTATCGCCTTGCCGAGGGAGGCTCATGGCCCGTAGGGAAGCATCTCGGCGCAGCGAGCGACGATCCCTATGCTGACCGTAGGGGAAGCATCTCGGCGTGGGAGCAATGCAAATCAGCGCCACACCGCCGAGATGGTTCGCTTCGCTCACCATGACGATCCCTATCGCTGTCATGCTGACCGTAGGGAAGCATCTCGGCGCAGCGAGCGACGATCCCTATCGCTGTCATGCTGACCGTAGGGAAGCATCTCGGCGTGGGAGCAATGCAAATCAGCGCCACACCGCCGAGATGGTTCGCTTCGCTCACCATGACGATCCCCCTATCGCTGTCATGGACCGTAGGGAAGCATCCCGGCGCAGCGAGCAGGGAAACATCTCACAAGGGTGCGGAGGAGCGCAATGCCCTACTACGTCTACATCATGGCCAGCCGCACCCGCGTGCTCTACACCGGGGTCACAAACGATCTCTTGCGCCGGGTCTATCAGCACAAGCAATGTCGTTTGCCCGGCTTTACCAGCCGCTACAACGTCACACGCCTGGTCTATTTCGAGGAGACGACCGACGTGCGCGAAGCGATTGCGCGTGAGAAGCAGATCAAAGGCTGGCTGAGAGTGAAGAAACTTGCGCTGATCGAAGGTGGTAATCCAATGTGGCACGATCTCAGTGCAACTTGGTTTGATCAATGACCCGCAGGATATTCGTGTCGAGCAGTGCCGTCATACGCCATACCACTCAGTCCGCCGCTCGTCCAGCTAGCGGGCGATCTCCTCGTCGGACGGCGCTGGCCGTCCCGCCGTCAGGAGCACGCGCACGTGCTGCAGCGTGGGCCGCGCAACGCGCTCAGATGACTCGTCGGGCGCGAGGGTCGTAAGAACGTCTTGGACTAAGGTAAAGAGCTGTGCGGCAGGCCACGAGCGGATAATGGTCAGTATCCGCTCGTAATCGGTTGTTCGGGCTGCACCCGTACAGATCTTCCTTTAGCGTCTATAGTCGCGATCTGTGCGCTGATATTGTAGCATTGACCTGACATTCGACCACGATACAAGGATCATCGGTATGGCAATCACGAACTACGAGCGCGTCGGCAAGGCGATGGACCTGCTCCGGCAGGGCCTGCACCCCTTCATCGAGCGCGAGCTGCAGGCGCAATACGGCAAATACTGGATCACCAAGGTCACTGCCGGCTGGCGCAATGAGCTGAATTGGTCCGAAGACTCCGATAGCCCGCACATGGACGTCGCCGTCCTCCTGCGCGTGATGTGGGAGCAGTGGAACGAAGTCTTCCGCAAGACCCTCGGCTTCGCCGAGCGCAGCCTGGTCAGCGAGCTGCGCGACCAGCGCAACAAGTGGGCGCACCAGGAGCCGTTCTCGACCAACGATGCCCAGCGCGTGCTCGACTCAGCCGCGCGGCTGCTGACGGCCGTCTCAGCGCCGCAGGCCGATGAGATCGAGCGTATGCGTATGGAGCTGATGCGGCTGTTCTTCGACGAGCAGGTGCGCAACGAGCGGCGCAAGCCCACCGGCACGGCGATCGAGAGCGCCGCCACCGGTGGGCTTAAGCCGTGGCGTGAAGTCGTAATGCCGCACAAGGATGTGGCCAGCGGCCGCTATCAGCAGGCCGAGTTCGCCGCCGACCTCTGGCAGGTGCACCTGGGCGAGGGCTCCGACGAATACCGCAACCCAGTCGAGTTCTTCCGCCGCACCTACCTGACCGAGAGCCTCAAGCGCCTGCTGGTCGGCGCGCTGCAGCGGCTGGCCGGCGCGGGTGGCGACCCAGTGATCCAGCTCCAGACCAACTTTGGTGGCGGCAAGACCCACTCCATGCTGGCGCTCTACCATCTGGCGTCCGGCATCTCGGCCACCAATTTGGACGGGATCGACAGCGTCATGCAGCAGGCCGGCACCACCACGCTGCCGACCGCCCGACGGGTGGTGCTGGTCGGCAACAAGATCTCGCCCGGCAATCCGGTCGTCAAGGCCGATGGCACGGTCGTGCGGACGCTGTGGGGCGAATTGGCCTGGCAGCTCGGCGGACGGGCGGCCTTCGAGCGTGTGCGGCTCGACGATGAGCGCGCCACCAGCCCCGGCGACACGCTGCGCGAGCTGTTCAACGACTATGGGCCGTGCCTCATCCTGATCGACGAGTGGGTCGCCTATGCGCGCCAGCTGCACGACCAGAGCGATCTGCCGGCGGGCGGCTTCGAGACCCAGTTCACCTTCGCCCAGGCGCTGACCGAGTCGGCCAAGCTGGCCAAGCAATGCCTCCTCGTCATCAGCTTGCCCGCATCCGACACCACCGGCTCGCCGCACACCCAGGCCGACGACTCCGAGGTCGGCGGCCAGCGCGGGCGTGAGGCGCTCGACCGGCTGCGCAACGTCGTCGGGCGGGTCGAGTCCTCCTGGCGGCCGGCCAGCGCCGAGGAAGGCTTCGAGATCGTGCGCCGGCGGCTGTTCGAGCCGCTGGCCAACCAGGGCCAGTTCAAGGACCGCGACGTGGTCGCGCGCGCCTTCGCCGACCTGTACCGCACCCAGCAGCAGGAGTTCCCGCCCGAGTGCCGCGACGGCAGCTATGAGCAGCGCCTGCGTGCAGCCTACCCGATCCACCCCGAGATCTTCGACAGGCTGTACACCGACTGGTCGACGCTGGTTAAGTTCCAGCGCACCCGCGGCGTGCTGCGGCTGATGGCGGCGGTGATCCACAGCCTGTGGGAGAAGGGCGACCGCAACCCGCTGATTCTGCCGGCGAACATCCCAATCGACCAACCGCGCGTGCAGTTCGAGCTGACGCGCTACCTCTCCGACAACTGGGTGCCGATCCTGGAGCGCGACGTCGACGGCCCGGTCTCGCTGCCGCTCCAAATCGACAGCGACGTGCCGAACCTGGGCAAGTATGCGGCCTGCCGGCGCGTTGCGCGCACGATCTACCTCGGCTCGGCGCCCACCGCCACCGCTGCCAATCGCGGCATGGAGGATCGGCGGGTCAAGCTCGGCTGTGTGATGCCGGGCGAGTCGCCGGCTGTGTTTGGCGACGCGCTGCGGCGCCTGGCAGCATCGGCGACCTACCTGTACCAGGACGGGCCGCGCTACTGGTACTCGACTCAGCCGACCGTCACCAAGCTGGCCGAAGACCGCGCCGAGCAACTCAAGCGCGACCCGGACAAAGTCATGCACGAGCTTGAACAGCGGCTGCGGGCTGACCTGCGCAAGATGGGCGACTTTAGCCGCGTGCATCCGCTGCCGGGCTCCAGCGCCGACGTGCCGGACGACCTCGACGCGCGCCTGGTCGTGCTGGGAATCGGCCAGCCGTACACCAAAGAGTCGGGCAACGCGGCGGAGATCGCCGCCAAGGACATTCTGGAGCATCGCGGAACCGCCCCGCGACTCTTCCGCAACGCGCTGGTGTTCCTGGTGCCGGACAAGACTCGCATCCAGGATCTGGACGAGGCGGTGCGCAAGTACCTGGCCTGGGAATCGATCCTGCGCGAGAAAGAGACGCTCGACCTGTCGCCCCACCAGGTTAAGCAGGCCGAGACGCAGAAGACCGCCGCCGACAGCGTGGTGACCGCGCGCATCCCCGAGACCTACCAATGGCTGCTCTTTCCCAAGCAAGGTAAGCCCCAGAGCGCGGTGGAGTGGCAGGCCATCCGGCTCAGCGGGCAGGATGCGCTGGCGATACGGGCCAGCAAGCGGCTGCGCAGCGACGAGCAGCTGGTGCGCAATCTCGCCGCCTCCAGCCTGCGGCTCGAGCTAGACAAGATCCCGCTGTGGCGCGGTGACCATGTCGCCATCCGGCAGCTGGTCGAGGACTTCGGCCGCTACCACTACCTGCCGCGCCTACACAGCTCAGCGGTACTGCTGGACGCGATCCAGGCCGGTATCAACCTGAATACCTGGGAGATCGACTCGTTCGCCTACGCGGAGAGCTACGACGAGGCCGGCCAGCGCTACCGTGGCCTGCGCACGGCGATGATCGTGCCAGTCAACGAGGGCGACTCGGCGCTGCTGGTGAAGCCTGAGGTCGCGCGCCGGCAGATGGTGGCTGAGACCCTCCCGCCGGCGGTGCCGATCAGTCCCGTACCGTCGGGTTCCGATCCAGTGGCAACGCCAGATGGGGGGGCTGGGTCAGTGGTAACGCACCCAGCGCCCGACCAGAAGCAGGCCACACCCAAGCCGCGTCGGTTCCACGGCGCCGTCACGCTCGACCCGACGCGGGTGGGACGGGATGCGAGCAAGATCGCCGAGGAGGTGATCGCGCACCTGGTCGGGCTGATCGGCGCGAACGTGCGGGTGACGCTCGAGATCGAGGCCGACATCCCCGGCGGCACACCCGACAACGTCGTGCGCACCGTCACGGAGAACAGCCGGGTGCTGAAGTTTGGCCAAGCCGGGTTTGAGGAGGAGTAGACCGGTTACGGGGTAGGTGGCGGCCACGATCATGGTATGGCACATCTAGCAGCAGCACACGACGTTGTCGCCGAACGGGCATCTCTTTCCGGAACGGAACTGGGGAAACCGGCGGGATTTGCCAGTCAGGGGTGTGGGCTAAGCGCCCTCACAGACGAGCCGTGCTATACTCACGGCAGCACAAAGCCCACGCTGCGCTCGAAACAACGCGTGGGCCTCGTGTGGTGACCGTTCGACTGGTCGCCGCATATGCTACCACAGCCGGCGCCGCGCGGCAACGCGGGCGTCAGGGTGGGACAGCGCGGCGCGGGAGGGGCTATGCCCACCACCGACGACATCGCGCAGCAGCGCGGGCTCCTCGCCACCCACCGCCGCACGCTGGCGCACCTGCTCCAGCAGGCCGCCGCCCACGGTGGCGTGCGCTTCGCCCCACCCGCGACCGCCAACGGCATCGCCGAGCAGCGCGCTGAGATCGCGCGGATCAAGGCGGCGCTGCGCGGCTGGGGCGAGACGGTCGAAGATTTACCAGACGAATTAATCAAACCAATTGACATGGTACCACTCTTTGACTCAAGCGATGTTTATCTAAGAAAGAGAAGTATTGAGACAGAGTTGGATGAACTCTATGAGTGGAAGCTCATACATACAAGCGTTCAGGGTTTGCTCTTGAATACCCTAGATCTACAGGAGAGTATTCGGCTAGTTGGACGGCAATTCACTGAGGAGAGCGTTTTTCAATTAGAAAACAACTGGTTTTCACGCTGCTCTCCAAAAGGAGAGAGAATTTTAACTGTTGTTAGCCGGCTTCGCCTTATTCGTTGTGGGCCTCTTGACGAACTTTGTTCAATTATTAAGGATAATACTATAAATCTGTGCATTAGAAATTTGAATGTAGAAGACATATCTTTATACCAAAGACTACATCAACAAATCAGCACTTTGCTTGAGGTGCTTCGCGAAGTGATGGTAATTACTGATGGCTATATTTCATCGATAACCGATAAACTGCGCAAAGTTAAACCTTGAAATGGTCATACTATGCGTTAACTTAAATTAACAGGAAGGGCCTATATTTTGAGTGCGGATCGGAATTATTTGAAGATACAGCACGCGCATTTTATGCAACAAATATCATCCACTGATTCGCGCTATATTGAATTAGGGAAGCGACTTTTGGTGCAGATACGCGCACTTGGTCACGAGATTGCCGATCCCGCTGAGCGCCAGATCTACGCACAAATGGCCTATGATATTGGAGATCGTATACTTGAGATCACTGGTAAATACTATCCTGTTCGATTAGAGCTGTTGGATTCACCCTCGGATGATGTTGCAACTAGTGGAAAAACTGTAATTGCTGATCAGGTTCAACTGAAAGCTTTTCCCACAACTAATGTTGAATATCCCCTGACGATCGATACTCTAGATCTATTAGCAGCTCTGCCACTTGATACTATCCCTAACGTCGCGCCGCTTCCGCCTGGATCTCGCATGCCGCTCAGCCGCAACCCGCTGTTCGTCGGACGCGAAGCTGACTTGAAAGCGCTCGCGGCTGCCTTGAAAGGCGATGCAACGGCTACCATTGGTCCAGTGGCAACGGTGAGTGGCATGGGCGGCATCGGCAAGAGTAACCTGGCTACCGAGTTTGTCCATCGCTACGGGCAATTCTTCGCCGGTGGCGTCTTCTGGCTCAGTTTTGCCGAGCCGGCCAATGTGCCCACTGAGATCGCTGCATGTGGTGGGCCAGAAGGTATGAACTTGTCCGACTTTGAGTCACTCACGCAGGAGAACCAAGTCGGCCGTGTAAGACAGGCGTGGCAGAGCCCAATTCCGCGCCTGCTCGTCTTGGATAATTGCGAAGACGAAACCTTACTTACTGCATGGCGCCCGGCTAGTGGTGGCTGTCGTGTGCTTGTTACCAGTCGCCGGCAGAGCTGGAGTCGGTCGTTAGGGGTTACCTCGCAGCACCTGGGCGTGCTGCAGCGTGCTCAGAGCATCGCATTACTATGGAAGTACCGGCCTGACTTGCGCGACACTGATGCTGATGCAATTACAGCGACACTCGGCGATCTGCCACTGGCGCTACATCTTGCCGGCAGCTATTTGGAGGTCTACGCTGGTGACGCAGACTTCGGCGACCCGGCAGTCTTCCTGCACGAGCTGCAGAACACACGGCTGCTGACGCATCCCGCGCTGCGGGGTGAGGATGTCACCCCCTCGCCAACCAACCACATACTACACGTTGGCAAGACTATTGCACTCAGCTACGAGCGACTGCAGGTTGACGACCAGGTCGACGCGCTAGCGATCACACTTCTGGCGCGCGCGGCTTGCCTGGCACCCAATGAGCCCATCCCACGCGGTCTGCTCCTGGCGACGCTGGAGTTGCACAAGGATGACCGCGACAGCGCCCGCCATGCCACGAAGGCCCTATCGCGCTTAGTGGCGCTCGGGCTGCTGGAAGTGGAGGAAGGTGGTGCGCTACGGTTACACACGCTGCTCGTTGCCTTCGTCCAGCAGACAGTGGTCGACATAGCAGCACAGACAGCAGTGGCACGCGCGGTGCGCAATATCGCAGCACGAATTAACAAGGACGATTACCCCAAGGTGATGCGCCTGGTGTTGGTGCATCTCCGGTATACAGTGATGACAGGCTTCGAGCGCAACGACACGCTGACCGCCGCGCTCTGCAATGAGTTGGGCTATATGCTTCAAGCGCAGGGCGATTACGGCGGGGCGCGCCCCTACTTCGAGCGCGCGCTCCAGATCTGTGAGCAGGTGCTGGGGGTGACAAACCCTGACACCGCCACGAGCCTGAACAACCTGGGCTATCTGATCCAGGCGATGGGCGATTACGGCGGGGCGCGCCCCTACTACGAGCGCGCGCTGGCGATTTCTGAAACGGTGCTGGGGGGCGAGCACCCCGACACCGCCACGAGCCTGAACAACCTGGGCTATCTGCTTCAAGCGCAGGGTGATTATGCGGCAGCGCGGCCGTACTACGAGCGGGCGCTTGCCATCAACGAGCAGGTACTAGGACCAACTCACCCCGCCACGGCGCTGAGCCTGAATAACCTGGGCTCTCTACTCAAGACCCAGGGCGAATATGTGGCGGCGCGGCCGTACTTCGAGCGCGCGCTGCAAATCCGTAGGCAGGCATTAGGGTCGAGTCACCCCACCACGGCGCAGAGCCTGAACAACCTGGGCGCACTGCTCCAGGCGACGGGCGATTACGGTGGAGCACGCCGCTACTTCGAGCGCGCGCTGGCGATTTATGAAACGGTGCTGGGGACCGAGCACCCCAACACACGAATCGTTCGCGAGAATCTTTCTGCCCTCGAAGCCCCACCCCAGACCCCCGCACAGCGGATCGCCGCCATCACCACCGACTTCGAAGCCGCCGTCGCCGCAGCCCTCGCCGATCCCATCGCTGACCAGGCGGCGCTCGCGGAGGATCTCGAGGCGCGCCCGCACTGGGGCAAGCTGTTTACCATGCCGGCCGCGCGTGTGCAATCGCTCTATGCAAAGCTGCCCGAGTTTCAGCGGCTGTTGCGCACCTACGATCCGGCGGGCAAATTCCGCAACGCGTTTTTGGACAGATACATCTATGCCATTGTGTGACGCTCGTCATAGCCGCATCCGCCACGCGTCGAGCGCGTTCAGTTGAGGAGATAACCTTTGGATGGGCAGCGGCAAGCTCCGCTACACCCGGATCGGCGGGCAGCGCCGCTTCGCGCAGGGGCAGCTCGACTCGTTCATCAAGTCTGGGGGAAACGAGCAAGGGGAAAAGCTAACGCCCGGCCTCGCTAGCGCCTGAGAAACGTGCGAGGCTGGGCGTCTGTTTGGCGATGACTCACTGCGGCTCTAGAAAGCCGTCCGGCTTGCCATCTCCTGCAGGCTGCCTTGGCACATGAGCGCCTTAACAACCTGCGCTTGAATGATAATTCCACATACACCTTTATGTGGAATTGGATGTGGTGAGCCGCGAAGGACTTGAACCTTCAACCCGCTGATTAAGAGTCAGCTGCTCTACCATTGAGCTAGCGGCCCGCGCCGGAGCGTGGCATACGCTGTCATCACTCCCGGACGGGCGGGATTATAGCATAGCCCCCGGAAATGCGCAAGTCGCTACTCCTCGGGCTGATAGTTCTGGAGCAGGCTGCTGATGCGCGCGAACTCGGCGTCGGCCTGGTTGGGGCGCGCGGCGTCGATCTCCTGCGCTGCGCGGCGGGCCGCGTCGGTCACCGAGGCGCCCCACGAGGTCGCGCTGCTCTCCTCGGCGGCCAGCTCTTCGAGCGGGCCGATCGCGTCGCGGATGTGCAGGTGCCCCAGCGCGCTGCACGCGGCGTAGCGCACGTCGGGCGATGGGTGGTGCAGCGCGGTCAGCAGCGGGTGGAAGGCGCGCGGGTCGCCGATCTTGCCGAGCGCGGCGGCGGCCCGGTGCGCGATGCGCGGGTCGAGGTCGGCCAGGCCGTGAAACAGCTGGTTGAGCGCGCGCGCCTCGCCGATCACGCCCAGCACGCGGATCGCCTCGACGCGCATCCGCTGGTCGGTCCCGTCGGCCAGATCGAGCAGCGGCCGCAGCGCAGCGTGCCCGATCACGCCAAGCGCCCAGGCCGCGCGCATGCGCACGTCGCGGTCGTCGTGGCCGAGCAGCCCGATCAGCGGATCGACCGCCGGCTCGCCCAGCATGCCGAGCGCGAAGGCCGCCTGGGCGCGCCTGAACTCATCATCGCTCTGCAGATCTTCAACTAGCCGGGCGATCGGGTCGGGTGTGCCTTCCATGGCATCCTCCTGTGAGGTGGAGCCGCCTCTTGCAGCTCGCCAGACTGATTCTGCGGGTGGGTGTGGGGGCGGCTTCGCCGCCCCCACACCCACCAGCAAAATCACTAAGGTATTGGTCCCAGCACCTCGTAGACTCCGCGCAGCCGTGTGTGGATCAGCCGCTGCGCGCTGCTGCTGTCGATCGTGCAGTTGCGCGGCCGCCGCACGCTGCTCTCGGCGCTCAGGCCGCCGCGCAGCCGCCCAGGGTCGCGCCCGTGCGCGGCGGCCACCAGGCGCGCGAACTCGTAGCGGCTGACCACGTCGGCGCCGGCGACGTGCAGTCGCCCGCTGAGCCCGAGCGGCGCAAGCTCGATCAGCGCCGCCGCCAGGTCGCCGACGGCGATCGGGCAGCGCAGCTCGTCGGTGAAGAAGGTGATCTGCGGGCCGCCGTCGAGCGTGTCGAGCACCAGCCGCTCGTGCTGGCCCGGCTCGGCGCCGCCGTAGAGCAGGGATGTGCGGACGATCAGCGCGGCGGGGTGCGCCTCCGCGACCAGCCGCTCGGCGGCGGCCTTGGCCTCGCCATACGGCGTGACCGGGCTGGGGTCGTCGGCCTCGGTATAGCTGCCCTGGCGCTCGCCGTCGAACAGCGCGTCGCTGGACATATGGATCAGCCGAGCGCCGACCGCGTGGGCGGCGCGAGCGACTACGCCGGCCCCCTCGGCGCTGGTGCTCCAGAGATCCGGCCCGCTCTGGCGGTAGGCCGTGTGGATGACCAGGTCCGGCCGCAGCTCGGCCAGCGCGCGCTCGACCGCCTGCGCGTCGCGGATCTCCAGCCGCAGCCAGCGCGCGCCTGCGCCGGCCGGCTCGCGCGAGAAGTAGCTGGCCGCGATGTCTAGCCCGGCCGCCAGCGCCTGCCGGACCAGCTCTGCGCCAAGGTAGCCGGTGCCGCCGGTGATGAGTAGTCGCTGCATAATGAAAATAGCTTACGATGTAAAAGGTGCCGCCATAGAGCAGCGCGGCTCAGCTCTGGCTCGGCAGCTGATCGAGCGCGGCGCGCGCCGCGGCCTGGGCGGCGGCCTGCTTGCTGGGGCCCTGGCCGATCCCCAGCCGCTCGTCGCCCGCCAGCACCTCGATCAGGTACTCGCGCCGCGGGTCCTGCCCGATCTCGGAGACCACCTGGTACCTGGGGGTGATGTTGCGCTCGGCCTGGACGCGCTGCTGCAGCTGGCTCTTGTAGTCGAGGCGCAGGCCATGCGTCTCGATCCGCGCGAGCTGCTGCTCGAACAGCAGGTTTGCAAAGGAGGCCGCCGCCGCAATTCCCTGGTCGAGGTAGATCGCCGCGACCAGCGCCTCGAACGTGTCGGCCAGCAGCGCGTCGCGCTCGCGTGCGCCGCTCTGCTCCTCGCCTTTGCTCAGGCGGATGTGCGCGCCCAGCCCCAGGTCGCGCGCGAAGCCGGCCAGCGTCCCGGTCTTGACCAGCGCCGAGCGCAGCCCGGTCAGCTCGCCCTCGCCGCGCTCGGGGTAGCGCGCGAACAGCAGCGTCGCGGCGAGGTAGTTCAGGATCGCGTCGCCCAGAAACTCCAGCCGCTCGGCGTCGACCAGCCCGATCTTCTGATCGGGGTGCTCGTGCAGAAACGAGCGGTGGACCAGCGCGCTCTGCAGGAGGCGCGGATCGTTGAAGTTTATGCCGATCTGGGCTTGTAGTCGATCGAGCGAAGGCATACGCGAGTTCTGAGTTTTGAGCTCTAAGTTCTGAGTTTGAAACGTCTGCACTCAAAACTCAAAACTCAAAACTCAAAACTGGTTATTCGTAGCGTCGAAACACGAGCGAGACGTTGTGCCCGCCAAAGCCAAACGAGTTGCTCATCGCGATGTCGATCGTGGCCGGCCGGGCAGCGTTCGGGACATAGTCCAGGTCGCACTGCGGGTCGGGCGTCTTCAGGTTGATCGTCGGCGGCAGGAGATTATTCT
Organism: Candidatus Ribeiella danica; assembly: GCA_016717335.1. Lineage (GTDB taxonomy): Bacteria > Chloroflexota > Chloroflexia > Chloroflexales > Roseiflexaceae > Ribeiella > Ribeiella danica. The sequence continues at coordinate 81,235 of JADKFS010000001.1, forward strand.
GGATCGCCAGGATGGTCACGATCGCCTCGATCGAGCCGGCCGCGCCGATCAGGTGGCCGAGCTGTGACTTGCTGGAGCTGACCGGCACCTGGTAGGCGCGCTCGCCCAGCAGCGTCTTGATCGCCTGGGTCTCGGCAATATCGCCGGCCGGCGTGCTGGTGCCGTGGGCGTTGATGTAGTCCAGGTCGGCCGGCGTCAGCCCGCCGTGCTTGAGCGCCAGGCGCATCGCGCGCAGCGCGCCCTCGCCGCCGGCGCACGGCTGCGTGATATGGAACGCGTCGGACGAGGTGCCGTAGCCGGCGACCTCGGCCAGGATGCGGGCGCCGCGGCCGCGAGCGTGCTCCAGGTCCTCAAGCATCAGCAGCGCGCAGCCCTCGGACATCACAAAGCCGTCGCGGGTCGCGTCGAACGGGCGCGAGGCGCTGGCCGGCTCGTCGTTGCGGGTCGAGACGGCGCGCGCGCTATGGAACGCGGCCAGCCCGATCGGGGTGATCGGCGCCTCGCTGCCGCCGGCGACGATCGCCTTGGCCCAGCCGCGCCGGATCGTCTCGACCGCCTCGCCGATCGCGTGGGCCGCCGTCGCGCAGGCCGAGGTCGGGCACCAGCTCGGGCCTTTCATGCCGAACATGATCGAGATCTGGCCGGCGGCCATGTTGGTGATCATGGCCGGCACCAGGAACGGGCTCACGCGGCCGGGGCCCTTGTCGCGCAGCGTCGCCAGCCCGTCGGCGAACGTCTCGATCCCGCCGATGCCGCTGCCGACGATCACGCCGATCTCCTCGGCGTTCTCGGGTGTGATCGCAAGCTCGGCCGAGCGCAGCACCTCGCGCGTGGCCGCGACCGCGAGGTGGATGAACCGATCGTTGCGGCGCATCTCCTTGCGGTCCATATAGTTCTGGGCATCGAACCCTTTGACTTCGCCGGCAATGCGCGACTCCAGCCCGCTGGTGTCGCAGAGCGTGACAGGCCCGACTCCGCTGCGCGCCTCGCGCACGGCCTGCCACAACGTCGGCACATCGAGCCCGAGCGGGCTGAGTGCGCCCATGCCTGTTACGACGACACGCCGTTCCATCGGCTCTGGCCTCCTCGTGAATGGGTAGCGGCTCCATGCCCGCCCTTATATGCAGGCCCATTATAGCACACGGCGCGCGCGCATTGCAGCGGGGTCGCGCGGCACGCCGCGATGGCTGTCATCCGATTTTAGCATCATCATTATTCATCCCACATGTAACCATTCGGACATCGCGTTTTGTCGGGCCATTCCCCACACCCCCGCTCCCCCGTGGGAAGCGGGGGCGATCGTTCGTGGGTGGGGCGCGGCGGCGTTGCCGCCGCGCCCCACCCACGAAACCCCCGCCCCTGGCGGGGGCGGGGGCAGGGGGTGGGGTGTGTAACATACGGGAGGACTCATGGATGCCAAGAATCAAACCCCCGCCCCTGGCAGGGGCGGGGGCAGGGGGTATCCAAACCCTCCCTACTTGATCGCTTTGCGCGCCTCGCGCAGGCCGGCCTGCGCTTCGTCGAGGTCGGGGTTGAGCTTGAGCGCCGCCTCGAACGAGGCGATCGCGTCCTTCGGCCGGCCGAGCCCGGTCTGGCAGACGCCGTAGCGCGCCCAGGTGACCGACGAGCGCGGGTCGAGCTGGAGCGCCTCGCCGTAGGCTTCGAGCGCCTTGCGGTAGCGCTCCTGGCTGCGCAGCGCGTCGCCGAGCAGCTGCCAGGCCTGCGAGTCGAGCTTGTCGTACTCGATCGCCTGCTCGTAGCACTGCTGCGCCTCGCGCGACAGGCCCATGCGCTGGATCAGCTGGCCCTTCTCGCGCCACAGCCGCGGCGCGTTCGGGGTGTAGGAGAGGCCCTGGTCGTACGACTCCATGGCCTTCGCCAGCATCATCATCCCGACGTAGATCTCGCCGCGGACGCCGTAGAGCTGGCCGAACTCATCGCGCCGGAGCGCGCGGCGAAGCCCCTCGTCGGCCGACTGCAGCGCCTCGTTGTACTGCCACAGCTTCAGCCGCGCGCGGGCGACGTTGAGCCAGCTCTCGGCCCGGCCCGAGTCGAGCGCGAGCGCGTTGCGAAAGCAGGTCAGCGCCTCGCTGTACTCGCCCATGTCCATGTGCGCCTGCCCGCGCTCGGTCCAGCGCGCCCGCTCGGCGCCGTCCTCGGCCGGCCAGACGACCGAGTAGCGGCTGGAGAACAGCTGCGTGCGCAGGATCTGCAGGTCGTCCTCGACCTCGCCGAAGCTCTGGTAGCGCTCGCTCGGGCGCTTGGCCAGGCAGCGCAGGACGATCCGGGTGATATCCTCGGGCAGGTTCGGCTTGAGCACGCGCGGGTCGGGCGGCGCGACGCGCTTATGCATGCGAACGAGCGACTCGTCGCGCGCCGAGTCGAACGGCAGCTTGCCGGTGAAGCACTCGTAGAGCATCACGCCAAAGGCGTAGATGTCGGTCCAAGGGCCGAGGAAGGTCGACTCCTCGAGCAGCTCGGGGGCCATGTACGGCAGCGTGCCGCCCAGCACATCGGCCGCCGAGGCCGCCCGCAGCCGCGGCCGGTGTTGCGCTCGGCCGCGATCGGCGCCCTGGACAAAGGTCGGCAGCACCCGCGCCAGGCCGAAGTCGGTGACCTTGGCCTGCCCGTCGAGGGTGATCATGATATTGTCGGGCTTGAGGTCGCGGTGCAGGATCGCCGCGTTTTCGAAGGCGTAGGTCATGCCCCAGCAGACCTGGATAGCGTAGTCGATCGCCTCCTGCAGCTCCAGGTGGCCGATCAGGGTGCGCAGCGGCCCGCCGTGGACGTACTCGGCGATCACGTGCGGCTTGCCCATGAAGGTCTTCAGGTCGAAGGCGCGCACGATGTTCGGGTGGCTGCCCAGGCGCACCCACAGCTCGGCCTCGGCGTTGAAGCGCTCGATCGCCTGCTCGTCCCACAGGAATTTGTTCTGAAAGGTCTTGAGGACGACGTGCTGGCGGCGCTGGCGATCGTAGGCGATGTAGACGATGCCCATGAAGCCGCGGCGGGTCTTCTCGATCTCGTAGCGCTGCTCGATCACGTCGCCGACCTTGAACTCGCGGCCGAGCGGCGCGCCGTTTCGCTTGGAGGGGCTCTTTTTTCCAAACAGGCGACGCATCATAGTGGCCTTCCAAGCCGATCGAAAAGAAAGGACATCTATGATACCACATGACAGGCCCTGGAAGGTACGGCTAGGAGCTATCTAGCGCGCCACACGCGTAAAGTAGACAGTCTGCTCGTCGCGGTAGCGCTCGACCCAGCCGCGGTCGCGGCCGATCGCGTCGACCAGCGGCCGCTGGTGCGCGGCGCTGAGCAGCAGCCCGTCGATGTCGTACTTGCGCAGCAGCTCGTCCACGTTGTTGGCCTGCCCCAGGTTGATGTAGTCGCGCCACTGATCGAAGGGGTACAGCTCGATCCGCGTGTCGACGAAGACCGGCTGCTCGGGCGCGGCCCAGATCAGGTAGGAGCCGGCGGCCTCGCTGTGAAACAGGTGGCGCGGCCGGTCGGGCTGCGCGCGCAGGAAATCGACCGCCGCCACCGGCGTGTCCTCGCTCAGCAGCGCGCCGACCGAGGGCGGCAGCAGGGCCGGCTTGACCCACGGCAGCCCGATCGCCAGCAGCAGCGCGAGCATGCCGATCACGAGCGCGTTCAGCGCCGGCGAGCCGGGCCGCCTGGGCCTGGGCGCGACCAGCGTCGCGGCCTGGCCGATCAGCAGCGGCGTGGCGACCATGCCGAACCAGACCACATTGCGGGTCGCGCCGAGCGCCAGCCAGAAGAACGCGCCGAACAGCAGCGCGTCGGTCAGGTCGGGCCGGCGGCGCCCGTAGACCATCAGCGCGCCGCAGCCGATCGCGAACAGGAAGAAGATCTGGCCGTCGAGGTCGCGCACCGTCGGCGGGGCCCACTCGGTCACCAGGCTGGTCACGGCGCTGCTGCCGAGCAGGTTGCGCACGTAGCCGACCACCTCAAGGCCGCGCGGGTTGAGCAGCGTCGCCGCCGCCGCGATGAGGCCCCATATCAGCAACGGGCGGAGGGCCGGGGGCGGAGGGCCAAGGGCCAAGGGCCAAGGACCAACGTTCGTATTGCCGATAGTCTTCGAATCTTGGTCGATGGTCTTTGGTCGATGGTCTTTGGACACTTGGCTGCGAAGGAGCTTGATCGCTTCGCCCGCAACCGTCAGCCCGATCAGCGCCAGGCCGAGCACGAAGGTGCCGTGCAGGTTGACCCACAGCGCCATGAGCGGCGGGAGCAGCCAGAGCCGCCGGCTCATCCCGAGGCGATACTCGGTCAGGATGGTCAAAAACCCGGCGAAGATCGGCAGCGCGTAGCTCTGCGGGCGCACGATCCAGTTGCTGAACGAGAGCGGCACGGTCGCGAGCAGCAGCAGCGCGACGCTGAGCCGGACGCTGCCGGAGCGGCGGATGCACAGGCGCAGCAGCAGCCAGTAGGCCAGCGCGATCACCAGCGCCTGCGTGATGATGATCAGCGGCACGCCGCCGAGCTGGTGCAGCCCGTACATGAACAGCTGCGCCAGCCAGCCCTGGTTGAAGAACGGCTGGCCGAACCGCGTGTACGAGAAGCTGTCGACGACGGGGATCTGCCCCTGCGCCACGATCGCCCGCCCGGTCGCCAGGTGCCACCAGAAATCGTTCGGCGGGATCGGCGTGAGCAGCGGGCGCAGCGCGAGCAGGGCCAGCGCCACGGCCAGCCAGACGTGGTCGAGCGTCGGGGCGAAGCGCCCGGCGCGGCGAGCGCGCTCAGCTGTGGGGGCCGGTGGCGTCGTGAGCATAGAACTCCGTGCGGTCACGCCCTGGTGCCATCGCCGCGGGCGTCGGCCTGGAGGTGAGTATAGCATAGTTCGGGGCCGCGGCGCTCGGCGCGGGTGTGACGCACGTTTCGCCACCGGGCGCCGGCCCAAGCCCGCGCGTGCAGCCCGTGCCGCGGGCGGATCCTTTCCTGCGGCTGTGCGCGCGCCCGCCCGTTCGCTCGGGGCGCCGGGCGGGCGCCCGCGGCGCTGCGGCCCCGCCTGCGGCCTGTCGCGGGCGCCCTTTCCTCCCGGGGCGCCGGCGCTCGCCCGCGGCTACTGCAAGCCGCTGCCGCGGGCTGGTTCATCCAGCCGCGGCCTGGGCCCGAGCCCGCCCGTTCGCTGCGGGCGCACCCGGCTCCCGGGCGCTGCGCCCTGCCGGCTGGTGCGCCCGGGAGAGCCCGCCCTTTCGCTGGGCGCCTGGGCTGCCCGCCCAGCCCGTGCCGCGGGCTGGATCAGCCATTCCCGGGGCCTGCGCCCCGGGCCTCCCCGTTCGCTGCGGCGAGCCGGCATCGGCTTCGGCTTTTCTGCGGGGCGCTGCGCCCCCGGCCCCCCGCCTGGGGGAACCCACGCCGGTTCCCCCAGACCCCTCCGGCAAAGGATGCCATCTCAGTTGCATTGCTGGTGGCCCATGCCCAGCACCATTCCTGCGAAGTGCGTTCCATCCCGCCGTGCGTGAATTCAGCCAGGCATGCGCGCCAAGCGCTGAAGACGAGACGGCGCTCTTTTTGGGGTCCAGGGGCGAAGCCCCGGCCGGGGGGCGGCGGGGGCGAGGGCGCGCCCTGATCTAATGGTATAATGGCGCGCGTCTATCCGACAACCTCTGACTGCGCATCCACGCACCGCAGCCTGTGCGTATCATCACAGCTTATGATCTGTAATCGGAACGAGGATACCAATGCGCGCGATTATCGCCGGAGCCGGGCCGGCCGGCTTCGCATGTGCCAAGTGGCTCAACGACCGTGGCTTTGAGGTGGTGCTGGTTGAGAAGCGCGCCGTGCCCGGCGGCAAGGTCTCGGCCTGGCGCGACGCCGACGGCGACTGGGTCGAGAGCGGGCTGCACGCCTTCTTCGGCGCCTACCACAACCTGCTGAACTTCCTGGCCGAGTGCGGCCTGCAGGATAGCTTCGACTGGAAGCCGGCCGAGATGACCTTCATCTCGCCCGACCACCGCGTCGCGCCGATCCGCTTCATCCCCGGCCTGCCCGCGCCGCTCAACGGCCTGGCCGGCGTTGCCGTCAGCCCGCTTATGTCGACCAAAGAGAAGCTGCGCATGGCGCTCGGCCTGCTGCGGCCGATCTTCGGCTCGCAGTCCTACATCGACGCCCAGGACGACCAGACCTACGCGGCCTGGCACCTGCGCCACGGCATGGGCCGCCGCACGCTCGACGGCGTGATGAACACGATGGCGCTGGCGCTCAACTTCCAGGGCGCCGAGCAGGTGTCGGCCAAGCTGGTGCTGACCGCGCTGCTGCACTTCGCGCAGGAGACCCACGCGCCGAAGATGGGCCTGGTCAAGGGCTCGCCACACGACCGGCTGTGGGCCCCGCTGACGACGCTGCTCGAGCGGCGCGGGGCACAGGTCATCGTCGGCCGCGGCGTCGATCAGATCTGCTACGACGCGGCCGAGAACCGCGTGACCGGCTTCGCGCTCGACGACGGCAGCACGCTCGAGGGCGATGTGTACGTGTCGGCCATGCCGGTCCACAGCCTGCGCAAGCGGCTCGCGCCCGCGCTGAAGGCCCAGCCGTTCTTCGGCAACCTGCGCTACCTGAAGGGCCAGCCGGTGATCACGGCCCTGCTCTACTTCGACCGGATGGTGACCGAGGTGGACAACCTGATGTTCAGCGCCGGCACCTGCCTGAGCGTCTACGCCGACCTGCCGCGCGTCTCGCCCGACTACTACACCGGCCGCGGCTCGGTGATCGAGCTGGTGGTCGCGCCGGCCGAGGCGCTGATCGGCCAGAGCGACGAGCTGGTGATGGAGCGGGTGCTGAGCGACTTCTACCGGCTGCACCCGCAGGCGCGCGGCGCCAGGCTGCTCAAGCATACGCTGGTGCGCATCCCCAACTCGGTCTACTCGGCGCGGCCGGGCGTGGACCAGTACCGGCCCGACCAGGCCACGCCGGTGCCGAACCTGTTCCTGGCCGGCGACTTCACGCGCCAGGAGTTCATGGCCTCGATCGAGGGCGCGGTGCGCAGCGCGAAGCGCGTGGTCGAGCGGATCGATCGAGCAGGTAGCCACCGTCAGATGTCAATAGTCAGTATCAACCCGTCTCCGTGTGAGCTTGCGGAAAACCACCGGTACGGATACTAGACTACTGACTACTGACTACCGACACCGACTACTGGTAAGGTTGACACAATGCTGGTTCCCGACTCCAACCTCCGCGATCGCTACCGGGTCATCTACGCGCTGGACGACCGGCCGGGCGGCACGGTCTACCGCGCGCGGGACGAGCAGACCGGGCGGCTCGTGCTGATCGCCGCGTTCGCCGGGCCGGCGCTCGGCGAGCTGGGGCAGCTGGCGCGCCAGGCCGAGGCGGCTCGCCACGAGTCGATCCTGCCGGTGCTCGATCAGTTCGCCGAGGGCGATACGCTCTACATGGTCTGCGAGGATGCCGGCGGGCAGGATCTCGAGCAGGCCCTGCGCGCTCGCGGGCGGGCCGCTGCCCGAGCGCCCGACGCTCGCCCAGGCGCAGCGCCTGCTCGACGCGATCGATCATCTGCACGGGCAGCGGCCGCCGCTCTACCTGGGCGACCCGCTGCCGGGCGATATCCGGATCGGCGAGGAGGGCGCCTGGCGCCTGGCGCCGTTCACGCTGGTGCGCCCGATCGGCCACTCGCCCTCGCCCTACCGCTCGCCCGAGCTCGACCAGCCGGACGCCGAGCCGACTGCGGCGAGCGACCTGTACGCGCTGGCGGCGCTGCTGTACCAGGCGCTGACCGGCTGGCCGCCCCCGCCCACGGCCCAGCGCGCGGCCGGCACGCCGCTGAACGACCCGCGCGCGCTCAACCCGAGCCTCTCGCCGCTGGTCGCTCAGGTGCTGCTGCGCGGCCTGCAGCAGCGCCCCGAGAACCGCTACCAGGTGGCGCGCGAGCTGCACCTCTCGATTGAGATGGTGCAGATGATGGACGGCCGCGCGCTGGGGATGGGGCCTGCGGCCAACCCGCCGCCCGCCGCGCCCGCTGAGCCGGCCGCTCCGGCGCCACCCGCCGGCATCTACACTACGCCCGCGCCTGAGGCGCTACCGCCGGCCGGCGCCTACCTCGCCCCGCTGCCGCCGCCCGCCTATGCGCCCGAGTCACCGCCGGTCGACCCGTACCAGGCCCAGGCCGCCCAGGCGCGCCGGCGCGGAGTCCGCACCGGCTGCCTGGTCGCGATCGCGGTGCTGCTGACGCTGGCCGCGGTGGCGATCTGCGCGGCGCTGGCCTGGTTCATCCCCGGCAGCCCGCTGCCCAGCCTGCTGGACGCCCGCTCGCCGGCCGCGCCGCCGGCGCCGACAGCGCAGCTCAGCCCCGCCCCGCCCAAGGGCGCCGCGCTGCCCGCGCCCGCGAATCTTGGGGCGGGCGCGATCACGCTGCAGAACGCCGGCACGATCTCGCAGACGCGCGAGATCACCAGCGAAGTGCTCGGCCCGGTCGCCTACTCGCCGGACGGCCTGGCGCTGGCGGTCGGCATCGACAGCACGATCAGCCTGCGCGCGGCCGACTCGCTGGAGGACTTCACGCCGCCGCGCCGGCTCGAGGGCCACACCGGCAGCGTCTTTACGCTGGCGTGGTCGCCCGACGGCAAGCTGCTGGCGTCGGGCGCGATCGACGACCCCGCGATCCGGCTGTGGAATGCCGGCGACGGCACGCTCGTGCGCCGGCTCGCCGGCCACCGCGACTGGATTCGCGCGGTCGCCTTCTCGCCGGACGGCAAGCTGCTGGCCTCGGGCAGCTTCGACAAAACGGTGCGGGTCTGGGATGTCGCCTCGGGCAGCCCGGTCTGGACGTTTACCGGGCACACCGACTTCATCAGCACCGTGATCTTCAGCCGCGACGGGCAGACGCTGATCTCCAGCTCGAGCGACGGCAGCGTGCGGGCATGGGATGTCGCGGCCGGCGAGCCGCGCGCCGGCTTCACCTACGAGTCGCCGCTGAACCTGTCAACCGGCGCGCACCTATGGAGCACCGGCCTGGCGCTCACGCCCGACGGCAAGACCCTCGCGATCGGCCTGCAGGACGGCTCGGTCGCGATCGTCGACGCGGCGACCGGCGCGGCGCAGCGCACCCTGACCGGCCACACCGACATCGTCGTCAGCCGCGGCATGCAGTTCGCGCCGGACGGCAAGACCCTCGCGACCGCCAGCTTCGACGGGACGGTGCGGCTGTGGGACGCGGCGAGCGGCACGCAGACCGGCCAGGTGACCAGCCACGGCCTGCGAGTGCTCTCGCTCTCGTTCAGCCCGGATGGCGAGCGCCTCGCCGCGGCGAGCGACCAGGGCGGCCAGCTGCTGGTGTGGGATATGCGGCAGTCCCAGCTCGTGAGCAGCTTCCAGGTCGGCCAGGGGCTGGTGACAGCGCTGCTGTTCTCGCCCGACAGCAGCGTGCTGGGCAGCGTCGGGTACAACGGCACGACCCGGCTGTACCTGCTCGCGCAGGACCGCTTCCGCACGCTGGTCGGCTCGGCGGTCGCGAACAAGTCGCTGGCGTTCCTGGCCGACAGCCGGATCGTCTCGATCACCGACCAGGGCAGCGTGGCCGTGCTGGCGCCGGACGACCCGCAGGGCCAGACGCTGGCCGGGCTGGACGGCAAGGCGCTCAACGTCGTCACGACGCCCGACGGCAAGCAGATCGTCGCCGGCAGCTCGACCGGGGCGATCGGGCGCTGGGACGGCGCGACCGGCGCGGCGCTGCCGGCCCTGCGCAGCCAGCAGCTCAAATCGATCTACGCGCTGGCGGTCGACGACACCGGCAAGCTGATCGCCGCCGCCGGCCCGCCCGACAACCCCACGATCGAGATCTGGGACGCCGCGGCCGGCAAGCTGCGCCAGACGCTCGCCGGCGGATCGTCGGCGATCACCAGCCTGGCGTTCCAGCCGCACGGCCAGCTGCTGGCGGCGACCGACCTGGCTGGCCAGCTGCGCCTGTGGACCGCCGAGGACGGCAAGCTCGCCAAGACGATCGCGGCCACGCGCCAGCAGCAGTGGTTCGCCACCGCGGCCTTCTCGCCCGACGGGGGCCATGCTGGTCACCGGCAGCCCGGACGGCCAGGTCGTCTTCTGGAATGCGCAGACCGGCGAGCAGGCTGCGGCGCTGCCCACGCTCGACGTCGGCGTCTTCTCGGCGGCGTTCAGCCCCGACGGCCGGATGCTGGCCCTCGGCCTGGCCGACCAGTCGGTGCGCATCTTCGGGCTCGGGTCGCCATGAGCGGCGCGCCCGCTATAGCAGTGAGCAGTCGGCAGGAGCCAGTCGGCAGCAAGACCGATGGCTTCACAGCGGCATCTCGCTCTTGCATATTGGGTCAGTGGCTTTGCTCACAGCAATAGCAGATTTGAACGTGCCAACGTGCCAACGTGCCAAACGTTCAAACGTTCAAACGCGCCAACGTTCCAACATTCGACTATCAAAGAGACACATGCCTAAAACCATCATCGTCGGCGGGGGGCTGGCCGGCCTCGCGACCGCCGTCAAGCTGCTCGACGCCGGCGTCGACGTCGAGCTGATCGAGAAGCGCGACGTGCTCGGCGGCAAGACCTCCTCGTGGACCGACGCCGCGGGCGACCATATCGAGAGCGGGCTGCACTGCTACTTCCGCTGCTACAAGGAGCTGCTGCCGTTCTTCCGCCACGTCGGCGTGTACGACAACATCCGCTGGAAGGAGCACACCTTTCTGGTGGCGCGGCCGGGCGGCGATCACGCGCCTGCACTTCCCGAAGCTGCCGGCGCCGCTCAACGGCGTGCTGGCCTTCACCAACAACGACCTGTTCACGCCGCGCGAGAAGCTGACCAACCTGCTCGGGCTGGCGCCCACCTTCCTCGGCACGCTCGACTACATCAAGACGCTCGACAACATGAGGCTTCCGCGAGTGGCGCATCCAGCACCGCATCGACGAGGGCGTGGAGCGCAAGCTCTGGAACGCGATCTGCCTGTCGCTCGGCTTCATCGGCGCCGAGGACATGAGCGCGCGGCCGATGGCGACGATCTTCCACTACTTCGCGACGGTGGCCGACGCCTCGCAGTTCGGCACGCTCGACGGCTCGCCGAACGAGCGGATCTTCCGGCCGATCGCCGAGTGGGTCGCCGCGCGCGGCGGCTGCATCCGCACCGGCCTGAAGGCGACCGGGGTCGAGCTGGAGCGCGGCGGCGTCGCCGGCGTGCGGCTCTCCGACGGCAGCCTGGCCACCGGCGACGCCTACGTGCTGGCCGCGCCGGTCCACTCGGCCCGCCAGCTGCTGCCGCGGAGCCTGCGCGGAGTCGAGTACTTCGACAACCTGTGGAAGATCCGCTCGGTGCCGACGATCAACGTCCAGCTGTGGTTCGACCGCTACGTTACGACGGTCGACAACTTCTGGTTCACCGCCGACGCCTGCTTCTCGGTCTTCGGCGACCTGGCGCTGACCAGCCCGCTGCAGTACGATCGCCACGGCGGCTCGATGGTCGAGATGTGCGTCGCGCCGGCCGCGCCCTTCTGGCAGCAGACCGATGCCGAGATCGTCGAGCTGTGCCGCGGCGACCTGGCGCGGCTGTGGCCGGAGGTGAGCGGCGCGCAGCTGATCAAGGGCACGGCCACGCGCATCCCGAACTCGCTCTACCGCGAGGAGCCCGGCGCCGACCGCTACCGGCCCGACCAGCGCTCGCCGGTGGCGAACCTGTTCCTGGCCGGCGACTGGACTGCGCAGGATTATATGGCCTCGATGGAGGGCGCGGTGCAGAGCGCGCGGCGCGCGTCGGACTACGTGGTCGCGCATCTCGGGCGGGCTTGAACGCGGAGGGGCCGGGGTTGCTTTTTCGTGGGTGTGGCGCGGCGGCTTTGCCGCCGCGCCACACCCACGAACGCCCCGCTCCCCGCGGGGGAGCGGGGGTCGGGGGGGTGTGGGGGATGGCACGACAAAGCCAAATTTCCGAATGGGAACATGTGGGACGAATCATGAAAAAGGAGTGATCCGCCGGGCGCGTTCCTTACGAATACACATGCAGGTAGCAGACGCGCGAGCAGAAAGGAACCTGCAATGCCGGCCCTACGGCTGCCGCCCGACGTCGAGGCGGTGATCCGCGAGTTCTACACCTGCGAGCTCACGACGGTGAACAAGCAGGGCCAGCCGGTGACCTGGCCGACCCTCCCCTACTACCACCAGGCGGAGGGCCAGATCATCGTCACGGCCTCGATCGCCTTCGCGGTCAAGACCTACAACGCCCGCCGGCACCCGCAGGTGGCGCTGCTCTACTCCGACCCGACGGGGGCGCGGCTGGACAGCCCGCCGGCCGTGCTGGTGCAGGGCGACGCGACCGTGCGCGAGGTGACCGATAACCCGCCCTGGTCGCTCGAGATCTTCAAGACCTCGGTGCGCCGCCAGCCCGACAGCCGCAAGTATATCGGGAACCCGATCGCCCGCCGGCTGTTCGAGTTCTACTTCCAGCGCCTGGCGATCATCATCCGGCCGCGCCGCATCCTGGCGTGGCCGCGCGGGAGCTTCGGCGACGCGCCTGTAGAGATCGAGGTGGCGCATGTGGAATAGGCAGCTGGCGGCGTGCGCGCGCGCCTACGCGAGCGGCACGCTCACGATCGTCGAGCCGTCCGGCTACCCGCTCAGCGTCCGCTGCGCCGCCGCGCTCGACGACGCGCGCGAGGCGATCGCCTTCCCCGGCGCGCCGCCGATCGTGGCCGGCTGGCGCGGCCCGGCGTGCCTGCTGTTCCACCGGCACAACGAGGTGCTCGAGGACTTCTACGAGCTGATGATCAAGGGCGAGCTGTCCGACGAGGATGGCGCCCTGACGCTGCGGCCGAGCGAGTTCGTGACCGGGACCGGCCGGCGGGACAGCGACCGGATGCCGCACGCCGGCTCGCCGCTGCACCTGGTCCAGTTCATGCGGCTGGGGCGGCGCAAGGCCCGCGCGTACCTGGCGAAGCGCGGCGCGCCGTGGCCGCCCATCCCGTTCGAGGAGATGGTGCGCGCCGCGCGCGAGGTGAAGGCGCGATCGCTTCGGGGCGCTGGCCCCCGGCCCCCCGCCTGGCTCAATTTCGCCAGCGATCCCTTTTCCGGGGCGCTGCGCCCCCGGCCCCCCGCCTGGCTCAATTTCGCCAGCGATCCCTTTTCCGGGGCGCTGCGCCCCCGGCCCCCCGCCTGGCTCAATTTCGCCAGCGATCCCTTTTCCGGGGCGCTGCGCCCCCGGCCCCCCGCCCGGGGGAACCCACGCCGGTTCCCCCGGCCCCCCTCCGGCAAAAGATGCCAGATCAGCTGCAACGATTGTGGCGCATGCCCAGCGACATTCCTGCGGGGCGAGTTGCAATCCGCCGCGCCTGGATTCCGCCGGGCATGCGCGCCAAGCATCGCAAGAGAGGCAGGATTATTTTGGGGTCCAGGGGCGCACGCCCCGCCCGCAGGGCTCGGGGGGCGCGCAGCCCCCGCAGAAGAACCTACAGAAGCTTCCCAAGCGGCCCGAGGTCGAGGTTCAGATCCTCGTCGCTCAGCCCAAAGATCTCCTTCAGCTCCTCCATGCGCCGCTCCAGCTTCATGAAGGCCTCCCCCAGCCGCTCGATCTGCTCGTCGTCGATCGTGCCCGCCTCCATCCGCCGCAGCGCCTGCCGCTCCATCAGCTGCCGCAGCAGCTCGATCACGGTCATCACCAGCTGGGACAGGCCGCGCTCCACGTCGTTGGGTCGACGTTCACCCGCTTGGGCAGCGGGTTGCGGATCCGCTCCAGCTCGGCGGCGAAATCTGCTGGGTCCTCGGGCGCGCAGAGCAGCTTCGAGCCCTCGCGCGACGGCGCGGCGCCGGGCTGCCTGCCCGCCACGTACTCCTGGGGCGCGACGACGAGGTCGATCGGCGTGGCGACGACCCGGCCGATCTCGGCCATCCCCGGCAGCTCCAGCTGGATAGCATTCATACAATTCCTCTGCAGCAGCGTCGGAAGAATCGAACCAACCACTGCCCAACGTTTCTGACTACTGACTACGACCCTAATCGGCGGTCACAAAGTGATACGCGGGCCACGGGCCGGTGCAGAGGAACCGCAGCTCGGGGTGCCCGGCCTGCTGCTGGCGCACCGCCTGCTCGAACGCGGGGACCTGCCTCCGATCGACCAGGTAGGCGGCGTTCAGCAGCAGGCGCGGCGTCACGAGCACAGCTTCGACGCGATCGACCGCCAGCGGGGCCAGGCCGTGCACCAGCTCGGCGACCTGCGCCTCGGCCGCGCGCCGCTCGGTCTCCGCGTGCCGCTCCTCGTCGAGGCGCGCCATCAGGTAGCTGTAGCCCCCGCTCGCGCGCTCGCGCGTGGCGCGCGGGGCGGGCTCGGCGGCGCGCCACAGCACCCGCAGCCCCAGCTCGACGCGGCCGCGCACGCGCTCGAGGTTCGCCGCGAATGCGTCGTAGCGCTCGGCCAGCCGATCCTGCATGACCTGGGCACTCTTGAGCGCCACGCCGAATCGCGCCGGCAGCGCGGCTCGCTCGGCCATCAGCGCCTCGATCACGCGCTCGTGCCGCCAGACGTTCGCGGCCGTCGGCTCAACCTCGCCCGCGCCCAGCGGGCTCACGATCGCCGCGATGTCGCGGCAGACCACGCTCTGGAGCGCCTCGCCCCCCAGGCCGGGCCCGCCGCCGGGCGGCTGATCCGGCCGATCCGTGATGGCATACAGGTAGAGTGCCGCCATTGGTGTCACAACCTTTCGTAGCTGCTTTCCAGAGAGCGCGGCTCGAGCGCGGCCGCGCGCATACGATCGGCGGTATCGACCGAGCAGAGCAGCGCCTTCAGGCCAACGTAGATCAGGTCGACGTCGGCCACCGAGAGCGTCAGGTCGCCCCAGATCACGATGCCTTTGTTGAGCGCGCGGTCGAGCACCTCTAGCAAGCTCAGATCGTGCGATTCCCAGTCGGGGCTGTGCGTTGTCATGATGCGTCCCTCTCGATTGAGGCGAAGCTGTAGGGCGGCCATGGTCCGGTAAGCTCGCACCTGAACCCCAGCGGGGCCAGCTGCTCGGCCAGCTGCGCCAGCTCGGCCTCGAAGCGCGGCTGCTCCTGGTCGTCCACCAGGTACGAGCCGTTGAGCGCCATCGCGCCGGGCTGGCCGTGCACGTCCGGCGCCTGCGCCGGGTGGCTGGCCGCCGCGCGAGCCACGCCCGAAAGGCGGAGGTGGCTCGCCTGGGCATGGCTGCGCTCCAGCGATTCGGCCAGCTGCTGCGCCGCCAGCGCGATCTTCTTGCGCAGCATGTAGCCGGCCCCCGCCGACATCCTGACGATCGTCTCGCGCATCGGCTGCAGCTCGCCCGACGACTCGGCGGCCCAGGCGACCAGCTGCTCGCGGTTGCAGAAGATCTTGACGCCCCACTCGGTGGCGCCCGTCAGCCGGTCCAGCCCGTCCCGCAGGCCGCCGCCGCCGGCATCGAGCATGCCCAGCACCCGCGACTCGCTGTTGTAGAGCGTGCAGAACTGGAGCGGCAGCACGGCGTAGTCCTCCAGCAACGCCGCCAGGACGCGCTGGTGCGCCAGCGCGCGCGCGCAGCCACGCGTGATCCTCCAGGTGCGCCCTGAGCGCGTCCGGCTGGAAGTCTGCCAGCGGCACGGCGCTGACGATCGCCTGCAGATCCCCGCGCGCCAGGGCGTAGACCGCGGCCCCCGGCACGATCCCTTCGATCGCGCGCGGAGGCAGCCGCGCGCCGCCCTTGCGGCGCGCGATCGCGTAGACGTAGATCGCCGCGTCGCCCGCGGCATCCAGAGTCGCGACGGCGCCGTCGTGAGCGTCGCTCGTCATCATGCCGCAAGCTCCTGGCCGGCGTCCTGCCGGCTGATGCCGATCAGCAGCGCTCGCTCCACCGCCTCGCGGCTAAATCGGCACAGCAGATCCACCCCGGGGCGGCGCTGCCGCTCGCCCGCGACGCGCGCGGCCTGGCTCTCCGCGTACGCGCTCAGCAGCCGGTAGGCCTGCGTCAGCGCGGCCATGCGCGCCTCGGCGTCCGCGTCGCCCTGATTGTGGTCGGGGTGCGCGTTCGCGGCGTGTGCCCGGTACGCGTGCTTGATCTCGCCGGCGGTTGCCAGCGGCCCCAGCCCCAGCAGCCGCCGCGCCGAGTCGACCGACTCGAACGAGAGCCCCCGGATCGCGACGGTGGCGAAGCTGTACGGCGGCAGCGGGCCGACGCAGCGGATCTGAAACTGGCCTTCGAGCGCCTCGTCGAGCCGCTGCAGCCGCGCGTCCAGCTCCGGGCGCTGCGCTGCGCGCAGCAGCATGGCCAGGTTGATCACCATGCTGTCGTCCATCATCGGGTTCACCACCACGTCCAGCGCGAGGTCTGCGAACATCTCGATCACCTGCTTGCCCAGCGCGGCGCGGCGGCGGCCCAGCGAAGCCTGGACCGCCTGCCCGAGCGCCACTCGATCGAACATGGTCTCCTCGGCGGGGCGGCTGCCGATCCGCGCCTTCAGCTCGACGATCGCGGGCTCGGCGGCGATCGTCCCGAAGACCTTCGGCAGCTCCCACAGCACCACCACCTCGACCTGGATCTTCCCGGCGAAGTGTGCCAGCGCCTGGCCGAACATCTCCGCGCCCTGCGCGAGCAGATCGTCGGCGCGGGCCTGGGCGGGCAGGATCGTGCCGAACTTCACCGGCAGGATCGGGTAGTCGCGCATCACCGTCTCGACGACGCGCTGGTGGGCGGTCAGGCGGCGCACGGCCTCCTGACGGTCCATGCCCTGAAAGTCGCTCGCGCCGATGTCGCTGATCACCACCGAGAGCCCGTCGCCGCAGACCGTGTACACGTCGTCCGCGTCGTCGACCCCGCCGATGTCGAAGACGACCGGGTCAGCGGTGGGGATGATCCCGTAGATGTACTGACAGGTCGGCGAGGGCGCTGGCAAAGTGATGTCGATTGATTCGGAGATCGCTGTAGTCATGGTGCGCTTCCCTTTGCTCTGCCTCAGCAGGCGTAAGCTGCTGGTGCTGCTCTAGATATTCGCGGATCGCCAGCAGCGCCGTACGGTGGCACAGGCCCTCGATGTCGGCGCCGACAAAGGTCTCGGTCTCGTCGGCCAGCCGCTGCAGGTCGACGTCGTCGGCCAGCGGCATCTTGCGCGTCTGGACTCGCAGGATCGCCAGCCGGGCCGCCGCGTCGGGTATCGGCATCTCGACCAGGAAGTCGAACCGGCCGGCGCGCTGCAGCGCCGGGTCGACCCGGTCGATCCGGTTGGTGGCGGCCAGCACGACCACGCCGTTCAGCGACTCGATGCCGTCGAGCTCGGTGAGCAGCTGGCTGACCATGCGCTCGGTCACTTCGCTATCGCCGCCGCCGCGCGCGGCGCGATCGAGTCAATCTCGTCGAAGAAGATGATGCAGGGCGCCGCCTGGCGGGCCTTGTGGAAGATCTCGCGTATGCCGCGTTCGGACTCGCCGACCCAGCGGCTGAGCAGCTGCGGCCCCTTCACCGAGATGAAGTTCGCCTCGCTCTCGCGCGCCAGCGCCTTGGCCAGCAGCGTCTTGCCGGTGCCGGGCGCGCCGTGCAGCAAGATGCCCTTCGGCGAGCGGACGCCGGCCTGCTCGAAGATCTTGGCGTGGCGCAGCGGCCACTCGACTGCCTCGGCCAGCAGCTCCTTGACCTCCTCCAGCCCGCCGATATCGTCCCAGCCAACATCGGGGATCTCGGTGAAGACCTCGCGGATGGCCGAGGGCTCGACCTCGTTGAGCGCGCTGGCGAAGTCGGCGCCGGTGACCTCCAGGGCCATCAGCTTCTCGTAGGGGATCTGCGCCTGCGCGAAGTCGATCTCGGGGATCAGCCGGCGCAGCGCGCTCATCGCCGCCTCGCGGCACAGCGCCTCCATGTCGGCGCCGACGAAGCCGTGGGTGACGGCCGCCAGCCGCGGGACGCTCACGTCGTCGGCCAGCGGCATGCCGCGGGTGTGGATCTCGAGGATCTCCTGGCGCCCGTCTTTATCCGGCACGCTGATGCCGATCTCGCGGTCGAAGCGGCCTGGCCGGCGCAGCGCCGGGTCGAGGCTGTTGGGCAGGTTGGTGGCGGCGATCACAATCACATTGCCGCGCGACTCGAGCCCGTCCATCAGGGCCAGCAGCTGGGCCACCACGCGGCGCTCGACCTGCCGGTCGCCGCTGAGATCCTCGCGCTTCGGCGCGATCGCGTCGATCTCGTCGATGAAGATGATCGCCGGGGCGTGGCGGCGGGCGTCGTCGAAGATCCCGCGCAGGTTGGCCTCGCTGGCCCCGTAGAGCTTGTCGATCACCTCGGGCCCGTTGATCGTCACGAAGTGCGCGCTGGTCTCGTTGGCCACCGCGCGGGCGATCAGGGTCTTGCCGCAGCCGGGCGGGCCGTAGAGCAGCACGCCCTTGGGCGCGTTGATGCCCAGCCGCTCGAAGATCTCCGGGTAGCGCAGCGGCAGCTCGATCATCTCGCGGATGCGGCGGGTCTCGCGCCGCAGCCCGCCGATATCCTCGTAGGTGATCGTGCCGCGCTCGCGGCCGGTGCTCTCGCCGGAGATCCGGATGGTGGTGTTCGGGCTGATCAGCGTCGGCCCGGTCGGCGTCGTATCGGCGACGGTGAACGACTGGGCGCGCGTGCCGAACAGGTTGACGCGCACGCGGTCGCCAACCACGACGGGGAGGCCGTCGAGCAGCTTCGCAATGTAGTGGAGCTGCGAGGTTTGCGGGACGGTGCGCATGCCCTCGGCCGGCGTCAGCACGAGCGCGCGCGCGGGCTGAACCTTGATTCGCCGAACCTCGACCCGCTCGTCGAGGCCGATCTGGGCATTCGCGCGCAGGATGCCGTCGGCCTGGATCAGGCCCTGCCCGCGCTGATCGGCGTAGGCCGGCATGGCGCGGGCCACGGTCGCGCGCTTGCCGGTGATCTGCACGACATCGCCAATCCGCACGCCGAGCCGCTCCAGGTCTTGAGGGTCCATGCGCGCCAGCCCGCGTGCCACATCTTTGGGCAGCGCTTCCGCGACGCGCAGAGCGATGGTTTGATCGTCTGGCATGTTGGTACTCTTCTATGCTTTAGGGGTGCTCGAATACATACAGCGCGCTGCGCTGAAATCTAAACTTGAGTAGGATTTTAGGGGCGGGCTGCGCCCTCCCCTAGCCCCTCTGCCGGCCCCGCCAGACTTCCCCGTGGTGGGGCCTATAAAGCCAGGAATCTGACTATGCGCTGGCCTCCAGGCGCGCTTCCAGGCGCTCGACTCGCGCCTGCAGCGCGTGGTTTTCCAGCTGCAGATCTTTCGCGCGCGTGGTGAGCATCGGGTCGGCCTCCCACCAGTTGATCCCCATGGCCATCGCCTTGTCGACCGATGCAATCAGCAGGCGCACCTTGATCGACAGCAGCTCGACGCCGACCAGCGAAATCGTAATATCTCCGGCGACCACAATACCTTTGTCGAGCACGCGCTCTAGGATGTCGGCCAGGTTGGTCGACTGAACTGAGTGTTAATCGTGATCAGGCATGATAAGACGCTCCACGCTTTCCTACTATGGTTTTAGCTCTTTGCATTCAGGCGGGGGCAGGGGGGGCGGCGCAGCGCCCTCTGCACCCCACCTCGCCTGCGGGGCGGCTGCTTGCGGCTACTCGGACGCCTGGTTGCGCACGTAGCGGCGGGTGCGCTCGTAGCGAACCAGATTGCCCACCTCATCGAGCAGCACGACATACGTCCCCAGCATATCGTTCGACTCCCGGGGATGCGCTTCAGCCCGATCAGATCAGCGGTGACATGCCAGCCCTGATCGTCGTGGTTGAGGCTCGACACGGTATCGGCCTTGAGGCCTGTGAGCATGGTCAGTTGTTCCTTGGCCCGTAGTGCGATTTCTGGCGTGTTCATGGTGGGTGTTGCTCCTTCCGTAATGAGTCTCAGGGCAGGCCTTCCTGCCGCATCGATCGTGGGCCGCTCACTGCTGCGCCCGCGCGGCCTTGTACTCGCGGATCTCTTTCAGTCGTGACAGCAGGAACTCCTCGGCCTCCAGATAGTCGGCTTCGCTGATCTCCTGCAGATCGAAGCGCATCTCCAGCTCCATCAGCTTCCCGCGCACCGCCCCCTCGTCGTAGATCTCGGCCTCGGCGCGCTTGCGCTCGGTGATGTCGTGCACCATCGCCAGAATACAGGGCTCGCCGTGGAGGTCGATGATCTCCATCGCGGCGAGCCCGTGGCAGACCTCGCCCGAGCGCATACGAAAGTCCACCTCAAGGTCGTGGATCGAGGGATGCTCGCGCAAGCGGTCGCCGACGACCGCACGCTCTTCAGGGCGAACCCACAGATCGAGCGCGCCCGAGGTCCGGCCGATCAGATCGGCGCGCTCGAAGCCGACGAGCTGCAGGTAGTACTCATTGACCTCGATGAAGCGATCTTCGGCCAGCGACGTGATGCTGATCGCCACCGGGACGACCGAGAAGAACTCGGAGATCCGCTCTTTGGCGTGCCTCAGCGCGTCCTCGGCCAGCCGGCGCGCGGCGACGTTGGTGTGCGAGACAGCCGCGCCGCTGTAGGGCCAGGGCAGCTGGTTGATGGACATGGCAAACGAGGGTTTTTCCACCGCCGGGAGGCGCGGGAGCTCGAGGATGGCGCTGTACTCGCGCAGCGAGCTCAGCACCACCTGGTCGAAGCGGCCATTTTGCCGCAGGCCGTCTATCGCCTGGCTGGGGGCAAACATGGTGCGATCGAGCTGCATGCTTTTCAGGCGCAGCTCGAGCTGTGCGACGACCTGCCGGCCAAGGGTCGACAGCGCCTCGCGCTGCAGCGCGCCAAGCTGGCGAGGGACTCGATCGAGAACGCAGAGCGTTCCGATCGCCTCACCGCTGGGCGACAGCAGGGGCACGCCGGCGTAGAACCGGATATACGGCTCGCCCGTCACGAGCGGGCTCATGGCAAACCGCTGATCGTCCAGCGTGTCGGCGACGATGAAGATATCGGGCTGCGCGATCGTACGAGCGCAGAACGCGCTGTCGATCGGCCAGTGCGTCTCCGCCAGCCCGACGCGGGACTTGAACCACAGGCGGTCGGCCTCGACGAAGCTTACGAGCGCGATCGGGGTCTCGCAGAGATGGGCGGCCAGGCCGCAGATTTCATCGAATGGCGCTTCGGGCGGGGTGCCGAGGATGGCGTAGCATGTCAGAGCACGAAGCCGGCCGACTTCGTGCTCAATCTTGGTATCTAGCATTATGCTGCCCTCAGTTGCGCGGCGCTGCTGCACACTGACACCGCCCATCCGGGCGCGTGCATGTTGTTACGATACTACGCTACATCACGGCGATTGTATATTTGTGATCCGACATATCTTTCTATACAATCACGTGGCGGTTTGTCCGCGGGCGCAACGATAGCTCGGCGCGGGGTTTCGGCTCCGCCGAAACCCCGTGCCGAGCCAATATCCCCCCCTCTCCCGGCGGGAGAGGGGGCAGGGGGTGAGGGCCTGCAGGGCATCAGCATGCGCTGGAGAAAAAACCCACCCCCAAAAGGCCGCCTGCCGAGCATCCTCCCGGGTGGCGAAACTAACGCTATAATGACATTGCTCCGGGCGGTTCCTGACCGGCGCAAATACTGGGATTTCGCGTATGTGCAAGGGAGACCAGCCGCGTATGTCTGAAATCACCGTCCGTGGAGCGCGGCTCCACAACCTCAAGCATATCTCCTTCTCGGTTCCCAAGAACCGGTTTGTGATCTTTACCGGCCTGTCGGGGTCGGGCAAATCGACGATGGCCTTCGATACGCTGCACAAGGAGGGCCAGCGCCAATATATGGAATCGCTCGGGATGGTGACCTACGAGAGCCGCCCGCCCGTGGATGCGATCGTCGGGCTCTCGCCCTCGATCAGCGTGGACCAGCACAACACGAACCGCTCGCCGCGCTCGACGGTCGGCACCGCCACCGACGTCTACACCTACCTGCGCGTGCTGTTCGCCCGCACGGGCCACCGCCCCTGCCCAAGCTGCGGCGCGGACGTGCCGCCCGCGCACGGGATCGGCGAGTCGCAGGAGAGCGTGTGGGCGGCCGAGGACGAGGCCGGCGAGCCGGGAAGCGAGATCGCCTGCCCCAGCTGCGGCGCGCGGCTGCCCGAGATCGGCATGGCCTCCTTCTCCTTCAACAAGCCCGACGGGGCCTGCCCGGCCTGCACCGGGCTGGGGACCATCTACACCGCCAACCTGCCACAGATCCTCGACGACGAGAAGAGCGTGAACGATGGGGCGGTGCTGATCTGGGACCCGCGCGTCGTGGCCCGCTATGTCGAGATCCTGCGCGCCGCCGGGCGCTACTACGGCTTCGATTTCGACCCGTCGTCGCCCGTCCGCGCGCTCAGCCCGGCCCCGCGCGACCTGCTGCTCTACGGGGTCGACAGCCCGGCGTTCCGCAGCCACTACCCGCAGCGCGAGGCCCCCACCACCGTCGCGCAGGGCCGCTTCGAGGGCGTGGTCCCCAACCTGCTGCGCCGCCACGCCGAGCACGCCGCCGACGCGGACACCGACTACCTGGAAAAGCTGGAGCGCCTGCTGGTGCTGCAGGCCTGCCCCGAGTGCGGCGGGACGCGCCTGCGCCCCGAGGCGCGCGTGGTGAGCGTCGCCGGGCGGAACATTCTGGATGTCTCGCGGATGCCGCTGGGCAAGCTGTCCGAGTGGATCGCCGGGCTGCAGGCCGCCCTGCCCGCCGAGGACTGGCTGATCGCCGAGCCGATCGCCATCCCGCTGCTGGAGCGGATCAGGCGCCTTGTCGAGATCGG
This sequence comes from Candidatus Ribeiella danica, assembly GCA_016717335.1. GTDB lineage: Bacteria > Chloroflexota > Chloroflexia > Chloroflexales > Roseiflexaceae > Ribeiella > Ribeiella danica. Next base: position 103,941 of record JADKFS010000001.1, read on the forward strand.
CCTGGGCTACCTGACGATCGAGCGCGCCACCCCGTCGCTCTCGGCGGGCGAGGCGCAGCGGCTGCGGCTGGCGGCGCTGCTCGGCTCGGGGCTGACCGGCGTGCTCTACGTCCTGGATGAGCCGACGATCGGGCTGCACTCGCGCGACGTTCCCCGGCTGGTCAGGATGCTGCGCGCCCTGCGCGACCTGGGCAACACCGTGCTGGTGATCGAGCACGACATGGATATGGTCGCCGCCGCCGACTGGGTGGTGGACTTCGGGCCCGGCGCGGGGCGGCTCGGCGGGCAGATCGTGGCCGCGGGCGCGCCCGGCGCGGTGGCCCAGACGCCCGCGTCGATCACCGGCCAGTACCTGGCCGGGACCGCGCGCATCCACGTCCCCACAAGCCGCCGCCCAATCGGCGGCAAGGGGCTGACCATCCGCGGGGCGCGCGAGCACAACCTGAAGGGCATCACCGCCACCTTCCCGCAGCGCACGCTGGCCGCCGTCACCGGGGTCTCCGGCTCGGGCAAGTCCTCGCTGATGTTCGATATCCTCGACCGGGCCGCCCGCCGGCGCTTCTACGGCGCGGCCGAGCAGCCCGGCGCGCACGACGGGATCGACGGCTGGGAGCACTTCGACAAGATCATCACCATCGACCAGAGCCCGCTCGGCCGCTCCACGCGCTCGAACGCCGCCACCTACACCGACGCCTTCACCGCCATCCGCGAGGTGTTCGCCGCCCAGCCGGCCGCCCGCCAGCGCGGCATGGCCGCCCAGCACTTCTCGTTCAACGTCCCCGGCGGGCGCTGCGACCGCTGCGAAGGGGCGGGGGCGCTCGCGGTCGAGATGCACTTCCTCCCCGACGTGCAGGTGCGCTGCCCGGCCTGTCACGGGCGGCGCTTCAAGCGCGAGGTGCTGGCGGTGACGTACCAGGGCTACGATATCGCCCAGGTGCTCGACCTGACCATCGAGGAGGCGCTGTCGCTGTTCGCCGAGGTCCCCGCGGCCAAAGCCCGCCTGGGGCTGATGGCCGAGACCGGCATGGGCTATCTCCAGCTCGGCCAGCCGGCCTCGACCTTCTCGGGCGGCGAGGCGCAGCGGGTGAAGCTGGCCAAAGAGCTGGCGCGCCGCTCGACCGGGCGCACGCTCTACCTGCTGGACGAGCCGACCACCGGCTTGCACCCCGCCGATACGGCGCACCTGGTGCTGCTGCTCCAGCGGCTGGTCGACGCGGGCAACACCGTCATCGTCGTCGAGCATAACCTGGACGTGGTCAAATGCGCCGATTGGGTGATCGACCTCGGCCCGGAGGGCGGCGAGGCGGGCGGCCAGATCATCGCCGCGGGCACGCCCGAGACAGTCGCGGCCTGCCCGGAGTCGATCACCGGGCAGCTCCTGAAGAAACTGCTCTAACCCCCTGCCCCTGGGGCTCTTGGGGGTAGGGGGTGATCCGGCGCACGGCGACGCCAGGCACAAGAAAACCTACCCCCGGCCGGGGGGCGCGCAGCCCCACGCTTGACCACCCCGCAGTCATTTGCTATGATCCGGCTCTGCTGCGTTCCAAATTGTGGCGGCGGTTTATGTAGTGCTGGGGGAGGATATGTCGCAGACTGAGCAGTGGCTGTCTTCAGGGCAACGCCGGGAGCAGATCCTGGCATATTTGAGCGCGCGCGACCGCACGTCCGTCAGCGAGCTGAGCCAGGCGCTGGGCGTCTCGGAGGTGACGGTGCGCAAAGACCTGGACGTGCTCGAGTCCCAAGGGGTCTTGACCCGCGTCCACGGCGGCGCGGTCGTCAGCGGGCGCGGGAGACTCGAGCTGCACTTCGCGGCGCGCGAGCAAGAGCACCTGGAGGAGAAGCGGCGCATCGCGCAGGCCGCGGCGGCGCTGATCCAATCCGGCCAGCGCGTCTTCCTGGATGCGAGCACCACCGCGCTGCAGGTCGCCCGCCTGATCAAAGATCGCGAAGACCTGGTCGTCGTCACGAATGGGCTCTACACGGCGCTCGAGCTGAACTTCTGCACGGGGATCACGACCATTGTCGTCGGCGGGATCATGCGCCGCCGATCGAGCTCGCTGGTCGGCAGCCTGAACTACAACTCGCTGCAGCGGCTGCGCGTCGACGTCGGCCTGTTTGGCGCGCGCAGCGTGACGGCGCGGGACGGGCTGATGGAATCGGAGATTGACGAGGCGCAATTGAAGCAGCAGATGGTGAGCGCATCGAGTCTGGTCGTCGGCATCGTCGACTCGAGCAAATTCGGCGTCGTCGCCTTCAGCGCCTTTGCGCTGCCGCACGAGATCGATCGGATCATCACCAACGAGGCCGCGCCGGCGTCGCAGGTGAGTGAGCTGCGCGAGCGCGATATCATTGTGACTCTTGTCTGAGGGCTCGCCGCGATCTCCGGGGCGCTGCGCCCCCGGCCCCCCGCCTTGGCATCTTGTCATCTTGTCGTCTTGTCGTCTTTTCTCCGGGGCGCTGCGCCCCCGGCCCCCCCGCCCTGTCATCTTGTCGTCTTGTCGTCTTGTCAGCTTGTCGTCTTTTCTCCGGGGCGCTGCGCCCCCGGCCCCCGCCTGTCGTTTTGTCGTTTTGTCACTTGTCTTTTGGGCGCTGCCGCCCCCGCCTGTCGTTTTGTCAGCTTGTCATCTTTTCTCCGGGGCGCTGCGCCCCCGGCCCCCCGCCTGTCGTCTTGTCATCTTGTCGTCTTTTCTCCGGGGCGCTGCGCCCCCGGCCCCCCGCCCGGGGGAACCCACGCCGGTTCCCCCGGCCCCCCTCCGGCAAAGGATGCCGTACCAATTGCATTGCCTGTGGCACATGCCTCATACCATTCCGAGCACGGCCTGTGCACACCCGCCGCGCGTGGATTCAGCCGGGCATGCGCATCAAGCATCGCAAGCGAGACGGCATCTTTTTGGGGTCCAGGGGCGCACGCCCCGGCCGCGGGGGCGCGGGGGGCGCGCAGCCCCCCGCAGGCGGTGTGAGGGTGCGGCCCACGCGGGGCACGGGGGGCGCGCAGCCCCCCGTACAAAGTTAAACGAACCTGTGCCGCACGACATACATCGTTGGGCGCAGCAGACTCCACAAAATGCGGAGCCTGCATCGGCGCCACGTTGAGATCTGCGGGCCCCATCTGTGCTACCATTAGGCACAGCAACGCACTCAACACCAGCCGTCACGAAGGATACCGTGGTGTCGATCGTCGCCCGCATGCGGTCATTCAATGCTCAGCTGCTCGGCAGCCACCTGCTCGTGGCAATGCTGACGAGCATCAGCCTGCTGCTGCTCATCTTCCTGGCCGCCGTCACCCGGCCCGAGCGCTTCACGCTCGACCAGCTGCGCAACGAAACCGAGCATACCGTCGCGGACTGGCAGCGCGGCGGCGCGGCGGAGGGAGCCGGGTCGCGACCGCTGCCCGGCCAGAGCAGCTTCGTCCTGATCGTGACGGCGGACGGCGTCGTCAGCTACCGCCGGGGCGCGACGCCTTGCCAGGTGGGCGTGGCGCTGGCCGCCTGTGCGCCGGCGCTGGCGCGGCAGCCGGCTGGCGAGCGCTATCGCGCGATCGATGGGCAGCGCACCGCCGAGGTGGTTCTGCCGTTGCGCGATGGCGCGCGCGCGATCGGCCAGACCCAGCCGGCCTGGCTTGACGACAGCTCGGTTCAATTCGACCTGGGCGGCGCGCAGGTGCGCGGGCTGGGGCCGTCGCTACTCGCGATTAGCCTCCTGACTGCCCTGGTCGCGATCCCGCCGGCGCTGCTGCTCACCTGGCTGATTGCCGGGCCACTGGCGCGGCGCCTGCGGGCGATCACGCGCACCAGCCAGCGCTTCGCGAACGGCGATCTCGACGCGCGCATCGGCGATCGGCACGCCGACGAGGTGGGTACGCTCGCGCAGCAGTTCGATGACATGGCCGGCACGCTGACCCAGAGCATCATCACGCTGCGCGACCTGGCGCAGCAGAATAGCGAGCTGGCGCGCCAGGTGGAAGCGGCCGCGATCCAGGCCGAGCGGCTGCGGCTCGCCCGCGATCTGCATGACGATATCGCCCAGCAGCTGTTCAGCCTCTCGGCGCAGGCCGCCGCGCTGCCGGAGCAGTTCGGCCGCGACCCGGCCTCCGGGGCCAGGCAGGCGCGTGCTGTCGCGGCGCTGGCCGATCAAACCTTGCTCGACCTGCGCGCGATCCTGGTCGACCTGCGCCCGTCACAGGTGCGGCAGCGCGGGCTGAGCGAGGCGCTTCAGGAGCTGTGCCAGCGCTGGCAAGCCGCCCACGGCATTCCCGTCGAGATCGCGATCGTGCTGGACGGGCGCTACCTGCCCAGCGGGGTCGCGGACGGCATCTACCGGGTGGCCCAGGAGAGCCTGAGCAATGTTGCCAAGCACGCCGCTGCGGGCGCGGTGTTCGTGTCGGTGGTGGAAGGGCAGCGCCAGATCACGCTGAGCGTGACCGACGACGGGCACGGCTTCGATCCCGCGCACGCGGCCGGCGCGGGGCACTTTGGCCTGGTCAGCATGCACGAACGCGCGAGCGCGCTCGGCGGCACGCTGGCGATCGAGCACGATACCCATCAGGGCACGACAGTTCGCCTGACGGTGCCGCTCACGTGGAACGAGGATGGCGAATGATGACCGTACGTGTGCTGATTGTGGACGATCACGCGGTCGTGCGCCAGGGTCTCCAGGCGCTGCTGACGAGCCGGCCGGAGGTGCAGGTGGTGGGCGAGGCGGCCGAAGGCGCCCAGGCGGTGCAGCTGGCCCAAGCGCTGCGGCCGGACGTCATCCTGCTGGATTTGCTGATGCCGGAGATGGACGGCGTGGCGGTACTGCAGCAGGTCCGTCAGATCGGGCTGCCGAGCAAGATTCTGATCTTGAGCTCGTCGCTGGACGACGAGCGGGTGCTGGCGGCGGTGCGCGCGGGCGCCGACGGATACATCCTCAAGGCCAGCCGGGTGGGCGAGCTGGTTCAGGCGATTGTGCGCGTAGCGCAGGGCCAGCGCGTGCTGGACCCGGCCGTGACCCAGGTGCTGGTCGATCACCTGCACGGGGCCGACCCGCTCGCGAGCCTGAGCGCGCGCGAGCGCGAGGTCTTCGATCAGCTCGCGCGTGGGCGAAGCAACGGCGAGATCGCCGCGGCGCTCCATGTGGGCGAGGCGACCGTCCGGACACACGTGGCGAGCGTGCTGGACAAGCTCGGCCTGCGCGACCGCACGCAGATTATCATCTACGCGCTCAAGCGCGGCGTGATCCGCATCGAGAATCTCCCGTGATCCCCTGACGATTTCCCGGACCCGCAGCGGCTGTAGGTATCGCGAAACCCATCGTCGCTGCGCCCCCATGCCCCGAATCGCCGTCGCATAGTAGGCACCGCCATCGGGCTCAAGCCCTCGGCTCCTGATACGAAGGCCACCTCCGTGGCCTGGGGACGGTGTTCTTTTAGGGGTCCTTCGTCAACTCCTCCATCCCCGGGTAAGCACGACATTCGAGTCTCGAACCCCTTCATCGCGGGGCGATGTTCCTCTGTACGCTTGGGCCGCAGTTCGGCCAGCACAATCCTCGCGTCTCGAACCCCTTCATCGCGGGGCGATGTTCCTCTGGTCCGGGAAGCCGGCTTCTGCATATTGCTCCCATTCGTCTCGAACCCCTTCATCGCGGGGCGATGTTCCTCTGCCTCGCTAACGGATCACGGCTCCCTCGGACAAAGATGGAGTCTCGAACCCCTTCATCGCGGGGCGATGTTCCTCTGGCTCCGGCACAATACCGGACAAGTGAGGAGATCATGACGTCTCGAACCCCTTCATCGCGGGGCGATGTTCCTCTGAGGCATTGCTCTCCTGCTGCCTGTGTCAGGATTCTGTCTCGAACCCCTTCATCGCGGGGCGATGTTCCTCTGGGAGGAGGGTGATGGCACTTACACCGCGACTTATATCGTCTCGAACCCCTTCATCGCGGGGCGATGTTCCTCTGTTTTGGATGAATTGGTATACAAGACTAACTTCATTCAAGTCTCGAACCCCTTCATCGCGGGGCGATGTTCCTCTGCTCACATGTGCCGGTGCCTCAGGCGCCTTGCACATCTGGAGTCTCGAACCCCTTCATCGCGGGGCGATGTTCCTCTGTGCAGGAGAACGCCGGGGGCACAATTGACCAGATCATGTCTCGAACCCCTTCATCGCGGGGCGATGTTCCTCTGCGCGATGTTCGCGAGCCCCATGTCCGCCGCGCCCCGCGTCTCGAACCCCTTCATCGCGGGGCGATGTTCCTCTGGCCACGCCGACCAGCACCCCCGCTGGCCAGGCCACTCCAGTCTCGAACCCCTTCATCGCGGGGCGATGTTCCTCTGAAAACCGCGCGGGACAACGCGCTGACAGCGAAGACCAGGTCTCGAACCCCTTCATCGCGGGGCGATGTTCCTCTGTCGCGTTGACGGTCAATGGGGTGCCGGTGCCGGTGTTCGTCTCGAACCCCTTCATCGCGGGGCGATGTTCCTCTGCGACGAATGCCGCGAGCGCCGTCACGCTGACCAACGAGTCTCGAACCCCTTCATCGCGGGGCGATGTTCCTCTGTAAGCGGATATAGCCTAGGAGGCAAATCATGGCACGGGTCTCGAACCCCTTCATCGCGGGGCGATGTTCCTCTGGTCCTGGCAGAGGCTGTGAACTCCTGCCGCTCAGACAATCATGTCTCGAACCCCTTCATCGCGGGGCGATGTTCCTCTGGTATATTAAAAATATAAGATGCAAAAGGAACATCAGGTCTCGAACCCCTTCATCGCGGGGCGATGTTCCTCTGCTGCAGCTTGCGCGCCGCTTTCAGCGGCGTCTATTCCGTCTCGAACCCCTTCATCGCGGGGCGATGTTCCTCTGATGCCCCATCCGTGGGGCTTGATCCTTGGTTCTATTAGTCTCGAACCCCTTCATCGCGGGGCGATGTTCCTCTGTAAATCCGTTCGAAGGACTATATATACCAGCCATTAAGAGTCTCGAACCCCTTCATCGCGGGGCGATGTTCCTCTGCGTCGCCCATCGGTTTACCGGCAACTTCCATATCTTCATGTCTCGAACCCCTTCATCGCGGGGCGATGTTCCTCTGACGTTCTCGTTGGTAACCGGTCCGGCAATACCAGGCGTTGACCGCAGTCTATAGAGGTCTCGAACCCCTTCATCGCGGGGCGATGTTCCTCTGTCTTCTTTGAATGGGAGCGCATCATGATCGTTCTCATAGGTCTCGAACCCCTTCATCGCGGGGCGATGTTCCTCTGTTAGAGGACAGTCACATGAGCACCCCAGGGGGTTGCAAGTCTCGAACCCCTTCATCGCGAGGCGATGTTCCTCTGCAATAATCGAAGGGGAGGGACCAACGATGGCCGACTGTGTGTCTCGAACCCCTTCATCGCGGGGCGATGTTCCTCTGGTACAGACCGCCGGCCTAACTCTGGGTGATGCGCTTTCGGTGGTCTCGAACCCCTTCATCGCGGGGCGATGTTCCTCTGCGCAAAAAAGACGGTGGGGTTCATACCTCACTTTCAAAGTCTCGAACCCCTTCATCGCGGGGCGATGTTCCTCTGCTGAATAGCGCGCTAGCGAGTGTGTTCGGCCTAGCCGAGGTCTCGAACCCCTTCATCGCGGGGCGATGTTCCTCTGAGAAATCCGCATATGAGTCTTCTGTCTCAAACAGAGTGTCTCGAACCCCTTCATCGCGGGGCGATGTTCCTCTGCGATCAGCATCTCGCTGGCACCTGATACAGGGTACTCGTCTCGAACCCCTTCATCGCGGGGCGATGTTCCTCTGACTTGCCAAGGGCTGAAAGCCGAGGGTGACGTGAACGTCTCGAACCCCTTCATCGCGGGGCGATGTTCCTCTGGTAAAAAAAATGGAACAGCAGAAGGGAACTTCAAGAAGTCTCGAACCCCTTCATCGCGGGGCGATGTTCCTCTGGATCGCCAGTGTCGTCAACCGTGAGTTCGTGCGTGATTCGTCTCGAACCCCTTCATCGCGGGGCGATGTTCCTCTGTGTTGCCCGCTGGTTGGCAGTGGCGATCCTGGTCTTGAGTCTCGAACCCCTTCATCGCGGGGCGATGTTCCTCTGTGGCTGCTCCTTTCGGAGAGTGAGGCCAAGGTAGAGGTGTCTCGAACCCCTTCATCGCGGGGCGATGTTCCTCTGTCGGAAACATCATCGACCCGGTCGTCGACATCTATTTCAGTCTCGAACCCCTTCATCGCGGGGCGATGTTCCTCTGTCACCACCTGGAATGTCTCGGGCACCGGTACGATTACGTCTCGAACCCCTTCATCGCGGGGCGATGTTCCTCTGTGCGATTGTGCAGCAGACTGTGGCTCAGAACGCCACAGGTCTCGAACCCCTTCATCGCGGGGCGATGTTCCTCTGCCCGCAGTCGCGGCAGGACCCTGTGTCGACATTACGTCTCGAACCCCTTCATCGCGGGGCGATGTTCCTCTGTGAAAAGGTGGACGGCAGGTATGGCCAAACTGGAAAGTCTCGAACCCCTTCATCGCGGGGCGATGTTCCTCTGCTAGCGGCACCAGCTCCGGCTGCGAACGACGCGTTCCTCGTCTCGAACCCCTTCATCGCGGGGCGATGTTCCTCTGCGGTGGTGAGATTCCGGTAGAGACCCAAAATTAAAGTCTCGAACCCCTTCATCGCGGGGCGATGTTCCTCTGTGATCACATATGTACTAGCTCTTTTCGTTGGGCTGGGTGTCTCGAACCCCTTCATCGCGGGGCGATGTTCCTCTGACGAGGCCGACGAAGTCGCTAAGGCTTAACGGTTAATTTGTCTCGAACCCCTTCATCGCGGGGCGATGTTCCTCTGGGATTGGTCCGAGTCGGTCTCCCAGTCCCTTATTGGCGTCTCGAACCCCTTCATCGCGGGGCGATGTTCCTCTGCCCTCTGGCGTGGTTGGACTGGACGAGTGTCCTGATTGTCTCGAACCCCTTCATCGCGGGGCGATGTTCCTCTGGAGAAGGATCGTCCACGCTTCGGCGGACGCCTTGATTTTGTCTCGAACCCCTTCATCGCGGGGCGATGTTCCTCTGTGATGCGTCCACTGGCTTGATCGTCTATACGACTGGGTCTCGAACCCCTTCATCGCGGGGCGATGTTCCTCTGGTTGTGCAACAACCTTCATCTGAGCGAAAGCTAAGATGTCTCGAACCCCTTCATCGCGGGGCGATGTTCCTCTGGTCAACTTTTGTCAACACCATGGCCGATTCCGCCAGAGTCTCGAACCCCTTCATCGCGGGGCGATGTTCCTCTGTCATCTGATGCAAATAAAGAAGTGAAAGGAAGCATAAAGTCTCGAACCCCTTCATCGCGGGGCGATGTTCCTCTGTCACCACCTGGAATGTCTCGGGCACCGGTACGATTACGTCTCGAACCCCTTCATCGCGGGGCGATGTTCCTCTGCGCCTACACCTATGTGCGCAACCGCAACTTCGTGTCTCGAACCCCTTCATCGCGGGGCGATGTTCCTCTGCGGAGGAGCTTTACCGCCCTCCACCCGACATCATCGAGTCTCGAACCCCTTCATCGCGGGGCGATGTTCCTCTGAGCTAGACAAGGTCTAGCGAATCACAATCTGGAACTTGTCTCGAACCCCTTCATCGCGGGGCGATGTTCCTCTGGGAGAACAGGCCCGCGCCCACCCATTTGACGCTGAACTTGTCTCGAACCCCTTCATCGCGGGGCGATGTTCCTCTGGCCCGTACACGCTCAACCAGAACGGCCATTACAAGGTCATGTCTCGAACCCCTTCATCGCGGGGCGATGTTCCTCTGTTCGCAGTACACCCAATGGGAATTTCACTTCCCGAAAGTCTCGAACCCCTTCATCGCGGGGCGATGTTCCTCTGGTTTTTTTGTTGGTAACAACAGAAAGACGAAAAGACTTGGTCTCGAACCCCTTCATCGCGGGGCGATGTTCCTCTGTGAACGTAACTGTCACGGCAACCTGGCCCAACGGTCATGTCTCGAACCCCTTCATCGCGGGGCGATGTTCCTCTGGGTTTCGCCCCTGCTTGTGGCATGACCATGCCTGAGGTCTCGAACCCCTTCATCGCGGGGCGATGTTCCTCTGGGCGGTTCACCGGCGGAGCTCTAACGATCGATGTCGATGTCTCGAACCCCTTCATCGCGGGGCGATGTTCCTCTGCGGCCGCTGCTGACGAAGCGGCTATCCCCGCGGGCGATCAGGTCTCGAACCCCTTCATCGCGGGGCGATGTTCCTCTGGAAGAGCGCTACGCTGCAGAGCTGAACGGGGCCTTTGGCGTCTCGAACCCCTTCATCGCGGGGCGATGTTCCTCTGAGAAAGCATCCATGCGTATCCTGTCGAAGTCCCCCCGTCTCGAACCCCTTCATCGCGGGGCGATGTTCCTCTGATTACGGTTTTCGCTCCGCGACCCGCGTCGGTCGATATTCGTCTCGAACCCCTTCATCGCGGGGCGATGTTCCTCTGCATTGGGTTATGTATCTCGTTTGTGTTTTGGGGCATTGGTCTCGAACCCCTTCATCGCGGGGCGATGTTCCTCTGGTCACACTGGAAATCCTCCATCTTTGTCCGGGACGCCGGTCTCGAACCCCTTCATCGCGGGGCGATGTTCCTCTGCAACCGTGAATGTGATGATCGGTGGTGCTTCGCTCGTCTCGAACCCCTTCATCGCGGGGCGATGTTCCTCTGAAAGGGCGGACTTCGACAACTCTAGCTACACCTTGTAGTCTCGAACCCCTTCATCGCGGGGCGATGTTCCTCTGACTGGAAGAGCGACAGTCGCTCGCAAGTGGTCATGTGGTCTCGAACCCCTTCATCGCGGGGCGATGTTCCTCTGTCACTGGGTGCATTCTTGCTCAACTATTTCGGGTAGAGTCTCGAACCCCTTCATGAGGGGAGCGCTAAACATAAGATTGCGGTCGCTCGACGACGGGCGTTCCTGCATTGCCGTCGCTCGCCTTCCCGAAACGACGTCGATAGCGACATCGGCGTCGCTCCATGACTGGCACGTCCCCAATCGCCGTCGCCATCTGCTTCGCCACCGACACCGATTCCTCAATCGCCGTCGACGTCGTCTCCGATACGCGGTAGGATGAAAGCGCCAACTCCCCACCCCCGTATCGGAGACCATACCATCTTACTCGATTTGTTGGCTCCGCTCAACCGGCTGCGCGCCATCCTCCGACCCGCGCCGGCCTGTCCGCCCAGCCTCCCCGACGTGCTCTGCCCGCTCCTCCACCCCCAAGCGCCCTTGCCCACCTGGGTTGCGGCCGACCCCGTCGTCCAGAAGTATCGTGTCCTGCTCGGCGATCTGCCTTGGGCCGCCTTCCCCGAGCGCCCGACCGCCCGCCCCTGGCCTGGTCCGCAGCCCGACCGTCGCGCCCCCTTCGCCGCTGCCTTCCTGGTCAAGCTCCACGAGGGCAAGCGCTATATGAGCGAGTTGCGCACCTTCCTGCTCGAGCATCCCGCCCTGGTCTACTGGCTCGGCTTCGACCGCGTGCCCGACCCGACCGCGCCCTACGGCTTCGATGTGGCCCAAACCGTCCCCAAGCGCCGCCACTTCTCCACCGTGCTGCGCAGCCTGCCCAATACCGCGCTGCAGTTCCTGCTTGACGCCTCGGTCCAGGTGCTGCGCGCCACGCTGCCGCCTGACCAGCGGGGGTTGTTCGGCGACGTCATCGCCGGCGACACCCAGGCGCTGCTGGCCTGGGTCAAAGAGAACAATCCCAAACAGTTCATCAAAGAAGGCCGCCTCGACAAGACCCGCCAGCCCAAGGGCGACCCCGACTGCAAGCTCGGCGTCAAATCACGCCCCAATCGCGCGCCCGCCGACGCCGATGGTGATGACCCGCCCGCCCCGACCACGGACGCCCACCCCGCCAACCGCCTCCCAGGTTGGTGTGGACATCTTCTGGGGCTACGCCAGCGGCATCGTGGTCACGCGCTTGCCCGACGGGACCGAAGTGGTGCTGGCCGAACGGACCCGTCCGTTCAACGAAAGCGACCCGAGCTACTTCCATCCGCTGATGCAACAGGTCGAGCAGCGGCTGGGGCGCAAACCGCGCTTTGGCGCCTGGGATGCGGCGTATGATGCCCACTACGTCTACGACTATTTCCACCAGGCGGGCGGGTTCGCGGCCGTGCCGTTCAACCCGGGCCCCAAAGGCGCCGGCCGCCAGTTCGCCGCCGATGGCGCGCCGCTGTGTGCCGCCAGCCTGCCGATGACGCTGGAGTTCCGCTACCAGCACCGCGCCGCGCTCGTTCCGCACCGACGTGAGAAGTATCGCTGTCCGCTGCTGTTCCCGACCCCGACGGGCGAAACGTGTCCAATCGCCGACGCGCATTTCGCCAAAGGCGGCTGCAGCAGCACCATCGCGGCGGGGGCCGGGTCGCGGCTGCGCCACACGCTCGACCGCAGCAGTCCCCGAGTACAAACAACTCTATGCGCTACGCACAATGGTTGAGCGAATCAACAGCCAGGCCGAAGCGCTGGACATGCTGCATCCCAAGCTGCGGCGCGGCCGGGCGATCGCCAACCGCAACACGCTGACCTATGTGCTGATCAACCTGCGCGCGCTCAAGCGCTCCATCCGCAACGCCGCCACGGCGGGGCGGCCGGCGGCTGACCAGCACACACGCATGGCGTAAGCGCCCAGGCAGCCCGCAGTGCGGTGGGTGGGTGGGGTGGCGCCGGGCTGCCAGGTACCGCGCCTGCGAGACGACAACCGAGCCGACGTCGTTCACCTGCTCGCGAGCACGCTGGGACGGGACGTGATCGCGCGTGCGCGGCGCGGCTGTCCGCCCCGGCAGGAACCGCTGCTTGTCGGAAGCGCCGGCCCGCGCGCGTCGATCAACTATTCGCGGCGCGCCTGCCAGCCCCGATCCCAGGCGGCACCGCCACCCAATCCTGCTCCCGCATCGGTTATGTTCAGCGCGTGCCCGAATCAGCCTGCTTATGTTTAGCGCGCCCCTCCTTCATCGCGGGGCGATGTTCCTCTGGTCTTGTCTGACCCCTCGAACACATCTGGAGACATCATGTCTCGAACCCCTTCATCGCGGGGCGATGTTCCTCTGATCCCGGCTTCCTTGCCGAGCGAGAATCGCGTTACTAGTCTCGAACCCCTTCATCGCGGGGCGATGTTCCTCTGACAACTGTGCGTGTGTTCCATCTATAAAAAATTCAAGTCTCGAACCCCTTCATCGCGGGGCGATGTTCCTCTGTTGATCTCATTTTTGTTCCTTTCGCCGAAGCGAGTGGTCTCGAACCCCTTCATCGCGGGGCGATGTTCCTCTGCGGTCAGATCGAGGGTAAGTCCGTTAATTTTCAACTCTGTCTCGAACCCCTTCATCGCGGGGCGATGTTCCTCTGGGGAACATGAACGCGCTGCGCGCTGACCAGGTAAGTAAGTCTCGAACCCCTTCATCGCGGGGCGATGTTCCTCTGGACCGGCCGCTAACGGTGAAAGGAACGATCGCCTGGCGGTCTCGAACCCCTTCATCGCGGGGCGATGTTCCTCTGGTTATGCTACTCAACCGGGAACACATCAAACTGTTCGCGTCTCGAACCCCTTCATCGCGGGGCGATGTTCCTCTGTTCTACGACCATGGCACGTTCACGACCAACATCCATGCACCGGGTCTCGAACCCCTTCATCGCGGGGCGATGTTCCTCTGCGTGGCTAGGCACCCCGTCGTCGGACTCCCGAGGGAGAGTCTCGAACCCCTTCATCGCGGGGCGATGTTCCTCTGGGAGTGACGTGACCGCGTTCATATCCAGCCCTGACGTCTCGAACCCCTTCATCGCGGGGCGATGTTCCTCTGCCTAACAGGTGAGGTTATTGCCGGTGACGGCGATGTAGTCTCGAACCCCTTCATCGCGGGGCGATGTTCCTCTGCTGGGACCAGGAACCGGGGAAAAACCCGCGGCGCTTGTCTCGAACCCCTTCATCGCGGGGCGATGTTCCTCTGAAGGTCGAGTTCCAGACGCGCAGGCGCCAGGAGCTGGAGTCTCGAACCCCTTCATCGCGGGGCGATGTTCCTCTGGCGGTATAGCGGACACGACGTACAGCTCGTTCCGAAATGTCTCGAACCCCTTCATCGCGGGGCGATGTTCCTCTGAAGACCAACGCCCAGGCCAAGGCGCAGCAGCGCCCCGGTCTCGAACCCCTTCATCGCGGGGCGATGTTCCTCTGGAGGGCCTGGAGGCCTTCGACGCGTGGCGCAGAACCGTCTCGAACCCCTTCATCGCGGGGCGATGTTCCTCTGCGCGACCCGTCCGACCAGCTCGACCGTTGAGCTGAGTCTCGAACCCCTTCATCGCGGGGCGATGTTCCTCTGGCAGTGCTGTTGACACCACGGGTGCCCGCAGCAGATTGGTCTCGAACCCCTTCATCGCGGGGCGATGTTCCTCTGCTGCAAAAAATGTGGAACGCCTATTAATGCGGACACTAGTCTCGAACCCCTTCATCGCGGGGCGATGTTCCTCTGAGCGGGATTTGGGTACAATGATGCTCGACGACAGCTAGTCTCGAACCCCTTCATCGCGGGGCGATGTTCCTCTGAAAAGCATCGTATAACGGTTACAGAGCGTCGGTTACGACGTCTCGAACCCCTTCATCGCGGGGCGATGTTCCTCTGCAGGGTGGATACTCGATCCGCACGCAGACATTGCGAGGTCTCGAACCCCTTCATCGCGGGGCGATGTTCCTCTGCGGAGTACGATCCCAACGCCTCTGCCGTGAACCCACGTCTCGAACCCCTTCATCGCGGGGCGATGTTCCTCTGGACGGTCGCCGTAGTGCTTGCCCTGATCGCATTCGGGTCTCGAACCCCTTCATCGCGGGGCGATGTTCCTCTGCTCTGCCCACAGTGGGGCCCGAGCCGACGCAAGAAGTCTCGAACCCCTTCATCGCGGGGCGATGTTCCTCTGGATCGCAACACCTCGAATGGCAAGTCGGTGTACTTGTCTCGAACCCCTTCATCGCGGGGCGATGTTCCTCTGTCACACAGACATGTGTCTCGCTCTGCGAGAACTCGAGGTCTCGAACCCCTTCATCGCGGGGCGATGTTCCTCTGGGGCGGCCGTCAATGTCGAGAATGCTCCCTTCTTGGCAGGTCTCGAACCCCTTCATCGCGGGGCGATGTTCCTCTGCGATCGGGCATCACTCCGCCTGATCGTCTCGAACCCCTTCATCGCGGGGCGATGTTCCTCTGGCGGGTCTCCCCGGGGGATGTTCCCGGCTGGCGCCGCGCAAGGTCTCGAACCCCTTCATCGCGGGGCGATGTTCCTCTGGTCTCGACTTCTGGGGGTGCCTCGGCGCCTTCTCGCGCTGACGTCTCGAACCCCTTCATCGCGGGGCGATGTTCCTCTCTGGGCCGGGTCTCGACGCCAGGCCGGTCGAGATGTCTCGAACCCCTTCATCGCGGGGCGATGTTCCTCTGAGCCTCGCATCACGGTGTTGGTGCCAAACCCGATCTGGCTGGGCCCGCGCCAGTCCGCCACCGACCACCCTACCGCGCACTATTTGCGATTCTGGCCCAAACTGGCTATGATACAGCTCCTGCCGCTAGTGTAACAGGTCGATGGTGCGAGGTCAATCATGAATCACTGGGCGTCCATGCTGCGCGATCTGCCGGCCGGCGGGCAGCGCCTGATCGCGCGTGCAAACCGGATTTCCCTGCCGCGCGCCGCCGCTGCCGAAGTGCGGCTCGTGCGGCTGCGCCAGGCGCTCTGCCACGCCGCAACGGTGCGGGAAACCTACCTGTCGCTCGATCAGGATGTCCAGACCGCCCTGCAGGATCTGCGCAGCCAGCGCGGCGGCCTGCGCGCCACGGATGTCCAGCAGCGCTATGGCCCGATTCGCCCCTGGCGCCAGCTAGCCGTCGATCGCCGACCGCGCAACGTCGCCGAGCAGCTCGTCTTGCTGGGCTGGCTGCTCGAGCGCCCCGCCGCACCCCAGCACCCCGCGCGCTACGCGCTCGCGCCCGAGCTGCGCCGCTGGCTGCCGCGCCCGCTGACCGTGCCCGCCTTCGGGCCGGCCACGCTGCCCGCTCGGCCGCTCGCGCTGCATGCGGCGAGCGTGCTTCTCTTGGCCAGCGCCGAGCGACCGCTCGATCTGCGCGCCGACGGGGGGCCGCGCCGCGCGACTAGCCGCCTGCTGGCGCAGCGGCTGCCGCTCGCCCCTGGCGCGGCCGAGCCCCTGGCGGCGTTTTTGCTGCCGCTCCTGCGCGATCTCGGGCTGGTGGCCGCCCAGCAGGGCGCCTGCGCGCTCACGCCGGCCGGCCAGCGCTTCCTCGCCCTGCCGCCCGCCGAGCGGCTCGCGCGGCTCCGCCACGCCTGGCGCCTGTCGCCAGTCGCCGACGCCGCGCTCGCGCCGCTGCTGCGCGACGCGGCCGGTATCAACTGGCCCTACCTGCGCGATCGGCTGTGTGATTGGGTCGAAGCGCTGCCCGCCGACCGGCGCATCGAGGCCGCCGGGCTCTACGACGCGCTTGCGGCGGCCTTCGGCCCGCTGGCCGACACGCACACCCACGGCTTTCGATACGTCGACCGCGCGCCCTGGCAGCCGCGACGGGCGGCCGCACTCTTCGACGCGGCGCTGTGCGGCCCGCTCGCATGGCTCGGCTTCGTCGCATGGGAGGATCGGCCGAACGATGGGCGATCGGCCGACGGCGGCCCGGCAACGGATAACTGGCCGGGGATCGAGCGGCGCGGGGGCGTTCAACTGAACGCGCCCGCGCCCGCCGCGCCGCGATTCGTCGTGCGCCCGGCTGAACCGGCGCTCGATGCTGGGGCCGCGGCCTGGCGCTATGGCGAGCCTGGCGCGCTGATCGTGCCGCACGCCGGGCTAGGCGCCGCCGCGCTGCGCCTGCAGCCATTCGTATGCTGGGAGCGCGCCGACGTCGACGCGACCACGTACCGCATTACGGGGGCGACGCTGGCGCGAGCGCGCGGCCAGGGCTGGAGCGCCGAGGCGCTCTGGGAGCTGCTGGCAGACCAGGCTGGCGCCCGGCCGCCCGAAGCGTGGCGCGCCGGGCTGGACGGCTCGGAGACGGTGGTGCGCATCACGCACGCGGCGGTGGTGATGGCGCAGCCGGCGGTGGCGATCGAGCGCGCGCTGCGGGCGCGGAGCGTCCGGCGCTATGTCGACGCGCACCCGGCGCCCGGTATTGTGCTCGCTCAGCCCGAGCATGTGGCGCCACTTGCCCGCGCACTCCAGCGACAGAAGATCGCGACGGTGCAGGGTGAGCCGCCAGCCGCTCCGCCGCCGACCGGCTTGACCGAGGCAGAGTGCGCGAGCCTGCTGGTGGCCTGCGCATTCTACCAGGCGCACGCGCCCGACGACGCGCCGCTGCCGCCTAACCCGCTGCTGGAGGAGCGGCTGCGGGCGGCGCTGCCGCCCCGGCTGCGCGCCACGGTCGCGGAGGCCATCGCCGCGCTGCGCCCGCCGCTCCGGCAGGCAGGCCCACCACCGGCGCTTCCACCATCAACAGCAGCGGCCGCGCCGGCAGACCCACTGCCCGTGCTGCGGCAGGCGATCGCCGCGCGCCGGATGGTGGAGCTGACATACGACACCGGCGGACACGGGGCCTGGACGCAGCGTACGGTGCGCCCGCTGACGCTCGAGCGGCGCGGCGACAGCTGGTATCTCAGCGCCTATTGCACAGCGCGCGGCGAGGAGCGCACCTTCCGGGTCGACCGGATTGGCGCGATTGCCGGCGCCGCGCCGGGGTAGCCGACTGCCGATCGTGCCCTCACGTCGTCGCGCCATCGCCGCCGACGAGGTAGTACGTGGGATCGACAGTCACCTTGCCGATGCCGACGATGCGAATGCGCTGCTTGGCCGCCTCGTCGAGCAGGTAGCAGCGCACGCTGTCGGTGTCGAGGTCGATCAGCTTGCGCAGCTCGCGGCCGACCCGCTCCAGCTGCGCCGCCGTCAGATCGCACTCGAACACACTGTACTGGACGCGCGTGCCATAGCCCTTCAGCAGCTTCATCACCTTGGTGCGCCGCCGATCGACCACAATATCGTAGCTGATGATCGTGAACATGGCCGCTCTCCGAAGATCAACAACCCAGAACCGGATCGCGGCATCTGGCTCGCCCGTCCGGCGCCCGGTTCTGGGCGCTTCCATACATTCAAGCACATTGATATGAGGCCACGGTTTATGCGTCACGCCGGCCGACTCACAATCGCGGCGTGTACCCGACGTAGCGCTCCTGCTCGCCGCGCATCACGCGGGCAAGCGCCTGCGCCTGCAGCAGGAAAATGTTGCGCAGCGCGGTCTGCTTCCCGTCGGATAGGCGGTACGGGCGCTGGAGCTGCGCCTGGTAGCGGTCGACGAACAGCGCGCGCCCGGCCTCATCCAGGTAGACCGCGTCGGGCCGATCGGGCGGGTGCTCGAACCGCTCGCGTGGGATGGCGTTGGTCCGCAGCAGCTCCAGCACCAGCCAGTCAACCACGATCGGCCGGAACTCTTCGAGCAGGTCGAGCGCGAGCGAGGGTCGGCCGGCCTCGACGGCGTGGAAGGTCCCCAGATAGGGGTCGAGCCCGGTGATCTGGATCGCCGTGATCACATCGTGCAGCGCCAGTGTGTAGCCGAAGCTCAGCAGCGCATTGATCGGGTCCGGTGGAGGGTAGAACTTGCGCCCATCGAATTTCCAGTCGGACGGCAGCGCGAGCCGCCACGCGCCGAAGTACGCCGCCGCGGCGGCGCCCTCGTGCCCGCGCGCGATATCCATTGTCGTCGCCTGGGGCACGTTGTCCAACGCCGCCGTGATCTGGGCGACTGCGGCCGGCGCCGAGCGCCAGCGGGTGGCCGCCAGCAGCGTGCGCTGATTGGCAAGCTTCGCCTCGACGATCGTGCGGGCCAGCCCAAGCGCCCGCTCCGGCGTGTTGACGAAGTACATCTGCTGCGTGCGCAGCTCGCCGAAGCGCGACGGCCCCTCGGCGATCGTCAGGTAGTGGTAGCTGCCGTGCTGGTTGGTCAGCGTCACCGGGATGCCGCGCCGAACCAGGTCGATCAGCAGCGCGGTCGATATCTGCACCCCGCGCCCCATCAGCACTACCTGCTCGAGCTTGGCCAGCGGCGCCTCGCGCAGGGTCTGGCCGTCCTTCGTGACGACGATCTGGTTATCCTTCTTGCGCACCATCGCCCCCTGCTCCTGGACGTAGAGTGTCGCCATATCGCACCTCCCTATGTGATAGGATGGACCAAGGACCAAGGACCAAGGACCAAGGACCAAGGACCAAGATCAGCGTATCGCCTTGTCTCCTTGTCTCCTTGTCTCCTTGTCTCCTTGTCTCCTTGTCTCCTTGTCTCCTTGTCACCGCTTCATCCGCCGCTTCACTCGCCCCCCGACATTGCCGGCCGCCTGGCGCAGCGCCTCCTGGGCCTCCTCGAAGCTGCGCAGCCCCTGCTCAAGCCGCGCGCCGCGCCGGCGAGGTGCGAGCGCCTGGCCAAGGAACTCCAGCCCGTCGGCATAGCTCGCCACCTGGGTCTTCTCGGGATTCAGCGCCAGCCGCAGCGTCGCGAGCTGCCGCCGCGCCAGATCCAGCGCTTGCTCGGCCTCGGCCCGGCTGGCGCACATGATCACGAAGTCGTCCATGAAGCGCACCAGCCGCAGCCCCTGGCTGGTCAGCGCCAGATCGAACGGATGGAGGTAGACGTTCGCCAGCAGCGGTGACAGTGCGCCACCCTGGGCGGTGCCGCGCAGCGCGGCGTGGCCGTACGCAAGCGCCTCGGCAGCGGCCAGCGCCAGCGCCGCGCTTGCGCCCGCGGCGGCCAGCCGGCGCCCGCCCAGCTGCCGCACATACGGCAACGCCAGCTTCGCGCCGCTGATCACCGGCCTGGCCAGCACGAACGCCGTCCAGAGGTGCTGCTCCAGCCCCTGCCCGAGCGCGCCCGGCGGCCCCATCGGCGCCCATCCGTCGCCGCCAAAGCCGCCGGCGGCCGGCTGCTCCCACATACCGGCGGCGTAGGGGTCGCGCGGCTCGACCGGCGGCGGCAGCGCCGGCAGCGCCGCCCCCGACAGCGCGCGCCTGATCGCAGCGCCACCACGGCTCAGCAGCGTCTCCGGGCGCGTTGCGATCGGCGCAGCCTCGGCCGTGTGCAGGGCGCCGGCCTCCAGCCAGCGCGCCAGCAGCTGAAGGACCGGCGGCTCGTCGATCCGCTGGCGCATCAGGCCGAGCAAGATTCGGTGGTCGATCTGGTCGAAGTAGCCGGCGATGTCCGCGTCGGCCGCCCAGATCAGGCCCTGCTCGGCGTAGCGCGCCACCCGCCCGACGGCATCCGGCACGCCCACGTGCGGCCGGCAGCCATACGAGCAGTCCAGGAACAGCGGGTCGAACAGCGGCTCGACCACCTGCTGGACCGCCCGCTGCGCCACGCGGTCGCGCACCGCCAGGATGGCGATCGCCCGCTCGCCGCCGCTGGCCTTGGGGATCTGCACGCGCTTGGGCGGCAGCGGCCGGTAGGCGCCGCCGCGCAGCTCCTCGGCCAGCTGGGTCATCTGGCGCGCCCAGTCGGCCTCGAAGTCGCGGATCGTCACCGCGTCGGGGCCGGCGCTGCGCCCGCGCCAGGCCAGCCGAATGTTGCTGCGCACCCGCCGCCAGGCCAGCGTCAGGTTCTCGACGCTCACAATCCGCTCCATGAGCGGTGGGCCGTCGTAGTGCGGAAAGATTGGCATCGCATCCTCCTTTCGAACCAGAAACCGGGGATCAAGCGCTTCCAGCGCCGCCCTTCTTCATCCTGCCCGCTCACGGGCCGCCATCCCGCGCAATCCCCGCTCGGCCGACCAGCGCCTCCCAGGCCAGCGCGTCGGCCAGCCGGTTCAGCTCGCGCGGGATCGCGACGAATGTGATCTCGTCGAACTGGCGCGCGAGCAGGGTGGCCCGCGCGTGCAGCGGCCGAAGCGCTGCGGCTCGGACGGCGCTCCGCCCGAGTATCTGCTCGACGGCGATCCGGCTATCGGTCAGGCAGCGCACCGGCGCGCCGGGGTAGTGCCGAAGCATCAGCTCCAGCCCGGCAATCACTGCCTGGTACTCCGCCTCGTTGTTGGTCATGGCGGGCGCCTGCTGGCAGCGCCACGTCAGCACGTTGCCGGCCAGGTCGCGCACGACAATGCCCAGCCCGGCGATCCCGCGCGGCCGCGCGCCGGGCGTGCCGTCCACCTGCAGCAGCAAGGCTGCCCTGGTATGGCGGGCGGCACGCTTGCCCAGGCCGGTTGCCGCGCCGCCGTCGGCTGATCGCGCCATGTCGATCGGTGCCGCTAGCGAGTCGCCAGGAGCACCGCCGCGCCGCCCAGCGCCAGCGCCAGCAGCAGGAAGGTCGTCGCGATGCAGCCGCGCAGCAGGCTCGCCGGCCGCGGTCGCGGCAGGTGCATCCGCGAGGGGCGGATCACCAGCGCGGCCAGCCCGCAGATCGCCGCGCACGCCGCCAGACTGATCAGGCACCACATGAGTCGCTCCTTTCATCATTCGGGTAGAGGTCTCGCGCCGGCGCAGCAGGTGACGCTGCAGCAGCCTGGCCAGCCACCGGCGCGCGTTCGGCCGATACAGCATTGGCTACCCCTTCCTGCGGCCGGCGTGCGCCGGTCGCGCCGCATCCGGGCCGCGGTAGCGCAGCGTCACCACCCCGCCGGCGAGCGGGTAGATCTGATCGTGGCGCAGCGGCGCCGGGGCCGCCTCCGTCGAAGCGAGATCGCTCTGCAGGGCCGGCCTCCCGTCCACAAGCGCAATCCGGGCGATTGCCCCGCTGGCCTGGCCGAGCGCGGCGCTCGGCAGCGCGTCCAGGGGGTGACGCCGAATCGCCAGCGGTGCGCCCATCCCCAGCAGCGTGACGGCGCGCGCCTCGCGGGTCTCCTGGTCGAACAGGTACACCACGCCGCTCAGACCCGCCGGCCTGGCCCGGCGCCGGCGGCGCCGCCACAGCAGCCCGCCCGCGCCGGCGAGCAGCAGGGCCAGGCTACCCAGCAGCGCCGGGCCGAGCCAGTCGATGCCAGCGCTAATGCCCGCCGCCCGATCCGCCGGCCCGTCCAAGGCCGGCGTCGTCGGAAACGCTGATGCGCCCGGTGGGTGGATGCCGACCGCCGGCTGGATTGGGGTACGCGCGCCGGCGATCGTGGGGCGTGCGGGCGTTGGCTGCGCTGTGCCGGCGGCGCCGATTGCACTCGGGCCGGCGACCTGCGCGGCGCGCTCGAAGACCAGGTAGTAGGGCCGCGAGCCGTAGGTGTCGGGATACAAATCTTCCAGAACGACGGTGACCGAGTAGGCCCCGGCCTGGCTGAGCAGCAGTCGCAGCGGGGGAATACACACAATCCCCCGGCGGTCCGGGCTGGCGAACTGGTGCGACCAGCGCTGTGCCGGCCGATCAGGCTGCGCGATCGTGATCGTGGCCTGGTCGTCGGTGCACAGCTCGCCCTGCCCATCGGCCGTCGACGCCAGCCAGACCTGCGCGCGCGGCAGCTCGACCGCCAGCGCGTGCCGGTAGAACACACCGCGCGCCTGCTGGAGCGGCGGCGCTTCGGCCTGCGCAGGAGCCAGCAGCAGCGCGTCGGTCGACGCCTGGGCTAGCGCCGCCGCTCCAGCCTCCGGCACACCAGCGGCCAGCAGCGCGACTGCGGCCAGCCGGCCGAGGGCGCGCCAGATACGGGTGTGTGCGGTGAAGGGTGATAGACCTGAGATCATAGCTGCCTCCTCTCAACAATGTATGCTTGGAAGCTTCGCCACGAAGACACGTAGCTGCGAAGGGTCAATTGTTATCGTCCACAATCTCGTTTCTTCGAACCTTCGTGGTTACGTGAGAAGTGCCCGCTCTCGCGCCGGCGGCGACTCCTGCGTCGCCGCCATAATCGACGCCAGCTCCAGAACAATCCGGTTCCCGGCAGCCCCACACTCAAAGTCAGGCCATGCCGGCTTACGGTCAACCGACGGCCGGGGGCTCCGATCGAGATCGTCGCGCCGCGCCGAAGGCCACGCCAGAGCGCCCGAAGCATTCGCATAGCCCCTCCGCTCAGCCCGGCAGCGCGCCCGGCTGTTCGCCATTGACATACGCCGGCCATCCGGCAGCCGGTGTGCTATTGCCCGGTTGCGCGTCATCGGTGTGCTGCGCCCGCTCCCACGCCAGTGCCAGATCCTCCAGCACATACAGGTTGCGCAGGCGCAGCGCCGCCTGGAAGGCCTCGTCGCCATCGCGCAGCAGCGCCAGATCCTCCTTCGCGACGCCGAGCTGCAGCTGCAGGAAGCCGATACACAGCTCGCCCGCGCCGTAGGCCGCGCTGCCGAGCCCTTCGAGGCTATAGACCGGCTTGCCGTCGGATGTGATCTGGATGGTCTCGACCCGCGGCCGCGCCCCGCGCGCGATCTGCCAGGTCGGCCGCTGCACCTGGTCGAGCAGCGCCTGGCCGACCGGCACGATCGGATCTTCGGCTGCGAGCCCCGCCGCCGCAGCCTCTAGCTCGACCAGGTCGATCAGGTCAAGCGGCGTGATAGTCTGCTCGGCCGCCTGGCGCGCCAGCCCGCGCACCTGCTCCGCCAGCGCTGCGCCAGGCCCGGCCAGCCGTAGGAGCAGCTCGGCGACTAAGCCGTCCAGGTCGCTCTGCTGGAGCAGCGCGTCGACGACTGCCTGGGGCTGCAGCGGCAGCGTCCACGGCGCGTAGATCGCGGGCGAGCTGCCCAGGCGCGCCAGATCGGCCGCCAGCGCGGCGCGGGCCTGGCGCGCCTCGGCCAGCCGCTCGTCCAGGTGGCCCAGCATCTCGCCGAGCGTGTCGGCCGCGTGGGCGACAATTGCCAGCGCGCCGAGCAGCGCGGCGCGGCGCAGCGCGATGTACTCGCGCTGGTTCCACAGCGCCGCCGCCTCCGGCAGCGCCAGCTGGTCGTCGCCGCCGACGACCCAGCGCCAGAGCGTGCTGCCGATCCCGCCGGCCGGGCGGCCGGCCCGCTCCTGCCACTTGTGCAGGCGCGCCTGAGCGCGGGCGTAGGCCGCGTCCTGCTCGGCGAATTCGTGCCCCAGACGTGTGTGGCGGGCGCGCGCTGCCGCGCGCAAGCTGTGCAGGAACGTGCGTGGCGTCTGACCTGCGCTGGCGGCCGCGCGCCGCAGCCCCTGGTCGACCTGCGCCTCGATCCGCTGCCGGTTCTCCAGGATCTGCTGCTCGGCGCCGCCGAGCGGCTCGGGCCGGATCAGCAGCGTGAGCTGCTCCATCAGATCGCCGTCCAGGCTCAGCTGGATTGGCTCGAAGCTGCGGCCGGTCGCGTCCTGGATCAACGTCTCCGCCAGAGTAGTGGTTATTCCGATCGCATTCAGGTGCTCTTCCGCCTGAATCACGTCGTCGGGCCGGGCTGGGCCGGCCGGGCTCATCAGCGTTAGCATGGTGCTCCTCCTCGCCAGATTAGGGCTGCTCCAGCGACAATCTGCAACCTGCAATTGCACAAGGGCTCAAGCGCCAAAACGATCGACAAAGCGATCCAGAACGGCCGCCGAAAGACGGGTCGCCAGCAGATCCGTCAGCTGGTCGCGGTCCGCGCGCATCGCCACGCCGCGCAGCGTGTGCAGGTAGCGCAGCCGCCCGTCCGCCCGCGCGACGCCGTCGTCGTTGGCGATGTGGCTGGCGATCGTCTGCCAGACGGTGCCGCGCAGCGCCAGGTACAGGCTCAGCGCGGCCTGGTCGAGAAAGCGCTCCATCTCGGCCTCGCTCACGCCGGCGCCCGCGCCCGGCAGCGTGGGGTCGTCGAGCAGAAACACGCGGTCATAGGGCGGCTGCTGGCTCGCGATCGAGAGATCATTGATGTAGTCGCGGCGCTGGCCGTTGCGGCTGAGAAACTCGATCGCCTCTAGCGCGGCGCGGTAGTTGTGCCGCACGAACGGCGTCAGGCCGCTGAAGGCTGCGGGGCCTAGCAGCACGCCCCACAGCTCGCACCCGGCCAGGCCGCGCTCGGCCAGCAGCCGGCGAATGAGGTAGGGCAGCAGCTGGTGCGTGGCGTTACCCATCGCGCCGCACGCGCCGCCGACCACGATGATGCGCTTCTCGCGGGCCGGATCATCGCGGCGCCGGCGCGCCGCGATCAGGCGCTGCAGCTCGCTCTGGCCTGCCTCGGCCGCCGGCGCCTCGTAGAGCTGCCGCAGCTCCCCGCGCAGCCAGCCCAGCAGCGCGTCGATCGCGAGATCGATATCCAGCGCCGAGATCGCCGGGTGCCCGTGGCCGCCCGCCCCCGCCCGCGGGTAGGTCTCGAAGACGGCGAGCCCGCGCAGCAGCGGGCGGTAGCGCCGCTCCAGCAGCGGGTAGTCGGCGATCAGCTCGCGTGGATTCTCGCCGTCCAGCACCAGCCGCCCGCTCAGCTCAAGCGAGGCGGTCGAGCCGTCGGCGCGGCGCACCGGCACCGGGCGCGGCGGCAGCCGGTCGTTGTTCAGCCCGGCCGCGTTCAGCCAGAGCCCATCGGTGTAGGCCAGCCCCTGGCAGCGCAGCGTGACGGCTTCACCCGAGTTGCCGGCGCCGATGAGCAGCACATCCATCTCGGTCGGCGGCCGCGGCAGATCGCCCTCGCTCGGGCCCGGCGCCGCGCGGCCGAAGCGCTGAAGCTGGTGACTGTTGAGGTACATCGATAATCCTCCTGGTCGACTATTTCTGCGTCCGCGATTTGAGCTTGCCGGTAGTGTAGCTGGCCGCCAGTAGAAAATATCCAGCAGAGTGCATGATCGTTCTATGAAAACAAGAAACAGTGGGTAGTATCCCCACTGTTTCTTGAACTCGTATAATTCCAGCCGGGCGTCAGCCGGGGGCCGGCCCAGCGCGATAGCGGGGCGCGAGCCGCTCGTAGGAGCGGGCGCGCTCTTCGTTACCGCACTGGCGCGCGATCTGCGCGGCAAAGAGATACGAGGCCGGGTTCTCGCGATCGAAGCGGAGCGCGCGGGCGGCCGCGCGCATCGCCGGGGCGTGCTGCCGGGGATCGCCAGTCGCGACGCGCACGCGCGCCAGGAGCTGCAGCGTCTCCTTCTGGCGCTGCTGCCAGTAATCCACCATGTCGTCGATCGCGTACTCTGGCGGCGAATCGTAGATCGGCAGGTACAGCCCGCCACACAGGTCCTCGACGCCGTCGAGCGACGCAAGCGCGCCCCCGGCATCGCCCGCGCCCATGGCGGCGTGCGCAAGCGCGAATTGCCGGTCGATCCGATCGCCGTCGGTCTGCCAGAGCGCGTGCCGGTGCAGCGTGATGCTGAGCTTATTCAGCGTCAAGGCGATCTCGATGCCCCACGAATGAAGCATCTTCCTGAGGCCGGGGATCACATTGCGCGCGCCCTTCAGCGCGTAGCCGCCGGCCACTTCGAGCACGACCTCGCGGCGCACCGGCTGATCGCGGCGGGCGATCAGCAGCGCCAGCGCGCGCTTGAGCTGCCCCGCTCCGGCGCCGCAGCCCTTCCAGATCGCCTCGGTGTGATCGACCCACGACTCGAAGACGCCGAGCGTCTTGATGAATACGCGCGGCTCAGGGCCACCGGCGTGTCCGTGCTGACGGTCGCCATCATCGCTCATCGCTTCCTCCTCCCCGCGCGAGCAAGCTGGACATCTCGCCGCGGCATCGGCCGGCCGCCCGGCCAGGTATGGGGGTATCGACGCCGGCGGCCACGGGCCGCCGGTGGAGCAGTGGCGAATCAAAAAGGCGCCGCAGTACGGCGCCCATGGTGAATGTATCGTACGACCCTTTACCCCGCAGGGAGCAGCCCCCCGGCAGCGCACGCTGCTGGAGCACGGCGCGCGCAATCGCAGCGCCTGCGTGGTCTCGATTGAGGCGGTGCGCGTCGCCGGCCGTGCCGGCTGCTGGCACCGCGCGCGGGGTCGTCGATATCATGGTGGCGATCCATCCAGGTCACGATAGCAGGCAACCATCCTGGAGCATGCTCGTCCTGATTCATAGTGGCGCTCGACAATGAACGGTCGGATCCGGTGCGGCTACGCTCGGCCGCGGTGTGCGAGCTAATCATAGCAGTGTCGCCAGAGCCTGTCAAGAGTTAAATCGAACAAATCTCGAAAATCATAAACGGCTCGCCACCTTAATGGCGGCGAGCCTTCAAGATACGCTCGATTATAGCAGCGGGCAGTCGGCAGGCGCCAGTCGGCAGTCAGACGCATGGCAACCTAGTGGCTCAGTGGGCAGTCGGCAGTCAGGCGGATGGCATCGCAGCGGCAGCTCGTTCGTGCGTCGCGGCTCAATGGTTTTGCTCACGGCTATAGGTGGTGCGCTGTCAGCCCTCGGGTGTGAGCAGATGGATGCTGTGCGCCGGCGCGCGGGCGGTCTGCTGGCGCAGATCGTCCAGGATCGCCGTCAGCTGGCGGCGAAGGTTTTCTTTGCCGCAGCGATCGAGGTCGTAGAGATCCTGGTAGCTCATGATCTTGATCGCCGCGCTGACAGTGATCGTGATTGGCTTGCCATCTTCGCCCTGAATCCCGGATGGCACCGCGCGCACCTGGTTGGCGATCCGGCGCGCGATCGTCGCGGCGGCATCGGCCTCCTGGTTGTGCAAAACCAACAGGGCGTGATCGTTCTTGAACCAGTAGTTCTCCGCGTCCGGCAGAATCTTACGGATCGCTTCGCGAACGTGCGTCTGCGCTTTGAGCGGCACCGGCTCGTCGCTGCGCACCTGGACAGTTTGCCGGTACTTATCGATATCGAAGACGACCAGCGCCACGCGCGAGTCCGCGATCGGCAGCTCCTTGCGATCGATCTGCCCCCACAGCTTCTGCAGGCCGTCCAGCGCGCGCTGAAAATCGGAGCCGTGCTGGTCGAGGCTATCGAACCAGCGCACCGTGGCGTCCATCTGCGCGTGCAGCTGCAGGTCGTGCGCCCGGCGCAGCCGCGTGAGCCACCAGCGGCCGAGCTGCTCGCCCAGGATGTTGCCGAGGATGAGCGCAAAGTAGGCGTCGTCGCGGCTGAGCGTCTGCCGGGGGCTGCGCGAGGCCAGGTAGAGCACGCCGAGCGGCGCGATGCCCCAGCTTGCCACCAGCGGCACCGCCAGCGCGACGCGGCAGTGCTCCTCGGGCGCATAGGCGACGCGCGGATCGGCGCGGGCGTCGGCGGAGAAGAACGGCTCGCGCAGCGTGTAGGCCCTGCCGCACAGCCCCTGGCCCTCGCCGCTCAGGTCGAGCTTGGCGCGCAGCGCCAGCGCGTCGTTATAGCGATAGTCGGCCAGGATCGAGAGCGAGGTCGGCCGGTCGAGGCTGTTGGGGATCAGCAGCGCCGCCATACTTTCAAGGTCGCCGGGGAACACCAGCGCGGCGATCGTCTCCAGCAGCTCGCGGTAGGCTGTGCGGGTGTGCTCGATCTCGAAGCCGTCGGAGCGGTAGCGGTAGTTCTTGGCCAGCGTGCTGTCGGAAAACGAAGTGAAGATCTGCTTGCACATCCGCAGAAGTCGATCGAGCAGCGCCGCGCGCGCAGGCTGTGGCGCAAAAATCGCGGGAACCTCGGCATCGGCATCGGCGTCGACGATCAGCATCATCGAGAGATCCTGGCGCGCGGGCGGGACATACATGCAGAAGCGATGGGTGGGCTGCTCGGGCAGCGCCCAGGCTTCGTCGCGGCTATAGAACATGATCGTGCTGTCGTTCCGGCCGCTCGACGCCAGAGCCACCGGCAGCAGCGCTGGCTGCTCCTCTTTGAAAAGGGCTGCGCGATCGATCGCCACGAGCATATCGCGCGGCGCGGCGCGCCATTGGCGCCCGATCTGCTGCAGATTCCGCAGGTTCCACGCCACCGAGTCGGCCCCTGGCGATCGCATCGGGAGAATGGCCGCAACCACACGCGGCCGGCCGGCACGATCGGCGGGAAGGTCATCCGATGAGGCAGCCGCGCGCACTCTCGCCGCGCGGGCCTGGTCGAGCTCGGCCTGCACGGCGTCCATGATCTGGCTCATCAGGCGCGCGAGCAAAAAGCCGTTGCCAACCGCCTTGCCCTCGCGCTTGAGCAGGTCGTCCAGCTGGCCGGGCCTGCCCTGCTCGATGTCCTGGCGGAAGCGCTTGACCAGGGCTGCTGCTTCGGCCGGCCGGTAGCCGTGCTGCTTGACGAGCAGGGCGAGCGCGGCGAGGCAGCGCAGGTCCGAGAGGGTATACAGGCGGCTCCCCCCGGCCTGCGCTGTCGATTTGGACGGCTGCAGAGCCCCCAGATCCTCGAAGTAGCGAATGCGCGTCTCCTCGAGGCCGGTCAGATCGCGCGCGCGGCCAATGCCGACGGCGAGCGCGTCGCGCCAGGTGGCGGCCTGCTGCTGGACCTGATCGGCAATCGTTCGCAGGACGGGGGGAGGAGCAGTCGCGTCTTCGGCCGGCAGATCGCCCTCGTGCGGATCTACGTTGTCGGGCGCTGGATCGATCGCGCCGCCCGAGCTGCCGTGGTGTCCTGGTATGGGTTGCGGCATAGTCGGCACTCCAGAGATGTTGCTCCAACAGAAACGCCCGTCCCGGCGTCATCAAGAATCACGCCGGGACGGGCGACAATCACCCGCGGTACCACCCCGCTTAGCGCTGTGCCTCGCAGCCGCAGCGCTCACTTTGTGCGCGTAACGAGCGCCACACGGCCAGGTTCGCCCGGGGTACCGGTTTGCCCTGGCGGCAGCGGCAGCGGAAAGATTCGGCTCGGTTGCCCCTGGCTCGCACTATCCCAGAGTCGCTGGAGGCCGATCGCCGAATCGGAGACTGCCGCATCGCCGAGTATGTATAAAAACAGGTGCAACACTTAGGGCGATTATAGGTGCAGCGGAATCGAAAGTCAAGACTCGTTCGCCCATCTTCGATGAAACGGCAGCATAGGGAAGGACGGCCTAGTACAAGGTTCCGGACGTTCGTGTCGGGTTTGGGCTGTTACGATCGGTTCCGCGGTGCTGCAGTTCCGTGGCCACAGAACCGCAGAACCACAGAACCGCAGAACCAACTGGCGACGACCAGCAACGAACGTCTGGAAAGCTGTACTAGTCACCGGCGTCCAGGTCTCGAACCCCTTCGCCGCGGGGCGGTGATCCTCTGCAGGAGATCGACGGTAAGTATATGTACTGGGTGATCGAGCAGTCTCGAACCCCTTCGCCGCGGGGCGGTGATCCTCTGGATTGTGCTCATTGATGGGCACACTAGTTCAGCCATGTCTCGAACCCCTTCGCCGCGGGGCGGTGTTCCTCTGGTCTCTCCACTTTGTCACCTCGACAAAGCGAATTTCGTCTCGAACCCCTTCGCCGCGGGGCGGTGTTCCTCTGAACTGGGCCTGGCACAGCATCGTCGGCGCCCTTCTGTCTCGAACCCCTTCGCCGCGGGGCGGTGTTCCTCTGGATCGAACACATCAAGTTTGGCGCAATCACACATGAGGTCTCGAACCCCTTCGCCGCGGGGCGGTGTTCCTCTGGGAATTGGCGCAGCATAAGGCGCTGGAGCCCTACAAGGTCTCGAACCCCTTCGCCGCGGGGCGGTGTTCCTCTGGGCAATCTGTTTGGCCAATTCGCCCTGCCGCGCGTTGTCTCGAACCCCTTCGCCGCGGGGCGGTGTTCCTCTGGTCTGGGTGCTGCGTGGTGCGCTTCCAGATGATGATGTCTCGAACCCCTTCGCCGCGGGGCGGTGTTCCTCTGCAACAGTTCCCAGGAACAGACAGGAAGAGTAATTTATGTCTCGAACCCCTTCGCCGCGGGGCGGTGTTCCTCTGTAAGTCTTCAAGGACCTTACACCCGTTGACTAACGAACGTCTCGAACCCCTTCGCCGCGGGGCGGTGTTCCTCTGATGTACCTGTCCAATCAAGCCTTGTACGCCCTAACCTAGTCTCGAACCCCTTCGCCGCGGGGCGGTGTTCCTCTGGATCGACGTCAAGATCTTAGTCGACGTCGAGATCCGGTCTCGAACCCCTTCGCCGCGGGGCGGTGTTCCTCTGAGAACGAGCTGCCCGACATCAAGTACCCGATCATCGGGTCTCGAACCCCTTCGCCGCGGGGCGGTGTTCCTCTGCGCAGTTGTACGGCGACATTACGTTCTTCCCGGCTAGTTGTCTCGAACCCCTTCGCCGCGGGGCGGTGTTCCTCTGTTTCGGGCAAGCATACGAGAAGCGCTTTCAGCCCGAAAGTCTCGAACCCCTTCGCCGCGGGGCGGTGTTCCTCTGGCGGTGGGAAACCATCCAATGGAAAGTGGTTGGGATGTCTCGAACCCCTTCGCCGCGGGGCGGTGTTCCTCTGCAAGCGCGTCCGGAGCGCGCTTCGCATGCGGTATTGCGTGTCTCGAACCCCTTCGCCGCGGGGCGGTGTTCCTCTGGAAACCGAGGTCGATACGCTTAAAGGCGGGACTCCTGTCTCGAACCCCTTCGCCGCGGGGCGGTGTTCCTCTGCACGGTTATGCGCAGTCGTACTGCTCATTGCCTTGATCGTCTCGAACCCCTTCGCCGCGGGGCGGTGTTCCTCTGTGGCCCCGCTCACCCTGAAGAAGGGCCGCACGCTGGATGTCTCGAACCCCTTCGCCGCGGGGCGGTGTTCCTCTGCGTGAAGCAGGTCGAAGTCCAGTTCCAGGGGACGGGCTAGTCTCGAACCCCTTCGCCGCGGGGCGGTGTTCCTCTGTTTGACCAAACATCCACCTGTCGTTGTGTACCCGAAGTGTCTCGAACCCCTTCGCCGCGGGGCGGTGTTCCTCTGACGGCGGCCCCGGTGGCGACAAGCGCGACGAGTGCGTCTCGAACCCCTTCGCCGCGGGGCGGTGTTCCTCTGAGGACGTCGCCCGAGCTCCCGGGGCCCAGGCTGAGGAGTCTCGAACCCCTTCGCCGCGGGGCGGTGTTCCTCTGAGGTAGGCTCAGAAAGTCAAAATAGAGGAGGAAAATAGTCTCGAACCCCTTCGCCGCGGGGCGGTGTTCCTCTGTCTTGGAGCGACATCCAGACGCACGGACTATGAAGTGGGGTCTCGAACCCCTTCGCCGCGGGGCGGTGTTCCTCTGGGTGTTCAGGCAGGTCGGAAAAGGTGGCGCGAGGTTCAGTCTCGAACCCCTTCGCCGCGGGGCGGTGTTCCTCTGGCGGCGGAAGACCTGAAGGAGGCAAAGGCTGAAGCCGGTCTCGAACCCCTTCGCCGCGGGGCGGTGTTCCTCTGCCTCGACCGGCGCCGCAAGGACGCGCAGGCCCGCAAGGTCTCGAACCCCTTCGCCGCGGGGCGGTGTTCCTCTGCTGGGATTGGCAAACGCAGCCGAAGCGGCTGAGTTGTCTCGAACCCCTTCGCCGCGGGGCGGTGTTCCTCTGGTGCTTCGTATGTATACCCAGCTCCTTGGACGCCTCTCGTCTCGAACCCCTTCGCCGCGGGGCGGTGTTCCTCTGACGGCGACTACAAGAAGGCGTATCTCAGCGGCATCATGTCTCGAACCCCTTCGCCGCGGGGCGGTGTTCCTCTGGTTTTAAAGGAGAATTCAGTCTATGAGAGTTATCCCACGTCTCGAACCCCTTCGCCGCGGGGCGGTGTTCCTCTGAGCACCGCCACGCCATCGAGCACCGCGACGCCTTCGTCTCGAACCCCTTCGCCGCGGGGCGGTGTTCCTCTGGACCCGCTGCCACACTCGCCCCGGCCAACGCCGGCGCACGTCTCGAACCCCTTCGCCGCGGGGCGGTGATCCTCTGAGCGCCCAATGGCTAGGCACCCGTCGTCGGAACTCTGTCTCGAACCCCTTCGCCGCGGGGCGGTGATCCTCTGTGCCTCGCATCGCGCCGGGCCAGCCATTACCGATTGCGATGCCCTAAATCTAATCGGCCACCGACCACTCTATCCGCGCGATTTTGCGAAACTGGCCGAATCGGGCGCACGCCCGCCAGATCGATGCGGTTAAGGTGGCCCATGGTCGCCGCGGCGATCGCTCCCGGCAATCGTTGGCCGTGCTGCGCTGGCGGCCCGGCGCGCGTTTCAACCCGATCGGTTTCGACGGTCGTTGGCCGCCGCGCTGCCGCCTACTGCCCGCCTGCTTGCCGCGGCGCCGACGGCGGCCCCTCCGGCGTCGCCAGCTCAAGCAGCAGCGGCAGCGACGGCCCCTGCGCCTGGCGGGCCATGTACTGCGCCGGGCGCCGGCCCCGGCAGGCCAGCAGCATGCCGAACGACATCGGCTTGGTCGCGCCGGTGATGTCGGCGATCGCCTGCGACTCGGCCAGCCCGTGCGCCGGCACATCGTAGGTGTACAGCCAGTCGACCAGGTTGTAGGTCTCGTGGATGCTGAGCGGGTCCGCGATCTGCCAGACGAACGCGCGGATGCCGCGGTCTTCGCAGTAGCGCTGCAGCTGGAGCGCCGCGCCCATCGCGCCGTGCTCGCCGCCGCTGGCGATCAGCCAGCAGCACTGCAGCGCGGCGCGGTGGTAGTCGATCGCCTCGAACGCGGCCTGCTCCAGCGCGCGCTGGTCGGGCCGCTCGGGGCTGACGAGCAGGATCGCGCCGGGCATGCGCGCCGGCCGCTGGGCCGCCAGCACCTCCGGGCGCAGCACGTAGCGGTGCGCCTGCGCCGCGAGCCGCCCGATCTCTTCGGTCGTCTGCTCGATGTCGATCAGGATGTGCGGCGGCACGCTCAGGCCAAGCTGCGCGCGCTGCAGCTCCAGGTGCGCCAGGTAGCGCCGGCGGGTGGTAAGCAGGGTGTCGGTCAGGTCGTCGGTCATTGGGTGGGCTCCGGGTGTGGGATCATCCACAGATTGCACAGATGATGATTCACTTTAGGATACTTTGTCCACCACTTCTGTGTCGGCAGTGAGTCTCATGCTTGGTCACACCGCGAACTGCTCGAACTCGTCCTTCTGGCATAGTATCGTCAGAGTCGCGTCGTCCGCGCCGTCCTTGATGTCGTTGATCTGGCGGAAGAACGCCGGGACGTTGAGATAGCCCAGGTGAAAGCGTGTGCTGTACGTCTTCGTCAGCAGCATCCCGATCCGGCCCAGCACCTACTCCAGGATCATCTGCCTTTGAACTCGTCGCACGCCGATCGCGGCTTAATTTACTCTAGTACCCGCTCAATACGCTCAATTTCCCGCTCCACTTGATCCCTCGCGGCCGTCTCCTGTAAGAATTCCTGCTCTAGCTGAAATTTGACCTTTATGCCGGCCTCGATACTTAGTGCTGCATGCATACGTTTAATTATCTCATTGCGCAGTCTCCACTCCTGTTGTAGTCCTTCCAGTTTTTGTTGTAGTCTAAGTCGCTGACCTGCGGTAAGCCCAGTAGACACAGAGGGGAAATCCGCAATTGGTGTCTCTCCAGGCACGCTTTTACTGCCGCCAGCGTAATAGCAGAGTGGGAAGTTGTTATCCAGGTCGAGAATCTGCTTTACAAAAGGATGCTGAATGTAGGGCGCGGCACGCTTTGGCACCTGGTCGAACAGGTAGCCCAAGATATCGATGATACGCGCGTAGCTATCTTTACTCATTGACGCCTTGCCAGCTAGTGCATCAAGCAGGCAGGCGGTGAAAATGCTGTACGTGTCACCGATGTAAGAAAGCTCCTGCTCACGTGATGAGGTAATAATCACCCGTCCGCTCCCAACTCCAAGCATATTCAAGAGATCCACCGGCGACTTGACAAAGGTTTCACCAGCGGCTTTAATAGCAGGCATCCCCGCCGCGTGGCAACAATCCAGCAAAACTACCAGCTTCTGGGCTTTGATCGCCTCAATCTTATCAGTGAACATCGCCGCTGAAATAGTGGTGCCATTCCTATCGCCGGGATCGTAGTCATGAGGAATCAGACCATATTCAATTGGCTGGCCATCCCGCTCAAATCTGCCCCCATGGCCGGAAAAGTAGACGATAACCGTAGCTTGCTCATCAGCAATTACCTTACTAATTAGCCTGTCGAACGCATTGAGAATGTTCTGACGTTCAGCGGCTGACTCGACAAGCATCGTAACCTGGTTAGGCGGATAGGCTGCACGATGGGGATCGACCAATATATCGCGGAGCGCGGTGGCATCCTTCACCGTTGTGGGCAGATCACGTCCAACACCGATGAGCAGTGCATGGCCATGGAGGAATAATTCAGGCATCGGTGGAACTCCTTTTTGTCCAATAGTTGTTGATATCTGTAAGAGTTTATTTCCTGAAACCCAGAATCTCTTCACGCCGCTGTAGCTTGCTTTCGAGCTGGGTTATGATTACTTCCTCGTCCTTCTGCTGTTCTTCGAGTTGATACTTGACCAGAACGTTGATTTCAATCGCCAATTGCATTCTTATCCGACGGATCTTCTCACTTCGTACGTAATACTCTCTGAGGAGTTCAGTGTATTCTTCTTTCAAGCGGATGCGTTCTTGGATCGATATTTTGCGATAGTCAATATGCTGACACAATGCCCAGACCAGTTCACCAATCGCTGATCGACGGTGTCGCGGCGATAGAGGGGACAATCGCTCAAAAAGCATTGTATGATCTGCACCAATCTGATTGCTATCTATACCACTCGGTCCGCCCGCGGCGCGTAGTAGTTCCTCCGGAATGACGCTCCAGTCAAGCAGTACTGGTAGGGCTGCATAACGAATGAGAGTGTTACTGTCTTCATATAGGTAGCACAACTCGGTGATTAACGTGTGCTCGGTCGTGCGTGCATACGCCCCTAACAACAGTGCCAAATCGCGCGCGATAGGAATCATCCCTTTATATCCTGCGGTGATGTTGAAGATTAGCTTGCCGCCCCCCTTTTTGTCCAGATTCACGTACGTGTCCCATACTCGCTCGACATAGCTGACTAGTCCGTGACGCACAAACAGATCGGCGGTTCCTAGTGCCGCGCCCACACTCACAGTATCTTGAGCATTGCCGGAATCGCTCACTCGCAGGCCATTCACCTGCACCACTTCGATCTGCTCGGGTGTGCAGACCGGATAACCGTTAGTGGAAGTCGGGATCTCTGTGGTTTTGAGTACGGCGGCGATCAATGCTGCACAGAAGCGCCCGTCGGTGGTGTCGGAGTGGAGCAGAATCACGCGGTCGTCTGGCCTGATGATCGGGTCATTCGGTTGCTCCTTGGGAAGCAAACTCAATGATGCAATCTCGGCGGGCGACTCACGGCGTCGCTGATCAGGATCATAGACCGGGTTCCAGCTTGATCGCAGACCTCGTTCCAAGTCGCGACTGCATTGAGCCAGAGTGTTCTGCGAGGGCTCAACATTGCTCAACAGGTTGTCGCGCAGCATTCCCAGGTCGAATTGGGCATCTTGGAGCGCCACACATGTCAGCGCGCTGGTGCCGATATGGGTGATGATAGTGCGATTCATGTTTGTGGTCGCTCCTGTCTTCTGAAGCGGGGGTCGAATTCTGGCCTGTACTCGTCAACATACTTGAAATAGCGCATCACGACCCGCACGGTTGCCGCCTCAGGCCAATCAGCCTCATAGCTCTGGGCAAGAATTGCCGCGTAAGGCCCTTTCCAATGGGCCGGATAATAACGCGCCAGGTTCGGAATACGCCCTTCAGCCCACTTACCGTCTCTGCGCTCGCCCCAGAGTAGTAAGTGCTGTTGCCCACCGGCTTCCCGCAATACTGGATCGTCTGCTTTGAAGATACCTTCAGTTACATCATCCGCGATGATGACCAGGTGTAGGCTCCCTGCGCTCTCTTGCTCCCAGCGTATATCTGCCAAAGAGGTAAACAAACGCCCTTGGGGCCACGTGCGCAGCAACTCTAGCACATCTGCGGGCGACACATCGTCTCGCAACCACAACCCCTGATCATAGTGTAGCTCATTTTCCAACCAAGCGTTAATCGGCCCCCCGCCCAACACGGCAAGGAAAGATGCGACAACGCTCTCTGGAATGTCGTGAGGGAGTAGGGCATAGGTCATACGCATGCTCATTGCCGCACCTCCGCTTCAGGCAACCATGGCTGCAATTCATCCGGGAGCGACCAGCGATTCAATGTGGGTGCAAGCAACTCAGCCAGCTGAGGCCAGGGTAGCCCATCCCAATCAGTCGACGCAAAACCGTCCAGGGCCATCCCGCGGGCTGGCTCCAACCGCCATGCACTACCGAACGTGGTTGCATTGGGCACAAGCGGCAAGACAATCGCCTGGCCTTTGTCACGCCAGCCATAGCTGTCGTCCAACCCAGCGAGTGTCGCTAGCTGTTCAAGCGGCGGTAGTCTCACACCTTCGGCGTTTTCAGATGGTAAATATCCGTACCAGCGCCAGTCCATCATTGTTACTGCCAGGCGTATACGTCCCATGCCGCGGTAAGTGCCATAGCCTAGACGCGCTTGGCCGCCGTCTAGTAGCGCTAGTGCGTGGGCCAGCAGCCCGAGCTGCCAGAGTTCATAGTTGACAATCGTGAGTGTGGTCTCGAACACACCGCCGGTAATTGCCTCGAACTGGAACTTGATGTCGTTCATCGCCGCACCGGTGCGCCGACTTATCCCAACGCCATCGCGCACGACAATATGTGCATCGCGCTCGTTCCGCATCCAGGCGTCGCCGAATGTCCAGCGCCCACGCAATGCGGTATGACCAAAGCAACGCTCGATGGGACCTGCCATGCGATAGATGTCCGCGCTGCTCGGCGAAGGCTCGCGCTCACGTTGGCGCTGCACCCAGCCCTCCGAAGCGTTGTTAAAGGGATCGCTCACGTAACCCCAATTGGGCTGCCAGCATGCTACAAGACGCTCGGCAGCGCTGCGGAGCACGCCGCGCAGACTGCTGCCGGGCAGGTAGAAGCGCGGACCAGCCGCGGTCTGCGTCCAGACACAAGCCATATCGAAACAGCCGTCGGCGCTATCGTAATCGCCGTAGCCCCCGGCCCTTACGGCTACGCGGGTGGGCCGGCATACGCTCGACCCCACGGTGGAAGGAGCGCCGCTCTTTACGGGTTTCCTTATCACCATCTTCTGCCAGATGTCGGCCTTCTTTGATCAGCAATGGGGCTGCAGGCACAATTTGCAGTGTCAGACGCAGTTCATTGAGCCGTCGAGCAAACATCAACGTATCTCCCGCAGTATGTCGATTGTCCAATCACCTACGAAGCGCGTCCCATAGCGTGCCAACTCGTCGTCAGCCAGCAACGCATCAAGCAGGGAGTTGCGGTTGCTGGTATCAAGAGTGTAAGTCGCCAGGTCGTGCAGCCAAACCTGGCCGACCCCGCGCGCGACACGTCCACCTATAGTCAACTCTCCCTGTTCGAGCAGCCGTAGACCCAGCGCGAGCATTCGCGACCAATCCTGCTGAAAGGAAGTGGGGAAATGCGGCACATCACAGCGCATAAAGAAGGCGAAACGCGCGCCGCGGGGCAAGACCTCGAAATCATACTTGATCGCCTCGCGCGCCGCGCCGGTGTCGCGATCAATCCCGACGCCATGACGTACTTCGCCTGCCAACTCCTTCTGGTCCAGGAGATGTAAATCTGGGATCAGCAGCGGCGATGCCCAGAAGACTGTACCGAACAGCCGCTCACCGGGTGACAGAGCCCCATCAAGCAGGTCTTGCAACTCGGCTTCGCCGAGAGCGGATTGCCCTCCCCGGCGGCGGCGCTCTTCCTCATCATCGATACGCCGTTGAGTCTTCTCAATCTCGTCGTCCTCACGGATTGTACCGAGGCCCAACTGCGGCGCAAGTTGGCTAATCGCAGTTCGCAGGACACCCCGCAGGGAAGAGCCAGGGATATAAGGGCGACCACGGCTGTCGCGCACAACCGTAGCGTCAGTCTGGGTCGTATCGCCGATGCGCCCGCCCCCGCCGCTGCCGATATGCAGCGCGCCGGTTAGTTCCAGAACACCTGTAAAGGTATAACGTGTTACTGCTGCCATTGGACGGCTCCTCCTTGTGTTTCGATCTCTTTGCGGAAGCGCGCGCCGCGCGTGTGTAGCTGCACGATCTGCACGAGCGCCTGGGCATAGAGCAGGCGGGCTTGCTGTGACCACCTTAGGCGCTCGGCTTCAGGCAGGCGAAGCAGCCGGAGCAGTTGCGCCTCCCAACCCGCCAGTACCTCCTCGCGCTCCAACCGATCGATTCGGCGCCAGTAGGCTTCGATCTCGTCCTTTGGTGTGGCTTTCTCTTCTGCTGTAATTTTGCCGAGCAGCCAATCAAGTAGCAGCCGGTAGACCTGCGCCTCGTCGCTCTGCGTATCGGCTTTGCGCAGCAAGCGCAAAGTCTCGCTCATCAGTTCGCGGACGCGCAACTCCGGCGTCTGGCGTCGTTCGTGCCAGGCTAGACTGTTGGTGATAGTGCTGACGCGGTGGTTAGAGAGCTCGACACCACGCAGCACAGTGTCGAAGGCGGGGGCGAGCCGTTGACTCTCTTGCCGGACGGCAGCGATCAATTGCGCTCGCCGTATGTCATCGTGTGTTACCATTGCTCGCGCTCCTCTGCGTGTATAGGGTGCAACAAACGCACCCGCCCAAAGCCCTCGCTGCGTCGCTCGCCAAGCCCTCGCTGTTCAGCTAGGAGCCACCAAGCCAGGGCCACATGTAGCTCGGCTTCTGGTACACTATAGACCCACACTGATCCTTGCTGCACCGCGAGTTGGGGTGGGCGCGGAAGACGCCTAATTCGTCCCATCCCCCCAGCCAGTGTGTACTCTGGAGGGCATACAGCAAGCGCATCGTCGGCGGCACGCCGGGCAAATAACGCGACAGTGTTTCCAAAGGGTCACCGCTGCTACATGGAAGGAGGTAATGATCACGCAAGATAACATCCGCCTCTAGTGTTACCGGTAGAAGGGCCGAGCCTCCGATCAAGCCGGTTCGCTCGGTGAATTTTCTGGCCATACCCGCTAGATCGTCCATTGAACGGGCTTCGTCAAGTAGCACGGTCGTCTTGCGCACTAGCACCCGGCCCATCCCTCTGCTGCGCCCCTGTCCTAGGCTCAGCAATGTATGACCCGGCTCCAACTGCTTAGTCAGTATATCAATCTGACCATCGTCCCCGCTGACTACAGCGGCAAAGCGCTGGCCTGCCTCCAATGCCTCGAAGCTATAGAGTTGGCCTGCGACGACCACGCTGCGTGAGACTGACGGAAGATTGCTCTCATTCCGCGTCAGTGCGCTGCGAGTTATCAGTCGGCGTTTTGCCGCAAGCCCGATCCATCGCCCGCCGCGTTCGGCAGTGAACTCAGTACCGACCCGGTCCAGTTTATCTAGCGCATCCGACAAAGGAACACGATTTAAGAGTGCCTTGAGAACGTCTTGTACGCCGGATTTTCGATCGCCCATCCAGCCGCCGCTGCGCTTCTCCGTCCAGGCGCTCTGGGGCACGATCCAAGTACGCCAGTCACGGCCTGTCGTATCACGGTATAAGGGCCATGCGTTGCCGAACGTCACTGCGCCTTCTAAAAACAACTGTCGAAAGCGTCGCTGCTCATCCTCATCAAGCTGCTCGTAGCGACGGCCAGCCAGCCAGAGCGATGCCAGACCACCGCGCACTGCTGTACCGGAGAGATAACCCGCCGTCGTCGTGAGTTGGCCGGGAGAGGTGGGACGCTGTCCAATGCAGGTAGGTGATTGAAGTTGTAGCTCAATGCGTAGCAAAGTCATCGTAGCACCTCCCGCAGCTCGCTCCAGGTAGGCTGCTTATCGCCTAGTACGATTGTGCCAATCGCGATAGAACATGCGCCCAGGCCACGCCCTTTATGACCTCCAAGATGCGTCAGATCGCGTGCAGCAGCAAGCAGCAGTGCCATGTCGCGCTCGGCGCTTTCGGCGGGCAAGCTGCCACGCAGTTGTGTCACAAAGGCCAACCCAGCATCGGCCAGTTCGATCCGAAACAACCTGCCACTTAGCCCCACGCGCCGATTACGACTCAGGCTAACAAAACTGCGTTCACTACGGGCCACAGCGGGCAGCAAGCCCCCACCGGTTTCCGCCAGAGAACGGGCCAAGCCCAGATCTGCCAGGTATGCGTCGGCGAACACCAAACTGCCCGGCGTATCGTCGAAGCCGAAGAGATGGGCCTCGGACTCAGTGCGTTGCTGGAGATCCCATTCCAGATCGGCACTTAGCTGGCGCACGTGGGCTCGCAGGCGGCCTTTGAGACTGGAGCCCGGGATGTACGGGAGATCAGCGCCTTCGACCAGCGGATGGCGGCCCTGCACGATCCGATCATCAAGGATCTGCGCTAGTCCAAGGCCGGTACCAATATGTAGCGCCGAACGCAGCGTAATCGTCAGATCGACTGCGGCTGTCCATAAAGTTAGATGTCCCATCATCCCTCCTCGGCCACGAATGAAAGCGCCTCCAGCAGATCGGGCAGCGCGCTGCGAAAGACCCCTTCCTCATCAGGCGCGTCAAAAGGATAGTATTTAATGCTCTCCAGATCGTGGAGCGCCTGAAGTAATGCCTTGCGTTCACGTTCGCGTAGGCGCATGCTGACAGTCAGCACATCAAGCGTCGCCTCAATACGACTCCCGCGACAAGCCGTGTAGAGATCGGCGATTTTGCTATCCGGCAGGTGCGGTAACTCTGCAATCTCTTCAGGCGTTAGTTGACGATCGCGGGTACCGGACTGTAGATGTACTGGTATCCCATTGCTGTCGCAGAGCCCGCGCAGATGGCGGGCGTAGCGCAGCAGCAATTCTGCCCGGTGGAGCGGGTAGGGGCGTTTGGTAAAGCAGGTTTTCTCGTTATCCGCGCTATAATCACGGCTACGGGTCTGATTAATGCCGTCTAGACCGGGTGTAGTGATTACATGGAAGTCGATCCCTCCAAGACCGGATTGCTTGGCTTGCTTCGCGCTGTCGAGCAGGTCGTGGCCACGGCGCTCCAACTGCACGATCGGTACACTGTCGTGAGCGATAATCACTCCGACCGAGGCCGAGAAGGGCTGGTCTAGGACTATTTGGCTTTGAGCATTGGACTGTCCATTGTTATACTGATCTACCCAATCGTTGACCAGCTTGCCCAGGCGGCGACTCAGTTCGCAGGCCACGGCCAGGCCGCGCTCGGCGGTACAGATGAGGATTACATCGTCTCCACCGATCGTAATGACTTCAAAGGGCAGAAAACGAGTTTCCCGGGTCTCCCGATCAGGGTTGGGCTGCTCGATCGGGCTGGCGCGGTAGGCAACTGCCAAGGCCTCCGCTGTCGCTCGTATCGCGGCGTCCGCTAACGCTGCGCTGAACTGCTGATAGCCCTCGAAGCCAAGCTGAGCCACCACCTGGCGCATGCTGCCGCCTACCCCGTCACCGTCGGCGTAAACCAGTGCGACATAGCCCTGCGGGCGGGCCTGCTCGCTGATATGTCCCAAATCATTGGTGTCGCTGATCGCGGCGCGCCAAGCCATACGAGCACTCGCAGATACAAGCGACTCAAACACCTGCCAGAAATCGCTTTTCTCCAGCGCCTGCCGGTAGGTATGGCTGCCATGACGTTTGATCGCTGTCATCTCGCTGACCAGAAGGCCGGCCGGGTTATCGGGGTCGGGGGCGCGGACACTGGCTGGGTATAGCCGATCGCTGGCGCAGAAGCGCAATACGGCGCCCCCCGGGATAGTTTCTGATCGCGGACGGCTAGCCTTGCGTGCTGCCAGGCTGCGTGCCGCCAGCTGTTGTGCCTCGACACTGCTCCCTTGCACCTCGACCCACACTGCGCTTAACGTTGCCCCACCCGTACGTTGCCGATAGAGTCGCTCCAACTCGGCGCAAAAGCTCCTGGCGCGCTCTTCGTCGGCGAAGAGCAGTGCTCCCGCCCCACCACCGGCATAGATCAGCCCTTCCTGCTCATCCGGTTGCCACTTCTTGAGCTGAAAGTGCGCCAATTCTTTCAACTCTAGCAATTTCTTCTCGTCGGTAACCTGGCGCACCAGCTCACTTGCGCCCCGGATCTCCTTCAATCGGCCTGTGGCGAACACATAGTCTCTAATTCTGTCAGCATCAAAAAGGACCAAATACTGGCCTGACATCACTCGTCCTCCTCAACTGGCTCGACGTCGCGGGCAACATTCTGATGCCTGCCTTCAATACGCTGTTTATCCGGACGATAGCGTACCTCCAGCATTTTGCCCGCTTCCATTCGCGCCAGCAAGC
The DNA here is from genome assembly GCA_016717335.1 of Candidatus Ribeiella danica. Lineage (GTDB taxonomy): Bacteria > Chloroflexota > Chloroflexia > Chloroflexales > Roseiflexaceae > Ribeiella > Ribeiella danica. Next base: position 146,866 of record JADKFS010000001.1, read on the forward strand.
CGCGCAGCACATCGCGTGACGCACTTTCTGCGGTCAGACGATAGCGGCGGTTATCTTTGCCGCGCACAAAAGGGCCGATATCGACGCTATCCTCAAGCTGCCCTATCAATCGCAGATCGACGACAACCCGTGGCCCGACGACAGGTACTGATTCTGCGAGTACAGAGGGTGTAGGTTGCTGTAATGGAGTTATATCTGTCAAATTCGCGGTCGTCGGTGCGACACCTGTCGTCGCGGATAGTCGAGTGATCGGCATTGCACCAGGGTGCGGCGACGAGCGGTTCTGGTAATCCCAGAGCGTTGTTTGCTGTGAGGTATTTCGCTGACGACGGAAGAAATCAAATTCGGGGTAGATGAAATTCTCGGTTTGCGGCCAGCGTGTAACGGCTACAAATGCTGCATAGCTGCTCTCGCCGCCCGGGCGGGCCAGCCAGGCGGCTTTAGCGGCCTCCCGCAGATTGGGCACTTTATCAGCCCAATCCTCTGTGGATCGCTCTCCATAGCTCAGAAACCGTGCAGGAATATCTCCCTCGATCCGCTCGACCTCTAATCCTTCGACACGAATATGAATGCTTCCCAGGCCTAATGGCTTGCCGTAGCCCAGTTTATGGGCCAGGCCATCCTCCAGAACCAGCGAATAGAGCAGCGCTGCCAGCTCAAACTCGCTCAGGTTGAAGAAGCGTAGGTTTCCATTGAGCCAGGTTCCGGCAGGCACGGCCCAGACTTCGATCTCACGCATACCTCGGTTTTGCCTATAGATATCCAGGACACGTTTGTAGTCCTGCTGATGATAGTAGAACTTGCGCCCCAAAATAGCGCCGCTCCGATCGAAGTAGAAGCTTTCGTGTTCCGGCTTGGGCTGCCCACCCTGGGGTCGTGAAACCCTTTGTGGGTCCATGCGTACAGTGATCGGTATATCATTGAACAGCAGGCGCCCAGCATAGCTCATTGTCTCATTGTTTGCCGCTTTACCTGCCAATCGTCCCTTAGCGTCGGCTGACTCATCATCCTTGCCAACTACCACGCCGAAAAGCGCCTCGCTCGCCGTGAGGCGATCGACCCGATCAGCGGGGGGGAGATAGGACTTCGGAATGCGTCGGCGGTACCAGCCGCGCCGATTCTCGCTCTTTAACATGCCCAGCGTGCTGTTCGTCACCGCTTCATGGACGCTACGCAGCATCCCCTTGAGCGATGTAGCGGGCAAGATCGGTCTGCCACCCAAGTTCGCGAAGGCATAGCGGTTCTGGGTATCTGGTTTGCCTGGGTCGTGATGAATACATAGCGGTGTCAACACTTCGATCGCGAAGAGCACGCCACCACAGAGCCCGGTGACCTGTTCATGCACCGGCCTGGTGGGCAGATAGGTCGGCATTCCCTCTAATGGCACGAAATCGTAAGGGTTATGATAGTGCTTCTGCTGCGTCATCATTCGTCCTCCTGAGCTACCTGGGCGATCCATGCGCGCCACGCTATGTCAACCGCCTCGCGAAACAGCTGCTGCACCTGCTCTTCCTGGACCAAGAGCAGGGTAATATCCTGCTCGCGCCACCCATGTGCCAGCTGCCGCTCCAATTCGGCGAGCAGCACAATGCCTCGCTCCGCTGCCACTGCCCGCGGTACGTCCTGCACGCGCCATGGCTCATCGGCCAGGCGCGCCTGCGCCGAGATGATACCGTGAGAGACATTATAGGCGTCCCGCGTGTATCGTACCTCGATCCGCAGCGCGTCGACGCGCACCTGCCCCTGGCCCTTGCGTGTGCTGGCGCCGATACCAATATAGCCACGATTAAACTCCTGAAAGACCAGCCCAAGCAGCCCAATTTGCCAGAGCGCGAAGTTGTTTATAGTTAGGGTCGTTTCCAAAGACATATCGGACGGTGCGAGCTGCTCGATAAAAGGCCCCTCGCCCACGCCGCCCGTGAAACGATCCAGTGCCACATGGCTACGCCGCTGAGTTGCTTTTGTTGGCACACGCGCATCTTCCAACCGCACCAGGCCGGCGTGGGTCGTGGCACCAAAGAGCTGTGAGGCTGCTGAGAGGTAGCGATAGATCAACCTGGGCATGCACTCAGCGTCCAGCAACTCAGGGTAGCGCTTGTGGTGCTCGTTCCACGCCGGCATCTCCGAATCGGCAATCTGGCCGCGCTTGAGGTTGGGCAATACAGACTCGTTATGCACAAATGGCTCGTCGGCCAGCGGCGCATGATCCGCATCTACCTTATGCACGCTGCGCAAGATACGCTCTGCCGTGCTGCGCAGAACACCTTTGAAGCTGCTGGCCGGCAGAAGTGGAAACCCGCGGCTATCCCGAAGTGGCTGCAGGATATCGCGCTGGCTTTGCTGCCCGCGTTGGTCGGTAAATACCTCCGGTTCGACCTGACCACGCACCATCCACGGCTCCAGCGGTGTCAGGCGCAGATGCATTTGACAGGTGCCCACTATAAAACGCTGCATCGCTCCTCCTTTGCGTTAGAGATAGCTAATCATTGTTATGATAGTAACTGACGGTCGAACTCATCTATTTGCTGCTCGCACACTGCGAGCTCTTTCTCCTGCTCTTCGAGCTGTTGTTCAAGCTTAAACCGTGTGGCAATATCGCTCTCTATAGCCAATCCGAGCCGTAGCCGCTTAACTTTCTTATGCCTCGTATCCCACTCTTCACGCAGCATAGCACGCTTCTGCTCTAAGCGGTACTGTTGCTCAACAGTAAGGGGTACGGCCGCGCGTCCAGGTTCTAGTACACTAGTATGAGGATCAAGCACCGGCTCACTACTCGACTGGCCTTCACTCTCAGCCGGCACAGCCGGTGGATCCGAGGGCAGGCGAACTGACGTGAGCTTCTTCGATAGGCAGAGCCGGAAGCCGAAGTCATCGGCCCGATCATCTGGCCCGCTAGTGGCCCGTACCTCCCATTCCCAACCAGGACGGTTATTCGTGGAGTGATACGAACCGCCACGTCGAATTGGTGTCGGTTCATCTTCAGGTAAACCCTCTTCAGTGTCACTAGAGATCCGAAAGTCACCCCAAAACCGGCCTGCCGTTTGGACTGCCGGCTGAATGGCGGCCTGTTGATCTTCAGCTTTGATGTACGGCGAGGCACACCATTCCCATACATTGCCCGCCATGTCTAGTGGGATATTCGGGCTGGTTGCGTCTGGAAACGGAAAGACTCCCACTGGCGACGTGCTACCGATACCAGCCGCTTCCACATTTTGCCAGGCTTCTTCCCTAGGCGGTTGCCACTGCCGCGGGCATTCTTCGTTCAAATCCCATGTGGCTGCGACCTCCCACTCAGCCTCGCTCGGCAGCCGAATCTCTTCGTCGTCGCGAATGAATAGTGCTTCCTGCAAGAATTTAGTGATCCATCTACAAAAAGCCACCACTTCATACCAGGAAACTCCCACTACGGGTTGGTTGGGAGTGGTCAGGTTCGGGCTGTCCCATTTATTGGAGATATTGATAGCTTTTACTGTGCGCCATTTCCAGCCTTCCTTTGTCCACCACTCCTCGTTCTGATAGCCTCCGGCTTCGTAGAATTGGCGGAACTGCCAGACCGTGGCAGGGTAGCGCGCAATCCGGAAGGTTTCGAGTTGAAGCATAGTTTGCTTTCCGTCTTGGCCAATTGGACCGACGGGATAGAAGCGTTCAGGGACAGGGCCGCACCAAGCTGGCTTCAATTCGCAGACGCCAGCACGTGGATCCCCAGCTTGACCGACGAGGTGGGCGGCGCGTCGGCGCTGATCGAGCGGTGTAGAGCGCTGCTCGATCAGTGTAGCTACTAGTGTGGTTGCCTCCCGGTTGGTGGAAAACTGCTGTAGCAACTTCTCGAGAAGGTTGAGGCCCTCAGTGAAGTTCCCGGCATCGATCTGGATCTGAGCTTGCTCGATCGCTATTTGACTAGCCTCCTGATCATTGTGCTGTCGAGCGCGCGCTTCAACCAGGAGTACGGATGCCTCCGGCTTGTCGCACATCTTGGCAATCACTTGTTCCAACTCAGCGATGGTATTGGCCCACTTTTGATCTTCAAAAGCAAGACGCGCGCGCTCATAGGAGAAATGGCAATCACGCTGCTGCTCTGCCCAGAGGCGCAGTTGCTTGGAGTCTTTGCCGGGCCTCCATCGCTCAAACCGTGACAGGTTCTTTAACACCTTCTCCCATTCATCCACGGCACGAAGTTCGAGTAGGCGGTCATAAACAGCCTGTAGCCGCCGCTCTCTTCGTGCCTTCTTCAGCTTTATTCGCACTTCATCGTCTTGTGGATCAGCTCTCGCTATCTGTGTTAGCCAGGTTTCAGCATCTTTCCATTGCTCTCTTATGTAGGATATTAGCGCTCTCTGCCGCAATTCTCGCCGTGCCACATGCAATCTGTCACGGTTACTTCGATCGCGCATGCCGGCCGTTACCAGATATGACAACAACGTCGGTCCTCGGCCAATCTTTCGACCGAAAAGCGATAAGCGCCTCGACTTGTATGGTTTCTATTGTCGCTTGATCTACTGACTCGCGGCTAAGTTCAAAAGACTGGCGCTGTGGCCTTATGCTAGAGGAAGGCTTGATCTCGCTGCCAGTTGCTTGAAATAGCACCCCATCATCCGCACGCAGAAACAGCACTGGGATAGCCCAGTCTAGTCGAGAGGGGTAGCGTGCAGAAAGATGCTGCCGTGCCAGAGCCAGGGACTGCTCGATTGGTTTTCCCATGGCCAGTTCAGCATAAAAGACACGTGTCAGCTCGGCAGCAGCATCTTCGGGCAGTTCAAATTGCATGGCTATTACAGCTGACACACCAGCATCAATGAGTGCTACTCCAACGCTGCTTAATGGATCACGATCAACCGATAAGGCACTTAAACAAGCATTGAGAAAGACGACTTTCGTCTGACCACGCTGCCGCGAAAGGTATTGACGAAACAAAACTGCGTTGATTCGTTCGGCAGTACTATCATAATCCTCAAAGATCAGCTCCCCCTCGCCGCGTTGCGTATCTAGATCGCCGTGGCACAACACATGCAGTATATGTACCGGCTGGCTCAAACGTCCACGTAGCTGATCCAACGTGCTTGGACCGCTGATCACGTCTAGGATGATCCGACCCTGTTCGCGCAGTTCCTTGACCGCCTGTTCGATCCGTCGCAACTCGCGCTCAATATTGAGCGGTCGATAATCCTCGCTTATCGGACTAGCCAGTATCACAACGAGATGCAGTGGCTCATCCACACTCAGTCTGCCAATGGGTGAGGACAATTCAGGGTAGCGCACAAGTGCCAGATCGGGAGCCAATGCTAGAAATTGACTTCTGGTTTGGTCGTAGAGCAATTCCCAGGGCAACATCGCCAGCAATGGAGGCAGGTGCAACCGCAGACATAGATGCTCATTATCTTGAAGCTTCGCGCGACTCTCACGGAAAGCAGCAGAGATCTCACCGACGAATAGCCTCTTGAATAGTTCAGTTCCGAACTCACGCGCCTGGAGTATTTCTTGGCTGACGCTTTTCAACTTTGAGATACGGGCCAAGTCGATCCACTGAGCTGCATCATGACGTTTGGCCGGAAGTACGGCGAGATCAAACGGTGGGATGAACGTTTCCTTCAAATCGCCTACACCAAAAGCATCCCGTACCTGTACGGTGTAGCTTTTACCTTCAGAAGCGATAGCTAGATCGAAGTTAAGGAAGCGTGGCATAGCGTATCTCAGTTGAAGTTCTTAACACCACCGCTCGCAACTTCAGCGGCACGGCATGCCGCACTGCCTTACCGACGATTTCGCCGAACATTATGTGCCGCGATAGGCGTATGCGCACCGACGTGTGCTCTCAGTTGAACCAATAACGCCTGGCCTTGTTTGGCCTCGACGCCACAGGCCTATACACAAGCGCATGGTTCTCAGGCGGTTGACTAGGTCTCACCTACAAATGTTCAGCTGTATCAGGCTCGGCGCATGAGGGTAGGTGAAACACATCGCAACCGCAGATACGAAGCCAAGCAGGTCAGATCTCACCCCATTCAGTGCTAGCTCGCGTTTGCCCTTACGCCGCCCAAAGTGCCATCGACCGTCTATCGCCGCAAGGCGAATAGCATTTCCGGCCTGCTGCGCTCTATCTCGGCCCTCGGTCTTCGGTCCTCCGTCGAGCCTAGATCGCGTCACTCTATGAGTGACAATCGCCCCGCGAACTGTTTTGCCCGCGGCAGAGACAGCGCCAGGCGGCGTCGCGCCCAGCATACACGGCGCCCCCGTCACAAACGTGCACGCCTGCGGGCCAGACTGCCTTCCAATCGCCCGCGATTCCCTTCCAATTCGGCGCGATTCCCTTCCAATCGCGCGTGATTCCCTTCCTTCCCCGCCTGCCTTCCAAGCGCGCGCGATTCCCTTCCAAGCGCGCCCGCCTCCCTTCCAAGCGCGCGCGATTCCCTTCCAATTCGACAAGATTCCCTTCCAAGCGCGCGTGATTCCCTTCCAAGCGCGCGTGATTCCCTTCCAATTTTCCCCGCCTGCCTTCCAATCGCGCGTGATTCCCTTCCAATCGCGCGCGATTCCCTTCCAATTCGCCGCGCCGATCGCCCAATCGGCCGCAACGATCCTATCGATGCTATCGCTGTGAGCAAAACCATTGAGCCGCTATGCACGAACGAAATGCCGTTGTGATGCCATCCATCGTACTGCCGACTGGCTTCTGCCAACCGCCCACTGCATATAGTACTTCTGGCAGAGGTTCGCATCACCAAATCAGGTATTCATAAACAGTATGCGTGTATGATAGACAAAAAGCGCCGCGCTTTGTATGCTACCTGCACACCTGCGTCGGTGCGACGCAGCAGTTAATTCAAACAGGAGTAACGACGTATGGCGATCAACCAACACAAGCCGCTGCCCCCCGCCATCATCGAGACCGACCGGGCGTCGCTGCTGGCGCTCAAGACCCTGCCCGACTATGCGCCGCCCAACCCGGCGATCCGGGTCGAGGCGATCGAGGCGATCGAGGCCCGGCTGCGCCAGGTCGAGGCAGCCGAGATCCTGGCCAACAACGCGCAGGCCGCCGCGCAGGCCGCGCGCATCGCCGTCGGCTGGGAGCTGCACAACGCCGTGCTGAGCGCCAAGGCCGCGGTGATCTGCCAGTATGGCAATAGCTCCGACGCTGTGCGCGCGCTGGGCCTCAAGAAGAAGTCGGACTACCGCCGGCCCAGCCGAAGGCTGAGTGCTGAACGCTGAATGCTGAACGCTGAATGCTGAACGCTGAATGCTGAATGCTGAATGCCGAACGCTGAACGTTTGAACGTTTGAACGTTTGAACGTTTGAACGTTTGAACGTTTGAACGGGGAGACAGGAGACGGGAGGCGGGAGTCGGAATCTTTCGTCTCCCGTCACCTTGTCACCTTGTCACCCCTAGCCCCTAGCCCCTCGCCCCTTGTCTGTCACCTTGTCACCCCAGCCCCAGCCCCCAGTCCCAGCCCAGCCCCAGCCCCCAGCCCCAGCCCCAGCCCCAGCCCCCAGCCCCTAGCCCCCAGCCCCTCGCCCCTCGCCCCTCGCCCCTCGCCCCAAACTCCGTCACCGTATCACCGGGGGTCCGGCTCCAGCCGATACTCCCCGTGCCCGAACACGCAGGCCTTGCCGACGTGCACCAGGCTGCCCGCCAGCAGCACCGCCCGCAGATCGGGCGGCACGCCGCGCAGCCTTGCCCCGCCGACGAGCCCGCCCAGCTTCATGGAGCGCGGCGCCGGCCCGCGGCTGGACGTGCGCTCCCAGTCGACCCAGCGCACCTGCGGCTGCTCGACCGCCACCGCCTGCGCCTGCGCCGCCGCCGCGCGGTGGTCGACCGGCCAGGGCCCGCCGCCGTGGAAGGTCGCCAGCGCGTTGAGCCGCCAGCAGCTCGCCTGCACGATCGCCGGCAGGTCGATCGTCTCGATGAACGCGCCGCGCGCCTTGACCCGCAGCGGCGTGCGCAGCGCCAGGCGCAGGTCGGCCGGCAGCGCCGCGGCGCGCGCGGCGATCGCCGGCGCGTCGAGCGTCGGCAGGCGCGCCGCCGTATCGGGCTCGACCCGGCCGTCACGGTAGATCGCCGGCCCGATCGGCTGCCAGGGCAGCAGCGCCTCGACCCGCTCCAGGTGCGCCGGCACGCGCGCGCCGCCGAGCCCCATGCGGCCGAGCTGCTCGAAGCCGTACAGGAAGTAGGGCAGGTGGTCGATCCCGCGGCCGATCAGCACCAGGCCGAACTCGAGCGCGTCGCCGGCGGCGTAGTGGGTGCGGCCGTCGAGCGGCGGCTCGATCACGAACGGGCGCGGCACGTCCTGCAGGTCGTGCAGCTGCGCGACGCCGGGCGGGTGCGGGGTCTCGAACACCCAGCGGTAGGGGCACAGGCTGGCGAGCGCGCAGCGATCGGAGGCGCCCCAGCAGGGCTGCGGGCAGGACGAGCGCTGGAAGGCGTAGCCGAAGCCGCCGCGCAGCATCGCCCCTTTGGCGGCCGGCAGCGCCGCGTCGGCAAGCAGGCGCAGCGTCACGCGCGCGCGCAGGATCGGCAGGTCGAGTCCGTACAGGATCGTCTCGTGGGGGGAGGCGGTCGGCGTCATCGTGCGCTCCACGTCAACCAGCTCGGCAAGGACACCCGCGCCGCGAGTCGCACAGTGTGTCGATCGCGGCGGCTCGGCATAGGTTGCGCGATTGGAAGGGGCATCGACGATAGCAGGAACGGGCCGCCTCAGTGTAGCAGGCGCAGGCGCATGATGCAATACCGCACCCTGCCGAGTCTGGGTGGTGATCTCGCAACGCTGCCGAGGCGCCGCCAGAGCTGGGCCAGGTCACCGCCCAACGTGGAGGGCGCGCTCTCCCGGCCGCACGAATCCAACCAGCGCGATGCCATCCACACTGTTAAACGCGGCCGAGCGCCCTTTTCGCACATCGCGGTTGGAAACCGGCCCGCGGGGCAGCGTCCGCGCCGGCCTCGCTCGACGGCCCGCCGGCTGCAGCCAACGATCGCACGATCGCCACGCGCCCAGCCATCTCGGTCTAGCCGCTCGCGAGGGCGCGCTGGGGCAGTTGGCGAACGCGCAGATCGCCGGGGCCCTATCATCAGCCCACTGCCGACGAGCATCATCGGCTGCAGATACCCTCTACATCGGCGGCGCCCACTGTACAATCAGCTCATCTACCAAAGAACCGCAGAACCACAGCACCGCAGAACCAGCTGGCGACAACCGGCGCGCTGTTCCGGAAGGCTGCACTAGCGCGCGGGGTTGCGCGTGTGTGGTCGCTCGCCGAGGTCGTGCCAGCTGCGCTCCTCCACCGTGACGCCGTAGTGCTCCGCGGCCTGCTTGATGTTCGCGAAGGCAAGCTCCCGATCCAGGTCGGACACCCCCTCGACCTGGTCGAAGCGCGCCAGCGCATTCTTGACGTGTGCGGCGTCGGTCAGCGGCTCCTTGCGCTGCTTGGGGAAGGCGAACGCGCTGTCCGGCAGATCGTCGCGCTCGTTCGTGCCGAGCTCCCCGTGCTCCGTATGCGGCTTCCATGTCGTCTTAGGCGCCATCGCATCCTCCTTTTTGATAGCTACATGAGGACCCCTTCTATGCAGAATTATGTGCGCGCCGCCGATTCACTGCAGAGGCTGTGCCGTGAGGATCGGCAAATGATAAACACACAGGTTCGTTTAGTTAAGGTTTCGCAACTTAGACTGTGCTAGTCTAAGGTTGACATCTCGGCCCCATCGTCCATAATGACAGTGGTATCACCACACGTAATATAGACCAATACTAACAATGAAGTCTGAGGAGGCCGGCATTGGAAATTCCCGAATACGTTCAAAACGCGAAGCTGCGCAGCTGGGTTAACGACATGATCGCCCTGTGCAAGCCCGACGACGTGCACTGGTGCGACGGCTCGCAGGAAGAGTACGACCAGCTGTGCGGCCGGATGGTCGAAAGCGGCACCTTCATGCGGCTCAACCCTGAGAAGCGCCCCAACAGCTTCTTGGCCCGCTCCGACCCGAGCGACGTCGCGCGCGTGGAAGATCGCACCTTCATCTGCAGCTTGAACAAACACGACGCCGGCCCGACCAACAACTGGATGGCGCCCAAGGAGATGAAGGAGAAGCTGACCGCGCTGTTCGACGGCAGCATGCGCGGGCGAACCATGTACGTCATCCCGTTCAGCATGGGCCCGCTCGGCTCGCCGATCGCCCACATCGGCGTCGAGCTGTCCGACTCGCCCTACGTGGCCGTCAGCATGAAGATCATGACGCGCATGGGCCGCAAGGTGCTGGACGTGCTGGACAACAGCGATTTCGTGCCCTGCCTCCACTCGGTCGGCGCGCCGCTCGATCCGGGCCAGCAGGATGTGGCGTGGCCCTGTAACAAGGACGAGAAGTACATCGTGCACTTCCCCGAGGAGCGCTCGATCTGGTCGTATGGCAGCGGCTACGGCGGCAACGCGCTGCTGGGCAAGAAGTGCTTCGCGCTGCGGATCGCCTCGGTGCTGGCGCGCGACGAGGGCTGGCTGGCCGAGCACATGCTCATCCTCGGCGTCGAGTCGCCCCAGGGCGAGAAGACCTACGTGGCGGCGGCGTTCCCCAGCGCCTGCGGCAAGACCAACTTCGCCATGCTGATCCCGCCCAAGGACTTCGACGGCTGGAAGGTCACCACCGTCGGCGACGACATCGCCTGGATCAAGCCCGGCCCGGACGGCAAGCTCTACGCGATCAACCCCGAGTTCGGCTTCTTCGGCGTCGCGCCCGGCACGTCCGAGCAGTCGAACCCGAACGCGATGGCGTCGATCACCAAGAACGCGATCTTCACCAACGTCGCGCTGACCGACGACGGCGATGTCTGGTGGGAGGGCATGACCAAGCAGCCGCCGGCGCACCTGATCGACTGGACCGGCCAGGAGTGGACGCCTGCGAGCGGGCGCAAGGCCGCGCACGCCAACGCGCGCTTCACCGCGCCGATCGGCCAGTGCCCGGTGATCGACTCGGCCGCCGACGACCCGAAGGGCGTGCCGATCTCGGCGTTCATCTTCGGCGGGCGGCGCAGCAACGTGGTCCCGCTGGTCTACCAGGCCTTCAACTGGAACTACGGCGTCTACGCGGCGGCCACGATGGGCTCCGAGATGACCGCCGCCGCGGCCGGCAAGCTCGGCGAGGTGCGCCGCGACCCGTTCGCGATGCTGCCGTTCTGCGGCTACCACATGGCCGACTACTTCAACCACTGGCTGCGCTTCGGCCGCCAGATCCCCAACCCGCCGCGGGTCTTCAACGTCAACTGGTTCCGGCGCGACGCGCAGGGCAACTTCCTGTGGCCGGGGTTCGGCGACAATATGCGCATCCTGAAGTGGATCGTCGAGCGCGCGCGCGGCCGCGCGGTCAGCATCGAAAGCCCGCTGGGCTGGATGCCCCGCTACGAGGATATCGACTGGCGCGGCATGGAGAACTTCTCGCGCGAGCAGTTCAACGATCTGATGACGGTCGACCGCGATCTGTGGCAGCAGGAGGTGCTGTCGCACGAGGAGCTGTTCATCAAGCTGTACGACCGGCTGCCGAAGGAGATGCTGTTCATCCGCGAGCTGATCCTGTCCAGCCTGTGGCGCTCGCCGGAGCACTGGGGCCTCGCGCCTGAGTAGGGCGCGCCTTCCGCGATCGACAAACCCTACCCCCGCCTTGGGGGTAGGGTTTCTTTATTCCGCCGCAGCGCCCGGATTAGGCAGCCGCCAGCATGCGCTGGTACTGCCCGCGCCGCATCGCGGCCAGCACCTCGTCGATGACGAACGGCTTGCCGATCACGCCGAAGGCGCCGCCGCGCAGCATCTCGTCAGTCTGCGCCGAGGCCTGCCCGGTCACGACCAGCACCTGCGCGCGCGGGTCGAGCGCGCGCAGCCGCCGGACGAACTCGGCGCCGCCCATCCCCGGCATCACGACATCGCTGATCACCAGGTCGAAGCGCTGCTCGCGGTAGAGTCGCAGCCCGGCGATGCCGTCGGGCGCCACGCGCACGCTGTGCCCAACTCCCTCCAGCAGGCGCGCCAGCGCGTTCGCCACCGTCTGCTCGTCGTCGACGATCAGGACCTGCAGCAGCTGCGGCGCCCCGGCGCGACTCGCCAGCTGCTCCGCGTCGGCGGCGGGGCTGACGATCGGCAGCCGGACGAGCATAGTCGTCCCGCGGCCGACCTCGCTGTGCGGGATGATCGTGCCGCCGTGGCTCTCGACAATGCCGTAGCTGATCGCCAGCCCCAGGCCGGTCCCCGGCACGCTGCTTCCGCCGAGCGCCCCCTTGGTGGTGACGAACGGCTGGAAGATCTGCTGCAGCATCTGCTCGGGGATGCCGACGCCGGTGTCGCTGACCGCCAGCTCAAGCTGGTCGCCGCGCTGGGAGAGATCGATCGTGATCACGCCGCCGCCCTGCTCGATCATCGCGTCGCGCGCATTGGTGATCAGGTTCAGCACCACCTGTGAGATCTGGCCGAGGTCGCAGATCGTCGGCGGGACCGAGCGCAGCCGCCGCTCGACCCGCACGTTGACCTTGGCCAGCTCGCGCTCGACCAGCGCCAGCGTCTCGTCGACCGCGTCCTGGATCTGGTACAGGGCGCGCTGGGCGTCGTTGCGGCGCGCGAAGGTCAGCAGGCCCCTGGTGATGCTCTTGCCGCGCAGCGAGGTGCGCACCGCCACGTTCAGCGCCTCGTCCTTCTCGCCGACATCCTGGCTCATCAGGCCGAGCTCGGCGTGGCCCAGGATGCCGGCGAGCAGGTTGTTGAACTCATGCGCGATGCCGGCCGAGAAGGTGCCGAGCGCGGCCAGCTTCGACGAGCGCACCAGCTCGCCCTGCTTGAGGCGCAGCTCCTCGAACAGCTGGACGCGCTCCATGGCCAGGGCCGCCTGCGTGCCAAACGCCAGCAGAACCCGCCGATCGTCCTCGGCCAGCACGATCGGCTGCTCGGACGCCAGGCAGATCCCGCCCAGCACCCGCTGCTCCAGCGCCAGCGGGATGATCACCAGCGCCTGGCCGGGCACAGCGCTGCCCTGGTGCAGCCGCGCCACCTGCGCCGCGTCGAGCTGGCGCACGCTGGGGCTGCGCAGCTCGGCCTGATAGGCCGCGACATCCCACGTGAGCGCGGGCTCCGCGCCGGCGACGGCCACGAGGCGCGGCGGGCTGAGCAGCACCACCCAGCTCGCCGTGGCCTCCAGCAGCGCCGCCAGCCGCGAGCTGACCGTCTCAAGCAAGGTGATCGGCTCAAGCGAGGCGATCATCGCGGTGGTCGTGTCCTGCAGGCGCTCCAGCTTGGCCGCCAGCTGGCGCGATTCGCGCGCCAGCTCTTCGTTGCGGCGGCTCTCGGAGCGCCAGGCGGCCATCGCCTTGAAGGATCGCTGGGCCATGATCAGCGGGATGATGCCGGGCAGCAGCAGCCACGCGTCGATGTACCAGAGCGCGGCCAGCACCGCGCCAAACGGCAGCGTGATGAAGTGCACCCAGCGGACCTCGCGCAAGCTGTCGCGGTAGACCTTCAGCAGCGGCTGGCGCATCGCCAGCGCCAGGATGGTCGCCACAAACAGCACGTTCAGCGTGTGGTAGGTGACGGCGATCAGCACGAAGGTCGCCAGGCCCGACAAGCCGCCAAACGGCGCCGAGCCGGCGGCGTGCAGCGACGAGTAGATCAGCAGCATCGTGAGATATGCCAGGCTGCGCTGCGAGAGGTTGAACAGAACCTTGTACCAGGAGCGCTTGCCGAGCACGTCCACAATCGCGGTGCCGAGCACGACGACGACAATGCCGGCTGGGCCGGCGACCGCGAGCAGGAAGATCGTCGGCGCGTCGACGACCGTCATCGAGACGCGGTTGCCGTTGTCGATCTCGGTCTCGACCTCGAAGTAGTCGGCGATGATGAACAGGAGCAGCACGAGCGCGAGCAGGGGCGCCTGGTCGAGGAGCGCTGAGCGAACAGAGACCAGCGTTGCGGCAATCGCGATTGCCGCGATCAGCCAGACCGCGATCAGATAAGCTCTTGCAGTGCGAGGTAGATCGTTCATGGAGCCCTCAACCTGTGCGCGGATAGCTTCGACCTTGGAAGCCTGCGCGGATGCCAGGCCGTAGCGCCCGGTCGCAGCGGCTACAGCGCTTTGCCGTGAGTCGTACTCTATAGCAGCGGGCAGTCGGCAGGAGCCAGCCGGCAGTACGACGGATGGCATCACAATGGCATCTCGTTCGTGCATGCTGGCTCAATGGTTTCGCTCACAGCTATAATAATATCATACCCGTGTAAACAAGAGTACGTACTCAGAATTGCGCAGAGACAAAAGCAGGAAGGACATAGTCCCTCCTGCTCTGTGGATCGATCTTAACCTTTTAGGTCCACTTGTAGTCAGCGCCGGCTGCTAGGAGTAGAGACGCGATAGCCCCGAGTGCCAAGGCGACTTTCCAATAGATCTGCTGTGCTCGCCATTTCATGATGGAGACCCCTTTCTTCGCTATGTGCGCCGAAGGACGTTCGTGCCATAGGGTCCCCTCCGCTCCGCTTCGGGCTATCGGCCCCCTTTCCAATCGAACAAACCGAAGATTGCAGATCGATCCACGACAATTTATACCATTTTTTAACGAGAATTACAAGCGATAATATTGTGCAGCTGTGTGGCATCTCTTTGCGCCGTTTCGAGTGTCCCAGCGCTGCTAAACGGCAATAACCGCCGCTCCGAGGGCCGGCACGAAACATTGCGGTATGATCTCAATATCTTCACGCGCCGGATCGCCCCTCCCCCTGCCCCCCGCCCCTGCCAGGGGCGGGGGAAACAACAGCTGGTCACGGGGTCGCGGCTCCGCCGCGACCCCGTGACCAGCCAACAATCTCTCCCGTTCTGGGAGGAGGGGCAGGAGGTGCTACGCTCAGCGCGCCGGGCGCTGGGGCAGCGGCGTGCCGGCGAGCAGCCGCTGCAGGCGGCGGTTCACCGCGTCGAGGATCGCGCGCGCCACCGCGGTGAGGTCGCCATCGCGGACGGCGCTGATGCCCAGCAGCGTCTCGACGCCATCCTCAGTCACCAGGGAGAGGTGCGACAGGCACACCTCGCTGCCGCCAAAGGGCTGGCGCTGCAGGTTCTCAAGCCGGAACTCGCCGCGCCGCCCGGTCAGCTGATCGAGCGCGTCGATCATCGCGTGGCCGATCAGCAGCTCCGGCGGCTGGCCGCCCTCGCTGCGGCCGCGCCCGACCCCGTCGATGCGCCGCTCGCCGATACCGAGCGTGATCGTGACCGCCGGGATCTGCTCGTCGGCCGACCAGCGAATGTCGCACAGCTGCACCCGCGCCGCCGTCGGCTGGATCGCGGTCTCCTCGACCTGCACCAAGCTGATCTTGCGGTGGTCGAGCCGCACGCCGCCGCGCACATACAGCAGCGACTCGATATCACGCACCATCGCCTTGGCGCTGCGCTCGGGCGAGCCGACGACGTGGATCTCGTCGATCTGCCCGCTGCAGTCCAACACGATCCGCAGCGCCAGGATGCCGCGCACCTGGCCCAGCAGCCGCTCAAGCGCGACAGTGTCGATAATCTGAGGCTCTGCAATCATCTGCGTTCCTTTCCGGCCACCACTTCTACAAAAGACGTTCGTATCGGATTCGCTGGGCCATGACTGGCGCTACGGCAGCTGCGGCTCGCGCCCCCGGCGCAGGCCCGGGCGAGCGAGCATCGTTCGGTAGCACAGGATCGCGACGCCGAGCGTGAGCAGCACGTCGCCGATGCTCCAGACCGTTGCAAACGGCACTTCTTTCGGCAGCCCGATGATATCGGTCAGCAGCCACAGCCGCGCCTGCCCGTCGGCCGAGACAGCCGGCCGCGCGACCGACATGTCGCTGGTCACATACTGGCCGTAGCGGCCGGCGAAGCGGGCGGCCTCGGGCGAGATCGGCATATGGCCGCCGTTTGCCGCCACCGCGGCGACGTTCAGCAGCAGCCCCACGGCGATCAGCGCCATGCCGGGGATGCGCCAGTTGCGCGCGACCCACACGGCCACGAGCGCCAGCGACAGCGTGTAGAGCGGCGCGGTGGCGACCGCGATCAACGGGGCCCGCGCGAAGGGAGTGAAGATCAGCAGCTGGAGCGCGAAGCCGAGGATCGCCAGCGCCGGCCAGCGCAGCGGCAGCGCGGCGAAGCTAGACAGGCTGCCGCCGCGCAGAAGCGCCACGGCGATCACCAGGACGATGATAATGACTCGCAGCATAGCCGTTGCCCTCCCCGATGCGCAGCGCATCCACAACTTCCGCGCCTTCCCCAGGCATCGCCGTCGGGCTAGAGCCCTCGGCTACTGATACGAAGGCCACCTCCGTGGCCTGGGGGAGCTATTCTTTTATAAGATCCTTACAACGCGGTGCTGCTTCACCTGGGCGAGGAGGAACGGCTGGGGAGCGGCGTGCAGCGCTGACACTACAGAATAGCGTACTCGCGACAAGCGCATATTAACAGAGATTTTACCATTGAATCGGGCAAGATGGGTACGATTACGGTGCAGAATCTGCTCGATTCGCAAACAATGCAATGTACGAGGGGCAATTGCCCAGCCACGGCCGACGTGCTACAATCGCCATCATATGAATGAACAGCTCACCTCACGCCAGCGGCGCTTTGTCGACCTCGCGGCGGCGCTGGCCGAGCGCCTGGCGCCGCGCGTCGACGCGGACGACCGCGCCGGGCGCTTTCCGATCGAGAACTACGCCGAGCTTCACCAGGCCGGCTACCTGCGGCTGATCGTGCCGCGCGAGTACGGCGGCGAGGCGGCCGACCTGTACGAGATCGTGCTGGCCCAGGAGCGGCTGGCCCGCGGCGACGGCGCGACGGCCATGGCCGTCGACATGACGCTGCACCTGATCGGGCGCATGCGCGAGCTGCGGGCCTGGCCCGAGCCGATCTTCGCGGCGATCTGCCGGGACATCGCCGAGGGCGGCGCGCTGATCAACGCGGCCGCGACCGAGCCGGAGCTGGGCAGCCCCTCGCGCGGCGGGCTTCCGGCCACCACCGCGACGCCCACCGACGGCGGCTGGCTGATCAATGGCCGCAAGCAGTTCGTGAGCATGGCGCCGGCGCTGCGCTACATCCTGACGACCGTGGCGCTGCCGGCCGGCCCCGACGCGCCGCAGGGCGCGACCGCAGGCGCGATCGTGCGGGCGGGGTCGAGCGGGCTGCGCCTGGAGGACACCTGGGGCGAC
The DNA here is from genome assembly GCA_016717335.1 of Candidatus Ribeiella danica. GTDB lineage: Bacteria > Chloroflexota > Chloroflexia > Chloroflexales > Roseiflexaceae > Ribeiella > Ribeiella danica. Next base: position 164,021 of record JADKFS010000001.1, read on the forward strand.
GCGCTGAGCCTGCGGACCAGCGGCAGCTACGACGTGATCTACGAGGATGTCTTCGTCCCGGACGAGTGGCTGGTCGAGCGCCAGCCGGTCGGAGCGCCGGCCGCGCCACCGGCCGCGCCGGTGCAGATGGCCTGGTTCGGCCTGACGCTGGCCGCCGTGTACCTCGGCATCGGGCAGGCCGCCTGCGACGCCGCCTGCGCCTACGCGCGCGAGCGCGCGCCCAGCGCGCTGGGCCGGCCGATCGCCACGCTGCCGGGCATCCAGCGGCGGATCGGCGAGGCCGAGGTGGCCCTGGCGTCCGCGCGCGGCCTGCTGCACGGCGCGGCGCGCGCCTGGGCCGAGCAGCCCGAGCGGCGCGGCGAGCTGGCGCCGGCGATCGCGGCGGCGAAGTACCTCTGCAACAGCGCGGCGCTGACCGCCACCGACCAGGCGCTGCGCGTCGCGGGCGGGTTCGGGCTGACCCGCCGGCTGCCGCTGGAGCGCTACTACCGCGACGTGCGCGCCGGGCTGACCCACCCGCCTCAGGACGACGTCGCGCTGGAGCTGGTCGGGCGGGCGGCGCTGGAGCGGACGAACGGCGCGACCTGAGCCAGGAACACGCCGGCCACGCGCTCCCAGTCGAACCGCTGAACATACTCCTGCCCAAAGGCGCCGTAGGCGGCGCGCCGGTCAGGCTCGTCCAGCAGATCGATCAGCGCCTGCGCCAGCGCCGCGACGTCGCCGGGCGGGAACAGCAGGCCGGCCTGGCCGTGCGGCACGACCTCGGGGATGGCGGCCGCGCTCGTCGCGACCACCGGGAGGCCGCAAGCCATCGCCTCGAGAAAGACGATCCCGAAGCCCTCCTGGACGCTGGGCAGGCAGAAGACGTCGGCGCGGCGGTACAGCAGCTCCAGCTGCTCGTCGGGCAGCGCCCCGGTAAACACGGCCGCCTCGCCCAGCCGCAGCTCATCGGCCAGCCGCAGCAGCGGGGCGTGCTCGGGGCCATCGCCGGCGATGACCGCGCGCGCGCGCGGGTGCCGCTCACGCACGCGCGGCAGCGCCCGCAGCAGGTCGGCGACGTGCTTGCGCGGGTACTGGCGCGCGACGCACAGGATCGTCGCGCCGTCGCTCGCGCGCGGCTCGCGCTCGGCCAGCCCGCGCCAGCGCGGCAGGTCGATCCCCTCCGGCACCAGCCGCACCTGGCGCGGCGGCACGCCGTAGTGCCGGCGGATCGCGCCGCGGCAGTAGGCGCTGGTCGTCAGCACCGCGTCGGCGCCGCGCGCGTTGCGCGCCTCCAGGCGCGACAGCAGCTCGAACAGCAGGCGCGTCCGGCCGCCCTCGTGCTGCATCTCCTCGGCGATCACGCCCTTGATGCTGGCGAGGTAGGGCATGGCGCGGCGGCCCGACCACAGACAGCCGTCGATATCAAAACCGACCACGAGATCGTAGCGTAGAGTCTGCAGCAGCGCCGGCAGCTGCAGGTTGAACAGCAGGCGCCGCAGCGCCAGGTTGCGCGGCCGTGGGCCTGGCGGCGCAAGCCGCGCCACGGTGTGCCCGCGCGCCAGCAGCGCGCGCCGCAGCCCGCCGATGCCGGCGGCGGTGCCGCTGCCGTCGACGACGGTCTGGATCCAGGAGTCGATAAAGGCGATCCGCACTGTCGTCCCCTTTGTAGAAAGGCCGGCGCAAGGCCCCCTTCTTGCTACTGCGACCGGGCGAGCTGTGAGCTGGGCAAAGGTTCGGGCGTCCCTATTATACACATTGTAGACAAGAATCCCCCGCTCCGCCTCCCCTACCAGGGGAGGGGGGATAGATCTGGCGTCGTGGTGCGGTCGCTCCGCGACCGCACCACGACGCCGACAAGAATCCCCCCTCTCCCGCGCACGGGAGAGGGGGGGCAGGGGGGTGAGGGCCGACTATTGAAAGGGTGCGGGTGCGGGCATCGCCCGCGCCCACACCGCGCTAGAAAGAAGAACACAGATGCTCAACCAGCGACTACTGATTGTCGCGCTCTGCGCCGCGCTGCTGGCGGCCTGCGGCGCCGAATCTGGCCGCACGGCCGCGCCGACAAGTGCGGCGGCCACGCCAGAGACAGTCGATCCGGGCGGCGCAGCGGCGGCCAGCCCGGCCGCGCCGACGGATCTTCCGGCGACGAGCGCGCCGGCCGAAGAGCCGACCGCAGCTGCGCCCGACGCCGGCGCGACAGCCGCCCCGCCCGCGCAGGCCGACGCCACGATCGACCTGCAGCTGGTGACCGGCGATCTCAGGCAGCCGATCTTCGTGACCCACGCCGGCGACGGCAGCGGGCGGCTGTTCGTCGTCGAGAAAGGCGGCACGATCGCGATCGTGCGCGACGGCAAGCGCGCCGAGAAGCCGTTCCTCGACATCAGCGCGCTGGTGAACGCCCGCGGCAGCGAGCAGGGCCTGCTGGGCCTGGCCTTCCACCCCGGCTACAAGAGCAGCGGGCGCTTCTTCGTCTACTACACCGCCACGAACGGCGACAACACCGTCGCGCGCTACCAGGTCTCGGGCGACCCCGACAGCGCCGACCCCGCGAGCGGCGTGGTGCTGTTCGCGGTGCCCGACCCGGCGCCCAACCACAACGGCGGGATGCTGGCCTTCGGCCCCGACGGCTACCTGTACGCCGGCCTCGGCGACGGCGGCAGCGCGGGCGACCCCTGGGGGAACGGGCAGAACCGCGGCGCGCTGCTGGGCAAGCTGCTGCGGCTCGACGTCGACAAGGGCGACCCGTACGCCATCCCGCCCGACAACCCCTGGGCATCCGGCGGCGACGCGCGCGGGGAGGTGTGGGCCTACGGGCTGCGCAACCCGTGGCGCTTCTCGTTCGACCGCGCCACCGGCGACCTGTACATCGGCGACGTCGGGCAGAACCAGTACGAGGAGATCGACTTCCAGCCGGCCGGCAGCAAGGGCGGCCAGAACTACGGCTGGAACATCCGCGAGGCCACGCACTGCTACCAGGCGCAGAGCTGCCAGGCCGAGGGGCTGGTCGATCCGATCCACGAGTACAGCCACGCCGAGGGCTGCTCGGTCACCGGCGGCTACGTCTACCGCGGCGCGGCGATGCCTGAGCTGCAGGGCATCTACCTGTTCGGCGACTACTGCAGCGGCACGATCTGGTCGCTGCATCAGACCGCCGGGCAGTGGGAGCCGCGCGAGCTGCTCCAGAGCAAGCTGAGCATCAGCTCCTTCGGCGAGGACGAGGCCGGCGAGCTGTACGTGACGGATCTGGGCGGGGGGTTGTACCGGATGGTGGCGAGCCAGTGAGGATTGTCGCCGATAGCAGGCGGCAGGCGGCAGGCAGCAGTTCGTCATTAGTCGTCGTCCGTCGTCCGTCGTTGGCTGTTGGCCCTTCATCCTTCATCCTTCATCCTTCATCCTTCGCCCCCCGCTTCTCGGCCACCAGCACCTGCCACTGGCTCAGCTCCTCGAACGGCACCGCCGGCAAGGCCGCGTCGCCGAAGACCGCGACCGGCCGCAGCCCGGCGTCCTCGAGCAGCGCCGACAGCTCGGGGTAGCCGTAGAGCCGGATGCGGTCGCCGGGGTGGCGCGCCTCCAGCCCCTGCGACGGCAGCAGGAAGCGGTAGTCGATCTGCAGCGTGGCGGTGCGCGGCTCGAAGCGCGCGTCGCGCAGCATGTAGCCGCCGGCGATCGGGTGCCAGCCGCTGCGGAAGCCCTGCAGGTAGCGGTCGACCTGGTAGGGGTTGAGGCACTGCAGCAGCAGCTTGCCGCCGTCCACCAGCGACCGGGCCACCCCGCCGAGGATCGCGCGGTTGGTGGCGTCGTCGAAGAACCCCAGGCTGCTGTTCATCACCAGCGCGGCGTCGAACTCCCGGCGGTAGGCCAGCGCGCGCATGTCGCCCTGGGCGAAGCGCGCCCGCGTGCCGTCCTCGGAGGCGCGGCGGCCCGCGAAGGCCACCAGCGTCGCGCTGCTGTCGAGCCCCTCGACCGAGTAGCCGCGCCGGGCCAGCTCGAGCGCGTGGCGCCCGCCGCCGCAGGCCACGTCGAGCACCGCGGCGTCCTCGCGCAGGCCGAGCGCCATCTCGATGAAGTCGACCTCGCCGGCGGTCAGCGCGTCGGCGTAGGCGCGGTACTGCTCGAACTCGTAGATCTGGAACAGCGCCTCCCAGTCGAGGGCGCCGTCGGCGAGCAGGAGCGGCGGTAGCTCGGGCATCGTTATCCTCCGGAGCGCGATCGCAGGGAGTATACCACACGGCTCACGCCGAGGTGCCGGGGCTGCGCGCCCCCAGCCCCCCCGCCTGGTCTCCTTGTCTCTTTGTCTCTTTGTCTCTTTGTCTCCTGGTCATCTTTTCTCCGGGGCGCTGCGCCCCCGGCCCCCCGCCTTGTCTCCTTGTCTCCTTGTCTCCTTGTCACCTGGTCATCTTTTCTCCGGGGCGCTGCGCCCCCGGCCCCCCGCCCGGGGGAACCCACGCCGGTTCCCCCGGCCCCCCTCCGGCAAGTGATGCCTGTAGCATATCCGATATTGGTGGCGCATGCCCAGCACCATACCTGCGAGGCCAGTTGCCTCCCGCCGCGCCTGGATTCAGCCGGGCATGCACGTCAGACATCGCAACAGAGCGGGCATCTTTTTGGGGTCCAGGGGCGAGCCCCGCCCGCGGGGGCACGGGGGGCGCGCAGCCCCCTGCACTACTTCCCGATGTTGTAATGCCAGTGGCGCATGCCCAGCACCATACCTGCGAGGCCAGTTGCCTCCCGCCGCGCCTGGATTCAGCCGGGCGGCCCGGCCAGACATCGCAACAGAGGGGCATCTTTTGGGGTCCAGGGGCGAGAGCCCCGGCCGGGGGGCGGCGGGGGTGGCGGCCCACCCCCGCCCGCGGGGGTGCGGGGGGCGCGCAGCCCCCCGAATACTGCAGGTGTGCCCGAGCGCCGGGGGCACGGGGGCGCGCAGCCCCCCGATTGCTGCAGGTGTGCCCGAGCGCCGGGGCACGGGGGCGCGCAGCCCCCGATTGCTGCAGGTGTGCCCGAGCGCCGGGGCACGGGGGGCGCGCAGCCCCCCGATTGCTGCAGAGGTGTGCCCGAGCGCCGGGGCACGGGGGGCGCGCAGCCCCAGCCGCGGGGGCACGGGGGGCGCGCAGCCCCCTGCACTACTTCCCGATGCAGAAACGGCTAAAGATCGCGGCCAGCAGATCCTCGCCGACGCCGTCGCCGGTGATCTCGCCGAGCGCCGAGAGCGCGGCCGTCAGGTCGACCGCCAGCAGGTCGGCCGGGACGCCGCGCGCGTGGCCGGCCAGCGCGTCGCGCAGGTGGCCGGCCGCGCGGCCGAGCGCGTCGCGGTGGCGCGGGCTGCTGACCATCCGCTCGGCGGCCGGCGCCGGCCCGCCCAGCAGCAGCCGCGCGACCGCCTGCGCCAGCTCGTCCAGCCCCGCGCCGGTCAGCGCCGAGGTCTCGACGACCGCCGCGAATTGTGGCCAGGTGGCCGGGCGACTGCCATTCGCCATCTCCAGGTCTCCTGGTCGCCTGGTCTCCTTATCCAGCAGATCGACCTTGTTCAGCACCAGGATCGTGGGCCTGCGCACGGCCAGCGCGGCCAGCGCGGCGTCCTCATCCCCCGGCGGCGCGCTGGCGTCGAGCACCAGCAGCGCCAGGTCGGCGCCGGCCAGCGCGGAGCGGCTGCGCTCGACGCCGAGCCGCTCGATCGGATCGGCGGTCTCGGCGATGCCGGCGGTGTCGATCAGCACGACCGGGATGCCGCACAGGCTGGCGGTCTCCTCCAGGGTATCGCGGGTGGTGCCGGGGATGGGCGTCACGATCGCGCGGTCGGCGCGCAGCAGCGCGTTGAGCAGGCTCGACTTGCCGGCGTTCGGGCGGCCGACCAGCGCGGCGCGCGCGCCCTGCCGGTAGACGATGCCCTGGTCGGCGCTGGCCAGCAGCAGCGCCAGGTCGCGCTGGGCCTCGGCCAGCGGCGCCGCGACCTCCTGCGGCTCGACCTCGTCCTCGGGGAAGTCGACCAGCGCGGTGAAGTAGGCCAGCGGCCCCAGCAGCGCCTCGCGGACGCGCCGCAGCTCGCCCGAGAGCCAGCCGCCCAGCTGGGCCTGCGCCAGCGCCAGCCCGGCCTCGGTCCTGGCCTGGATGACGTCGAGGGTCGCCTCGGCCTGCGCCAGGTCGATCCGGCCGTTGCGAAAGGCGCGCATGGTGAACTCGCCCGGCGAGGCCGGCCGCGCGCCCTGCGCCAGCGCCAGCCCCAGCACCCGGCTCACCACCAGCGGGCCGCCGTGGCAGGAGATCTCGGCCACATCCTCGGCGGTGAAGCTGCGCGGCGCGCGCATGTAGACAGCCAGCCCCTCGTCGACCGCCGCGCCGTCCGCGACCACAGATCCGTAGCGCATGCGGAAGGGCCGCCAGGCGCCGGCGCGGGCGGGCGCGAAGATCCGCCGGAGGATCGCCAGCGCGTCGGGGCCGCTTATGCGCACGATCCCGATCCCGCCCTCGCCCGGCGGAGTCGCGATCGCGGCAATCGTGTCGTCGTAGAGCATGGGCTGATTATAGCATGACCCCGCCCCCTGCCCGGGGCGGGGCTCGTGCAACGTCGGCCCTCACCCCCCTACCCCCCTCTCCCAGCGGGAGAGGGGGGAATTAGTGGCTCGGCACGGGCAGGGGCAGGGGCAGGGGGCGGGGTGATCCGGCGCACGCTGACGCCATACACAAGAAAACCTACCCCCGAAAGAGGGGAGGTGGTAGAGGGAGGGGTCTCGCACGAGCGAACCGCTTGGAATGAAACGTCTGCACGTGGAAGGATGGGATCAGAGAGCAGCGGGCTGGCAGCAGCCCAAATTTAACCCTTTTTGGATTGAAAACTCCCTGAAACTAGGCTATAGTATGGTCTCGCAGCAACAACGCCATATTCTGAGGGAGCGCGAATGCCCGGTGTGCCCGACGCCAACATGCTGGCCGAGTTTCCGCTGTTTCGCGATCTGCCGCCCGATCAGCTCGCGCGGATCAATGGGCTGCTCCGCCGCAAGACCTTCCCGGCCGGGACGAATCTGGTCAGCGCGGAGGAGCCGGGCGAGGTCGTCTACATCGTGCTGGAGGGCACGGTCAAGATCTACGCCACCCAGGCCGACGGCAACGACGTGATCATCGCGTTCGGCGGGCCGGGCGACATCGAGGGTGAGATGAGCGTGATCGACAGCGTCAGCCGCTCGGCCGACATCGTCACCCAGGAGCCGACCACCATGCTCTGGATGGACCGGCTCAGCTTCCAGGAGTGCCTGAGCACGATCCCGGCGATCAGCATGAACCTGCTGCGCATCCTCTCCGACCGCCTGCGCCTGGCAAACGAGCGCATCCAGTCCCTGTGCGCCCTGGATGTCTACGGCCGCGTCGCGCGCCAGATCCTGGCCTTTGGCCGGCAGTACGGCCGGCGCGCGCCCGATGGGGCGATCGTCATCCCGATCCGGCTGACCCAGAGCGACATCGCCAGCCTGGTCGGGGCGACCCGCGAGCGCGTCAACCAGGTCGTCACCTCCTTCAAGCAGCGCGGCTACATCTCGATCGACCGCAACTACCGCATCACCGTCCACAATCCCGAAGCGCTCGAGCGGCAGTACCAGTAGCCAGTCATCCGAGCTCAGCGGCCAGTATCCGTGCAGATCGTCGGAATACGATCGTGCTGCGTACTGGCTGCCGAGGACTTTCTACGGGTGTGAAAAACCGCACACCGGCTGTGTAACGCAATTCGCTGTGTGAAAGCGGCGACATCGCTAGAATAGCCACATACCGCAAAGACACACGACGTACTGGTTGAGCAAGAGCGAGGTGAGCAGATTGTACGCGACACAGACACGTTCATCGGGCACCACCCCGTACAGCGCGGCAGCCGAGCGGGGCGCCCAAGCCCGGCCCGGCGCGCACGCCCCGCAGGCCCAGGCCTGGGAGGTGCCGCACGGGCGCGACGCCGAGCAGAGCGTCGGCTACGAGCTCTTCCGGCGCGCCATCCTGCTGCACGACCAGGAGGCCTGGACGGAGATCAGCGCGCGCTACCGGCCGATGCTGATCGGCTGGGCGCTCCAGTGCAGCGCGATGGGCTCGACCGACGAGCAGTGTGACGACATCGCCGACCGGGCGCTCGCACGGGCCTGGGTGGCGCTCTCGCCCGAGCGCTTCGCCCAGTTCCCCAACCTGGCCTCGCTGCTGGCCTACCTGCGCACGTGCGTGACGGCCACCGCGATCGACGCGGCCCGAGCACAGACCGTGCGCGAGCGCGCCTACAGCAAGCTCGATCTCGCCCCCACCGCGACGCCCGAGCAGGTCGTGCTGGACGAGCTCGAGCGCGACGAGCTGTGGCAGGTGGTGCTGGCCACGGCGGCGTGCGAGCAGGAGCGCGTCGTCCTGGTCGAGAGCTTCCAGCTCGACCTGCCGCCGCGCACCATCCTGGCCCGCCACCCCGATCTGTTCGACACGATCGGCGCGGTCTACCTGGCCAAACGCCACCTGCTTGGCCGGCTGCAGCGCAGCCCCGAGGTCCAAAGGTTCATACATTAGCACGTTAGCACGTTAGCACGTCGAATGCGCTGTTTATCGCTGTCAGACGATGTTGATAACGTTCCAACGTTCCAACCTTCAAACAAGGGAGAGCACCACCATGAGCAAGAAAGTTCGCGTCGCGATCATCGGTGTCGGCAACTGCGCCTCGTCGCTGGTTCAGGGAGTCGAGTTCTACCGCAACGCCCCCGAGGACGAGCGCGTCCCCGGCCTGATGCACGTCAACCTGGGCGGCTACCACATCCGCGACATCGAGTTCTCGGCCGCGTTCGACGTGGTCGACAGCAAGGTCGGGCTAGACCTGTCCGAGGCGATCCACGCCTTCCCGAACAACACGATCAAGTTCGCCGAGGTGCCCAACCTGAACGTGCGGGTCAACCGCGGCATGACCCACGACGGCGTGGGCAAGTATCTGAGCACGCGGGTCAAGAAAGCGCGCGGCGCGACCGTCGACATCGTCAAGATTTTGCGCGAGACCGGCACCGACGTGGTCGTCAACTACCTGCCGGTCGGCTCGGAGATGGCCACCAAGTGGTACGTCGAGCAGGTGCTCGAGGCCGGCTGCGGGTTCATCAACTGCATCCCGGTGTTCATCGCCTCGCAGCCGTACTGGGCCAAGCGCTTCGCCGAGCGCGGGCTGCCGATCATCGGCGACGACATCAAGAGCCAGGTTGGCGCGACGATCACCCACCGCATGCTGGCGAACCTGTTCCGCGAGCGCGGCGTGCAGCTCGACCGGACCTACCAGCTCAACTTCGGCGGCAACATGGACTTCTTCAACATGCTCGAGCGCGAGCGGCTGGAGTCGAAGAAGATCTCCAAGACCAACGCGGTGACCAGCCAGATCGACTACAACCTGCCCGCCGACGACGTGCACGTCGGGCCGAGCGACTACGTGCCGTGGCTGACCGACCGCAAGTGGGCGTACATCCGAATGGAGGGCACCACCTTCGGCAACGTGCCGCTGAACGTCGAGGTCAAGCTGGAGGTCTGGGATAGCCCGAACAGCGCGGGCGTGGTGATCGACGCGGTGCGCTTCGCCAAGCTGGCGCTCGACCGCGGCGTGGGCGGGCCGGTGATGGGCCCGTCGGCCTACCTGATGAAGACGCCGCCGAAGCAGTACACCGACGACGTCGCCCGGCAGATGAGCGCCTCGTTCATCAACGACGAGGAGGTGGCGGTGCTGGAGCCGATGAAGGAGAAGGCGCCGGTCGCGCGACCGTAGCGGCCCGCCCGGCGCCGCAGACCCTCTCCCCCTGCCCCCTCCCCCTGTCAGGGGAGGGGGTTTCTTTTTCGTGGGTGTGGGGATAGGTTCTTTCTGCAGCGCATGCTGATGCCCCGCAGGCCCTCACCCCCCTACCCCCCGCTCCCGGCGGGAGCGGGGGGTTTCGTCGTGGTGCTGCGGTGCGCTGCTCTGCAGCGCACCGCAGCACCACAGGACACACCCCCTCCCCTGGAAGGGGAGGGGGCAGGGGGTGGGGTCATCTGCCGCAGTACAATGCGCAAAAACAAAAACCTACCCCCGAAAGAGGCGGGGGGCCGGGGGCGCAGTGCCCCGGAAAAGACTCGCACGCTGCGACAGTCAGGCGGAGGGCCGGGGCGCAGCGCCCCGGAAAAAAGGAAAGGCCATATCCGATGGCACGTGCGCTGCTACTGGAAGCATCAGCAGTGAAGGAGGTTACGCATGCAGCACACCATTACGCTGGGCAGCGCGGTCCGCTGCGCCGACGGGAAGGCCGGCAGTATCGGCGGCCTGATCATCAACCCGAACCGCAGCCACCTCGACTACGTAGTGATCGACCCCGGGCCGCTGGGCGGGCGCGAGTACTACCTGCCGATCGCCCAGATCCAGCGCGCCGACGCCGGCGAGCTGCGGCTCGACTGCAGCCGGGCCGATCTCGACGACCTGCCGCGCGCGGAGGTCTGGACCGAGCAGGGCACCGTGCAGGACAACCTGCGCGACCTCTACGTGGCGCGCGCGGGCACGCCGGTGCGCGATGCCGAGGGCGGCCTGCTCGGGCGCCTGCGCGGCGCGCTGGTCGACGCCGACTTCCAGATCCAGGCGATCGTGCTCGACGAAGCGCCCGACGCGGCGGTGCCGATCGCGAGCGTGGCGATCTTCAGCGATGCCACGGACGACCTGGTGGTGCACCTGGCCAGGCAGGCGGCCGCCGGCTGACGCCAGCCCGCGCCGTCGAACGGCCAGTAGGGGCCGGGGGCGCAGCGCGCCGGGGGCGGCGCCCGCGCTAATGTGCAGCCTCCGGCTCCTGAGCCTCCGCCGAGCGCGTCCGCCCGCGCTCGTACAGCCGCATCAGCGGCGTGACCGAGATGCCGTGGATGACGATCGACACCGCCACCGCCGACAGCGTCAGCCCGGCGAGCCGCTCGGCCAGCGCCGGGGCGAGCCCGTGCCCGATCGCGTACGAGAGGTAGTAGACCGAGCCGACGCCGCGGATGCCGAACCACGCCATCAGCCCGCGCTGCTGCCGCGAGGCGCGCGAGCCGAGCAGCCCGAGCCAGACCGAGGCCGGCCGGATCGCCAGGAACAGCAGCGGGATGAACCAGAGCGCGTCGGCTGAGAGGTAGCGCAGCGACAGCAGCCCGCCCAGCAGCACGACCACCGCGACCTCGCCGATACGCTCGATCTGTTCGTTGAAGCCCAGCACCGCCTGGGCCATGTACGCCGGCGCCTGGCGTGGGTCGGTCGCGATCTGCTCCGCGCGCGCGCTCGACAGCCCGGCCAGCTGCAGGTCGTGCGAAGGCGCGTCCTCGGCGTCGGGCGCGTCCTCGGCGGCGGCCCGCTCGATCCGCCGCAGCGCCAGCCCAGCCGCGAAGACCGCCAGAAAGCCGTAGGCGTGGATCGCCAGCGCGGCGCCGTACGCCAGCGCGATCAGCCCGAGCGCCAGAAAGTCGTCCAGCCCGACCGCCTCTTTATGCTCGCGCCGCAGGTACAGCACCAGCCGCCCGACCAGCAGCCCCAGCAGCCAGCCGCTCGCCAGCCCCGCGCCGACCGACCAGACCAGGTCGACCGCCAGCCAGCGCCAGCCGTAGGCTCCCAGGTCGTGGGCGCCCAGCAGGCCCAGCCCGAGCAGCACGAACGGCGTGGCCGTCCCATCGTTGAGCCCGGCCTCGCCGGTCAGGCTGAAGCGCAGCCGGTCGCGGTCGCCGGGGTGCTCGACCTGCACGTCGGAGGCCAGGACCGGGTCGGTCGGCGCGAGGATCGCGCCGAGCAGGATCGCGGCGCCTAGCGGCAGGCCCAGCCCGACCACCCCCGCCAGCGCGATCAGGCCGATCGTGATCGCCATCGAGCCGAGCGCCAGCCGGGCCGGCAGCCGCCAGCGCCCCTCGCCGAGCGGCGAGCGCAGCTTGAGGCCGGCCGTGAACAGCGAGACCAGCACGGCCAGCTCGGAGACGCGCTCGACCAGCGCCGCGTCCGCGATTGGGTCCACCGCGAGCAGGCCGAGCCCGGCCGAGCCCAGCCCGAGCCCGACCGCCAGATAGACGATCGCCGTCGTCAGCGGCAGCCGCCGCAGCACCGATCCGGCCAGGGCCATGAAGATCAGCAGGCCGCCGGCCAGCAGGTACCAGTGCGTGAAAGCCATTTCTTCGTCACCTTGTCACCTTGTCACCTTGTCACCTTGTCACCTTGTCACCTTGTCACCTCGTCACCTCGTCTCCTTGTCACCTTGTCTCCCGCGCGCCACTACCGCCAGATCAGCTGCGCCAGCGCCACCACCGTCAGCCCGACCAGAATCGTCAGCGGCGTGCCGGCGCGCACGAAGTCGGAGAACTGGTAGCGTCCGGGGCCGTAGACCAGCAGGTTGCCGTGGTGGCCGATCGGAGTCAGGAAGGCCGCGACCGAGGCCATCGCCACCGTCACGACGTAGGGCTCGGGCGGCTGGCCCAGCGCGGCGGCCAGCGCGGCGGCCACCGGCGCGAACAGCGCGGTCGTCGCCGCGTCGGACATGAACTGCGTGAGCACGGCCACGATCGCGAAGATCGCCAGCAGCACCAAGGTGTGGCTCCAGCCGCCGACGGCCCCCTGCAGCCAGTGGGCCAGCATATCGGCGGCGCCGGTCTTCTGCATGGCCGCGCCAAGCGGCAGCGCGCCGGCGATGAACACGTAGATCCGCTGGTCGATCGCGCGGTAGGCCTGGCGCATCGTGATGCAGCGCGCCAGCACCATCGCGGCGGCGCCGGCCAGCGCGGCGATCTCGATCGACAGCAGATTCAGCGCCGCCGCCGCCACCGTCGCCAGCATGATCAGCCCGGCCAGCACGGCGCGGCGGCGCGGCCGGGCCTCGCCCTGGAACGGCACCAGCATCAGAAACGCCGGGTCGCGCTCCACCCGCCCGATCGACTCCTCGTCGCCCTGCAGCACCAGCACGTCGCCGGCGAGCAGCTTGACCCGCGACAGCTCCTGCCGCATCCAGCCGCGCTTGCGCCAGATCCCGACGACGAGCGCACCGTAGCGCTGCCGGAAATCGATCGCGCCGATCGTCCGGCCGACGTGCTCGGAGCCCGGCGCGACCACCGCCTGGACCAGCCGGTCGGCGATATCCTCGATGTCGCCCTCGTCGGCGCCGGTCGTCTCGCCGTACTTCTCCACCGGGTGCAGCTCGACGCCCTGCTCCTGGCGAAACGCCACCATCTCCTCCGGCGTCGTGCGGACGAGCAGCACGTCGCCGGCCTCGACCCGCCGCTCGCCGAACGGCCGCGGCAGGCGCCGGCCCTGGCGCATCCAGCCGACGACGCGAAAGTGATACGAGTCGTCGGCCTCGAGCTCGCCGACGGTCCGGCCGAGGAACGGCCCCTCCGGCTGGATGGCCAGCTCGGTGAAGTACTGGTCCAGCCGGAAGCGATTGGTCGCGTCGCCGCCGCCCTTGTTGGCCGGCAGCAGGAACCGGCCGGCCAGCAGCATGAACAGCGTGCCGAGCAGCGAGATCGCCAGGCCGATCGGCGCGATCGAGAAGATCCCCAGGCCCGGCCGCCCGGCCTGGCGGAGCACGCCGCTGGCGATCAGAAACGCCGGCGCGCCGATGATCGTGATCGTCGTGCCGAGCGAGGCGGCGAACGAGAGCGGCATCAGCAGCCGCGAGGGCGGGATGCCCTTCTCGCGCGCCAGGTTCAGCGTCACCGGCAGCATCACCGCCGTGGTGGTCAGGTGGTGGGTGAAGGCCGAGAACAGCGCGACCGCCGGCATGATCACCGCCAGCGCGCGGGTGTAGCTGCTGCCGGCCAGCCGGCCGATCCAGCCGCCGATCAGATCGGACAGCCCGGTCTGGTGCAGCGCGCCGCTGAGCACGAAGATCGCCGCCACGACGATCGCCGGCTCGCTGCCGAAGCCGGCCAGCGCCTCGTCGGGCGTCAGCACGCCGGCGATCGCCAGCGCGAGGATGATCAGCACCGCGACGACGTCGTTGCGCAGGCGCTCGGTCAGCAGCAGGCCAAAGGCGACCAGCAAGATCGCAAAGAACCCCAGCTGCTGCAAAGTTAGTCCAACGATCAACGGGCGCGCTCCTGCATGTGCGGGCGGAACCTGCCGAGGGCAGCAATAGCAGGATATGTACCGTGTGCGGGGGGCTGCGCGCCCCCCGTGCCCCCGCAGGAATGTGGATGGGCATGCGCCACGATGCATGAAATGCCACCAGCATCATTTGCCGGAGGGGGGCCGGGGGAACCGGCGTGGGTTCCCCCGGGCGGGGGGCCGGGGGCGCAGCGCCCCGGAGCAAGAAACAGGAGCGGGGGGGCGCAGCGCCCCGGAGACAAGGAGACAAGGAGACAAGGAGACAAGGAGACCGGGGGCGCCCCGGAAAAACCACCTAGCCGGAGGCCGAATGAACCGGCGCGGGTTCCCCCGGGCGGGGGGCCGGGGGCGCAGCGCCCCGGAGACAAGCCGCGCGCCGCGCGTGACAGGCGGGGGGCCGGGGGCGCAGCGCCCCGGAAGAAATAGCTTTACACAACGTTAAGATCACACTCATAGACCATTAACATGCGCGCACTACGATCGCAGTTGACAGTCCCGCTCGGATAGCATACACTAGGCTCCATCTCCAAGCGCAGCTTGAAACTCGGGCCGGGACGCTCGTCTCTATATCGTCTGAGCGCAGCACATCTGGGAACCTCGGGTCTGTACCGGCGTTACCATCTCGGCGCTACCTTACCTCGTGGCCGCCGGGCCGTGTTGCTCAGGTTTATGTCCTCTTTCTACAATCGGAGGAACAACAGATGACCGAACGGAATGTCTCTCGGCGCAGATTCCTCAAATTCAGCTCGGCGGCCGGCTTCAGCGCGCTGCTGGCCGCGTGTGGCGCCGGCACGACCAGCGCGCCGGGCGGCGCGGCAACCACGGCGCCGGCCGCGGGCGGCGCGGCGGCAACGGCGGCGCCGGCCGCGGCCGGCGCAATGTCGATGGACCAGCTGGTCGCCGCGGCAAAGCAGGAGGGCACGCTGAGCACGATCGCCCTGCCGCACGACTGGCTGAACTACGGCGAGATGATCGACGGCTTCAAGAAGAAGTACGGGCTGCAGGTCAACGAGCTGGACCCCAACGCCGGATCGGGCGACGAGGTCCAGGCGATCAAGGCCAACAAGGACAACAAGGGCCCGCAGGCCCCCGACGTGATCGACGTCGGCTTCGCGTTCGGGCCCTCCTCCCAGAAAGAGGGCCTGCTCCAGCCGTACAAGGTCGCGACCTGGGACAGCATCCCGGCCGATGTCAAAGACCCCGACGGCAACTGGTACGGCGACTACTACGGCGTGCTGGCCTTCGCGGTCAACAAGGATGCCGTCAAGAACATCCCGCAGGACTGGAACGACCTGCTCAAGCCCGAGTACAAGGGCCAGGTGGCGCTCGCGGGCGACCCGCGCAGCTCGAACCAGGCCATCCTCTCGGTCTACGCGGCCGCGCTGGCCAACGGCGGCTCGCTCGACGACGCCAAGCCGGGGCTCGACTTCTTCGCCAAGCTCAACGAGGCCGGCAACCTCGTGCCGGTGATCGGCAAGCAGGCCACGCTGGTCGGCGAGACGCCGATCCTGATCACCTGGGACTACCTGGCGCTCGGCTACCGCGACACGCTGAAGGACAACCCGCCGGTCGAGGTCGTCGTGCCGAAGACCGGCGTCCTGGCCGGCGTGTACGTCCAGGCGATCAGCGCCTTCGCGCCGCACCCGAACGCGGCCAAGCTCTGGATGGAGTACCTGTACTCCGACGAGGGCCAGGTCATCTGGCTGAAGGGCTACGGCCACCCGATCCGCTACAACCAGCTCGCCAAGGACAACAAGATCCCGGCCGACCTGGCCGCGAAGCTGCCGGCGGCAGATCTGTACGCCAAGGCGGCCTTCCCCAAGATCGAGCAGATCGAGGCGGCCAAGAAGGTCATCACCGAGGGCTGGGATAACGTCGTCAAGGTCAACTACCCGAAGGCGTAGCCCCACGCGACTCCTGGCGGCCGGCTGGGGGAGCCGGCCGGCCGCCAGCTCCAGCCGCCGCGCTGCGGCGGCTGGAGCCACGCGCACAACCGGCGGATCGACGCGCTCGACCGTGATACGCAGCGCATCACCTGCGGAAGGAGCCGGACCAGGTGGAACAGACCGGCTGGATCGAAACACAGGACACGCCCGGCACGCGGCCGGCCGCGGCTAAGCGCAGCTGGGCCTGGCTGGGCGTGCTGCCGTTCTTCATCTTCGCGATCGCCTTCCTGCTGCTGCCCGCCGCGTCGCTGGTGATCGGCAGCTTCCAGGACGCGCAGGGGCAGTTCACGATCGCCAACGTCGCCGACCTCGGCCAGCCGTTCATCGTCGACGCCTACCTGCTGAGCATCAAGGTCAGCCTGGTGACGGCGCTCGGCGGCGGGTTCTTCGGCTTCCTGCTGGCCTACGCCGCGATCATGGGCGGGCTGCCGCGCTTCGTGCGCTCGACGCTGATGACCTTCTCGGGCGTCGCGTCGAACTTCGCGGGCGTGCCGCTGGCGTTCGCGTTCATCGCCACGCTCGGCCGCGTGGGCATGATCTCGACGCTGCTGAACACGCTGCTCGGCATCAATATCTACCAGACCGGGTTCAGCCTCTACACGTTCTGGGGGCTCAGCCTGACCTACATGTACTTCCAGTTCCCGCTGATGGTGCTGATCATCGCCCCCGCGCTGGACGGGCTCAAGCGCGAGTGGCGCGAGGCTTCCGAGAACCTCGGCGCGACCAGCTGGCAGTACTGGCGCTACGTGGCGCTGCCGGTGCTGATGCCCTCGCTGCTGGGCACCATGATCCTGCTGTTCGGCAACGCCTTCGGCGCCTACGCGACCGCCTACGCGCTCACCGGCGGCACGCTCAACCTGGTGCCGATCGTGATCGGCGCGCAGATCCGCGGCGACGTGCTGAACAACCCCGGCCTGGGCTACGCGCTGGCGCTGGGCATGGTCGTGATCATGGCGATCTCGATCGCCGGCTATAGCTGGCTGCAGCGCAAGACCGAGCGCTGGCTGCGCTAAGTCGCCAATCGGCAGTTTGCAGTTAGCGCCGAGCAGCACTGTGTATCAATAGCACACCTTGAGGCCTGCCGTCTGGACACTGGTGAGTTGAACATATGAAACGTACCTCGCTCTGGGCCTGGCTGTGGATCGTGCTGGGGGTCGGCTACTTCTTCACGCCGCTGCTGGCGACGCTGCTGTTCTCGCTGCGCGCGAAGCGGAATGAGATCGGCCTGACCGCCTACGCCAGCGTGTTCAGCGACTCGCGCTTCTTCGAGACCTTCACGTTCTCGCTGGAGATGGCGCTGCTGACGATCGTGGCCAGCCTGCTGCTGATCGTGCCGACGGCCTACTGGGTGCACATGCGCCTGCCCAGGCTGCGCCCGGTGATCGAGTTCATCACGCTGCTGCCGTTCGTGGTGCCGGCGATCGTGCTGGTGTTCGGCCTGATCAAGATCTACAGCCGCCCGCCGCTGTCGCTCACCAGCAGCGCGCTGACGACCAACATCCTGCTGGTGGCGGGCTACGTGGTGCTGGCGCTGCCCTACATGTACCGCTCGGTGGACACCGGCCTGCGCGCGATCGACGTGCGCACGCTGACCGAGGCGGCCGAGAGCCTGGGCGCCAGCTGGCCGACGATCCTGATCCGCGTGATCTTCCCGAACGTGCGCGTCGCGCTGCTGAGCGGCGCGTTCCTGACCTTCGCGATCGTGATCGGCGAGCTGACGCTGGCGCAGTACCTGGCGCGCCCGGCCTTCGGCCCGTACATGGCCCTGATCGGCCAGGACCGCGCCTACGAGCCATCCGCGCTGGCGATCATCAGCTTCGCGCTGACATGGCTCTCGGTCGCGGTGATCCAGTTCCTGGGCCGCGCCGCGCCGGGCCAGGCGCAGCTGGGCGGAACCAAGTAACAGGTTTGAATTCTGAGTTTTGAGTTACGTCTCAACTCAAAGCTCAAAACGTAGCACTCCCGAAGTCAAGCTGGGCAATTCAAAACTCAAAGCTCAAAACTTAGAACTCCCGAAGGGGGGGCTATGGCATTTCTCGACCTGACCAACGTACGCAAGAGCTTCGCCCAGTCCACCGCGGTTGAGAACTTCAACCTGGAGGTCGAGCGCGGCGAGTTCATCTCGTTCCTGGGGCCGAGCGGCTGCGGCAAGACCACCACGCTGCGCATGATCGCCGGCTTCGAGACCCCGACGTCCGGGACGATCCGGATCAACGGCGTCGACATCACGAACCAGCCGCCGAACCGCCGCAACGTCGGCATGGTCTTCCAGTCGTACGCGCTGTTCCCGAACATGACCGTGACCGGCAACGTCGGCTTTGGGCTGAAGATCGCGCGCCAGCCGGAGAGCGTGATCAAAACGCGCGTGGCCGAGATGCTCAAGACCGTGCACCTGCCCGAGTTCGGCGAACGCTACCCCTACCAGCTCTCGGGCGGCCAGCAGCAGCGCGTGGCGCTGGCGCGCGCGCTGGCGATCCAGCCGCAGGTGCTGCTGCTCGACGAGCCGCTCTCGGCGCTCGACGCCAAGATCCGCGTGTCGCTGCGCAACGAGATCCGCGCCATCCAGCGGCAGCTCGGCATCACGACGATCTACGTGACCCACGACCAGGAGGAGGCGCTCTCGCTCTCCGACCGGGTGGTGGTGATGAGCAACGGCCGGGTCGAGCAGATCGGCACGCCGTTCGAGATCTACAACTTCCCGACCACGCGCTTCGTGGCCTCGTTCGTGGGCACGCTGAACGTGCTCACGGCCAGCGTTGCCGACGCGTCCGGCGGGCGGCTGACGGTGGACGGGCAGGAGATCCAGGCCGGCCGGCCGATCGGCGACACCTCCTCGGGCCAGCCGATCACCGTGGCGCTGCGGCCCGAGATCATCTCGCTGAACGGCAGCGCCGGCGCCGCCAACCACCTGAGCGGCACCGTCGACGACGTCATGTTCCTGGGGCCGACCGTGCGGATCAGGGTGCGGTTCAAGGACCAGACGCTGCAGTTCGACGAGTTCAACAACCCGCACCTGACGCCGCCCCAGCGCGGCGAGCCGATCACGGTCAGCTTCTCGCCCGAGGCCTGCCTTATTCTGGGCGACACGCCCCCGCCGCCCTCAGAAGAGTAGCCTGCGGGCTCTGCCCGCCCTTACGCCGGGGCGCTGCGCCCCCGGCGCCCCTCCGGCAAAGAACGCCGTCTCAATTCTATTCATCGTGGCGCATGCCTCGCATCATTCCGATCGGATCTGTTGTTTTCCATCGCGTGTGGATTCAGCCAGGCATACACGTCAAGCATCGCAATAGAGACAGGATTATTTTGGGGTCCAGGGGCGCAAGCCCCGGCCGGGGGGTGGCGGGGGTGGCGGCCCACCCCCGCCCGCGGGGGCGCGGGGGGGGGGGGGGGGGGGGGGGGGGGGGGGGGGGGGGGGGGGGGGGGGGGGGGGGGGGGGGGGGGGGGGGGGGGGGGGGGGGGGGGGGGGGGGGGGGGGGGGGGGGGGGGGGGGGGGGGGGCGCGCCGCCCCGCAAGCGCTGGAGGTGCGCCCCCCGCCCGCGGGGGCGCGGGGGGCGCGCAGCCCCCCGCAAGCGCTGGAGGTGCGCCCCCCGCCCGCGGGGGCACGGGGGGCGCGCAGCCCCCGCAGATCGGGCGCCTACGCCCCCCCCAGGCGCTGCGCAGCAGCAACCCGCGGCGGCAGCCGCCTCCACATCTTCCCGATCGGGATCAGCGCCAGCATCAGCGCGATCATCAGCGCCTGCGCGATCGGCGTGCTGGCGATGAAGCCGGCGCTCGTGTTCACCACCACGTGGAACCAGGTCGCCAGCAGCAGCCCGCCGCGCGGCCGGTTGTACAGGTAGGTCAGCCCGAGCGACAGCACCGTGCTGCTGACGACCCGGTAGGCCAGCCCGAGCGCGTTGTCGGCGAAGACGCTGCTGCCGGCGTACGCGCCCACGAAGTGCAGCGGCAGGTGCCACAGCCCCATCGCCACGCCGACGGCCAGGCCGGCGACCAGCGGGCTGTAGCGCTGCTGCAGCTGCGCCAGCATGAACCCGCGCCAGCCGGGCTCCTCGTTGCCGCCGCCGTCGATCAGCGTCTGGATCAGCACGAACAGCACGATCGGGAGCTGCGCCGCCCACGGCTCCGGCCGCAGGAACGGCCTGACCTGCCCGCCCAGCGTGAGCGTCAGCCAGATCCCGGCGCACTCGACCACCAGCGGCGCGAGCGCGACCAGCAGCATCCAGTCCCAGCCGGGCCACTCGGCCAGCCCGCGCATCACGGCGCGGACGCCGCGCGTGCGCCCGAGCACCCCGGCGATGATCGCGGCCCAGATCAGCATGGCGACCGCCAGCAGCGCGTACTGGGCGAGCGTGTTGCCCGGCTGCAGCCACAGCCCGCGGCTCAGCCAGCGAAACCCCAGGCTGAAGGCGGCGGCGGCGGCGAACAGCCCCCAGCGCGCGGCGCGGCGGTGGCCGGTCGGCGCCGGGTTCAGGATCGCGGCGATCACCAGGCCGGCGACGGCGGGGCCGAACGTGCCGATGCGCAGAAGCGCGGATATCAGCGGCCAGCTGGCGCGCGGGAAGAGCAGCGCCGGGAGGGCGAACAGCGCCCAGCTCAGACTAAAGGCGAGCACAGTGAAGGACCAGACCGGGTGGCGGCGCACCCAGCCGAGCGATGCGCCGAGCGGCTGCGAGGCCGCGGGTTGGTCGAGGACGCTCATGGTGCCTCAGCTAAGGGGGAGGGGCTTGGGGTCCCCAAAACCCCACCCAAACGCTCGATTTCAGCGCAGCGCGCTCTAATAAAGGTAGCTCAATCCGGGGGAACATGGCAGAAAGAAGCGGCAACCCTGGGGGAAGATGGATCTACGAAGGGCGATGCGCGGGCCGAGCGCCGGCCGGAGGCCGACACCGCTGCCCGCTCCTTATATGCGCTCAGCGCGGCTCGCCGCGCATCGGCACCAGGCCGCGCTGGAGCGCGACCGCCACCGCCTCGGCGCGGCTCTGCACGCCCAGCTTGCCGAACAGGTGGCTGATGTGCGACTTGATCGTGTTCTCGGAGAGGTTGAGCTGGGACGCGATCGCCTTATTGCTCGCGCCCTCGACCAGCAGCCGCAGCACCTCCAGCTCGCGGCCGGACAGATCCTCGCCGCGCTCGGTCTCCGACATGCGCTCGAGCAGCCGCGCCGCGACGCCCGGCTCCAGCGCCGCGCCGCCCTGGACGAGCGCGCGCACCGCCCGCGCCAGCTCGTCGGGCGTGGCGTCCTTCAGCAGGTAGCCCTGCGCGCCGGCCGCCAGCGCCGGGCCGATATACTCGTCGGTGTCGTAGGTTGTCAGCACCAGGAAGCGCACCTGCCGCGCCTGGGCGCGCACCTGGCGCATCACCTCGATCCCGCTGAGCCGCGGCAATCGCAGATCGAGCAGCACGACGTCGGGCAGCCGCTCCAGGATCAGCCGCACGGCCTCCACGCCGTCGGCGGCGTCGCCCACGACCTCGATATCCTGCTCGTAGCGCAGGATCGACGTCAGGCCATGGCGCACGACCGGATGATCGTCGACGACGAGAACGCGTATCATTCTGCCTTGCCTTCTCTGAGCGGCTGCCGCGGCACGACCGCAACCACATGCGCCCCGCCGTTGCTCGCCAGCTCCAGGGTGCCGCCCAGCGCCACCAGCCGCTCGCGCATGCCCAGCAGCCCAAAGCCGCCCCACGGCCCTGGCGCGGCCACGCCCGCCGGCAGCTCGTCGAAGCCGACGCCGTCGTCGCTGATGCTCAGGCGCACCGTGTCGGGTGCGTACTCCAGCGTAAGCCGCACCTGGGTCGCGCCGGCGTGCTTGGTGACATTGACCAGCGCCTCCTGGCCGACCCGCAGCAGCGCCGACTCGACCCCCGGCGGCAGCGGCCATGGCTCGCCGCGCTGCTCGAAGCTGGCGCTCGTCTCCGGCCGGATCGGGCGGCTGGCCAGGCCGCGCAGCGCATCGCTCAAGTCGCCGCGCTCCAGCACCGGCGCGCGCAAGTTCCAGACTGAGCGGCGCGCCTCGGCCAGCGACTCGCGCGCCATCTGCTGGGCCAGGTCGATATGTTGATCGGCCGCCTCGGCCTTGGCCGCCAGCGCCCGCTGGGCCGCCCCGAGCTGCACCACGATGCCGGTCAGCCCCTGCGCCAGCGTGTCGTGGATCTCGCGCGCCAGCCGCGCGCGCTCCGCCAGGGTCGCGGACTCGCGCTCCTGCTCCAGCAGCCGCGCCGTCTGCGTCTCGACCCGCGCCTCGAGCTGGCTGCTCAGCTCCTGCAGCGCTTCGGCCTGGGCGCGGCTCTGCTGCAGCGCGCGCTGCAGGCTGCCGGCCAGCAGCCAGGTCAGCGCCGCGACTGTGGCGAAGATTCCGATCCAGAATACGACCGCAAGGTAGGCCTGATTCTCGGCGATGAAGAGCGGCTGCGGGCGCGGCTTGGGCGTCAGCCCGCGCTGCTCCAGCCAGGCCACGCTCGCGACCAGGATCGCGCCCAGGGCGGCCAGGCTGATGCTGGCGACGCCATCGATCAGCAGCCCCGCCGCGCAGATCGGGATGATCAGCAGCGCCAGTGAGTACGATGCCACGCCGCTCTGAAGCGCGCCGAGGGTCGTCACGAGCGTCCACACCGCGATCATGATCAGCGCCGATATGGTCGGCCGCCCCAGCCGCACCAGGATGATCAGCGCGCTGAAGAACACCACCAGCACGACGATCGGGATCAGCGGGCTGAAGTGCGGGCCGCCAGCCTGGGCGGCCGGCAGCTGGAACTCGCTGCCCATGGCGATCCGCAGCAGCACCAGCGCGATCACGGTCACGAAGATCGGGATGAATAAGATCGGCAGCGTGCGCAGCACCAGCGCGCCGCGCCGCTCGGTCTCGCTGGGAATGGGGGTATGTTTATCCACGGGCAGCGCCTTCATGAAAGGTTCCACATCTAAACCGAATTGTATCACACCGCATTCCACTCCCCATCCCCCATCCGGCGCTCGCGCGATCACCCAAACGGGTGATCGCCGATCGCCGAAAGTGTCGAGCGGCGATCACCTGGCCTCCTGATGACGGGAATGCGCGCTTTCGCTACACTGACGGCAGAAACACAAATGCACGACCGCGTGCCCGGATCGATTTCGAAAGGATACACAACATGGCTACGACCACTCTTCCCCAGCGGCGCGCCGGCCTCAGCCGGGCGCGCTGGATCTGGGTCGGCGTGGCGGCGATCGTGCTTGCGATCGCCGCCGCGCTGTTCCTGACGCGCACGAGCAGCTCCGCCGCCGCGCCGTCCGTCGCGACCACCACGGTCGCCAGCGGCAGCGTGGTGGCCAGCGTGGCCGGCAGCGGCACGGTCGCTGCGGCCCAGTCGCTCGACCTGGCGTTCCAGGCCGGCGGCAGCGTCGCGCAGGTGCTGGTGAAGGAGGGCGACCTGGTGAAGGCGAGCCAGCCGCTGGCCCAGCTCGACACGCGCGACCTCGAGCTGCAGGTCGCCAGCGCGCAGGCCGCGCTCGACAGCGCCAAGACCAGATTGACCCAGACCAGGGGCGGCGATGTCCAGCCGGCCGAGATCGCCGCGCAGCGGGCCGCCGTCGCCAGCGCGCAGGCCCAGCTCAGGTCGGCCCAGGCCCAGCTCGACGCGCTCAAGAACCCGACCGCCGACAAGATCGGCAGCGCCGCGGCCAGCGTGCGCCAGGCCGAGCTGGATCTGCAATCGCAGCGCGACAGCGGCTCGGCCAGCAAGACCAAGGCGCAGCAGGCGCTGCAGCAGGCGGTCGACTCGCTGACCCAGGCGCAGTCGAAGTACGCCACCGCGCTGCACAACTGGCAGTACGTCCAGGACACCGGCAACGACCCGATCGCGCCCAAGAAGACCGACTCGAAGGGCAGCTCGGTGCCGAACCGGCTGAGCGATGCCCAGCGCGGGCAGTACGCCGACGCGTACGTGCAGGCCGAGGCGGCGATGCACAGCGCCGAGACGGCGGTCCAGCAGGCCCAGGTCACCTACGACAGCGCCCGCCAGGCCGAGCCGAACAGCATCCAGAGCGCCGAGGCCAAGCTGGCCAACGCGCAGGCGCAGCTGGCCGCGCTCCAGCACCCCGGCCAGAACGACATCACCCAGAAGCAGGCCAGCGTCGACCAGGCCAGGGCCAGCCTGGCCCAGGCGCAGGCCAACCTGTCCAAGCTCACCGCGCCCGGCACCGACAGCGATGTGGCGATCCAGGGCGCGTCCGTCATGCAGGCCGAGCAATCGCTCAAGCAGGCCCAGCTGAAGCTGGAGCAGGCCACGCTCAAGGCGCCGTTCGACGGCGTGGTGACGGCGGTCAACATCGTGCCGGGCAGCGCGGCGTCGAGCGCGACGGCGGCAATCAGCATGCTCGACCGCAGCACGCTGCACGTCGACCTGAAGCTGAGCGAGAACGACGTCGCCAAGACCCAGCTCGGCCAGCCGGTCGCCCTGACGATCGACGCGCTGAGAGACTGGCAGGCCGCCGGCGCCGTCAGCTACATCGCGCCGTCGGCGGAGTCGAGCAATGGCGTGGTGACGTACCGGGTGCGGGTGGGCTTCCCCGACAGCGCGGCGCGCGTCAAGATCGGGATGACCGCCAACCTGACGATCACCACCGCCAAGAAGGACGGCGTGCTGCTGGTTCCGAACACCGCGCTGCTGCCCAAGGGCGCCGGCCACGTCGTGCAGGTGCCGAGCGCCGACGGCAAGACAACCGGCGAGGTGGACGTGCAGACCGGCCTGAGCGACGGCACGCAGACCGAGATCACCGGCGGGCTCAAAGCGGGCGACAAGGTCGTGAGCAACCCCAGCGCGACCAAGACGACGACCGGCGGCGGGCTGTTCGCGCCGCGCCAGTAGAGCGGCGCGCATTCTCAAAGAAAGAAACAAACCGAATGGAACAGGCAATGATAGCGGTCGCCGACCTGCGCAAGACCTACCAGATGGGCGATGTCGAGGTGCACGCGCTGCAGGGCGTGTCGTTCGACATCCAGCGCGGCGAGTTCGTGGCGATCATGGGGCCGTCGGGCAGCGGCAAGAGCACGCTGATGAACCTGATCGGCTGCCTGGACACGCCGACCAGCGGCAGCTACGTCCTCGACGGCGCGCAGGTGGCGGACCTGAGCGGCAACGATCTCTCGGCGGTGCGCGCGGCCAAGCTAGGCTTCGTGTTTCAGCAGTACATGCTCCTGCCGCGCCAATCGGCGCTGCGGAACGTGGAGATGCCGATGATCTACCGCGGCCTCAGCGGGGCCGAGCGCCGCCGCCGGGCCGAGACCGCGCTGCGGATCGTGGGCATGGGCCCGCGCATGGGCCACCGGCCGAACGAGCTGTCGGGCGGGCAGCAGCAGCGCGTGGCAATCGCCCGGGCGCTGGTCGGCAGCCCGGCCGTGATCCTGGCCGACGAGCCGACCGGCGCGCTCGACTCGAAGACTAGCGTCGAGATTATGTCAATATTACAGCGCCTCAACCGCGAGCAGGGGCTGACGGTGGTGCTGGTGACGCACGAGGCGGACATCGCGGCCTACGCCCGGCGCGTGCTGACGATGCGCGACGGCGTGCTGGTGAGCGATACCAGAAATGAACCCAACCGCGCCGCAGTATCCTGAAAGGATCGACTTATGGCAACACGTATTGCAGATATCCCCGCGCCGGAGGTCGTCGCCGAGGTGCTGGAGCCGCTGGATGCGGCGAAGCAGGGCAGCGTCGGCCTGGCCGAGGTTACCCGGCTCGCGCTCGACAGCCTGCTCGCCAACAAGGTGCGCTCGCTGCTGACGATGCTCGGGATCATCATCGGCGTCGCGTCGGTGGTGGCGCTGCTGGCGCTCGGCAATGGCGCCAGCGCCGCGATCACCGGCCAGATCCAATCGGCCGGAACGAACATCCTCACGGTGATGCCCGGCTCGCCGAACAATCGCGGGCCGGGCCAGCAGAGCACGGCCCAGACGCTGACGCTGGTCGACGCTCAGGCGATCGCGGCGCTCAAGCTGCCGATTACAGGGCCATCGCCGACCTTCGGCGGCAGCGCCCAGGTCGTCGCGCCGGCGGCCGACAAGAGCGCCACCGTCACGGGCGTCACGGCGGTCTACCAGTCGATCAACAGCCTGACCATGGCGAGCGGCTCGTTCATCGACGCGGATCAGGTGCTCGGCGCCAACGCGGTGGTCGTGCTCGGCAATACGCTCGCCAAGGATCTGTTCGGCAGCGGCCAGGCGATCGGGCAGACGGTGCGCGTGAAGGGCCAGACGCTGCGGGTGATCGGCGTGCTGAGCCCGAAGGGCAGCAGCGGCTTCGGCTCGGTCGACGACCAGGCGCTGGTGCCGATCACGGTGGCGCAGCAGCAGCTGTTCGGCGCGCGCACGCCCGACGGCAACGGCTGGCGCGTCTCGCAGATCCAGATCTCGGTGACGCAGAGCCAGGACATCGACACGGTGCAGGCGCGCATCCAGGCGCTGCTGCGCGAGCGGCACAGCCTGAAGAGCGACGGGACGGCGGACGACTTCCAGATGCTGAACCAGGCCTCGCTGCTGAGCACGCTGACGACGATCACCAACCTGCTGACGGCGTTCCTGGCGGCGGTGGCGGGCATCTCGCTGCTGGTGGGCGGGATCGGGATCATGAACATCATGCTGGTGAGCGTGACCGAGCGCACGCGCGAGATCGGGCTGCGCAAGGCGGTGGGCGCGCGCCCGCGCGACATCCTGCTCCAGTTCGTGGTCGAGGCGCTGGCGATCAGCCTGGTCGGCGGCCTGATCGGCCTGCTGCTCGGCTGGGGCATCGCGCTGCTCGTGACGCTGACCGGGCTGCTGACGGCGACGGTGACAGCCAGCGCGGTGCTGCTGGCGGTCGGCTTCTCGCTGGCGGTCGGGCTGTTCTTCGGGATCTACCCGGCCCAGCGCGCGGCCCAGCTCAACCCGATCCAGGCGCTGCGGTACGAGTAGCCGCGCCGCGCCTCAGAGCAGGCTGTCTGAAAGTCGCATCCGACCAAATCCCGATCCCGTTTCCGACCAGCGACAGATGCACGGCCGATAGCTGAGGAGTACCATGGAACGCATGTTCGTACGATAGAGCGGGGTGAGCGAAAGAGCACACCAAGGAGGATGGACATATGGGACTGGTGGATCAGCACGACATCATCTCCGAGCTGCGCGCGGCCCTCAGCGGGCGGGTCATAGCACCGGACGACGCTGGCTACGATGCGGCGCGCACCGTCTTCTACGGTGGGATCGACCGCCGGCCGGCGCTGATCGCGCGGGTCGCGAACGCGGCTGACGTCGCCCGCGTCATCACGCACGCGCGCGCGACCGGGCTGGAGCTGGCCGTCCGCAGCGGCGGCCACAGCGTCGCCGGGCATAGCGTTTCCGACGGCGGGATCGTGCTCGACCTCGCGGATATGAAGGCGCTGGCGATCGACCCTGAGCGGCGCACCGCCTGGGCCGAGGCGGGCCTGACCGCGGGCGAATATACTGCGGCGGCGGCGGCTTACGGCCTCGCGACCGGGTTCGGCGACACCGGCTCGGTTGGAATCGGGGGCATCACCCTGGGCGGCGGCGTTGGGTACCTCGTCCGCAAGTATGGCCTCACGATCGACAACCTGATCGCCGCCGATATCGTGACGGCGGACGGCCAGCTCCGCCGGGTGGACAGCGCGACGAATCCAGACCTGTTCTGGGCGATTCGCGGCGGCGGCGGCAACTTCGGCGTCGCGACCCGCTTCCAGTTCCGGCTCCACGAGGTCGACACGATCGTAGGCGGCATGCTGCTGCTGCCGGCGACACCCGACGTGATCGCCGGGTTCGTGGCCGCGGCCGAGGCCGCGCCGGAGGAGCTGTCGACCATCGCCAACGTCATGCCCGCGCCGCCGATGCCGTTTGTGCCCGCCGAGCAGCGCGGCCGGCTGGTGGTGATGGCGATCATGGCCTACGCCGGTCCGGCCGAGGCCGGCCAGCGCGCCCTCGCGCCGTTCCGCGCGCTCGCCACGCCGGTGGCCGACTTGATCCGCCCGATGCCCTACCCGGAGATCTACCCGCCCGACGAGGGGGGCTATCACCCGACCGCAGTGGCGCGCACGATGTTCGTGGACTCGATCGATCGCGGCGTGGCGGAGACAATCGTCGACCATCTCGAAGCCTCTGATGCCGCAATGCGCGTGGCGCAGATCCGCGTGCTGGGTGGGGCGATGGCCCGCGTGCCGCCCGACGCCACCGCGTTCGCGCACCGCGCGAGCCGGATCATGGTCAACGTTGCCTCGTTCTACCAAGGCTCCCAGGATCGGGCCAGGCGCGATGCCTGGGTCTCCGGCTTCGCGGCGGCGCTGCGCCAGGACGACGCTGGCGCGTACGTCGGCTTCCTCGGCGACGAGGGCGCGGCGCGCGTGCGCGCCGCCTACCCGGCGGCGACCTGGGACCGTCTGCGGGCGATCAAGGCACGCTACGATCCGGCCAATCTCTTCCGGCTCAACCAGAACATCCCGCCGGCGCTCGGAGATCCACGGTAGTGAAGGGCTGAGGGGTGTGGGGCGAGCGTGGGCCGCCCCACGCCCTACCCGCCCCGGTGTGGCGAGCCACTCGGCCATAAGCCGAAAGGCGTCATGGACAGCAGCACACAGGCTCACTGGAACAATCTACGCTCGGGCGCTGGCGCGGATCAATATGCGGACCACTCACCGCGCATGACAATGGCGATCGACGATCCCTAAGAGCAGCTCGATATCTAGCGGCTTGGACAGAAAGGTCGCCGAAGAGTGGGGCAGGGGCTGCTGTTGGAGCGTGCTGCCGGCTGATATGACCACGACCGGAATAGTGGCCAGCGTCGCATCCTGCTGCTGGTGGCTAAGGAAGGTCCATCCATTCATGATTGGCATCATCAAATCGAGCAGAATGAGCTGAGGCAGATCATCGCGATGGCCCAGCTCGTGCAGGGCCTCTTGCCCGTTGGCGACACTGACGACATGATACCCTTCATCTCTTAAGACCTCGCTTAGCAGCGCGCGAATGGCTGAGTCGTCGTCGACAACCAAGACGGAAGGCCTCCCTGAGCCGCGCCGCGGCGCTCGTGTTGGATCGCTCGCCGGCCCCCTAGACACCTCCCGGCGCTCGGCCGTTGCCGGCACGCCGGTACGTTCCAGCAGCGGAAGCTGGATCGTAAAGGTGCTCCCACCGTCCTTCTGGCTTGTCGCGCCCACCGTACCGCCGTGGAGCGCCACGATCTCCTTGACCACATACAACCCGATCCCTGCGCCCTGGATGTGCTGCTCCGCCACATCCGGCACCCGGTAGAAGCGCTCGAACAGGTGCGGTATCGCTGCAGCGGGGATGCCCACGCCATGATCGCGCACGTGCACCACGGCGTGTGAGGCCTGGCGCTCGACCGTCACCACAATCGCGCCGCCATTTGGGCTGTACTTAATCGCGTTCTGGAGCAGATTCTGGAGCACCTGCTCCAGGCGCAGGTCATCCCCGAGAGTCAGGACCGGCTCAGCTGGTGTGGAGCACTCGATCGTGTGCTGCGTCACGCCGAGTTGCACTTCCCGGATAACCTGCTCGACCAGCCGGCCGAGATCAACCGGCTCACGGGTAATACTAAGCTGCCCGTGCTCAAGGCGGGACACATCAAGCAGCGCATCGATCATCTGCTTGAGCCGATGTCCCTGCTGGCTCGCGACATGGATTGCTTGCCGATCGCGCTCGCTCAGTTCGCCGTGTTGCGCGATGCGCCGCTCGATCAGCTGGATGTTGCCGAGCAGCGAGGTGAGCGGCGTTTTGAGTTCGTGCGCCGCAATCGAGAGAAAGGCATCGCGCAGCTGCACCGCCGCCTCTGCCGCGGCCCGTGCCTGCTGCTCCGTCCGATAGAGCTGTATCCGCTCCTCGGCAGCCTGCGCACGCTCGATCAGGTGCTCGCGCAGCTGATACTGCCGCGCCCGTGCGCGCAGCGCGGTGCGCACCACGCTCACCAGGGTTGCCACCCGCACCGGGCGATCCAGCACCATGACGTTGCCCAGCATGTCGAGGGCATAGATCGCTACACGGGAGTCAGCCCCGCCCTGGGTCAGAACGATGATCGGCAGATCCGACCAGGGCGGCTGCTGATTGAGCGCCGTTTTGAGCCGCTGCAGGTTATCGCCGGCAAGCGACTCTTCGGTGAGCACGATCGTGCCCACCCCATCCTGCAACGTCGCGCAGAGGGCCGCGACATCCGCACACACGATGCACGCAATGCCGGCCTCGGCCAGGAGCGCCTGGCTTCGCCGGGCATCGGCGCCGGTCGGCGCGACCAGCAAGACGCGCAGAGTATCTTGGGATGGCTCAGGCGGTTTCATCAGGCGCGTCCATCCGCATCGGAGCAGCGGGCCGCTGGGTTGGTGTGCCGGTCAAAATGCCATGGAACTCCCGCAGCGACGGGCCAACCGCGATACCCTGCTCGCTCATCTTGAATTGGCGGATCGTGCGCTCGTGCTGGCTCGTGCGATGCTTCACCACCGAGATCGCCTGGCGCACTTCCCCGTCGGCCTCGAAATAGCGCAGCAGAATGACGGTGTCGGCCAGGTAGCTGACATCGACCGGCGCCTGGATATCGCTCCCGACCATGCCATACTGCGACACCACCATCAAGGTGGTGATGCCCTGCTGGCCGAGGTACCGGAACAGCTCGTGCAGGTGAATAAGCAAGAACCGCTCTTCCGGCATGGCATTCAAATAGCCGTTCAGGCTATCGATAATGATCACACTGCGGTCGTCGCGCTCAACCGTCTGCCGTACGATGTGAATGAATTCACCGGGCGAGAGCACGGCCGAATCCATCTGCTGGAGCTGCAGCTGTCCAGCGTCGATGTGCGGCCGGAAGTCAAAGCCAAGCTTCGCCGACCGCGTCACCAGCGTCCTGATCGACTCGTCGAACACGAAGTAAGCGACGCGTTCGCCCCGCCGCATGGCTGTAGTGGCGTACAGTGCGGCCAGCGAAGACTTCCCGACCCCGGCCGGGCCGATCAGGATCGTGCTGGTGCCGCGATCAAGGCCACCGCCGAGCAGGGTATCCAGATCGGCGACCCCGCTCAAGAGACGCTCGGCCACGAATGGTTGGTGGTGCTCGGACGCAATCAGCCGCGGGTAGACATCCAAGCCACCGCGCGTGATCCGAAAATCGTGATAGCCCCCGCGGTAGGATCGCCCGCGCAGCTTCGTCACGATCAGGCGCCGCCGCTCGGCGCCGTAGTCGGGCGCGATCTGCTCGAGCGACACCACCCCGTCCGCCAGGCTGTGGAGCTGAAGATCGTTCACATTCGACGTGCGATCATCCAGCAGCAACACTGTGGCATTGCGGCCGACGAAAAACTGCTTGAGCGCCAGGATCTGGCGGCGGTAGCGCAGTGGGTCCTGGGCGAGCAAGCGCATTTCGGAGAGCGAGTCAAACACCACGCGGGTCGGGGCAATCCGCTTCACCTCGGCTAGAATAAGCTTGGTGGTCTCGTTCAGCTCGACCTCGGAGGGGTGAAACATGGTCGAGTGCGCGTCCACGAGCAGGTTGTCCTCGGAAGGGACAAGCTCGAACAGATCGATGCCATCGAGCGACCAACCATGCGAGGCCGCCGCCGCGCGCAGCTCCTCGGCCGTCTCAGAGAGGGTGACGTAGAGACACCGCTCCCCCTGGTGGACGCCGTCGAGCAGGAATTGGATGGCGAGCGTCGTTTTGCCGGAGCCGGGGTTGCCTTCAACGAGATAGAGGCGTCGAGGAGTGAGCCCACCGTCAAGAATGTTGTCAAACCCGGCGATGCCGGTCGTCACGCGTGGCCGAGGATCTGCGGATGCGGAGCTAGTCATATTGTGAACCACCTTCTCGGCGCCAATCATCCTGCAGGATGTTCTTCCATGCGAGCTTGACGTGCGAAATGAAGCGAGTGGCTGGCCACATTGAATCTGGCGGTGGGGGCGGGAGGTCTGGAGGGCCCTTCGGCCCCTCCAGACCTCCCCGTCAAGATCGCTCATGCCTGATCATAATACCACGATTCGATGTACAGAGGAGTTCACCGCCGTTGACCGAGCTCGGGCGGGCCCTGGTGCTGGCTGGCGATGCGGGGGAGGCGCGGGCCGCCCTCGATCAGGCGGCGAGCCTTGTCGAGTCGCTCGCCGCTCAACTCAAGGATGCCGAATCGGCCTAGCGCATAACCAAGCGCCGAGCGATCGGCCGGTACAGCGCCTCCGCCATGATTCCGCCTGGATATCATCAGGTTCAGTCCGGCTGCGTCCGCAGTTCCTCGCCCGCGACCCAGCCCTCGCGCCCGCCCAGCGTGCGCACGCGCCACCAGCTGAGCCCGCTTGCCGCCAGTGGACCATCCAGCAGCGTCACCTGCGTGCCCACCGGCAGCCTGGCGATAATCGACTGGCTGGTGCCGGCGCCGGCCCGCATGCGCAGCACCAGGCCGCCCGTGCGCGTCACCCACGCGTCGCAGCTGACCGCGAGGTTGGCACACGCCTGTGTCGCTGCCGCGCCGGTCGTCACGCGGATCGGCTTGCCGGTCACGTCGACGGAGCCAGCTGGTCGCGCGCTGTAGGCGGCCGTGCCGCCGCTGGGCGTGGTTTGGAAGCTCCACGTGCCGTCAGCCCCGACGGCGACCGTGCCAATCACTTTGTCGCTGTCCAGGATCTCGATCTGGCCGCCTGGCGTGCCGGTCCCGGCGATCGTGATCGGGCCGCCGGCGAGAGTCGCTCCATCGGCCGGCGCGGTGATCGCCGGCGCCTGGGCAGCTGCGCCGCCGGAGCCTGCCGCGGGCGCTTGCGCCGCCCCGGACACGGAGATGAGCGTAGAGCTCGAGGCGGCCGCGACCTGCCCGTCCGCGTCGAGCGCGCGGGCCACGACCGCGTGGTCGCCCGGTGAGAGTGTTACGGGCAGCGACCACTTCCCGTCCGTGCCGGCAGTGGCCGTGCCGGCGCGCGCGCCGTCGACCACGATCTCGATCTTCGCACCGGGCGCACCCGTCCCGCCGAGCGCAATGTCGCCAGCCGCCAGCGGTTGGCCCGGCAGGTCGAGTGTCGGCGCCGCGACCTGCGGCGCGGGCGCGGCGATCGAGAGCGTGACCGGGCTTGCCACCGCCGCGACTGCGCTCTTGTCGTCGAGGGATTGGACGACGACCCGGTGCGCCCCGGGCTTGTCGAGCGTTGCGTTCAGCGTCCACGTGCCGTCGGCGCCGGCGCGCGCCTTGCCGGCGGGCACGCCATCGACCAGGAGTTGCAGCTCCACGCCGGGGGCGGCCGTGCCGCTGAACGTCATCGGGCCGGGCGCGGCTTGCGTGCCGGACGCCGGGGACACCAGCACGGGGGCCGCGATCTGCGCGCTGGATGCCGCCGTCGCTACAGCCGGCGGGCTTGTCGCCGGCGTCACTCCTGTGGTGTCAGTACTGGCCGCCAGCCGAAAGAGCAGCAGCAGCGCGATGAGGATGAGCGCGACGATCAGCTTGAACCAGTCGTAGCTGATCCAGCGCCGTTCGATCGCTGAGTTCATAGCGCTACCTTCTTCTGCGCAAACTGGCGCGCCTCGGCGATCCAGGCAGCCGGGTCGATCTCCTGCCAATGTTGAGGCGCGATGATCGCACGCACCTGCTCGGGAGTGAGCGCTGCGAGCTCTTCGAACGTGTAGACCCCGCCATCGAACAGCTTCCGCTCATAGGCTGGCCCAATGCCGTTGATGTCGATCAGCGGGTCGCGCGGTCGTGCCGCCGGCTGGGCGACCTCGCGCTCCCGCGGGAGCTGCGCGTCGCCCGTTTTCGGTACATTGGCTGCTGCCCGATCGGCTGGCGACTCAAGCGAGGCCATGTCTTCCCGCGAAAGCTGGACGGTCGCGAAGCTCGTGGCCTTGGCGGCGCCATCGTCGGCGCTGAGCACGACCGGGGCGCGCGGCGCCTCCGGGCCGACCGAGCGCTGCTTGACGTCCGCCCGCATGCTTGCGAGCCGCGCTTCCAATTCGCCGATCGTGGCATCACGCTGCTGAGCCGAAGCCGTCGCGGCAGATAGGTCGGCCTGGAGACGCTGGTTGTCGGCGCGGGTGCTCGCGAGCGAGTCGCGCATGCGGGCTAGCTCGGCGCCGGCCTGCCGCGCCCCTTGCGTGTCCATCTCGTTTGACTGCCGCCGGCGGCGCCAATAGAGCCAATCGATCACCCACTCGATCAGCCAGCCGATCAGCAGGCCGAGCACCAGCCACCAGATTGGTGAACTCATAGCGGCGTACCCCCTTCTTGATAAGCGAACGAGCGGCGTGACGGATCACACCCGCCGCTCGTGGAGCAGATCGCGAATCTCGCTTGGTCGGCGCGGCAACCGCTACACCTCACCGAGCCGCAAGAAGTAGCGGGCACACACCTGAGGACGTCTGTCTGAAGAGCGGAAATGTTTGGCAGGAGTGCCTGAATATAATCGAGTATACACCCTTGTATAGTTCTCAAATGTAGAGGTAGCGACACGTCCAGTATATATGCCTTCACCGCTGCCGGATGCGATCACGGTCGTCATCACCTGCTTGGCATTGATGAGCCGCTCAACAGCTGGCTGTATGCGCTGGGTATAGATGGGCAGTTGCCAGTGGGGTGAGACAGCGCGCAGTTTACAGCTGTGAGCATGCAAGAACGAGATGCCGTTGTGATACCATCCGTCGTATTGCCGACCGGCTCCTGCCGACTGCTATAGGGGCAGCCGAGGAGTGTGCCTTGTGCCCAAGGACGAATCGTGGACCAAACGAGGCGCAGGGGCGCAGGCTATGAGCAAACAGGGTCGGGGGCGCAGGAATGCTTCTCGGTAGATCTATAATAGTACTTATATATATACGAGTCAATACCAAGTTCTCAAAATGCCACGGGCCGCCAAAGACTGTTGGCGGAGAAGCGCCTAATGCGTAACACCAGCAAATTGCACGGCAATGGGGCCGAAGGCGCTTGATCTTATCCGCAGCGCCCTGCATGCCAAAGGACTCCCCTTCGCCAATTGAAGTTGATCCTGACCGCTTGCACACTTCCCCAACGCACCGTATACTCCTACCATAACATCCCTAACATCCCTAAGATTATGGTTCAATTCCATTGAACCAGGCCTAACATAACGCGACGCATAGCGGGAGGTACTCGAATGGCGCGTACGACCGCAGTGGTAGATGGCGCCACGTTGGTGCTCCCTGAACGCGATGCCGGCCCCATTACGCTGGACACACCGGCCTGGTTTGCCTGGCTGGAGCATGCGACCGCATTCGCGTTTACCAGCCCAGCCGGGCGCTTCACCGCCCGCAAGGAGCGGCAGGCGCGCGGCGGCGGGTATTGGAAAGCCTATCGCACGTCCCACGGCACCCTGCATCGGGTGTATCTCGGCAGGGCCCAGGATCTGACGCTCGACCGGCTCAACCAAGCTGCTGCGACGCTGGCAGCTACATCCGCGGCTGCGGCTCCGCCTCCGGCGGCGCGCCCCGCACCCGCGACGGCCTTGCCTGCCAACCTGCTCGCCACCAAACTGTTTGCCCCACCCGCCCGCGCCAACCTGGTCGTCCGTCCGCGCCTGTTCGAACGCCTCCAGGCCGGCCTGCGGGATAAACTGACGCTGATCGCGGCCCCGGCCGGCTTCGGCAAGACCACGCTGCTCAGCGCGTGGCGCGCTACGGCCGCCGGCAGCGCGCTGCCGGTTGGCTGGGTGTCACTCGATCGCACAGATAATGACCCGCTGCGATTCTGGAGCTACGTCATCGCCGCCCTGGACACACTCGCGCCCGGCGTCGGCGCGACCGCGCTGGCCCTGCTCCAATCGCCGCAGCCCCCGCCGATAGAGTCCATGCTGACGGGCGTGGTGAATGCCTTCAGCGCCGCCTACGCCGCGCCGCCGGTGTATGATGTCGCGCTGGTGCTCGACGACTATCACGTGATCACGGCGCCCGCTATTCATGGTGCGCTGGCCTGGCTGCTCGAGCATTTACCCCCCCAGCTCCACCTGGTGATCATCACGCGCGCAGATCCGGCCCTGCCGCTCGCTCGCCTGCGCGCGCGCGGCGCCGTGACCGAGCTGCACGCGCGCGATCTGCGCTTCACCCCCGACGAAGGCGCGGCATTTCTCAATCAGGTGATGGGGCTCTCGCTCACCGCTGCCGACCTGGCCGCGCTGGAGGCACGTGCCGAGGGCTGGGTCGCCGGGCTGCAGCTTGCGGCGCTGGCGATGCGCGACCACCAGGATCGCAGCGGTTTCATCCGCAGCTTTAGCGGCAGCAACCGCTATATCGTGGATTACCTGGCCGCCGAGGTCTTCGCGTCCCAGCCGGCCCACCTGCAGACCTTCTTGCTGCATACCGCCATCCTCGACCGGATGTGCGGCCCGCTGTGCGATGCGGTCCTCCTGGAAACGATGAACGATGAACGTGGAATGATGAACAGTTCATTCTCACCCACCGACTCATCGTTCATCGTTCGTCATTCATCGTTGCCCGACAGCTACAGCCAGCTCATCTTGGATCAACTTGAGCGCGCCAACCTGTTTGTCGTGCCGCTGGACGATGAGCGCCGGTGGTACCGCTACCACCACCTGTTTGCCGAGGTGCTGCGGCACCGGCTGACGAGCGGTGTGTCGGCCGAAACAGTGGCCGGCCTGCACCGCCGCGCCAGCGTGTGGTATGCGCGGCAGGGGCTGGTTGCAGAGGCGGTGCAGCACGCGCTGATGGCGGCGGATGACGCGCGGGCGGCCGATCTGATCGAGCAGCACGGCCTGCGCATCATCGTCGGCGGGCAGGTGCAGACCGTGCTGGGCTGGCTGAGCCCGCTCCCGGATGCGCTGATTCGCGCCCGGCCGCTGCTCTGCACCGTCCACGCGCTCGCGCTGCTGTTCACGAATCAGATGGCTGCTGCCGAGGCGCGTATCCAGGATGCCGAACGCTCCATCCAGCCCGACACGCCGGCCGACCAGTCCCAGCTCATCCAGGGCCGCGCGGCCGCAATTCGTGCGAACATCGCCCGCTACACCGGCGACCTCGCCGGCTCTGTCGCCTGCGCACACGAGGTGCTGCGCCTGCTGCCGGAGAGCGAGACGATTGCTCGGACGATCGCGATGTTGCATGTGGCGCGCGCCTTCCGCGTGAGCGGCGATGTGCGGGACGACGCCGAGCGACGCGCCATCGCGGTGATTGCACCGTTCCAGGCCGCCCATAACCTGTTGGGGACGCTGGCTGCGATCACCAACCTGGCCCGGCTGCAGGTGCTGCAGGGCCGGCTCCACGCCGCGGCGGCCACCTATCGCGAGATGACCCAGATCGCATCCAGACCCGACGAGCCGCTGCTGCTGGAAGGCCCGGCCTATTACGCCGGCATGGGCGTAGTGCTGTACGAGTGGAGTGATCTGGGCGCGGCTGAGCAGCACCTGGCCCAAGCCATGGAGCAGCTCGTGGGCCGGCTTGCAGTGGACGCCGAGGATGTGGCGCTCGGCTATCTGGCCCTCGCGCGCCTGCAGCAGGCGCGCGGGGAGCACGCCACCGCACAGCTGACGCTGGAGACCTACACCGACCTGGCCCGCCAGCGCGGCTTTGTCGCCCACCTGATCGCGCGCGGCGCCGCGGCGCAGGCGCAGCTCGCATTGGCGCAAGGCAACCTCGCTGCCGCTGTTGCCTGGGCGGATGCGTGTGGCCTCACTGCTGCGGATGAACTCAGCTTCGTGCGCGAAGCGGAGGAGCTGATTCTGGCGCGGGTCTGGATCGCCCAGGCCGGCGCCCGGCTCCAGCAGGCAGTCGAGCTGCTCGATCGGCTGCTGGCGGATGCGGAGGCCAAGGCGCGCATGGGCAGCGTGCTGGAGATCCTGATCGTGCGCGCGCTGGCGCAGTGGGCGCAGGAAAGGCACAGCGACGCGCTGGCGACACTTGAGCGCGCGCTCGTGCTCGCCGCGCCGGAGGGCTCCATCCGCCGCTTTGTCGATCAAGGCCCGGCAATGGCGGCGATGCTCCAGGCAGCACAAGCGCGCGGGATTGCGCCGGGCCACATCACCCGGCTCCTGGCGGCCTTCCCGGAATCAGACCAGGAGACCAGGAGACAAGGAGACAAGGAGATAGATTGGGCATCGATTTCTCTGGTCTCCCGGTCTCCTGGTCGCCCGGTCTCCCAGTCTCTGGTTGAGCCACTCAGCGCGCGCGAGCTGGAAATACTGCGCCTGATCGCGAGCGGCAAGTCCAACGCCGAAGTCGCGCGGACGCTGGTGATCGCCATCAGCACGGTCAAGACCCACACCAACAGCATCTTCGGCAAGCTCCAGGTCACCAGCCGCACCCAGGCGATCGCACTGGCGCGCGACTTACACCTGCTCTAGCTCCAACGACCTCCCCAACAGCACAGAATCCACCCATCGCTCCACCTTTGGTTGCGCGCGCTTCCGCCCAGGCGCCGGCTATGCTGTGCCTGTTCGGCAGACCGACCTTCCATACATGAAAGGACGCAGCTATGAAAAAGGTACTGAAGAAGGCCATCTGGATTATCGGCTACACGCTGTCAGCCCTCGGTGCAATTGCGCTGGCCGCCACTATCGGCATCACCAGATCGTCCGAGCGCATGATCTCGCCCACCCCAGCGGGATTGGCCGCCACAGTCATCCCTCTGCCGGCGCCCCGCTATGACCCAAGCAAACCAACCGTTGCGATTCTGCTGAGCAATACCCAAACCGAAGCCTCCGATTTTCTGATGCCCTATGCCATGTTCGTCGAATCGGGTGCCTATAATGTCTATGCCGTCGCCGAAACGCGCGGATTGCGGACGCTGACCGGCGGCGTGGATGTGGTGCCGCAGCACTCGTTCGCGGAGCTTACGGCGCTGCTGCACCAAGGCCCAGACATCATCGTCGTCCCAGGCGTGCTCGATACTCGATCGCATCAGAATGTGCCAGTGCTCGATTGGCTGCGGCAGCATGGCCATGCGCCGACGCTGCTCTTCTCGTGGTGTGTAGGTGCTGAAGTGTTGGCGGCCAGCGGGCTGATCGACGGCAAAACGGTCACCACTCACTGGGGCGACATTGATGGCTATGAGCGCGCCTACCCGGCTGTCCACTGGCAACGTGGCGAGCGCTACATTGACTCGGGCTCGCTGCTGACCACCGGTGGGATCACATCCGGTGTGGATGCGACGCTGCATCTCCTGGCACGCCGCAACGGACAGGCGGTTGCCGACAAGGTCGCCCAAGCGCTGCACTACCCAGCCTCCCCCTTTGTGGCCAATCCGCACATGGCGCAATATACGGACGCACCAGCAGATAGCATCGTAATCTTCAATCTGGCCTTTACCTGGCCCAAGCGCCAGGCCGCTGTCTGGCTGTACGATGGGGTTGGCGAAGTCGATCTGGCCGCCGTGGACGATGTCTACCAGCTGTCGTCGACCAATCAAATCTACACGGTGTCCGACATGCCGGCGGTGATATCGCGGAACGGGTTACAGATTGTGCCGCGCTGGCAAGCGCGCAATCTGCCGGCCATGGATCGGCTGCTCATTCCCGGCGGCCAGGGTGCCGAGCAAGCGGCGGCGCGCCTGCCCGATGGACTGGGTGGTGGTGCGGTTCCGGTCACGATCCTGCAAAATGATCAAGCGCCCGCGTACGCCTTTACCATCGCACTGAACGATCTTGCCTCTACCCACGATGTGCCGAGCGCCACATTTGCGGCCAAGCGGCTCGAAGTGCGTAGTCCGCTGCACTTGGTCGGGACGCAGTGGCCGCTGCACCTGCTGATCATCCCTGTACTGGCTGGCATGGGTGGCGCTGCCGCGTTTGGGAGCCTGGTCTGGTTCATCCGTCGCGCCATCACTTTCATACGCCGTAACCGCAATCGAGCAAGCGCGCAGACGGCACAGCCGCAGATCGGTGGCGTATAAGCCGAAATCATGCGCGGGCTGGCCATGCAACATGAGAGTCAGCCCGCGCAAGCTCCATTTGACTGCCGAGGTTCGAACCATGTCGAATCTGTAGCGGACGGAGAATCCACCCATCACCCCACCTTTGGATGGATGTAGCTCCACCCATCCGTCCGCTATGCTATGTATGTTGATGATACAAGACGGAGCGGATGATGGCCCTCCACTCTATACGGAGAAACAACAATGTATACAGACATACGACAAGATAGTGCTGGTTCCCACGGAACAATCGGGCGGCAAGCGAGCCGAGCCGCCATCCTGTGGGGATTGCTCTTTGGTGGCATTCAGGCGGCCTCGCCGTTAGTCATTTATGCCGAACGTCACCTGGCGCTATGACACGCAACAAGCGACATATGAAAGGGAATGATCACCAATGAGCACTATCATCACTGCCCAAGAGACCAATGCCGCACTGACACAGCCGAAACATCGCACGCTCCGCTGGATCGCCGCCATTGTGGGAGGCGTCGTACTTCTCTTCGCCGCCTGGTTTGGCTTCATGCTTTACCGCATGAACTACGTGCCGGCCGACCTGGATCTTTCAACGACGCGCCTCTCAAACCAGGGCGTCTACCGGGTCAGCTACGCGCCGCGCCGCGGCCCGATTGTCATCAGCCAGATCCACACATGGGCGATCCACGTCGCCACGCCCGATGGCCAGCCAGTCACCGATGCCAGCATCAGCGTCGACGGCGATATGCCCCAGCACGGCCACGGCCTGCCGACCCGCCCGCAGGTCACCAAGCATCTTGGCAACGGCGACTACCTGGTCGAGGGTATGAAGTTCCAGATGGGCGGCTGGTGGGTGGTCGACTTCACGATCGACGCCAATGGCAAGCACGACACGGTGCGGTTCAACATGATCCTGAAGTGAGTGGCCGAGCAGGTGTAGTACTGAGCGGGCGAGCAAGCATCCGCTCAGCGCATGAGAAAGGAACCTCTGATGCCATCACAACGCACCCTGATCGGTCTCGCCGGCGTCGCAGTCATCGTTCTCACCGCCGCCTACCTGCTGTGGCCGCGCTCGGAGTGGAATCAGGACGAGATCGCTACGCTGCGCGGCCTGTGGATTGGCAGCCTGCCTGCACTCCCGCCCGATCCGTCGAACAAGGTTGCCGACGACGAGCGCGCGGTTGCCTTGGGCCAGCAGCTGTTCTTCGACACCCGGCTGAGCGCAAACGGCAAGGTCGCCTGCGCCACGTGCCACCTGCCGTCGAAAGACTTCCAGGACGGCAAGCCGCTCGGCCAGGGGGTGGGTACGACCGCGCGGCGCACCATGCCGATCGCTGGCACTGCATATAGCCCGTGGCTGTTCTGGGATGGCCGCAAGGACAGCCAGTGGGCGCAAGCGCTCGGCCCGCTTGAGAGCCCGGTCGAACACGGCGGCTCGCGCACCCAGTACGCCCACCTGATCGATCGGGCATATCGAGCCGAGTACGAGGCGCTTTTTGGGCCGCTGCCCAAGCGGTCGAACCTGGCTCGCTTCCCGGCCGCGGCTGGACCTGTGTCTGACCCTGTCACCCGCGCCGCCTGGGAGCAGATGACGCCAGCGGATCGTGAGGCGGTCACCCGCATCTACGCCAATATCGGCAAGGCGATCGCGGCCTATGAGCGCAAGATCACGCCCGGCCCGGCGCGCTTCGACCAGTATGTCGACGCCCTGCTCAAGGGCGATACGCCGACGATGCGCACGGCGCTAGCGCCAGACGAAGTGGCCGGGCTGCGATTGTTCGTGGGTAAGGCGGGCTGCATCAATTGCCACAACGGCCCGCTGTTCACAAACAACGACTTCCACAACACGGGCGTGCCGGCCGCGCCGGGTCTGCCAGGGGACACTGGCCGCGCCAAAGGCGTGCAGCAGGTGCTGGCGGACGAGTTCAACTGTCTGAGCAAATTTAGTGATGCCGCGCCGGAAGATTGTGGCGAGCTGCGCTTCGCCAAGGCCGACGACCACGCGCTGGAGCGCCAATTCAAGCCGCCGTCCCTCAGGAACGTGGCCGAGCGCGCGCCGTACATGCACGCCGGGCAGTTTGCCACGCTGCGCGAGGTGCTGGAGCACTACAATCGCGCGCCGGCCGCGCCAGCCGGGCACTCCGAGCTCAAACCGCTCAACCTGTCGGAGCAGGAGTTAGGTCAGCTTGAGGCGTTCCTGCGCAGCCTGAGCGGGCCGCTGAACACGCCACCGGAGCTGCTTGCGCCGCCCGCACCCTCGATCGCGTGCTTGGGCTGTCACCCAGGCACCGCCATCAGCGGACTGTAGCAGGGTTTCGCGCCTACACGGCTGATGGTACGGATGTGGCCTGTCGCGCGATGGATGCGCTTGCGGTTCACTAAACGTCTGCGCCGCACGAGTGCCCAAGCGCGCCGATACCCATAATCGAGCGAGCGCGCAGACGACACAGCCGCAGGTCGGAGGCGCATAAACCCGAACCACGTGCGAGCCGATCATGCGACGGTTGATCGGCTCACCACAAGCAGTAACTGACAGCGCGGGGGCGAACCCTAACGATCCGTCGCGAAGAATCCACCCACCACTCCACCTTTGGTTGGGTGCGGCTCCACCCAGGCATCGGCTATGCTGTGCCCATTGGTGATTGCGGATGTGTGGCGCTACACCTGGAGCGAAGCGGGAATGACGATGGCACAATACTATTACATCACGGTCACAGAGCATCTCGATGACAGCTGGTCGACCTGGTTCGACGGCCTGACGATCACGCATGACACCGACGGCACGAGCACGCTGGCGGGAGCGGTTCGCGATCAGAGCGCGCTCTACGGCCTGATCGACAAGGCGCGCGACCTGGGGCTGACCCTGGTCGCCGTCGGGCGCTCCGCCCCGCCAGGCCGCGCGGACGAGCCACGGGTCTGATTGGCCGCTTGGCAGGATTACATTCGGTGCTGACACAAAGGAGGCGTTATGGCACTTGCAACCTGGTGGCGCGGCGATCCCGTGCCAAGCTTGTCGCCCCTTCCGGGCTTTCGCGTCGAAGCCTCGCGTGACAAGCATATGATTGCCGGCATCACGCGGCTCGCTCCGGACGAGGTTGATCGGCGGATGCACGCGGGGCACCAGCCGTATCTCGCCTTTGTCGAGCAGGCGCCGGTCGGCTATGGCTGGATGGCGACCCAGGAAGCCTCGATCGGCGAGCTCGGCTTGCAGTTTGCGTTGCCTGCGACGGAGCGCTATTTATGGGACTTTGCCACGCTGGCGGACTGGCAGGGTTACGGCATCTATCCACGGCTCTTGCAGCACATTCTGATGCAGCAATCGTCCACGGTCGAGCGCGTCTGGATCATTCACGCGCCGGAAAACAGCCCGTCGGGGGCTGGGATGACCAAAGCCGGTCTGCTGCCGATCGGCCAGCTCTCGTTTCGCAGCGATGGCGGGGTCGGGCTAGCGCCGTTTGAGTCGCGTGAACGCGCACAGGCGGGCGCGGCCCTGCTCGGTATTCCACTGATCGAGAGCGTGCTGGCGCCCTGCTGGAGCTGTGGCGGCGCGACCCACGCGAACAGCACGGTCGTCGACGTCGATACGTGCTGGCCCCCGATTCGACCCACGACGCAGCCGTGTACCTGCGCGATCGAACGCAAGCCGGCCAAAATGCTGGCTGCTTGACCAGATCGGGCAGCGCCTCAGTGGGGCGGAGCGGCATCCCTTTGGGCGCCGATGCGATCCGGGGAGAGCAGCGCACGCGGCTCACCATCGACAGTAACACATGTGACTGTGACATACTGGAGGAAATCACTATGGCGACGATCACGAACGTTCTGAACCCACCATCCCGCGCCTGGCGTATCGGCAGGGGCCTGGCCGCACTGGTCGGACTTATCGTTGCCCTGGGGCTGGTTGGGGCCAGCTACGAGGCGATCGCCGCTGCTGGGGACGCGCGCCGCTACCCCCCTCCCGGCCAGCTGGTCGACGTCGGCGGCTACCGGCTGCACATCCAGTGTGTCGGCGCGGGCAGCCCGACGGTCGTGCTCGATGCCGGGCTCGGTGGCTCGTCGCTCG
Source organism: Candidatus Ribeiella danica (assembly GCA_016717335.1). Classification (GTDB taxonomy): domain Bacteria; phylum Chloroflexota; class Chloroflexia; order Chloroflexales; family Roseiflexaceae; genus Ribeiella; species Ribeiella danica. Next base: position 207,880 of record JADKFS010000001.1, read on the forward strand.
ATTGGAGTCTCGTTCAGCCGGAGCTTGGCCGCAGCACCCGCGTCTGTGCCTACGACCGCGCCGGCATGGGCTGGAGCGACCCAAGCCCGCAGCCGCGCACCCCGCGCCAGATTGCGGACGAATTGCACGCGCTGTTGACGAATGCCGGCATTGCGGGGCCCTACGTGCTGGTGGGGCACTCGCTCGCCGGCAAGAATGTGCGGCTGTTTACGATCGCGCACCCCGACCAGGTCGCCGGGCTGGTGCTGGTCGACGCGCGGAGTGAGTATGTGGATGCCAACACCTCGCCGGCCGAGGTACAGGCCTTCCAGCAGGCGCTCGCGGCGCAGGCGAGCCAATATCGGGTGGCCCGCAGCTTGGGGCTCGTCCGCCTGATCGGCGCGAGCCTGTGGGGCGGGCCGGCGATGCCACGCGCGACGCGAACGGAGGGCATGCTGTTGACCACCTCCCAGCGGGGTGTTGACGCCACCACCGCCGAAGGGCTGCAGCGCGCGGCCGACGACGCCCAACTCCAGGCGGCGCCCGCGCTGGGCGGCCGGCCGCTGATCGTCCTGGCGTCTGAGCAGAACATGACCGCGACCCCGTATTGGGCCGAAGCGCAGCGCCGGCAGGCCGCGCTCAGCACGAACGGGCGCTTGATCGTTCCCGCGGGCAGCGGGCACTATATCCACTGGGAGCAGCCGACGCTGGTGATCGACGCGGTGCGACAGGTGATCGAGGATGTACGGAGCCGCTAATCCACGGTTTCTTGGCCATCCCGCCCACGATCGCAGAGATCCGGACGCTCGGAGAGCTGCTCGTGAAAGGGGTGAAAATCCCCGCTCGGGATACCCTCAGGCAGCTGAATGTCGTTCCAGCGCCTGAACGGGCCGGCGATGAAGCGCGGGCGATCGTCGCGCCGGTGCTGTCGCATGTCTGGATCAAGGATCGGGGGCTACATGCCATCACGCCCACCGCCGCGTTCGAGCCGCTGCTGGTGGGCGTGTGGAGAACCGAGGTTGTAATGGGGTGCCCGATGGGTTTCGAACCCACAACCTCCTGAGCCACAGTCAGGCGCTCTGCCATTGAGCTACGGGCACCACAAATCTGACCTGCTGGAGTATAGCATACCGCACCACAGTCGTCAAATCCGGCGCTGGCGCGCGCTTTCTGGTATAATGCCGCGCCATGAGCGCAGAGCCTTTGATCTACGATGTGATCGTCGTCGGCGCGGGGCACGCCGGCTGCGAGGCGGCCAACGCGGCGGCGCGGCTGGGCTGCCGCACGCTGCTGCTGACGATCGACCTCGACAAGCTCGCCCACATGTCGTGCAACCCGTCGATCGGCGGGCCGGCGAAGGGCCACCTGGTGCGCGAGATCGACGCGCTCGGCGGCCTGATGGGCCGTGTGACCGACCGCACCTTCATCCAGATCCGGCTGCTCAACGAAAGCAAGGGCCCGGCCGTCCAGGCGCCGCGCGCCCAGGCCGATAAGCGCCTGTACGCCAAGGTGATGAAGGAGACGCTCGAGGCGGTCCCGAACCTCGACCTCAAGCAGGCGATGGTCGAACGGATCGTCCCAGCGCTGAGCGAAGAACGAAGAACGCTGAACGAAGACTCTTCGGCGTTCAGCATGCAGCGTTCAGCGTTCAGCGTTATAACGCACACCGGCCGGGCCTACCACGGCCGCGCGCTGGTGCTGACGACCGGCACGTTCCTGCGCGGGCGCGCGATCACCGGCGAGGCAATCTGGGGCGCCGGGCGCGCCGGCGAGGCGCCCGCCCTCGCGCTCGGCCAGGACCTGGCGTCGCTCGGCTTCCCGCTGGTCCGGCTCAAGACCGGCACGCCGCCGCGGATCGACGCGCGCACGATCGATTTCTCGCAGACCGACATCCAGCCCGGCAGCGATGTCCCACGCTACTTTGGGCACTACTACCAGTCAGCAGTCAGCAGCGATGGGCGACTGCCGACTGCCGACTGCCGGCTGCCGGCTTACGCCGGCCCGCCCTCGCCGGTCTACCCGCACGCCCAGCTCGACGGCTGGCGCCCGCAGCTGCCGTGCTATCTGGTCCACACCACGCCGGCGTTCCACCAGATCATCCGCGAAAACATCCACCGCGCGCCGATGTTCAGCGGGGTGATCGAGGGCGTCGGGCCGCGCTACTGCCCGTCGATCGAGGATAAGATCGTGCGCTTCGCCGATAAGGAGCGCCACGGGATGTTCCTCGAGCCCGAGGGCTGGGCGACCAACGAGGTCTACGTGCAGGGCTGCAACACCTCGCTGCCCGAGGACGTGCAGTGGTCGATGCTGCGCCAGATCCCGGCGCTGCGCAGGGTCGAGATCATGCGCGCCGGCTACGCGATCGAGTACGACGCGGTCGCGACCGGCGAGATTGCGCCCGACCTCGGCGCGCGGCGGCTGCGCGGGCTGTTCATGGCCGGCCAGATCAACGGCACGACCGGCTACGAGGAGGCCGCCGCCCAGGGCCTGGTCGCCGGTGTCAACGCGGCGCGCCACGCTCAGGGCCGCCCGCCGATCGTGCTGCGGCGCGACCAGGCCTACATCGGGGTGCTGATCGACGACCTGGTGACCAAGGAGATCCACGAGCCGTACCGTATGTTCACCTCGCGCGCCGAGCACCGGCTGCTGCTGCGCGCCGACAACGCCGACCTGCGGCTCACGCCGCTCGCCGGCGAGCTGGGGCTGGTCGAGCAAGAGGTCGTCGCGGCGGTCGAGCGCAAGCGCGTGCGCGCGGCCGAGCTGGCCGGCGAGCTGAGCGCGCGGCGGGTGTTCCCCTCGGCCGCGACCAACCAGCGGCTGGCCGATTCGGGCGTGGCGCCGCTCAGCGCCGAGTCGACCGCCGAGGAGCTGCTGCGCCGGCCGGAGGTGCGCTACGAGCAGCTGCGCGCGGCCCTGGACCTGCCCGACGTGCCCGAGGAGGTGGCCGAGCAGGTCGCGGTCCAGGCCAAGTACGGCGGCTACCTGGCCAAGCAGCAGCGCGAGGTCGACAGGCTGGCGCGCATGGAGTCGCGCCGGCTGCCGCCCGACATCGACTACGCCGCGATCCGCGGGCTGCGCAACGAGGCCCGCCAGGTGCTGGTGCGCTTCACCCCCGCCACGCTCGGCCAGGCCGCGCGTCTCGCCGGAATCAACCCCGCCGACGTCGCAGTGCTGCTGGTCGCGCTGGAGCGCCACGAGCGGTAGCTGGTGAAGTTTGGGGCTTGGGGATTGGGACGTGGGACTTGGGGCTTGGGGCTTGGGACGTGGGCCTTGGGGCTTGGGGATTGGGGCGTGGGGCTTGGGGCGTGGGGCTTGGGGCTTGGAGCCTCGAAACCCTGTCCCCCACCCGCCTCCCATCCCCTGTCCCTGTCCCTGTCCCCTGTCCCCTGTCCCCTGTCCCCTGTCCCCTGTCCCCTGTCCCCTGTCCCCTGTCCCCTGTCCCCTAGTCTCCGATACAGCGCCACCACCGGCGTCATCCCGCCGCTGCGTGCGCGGATCAGCTCCTGCGGCTCCCACTGGTCCGCGAAGCGCTCCGCGACCCGCTCGAGCAGGCGCAGCTCGTGGGTCAGCAGCGCCATGCGCGCGCCGGGCCGCGCCACGCGGGCCGCCTCCGCGAAGATGCGCGGGTAGAGCGCCTCGTTCTCGCGGTGCGAGCCGACCAGCTGGCCGAACGGCAGGTCGGCGCAGACCACGTCGACGCTCTCGCCCGGCAGCGGCAGCTCTCCGGCATCCCAGCGCTCCAGCCGCACATCGCGCGCGAATCCCGCCGCGCGCACGTTCTCGGCCGCGCACGCCAGCACGGACGAGTCGATGTCGCAGCCGATCGCCTGCCGCGCCTTTGAGAGCGCCAGCCGCTCGATCAGCAGCGTGCCCGAGCCGCATGCCACGTTCAGCACGACGTCGCTCGCGGCCGGGGCGGTGAGCGCCATCATTGCGTGGGCCAGGGTCGCGTTGAGCGAGCCGGGCAGGTTGCACACGCGCCAGGGCCGCACGGACAGCGGTCGCGGCGTGAGGCGCACCAGCATCTCCCAGCCGGGCTCCCAGGCCGATCGGCGCAGGCGCAGCAGCAGGTCGCCCTCGTCGGCCGCGACAGTCAGGCCGAGCCGCTCGGCCAGCTGGCCCTTGAGCCGCGCCAGCACCGCCGAGTCCTCGCCGGCCGCGCTGAGGCGCAGCGTTTCGTACGCGCCGGGCGCGGCCAGGCCGAGCGCGGCGTCGATCGCTTCGAGCAGCTCGCCGAACTGCTGGTTGCCGAGCAGCGCCTTCGGACGCGGGACGTCGAAGCGCCGGACCAGGTAGAGCGCCACCACGCTGCGCAGCCCCAGCAGCGCGGCCAGGTCGCCGCCGTAGCTGAAGCGCAGCGTGCCGGGCCGGGCGGCCGCCAGGAAGCGGATGCGCATCCCCACGCGCTGCTCCAGCTCGGCGTGGGCGAAGCGCTCCAGCCCCTCCAGCACGTCGGCCTCGATCTCGTAGCGCGGAGGAGCGCGGCGCTCCTCGCGGCGCGGCGCGGCCGGCTGCGGCGGTCGTCGTGTTCGGTCGGGCGTTGGTCGTCGTGGCACCGGCGGTCTCCCTCTGCTGCGGAACGGCCCATTGTAGCACAGCAGTTGACGGACTCGTATTTCCGAAGACAATAAGGGTGCCTGCTCTTTGATCCGCGGATAGCGCAGATTTGCGCGGATACCAGCGCTCTTTGATCCGCGGATAGCGCAGATTTGCGCGGATATCAGCGCTCTTTGATCAGCACTATCCGCGCAACCCGTGGATCAAGCTGCAGACCGCTTGCACTATCCGCGCAACCCGCGGATCGAGCTGAGGATGTGAAGGGGAGACAGGTCTGATGCAATACGACGCCTATGTCTTCGATCTGGACGGCACGATCTACCTGGGCGACACGCTGCTGCCCGGCGCGGCGGAGACGATCGCGGCGCTGCGGGCAGCTGGCCGGCGCACGATCTTCCTCTCGAACAACCCGACCAGGACGCGCGCGCAGTACGCAGCCAAGCTCACGCGCATGGGCATCGCCACGCCGGTCGACGACATCGTCAACTCGTCGTTCGTGATGGTCGAGTGGCTGCTGCGGCACGCGCCCGGCGCGCGGCTGTTCGTGGTCGGCGAGGAGCCGCTCACGAGCGAGCTGCTGGCGGCCGGCTTCCAGCTCAGCGAGCGGGCCGGCGAGATCGACGTCGTGGTGGCCTCGTTCGACCGCGGCTTCGCCTACCACAAGCTGCAGGTCGCCTTCGACGCGATCCGCGCCGGCGCGCGGCTGGTGGCCACCAACGGCGACCGCTACTGCCCGACGCCCGCCGGCGGCGAGCCCGACGCGGCGGCGGTGATCGCGGCGATCGAGGCCTGCACCGGCGCGACCTGCGACCCGATCGTCGGCAAGCCCTCGCCGATCATGGTCGCGACGATCATGGGGCTGCTCAGGCTGCCGCCCGAGCGCTGCATCATGGTCGGCGACCGGCTTGAGACCGACATTAAGATGGGCATCGCCGCCGGCATGGCCAGCTGCCTGGTGCTCACCGGCGACGCGAACCGCGAGCGGCTGGCGGCATCCGGCCTCGCGCCGACGCTAGTGCTGGAGCGGATCGATGGGCTGCTCGACCAGAGCCGTTAGAACGTCTGAGCGTTGAAACGTTCGAACGTTCCGACGTTCCAATATGCTAGAATACGAACCGGAGGCATACGTGTCGCAAGCATAGAAAGTGAAGGACAATGGCATCATTCTACCCCTCGATCACCGACGAGCAGGCGGCGCTCATCCAGAGCGCGGCCGTCTTCTTCGTGGCGACGGCCGACCCGCGGCTGGCGTGGGGGCCGCAGGGCGAGGGGCCGGTCAACGTCTCGCCCAGAGGCGGCGTGCCGCTACACATCCTGTCGCCGAGCCGGGTCGCCTTCCTGGACTACGCCGGCAGCGGTAACGAGACCGCGCGGCACTCGCTGGCCGGCGGGCCGATCACGCTGATGGTCTGCTCGTTCGGCGAGGACGACGCCGCGATCGTCCGGCTGTACGGCACGGCTTCCGTGACGCCGCTGGCCGACTCGCCGCTGGCCGCGCTGCTGCTCGAGCGCCCGGCCGAAGAGATCAAGCTGCCGCTGCGCCAGGTGGTCGAGGTCGAGGTCGAGCGCACGATGACCAGCTGCGGCTACGGCGTGCCGGTGATGTCGTTCGCGCGCGACCGCCGCTCGGCCGACCGCGGGCGGCGCTACAAGGAGTCGCGGAGGCTGGCCAAGGCGTAGCCGGGCGTCAGAAGTCAGTAGCCAGTACGATCCTCCTGATCGCCCTCACCAATCTGCCAGGGGCGAGGGAGGGCCTGCGCAAAAGGATACCCCCCTCGTCAGGAGCGGGCGAGGGGGGTATGGCGCGAGGACAGGCGACGGGTGGCTCCCCGCCGCTACGCCGGCCGCTGCTCCAGCGTTTCCTCGACCAGCTCAGGTGTGACTTCGGCCTGCCCGCGCTGCGTGGCTACCGCCTCCACCTGCATTTGCAGCTGGCGGCTGGCGGAGATGCGCGGGATGAACGGCAGCTGCTCCAGCGCCGCGTCGAGCAGCGCTTTGGCGGCGGGCTGCCAGGGCAGGTTGCCCGCGCTGCCCGCCGGAGCCGTGGCGACCGCCGCGCTCTTGGCGTAGGCCGAGTCGACCGGAAGGAAATTGAACAGTGCCTCGTACAGGCGGTTGACAATCTCCTGAATGACGTAGACCGCCCCGCGGTAGCCCATGAACGGCGTGCCGACCGCGCGGCGCACCACCGGGCCGGGGAACGCCGCCGGGATGAAGTTGGTGTACTTCGCGCCGGCCTCGCTCAGGTAGATCTTCTCGTTGATCGAGCCGAACACGAACGCCGGCGCCTTCTTGTGCAGCCGCTGGCGGATCGCCTCGTTGTCGGGCTCGTCGGGCTTGCGCGGGCGGCCCGAGATGAATGCGATCGGCATGCCCAGCTCGTCGCCCAGGAAGCGCGCCAGGCCATCGGCGTGCGAGCGCCCGGCCACCAGCCCGATGTCGGTCGTGCCGAACCAGTCGCCCTGCGGCCCGCGCCACAGGTCCCAGACCGCCTGCAGCGTGGTCTTCTTCTCGTGCCGGATGAACGCCTCGGCCTGCGCCTCGGTGCCTAGCAGCCGCCCCAGCTCGCGGATGAACGCGCTGGTCTCGCGCATGCCGAATGGCGCGATCAGCGTCGGCTGGCCCAGATCGGCCGCCAGCCCGCCGCCAAACTCTTTGTACAGCACGACGTTGACCTGCGCGTCGGCCAGGCGCGGCGTGTCGGCCAGCTGCGACTCGAACGGGTAGACCAGGTTGATCGCCCCGCCGGCGCCCTCGATCAGCCGGCGCACCTCGTGCAGCTCGGAGGGCGCGTTGAAGCAGCCGTAGGTCGGCCCGATGATGTTGACTAGGTTTGGAGCTTGGGGCTTGGGACTTGAAGCTTGGGTAGTCGTACCTTCCGCCAATCCCAAGTCCCCAGCCCCTAGTCCCACATAGGGCTTGCCATAGTGGGTCCACAGCCAGCGCAGCACCCGGTCGCGGCCGGCCCACTCGTCCTCGGAGAGCGAGTTGCTGTAGTAGAAGGTCGTGCCGGGCGCGAACTGCTTGACCAGGTCGGTGTGGTCGGCGCCGATCATCTCGCTCTCGGCGGTCGAGACCACGATCACGGTCTTGCCCTCCAGCGCGCCGGTGTCGCGCAGGCCCTCGTAGGTGCGCCGGACGGCCGGGCCGGTGCCGCTGCCGCCGACCTCCTGCTCGGTCATCACCGAGGGCGTGATGTTCTCGATGTGCGGGATGGCGTCGGTGTAGTCCGGCACGGCGGTGGCCACCAGGTTGAAGCAGCCGATCGGCGCGTCGCAGATCACGTGTGCGTCGGGCAGGCAGCAGATCGTCCACACGGCCGCCCAGTAGCCGCTGGTGTCCGACAGGTCGCGGATGATGGTAGGTGGCATGGTTTCCCCAGTTCTGAATTTTGAGTTTTGAGTTTTGAGCTGGCGACTTGCAAACTCAAAACTCAAAACTTAAAACTTAAAACTACTCTGCAAAGAACTCCTGCATCTCGCGATACTTGTCGGCGCGGGCGAGCGCGTCGCGGATGAATCCGATCGTGGCGGCCATCCCGCCGCTCAGGAAGAACGGCCGCGACGCCAGCTGGTTGGTGAAGTACAGCCCCGGGATGCCGCGATCCTTGGCCGCGCTGGAGAACGGCGTCGTGCCGAGCACCAGGTCAGGCGCGTAGCGGTCGAGCGCGCTCATGTCCTCCTCGAGCGCCTTGCGGTAGATCACCTCTTTCGTGCCGTGCGACTTGAGCCACAGCTCGTCGGGCAGCACCAGCGGGTCGGGCGCGATCGAGGTCGAGACGTACGGCACCTCCGCGCCGGCCTCGACCAGCAGGCGCGCGTAGGCCAGCTCGGTGCCCTCGTAGCCGGTCACGAACACGCGGCCCGCCAGCGGCTGGGCGTCGAGCAGCGCCTGGGCGCGGTCGCGCTCCTCCTCGGCCACGTGCTGGACCCGCGCCGGGTCGAGATCCAGCAGCGAGCCGAGCATCTTGAGCCAGGCGTACGAGCCGCTGATGCCCACCGGCGCCCCGCCGGCCACCGGCACGTGCCAGGAGCGAAACACGTTCATGGTCTCTTTGTAGAACGGGTGCAGCGGCGCCAGCGCGCCGGCGCGCCCGGCCCGCCGCAGGTCGTCGATCGAGCGGCCGGGCAGCGTGATCGTGGCCTCGACGCCCATGCGGCGCAGCACCGCGTCGATCGCCAGCGGGTCGGCCGGGAAGACCTCGCCCAGCAGCACGACGGTGCGCGGCTCTTTGGGCCCTTCCTGGTCGCCGAGCCGCCGCATCAGCGCGGCCAGCGCCACGTCCTTGGCCTCCGGGTGCGAGTGGATCGCGTAGGCCGGCACGCGCACCAGCACCACCTCGGCATCGCCGACGCGCCTGGGCAGCAGCTCCTCGGGCATGCCCGCCGTCTCGGCCACGCAGAGCGAGATCACCGGGATGAGCCGGCAGCCCGGCTCCTTCGCCGCGACCTCGATCGCTGCGCGGGTGCCCTCGACCACCTGGCCGCTCATCAGCTCGGCGGTGCCCAGCGTCGGCGCGAGGATCGACTTGCGCGCGCCGTAGAAGTGTGTCACGAAGGTCAGGCCATACAGGCAGCCGGTGTCGGTGGCCATCACCGGGTGCGATCCCTCGATGCGCGTGAGGATGCGCAGCGAGCCAAACGCCGGGCACATCGACTGGGGGTGCAGCTTGCACGGCTGGCCGGCCGGCTGGTCGGTCTGCAGGGCGATCGTCTCGGCCATGAGGTCTCTCCTCTCGATCCAGACAAGGCGACAAAGAGACAGAGAGACTGGGAGGCGGAGCGAGATTTCACACGTCACTCGCTCCGAGTCTCCCGTGCTCCCTGTCTCCTTGTCGGTTACTTGGTCCCGTAGCTGTAGCGGCTGACCTCGACGCCGCTTGCGTCCGTCAGGATCGCGGTGTCGCCGGTGTTGTTCCAGATCGGCCGGCGGCTGCCCCAGTACAGGTTCGACGGATCGTTCGCGCCGCTCTTGCTCCAGAGCTTCACCTCGCCGCCCGCCGCGATCGTGAACGCGGGGAAGCGGTAGCTGTGCTTGGCGCCGTCGTCGCGCAGCAGCCAGCCGGTCAGATCGATCGCGGCGGCGGTGGTGTTGCGGATCAGAACGTACTCACCCTGCAGATCGTCGCCGGGCGGGTCGTACTCGATAAACGTGATCGCCAGCACCGGCGCGGGCTGGACTGCCCGCGTGGCGGCCGTCGGCGGCGCGGCGGACTGGTCGACCCCCGGCAGGTCGATGCCGGTCACCTGGCCGAGATTCGGCGGGTAGACGGCCGGCGACTCGCCCTCGAAGGCCGGCTGCGTGTCCGGCGCGGCGGGCGGCGGCACGTCCTCCTTGGGCACGGCCACGATGCCCTGCCCGCCGAGCGAGACCGTCGTCATGCCCGGCGGAACGGTTCCGCCCAGCGGACCGGCCGGCGTCTCGCCGATCGCCGCGGGGCGCTCGGCTAGCTGCTTCTCTGTCGCACCCACGGCCACGAACGGGTTGAAGCGCAGGTAGGGCCGCGCGGCATGTCGGTCGGTCCACACGAACAGTACGATCAGGCCGAGGACGATCGCCGCGAGTGGTGCGAAGCAAACTAAGTAGCCTGAGATCGGTATCGGCGCGGTCCCCTGGAGCAGAATCAGGTCCATAGCTACTTCTTACCTCCTCCGGCGGCCGCGCCGCCCGACTCACGCTTGCGAGTGGTGGGGAACGGGTTGAGGCGCAGGTACGGCTTGGCGGCGTGCCGGTCGGTCCACACGAACAGCACGATCAGGCCGAGGACGATCGCCGCGAGCGGCACGAAGCAGACCAGGTACCCCGTGATCGGTATTGGTGCGGCCCCCTGGAGTAGGATGAGGTTCATGGTGGCTCCTTTCATATGCGACAATGAGCAAGTCAGACATGCGGCCTGCAGCCGGCCGGTTGGTTCAGTCGTTCTCCCGGTCGCCGTGTCTGCCGTTCTCAACATGGTTGGGCGCGTGCGACGGCATGATCAGCTCGCGCATCTTGTCAGGATCGATCCGAAAGTTCTCGATCAGCTCGACGATATAGCGGAAGTGGTGGCGCGGGATCGAGATGAACATCTCGCCGGCCGCGACACGGTTGTGCATCCGCCCGCCGCCGTCGCCGGTCGCGAACACGCTGTTGCGGGTGTGCCAGGGCGTGGCGAAGATCGAGGCGCATGCCGACGGGCCGATCTCGCCGATGGGAAACGTGCCGTCGCGCACCGAGGCCGCGCCGGCGATCTGCATGGCGTGCATTGGGTCGGTGATACAGATCAGCAGGTCCACCTGCACGCCCAGCGGCACCTCGTCGAGCGGCGCGGCCGCCAGCGCCGTGACGGCGCCGCGCGGCAGCGAGTGGCTCTGGGCCTTGTTGCGCCGCGCGCCCTCGGGCGTGAAGAACCCCTGCGCCATCGTCAGGTACTCGCCCTGCGTGATCAGCTCGCCCGCGTCGGGCAGCAGCCCGAGGTGGTACTGGCCGACCCAGCAGTCGTGGTGCTGCGCGTCGACGTAGACCCGCCGCCCGGCCTCGGCCTCGCGCACGATCGCGCAGGCGACCACGTTCGCCGGCTCGTACCCGTCCGGCGGCTCGTCGACGCAGTAGGTGATCGCCACCGGCCGGCGCTTGACCTTCAGCCGGTCGACCAGCAGGTGGTTCAGGTAGCTCAGATCGATCGCGTTATCGGTGCTCATCCCTATCCCCTGAGCATGTAGACGTCCATACTCCTAGTGGTCCACACGGTGATGTTGCTGGGGAGGTTTGGAGGGGCTTCGCCCCTCCAAACCTCCTGTGGTGGGGCGTGCGGGCGGCGAAGCCGCCCGCACGCCCCACCCAGCAGGATCACTACCGGTACGACGGCGCGTCGGCGTAGCGCAGGTCGACGTAGCTGAACGCCTGGCCGGAGCGGCGCAGCGCCGAGAGGAACGCGACCTTGTTGTCGAGGTCCTCGTCCAGGCCAAAGCGCAGCTCGATCGCCCCGGAGGTCACCGTGATGCCCTCCTTGTCGGAGCGATCCAGGTCGGTCACGTGCAGCCCGATCGACTCGATCAGCCGCTGCACCTTGAGCAGCACCGGGTCGCTGGTCTGGACCTGCGCGATCACCGGCGTGAGCGTGAGCGTCGGGATGGCGCCGACCTTCTTCTGGCCGCGGAACAGGTCGTTCGCGGTGGCCGAGGTCGGCCGGCCATCCGGCTCCGCCGCGCCGAACACGCGCAGGAACTCGTCGTACTCGAGCGGGTGGTAGTCGTCGCACGGCTGGATCTCGCGCCGCGCGATCTGGCCGGCCAGCTCGCTGAAGATCGAGTCGAACCGCTCGTCCTCGAGCGCCAGCTTGCACGCGTCGGCCAGCTCGCGCACCGTGCGGCTGAGCGGCACGCGCGTCAGGATCGGCAGGCCGACCGCGCGGGCGTACATGTCGGCGGTATCGCTGCCGTCGTCGCGGTTGACGATCAGCCCGAGCACCTGGGTCGTGCCGCCCATCGTGCGGAAGTACTGCGCGGCCTTGGCGATATTGTTGGCGGCGTAGAGCGACTGGCGGTCGTGCCCGACCACGATGATCACCTGCTCGGCCAGCGAGCGCGCCAGCGGGGTGGCGAACCCGCCGCAGACCACGTCGCCCAGAAAGTCCATCACGATGTAGTCGAGGTCCCACTTGCTCATGCCCAGGCCCTCGAGCGTCTTGAAGCCCGAGGAGATGCCCTGGCCGCCACAGCCGCGCCCGACCTCGGGGCCGCCCAGCTCGCAGCCGAAGATCGGCACGCCCGGCCGCAGCTCGTTGCGGAAGATCACGTCGCCGATCGCCAGCTGGTCTTCCTTGCCGGCCTCCTTGAAGACCCGCCACTGCTCGCCGAGCGTCGGCAGCGAGTGGCCCCCAAAGATCGTGTTGCACGAGTCGTGCTTGGGGTCGCAGCCGAGCTGCAGCACCCGGAAGCCGTCGTAGGTCAGCCGTGCGGTCAGGTTCGAGGTGAAGAAGCTCTTGCCCATCCCGCCTTTGCCGTAGATCGCGAGCATTCGTGGCGCCATGGTTCCTCCTGGTAGTCCGTCGTCCGTCGTCCGTAGCCAGTTCTGACTACGGACTACTGGCTACGGGCTACTGCCATTCAAGTACCAACTTCAGGCACGCCGGCTCTTCCAGCGCGATCCGGTACGCCTCGTCGAGCTGCGCGATCGGCAGGTGGTGGGTGATCAGCCCGCCCAGCTCGAGATCTCCGCCGGCCAGCAGGTCGCGGCAGCGCGCCAGGTCGCCCGGCGCCCATTCGCGCGCGGTGAGCAGCCGCGCCTGCTTGATGAACAGCGGCATGTACGGCAGCCGCAGCTCGTCGTAGTACCCCAGCAGCAGAACAGTCCCGCCGTCGGCCAGCAGCGGCAGCGCCTCGGCCAGCGCCGCCATCGAGCCGGTCGCCTCGACCACGACGTCGACCGGGCTGCCGAGCGCGTCCTTGAGCGGCCGGTCGCCGGCCAGCTCGGCCAGGTCGGCGCTCGATCGCGCGAGCCGCCCGGCGTCGCGGTCGGTCACCGCCACCCAGGCGCCCTGGCGGCGCGCCAGCCGGGCCGCGATCTGGCCGACCGGCCCCTGGCCCAGCACCAGCACGCGCCGGCCGGCCTGCAGGTCGAGCAGGTCGATCCCGTGCAGCGCGGTGGCCGCCAGCGCCAGCAGCACGCCCTGGCGCGGCTCAAGGCCCTCGAGCGGGACGACGCGGCGGTGGTCGACGATCAGCGTGGCCGACTGGCCGCCCCAGGCCGGGTTGACGCCCACGAAGCAGCGCGCGCCGCCGACGTAGACCCAGCGCCCCTCCAGCTCGGGCGGCGCGCCGGCGCCCAGCCCGACCACCCGCCCGACCGTCTCGTAGCCCGGCACGATCGGGAAGCTGAGCATCGGGTGCGGCAGCCGGCCGCCCAGCAGCATCCGCTCGGTCCCGGCGCTGATCGAGGTGTAGGCCGTCCGCACGACCACGTCGTCGGGGCCGGGCTCGGTCAGCTCGACCTCGCGCAGCTCCAGCCTGTTCGGCTCGGGGATAACGATTGCCTGTGTCTTCATACCAGTTCTGAGTTCTAAGTTCTGAGTTGGTAGATCAGTAGCCAGATCGCGCGGCTGTGCTGGCCGTTCGCCGCCAGCCAGGCCGCGAAATCCTCGGGGCCGCGCGGCTCGATTGTCTCGCCGATCTCCATGCGCTCGTCGACCAACGTTCTAACGTTCTAGCGCTCCAACGCTCATCTCGCGCCGCTGCCGGCCGGCCTGGATGCCGCGCCGGACGAACTGCGCGCAGTTGACCAGGTAGGTGCAGTAGGCCACCAGCATCAGCACCATCACCGCGCGGTCCGACCAGTGCAGTGCGCGCGCCAGGAAGTACAGGTTGTGCGTCAGCATCGCCACCAGGTTGCCGACATCTTCCCAGAAGAACTCGCGCGCCAGGAAGTAGTGGCCGAACACCTCTTTTTCCCAGATCATCCCGGTGATCGTGATCGCCCATAGCAGCGCGATCTTGATCAGCACGCTGGCGTTGGCGATCCCGTAGCCGGCGCCGGTCGACAGGTAGCGCACCACCAGCCCAAAGCTGATCAGGAAGGCCAGGAACTGGATCGGGGCCAGGATTCCCTGGACGCGCGTCCAGGGGCTGGTGTTACGCTTGGTCAGCTGCTCGGGCGTGTAGGTGGACATCTGCGCTCCAGGGCTGGGAATTCCCCGCCAAATATTTTACAGTCCCGCGCGTATAAAACGCGGTTCTTGCGCTTGAGAGCATCGTGCAGGGCTGTGACGGGGCCTTTCTGTTGGTCTATTTACTTGAGTAAGTCTGATGTGTAGATTATAATACGGAACGGAGAACTTGGAAAGTTGTACAAGGTTTATACAAAAGCTCCACATTTGATGCGGGTGTGACCAAACTATCTGTGGTCACGCTCAGCTGATCGCACATATCGCAGGAGGGGTCGAAGATCTCATGGCGCTGAATCAACTGGTCTTTCTCACGGATGGCACATCGGCATCGCTCGCGGCGCTGCCGGATGTCGGCAGGCTGGCCGATGCACTTGACTACCGGCTCGCCGTACTGCACCTGCTCGACGAGACGGGTGACAGCCGCGGCGGCGACGGGCGCATCGCCGCTGCGCTGGCCGCGCTGCCCAACCCCAGCGGTGTCCTGGCCGTGCCCGAGGCCAACCTCAACCCCTCGCTGGCGACCCTCGCCGGCGCGACCGGCGGCATGGTCGTGCTGCTGCCGACCCGCCGCGGCCCGATCAGCCGCATCCTGGTGGGCAACGACTACGAGCGGCTGCTGCGCGAGGGGCCGCTGCCGGTGCTGGCGCTGCCCGCCAGCGGTCGCGTGCCGCCGATCAGGCAGGTGCTCTTTCCGGCCGACTTCTCGCCGCGCTCCGAGCGGCACTTCGACGAGACGGTCGAGCTGTGCCGCACGCTGGGCGCCGAGCTGCACGTGCTGCACGTCTACGGCGCCGACGGGCTGCTGCCCTACGAACAAGACCTCACGCGCCGCGCCGCAGTCACCGTCGTGCGCGATCTGCTCACGATCGACGAGGAGCGCCTGGCCGCCCTCATGAGCCGCGCCAGCGCCCGCGGCGTGCCTGTGCGCTCGAAGACGGCCGAGGGCCGCGCCCACGCCGCCACGCTGGCCTACGCCGCCGCCAATGCGATCGACCTGATCGTGATGCCCTCGCACGGCACGCGCACCAGCGAAGATGTGTTCTTCGGCACCACCACCGTGCGCGTCATCCAGAAGGCCGACGTCCCGGTCTTGGCGCTGCGGGCGTAGCCGGTAGTCGGTAGTCGGTAGTCAGTTTTTCCGTATCTGACTACTGACTACTGACTTCTCCATAAGAAACTCGCCCAAGATCGCCGCGAACTCGTCCGGCTGCTCGACCATCGGCATGTGGCCGCAGCGGTCGATCCAGCGCAGCCGGCTGCCCGGGATCGCCTCGACCGTGAACGGGATGTTCGCCACCGGCATCACCTTGTCCTGGCGCGCGGCGATCACCAGGGTCGGCGCCTGAATTCGCCGCGCGGCCGCGGCGATGTCGGGGCTGGCCGCCGAGCGCGCGCTCGCCACCGCGGTGCCGTGGTCCATCGCCAGGTAGTCGAGGAAGCCCTCGCGCAGCACCGTGCCGTCGCTCGGCACGCGGTAGAAGAAGCGCGTGGCGAACTGGCGCGTCAGGAACGGCAGGTCGGCCATCCAGCTCGCGCGCAGCCGCATGGCCAGGCCCATCACCTCGGTCAGGTTGCGAAAGAAGACCCGCTCGGACTCGCTGCGAAACAAGCTGATCGCCGTGAGCGCCACCCGGTCGACCAGGTCGGGCCGGCCGGCCGCCAGCAGCATCGCCAGCCCGGCGCCCATCGAGTGGCCGACGACGTGGACGCGCGTGGCGCCGATCCGCTCGAGCAGCGTCTCGATCGCCGTCGTGAGCGCGAACATGTCGAGCGGGCGACTCACCGGCATCGAGCGCCCGACGCCCGGCAGGTCCGGCACGATAAAGTCGAACCGCTCGCGCAGCCGCTCGACTGTGCCGCGCCAGTAGCGCCCCGAGCCGCCCCAGCCGTGGATCAGCAGCACCGGCGGCGCGCTACTCCCACACCCCTCGTGAAGATCGGCAACCAGCGGCCCGCTGTCGAGCTGCAGCGTGAGCGTGCGCATGCTAGCCGTTGTCGACATTGGGCAGCTTTCGATCGACCGCTGTCCCGCGCCAAGGCGACCAGAGGGCGAATACAGGCCCGCTCAGCACGCCCACGATCAGGCTGCACGCGTACATCACCGGAAAGTGACGCAGAAAGTCGGGCCGCGAGAGCACCTTGGCGCCGCTGGGGAACGGCACCGCCACCAGCGGGATCGCGAACGTCAGCAGCGCCACCGCCGCGAAGTAGACCGTCGCCAGCGGGAAGGTGCTGGCAAAGCCGACATGCAGCGCCGCGCGCCAGTCGCCGCGCACGAGCCGGGTGCGGTACGAGATCCACATGCCCAGCGCCAGGCTGAACATCAGCACCCAGATGAATCCGAACAGAAACAGCATCCAGGCGAGCGACAGGTTGCTCTGCCCGAACATCCAGCCGCTGAGCAGGCCCATCGCCACGCTGAGCGCCAGCGCGATTGGCTGCGCCATGCGCCAGCGGAAGGCGAGCCCACGTTCGCTCGCCGGTGTAGCCGCGCTTAGCCGCATACGGTTGCCTCATTTCTAGTGCGCTTCTGCGCAGGGACGTGGGGCGTATAGCTGTGAGCAAAAGCTCGCGGCACGTCAACCCTTGGTGTCTTCGTGGCTTGGTGGTAAAAGAGCCTCACAGACAGCCGCTGAGACGATCATCAGATCGTCCCAGCCCTGCCGGCTGCCGGCTACACCGCCGGCGCCAGCGCGACAACTCCATCGCCGACGTCCAGCCGGCAGGCGATCAGCGCCTGCGCCAGCTGCGGCGTCGAGAGGTCGCGCCCGATCGCCACGATGCGCGGCTGCTCGCCCTCGCGCGCGGCGAAGGCCGTGACGCTGGTGTGCCCGGCCGCCAGGTCGAAGTTGACCCAGCCGCGCCGGACCTGCGCGATTCCCTTCATGCGCACCATGCCGCCGAAGCCGCCGCCGGCCGCCAGCGCCAGCAGCTCGCGCAGCGCCTGCTCGTCGTACAGCCCGACCAGGTAGTCGCTCCAGGTGTCCATGCCCAGGCCGGCCTCGTGCTCGTGCTCGTGCTCGTGCTCGTGCTCGTGCTCCTCGCCCAGCGTCG
The DNA here is from genome assembly GCA_016717335.1 of Candidatus Ribeiella danica. Lineage (GTDB taxonomy): Bacteria > Chloroflexota > Chloroflexia > Chloroflexales > Roseiflexaceae > Ribeiella > Ribeiella danica. Next base: position 225,113 of record JADKFS010000001.1, read on the forward strand.
CCCGGTCGACATCGCTGGCCGCGACCGCGCCGCCCTCGACCACGCCGTAGCGCGCGTAGACGATCTGCGCGGCCGGGTTCAGCGCGCGCAGCGTCTGCTCGACCGTCTGCAGCTCGGCCGGCGTAGCCAGGTCGGCCTTGTTGACGATCAGCACCGGCGCGATATGCGTCTGCGCCTCGAAGTACTCGGGCATGCGCGCGTACTCGGCCAGGAAGCCGCCCGCGTCGATCAGCGTGTAGACCCGCACGCTCTTGACCGCCTCGGCCAGGTCGGGCCGGTTCAGCACGCGCAGCAGCGTCGTCACCTCGGCCACGCCGCTCGGCTCGATCAGCAGCCGCTGCGGCGAAAAGCGCCCGACCACCTCGCGGATCTGGCGCGACAGGTCGTTGCGCAGCGAGCAGCAGATACAGCCGTTCGGCAGCTCGACCACGTCGGCGCCGCGGCCGCTCAGCAGCGAGCCGTCGATCCCGACCGATCCGAAGTCGTTCACCAGCACGACCGTGCGCACGTTCGGGTCGGCGGTCGCCAGCAGCCGGCGGACGAAGGTGGTCTTGCCGGCGCCCAGGAACCCGGCCACCACCTCGATCTCGGTCGGCCGCAGCTTGCCGCGCGACTTGAGGCCCCAATCCCAGATCTTGCTGGGGAACGGCAGCACCAATAGCCAGTGCTCGAGGATCGCCAGCGCCATCAGGAAGCCCAGGAACGTGTAGCCGATCGCGTCGAACGCGCTCGCGCCCGGCGCGAAGGCCCGCGCGAACATCAGCGCCGCGATCACGGTCGAGACCGTGACCGAGATCGGGAAGAACACATTCATCGGCTTCTTGGTCAGGAAGCTGCGCAGGAACTGCAGGTGCTCCGGCAGGAACTCCTCGCTCAGGTTGCGCACGCCGAAGAACACGTTCAGCTTGGCGCTCTGGTGCATCCACCACATGATCAGGAAGGTCCAGGTCCCGATCTGGTTTGCCCCGCCGCGCGTGATCGTCACCACGACGATCGCCGAGGCGATCACCGCCAGCTCGTGGTACAGGCTGGTCTGGATGGCGTGGCCGAAGTGGCGCAGGCCGCCGCAGCCCTCGGGGCACGGCGTGCGGCGCGGGCCGGTCACGTAGCCCATGTAGAAGCTCATCTCCTGCCAGCCCCACGCCAGCGTGCCCAGGGTGAACGCTAGATACGCCCCCGTCAGGCTCGTGTCGTTGCGCGTCGCCGCCAGGCCCCAGAGCGACGCCAGCGTCAGCAGCGTGCTGCCCAGGAAGCTCCACTTGAACGTCTTGCGCGGCAGCCCATCCAGGTAGATGATCACGCCGGTGCTGAACCACCAGACGAACAGGGCGAACAGGATCGGGAAAAGGAAGAGTTGCATACCGGTATCTCTCTGCGCTAGCGCCTTGACAAGATTACTAGGAGACAAGATGGCCAGGTGACCGGGTGACCAGGTGAGATCGTACTTGTCGACGATGCACCTGGTCACCCGGTCACCTTGTCAGGCTCATTTGGAGCCGACGGCTTCTTGGTAGGTAATGTCGCACCTGCGCGCCCAGGATATCGCCGGTCATGCGCATCTGCGCGAGCCAGGGCACCGGCGTCATGTTCTTGTGCATGTAGGACTCGAACGTCAGCTGCTGGACGTCGCGGTTGCGGCACATGTCCGTGAAGACCTCCATCTGGCGCGCGTTGCCGTAGCCCCAGCGCTGCAGCCAGCGCAGGAAGCGGTACATCGTGCCGTAGCTCTTCCACCAGGTCTTCTGGTAGCGCATCAGCGCGCTCGCGGAGGCGTTCGGCAGGCTCTCGGTCAGCACCTCGGCCGCCAGCTTGGCGCTCTTCATCGCCCAGTAGATCCCCTCGCCCGAGGTGGCGACTACCAGGCCGGCCGCGTCGCCGACCAGCATCACCCGGTCGAACGCCATCTGCGGGCGCGGGTGCATCGGCAGGGCGTGGGCCTCCTGCAGGATGATCTCGCCGCCGGCCAGCTCGGGCGCGATCCGGCGCTTGAGGTTCTCGAGGTACTGGCGGGCCGCCTTGGTGTGGCCGTGGCCCGCGCCGATCCCGACGGCGATGTGGTCCTTCTTTGGGAAGGCCCAGGCGTACAGGTCGGGGCTGACGTCGGTGCCCAGGTACAGGTCGGCGGTGTCCTCCCAGCGGGCCATCTTGTCGGCGGGCAGGCGGATGCGCTCCTGGATCGCGACGCAGCGCGGCAGGTTCGGCAGGCCCAGCGCCTTGGCGGTCGGCGAGTAGGCGCCGTCCGCGCCGATCACCGCCGCCGTCCGCAGCGTCTTGGTGCTGCCGCTGGCGCGCTCGCGGTAGGTCGTCGTCACGCCGCTCGGGTCGACCTGCAGATCCAGCAGCTGGCCCTCGATCAGCGTCGCGCCGTGCCCGACCGCGCGCTGGCGCAGGTACAGGTCGAACTCCTCGCGGCAGCACATCGCGATATAGTCGCTCTCGCCGGCACGCGTCCCGACGACGTCGATCTCGGCGGTGCGCTCGGAGGGCGAGTGCACCAGCGCGCGGTGGACCTTGCGCGAGATCAGGCTCTGGGGCAGGTCGAACTCTTCGAACGCGACCGGCGGCACCGCGCCGCCGCACGGCTTCACGCGCGCCAGGTCGCGCTCCAGCAGAACCACCGGCACGCCCGCGCGCGCCAGCGTCTCCGCCGCCGTCGAGCCGCCGACCGAGGCGCCGACTACGAGAACTTCATCCATGTGACATCTCCCCCTGACAAGATGACCAGGTGATGGGGTGACAGGGTGAGCTCATCAGCCGAATTGTCACCTTGTCACCTTGTCGCCTTGTCACCGGATACCAATGGCGGCCGCCAGCATCCCCCAGACGAACAGCGTCGTGCCGCTGGCGTTGTAGAACACCGCCCGGCCGCGCGGGTCCTGAATGAACTTGCGCTGCAGCGGCAGCTGCGCCACGAACAGCGCCGCGATGATCGCCGCGATCGCCCAGCGCTGCCAGGCCGCGAACATCATGATCACGAACAGCTGCGCCATGTTCATCGTGATCACCGCCAGCCAGGACGCGCCCCACGCGCCGTGCAGCACCGGGATCGTCCGGATGCCGCTGACCCGGTCGCCGTCCATGCTCTTGAAGTCGTTGATCGTCATGATCCCGTGCGCGCCGACCGAGTAGAGCAGCGCGATCAGCACGCTCACCAGTGTCAGGCCGCTGAACGTCACGTGGCCGGCCAGCCAGGGCAGGCCCTCGTAGGCGATCGCCACCAGCGCGTTGCCGATCCAGCCGTTGCGCTTGGCGCGGATCGGGTGGACGCTGTAGACCAGCGCCAGGAACATGCCCAGCCCGGTCAGCAGCGCGACCGACTGGCCCAGCGCCAGCGCGAGCCCGATCGACAGGACCGCCAGCACGCCGATCGTGATGAAGACCTGGCGCGTCGAGACCTGGCCGGAGGGGATCAGGCGGTTAGGTTCGTTGAGCGCGTCGACCTCGCGGTCGCAGTAGTCGTTGACCACCTGCGATAGGCCGCACAGGATCGGGCCGGCCAGCAGCGTGCCGAGCGCGATCCGGCCCATGTCGGGGAGCGTCCAGTGCGCGCCGTTGCTGGCGACCGTGCCGCACATATAGGCCCACGCCGGCGCGAACCATGTCACCGGCTTCATCAGCGCGAACGAGCGCGCCAGCAATGACGCGGGGGCTTTGGGCGATGTGATCGTCGCGGCCGCAAGCGGCTGGTCTGCGGGCACGATCGTCGTGGCCGAGAGAGGTTGGTCTGCCATATCTTATTCCTACAACTAATAGATAATCTGATCCGCAGGAATATCTTGCAGCCCGGCCCAGGGCGATCGGGCCGCGCCGCTCTGGATCTGCCGGCCGAGGCGTGAAAGCAGCCGTAGCGAATCGCCGAGCGACATGCGCACCCGCACCTCGGGGTAGATTCCGATCACGGTGCCGTCGCGCCGCAGGCGCTCTTGCTTCCACAGCGAGGCGAACGACAGAATCAAGAACACCACCGCCGAGCTCTTAAGAATCACAATCAGCCGCTCGTCATTATAGTCGAGCAGCAGGTTTCCCACCAGCACCGAGCTGACGATCGTGCCGAGCACCAGCATCATCCACAGCACCGCCAGCACCCGCCCGCGCTCTTCTGGCGGCGTCAGGTCGCTCACCAGCGCCAGGTAGGCCGTCTCGACGATATTGACGCCCAGCCCGTAGGCCAGGAAGATCAGCGCGCAGACGATCGCGGCGATTGTAAAGGGCAGGTGGCCCTGACCGCTCAGCAGCAGCAGCGAGATCGGCGCGTTTGCCAGGCCGCCGAATGTAAGAACGGCGCCCGCCACAATGTAGGGCGTGCGCCAGCGACCCTGCGCGCGATGCTGGTCGGATCGGAAGCCGATCAGCGCGCGCACCGGCGAGACAAAGTAGTGGATGGCAATCAGGAAGCCGACCAGGGTGGCCGAGATACGCAGGTTATCGATCAGCACGCGGTTCAGTGTGCCGGTGAGCGGCGCCAGCGTGAGCCCCATGCCGAACTGAAACAGCCCCAGGCGCAACACGCGCAGCCAGAGTTTGGTTGTTCCGTGGCCATCGAACCAGCCCGCGGCCCGCCCGCGCAACCGATCGATCCGCCGTCCCAGCCGCGCTGCTCCTGGGATCACCTGGACCTCCTGGAAAAAGATATGCGGGTGGCGTGCCGCGTGCTACGCCAAGACACGGCACGCCACCCGTAGTAAGGTCGATCGGTGTGAGCCGTCCGCCCTTACTTCGGCGTATACCCGAGCATCGCCGGCACCTGACCAGTGTTAGCTGATCCGGGTGGCAGCCGCTGGGCCTGGTGGCACATCCAGCACGACGGGGTCTTGTTTGCTAGGATGGTCTTGTAGGTCGTGTTGAGGTGCTGTGCCATCTGGAGCATAATCAGAGCGTGGCCCTTCTGCGGGATCTCGTTGCTTGGGAAGTAGTTGGCGTTGTGGCAGAACGCGCAGCCGACGCCCAGGCTCTGGGTATGATGGGTCATCACCTGCTGGTTGTACTGCACCGCGGCCAGATCCGGGTCTTTCTTGCCCGTGATCAGCAGCAGATCGATATCTGCCAGTGAGTCGAGCTTGAGCTGGAACGTATCCGGCAGCGGGCTCTGGTCGGCTGGGTAGTTGGTGAGCGTGCCCGTCTTGCCGTTGAAGTTCACTGCGGCGCCGTTGTGGCAGGTCGCACAGGTGATCTGCTTGCCACCGACCGAGGCCGGCAGCTGCGCCACGAAGTTCTGGTTGAGGTCCGCCGACGCCAGCATCATCTGGCGCGCGATCGTCTTGCGAGCGATGCCCTGCGCCTCGGACAGCGGGCCATCCTCGAGTGAGAAGTCGCCTGCCGCCAGGTTATGGCAGTAGGTGCAATCGACCTTCAGGCCGCCGGCAACCTGACCAACCATGTAGTTGGCGATCGTCGCCGTGTCCATGCCGGTGAGGACCTGGACATTCTGCGGCTGAGGGAATTTCGTGATATACGCGGTCATTGCGGCGAGCGATTCGGGCTTAAGATAGGGGTTGGCCGGGTTGACCGGGTCAACCGAGTAGTTGGTGTAGATCGGCGTAACCGCTGCCGGCGTGTTGAATGAGCGCACTCGTGCGCCGATCCATCCGACGATCGCGATGCTGCCGATGGCGAATGCCGTTGCTACAAGCCCGAAGACTATTAGAAACGTCGTGCGCTCGCTGAACAGCGGTGTAGCGCTGCGCTGGTTGAACATGAACGTCTCCCCTACATTTAGGTTGTGGGCGCGGGTGATGGGTGTGAGCGAGCGGGCCAATTCAGCGCCCGCTATCTCGCGCTCGTCACCCGCTCACACGGGCAGCTACGCACCGTCAGCATAGGTGTTGTGACCGGGATGTGGGTGTGCCGGCAAGCAGGCGGATGCCCAGTACCCGCTCGCCACGCACCCCCACCCCCGTTCACACCAGCGGCTACGGCACCAGCGGCACCGATGCCGGTGCTAGCACTGGCTGTGTGACCGTCGCTGGTTGGATGAACTGCGACCAATCAGCTTTCGGATCGAACGGCGCGGCGATATGAACCGACTGTGCCCAGGAGTACCAGTCCTTGATAACCGGGCCCGAGAGCAGCAGCCCGATCGCGCCAGCGACGACGCACAGGATCGCGAACCAGAACGCCCAGACGTGGATGCTGGCTGCGTTGGCGTTGAAGCCCATCGTCCAGCGCCAGAACAGCTGCGCGCGATGCGTGCCGGGTCCCTCGACCTCGATCTCCTTCAGCTCCAGCTCCGCGCCATACTTGGATGTCGCGACGATCGTGGCGCCGTGCATACCCAGCACCATGGTCGAGCCGAGCAGACCGAAGATTGAGATCATGTGGAACGGGTTGTAGTAGAAGTTGCCATAGCGCACGCTGACATTATTGGTCCAGTCGAGCATAGCCTTCAGGCCATGGCCCGGCGCTTCCGCCCACGCGCCCAGCAGGATCGGGCGGAAGAGATAGATCGTGAAGTATAGGAACAGCGCCGCCGTAAACGCCCGCGCGAGGTTGCGGTCCACGCCGGTAGCGTTCGCGCGAGTGTAGACGCGCGCCCACCACGCCAGCACGCTGATGTGCAGGAACAGCGTGGCTGCCAGCCAGTTGCCGCCCTGGAACCAGCCCGGCCAGCGCAGCCCGAAGGTGGCCGCCGGAGGATTCACCGCCAAGTTCGGGAACTCGCGCAGGAACAGGATGAAGTTGTAGTTGACCTGCGGCGACGTGATATACGAGATCAGGATAATGAAAACCGTCACGCTGAAGCTGAGCAGGGCGATGAAGCCCCAGATGCCCAGGTAGAATGGCCCGACCTGCCCGCTCCCGAACAGGCGCTCCATCCAGCGCAGGTGGGTCTGCTTGCTGGTGCCGAAGGTCGCCTCTGGGCTGCCTGGTCGCTCCAGGGCCTCGAGGTCAATCTCCGGTTCGACCGACCGCCGCCCTGCCGCCACGATGGAGGCCGCGCCCGCGAAGCTCCACCAGGGCAACTTGTCCCAGAACGTCCAGAACGACGTCCAGCTGGTGACGAGCGTGCCGGAGAAGAATATGCACAGGTTGGCGACCAGCACTGCCGCGGCCGCGAACCAGAAGGCGATCCGATGGATGCCGATTTCGCCGATGCTATAGCCGGCCGCGATCCCTCGCCAGAACACGTCAACATTATGAACCGTCACGCCAGGTCGGTTCATCCCCATGCGGATGGCCGAGCCGTGCATGGCCAGCAGCATCGTGCTGCCGAATAGCAATGAGATCGCGATCGCGTGGAACGGGTTGTAGAAGAAGTTGAAGTACTGGTAGCCGATGTTCGAAACCCAATCCAGGTGGTGGGTGATCCCGAGCGGAAAGCCGTTACCCCACGAGCCCATGGCAATCGGCCGAAGCCATTGCAGGGTGATCCACGAGGATACCACCGCGTAGAACGTCAGCGGCACCTCGAAGCCCATCCGCAGCTTGCGGCAGATGTCGATTTCACGTAGGCCCCAGGTGATGAATGCGATCGTCGCACAGATCACAATGATCTGCCAGTTGAACCCTGGCTGGCCAGGTGTCTGGAGCCGTAGGCCGAGCGCGAGCGGGGGCGGGTCGATCCGGGCAGTCAGGATATTATAGGTGCCCTCGACGACCATGAACTGGTACACGTAGAAGATCGCCCCGATCGAGGCGAACGCCACCGCCAGAATGCCCCAGAGCCCAACGTAGAACCGCCCGAGCCAGAAATCAAACGGATCGCTGCCGAACACACTGCCGAACAGCGTGCCGCCTGGGCGCTTGTAGAATTCCTCGACGATCGAGAAGGGGATCACGTCGCCGGCTTTGGCGTCTGCGGCGGCGAGCACATCGGACGCCAGCCCCTCCCTTGCGACGTTAGGCGAAACGGGCTGCCTGGAGACGGGAGGTCCCTCGTCGGTCCGCAGCGGCGAGTCAGGGGGATAGTCTGACATCTCTGTTTCTCGCTTTCTAGACTGCCGGGACAAACTCAGTCTTGACGAGCTTATCTGAATCTTGCGCTATCGTGCCCCGATAGCTGCCCTGCTGGGCGGTGGGATACTTTGACATCATACAGGTCGTATGCGACAGGCTCCATGCCTGGGCCGCTTCTGCAAGCCGCAAACAGAAGCTTGCAACCTGCGGCCTGCTGCCTGCCGCATGCAACATGTCGCCTACGACCTGTAAGACAGGGACGGGCTGATCTGCAGAGCCGCTCAGCCCGTGGCCGTATTACTCCAACGCGAAGGTCACGCAGCCGACGCAGAGCGTCTAGCCACCGACCAGGCTCAGCCAGTTGTAGCGCGGTGAACTCAGCACGACGAAGTGGATGACCAGCGCTATCACAATGCCGAGCAAAGTGTAGATGATCGCGTTCGTGCGAAAATCGAATGAACGTCGCATAGACACCTCCTTTCTCGGCTTCCTACTGCAGCCACGGCTTCCAGAACCAACATAGGGCATGCGCGATCAGAACCAGGACGACCATAGCGTAGGTCGTCTGAACCACGATCCGGTGGATCGTCCAATCGTCGTTGCTGAGAATCGACTTGTACGGAGCCGGGACCAGATCGTTAGCGAATTCCTCGCGTACCAGTGTACCTTGTGCCATCAGATTCACCTCCTTTCCCTTGGATTAGGATAGGGGCGGCAACCCAATTGTGCCGGGCTCAACGGAGATGACGAGGTTGTAAGACCTCTATCACTAGCTCCGCGCTATCCGTGTGAGCACCTAGGCTCATCGAAAGTGTCAAATTTAATTTACTGTTTCAAGGCGTATTATAGTGCTGTGATGGGCTATGTGTCAATCAAAATCTTTGACACAAATACTACACAAATATTATGCAGAAGATACGCATATTTCCACGCCCGCCTTCCACGGCGCCGCTAAGTTGACAGGCACACTATCTGAAAATATAATGAACACGCAATGAACAGCGGCCTGCCTGCGAACCGCGCCCTGCCCTTGCACGTGCCGCTCGGCATGATCAGCTGATAGACCTTGCGGCGTCACTAGGAGGACTGCTCTATGAACGAGCGAGTCAAACACCTCCTGGCTTTGCCCGACACGCCTCGCTACAACATCAAGGCCGTCGTCCAGCAGACCCAGGTCAACATCTCGACGTTGCGAGCCTGGGAGCAGCGTTATGGGGTGCCGCGTCCAAAACGTTCCGACCACGGGCATCGACTCTACTCACAGCGCGATGTGGCCATCATTAAATGGCTGAGGCAGTGCACCGAGGAGGGTCTGGCGATCAGTCAGGCGGTGCAGATGCTGCGCGACCTCGACACGGAAGAGCCCGGCAGCGCCCGGCCGGATGGACCGATCGCCCCCACGCCTGCCGCCGCCCCACCCAACAGCGCCTGGCCCGATATCCGCGCCGCCCTGAGCCACCACCTCGCCGAGATCAATCTGCGCCAGGCGCACCTGCTGGTCAACAATGTCTGCGCGATGTTCCCGGCCGAGACGGTCATCCTCGAAATCTTCGAGCCGATCATGGTCGAGACCGGGATGCGCTGGACGCGCGGCGAGATCTGCGTCGCCGAGGAGCACGTGGTCTCCAACTTCATCCGCCAACGCCTGCTCGGGCTGATCCAGCTGCACGCGCCGTTCGCCCACGGCCCGCGCCTGATCTGCGGCTGCGTGCCCCAGGAGCAGCACGAGCTCGGCCTGCTCATGTTTGCCCTGCTCATGGAGCAGCGCGGCTGGGAAGTGATCTACCTCGGCCAGAGCCTATCCACCGAGGGCCTGGGCGATTTCCTGGTGCGCGTCTCGCCGGCGATGATCAGCTTGAGCATTACGCTGGTCGAGCATATGCCGGGGCTGCTCGAAATGTGCAAGGTGATCAAGTCGCTCGACCGGCATCACCTGGAGCTGACCTTCAGCGGCCACGCGTTCAACCTGTACCCCGAGCTGCGCGACCGCGTCCCCGGTATCTTTCTCGGCACCGACCTGCGCTCGGCCGTCGCCCACGCCGACGAGCTGGGCGAGATCGTCGACCCCGACCGCTGGTACAAGCTCGCCTCGCTCAACGGCCGCGCCAACCTGGCCGGCGATCTGACGCTCGATATCTGATAGCCACGCTCACTCCCCTGCCCCCTCCCCTGCCAGGGGAGGGGGTTTCTTTTTCGTGGGTGTGGGCGATGGCACGACAACCCTACACGCGTAAACCGCGGCTTTACGTTTTGTGCTTCGCGCCGTATAATTGCGGATGCGGCAAGACGGGATCAGCATCAAGAGGTGGTTTATGCAGGTGTTTGAAACCTGGCTGGAGGCCGGCGGCCCACGCGTCGCCGCAATCCTGGACGCCCACCGCGAAGTCATCTGCGACACTGTTGCCATGCGGATGTCGACCGCCTTCCCGTCGCTGTGCCTCGATCCGGCACGCTTCGACGCGATCGCGTTCCAGCAGGAGATGTTCCAGAACACGCCCCGGCGCTTCCATCGGCTGATGCAGGTGGTGCTGCGGCTGCAGGCGATGGTCGTGATCGAGCGCGAGTACCGCTGGGGCTGGACGATCATTCCGCGCTACGGCGTCGCACGTCATCACGTGATCAGCCACGCGCGCTGGTACTTCGACGCCGCCCGCTCGGTCGCGCCGTTCCGCAGCAGCGATGTGCCCTATCTCGACGACCTCGAGGGCCGCGTGCTGCATACGATCGATCAGATCACCGTGGTGCCGGGCTCCGCCGCCAAGCGGCACGAGCTGAACAGCCATAGCAACGGGTATTCCAACGGGCATCACGAGCGCATGCCGCGCTAGCGCCTGCGGCGCGAGGGGAGACAAGGGGACAAGGGGACAAGGGGACAAGGGGACAAGGTGACGGTGACGGGGTAGCGGGATGGTGATCGATGCTCTTGTATCGTCCTTGGTCTTTGGTCCTTGGTCTATTGTCTTTGGTCCTTGGTCCTTGGTCTATCGTCCCTCTTACAGGTCGCGCCGGCTGAACCCGCGCATCGCGAGCGCCAGGCCCAGCACCACGTAGATCGCAGCGTAGATCACCATGGCCTGGCTCGGCGGCGAGGTGCCGCTGAACGGCGACGGGATGAGTGACAGCACCTGCGGCTGCATCAGGTAGGCCGCGCGCCGCCACAGCGCCTCCACCGGCATCAGCAGGCTCGTGGCGATGCCGACGTTCACGGCGGCGTGCGACTGCAGCAGCGAGCCGATCTGCTCGACCCAGGCGCCGATAAAGGCCAGCCCGTAGAGCATGAACAGCACCACGCCGTTCGTCAGCGTCGAGAGGTACGTGCCGCCCAGCAGCGAGAGCGAGAGCAGCACCAGGCTCTCGAGCATCAGCAGCAGCAGCCCGCCCAGCGGGTACGGCGGCAGGTAGCCGACCAGCAGGTACACCACCAGCAGCAGCCCGCCCCCCAGCAGCCCCAGGTAGAGCGTAATCATCGCCGCGTAGCCGAGCCACTTGCCCAGCACGATCTGCCAGCGCCGCACCGGCTTGGTGACGATCGCCTGCACGGTGTGGCTGGCGATCTCGCCCGAGATCGTGTCGACCGAGGCGAAGATCGCCAGCATGATCGTGAGGAAGTGCGTCACGTAGAAGCCGGCCATGAGCAGCAGGTTGTAGTTGACCTGCAGCTGGATCGGGCTCGTGATGTGCTCCCTGACGCTCCGGTCGATCAGCCAGAAGCCGATCGAGAAGAGCAGCAGAAACAGCCCGCCGAGCACGAGCGCCGCGACCACCATCTTGCGCCGCCGCGCCTCCTGAAATGTCAGCCAGGTGATTGTCGCGATCGTGTTCATTACTGTCCGCTATCCTCGCGCCCGACCACGTCCAGGAACAGCTGCTCGAGCGAGATGCGCCGCGGCGTGAGCGCGTACAGCCGCGCGCCGCTGGCGAGCGTGCAGGCCGCGACCTCCGGCAGCAGCTCCTCGTCGGGCAGCGTCAGGTGACAGGTGGCCGGCGCCGGGGGAGAGGAGGGGTCGTTCTCAGCGACCGTGACCTGGCCCTGGTCCCCGATCACCCCCGCCAGCGCGGCCAGCAGCTCCGGAGTCACACGGTCGACCCGCAGCTCGACATGCAGCAGCCCCTCCTGCATATCCTTGAGCGCCAGGGTCCGCAGCACGCGCCCAGCCTTGATGAACGAGACGCGGTCGCAGGTCGCCTCGACCTCGCCGAGCAGGTGCGAGTTCAGGAACACCGTCGTGCCGCGCGCCTTGAGGTCGTGGATGATCCCGCGCACGAGCATGCGCCCGAACGGGTCGAGCGCCGAGGTCGGCTCGTCGAGGAACACCAGATCGGGCTCGTTCAGCAGCGCCTGGGCCAGGCCGATCCGCTGGAGCATGCCCTTCGAGAAGTCGGCGATCGGCCGGCGTGCGTGCTCGGCCAGGCCGACCTGATCGAGCAGCGCGGGGATGCGGCGGCGGCGCGTGGCCGCGTCGATCCGGTGGAGCCGCCCGTGCAGGTCGAGCAGCTCGGCCGCCTGCAGCCACTCGTGGAAGCGGAAGTGCTCGGGCAGAAAACCGATCCGCGCCATCGCGACCGGGTCGCCCGGCCGCCGCCCGAGCAGCTGTGCCGCGCCGCCGCTGGGCGCGACCAGCCCGAGCAGCATCTTGACCGAGGTGCTCTTGCCGGCGCCGTTTGGCCCCAGGAAGCCGAAAACCTCACCCCTCGGCACCTGGAGGGTGAGGTCGGCCACGGCGACTTTCGCGCCGTAGACTTTGCGCAGGCCGGTGGTCTCGATCACGAAATCGGGCATAGTTGTCGGTAGTCAGCAGTCAGCAGTCAGCAGCTTGTTCCCTCTGACTACTGACTACCATTACTCAATCAGCTACCTTATCAGCGCACCGACTCGGCCGTCGCGAGCAGCGCGTCGATCATATCGGCCTCGCGCATGCCGCTGCCCTCGAGCATGTAGAAGGTCTCGCCGCGCTGCCAGTAGAGCTGCCAGTGCGCCTGGCCGCGCGTGCCGGCGCCGACCAGCAGGGCCTTCTCGCCGCCGACGTTCACCTGCCGGAGGTTGTTCGTATCGGCCGGGAACGGGAACAGCAGCGTATTGTTCCAGTTGATGTCGCGGCTGGTCGCCTCGGCCTGCTCCGGCGTCATGCCAAGCAGCCGCAGCGCCACCTTGCCGAGCTGGGGCAGGTCGACCCCGTCGGGCAGGCCGACGCTCGGGCTATGGCCCTGGTTCAGCGTCATCTGGTAGTTGGCGCCGCGGTAGCGCGTCGACACGAACGGCTGCATGTCGACCGTGATCGGGCCGGCGCCGAGCGCATCCGGGATCGTCACATCCCGAATATCGAGCATCTCCAGCACCTGGCGCGCGGTCGCCACGTTCACGCTGAACTGGCCCTTCCCCGGGCTAGTGACGGTATACTCGGTGCTGAGCGCGGGTCCGGGCAGCTGCGCCGGCTCAGCGACGGTGGTGCCGGCCAGCGCGGCCGCCGCGCCGGCCGACGCGACCGTGCGCGGCGGCGTCTTATCGCTCGATGTCGGCTTATCGAGGAACAGGGTCTTGCCGTCGAGGTTGAGGTTTTCGAGCTGCCTCACCCGATCGGCGCTGATCGGCACGAATACGACCTTCTGCACGCGGAAGACGCTCAGCAGGCTGTCCGCGGCGGCGCGCAGCGGCGGGACCAGCAGCAGGCTCAGCGCGACGACGAGCGCGGCCATGCCGGCCAGCAGCGCGCGGCGGCGGCCGGACCAGGATGATGTCACTTGCATAAATGGTCTCCTTTGAACGTTGGAACGTTCGTACGTCGGAACGTCTAGATCTTGCTTGTCGGCACCGGCAGCTCGCAGGCGGGCCAGCGCGGCCTGTGGGTCAGGCCCGGCCGACGGGGTAGCCAGCAGCGCGCGCGCGCGCTGGGCCTGGGCGCGCAACTCGGCCTGGCGGCCCTGGCAGGCGGCGCAGCTCGCGATATGCGCGCCCAGCGCCGCGCGCTCCAGCGCCGGCAGCTCGCCGTCGAGGTAGGCCCGCAGCCGCCCCTCGTCCTCACAGTTCGTCATTCGCGTCCTCATTCTCAGCATCCAGGAGTCAGCTTCCGTGTGGCTGCGTAAGGCCTGGTTCAATCGCGCGTGACCGTTCATTGCCCCACAGGCGTAGGGGCGCGATCGATCGCGCCCGTACAGGTCACGTCGAAATCCCTAGCATTGAACCATGCCTAAGCATTGCACGATGCGTCATAGACCAGCGGATGAGCCAGTATCATGTCGCCTTTCATTATCCTTGATCGTCTGGCGGTCCCATCTGCTCCAACGCTTGGAGAAACGCACGCTCAGCACGCACTAACAGCGTGCCAACCGAGCCAGGCGCGACCTCTAGCGCCGCCGCGATTTCGGCATAGGCTAACCCGGCGTACCGCAGGAGGAGCAGCTTGGCTGTACGCTCCGGCAATCGCGCAAGGGCCGCCTGCACGCGCTCGCGCTCCTCGCGCCGTACATACTCGTCCTGCGGATCGCTCTGCTGCTCCGGCTCTACTTGTTCGAGCCTGCGCTGTAAGCGCTGTGTACTGCGCAGCGCGTTGTAGGCACGGTTGACAGCGACGCGGTAAAGCCACCCGCCGAGTGCGCCGGAGCTATCCAGGCGTGGCGGCTGTCGGTAGAGCGCCGTGAACGTTTCCTGCGCCAGATCCTCGGCCTCCTGGGCGTTGCCAACAACCCCATATACCACCCGATAGACCGCCGCGTAGTGGCGCAGAAACAGCTCCTCAAAGGCTGTGCTATCGCCCGAACGCAGCCGCTCAAGCAGTGCCGCATCGGAGTCAGTCACCGCGTAATCTCTGGATGCTAGCTGGCTGCTCATCAATCCCTATCGCTCGCATAAGCGCCGGCCTTTGCTACTATAACACCGCTGGCTGTGGATTTGTGACAGGGTGACTTGACCATGAGATGGACATTCCGCCCCTTCTGTCTTTCCTGTTCCAGCATGTGGCTGCATAGTATAACTCTGTGCGTCACCGGACAGAAGCACTTGAGTGCATTCTCTCCCATGTCGGCTCGATAGCGCACAGCACGGCGTGGCCTGATACGGTTGTTCATTAGCACAATACCAACCATATCCTAGCGTATCGACTTGCGTGCTGGAGCTTCTTGACACGCCAATATATCGTTATATAATGCGAGCGCACATCTGTTCTGCATAGTCAGACGAAGTGCATTCCTGGGCGATAGACCCTCGATCGAGCCCTATAGCAGTGAGCAGTCGGCAGTAAGACGGATCGCATCACAACGGCGTCTCGTTCTTGCGTACTGGCTCAATGCTTTTGCTCACAGCTATAGGAGGAACACCATCGCTTCCCATCGGACTGTTCAAGGGCTTGGCGAAAAAGGCTCTCGTGCAAGGCCCAAACGATTATAAGTCCGCAGTTGAACAGGACGATTACGGCCGAACGACGGCAAGGAGAGGGATCATGAAATTTCTGCTCACCTCGGCTGGCATCAAGAACACGAGCATCCATAACGCGCTGGTCGACCTCCTGGGCAAACCGATTGCCGAGTCCAGCGCCCTCTGCATTCCCACTGCGATCTACCCCTTCCCCGGCGGGCCTTCAATGGCCTACCGGTTCATCAGCGGATCAACCGCCAACTCCATGTGCAAATTGGGTTGGAAGTCGTTGGGCGTGCTAGAGCTCACGGCCCTACCCAGCATCAAAGAAGAATATTGGATCGCTGCGGTCCAGGAGGCTGACGCCCTGCTGGTGAGTGGCGGCGATGTCCTGTATCTGTGCCGCTGGATGCGGGAGTCCGGACTGGCAGACCTCCTGCCGTCGCTGCGCGAGACAGTCTATGTGGGGGTGAGCGCCGGCAGTATGGTGACGGCCCCTATTTTCGGAGAGACGTACGACGACCCAAATACGCCCTTCGTCATCGATACGGGGCTGGGGCTGGTTGACTTTGCGTTGCTTCCGCACCTGGATCACGAGGATCACCCGGAAAGTTCCACGGCCAACGTGGAAAGAATGGCCGCCGAGGTACCAGTGCCGACCTACGCGATTGACGACGAGACCGCCATCAAAGTGGCCGACGGAACAGTCGACGTCGTGTCCGAGGGACGCTGGAAGCTGTTTACGCCCTATACCAGTGGGCAGTCGGCAGGAGCCAGTCGGCAGTAAGACGCATCGCATCACAGCTCTGAGCATAGCAGCAATTGCACCAGCCCTCGAAGCCCTGGCCAGCGTGCTGCGCCGCCGACCCCGATTGTGTGACAGCCGCATCAAGGAGTCGTAGTATAATAGCTCCGCAATCGTCGTCCTGGTGTGAGCTATGATCGACCTCTCTACGACCGAGCACTTCCTCGAACGCCCCGGCTGCCGGCTGCGCTTCTGGCTGAGCGGTCCCCCCGATCATCCGCTGGTTGTGCTGACGCACGGCGCTGCGCTGGACCATCGCATGTTCGATCCGCAGGTCGCCGCGCTGGCGCGTGAGTATCGCGTGCTGACGTGGGATGTGCGCGGCCACGGCGGCTCGCGGCCAAACGAGGGTGCCTTCTCGATCGGGCTGGCGGCCGACGACCTGGCGGCGATCCTCGACAAGCTGGGGGCTGCCAGCGCGCTGCTGGTGGGCCACTCGATGGGCGGCATGATCAGCCAGGAGCTGGCCTTCCGCCAGCCCGAGCGCGTTGCCGCGCTGGCGCTGTTCGGCTGCTCGTGTATCACGCTGCCGATCTCTCGCGCGCAGGCGCTGGCCCAGCTGATAGCGCCGCTCTCGCTGCGGCTGGCGAGCCTGTTCCCCTACGATCCGCTCGTGCGCCAGTCGAGCCGGCTCATGGCGGCGCGGCCGGAGGTGCAGGCGCAGGCCGCCGAGATGATGCGGGCGCTCGCGAGGCAGGAGTACTGGAAGATCATCGCGGGGGTGGCGCTGTCCATGCATCACGAGCCGGGCTACCGGATCAACCAGCCGCTGCTGGTCATCCGCGGCGAGCACGACCGGATCGGCAAGCGCCCGAGCGCGGTAGCCGCCTGGGCCAAGCGCGACCCGCACCTGCGCTACGCGGTGATCCGCGGCGCCGGCCACAACGCCAACCAGGACGACCCCGCCCGCTTCAACGCGCTGCTGCTCGAGTTCGTGCGCGCGCACGCGCGCGCCGAGCTGCACAGCGTGCTGCTGGCCTGAGGAGTACCAAGCCCTCACCCCCCTACCCCCCTCTCTCGTGGCGACGGGAGAGGGGGATTTTGGTTGGTGTCGGCGTTTCGGCGAAGTCGAAACGCCGACACCAACCAATGTTTACCCCCGTCCCTGGCAGGGGCGGGGGCAGACGGTGGGGGATCGAACGGGCCGCTGCGTCTAGGCAGCAAACAGCAGCGCGCAGCGCTACAGGATGTAGCCGCGCTTGCGCGCAACCTCCTCCTTGTGCTTGCGGAACAGCACGTCGCGCTCGGTGCCCTTGAGCTCGCGCGAGTAGGTCCCCAGGATGCGCTCGACCTCGGCGTCGATCTCTTCCTCCCTGTGCAGGTCGGCCACGATAAAGTCGTAGATTGCCTTGACGCGCGCGGCGCGGCCGGTGCCCGGCTTGACGCCGCGGGCATCCTTGTAGGCCAGCAGCTCGCGCTGCGCCAGCTCGTCGTGCAGCCGCTCGGCGATCCGGCGGATTTTGTCTTCGGTGAGACGCATGATGACCTCCAACGTTCAAACGTTCGAGCGGCCGAACATTTCAAGTTCTACTCTGCTGGTTGGACGGCCGGCCCAACGGCACGCGCAGAACGCTGACGATGTGCCAGCGCGTCCCGCGGCCGTGCACCCACAAATTAATCGCGGTCGACCGGTTCGACTGGCGATCCCACGGCAGTGCGTCGTCCCCGATCCGCACAATCAGCTGGTAGCGCGAGTCGGGTGGGAACCAGAGCAGCTGCTCGCGCACGATGCCGGCCCGCACCGCCAGGCCAAGCGTGCCGCAGGCCATCAGCAGCGCCAGCAGCAGCGTGACGCCCGCGATCGAGATGAACGTCAGCCTCGTCATAGCGCCCCCTTCCGTGACAAGGTGACCGGGTGAGGGGGTGAAAAGATGAAAGGCTAGAAGTGCAATGTCTCCTTGTCATCTTGTCATCTTGTCATCTTGTCATAGCTTGACGCGCCCCAGCTCGTCCTCCAGCCGCCGCACCACCGTGCGCAGCACTTTGATCCGCGCGAAGCGCTTGTCCTCGGCCTCGACCACCGTCCACGGCGCCGGCGGGGTCGACGTGCGCAGCACCATCTCATCAGCGGCCTGCCCGTACTGCGGCCACTTCTCGCGGTTGCGCCAGTCCTCGTCGGTCAGCTTCCAGGCCTTGTAGTTGATCGTCTGCCGCTCCTCAAAGCGGCGCAGCTGCTCCTCGGGGCTGATGTGCAGCCAGAACTTGCAGACGATCGTGCCGAACTCGACCAGCTGGCGCTCGAACTCGTTGATCTCGGCGTAGGCGCGCTGCCACTCATCCGGCTGCGCGAACCCCTCGACCCGCTCGACCAGCACGCGCCCGTACCACGAGCGGTCGAAGATCGCCATGTTGCCGCGCGGCGGCAGCCGTCGCCAGAAGCGGTAGAGGTAGTGGCGCACCTTGTCGTCGCCGGCCGGCGCGGCGATCGCGTGGACGATGTAGCCGCGCGGGTCGAGCTTCTCGGTCAGTCGCTTGATCGCGCCGCCCTTGCCGGCCGCGTCCCAGCCTTCGAACACCAGCACGACCGGCCGCTTCTGCTGGTACATCTGGAAGCCGAGCAGGTAGATCTTCGCCTGCAGCTCGGCCAACTCGCGCTCGTAGGCCTTCGGCTCGAGCTTGACGCTCAGGTCGACGCGGCTGAGAATCCCCGGCGCGGCGAGCCGCGGCGTCTCGGCGGACTCGGCGGGCATGGCGTACGTCGGCGCGTGGCCGTTGCCGTCGCGCGCGGCGCCGGCCTGCATCGAGCTGAGCCCGCGCCGGATCGCCGGCCCGCTGTCGTCGAACGGCTCGATCTCGTCGCCGGGGCGCATGGCGGCGGCCGGTCCCAGGCCAGCCTCCAGCGCGGTCACGATCGACTCGAACACCGCGACCGAGGCGTAGCGCTTGTCGGTGGCCGGCAGGATGGCCCAGGGGGCGTAGGGCGTGTCGGTGCGCGCGATCAGGTCCTCCACGGCGTCGCGCACGCGGCCGTAGTGGCGCTGCTGCCAGCGGTCCTCGTCGGTGACCTGCCAGGCGGTAAGCGGATCGGCCGAGAGCTTGCGGAAGCGGCGGGCCTGCTCATCCTTCGAGATATGCAGCCAGATCTTGAGGATCACCGAGCCGTCGTCGGCGAGCTGGCG
Organism: Candidatus Ribeiella danica; assembly: GCA_016717335.1. Taxonomy (GTDB): domain Bacteria; phylum Chloroflexota; class Chloroflexia; order Chloroflexales; family Roseiflexaceae; genus Ribeiella; species Ribeiella danica. Next base: position 244,278 of record JADKFS010000001.1, read on the forward strand.
CTCGAACGAGGCAATATCCTCGCACCGGCTGCGCCAGTCGGTCACCGAGCCCTTGTGCTCGGTACGCTCGGCCAGCACCTGGCGGTACCACGAGCGGTCGAAGATCGCCAGCTGGCCGCTGCTGGGGATCTTCAGCCAGAAGCGGTAGAGCCAGGGGTACATCGTCTCGAAGGTGCGCGGCGGCGTGATCGGGTGGACGCGCAGGCCGCGCGGGTCGAGCCGGGTGGCGAGCTGGCCGATCGTGCTGACCTTGGCGGTGCCGGCCCAGCCCTCGAACACGATCAGCGCCGGCCGCCCGGCCTGGAACAGCGCCTGCTGCATGCCGTACAGGCGCGCCTGAAGCGTGCGCAGCCGCTCCTTGTACTCGCGCTTGTCGATCGCGCGATCGAGATCGATCTGGTCGAGCATGGCCGGCCTTTCACTCTCTGCAGACGTCACGGCATTATAGCATGCGGCGGATGACGTCGCAGGGCATCTGAGCTCGATCCGCGGATCGCACCTGGCGAGATTGATCCGCGGATAATGCAGATTCGCGCGGATACGATCGCGGTGTGAATCTGCGTGAATCCGCCCTATCCGCGGATCGCACGGCGGATCCGCGGTGGCGCGCGGATGATGCGGGGAATCTGCGTGAATCCGCCCTATCCGCGGATCGCACCTGGCGGAATTGATCCGCGGATCATACGGATTTGCGCGGATACGATCGCGGTGTGAATCTGCGTGAATCCGCCCTATCCGCGGATCGCACCTGGCGAGATTGATCCGCGGATAATGCAGATTCGCGCGGATACGATAGCAGCGAGAATCTGCGTGAATCCACCCTATCCGCGGATCGCACGCTACGCCGCTGCGACGCGCTCGGCGACCGCTGCGCCGACCTCGCCGGTGGTCCTGGTCGCCTCGCCGGGGGCGGCGATGTCGGCGGTGACGTAGCCGTCGTCGATCGCGGCGGTCACGGCCGCCTCGACCGCGCGCGCCTCGGCCTCGAGCCCGAGCGAGTGCCGCAGCAGCATCGCCACGCTCAGGATGGTCGCGAGCGGGTTGGCGATGCCCTTGCCGGCGATGTCGGGCGCCGAGCCGTGGATCGGCTCGTACAGGCCCATGCGCGTGCCGCCGCCCGCCGGGGCCGGGCCGAGCGAGGCCGAGGGCAGCATGCCCATCGAGCCGGCCAGCATCGAGGCCTCGTCGGTCAGGATGTCGCCGAACATGTTCTCGGTTACGATCACGTCGAAGTCGGCCGGCCGGCGCAGCAGGTGCATCGCGCAGGCATCCACCAGCAGGTGGTCGAGCTGGACGTCGGGGAACTCGTCGCGCATCACCCGCACGGTCACGCTGCGCCACAGCCGCGAGGTCTCGAGCACGTTGGCCTTGTCCACCGACATCAGCTTGCCGCGCCGGCCGCGCGCCAGCGCCGCCGCCACACGCACCACCCGCTCGATCTCGCCGGTGGTGTACACGCAGGCGTCGAGCGCGCGCTCCTCGCCGCTCTCCAGCCGCTCGCGGCGCTTCTCGCCAAAGTAGATCCCGCCGGTCAGCTCGCGCACCACCAGCAGGTCGACGCCCTGCAGCCGCTCCGGCCGCAGCGGCGAGGCGGCGATCAGCCGCGGGTGCATCGTCACCGGCCGCAGGTTGGCAAACAGGCCCAGCGCCTTGCGGATGCCCAGCAGCCCCTGCTCCGGCCGCACCTTGGCCTCGGGGTTATCCCACTTCGGCCCGCCCACCGCGCCGAGCAGCACCGCGTCCGACCCCTGGCAGAGCCGCAGCGTCTCGTCCGGCAGCGCCGTGCCGGTGGCGTCGATCGCGCAGCCGCCCAGCAGCGCCGCGCGCAGCTCGAACTGGTGGCCGAAGCGCCGCGCGACCGCCTGCAGCACGCCGACCCCCTCGGCGACCACGTCCGGCCCGATCCCGTCGCCCGGCAGCGTCGTAATAACAGCTTGCATGTCTCGTTTCCCTTCGCCTATGTCAGACGGTCTTCACGCGGCCGGCGTGCGATTGCTCGTACGCCGCGATCGCCGGCTCCTCGGCCTGCAGGAAGCCGAGCTGGTCGACGCCGTTGATCAGGCAGTGCTTCGCGAACGGGTCGATCGGAAAGCCGACCTGCTGGCCGCCCGGCAGCGTGAGCGTCTGGCTCGCCAGGTCGACCGTCACGGCCGTGGTCGGGTCCTCGTCGAACAGGCTGACCAGCTGGTAGTAGGTCTCCTGGTCGACCACGATCGGCAGCAGGCCGTTCTTGAGCGAGTTGTTGTTGAAGATGTCGGCGAAGTACGTGCTGATCACCGCCTTGAAGCCGTAGCCCCGGATCGCCCAGGGCGCGTGCTCGCGCGACGAGCCGCAGCCGAAGTTGTTGCCGGCCACCAGCACCTGCGCGCCCTGCACGTCAGGCCGGTTCAGCACGAAGTCCGGCTTCGGGCTGCCGTCGGCGTTGTAGCGCCAGGCGAAGAACAACCCCTCGGCCAGCCCGGACTTGTCAGTCACCTTCAAGTAGCGGGCCGGTATGATCTGGTCGGTGTCGACGTTTTCGAGCGGCAGGGCGACGATCCTTCCGCTGAAGGATGTGATCGGCTCCATGGATGTCCCTCCTATGATACCAGCTTCGCTTGATTGCTTGTGTTTTTAGGGTGGCTTCGCCGCCCCCAAACCCCCACTATTGAGACTCTACTTCTTCCTCAGGTACGCCAGGCTCTCGCTGAACAGCTTGTCGCCCGGCGCGAGCTGAGCGGCCCGCTCGACGTCGGCCAGCGCCGCCGGGTCGGCCGGGCTGGCCAGGTGCAGCGCCCAGCCGTGCAGGAACGAGGCCGCCGCAAGGTCCGGCTGGAGCTTGAGCGCCAGCTCGGTCGTCCCGGTGATCTCGGCGGTCAGCTCCGGCACCCAGCTCTCGGCGGTCGTGCCCACGACCAGCGGCGTGTCGGCGGCGAACAGCTGCTCGGGCGAGTACGGGCGCATCGCATCGAGCGCGGCGGGGTAGTCGCCGTAGAACAGGTTGTCGAGCAGCGGGTAGGCGCCGCTGCCGGCCTGCTCGGCGCGCGCCTCGGCGGTCAGCCGGATCAGCGCGGCGTCCCAGGTCGCGGTCGCGTCGCTCGCGCCGAGCGCCACAGTCTGGCTGATCGTCGCCTGCGCGTCTTTCCAGAGCCCGTGCTCGGCGAGGTCAACCGCGCGGTTGGTCAGCCGGCGCAGCTCGGCCGGCGCCGACTCGGGCAGGTGCGTCAGCTCGACCGGCGCCAGCTTCTGGCCATCCCAGCGCAGCACCTTCTGGTCGGCCTTGCGCACGCCGCAGGCGTAGCAGAAAATATAGTTCTGGGTCTGGTTCAGCACGACGTCGTTCACACCGTCGCCGTTCACGTCGGCCACGCTGCCGGCGCCGGGGCTCTCGTGGCAGTGCGATACCTCGTCGCGCAGATCCTTGCCGTCGAAGCTCAGCAGGTCGTAGCAGCCGCCGTGGGCGCCCGCGCCGCTCTGAACCTCCAGCCAGATCCGACCGGGCGCCAGGTCGACCTGCTGCACCCCGGTCGGGTAGACGTAGTCCGAGTTCTCCAGATTCAGCTTGCTCAGCTCGCGCCAGCCAGCGCCGTCGCGGGTATAGATCGCGACGAAGTGCTGCTGCGGCGGGTCGAAGCTGTGCAGCCCATAGGTGAAGGCCGCCCACAGCGGCGGCCCGTCGCCCGCCGGCCGGAGCGGCAGCGCCACCGCGCCCTCGATCGCGGGCGACCCCGGATCGACGGGCGTGGGCGGCAGGCTCGCGACGACGGTGGCCGACAGCTCGGCCGTGTACGTTGCGATCGGCAGCTCGGTCGGCGCCGCCGTCGGCTCGACCGTCGCCGTGGGAGCCACGGTCGGCTCGGGCTGCGCCGTGGGGGCCGGCTGCGCCGTCGGCGACTGCGTCTCGACGGTGGACGGCGTGCCGCAGGATGCGAGCGCGGCGATCAGGGCGGTGGTAAATAGCAGGCTGAGACGTTTCATAGGTCCTCAATCAAGTTCAACAAGGCTCTTGCGAGCCTTGCAGTCCCAGGCGCGGAGGTGTGATGGGGCCTTCCTGCCCATCACACCTCCGCGCCTGGAGCTGTCTTCCCAACATCCCTAATACACCACGTCGCGCGGGTCGGCCACGGCGCCGGCAAGCGCGGATGCGGCGGCGGTGATCGGGCTGGCCAGGAACGTGCGCGCGCCCGGTCCCTGGCGACCCTCGAAGTTTCGATTGCTTGTGCTAACAGCGTACTTGCCCGCCGGGACCTTGTCGTCGTTCATGGCCAGGCACGCGCTGCAGCCGGCCTCGCGCCACTCCGCGCCCGCCGCCTTGAAGATCTCGTGCAGCCCCTCGGCCTCGGCCTGCTGCTTGACCTGCTGCGAGCCCGGCACGACCATCACCCGCACGCCCGGCGCGACGCTGCGGCCCTTGAGCACGCCCGCCGCCACTCGCAGATCGGAAATTCGGGAATTTGTGCAGCTGCCGATGAAGACCATGTCGATCTTCTGGCCCAGCATCGGCTGGCCCGGCTGCAGGTTCATGTAGCGCAGCGCCTTGTCGAGCGCCACGCGCTGGCTGGGGTCGGACAGCTCGCTCGGGTCGGGCACGCGCCCGTCGATCGGCACGCCCATGCCGGGGTTGGTGCCGTAGGTGATCATCGGCGTCAGCTCGTTGGCGTCGAGCGTCACGGTGGCGTCGTAGGCCGCGCCCGCGTCGGTCGGCAGGCCGCGCCAGCTCGCGACAGCCGCATCCCAGGCCGCGCCGCTGGGCGCGAAGGGGCGGCCGGCGATGTAGCTGATCGTGGTGTCGTCGGGGGCGATCAGGCCGGCCCGCGCGCCGCCCTCGATCGACATGTTGCAGATCGTCATGCGCTCTTCCATGCTGAGCGCGCGGATCGCCTCGCCGGTGTACTCGAACACGTAGCCGGTGCCGCCGCCGACGCCGTTCTTCGCGATGATCGCCAGGATGATGTCCTTGGCGGTCACGCCCGGCCGCAGCCGGCCGTCCACGCGCACCTCCATCGTCCTCGGCCGGTTCTGGAGCAGGCACTGGGTCGCCAGCACGTGCGCGACCTCGGAGGTGCCGATGCCGAAGGCCAGCGCGCCGAACGCGCCGTGGGTGCTGGTGTGGCTGTCGCCGCAGACGACCGTCATGCCGGGCTGGGTCAGTCCCTGCTCCGGCCCGATCACGTGCACGATGCCCTGCCGATCGTCGCCAAGCTTGAACAGCGGGATGCCGAACTCGGCGCAGTTACGCTCCAGCTGGGAGAGCTGCGCGATCGCCTGCGCGTCGGTCACGGGGATGATCCCGTCCGGCCCGCGCGGCGTGGTCGGCGTCGAGTGGTCCATCGTCGCCAGGGTGCGGTCGGGCCGGCGCACCCGCAGCCCGCGCTGGCGCAGCTCGGTGAACGCCTGCGGCGATGTGACCTCGTGGATCAGGTGCAGGTCGATGTACAGCACCGCCGGCGCCTCCGGCGTCTCGGGGCGGACGATGTGGGACTCCCAGATCTTTTCGAATAGGGTCTTTGGCGTAGCCATAGGGCCTTTGCTCCTAAAGAATTGAGACAAGGTGACAAGGTGACAAGGTGACAAGGTGACGTTGTCATCTTGTCATCTTGTCACCTTGTCATCTTGTCAGACGTACTCCAACCAGCCCCACCGATCCTCGGTCTCGCCGTTGAACAGGCCGAAGAACGCCTGCTGGATCGCGGTGGTGATCGGGCCGCGCCGGCCAATGCCGATCGTCACGCCGTCGACCGAGCGGATGGGCGAGACCTCGGCGGCGGTGCCGGTGAAGAACAGCTCGTCGGCGACGTAGAGCGACTCGCGCGGCAGGTTCTGCTCGCGCACCTCGTAGCCCAGCTGGCGCGCCAGGGTGATCGCGGTGTCGCGCGTGATGCCGGGCAGGATCGCGGCGGTCACCGGCGGCGTGAAGATCACGCCGTCGCGCACCAGGAACAGGTTCTCGCCCGAGCCCTCGCTCAGGTTGCCGCTCACGTCCAGCGCGATCCCCTCGACGTAGCCGTGCTGGCGCGCCTCCATCACGATCAGCTGCGACGACAGGTAGTTTCCGCCGGCCTTGGCCATCGCCGGCAGCGTGTTCGGCGCGGCCCGGTTCCACGACGAGACGCCGACGTCGGCGCCAAGCTCGAGCGCGTCGGCACCCAGGTAGGCGCCCCACTCGATCGCCGCGACCATCACCTGGACCGGGTTCTTGAGCGGGAACACGCCGATCTCGCCGTAGCCGCGCCAGGCCAGCGGGCGCAGGTAGGCGCTCGTCAGCCCGTTCTCGCGGATCACCGCGTGGCATGCCGCGCTGATCTGCTCCTGCGTATACGGCAGCTCCATCCGGTAGATCTTGGCCGAGTCGAACAGGCGGCGCGTGTGCGGCGCCAGCCGGAAGATCGCCGGCCCCTTGGGCGTGTTATAGCAGCGGATGCCCTCGAACACCGACGAGCCGTAGTGCAGCGCGTGAGTCATCACGTGGACAGTGGCATTCTCCCAAGGCACCAGCTCGCCGTCGAACCAGATGTACTTGGTGGGATTGATTGGCATAGTCATCCTCCAGGCTAACGTGGGCGGCGCGGTCAGCGGCCCCATTATACAGCTTCCCGAGTCGTGGCTGGGCCACGCCAGCATGGCCCCTTTTTGCAATTTCGCTCTATCTGTACTAGACTGGCACTGCTACGCGGCTCTTGCACGAGATCGGCTGGCGAGGGCATCCCGATGAACGATTTACGCACCGCATCTGCCCGGCCTCAGCTCTTCTGGGCGCCCTATGTGGCGCTGCTCACGTCGCTGCTGATCTCCTTCGGCGCAGCGTACTATGTCGGCGAGACCAGCAACAGAACCTACCAGCTGCGCTTCGAGAACCAGGTCCAGCAGACCCAGGACGCCATCGCGGCACGGATCGAGACCTACATCTCCACACTGCGCGGCGTCAGCGGTCTGTTTGCGGCCGAGGACATGGTCGAGCGCCCAGCCTTTCATGCCTACGTCAGCCGGCTCGACCTGCCCAGCCACTACCCCGGCATCCAGGGCATCGGCTTCAGCCTGCGCGCCCCGCCCGACCAGCGCGCCGCGGTCGTCGACTTCATGCGGCGGCAGGGCGTGACGGACTTCCGGATCTGGCCGGATTCGGACCGGCCGGAGTATCACACGATCATCTACCTGGAGCCGGAAGATCGGCGCAACCTGGCGGCGATCGGCTTCGACATGTTCCAGGAGCCGGTTCGCCGCGCCGCGATGGAGCGCGCCCGCGACACCGGTCTGCCGGCCGCGTCGGGCAAGGTCGTGCTAGTGCAGGAGATCGACGATAACAAGCAGGCCGGCTTTTTGATCTACGTGCCGGCGTATCGCGGCGGCGCGATCCCCGCCACCGTGGCGCAGCGCCGCGCCGACCTGCTCGGGTTCGCCTACAGCCCGTTTCGCGCCGGCGACCTGCTGAACGGGATCTTCGGCTCGCAGACCGAGCCGCGCATCGGCTTCGAGCTGTACGACGGCGCCGAGCCGGCGCCGGAGCGCCTGCTGCACCGCTCCGAACGCGCCGGCGACGACCCGACGTACCAGCCGAGCTTCACGACAACGACGACACTGACCGTGGCCGGGCGCACCTGGAGCCTGGTCTACGCCACCCGCCCGGCGTTCGAGCGCACGAACCCGCGCAACCCGGGCGTCTTGATCGTGACGGCTGGCCTGCTGATCGGCGTGCTGCTGTTCGTCGTCATGCGCTCGCTCACGCGCGCCCGCGCCGAGGCCGAGGCGGCCGTGCGCGTCCGCGACGCCTTCCTCTCGGTCGCCTCGCACGAGCTGAAGACGCCGCTGACGTCGCTGTTCGGCAACGCCCAGCTGCTGCTGCGCCGCGCAGGGCGCGAGGGCGGCCTGTCCGAGCGCGACCGCCGCTCCGCGCGCGTGATCGCCGAGCAGTCCCAGCGGCTCAACAAGCTGATCGACATGCTGCTGGATCACTCGCGCATCCAGGCCGGGCGCTTTCGGGTCGATCGCGCCCCGCTCAACCTGTCGCTGCTGGTGCGCCAGGTCGTCGATGAGATCCGGCCCACGCTGGCCGGGCACGTGCTGGAGCTGAGCGACGCCGCCGAGCCGCTGATCGTCGCCGGCGATGAGCTGCGGCTCGAGCAGGCGCTGCAGAACCTGATCGGCAACGCGGTCAAGTACAGCCCGCTGGGCGGGCCGATCGCGATCGAGGTCGAGCGCCAGCACGACGACGCGATCGTCCGGATCGCCGATCGGGGGATTGGCATCCCGCGCGCGGCGCTGGCGCATCTGTTCGAGCAGTTCTACCGCGCGCCAAACGTCGACGCCCGCAGCATCAGCGGGATGGGCATCGGGCTGTACGTCACCCACGAGATCGTCGCCCAACACGGCGGGACGATCGCCGTCGACAGCGTGGAGGGCCAGGGCAGCATCTTCACCATGCGGCTGCCGCTCGCCGCCCCGCCGCCCTCGCCGATCCCCGACCAATCAGCTGCACCCGAGCCTGACAAGGTGACAAGGTGACACCCCCTCACCCGGTCACCTGGTCACCCCCTCACCCCCTCACCCCCTCACCCCCTCACCCGGTCACGGCCGCGCGCGAGCGCAGCAGCGGCAGCTCCAGGCTATCCCACAGCGCCTGCCAGCTGGCCTCGATGATATTCTCCGAGCAGCCGACCGTGCTCCAGCGCTCCTCGCCGCGGGCCGACTCGATCAGCACGCGCGGCTTGGCGGCGGTGCCGAGGTGCTCGTTCACGATCCGGACCTTGTAGTCGACGAGGTGGACGTCGGCCAGCTCGGGGTAGTGCGGCAGCAGCGCCTTGCGGATGGCGCTGTCGAGCGCGTTGACCGGCCCGTGGCCCTCGGCCGCAGTGTGCATCACCTCGCCGCCGACCTTCAGCTTGACGGTCGCCTGCGACATGACCTGGTTGTCGCCGCGCTTCTCGATGATCACCGTAAAGTCGAGCAGCTCGAACGGCGCCTGGTAGCCCGGCGACGCGCGGCGCACCAGCATCTCGAACGATCCCTCGGCGGCCTCGAACTGGAAGCCGTCGTTCTCCAGATCCTTGATCCGCTGCAGCACTGAGCGCTCGTTGCCGTTCAGCTCCAGGCCGAGCGCCTCGGCGCGCATGCGCACGTTGCCGCGGCCGGCCAGCTCGCTCACCACCACGCGCATCTCGTTGCCGACCAGCTCGGGCTCGATGTGCTGGTAGCTCGCCGCGACCTTGGCGATCGCCGCGACGTGGATGCCGCCCTTGTGCGCGAACGCGCTGCGCCCGACGTACGGCGCGTGCGTGTCGGGGTTGATGTTGGCGACGGCGGCGACGAAGTGCGAGACCTCGCTCAGCCGCTGCAGCTGCTCGGGCGCGACACACTGCCGGCCCTGCTTGATCTGCAGGTTGGCGATCAGCGGCACCAGGTCCATGTTGCCGCAGCGCTCGCCGTAGCCGTTGATCGTGCCCTGCACCTGGCTGCAGCCGGCCTGCACGGCCGCCATCGCGTTCGCCACCGCCAGCGCGCCGTCGTTGTGGGTGTGGATGCCCAGCTGCGGCCCCGGCCCGCCAAGCTCGGCCTTAAAGTGCTCGCGCACCGTTCGCACAGCCTGCGCGACCTCGTCGGGCAGCGAGCCGCCGTTGGTGTCGCACATCACAACGCTGTCGGCGCCGGCGCGCGCGGCCGCGGTGATCGTCTCGAGCGCGTACTCGGCGTCGAGCTTGTAGCCGTCGAAGAAGTGCTCGGCGTCGTAGACGACCTCTTTGCCGAGCCGCTTGAAGTAGGCCACGCTGTCGCCGATCATCTTCAGGTTCTCGTCGAGCGTGGTCTCCAGCACCTTCTCGACATGCAGCGTCGAGCTTTTGCCCACCAGCGTCACGACCGGCGTCTCGGCCTCGACCAGCGCGCGGATGTTCGGGTCGTCGTCGCAGCTGTTCTTGGCGTGGCGCGTGCTGCCGAACGCGGTGACCTTGGCGTGGCGCAGCTCGACCTGCCTGACGCGCTGGAAGAACTCGGCGTCCTTCGGGTTCGAGCCGGGCCAGCCGCCCTCGATGTAGTGGATGCCCAGGTTGTCCAGCTCGCGGGCGATCTTGACCTTGTCGTCGGCCGAAAGCGAGAGGCCCTCGCGCTGGGTGCCGTCGCGAAGGGTGGTGTCGTAAAGAAAGATCTGCACTGCTAGCTCCTATTAGTAGTCAGTCGTCGGTAGTCAGAGTAGTAGGATCATGGCGGCTAGCGCGTGCAAATGGCGGGCAGCCGCTCGCGAAGAGCGACTGCCGGTCTCACCTCATAAGTACTATGCATACGAGCTTTCTGATTGACAGAACTTACGCGGTGGTGCCCCCTCACCCCCCTGCCCCCCGCGCCCCGCTGGGGGGCGGGGGGATGTTGGTGGCGGTGTGGCAGGTTTGGCTGCGCCAAACCTGCCACACCGCCCATTGTTACCCCCTCCCCTGGCAGGGGAGGGGGCAGGGGGTGGGGTCGAAGACTCCGACTGCGTAAGTCCTGTGATTGATGGCCGATAGACCAAAGACGATCGACAATAGGTGTGCCGAAATATCAAAGATCGCTACGTTGGTTATTGGTCCTTGGTCATTGATCCTTGGCCCTTGGCCGCCAGCACGGGTAGCTCCCGAACACCTTGAACAGCCCGGTCTTCGCGCGCACGCGCTGCAGCGCCGCGGCGACGGTCGGGTCGCCGCGGTGGCCGTTGATGTCGGCCAGGAAGATATACTCGCCCAGCAGCGCCTTGCTCGGCCGCGACTCGATCTTGGTCAGGTTGATCTGCGCGCGCGCGAACTCGGCCAGCACCTCGACCAGGCTGCCCGGCCGGTCGCGCTCGGTAAAGCCGAAGCACAGGCTGGTCTTGTCGTCGCCGGTCGGCGGGCTGTCCTGCCGGCCCAGCGCGATAAAGCGCGTCACGTTGTCGGCCCGGTCGTTGATCCCGCTCGCCAGGATGTGCGCGCCGGTGAGCCCGGCCGCGCGCAGCGTGCTGATCGCCGCCGCGGGCCGCGCGTCGGCCAGCGCCTCGGCCGGCGCCGCGCTGTTGCTGAGCGACGCGACCGTCGCCACGCCCGGCAGGCAGCGCTCGATGAACCTGCGGCACTGGCCGAGCGACTGCGGGTGCACGTACAGCACCTCGATCTGGGTCAGCCCGACGCCCGGCCGCGCCACCAGGTACTGCGTGATCGGGATCACCGTCTCGCCGGCGATGCGCAGGTCGGTCTCGTGGATCAGCAGGTCGAGCGTGGTCGTGACGCCGCCCTCCAGCACATTCTCGATCGGCAGCACCCCCGCCGTCGCGGCGCCGGTCTCGACGGCCGTGACGACCGCGGGCATGCTGCCGAGCGGCAGGAAGTCGGCCTCGGTGCCGCCGTAGGCGATCGCGGCCTCTTCGCTGAACGAGCCGGGCGGACCCAGGTAAGCTATCGTCGTCATATAGGGTTCAGGGTTCAGGGTTCAGCGTTCAAGGTTCAGCGTTCAGCGTTCAGCGTTCAGCCTTCAGCCTTCAGCATTCGGCGTTCAGCCTTCAGCGTTCAGCGTTCAGCCTTCAGCCTTCAGCCTTCAGCCTTCAGCCTTCAGCCTTCAGCCTTCAGAAGTCGGCGGGTGCTGTACCCTGTACCCTGTTACCTATTCCCTAGTCGGCCTTGCCCAGCATGCTATTCCCGAACAGGTCGACCGCCTCGATCGAGCCCTCCTGGCGCGACCCGGCCTTCTGGCGCTCCTGCCGGGCGTGGAACAGCTTGTTCAGCGCGGCGGTGTAGGCCTCGGCCGCGGCGATGACCGTGTCGGTATTGACCCCGTAGCCGCTGAAGACGCGCGGCTGGCGGCTGCGGTCGGCCCCGAAGGTCTTGCCGTTGCTCTCCGACTCGGCCGCGCGCGACCCGTACTCCTGCACCCGCATCGTGACCTCGGCCACCGCGTTGATGCCCTCGGTGATCGCGCCGACCGCGAACTCGACCAGCTCGCCCGGCTGGCCGACGATCCGGTTGATCGCCTGGCACGCCGCGTCGATCGGGCCGGTGCCCTGGGCCGACTCGGTCCGCGCCTCGCCGCCGGGGCCGCGCATGCGCACCGTCGCGGTCGGGATCACGTCGGTGCCGCTGAAGACCTGCACGTAGTCCAGCTCGTAGATCGGCACCGGCCGCTGGGCCTCGCCGGCGATCAGCGCCTCGATGTCGCGGTCGTCGACGACCTTCTTCTTGTCGGCCAGCTCCTTGAAGCGCGCGAACACGTGGCGGAAGTCGTCGTCGCTCAAGCTGACGCCGATCGACTCCAGGTGCTTGCGGAAGGCGTGCCGGCCGGAGTGCTTGCCCAGCACCATGGTGTTGCCGTCGAGCCCGACCGTCTCGGCGCTCATGATCTCATAGGTCTGCCGGTGCTTGAGCACGCCGTCCTGGTGGATGCCCGACTCGTGCGCGAAGGCGTTGGCGCCGACGATCGCCTTGTTCGGCGGCACGTGCACGCCCGTGCAGGCCGAGACCAGCCGCGACGCGCGGGCCAGCTCGCGGGTGTTGATCCTGGTCTCGATGCCGAAGAACAGCTTGCGGGTGTGCAGCGCCATCACGACCTCTTCGAGCGAGGCGTTGCCGGCGCGCTCCCCGATGCCGTTGACCGTGCACTCGATCTGCCGCGCGCCCGCGCGCACGCCGGCCAGCGAGTTCGCCACCGCCAGGCCCAGGTCGTCGTGGCAGTGCGTCGAGAGGATGACCTTGTCGGCGCCCGGCACGTTGCGCCGGATGCCGTCGATCATGTTGTAGTACTCTTCGGGCGTGGTATAGCCGACCGTGTCGGGGATGTTCAGCGTGGTCGCGCCGCACTCGACCGCGACCTTCAGCACCTGGTAGAGGAACTGCGGGTCGGAGCGGCCGGCGTCCATCGGCGAGAACTCGACGTCGTCGCACAGGCTGCAGGCGTACGAGACCATCTCGCCGATCAGCTCGAGCGCCTCGCCGCGGCTCTTGCGGAACTGGTGCTCGAGGTGGATGTCCGAGGTCGACATGAACGTGTGAATGCGCTTCCGGGCGGCCGGCTCGATCGCCGTCCAGCACTTATCGATATCGTCCTTGTTGGCGCGCGCCAGGCCGCAGATCACCGGGCCGTCGGGCGTGCCGATCTCGCTAGCGATCGCGTTGACCGCCTCCCAGTCGCCGGGCGAGGCGGCCGGGAAGCCCGCCTCCATGATATCGACCCCGAGGCGCGCCAGCTGCCGCGCGACATCGAGCTTCTCGTCCTTGGTCATCGTGCAGCCGGGCGCCTGCTCGCCGTCGCGCAGGGTCGTATCGAAGATACGTACGTGGTCGGGTACGTGAGACTCCATAACGTTGCTCCTGTTGAGAACTGCGGAACCGCCGAACCACAGAACCGCCGAACCGAGAACCGCGGAACCGAGAACCGCGGAACTGCGGAACCGCGAACTGCGGAACCGCCGAACCACAGAACCGCCGAACCGTCGAACCGTCTGCCCTAGCTGTAGTCGCTCTCTAGAAAAGGCCAGACTGGTTTGGAAGAGGTTCCTGTATTCCCCGTCGCGATATAGTCGTCACGAGACTCTTTGAGCGAACCTCGCTTTTGCTGCTCATATCGCTCTAAATCGAGGATTTTGCTTTTGAGTGACTCCATGATCCAGAGACACTCTTCGTGCATCCCGCCTTCTTCCTCGTCGGAAAGGTGCCCAAGACGATGCAACAGGTCAAGCCAACTGTCAGTTTCCGCAGCCGAGCCTTTCGCGATGGAGAGATGCTGCCGGTGAGCGCCGGGTGTGAATCGCGCGTGACCTTCGGCAATATTCGCACTGACCGATGTGGCCGAGGCGATAATCTGACGCGCGACAACTGCGTTTCCCCATTGGTTCGGCAACTGTTGCACAACCCTAATCACCCGCAACGCAAGCACTTGCGCGCGCTGCCACAAGATCAAGTTGCGATAGTTATATTCCTTGCCCACGCGCTTTATCCACACCCAGATGATTTCATGGTTCCGCGGTTCTCGGTTCCGCGGCACCGCGGTTCAGCGGTTCAGCGGTTCAGCGGTTCAGCGGTTCAGCGGTTCCGCAGTTCTCGGTTCCACGGTTCTCGGTTCTTGTTACGCGCCGCCCTGCCCGGGCACCACTTCCTTCGGGTTGACGTGCGGCATCATCCGGCGCAGCGCGCGGCCGACCTGCTCGATCTGGTGATCGGTGTCCTGCGCGCGCGCGGCGTTGAAGCGCGGCCGGCCGTTGTGGTTCTCCTCGATCCAGTCCTCGGCGAACGCGCCGCTCTGGATGTTGGCCAGCAGCTGCTTCATGGACGCGCGGGCCTGCTCGTTGATGATCTGCTTGCCGGCGACGTAGTCGCCCCACTCGGCCGTGTCCGAGACCGAGTAGCGCATGTAGTTCAGGCCGCCCTGGTAGAACAGGTCGACGATCAGCTTCAGCTCGTGCATGCACTCGAAGTAGGCCACCTCGGGCTGGTAGCCAGCCTCGACCAGCGTCTCGAAGCCGGCCTTCACCAGCGCCGACACGCCGCCGCACAGCACCGCCTGCTCGCCGAACAGGTCGGTCTCGGTCTCCTCGGCGAAGGTCGTCAGCAGCACGCCGGCCTTGGTGCTGCCCAGGCCCTTGCCGTAGGCCAGCGCGTCCTCGAGCGCGTGCCCCGAGGCGTCCTGGTGGACCGCCACCAGCGCCGGGACGCCGCCGCCCTGGGTGAAGACCTCGCGCACGCGGTGGCCGGGCGCCTTCGGCGCGATCATGCTGACGTCCACGTCCTTGGGCGCGATGATCTGGCCGAAGCGGATGTTGAAGCCGTGCGCGAACATCAGCGTCTTGCCGGCGCTCAGGTTCGGCCCGATCTCGTCGCGGTACAGCGCGGCCTGGCCGGTGTCGGGCGTGACGATCATGATGATCTGCGCCTCTTTGGCGGCCTCGGCGACCGGCAGCACGCGCAGCCCGGCGGCCTCGGCCTTCGCCCAGCTCTTCGAGCCCTTGTACAGGCCGACGCGCACGTCGAGCCCGCTCTCCTTGAGGTTCAGCGCGTGCGCGTGGCCCTGGCTGCCGAAGCCAACGATCGCGATCGGGCGGCCCTTCAGGCGCTCGATGTCGGCGTTATTGTCGTAGAATAGCTGTGCCATGTACTCCCTCTGTTTGTAGTCAGATATCAGTAGTCAGATATCAGTAGCCGCCATGTTCATCGACTTGAGGTGAACATTCTGACTACTGACTACTCTAGTACAGCCTTCCAGCAATGCGTGTCGGGTTATGGCGCGGTGGTTCTGCGGTTCTGTGGTTCTGCGGCTACGGAACTGCGGAACCGCAGAACCAATCATGGAAGCCCAAACCCGACAGGAGCTACCAGAATCCTGTACTAGTTCAGCGCCGCGGCCTGCGGCTGCGCGAAGCCGTTCCCGGCGTCGGCCGAGTCGGCGGGCGCCTGGTGCGTGTGCGCGCCGCGGACCATCGCGATCCGGCCGGTGCGCATCATCTCCTTCACGCCGAACGGCCGGACGACCTCGACGAAGTTCTCGACCTTGGAGGGCGTGCCGGTCATCTCGATGATCATCGTGTTGACGCCGACGTCCACGATCTTGGCGCCGAACACGCTCGACAGCGAGACGATCTCGGGCCGGCTCTGCGCCGGCGCGTGGACCTTGATCAGCACCATCTCGCGCTCGACGGTCGGGTCGTTCGTCACGTCGCTGACCTTCAGCACCTCGATCAGGCGGTAGAGCTGCTTGGTGACCTGCTCGACGTCCTCGGCCTCGACCACCAGCGTCATCCGGCTGACGCCCGGCGTCTCGCTGTGGCCGACCGCCAGGCTCTCGATGTTGAACCCGCGGCGGCGGAACAGGCTCACGGCGCGGGTCAGCACGCCCGGGCGATCCTGCACCAGCGCGACGATCGTATGCTTGTTGTTGCTCAAGGGTCTACTCCTTATACAAGTGCTGAGTTTTGAGTTTTGAGTTGAGGCTTTCGACTCAAAACTCAGCACTTAAAACTCAAAACTTACGACGCCGGCGCCTCGGTGAGCATCTCGCCGATGCTCTTGCCCTGCGGGACCATCGGGAAGACGTTGACCTCGCGCTCGACGCGGAAGTCGATCAGCACCGGGCCGTCGGTCGCGTTGGCCTCGTCGATCGCCGGCTGGACCTCTTCGATCGTCTCGACCGTGATCGCCTTCCAGCCGTAGGCCTCGGCCAGCTTCGCGAAGTTCGGGCCGCTCAGCGGCGTGCCGCTGTAGCGCTTGTTGTCGAACAGCTCCTGCCACTGGCGGACCATGCCCAGGTAGCCGTTGTTGATGATCGCGACCTTGATGTTCCTGATGCCCTCCTGCATGATCGTCGCCATCTCCTGGTTGGTCATCTGGAAGCCGCCGTCGCCGCAGACCACCCAGACCACGTCGGTCGGGTGGGCGATCGCCACGCCCATGGAGGCCGGCACCGCGAAGCCCATCGTGCCCGCGCCGCCGCTGGTGATGTGCGTGCGCGGCCGGTGCCAGTCCATCAGCTGGGCCGCCCACATCTGGTGCTGCCCGACGTCGGTCACCACACGGTAGTCGCCGCGCGCGTTCAGCGTCCGGGTCATCGCCGCGAAGACGTCGTGCGGCATCAGGTTGCTGGTGTCCGGCCGGTTCAGGTAGGCCTGCTTGTGCTGGTGCTTATCCTGCATGTCGCGGATGTGCTCGAGCCAGTCGCTGGCGTTGCCGTGCAGCTGGGCCAGCTCCTCGCGCGCGGGCAGCTCCTCCAGCAGCGCCTGCAGCACGTTGCGCGCATCGCCGACGATCGGAACCGCGACCTTCACGTTCTTGCCGATCTCGCTCGGGTCGATGTCGACGTGGATGACCTTGGCGTGCGGCGCGAAGGTGCTGGCCTTGCCGGTCACGCGGTCGTCGAAGCGGCTGCCGACGTTGAACAGCACGTCGCACTCCTGGATGGCGCGGTTGACGTGCACCCAGCCGTGCATGCCGGGCATGCCGATGTTCTGCGGGTGGTCTTCGGGGAACGAGCCGATCCCGTGCAGCGTGGTGATCACCGGGATGCCCGTGCGATCGGCCAGCTGGCACAGCTCGCCGATCGCGCCCGACATCGTCACGCCGTTGCCGGACATGATCAGCGGCTTCTTGGCGGTGGTCAGCAGCCGGATCGCCTCGCGGATCTGCTTGCGGTTGCCGTGGTAGTTCGGCTTGTAGCCCGGCAGGTTCAGCTTGATGTCCCAGTTCGGCACCATCTTGGCCTGCAGCGCGTCCTTCGTTATGTCGATCAGCACTGGGCCGGGCCGGCCGGTCGAGGCGATGTGGAACGCCTCCTTGACCGCGTACGCGATGTCTTCGATCCGCTTGATCAGGTAGTTGTGCTTGGTGATCGGCATGGTGATGCCGGTGATGTCGGTCTCCTGGAAGGCGTCCTTGCCGAGCACCAGGCTGGAGACCTGCGCGGTGATCGCCACGAGCGGCGTGCTGTCCATCATCGCGTCGGCGATCGGCGTGACCAGGTTCGTCGAGCCGGGGCCGCTGGTTCCGAGGCAGACGCCGACCTTGCCGGTGGCGCGGGCGTAGCCCTCGGCGGCGTGGCCGCCGCCCTGCTCGTGGCGGCAGAGCACGTGCCGCAGCTGCGGGTAGTCGACCATTGCGTAGTAGAACGGCATGATCGTCCCGCCCGGGATACCGAACATGACCTCCACGTTCTCGCGGATCAGGGCCTCACATAGGATCTGCGCGCCGGTTCGTTGTTCAGACATGCGGTTGCTCCTAAAGCTACAAGTTATGAGTGTTGAGTTTTGAGTTTTGAGTTGAGACGTCGAAAGCGCAGCAACTCAAAACTCATAACTCATAACTCAACACTATTCCAGAACTGCCCCATTGCTCGCGTTCGTCACCATTCGGGTGTAGCGCGACAGCCAGCCGCGCCGGTATTTCGGCTCCGGCGCCTGCCAGCCGGACTTGCGCGCCGCCAGGTCGGCCGCCGGCACGTCGACGTCGAGCGTGCGCGCCGCCAGGTCGATCACGACGATATCGCCGTCGCGGATCAGGCCGATCGGCCCGCCCTCGGCCGCCTCGGGCGAGACGTGGCCGATGCACAGGCCGCGCGTGCCGCCGCTGAAGCGCCCGTCGGTGATCAGCGCCGTGGTCGCGCTCAGCTCGGGGATGCCCTTGACCATGCTGGTCAGCGAGAGCATCTCGCGCATGCCCGGCCCGCCGCGCGGCCCCTCGTAGCGCACGACGATCGCGTCGCCGGGCTTGATCTTGCCGTTGATCACCGCGTTGGTCGCGCTCTCCTCGCTGTCGAACACCCGCGCCGGGCCGCGGAAGCTCATCTCGTGCTGGTCGACCGCGCCGACCTTGATGATCGAGCCCTCGGGCGCCAGGTTGCCGAACAGCACGCTCAGCGCGCCGCGCGACGAGTGCGGGTTCTCGACCGAGCGGATCGGCCGCGAGTCGGGCGTGTAGGACGCATCCTCGCGCGCCTCGACGTGCTGCAGGTTCTCGCCGATCGTCCGCCCGGTCACCGTCATCGCGTCGAGGTTCAGCACGCCGGGCTTGCGGGCCAGCTCGGCCAGGATCGCATGCACGCCGCCGGCGTCCTGCACATCCTGGATATGCCACTGGCGCGCGCCATCCCATGCCGGCGAGACCTTCGAGAGGTGCGGGGTGCGGTCGGAGACGTCGTTGAACCGGCCGACCGGGTAGTCCAGGTCGGTCTCGCGCGCCAGCGCCAGCACGTGCAGCACGGTGTTGGTCGACCCGCCCATCGCCACGTCGAGCGCCATCGCGTTGTCGATCGCGTCGGCGGTCACGATGTCGCGGAAGCGGATCTTGCGCTCGACCAGGTCGATGATCTTGGCGGCGGCCTTGCGGGCGAGCTCGTGGCGTTCGGGGGAGACCGCGAGGATGGTTCCGTTGCCGGGGAGGGCGATTCCGAGGGCTTCGCAGAGGCAGTTCATCGAGTTGGCCGTGAACATTCCGCTACAGCTGCCGCAGGTGGGACACGAGATCTGCTCCAGCTTCAGCAGCTGCGCGTCGCTCATCTTGCCGGCGGCGTGCTTGCCGACCGCCTCGAACACCGTGATCAGGTCGCTCTTATTGCCCTGCTCGTCGACGCCGGCCTTCATCGGGCCGCCCGAGATGAAGATCGTCGGGATGTTCACGCGCGCGGCGCCCATCAGCATGCCCGGCGTGATCTTATCGCAGTTGGGGATGCAGATCATCGCGTCGAAGCAGTGCGAGGCGGCCATCGTCTCGACCGAGTCGGCGATCAGCTCGCGCGAGGGCAGCGAGTAGCGCATGCCCTCGTGGCCCATCACGATCCCGTCGTCCACGCCGATCGTGTTGAACTCGAACGGGACGCCGCCGGCCGCGCGCACGGCCTCTTTGACTACCCGCCCGAACTCCTGCAGGTGCACGTGGCCGGGGATGATGTCGACGTACGAGTTGCAGATCGCGATGAACGGCTTGTCGAAGTCCGCTTCCTCGCGGATCTGGCCGGTGGCGCGAAGCAAGCTGCGGTGCGGCGCGCGCTCGAAGCCGCGCTTGATCGTGTCGGAACGCATGGCAAAGCTCTCCTATGGGCGCGCCACGGCTGGCGCTCCAGGCTTGGGCTGACTCCGTGGTCTCGATCGCCTCCACCGTCTGGGCGATGTCTATGCTCTACTCCGTAGGGTCGTTCGAGCGGCAATGCTCGCGGCCGCAGAGCGGCCAGGGGTGCTGCCGGCTGCGGCAGCGCTGGGGCGGATCACGACGACGTGGCGCTACCCCGAGAAAGTTCTGAGTTTCGAGTTTCGAGTTTTGAGTTGCAGGCTAGCGTGTGTTAACTCAGAGCTCAAAACTAAGCACTTAGAACTTCGGCTCAGCGTGTTCGGCGCGGCCGGCGCACCGGCACCGGCACCGGCACAGGGACGGGCCTCTGCGGCGACAGCAGCTGCTCCAGCAATTTTTTGAGTTGTTCGAGCATTGTGGTGGCTTTCTGCTGGCTGAACGAAACGCGCGCTGGGCCCGATCCGTCCATTGGCTGATAAACCTAAGGCCCCTCCGTGTCCGGGAGGGGCCTTAGCAGTTGACTTGCGCCGCGCTGACTTGAGCTTTCCTCCCAGCCGTTATAGACCCGTGATAATAATCAGGGCTACAAGAAGGAGGCTAAGGAGGAGGCTGTGTGTCGAGCGCGTCATAATGGTCTGTTTTCGTCGTTCCAATCAAGCTTGCCAGAGTATACCTTACAAGCTGGAGAATTGTCAAGGATCAATTTTGACCATCATGTGCTGATGCAACGTCTTTTTGACCCCCCACCCCCTGCTCCCGCCCCTGCCAGGGGCGAAGGAACACTGGTCGGCAGCGCGGTTGCGGCGAAGCCGCAACCGCGCTGCCGACCTAATGAATCCCCCCTCTCCCGTTGGGAGAGGGGGGCAGGGGGGTGAGGGCCTTGTCGCACCAGCATGCGGCTGGACGAATAACCTACCCTCAAAAACCTAGCCCCCGCCAGGAGCGGGAGCTGCAAGATCATCAAACGCGCCGGTAGGCCCGCAGGTCGTGGGCGACGCGCTCGGCGATCTCGCGCGCGGCGTTGGGCCGGCCGGCCGCGAGTGCGCGCGTGCGCAGCGCCGCCAGCCGCGGCGGGTCGGCCAGCAGCTGCTGGATCGTCCATGGCACCCACTCCGGCAGCCGCAGCTGCAGGCCGGCGCCGCTGCTCACCAGGTAGTCGGCGTTCCACTCCTCCTGGCCGGGGATCGGGTCGATCACCACCAGCGGCGTGCCGCGCGCCAGCACCTCGCTGACGATCAGCCCGCCGGCCTTGGTGATCGCCAGGTCGCTGGCGGCGACCAGGTCGTCGACGTAGTCGATCTGCGCGAGCACGCGCAGGCCCATGCGCGGCCCATCGCCCAGCCCGGCCAGCGCGGCCGGCAGCTCGGCGTTGCGCCCGGCGACGACCACCAGCATGCCGTCCTGGTCGAGCGCCAGCAGCCCCTCGACCATGTGTCGCACCCGCCTGGGGGCCAGGCCGCCGCCGAACAGGCTGACGACGGCGCCTTCGAGCGGCAGGTTGTGCCGGGCGCGCATCTCGCCTGGCTGCTTGACGACGCTCGTCTCGACGTTCACCGGAATGCCTGTGACGTAGATGATCGGCGCGGGCACGCCGCGGGCGATCATCAGCTCGCGCGGGAACTCGCTCGCGACGAAGTAGCCGTCCACGCCCGGCGTGATCCAGTTGTTGTGCACCGCGTGGTCGGTGATGACCGTGTAGGTCGGCACGCGCAGGTCGCCCTCCAGCTTCATGCGCAGCAGCAGCTCGGCCGGCAGAAAGTGCGTGCACACGATCGTGGACGGCGCGTACGTGCGCACCAGGCGCTTCATGCCGGTGACCGTCAGCTCGGCCACCATGCCGCGCAGCTGGCCGGTGATCTGGTTCCACTCCGGGTCGTCGATATCGGTCGACTCGTAGAACATCTGCCAGACCATCGGCGCGCGCTGGGATAGCTCGAGGTAGGAGCGCGCGTAGGCGGCGCGGAACAGCGGGCTGGCGTAGTCGAGCGTGTCCTCGACGCGCACCTCGCTGTCGGGCAGGCGCGCGAACGCCGCGGCCAGCGCCCGCGCGGCGCTCTCGTGGCCGCTGCCGACCGAGGCGTGCAAGATCAGAAAGCGTGCCATAGAGAACCTCTCGCGAAACGCATCTGCATGCGCCCAGGATACCACAACCGCGGCGCGCGCGGTGCAGGCGCTGGACGATAGACCGTAGACGACAGCCGCGCCGCCCAGCGTGTCTATAGCTGTGAGCAAAAGCATAGTTACCGCTCGGCGGCCTGCGCGGCGGCGAGCTGGTCGAGCAGCGTGCGCGTCGCGGCGGTGACCTCCGCGACGGCCTGCTCGAACGCGGCGCGGTTCTTCTGCGCCGGTGCGCGGTAGCCGCTCACCTTGCGCACGAACTGCAGCGCGGCGGCCTGTACCTCTTCGTCGCTCGCCGGCCGCTCCGGCGCGCGCAGCTGCTTGATGCTTCGGCACATACGCTTGTCCTAACCTTTGTCCCGGCGGCTCGCTCGCGCCACGCGGGCGTCGCTGAATCACCCCGGGCATTATAGACCGCCGACGTAGTGCCGTCCAGAGCGAAGACAAGGTGATGCGTGGGGCTTGGGGCTTGGGGCTTGGGACTTGGGGCTTGGGGCTTGGGGCTTGGGGCTTGGGGCTTGGGGCTTGGGGCTTGGGGCTTGGGGGGGTGACAAGTGACAAGGTGATCGGGTGAAGTTTCAGCGTTCGGCATTCAGCGTTCGGCATTCAGCGTTCAGCATTCAGCGTTCAGTTCAGCGTTCGGCATTCAGCGTTCAGCGTTCAGCGCGTTCAGCGTTCTGCATTCAGCGTTCGGCATTCAGCGTTCAGCGTTCAGCGTTCGGCATTCAGCGTTCAGCGTTCGGCATTCAGCGTTCGGCATTCAGCGTTCAGCGTTCGGCATTCAGCGTTCGGCATTCAGCGTTCGGCATTCAGCGTTCGGCATTCAGCGTTCGGCATTCAGCGTTCAGCGTTCAGCATTCAGCGTTCAGCGTTCAGCATTCAGCGTTCAGCGTTCAGCGTTCGGCATTCAGCGTTCGGCATTCAGCGTTCGGCATTCAGCGTTCAGCATTCAGCGTTCAGCGTTCGGCATTCAGCGTTCGGCATTCAGCGTTCAGCATTCAGCGTTCAGCGTTCGGCATTCAGCGTTCGGCATTCAGCGTTCGGCATTCAGCGTTCAGCGTTCAGCATTCAGCGTTCAGCGTTCAGCGTTCAGCATTCACGATCGCGCCGAACGACCTATCGGAATGGCTGAACGACATGCACGATCGCGCCGAACGACCTATCGGAATGGCTGAACGACATGTATGATCGCACTGAACGACCTATCGGCATGGCTGAACGACATGCATGATCGCGCTGAACGACCTATCGGAAGCATTGAGCGACTCATCGGAACGACCGAATGACGTTTCGGGATCGCTGAACGACATGCATGACCGCGCTGAACGACCTATCGGAATGGCTGAACGACCTATCGGAATGGCTGAACGACATGCATGACGTCGCCGAACGACCATTCGAGGCGGCTGAGCGACCAGGTGGGAGGGCCGAAGGCGCAATTGCAGCGGCTACCGCGCGCGCCAGCTGCGCGTCGAGTCGATGCTGATGCCGATCAGCGGCCGTCCGGACAGCGGCCGAGTCGCGTACTGCGGGTAGCGCTGCGCCAGCGCGGCGATGCCGGCGTCGTACTCCGGTCCCGCGAGCAGCAGCGCGGCCCGCCCGCGAATCTGGAGCCAGGCCAGCCGATCCCAATCTTCGTCATACATGTCGACGACGACGGCCACCTGCGGGTTGGCCTGGATGTTGCGCACCCGCCGCAGCTCAAGCGCGGCCACCCGCTTGGGCTTGGCGTCCAGCGGCGTCACCAGCGCATCCCCCACCAGCGCGTAGACGATCGGCAGCACGTGCGGGTGGCCGCGCTCGTCCACCGTCGCCAGCCGCGCGACCCGCTGCGCCGAGAGGAATTGCTGCTCCCACTCCGTCAGCATCGCCCAATCCTTAGATCAACGCTTGAACGATTGTCCCGTTTGTGTAGGGGTGCGAGGGCGGCGCGCGCTCAGCGCGCCCGGGCGTAGACGACCACCTGCCAGATGCCGGCGTCGCGCGCGAAGCTGCGCTCCAGCCCGCTCCGGCGCACGACCTCGTCCACCGCAGCCGTGGGGTGGGCAAAGATGCGAAAGTGGCTGCGCGAGAGCCAGTTCATCGCGTTGGCGGCGCGCACCCCTGCGCGCATCCACCACGTATCGCGCGGGAAGACGACCCCATACAGCCGCGCGGCCTTTGCGGACGAGCGGCCGACCAGCGCGGGCATGTCGTGGTAGCAGCAGATCACCCGGTCGAGCGTCACCACGTCGGCCGGCTCGACCTCGTCGGCCAGGTCGACGAAGTTGCCGTGGCGAAAGGTGATGCGGTCGGCGTGGCCCTGGCGCGTCGCCTCGGCCCGCGCGACGGCCAGGTACGCGCTGGATGCGTCCACGTCGGTCGCACGCGCGACGCCGGCTTCGATCAGCTGGTGCTGGATCGCCCCGACGCCCCCGCCGATGTCGAGCAGGGTCGCGCCGCGCACGCCCGCCGCCACCAGCGCGTCGAGCAGGATGCGCGTGGTGTTCGCCGGGCCGCCCCGGCGGTACTCGCGCAGCTTACGCTCGGCCTCGCCCCGGTCGAACTGCGACTCGATCCCGCGACACTGACAGCAGTCCATACAACCTCCGTCGTGAGCCAAGATTCCTGCTTGCAGCTCGGGGTGGCGTGTGGAGGAGCCACGAGCCATCCCACACCCCGGGCATTATAGACCGCCGCCCCGTCGCCGTCCAGCACTGTGATAAGGAGATAAGGAGACAAGGAGACAAGGAGACAAGGTGACAAGGTGAGGAGAAGGTGACAAGGTGACAAGGTGAATCGATCGCAATGCCGTAGGGGCGAAGCATCGGCCATCATGATGTATCGCGTCGACGTTTCGCCCGCGCCGGCCAGGCCAGCAATAGCAGCAGTATTGTGTCGACCAATGGTGTGTGCAGCAGTAGCCGGTACAGCAACGCCATCCTGAAGCGTCATAGGGGATGTTCCCATGAAGCCAGCGAGCGTCTCCGGCGAAAGGAAGGAGCAGGATGACTCAGATCGCGCCGAACGCGCGCAGCAGGAACGCGTAGATATCGCTTAGCTCCTCGATCACGCGCGCGGTCGGCTTGCCGAGCCCGTGGCCGGCCTTGAACTCAACCCGCAGCAGGATCGGGTTCGCGCCGGCGTCGGCCGCCTGCAGCGCGGCGGCGAACTTGCGCGCGTGCGCCGGCACGACCCGGTCGTCGGTGTCGGCGGTGGTGATCAGCGTCGGCGGGTAGGCCGCGCCGTCCGCGACGTTGTGCAGCGGCGAGTAGGCGTACATGAAGCGGAAGTGCTCGGGCTCCTCCTCGGCGTTGCCGTACTCGCCGACCCAGTAGCGCCCGATCGTGAAGCGGTGGTAGCGCAGCATGTCGATCACCGGCACCCGGCAGACCACCGCGCCGAACAGGTCGGGCCGCTGCAGCATGCACGCCGCCACCAGCAGGCCGCCGTTGCTGCCGCCCATAATCCCCAGCCGCCGCGTGGCGGCGTACCCGCTCGCGACCAGCCACTCGGCCGCGGCGATGAAGTCGTCGAAGACGTTCTGCTTGCGATCGAGCATGCCGGCCTGGTGCCACTCCTCGCCGTACTCGTCGCCGCCGCGCAGGTTGGCGATCGCGTAGACCCCGCCCCGCTCGATCCAGCACAGCAATCCAGGCGCGAATGCCGGCGTCATGCTGATGTTGAAGCCGCCGTAGCCGTACAGCAGCGTCGGGTTGCGCCCGTCGAGCGCGAGCCCTTTGCGGTGGGTCAGGAACATCGGCACGCGCGTGCCGTCCTTCGAGCTGTAGAACACCTGCCTGGTCTCGTAGGCGCCGGCGTCGAAGTCCAGCGCGGCGGCGCGGATGGTCGTCAGCTCGCCGGCGTCCCAGTCGTAGCGCAGCGTCGTCGGCGGGTAGAGGTACGACTCGAAGCCGATCAGCAGGTCGGCGTCGTCGCGGCGGCCCCACAGCCCGGTGACCGCGCCGAGCGTCGGCAGCTCCAGCACGCGCTCGAGCGCGCCGTCGAGCGCGCGCAGCTCCAGCACGTGGTGGACGTCGCGCAGGTAGGCCAGCAGCAGCCGGCCGTTGGTGGTGATCGCGAAGGCCAGCGGGTCGGCGCGCTCGGGGACGACCTCGCGCCAGTTCGCGCGCGCCGGCCGCTCCAGGTCGATCGCGATCACGCGGCCGCGCGGCGCGCCCAGGTCGGTGCTGAAGTAGAGCAGCGGCCCGATGTTGTCGATGAAATCGTAGCGCGCGTCGGCCTGGTCCAGCAGGCGGATGAACGGGCCATCGCCCCCAAGCTCGCGGTAGTAGATCCGGTTCTGCGGGTCGGTGCCGTGCCAGACGCGCAGGAGCAGGTAGCGGCCGTCGCGCGTGACGAACGGCGTGAAGCCGAGCTCCTTGTCGTCCGGCCGCTCGTAGATCAGCTCGTCGGCGTGCTGGTCGGCGCCGAGCCGGTGCCAGTAGACCCGGCTGTAGTTACCGTGGTCGGCCGCGGGCACGCTGCCGGGCTCGGGGTAGCGGTTGTAGAAGAAGCCCGCGCCATCGGGATGCCAGGCGATCCCGGCGAACTTGCACCAGCGGATCAGGTCGGGGTAGTCCTCGCCGCCGTCGACCGAGCGCACGCGGATCTCCTGCCAGTCGCTGCCGCCGACCGACGTGCCGTAGGCCAGCAGGCGCCCGTCGCGGCTGACGGCCTGGTTGGTCAGCGCGACGGTGCCATCCTCGCTGAGGGTGTTCGGGTCGAGCACGACGGCGGCCTCGCCGCCCAGCGTCTCCTGGCGGTAGAGCACAGCCTGGTTCTGCAGGCCGTCGTTCTTCTCGAAGAAGTAGCGCCCGCCGCGCTTGTACGGCACCGAGTACCTCGGGTAGTCCCACAGCGCGGTCAGGCGCGCCCTGATCTCCTCGCGCGGCGGGAGGGCGTCGAGGAACGCGCGGGTCAGTCGGTTCTGCTCGGCGATCCACTCGATCGTCTCCGGCGCACTGTCGTCCTCAAGCCAGCGGTACGGGTCGGCGACCGGCGTGCCGTGGTAGTCGTCCACGACATCAACGGCCGGGGTTGGCGGGTAGCTGAAGCGTCGATCTGACATACGGCGTCACCTTTCTCACTACAGGCTGCGCCTATTATACGCTAGCCTTGTGTGTCTGGGGGCTGCGCGCCCCGTGCCCCCGCGGGCGGCACCCATGTCGCTTGTAACGGGGGGCTGCGCGCCCCCCGTGCCCCCGCGGGCAGGGGCCGGCCGCGGCCCCCGCCACCCCCCGGCCGGGGCTTGCGCCCCTGGACCCCAAAATAACCTCACCTCGTCTGCAAGGCTTGACGCGCATGCCCGGCTGAGTCCACGCGCGGCGGGATGTGAACTGGCCAGGCTAGGAATGGTGCTGAGGCATGTGCCACGACGATCGCAATTGAGGTGGAATCAGTTGCCGGAGGGGGGCCGGGGGAACCGGCGCGGGTTCCCCCGGGCGGGGGGCCGGGGGCGCAGCGCCCGGGGGATAGACGATAGCCGATAGACGATAGACGATATGCTGCTGCCTTACGTGCCGCGCTAGATGCACATGCCCGGCTGAATCCACGCGCGGCGGGATGTGCACAGGCCAGGCTCGGCATGGTATGAGGCATGTGCCACGACGATCGCAATTGAGGTGGAATCAGTTGCCGGAGGGGGGCCGGGGGAACCGGCGCGGGTTCCCCCGGGCGGGGGGCCGGGGGCGCAGCGCCCCGGAAGAAAGGGATCGGCCGGCACGGACGCAGCAGGCGGGGGGCCGGGGGCGCAGCGCCCCGGAGACAAGCTGACAAGCTGACAAGGCGGGGGGCCGGGGGCGCAGCGCCCCGGAAGAAAGGGATCGGCCGGCACCGACGCAGCAGGCGGGGGGCCGGGGGCGCAGCGCCCCGGAGACAAGCTGACAAGCTGACAAGATGACAAGGCGGGGGGCCGGGGGCGCAGCGCCCCGGAAGAAAGGGAGCGGCCGGCGCGGACGCAGCAGGCGGGGGGCCGGGGGCGCAGCGCCCCGGAGACAAGCTGACAAGCTGACAAGATGACAAGGCGGGGGGCCGGGGGCGCAGCGCCCCGGAGACAAGCTGACAAGCTGCCAAGCTGACAAGATGACAAGGCGGGGGGCCGGGGGCGCAGCGCCCCGGAACAAGCTACGCGCCGCGGGACCATTTTCGTGTATGATGATGAGGCCCGGCGCGCGAGCGCCGCACCAGCAATCCGAACAACCGCCAGGGAGAAATCAATGTCAGTCGTGTTTATTCTGATCGACGGGCTGCGGCCCGACGCGATCGGCGCCGCCGACTGCCCGCGGCTGCGCGACCTGATCGGCCGCGGCGCCTCGACGATGCGCGCGCGCAGCGTGATGCCCTCGATGACACTGCCCTGCCACACCTCGATCTTCCACAGCGTCCCGCCCGAGCGGCACGGGATCACCACCAACGTCTGGGCGCCGATGGCGCGCCCGCTGCCGGGGCTGTTTGACCTGGCCAAGGCGGCCGGCAAGCGCTGCGCCTTCTTCTACAACTGGGAGGAGCTGCGCGACCTGGGGCGGCCCGGCAGCCTGGAGCTGGCGTACTTCCGCAACACCGCCTACCAGGCCGACGGCGACCAGATCATCGCAGGGGCGGCCGCGCGCGCGCTGGGCGCGGGCGAGTTCGACTTCGCGTTCGTCTACCTGGGGACTGTCGACACCGCCGGCCACTACTACGGCTGGATGTCCGAGGGCTACCTGGGCCAGATCGCCACCGTGGACGCCGCGCTGGGCCTGCTGCTGGACGCACTGCCGGCCGGCGCGACCGTGCTGCTGCAGAGCGATCACGGCGGGCACGACCGCAGCCACGGCACCGATCTGCCAGAGGACATGACTATCCCCTGGCTGGTGATGGGGCCGGGGGTGCGGCCCGGCCACGCGATCGCCGCGCCGGTCAGCCTGCTCGACACCGCGCCGACGCTCGCGCGCATGCTTGGCCTGGCGCCACACCGTGAGTGGGAGGGCCGCTGCGTCGAGGAGGTGTTTGGATCGGCCGCCCAGCGGTGAGCCCTGAGCGGGTGATTCGTCCGGGGCGCTGCCCACCCCAAGCGAAGCCGTGTGGAGTCCGAGAGGCGCAGCGCCCGGGTGTAACGTATGGATTTGCAGCGTGCACCGGGACCCGCCGGGCCGGTGAACGGGCAGGCGACTGCACAAAGGCCGTGGCCGCGGCCTGCTTAGCCCGCGCAGCGGGCTTTGTGCCAGCTAGCCGCGGGCTTCAGCCCGCCGGCGTGCTGCGTCGCACCCGCAGCGCCCGGCGAACGATACACACCTGCAGCCGGCATGCTATACTCTCGGAGGCGCCGCCCACGGTGTCAGGGATAGAATGAGCTGGCCCGCGCGGGCTTCGTCGCGGGAGCGCGGAGGAAACGATGGACCGGATCGACCAGCAGCGCCTGATCTTTCTGCACGGCCAGGAGAGCAGCGGCCAGGGGTTCAAGGGTCGGCTGCTGCGCGCGAGCTTCCCCGCGATCCTGACGCCCGACTTCGCGGGGTCGCTCGAGCAGCGCATGGCACAGCTCGCCCCGATCCTGGGCGACCAGCCCGGCTGGACGATCGTCGGCTCCAGCTTTGGCGGGCTGATGGGCGCGCTGTGGGCCTGCGCCCACCCCGCTCAGGTGCGCCGGCTGGTGTTGCTCGCACCGGCCCTGCATCTGCCGGAGTTCGCCGCGCGGCCGCCGGCGCCAATCGACGTGCCGGTCGTGGTGTACCACGGCACGCGCGACACAGTGGTGCCGCTTGCGCCGGTGCGGGCGCTGGCCGAGCGCGTGTTTCGCAGCCTCGCCTTTCACGTCGTCGACGACGACCACCGCCTGCAGGCGACGGCGCAGGCGATCGACTGGCCGGCGGCGTTGGGGCTGCAAACCGTCGGGTAGATGCGCAGCGGCGGGATGCTTGGCCCAGAGGCGCGCAGCCCCCGGATAAAGCGCCAGGCACCCAACATTCTTAACAAGCGCTTGAATTTGCGAACCCGTGTGCTATACTGCGGAGGCACTTCACACTTGGTGCTGTGTATTTATGGTCAGGAGGAAGCGCTATGGCGAACTTCGTACTCCTCTACAGCGGTGGCAGCATGCCCGCGAGTGAAGCGGAGCAGGCAGCGGTCTTGCAGGCCTGGGGCGATTGGTACACTCGTCTCGGGGCCGCCGTCGTTGATGGGGGCAACCCGTTCACCCCAATGGTAAAGAGCATTGCGAGCGACGGCTCGGTCAGTGACAGACCGGTCGGGACGATGGCCACGGGGTACTCGATCATTAGCGCTGATTCGCTTGACGCGGCGGTTGAGGCGGCCAAAGGCTGCCCGGTCTTGCAGGGCGGCGGGCAGATTTCCGTGTACGAGACGTTCAACGTGATGTAGCGACGTGGCTAGGGGCGACGCCAAGCCCTGTGCGTTCTATTCAGAGAAGAGAGCCGGATTCTCGGCATCTGGGTGCGCTCGCTGTGCGAGCGCACCCAGATGCCAGAAGGCCCCCGTATGCCATCTGCGGCTCAAGCAACTGCTCGCCGCGATAAGGCTACGCCAACCCCGCGAACAGATCGGTCTTGATCTGACTCGGCGCGATCCCCATCTCGCTCAGCGCGCGCCTAGATGAATCCACCATCGTCTGAGGGCCGGAGATGTAGTAGGCGCAATCGAGATAATCCGGGACCTCGCTCCGGATGAGCTGCGGGGTGATGCGGCCGATGCTCCCTTTCCATGTGGGCGGCAGGCCGCGCGGATCGGTCACGCTGTAGATTGTCTTGATACCAAGCTCCCGCTGCGCCTGCTCGAAGATATCCCGGTACACAAACTCGCTGGCCGTCTTGCCCGCGTAGAACAGGACGATCGGCCGACTTTGGCGGGTGTCCAGCAGGTATTTGATCATACTGCGGAACGGCGTGATGCCGATCCCCCCCGCGATGAACACACACTTCCGGCGCGGGTCGCGGGGCAGCACGAAATCGCCCGCGAGCTGGCCGGCCACGATCTCCGTGTTCTGATCCATCGCCAGCAGCGCCTGCTTGAAGCTGCTCGACTCGTCGTAAAACTTGACACCAAGCCTGAGATGGTTCTCAGTCGGCGAGGAGGCCAGCGTGAAGTAGCGCCGGTTGCCGCGGCTATCGGGCTCCTCGTGGCCCAGCGTCCACTCCATATACTGCCCGGGCGCGAACGCAAGCTTCCGCTGCGGCACAAAGATGAAATCGTAGATGTCGGGCGCGATGCGCAGCTTCTCCCTCAGCTGGAGGACGAGCCTCGCTTTTGGGCTGACGAGATAGGCGAACACATTCCCGATCAGGATCGCGATCTCCGGCGAGATGTACAGCTTGCCGATATGGAACTGCGGCGTGAAGAGCAAGCCCACCAGCGCGCCGTAGACGATCTGCCGCCCGCGTGTCGGCGGAGCTGTCAGCGGCTCGGTGAGAATGGTGAAGGCGAAGAACAGCAGCGGCGAGTACAGCAGAGTGTTCCGCAGCCCAGTGACAATGCTCTCCTGGCTGAGCAGGCTCGCCAGCACAACCGTGGCCAGCACCGCGAGAAAAAAGCTCGCGATCAGGTCGAACCTTCGGATCTTGCGGGCGATCAGCAGCCCGCCAACCAGCACAAACGGCAGCATCAGCGTCGTGCCGACCCACCAGCTGGCGGTCTGATCGATCGTGAGGGCGGTCAGCGCGACGGCGAAGGTGGCTGGGTTGAACAGATGCTTGCGCTTGATCGCCAGCATATACTTCGACGCCATCGCCCAGACGCCGCTCCATCCCAGAAACCAGAGGTCGTGGTATGACCCGATCGGCGTGATGATCAGCGCCAGAATGAGCGCCGAGATATACACCGACTCGCGGTTGGCGGGGACGCCGAAGGCCCTGGCGAAGATCGTATTCGTGATGCCACACACGCCGACCAGGAAGCCGATCGAAAACAACAGCGCGAAAGGGTCGTAGGGCAGCGCCCCGCCGAGCGACAGCACGAGCGCGGCGCCGAGCAGGAAGATCAGATAGTAGAGCACCAGCCGGTACAGGGTGATCCGGTTGATCAGACTGTCAACGAGCGTGATCATTGTTTACATACCTCGCGAAGCCGCTGGTAAAGGTCGCCTGGCCGTGCCGATCGATCATGTAGCCTTCGAAGCCCTCCAGCCGCTCGATGAAGCAAATGCCCTCTTCGCCGATCGCGAAGGCGGCCGTCGCGAAGCGATCGGCCTCGTAAATGTTCGGACCGATCACCGTCAGGCTGACGACATCGGTCGCGATCTGGCCGTCGATCTGCGGGTTGTAAATGTGCTGCCCGCGGATGTACGTGCCCGAGGTAGCGACACCGCAGTTGCTGACGGCGAGCACCTTCACGATCTGGTGCATGTTAAATGGGTTGCGGATGCCGACACGCCAGGGGCGACTCTGGCCGTTCTTACCGACCACCTGGATGTCGCCCCCGGCATCGACGTAGAAGTTCCGGCAGCCGGCCAGCCGCATGATCTGGGCAGCCTGGTAGATCGCCCAGCCTTTGACGATCCCGGATGGGTCGTAGGCCCCGCCGCGCGCTATGTCGAAATAGCCGTTGGTCTCCCGCCGGGTCTGCTCGGCCAGCGCAAAGATCGTGCGCATGTCCTGGCTGGCCTGCTCGATCGTGATCTCGCGATTGTTGATCCGGCTGATCTCGCTGTTCGGCTTATAGGTGCTGAAAGTCCGATCAATCGCCGTGAAGTACCCGAAGACGCGCTCGAAGATGTCGGCCGGCGCCCGCGCGTCGGCCACCTCGATCGTGATCGGCATACCCATAATGAGCTGCGTTTGCTTCATACGCTGGCCTTTGCGCTGTCGAGCGCCATCCGCAGCGACTCCACGAATGCCTCGCTGGTCAGCGTCGCGCCGGAGATTAGGTCCACGTTCGCGCTCTGCGCCTGGATCGCCTCCTGCTGCAGATATGGTATTGCGATCGTATTGATGCGGATCGACGTGCGCCGGTCGTTGGGGTACTCCAGGAACTGGACATCGGCGAGCTTGCCCTGCTTGATGGTCGCCTGAACCTGCACCAGGCCGTAGTATGCATCGACCTCGGCCCCGGTGTAGTCGCCGTCCTTGTACAGGCCCAGCGGTTGCGCCGCTGTCGGCGGGGGAGGCGCTGGCGGCGCGGATGGCGCCGCGGTCGGCGCAGGAGGAAGCGCCGGTTGCGCGGTCGGCGCGACTGCGACGGCGCCCGGTGTAGCACTTGGCGCCATTGGTAAAGCTTGCGTCCGCTCCGGGGCCTGCAGGGCCGGGGCAGGGGCGCTGGCGCTGGGCACGCTCTGCGGGCCGGCCAGCCGCTCGTGGATCGCATATGCGATGAACGTAGCCGCTACAAAAGCGGACACAAAGAGCTTTCTCGCCGCCCGCTTGAAGCTGGGCGTACGGGGCTGGTTGTTCGGCGACATTCGTGCTCCCTCCATAATCCCGTATATGCTTTGGTGTCAGTCTACAGCATCAGCCTGAGGATTAGGTTAAAGCTGCCGCGGCGTACCTTAAAATCACCTTAAACCTGGCGCTTGGAGGGCGTCGCAAGCCACCATCCGCGACTGGCGTCCACGCGCCGCCGCACCTCGAGGAGACCGGCACGGAATTGTCGCTTCGCGACTGGCGTCCACGCGCCGCCGCACCTCGAGGTAAGGATGCGAGCAAACAAAAAACCCTCGTCGATAGACGAGGGCTCTTATAATGCGAGGTGAGGATACGAACAAACAAAAACCCTCGTCGAACGACGAGGGTTTTTGAAATTGGTAGCGGCGAGTGGATTCGAACCACTGACCTTCGGGTTATGAGCCCGACGAGCTGCCACTGCTCCACGCCGCGTCAGGGTGGGGCTTGGGGCCTAGCGTAGTGTTCGCCAAGCCCCTAGCCGCAGATCAAATGGAATGGTGCACGGACCTACTCTCCCAGCGGGCATCCCGCCAGTACCTTCGGCGCTGCCGCGTTTCACGACCCGGTTCGGGATGGGACGGGGTGGCTCCACGGCGCTTCACGCACACCATTGGCTCAGGGGAAGCACATAGCGTTGCAAATGGAACGATGTCGTGACGATTCTGATCGTCAAGCCTTCACAGCAGCTCTTTCTTCAGGGAAGCCCTCGTCCATGCGCACCGGTCGCCTCCACCCCTCGCGGGGCCTCCAGCTCCGGCCGCTTGCCCAGTTATCTCCTGGGGGACTTACCAGCCTATAGCTGTGAGTGTTCTCATCTCGGGAGGCATTTCCCACTTAGATGCTTTCAGCGGTTCTTGCGCCCGGACATAGCTACGGAGCCTGCAGGTCGTCCCACAACTCCTCCACCAGCGGTCCGTCCACTCCGGTCCTCTCGTACTAGGAGCAGCTTCCCTCAAAACACTAGGCGCCCATAGCGGATAGAGACCGAACTGTCTCACGACGTTCTGAACCCAGCTCGCGTGCCGCTTTAATGGGCGAACAGCCCAACCCTTGGGACCGACTCCAGCCCCAGGATGCGACGAGCCGACATCGAGGTGCCAAACCCTGCCGTCGATGTGAACTCTTGGGCAGGATCAGCCTGTTATCCCCAGGGTAGCTTTTATCCGATAAGCTACGGCCCTTCCACTCGGCGCCGTAGGATCACTAAGGCCGACTTTCGTCTCTGCGCGGCCGGTTTGCCTTGCAGTCAAGCTCCCTTGTGCCTTTGCACTCGCCCGCGGGTTGCCATCCCGCGTGAGGGAACCATTGCGCGCCTCCGTTACCTTTTGGGAGGCGTCCGCCCCAGACAAACTACCCACCAGCCACGGTCCGCGCTCTCGCACGTGAGTGGCCAACGCAACGCAGAGTGGTATTTCACGGCTGCCTCCCCGCCCCCCACGAGGGACGGTTCCGCGGCTCCCACCTATCCTACGCAGCGCAGCGTCGTCCACAATGGCAAGCTGTAGTAAAGCTCCATGGGGTCTTTTGTCCTGCTATGGGTTGGCGGCGTCCTAACCGCCATCGCAATTTCACCGAGCCCCTGGTCGAGACACTGCCCAGATCGTGATGCCTTTCGTGCGGGTCGGAACTTACCCGACAAGGAATTTCGCTACCTTAGGACTGTTATAGTTACAGCCGCCGTTCACCGGGGCTTCGGTTCGGAGCTTGCACCCTCCCCTTAACCTTCCGGCACTGGGCAGGCATCAGCCCCTATACGTCCTCTTACGAGTTCAGCAGGGACCTGTGGTTCTGTTATCCAGTCGCCTGGGCCTGGTTTGTGTCCCTCGCACCAGCTCGCCCGGCAAGCGGGGTCACCAGCACGAGGCTCCCTTCTACCGAAGGTACGGGAGTAAATTGCCGAGTTCCTTGACCAGGGATCACTCGTCCACCTTAGCTTGCTCAGCCAGCCTACCTGTGTCGGTTTGCGGTACGGGTACCTCATGATCTCCCGAGCCGGCATTTCTTGACTGCACAGGTGAAGTTCCCTTGCGGTGGGTTTTAAGGCCCCCGCTCGCACTCGCCTCTCGGTCAACGCGCCTGGGATTAACCAGCCGCTCCCTACCAGCTTGGACGGCGCACGTCTCGCCGCGGAACTTGCCCCTCAGCATCCGGCGTTGGTCAAACGATCATGACGTAGTACGGGAATGTCTACCCGTTGTCCATCGGCCACGCGCTCGCGCGCGGGTCTTAGGCCCGACTAACCCGCCGCGGATCACCCTTGCGGCGGAACCCTCAGGCTTTCGGTGGTGGGGGTTCGCACCCCACTTCTCTGTTACTCATTCCGGCATTCGCACTCGTGCACGCTCCACCGTGGCTTCCGCTACGGCTTCACCGCCTGCACGACGCTCCCCTACCATGCGCGGTTGCCCACGCATCCTCAGCTTCGGCACAATACTTTGCCCCGCTGGATTATCGGCGCACCGTCACTCGACCAGTGAGCTGTTACGCACTCTTTCAAGGGTGGCTGCTTCTAAGCCAACCTCCTGGTTGTCTGGGCAACGACACATCCTTTACCACTCAGTATTGATTTGGGGGCCTTAGCTGGAGGTCTGGGTTGTTTCCCTCTTGACAATGAACGTTTGCGCCCACTGTCTCACTCCGGTGGTAAGCTGACCGCATTCGGAGTTTGCCGTCGGTTGGTAGGCGGTGAAGCCCCCGCACAACAACAGTGCTCTACCTCGGTCAACCTCTGCAGCCGGGCTGCACCTCAATGCATTTCGGGGAGAACCAGCTATCTCCGCTTTCGATTGGCATTTCACCCCTATCCACAGTTCATCCGAGCCATTTGTAACTGACACCGGTGCGGGCCTCCATGTCCTGTTACGGACACTTCACCCTGACCATGGATAGCTCAAGCGGTTTCGGGTCTACCCCGGCGATGTGCGCGCTATTCACACTCGCTTTCGCTGTGGCTCCGCCTGTCACTGGCTTAACCGACCACCGAGGGTAACTCGCCGGATCATACTCCAAAGGCACGCCGTCAGCCTGGGCTTGCGCCCCTAGGCCTTCGACTGCACGTAAGCGTACGGTTTCAGGATCTATTTCACTCCCCTCGCCGGGGTACTTTTCACCGTTCCCTCACGGTACTGTGCGCTATCGGTCGCTGCGTGTACGTAGCCTTGGGAGGTGGGCCCCCCAGCTTCCCGCCGGATTGCTCGTGTCCGGCGGTACTCAAGAACCAGGCGTATGGGCGGGGTCGTGGTCGCTACCCGGCTGTCACGGTCTGTGGCGACGCTTTCCAGACGTCTTCGCGTGCAACTCGCTCCACACTGGCTGACGGCAGTCAGCCGTGCCTGGTCTTCCAACCCGGGTGACGCAAGGCCTGCCGGCTTGAACACGTCACCCGTTTAGGCTGCCCCCGGTTCGCTCGCCGCTACTACGGGGATGCTTTCTGTTCCTCGGGGTACATGAGATGTTTCAGTTCCCCCGGTGCCCTCCGTCGATTGACGGTCACCACCCAAAGGTGGCGGGGTTGCCCCATTCGGAGATCGTGGGATCAACGCCTGCTCGCGGCTCCCCCACGCTTATCGCAGCAATGCCACGTCCTTCATCGGCACGCAGCGCCGAGGCATCCACCCTACGCTCATACTGTCTTCCCTGAAGAAAGACCTGATGTGAATGCTCGACGATGATGAAACGCTAGACGCCGAGCGTGGCACGCGAGCAGGACTTACGTCCTCCTCAACGCCACACGCATCATGCGCTAGGTTTCCTTCTTATTCTTGCAACGCTATGCACTTGTAAAGGTACGGCCACGTTGGAACGTGCAAACGTTAGAACGTTGCAACGGTTCAACGCGGGGGTCCTTCACCCCTGAATCGTGACGGTGAACTTGCGAGCCACTTGGTAGTGGGTCTTGCCCGAAGGCGATTCCCTAGAAAGGAGGTGATCCAGCCGCACCTTCCGGTACGGCTACCTTGTTACGACTTCGTCCCAGTCGCTGCCCCTGCCCTCGGCCGCTGCCTCCCTTGCGGGTCAGCCCACGGACTTCAAGCATTGACAACTCCCATGACGTGACGGGCGGTGTGTACAAGGCCCGGGTACGTATTCACCGCGCCATGGCTGATACGCGGTTACTAGCAACTCCGCCTTCATGGGGGCGAGTTGCAGCCCCCAATCTGCACTGGGCCGTCGGTTGCCGATTAGCTTCCCGTTGCCGGGTCGCGGCGCACTGTCGACGGCATTGTAGCGTGTGTGTCGCCCCAGGCGTAAGGGCCATGCGGACTTGACGTCATCCCCGCCTTCCTCCCAAGATGGGCAGTCCGGTCAGACACAAGTAACTGACCGTAGGGGTTGCGCTCGTTGCGGGACTTAACCCAACATCTCACGACACGAGCTGACGACAGCCATGCAGCACCTGTGCAGCACCCTCGAAGGCGACTGGCTTTCACCAGCTTGCAGCTGCATGTCAAACCTGGGTAAGGTTCTGCGCGTTGCGTCGAATTAAACCACACGCTCCGCTGCTTGTGCGGGCCCCCGTCAATTCCTTTGAGTTTTAAGCTTGCGCTCGTAGTTCCCAGGCGGGACACTTATCGCGTTAGCTAAGCCCCGCAACGGCATTGATAGCCGCCACAAGACGAGTGTCCATCGTTTACGGCGTGGACTACCTGGGTATCTAATCCAGTTCGCTCCCCACGCTTTCGCACCTCAGTGTCAGCACATGCCCAGTTCGCTGGTTTCCCTATGGGTGTTCCTGCCGATCTCTACGCATTTCACCACTACACCGGCAATTCCACGAACCCCTGCATGGCTCAAGTTAGGCAGTTTGCCATGGCCTCAGAGAGTTAAGCTCTCCGCTTTCACACAACACTTGCCAAACCACCTGCGTGCCCTTTACGCCCAGTCAATCCGGACAACGCTTGGCTCCTCTGTCTTACCGCGGCTGCTGGCACAGAGTTAGCCGAGCCTTATTCCGGGGGTACCGTCGATATCTTCCCCCCGAAAAGGAGTTTACAACCCGAAGGCCGTCGTCCTCCACGCGGCGTTGCTCGGTCAGGCTTGCGCCCATTGCCGAAAATTCCTTGCTGCTGCCTCCCGTAGGAGTCTGGGCCGTGTCTCAGTCCCAGTCTGGCTGTCTGTCCTCACAGACCAGCTACCCGTCACCGGCTTGGTGGGCCGTTACCCCGCCAACAACCTGATGGGCCGCGGGCTCCTCCGACCGCGCCTTGCGGCTTTCCTCACTTACGTGAGCGTATGCGGGATTAGCCCGCCTTTCGGCGGGTTGTCCCCCACGGTCGGGCAGATTCCCACGTGTTCCTCAGCCGTCCGCCACTGAGCGCCCGAAGGCGCCCCGTGCGACTTGCATGCATTAGGCACGCCGCCAGCGTTCGTCCTGAGCCAGGATCAAACTCTTCGTTGTGTGGCTGGAACCACGGCGCACAAGGCGCCGAGGACCACCACAAATAGACCCGTCAAGCTCATCGTCACGATTCAGTTGTGAAGGTGCAAACAGGGATCAGGCGACAAAAAACCAGGCGAGGGTGGTTCCCTCCACCTGGCGACGTCTCCGAGGTAAGCCTCGGCGCGTTTCGCAATGTTGTCCGGCCCACGATCCTGTTGTTGTGTCTACCTCCGAAGAAGTGAGACCGTTTCCAAGACCACGGTAGCATACCACAGGTTCGACGCTATGTCAAATCTGGTCGACCGCACATCTTAATTGTTCTGTCTGCCGCACTGCTGCGTGAGACATCTCCGCACGACCTGTAGTCTAGCGCAAGTTCGACTTTATGTCAAATTTGTCTGACCTGTCGTGCCGCACCGGCGCCCTTAGGAGCGCGCCCGATGCGCATCGGCAACAAAAAACCAGGGGAGCGACTGAGCACTCACCTGGCGACGTCTCCGAGGAAAGCCTCGGCGCGTTTCGCAATATGTTGCCCGACGAGTGTATTGCGTCTGCCTCGTTTCGAGTACGACGTTCTCAACACTCCGGCAGTCTACCACAGG
This sequence comes from Candidatus Ribeiella danica, assembly GCA_016717335.1. Lineage (GTDB taxonomy): Bacteria > Chloroflexota > Chloroflexia > Chloroflexales > Roseiflexaceae > Ribeiella > Ribeiella danica. The sequence continues at coordinate 283,177 of JADKFS010000001.1, forward strand.
TACGACATTCCGTCAAACACCCGTCAGACACTCAAGGTTGGGGCACGAAAGGGCAAAACACAACTTGGCCGAGAAGCTGCGCCCCGTCTCTCCAATGAGAGACTCTCGTTCCCAATGGAAACCCAGCAGCTTCTCGACCAAGTAAGGTTAAGGCTCCGTTCGGCGACCTCCGACAAGACCGCCTCTGGACTCCTCAATCTTCGTACCTTTATATTAGCACATTGCCCCGAGCATGTGCGTTATCGTTTCTCCACATAGAGAGTAGCATTTGATAACCTCGGTTGTGTGATAGCGTTTCATTAGAACTGCCGCGCGAGGCCGCCGCGCCTATTGACAAACGCGGGCCGCGGTTCGATAATACCATCACCGGAATATACATTCCGTTTTCATACGAGGCTCGGCGGATGCGGCGAGTGAAGCAGGATGGAGCGGGCGGCGCTCAGTCGCGCGCGCCTCGCTCCGAGCGCGACCGCCGGGCAGCAAGAGATGAGGAACCTAATGAGCGAACAGATAGCCCAACCCGCCCCCGGCACGCCCGCAACCCTGCCGCTGATCGTCCTCGACGGCGCGGTGGTCTTCCCGCACACCGTCGTGACGCTGCCGCTGGACGACGACACCTCGCCGGCGGCGGAGGCGGCGCTCAGCAATGGGCGGCTGGTGCTGCTGGTCGCCCGGCGCGCCGACGCCGAGGCCGACGCGCCGCTGGCGCTGCAGCTGCACCGCGTCGGCGTGGTCGGGCGGATCGAGCAGTCCGGCACGCTGCCGAACGGCACGTCCGGGATCGTCGTGCGCGGCCTCGTGCGCGCCGTGCTTGGCGAGCAGACCCAAGGCGCGCCCTACCCACGCTTTAGCTTCTTCGAGCGGCCTGACGTCTTCGAGCGCACGCCCGACCTGGTCGAGCTGATGACCGGCGTGAGCGCGGCGATCGACGCGGTGCTGGTCGCACGCGACCTGCCGCAGGAGATCCGCAACTTCGTGCGCAGTATCGACGACCCCGGCCACCTGGCGGACAACACCGGCTACGCGCCCGACTACACCTTCGCCGAGCGACAGGACCTGCTCGAGACCTTCGACGTGGCCGAGCGGCTGCGCAAGGTGCGCGAGTTCTACCGCAAGCAGTATAACTTGCTCGAGGTGCAGGCCAAGCTGCGCCAGGAGGTGCAGGACAGCGCGGCCAAGCAGCAGCGCGAGTTCTACCTGCGCCAGCAGATGCGCGCCATCCAGAAGGAGCTGGGCGAGGACGACGCCGAGGCGGCCGAGCTGGATGACCTGCGCGAGAAGCTGGCCGCGGCTATGCTGACCGAGTCCGCGCGCAAGGAGGCCGACCGCGAGCTGGCCCGGCTGGGGCGCATGAACACCGCCTCGCCCGAGTACCAGATGGTGCGGACCTACCTGGAGTGGCTGGCCGAGCTGCCCTGGGGCAAGACCACCGGCGGCGCGATCGACGTGGCCCACGCGCGCGAGGTGCTGGACGTGGACCACTACGGGCTCGAGAAGATCAAGGAGCGCATCCTGGAGTACCTGGCTGTCAAGAAGCGTCGCGAGGAGCTGGGCGACGCCGAGGACCGCTCACGCGAGCCGATCCTGGCGTTCGTCGGCCCGCCCGGCGTGGGCAAGACCAGCCTGGGCCAGAGCATCGCCCGCGCGCTCGGCCGCACCTTCGTGCGGATGAGCCTCGGCGGCGTGCGCGACGAGGCCGAGCTGCGCGGCTTCCGGCGCACCTACATCGGCTCGCAGCCGGGCCGGATCATCCAGGAGCTGCGCCGCGCCGGCACATCCGACCCGGTGGTTCTGCTGGACGAGATCGACAAGCTCGGCCAGGACTACCGCGGCGACCCCGCCGCGGCCCTGCTTGAGGTACTCGACCCGGAGCAGAACCATACGTTCACCGATCACTACCTGAACCTGCCTTACGATTTGTCGAAGGTGCTGTTCATCGCGACCGCCAACACCTGGGACACTGTGCCCCCGGCGCTACGCGACCGCATGGAGGTGATCGAGCTGAGCGGCTACATCGAGGACGAGAAGGTGCGGATCGCCCAGCAGCACCTGGTGCCCAAGCAGATCCGCGCGAACGGCCTGAAGCCGGACGAGGTGGTGGTCGAGGAGCCGGCGCTGCGCGCGATCATCGGCGACTACACCCGCGAGGCCGGCGTGCGCAACCTGGAGCGCCAGGTCGGCAATACGCTGCGCAAGGTCACGCGGCAGCTGGCCGAGCAGCCAGTTTTGAGCTCTGAGTTCTCAGTTTTGAGTTCCAAGGTGGACGTCGATCAGAGCCAAACTCCAAACTCCAAACTCCAAACTCCAAACTCCCCGGTGGTGGTGGACACGGCATTCGTCCGAACCGCGCTCGGCCGCCCGCGCTTCTACAACGAGGCCAAGGAGCGGATCGACCAGCCGGGCGTGGTGACCGGCCTGGTGTGGACTCCCGTCGGCGGCGACATCATCTTCGTCGAGGCGGCCGCGGTCGAGGGCAACAAGGAGCTGCGGCTAACCGGGCAGCTGGGCGACGTGATGCGCGAGAGCGCCGAGGCGGCGCTGACCTACGTCCGCTCGCGCGCCGGCTCGCTGGGCGTCGACCCGAAGTTCTTCGACACGCACGCGGTGCACATCCACGTGCCGGGCGGCGCGGTGCCGAAGGATGGGCCGTCGGCGGGCATCACGATGGCCACGGCGCTGGCCTCGGCCGCGACCGGGCGGCTGGTGCGCGACGACGTGGCGATGACCGGCGAGATCACGCTGCGCGGGCGGGTGCTGCCGATCGGCGGCATCAAGGAGAAGGCGCTCGGCGCGCACCGCGCCGGCATCCGCACGATCATCCTGCCGCGGCGCAACCTGAACGACCTGGACGACCTGCCGCGCGAGGTGTTCGAGGAGCTGACCTTCGTGCCGGTCGACACGCTTGACGAGGTGCTGGCGACCGCGCTGCTCGAGCGAGGCGAGCACCCGCGCGCGACGCTCAACAGCATGGTCGACCTGCGCCACGAGGGCGAGCTGGTCGAGGCGTCGGAGGAGCGAGCCGGCTAGCTCTGCGCCCCTAAACGACTCTTGATACCACCGAGGGCGGGATCTCACGAACGTGAGATCCCGCCCTCGGCGTTTTATGTGACCCAGGCCGCCAGCAGTGGGCCGTGCCGAAACCGCGCCGATATGCTATTATGGCGCCGTGCATCGCCCGGAGTGTGACACGAGAGGAAGCTGCTAATGCTTCGCATGACCTTGCTCGGCGTCGGCGCTGCGGTTCCGGACCAGGACCGCGAGAACACCCACATGGTCTGGGAAGGCCCCGACGGCCTGCTGCTGATCGACGCGGGCGGCAGCACCTACCAGCGCATCCTGCGCGCCGGGCTCGACCCGCTGCGGCTGCGCGGGGTGTTCCTGACCCACTCGCACGCCGACCACATCAACGGGCTGCCGGCGCTGCTGTTCCAGCTGGCGCTGGCGGACTTCGAGGGCAAGCTGCCGATCTACGGCAACGCGCCGACGCTGGCGCTGGCGCGGCGGGTGATCGAGGCGTTCGGCCTGGAGAGCCACCAGTGCGAGGTCGAGTGGGTCGAGGTCGCCGGCGGCCAGGAGATCGCGCTGAACGCCGAGGGCTACCGCCTGCGCGTGGCCGACACGGTGCATTCGCGGCCGTGCCTGGCGCTGCGCTTCGAGGAGCGCGCGACCGGCAAGGCGCTGGTCTACTCGGCCGACACAGAGCCGTGCCCGAGCGTCCAGAGCCTGGCGATGGGCGCGGCGGTGCTGATCCACGAGGCGACCATGCCCGAGCCGTTCGCCGGGCACACCACGCCGCGCCAGGCCGGCACGGTGGCAGCCAACGCCGGCGCCGGGCGGCTGGTGCTGGTGCACTTCAGCCCAAAGGCGACGATGAGCGCGGCCCAGGCGATCGAGGAGATCCGCGCGGGCGGCTACGCCGGCCTGGCCGAGATCGGGCGCGAGTTCGATACCTATACGCTGTAGTCAGTAGTCGGTAGCCAGTATCATTGTGCCGTGTTGCCCTTCAGCGGCAGCCAGTGATCGTCATCGCAATATTATCGTGCCGCATCGTTCTGCATGGGTACCGACTACTGATATCTGACTACTGACTACCCAGGGAGCCATATGCCACCACGAGAGCAGCCGCCCCGCCGCCAGAGCAGCATCACGTTCTACGGCGAGGACATCATCGCGATCCAGGAGATCGACCCGAACGAGACCTACGTGCCGATCGTCGCGCTGTGCGCGAAGCTGGGGCTGGAGCGCGCGGCACAGGAGCGGCGCACCCGCGCGCACTCGGTGCTGGCCAGCGGCGCGCGCACGCTGCCGGTCGAGCTCGAGGATGGCCGCACCGCGCCGGCGCTGTGCCTGCGGATCGACCTGCTGCCGCTCTGGCTGGCCGGGCTCGACGCCAGCAAGGTCGCGGACGAGGCGCGGACGCGGCTGGAGCTGTTTCAGCGCGAGTGCGCCTCGACGCTGTGGCAGACCCACCGGCCGCAGGGCTTCGGGCCGGAAGACGAGTTCCTGCCGCCGCGCCACGAGCAGAACCCGGCCGAGCAGTCGTACGTCGCCGCGCTGGCGATGGCGACGCTGGCGCGCCATCAGATGCTGATCGAGCGCCAGCTCAACACGCGCGGCTGGCGCGACGAGCAGGGCAGCGACCCCTACGCGCCCGAAACGGCCGTCGACGATCGGCAGGCGACACTGCTGGCCCAGGCGGTCCGGCGGGTCGCGCTGGCGGCGGCCGAGCGCACGCGCCGCAACGAGTACGGCGGGGTCTACAGCGGGCTGCACAAGCAGTTCGGGATCACGTCCTACCGACGGATGCCGCCGGCGCGGCTGCGCGAGGCGCTGGAGTGGCTCGACCGCTGGCGCGGCGACCTGATGGGCGAGCCCGAGCCGCCACCCGACATCGAGTAGCTTATTCTATCTGTGGACCCCACCCCCTGCCCCCGCCCCTGCCAGGGGCGGGGGAAAGCTTTTCGGCAGTGCGGTTGCGGCGCAGCCGCAACCGCACTGCCGAACCAACAAACCCCCTCTCCCAAAGGGAGAGGAGGCAGGGGGTGAGGCTCAATCGAGCGATAGCTCGCTAGGATAGCGCAGGCCCCACTGGGCGCGCACCTCGTCGAGCGTGCGCATGATCGCCAGCGTCTCGTCGAGCGGGATCGTGTCGCTCTCGCGCAGGCCCGCGCGCAGGCAGCGCATGACCTCGGCGGACTCGTAGCCGTAGCCGTTGCCGCTCGCCGGCACGTCGATCTGTTCGTCCGGCCGGCCGTCGGCCGAGAGCGTCATCGTGGTCGGGCGCCACCAAGCGTGGTGCAGCCGGATCATCCCTTCCGTGCCGAGCAGCAGCGCCTCGTGCGGCGCCTCGGTGCGGGTCGCGGTGGTCAGCACAGCCATCCGCCCGTTCGAGTAGCCGAAGATCAGCGCCGCCTGCTCGTCCACGCCGGTCGTGCCGAGGTCGGCCATGCTGGCGATGCGCTCGGGCCGGCCGAAGAGCATCGAGGCCAGCGAGACCGGGTAGATCCCGACGTCGAGCAGCGCGCCGCCGCCGAGCGCCGGGTCGAACAGCCGGCTGCGCGGGTCGACCTCGGTGCGGAAGCTGAAGTCGGCCCTGAGCATGCGCAGCTCGCCGAGCGCGCCGGCCGCGAGCAGCTCGCGCAGCCGGACGATATGCGGCAGGAAGCGCGTCCAGATCGCCTCCATCAGGAACAGGCCGCGCTCGCGCGCGGCGGCGATCATCGACGCGGCCTCGGCGGCGTTGATCGCGAACGGCTTCTCGCACAGCACCGGCTTGCCGCTCCCCAGGCACAGCAGCGTGTTCTCGCGATGCAGCGTGTGCGGCGTGGCCACGTATACCACATCCACGCCAGGATCGTGCGCCAGCGCCGCGTAGCTCGCGTGGCGGCGCGGCACGGCGTAGCGCTCGCCAAAGGCTGCGGCGGACTCGGCCGAGCGCGAGCCGACCGCGACCAGCTCGGCGTCGTCCAGCCCCGCCAGCCCCTCCGCGAACACGCCGGCGATCCGGCCAGTCCCCAGGATGCCCCATCGGATCTTGCTCATACATGCTCCATCTGCTAGGCGGAGCATTATTGTACTATACGGCCCGCCGTTTGTTCGCGGGGGCGCTCCCCTCCGGCGAGCCCGGGTAAGGGCGGCTCGCGAGCCGCCCTTACCCGGGCGCTATGCCCCATGCCCACAGGGGCGTGTTGCCACCCGTCGCGCCTGGATTCAGCTGGGCATACGCGACAAGCGCTGGACATGAGACGGCATTCTTTTGATATGGAAACGCCCAAACGATCAGTACAGGTTGAGGAACACCGGGGCGCGATTGGCCTTCACGCCGCCGAGCGCGGCGTCGATCTGCGCCTGGGTCGGGAAGCTGACCGGGCCGACGAAGCCCTTGCCGCCCTGCAGGAACGGCGCGAGGGTCGGCACCGCGTCGGAGACGTTGTAGTAGATCGCGGCCGGCAGCGCGAGGTCGTTGGGCGCGAGTCCGGCGATATCGCGCACGAGCGCGAGGTGGACCGCCTCGGCGCAGGCGTGCTGCGCGGTGGTAGCCGCCAGCTTGCCCTGGCCTGCCTCGGCGAAGCGCCGCGTCGCCGCAAGGTACGCCGCCACAAAGGCCGTCTCGGCGGCCAGGCCGGTCTGCACGAACACATTGACGTCGGTCAGGACGTTCTCGGGCACGTAGAACTGCTTGGTGAGCGGCGCGCCGCCGGCCGACGTCAGGAAGTCGTAGTGGTACTTCTCGGCGTCCATCGCCAGCTTCAGGTACGCCACGTCGTCGGCGGCCAGATCGAACTTGCCCGCGGTGATCCCGCTGTAGTAGAAGGTCACGGCCAGCGCCTCTGCGGTGGCTGCCAGGTTCAAGATCGTCTGCGGGTCGTCGTTCGCCGCGGCGGCCTGGGCGGTGCCCATGCCGAAGGCGCCCGCGAAGCTCACCGCCGCGAGGCCGCCGCCGATGCCCGCCGCGCCGCGCATGAAGCCGCGCCGCGTCAGCCGAGCCTGATCGTTGGAATGTGACATGTTGGTGCTCCTCTCGCTCCTGTTGGTGCGGCGCACGCCGCACACTGCGTCTCTCACGACAGAGCCTGTGCGATTGTAGATTGCAGATTGCAGATTGCAGATTGCGACGAGCGCATCGTGAAGCCATGGTGTTATCGACTTGCATGTAGGTTTCAGCGGGACGAGCGATCGCCGCCGCATAGGCCCTGTCACCTAGCCTTGCGAAAGAGGGCGGTAGTTGGATCTCTCGCGGCGTACCTTCTTTCGGGGCGCTGCGCCCCCGGCCCCAAAGAGAATCCTTTCCGGGGCGCTGCGCCCCCGGCCCCCCGCCCGGGGGAACCCGCGCCGGTTCGTGTGGCTGCCGCCTGCTTTTCTCCGGGGCGCTGCGCCCCCGGCCCCAAAGAGAATCCTTTCCGGGGCGCTGCGCTGCGGCCCCCCGCCCGGGGGAACCCGCGCCGGTTCGTGTGGCTGCCGCCTGCTTTTCTCCGGGGCGCTGCGCCCCCGGCCCCAAAGAGAATCCTTTCCGGGGCGCTGCGCCCCCGGCCCCCGCCCGGGGGAACCCGCGCCGGTTCCCCCGGCCCCCCTCCGGCAAATGATGCCATCTCAGCTGCAATCGAAGTGGCGCATGCCCCGCACCATGCCGAGCATGGCCTGTGCCATCCCACCGCGCCCGGATTCAGCCGGGCATGCACGCCAAACATTGCAGACGAGGCAACATTCTTTTGGGGTCCAGGGGCGCAAGCCCGGCCGGGGGGCGCGGGGCGCGCGCAGCCCCCCGCAAGCGACGCAACACCCACTCATCGATCTCTCATCCCAACATGCCGGCTCGATATGCTATACTTTTCGCCATTCCGACATCTCGATCCCTAGTGCGCTTCAAAAGCTGACTATTCGGGCACCAGTAGCACTGTAGAGCTTTGGTATGCCCTCGCCGTACCGACTACCGACTTCTGACTACCGACGACCGGCACCACCAGGAGCATAGCGTGCGCTCAATCCCCCTCCGGCGCTGGACTCTCGGGCTGATCGCGGTGCCGATCGCACTCACCGCCGCGCTGCTGCGCGCGCCCTCGGCGGCGGTTGCTCCGCCCGCGCCGCTGCACAACGCCATCGCGGCCGCGCCGACCAGCTCGGCCACGCCGCCGCCGACCGCGACAGCCCAGCCGACGCCCCCGCCAAGCGCCACGCCGGCGCCGACCAGCACGCCCACGACCCGCCCCGACTCGACCCCGACGCCGCGGCCGGCCGACACGCCGCCGCACGTCGGCATCCAGGTCGGCCACTGGCGCTCAAGCGAGCTGCCCGACGAGCTCAAGCGCCTGCGCAGCTCGACCGGCGCGTTCGCGGGCGGCTACAAGGAGGCCGACGTGAACCTGAACGTGGCTACGCGCGTGGTCGAGCTGCTGAAGAGCCGCGGCATCGCGGTCGACCTGCTGCCCGCGACCATCCCGCCGGCCTACGACGCCGACGCGATCGTGGCCATCCACGCCGACGGCTCGACCAGCGCGGGCAGCCGCGGCTTCAAGCTGGCGACGCCCTGGCGCACCTCGCGCGCCTCGCAGCAGCTGCTCGACACGCTGACGGCCGAGTACGCCACCGCCACCGGCCTGCCGCAGGACGACGCGATCACCTTCAATATGAAAGGCTACTACGCCTTCAACTACCGCCGCCACACCCACGCGATCGCCAGGACCACGCCGGCCGTGATCATCGAGATGGGCTTTCTGACCAACGCGGCCGACCGCGCCGTGATGATCGGCCGGGCCGACGACACGGCGATCGGCATCGCGAACGGGATCATCCGCTACCTGAACGAGCGCGACCGCAGCGACGGCGACGCGCTGCTCCCACCCGAGTTCAAGACCCAGCGCCCGCTCGCGGCCGAGGGGGTCGACGTGCACAGCGCGCCGAGCGACAAGGCGCGAGTCGTCGCGCACGTGCAGCCCGACGGCCGCCTGTTCGTGTTCCTCGAGCGCGATGGCTGGTACCAGGTGTTCGTGCGCGGCGCGGCGCGCGTGACCGGCTGGGTGCGCAAAGATCAGGTGGTCGACACCGACGACCCGCCGCCCACGCCGCCGCCGGCGACGGACTCGTAGGAGCAGCCCCAAACCAGGAAGCCGCGGAACGGCGGAAGGAGCGGAAGGTCGCGCGAGCGGCCCTCCGCTTCTTGATTCGACGGAGAGTCGAACGCGGAGCAAAAGGGCTGAAGGCGGATCGCTTTCCGCTGCTTCCGCCACTTCTGCTGTTCCGGATTCTCACGCCCCCCACAACCACGACAGGCTCCCCGCCATAGATAGTAAGCTATCTATCGCATGAGGTGCTACAATGACGCGGCAGCCAGCTTGCTCCTATAGCGGTGGGCAGTCGGCAGGAGCCAGCCGGCAGTAAGACGGATGGCATCACAACGGCATCTCGTTCGTGCGTAGTGTCTCAACACTTTTGCTCACAGCTATAACGCCAATGATTGAAATACAGCTCTCAGTCGACCAGCCCGCCGACCTCCCCGCTATCGCCGAGCACCAGCCGGTCGAGTTCGTCTGCCCCGCGCCGCCGGGCGCCGACACGCTCGCGCTGAGCGTCGACGGGCAGCTGCTGGAGCCGTTCCTGCGGCCCGGCGAGCAAGCCTGGCGCTGGCGCTGGAACCCCGGGGCGGCGGCCGGGCTGCACCGGCTGGCCCTGGCGGCGCGCCCGGCCGATGCTTCCGAGCTGAGGCGAAGCTGGCAGCTGCGCGTCCTCGCGCGCAAGATCGACCAGGAGCGCTACGAGGGCCTGATCGACGACTTGCAGCGCGCCGCCTACGGCCTGGCGTTCGCGCTGGCCGGCGCCGGCGCCGAGGGCGCCGCGCTCGAGCGCGAGGTGCCCTGGCAGGTCAGCCCGGCCGAGGAGTACTACGCGCTATTCGAGGAGCGGCTGGCCGCGTTCGAGCGGGCGGTGCGCCGGGTGGCCGCCCGGCCGCGCGAGCAGCTGCGCGGCGTCGAGGAGCAGGCGCCGATCGGGCAGGCCGCCGATCTAGGCGCCGACACGATCGCCGGGCTGGCGCGCGGCCCGTTCGACCAGGCGCCGCCTGGGGTGGCCGACGAGCTGCAGCAGGCGCTGCGGCCGGGTGGCGGCGTGCTGCCGCGGAGCCTCCCGACAGCTCGCAGCAGCCCCACGACCGATATCTACGAGCACCGGCTGCTCAAGCACCTGCTGGCCCTGCTGCTGCGTCGCGCCCGCTTCGTCGGCGGGCTGGCCGAGCGCGAGGCCACCCGCCTGGCCGCGGCCGAGGCGTTCGGGGGCGGCGCGAGCGCACGCAGGCTGCGCGCCGAGCAGATCGCCGCGGGCTGCGCCGAGGCGGCGCGGATGCTGCGGGAGCTGCGCGCGCTGCCGTTTCTGGCCGAGGTGCGGCCGCTGGCGGCCTTTCGCGGCGCGACCCCGCTGCTCCAGCGCGACGCGGCCTACCGCGAGGTCTACCGGATGTGGCAGGCGCTGCGCCAGCGGCCGTACCTGGCGTTCGACAGCCCGCTGCTCACGATCCCGATCGCCGAGCTGCCGCGGCTGTACGAGGGCTGGTGCGCCGTCCAGGTGGCGCGGGCGCTGCTCGCGATCGGCGGCGAGGTCCACGAGCAGCGCCTGGTCGAGCAGCGCCGGCCCGCGGGCGAGGAGGACGAGCTGGAGCTTGCGGTCGCGCTGGTCGAGCAGGCGCCGCTGCTGGTGATCGCGCGCGGCGACTGGACGCTCACGCTGCGCTATCAGCCGAAGTATCGCCCCTTACGAAACGCTGAACGTAGAACGATGAACGATGAAGATTCTGATGATAGGCGGCGTTCAGCATTCAGCGCTCAGCATTCAGCGTTTAGGCTCGGCTCGCTCGACCGGCACACGCGCGTGCCCGACCTGGCCGTCGAGCTGCGCCGCGAGGGCGCCCCGCCCAAGGTGCTGGTGCTGGACGCGAAGTATCGCCTGGACGCCGAGGGGCGCGGCGTGCCCCCGGACGCGCTGGCCGACGCCTACGCCTACCTCGGGGCGATTGGCTGCGGCGGCGAGCGCGCGACGATCGGCGCGCTGCTGCTCTACCCCGGCGCCGGCACGCCCGAGCGCTACCCTAGCGGCGTCGGCACGGTGCCGCTACTGCCCGGCCGGACCGCGCTGCTCGACCAAGCGCTGGCGGAATGGCTACTTACGTGACAAATCCTGTGCAAGAATATAGTTAACTTAACTATGTGTTCACATTTTACGCAGTATAGCTAAATTCCCTCTTGAAATGCCCAATAACGTATGATATAGTAGCCGTAAGGTTTGGTTCCCGCGAGTTGCCCCGGATGCCCTGCCCGCTGCAAGCGCACTCCAGAGAGCTTATCGTTAAGCCCAAACCCCCGGTAGTTGGTCTGTTTCAGGAGTGGGTCGGAGTCGATCCAAAGGAGCATGGCAAGCGATGAGCTTTGCTGACAAAACGTTGACGTGCCGGGACTGTGGCACGCAGTTCGTGTTCACGGCGGGAGAGCAGGAGTTCTACGCACAGAAGGGTTTCACGAACGAGCCGACGCGCTGTGGGCCCTGTCGACAGGCGCGTAAGCAGTCGGGCGGTGGCCGAAGCAGCGGCGGCTACAGCGACCGGGACAGCTATGGCGGCAGCGGCGGCTATAGCGATCGGGACAGCTACAGCAGCGGCGGCGGCTACAGCTCGCGGCGTTCGAGCGGTGGCGGCGGCGGCGCTGGCGGGTTCCGAGGCGAGCGCGAGATGCACAGTGTGACCTGCGCCAACTGCGGCAAGGAGGCAAAAGTGCCGTTCCTGCCGCGCGGCGATAAGCCGGTCTACTGCGACGATTGCTTCCAGCAGCAGCGTCGCGCGTCGCGCTGGTAAGCCGGAGCGCTTCATCAGACCGAGGGGCGGGTCGCAGATGCGACCCGCCCCTTTTGATTCAGTCTGGCGGCAGGGGCGCGGGCGCCAAGCCCTCACCCTGCCGCCAGTCACATGCGCTCACGCGATCGAGGTTGCGATACCTTAACCTGAGGGTAGCGGCAGTTAGGCGCTCTTCGCCGTCACCGGCGCGCTCTCGGCAGCCATCGCCTCGCCCTCGCGCTTGCTCTGCCAGATCGCCCAGATCAGCACGGCCAGGCAGATCAGCATCGAGACGATCAGGCCGAGGCCAAGCGGCTGGCCAGGCACGCGGATCGTCACAATAATCGGCGCGATGATCAGCGAGACCAGGTTGATCACCTTGATCATCGGGTTGAGCGCCGGGCCGGCCGTATCCTTCAGCGGGTCGCCGACCGTGTCGCCCACGACGGCGGCCTTGTGCGGCTCGGAGTGCTTGCCGCCGAAGTTGCCCTCCTCGATGTACTTCTTCGCGTTGTCCCACGCGCCGCCGGCGTTGGCCTGGAACACGGCCATGAGCTGGCCCGACAGAATGATGCCGGCCAGGAAGCCGCCCAGCGCCTCGACGCCCAGCAGGAAGCCGACCAGGATCGGCACCAGCACGGCGATCAAGCCCAGGCTCACCAGCTCCTTCTGCGCCGCGGTGGTCGAGATGCTCACGGCCTTGGCGTAGTCGGGCAGCACCTTGCCCTCCATCAGGCCGGGGATCTTGAACTGCCGCCGGACCTCATTCACGATCTGCGCGGCAGCGCGCGCCACCGCGCGGATCGTCAGCGAGGAGAACAGCAGCGGCACCGCGCCGCCGATCAGCAGGCCGATGAAGACGATCGGCGAGGCGACGTTGATGCCGGCCAGCGGGGTCTGGCCGAGCTGGGCCTGCACCTTGCCGGTGTCGGTCAGGAACGAGCCGAACAGCGCCACCGCCGCGATCACGGCCGAGCCGATCGCGATACCCTTGGTGACAGCCTTGGTCGTGTTGCCGACCGAGTCCAGGTCGTCCATCACGTTGCGGGCGTTCTTATCGAGGCCGGCCATCTCGCCGATGCCGTTGGCGTTGTCGGAGATCGGCCCGAACGAGTCCATCGAGATTGTGTTACCGGTCAGCGTCAGCATGCCGATGCCGGTCAGCGCCACGCCGTACAGGATCGCGGTGAACTGCGTCGCGGCCGGCTCGCCGCTGTAGATCAGCACCGACGACAGGATCGACAGCGCGATCACGATCGCCGCCCACACGCTCGACTCGAAGCCAAGCGCAAGGCCCGAGAGAATGTTGGTGGCCGAGCCGGTCAGCGAGGCGCGGCTGGTCTCCTTCACCGGGCTGAAGTGGGTCGAGGTGAAGTACTCGGTGACTTTATCGAGCACGATCGCCAGAACGATGCCGGAGACGGTCGCCAGGAACGGCCGCCAGTCCACCAGGCCGGTGTTCGGGTCGATCATGTAGAACAGCGTCACGGCGGCGAAGCCGATCACCGAGACCACCGCGGCGAGGTAGAAGCCGCGGTTCATCGCGGCCATCGCGTTGCGGCGCTTCTCGTCGGTGCGAACGACCGTGTTGCCGATCACCGAGGCGATCACGCCAATGCCGCGCAGGATGAGCGGGAAGATCACGAAGCGCATGTCGTAGCGGCCGTCGCCGATCGTGCCCGCGGCCACGTCGCCGAGCACCAGGCCCAGGATCAGCGCCGAGACGATCGTGACCTCAAAGCTCTCGAACACGTCGGCGGCCATACCGGCGCAGTCGCCGACGTTATCGCCCACCAGGTCGGCGATAACGGCCGCGTTGCGCGGGTCGTCCTCGGGGATGCCGGCCTCGACCTTGCCGACCAGGTCGGCGCCGACGTCGGCGGCCTTGGTGTAGATGCCGCCGCCGACGCGCATGAACAGCGCGATCAGGCTGCCGCCGAAGCCGAAGCCCAGCAGCGCGTCGGGCGCGGCGATGCCGAAGACCATAAAGATCAGCGTGCCGCCGAGCAGGCCCAGGCCGACGGTGAGCATCCCGGTGACGGTGCCGGAGCGGTACGCCGTCTGCATGGCCAGGTTATAGCCCTTGCGCGCGGCAGCGGCCACACGCACGTTGCCCTCGACCGCGACGTTCATGCCGACGAAGCCGACGGTGTAGGAGAACAGCGAGCCCATCAGGAAGGCGATCGCGCGGCCGACCGCGACCCAGGCCACCGCCGCGTCGCCGAAGACCTCGGTGGCCTCCTGCGTGGGCGGGACGATCAGCACGCTGGCGGCCAGCACCAGCGTGAACACGCCGATCAGGATCACAATCGTGCGGAACTGCTGGCTCAGGTAGGCGTTGGCGCCGGCCTTGATGAAGCCCCAGACCTCCTGCATGCGGGGTGTGCCTTTGTCCTGGGATAGGATCTGCCTGCGCAGCACAAACGCGTAGGCGATCCCAAAGAGCGAGATGGCGAATACGACCCATACGGCGCTCTGCTCGAACGAGCTCAGCCCTCTCATTATTTCGGGCATTGATAAACTCCTTGTCGCACAACTTATGACACGATACAAGTAGTGAGAAAAGACATCAGTGTGGGCAACACCGCCCTGCTTGCCTTATCGGGCTCACTCCTTTCTTTGGCGGACAGAACAAGCTCCCAAGAGACGACATAGAAAATCGGGGCGCCGGCAGAGCAACGCCCGGCCGAAGCTCCCCGGTGGGGCCGACGTGCCCCCGCATATATTTCCAGCAGTGTCTAAAACGCCTACCCGAGAGGGTGTTGCCGCACATACCAGTATAGATAGCGTGGTTTCGCCCGAGTTACACCGTCTCCCGCCGCGTCCAGCGCCTCTCGGCAGAGGCAAAGTCACAGGGAAGCTCCGGCACACGCACCTGGCCCAGCACCCTTTTGTAGCGTTGTGATGCCTGGAAGAGGCACCGTATTTTAGCATAGCACGCCAGCGCTTGCAAAAAAACTCACGAGCGCCGGCCGCGGGCGCACTACCGCGCTGCGATGCCTTTTTTCGGGCGCTGCGCCCCGGCCCCCCGCCTGCTGGTCGTGCAGACGGCCGAAAGATCTGCCGGGGCGCTGCGCCCGCGGCCCCCCTCCGGCAAATCAGGCTGTCTCCATTTCAATGCCAGTGGCGGATGCCTCACACCATTCGAGCACGGCCTATGCACATCCCGCCGCGCCTGGATTCAGCCAGGCATGCGCCGCCGAGCTTGCCACAGAGGTAGCATCATTTGCAGGGGGTCTGGGGGCGGGCTCCGCCCCCAGCGGGGGGTGTGGGGGGCGGAGCCCGCCCACGAAGACACGCACGCCGTCCGTGCGACTCGGATCGGGGAGCAGGAGTAGCAGGCCACCCCCGCCCGCGGGGGCTCGGGGGCGGGCAGCCCCCGCAAAGGCTGTGGATGCGCCGCATCTCGTGGCACACACAATGCTATTGAAGCTATCGAATAGCGATGTGGCGACGGGCATCGCCGGCGCAAGTGGGCAGAGCAAAATGCGCCGTTATGGCCTCACCGTCGCCCTCACACCCCCTCAGACGGCTGCCGCAAGGCAGCCGTTACCGCGTTTGGCGAGCTACGGCAGGGGGCCAGGCGCGCCCCGGCTCAGCCGTGGACCGCGGCGACGATCGCGCGCCAGGCGTCGTCGAGCTCGCCCGGCTGGTAGGGCAGGTAGCCGAACACGCGGTCGAGCACGCCGTCGTAGCGCTCGCGCAGCGCCTGGCCGATCCGGTCGAACGGCGCCTGGACGGCGAAGACGCTCAGCATCTCGTCGGTGATCAGCGCGCCCATCTGGCTCCAGCGCTTCATCGCCGCCAGCCGCGAGAGCTGCTCGCCGACATCCTCCCAGCCGTGGCACGCCAGCACCACCCGGTAGGTCGGCGTCGAGGCGTAGAAGGCGATCTGCTCGCGCGCGAGCGCGCGGGTCGCCTCGATCGCGGCCTCGTTCGGCCCGGTGATCGCGAACACGCTGCTGACGAGCGCGACGTCCGCGGGCGAACGGCCGGCCCGCTCGGCGCCGGCCGCCACCTGCGGCCGAACGACCTCCTTGATGTACTTGACGCTGTGAAATGGGTGGACGTGGAAGCCGTCGCATGTCTCGCCGGCCAGCCGCGCCAGGCCCTCGTTCACGCCGGCGATGTAGATCGGGATGCGCGGGTTCGCGATCGGGCCGGGGTTGAAAAACGGCGTCATCAGCGTGTGCTGGTAGAACTGGCCCTGGTAGCTGAGCCGCTCCCCCGCCTGCCAGCTCTGCCAGATCGCGCGCAGCGCCGCGATGTAGTCGCGCAGCCGCGCGACCGGCGAGTCCCACGCGACGCTGTAGCGCCGCTCGATGTGGGCCTTGACCTGCGTGCCCAGGCCCAGGATGAAGCGCCCGCCCGAGAGCGCCTGCAGGTCCCAGGCGTTCTGCGCCATCACCATCGGGCTGCGCGGGAAGGCGATTGCGACCGCCGTCCCAAGCGAGATCCGCTGGGTGTGCTCGGCGGCGACCAGCAGCGGGTAGAAGCCGTTGTGCTGCGTCTCGGGGGTCCAGAGCGCGCCGAAGCCGATCTCCTCGGCGGCCCGCGCGATCCGGGCCACGTCGCGCAGGCGCGCGGCGTTGATGGCCAGGGCAGCGTCAAGTTTCATGTGTGCGCCTTTCTACTGACACGGTAGCTCGGCAGAGGTGCTACAATAATACCATCACAAGCGCATTCAAGTGTATAGCTTTCGCCGGAGCATGCTAATGGCGCGACAAAAGACCACCCGCCACAAAGGGGTGACGCGGGTCGACCGCGCCGCCGGCCACCACGCCGACGGCCGGCGTATCACCGCCACGCACGGCTACTTCGTGCGGGTCACATGGAAAGGCGAGACCCACCGCAAATTCTTCAGCGATAGCGTCCACGGCGACCGGCTGGGCGCGCTGGACGCCGCGCTGCAGTGGCGCGACGCGAAGGAGCAGGAGGTCGGCAAGCCGCGCAGCGAGCGGATCGTCGTCGGCATCCCGCACACCGAGACCGGCATCGTCGGAATCCGGAAGATCGTCAGCGGGCCGTGGGGGCACGAGGCGTACGAGGCGAACTGGGTCAACGAGGACGGCACGATCGGGCGCACCAGCTACTCGATCGTCAAGCACGGCCAGCGCAAGGCGCTCCGCCTGGCGCTCGCGGCGCGCAACCGCCACGAGGCCATCCGGCAGACGAGCAAGTTCACTGGCCGGCGCAAGCGCCGCGCGCCGGACAAGCCGCGGGCTGCAGCCGCGCCCGAGCCGCCGGCCTTCGAGTCGCTGCCCGGCCCGGCGCCAAGCTGGCCCGAGGGGTTTGAGGGTTGGTAGCGCGGGCACAGCTTTCCAGAAAAGCGCTCCTGGCTTTGCCGGTTGGTTCTGCGGTTCTATGGTTCTGCGGACGCGGAACCGCAGAACCGCGGAACCGCAGAACCGCAGAACCAATAGTGGCGGCCCAAACCCCATACGGGCTTTCGTAACCCTGTACTAGGGCGTTGTTGCGACCCAGCCGGCGATACCCTGGGCGAGGGCTCGCGCGATCTGCTGGCGCCGGCTGTTCGGGTTGACGGTCGCCGCGCTACCGTCGGCCAGCAGGTTCGCCTCCCGGTCGTTGGTTAGAAACACGCTCTCAGTCAGCGCGGCCGGCATCGTCGACTTGAGCAGCGCGCCCGAGGCGAACTGCCCGACGCTATGCCCGGGGATGCCGAGCGAGCCGAGCAGCGACTGGTACATCGCGGCGGCAAATTTCTCGTCCTTGTTCTTCTTGCCCCAGAAGGTCTGCGTGTAGTCCACGCTGTGGTCGGTCGACCCGTTCAGGTGTATGAGCACAAAGACCTTGCCGCCCACGGCGTTCGCGTAGCTCGCGCGCTGCGTGTTCGTCAGTTCGGCGCCGGCCGGCAGATCGCTGGTGCGCGTCAGGCAGACCCGGTAGTTGTACGCCGATCCGGTCAGGATGTCTTTCGTCCGCAGCGCGATGTCGAGGTTCAAGTTCTTCTCGATCAGCAGCGTCGTCACGTTGTTGTAGGCGCCGTAGTTGCTCGTCCCGGTGTCCGAGCCGCCATGGCCGGGGTCCAGCACAACCGTCGGGCGCCCCGGGATCTCGTTGAAGCATCCGGTTGTGGCCCGCGCCGCCGGCGTGGCGGCGGTCGCGAACAGCGCGACGCCGAACAGGATCGCCAGCAGCTGGCGGAGCGGAGCAGACAGGGTGATCATGGCCGACACCTTTCCGGGAATTCCCCTATGTGCGAGCAGGCGCGCTCGCGATTGCAGTGGCTTACTGCAGCCCGCCGACACGACCATGACACATCAGCGTGCCGCTCACGGCGACCGCAGCGCCGCGCCCGCGGCCACGGTCTGCCAGTCGCCGTTCCCCAGTGCCAGGGCGACCGGGCCACCCGACTCGACCGCGACCTCGACCGAGTCGGGGCCGGCCGTGATCCGCAGCTGGCTGCCGCGCCATTGGATCGGCACGCGCAGCGATCCCCAGTGCGCCGGGATGTGCGGCTCGAAGCGCAGCCCCTGCGCCTGCGGCTGCATGCCCAGGAAGCCGAACGCCAGCGCCTGCCAGATGCCGCCCAGCGCCGCGATATGCACGCCGCCGGTCGCGCCGGCCCAGCCCTTGCGTGTGAAGTCCAGGTCGATCAGCGCGGCCTGGCGCAGGTAGCGCTCGGCCATCGCCAGGTCGTTCAGGCGGGCCGCCACCAGCGCGTGAAAGCTCGGGCTCAGCGAGCTGTCGTGGGCGGTGCGCGGCTCGTAGAAGCGGAAGTTGGCCGCGCGCACCTCCGGCGGCAGGCTGTCCCACAGCAGGAACAGCAGCATCACGATGTCGGCCTGCTTGAGCACCTGGGTCTTCTGAAGCTCGTGCCAGCCCAGCTTGACGTCCATCGTCTTATCCGCTGTGTCGTGGCCGGAGAGGTCGACCTCGCGCAGCTTGTAGAAGCCCTCGAACTGCTCGAACAGCCCGGTGCGCGGGTCGAAGCCGGTCAGCAGATTGTCGGCCACGCGCCGCCAGTCGTCCAACTCGTCGATTGTTATGTCGAGCTGAGTTGCGAGCGAGCGCCAGCGCGCCGGGTGGCGGCGCTGCAGCTCACTCGCCGTGTCGAGCCCGCGCCGCAGCGCCCACTGCGCCATGACGTTGGTGTAGGCGCTGTCGTTCACGGACTCGTGGTACTCGTCGGGGCCGATCACCTTCAGGATGTGGTAGCGACCGTCGGCGTCGGGCGTGGCGCGGCTCGACCAGAAGCGCGCGATCTCGAGCAGCATCTCGGCGCCGTAGTCCAGAAAGAACTGCTCGTCGCCGCTGGCCTGGCGATACTGCACGATCGCGTAGGCGATGTCGGCGGCCAGGTGATGCTCCTCGACGCCGGTCAGCACCGGCTGGCGGCCGAGTCCCGGCACATTGATATACGGCGGCGTGGTCTCCTCGCCGGTGTCGGTCGACTCCCAGGCGTACAGCGCGCCGCGGTAGCCCATCGCGCGGGCCTTGTTGCGCGCGCCGCCGAGCGTGTGGTAGCGATACAGCAGCAGCGCGCGGGCCGTCGGCGGGTCGGTGAACAGGTAGAACGGCCAGGCAAACGTCTCGGTGTCCCAGAAGACGTGGCCGCGGTAGCGCTCGCCGGTCAGCGACCGCGCGCCGATCGAGGCGCGCTCGTCGGGGTGCGCGGCGCCAATCAGGTGGTAGAGCGCGAAGCGGACCTGGCGCTGGATATCCTCCACGCCGGGCAGCACGATATCGGTCGTGGCCCAGCGTAGCTCCCAGGCGCGCGCGTGCGCGGCGATCAGCGCGCCGCCGCCCTCGCGCTCCAGGCGCTCCAGCAGGCGCGCGGCGGCGAGCGCGGGCAGCTCGGCATCGCGCGAGGTGGCCACGGCCACCAGCTTGCGCAGCTCGTAGACGTGCCCCTGCTCGGCCTGCCAGGCCCAGCCGCGGCCGACCAGCTGCTCATCCAGGATGGCGGCGCCGGCGATCGAGCCGCCGATTGTGTCGCGCAGGTCGGCGTGCGCCGCGAACGACAGCTGGTAGCCCGACTGCAGCGTCCGCACCGACAGCAGCCCGCCCTGAGGAATCTCCCTGACCTCCACCGGGGCGAGGTGCGCGGTGCTGTGCTCGTTGGTCACGCGGCCAGCGACCAGGCTCTCCAGCGTCACCCGCCCGCTATAGTTCTCGGGCATGAGCATGAGCAGCTGGACCAGCACGTGGCGGTCGGCCAGCGAGGCGAAGCGCAGGCTGCGCAGGCTAGTGATCCGGCCGTCGCGGTCGCGCACGCGCCACTCGCGCAGCAGCACCCCCTGGCGCATGTCGAGCACGCGGCGCTGGCCGAGCAGCTCGGCCTCGCCGATGCGCAGATCCTGGCCTTCGACGACGATCCGCAGGCGCGACCACTCCGGCGCGACGACCAGCTCCGGGATGGGCGCCTCAAGCTCGGGCGCCTGCGGCGCGACGGGCGTGTTGAAAATGCCCGCCAGAAACGTCGACGGGCGCGAGACGGCGCTGCCCTCCTCGACCGCCGCGCGCGTGCCGCTATAGCCATTGACCAGCGCCATCACCGCCTCAAGCGTCGGCTCGAGCGTCGGATCGAACCCCTCGACCTCGAGCAGCCAGCGCGAGTCTGCGGCGGGCGCAAAAGCGTCCAGATGCTCTGTCATCTCTGCTCTCCTCTGCTGCGTGCCTATCCGAATTGCCCGAATAGGGCGGGGATTTGGGAGCGGGCTGCGCCCGCTCCCAAGCCCGCTCCTTTCAAGTGTAGTTTTTGCAGGCGGGAGGGGGCGAGGGCCTGCGGCGCCCAATCCTCCTCGAATTGTAAAGGGAGGGCCGACGGCCCCCCCTGAAGCGCCACACGACCCTGTCAGGCGGCGGCCGGCGCGCCCAACCGCAATCTCAGGAGATCGGCCTGAGCGACAGCACATTCACAACGTTGATGTCCAGCGGCGTCAGGCAGTTGGGCAGCCCGCGCGCCTGGACGAAGCTCCAGAGCTCGGGCCAGTTCGTCGCGCGCAGGCGCCGCACCTGGATGCTGCGCGGAAACCCGAGCTGCGCGTCATAGTCGACCCGCACGGCCCGGATCTCCGTGCACTCGCAGCCGGCCGGCGCGCAGTAGATCGTGTCGGCCGAGCTGTCGAGCTGCTGGATCAGCTGGAACAGGTCGGTCACGGTGCGGATGCTGCCGGGGCAGCTATTCTCGAAGACGTGCGCGAGGCGCTCGTCCTGAATCTCGACATCCATCCGGCACCAGCTCGGCGCCTGCATCACCAGCCGGTAGCGCGAGAACGGGCGCGTCTGCCAGCGATGCTCGGCCTGGGCCAGCTGCTGCGCGCGCGCCTCGGTAGAGAGCGTCCGCGACGCGAACAGCCCGACCAGCCCGCACGATAGCAGCAGCACAGCGCCGGCCACCAGTATGGCGCGCCGCGCAACCCGATGCGTCCGTCGCATCATTGCCTCCAAGCCTTCCGCCCAATAGCTGACTCGGAGAGCATACACCTGGCATTATTCAGTTGTCAATCGCTCCGCAGGCAGCTCGTCCAGGCTCGCCACCACCCAGTCGGCGCCGGCCTGCTGGAGCAGCGCCTGGTCGCCCAGCCGCGCGACGCCCACGCAGGCCATGCCGCCGGCCTTGGCGGCCTGCACGCCCGACTGCGCGTCCTCGACCACGACGCAGGCGGCCGGCGGCAATCCCAGCTCGGCCGCGGCGGTCAGGAAGATCTCGGGGTCGGGCTTGCCGCGCGCGAAGTCGCGCCCGCACAGGTTGACGTCGAACATGTCCAGCAGGGTCGTGCCCGGCCCGACGAACGGGTAGGCTGGCCGGCCGCCGACCTGCCGCTCCGCCAGCGGCGCGAGCGAGACCTTGCGCAGGAAGGTGTTGGCGTTCTTCGAGGACGAGGCCGCCGCCAGCTTGAGCCCGGCCGCCTTCAGGTCGAGCAGGAACCGCAGCGCATCCGCGAAGGCCACGAACTCGCCGCGCTCGATCAGCGCGACCAGGTCGGCCTGCTTGACCTCGCAGTACTCGCGCACGCGCTGGCCGTCCGGGTCGGGGATGCCGAAGTGCTCCAGCGCGGCGCTGGCGCCGGCCTCGCGCGGCTTGCCGGCCACGTAGGCCTGGTAGACCTCGGTCGTAAACAGCTCGGGCGCGTAGCGCGTCGCGCCGGCCAGCTCGGGCCAGGCCAGCTCCATCAGCCGCTGCAGCGACTCGCGCCAGGCGCGCTCGTGCGGCGAGTCGACCAGCACGCCGTCGACGTCGAAGATCGCCCCCTGAAAGGCCATAGATACCTCCGTAGTCGGTAGTCAGATATCAGTACCAATGATTGACCTTGATTCTCAATGTGCCGCTACTGCTACTGGCTACTGGCTACTGGCTACTGGCTACTGCCCCGCCAACCCGCTGTAGCTGGCGCCTTCCATGTAGTACTTGTTGAACAAGAAGAACAGGAGCAGGATCGGGATCGCGTTGAACATCGAGCCGACCAGGATCTTGTTCCACTCGACCGCGTACTGAGTTTTGAAGAAGTTCAGCCCGACCGTCAGCGTCAGCAGCTTCGGGTCGCGCAGGTAGAGCAGCGGCCCCATGAAGTCGTTCCAGCCGCCCTGGAACTGGATGATCGCCAGCGTGATCAGCGCCGGCCGCGACAGCGGCATCGCCACGCTCCAGTAGGTGCGAAAGCGACTCGCGCCATCCATGTAGGCGGCCTCTTCCAGCTCCTGGGGGATCGACTTGAAGAACTGGGTCAGCATGAAGATCCCGAACGGCACCACCAGCTTCGGCACGATCAGCGGCAGATACGTATTGACCCAGCCGAGCCGCGCGTAGAAGACGTAGCCGGGGATCAGGGTGACGGCGCCGGGGATGGCCATGCTGGCGATGATGAACGCGAAGATCAGCTCCTTGCCCGGGAAGCGCATGCGCGCGAAGGCGTAGGCCGCCAGCGAGCAGAAGAACAGCTCGGTGACCATGTTGACCAGCGCGAGCCAGAAGCTGTTGAAGAACCAGCGCGCGAACACGTAGTTGCCGGCGCCGGAAATCTGGATGCTCCAGGTCTGCGACCAGTTCTCCAAGTGCCACTGCTTGGGCAGGAAGGTCGGCGGGTAGGCCGTGACCTCGGGGTTGGTCTTGAACGTCCCGAGGAACGACAGGATGAACGGCATAAAGACGAGAATGGCCAGCGCGGTGATCAGAATGTAGCGAATGGCGACGCCAATCAGCTGCAGCGGCGAGCGCTGGTTTTCAGCCAGCACCACCTGGCGTTGTCCTGCGGTGACAGCCATGACTTGCCTCCATCGGCGATGAACCACGAGCGATGAACGATGAGCGCTGAAGGGTGAGAAGTGATGGCAGGCCCACGCTCTACGTTCCGCGCCCGACGTTCTGCGCTTCTAGAATCGTTCGCTCGAGGTCTCGATGTAGCGGCGCTGGATGAAGGTAAACAGGAAGATAATCGCCGCCAGGATGAACGCCATCGCCGCGGCCAGCGCAGCGTCGGCCGAAGTCGCCTCGCCCAGGGTCTTGTTGTAGATCAATAGCACCGGCGTGTAGGTCGTCTTGAGCGGGCCGCCCTTGGTCATGATGAACGCCTGGTCGAATACCTGGAACGTGCCGATCGTGCCGAGCACGATCACCAGCGTGATCACCGGGCGCAGCAGCGGCAGCGTGATGTTGAAGAACGCGTGCACTCCGGTCGAGCCGTCGATCTCGGCCGCCTCGTAGACGTAGGCCGGGATGTCCTGCAGCGCCGCCAGGAAGATCACCATCAGCGACGGGATGGTCGTGAAGATGTTCATGAACATCAGCGCCATCCAGGTGATGCTGGGGCCTTTCAGGAAGGTCGAGCTGATCTTGACGCCCAGCGGGTCGAGCAGCACCTGGAACAGGCCGCGCGCATCCTGAATCCAGGCGATATTGGTGCCGAGGATGTAGTTGATCCAGCCCGTGCGCAGATACAGCCACAGGAAGATCATCGAGATCACGGCCGAGGACGCGACGCTCGGCGCGTAGAACATGGTGCGATAGAAGCGCAGGCCCTTGAGCTTGGCGTTCAGCAGCATCGCCACCAGGATCGCGCCGATGGTCTGGAAGGTCGTGACGATCACAAAGTACCAGAACACGTTGATCAGCGAAACTTGAAACTCGGGATTCCTGAGCGCGTTGATGTAGTTGCTCAGCCCGACGAAGTTCGACGTGCGCGAGAGCGACGACTTGAGGTCGGTGAAGCTGATGTAGAAGGCATATACCAGCAGCCCGAGCGTGAAGATACCGGCGATGATCAGGTATGGCGCGATGAACAGGTAGGCCGTTATCGCCTCCCGGCGCGCCAGCGTCCGCATGCGCCCCGACCTGGGGCTGCCGACGGTTGTCGTAGAAGCTGCCATCGTTCCCTCCTTCGGTTGCCGATCCGGCGTGGGGCGGCTCGCGCCACCCCACGCCGTACGCCATGGCTACGCTACTGCGACAAGACGGCGTCCGCCTCCTTGGCGCCTTGCTCCAAGGCCGGCTTCACTTCCTGCGAGCCGGTGAAGATGCGCTCCATCGCGTCGTTCAGCGGCTTGATCACGTCGTCCTTCTTGGCCGGGCCGCCGAACACCAGGTCGGCGACCTTGCCGTACGACGGCGCCTCGGCCAGGACCTTGGCGTTGGGGTTCTGTGTGAAGTACGGGTCGTTCAGCAGGCTCTTGACCGTCGGCAGCGCGAAGCCGGTCTGGAGGATCGGCTGCTGGTTGGCCGCGCTGGTCAGGAACAGCACCAGCGCCGCGGCGGCCTTCGGGTACTTGGTGCGGGCCGACGCCGCCCAGCCATTGGTGAAGACCAGCGTCGCCTGCTTGCCGTTCGTCGGGGTCGGGATCGGAACGGCGGTGTACTTGACATCCTGGAAGCCGTTGTTGGTGTCGGACAGGAACGGCAGCATCCAGCCGCCCTCGACGACCATCGCAACCTGCTGCTTGCCGAAGGCCTCGCCGCACCAGCCGGCGCCGATCTCGGTCGCCTCTTCGCCGGTGCCGTCCTTCTTGAAGCCGTACCACCAGTTGACAGCCTCGGCCGCACTGTCCTGGGTGATCGTCGTCTTGCCGTTGTCGACGATCGGGTTGCCGTCCTGCAGCATAAAGGCGCCCACGCGCTGGATGTCGCGGTTGACGCACATGCCGTTGACCTTGGCCGGGCCCTCGCCCGAGGTCATCTTCTTCGCCGCCGCGGTCACGTCGTCCCAGGTCTTCAGGCTGGCGATGTCGACGCCGGCCTTCTGCGCGATGTCGTTGTTGACGAACAGCGCCAGCGAGCCCTGGTCCTTCGGCAGCGCGTAGGTCTTGCTATTCTGCTGGTAGAGCGTGACCAGCTCGCCGACGTAGTCGTCGGTCTTGGCGCCGGCCTGGCCGATGGCGTCGTCGAGCGGCAGCAGCAGATCGTTCGGCGCCAGCGCGGTCATGAGCGACGAGTCGAGGTAGAACACGTCCGGCTCGGTGTTGCCCGAGAAGTCAGCCTTGATCTTGGTCTGGAAGTTGTCCGGCTGCGGCTCGTACGTGATCTTGACGTTCGGGAAGATCGCGTTGAAGCGCGCGAAAGAATCGGTGTTGACTTTCTGCTCGGCCGGGTTGCCCCAGCTCGACACGCGCAGGGTCGCGCCGTCCTCGGGCTGGATCTTGGTCACGTCGCCGGCAGCTCCGGCGGTCGCGCCAGCCATCGCCGCGCCGCCGCCGGTGGCCGCGGTAGCCTCAGGCGCAGCAGTCGCCTCGGCCGGCGCAGCAGTCGCCTCGGCCGGCGCAGCCGTCGCTTCGGGCGCGGTCGTCGCCGCGGGCGCGGCCGTGGCTGCGGCCGCGGGCGCGGTCGTGGGTGTCGCGGTGGTGCCGCCGCCACAGGCGGCCAGAACCGGGACGATCAGCGCCAGCAGTAGGATGAGTACGCTGATCCGCTTGCGAGATGTCATCTGTTGCCTCCTTGCAGGTGATGCTGTTGTTATCTTCATCGAGTTAGAGCCTGTTCAATAAGCGAGCTAGACCGTACGATTCCGCGATCCTACCACCCCCTTTCCCTGACAAGGTGACCGTGTCACCCTGCAGCCGTCGGCTGCTCCACCTCCACGCCGTTGCTCGATTGTTCCTCTCGCCGATCGGGCGTATGGACCTCGACATAGCCCGGCTGTACCGTGATCGTGATGCGCCGGCCAGGCGCGAGGTTGATCTGCACCCAGCGCCTCTGGTCGTCCGCAATCAGCTGCGGTGCCTCGCCATAGGTAATGTTGTGCGCGAGCGTGTCGATCTCCGCGGGCACGCGGTAGCGCAGGTCGAGCAGCTCAGGCCCGCCGATATGCAGCAGGTCGAGCCGGCCCGGCGCGGCCTGGACCGTGACGGTGTGCGCGCCGACGGCGACCTCGCTCAGCTGCGCCGAGGGCCAGCCGGTCGGCAGCTTCGGGTCGACCGCCAGGCGGTGCAGGTGCGCCAGCGGGTGCAGCCCCAGCAGCCCCTCGATGATCCCCTGCACGTACAGCCCCGACGACCAGAGCTGGACGAAGCACAGGCCGATCGGGATCAGCTCCTTGAACGCGCCCAAGGTGCCGTAGCTGGCGGTCTCGGCGATGTTCTGCAGCAGCCGCACGCCCAGGTCCGGGTTGTCGTACTGGAACGCCGTCAGCGCCAGCAGGCCGGTCGGCAGCGTCCAGACAAGCTCCTCGCGCTCGCGCGTGTGTACCAGCCCCCAGCGGTTGACCCACTCGCGCTCGATCCGCGCCAGCGACCGCCGCGCGCGCTCCTCGCCGGCCATGCCGAGCATGAGCGGCAGCACCACCGTCCAGTGCCCGTCGAGCTGCGGCGTGCCGTCGGTGTGGAGCGAGTCGGCGTACATGTCCTGCTCCTCCAGCCACCAGTCGCTCTCGAAGCGCCGGCCCAGCGTCTCTAGCCGCGAGCCATAGCGCCGCGCGTCGTCGGGGTTCTCCAGGGCCACGGCCATATCGCGCAGCGCGCGCAGCGCCTGGAACAGGTAGCAGGTGCTGTCGAGCTTGCGCGCGCCCATGCCGTGCCGCTCGACCACGCCGTCGCCGATCGGGTACAGGCTGCCGGCCGCGCTCCAGACCGCCGGCAAATACTCGTCGATGCCCTCGCGGCAGATCGGGTAGACCCGCCGCAGAAACGCGATATCGCCGGTCCAGCGAAAGAAATCCCAGCAGGCCGCCGCGAACTGGGGCGTCTCCTGCGTGTTGCCGGGGTGGAACACCCGGCCGTTGGTCGTGATCTCGTGCGGGATGCGGCCGCAGGCGCGCGCGCCGTAGTCGGCCAGCGCCAGCATCGAGCTTTTGGCCACGTCGGCAAAGCCGGCGGCGGTGGCGCCCGGCACGGTGTACTCGGTATCGCAGCCGAACATCTGCGGGTACTCCGGCACGCCGGCCAGAAAGTAGGCCGGCAGGTTCGGCCCGTAGTCGGCGCTGAGCAGCTGCAGGTTGGCCTTCGCCAGCGCGAAGGCGCGGTTGACCGCCCGGTCGGGCGTCTCCAGCGCGACGCCCTTGAAGACCTTCTGGTGGTAGCGATCGACCTTCTCGATCAGCAGCTTCTCGCCATTGCCGGCCAGCTGGTCGAACAGGTGGCGGGCGCCCTCGTGGCCGCGCTCGTGGTCGACGGTCAGCAGAAACTCCCAGGTCTGCGAGCGCCCCGGCCCCAGCTCGAACGGGTAGACCAGCGTGGCCTCGCGGCCGACCGAGCGCTGGACCAGCTCGCAGCGCTCCGGACGCGTCGTCGTGCCGCAGGCCACCCCCCAGCGGCCCTGCCACAGCCGGTCGTAGCCCAGCACCACCGTATCGTCCAGCCAGAACTCATCGCCGCCGCGCGCGTCCAGCCCGCCGAACCAGCAGCCCATGAACTTGAGCCAGGCCGTCAGGTGCAGCTGGCCGCGGCGCGGCCGCGCGCCGGCGTTGCGGAGCGTCAGCAGCGAGACGAACGCGGCGTGGTCCTCGACGATAAAATCGCGCCGCTTGACCTCCATCCCGCCGATGCGGTAGCGCCACTCGATATGCGACAGCAGCTCGATCAGCTCGACGTTGTGCGCCATCGGCTGGGTTCCGTCGGGCTCGGTGATCAGCAAGGTCATGCCGTCGGCGGCCTTGATCGGGTGGACCCACAGCCCGCCCATCTCGCCGACCAGGTGCTCCGCGCCGATCGGCTGGATGTCGCCCGTGGTCATGCCGACGTAGTACATCTTCCGGCCAGCTAGAAAATACGGCACGACCTCGCTGGTCGGATCGGCGGCTAGCAGCGTATGCGGGCCGAATCGTAATGTCCGCTGTGATATCAGCATATGTATGCGTGCTTCTGATCTGGTCGGGTGGACGCTCGAAGCGCCGGAGCAAAGATCGCCCGGCGACAGGTTGAACCTATCACAAAACCACGGTGGCCCGGCAGAGTAGCGCCAACGTCGTGCCTCGAGCGATAACGTTTAGATGTGTAGCAAGCCCTGTGCCATAGCGAACTGCTTCAGGTGCATTGCAAGCCGCAACAGTGGAAAGACCTGCCTGGTTCCGGGCGGAAGATGAAGACGATAGGCGGAAGACGATGGGCTATAGACGATAGACCAAAGACCAAAGACCAAGCACGATAGACGATAGACCAAAGACGATAGACCAAAGACGATAGACGAATTGCGCGGGTTTCGATGCTCGACTACTGACTACTGACTACTGACCACTGACTACTGGCTGGCCCTAGCTCGAGCCGCGCACGATCAGCTTCGGGCGCAGGAGCACGTGTAGATCGCCCGGCCCTTCGGCGATCACGCGCGCCAGCATCGCGATCAGCTCGTCGCAGACCTGGTCGAACGGCTGCTGCATTGTGGTGAGGGGCGGGGTCGTATGAGCCGCGAGCGGCAGATCGTCGAAACCGGTGATCGCGTAGTCGCGCCCGGCGAGCAGCCCGCGCTGCCGTGCCGCGCTGATCGCGTAGATAGCCAGCATATCTCCGGCGGCGACAAACGCCGTCGGCGGCTCCGATACGGACAGCAGCCGATCCATCGCCAGCCGCGCGTCGGTCTCGTTCGTCAGGCCGACGACCAGCCGCGCCGGATCGACTGGGATGCCATGCTCGCGCAGCGCGTGGAGATAGCCATCGCGCCGGTGAACTCCATACGAGTAATCCAGCGGCAGGCCGAGAAACGCGATCCGGCGATGGCCGCGCTCGATCAGGTGGCTGGTGGCCGTGTAGATGCCCCACTCGCCGTCGACGTCGACGTACGGGTAATCGACCCCGATGTCGCTGCGGCCGAAGGCGATGCAGCGCAGCCGGTGCTCGACCAGGTAGGCCAGCCGCGGGTCGTTGATGCGCGTGTCGGCCAGGATCAAGCCGTCGGCGCGGCCCGAGCGCAGCAGGCGGCCGACATCGTCCATGTTCGCGTCGGCGCTCGTGGCAGGATGGATCAGCAGATCCATCCCGTAGCGCGCGCAGCGGTCCGCCAGGACGGTGATAAAATCCTTGAACAGCAGATCGGCGGCCGGCCGATTGCTGACATCCGCCACGTAGGCCACGGTGTTGGTCCGCTGCCCTTGCAGGCTGCGCGCGATCGCGTTGGGGTGGTAGTTGAGCTCGGCCGCGAGCGCAAGGATCTGGCGCCGCTTGTCGGGGCCGACGCCGGGCACGTTGTTCAGCGCTCGCGACACAGTCGCCGCCGACACGCCAGCCCGCTCGGCAATCTCGATGATCGTTCGCTTGGTCATAGCCTGGCTGTAAGTTCCGGCGATCGGGACGCGGATAGCCGGCACGGCGAATACAGGGCGGACCAGACGCAGAAGATGATGATGAAAACGTTTACGTTGTGCATATCATATATGAAAACGTTTACGTTGTCAAGTGGTTGTGTCATGGCGCGACAACTATTCCTGCCAGGGGCCTGCAAGCAATGAAGAGCGCATAGGCGCATATATGAAGGAGCTTTTGCATGAGCGAAGCAGACGAGCGGCCGGCGCGACCGGCCCCCGAGGTGCGCGTGACGGACATCATCCTGCCGAACCAGACCAACAACCACGGGACGATGTTCGGCGGCGAGGTGATGGCGATGATGGACAAGGCGGCCGCGATCGCCGCGCTGCGCTTTTGCCGCCGGACGCTCGTCACTGCCTCGAGCGAGCGGATCGACTTTCGCACGCCGATCCACGCCGGCGAGATCATCGAGGCGATCGCCCGCGTGATCTATGTCGGGCGAACCTCCATGATCGTGCGGGTCCATATCTACGCCGAGCACCCGCTGATCGGCGAGCTGCGCAACTGCACGACCGGCTACTTCAGCATGGTCGCGATCGACGAGCAGGGTCGGCCGGTGGGGGTGCCGCAGCTGCTCCTGAAAGACGCCGAGGCGCGCGCCGAGTGGGCGATCGGCGAGGAGATCCGGAAGGTGATCGAGGTGCGGCGGAGGAGGTGACAAGGTGACAAGGTGACAAGGTGACAAGGTGACAAGGTGACAAGGTGACAAGGTGACAAGGTGGCCGGGCGAGGTGCGATCTTGGTCCTTGGTCCTTGGTCTATTGTCGTTCTCCACCCTGGGTCCTTGGTCTCAGATCTCGCTTCTATCCTCTATCCTCAGCCTTCCCGTCGTCGGGCGCATCGCCTGATCCCGCCGCCGAGTCGCTCTCTCGCTCGGCCCGCTCCGCGCGCACGATCTCGTCGTGCAGGCGCCAGATCAGCCGCGCGCGGGCGGCGTGCCAGGCCGCGCTCTTAGGCCCGGTCTCACGCATCAAGATCAGCTGGCGCACTCGCGCGCGCAGCTGCTCTTTGCGATCGTTGTGCTCGTTCATCATTACAGCGTTCATCGTTCGTTGTGCTTGTTCATCCTTCATCCTTACATCCTTCATCCTTCATCCAGTCCTCCAAGGCGCGCCGGTGGGTGTGGTGCGAGATCGGCGGCAGCGCGTCGGCGGCGAAGAACCGCACGTCGTCGGCATCGTCGCCGGGCGCGAGCGGGCCAAGGTCGTCGCAGCGGGCGTGGAACACCAGCAGCAGCCCGGCGCCGCGCGGGTCGTCGGTGTAGTGGTACATCCCCAGCAGCCCGCCGATCGTCACCTCGATGCCGGCCTCCTCGAGCGTCTCGCGGCGCGCCGCCAGCTCGGGCGGCTCGTCGGCGTCGGCGTAGCCGCACGGCAGACACCAGAGGCCGCGCCCGGGCTGGTTGCGCCGCCGCACCAGCAGCACCTGCCCGCCATGCCCCAGCAGGACCCCGCAGGCCACCTTCGGGTCGACATACACGACGAACCCGCAGGCCGGGCAGGCCGGGCGCACCCGCCCGCTGGCGAAGCGCTCGGCAAGCGCGGCGCCGCAGCGCGAGCAGAAGCGCGCGCGCCGCCATTGAGCTTCTTCAGAGATCACGGCTGCGTCCTCTGTCTGCAAAAAGCCGCCCCTGGCCGCGTTCATGAAATAGAGCATCGCCGCTCAGCTCGGTGGGGCGATTGGGAGAGGCCCCTCCGGCTCGTAGCGCGCAAGCTCCGAGATCTGGCGAAAGATCGGTCTTGCGAACGGTCTGATTTGCTGTATAATATGAGATCCTAGCGTCAAACGACGCACCGCATCCTCCCAGCACAACCGCGGAACCAGGCCGTCCGCACCAGCAGGTGCGGCTTTACTATCTTTAAATGCACTCTTATCGTGGCCTTCACATCCGCTCCGTATGATCCATCGTACGTTCGCGGTGATGGCATATTGTACGACAACTCGCGCCCCATCGCACGACCTAGCTACAGTGAGCCGGCGCTATGAAAACAAGCACAGTCTATATTGGTCTCGGCAGTAACCTTGGCGATCGAGTCGCAAACTTGCGCCTGGCGGTGCAGCGGCTCAGCGCGATCGTCAAGATCGAGAAGGCCTCGCAGCTCTATGTCGCGGCGCCACTCGGCTACGTGCGCGACGACGCCTTCGTCAACGCGGTGATCAAGGCATCCACGACAATGAAGCCCATGGAGCTGCTGGAGATGATGCAGGCGATCGAGATCGCGATGGGCCGGCGCTCGGGTGTGCAGTATGGCCCGCGCCCGATCGACCTCGACCTGCTGTTCTACGACGCAATTCAGATCGAGACTCGCAAGCTGACCGTCCCGCACCCGCGCATCCCGCAGCGCGCCTTCGTGCTGAAGCCGCTGGCCGAGATTGCGCCGAATCTCATGCACCCCGTGCTGTACTACACGGTCTCGCAGCTCCTGCAGGACACCGAGGACGCCGACCAGGTCCAGATCTACACGTCGGAGTCGCAGCTCGCGCGCACACCGTAATACTCCTGCAGCACCTGAACAGAGGGGCTTGGAGCGGCTTTGTCGCTCCAAGCCCCTTTTCTCTGGAACACTTTTTGCTAGAATGATGGCAGGATGGCACCTGACCCGCGGGCGCGATCCGTTGATCCCTGCGCGGCGCACTGACGACGGAGCGACACATGACCTTTTCACACGACCAGGAGCTATGCTCCGCGCTACTCGGCATTATTCGGATCGCGGCCGACGCGCACTCAGTCGAGGGGCTCGCCGAGCAGTCGATCGACCTGCTGCTCGAGCGTGGCGCTGTCTTGGCGGCCGGCCTCTGGCTGCGCGACGCGAACGGGCTGAACACGTTGGCTCAGCGCGGCTTCGAGCGGCCACTGCCGGTTGCGCCGATCCACCGCGTGGCGGCGAGCGGTATCGCCGCATACGTGGACACAGACGAGGCCACAGCAGGCGACCGCAGGGCGCACGGCGCGCGCACGCTCGCGGCGCTGCCACTCAACGTGGGGCAGGAGTGTATCGGCGTGCTGGCGCTTGTGAAAGAATCCGGCGAGGAGCCGGGCGTGCGCGCGCTCTACGAGGCTATCGCCGGGCATCTGGCGCTGGCGCTGCGCGATCTGCACGCGCGCCGTCCCGGCGCGCCGCCGGCGAGCAGCGAGCGCGACTGGGACACCTTCCTGTCGCACGCCGTCCACGAGATCAAGAACCCGCTGGCCTCCGTCAAGGGCTACGCCGACCTGCTGCTGCGGCGCGCCGCCAAGGAGCAGGCCGACGCCTATCAGAAAGGGCTGACGATCATCTCGCAGCAGATCGCCCGCACGACCCTGCTGCTAGAGCAGATCTCCGACCTCGCGCGCGCCGACGCCGACCAGCTGCAGATCGATCGCCACGAGGCCGACCTGGCCAGCGTGGTGCGCCGCTCCGTCGACGAGGCCAGGGGCACGACCGATCAGCACCAGCTCTCGCTGGAGGGCGACAGCGCGCCGCTGCTGGCGCGCCTGGACGAGCTGCGGATCGGCCAGGTGATCGACACGATGCTGAGCAACGCGATCAAGTTCTCGCCGCACGGCGGCCCGATCGCGGTACGGCTGCGGCGCAGCGACGACAGCGCCACGCCTGCCGCGACCGTCGTGGTCGCCGACCATGGGATTGGCGTGCCGCCTGGGCAGCAGGAGCGCGTGTTCGAGCGCTTCTTTCGCGGCAGCAATGTCGGCGGCCTGTACCGCGGTCTCGGCGTCGGCCTGTTCACGGCGCGCGCGATCGTCGAGCATCACGGCGGCCGCATGTGGCTCGAGAGCGAGCCCGAGCAGGGTGCGACCTGCTATATGATGCTGCCGCTCCGCTGATCGCTTTTTCAATTGCCCCCTTGGCGATCGGGCGCATCACAGTGCCATGAAAGATCTATGCCCGAAAGGGTAGGTGGTGAGGGGCGCGAGACGATCCTAGCACAAGGCTCCGGACGTTCGTGTCGGGTTTGGGCTGCCACGATCGGTTCTGCGGTTCTGCAGTTTCGTGGCCGCAGAACCACAGAACCGCAGAACCACCCGGCGACAACCAGCAACGAACTTCTGGAAAGCTGTACTAGAGCAGCCGGCCGCGCAGCGCCCCGATCTCCCGTTCGAACTCGCCCAGCATCGCCAGCTTCTCGCCCTCGGGCAGGAAGGCCGCGCGGACGCCGTTGAGCGCCAGAGTCGCCAGCTCGGCCGCGTCGAAGCCGAACACGCGCGCGGCCAGGCGGTACTCGTCGTTCAGCGTCGTGCTGAAGAAGGTTGGGTCATCGGTGTTGAGGGTAACGTGCACGCCCGCGTCGAACAGGCGCCGCAGCGGGTGCGCCTCGATGCTGGCGACCGCGCCGGTGCGAACGTTGCTCGACGGCGAGATGTCGAGCACGACGCCGCGCTCGCGCAGGTGCGCCAGCAGCGCCGCGTCCTCGACGCTGCGAATGCCGTGCCCCAGCCGCTCGCAGCCCAGCACGTCGACCGCGCCCCAGATGCTCGGCGGCCCGACCACCTCGCCGGCGTGCGCCATCAGGTGCAGCCCACCGCGCCGCGCCGCCGCGAAGATCTCGGCGAACAGCTCGGGCGGATAGTTCACCTCGTCGCCGCCGATCGACCACGCCACCAGCCCGTGCCGTCGGTTCCGCAGCGCGATCTCCAGCACCTTCCAGGCCGTCTCGACCCCGAACTGTCGCCCGTAGTCAAAGGCCAGCCGGACGCGCGCGCCATCCGCGCCGCGCTCGCGCCTGGCCCGCTCGAAGCCGGCCGCGCTACCCTGGACCACCTCGTCGAGATCGACCCCGCGGCTGTAGTACTGGAACGCCGAGATCATCACCTCGGCGTAGCGCACGCGCTGCGCGGCCAGGTGATGCCCAAGCTCATACGCCAGCAGCTCGAAGTCCTCGCCGTACTTGAGCGAGCGCGCCAGGATCATGAACACGGTCAGGAACTCGTGGAAGTTCTTGTAGTTGAACAGCTGGGCCACGCCGGCCTCGTCGCGCGCTGGCAGCTCCACGTCGTTGCGCTCGGCGATCCGCAGTAGCGTCGCCGGCGCAACCGAGCCTTCCAGGTGCAGGTGCAGCTCCACCTTGGGCATCGCGGTGATCAGGGCCTCTAGCGCTGGAGAAAGCGGCTGTTGCATGGTACGCACTCACTCGCATTGCATCGGTCGCGCCGGTTCAAGGGGTCAAAAAAGGGGGCAGCTTGCGACAACCCCCTGCGCCTATGCTGGAAACTCTCGCGATGTCCGCGCCGCTACGGCTCGACCCCGACCGACTCGAGCCGCTCGGTGTTGTCGTAGACCGTCAGCGCCTCGACGATCCGGTCGATGTCGCCGGCCAGGATACCCGGTAGATTCGAGAAGTTCTGGCCGATCCGGTGGTCGGTGACTCGGTCCTGCGCGTAGTTGTAGGTCCTGATCTTCTCGGCGCGCTCGCCGGTGCCGACCTGGGCCAGGCGCGTCTCGCCCTGCTCTTTCTGGCGCTTCTCCTGGTCGACCGCGTAGAGCTTGGCGCGCAGCACCGACAGGGCCGCGGCCTTGTTCTTGATCTGCGATCGGCTGTCCTGGCAGGTCACCACGATCTCCTCCGGCGTGCCGCCGCGGTAGACGATCCGGACGGCCGAGTCGGTGGTGTTGACGCCCTGGCCGCCGTGGCCGCCCGAGCGGTAGACGTCCACGCGGTAGTCCTCGGCGCGCAGCTCGACATCGGAGTCCTCGACCTCGGGCAGCACCGCCACGGTGGCCGTGGAAGTGTGGATGCGGCCGCGCGCCTCGGTGGCCGGCACGCGCTGGACGCGGTGCACGCCGCCCTCGTACTTGAGCCGGCTGTAGGCGCCCTCGCCCTGGATCTCGAAGACGATCTCCTTGTAGCCGCCGACGCCGTTCTCGCTGGCGTTGACGACCTCGATCTTCCAGCCGCGCTGCTCGGCGTAGCGCATGTACATGCGGAACAGGTCGGCCGCGAACAGCGCCGCCTCGTCGCCGCCCTCGCCCTGGCGCAGCTCCATGATCACACTCTTGGAGTCGTTCGGGTCGCGCGGCAGCAGCAGCAGCTTGATCCGCTCGGCCAGCCGGTCGCGACGGGCGCGCAGCTGCTCCAGCTCATCCTGCGCCATCACGCGCAGCTCCGGGTCGTCGGCCTCCTCGATCAGCTGCTGGGCCTCGTCCGACTGGCGCTGGACCGTTCTATACTCGCGGTAGGCCAGGACAACGTCTTCAAGCTCGCGCAGCTCGCGGGCGATCTGCTGCAGGCGCACATGGTCGGTCGCCACGTCGGGCTGCGCCATCTGCTCGTTGAGCTGCTCGTAGCGCGTGTCAAGGCTCACTAACTTATCAAACATATCAACGGCTATCCCTATGGTAGATTCACCTGATGCGCGACGGCATCGCGCAGCGCATTATAGCACAGCTCTCTACAGACACGCAGAGGATGCCAGGCGATCAGCCGGCATCCTCTGATGTGTTGTATCCGTGTAGCAGGCTAGTGCTGCGTCTGCAGCGCCTTCTTGCGCCGGTTGCGCTCAGCGCGGCGGCGCTTCTCTTTGCGCTGCTCGCTCTTCGAAACGAAGTGCATCTTCTCGCGGTAGGTCTTGGTGATGCGCTCGGCGACCACGCCCTTATTGAAACGGCGTAGCAGCTGCTCGACAGTCTCTCCCTCGCGTCGTTCGACTCGCATTGTCGCTTGACAGCAACGGACAATCAGCCTCAGCGCAAGCAGGGCTCGCGCCGTATCGATGGTCCGCTCGTCGTTGTTCTCACCTCCCCCCGCAATTGTTTATCATGATATTTTTCAACCGCCATAGTATACACGCTGATTGACAAATTGACAAACCTGATCTTGACACCGACGCGGCCCCGTGCTAGGATACGCTGGCCTTTAATTCGGCCCCGCGAGGCTGAGAAGGGAGGGTTAATGCCCCCAACAATACAAGCGCGCCACCGCGCGAGCGCAGTATCCGGAACCCCCTCGCCGTCCCGGCGGGTGCGGGTTTTTTGTTGCCCGAGCCGATGTTCCGACGCTCGAACGCCCAACGTTGAGCGTCGAGAGGTGTATCGATGAGCGAAAAGCAGATCTTCTCGACCGACGACATCCGGCGCGCGATCACGCGCATCGCGCACGAGATCGCCGAGCGCAACGAGGGCGTCGAGGCAGTCGTCCTGGTCGGCATCCGGCGGCGTGGCGTGCCGCTGGCCCAGCGCATCGCCGCGACGCTGGCCGACTTCGAGGGCGCGCGCGTGCCGGTCGGCTCGCTCGACATCACGCTGTACCGCGACGACCTGAGCATGCGCGGCCCCGCGCCGATCGTCCACTCGACCAGCATCCCGATCGACATCACCGGCCGCACGGTCGTGCTGGTCGACGACGTGCTGTACACCGGCCGGACCGTCCGCGCCGCGCTCGACGCGCTGGCCGACCTCGGGCGGCCCGCGCGCATCCAGCTGGCGGTGCTGATCGACCGCGGCCACCGCGAGCTGCCGATCCGCGCCGACTTCGTCGGCAAGAACGTGCCGACCGCCGGCGACGAGGTGATCGAGACGCGCCTCCGCGAGGTCGACGGGGACGAGGACGGCGTTTTCATCGTCAGATCCACTGCGAAGTGAGAGTGAGGTGTTATGAGCACGGCAACCGCCACGCCGCCGATCGAAGCAGCTCGCGCCAGCCGGCGCCATGTGCTCGACCTGGACGACTTCGACCGCGATGAGATCGCCGAGGTGCTGGAGACCACCGCCAGCATGAAGGAGGTGCTGGGCCGCTCGATCAAGCAGGTGCCGGCGCTGCGCGGCAAGACCGTGGTCAATATGTTCTTCGAGGACAGCACGCGCACCCGGATCTCGTTCGAGCTGGCCGCCAAGGCGCTCTCGGCCAACGTCGTCTCGATGAGCGGCAAGGGCAGCAGCGTCGAGAAGGGCGAGTCGCTGATCGACACGGTGCGGACGCTCCAGGCGCTCGGCGCGGACATGCTGGTGATCCGCCACCGCGAGAGCGGCGCGCCCTACCTGGCGGCCCAGCACTTCCGCGGCTCGGTGATCAACGGCGGCGACGGGCGCCACGCCCACCCGACCCAGGCGCTGCTCGACCTGTTCACGATCAACGACAAGCTCGGGCGGATCGAGGGCCTGAAGGTCGTGATCGTCGGCGATATTCTGCACAGCCGCGTGGCCCGCTCGGACCTGTGGGGGCTCAGCGCGATGGGCGCGCACGTCACACTCTGCGCGCCGCACACGCTGCTCGGCCCGGCCGCGTTCTGGCACGCCACCTGGCCGAACCTGACGATCTCGACCGACCTGGACGAGTGCGTGACCGACGCGGATGTGATCATGACGCTGCGGCTGCAGAAGGAGCGCCAGGAGTCCGGGCTGCTGCCGACACTGCGCGAGTACAGCCGCTTCTTCGGCGTGACAGCCGAGCGGGTCCGGCTGGCCGCGCCGCACTGCCTGGTCATGCACCCCGGCCCGATGAACGAGGGCGTCGAGATCATGCCCGACGTCGCGGTCTCGGCCCAGTCGGTGATCGAGGAGCAAGTCACCAACGGCGTGGCCGTGCGGATGGCGCTGCTGTACCGGCTCGCGGGAGCGTGATAGCGATGAAGTTGAGCGATGAGCGATGAACGACCGAAGACCAAAGACCGAAGACCGAAGACCGAAGACAGCGAGCGTCAGAGCTCGGCGTTGGTCTTTCGTCCTTGGTCCTTGGTCCGTGGCCCTTGGTCCGTGGCCCTTCGTCCGGCGGCCTGGGTCGGCCTGCTGCTGCTGAGCGTCTACCTGCTGAGCACTGGCGGGCAGCCGTTCATCAGCGACGGCGAGGTGATGCTGATCACCGCGATGCGGATCGTGGACGAGCACACCGTCTCGCTGCCCGAGGGCGCGTCGATCTATCCGCAGACGGTGCGGCGCGCCGACGGCTACCTGTTCTCGAAGTACGGGCCGGGGCAGCCGGTCGCGGCGGCGCCGCTGTACGCGCTCGGCCGCTACGCGCTGCGCAAGGTGCTGCCGCTGACGGACGACCGGGACTTCCTGGTCGGGCGGTTCTTCACGCTGCTCCTGCCCGCGCTCGCGACGGCGCTGACCGGGGCGCTGCTGTGCAGGTGGGCGGCGCTGCTGTACGGCTCGGCGCGGATGGGCGTGGCGCTGGCGCTGCTGTTTGGGCTGGGGACGCTGGCGTGGCCCTACAGCCGCTTCTTCTTCAGCGAGCCGCTGTTCACCGCCTGCCTGGTGCTGGCGGCGCTGGCGATCCGCACGCGCCACCCGCTGCTGGCCGGCCTGGCGCTCGGGTACGCGGTCTTCACGCGCGTGGGCGGCGCGGCGCTGCTGCCGGCGTTCGGGCTATATGCCTGGCTCGTCTTCGGTATGGGCGGCGGCAGCGAGACAACGTTCAAACGTTCAAACGTTCAAACGTTCAAACATTTTGGCTGGATGGCACTTGGCGGCCTGCCGTTCGCGCTGCTGCTGCTGGCGTACAACTGGGTTCGCTTCCGGGCGCTGACCGAGCAGGGCTACGCGAACGAGGGCTTCACCGGCAACCTGCTGGTCGGCCTATACGGGCTGCTGCTGAGCCCCGGCAAGTCGGTGTTTCTGTACGTGCCGCTGCTGCTGGCGCTGCCCTGGGCAATCGTGCCGTTCGCGCGGCGCTACCGGCCGGAGGCCGCGCTGGTCGGCGCGCTGGCGGCGATCACCCTGCTGCAGAGCGCGCTGTGGTGGATCTGGTGGGCCGGCTGGGGCTGGGGGCCGCGCTTCCTGGTGCCGCTGATGCCGTTCCTGATACTGATGCTCGGCGTGCTGCTCGAGCGGCGGGCCTGGCGCCGGATCATCGGCCTGGCGCTGCTGCCGCTCTCGATCGCCGTCAACCTGCTCGGCATCCTGGTGGACTTCAACAGCTACATCATCGCGGTGACCGGCGGCGACATGAGCCGCGAGGCGATCTACCTGTTCCAGCCGGCCTACTCGCCGATCCTGGCGCACATCCGGAGCTTCG
This sequence comes from Candidatus Ribeiella danica, assembly GCA_016717335.1. Taxonomy (GTDB): domain Bacteria; phylum Chloroflexota; class Chloroflexia; order Chloroflexales; family Roseiflexaceae; genus Ribeiella; species Ribeiella danica. The sequence continues at coordinate 322,616 of JADKFS010000001.1, forward strand.
ACCTGGCGAACGCGCCGATCGTCAGCTTCGCGCTGTCGAGCCCGCAGATCGGCTTCCCGCAGCCCTGGGCGACGCTCCTGTCGGCGAGCTTCGTGGCGCTGCTGGCGCTGGCGGCGATCGGGCTGTGGCGCTCGGTTCGCGGGCAGCCTTTCATTATCCGCGGATAACGCGGATTCACACGGATATGTGAGGGCAGCCTTTCATCATCCGCGGATAACGCGGATTCACGCGGATAAGGAGCCTTGCCTATCCGCTTTATCCGTTCTATCCGCGGATCAAATTCCTCATCCACGGATAACGCGGATTCACGCGGATATGTGAGGGCAGCCTTTCATCATCCGCGGATAACGCGGATTCACGCGGATAAGGAGCCTTGCCTATCCGCTTTATCCGCTCTATCCGCGGATCAAATTCCTCATCCGCGGATAGCGCAGATTCACGCGGATGTCGAACAACGAAGATACACGGAGGAACGCAGTGCGCTATCTCATCAAAAATGGCAGCATCATCGACCCGGCCCGCCGCGTGGCGACGGTCGGCAATGTCCTGGTAGAAGACGGCAAGGTCGCGCGGGTGATGGACCTGGCCGACCTGACGATGGAGCACGAGCCGGTTGGCGAGGGTCTGGAGATCATCAACGCGCGCGGCGCGGTGATCGCGCCCGGCTTCATCGACCTGCACACCCACCTGCGCGAGCCGGGCGAGGAGCACAAGGAGACGATCGCGACCGGCACCGAGGCCGCGGCGCGCGGCGGGTTCACCACCGTCTGCGCGATGCCGAACACGCAGCCGCCGCACGACCGCGCCGCGGTGGTGCGCCAGGTGCGCGAGATCGCGCGGCGCCGCGGGTCGGTCCGGGTCGAGCCGATCGGGGCGATCACGCTCGGGCGGGCCGGGCAGGCGCTGACCGAGATGGCCGAGCTGGTCGAGGCCGGCTGTATTGCCTTCAGCGACGACGGCAGCCCGGTGAGCGACCCGGCGGTCATGCGCAACGCGCTGGCCTACGCCGCGATGCTTGAGGTGCCGATCATGAGCCACTGCGAGGACCTGAAGCTGAGCCACGGCTGGGCCATGCACGAGGGCGCGATCAGCACGCGCCTGGGCCTGGCGGGCTACCCATCCGCGGCCGAGGAGGTCCAGATCGCCCGCGACATCGCGCTGGCCGAGATGACCGGCGCGCACATCCACATCTGCCACGTCAGCACTGCCGGCGGGGTGGCGCTGATCCGCGCCGCCAAGGAGCGCGGCGTGCACGTCACCGCCGAGGCGACGCCGCACCACCTGACTCTGAGCGACCGCTGGGTGCTCGGGTCGCTCGGCGAGGCCGCGCCGCCGGCCGACCCGCCGAGCCGGCGCGCCGCCCGCCCGCGCCGCGGTAAGAAGTTCGAGCCCGATCTCGGGCTGCCGACCTGGCTCAACCCGACGCTGCTGCAGCCCTACGACAGCAGCACGCGCGTCAGCCCGCCGCTGCGCGGCGAGGAGGATGTCGAGGCGCTGGTCGAGGGGCTGCGCGACGGGACGATCGACGCGATCGCGACCGACCACGCGCCGCACAGCCAGGTCGACAAGGAGTGCGAGTACCGGCTCGCCTCGCCGGGCATCTCCGGGCTCGAGACCGCGCTGGGCCTGGTGCTGACGCTGGTGCACCGCGGCGAGATGGACCTGGTCAACCTTGTGGCGAAGCTGACCGAGGGCCCAGCGACCGTGCTGCGGCGTCAGCCGGCCACGCTGCGCACCGGCGCGTCGGCCGACATCGTGATCTTCGACCCGGACTACAGCTGGGTCGTCGACACCGGCAAGTTCGCCTCGAAGGGGCACAACTCGCCGGTGCACGGGCAGCAGCTCAAGGGCCAGGTGATGCTGACGATGTATCGCGGGAACATCGTCTTCCGGCGCGGCAAGTTCGGCGCTGGGACCGGCGGGCTCCAGCAGGCATCCAAGCTCGAAGGGATTCTTGGCAACGAGTAGTCAAGCGCATAGTTTTGAGTTCTAAGTTTTGAGTTTCGAGTTGTTCACTCTGGCAACTCAGAGCTCAAAACTCAAAATCTGGATCTCTATGACTCTACAGCGCCTCCTCACAATCGCAGATCAGCGGTCCGTGACAGCCCGGCTGCGCTGGCTAACGCTGCACTCGCCCGAGCTGGCCCGCACGGCGCGCGCGGGGCAGTACCTGCTGGTGCGCTGCGCCGAGGAGGGCAGCTACGACCCGCTGCTGCGCCGTCCGCTGTTCATCGCGGCGGCGGAGCCGGCGCTCGGGCAGATCGGCCTGCTCTACGAGCCGTCCGAGCGCGGCCTGGCCTGGCTGTCGCGCGGGCGCGCCGGCGAACAGATTGACGTCGTCGGGCCGCTCGGGCACCCGTTCGCGCTCGACAGCCGCACCCGCAACCTGCTGCTGCTCGGGTCGGGCCCCGGGCTGGCCGCGCTGCTGCTGCTGGCGCGCCAGGCCGCCAGCCGGGGCTGCGCGATCACGCTGCTCGCCGGAGCCGATACGGCCGAGGCGCTGCCGCCGCCCTTCCTGCTGCCCCGCGAGGTCGAGTACCAGACAGTCATGGGACAGCCGATCGATCTGCTCGCGAGCCAGCCGCCAGTGATAGCTCCAGAGAGCGACAAGAAGACAAGGAGACTAGCAGATAACGCGAAACGTCGGAAGGAGGAAGTCACCTCGTCACCCCCTCACCCGGTCACCTTGTCACCAATAACCTGGGCCGACCAGATCTGCGCGGCGCTGCCGGACGACCAGCTGCTCGCGCTGGCCGGGATGATCCGCCGCGTCAAGCTGCGCTGGGAGCGCGACTTCGCCAGCGCGCTGCTGGAGGGGCCGCTCGTCTGCGGCGTCGGGGCCTGCGGCGTCTGCGCGGTCGAGCTGCGCCGCGGCACGCGCATGCTGTGCAGCGATGGGCCTGTGTTCGACCTGCGCGACGTGGGGCGCGATGCATAGAATCAAATCACACGCTATGCTCTACAAAATTCTGAAGCCACTGCTGTTCCGCCTCGACGCCGAGCGCGCCCACAACCTGGTGAGCGGGCTGCTGCGGGCCACATCCGCCACGCCGCTGCTGAGCGTGCTGCGCGCGATCTACTCCTACGACGACCCAATCCTGGCGACCGAGTGCGCGGGCCTACGCATGGCCAACCCGATCGGGCTCGCCGCCGGCTTCGACAAGCGCGCCGCGCTGATCGGCCCGATGGCGGCGCTCGGCTTCGGCCACGTCGAGGTCGGCACGGTGACGGCGCGGCCTCAGCCCGGCAACCCGCGTCCGCGCCTGTTTCGCCTGCCTGAGGACGGCGCGCTGATCAACCGGCTCGGCTTCAACAGCCCGGGGATGGTTGCCGTTGCGCGACGCCTGCGTGACCAACGACCGACGGCCAACGACCGACTAACGACGAATCGGACAGCGACCTCCTTGGTCGTTGGTCCTTCGTCGTTAGTCGTAGGCGTCAATATCGGCAAGAACCGCACGACCCCGCTCGAGCGCGCGGCCGAGGACTACCTGGCCGCGTTCGTGGCGCTGGCCGCGCAGGCCGACTACGTCACGGTCAACATCTCGTCGCCGAACACGCCGGGCCTGCGGCTGCTGCACGAGCGCGCCGCGCTGGAGCAGCTGCTTGGCGAGCTGGCGGCGCTGAACCGGCGCCTGGGCCGGCCGCGCCCGATCTTCCTGAAGATCTCGCCAGATGAGACACCGGCGCAGATCGAGGAGGTCGTGCAGGCCGGCTGCGCGGCCGCGATCGCCGGCTTCGTCGCGACGAACACGACCCTATCGCGCGAGGGGCTGCACAGCCCGCTCGCCGCCGAGACAGGCGGGCTGAGCGGCCGGCCGCTGCGCGAGCGCTCGCTCGGCACGATCGCCCAGCTGCGCCGGCTGACCGACGGCCGAGTGCCGATCATCGGCGTCGGCGGGGTGGCCAGCGCCGAGGACGCCTACGCGCACATCCGCAGCGGCGCGAGCCTGGTACAGCTCTACACCGGGCTGATCTACGAAGGGCCGGACCTGATCTACCGGATCAAGCGCGGCCTGGCCGACCTGCTGCGGCGGGATGGTTTCCGGTCGATCGCCGAAGCGGTCGGCACGATTCGATCGTAGAACGGATCACTTTACACTCACCTGCCGGCAATGGGCGCTTCTGCCCCATCATATACCATCTTCCTATTGCATGGTTGCCATGCCTAGTGTATAATCGCGCTGTAGCATGCCCTTGGGCGGCGCGGCCCCGAGAGGTTGGCCATGACAACCCGGCAGCACCATCCACATCCGGCCAGTGAACAGAACGCGCTCGATCTGCTCGAGGCATTGATCGAGGCGCCGCCAACGCCCACCGAGCGGCGGCGCAAGCCGGTGGCCCTACGCTCGGCAACCGAGCAGCGCCAGCACGCGCTGCGGGGCTTCATGCTGCGCACCTGGGTCGACTCGCTGCTGCACAACGCCGAGCGCCTGGTGTTTCTGGCGACGGTGCTGGTCTTCGGCTACTGGCTGCTCGACGGCCCCGTGCGCGACTGGCTACACGAGCAGCAGCAGCCCACGATCGCCGCGCCAGTCGCGGCCGCGGCCCCGGCTGCCCCGCAGCAGTTGGCCACCGGGCCACGGGCGCAGAGCGCGGCAGCAGCCGCGCCGCTGCCCTACACGACGCCCGAGCAGGGCGCGCAGCCGGCCGACGACTTTATGGCCCCGCGCCAGCGCCCGATCGACGCGCCGGTCGCCGTCGTGCTGCAGCCGACCCACCTGGCGATCCCGGCGATTGGAGTCGACTCGCCGGTCAAAGAAGTCTTCGTCGTCGACGGAGCCTGGGAGGTGGCCGACTACGCGGCTGGCTACCTGCACGGCACCGGCCTGCCGGGCGACCCGGGCAACGCCGTTCTCGCCGGGCACGCCGGCCTGCGCGGCGGAGTCTTCCGTGACCTGGGCGCGCTCGCTGTCGGCAACGACATCTACGTCGACGCCGCCGGCTGGCAGCACCACTACCGGGTACGCGAGATACAAAGCGTGTGGCCGACGCAGGTCGAGGTGCTCGACCAGACCAGTACGTCCGTGCTGACACTTCTCACCTGCACAAACTGGGACACACAGCGACTCGTCGTCGTCGCCGATCTTGTTGATTCGAAGCCGTCTCCAGGCCCGTAATCGGGCGCGAGGGGGAACTAAGAGATGCAGCGTTTCGTTCGCCGCAAGAACCGATCGCAGCCGGGGCGCAAACCAGCGCGCTGGACCGTGCTGGAGATCGGAATGCTCGTCGTAGCCGTGCTGATGATCGTCTTCCCGCTCTACGCCGAGGCATACCGCTGGATCAACCCGCTTGGCGTGCCGGCCGCGCCGCGCCTGCAAGGCGACCTTACGGCCACAAGCGATGTGGCTCAGCTGCGGGCGACCCAGACGGAGATCGGGACCAGCCCTACGGCGGTGACGAACCCGACCAACACGCCGACCACAGTCCCCGGCGCCACCAGCACATCAACCACAGTCCCCGGCGCCACCAGCACGCCGACCACAGTCCCCGGCGCCACCAGCACATCAACCACAGTCGCCGGCGCCACCAGCACATCGACCACGGTCGCCGGCGCCACCAGCACGCCGACGATCACGCCCACGCCTGGACCGAGCAGCACGCCGACGGCCACGCTGCTACCCGGAACCGGCACCCCGACACTCACGCCGATCGCAAATCAGCCACAGCTGCAGCTGATCAAGAGCGTCTCCGTCTCGATGGCTCAGATCGGCGATCAGTTCAACTACTCGATCTCGGTGATCACCAACAAGACCACCGCCAACCAGATTGTAGTCACCGACAGGCTTGACAGCCAGCTCGACGTGGTCGGCACGCGAGCGACCAATGGCACCTGCAACGTCAGCGGCAACACCGTCACCTGCGCGATCCAGGCGCTCAACAACCAGCCCGTGTCGATCGATATCGCCGTGCGAGTTAGCACGCGCGCGACGCCGGGCGGCAAGATCACCAACCAGGCGACCGCCACCGACGACCGCGGCGTCCAGGCGGCGTCGGAAAGCGTGGCGGTGGACATCGACAAGCTGGTGGAGGCGCCCTCGGTGACGCCGGGCGGGACGCTGCCCACCAACACGCCGGGCGGGACGCTGCCCAGCAGCACGCCCACCGAGGGGCCGCCGCCCCCGACCGCCACTCCAAAGCAGAACGGTGGTGGCGGCGGTGGCGGCGGTGGCGGCGGTGGCGGTGGCGGCGGCGGTGGTGGTGGCGGAGCGACTCCGACAACACAGTCCGTACCACCGCTGCCGCCGATCCCACAGCCGGGTGGCGGGGGCGTCATCCCGCCCACGCCGCGCACCAGCCGGCCACCCGTCCCCGGGCCAGTCGGCGGGGCGCGCGCGACGGCGACCGCTACGCCGGCCGCGACACCGGTCGACAACGGGACGTTCTTCCGGATGGCCAGCGACTGGGGCAGCGCGTTCGCGGGCAAGGAGATCAACTATGTGATCGCCTTCAGCAACACGCGGGCGAGCGGCGCGATCAACAACCTGATCATCACAAGCGAGCTGCCCGACAACCTGACAGTGCTCGAGACAAAGGCCGATCGCGGCGACCCACAGGCCACGGGCAATCAGATCAAGCTGGTCCTGGATAGCCTGGGGGCCGGCCAGAGCGTCGAGATTGCCATGCGCACGAAGATCAAGGACGACGTGCAGGTCGGCACGCGAATCGTCAGCCAGGCCGCGGCATCCTTCGACGGCCTGCCGCTTCCGCTGCGCTCCAACGTCGTGACCGTGCTGATCGTCGGGACGAACCTCGGCCCGGCGGCCCAGCAGATCCAGACCAGTACGCCGACTGCGACGGCAACCGTGACGGCGGCGCCCAGCGCCACGGCCGTAAACACTGTCGCCACCGTGCCGGCGACCGCCGCCCCCGCGGCCGGCGTGAGCGCGCCCACGGCCGCGCCGCTCCCGGCGACCAGCTCGGGCATCCCGATCTACGGCTTCGTGCTGCTTGGGCTGACGCTCCTGCTGCGGACCGTGCGGGTCCACCGCTGGCAGTCGAGGATCTAAAATCCCTCGTCTTGTTTGCCCTCACCCCCTGCCCCCTCTCCCAGCCGGGAGAGGGGGTTATCCTTATCCTTTTCCACCGACGTGTACTCATGTGAAGCGACCTTCCCGGCGCGTAGCCGTATCTTTTCGCCAGCGGCGCGGCATCGCCCTATACTTGCTTCGTAGAGGGGTGCAATCTCTCGCCTGCCGTCGTCTCGGTTCCTCGCGCGTCCCACCTCGCCTCTCTTCACAGACACGAAGGAGATGGCGATGTCCACCATTAGTCTGTCACGGCCACAGGTGGTCCGGCGCCCGGCGCGCCTGCTCGCCGGCTGGGCGCTGCTCGCGCTGGCAGTGCTGCTCGGCGCGGCGGGCGCCGCCGCGGCCTTCTTCGGGGCGGCCTACCTGACGAGCAGCGTGGGCGGACTCTGCCTGGCGGCGCTGCTGGCCTGCCTGGCCCTCAGCGGCGGGCTGGCCGCCGCGGCGGCCGGCATTCTCGCGCCGTTGCACCGCATCCGCCTGGCGCTCGGCGTCGCGATCGGCACGACGCTGCTGGTCGCGCTGCTGGCAGCGCTGACGATCTTCCGGCCGCTGGCCGCAGCACAGGCGACCGCGCCCCTGCCGGCGGACGCGGGCTACTGGAATCTACCCACCGGCTCGCGCATCGCCTACCGCAAGGTGCCGGCGGTCGGCCCGGCCAAGACGACGCCGATCATCCGGCTGCACGGCGGCCCTGGCGCGTATGCCGTCGCGCAGCACCGCTTCGACACACTCTACCAGCAGCTCGCGCAGGCCGGCTACGACGTCTACCTGTACGACCAGGTCGGGGGCGGCCTCTCGGCGCGCCTGCCCGACCCGCGCGACTATACCGTCAGCCGGCACATCGCCGACCTGGAGGCGCTACGCCGGCAGATCGGCGCCGAGCAGGTGATCGTGCTGGCCGACTCGTGGGGCGCGACGCTGGCGGCCAACTACATGGCGGTCTACCCCTCGCGCGTGGCGAAGGCGATCTTCACGTCGCCGGCGCCGATTAGCTACGCCGAGTGGACCGATATGGGCAGCATTACGCGGCGCCTGCCGGCAGCCCAGCAGGCGCGGATCGCGAGCCTGTTCTCGCGGCCGCGCTACACGGCGGCGATGACCCTGGTGCAGATCAACCTGCGGGCGGCGCACGCCTTCGCGCCGGACGCCGAGATGGACGGCTTCTTCGACGCGCTGACCGCCCCGATGATGACCGGCATGGTCTGCGACCCGGCCCACTTCCCGGATGTCGACGCGGTGCAGGGCTTCGGGTTCTGGGCCAACCTGATGACCGGGTACGACGCGAGCCGGCGCGACGATAACCGGCGGCCGCTGCTGGCGACGAACCGCGCGCCAGTCCTGGTTCTGACCGGCGCGTGCAACTACATCAGGCCGGCGGTCGCGCAGCAGTACGCGGCGACCTTCCCCAGCGCGACGATGATCGACTTCCCGGATGCCGGACACGTGATCTACCTCGACCAGCCCGACCGGTATGTCGCGGTTGTCCGCGCATTCCTGGCCGACCAGCCGCTGCCGTCGAAGATATGGAGGTGACCTATGATTCGCATCGTGCGTGTACTCGTCGCCCTGGCCGGCATCGCGGCCCTGGTGGCCTGCGGCGCAGCGGCCGGAAGCACCCGGCTGAGCGAGCAGGACGCCGGCAAGACGGTGCAGCTGCGCGCCGGCGACAAGCTGTCGATCGTGCTGGACGGCAACCCGACCACCGGCTACCAGTGGGAGCAGGATGCCGGAGATCTCGCCATTCTGAAGCCGGCCGGCGAGCCGGCCTTTAACGCTGACTCGAGCGCGCTGGGCTCGGGCGGCAAGGTGACCGTGCCGTTCCAGGCCGCCGCGCCAGGCCAGACCACGCTCAAGCTGATCTACCACCGCGCGTTCGAGAAGGACGTCCCGCCCGCCAAGACCTTCGAGGTGAGCGTCGTCGTCCAGTAGGCGCTGCCCCGGCACCCCCATCTCACCTTTCGGTGGTGAGTTTTTCCTCAAGCGCATTCTGGTGCGCCGCAGGCCCTCACCCCCTACCCCTCTCCCGCCGCCACGGGAGAGAGGGGATTATTGTTGGCTGGTGGCTGGGTTTCGGCTGCGCCGAAACCCAGCCACCAGCTAGTTGTCACCCCTGCCCCTGCAGGGGCGGGAGCAGGGGCTGGGTATTCGGCGTGCCCACAGGGCCCTACATATAGGATATACTAGCGGAGCGGCAGCAGAGATGAGCAATCTTCCTTCGAGGAGAAGATCTTTTTGCTTTACAGGCATGGCGCGGTCAGGTAGTAGCGAAAGCGCAAGCCGTTGAGCGATCTTTCCACGAGGTTGCGGGAATATTCCACGCGTATGTAAAGTCTTCTGCTATACTCCCAGGAGCGTTTTCGGCAGTTAGTACATTCCCGCAGAAAGAGACGGAGGATTTTTCACCACGAAGACTCGAAGACTCGAAGGCGTACGAAAAGGATATGTTCGCACTTCGTACCTTCGTGCCTTCGTGGTGAAAGCGTTGCTCCATTGCCTTCAATCTGAATGCCTTTAGCGTTAGCCCAACGGAGCAGACATGATGAAACGATACGCGAGGATCTTGATCGCGCTGCTGCTGCTGGCGCTGGTCAGCGCCTGCCAGCAGCCGGTGGCGCCCGAGGCGACGCAGGTGCCGCCGCCCGCCGCGCCGACCGGCGCCGCGACCGCCGCGCCAGCCACGCCGATCGCGTCCGTGACCGCCACGCCTGAGGCGCCTGGCCCCTCGCCGGCGCCCGGCCGGCCGATTGAGCCGATCGCGCCGATCGAGGCGCAGCTGCCGGACAGCTTCAAGCCGGTGGGCGGCGGCCTGTTCGCCAGCTTCAGACAGCCGGCGGCCCAGGGCGCGGCCAGCGTGCAGGCGCCTGCGGTCGCGCCCGACCTGAGCAACGTCGAGCTGACGGCCCTGCTGGCGCCCGAGCAGCGCGCGCGCCTGGCCCAGAGCGGCTTCGTCGTGAGCCCCGGGCAGACCAAGGAGTTCTACGAGCTGTACGAGCGCGTGCGCTACGACTACGCGCCGGCCTTCGTCACCTCCGACTCGCTGCTACACGTCTACCACCTACTGTTCGACAAGACGCTGCGCCGCTCCGAGACCGAGTTTTTCATCCCGATGCTGGGGCGGCTCGACTGGGAGCTGCTGCACGCCTCGGCCCAGCAGTTCGAGGCGCTGGGCGGCACGCCCTGGGCCGACGCGGCCCGCCGCAACGCGGCCTACTTCGCCGTCGCCGTGAAGACCCTCAACCCGGAGTGGGCCATCCCCGACGCGCTGCGCGGCCTGGCCGAGCCGGACCTGGCCAGCATCGCCGCGCACGACAAGATCGGCCCCTCGGCGATCTTCCCCGGCTACCCGCGCGGCGAGGACTGGAGCCAGTACGTGCCGCGCGGTCACTACACCAAGAGCGACGCGCTCAAGCGCTACTTCGTCGCGATGATGTGGCACGGCCGCATGACCTTCCGCGCCGACGACCCGACTGAGACGCGCCAGGCCGCGCTGCTCACCCTGGCGCTGCGCCAGGCCCGCGTGGGCGACCAGCCGGCCGGCGCGGTCTGGTCGGGCATCTACGAGCCGACGGTCTTCTTCGTCGGGCGCAGCGACGACCTGACACCGCAGGAGTACGGCACGGCGCTCGACGCCGCCTACGGCCAGATCGCCGCGCCGCGCGACCTGCTCGACGAGGCCAAGTTCGCGCGCTTCCAGGCCGAGGTCGCCAAGCTGCGCGCGCCGCAGATCCTGGGCATGGTGATCAGCACCGAGCAGGCCGACGTCGAGCAGGCGACCAAGGGGCTGCGCTTTATGGGCCAGCGCTTCGTGCCCGACGCGTTCGTGTTCCGCCAGCTGATCGCCCGCAACGTGCCCGAGCGCTCGCTGCCCAAGGCGCTGGACTTCTTCGCCGCGCTCGGCTCCGACCGTGCGCTCGGGCACCTGGCCGACAGCGGCGACACCAAGCTGACCAACTACCAGGCCAATATGGACAAGCTGCGGGCCCAGTTCGCCGGCTACGGCGACGACGTCTGGACCCAGAACCTGTACTGGAGCTGGATCCACAGCCTGCGCCCGCTGCTCGACCCGCCCGGCGCGGGCTACCCGCAGTTCATGCGCTCGGACGCCTGGCAGGACAAACAGCTCACGACCGCGCTGGGCTCGTGGACCGAGCTGAAGCGCGACACGATCCTGTACGCCAAGCAGGTCTACGCCGAGGGTGCCGGCGCGCTCAGCCCGCCCACGCCCGAGCCGCCCAAGGGCTACGTCGAGCCGGTGCCGCTGCTGTACGCGCGCGTCGTCGCGCTCAGCCAGATGACGATCGACGGGCTGCAGAGCCGCGGGCTGCTCAAGGACGAGGACAAGGCCGCGCTCGACGCGATGGCCAGGGTCGCGGCGCAGCTGCAGACGATCGCCGAGAAAGAGCTGCGTGGCGAGGCGCCGACCGATGACGAGTACCGCTTCATCCGCTTCTACGGCGCCGAGATCGAGGCGCTGACCTTCGCCGCCGACGACGAGAGCGCCTACGGCGGGCCGGGCGGCTTCCCGGCCGGCGGCGAGCCGCTGCAGGCCGCCGTCGTGGCCGACGTGGCGACCGACACCGGCGGGCAGGTGCTTGAGGAGGGCGTCGGCCGGATCTTCGAGATCTACGTCGTCGCGCCGGTCGAGGGCCGGCTGGTGCTGGCCAAGGGCGGCGTGTTCTCGCACTACGAGTTCGGCCAGCCGCTGAGCGACCGGCTGACCGACGAGGCCTGGCGAGCAAAGCTCGACGCTGGCCAGGCCCCGCCGCTGGCGGGCTGGACCGGCAGCTTTGTGGTCGAGCAGAAGGTCGAGCAGCCGCTGGCCGACACGATCACGCAGTTCAACGACAACCTGGTCAAGGCGCTCTGGTTCACCGCCCCGTCCGGCAGCAGCATGGACGGCCCGTGGGATCTCGCCCAGTACCTGACCGGCGCCGAGCTGGACGACACACTCAAGTACATCGAGCAGCTCAAGGGCCAGGGCCAGTTCGCCGGAATGAAGCGGCTGAGCCTGCAGTTCCTCTCGTTCGACTTCCAGGACGAGGCGCACGCGACCGTCGCCACGCGCGAGCGCTGGGCCGACAGCCTGTACAGCGGCTCGCCGTCCATGGAGCAGGGCGAGCCGGTCAAGATCGGCGTGCGCCCGGCCTACGAGACGGTCGTGACCTACACGATGCAGCGCGAGGGCGCCGGCTGGAAGATCGCCAAGATCGTGCTGCGGCCCGACGCGCCGGCCTGGCAGAAGCCGTGATCCGGCGGATCATCCCGCCGCCCGCCCCTGCCCGAAGTGGGTGTGAATACTGGCTGGTCGGGTGGGCTCGGCGAAACCGAAGCCACGCGGCCAGCCGGTCGCGCCGAGCAGCGATCCTGCTGGCCTGCTTCATGATGGGCTGCGCGGCCCCCGCGAGTCCCGCCCCAACCGCCACGCCGATCCCAGCCGACCGGCAGGTCGACCAGCGCCAGTGGCGCGAGCTGTACCGGCGGCCCGGCTGGGATGGCGGCGCGGCTGCCGACCTGCGCGCGACCGGCGATGTCATGCTCGGCCGCACGATCGCCGAGATCGCGGCGCGGCGCGGGCTGGGCTACCCGCTCGGGCAAGCTCAGCCGCTGCTCGACGGCGACCTGGCGGTCGGCAACCTCGAGAGCCCGCTGACCGACCGGCGCGAGCCGCTGCGGGCCGGCCCGTACCGGCTGCCCGCGCCTGCCTCGCTGGCCGGGCGGCTGGCGAGCGCCGGCTTCGACGCGCTCTCGCTGGCGAACAACCACGCCCTGGACGTCGGGCCGGACGGGCTGCGCGACGCGGCCGAGACGCTGCGGGCCGCGGGTATCGCGCCGCTGGGGGTCGCGGCGGGCGCCGGGGCGCGCGAGCCGACGATCCTGCGCGCGGGCGGGCTGCGGGTCGCGCTGCTGGCGTTCAACGCCGTGCCCGACCCCGAGGACCAGCCCGACGAGGGGCTGGGCTGGGGCCGCGCCTGGCTCGACGACGACGCGCTCGCGGCGGTGCGGCAGGCCCGCGCGAGCGCCGACGCCGTGGTGGTGCTGGCGCACTGGGGCGTGGAGTACGCGCCAGAGCCATCGGCGCGCCAGCGCGACTGGGCCGCGCGGCTGGTCGCGGCCGGGGCGGACCTGGTGCTCGGCGCGCACCCGCACGTGCTCCAGCCGATCGCGCCGGTCGCCAGCGGCGGGCGCGCCGGCGTGGTGGCCTACTCGCTCGGCAACTTCGTGTTCGACCAGGCCTTCAGCCGCGAGACCAGCTCCGGGGCGGTGCTGCGCGTCCTGCTGGACAGCCAGGGGGTCGCGCTGGTGGCGGCGGCGCCGGTCGAGATCGTGGCCGGCGAGCCACGCCCGCTCGCGCCCGATACCCCTGCGGCCCAGGAGATCCTGCGCCCGCTCGCGGGAGGGAGCGTGCTCTCCGCCTGGAGCTGGGATGGGCAGACCGCAAAGGCGCTGGACGTTCCGCCCGGCACGCGGCTGAGCGAGCGGCCGGCGCGCGTCCTGGCCGACCTGCGCGGCGACGGACGGCCGCTGCTGGCGACGCTCGACGGTCAGGGGCTGGCCGAGCTGCACGACGGCAACGGCGTCGGCGCGCCGGTCGTCTGGCGGAACGAGGACCCGAGCTGGCGGGTGACCCGGATCGACGCAGGCGACCTCGACGACGACGGGCGGATCGAGGTCGTGCTGCTGCTGTGGGAGCCCGACGCGGGCGGCCAGCCGCGCTCGCACCCGTTCCTGGTCGGCTGGCGCGGCGGGCGCTACCGCGTCGTCTGGGGCGGCGGCGCCACCGCCGTGCCGATCCAGGATCTCGCGGCCGGCGACCTCGACGGCGACGGGCGATATGAGCTGGTCGTGCTCGAGGGCGGCCAGGCGCCGGGCGACAGCGCCGAGAGCGTCTCGATCTGGCGCTGGGGCGGCTGGAGCTTCCAGCGCGAGTGGCGCTCGCCGCCGGGCCGCTACGGCGGGCTGGCGCTGCGCGACCTCGACGGCGACGGCCGGCCCGACATCCTGGCGCACTAGCAAGGCCATCCCCTCACCCCCCTACCCCCCGCTCCCCGCGGGAGCGGGGGATTCTTGGTGGTGCGGTGGTGCGCTGCAGAGCAGCGCACCACCGCACACACCCCCTCCCCTGGCAGGGGAGGGGGCAGGGGGTGGGGTATATGGCGAGTGAACCGCTCAAAGCAAGTGGGGTGAGGGCTGTAAGCCCAATACACCACGCGCCCCGCGCGGTGGTACAATCTGCAGCAGTCCAACCTGAGCAAAAGGAGAGCCCCATGGCCAACGATCCCGACCCCATGACGGGGCTGCAACCGCAGCGCACGGTTGCCGAGCTGAAGGAGCTGCGCGCGCTGACCGGCGACGCCGAGGGCGCGCAGCGCGTGGCCTGGACGGATACCTGGGCGATCGCGCGCGCCTGGATGCGTGCCAAGCTGGCCGAGCTGCCGGTCGAGGTGACCGTCGATGAGGCCGGCAACCAGTGGGCCACGCTGCGCGGCGCGTCCGAGAAGACCCTGCTGATCGGCGGGCATATCGACTCGGTGCCGAACGGCGGCTGGCTCGACGGCTGCCTGAACGTGCTGGCCGGCCTCGAGGTGCTGCGCCGGATCGCCGCCGAGGGCACGCCGCCCGTCACGGTGCGGCTGGTCGACTGGGCCGACGAGGAGGGCGCGCGCTTCGGGCGCAGCCTGTTCGGATCGAGCGCGGTCTCCGGCAACATGGACCCCGAGGACCTGGCCGAGCTGAAGGACCGCGACGGGATCAGCCTGCCCGACGCGCTCAAGCGCCACGACGTCGACCTGTACACCGCCAGGCAGGCCGGCCGGCAGCTGCAGAACGCGGCCGCCTACCTGGAGCTGCACATCGAGCAGGGGCCGGTGCTCGAGAGCATGGGCCTGCCGCTCGGCGTGGTGCTGGGCACCTTCGGCGTCGAGCGCCACCGCATCACCTGGCGCGGGCAGGCCGCCCACGCCGGCTCGACGCCGATGGACAAGCGCCGCGACGCGCTGGCCGGCGCGAGCAAGCTGGCGCTCGAGATCCGCGAGATCGCCCGGCGCGTCGGCGAGGGGGCGGTCTGCACCAGCGGCGGCGTGGTCACCAAGCCCGGCATCGTGACGTCGGTGGTCGAGACGGCCGTGCAGCTGCTCGACCAGCGCCACCTCGACGCGCAGCGGCTGGCCGAGCTGCTCGCGCAGGCCAAGGAGGCCAGCCAGCGCTTCGCCGAGGAAGAGAAGATCGCGGTCGAGTGGGAGCGGATCTGGAACATCGAGCCGATCCTGTTCCACCCGCAGCTGATCGAGTTCGCCGACGAGGCCATCCGCGAGGCCTGCGGCACCGTGCACCGGCTGCCTAGCGGCCCGCTGCACGACGCGGCCGAGGTCTGCCGCGCGGGCGTGCCGACGGTGATGGTGTTCGTGCAGAGCCTGCGCGGCCTCTCGCACACCAAGCTCGAAGACACGCTTGAGGAGCACATCGAGCTGTCGGTGCAGGCGCTCGACCGGCTGGCCGACAAGACGATGCGCTGGATCGCGCAGCAGGGCTGAGCCGCCCTGCTACGCGGGAAGACCCGCCCCCTCCATTTCAATGTGAAGCAATAAGCTTATTGAATACCCCTCCCCCTGCCCCCTCCCCTACCTGGGGAGGGGGTAAATCTAGCTGGCTATGTCGTTTCGGCTCCGCCGAAACGACATAGCCAGCTAAGCTCCCCCTCTCCCGTGGCGACGGGAGAGGGGGCAGGGGGTGAGGGTCTAGCTAGCGCAGCCCACGATAGCGCCGGATGAGCGCGTTGGTCGAGCTGTCATGCTCGAGCGCGGGCTCGTCCGCGCTGGAGAGCTGCGGCGCGATCTGGTTGGCCAGCACCTTGCCCAGCTCGACGCCCCACTGGTCGAACGCGTTGATCTGCCAGATCACACTCTCGGTGAAGACGCTGTGCTCGTACAGCGCGATCAGCGCGCCCAGGATCTCGGGCGTCAGCCGCTCGGCCAGGATTGTGCTGCTCGGCCGGTTGCCCTGGAAGGTGCGGTGCGGCACCAGCGCCTCGGGCGTGCCCTCCGCGCGCAGCTGCTCGGCCGTCTTGCCGAACGCCAGCGCCTCGGTCTGCGCGAACACGTTCGCCATCAGCAGGTCGTGGTGCGCGCCGAGCGGGTTGAGCGAGCGGCAGAAGCCGATGAAGTCGCACGGGATCAGCTTGGTGCCCTGGTGGATCAGCTGGTAGAACGAGTGCTGGCCGTTGGTGCCCGGCTCGCCCCAGTAGATCGACCCGGTCTGGTAGGTGACCGGCCGGCCGTCGAGCGTGACGCTCTTGCCGTTGCTCTCCATCGTCAGCTGCTGCAGGTAGGCCGGGAAGCGCTTGAGGTACTGGTCGTACGGCAGCACCGCGACCGTCTCGGCGCCGAAGAAGTTGGTGTACCAGACGTTGAGCAGGCCCATCAGCGCCGGCAGGTTGCGGTCGAGCGGCGCGCTGCGGAAGTGCTCGTCGATCGCGTGGAAGCCGGCCAGCAGCCGCCCGAAGCCCTCCGGCCCGACTGCGATCATGGTCGAGAGGCCGATCGCCGAGTCCATCGAGTAGCGGCCGCCGACCCAGTCCCAGAACCCGAACATGTTGTCGGTGTCGATGCCGAACTTCGCCACCTCGGCCGCGTTGGTCGAGACCGCGACGAAGTGCTTCGCCACGGCCGCCTCGTCGCCCAGCGCGCCGACCAGCCAGCCCCGCGCAGTGCGGGCGTTGGTCATCGTCTCGAGCGTGGTGAAGGTCTTCGACGAGACGATCACCAGCGTCTCGGCCGGGTCGAGGTCGCGGGTCGCCTCGGCGAAGTCGG
The DNA here is from genome assembly GCA_016717335.1 of Candidatus Ribeiella danica. Taxonomy (GTDB): domain Bacteria; phylum Chloroflexota; class Chloroflexia; order Chloroflexales; family Roseiflexaceae; genus Ribeiella; species Ribeiella danica. The sequence continues at coordinate 339,453 of JADKFS010000001.1, forward strand.
TGCCGTCGACGTTCGAGACGAAGCGGAAGGTGAGCCCGCGCTCGCTGTAGTGCCTGAGCGCCTCGTAAGCCATCACCGGCCCCAGGTCAGAGCCGCCGATGCCGATGTTGACGACACTGCGGATGGGCTTGCCGGTGAAGCCCTGCCACGCGCCGGAGCGCACGCGCGCGGCGAAGGCGGCCATCTTGTCGAGCACGGCGTGGACCTGCGGCACGACGTCGACGCCGTCGACCAGGATCGAGCTGCCGCGCGGCGCGCGCAGGGCCACGTGCAGCACCGCGCGCCCCTCGGTGACGTTGATCTTCTGGCCGCCGAACATGGCGTCGATCCGCTCGCGCAGGCCCGACTCCTCGGCCAGCTGCACGAGCAGCCGGATCGTCTCGTCGGTGACGCGGTGCTTGGAGTAGTCGAGGTACAGCCCGGCGGCCTCGGCGGTCAGCCGCTCGCCGCGGCGCGGGTCGGCGGCGAACAGCTCGCGGAGGTGGACGTCGCGGATCTGATCGTAGTGCGCCGCGAGCGCGGCCCAGGCCGGGCGCTCGGTCAGCGGCGTGGTGCCGGTAGTCATGATTCTTCCCTTTCCGAACTATGGCAGGCCGGAGGCGGAGTAGCGTTGTTCGGCGCTATCATATCACACTCGCGCCGCGCGCCGGTCGCGGCAGCGCCGCCCGATGGCGTTCCGGCGCGCGGCGCCCCTGCCCCCTCTTGATCACGGGAAGGGGTTGATAATGGGGCGGGTGGGGTGCGCGCGATGCGCACCCCACCCGCCAACAATATAGCCCCCGCTCCCGGTGGAGGAGCGGGGGGTGAAGGTAAACAGCAGCTAGCGCGTCACGCGCCGAACGAGTAGGTCCTGGAGCGCGCGTGCGTCGCGTCGCGCCCGATCCGCCACTCTTTGATCGTGAAGCGCGAGTCGACCAGCTGCCGGAGCGCCGTGTCACGCTCGGCCGGCCGGATCTCGAGCGTGTCCGAGGTGGTGGAGGGGTAGATCTCGGTGGGGCCGCCAAGGCGGACAAAGAACCGGCGGCGCGAGCGCTGCGGCGTGGCGCCGCGCTCGGGCAGATAGATCGGATTCTCCCAGATCGATTCCTCGCTCCGCAGGCACGTGGTTGCGCTACCCATCGTCGCCCGAAACGCCGCGCCGGCTGGGCCGGACAGCGTGACGCTCGCCGGAGCTGAGGTCTCGATCTGCACCGCTCGGAACGCGTAGGGTGTCTGGAAGAAGGCCCGCTCCATCCACGCCAGCATGCGCGAAGAGTTGAACGCATGGACGAGGTAGACGCCATCCGGCGCGGCCGAGTCGCGGCTTTGGCAGACGAAGATCGAGATGACGAACTCCTGGAAACGAATGCCCTGCCACGCCAGGTCGGTGCCGCTTAGCAAGAGATGGGCGCTGCCGTCCTCGGCATACGGGGCGAGACCAACCTCCCGCAGCCGATCCTGCCAGAACGGCAGATCCGCCGTGCCATACAGGTTGACCTCGCGGACGTGGCTGATCGTGGTGATGTAGGGGATTGCCTGCTGTGTCGTGTGTAGAGTCATTGCATTCCCTTCTGTAGCGTTGTGGTGTTTGGAAATCAATCTACAATCTGCGATTGCGCTAGCGTCGCAGCCGCCACAGGCGCACCGACCGGTCGAGCCCGCAGGTGGCGAGCCAGTGGCCGTCCGGCGCGAACGCGACGTCGCAGATGCGCGCGGTGTGGCCCCGCAGACACAACAGCATCTGCCCGTCGCGCACGCGCCACAGCCGCACCGTCGCGTCCCACGAGGTCGAGGCCAGCGCGTCACCGTGCGGGTCGAACACGAGGCCGCTGATGTAGCGATCGTGGCCCTGCAGCGTGTGGAGCAGCAGGCCATCCTGCGCGCGCCAGATCTGGATCGTGGCGTCCTCGGACCGCGAGGCGAGCAGCCGCCCCTCCGGGTCGAACGCGATGCCCCCGACCATCAGCGCGTGCCCCTTCAGCGTGCGCAGCAGCGACCCCTCCCTGGTATCCCAGATCTTGACTGTCTTGTCGTGCGAGCTGGAGGCCAGCAGGCGCCCGTTCGGGCTGAAGGTCACCGCGCTGATGCCGGCGCTGTGATCGGCCAGCCGATACAGCAGTGCGCCGTCGCTGACCCGCCAGATCCGCACGCCGCCATCCTCGCCCGCCGATGCCAGGGTTCGCCCATCAGGCGCGAAGGCCACGCTCCACACGCGCGCGGTGTGGCCGGCCAGGGTGCGCAGCAGATTGCCGTCGCTCGTTCGCCACAGCCGCACGGTCCCGTCGTCCGACGCCGAAGCGAGCGTCCGGCTGTCCGGCGCGACGGCGACGCTCCACACGCGCGCGGTGTGGCCCTGCAAGATATGGGTCGGCAGGCCGTCGCGCGCGCGCCACAGCCGCACGGTCCCGTCGTCCGACGCCGAGATCAGCGTGTGCCCGTCGGGCGTAAAGCGGATCTCGCGCACCGCGCCGCTGTGCCCGGCGCAGCTGTACAGCAGCTGCCCGCTCGGGACCTGCCAGACATGGATGCTCGAGTCGTTGGCCGCCGACCCGAGCAGCTTCCCGCTCGGCGCAAACGCCACGCTCAGAACAACATCCTTGTGCCAGCCAAGCGTATGCCTGCCGCTGCCGCGCAGGCGCGGCAGCAGCGCCGAGATGCCGACGACGGCAAGGTAGGCTGTTACGCTGGCGGCCGGCAGGACCCGCCGCGGATCTGGCGGCATGAAGACGGGCGCGATCATCAGCGCCGTCAGCAGCAGGCCGAACAGATTGCTCACCAGGGCGCGCCGGCGGTCCCAGAAGGCGGCCAGCCGGGCGCGCGTCACGCGCGAGAGCGGGTCCGTCTCCGGCTGGCGCCGCTCGGCCTCGCCGAACGCGCTGCTCGTCGTCAGGCGCGCGGTCGCCATACGCACCTCGCGGCCAACCTCGCCGGGCCGCCCGGATGCCTGGTCGGAATACGCAAGGTCGGGCGCGCGGATCAAGCGATCGGTGGCTGGGGTTGCCGCGCCGGCAGCCTGCAGGGCCGCGCGCAGCTCGCGCGCGCTCTCGAAGCGCGCCTCGGGGCGGATCGCCAGCGCCCGCTGCAGGATCAGCCCGATCCCCGGCGGAACCTGTGGATTCAGCTCGTGCAGCGGGAGCAGCGGATCGGGCTGCCCGGCCAGCAGCGTCACCGCGCGCGTCGGAGCGTTCGCCGGCGGAACCCCGGACAGCAGGTGGTACAGGGTCGCGGCGAGCGAGTACAGATCGCTGCGCGCGCTCGTCCCAAGGCCCTGGATCTGCTCGATCGACGAGTACTGCAGCGTGAAGCCATGGACGCTGCCGCCGCTGCTTTCGGGGAACAGGCTGTTCGGCGAGCCCTTGGCCAGCCCGAAGTCGAGCAGCATCACGCGCCCGCGCTCGGTCAGCTTGATGTTCTGGGGCTTGATGTCGCGGTGGATGACCTGCGGGTGCTGCTCGTGCAGGTACACCAGCGCGTCGAGCAGGGTGTCGGCCCAGCCCAGCACCTCGCCGACGGTGATCGGTGTATCCCGCGCGAGCAGCAGCGACGCGAGCTCCTTGCCGTCGACGAAGTCCATCACCAGAAAGTGGCCGTCGTCATCCACAAAATAGTCGGTGACCTTCGGCAGCGCGGGGTGCTCCAGCCGCGCCAGCAGCTGCGCCTCGCGCTCGAACGCCCGCACGCGCTCGGGCGCCGGGCTCATGAGCATATGCTTCACGGCGACCGTATGGTTGAGGCGCATGTCGAGGGCCTTGTAGACCGCTCCCATGCCCCCGATCCCAATCTGCTGGATCACACGGTAGCGCTGGTGGATCACAGTACCTGGGCTAAGCATTCGCAACCATGCACTTTCGTGGCTTGAACGGTTGTGTGATCTGCGGGCCTGTCACCACTGCGAAATATCCAGGTAGTAGCCGACGCTGCGCCTACTTTTGATCATATCGCACTTCGGATCGATCGCCCGGAACTTCTCGCGCAGCTCGTTGACCTCCTTGTAGAGCAGCGCAAGGCGCTCGGGGTCATACTCGGCGTCATCCCAGATAGCCTGCACGCAGCTGGCGTGCGTGCAGACCGCGCCGACGCTGGTGTACAAGTGCATCAGCAGGCGCGTGAGGTTGGGCGAAAGATCGAGCGGCACACCCTTGAAGACAAAGCGCTGCTCGCGCCGAAGGTACTGCAGCTGGCGCGGGCTGAGATCGGTCGCCTCGAGATCGTTGAACCGCAGCAGCGCCTGGGGGTTCGCAAGCCCGATCTGATCCTGGTTGCGCAGCTCGTGCGCCTCAAAGATCTGCCTGCCGTTGACAAACGTCCCGTTGGCGCTCCCCGCGTCGAGCAACACGAAATGCGCGCCCTGACGCTCGATCCTAGCGTGAATCCGCGATATAAGGGTCTGTGTCTGCGCTATCACGATATCACAGGTCGGCGCGCGGCCGATCGTGCAGATATCGCGACTCAACGAGCACTCTTCGGGGCGAACATCGGGGTGAAGCGCCACCAGCTTCGCGTTGCTGTGATGAGCAGGGTGAAAGGACATACAGTGCTCCCTTCGACAAAGCGCAGCAAAGGTCACCGGATCCGCGCGACACTCTATTAGTGACATACTACAGGCTCTAATATTTGCAAGTATACCAAATAATAGGCTGCATCGGAAATTGGTGTTCCCGCGGGGGCTGCGCGCCCGGCACCCCGCTGGGGCTGCGCCCCCTCCCAACACGGCTGTCGGGGGGCTGCGCGCCCCCCGTGCCCCCGCGGGCGGGGGTGGGCCGCCACCCCCGCCGCCCCCCGGCCGGGGCTTGCGCCCCTGGACCCCAAAATGATGCCCTCTCGGCTGCAATGCTTGACGCCCATGCCCAGCTGAATCCAGGCGCGGCGGGATGCAACTCGCCTCCTCGAAATGTTGATAGGCATGCGCCACGATGCTTACAACTGGTACGGCATCATTTGCCGAAGGGGGGCTGGGGGAAGGGGCGCGGATTCCCCGGGCACCCGCTGGGTGGCGAGGGGCCGGGGGCGCAGCGCCCCGGAAGAAGCTGAATACGGTCGGTAAGATCCACAGCCGGATGTCGAGGGTACGGCGCCCCGGAACAAGCGGGGGCACGGGGGCGCGCAGCCCCCGAATGTCACTGATCAACTATGCTACAATGGCACGATGTGGAACGTCATCCTGCTCGGCCTGGTCAGCCTGTTCGCCGACGTCAGCGGCGAGATGATCTACCCGCTGATCCCGCTGTACCTCGCGTCGGTCGGCGCCGGCCCGGCCACGCTGGGGCTGATCGAGGGCTCGGCCGAGACGGTCGCCAGCCTGGTGAAGGTGCTCAGCGGCCGCAGCTCCGACCGCAGCGGGCGCCGCAAGCCGCTGGCGCTCTGGGGCTACGGGCTCGCGGCGATCGGCAAGCTGGTGCTGGCGCTGGCCGGCAGCTGGCCGCTGATCTTCGTCGGCCGCCTCACCGACCGCTTCGGCAAGGGCGTGCGCGGGGCCCCGCGCGACGCGCTGATCGCCGACAGCGTGCCCGCCGCGCAGCGCGGGCGGGCCTTCGGGCTGCACCGCACGATGGACACGCTCGGCGCGGTCTTCGGCGTGGCGGTCGCCTACCTGGTGCTGGCGCTCAGCCCGCAGGTGTCGGCCGCCACCTACCGGCTGGTCTTCGCGATCGCGCTGGCCCCGGCGCTGGTCAGCGTCGCGCTGCTGACGCTGGCGCGCGAGCGCCGCGCCCCGCCGATCGCGAGCGTGACCGGTGGCCCCACCACCGTGCGCGGGCGCCTGGGGGCGCTGGCCGCTGGCTGGCGCAGCCTGGACGGCCGGCTGCGTGGGTTCCTGCTGCTGGCGCTGCTGTTCACGCTGGGCAACTCCTCAAATCAGTTTTTGTTGCTGCGCGCCGGCCAGATCGGCGATAGCCCGCTGACCGTGCTGCTGCTCTACGGCATGTACAACGTCGTCTCCACCCTGCTGGCCTACCCGGCCGGTGCGCTCTCGGACCGGATCGGCCGGCGCACGCTGCTGGCCGGCGGCTACGCCCTGTACGGCCTGGTCTACCTCGGCTTCGCGCTGGCGCAGGGTCCCGCTGCGCTGTGGCCGCTGTTCGCCGTCTACGGCGCCTACACCGCGCTGACCGAGGGCGTCGAGAAGGCGCTGCTGGTCGACCTGGCGCCGCCGCAGCTCAAGGGGACGCTGATCGGCCTGCACGGCGCGATCGTCGGGGCCGGGCTGCTGCCGGCCTCGCTGCTGGCGGGGCTGCTGTGGGATTGGCTCGGCCCGGCGGCGCCGTTCCTGTTCGGCGGCGTTGTCGGGCTCATCGCGGCCGGCGGGATCTGGGTCGTGCTCGGGCGCCTGCGGCGCGGGTAGCCCCTGCGCGTAGCGCACAATGCTTCGCCGGCCCCAGGTGGCTCGCTGGTCTGACGGGTGCCAGGGGTTCGGCTCCGCCGAACCCCTGGCACCCGCCACCCCCCCTCTCCCGTGGCGACGGGAGAGGGGGGCAGGGGGGGAGGGAAAACAGGTTGGCGCGCCAGCGCCCCTACAGGAGCGAGGCTGTCGCGCCGCCGCTCGCGCGGGCAACCCGCACGATCGCGCTGAGGAAGGTAGACTTCAGCGGCTCGATCGCGTTGATCGCCAGCGGCAGCGGCGTCTGCTCCAGCACGCCCACCACCCGGGCCAGCGCCTGCGCGCCCCAGCCCTCCAGGTTGTCCAGCAGCAGATCGCCGAGCTTGCCGCGCTCGATCGCCATCGCAACGATCCGGTCGAAGGTTGTCTCGGGCGTAAACACGCGCCGCTCGCGCTTCCGCATCGTCAGCGCGCCGCGCCTGCACTTGGCGTAGCACACGCCGCAGCCGAGGCACAGGTCGGCGTCGCGCACGGCCCACTTGCGCTTGCGGCCGTCGCGCTCCTCTTCGGCGATCGTGATCGCGCTGACCGGGCAGGCCTTGGCGCAGCGGGTGCAGCCGTTGCAGCGCTCGGGGTCGATCGCCGAGATCCAGTTCGACGTGACGATCGCGTTGCGGATGTCGAAGCGGCGGATGGCGTTCATCATGCCGCACGAGCAGCCGCAGCAGTTGCAGATGTAGCTCACGTCGCGCTGGACGTTGTCGCCCGTCTGCGCCAGCCCGGCGTCCTTGGCCTGCTCGAGCACCCGCATCGCCTCGGCCCGGCTGATCGGCTCGGCGATGCCCTGCCGCGCCAGCAGATCGGCCCCGGCGTTGAGGCTCAGGCAGGTGCGCATGGGATGCTCGCACGGGTGGCCGGCCTGCAGGGCGTGGTTGCGGCAGGCGCACAGCGACACGGCGTGGCTGCGCGCCGTCTCCACGACCGCCGAGGCGCGCTCCCAGTCCAGCACCTCGGTGTGGTCGCCCGCCGGCAGCGCCTCCTCGCGCACCAGCGAGCGGCCGATCTGCGTCTGGCCGGCGAAGACCGCGCGCGCGAAATCCTCGCGCTCGAAGAAGTACTGGTCGAACAGCTGCGCCAGCTCCTCGATCGGCTGCCCCTCGCGCGTGCGCATGAAGGTGAACTCGAAGAAGCCGATCACCACCGGCGCCAGCGCAACGTAGCGCTTCCCGTCGTGCTCCAGGTCGAAGATCAGCCCGCGCTCGGCCATGCTGGTGGCCATATCCGCCAGCCGATCCTCGGGCAGATTGGCTCGGCGGGACAGCTGCCGCAGCGACATGAAGGTGGTGGGGATGCGCCGGGCCAGGTCGGCCTCGGCCGGGGTGAACAGCAGCTGCAGGATGCGCAGAAAGGCCGGCGAGTCGGGTGCGCCGGTGACATTGCGGTCGAGGCGCTGCTGCAGCAGGCGGTACGGTCCTGGCGGAGCAGTGGTGTGTCCCACGATGACCTCCTCGGAATGCTAGGTGGGCAAGCTGTCGAGCATCGCCGAATAAGCGCCAGGATCGGTCATACGGCCAGGCGTCGCATAGTACGCCAGCGTGGTCGTCATAGCGGCCTCCTGTGGTGCGATACCAAAGACAACGATAGCGTACACTACCAGCGGTCGCGCGAGCGATAAGGAACGACACCGTGCCGGGCATGTATCTTCACGCGGCGGGCGCGCACCCGCGCCCGCCGCCAATCGCACAGGCCGACTCGGGAAGTGCTATAATCCGCGCGATCGCCGCTCGGCGGCGCTGATGATGTGTGAGTGGAGTGCGAGCACGATGGAGCTGACCCTGACCACCCCGGCCCTGCTGTTCCCGGCGATCTCCCTGCTGCTGCTGGCCTTCACCAACCGCTTCCTCACGCTGGCGGCGCTCATGCGCGATCTGTACGCCCGCTACAAAGCCCAGCCCGACCCGCGCATCAAGGGGCAGCTCGCCAACCTGCGCTACCGCATCCTGATCATCCGCAATATGCAGGCCTTCGGCGTGGGAAGCTTCTTCATGTGCGTGCTGTGCATGTTCGTGCTCTTCGCCGGCCAGCTCGCCCTGGGGAAGTGGATCTTCGGCGGCAGCCTGATCCTGCTGCTGATCGCGCTGGGCCTCTCGCTGCGCGAGATCCAGGTCTCGGTCGACGCGCTGATGCTGCAGCTGGCAGACCTGGACGAGATCGACCAGCCGGCCCACGCATCGTAGAGGAGAAGCCCATGCGCATCGCCGACATGCACTGGCAGCAGGTCGAGGCCTACCTGCGCCACGACGACCGGGCCGTGCTGCCGATCGGCAGCACCGAGCAGCACGCCTACCTGAGCCTGAGCGTCGACAGCATCCTGGCCGAGCGCGTGGCCGTCGAGGCGGCCGAGCCGCTGGGCGTCCCGGTGTTCCCCGCGCTGGCCTACGGCATCACGCCGGCCTTCCGCGCCTTCCCCGGCAGCGTCTCGCTGCGCGTCGCGACCCACCTGCTGGTCCTGCGCGACATCCTCGACAGCCTGGCATCCAGCGGGTTCCGGCGGATCGTGATCGTCAACGGGCACGGCGGCAACATCCCCGCGCAGGGCCTGGTCGCCGAGTGGCTAGCCGACCACCCGGATCGGCACGTGCGCTTCCACAACTGGTGGAACGCCCCGCGCACCTGGGCCAGCGTGATCGAGATCGACCCGGTCGCCTCGCACGCCTCGTGGATGGAGAACTTCCCGTGGACCCGGCTGGCCGGCGTGGGTATGCCCGCCGCGCAGAAGCCGATGGTCGAGATCGAGCGGCTGCGCGAGCTGGGTCCGGCCGAGGTGCGCGCCGCGATCGGCGACGGCAACTACGGCGGGCGCTACCAGCGCGCCGACGAGGAGATGCTGGCGATCTGGCAGGTCGCCGTCGCCGAGACGCGCGACGTGATCGCGCGCCCTTGGCCGGCCACGCCGTAGGCGGGCCGCCGGCGCCCCTGGCCCCCCTCCGGCAAGAAATGCCAGCTCAGTTTCATCCATCGTGGCGCATGCCTGGTACCATTCCAAGCACAGCGAGTGCACATCCGCCGCGCCTGGATTCAGCCGGGCAGGCACGCCAGGCATTGCAAACGTGGCAGCATCATGTTGGGGTCCAGGGGCGCACGCCCCGGCCGGGGGGCGGCGGGGGTGGCGGCCCACCCCCGCCCGCGGGGGCACGGGGGGCGCGCAGCCCCCCGCCCAAGCTGGGGAGGCACTCTCACGCAGGGGCACGGGGGGCGCGCAGCCCCCCCGACCAAGCTGGGGAGGCACTCTCACGCAGGGGCACGGGGGGGCGCGCAGCCCCACGGGGGGCACGGGGGCAGCCCCACGGGGGGCACGGGGGCGCGTAGCCCCCGCGAGTGGTGGTATCATAGCGAAAAACCACAGATCACCCCCACAAGGAGGATCAATGACAAGCGAGCAGAGCTACCATATGACCCCCGACGAGTTCCGGCGCCACGGCCGCGCCGTGGTCGACTGGATCGCCGACTACTACGAGCGCGTCGAGTCGCTCCCGGTGCTGTCGCAGGTCGCGCCGGGCGACATCCGCGCGGCGCTGCCCGTGGGGCCGCCCGAGCGCGGCGAGCCGTTCGACGTGATGCTCGCCGACGTCGAACGGCTGATCATACCGGGAATCACGCACTGGCAGTCGCCGAACTTCTTCGCCTTCTTTCCGGCCAACACCTCCGGCCCCTCGATCCTGGGCGAGCTGCTCTCGGCGGGGCTGGGCGCGCAGGGCATGCTCTGGGCCACCAGCCCGGCCTGCACCGAGCTGGAGACCCACGTGCTCGACTGGCTGGTGGGCATGCTCGGCCTGCCCGAGAAGTTCCGCTCGACCTCGGCCGGCGGCGGCGTGATTCAGGACACCGCGTCGAGCGCGGTGCTAACGGCGCTGCTGGCCGCCCGCGAGCGCGCCACCGGCTTTGCCAGCAACGCGCGCGGCTGCGACGGCCGCCTGACGGTCTATACCTCGACGCAGACGCACTCCTCGCTCGAAAAGGCGGTCAAGATCGCCGGCATCGGCAGCGCGAACCTGCGCCAGATCCCGGTGGACGTGCGCTTCGCCGCGCGCCCCGACGCGCTGGCCGAGCTGATCGCGCACGACAAGGCCGAGGGCCTCGTCCCCTGCTTCGTCTGCGCCACCGTCGGCACGACCTCGTCGAACGCGATCGACCCCCTGCCGGCGATCGCGGCGATCTGCCGCGAGCACGGCGTCTGGCTGCACGTCGACGCGGCCATGTCAGGCACAGCCGCGCTCTGCCCCGAGCTGCGCTTCATGCAGGATGGGGTCGAGCACGCCGACAGCTACGCCTTCAACCCGCACAAGTGGATGTTCACCAACTTCGACTGCGACTGCTTCTGGGTGGCCGACCGCGCGGCGCTGATCCACACGCTCAGCGTGCTGCCGGAGTACCTGCGCAACCAGGCGACCGAGTCGGGCGCCGTGATCGACTACCGCGACTGGCACGTCCAGCTCGGCCGGCGCTTCCGCGCGCTGAAGCTGTGGTTCGTCATCCGCCACTACGGCGTCGAGGGGCTGCAGTACCACGTGCGCCACCATGTCGCGCTGGCCCAGCAGTTCGCCGGCTGGGTGCAGGAAGACCCGCGCTTCGAGCTGGCCGCGCCCGCGCCCTTGAACCTGGTCTGCTTCCGCCACCGCGGCGGCGACGCGCCCAACCAGCAGATCATGGATCGCCTGAACCAGAGCGGCGCGCTGTACCTGACCCATACCCGCCTGGACGGCCGGCTGACGCTGCGCCTGTGCGTCGGCCAGACCAACACCGAGGCGCGCCACGTCGAGCGCGCCTGGTGGCTGATCCAGGAGGCCGCAGACGCGGTCGAGGTGTAGCACGTAGCGCACGGAGAGAGTCGCGCAACGTTCAACGTTCAACGCTCATCGCTCATCGTTCACGATCATCCTGACGCCGCCCTTCGGCCGCAGCGTGATCACCGCCTCGGGCGCGATTTGCGGGCCGGGCGACAGCTCAAACCGCACGCGCTGCGCCAGCGCGGCCAGGATGATCTGCCCCTCCATCAGCGCGAACTGGTTGCCGATGCAGATGCGCGGACCGCCGCCGAACGGCATGTAGGCGTGCCGCGGCAGCGCCCGCTCGAACTCAGGCGTCCAGCGATCCGGGTCGAAGCGCTGCGGGTCGGGGAAGTAATTGGGCAGGCGGTGCATGGTGTAGGGGCTGATCAGCACCAGCGCGCCGGAGGGCAGCCGGTAGCCGCCCAAGTCGATCGGCCGCGCGGCCTGGCGGCTGATCATGGGTGCGGGCGGGTACAGCCGCATCGCCTCCTTCAGCACCCGCAGCGTGTACGGCAGCCGCTCCAGGTCGGCCAGGGTCGGCGGGCGGCCAGCCAGCGCCTCGCGCACCTCCGCCCGCATACGCGCGTACGCCTCGGGGTGCTGCGCCAGCAGATACCAGCTCCAGGCCAGCGCGTTGGCGGTCGTCTCGTGGCCGGCCAGGAACAGCGTCATCGCCTCGTCGCGCACCTGCGCGTCGGTCATGAAGCTGCCGTCGTCCTCATCTTGGGCCTGCAGCAGCATCGAGAGCAGGTCGCCCCGATCCTCGCCCGTGGCACGCCACTCGGCGATCAGCCGGTAGATTGTCGCGTCGAGCCGTGCGAGCGCCAGGCGCGCCTGGCGGTTACGCGGCGTCGGCCAGCTCAGCGGCGGCGCGGCCACGGCGGTAAAGCGGTCGTTGGCGAAGCGCAGCGCGGTGGACAGCGCCTGGCCCAGCTCCCCGGCCTCGCCGCGCACGTCGGCGTCGAACAGCGTCTTCCCGACCACCCAGAGCGTCAGGCGCATCATCTCCTGCGCCACGTCGATCGCCTGACCGTCGCGCCACTCGGCCTGGGTGCGCTCGGCGTAGTCGGCCATCACGTCGGCGTAGGCGCCGATCCGGCGGTGCTGAAACGCCGGCGCGACCAGCCGGCGCTGGCGCCGGTGGAAGTCGTTCAGACTGGTCAGCAAACCGTTGCCCACCAGCAGCCCCAAGTTGAAGCGCATGCGGTCGGTCTTCTCGAAGCCGGCCGCCTCATCGACCAGCACCACCTGCGCCAGCTCGGCCGAGTTGGCCAGGTAGAGCGTGCGCGACGCGATCCGGAACGCGCAGATGTCGCCGGCCGACCGGCTCAGATCGACCAGAAACCCCAGCCGGTCGCGCCTCATAGCCGGAATATTCCCCAGCAGCGGCAGGCCACGCCGGAGCGGGATGGTGGCTGTTGTCATGATCTCCCCAGCTCTGTCTATACAAATCTCCACCGGCCGATCATGGTACTACAGTTCGTGCGATTTTGTGTGATAGCTGCCTATAAGCCTATAAGGACCCATAAAAGAATAACGTCCCAAGGCCACGCAGGTGGCCTTCGTATCAGTAGCCGAGGGCTTTAGCCCGACGGCGGTGCCTGGGGATGTTCTACATGTATGAACCCTAAGGTACGCCACACCCCGGTACCGCGGGCCTATACCGGCGCGCCGCCGATCGCACTATACTACTGTTGCTAGTGGCTCGCCACACTGATCCTACTGGGTGGAGGTGTGGGGGCGGCGAAGCCACCTCCCCAGCAAAATCACTGTGGTTGACCACTAGTCTGAGTACGACCTAGTTCTCCTGAACATCACAATTCAGGGGAGGGGACGTGTGGCGGGGCCTTTGGCCCCGCCACACGTCCCCGTCTAAGAGGACGAGTATGCGCGGAAGATCGTTTGTGGATGCGCTGCTGGCGCTGCTCTTTCCCGACCGCTGCGCCGGCTGCCGGCGCCTGGGCGCGCTGCTCTGCGCGGGCTGCCAGGCCGCCCTGCTGCCCTACCCGGCGGATGGACGGCAGCCGCCGCCGGGCCTGGCCGATGTGCGGATCGCCTTTACCTACCAGAGCCCGCTGCGCGAGGCGATCCACGAGCTCAAGTACCGGCGCGTGCGGCGCATGGCCCGGCCGCTCGGCGCGCTGCTGGCAGCCCACGTGTCCGCGTGCCCGCCCGCGGTCGACGCGGTGCTGGCGATCCCGCTGCACGCCTCGCGGCTGGCCGAGCGCGGCTTCAACCAGGCCGACGCGCTCGCCCGCGAGGTCGCGGCCTCCCTACGCCTGCCCGTGATCGACCAGGGGCTCGTGCGAGTCCGCTCGACCGAGCAGCAGGCCCGGCTCGACGCGCGCGGGCGCGCCGAGAACATGCGCGGCGCCTTCGCGTGGCCGATCGGCACGCCGCCGCCCCGGCTGCTCCTGGTCGACGACGTGTATACCACCGGGGCGACGATGGGCGCCTGCGCCGAGGCGCTGATCGACGCCGGCGCGACGGCAGTGCACGGGCTTGCGCTGGCCCGCAGCCGGCTGGATTGAGGAGACGCGCGCCTGGATAGAGTTCGCGCGCAGGTGCGGATATGCCACCAAAGATCAGGTGGCGCTCTGGGCGACCAATACGACAAGATTCCGGGTCAGCTCGCGCGAATGATCGACAGCGCGGATAGCTGGATCATCAGGTAGCCTGGCCGCAGCCGCTGGCCGATGAGCTTGGCCGCTACAAAAAGCGAGGGGGCGACACAGCTTAATCGATCGCCGTGTCACCCCCTCGCCCTATGTCCCCATTGGCGTCGCTCAAAATCACCAGCGCCCGCCCTGGCCAGGCGTCTGCGCGCCGAAGACGCTCGGCGGCAGCTTGAAGCCGTGCGCCTCAAGCCGCGAGGTGAACCGCGGCCGCGTGCCGGTCGGCCGCAGCTCGGTGATCAGCTTGCCGTCCGGCGCTTTGCCCTTGACCTCGAGCATGAAGATATCCTGCAGCACGATCACGTCGCCCTCCATGCCCTGGACCTCGGTGACGTAGGCCACCTTGCGCTGTCCGTCCTCCAGGCGCGTCTGCTGGACGATCAGGTCGATCGCCGAGGCGACCTGCTCGCGGATCACCTTGATCGGAATGTCCATGCCCGACATCAGCGCCATCGTCTCCATGCGCGAGCAGGCGTCGCGCGGCGTGTTGGCGTGCAGCGTGGTCAGCGAGCCGTCGTGGCCGGTGTTCATCGCCTGCAGCATCGCCATCGTCTCGCCGCCGCGGCACTCGCCGATCACGATCCGCTCGGGGCGCATGCGCAGCGCATTGATCACCAGGTCGTTGATCGTAACGCGGCCCGAGCCGTCGACCTCGGCCGGCTTGGCCTCCAGGCGCACCACGTGATCCTGGCCCAGCTTCAGCTCGGCGCTGTCCTCGATCGTGACGATGCGCTCCTCCTCGGGGATGAAGTTGGACAGCACGTTCAGCAGCGTCGTCTTGCCCGAGCCGGTGCCGCCCGAGACCACGATGTTCAGCCGGCTGACCACGCAGGCGCGCAGGAACTCGGCCATCTGCTCGGTCATCGAGCCGAACCGGATCAGATCCGAGACCTCCAGCTTCTTCTTCGAAAACTTGCGGATCGTGACCGTCGGCCCGTCGATCGCGCAGGGCGCGATGATCGCGTTCACGCGCGAGCCGTCGGGCAGGCGCGCGTCCACCATGGGCCACTTGCGGTCGATGCGCCGGCCGAGCGGCCGGATGATCCGGTCGATCACTTTGAGCACGTGGTCCTCGTTGGCGAACCGGACCGACGCGGCGCTGACCCTGCCCTTCTGCTCGACGTAGACCACGTTCGGCCCGTTGACCATCACCTCGGTGACTGTATCGTCGCGCAGCAGCGGCTCGATCGGCCCGAACCCGAACAGCTCGTCGATCACCATCTCATAGAGCTTCTTGGACTGGACGTCGCTCAGGATGATGCCGCTCTGGCGGTAGTAGTTCGTGAAACGATCCTGAAGCAGCCGCTCCGACTCAGGCGTCCGTTTCAGCTCGGTCTGGCTGCCCATCGCGCCTTGGATGCGGTCGACGATCCAGAGCGACAGCTCGAGTATGCGCTGATCGACACTGTCACCGGCAGATGGGCCGCCACTCGACACACCCAGCCCGAGTGAGCTGCTGAGGCCGCCAGACGACGGTTGCGCGCGCTGATCGGGCTGCGCGGGGCGGGACGCCTCGGCCGGCTGGGGGGTGGGAGTAGCTGTGTTGTTCCGCAACGCGCCCTGGTCCGTTGGCGATAGCGGCGCCGGCTGCGGGATGGCCGACACCGGCTCGCCTGGCTGCGGTGCGCCGCCGAGACGCTTCAAAAGTGACATGAATCGCTCCTCTCAGAACGTAGTAGTCCAGCGCGGGTCGCCGGCCGCGCGTCACGAGCTTCGCATCTCGCGACATGCGATATCCGGCGCATCAGGCGAGCTTGACGAAGTACGCTTCGCATGCGCGGTCGAGCAGCTCTTTGGTCATCGACGGCGAGACGCCTCGATACTTGGCCTCATCAAGAATCTGATCGCACAGATCGCGCGGGTGGCACGAGCGTAGGTCGCGCCGCAGCTTGAAGTAGTGCTCCTGGATGAGGTAGCGCAGCCCCTCATCGCTGTAGGGGATCTTTCTGGACTTGCAGACCAGCTTGAAAATCTCGCGGTACTCGTCGGGGGAGGGGTTGCCCACCTCGATCTTGTGGCGGATGCGCCGCAAGAACGCGTCGTCGACCAGATCGACCGGCGACAGGTTGGTCGAGAAGACGATCAGCACGTCGAACGGCACCTCCAGCTTCTTCCCGGTCTGGAGCGCGAGGTAGTCGACCTTCTTCTCGAGCGGGACGATCCAGCGGTTGAGCAGATCCTGCGGCCGGCATTTCTGGCGGCCGAAGTCGTCGATCAGGAACAGGCCGCCGTTGGCCTTGAGCTGGTAGGGCGCCTCGTAGACCTTCGCGATCGGGTCGAAGATCAGCTCGAGCTGCTCCAAGATCAGCTCGCCGCCAACCACCACCTGTGGCCGCTTGCACACCAGCCAGCGACCATCCGGCCGGCCGGGCGTCGCCTGTGCGGCGCCGCTGGGCGGGCCGCCGAAGGGCGAGGCCGGCTCGGGCGGCGGCGGCGCCGCCGGCACTGCGACCGGGCGGTGGTTCAGCGGGTCGAACATCTTGATGATCTGGCCGTCCACCTCGACCGCGTACGGGATGACCACGTAGCCGCCGAGCATGTTGGCGATCCCCTCGGCGATGGTCGTCTTGCCGTTGCCGGGCGGCCCGTACAGAAACAGCGAGCGCGCCGAGTTCGCGGCCGGGCCGATCTTGTCGAGCATGCGCTCGCTGATCACCAGCTCGGAGAATGCCTCGCGCACGGTGCGAGCGTCCACCACCAACTCGCCCATCGCCTGGCGGCGAACCATCGCCACATACTCGGCCAGCGGCACCGGCGCGGGCCCGGCGTACTGCGAGCGATCGAGCACTTCGTTGACCTTGAGGCGGCCCTTGGTGGCGATCACATATTGAAACGAGCGCTCGCTAAAGCCGCCCTGCGCGCCGACGATGTCGACATACTCCTCAAGCTTGAGAAACTCGAGCAGCTTGTCGAGCACGCCGAGGAACGGCAGCTTGGTGACCTCGGAGATCTGCTGGGCGGTGATGTTTCCGTGGAAGTAGATGATCTTTAGCACCAGGTCGGTCAGAAACCCGGTGCCAAGGCCGGTTTCGGCGATCGAGGCCGGCTCGGGGGGGATGGCCGGCCAGGCCTGCTGCGCTGACGGGGTGGACGCTCCAATCGCAGGAGCGACCGGGCCTGGCGCCGGGCTGGAGCTTGCGAACTCGCGCAGTTGAAAGCTCATGCGTCCTCCTGAGCTTGCAGCGCCTGCCAGGGCACCGGGCGCACGTCGGCGAGCGCGTCGAGCGGGCTGATCATGATGATCTGCTGGTAGGCCACCAGCAAGAGGCTGCTATGGTAGAGCAACGACTCGTCGTCGGCGCGATAGACTCGCGCGTCGGTCACCGGCAGGAAGCGCGACGTGTCTTCAGACAGGTCGTCTTTGAGACGTTTGTCGGGCCGCACATAGACATGGCCGACGATCACCTGGCCGGCGGTTCGAATCAGCGCGGGTAAGGTGTCCTTGGCGACGCGCGGCGTGAAGTACTTGCCCTTTTCGTCGATCCGTATGTCCATGACGGCTCCTCGCTGCTGTGATCCTCTGGCGGCTGTGGTGTGCTACGACAAGATCCGGATGCTGGCTCCGGGATCGGCACGGCGGGGACGGACCCAACATGACACACCAACAAAAGTCGGTCGTCGCATGCGACGACCGACTTTCAGTATAGGCCCTCGACCGAAGGAAGGCAATAGTACGCGGGAGCTACTTGCGCGTAGCCAGTCGGTCGTACTACTATTCATAGTATGTGCCTCTCTGGGTGCCTGGGGCTACTCCTCGTTCATATCCTCTTCCTCGCTGATATCCTGCTCGATA
Source organism: Candidatus Ribeiella danica (assembly GCA_016717335.1). Taxonomy (GTDB): domain Bacteria; phylum Chloroflexota; class Chloroflexia; order Chloroflexales; family Roseiflexaceae; genus Ribeiella; species Ribeiella danica. The sequence continues at coordinate 357,045 of JADKFS010000001.1, forward strand.
TCGTCGAGTCCAAGCTCCTCCTCCTCGCCGCCGAAGACCTCCTCCTCGGCCTCCTCGCGAACGTCCAGGCCATCGTCGTCCTCGAGCAGATCCTCGCCGTACTCGTCGTAGCGGGCCGACGCGAAGTAGCCGCCGTGCAGCGCGCCCTCGCCAAGCTTGCCAGGGAACGAGACCCGGCCGCGCTGGCTGGGGTCCTGGTAGATCTCGCGGATGATCAGGCGCAGCTGGTGGCCGTTCGTCTGTGCGACCGCGGCGGCGTAGCGATTGCCGCCGGTCATCAGCTCGCTCATCCGCTGGGCCAGCTTCGGCTCGATCCGGCCGATCACGTTGCCGCTGACGTCGAGCACCAGCACATTGCGGCCATCGAGCTTCAGCTCGACCTTCTCGCCGGTCACCACCGCGTCGGTCGTCGGGCCGCGCGGGACGTCGATCAGCGTGGTGAGGGCGGTCTTGCCGGTCTCGGTGATGAACAGGCGCAGATCCACCAGCTGCCGGGTCGTTCGCACCGGCGCGGTGGCCGAGCGCGCCAGCAGGTCGTCGAGGCGCTCCAGGTTCTTGCGGGCGATCGTGTTCGCCGGGTTGAGGCGCATGGCGTGCTGGTATGATTCGCGCGCCTCGCCCAGCCGGCCCAGCTCGAAATACGCCTTGCCAAGCCGATTCAACGTGTCGGCATCCTCGCCGAGGTTCATCAGGTGGAGGTTGGCCTCGACGGCCTCCTGCCAGCGATTCTTGGCCGCCAGATCGACCGCCTGATCTTGAAGGCGGCGACGCAGGCGCAGCTTCTCATCCTGTTTGGTCAAGCGATACTCCTTACGGAATGCATGTTACAGCTTCGGGCAACCGGTAATGCCGGGATTATTGATGCAGGTCAAGAGCGCGACCAGGGCCACGCCGTTGTTGATCGCGTGCGCGATGATCGCCGGGATCAGGCTGCCGGTATAGTGCATGGCCCAGGCGAACAGCAGGCCAATCACGAGCAGCGGGACCAGCAGGCCGACCAGCCCTTGGCTGACCTCGAGCGAGTGCACGCCGGCAAACAGCAGGGCGCTCAGCGCGTAGGCCAGGGCCACACCCCAGCGGCGCGCCCCGAACGTCTGCCGGATCGCATTGAAGACATAGCCGCGGAACAGCACCTCCTCGCCGATTGGCGCCAGCACCGCCGCGCCTACCAGGAACAGGGCCTGCCCGAGGTAGTCGGCGCGGAACAGCGGGAACTGCGCCGACTGGTCGGGCGTAATGCCGACCGTCTGGAACAGGCTGCTGAGCACCGCGTTGAGGACCAGCGACAGCACGCCGACCCCCACGCCGATCAGCACCAGCCGCAGCGGGCGATTGGCCTGAAAGCCGATCTCGGCCAGCGGCTCGCGCCGGATGACCTTGACGCGCAGAATCGGGATGAGCAGGAACGCCGCATTCGTCGCCAGCAAGGTGAAAAAGAGGCCGTCGGCACCGATCAGCCGGATCATCTGCGCCTGGTCGCCGGCCATCTTCTGCAGCTGGCTCAGCGGCAGGCCCTGCTGGGCCATGCGCAGGGCGATGAACACGATCTGAACCAGGAACGTCAGCGCGAGCCAGACGATCATGGTGATCACGAAATCGATCGCCATCACGCCGGCCAGCGGCCACTTGCGCGGCGGTGCCGGGCCCTCCGGAGCTGCGGTGTAGGGCGTCTCGTACTGCGCCATCAGGCCGGTACTCCTTCGCCCAGCAGATTGCCCTGGAGCGACCACGGCCCCGTCTGGGTCACGTGGATGCGCGCGAGCCTGCCCGTCCAATCGTGCGGGTCGGCGAAGAACACCAGCTTGTTGCCGGGGGTGCGGCCGCGCCACTTGCCCTTGTGCTCGCCCTCGACCAGAACCTCGACCTCGCGGCCGAGCAGGCCGGCGTTGCGCTCGGTGGCGATCCGCTCCTGCAGGCGCTCGAGCTCGACGCGGCGGGCTTGCTTCTCGGGCTCGGGCACGCCCATCGCCGGGTCGAGCTCCATCTCAAAGGCGCGCGTGCCGGGCCGGGCCGAGTAGGCCGCGATGTGGACCTTGTCGAAGCGGATCTCCTCCAGCAGCGCCATGGTCGCGGCGAAGTGCTCGGGTCGCTCGCCGGGGTGGCCGACGATGATGTCGGTGGTGAGCGAGATGTCGGGCATGGCCGCGCGGACCTTGCCGATCAGCTCGCGGTAGCGCGACACGGTGTAGCCGCGGCGCATGAGCTTAAGGATCTCGTCATGGCCGGCCTGCACCGGCAGGTTGATCTCGTGCTGGCAGCGCGGCAGCGTCGCCACGGTCGCGATCAGCCGATCGGTCATCCAGGCCGGGTGCGAGGTCAGGAAGCGCAGCCGCAGCAGGCCGGGCACTGCGTGGACGGCGCGCAGCAGATCGGCCAGCTCGGGGCGGCCGGGCAGGTCGTGGCCCCACGAGTCGACGATCTGACCGAGCAGGGTGATCTCGCGGGCGCCGCGCGCGACGATCCGGCGCACCTCGTCGACGATCTCTTCGAGCGGGCGGCTGCGCTCGCGGCCGCGCCGCAGCGGGATGACGCAGAAGGCGCAGCTCATGTTGCAGCCATACTGGATCGGCACGTGCACCGAGACGGTCGGCGTGGCCCAGCTCGCCACCGGCAGGGCCGGCTCGTCGACCTGGTAGAGCGAGTGCGGCGCCAGCGCGACGACCTCGTCCACCGCCGAGGGCGAGACGAAGTGATCCACCACCGGTAGGCGCGACTGGAAGATCGACTGGTTGTTCGGTCCGACCATGCAGCCCCACAGAACGATCTTGGTGTCCGGCCGCTCGCGCTTGAGCTGCCGCAAGTCGCCCAGCTTGCCGATGATGCGCTCCTCGGCCGAGGCGCGCACGCTGCACGAGTTGAGCACGATAAAGCTGGCGTCCTCCGGCCGATCGGACGGCGCATAACCGACCCCCTGCAGCGCGGCCTCAAGCCGCTCGGAGTCGGACACGTTCATCTGGCAGCCGACCGTCCAGACGTAGTAGCGCCGCTCGCGCGGCGTGTCGTCGCGCGATGGGCCCGGCAGCGCCAGCTGCATATCTTCCTTGGACACCAGTTTCAGCTCGATCATGGGAACACCTAACCAGCCGCCGACCGAATGGTCGATAGCCACGGCGGGGCATTATACCGTATCTGAAGGGCAGCCGCAAACAGTTGCGAGCGACGAGTAGTGAGTAGTCGGTAGTCAGTGCCACCGAATCTCAATGATACTCACTGGTACAGTCAGTAGCCAGTATCGACGAAGCTCCCTGATATACATCGGTACAGACTACTGACGTCTGACTACTGATATCAGGGCTACCAGACAATGATCGGCAGATCGTTCGCGACGCTCTGCTGGGCGGCCTCGCGCAGGACCAGCAGGCAGCGCACGATCGGGCTGCTCGAAGGCACGCCGGCCTGGCGCAGCAGCCCTTCGAGCTCGACCAGCTCGCGCTGCAGGCCGACCGACGAGCCGAAGCTGATGTAGGGCTCGTTGGATTCCTCGCTCTCGACAACCGCATCCTCGTCGGCCTCGAGCCAGATCGGCTCGACGAAGTCGACCGGCAGGTAGTACCCGCCGTCGGCCTGATGGTTGATCAGATTCGCGAATCGAGTGGTCTGCTCGCCATCCCAGATCGCCACCAGCAGCGGGTCGGGCTCGCCATCGGTCGGTGGGCCGGCCGCGAGCAGCCCGGCGACCTCGTGGCCCTGCTCGAGGTGCGCGGCGACCTGGCGGAGCTGGTAGAGATCCATAAAGTGTTCGATCCCACCCTCCCAGAGCTCGACGCCGGGTCGCGAGAGCAGATCGACCTCCACACCCTCCTCGCGCAGCAGGTCCTGGATATCGGAGAGCCACTCGCGCTCCTCCTCGTAGAGCTCGCGATCCTCCTCAGGGCGACTGCTGAACATGGAGCCAACCACCAGATCCAGCTCGGTGGTGTGCGACGACTCGGACATATCTTACACTCCTTCACGGCGTTGATACTGCAACACAGCCACATATGACGTGCGTCTAAGCCGCGAGAAGTATACCACGAACTTCCCCGAGCGCGGGAGCGCGGCTTGGGTGCGACAGATGTTTTCACACGGCCGCACGCCGGCGGCTGAAGCCCGCGCTGCCGCTCGATTGCGCCCGGCAGTTGGTCGTGTTATGCTGTAGCGCGACGCGCCGCGACCGGGCGGATCGACGGCGCGAACACAACACGCCGAAGCATAACTATGACCGCATATCTCACTCGTACCACACAACCGGCCCAGGACCGCTGCGCCGCCTGCGGCGCGGCGCTGACGCAGGGGTACTACTTCCTGCGCGATCGCTCCGAGCGCTACTGCCCCACCTGCATCGCCACGCGACCGCGCTGCGACGCGTGCTCCGCGCCGGTCGGCGATCGGCACTGGACACTGCACGACAGGCGCGTGCTGTGCTCGCGCTGCCACGCCACCGCGATCTTCGAGCCGGCGGTCGCGCGCCAGCTCTACGACGAGACAGTCGACGCGGTGGCGGCGCAGCTCGGGCTCACGCTGCGAGTCGGGGTCGAGTTTCGCCTGGTGGATGAGCCCGCGCTGGCGCAGATCCGCGCGAGCGGCAACGGTGGCCACCTGACCGAGGAGAAGACGCTCGGCCTGTACCACCGGCAGGGCCGGCTGCGCGCGATCTATGTGCTGTACGGGCTGCCGAAGCTGCTGTTCCGCACGGTCGTGGCCCACGAGTACGCGCACGCATGGCAGGGCGAGACATGCCCGCTGCTCGACGACGACGGCCTGCGCGAGGGCTTCGCCGAGTGGGTCGCCTACCGACACCTGCTCTACCTGGGCTGCACCCGCGCCGCGCAGCGCATGCTGACGTCGTCGCACCCCTATCGGCCGCTGATGGAGCAGGTCCTGGCGCTGGATGCGCAGGTCGGGCCGCCCGGCGTGATCCGGCATATTCTGGCAGTGGGACGCGGCGTGCCTTCGCAGCGCTAAGACATGGTTCTGGCGAACCTTACAGTTCGGGGCGGGGGTGTGGAGGCGGGCTTCGCCCGCCTCCACACCCTTTCGGGGGTAGGTTTTCTTGTGCATGGCGTCGCCGTGCGCCGGATCACCCCACCCCCTGCCCCCGCCCCTGCCAGGGGCGGGGGAAACGGTAGCTCGGCACGGGGTTTCGGCTCCGCCGAAACCCCGTGCCGAGCCAATAATCCCCCCTCTCCCGTTGGGAGAGGGGGCAGGGGGTGAGGGCCTGCGGGGCATCAGCATGCGCTGGAAAAAGACCTACCCCCGAAAGGCCCCCGCACCCCCACTTGGGAGGTTTGGAGGGGCCTTCGGCCCCTCCAAACCTCCCAAGTGTAAAGTTGCTGTATAATCCACACATGCCGACCCTGACCCTCCAGCTCACCCCGCAGCAGCCCGTGCTCGGCTGGCTGAACGAGCCGCAGCTGTGCTACATGCTGCTGAGCATCGCGGCCCCGCATCCGAGCGGCGCGCTGCCGGTCAACTGGGCGCTGGTGGCCGATGCCAGCCGCTCGATGCGCATCCCGATCGTCGACGAGGCGCAGTTCCGCGCGCTCCTGCGGTCCGGCGGCGCTCAGGAGACTCTGGTGGACGGCGTGCCGGTCTGGCAGCTGACCGCGCCGGTGCCGCCGGAGATTCGCGCCGCGGCGCCGAGCGCGCTGGAGTTCGTGGCCCGCGCGCTCCACAGCGTCGTCGAGCAGCTCGACGGGCGCGACCGCTTCGCGCTGGTGGCCTGCGCCGAGGAGGCGCTGCTGCTGACCCGCAGCACGTCGGGCGCCGATCGGGTCGAGCTGGTGCGCGGCATCGCGCGTCTCAAGACCCTCAACCTGGGCGAGCAGACCGACCTGGCGCAGGGGATCGAGCTGGGGCTGAGCGAGCTGCGGCGCGGCCGGGCAGCCCAGAGCGCGCCGGCGCGGGCCGAGCTGCTGCTGCTGACCGATGGCTTCACCCGGCGACCCGACGAGTGCCTGCGGCTCGCCGACGCCGCCGCCGCCGAGGGCATCGCGATCAGCACCGTCGGGCTGGGCGGCGAGTTCCAGGAGGACGTGCTCACAGGGCTGGCCGACCGGAGCGCCGGCCGGGCGCTGTTCCTCCGCAAGCCGAACGATATCCCGCGCGCGATCGGCGCCGAGCTGAGCGCGGCGCGGGCGATGGCCGCGCGCGGCGTGCGGATGCACATCACGCTCGCCGGCGGCGTAGCGCTCCGGCGCATCACGCGCATCCGGCCGGCGCTCACGCCGCTCGACGAGCAGCGCGCGGCCCTGGACGACCGGCGGAGCGAGCTGCGGCTGGGCGATATCGAGGCCGGCGCGCCGGTCGCGCTGCTGCTCGAGCTACTGGTGCCGCCGCAGCTCCCTGGCCCCGCCGCGCTCGGCCAGATCGCCGTGCATGACGACGGTGGGCCGGCGGCCGAGCTGGAGCTGACCGCCCGCTACCAGGACCAGGCCGCGCCAGCCCCGGCGGCAGTGCTCGACGCGGCCGCGCGCGCGAACGCAGCGCGGCTGCAGCAGCGCGCGCTCGACGCAGCCGCGCGCGGCCAGCCCGCCGAGGGGGCGCTGCTGCTGCGCGCCGCCGCCGCTCGGCTCGACGACCTGGGCGAGCGCCGGATGGCCGAGGTCGCGCGCGAGCAGGCCGCCGCGCTGGAGCAGGGCCGCGGGGCAAACTCGCTGGCCGCCAAAGAGCTGGCCTACGCGACCAGGCGGCTGGGTGGCTAGTATAGCGTGGTAGAAATACCCCCTGGTTTGCAGGCAGTCGGCAGTAACGGTGAGCTGCATACTGCGGACTGCTTACCGAACCGGGGAGAGCTTTCCGCCGACGTGTACTAGTGTCAGCACCAAGTAGGCAGTAGGCAGTGCGCCGAGAGCACTTCAAAGCCAGACAGCGACGAAACGGGCTTGAAACGCTTGCTTGGAACGGCGCAGGTGACTCATCACACGATGTTCGCCGGGTGGGGAGGGGAGGGCGGCGAAGCCGCCCTCAGGCGTTCCCCTGATTGAATAATGGAATGGCAAAGCTATGACCACTACCACAGATCGCCCCGGCCAGTTCGGCCCCTACGGCGGCAGCTACGTCCCCGAGACGCTCGTGCCGGCCGTGGCGGCGCTCGACGCAGCCTACCGGCAAGCCAAGGCCGACCCGGCCTTCTGGGACGAGCTCGACACGCTGCACCGCACCTACACCGGCCGCCCGACCCCGCTGACCTACGCGGCGCGGCTGACCGAGCACTGCGGCGGGGCGCGGATCTACCTCAAGCGCGAGGACCTGGCCCACACCGGCGCGCACAAGATCAACAACGCGCTCGGCCAGGGGCTGCTGGCAAAGCGGATGGGCAAGGCCCGCATCATCGCCGAGACCGGCGCGGGCCAGCACGGCGTGGCCACCGCGACGGTTTGCGCGCTGCTCGGCCTGGAGTGCGTGGTGTACATGGGCGTGGACGACATGGCCCGCCAGCGGCCGAACGTGTTCCGGATGCGGCTGCTCGGCGCCGAGGTGCGCGGCGTCGAGAGCGGCTCGCGCACGCTCAAGGACGCGATCAACGAGGCGATGCGCGACTGGGTCACCAACCCCGACTCGTACTACCTGCTCGGCTCGGCGCTCGGCCCGCACCCCTACCCGACGATGGTGCGCGACTTCCAGAGCGTGATCGGCAGCGAGGCGCACCAGCAGATCCGCGCGGCGACCGGGCGCCTGCCCGACGTGGTGATCGCCTGCGTGGGCGGCGGGTCGAACGCGATCGGCATCTTCAGCGCCTTCATCGCCGACGAGCAGGTCGACCTGCGCGGGGTCGAGGCGGGCGGGCGCGGCCCGGCGCTGGGCGAGCACGCCGCGCGGTTCTCTGGCGGGCAGCTCGGCGTGCTGCACGGCTCGCGCACCTACGTTCTGCAGGACGACGACGGCCAGATCGCGCTGACCCACAGCGTCTCGGCCGGCCTGGACTACGCTGCGGTCGGGCCCGAGCACGCGCTGCTGCACGACCAGGAGCGCGCGTTCTACACATCGGCCAGCGACGAAGAGGCGCTGGCGGCGTTTCAGACGCTGTCGCGGCTGGAGGGGATCATCCCGGCGCTCGAGAGCGCCCACGCGGTGGCCGAGGCGATCAAGCTCGCGCCGACGATGAGCGGCGACCAGGTCATCCTGGTCAACCTGTCGGGCCGCGGCGATAAGGACATCTTCACGGTCGCCGACGTCCTGGGCGTCACGATCTGACCGAGCATCCGCAGCCGGCGTGTTCGAACCATGCTCCCTGCCCCTTTTGGGGCAGGTTTTTTATGATGGTGAGAAATCTAACGATCTTTAAACCAACAAACCGATTGACTCTACGAATGCTCGCGTATAAAATAGGTGTGATCCGTTTGTTATCTATTTGTCATCTCTTTAGTGTCGTGCGCCAGTGTGCGCTTCGGCATGGCGCGCGGCGTCAAGGCCGTCGAATAGCCCTGAGCTGAGCCAGAGCAATGGCGCCTGCTGCAGACTCTCACGACGCACGCGCAGCCCTAGCGCGGCGAGCGGATTGCTCACCGAGCAAGGGTAACGGCTCGGCGCTCGCTGTAGCTCAATCGATTTGCCCTTCGCTCTAGGCGCCTTCTGCGACGCAGCGGAACGTACGGCAATCAGGCCCCTGGAAGCCGCGACCACGCGGCCCGGCCAATCGTCTTACTCTAGGTGCCCGTGCGACAAGATTCAGAATGCACCTAGTACAAGGTTCCGGAAGTTCGCGTCGGGTTTGGGCTGCCACGATCGGTTCTGCAGTTCTGCGGCTCTGCAGTTCTGTGGCCACAGAACCGCAGAACCAACTGGCGACAACCGGCACGCTTTTCTGGAAGGCTGTACTAACCACAGCAGACTCATGGCGTTGGCGAGCAGCGAGTGCGACAGACGCCACAGAGGGACATAGAACATGAGCGACCTCGTCAACACCTCACTAGGGCAATACCAGCTGATCGAGGCGGTCGGCCACGGCGGCATGGCGACCGTCTACAAAGCCTACCAGCCCTCGCTCGACCGGCACGTGGCCGTCAAAGTGCTGCTCTCGAACCGCGACCCGCAGTTCGCCGCGCGCTTCAAGCGCGAGGCCCGCGCGATCGCCGCGCTGCAGCACCACAATATTCTGCCGATCTACGACTATGGCGAGCAGAACGGCGTCCTGTATTTCGTGACGCAGTACGTCGAGAATGGCGTCTCGCTGCACGATCTGCTGGGCAAGCCGGTGCCGCCCGGCCAGGCCCTGCGCCTGATCGGGCATGTCCTGGCCGCGCTGGACTACGCGCACTCGCGTGGGGTGGTGCACCGCGACATCAAGCCGGCCAACATTCTGATGCCCTCGCCCAACTGGGCGCTGCTGGCCGACTTCGGCATCGCCAAGCTGATGAACGACAGCCAGCACCTGACGATGACCGGCTTCATCATCGGCACCGCCGCCTATATGGCGCCGGAGCAGGCCGCCGGGCGCACGATCGACGCGCGCACGGACCTGTACTCGCTCGGCGTGGTGATGTACGAGATGCTGACCGGCCGCGTGCCGTTCGAGTCGGATACACCGATGGCGGTGCTGACCAAGCACGTGTACGAGCCGCCGCCGCCGCCGCGCAGCCTGAACCCGAATCTGCCAACCGAGATCGAGGCGGTGCTGCTGCGCGTGCTGGCGAAGGACCCCGGCCAGCGCTACCAGAGCGCTGCGGACATGGCCGCCGACATCGAGCGCGTCACGCCGCAGTTCGAGCGGCCGCGCCCGCCCAGCCAGGTCACCAGTCTGTATCAGTCCGGCGTCGATGCGTTCCAGAAGGGGCGCTGGGACGAGGCGGTCGAGCGCTTCGGCCGGCTGGTCACGCTCGCGCCCGAGTTCGAAGATGCGGGAATGCTGCTCAACGCGGCGCGGCTGGCGCAGCAGCAGTCGACATCCAGCTTTGGCCGGCCCAAAACCGAGCCCACGCCGCCGCCCACCCCGGAGAAGACCGCGCCGCCGAAGCCCCTGCCGCCCCCACGGGACGCAGATTGGCGACAGCAGCCGATCACGAACGACGTCGCGCCGGTCGCGGCCGCCCAGGACGGGGCGCCACCCAGGCGCCGCATACCGATCTGGGCGCTCATCGCCATCCCGCTGATCCTGATCTTTGGCGCGGGTGGCGTCTATGCGATCTCGCGCGGCACCGGCGGCGACCCGGCGGTCGCGCCGATCATCACGCCCAGCGCCACGGCGACCAAGACGCCGGCGTCCACTCAGACACCCACCCAGACCCCGTCGCCTTCGCCTACTCAGACGCCCACCCAGACGCCAAAGCCCTCGGCCACGCCCACGGCGACATCCACCAACGCGCCTGAGCCCACTGCAACCAACAAGCCGACCGCCAAGCCGACTATCAAGCCAACGCCGCGGCCGAAGCCGACCGCAACGCTCGAGCCGCCGACGCCCGAGCCGCCGCCACCGCCGACGCCCGAGCCGCCGCCACCGCCGACGCCCGAGCCGCCGACGCCGACGAACACGCCGAAGCAAGACAGCGGCGGGGGCGGAGGAAAGCCGCCGAAGCCGCCGTCCACGAAGACGCCGCGCCGGTAGGCCTACCTGGGAGCGAGTCAAGGCAGTGCGCAGAACGGTCAGCCGCGATCAAGCGCGCGGGCCCGCTGTGGCCTGGCGCATCCGGCTCGATCGGGCTGCGAACTGCCGTAGGAGGAGGAAAGGGTGAAGCCGAAAGGAGCACGGTTGTGAAATCACGTCTGTCAAAAACCTTTGCCCTCATCTTCTGCCTGCTGCTGGCGGCCGCTGTGCCGGCAGCGGCCGCGCCGGCGCCTGCTGAACCACAAGCGTGGGCACCTGGGAAGGTGGGTCGCCAGAACACGACCCAGATGCTTCAGTTTATCGCAAATGCAGGTCAGCTCGCCGACGGGGCGCGCTACCAGGTTCAGGGGTCGAGCACAGCGCTCTTTCTCGCCGACGACGCCATCTGGATCACCCTGTTCGACAAAGAGACGCTGGCGGCCGTCCGAGCAGAGTCGCCGCTGACCGCGTCCCACGGATTCAGAGCCGATCACCCGCAGCCCGCCCGGCGGTCGCACCCGATCCGCGGCGTCAACATCAAGATCAGCTTCGTCGGCGCGAGCGCGCGCCCGGTCATCGAGCCATTCGACCGCCAGGAGACGCGCGCCTCCTACTTCCGCGGCGCACAGGAGAGCTGGCGCTCCGACGTCCCGGTGTGGGGCGGCGTGCGCTACCGCAACCTCTACCCAGGCGTCGACCTGGAGCTGAGCGGGGCACAGGGCCGGCTGGCGCAGCGCATCATCGCGCAGCCATGGGCCGACCTGAGCGCAGTGCGCCTGCGAGTCGAGGGCGCGCAGGGGCAGCGCATCGAAGGCGACGAGCTCCGGCTCACCACCGAGGTAGGCGAGCTCGCGCTGCCGCTGCTGAGCGTCCAGACCAGCGACGGCCAGCCGATCCGGCCGGGCGCGTCGGCCCCGGCGATCGAGGGCGCCGAGATTATCGCGCCGTTCGCGCAAGAGCACACTATCGTGGCAGCCCCGCAGGCAGCCGCCGACCTGACCTTTGCCACGTACGTGGGCGGCATGTTCGACGACGAGGCGTGGGATATCGCGATCGACGGCAATGGCGCATCCTACATCACCGGGAACACCTTCTCGCCGAACTTCCCCACGACCTCGGGCGCCTGGGACTCCGACTGCGGCAACGACGGCAGCTGCGACTACGATGGGACCTACTTCTACTACGACGCCTTCATCACCAAGATAAACGCCGCAGGAACCGCGCCGGCCTACTCGACGTTCATCGGCGGAAACCAGAGCGACTTCGGCGAAGCGATCGCGGTCGATAGCAACGGCGCGGCCTACATCACCGGCTACACCTTCTCGTCCGATTTCCCAGTACCGAGGGCTCACCCCGAAGCGATCGCCAGCGCCCCCGCCAGCTTTGCGAAGGGCCAGCTGAGCGTGAGGTCGAGCGCGAGCGCGGCCCGATCGCCGGCAATCATTGCCAACGGCACCGACGACATCTTCATTATGAAGCTGAACCCGTCGGGGACCCAGATCGTGTACACACAGCTGTTGTACACCGACGACCCCAGTCAGAATATCTACAACTACGACGAGGGCTACGATATCGCCGTCGACGCGAATCGCAACGCCTATGTCACCGGGCTGACCGGCTATGATTCCTACGACGGGTTCGTCGCCAAGCTCGACGCGAGCGGGACGCTGCTCTACGGCCCGATCTTCGGAGGGAGCAACGACGATTGGGGCAGCGGCATCGCCGTCGACGGGAGCGGCAACACCTACATCACCGGGCGGACCGTCTCGACCGACTATCCTACGACCGGCAACGCGTACGATAGCCAGTGCGGCGACGACGGCCAGTGCGACTTCGACGGCAGCTACTACTACGATATGATTCTTACAGGAATCACGGCCGACGGGCAATTCCTCTTCTACTCGACCTACCTGGGCGGGAATAACGGCGACGCCGGCTTCGATATCGCGGTGGACGGCAGCAGCCGCGTCTACGTGACCGGCTACACCTACTCGACCAACTTCGTCACCACCAGCGGAGCGCACGACCGCACCTTCAACGGCCTGTACGACGCGTTCGCGATGAAGCTCAACTTCAATGGATCGCCGCCGCTGTACAGCACCTTTCTCGGCAGCAGCAGCGCCGAATACGGGCGAAGCATCGCGATCGATAACGTCGGCAACGCCTACATCACCGGCAAGACCTTCGCGGACGGCTTCCCGACGACGCTGGGCGCCTACGACGAGACCTTCAACGGCGCCTCCGACGCGTTTGTCTCCAAGCTGAACGGAACCGGCGGGCTGACGTACTCGACCTTCCTCGGCGGCAGCAGCACCGACCAGGGGAACAGTATCGCGGTGCTCGGGAACGGGGCGTCGATCTTTGTCGCCGGCCTCACCTCGTCGGGGAACTTCCCCGTCACCAACAACACAAGCTACGCCGGCAACACATGCGGGGTCGACCCCAACTCGCACTCCTGCTACGACGTGTTCGTCGCCAAGATATCGCCGGTGGGCGGCTCACCGACGGGGACACGGTCGTATCTGCCGCTCATGGCACGCCTTGCCGCGCCGGCCTGTGACCCGTTCGAGCCGAACAACGATCGGAAGACCAACGCCGTCGGCATCCAGATCGACACCTCCTACCCGGCCAAGATCTGCGCCAACGACGAGGAGGACAACTACTACTTCGACCTGCAGCGCAACGCCAAGCCGACCATCACCCTCGATCTGCCGACCAAGCTGCGCGGCAAGACAAGCATCTGGCTCTACGACCAGTTGAATCTGGATGTGAGCATGTGCGGCTACGGCGGCTCGCAGGTACTCTCGCGAATCGTCGTGTCCACCTGCCCGCCGCTGGCGCCCGGGCGGTACATCGTGCGGATCTACACGGACAATATTCTGACGGACTACGATAACGTCAATCCGTACACGCTGCTCGTGACAACCTGACGCGCAGCCCGCTCGCCGGGCGCGGCCGATGTCGCTTATGCTAGCGCCGGTGCGGTGTTCCTCCGCACCGGCGCTGCTGTGTGTATGCCCTCACCCCCGCCCCCCGCGCCACCGCGCCAGATTCATCCCCCTCCCCTGGTAGGTCACAGGGCGGGAACGCTGCCCACAGTAGCGCATTTTATGGTATCCTGAACGCATAGAGCTTTTTGCCGCGAGCAACATACCGCTGGTGGCTCGCCACACAGATTCTGTCGGCTGAGGGTGTGTGGGCGGCCCTACGATCCACCTCCGCGCACCCTGGAGAGGCTCGGCGGAACCGCGCCCCGCCGAAACTCCCCCGCAACGTCACTATGGTAAGCCACCAGATGGTGTGAGAGGAGACACGAACGTGAATAGAGCAGTTCGACTCATCGCGCTATCATTCCTTCTGCTGCTGCTGACCACGCCGGCGCTGGCACAGAGCGGCGCGCTGATCTACCACGACGACGCGGGCCGGCTCGACCGGTCGCGCGTGCAGAGCGCGGCCGCCCGGCTGGTCGACCGCGGGGCGAAGGTGGCGATCTATACCACGACCGGCGGCGACGCCAACGACTTCCAGCAGCGGCTGGTGCAGGATGGCCTGGCGAGCGGCGGCACGATCGACCCCTACCTCGTCGCGATCTATGTCTCGACCGGCCCGAACTACAGCGAGATCCGCGGCGGCGACAACTGGAACGCCGCGCTCAAGACCAACAACAACATCGATGCGATCCGTAACAACGAGCTGAACGTCGGGCTCCGCTCAGGCAGCTTCACGGACGGCTTCGTCAACGCGCTCACGGCGATCGACAGCGCGATTGCCAGCCCGCCGAGCACCAGCGGCGGCACGCAGGTCAACGTCGGCTCAGGCACCTTTACGCCGATCGTGGTCGGCGTGGTCCTCCTGGTGCTGCTGCTCGTCGGCGGGCCGATCGCCTGGCGCTCGATCAGCAAGCGCCGCGCGGTCGCGCAGGCGTTCGAGCAGGCGCGCCAGGCCGCCGAGCAGGCCCGCCGCCAGGCCGGCGCGGCGATCGCCGACCTGGGGCAGACGATGCGCGACGCGCAGGAGAAGGCCAGGTACGACCAGGTCTCCTACGCGCCCACGGACGTCCAGCAGCTGGCGCAGACCCAGGGGGCCGCCGAGGCGCAGTTCGTCAAGGCCCAGGAAGCCTTCGACCAGGCCGGCGAGTCGCTGGCCAGCAAGCGCCAGCCGACCCAGGCCGAGCACCAGGCCGTCGCCGGCTCCTACCAAGGCGTCGTCCAGATGGTCGAGCAGGCGCGCGCGCAGCTTGAGCAGGCGGAGGCCCGCCGCGCCGAGCTGGACAAGCTCAACACCGCCGCCCCCGGCGAGGTCGACCGCGCAAAAAAAGCGCTGGCTGACGCCGCCGCACGGCTCGAGTCGCTCGGCCAGGAGTTCGCGCACCCGGCGGCAATTCTGCAGCCGTCCGCGGATGTGGTCGCGCGCGCCGAGGCGCTGCTGGCCGAACACCGCGCCGCCGACGCGATCAGCGCGTCGGCCGCGGCGTCAGCCACGATCGACGAGCTCGACCAGGCGCTCACGCGCTACGCCGACATCCGCGAGGGTCTCTCGGCCGGGCGGGCCGCCGCCGAGAAGGCCGCCGGTCAGGGCTACCGGATCGAGGGCGGGCTAGCTGCGTTCAATACCGCCGAGGGCACGCTGCGCCAGGCCGCCACAGCGATCGATCGCGACATCGCCAGCGCGCGCGGGCTGCTCGACCAGGCCGAGGCGGCTCGCGCCCAGGGCGTGGCGCGCGGCGGCGGCATGCCCGCGCTCCGCCGCGAGAACGACGAGCGCTTGTCCAAGATCAAGCAGTCCGGCGAGCAGATCGACGCCGCGATCGCCGAGGGGCACGCGGCCTTCAAGCTGGTGGATCAGTTTGCCGAGAACACCTGGAGCGACATCCGCGGCAACGGCAGCGAGGCCGAGGCCGCCGCCGCGCGCGCGCGCGCCTTTTGGGATCGCGCCACGCAGCGCAACACGATGGAGCAGCAGGACTTCCTGGGCGCGCACGAAGACCTGGACGAGGCCGACAAGCAGATCGCCTACGCGCGCACGCTGGTCGAGGCGATCCTGCAGCGGCTGAAGGATCTGCAGGCCGCCCGCGATGCCGCGCGCGAGGAGATCGCGCTGGCCCAGAGCGATGTCGAGCAGGGCTGGAGCTTCGTCCACGCCAACGACCCCGATGTCGGCAAAGACCCGGAGCGAGCGCTCGATGCGGCCGGCGCGCTGCTGCAGCAGTCCAACGCCGAGCTGGCCAAGGAGCGGCCCGACTGGCTGGCGATCGTCAAGCAGGCCCAGGAGGCCAACCGCCTGGCCGACCAGGCGATCGCCAACGCGCGCAGCGAGGTCGAGGCGATGAACAAGCTGCGCGCGCAGGCCGAGCGCGCCCAGCAGCTCGCCACCGCCGAGGTGCAGAAGATCGTCCAGTTCCTTGGGGTTCACAGCGACGACATCCCGGCCGCAGGCGAGCGCAAGGTGAGCGCGCTGCAGACTAGCGTCCAGCAGGCCTATGGGGCGCTCAAGGGGGCCGAGCGCGCCGAGGAGCAGGCCCGCGCCGACAGCCTGCGCGAGGCGATCACCCGCTACACGGCGCTACAGGCCAGCGCGGACACGCTCTACGGCGAGATCTACGGCGCCTTCCAGCAGATCGACGAGCTGCGCAAGCGCCTCGCCGCCGAGGTCGAGCGGGCCACGCGCGCGATCGAGAACGCCGAGCGCCGGCTCCAGAGCTACGCCGCTGTCGTACGGCCCGGCTCCGAAGGCATCCGGCTGCTCGAGCAGGCCCGCGCCGCGCTCGCGTCGATCGGCAGCCCGCGCGGCGAGCAGGCGCTGAAGCGCGCGCTCGTAACCGCGGACGAAGCTCGCAAAGACGCGGAGCGCGCCGACGCGCTCTTCCGCGACCAGGCTCGCCCGCTGCATGGGCCTAACCAGGGCGGCGACCTGGGCGACTTTGTGGCCGGCGCGGTGATCGGCTCGCTGCTGAGCGGCGGCGACCATCATCATCGTCATGGCGGTGGCGGCGGTGGCTGGGGCGGCGGTGGCGGCGGCGGTGGCGGGTGGGGTGGCGGTAGCAGCAGCGGCGGTGGCTGGGGCGGCGGCAGCAGCAGCGGCGGCAGCTGGGGCGGCGGCAGCAGCAGCGGCGGCGGGTGGTAGCATCCCGCGAATCATCGGCAAGAGCGCAGCACATGATAAAAAGGGTGCGGTGGCGTCGAAGACGCTCCCGCACCCTTCACCGTGTGGCCGGCGGCCGGATCAGGCGGGGCTGGCTTTCGTCGTCTCCCAAGGCAGCAGCGCATCGGGCGATTTGGCGGCCGGACGCGGCGCGCGCACGAGCAGCTGCGGCCCATAGACAAAAAAGGCCCCGTGATCTTTGCAGATCAGCACATCCCGCTCGGCCGAAAGCTTCCCACCGCAGTCGGGGCAGGTGGGTGGCTTGGCTTGAGGCTCGCGTTGAAACATCGTGGTCTCCTCTCAAACTGCCCAACAAAAAACCCACCTCGCTACGAGGTGGGCGCCAATTGCCCTGGACGGCAAGCATCGCCGATATTGGGTAGCTCTATCATACCACCTTTTGGGCAAGTTGTAAAGCCAGCGTAAATATAGCCAAAATTGGCTAGATGAATATCTAGTAATCTGCTCGATTGTGTAGTATACTAGTCTTCACGTGAACAGGTCAGCACATTCTTATGTAGCCTCGCTGGGCGACCACAAGTTCACGCACACGCATAGGCATCAACCCACGCTCGTTGGCTCCTTCCCCGCATGCAGGAAGCCCTGGCCTGTGCCACTAAAGTCACACCACGCCGGCAAGTTGCTTGCGGAGGTCAAAGACGACCTCGAAAGGAGACAAGTCGATGATCGACTCCTCTATTCAGCGACTGCTTGAACAAGCGATCGATTCGCCGACCAAGCTACAGCTCAGCCTATTGTTCTACGAAAACCGGCGACTCGAGGGCACCGCCGCGCAGTTCGCCAACCGGATCTACCAGGATATCTGGAGCACGCGTGAGGCGCTGCGCGAGCTGACCGAAGATGGGATTCTGATCGCGGCCAACCTGGCCGGCGAGTCGATCTACCGCTACCGCCCGCGGCCCGAACACGTCGAGGCGATCGCGCTGCTGGCGCAGAGCTACAACGAGCCGCTGGAGCGAGACGCAATCCAGCGGGCCGTGCGCGAGGCCGCCAGCTACGCAAGCTATCGCCGCACATCCCACACCGCCACCGCGTTCGAGCGTCAGGCCCTCTGATGTAATCTTGCACTGTCCGCCGGTCGTTTTGGCTGCCTGCCCTACCCCCATTCGGGGGTAGGTTTTTTACGTGGTACAATCCGATCGACCCCAAGCAAACGTAGATCATGGTGTAACGCTGGCGCGATACGCGCGACTATACGGTACCGTGCGACCCAAGAGGAGAGACAGACGATGTTTAACGCCTTTCGCAAAAAATACGACCGCGCCACCCCGGAGGTGCAGGATCGCATCCCGCCCGGCCAGTACCTGACCGAGAAATTCCCGGTGCTTCACTACGGCAGCGTGCCAGCCTACCGCGACCTCGAGAAGACCTGGGATCTGCGTATCTGGGGCGAGATCGCGGAGCCGGCGCAGCTCTCGTTCGCCGCGTTCCGCGCGCTCCCGACCATCCACGTCACGACCGATATCCACTGCGTGACGCGCTGGTCGAAGCTGGACACGCAGTGGGAGGGCGTGCAGTTCAAGGAGTTTCTCAAGCACATCCCGGCGCTCAAGCCGACGGCGCGGTTCGTGCTTGCACACTGCGAGCAGGGCTTCACCGCCAACGTCCCGCTCGAGGTCCTGATGGAAGACGATGCCATGCTGGCCTACAAGTACGAGGGGCAGGAGCTCACGCCCGACCACGGCTACCCGCTGCGGCTGCTGACACCGAAGAAGTACTTCTGGAAGAGCGCGAAGTGGCTGCGCGGCCTCGAGTTCCTGTCCGAAGACCAGTTTGGGTTCTGGGAGCGCTACGGCTACAACAACAACGCCGACCCGTGGAAGGAAGAGCGCTACTCCGACTAAGAAAGCAGGGAGCGTGCAGTCTGCCCCTCGCCCGCTCCCGGCGCGGGGAGCGGGCGCATGAATGGCGCTGGAGTGCGGCGCGCTTTGCGCGCCGCACTCCAGCGCCAAAACCATATGGAATGCGAGCGATGAGCGAAGCTAGCTCCTGGCCAACAACCTTCGAGGAGGCGCAGGCGCTGCAGGAACGTCTGCGCAGCGAGGTGATCACCCGCGACGACTTCGGCGCAATCGGCACGGTCGCCGGGGTCGACGCGGGCTACGAGAACGATCCGGCCGACGCGGGGCTGGTTCTGGCGCGCGCCGCGATCGTCGTGCTGGCCTACCCCTCGCTCCAGCCGCTCGACTACACGATCGCCCGCCGCCCGGCGACCTTCCCCTACGTCCCGGGGTTCCTGTCGTTCCGCGAGACCCCGGCGGTGATCGCGGCGCTCGAGCAGCTGCGCGTGCGTCCCGACCTGCTGATCTGCGACGGCCAGGGGATCGCGCACCCGCGCCGCTTCGGCATCGCCTGCCACGTCGGGCTGCTGGCGGGGCTACCCTCGATCGGCTGCGCGAAATCGCTGCTGACCGGGCGCCACGGCCCGGTGCCGGACGAGCGCGGCGCCTTCGTGCCGCTGCTCCACCGCGGCGAGCAGATCGGCGTGGCGCTGCGCACGCGCCCCGGCACCAAGCCGCTGTACATCTCGCCCGGCCACCGGATCAGCCTGGCCACGGCGATCCAGTTCGTCATGGCCTGCACCACCAAATACCGCCTGCCCGAGACCACCCGCGCCGCCGACGGCCTGGCCTCGCACGGCAGGGTGCCCGCGATCGCCCCGGACGCGGAGCGCGGCGAGCAGCAGCGGCTGCTCTAGAACGTCGGTTAAGTATTCGAGATTTGCTCACGCAAAGCCGCAAAGCCGCAAAGAGGTTGCATTTCTTATGGCTTTGCGAGCTTGGCGACTTTGCGTGAGAATAATTCTCGACCGACACGCCTCAAGCCCTACACCCCTTCGCTCCCTCGGCTCAGCGCCTGCCGACCGGCTCCAGCAGCCAGGCGACGACGTCGAGGCGGCGGGCGAAGTGCAGCAGCGGCGCGGGGGCGGGAAGCTCAAGCCCGATCTGGCGCGCCATGGTATTGACGCGCAGCGCGGCCTCGGCCGGCTGCAGCGGCCAGGGCGCGTGGTGGATCTCGCCGCGCCAGACCCAGCCGCGCCGATTTGCGGCGTAGAGGCAGTAGCGCTCGGTCAGCCAGTGGTCGATCGTGCCGGGCCGCGAGCGGTAGACCGGGCCAGACGGCCGGTACCACGCCTGAAGCTGCGCGCCGGGCGCGCCGCGATGGGTGCGCTCGCTGGAGTACGTCACCGCGTCGCCGTCGCGCAGCGAGGAGATCCGCGCGTCGTAGTACGGCAGGTGAAAGACCTCGCGCGCCACGCGCACCGCGAGCGGGTCGGCCGCGTCCAGGCTGAAGAACCACACCCCCGGCTTGCCCTCGGCGACGACGTAGGTGCGGACGTTCAGCTCGGGGAACGCCGAGACCCTCGGCAGCGACGGCGTGTAGCGCGGCCGCACGCCCGCCATGCGGAACGGCACCACGCCGAGCCAGGCGGCGCCGTCGAAGGTGTCGAGCTCCAGCGAGCGCGGGAGCCGATCGCGCAGCGTGGCGATCGGCACCGGCCAGTGCATGAACAGCAGGTCGTGCCACTGCATCGCCAGCGCCCAGCGCCGGCGCGGCACATCCCAGGGACGGTGGGCGCTATCGGCGAGCATCGGCGGTCCTTGGCTGCTGCCTGGCTGCGAAATCATTCGATTATTGTATACCACATCTGAAGAGCTGATTTGAGGGGTATAATACTGCCTGGTCTGTCTCTAAATCCTGGAGTGTCGTGATGCTGCCACCTCCACCGCCGGCCGACCGCTGGCGCCAGGCGCGCTCGATCGTCCTGCGCTGGCTGATCAGCACGCTCTCGATCTTCGCCGCCGTGGTGCTCGTGCCGGGCATCGAGTTCGTCGGCCCCGGCTGGGAGCTCGGCATCGTCGCGCTGGTCTTCGGCCTGGTGAACATCGCCCTGCGGCCCATCCTGACCTTGCTGACCTGCCCGCTGGTCATTCTGTCGCTCGGGCTGTTCGCGCTGGTGATCAACGCCCTGCTGCTGCTGCTGACGGCTCAGATCGCCGCTAGCTTCGGCGTGCAGTTCCGGGTCGACGGCTTCTGGTCGGCGGTGCTCGGCGGCCTGGTAATCTCGATCGCCAGCCTGCTGCTGAACGCGCTGGCGGGCGAGTCGCCGGTGCGGGTGGTTATGCGACGCGAGTAGCCAGCTGTTGGCGGACATTCGCGCAATTCGCGGGTTCTTGGTGCTCTAGAAGATCGCCCGCAGGAAGGTTCCGGCGACCCAGCCCGCGCGCCCGTCGGTCGTGCGGGCGCGCCACCAGTTGTGGCCGTCGGCCGGGCGCGGGCCCTCCAGCAGTGTCATCTGCGTGCCGGGCGGCAGCAGCGCCTGGATCTTGCCGCCCAGGCCCGGCTGGTCGCGCATGCGCAGCGGGTCGCCGCCGGTGCCCGACACCTCCGCCCGGCCGCCGACGCGCAGGGCGGGCGGCTGCACGAACTCTCCGCCGGCCAGCCGGCGGATGGCCGTGAGCGAGGGCGCGAACGCGTACAGCGCGCCGGTGGTGTGGACGAACCGCCGGAAGTCGAGGTCGCGGTCGGGCCGGCCGGCGCGGTGCAGCCGGTTCGTGCCGGGGTCGTCGCCGATCACCGGGTCCGGGCCGTCGCCCTCGCTCTGGAAGGATGCGCTGTTCGCCCAGGTCTGCTGCAGAAACTCGAACTGCTCCTCGATGCCGGCCATGAAGGCGTTGAACAGCAGCCCGCGGTCGGCGTCGACGCCGTGGCCGCGGCCGGCGGCCGGGTCGAACGGGGCGCCGAACGGGATGCCGCGGCGCAGGATGCGCCGCGACTGATCGCCAAGCGCCCGGCTGCGCGGGTAGACCTTGCGGATGTGCGCGAAGCGCGGCGTCTTCTGGCCCTGCGGGTCGTCGTCGTAGCGGAAGTCGTTGTCGTCGGCGGGGTCTTGGGCCGGGCGGTTGTCGCGCTCGGGCGCGTGCGCGAGCGGCGTGCCGCTGCGCCAGCGGCCGACCAGCTTGGCCGCCAGCTGATCGGCGGTCAGGCCGTCGCTGGCAGGCAGCGACTGGGCGCACGCGATTACCTGGGCCCACCAGCCGGGCACATCCTGCGCCAGGCGGCGAAAGACCTGGAACGAGCCATCCTGCATCCAGGCCGGGCTGGTCTGCGTGAAGCCGTCCTCGCGCGGCTGGCCGAGCACGAACTCGCCCGCGGCGATCATCTCGGTGCCGGGGTGGCCGTCCTGCTCACTCGGGTTCGCGGGGTTGGTCGGGTGGAAGCCGCGCACGCCGGGCTGCGAGATGCCGTCCTTGAAGCCGAAGTGCTCGTGGCCGGCGCGCTCGTCGGGCAGGGTGTCGCCGCGCTGCTCGAAGACGATCGCCACGCGGTGCTGCGCCAGCAGCGCGCGCTGCTTATCAAGCTGCACGGCCAGGTCGCCCTCGTCGTCGGCGGCGATCGTGAGCATGGCGTCGGCCGGCTGCTGGCCGGAGCCGCCGACCAGCCAGCGCCCCGGCGCGCTGAGCCCCTGGTCGCGCATCGCGTCGGCGCGCGCGGCCGGCCCCTCGCGAAAGGCCGGGAAGGCCTGCAGATCAGGATCGAGCGCGGGGCCGAGCTTGATCAGCCCCGGCCGGGTGAAGCTGACGTTGACCCAGACCGCCTTGAGGCTCTGCGGGTCGTCGCCGCCCTGGTTGCGCCGGGCCAGGCTGAACTGCGCGTTGAAGGTCGCCACCTGCTTGGTCGTCGCGATCCGCGGCGCCAGCTCGGCCAGCCAGGCGCGCCCGCTCGCGCCGTCGGCGAACTGCAGGAACAGAAAGACCTGGTGATCTTTGAGGAAGCCGGCCAGGATGTTCCCCTGAATCTCCTCGGAGCTTCGTAGCGGCAGGTCGGCCGGCGTGTCGGCCTGGGCGGGCGGCGTCGAGCTGGAGTTTGTCATCAGGCACCTCCACATTTGAGCGGATTCTCTACCGGCGTTCTGGCGCCTTCGCACGATCGGCAAACGGGCAGGGCAAGGGGCGCGGCGGCGCGCGTTCTTTGTACTGACGAAGCGGGGCCGACTTTGGTTACGAGCCGTGGAGAGGCGAGCTATGCACGACGAGCTGCTGCTGGGAATCGACATCGGCACGACCAACTGCAAGGCGCTGGTCTTCGACACGTCCGGCCGGCAGCGCGCCGGGGCCAGCGCCCCGACCCCGACGCTGCGCCCGCGCCCCGGCTGGGCCGAGTACGACCCGCAGGCGCTCTGGGAGGCGGCGGTGGCAGTGGTGCGCCAGGCGCTCGGCCAGGTCGACCCGGCGCGCGTGCGCGGGGTGGCCGTCGCGAGCATGGCCGAGGCCGGCCTGCTGGTCGACTCCGCCGGGCAGCCGGCCTGCCCGGTCGTCGCGTGGTTCGACAGCCGCAGCGACCCGCAGTACCGGCGCTGGATCGAGCAGGTCGGCGCCGACACGTTTCTATCGGTCGTGGGCAACCGGCCGAACCCGATCTTCAGCGTCTTCAAGCTGATCTGGCTGCGCGACCACGCGCCCGAGGCGTACGCTTCCGCCGCGCGCTGGCTGCACGTCGCCGACTATATCGCGTTCCGGCTCTGCGGCGCCCAGGCGACCGACTACTCGCTGGCGACCAGGACGATGCTGTTCGACCTGCCGCGCCTGCGCTGGTCCGACGCGGTCGTGGCCGCGGCCGGGCTGCGCCGCGACCTGCTGCCGGAGGCGCTGCCGGCCGGGGTGCGCATCGGCGGCGTGACCGCGCCGGCCGCGGCCGCGACGGGGCTGCCGCTCGGCACAGCCGTGGCGATCGGCGGCCACGACCACAGCTGCGGCGCGCTGGCGGCCGGCGTGCGCGAGCAGGGCGTGGCGCTCGACTCGATGGGCACGGCCGAGCCGGCATTTCTGCCGCTCGACAGCCTGCGGCTCGACCCCTCGGGCGGCTGGGCCGGCTTCTCGCTCGGCGCCCACGTGTCGCGCGGCAAGTACTACGCCGCGAAGGGCATCCGGACCTCGGGCGCGGCGGTGGACTGGGCCGGTCGCCTGCTGGACTTCGGCGACGCCGCCGGGAGCGAGACCGAGCGTATGCAGGCCGCGGCCGCCCTGGCGCCGGCCGGCAGCCGCGGGGTACTGTTCCTGCCACGGCTGGCCCCGATCGACCGCGGCGCATTCGTGGGGCTGACCGCCGACGCCGGCACGGCCGAGCTGGCCCGCGCGGTGTACGAGGGGCTGGCCTACGAGTGGCGCAGCAACCTCGAGCTGATCGAGCGGTCGCTGGGGCTGCGCGCCGCTACCGTGAAGCTGATCGGCGGCGGCGCGCGCGTGCCGCTGTGGGTTCAGATCAAGGCCGACGTGCTCGGCCGGCCGCTGCGCGTGCTGGACATGAAAGAGAGCGTCGCGCTGGGCGCCGCGCTGCTGGCCGGGCTGGCTGCCGGCGTCTACACCGACGAGGCCGAGGCAGTCGCGGCCGTGCGACACCAGGAGCGCATCGTCGAGCCGGACGCCGCGCGCACCGCCTTCTACGAGCGCTGCTACGGCGAGGTCTACCTGCGCGCCGCGCCGGCGCTGCGCGAGCTGAACGAAGCGCTTAGCGCGCTTCAGTCTTGATCGGTGCCCTCAGCCCTCCCCGTATCCCCTCCCCTGCCAGAGGAGCAGGCCAGATTCTCGGGAGCAGGCTGCGGCCGCAAAGCGGCCGCAGCCTGCTCCCAAAAGAATCCCCCTCTCCCAGTGGGAGAGGGGGGCAGGGGGGTGAGGGCCTGCAAAATCCACCCCCGAACGGGGGCAGGGGGTGGAGTGATCCTGCGAAGCTACGGCATCACCCAGCCGCCGTCGATCGTCAGCACGTGCCCGGTGATGTACGAGGCCTGCGGCGAGAGCAGGAAGGCGACCGCCGGCGCGACCTCCTCGGGCCTGCCGAAGCGCCGCATGGCGATCGCCTCGGTGGCCCACTGTCGCAGCGCCTCCGGCACCGTCGCCAGCAGCTCGGTCTCGATATAGCCGGGCGCGACGACGTTGGCGGTGATCCGGTCGAGCGCGACCTCGCGAGCGATCGCGCGCGTCAGGCCGACCAGGCCGGCCTTGGCCGCGGCGTAGTTGACCTGGCCGACGTTGCCGGCCAGCCCGGCCAGCGAGCCGATGTTGACGATCCGCCCGTAGCGCTGCGCCCGCATCGGGACAAGCGCTGCCTTGCAGCACAGGAACACCGCCGAGAGGTTCGTCTCGATCACGGCGTGCCACTGCTCGTCCTTCATGCGCATGAGCGGGGCGTCGGCGGTGATGCCGGCGTTGTTCACCAGCAGATCGAGCCGGCCCCAGCGCGCCAGGCACGCCTCGACCATCGTGGCGACCGCGGCCTCGTCTGTGACATCGGCCTGATGGGCGAGCGCCGTCCCGCCGTCGCGCTCGATCTGCGCGACGACCGAGTCGGCCGCTGCCGCGTTGCGCTGGTAGTTGACGACGACGCGGGCACCCTGGCTGGCGAGCTCCAGGGCGATCGCGCGCCCGATGCCGCGCGACGCGCCGGTGACGACGGCGGCCTGACCGGCGAGCGAGGTCATGCGATGCTTGCTCCTCTGCTGAGCGATAGGGCGTGCTGGCGCGCGCATATACTACCACAGGATCGCGCTACAGGGTTGCACGGCGGCCCGCCGGCTGCTACAATGCAATGTAAAGCGATATTCGCACCTCTGCGGTGCTGTGCAGTGATTACCAACATGACCCATATTCTGATCGTCGAGGACGAGAGCGAGATTGCCGGCTACCTGCGCCGTGGCCTGGCCTTCGAGGGCTACAGCGTCGAGATCGCCGCGACCGGCGCGGCCGCGCTCGCCGCGGCGCGCGAGCGCCCGCCCGACTTGGTGGTGCTCGACGTCATGCTGCCCGGCGTGGACGGCTTCGAGGTCGCGCGCCGGATGCGCGGCGCCTCGGACGTGCCGATCATTATGCTGACGGCGCGCGACGCGGTGCCCGATCGAGTCGCCGGGCTCGAGGCCGGCGCGGACGACTATCTGGTCAAGCCGTTTGCCTTCGAGGAGCTGCTGGCGCGCATCCGCGTGCAGCTGCGCCGCCGCCAGCGCGACGAGCAGCCATCTCAGCTGCACTTTGCCGCGCTGACGATGGACACGGCCGCGCACGAGACGCACATCGGCGGCCGGCGGGTCGAGCTGACCGCCAAGGAGTACGAGCTGCTCGAGCTGTTCATGCGCCACCCCCAGCAGGTGCTGACCCGCGAGGTGATCTACGATCGTGTCTGGGGCTACGACTTTGGCGGCGAGAGCAATATCATCGAGGTCTACGTCCGCTACCTCCGCCAGAAGCTCGAGTCTTCCGGCGAGCCGCGCCTGATCCACACCGTGCGCGGCGTCGGCTATATCCTGCGCGAGGAGTCCGCTCCCTGAGTGGGTGACACGGTGACCGGGTGACACATGCACAATCAAGACAGCTCTGCAGTTTTGGAGGTATGTGAATAGGTGCTGCTTCTCATCGCCTGATTCGCTCACCTCGTCTCCTTGTCTCCTTGTCTCCTTCTCACCGCGCGCTGTCACCCACTCGTAATCTCCTGATCTCGGTAGCATGGCCGCACTCGTGCTATCCTCTTAGCCCATCGCTAAGAGGTAGCGCGAACCTATGGATACGCCAACACGAGCGTCAAGCTCAACCTCCCAATACATCCGCCCCACCGCAGTCGTCCTCACCCTCATTATTGCAGCCATCCTGTTGATCTGGGTCGGGCAGATCGCCGCCGCGGCGCTGCTGCCGGCGCTCGCGCTGCTGCTGCGGGCGGTCGAGCGGCGCGACCAGCGAGCGCGGGCGCTGGCCGGGCGCATCGCGGGCGACCGGCTGGGCGAGAAGATCGAGGTGCCGCACGGCGCCTGGGGCGAGCTGGCGCGCGCGGTCAACGGCCTGCTCCAGGAGCGCCGGGTCGAGCGCCGCCTGCGCGAGGCGCTGCCGACGCCGCTGCCGCTCGAGGCGGTCCACTCGCTGCTGGGCGGCGACCTGATGACCGACGGGCACTCGCGCCCCGTGGCGGTGCTGCTGGTCAGCGCCCCCGTGCGCGGGCCGGCCTGGGAGCGCGGCGTGCGCCGGTCGGGGCTGGTGGCCTGGCAGACGCTGGCCCACGCGGCTCATATGGCGGCGCAGCGCTACGGCGCGCTGCTGCAGCCCTGCGGCGACGCGGTGATGCTGGTGTTCGGCGCGTTCGAGGATCGGCCGGCCCGCGAGGCGCTGCTCCACGCGCTGGCCGCCGCCGATCTGCTGCAGCGCGGCTGGAAGACCAACCTCGACGGCGCCAGCCCGCTGGCCCTGGCGCTCGCAAGCGGCTACGCGCTCACCGCGGCGCTGCCCGGCCTGGGCTTCTGCGTGGTCGGATCGCCGGTCGAGCAGGCGGTGGGGCTGCAGCAGCTGGCCAGCCGCGCGCGGCGCTCCGGCCTGCTCTGCAGCGAGGAGGCCTACCAGGCGCTGTGCCGCGAGTCCGGCCTCGGCCAGGAGCCTGGCGGCGCCGCGACCTGGCAGCCGACCGACCTGCGCGTCTCGATCGCCAACCGGCCCCCACAGGTGGTCTACCGCTGGGGCGAGCCGCCTCCCATCCCTTGAGATCGCACCCTCACCCCCTGCCCTCTCCCGCCGCCACGGGAGAGGGGGATTCTTGGCCGATGCTCGGGTTTAGGCTCCGTCGAAACCCCAGCATCGGTCTGTATTTATCTCCAACCCGAAAGAGGTAGAGCCGAGGGGCGGGAAAGGCCCGCACATGAACGTGCGCGCGGTTCATGGTGCGATGCGGCAGAGCTGGCGCATCGCAACGCCATCCGTGACTTGGCACGTGAATTGCTATTCCAAACGGTAGTAGCGATCGAGCAATGCAATGCCTGTGCCACGACAAGCGCAGCTAGCCGGGGTGCCGGCAGGCTATTGCGTGCGCGCTACACCCGGTGGGCCGCGGCGACAGACGAGAGGATTTCTTGCTTCGTGGCACAACGTCGGCTCCTGTGCGAGCAGATTGCGCCGCCGGCCCCTACACAAGGAGACCCATATGCGCATCGCGCAAGTTGCCCCGATGTTCGAGGCAGTGCCGCCACAACAGTACGGGGGCACCGAGCGAGTCGTGTCGTACCTCACCGAAGAGCTGGTGCGACGAGGGCACGACGTAACCTTGTTCGCCAGCGGCGACTCGCGAACCAGCGCCAGGCTCGCCCCAACAACCGAGAGTGCGTTTCGCAAGCGCTTCTCGCTCCACGAGATGAAGGAGCTGGCGTTCCCGCTCCACCTCGGCATGATCGGCGATGTGCTCCAGCACGCCGACGAGTTTGACATCATCCACTGCCACATCGACTACTTCCCGTGGGCGTTCGAGCAGTTCGTCCGCACGCCGATCGTCACGACCCTGCACGGGAGGCTCGACCTGGACTACCTGCCGCCCTTGATCCAGCGCTTCCCGCAGGCGTCGCTGATCTCGATCAGCCACCACCAGCGCTCGCCGCTCGCGCCCTACCACCCGCACTGGGTCGGAACCGTCTACAACGGCATCGCGGTGGACGAGTTCCCGTTCAGCGATACGCCGGGCGAGTACTTCCTGTTCCTGGGGCGGATCGCGCCGGAGAAGCGGGCCGACTGGGCGGTCGAGATCGCCAAGCGCACCGGCATCAAGCTCAAGGTCGCCGCCAAGGTCGACCCCTACGACCAGGAGTACTTCGAGCGCGAGATCGAGCCCCTGTTCGACCACCCGCTGGTCGAGTACCTCGGCGAGGTCGACGAGCAGGAGAAGCGCGAGCTGCTGGCAGGCGCCTACGGGCTCATGTTTCCGATCGACTGGCCCGAGCCGTTCGGGATGGTGCAGATCGAGGCGATGGCCTGCGGCACGCCGGTGCTGGCAATGAACCGCGGGTCGGTGCCGGAGGTGCTGCGCCACGGCGTCAGCGCGCTGATCGGCAACTCGGTGGACGAGCTGGTGGCGCTGGCGCCGGAGCTGGGCAAGCTCGACCGGCGCGCGTGCCGGCGCGAGGCCGAGCGTCGCTTCTCGTCGCGCACGATGGCGCAGGGCTACGAGCAGACCTACCGCCGCGTGATCGAGGAGCGCAAGCGCGAGGAGCTGGCGATCACGCTCGGCCAGAAGTCGAGCCGCTTCCAGATCTCGGCGTAGCGCGCAGCCGCCGGCTGCTGCTCCTGCCGAAGGCGATCTGTTTCTGCCGGGGGCGCTGCGCCCCCGGCCCCTTGCCTCTTTCGGGGGTGGGTTTTTGTTTTTGCGCGCGGAAAATCCGACTTGACAGATGAACGCTCTGCGCGTATAGTAGCGCGCAAGACGTACAGAAGAGATACTAATGTCGCTGCGACCGTTCGACATGACTACCACCACCACTACCGCGATGACTACCATCGCGGCATTTGTGTGTGGGAGGGAAACCGGTCGCTAACGGCCAAGCCCAGCGAAGTGCGCCCCCTCCTGAAAAGGACGGGGGCTTTCTTATTTTAGATTGTAGATCGCAGATTGCAGATTGAGCTCTACAATCCACAATCCACAATCTGCAATCTGCAATTCGGAGGGGGCTATGCTACTAGAGCGCTACCGCGAATTCCTCCCGATCGGCGAGCGGACGCCGATGCTGACGCTGAGCGAGGGCGATACCCCGCTCGTGGCCGCGCCGCGCCTGGCGGCCGCGCTGGGCGTGCGCGAGCTGCACCTCAAGTTCGAGGGCATGAACCCGACCGGCTCGTTCAAGGATCGCGGCATGGTCATGGCCGTGGCCAAGGCGCTCGAGCAGGGCGCCGGCTCGATCATCTGCGCCTCGACTGGCAACACCTCCGCCAGCGCGGCGGCCTACGCGGCCCGCGCCGGCATTGAGGCGATCGTGGTCGTGCCGTCCGGCAAGATCGCGCTCGGCAAGCTGGCGCAGGCGCTGATGTACGGCGCGCGGCTGCTGGTGATCGACGGCAACTTCGACCAGGCGCTGCAGACCGTGCGCGACCTGGCCGAGCGCTACCCGGTCACGTTGGTCAACTCGGTCAACCCGTTCCGGATCGAGGGCCAGACCACCGCGGCCTACGAGGTCTGCGACGCGCTTGGCGGCCCGCCCGACGCGCTGTGCCTGCCGGTCGGCAACGCCGGCAATATCACCGCCTACTGGCTCGGCTTCCGGCGCTACCAGCAGGCCGGCAAGATCGATCGCCTGCCGCGCATGCTCGGCTTCCAGGCCGCCGGGGCCGCGCCGATCGTCCGCGGCGCGCCAGTCGAGCACCCCGAGACCGTCGCGACCGCGATCCGGATCGGCAACCCGGCCAGCTGGCGCGGCGCCGTCGCCGCGCGCGACGAGTCGGGCGGCCTGATCGACAGCGTGACCGACGCGCAGATTATCGCGGCCTGGCGCGACCTGTCCCGCCTGGAGGGCGTGTTCTGCGAGCCGGCCTCGGCGGCAGGGGTCGCCGGGCTACGGATGCTGGTCGAGCAGGGCCGCGCCGAGCCCGACGCCCGCTACGTCGCGGTGCTGACCGGCCACGGTCTGAAGGACCCCGGGCTGGCGGTCGAGCAGTTCGCGGCGCCGCAGGCGAGCCCAGCGGAGATGGGCGCGATTCTGAAATGGCTGGGCTGGTAGGGGCCGCGGCCTGTAGCCGGAAAGAAGCCTGGCAAGGTGAGCGGGTGAGCGGGTGACCGAGCGAAGGGGCGACGAGGCGACGAGGCAAATATCACCTTGTCACCTTGTCTCCTGGTCAATAAGAGATCCGTCGACGACGACGCCGTGGCTCGACGACCGAGCATATGAAAGGGCCGGTATGTCTCTCCTAGTAATGAAATTCGGCGGCACGTCGGTCGGCAACGCAGACGCGATCGCGGCGCTGGCCGAGATCACGCGCGAGCAGCTCAGCTCCTGGGGCCAGGTGGCGGTGGTCGTCTCAGCCATGAGCGGTGTGACCGACAAGCTCATTCATGGCGCGCAGACGGCCGCGGCCGGCGACCTTGCCGCATACAAGGCAATCGCCGCGCGCCTGCGCGACAAGCACGCCGCGGCGCTGGCCGAGCTGGCCGGCGCGGGCGCGGACTCAGCGGAGACGGGATCGATAATCGGGCGCATGATCGACGAGTTCGAGCTGCTCTGCCACAGCGTGCAGGTGCTCGGCGAGGTCTCGCCGCGCGCGCTCGACGCGATCTCGAGCATGGGCGAGCGCATGAGCGCGCGGCTGGTCGCGGCGGCGCTGCGGGCGCGCGGCACCCCGGCCGAGGCGATCGACGCGACCGAGTTCGTGATCACGACCGCGCACTTCGGCAGCGCGGTGCCGCTGCAGCCGCTCACCAGCGAGCGCACGCGCGCACGGCTGCGGCCGCTGCTCGAGGCCGGCGTCGTGCCGGTCGTCACCGGCTTCGTCGGCGCGACCGAGGCCGGCGCGACCACCACGCTCGGCCGCGGCGGCAGCGACTACAGCGGCGCGATCGTCGGCGCGGCGCTCGACGCCGACGAGGTCGCGATCTACACCGACGTCGACGGCGTGATGACCACCGACCCGCGCCTGACCGCCGACGCGCACGTCATACCGGTGATCTCGTACGCCGAGATGGGCGAGCTGGCCTACTTCGGCGCCAAGGTGCTGCACCCGCGCACGATCCGGCCGGTGGTCGAGCGCAAGATCCCCCTGCGCATCCGCAACACCTTCAACCCGAGCCACCTCGGCACCCTGGTGGTCGGCCAGCCTGTGCCGAACGGCCGCGCGATCAAGGCGGTCGCATCGATCAAGGGCATGAGCCTGATCACCGTCGAGGGGCGCGGCATGATCGGCGTGCCGGGCGTCGCCGCTCGCACCTTCGGCGCGGTCGCCAGCGTCGGGGCGAACGTGCTGATGATCTCGCAGGCCTCGTCCGAGCAGAGCATCTGCTTCGTGGTGCCGCAGAGCGCGTCCGCCCCGGTCTGCAAGGCGCTGGAGGACGGGCTGGCGGCCGAGCTGGCGCGGCGCGACGTCGACCAGATCGCGCCGCGCGACGGGGTGGTGATCGTCACGGCGGTGGGCGCCGGCATGCGCGAGACGCCCGGCGTGGCCTCGCAGGTGTTCGGGTCGCTGGCCGAGCAGCGGATCAACGTGATCGCGATCGCGCAGGGCTCGTCGGAGTGCTCGATCAGCGTGGTCGTGGCCGGCGACGACGCCGACGCGGCGGTGCGGGCGATCCACGCGCTGACTATTTGATACGAACCGCAGATGTACACAGATAGATGTCCACCCTGCAATCCGCGTATACCTGCGTTCATCTGCGGCACATTTGGGCAGATGGCGAGTTAGCGGATTTGGTCGAGCTCGAAGCGAGAGGACTATGGCGACCCAGATATCCCTGACACGAACGATACAGTCGCCGCGCGGCGAGGTGACGATTCGCCCGACCCGCGAGGACGACGCGCCGGCCTACCGCGAGCTGCGGCTGCTCGGGCTGCAGGATCACCCCGAGGTGTTCGGCGCCGACTACGAGACCAGCTCGGCGCGCCCGATCGAGTTCTGGCAGGAGCGCATGCGCACGGGTTCCGGCGGCGAGCACGGCGTCACCTACGTCGCCGAGGCGGCATCCGAGCTGATCGGCATGACCACCCTGGTCCGCAACGATATGCCGAAGACGCGCCACGCCGGCAGCATCTTCGGCGTGTACACGCGCCCGGACTGGCGCGGCACCGGGGTGGCCGACGCGCTGCTCGAGGCGTGCGCGGCCTACGCGAGCGCGCGGGGGCTGCGGCTGGTCAGGCTGGGCGTGGTGACGACCAACGCGGGCGCGATCCGGCTGTACCTGCGCTGCGGCTTCAGCGTCTACGGTGTCGAGCCGGAGTCGATCCAGCACGGCGGCGTCTACTACGACGAGCTGCTGATGGCGAGGAGGGTATGAGCGATCTGATGATGAAGCAGTTCGAGACGGATAGGCCGATATATAAACCTCTTATCCGCATTATCCGCGCTATCCGCGGATGACACGGATGACACGGATAGGCCGATATTATAGACGTCTTATCCGCATTATCCGCACTATCCGCGGATGACACGGATAGGCCGATATTGTAGACGTCTTATCCGCATTATCCGCACTATCCGCGGATGACACGGATAGGCCGATATTGTAGACGTCTTATCCGCATTATCCGCACTATCCGCGGATGACACGGATAGGCCGATATTGTAGACGTCTTATCCGCATTATCCGCGCTATCCGCGAATCATAACCCGGTCACCTTGTCACATGAGGAGAACACTATGCCCAACCGCAAGATCCCGATCGCCATCCTCGGCGCGACCGGCGCCGTTGGCCAGCGCATGATCCAGCTGCTGGCCGATCACCCCTGGTTCGAGATCGCCGCGCTGACCGGCTCCGACCGCACGGTTGGTCGGCCGTACGGCGAGCTAGTCCGCTGGGTGCTCGACGACGCGCCGCCGCCCGCGGTCGCGCGCATGGTCGTGCAGCCGAGCGACAGCGTGGCCGACGTGGCGATCGCCCTGTCGGCGCTGCCAACCGACGCCGCCGTCGAGATCGAGCCGCTGTGGGCCGCGCGCACGGCGGTCTGCTCGAACGCCTCGACCTACCGCATGGCGCCGGACGTGCCGCTGCTCATCCCAGAGGTCAACCCCGAGCACCTGACGATGATCGAGCGGCAGCGCGCCGAGCGCGGCTGGAAGGGCTGCCTCGTCACCAACCCGAACTGCGCCGCGATCGGGGTCGTGATGGCGCTCAAGCCGCTGCACGACGCCTTCGGGGTCCGGCAGGTCCACATCGCCACGCTGCAGGCGATCTCGGGGGCCGGCTACCCCGGCGTGGCCTCGCTCGACATCATCGACAACGTCATCCCGAACATCGCCGGCGGCGGCGAGGAGGCCAAGATCGAGAGCGAGCCGCGCAAGCTGCTCGGCCGGGTCGCCGACGGGCGCGTGGCCGAGGCGCAGATCGGCATCAGCGCGCAGGTGACGCGCGTGCCGGTGATCGACGGGCACACCGCGCTGCTGTCGATCGGCTTCGAGCGCAAGCCGTCGGCCGCCGAGGCGATCGCGGCGCTCGAGTCGTTCCAGTCGCCCGAGCCGGTGCGCGGGCTGCCCAGCGCCCCGGCGCGGCCGATCGTCGTCCGCCGCGAGGGCGACCGACCCCAGCCGCGGCGCGACCGCGACGCCGGGCGGGGCATGAGCGCGACGGTCGGGCGGGTGCGCGAGTGCCCGCTGCTCGACATCCGGCTGGTGGTGCTCTCGCACAACACCATCCGCGGCGCGGCCGGCGGGGCGCTGCTGAACGCGGAGCTGCTGGTTGCCACTGGCGTGGTGGCCTAGCAGGCCAGGCCTGGCCGGGTGAGGCTGTGCCCTCCCCCGCCGCCCCCCCTCCCGCCGGGAGAAGGGGGAACAATGGGCAAGGTGGTGCGGGCGCAACGCGCCCGCACCACCTTGCCAGAATCCTCTGATAAGGAGAGCAAACTCATGACCGACACAATTGTCTTCACCCGCGGCGTCCCGCCGCCCGAGGCGTTCCCGACCGACGAGCTGGCGCAGTGCTTCGACGCGGCGCTGCGCGGCGACACGGCCGTCGTGCTGCAGTACGGCCAGCAGCCCGGCTACGCGCCGCTGCGGCGCCTGCTGGCCGACGAGTTCGGCGTCGGCGAGCGCGAGGTGATGGTAGCGGGCGGCTCGCTGCAGCTGCAGGACCTGGTCTCGGCCCACCTGATCAAGCCCGGCGCGACGGTGCTGACCGAGCAGCCGAGCTACGACCGCGCGATCACCACCTTCCGCCGGCGCGGCGCGCGGGTGATCGGCATCCCGCTGGAGCCGGACGGCGTCAGCGTCGAGCGGCTGGAGGCCGCAGTCGCCCGCCAGGTGCCGGCGTTCGTCTACCTGGTGCCCGACTTCCAGAACCCCGCCGGCGTGACGCTCTCGCTCGAGAAGCGCCGCGCGATCGTCGAGCTGGCCGGCCGCTACGGCTTCTGGGTGATCGAGGACGTGCCCTACCGCAAGCTGCGCTACCGCGGCGAGAGCGTGCCGCTGATGCGCGAGATCGACCCGTCGCACGTGATCACGATGAGCTCGTTCAGCAAGCTGCTCAGCCCCGGCATCCGCGTCGGCTACATGGTCGCGCCGGCCGGGCTGGTCGAGTCGGTCACGCGGCTGGGCGAGGACACCTACCTCTCGCCGGTGCTGCCGACCCAGGCCGCGGTGGCGGAGTTCATCCGGCGCGGCTGGCTGGAGCCGAACATCGCGCGGCTGAAGGAGCTGTACCGCCCGCGCTGGGAGGCGATGATCGGCGCGCTGCGGCGCCACCTGCCAGGCGTCGAGTCGTCCGCCCCCGACGGCGGCTTCTTCGTCAGCGTGGCTCTGCCGGCCGGCGCGAACACCGCCAACCTGGTGGCGCGCGCCAAGGAGCGCGGCCTGATCCTGACGCCCGGCCAGGCCTTCTTCGCCGACCCGGACCAGGGCGAGGCGCCCAACGGCGAGGCGTTCGTGCGGCTGCCGTTCTGCGCCGTCACGCCCGAGCAGATCGACGAGGGGGTGCGCCGCCTGGCGAGTCTCGTTTAGCCTGTTGGGGCGCGCAGCCCCCGATAGGCAGTGTAGGCGGGAGGTGCCCGCAGGGGCATGGGGGCACAGGGGGTTGCGCAGCCCACGGGGGTGCGGGGCGCGCAGCCCCGCTCGTCATTTTCCTTGACATCCCTTTCACGGAGTGCTACCCTGTACGCGCTGCGAGCCGAACGACGCGCCTTGCTCAGGGGGCAGGAGGAGAACGTGCGAATCGTCTCACTACTTCCAAGCGCGACAGAGATCGTCTACGCGCTCGGCCTCGGCGATGCGCTAGTCGGCGTCACGCACGAGTGCGACTACCCTGCCGCCGCGCGCTCCCGGCCGGTTGTGACGCACAGCATGCTCGATCTTGCCAGCGCGACGTCGGCCGAGATCGACCAGGCGGTGCAGCAGCAGCTGCACGATGGGCTGAGCCTCTACGGGCTCGACCGCGCGCTGCTGGCGCAGCTGGCGCCCGACGTGATCCTGACGCAGGCGCTCTGCGAGGTCTGCGCAGTCTCGTATGGCGAGGTCGAGCGGGCGGTGCGCGACGTGAGCGCCCAGTTCGGCCAGCTCGCGCCCAAGGTACTCTCGCTCGAGCCGACCGGGCTAGGCGATATCCTCGCGACGATCCGGCTCGTCGGCGCGGCGACCGGCACGAGCGCGCAGGCCGAGGCGCTGGTCGCCCGCCTGAGCGCGCGGGTCGAGCGGGTCCGCGCGCGCGCCGTGCAGGTCCGACGGCCGCGGGTGGCCTGCCTGGAGTGGGTCGATCCGATCTTTGGGCCCGGCCACTGGGTGCCCGAGCTGATCGAGCTGGCCGGCGGCCAGCCCGGCCTGGGCACGGCCCACAGCGACTCGCGCCGCGTCGCCTGGGGCGACGTGATCGCGTTCGCGCCGGAGGTGATCGTCGTGGCGCCGTGCGGCTTCGGGCTGGAGCGCACGGTCCACGAGGCGCTGCAGGTGCTGCCGGGCCGCACCGGCTGGGAGGCGCTCCCGGCGGTGCGCCGCGGGCGGGTCTACGCGATCGACGGCAACGCCTACTGCGCGAGGCCGGGCCCGCGGATCGTAGATAGCCTGGAGCTGCTGGCCGAGCTGATCAACCCCGAGCTGTTCGCCGGCTGGGGGCCGAGCGGCGCCTGGCAGCGGATCGTGACGGCGGATGAGCCGCTCGTCGAGACAAGCTGAGCCGCGGCGCGCCGGGGCATCATTCGTTCAATAGCATTTTGCGGCCCGATTGAGCCGGCTTCAGATGGGCGACAGCGCGTCTGCGCGAGCGCCGGCTCGATCGTTTTGCAACTAGCCATAGTGTTCAGGAGTATTGGTACCATGACGCAGTCGGAACCCACCATCTCCAGCATTCTTCTGGAGCTGGCCGACGAGTATGACGGCATCGTCGCCGAGCGCGAAATCTTCGACCGCGTGCTGCAACGTCGGCCGAGCCAGGCCAAAGATCCATACGCCAGCATCCGCAATATTTTGCGCTACGACGCGGCGGATAGCGGCTGGGTGCGGCTGGGCGGCGGCAAACTGATAGCGCGGCGGGTCGCGCTCCAGGGGCTGCGCCTCCGCGTCATCCCCAACGGCGACGAGATCGCCGGCGATATGCTCGCGCGGTTCTGGCTGCTGCCGTTCGTGTCGCCGCGCACGCCGACGCCGAATATTCACCTGGAGGATGCGGCGGGCAAGCCGATCACGTCAGCGCCGTCCACGCTGCCGACTAATCAGAGCCCGCTCGCCTTCACCTCATCCGACGCGCTCACGCTGGGCGGCTGGTTCCGGCGCACCGGCTTCGAGCGCGGCGATAGCATCGTCGTGACGATCACCCGGCTCGACCCGCTGACACTGCGGATCGAGCGCGAGCCGGCGCTCGCCTTCCGCGCCGCCGAGGTCGCCGAGCAGGATCGCGAGGTCGTCGAGGCGCTGGCCGCCCAGGTCGCGCGCAGCCGTTCGAACATGCTGTTCCCCGAAGAGGCCGTGATGCCGATCTACGCCCGCGCGCCCTGGCGCACCGGCTACCCCGGCCGGCCCTGGCAGCAGCTGGTCGCGGACGACCGCCGGATGCGGCTGGTGGACGGGATGTTCATCGCCGACCGCGGCTTCCGCCGGCCGCTCGACCTGCTGCTGGGCGACCAGAGCCAGGCCGACGACTGGGAGCAGCAGGATCGCGAGCTGCTCGACGAGATTGCTGCGTTCCAGACCGAGCTGCTAGAGAGCCGGCGCGACGCGGCGTCGCGCGGCATCTGGAACGGCATCGCGCCCCGCGCGTCGACCGGCCAGGTGATCTACGATATGCGCGAGGGCACCTCTCAGGTGATCCACCCCGGCATCATCAACACCCTGACCGACCACGCCAGCCGGATCGAGGAGCGCGTGGAGCGCGGCGACTTCGCCGGCGAGGAGTGGGACGACGACTTCGAGACCGACGAGCTTGAGGACCTGGAGTTCGACCCCGATCTCGAAGATGACGACGAACTGTTCGACATCGAAGACATCGAGGATATGCAGGCGTTCATGGACCAGAACCCGGCGCTGGTCGAGGCGACCCAGAAGCTCATGGCCTCGCTCAGCCCGGCTGAGGTCGAGGAGCTGCAGGCCGCCGAGACGCCCGACCAGGTCCACCGCATTCTCACCAATCACCTCAACACGCTGCTCGGCAAGAACCCGGCGCTGTTCGCGGAGCTGACGCCCGAGCTGACCGCGCCAAGCAACGGCAACGGCAATGGCAACGGCAACGGGCACGCCCACGGCTCCGCCGCCGACGATCTGCTGGCGCTCGAGTCGGCCGAGGACTGGATCGACGACGAGGAGGGCGACGCGGAGAGCTGGCTCAACGAGGACGACGACGAAGAGGCCACCGAGGAGCTGAGCCAGGCGGTCGAGCGCAGCAACGACCTGATGGAGCACTTCTATCAGTCCCTGATCGCGCAGGGCAAGAGCGAGTCGACCGCGGCCAGCCGGACCGGCGACCTCTGGATCTATGCCGACTTCCTGGCCAACTACTACAACCGCGGGCTCGACGAGGGCGACTACGCGACGCTCGACGAGTGCCTGTTCTTCTACTACCCGCGCAAGGTCCTCAACAACTCGCCGCGCGCGGTGCGCGAGATGTGCACCTCGATCAAGCAGTTCTACGGCTTCCTGCGCGCCGACGGGGCGATCGCCGACGACGCCTTCGCCCAGGCGATCTGGCGCCGCCGCGACCAGGCCGCCCGCACAGTCGAGCTGTACGACCGCATCGACGCCGACTCGCCCCAGTTCGAGCGGCTGTTCGCGCACCTGTTCGCCCCTTACACCGCGTGAGAGCTATGCCCGCAGTCACATACACGGTGGCGATGCCGGAGCCGCACGCCCACCTCTACCACGTCGCCGTGGAAATCGACGGCGTGGCCGGCCCGACGCTCGACCTGGCCCTGCCTGCCTGGACGCCCGGCTCCTACATGATCCGCGAGTACGCCCGCCACGTCCAGGCGTTCGCGGCCGAGGACGGCGGGCGCGCGCTGCCCTGGCGCAAAGTCGACAAGGCCACCTGGCAGATCGAGACCGGCGGCGCGAGCCGGGTCCGCCTCACCTACCAGGTCTACGCCAACGAGCTGAGCGTCAGGACCAGCCACCTCGACGGCAGCCACGGCTACTTCAACCCGGCGACCGTCTGCATGTACGCCGTCGGCCGCACCGACGAGCCGCTGGCCGTGCGGGTCATCGCGCCGGCCGGCTGGTGCGTGACGACTGGGCTGGAGCCGCTCGACGGCGCAGGCGACGAGCCGGCGTTCGTCGCCAAAGACTACGACGAGCTGGTCGACTCGCCGTTCGAGTGCGGGACCCACCGCCTGCTCGAATTTGAGGTCGACGGCCTGCCGCACCGGATCGCGCTCTGGGGCCACGGCAACGAGGACGAGGCGCGGCTGGTCGAGGACACGCGCACGATCGTCGTGGCGGCGCGCGACATGTTCGGCGGGCTGCCCTACCGCGACTATACCTTCATCGTCCACCTGGCCGACTCGCGCGGCGGCGGGCTGGAGCATCGCAACAGCGTCTCGATGATCGTCGACCGCTGGACCTTCCAGCCGGCCGCGGCCTACGAGCGCTACCTCGGGCTGACCGCCCACGAGTTCTTCCACGTCTGGAACGTCAAGCGCATCCGCCCGGCGCCGCTCGGCCCGTTCGACTACAGTCGCGAGAACTACACCCGCCAGCTCTGGACGATGGAGGGTGTGACCGACTACTACACCTCGCGGCTGCTGCTGTGGGCCGGGCTGATCACGCCACAGCGCTACCTCGAGCGGGTCGCCGAGCAGATCACGGCGCTGCAGAGCCAGCCGGGCCGCCTGGTTCAGAGCCTGGAGCAGAGCAGCTTCGACGCCTGGATCAAGCTCTACCGGCCCGACGAGAACACGCACAACAGCTCGATCTCCTACTACCTCAAGGGCGCGCTGGTCGGGCTGCTGCTCGACCTGGAGATCCGCCGGCGCACCGGGGGCGCGCGCGCGCTCGACGACGTCGTGCGGCTGCTGTTCGAGCGCTACCAGCAAGATGGCGCGAGCTTCGCCGAGCAGGGCGGCTACCAGGCCGCGGTCGAGCAGGTCGCGGAGAGCTCCTTCGCCGACTTCTTCGGCCGCTACGTCGCCGGCACCGATGAGCTGGACTACGCCGGCGCGCTCGGCTGCGCCGGGCTGCAGCTGAGCTGGGGCTACGAGAAGGCGCCCGAGGACGGCGGCGCGCCGGCCTGGCTCGGCGTCACCACCAGGAGCGAGAGCGGGCGGCTCAAAGTCGGGCAGGCACGCGCCGACGGGCCGGCCTACGCCGCGGGCATCTACGCCGGTGACGAGCTGCTCGCGCTCGATGGCTTTCGCCTCGACGAGGAGCGGCTGAAGGCGCGCCTGGCCGAGCGCCGCCCCGGCGACGGCGTGACGCTGAGCCTGTTCCGGCGCGACGAGCTGCTGCACCTGCCGGTCACGCTGGCCGCCGCGCCGCACGACACCCTCACGATCGAGCAGGTTGCCGAGCCGACAGCCGAGCAGCGCCAGATCTACGAGGACTGGCTCGGCCCCTGGTCCCCCGAAGCGTCGTAGTGTAACCGAACCCGCCCCCTGCCCCGCCCCTGACAGGGGCGGGGGTTTGATTTCCCCCTCCCGTGGCGACGGTAGAGGTGGGTGAGGGTCAGCGCGCACCGGGCGTGGGAGCGAGGCGTGCTCACTCCCACGCCTCTACCCATACTTCGCGCGCCAGCTCAGCCTCGAACGCCAGCTCGGTCTGCTCGATCTGCACCACCGTCACCGGCGCGTGCTGCAGGACCCGCACCCGGTGGCCCGGCAGCAGCCCGTACGCCTGCAGGTGCGTGCGCTGGTCGGCGCTCAGCGCGCCAAAGCCGACGACCCGCGCCTGCGAGCGCGGCGGGATGTCGGCCAGGGTGAGCTGGGCCAGCGGCGCGAGGATCGCCCGCTCGCCCGGCTTTGCGCCTGGGAGCAGCGCCGCGACCCAGCGCGCCAGCCGCGAGCGGCCCGCGTCGACGGTGGTGTGGCCGCAGGCCGGGCAGCACACCAGCTGGCAGCCGGCGTGGAGCGGGCAGGTCTGGCAGGCCGCGTGCGCGGCCGGGTCGAAGCAGTGCCCGCACAGCGGGCAGGCGATCAGCGTCGCGGTCATGCGCCCCACCCTAGCCCGCGCAGCGCGAAGTTCAGCAGCCCGCCCACCAGGAACGCCAGCGGAAAGATCAGCGCCGTCATCGCGGCGGCGGTGCGCGGCCCGCGCTCCTTGGCGATCATCACCACGCTGGCGATGCACGGGATGAACAGCGTCAGCGTGACCATCGCGACCACCGCCTGCCGCGCCGAAAGCAGGCCGTGCGCCTGCATCACAAACAGCCCGGTCGCCCCAAAGTCGCGCCGCAGGAAGCCGAGCAGAAACGCCGCGCTCGCCTCGGCCGGCAGCCCCAGCCAGCCGACCACCAGCGGCTCGCCCGCGCGAATCACCAGGGGCAGCACGCCGATCGTGTCGAGCGCGAACATGATCGCCGTGCCCGCCAGGAACAGCGGCAGCGCCTCTTTCACATACCACTCCAGGCGCGCCAGGGTCTTCAGCAGCACGTTCGAGGGCCGCGGCCAGCGCAGCGGCGGCAGCTCGACGATCAGCGCGGCGCGCTCGCCGGGGATCAGCCGCGCCGCCAGCCAGCCGACCGCCAGCAGCACGGCGGCGACCATGCCGGCCCAGATCAGCGTGGCCGTGAAGGAGATGCTGGCCAGCATGCCCATCACCACCCCCAGCTGCGCCGAGCATGGGACCGCCAGCGCGAGCAGCAGGATCACGAGCAGGCGGTCGCGCTTGCTCTCCAGGATGCGCGTGGTCATGGTCGCCATCGTCACGCAGCCCAGCCCGAGCACCATCGGCAGCACGGCTTTGCCGTTGAGCCCGATCAGGCGAAACAGGCGGTTGCTCAGCACGGCGAGGCGCGGCAGGTAGCCCGAGTCCTCCAGCGCGCCGAAGGCGATGAA
Organism: Candidatus Ribeiella danica; assembly: GCA_016717335.1. GTDB lineage: Bacteria > Chloroflexota > Chloroflexia > Chloroflexales > Roseiflexaceae > Ribeiella > Ribeiella danica. The sequence goes on from JADKFS010000001.1 coordinate 398,591, forward strand.
GAACGTGGTGACGATTGGGAAGAGCAGCGCGAGCGCGTAGGTCATGCCCATCGTCCACTGGCCGTACTCGCCGACCAGGAAGTCGGCCGCCAGCCGCCACGGCAGCAGGCGCCGCACCCACTCGACGACCCAGGGGTTGATCAGCTCGCCGAACAGCCGCCGCTCCAGCAGGCCGACCAGCGTGCCGGCGCCGAGCACGCCCACAAACCAGTACAGCGCGTAGAGCACGACCGCCAGGACCGGCAGACCCCAGAGCGGGTGGGTCGAGAGTCCGGTCAGACGGCCGGCGAGATCGCGCCCACGCGCGCCCGTCTCGCGGATCGCCATCGCCGCGATGCGATCGACCTCGGCGAGGCGCGTGCGCTGGATCGCCGCGGCGGCCGGCTCGCCGCCGGGTCCACCCAGCGCGCCGCTCCGGCCGGCGAGCTCGCGATAGGCCGTATCGTCCAGGCGTGCGCGCAGCCACTCCGCCGCCGCAGGGTCGCCGCCGAGCCACAGCAGCGCGAGCGCGCGCGGCGCGATCGGGCTGGGCGGAAGCATGAGGGCCAGCTCTTCCAGCTCGTCCTCGATCGCGGCGGGATAGCTCACCCGGAACCTCGGGACGCGCGACGACTGGATGGCCGCGGTCACCACGTCGACGCCGTGGCCGCGCGTGGCGACCGTGGGGATCACCGGGAGATCGAGAAAGGCCGCCAGCTGCGCGTAGTCCACCGCAACGCCGCGCGCGCCGGCCTCGTCGCTCATGTTGAGCGCCAGCACCAGCGGCACGCCCAGCTCGGCCAGCAGCACCGCCAGCAGCAAGGTGCGGCGCGGATTCTTGGCGTCGCCGACCTGCACGATCGCGCGTAGCGGCTCGTCGAGCAGCACCCGCGCGGTCACCTGCTCGTCCTCCGTGCGCGAGGGCAGCGTCACGACGCCCGGCGTGTCGATCACGAATGTGTCGGGCAGGCCCTGCGCCGCGCCGCGCGCCAGCTCGACCGTCGTGCCGGGATAGTTCGAGACGGCGACGTACCGGCCGGTCAGCCACTGGAACAGCACCGATTTGCCCACGTTCGGGTGCCCCACCAGGGCAATCGTGCGCCCGCCGGGTGGCTGCGCGGGCGGCACCGAGGTGTGACACCCTTCCATAAGAAGATCCTCCTGATCGATCGGGCCACGCTCCACAGCGCCATGTTGATCGAGCGACCCGTGCCGATCGGCACCTGAGTCGATTGAGCGCCCCGCTCTACTCCCTACCTGCGCCAACCAATCCTACCGGCCAAAGCGCGCGCTGCCGGTTACGATGCCGCAACAGCCGTGAAACGAATCTTCACTGGCGACGGGCGCCCCGCCTCGGCGACGCGCCCGTCATGGCGCAGGGGATGGCACGACAAAGCGAGATGTCCGAATTGTAAAGTGAGGGGAATGACGTCCAGATGCCATCTGGAAAAACCCACCCCAAGCTGAAACCAGGCACGGCGAGATGGAGCCCGCGCCAGAATGCAGGCCGGCCGAACTTATGGTACAGTCTACGCTGCGCTTTCCTGAACATCACAGGCAATGGGGATACTATGGATAATACGACGCAACGCTTCTACATCGGCTGCGCCGTGTGGGCCTACAAGGACTGGATCGGCGAGCTGTTCCCGGCCGGCAGCAAGAGCGGCGACCTGCTGCAGCTCTACAGCCGCAGGCTGACCACAGTCGAGGGCAACACGACCTTCTACGCCACCCCGGGCGCCGAGGTGGTGCGGCGCTGGACGGCCGAGACGCCTGAGACATTCCGGTTCTGCTTCAAGCTGCCGCGCGAGGTCAGCCACGAGGGGCCGCTGGCCGCCCAGATTGAGACGACGCGCGCCTTTGTGGAGCGCATGGCCGGCCTGGGCGAACGGCTGGGGCCATTCTTCCTGCAGCTGCCGCCTGGCTACCGCGCCGACAAGCTCGGCGACCTGGAGCGCTGGCTGGCGGCCTGGCCGCGCGAGCGGCGCCTGGCGGTCGAAGTGCGCCACGACGACTGGTACGCGGAGCCGGGCGAGTCGGCGCTGATGACGCTGCTGGAGCGCTACGGCGCGGCGCGCGTGCTGATGGACGTGCGCCCGCTCGACGCCGGCCCGCTGCCCGGCGCGGATGTCGACCTGCAGGCCGCGCGCGACCGCAAGCCAGATGTCCCCATGCACCCGCTGAAAAGCGGCGGGTTTGCGCTCGTCCGCTACATCGGCCACCCGACGCTTGAGCTGAACGAGCCGCTGCTCGACGAGTGGGCCGCGCGCGTGGCGCAGTGGCTCGCCGACGGTACCGCGGTCTATTTCTTCTGCCACTGCCCCGACGAGCGGCGCTCGCCAGCTCTATGCCGCGAGTTCCAGCGGCGGCTGGAGCGCCTGGCCGACATCCCGCCGCTGCCGTGGGGTTTGCTCGATCAGGGGATGCAGCAGACGACGCTATTTTGAGAGCAGCTCGCTCGCCGGATACCCCTCCCCGGTCCCCGCTCCCCTGCCAGGGGAGGAGGCCAGATGCCAGAAGGATACCCCCTCTCCCATAAAGGGAGAGGGGGTTGGGGGGTGAGGGAATCCCGTGCATTGGGGTTGCGATCCAATACTCTTCCCACTGGCCTGGCGCCACGCCGCAAATCTTGGCACAAGTCATGCTAAAATGCCTGCGTCCGCACGCACAGCCATTTCATTTGATACAACGGCACAGAGAGAGAAGAAAGCACATGACCAAGCGCATCGGCATCTTCGTGATCGCGTATAATGCCGAGCAGAAGCTCGCAGGTGTGCTCGATCGCATCCCCGCCGATATTGTCGAAAAAGTCGAAGAGATCTTCGTCATCGACGACTGCAGCCCCGACCGCACCTACGACGTGGGCCGCCGCTACAACGGGCCGGCCGCGGCCAAGCTGACGATCCAGCGCAACCCGGTCAACCTGATGTACGGCGGCAACCAGAAGCGCGGCTACCAGTACGCGATCGAGCGCGGCCTCGACATCGTGGTGCTGCTGCACGGCGACGGCCAGTACGCGCCGGAGGTGATGGGGCGGCTGCTCGATCCGCTCGAGCGCGGCCGGGCCGAGCTGGTGATGGGGTCGCGCATGCTCGAGCCGGGCGCGGCGCTGCGCGGGCGCATGCCGCTCTACAAGTACGTCGGCAACAAGATCCTGACGACGACCCAGAACCGCCTGCTCGGCGCGCGCTTCTCGGAGTTCCACTCCGGCTACCGCGCCTATGCCTGCCAGGCGCTCAAGACGATCGACTTCGACAAGCTGACTGACAGCTGGCACTTCGACACGCAGATCATCCTCGAGCTGTTAGGCCACGGCCACCGCATCGTCGAGGTGCCGATCCCGACCTACTACGGCGACGAGATCTGCCACGTGAACGGAATTCCGTATGCCTACCAGTGTGTCCGAGCCACGGCCCAGTTCGCCTGGCGCAACCGAAACAAGCCGCGCGCCGCACTACGCGCTCCACAGCGATCCTCAGAGTAGCCACCAGCAGATCGCCCGGCTGGTCCGTCAGCTCGGCCACGCACCGGTGCTGGACGTGGGCGCGGCGCAGGGGATGCTCGGCCAGCTGCTGCGGGGCAGCAGCATGCCGATCGACGCGGTCGAGCCGCACCCGGTCTGGGCCGAGCGCGCCCGCGCGCACTACCGCACGGTCTACGCCAGCCCGATCGAGGCGGCCGACCTGCCGCCGCGCACCTACCGCACCGTCGTCTGCGCCGACGTGCTCGAGCACACCGTCGACCCGGTCGCGGCGCTGGTGGGGCTGCGCGCCGCCGCCACGGAAGACGCGACCTTCGTCATCTCGCTGCCGAACGTGGCGCACCTCTCGGCGCGGCTGCTGCTGCTGGCCGGGCGCTTCCCGCAGATGGAGCGCGGCATCTTCGACCGCACCCACCTGCACTTCTACACCCACGACACGGCCGAAGCGATGCTGCGCGCGGCTGGCCTGGGCGTGCTGCGGGCGCGGCCAACCCCCGTGCCGATCGAGCAGATCTGGCCGGCCGACGCCAGCCCGCTGGGGCTGCGCGCGCTCATGCTGGCCCAGCGCGCCGCGCTGCTGCTCGCGCCCAGGCTGTTCGGCTTCCAGTGGATCTTCGTGGCCAGACCGATCGCTGAATGATGAACGATGAACTGTCGCCAGCTCTGGCTCAGCGTTCAGCCTTCGGCGTTCAGCGTTTATTAGCGGCGTTGCGGCCACGCCTCGACCTGCTGATCGCAGCCGCGCTGCTGCTGCTGCCGCTGCTGGTCTTTCTGCCGGCGGCGCTGCTGCGCGGCGTGTTCTACATCCACGACGTCCAGTACTACTTTTTCCCATACCACACTGTTCCCGCTACGCTCCTGGCGCGCGGCGAGCTGCCGCTCTGGAACCCCTACACCTTCAGCGGGCTGCCGCTGCTGGGCGACGGCCAGACCGCGCTGTTCTACCCGCCTAGCTGGCTGTTCTTCGTGCTGTCAGGCGGCGCGGCGCTCAACTACGACGTGCTGCTGCAGTTCGGCATCGCCGGCCTGGGCATGTACCTGTTCGCGCGCGCGCTCGGGCTCTGGCGGCTGCCGGCGCTGGTCGGCGCGGTCGTGTTTATGTTCTGCGGCTTCCTGGCGGCGCGCGTCGTCCACCTGTCGATCCTTAGCGGCGCAGCGCTGATCCCGCTGGTGTTCATGTGCGTCGAGCGCGCGTTTCGAGCAGGGGTCAGGGGTCAGGGGTCAGGGGTCACAGCCTGACAGTATCATTATGTCCAGTCTCCAAGCCCCAAGTCCCAAGTCCCAAGTCCCAAGTCCCAAGTCCCAAGTCCCAAGTCCCAAGTCCCAAGTCCCAAGTCCCAAGTCCCAAGCCCCAAGCTCCAAGCCCCAAGGCCCAAGTCCCAAGTCCCAGGCACGGAGATACGGCTGGCTCGTCGCCGCTGCGGTCGCCGTCGCGATGCAGGCGCTGGCCGGTCACCCGCAGGTTCCCGTCTACACCGCGCTGGCGCTGGGCCTGTACGCGCTCGTCCGGGCGGTCGACCGCTGGCGCGCCGAGGGCGACTGGCGCTGGCTCTACCGGCTGCCGCTCACGCTCGCCGCGATCTACCTGCTCGGCTATGGCCTTGCGGCGATCCAGCTGATCCCGTGGGTCGAGCTGGGCAGCCGCTCGCCGCGCGCGGCCGGCGCCGCCTTCGAGTTCGTATTCGGCAACTCGGCCACCGGCGTCGACTGGCTGATGCTGCTGTTTCCCTACCTGTTCGGCTCGCTGCAGAACAACCCGTACGCCGGGCAGCCGGTCAACATCGCCACCGCCATCCAGATCTGGGAGCACGCCGCCTACGTCGGCAGCCTGCCGCTGGCCTTGGCCGCCTATGCGCTGCTCGGCCTGTTTCCTCGTTCGCACGTTAGCAGGTTTTCACGTTGGAACGCTCGATCGACGATCAACAGCGGGGCGGATGGCAACGTTCCAACGTTCCAACGTTCCAACGTTCCAACGTTGTACTTCGGGCTGCTGCTGCTCGGGGCCGTGCTGTTCGCGGCGGGCAGCCACACTCCCCTGGCCCGCCTGATCTACGCGGCGCCGGTGGTCGGCAAGCTGCGCGATGTCGAGCGGGCGATGGTGCTGGCCGATTTCGCGCTGGCTGCGCTGGCCGCGATCGGGATGCAGCGCGTGCTAGCGCTGGGCGCGCAGCCTCGCTCCTGGCGCCCCGCCCTGCTGGCGCTCGCGATCGTGATCGCGCTGCTGCCGCTCGGCGCCGTCCTGCTGGCGCGGCAGCCATCGGTACAGCAGGCGCTGCAGCTCCCGCCGCGCGCGATCGCCAACCTCCAGCTGTCGCGCCTGAACGCCGCCGTACCGGTCGCGCTCGGGCTACTGAGCGCGGCGCTGCTGCTGTGGTGGAGCCGCCGGCCCGCGACGCGGCTGACCCAGGCGCTGGCGGCCGGCCTGGTCCTGCTCGACGTCGGGGGCTACGCCGCGGCGTTCAACCCGACCGCCGACCCGGGCCTCTACCAGCGGCGGCCGGACGTGCTGGCCGCACTGCCCGCCGACGCCGCGCCGTACCGCAAGGCCACCTTTCTGCCGAACAACGACCTCGACAACCGCGCCGCACAGGAGACGCTGGCCGTCAGCTGGGGCATGGTCTACGGCGTCGAGGATATCAACGGCTTCAACTCGCTCCAGCCGCGCCGCTACACCGACTACCTGGTCGGCCCCCAGGTCGGCGATGTGTCCTACGGCCAGCTGAGCGACGAGCGCCTGCTGCGGCCGGAGAGCCCGATCCTCAGCTCGCTGAACGTCAGGTACCTGCTCGTGCCGGCCGGCCTCCACCCCCAACTCGGCGAGCACTTCCGTCAGGTGTACCAGAGCGACGAGGTGCGGGTCTACGAGAACGTGCTGGCCTACCCGCGCGCCTACTTCGCCGACTCGGTGCGCGGCGAGGTCGACCCGGCCGCCGTGCTGCGCGCCGTCACGGCCGACGGCTTCGACGGCCGGCGCGTGGCGCTGGTCGAGTCGGCCGAGCCGCCGGCGCTGCCGCCACCGGCCTCGGACCAGGACCGCGTGGAGATCGCGCAGCGCTCGGCCAACCGGATCGCGCTGGCGACCAGCGCGGCCACGCCGCGCCTGCTGGTGCTGAGCGAGATGGACTTCCCCGGCTGGCGCGCCGCCGTCGACGGGGCCGCGACGCCGATCTACACCACCAACTACCTGTTCCGCGGCGTCGTCGTGCCGCCGGGTGCACACACCGTCACCTTCGAGTACCGCCCCGTCTCGGCGCTGCTCGGCGCTGGGGTCTCGGCCGCGGCGCTGCTGGCGAGCCTGCTGCTGATTGTGGCGGGCCGCTCGTGGCGAAAGCTCAAATAGCGGAAAGCTGCACGCCGTGCCGTAGCAAGTGGTCGATCGCCCGCTCCCACGATCGAATCCACTCGGCGTAGTGCGCCTCGGTGAACGAGTCGACGTAGGCGTTTCCCTGCTCGCTCAAGGCCGTGAAGGTGTAGGCCACATCCGCGCGCGTCGCGCCGCCCTCGCCAGAGCAGGCGATGTCGATCCGCGCGATGTGCGATGCGGGGCGAACGCGCACGTAGGCGATCCGGTAGGCGGCCGGGTCGAGTTCGACGATCGTCCATATCGACGGCTCTCCATCCTCGTGCGCGACAGTGAACACCGCGCCCCGCTCGATCGCGCCTGTCGCCGGGTAGATCATCGTCGGCGCCCAGCCCGCCGCCCAGCGCTGCTCTTCGATCGGTCCGAACAGCGGGAACGCGATGTCCGGCGGCGCGGCGATGCGCAGGGAGCCGGATCGAGCCACGCGGCTGAACACTTGGGGTTGCATGACGTTCTCCTTCGGTTCAAATGGCATCACTTCTGATCCTCGTGCGGCCGCTCCGGGAAGCGATGACTCGCGCTCGCGTCGTAGTCCATGCCATAGACCTGCTTGAGCTGCTCGACGCGCTGCAGCGTGTCCGGGTCGAATGGCGGCCGGCTCTCGAAGGCGTGCAGAACGATGCCCTCCAGCAGGTCGCCGAGCGAAATGTCGAGGAGCTCGGCCAGGCCCTTCAGCACCTTGACCATGCGCTTCTCCATGCGCGCGCCGATCTGCACGCGCTCGGCGAACGGGTTGATCGCGCCGCCCGCGCTGTCGTGCGCTGATTCAGTCATACGTCCTTTCCTCCTGGTTCACCAGGAGGTGAGGACGTGCATCGCGCCAGATCACGCTCGCCCCTTGGTGAACCAACATGTTATAATGTTACATTGGTAACATTATAACATGGGATAGACATTACTGTAATTCTAAGAGATTTTCGAATACATAACTGTTCCACTGGGCTAGTTAAAAAGCGGCCGGCACGACCGCCCGCTGCTCGATTCCAGTCGAACAGTGAGTCTGCTCGCCGCCCCGCGCCTCGCTATGCTATAGTACTGGCCGAATGAAGGGGCCAAACTCTGGCATCAGGCGACGGTCGCCGTGCGATCGTCGCCTGATGCCAAAACAATCCCCCCTCTCCCGTGGCGACGGGAGCGGGGGCAGGGGGGAGAGGGCCTGCGGCGCACCAGAATGCGCTTGAGCAAGACACTATCCTCGAAAGAGAGAAGAGTAACCGAAAGGCAACACGAATGCCAACTGAAATCATCCAGCTGCTCGGCTTCGACGGACCGAACCTGCACGGCCCGCAGCCGGGCGTGTTCCTGAAAGTGCGCTCCGACAAGGACCGCAGCCGCCGGCTGAAGGACGCCCTGAAGGACGGCGCCCAGAGCGTCGGCATGGTCCTGGGCTACCTGGGGGTCGAGACCGAGCCGGGGGGCGGCGGGTATATCATCGGCGCGAGCTTCTCCACGCCCACGCCCGCGATCGGCGTCGAGCTGGCGCGCTACATCGTCGAGGGGCTTAACCGCAAGGAGGCCGGCGACGAGGAGTGGGACGCCGAGGGGCCGCTGTGGGATCTGCAGAAGCGTCGCCGCACGGAAGCGCTCCCGCTGCAGGCGCTCCAGCTCACCGCCGAGGCCGCGTCGCGCGGCATCCCCACGCTCATGCGCGTGGATGGGCAGGTGCAGCTTGGCCACGGCGCGCGCGGCTGGGCCTTCGACCCGTCGCAGCTCAAGAGCCGCACCGGCGCCGGCGCGCTCGCAGACGATGAGGTTGGGATCGGGCCGCCGCCGTTCGCGCGCTCGGAGTCCGCGCTCGACGCGCCATGGGATCGGCTCGGCCCCATCCCGATTCTGGCCGTGTCGGGCGGGCAGGGGCGCGACATCGCCGCCAGTCTGATCGCGGCCACGCTGCACGCCCAGGACCAGGCCACCAGCCTGAGCCCCGCGGCCGACTACGACGCAACCCGCGAGCTGCTGGCCGAGCCCAACGCGGCGATCGCGGTCGTCGGACTTACGCCCGAGGGGATCGCCCGGCGCGGGCTGGCGTTCGAGCGCTGCGCCTACAGCGCGATCACCGAGCTGCCGACCGAGCTGCCGGCCGAGGTGGCCGACCGCGCGGAGCTGGCGCGCGTGCTTGGCGTGCCCATGCTGCTGACCGACCCGGCCGGGCGCGTGGCGCTCAACGCCGACGTGCCCGAGATCGTGGCGCTGGCCGAGTACGCGCCCTGCCCGATCATCTACACCAGCGCCGCCCAAGCGAATCCGCTGGTCGTCTTTCACTGCGCCGAGGGCGGCCAGGCGCTGTTCGTCCGCGACGGCGCCGTGATCGCAGCCAGCGGCGCGAGCGAGCAGGCCGTCGCCGCCGCGACGCTGCCGCCCGATCAGCTGGCCGGCGTGCTGGCCGGGCTCGCGCTGCTCTGGGCGGTCGGGCTCACGTGGGAGCAGATCACCGCGATGGCCGGCTGAAGCGCTTGACAGAGGTAGGCAGGGTGGCGAGCTCGACAGAGCCGCAACCGCCACCCCGCTTCCAGCATCGCCCGCTCTCCCGCCTGGGGAGCGGAAATATGGCTGGCGACGGGATGCGGCGCGCAGAGCGCGCCGCATCCCGTCGTCATGAATCGACCCCCTCCCCGGGCGCGGGGAGGGGGCAGGGGGAGGGGAACCATCGCGGACATCCTGTCGAGAGGCCCTAGCCGGCCAACCGCGGCCTGAACTTGTACCCGTAGATCAGCAGCCCGTCCGGCCCCAGGTCGCGCAGCCGCCGCGTCACCATCTCGACCGGCAGGTCGATCGCGACCTGATCGGGGTCGCAGTCGGTCAGCTGCGCGGTAACCACCGGCCCCTCGGCCAGCTTGACCAGCGCCACCATGTAGGGCGCCTGATCCTCGTAGCCGTCTGGCGGCTGCCGAACCACCGAGAACGAATAGATCCTGCCGGCGCCGCTGAGGGTGTAGGGCTCCCACTCGTCGGCGCGATCGCCGATCGCGGACTCGGGCGGGAAGCGCACCTCGCCGCTGGGCCGGTGTCGCAGCCCCTCCAGCCGGTATCGCGCGGCGCGCTGGCGCCAGTGTTTCGCGAGATCCATGCGATATCTCCTCTACTCTGCAACAAGGATGTGCGTCGCCGCCGTCGCGCCGATGCCGCCCAGGCACTGCGCCAGCGCCACCCGCGCGCCGGCCACCTGGGCCTTGCCCGCCCCGCCGCGCAGCTGCTGCACCAGCTCGGCCACCTGGTAGACGCCGTTCGCGCCCACCGTGTCGCCGCGCGCCTTGCAGCCGCCGCCGGTCGCCAGCGGCGTCGCGCCGCCGAGGGTGATCGCGCCCTCACGGGCCAGCTGCACGCCGGCCCCGCGCTCGGCGAAGCCGCAGGCCTCCAGCGCCAGCGCCGCCGCGATGCCGTGCGGGTCGGTCAGCTCGAGCACCTGCACGTCGCTTTTCGCCAGCCCCGCGCCGCGCAGCGCCGCCGCGGACGAGCGCGCCGCCGCGTCGAGCCACAGCGGGTCGCGCCGCGCGTGCAGCGCCGGTGCGTCCGTCGCCACGGCCGAGCCCGCGATCCGCACCAGCGGCCGGCCCAGCTCGCGCGCCAGTCCCTCGCCGGCCAGTAGCAGCACCGCCGCACCATCCGCCGCCGTCGCGCAGTCGAGCATGCCCAGCGGGTCGGCCACCGGCGCGGCCGTGCGGACCTTGTCGGCGCTGATCGAGAAGCGGTAGAGCGCCCGCGGGTTTGCCGCGCCATTGGCGTGCGCGTTGACCGGGAAGGGCGCGAAGTCGGCCGCGTCGTAGCCGTACTGGTGCATGTAGCGCCGCATCAGCAGCGCCCACTGCGCCGTCGCGGTCGTGCCGTGCAGCGCCTCCCAGTCGACATCGCCCGCCAGCGCCTGAGCGGCGTCCAGCCGGCCGTCGAGCACATCGGTGACCTTCTCGACGCCCACGACCGCGACGAGGTCGTACGCGCCGCTCGCGACCGCCAGGTAGGCCTGCCGCAGCGCCACACCGCCCGAGGCGCCCGAGGCATCCACGGCAAACGCCTCGGCCCCGCGCAGGCCGACCGCCGTGGCGATCGCCGCGCCCATCTGGCTCTGCAGGTGCAGCGCGGCGCCCAGGGCATTCGCGACGTACAGCGCGCCGATATGCCCCAGCGCGATCTCGCCAAGCGCACCCGCGAGCGCCTCCTGCGCCAGCGAGCCGGCCGTGCGGTCCCAGTGCTCGGCGACCCGCGTCTGACCCGCTCCAACAATATAGACATTCCGCATGATTCAGCTCCTAGATATGGTTCTTCCGAACGTTACAGTTCGGGGTATGGTCGGGAGGTAGCCAAGCCATCTCTCGACCCCATCTTGGGGTGGTGTGGAGGGGTCGTTGGCCCCTCCACACCACCCCAAAGGACAAAGATCATTCCATGACGAGCTTGCCGCGCCACTTCGCGTAGATGGCGTAGTCCACGAACTTCTCGCGCGCCAGGTAGGCCGACGTGAGCGGAGCACGCCCGCGGCGCTCTACGATCGCGTCGGTGACCTGCAGCGCGTAGGCATCCGAGCCGGCGCCGGAGCCATACGAGGTGACGAAGATCGTCTCGCCCGGCTGCGCCACGTCGAGGATCGCGCATAGGCCCAGTAGCGCCGCCGCCGAGTAGGTGTTGCCGATCTTCGGCGAGAGCAGGCCCGGCGCGAGCTGCTGCGGCGTGAAGCCGAGCTGCTTGCCCACCGCCTGCGGGAAGCGGCTGTTCGGCTGGTGAAACACCGCGTAGGTGTAGTCGCTCGCCTTCGTGCCGAGCTGCTCGAGCAGGTGCGTCGCCGCGCTGCGGATCTGTCCGAAGTAGGCCGGCTCGCCGGTGAAGCGGTTGCCGTGCACCGGGTAGGCCCGGTCGGCGCGCCGGAAGAAGTCGGGCGTGTCGTGGACGTACGAGCAGGTCGCCTCGATCGTCGCCAGCGCATCCTCGGCCGGGCCGATCAGCAGCGCCGCCGCTCCGGCCGCCGCCGTATACTCAAGCGCGTCGCCGGGCCGGCCCTGCGCCGTGTCCGCGCCGATCGCCAGCACATACTCCGCCATCCCGCTGCCGACCATGCCCATGCCGGCCGTCAGCGCCTCCGAGCCGGCCTTGCAGGCGAACTCCCAGTCGGCCGCGCTGACCCAGGGCGTCGCGCCGAGCGCCTCGGCCACGATCGTGCCGGAGGGCTTGACCGAGTAGGGGTGGCTCTCGCTGCCGACCCACACCGCCGAGAGCGACTCCCCGCCGACGCCGGCGCGCGACAGCGCGTGGCGCGCGGCCTCCGTCGCCATCGTGATCGTGTCTTCGTCCGGCCCGGGGACGCTCTTCGAGTCGACCGGAACACCGCCCTGCCCGTCGGCCCAGATCCGGGCGATCTCACGCGCAGCGATGCGGTAGCGCGGGATGTAGGCGCCGTAACCGGCGATGCCGACCGGCCTGTTGGGACGCATCATGTTGCCTCCTGAGGTTGATTGGTACCTTCGTCGCAATTCGCGGGCATACGAAAACATGAGGCGAGCCACACTGTCGTTGCTCGCCCCAATGCCAGCAGCCAGCGTACGGGAAAAGTGTTAGTTGATGCCGCCGATGACGCGCAGCTCGGACAGGATCGCCGTAGCGCGCAACGGCTTGATCATGCCTTCCTCGACCATCCGGCGCGCGACTTCGTCGACCTCGCCGCTGTGCGCGCCCGCCGCCATCGCGATCTGGCGCGCGTGCAGGCCCATGTGCCCGCGCTGGATGCCCTCGGTCGCGAGCGCCCGCATCGCCGCCAGGTTCGACGCCAGGCCAGCGCACACGCAGATCTCGGACAGCTCGTTGGCGTGCTGCACGTTCAGCAGCTTCAGCGCCGCCTGCGCGGCCGGGTGCACCTTGGTCGCCCCGCCGACGATCCCGACGGCCAGCGGCATCTCGATCGTGCCAACCAGGTTGCCCTGCGCGTCGCGCTCCCAGATCGAGAGCGAGGTGTACTGGCCGCCGCGCGCCGCGTAGGCGTGCGCGCCGGCCTCGACCGCCCGCCAGTCGTTGCCCGTCGCGATCAGCACCGGGTCGATGCCGTTCAGAATGCCCTTGTTGTGCGTCGCCGCGCGGTAGGGGTCGACCGCCGCGAAGGAGTAGGCCCACAGGATACCCTCGACCACCTCCTCGCCGGCCAGACCGTCGCGGGCCAGCGCGCTCGGCGGGATCACCGCGCGGGCGCGCGCCAGGCGCCGGTCGCTCAGGTTCGACAGTATCCGCAGGTACGCCCGCCCGCCGCTGATCTCCTCCAGCATCGGCGCGACCGCCTCGGCCATCGTGTTGATCGCGTTCGCGCCCATCGCGTCGCGGCAATCGATGATCAGGTGGACCACCAGCATCGGGCCCATCGGGCTGCTCTCGAACAGCCGCACCTCGACATCCTGCGCGCCCCCGCCGAGCGCCAGCAGGCTTTTGCTCTGCCGATTCGCCAGCGCGATAATCTCGACCTTGTGCGACAGGATATCGAAGCGAGCGCGGCCTGGGTCGGCGACGTTGACCAGCTGGATCTGCCCGATCATCAGCGGCGCGGTCGAGCTAGTCTGGAAGCCGCCGCCCTCGCGCGCAAGCTTCGCGGCGTAGCTGGCGCCGGCCACGATCGACGGCTCCTCAACCACCATTGGTATGAGCACATCGCGCCCGTTGATCTGAAAGTTCGTCGCGATTCCTAGCGGCAGGTTGAACGTTCCGATCACGTTCTCGATCATTTTGTCTGCGCGCTCAACGGTCAAGGCGCCATTGCCACCGTGGAGCTGGTGCAGGTCTTCGTCATTCAACCCATCGAACGATCGTACGGCCTGTAGCCGCTCGAATGGGTTGAGTTGGTAGAACCCGCCAAGCCGTGAGTTGCGCGTTCCCATGCAATCTACCTCTCAAATGTCTGTGCAAATCACTGGCCCAAATGGGATTGTGAACCAGCGAACAAGGCTAAGTATACCACCCCCCCGTCTCCAAACCGCTCAGAATCCCTCTCAAAACCTATCAAGCCGCTCTCTCAGACTCCCAGTACTTGCACAAAAGGTGTGCAATGGCTCCACGAAAAAGCTATGGTATGATGGTCGAACAAGTGCATGAACACACTACCAAAAGGAGCCGCCTTTTGTTCGACCGCGCATGTTTTGCTCCGATCGCGCGCCGCGTTCGCCATCGTGGCTGGCGGCTGATCGCCATGGCGGCGCTGCTCGTCGCATGCCAGGAGGTGGGCCTGCCCGCGCAGCCCTCGCCCTCGCCAATCGGTATCTCCCTACCCGGCGATCTGCTGGGCAAGGGCGCGCCGCCGACCCAGCAGATCGCGACAGTCGGCTACCTGCTGGTCGACCAGTCCGGCGCCACGCTCGTCGACCAGCTGGCCTTCCAGCCCGACGGCAGGCTGCGGCCCCTTGCCGGCGGCGTGGCGCCAATCTGGCTCGGCGCCGCGAGCGATGTGGCGATCAAGAGCGATCTGCGCGCGGCCGGCGCGGTTCGCTACGCGATCGTGCTCGTGCGCGGGCGAATGGAGGGGCCGGGCGCCTACGGGGCCGGCGGGGCATATCGCTACCAGATCGCCGCGCCGACGCTCGAGCCGATCGCCATGCAGGAGACCACCATCGCGGAGCTGCTCGACCAGCCGGCCACCGCCGAGGGCCGCTTCGTGCGAATCGTCGGCGGGCTGCTCGCGCGCGAGACCTCGGCGCTGCTGGTCGATCGCCTCGGCCCAGGCGGGCTGCCGGAGCCAAAAGCGCGCCAGGTCAAGCTGCGCGCGCCGCTGCGCGATCAAGAGCTGCTCGGGCGGCTCGCAGGCCCGTCCGGTGGGGCGGTGCGCTTCGGCCAGGTCCAGATTGAAGGATACTGGCACGGCGGCACGCTCGCCCCGCTCTCGATCACCATCGTCACATCGTAGTACGCCCGGCGCTGTAGTACTTCGGCCTATCCCGGCTGATGATTGTCAAGGTATCAAGAGGCCAGCGCCCACAGGACTATCGACCTCTGGTTGAAACAACCATACGGGACTATCCTTCTCGCAGCAGAGTAGCGGCGGCCTCATCGCCCCGCTACGCCAGCATCACACCAACACATTTCGCTCTCTGGCGAACTGCGAGAATCTATGAAACTCTATCGCTTCGCGATTCCAGTCGCGTTTCTCTTGCTCCTGGGCAGCCTCTGGTCCCCTGCCCGCTCGAATGCAACCGCCGACGTTCCAGCGCTCGCCGGGGATGCCCTCACGCCACCTCCACGATCGGCGACGACAGCGGCCACCGTCGCCGCCGACAACCTCGCCCCTTCGTTCTACCAGCCCAGCGCGTTCCTGGCAGGGCGAGTCGCCGTCCAGGCGATCTTCGTCGAGAGCAACGGCAGCCAGGAGCCGTCCACCCACGACTGGACCGAGGGCCAGATGGCCGCCGTGCGCGCACAGATGGCCAGCGCCCTGGACTGGTGGCGCACGCACCTTCCCAACGCCCACCTGAGTTTCGACCTGAGCAGCCGGGTCGCCACCTCGGGCTATGAGCCGATCAGGCACACCCTGGCCAGCGAGGGCCTGTGGATCAGCGAGGCGCTGAGCTCCATGGGCGCGAGCGGGCTGAACTACTTCGAGCAGGCCTACACCGCCAATCAAAACCTGCGCCAGGAGCGCGGCGCCGACTGGGCCGCCACGATCTTCATCGCAAATAGCAAGGACGTGCCGGGCGGCAGCTTCGCCGATGGTCGCTTCGCCTACGCATACATCAGCGGCCCGTTCATGGTCGTGACCTCCGACGCCGGCCCCTATGGCATCAATCAGATGGCGCAGGTCGTCACGCACGAGCTGGGGCATATCTTCGGCGCGCTCGACCAGTACGCCGCCGCGGTGACCCCATGCACGGCGCAGAGCGGCTACCTGGCCGTCCCAACCACGAACAGCCAGTTCAACAGCTGCGGCACGCAGCTCGGCAGCATCATGCTCGAGCCGCTATCGGCCTACCAGGCGGGGCAGATCGATCCGTCGGCGCTGGGCCAGCTGGGCTATCGCGATAGCGATGGCGACGGCATCCCTGATCCGCTCGATACCACGCCGACCGCGCAGCTGCAGATCGACCGGCCGGCCGGCGGGGGCCGCCCAACCCTCGCGGGCCATGTGATCGACCAGCCCTACCTATCGCCATTCGACAGGCCCACGACGATCAACACCATCACGCGAGCAGAGTATCAGGTCGACGGCGGGGAATGGTTCGTGCTGCCGCCGCAAGATGGCGCCTACGACAGCGCCTCCGAGCCGATCGCCTGGACGCTGCCCCTGTACGACGGCCGGCACACCATTCGGCTGCGCGCGGCCAACAGCCTGGGCGCCCGATCGAGCGTGAGCAGCGCCACCGTCGACGTGAGCGGCGTCGGCGCGGCCCCAGCATACCTCGTCGGCGCGCCCGAGATCGCCAACACCACGCTGATCAGCGTCAGCCTCGATGCCCCGGCCGGCTCGTCGGTGCAGATCAGCGAAGACCCGCTCTTTGCGCAGGCGAGCTGGCAGCCGGCCGCAGCAAGCATTCGCTGGCAACTCCACCCCCAAGACGGCCTGCACACGCTGTACGTGCGGCTGCGCGACCCGGGCGGCCTCGAATCGCTGCCCGTGACGCGGTCGGTGACACTCGACCGCACCCCGCCGACAGGCCTCAGCATTCGCCACGCCCAGCCCTCGCCGTGGCTCGAGATCCAGGCCGAGGATGCGGGCAGCCGGCTCGTCGCGATCCAGGTGGTCTCCGGCCAGGGCAGCGCCGACGACTGGCAGCCATACCAGACGGCCCTACCGCTGGCCGCGCAGGCGGGCCGGATCACCGTGCGCGTGCGCGACGAGGCCGGCAATATCTCCGCGCCGCTGACAGTCCTGAGCGATGGACCACGCTATCTGCCGCTGCTCATACAGTAACTTACGTCCCTCACTCCCGGCCCGCTGCCCCTGCTGCTAGTGAGAAGCTATCTGAAACGGGTGGTTTGGAGGGACTTCACCTCTCCAGAGATCTCCTTTTTGGCTGGTCGCAGCCAGCAATGAGGGAGCGCAAGAGGCTGCGCCTCTCGCGCTCCCTGCTTTTCAAACAGCCTCTCAAAGGCAAACGCTGATTTGACTTTTACCAGTCTTTATGGGAGAATAACGCCATTCAATGACGTTTCAATCGTGGTGTACATTGACGGTTACGTAGGTGTTCGTTTCGGTGTCACTTCCCACACGCATTTCCCCGACTGCGAACGGCATCGTCGCTTCAGCCTCCAGCCTCGTTTGAAGCTGGAGGGTTTGTGATGTAAAAATATAAATATGGCAGCAGAACGGCCAATCTATCCCTTCAGCGCGCTCGTGGGCCAGGAGCGCCTCAAGCGCGCGCTGGTTCTGAACGCGATCAACCCGCGCATCGGCGGGGTGCTCATTCGTGGTGAAAAGGGCACCGCGAAATCGACGGCCGTGCGTGGGCTCGCGCGCCTGCTGCCGCATATCCGTGTCGTCGGCGATTGCCCCTACAGCGATCCGCCCGATCAACCAACGCTGATGTGCGAGGCGTGCCGCGCGCGCTACGACGCGGGGATCGAGCTGCCGGTGGTCGAGCGTGCGACCCGCCTGATCGAACTGCCGGTCGCCGCATCCGAGGATCGCGTCGTCGGCTCGCTCGACCTGGAGCACGCGCTGACCGAAGGGCAGCGCCGCTTCGAGCCGGGCCTGCTGGCGCACGCCAACCGCGGCATGCTCTACGTCGACGAGGTCAACCTGCTCGACGATCACCTGGTCGATCTGCTGCTCGACGCGGCCGCCATGGGCGTGAACACGGTCGAGCGCGAGGGGATCAGCGTCTCGCACCCGGCGCGCTTCATCCTGGTCGGGACGATGAACCCCGAGGAGGGCGAGCTGCGACCACAGCTGCTCGACCGGTTTGGGCTGGTCGTCGAGATCACAGGCATTAACGAGGTCGGCGGGCGCATCTCGGTGATCGAGCGGCGTATGGCCTACGACGCCAGCCCGATCGAGTTTGCGGCGGACTGGCAGGGCGAGGAGCAGCGGCTGGCGGAGCGCATTATCGCGGCGCGCGCGCTGCTGCCGGGAGTTCACATCTCGCGCACCGATATGACGGCGGTGGCCGCGCTGGTGATCGAGCTGGGCGTCGACGGCCACCGCGCCGACCTGGCGATCCTCGAGACCGCCCGCACGCACGCGGCCTGGTCGAGCCGAACGGCGCTGACGCTCGATGATATCCGGCTGGCCGCCGAGCTGGCGCTGCCGCATCGCATGCGGCGACAGCCGTTCACCGAGATCAAGCTCGACGAGGGGCGTATGAACGCCATTCTCGATCGGGCCAGCGGCGAAGAGGCCAATAGCTCGACGCCATCGCTCGAGGGGGTAAAAAAAAAGCTCCGCTGAGCAGTGAGCAGGCCGGCGGCGAAGAGCAGCGCGACGCCGAAGGTCAGGAGGGCATGTCGCCCAGCGCCTCCGCGCACATGGCCGATGGCGAGCAGCCAAGCCAGAACCAGGGCGGCGGCGAGACGACCATCAAGTCCAACGCGGCGTTCAAGCCGCGTCGGCTCGAAGGGCAGCGCGACCGCATGGCCCGCCGGGCCGCCGGCAAGCGCACGCGCACGCGCGTGTCGCGCAAGCAGGGACGCTACATCAGCAGCCGCCCGGCCAAGCGCGTGACCGACCTGGCGATCGACGCAACTCTGCGCGAGGCTGCAATCTACCAGCGCGAGCGCCACGCCGAGCTGGAGACGCCGATCGGGCAGCATCGGGTCATCCTGCGCCGGAGCGACCTGCGGCAGAAGGTGCGGGTCCGGAAAACGCGCAACGCGGTCTGCTTCGTGGTCGATGCAAGCTGGAGTATGGCCGCCGAGGAGCGGATGCGCGCGACCAAGGCCGCCGTGCTCTCGCTGCTGCGAGATGCGTACCAGCGGCGCGATCAGGTGGGGCTGGTGTCATTCCAGCGCGACTACTCGACGCTGCTGCTGCCGCTGACAAATAGTACTGAGCTGGCGCAGAAGTACCTGCAGACCATGCCGACCGGCGGCAAGACGCCGCTCTCACGCGGGCTGCTGATGGGGTTTGAGGTGCTTGAGCGGGCGCGCAAGCGCGATCCAGAGGTTATTCCGTTGATGGTCCTGCTCACCGACGGTCAGGCAAATGTCGCGATGGGCGATCTGCCGCCGCAGGCCGAGTCGTACGCGCTGGCGGATTTCATTGCAACACAGTCGATCCGTTCGGTCGTGATCGACACCGAGCATCCAATCTTTGAGCGCGGACTGGCTCGGCAGCTCGCTCAGCACTTGAAGGGCCACTACCATCGGCTCGACGATCTGCCGGAAGGTGGCCTGGCCGAGCTGGTACGAGCGGAGCTGAGTCTCTAGCACGTCACACTGAGCATCCCGAGCGACGACACGGTCGTGGCACAGGGACACAGCTCTCTGGCATTTCCGGCTTATCAATCATCGTTCACAGTAGCCAAACAACGTTGGAACACCTATCAGGAGGACCGTTGGTCATGACCGATCAGGAGCGCCCCGTCGAGGAGCGGAACGAACTGCTTGACGATCTGGTCGCCGCCGCCACGGCGGTCGCAGATCCAGAGGAGTCAAAGCAGCAACCGGCTGTTGACGAACAGCCAGAGTCGGCAGCGCAATCCGCCGCGCCAGCCGCTGAGCCTGCGCAGGCGGAAGACGCGCCCGCGGCCGAACTGCCGGCCGAGGAGCCGACGCCAGCGGGCGATGCGCCCGCGGCGGAGCTCTCTGCTGAGCCGGCACCAGCGGAAGACGCGCCCGCGGCGGAGCTCTCTGCTGAGCCGGCACCAGCGGAAGACGCGCCCGCAGCTGCACTCAGCGACCCGTACGCTGCCCCGACCGAGCCGGAAGGTGCCAGCTATACTCCGGTCGCTGAGGCAGAGAGCGGCAAGCCGCGCCGCGTCAAGGATCTCGAGCCTGGCATGGAGATCGAGGGCCGCGTGACGTCGATCGCGCTGTACGGCATCTTTGTCGATATCGGCGTCGGCCGCGACGGCCTGGTGCATATCTCCGAGATGAGCGACACGCGGATCGATTCGCCGAGCGATGTCGTCCAGATCGGCGACACGGTCAAGGTGCGCGTCAAGAGCGTCGAGCCGGATGGCCGGCGCATCAGCCTGACGATGCGATCGAAGGAGCGCGCGAACCAGCCGCGCGAGCGTGGGCGCAAGAAGCCCGACCTGAACCGCGAGGCGCTCTCGACCCTACGCGTTGGCGACAACGTTGAGGGCACGGTGACCGGCATCGCGCCATTTGGCGTGTTCGTCGACATCGGCGTCGGTAAGGATGGCCTGGTGCATGTCTCCGAGCTGGCCGAGGGCCGGATCGAGAAGGCCGAGGATGCCGTCCAGGTTGGCCAGACCTACACCTTCAAGGTGCTGGAGGTCGACGCCGACGGCACCCGTATCAGCCTGAGCCTGCGGCGCGCCCAGCGCGGCCAGCGCATGGCCCAGCTCGAGAAGAACCAGATCATGGAGGGTACCGTCAGCGGCCTGGCGCCGTTCGGCGCCTTCGTCGACATCGGCGTCGGCCGCGACGGGCTGGTGCATATCTCGGAGCTGGCCGAGCAGCGCATCGGCAAGGTCGAGGACGTCGTCAAGGTCGGCGACAAGGTGACGGTGCGCGTCCTGGAGATCGACCCGGGCAGCAAGCGCATCAGCCTGAGCCTGCGCCTGGAGGATCGCCCGCGCGAGGCGCCCCCCGAGCAGCGCGATGCGCCCACCAGCGCGCCGCGCGAGGAGCGTGGCCCCCGCAGCGATCGTGGCCCACGCGAGGACCGCGGCCCGCGCGGCCCGCGTCGCGATCGCGACGATGCCCCCAAAGCGCCCGAGGTGTACAGCTCGACCGAGGAGCCCGAGGAGGCCTTTACCGGCGACGCGACGATCGAGGACCTGCTCTCCAAGTTCGGCAGCGGCGGCAAGCGCGAGCGCAAGCGCCGCTACGAGGAGGAAGAGGAGGAGAGCAGCGAGGATCGCTACACACGCCGTCAGCGTGATGCGATCCGGCGCACGCTCCAGCAGCTGAGCGACGACGAGTAGGCCGCACCACACGTGCGCCGACGAGCCGGGGAGTGCGAATGCCCTGTGCGTTCGCGCGGCCCCGGCTCGTCGGCGCGTAGCGTAGGATTTTGCGCCTACGTCTCTGTGACGCCGCAGCGCTATTTGACAGCGCGCTCCGTTCCTTTGTATAATTGCGCGAAATCTGTATCGTCACGCTGTGTCGCGCCCGTCGGCTGAGCGGGCATAAAGCGCGGGCGATCAGCAGTGAGCAATCAGGACCTGTGTGGCCCCATGTCGCATAGGCGAGAGGTATAATCGACAATGCCAAAGCGAACCTGGCAACCAAAACGCATCCCACGTCGTCGTAAGCATGGTTTCCTTGAGCGAATGGAGACCAAGGACGGCCGCGCGGTTCTCAAGCGGCGCCGGCTGCGCGGCCGCTGGCGGCTCACGGTCAGCGAAGAGCGCCGTGCCGTCCGGCGCGGCCATCGCTAGCAGAATCTTCGCGAGCGCGCACATCGCAGGGCGCACAGGCAGATCGCCGCGGCCTGCGATGTCTCACTTGCGAGCTGAATCATGAAGCGCGCCTATCGCCTCCGCAAACCTGTCCAGTTCCAACGAGTGCGGCGCGATGGGCGTAGCTGGAGTAGCACGCTGCTGACCCTCAACGCCGCGGCGAGCAACCGGCGCGGCATCCGCTGTGGCTTTGTCGTCGGGAAACGGGTCGGGAAGGCGGTTGAGCGGAACCGCGCTCGCAGGCGCGTTCGCGAGGCAGTACGGCTCATCTACGACCGGATCACGCCAGGCTGGGATCTCGTGTTCATCGTCCGATCCACAACGGTTGTGACGATTGAGTTCCCACAGATCCAGTCAACCGTTGAACAGCTGCTCCGGCGCGCAGGTCTCTGGCGCGAGCCGCTCACCACTGCCGATTCAAATAAAGGGTAGCACACATGGGCAATATTTGGACTCTGTTTGTCGGCTTTCTCGAAAATGTCCTGCTGACCTTCTTTACCTGGTTCCGCAGCGCCTCGATCCCAGGCGCGGCCGGCCTGGCAATTATCCTCTTTACGATTCTTGCGCGCCTGGTCATCCTGCCGCTCACGCTCAAGTCGCTCCAGTCGACTCGCAAGATGCAGGAGCTGCAGCCGCAGCTCAAAGAGCTCCAGCGCAAGTACGGTAAAGATCAGCAGAAGGTCACCGAGGAGACGATGAAGCTCTACAAAGAGTACAAAGTCACCCCGGTGGGCGGTTGCCTCCCGATGCTGATCCAGCTGCCGATCTTCCTGGGCGTCTACCAGGCGGTGCTCCACCTGACGCAGTCGTCGCCGGCCGGCTATGCGGTCGGCAGCGTCGTGCAGGCGCTGGCGAACAACGGTGTCAATGTGGGCAACTTGAGCCCGCTCACGATCGGCCAGCCGCAGCTGGCAGGCGGCTTTCTCTGGATGACCGATCTTGGGAAGCCCGACCCATTCTATATCCTGGGCGTCCTCTCACTGATCTTCCAGCTGATGGTCCAGCTGATGGCGACTCCGCGCGTGCAAGACGCGCAGCAGAAGGCCATGTCCCAGTCGATGCTGGTCCTGCCGCTGATGTTCGCCTACCTCGGCTTTACGTTCCCAAGCGGCGCGGTGCTGTACTGGGTGCTCGGCAGCGTGCTGTCGATGATCCAGCAGTATGTTATCTCGGGCTGGGGCTCGCTGTCGAACTATCTGAAGTTCCTGCCCACAACCGGGGGCCTGCTGCCGCCGATGACGCCAGCGGCAACTGCCGCCGTGGGCGCGAGCGCAGGCAGTGGCGCGGTCGTGCCGGCCGAGCAGCCCGAGCCGGCAGCCGAGAAGCGTACGTTCTGGGATGTGCTGCGCCCGTTGACTGAGCAAAACGAAGAGGATGAGGCGGTCGCCGAAGACGAGCCTACCGAGCAAGCCCTGAGCGAAGTGCGCCGTCAGCTGAACCAGAGTAACCCGCGCCGTCGCAAAGCGCGTCGTTCCTAGCCCAATCTTCGACGAACGACGAACGATGAGGAACATATGAAGAGCATTGAGATCAGCGCGCGCACGGTTGCTGAAGCAATTCAGCTAGCGCTGGCCCAGCTCGGCAAAGATCGCGACGAGGTCGCCATCGAGGTGCTGGAGGCCGGAAACGAGGAAGAAGAGGCGCTTGTTCGCGTCACGGCAGTGGACGACGATGAAGAATCCGAGCCCGCGAACGAGACCGTGACCCCTCCCGCGGGCAGCGTCGATCAGATCGCCCGGCGGATCTTGGAGGATCTGCTGGAGCGGATGGATATTCAGGCCTACGTGACGGCCGTGCGCACGACGGTGCCGGGCCAGCGCGGCGAGCCCGAAGAGACGATTACGCTGCACGTCGAGGGCGCGGACGAGGAGGCCATGGGCCTGCTGATCGGCCGGCGCGGCGAAACGTTGCGCTCGGTCCAGTTCATGGTCAACCTGCTGGTCAGCCGCAAGGTGCAGAAGTGGCCCCAGGTGGTCGTCGACGTCGGCAACTACCGCCAGCGCCGCCAGGAGTCGCTTGAGGGGCTGGCCCGCCGCATGGCCGAACGCGTTCGCCAGAGCGGCCGCCCGCTGACCTTGGAACCTATGGGGGCCTACGAACGTCGTATAGTACACCTGGCGTTACGATCCGACCCGACTGTGTACACAGAGAGCAGCGGCGAAGGAGAGAATCGCAAGGTGGTTATCTATCCGGCCAAATCATAAGTTTTGAGCCCTGAGTTCTGAGTTTGAACTTGGAAAGCTCAAAACTCACAACGCAGAGCTTAAAACAATATGAGCATTGACTACCTCCTGCTTGGTCATCTGACACGCGACGTGCTGCCTGACGGAACGACAATTCCGGGCGGCACGTCTTTGTATGCCGCCCTGACGGCCCAACGCCTGGGCCGGCACGTCGGCGTCGTCTCGGCGCCGGCGGAGCTGCCAGCCGGCTGGCCTGGCGACATTCAGATGGAATTTCACCCGTCGCCCTCGCCCCCGACCTTCGAGAACCGCTATACGCCCGAGGGCCGCCAGCAGACGTTGCACACCGCGTCCGCGCCGATCACGCTCGATGCGATCCCAGCTCAATGGCGCGGCGCCCCGGTCGTGCACGTCGGGCCTGTGCTTGGCGAAATAGCCCAGGAGCTCGTCCATGCCTTCCCAGGCGCGCTGCTCGGCGTCACCCCGCAGGGTTGGATGCGCACTTGGAACGAGCCGCTGCCCGGCCCCGTGATCTACCGACCCTGGCGCCCGACCCCCGAGGTGCTGCGCCGAATCGACGCGCTAGTGCTCAGCATCGAGGATGTGCGCGGCGACGAGGCGCTCGCCGCCAGCTACGCCGAGCACTGCCCACTGGTGGTGGTGACACGCGGCCCGCAGGGCGCGTCGCTGTTCATACAGGGCCAGCCCCACCATATCAACGCGTTCGCAGCGGTCGAGCGCGATCCGACCGGCGCCGGCGATGTCTTCGCTGCGACGATGTTTGCCCGCCTGCACGAGACCGGCGACCCGCTGGCGGCGGCCAATTTCGCAGCCTACGTCGCGGCGCTCAGCGTCGAGGGCGCCGGCATCAGCCGCATCCCTACGCGCGACCAGATCGATCAGGGGCTGGCGATCCGTCTGCGCGGCCTGGAGGCCGCCGTGGGCGGTGAGCCCCCACTCTGACACTACGTTCTTCCTCCCCGACCGAATACTTCGCCTTCGTCGCCTTTCAGCTGTGCGGCCTCACGCAGATGCCAGAAAAATACCCCCTCTCCCAAAACGGGAGAGGGGGCCAGGGGGTGAGCGTCAAACGAGGAGGCGCTCCCTAGAGATCGTCCTGTGTCTTGCCGCGGTTGCCCTCAAAGCTCCGCCGCGGGGTCACGCGCGGGCCGCGCGAGGCTACCGGCCCGGCAGAGTGCTCCATCGTGCTGCCGCGATCGGATGAGAGCCCCACGCTCGGCTGCTGCGGGCTGTCGTTGCCCGGCGACGATGAGCGACCGACCTCGGCGGCGCGCAGCTCCTGCGCCTGTTGGAGCAGATCCGGCGCAGCCTCGTACAGAAACTCAAGCGCCTGACCGTACATATCAACGCCCGACGCGGTGACGAGCACGCGGCTGCCCGGCGGGATGCCCCCCGACGCAAGGAGATCGGCCAGCGGCGCCTCGACCAGCTTCAGCAGCTGCTGGCGCAGCGGGCGCGCCCCGAAGCGCGGCTCGAAGCCTTTGTGCAGCACGTACTCCCTGGCATCGTCGGTCAGCTCGAGGCTGATGCCGTGGCGAAGGTACTGCTCGTTGGCCTCCTTGAGCATCCGATCCAGCACGGCGCGCAGAATATCGCTCGACAGCGGCCGGAACGCGATAATCTCATCGAGCCGGTTGATCCACTCCGGCTGAAAGACACGCTGCAGCGCCTCAAAGCCGATCTGGTAGATCTGCTGGCCGGTCGCCTCGACATCTTTCTGAGCGGTTCGGAAGCCGATCGTGCGGCGGTCGAGATAGTCGACCATCTCCTTCGCGCCCACGTTAGTCGTCAGGATGACAATGCTGCTATGGAACGAGACGCGGCGCCCGCCATTGAGCAGCAGGATCTCGCCATCCTCCATGATCTGGAGCAGCAGGTTCCATAGCTCGGGCTGGCCCTTCTCGATCTCGTCGAACAGCACCACACTGTTGTCTTGCTCGATGATGTCGGGGTTGAGCAGCGGCTTCTGGTCGCGCCCAACATAGGACGGCGGCGCGCCGACCAGCGCCGAGACCTCGTGCCCCTGGCTGAACAGCGAGCAGTCGACCTTCAGAAACGCCTCGCCGTCGGGGCGTAGCAGCTGGGCCAGCCGGCGCGCGGTCGCGGTCTTGCCGACGCCGGTCGGCCCGAGAAACAGCAAGGTCGCGCGGGGCCGGCGCGGGTTGCCGGCCGAAAAGCCAAAGCGCGCTCGGTTGAGCACACGAATCAATGCCTCGATCGCCCGCTCCTGGCCAAAGATTGTGCTGCGAAGCTTCTGCTCCACATCGTCGAGCGGGTTGGCGCTCCCTCGCATAGCCTTGATCATCTGGTTGGTGTCCTGATCCATGTGCAACCTCAATACGCTTCAATGGCGACAGCCGTGTCGCGCGAGATGGAGTGCCACGATTGGATTGGGTCGAGTGTGAGGCGTAGTGCAGCTATCGGCAGCTATTATACCTGTCGGCGATTCCTTACGTCAAGGCATGCCTATGACAGATTGTAAACAGGACAGTTGCTAATTCGTGTCGTGGATCGGATGGATAGTTTAACAGGTGTATAACACCTTCTTAATTTCGATGCACTACAGTCAGGGCAGTACGGATCATAGGCGCTGTCCGCTAGGCTGCCCCCGACCACAAAAGTAATGCCGTATGACGACCATCCTTGTCATCGAAGATGAATACATCCTGAGTGAGACGCTCTGCTATAATCTCGAGCGCGCCGGGTTCACGGCTCACCAAGCCAACGACGGCATCACCGGGCTGGAAAAAGCCCGCAGCCTCAAGCCCGACCTGATCGTCCTCGATGTCATGCTGCCTGGGCTCGATGGCTTCTCGATCTGCCGGACGATCGCGCGCGAGAGCGCAACTCCGATCATTCTGCTCACGGCCCTGCGCGATGAGGCCCATCGCATCGCGGGGCTTGAGCTCGGCGCGATCGATTATGTCGTAAAGCCGTTCAGCATGGGCGAGCTGCTGGCACGCGTGCGCGCGATCCTGCGCTGGAATGAGCGGCAGCGCCAGGTCTCCACGCCGGATGTGCTCCATGTCGGCGCACTTCGGCTGGACCGAATCAGCCGGCAGGTCTGGTTTGGCGACCGCGAGATCGGGCTCTCCTACAAGGAGTTCGACCTGCTGGCCTGCCTGATGCACAACGCGGGTGTCGCGCTCTCGCGCGATCTGCTGCTGGAGCGCGTCTGGGGCAGTGAGTTTCCCGGCTCGAATCGAACCATCGACGTCCACATCCGCTGGCTGCGCGAGAAGCTCGAGCCGGACCCCGCCAATCCCACGCTGATCCTCACCGTCCGTGGGATCGGCTATCGCTTTCAGGCTGAGCCGGCCGCGCAGCCGCGCAAGACCGGCACAGACGGTTAGCGACTTTCGAAGACATGATCACCCGGCGATTGATGGGGTGAAATGCTCACGCAAGAACGAGATGCCGTTGTGATGCGATCCGTCTTACTGCCCACTGCTATAAGGTCTGGCGGGGCGCCCAACGCTTGCCGGGCCGCCGCCTCCCGCCCGGCAGTAAGAGGCCAGACTCAGCTCACGCTCCCACGACCTCGATGTTCTCCTTGCCGCCGTAGAGCGTCCACCACGGCTTGGCGCCCTTCACGAGCACCTCGTTCAGCGCCGTGATATTCGCGACGCCGCGATCCTCGAGCCAGCGCTCGAGCGCGCCGACGCCCTCCCTGGCGTAGACCGGAATGGCGTCCTGCCAGGTCGCCCGGCCGCACAGCACGCCCGAGAAGGGCGTGCCGGCCTCGGCGGCCAGCTCCAGGGTCTCTCGGAAGATCTCGTCGCTCACGCCGGCGCTCAGGTAGATAAACGGCTTCGTAGCGGCCGCGGCCGCGCTGCTGAAGTGCTCCATCGCCTCCTTGCGCGAGTAGGCCGCCGTGCCGCCCGCGAACGCGCGCGTGCCCTCGACGTACTTGACATTCACCGGCACCTCGACCTTCAGCACGTCGACGCCGTAGCGCGGCTTGGAGAACTCCTCCATGTAAGCCGTGACGTACTTCGGCTTGACCTTGGCAAATTCGAAGCTCTTCTCGTCGCCGATCGCGTCGTCATAGGCCAGCGGCTCGAGAAAGAACGGCGCGTCGACCGCGGCGCACTCCGCTCCGATCCGCTCGATGAACGCCTGCTTGATCGTGTTGATCCGCGCCTCGTCGAACGGGTTGTAGTACAGCAAGATCTTAATCGCGCTCGCGCCGGCCTCGACCAGCCGCCGCACGCTCCACTCGGGCAGCAGGTCGGGCAGCCGGCCCTTCAGGCTCACGTCGTAGCCGGTCTTCTCATAGGCCAGCAGCACGCCGGTGCCGGGCGCGCGGCTCTTGATCGCCTCGAGGCCATACTCAGGGTCCATCAGAATCGCGCTGGCGTGCTTGGTGAGCACCTTGGTCACCGCGGTCTTGAATGCGACCAGGTCCGCGGCCGTCGCCTGGCCGTTAGCGCCGCGAGCCTTGGCGATCGACTTCTCGAGCGAGCCGCGCTGGTCCATCGCCGCCGCCGCGATCACGCCATGCTCGTCGGCGCAGGCGCTGATGCCCTCGAATTTACCTTTGCCCATGCGTACAGTTGCCATACGAGTCTCCTTCTATGAGCATCATGATGAGAACGCAAGGGTCAACCGCGCACGCCGATCAGATCGAACACAACCAGGATGACGAGCGTGGCGCTGCAGAGCCCGGCCAGCACCTGCATCGGCGTGTGGTTGCGCGTGCGAACGCGCGCCCAGCCGACCGCCAGCGCGCATCCCCACAGAAACGCCCCCAGCGGCGGCACGTACAGGAGCGCGATCGTCGCGGTCGAGGCGACCGCGGTCGCGTGTGCGCTGATCTTCCAGAACAGGTTGACGACGCCGGCGATCACGCCAATGACGAGCGCGCAGATCATCAGCGCCAGGAACGGGCTCGGCGCGCCGAGCAGACCCAGGACTGCCAGGGAGATCAGCACCCAGATGAAGCCGAACAGGTAGAGCTCGTTGCGCTGCTCGCGCACCGACACGTCTTCGTCGGAGTACACACCCTGGCGCAGCCGAACGTAGTAGAACAGCGTCGGCGGCAGCACCAGGACCAGGATGCAGATGCCGGCCCAGCGGAGTCCGGAGCCGTGCGTGCTCAGCGAGGCATAGCCGACAATCAAGAAGGAGCAGATGTTCAGCAGGATCGGATGGAAGATCTGCGATATCAAACGAGCGAGCGCGTGGCCGCGCCCGCCGAATGGCTCATCTTCATAGGCCTCGTGGGGTAGGTTGGGGTGTTGCGCCATGATACTTGCATTCTCCTCGGAAGCGCGAGCGATGGGCGCGGCTAAGCATCCACCGCGATGCGCTGGTAACACTCCAGCACGCGCCGGGCCGCCTGCTCCCAGGTAAACCGCCGCGCGCGCTCCGGTCCCGCGCGCTGGAGCCGCGCTCGGAGCGTTTCGTCACCGACTACGCGCGCGACTCCGGCGGCGATCGAGTCAACGTCGTCGGCCGCGACCAGCACCGCGGCATCGCCCACGACTTCCGGCAAGCTCGAGTTCTCGGCCGTGACAACCGGCGTCCCGCATGCCATCGCCTCCAGCGCGGGGAGCCCAAAGCCCTCGTAGATCGAGGGGTAGGCGAACGCCCACGCCAGATTATACAACGCCGGTAGATCGTTGTCATGCACGAAGTCGAGCACCCGAACGCAGTCGCCGAGCTGCAGGCGCTCGATCGTCGCGAAGACATCCTGGTAGAGCCAGCCGCGCCGCCCGGCGATCACCAGGTGCAGGCCGCCGTCCGTCCGCCGCGCGACCAGTCCGAACGCTTCGATCAGGCGGGCCAGATTCTTGCGCGGCTCGATGGTGCTCACGAACAGCAGAAAGCGCGCCGGCAGGCCAAGCCGCTGGCGCACCGGCTCGGTCTGCGCCGCGGGCAGCGGGCAAAAGCGCGCGCCGACGCCGGGGTAAACCACCGAGATGCGCGCGGCGTCGGCCGCGAGCAGGTCGACCAGATCCTGGCGCGTCGCCTCCGAGTCGGCCAGAACGGCGTCGGCGCGCCGCAGCGCACGTGGGACCGCGCTGGAGAGGTAGCGCACCATGCTCGGCACGAAGCACTCGGGGTGGCGGATGAATGCCAGATCGTGGACGGTCAAAAGCGTGCGGGCGCGTGTGGGCGGCAGCACAAAATCGGGCGCGTGCACGAGGTCGAGCGCGCCGGTGAACAGCTCGACCGGTAGCGGCACGCGCAGCCGCTGCCAGATCTGGGTTAGGCGGCGCGGCGTGAGCGGGATAGACACCGGCCGCACCGCCGGGTGGTCGGCGCAGAGCTGCCGCAGCTCGGCCAGGTACGGGCTGTCGCGCTCGATCCCGCCGGCCGCGTAGAACAGCGTATAGCGGTGCTCGCCGCCTTGCGCCACCATCGCGCGGACGAGCTCGCGAGTGTAGCGCCCAATCCCGGCGCCCTGCCAGGCGGCGGACGTATAGTCGATTCCAATATGCATAGAGTTCTGAGTTCTAAGTTCTAAGTTTTGAGTTGTGGTCGTGCTCACTCAAAACTCAAAACTCAAAACTCAAAACTGGCCTATTTGCGCTTGCTGAAGAGGTACAAGATAAACCCGAAGATAATGATGCTCCAGAAATTGATCGTCCGGTCGAGGAATGTGACGGCGACGGCCAGGTCGCGGCTGACCGGCTGGATGCCCGGCGCCGTCGGCAGGGCCAGCAGCACGGCCGTGACCGCGCCCTCGACCACACCCAGGCCGGCCGGCGTCAGCGGGATGGCCGTGAGCAGCGAGGAGGCCAGCGCGACGAAGATGATCACCGGCAGACTCAGGTGCAGCCCCTCGGCGCCGAGCGCCTGAATCACGAAGAATAGCCGGAAGCCCTCCAGCAGCCACACTACGCCGGTCAGCAGCGCCAGCGTCGGCAGGATGCGCGGGCGAAACGAGCGCAGCGCGGCGGCCTCGAACGGCTCGTATTTGCTCAGCAGCCGCTCCGGCATGAAGCGGCGCAGGATCGGGCTGAACCAGCGCATCCCGGCCAGCCCGGCGATGATCAGCACCACCAGCACCAGGCCGGAGACGAAGATCACGTTTGTCTCCGGCGGCAGGTGCGTGCCGAACACCACCCAGCCCGACAGCACCAGGAAGGTGAACAGGCCTAGCATATCCAGCAGCCGCTCGGCGAAGATCGTGCCAAACGTCGCCGAGAACGAGACCCGGCCGTTGTGCTTGAGCAAGTACCCGCGGTAGGCGTCGCCGAGCTTGGCCGGCACAATGCAGTTGGCGAACCAGGAGAGGTACAGGTACTCCATCAGCGCCGGCAACGAGGCCCAGCTCTTGCGGCCCTCGCGCACCGGCACGCCCGCGTTGTCGAGCAGCAGGCGCCAGCGAATCGCCCGCAGCGGAAACGTCAGATAGAATACGAGAAAGCCGGCTAGCAGCAGGGCGAGATCGGCGCCACGCATGTACTGCCAGGTTTTCTGCAGGTCGATGTTCAGCCCACGGACCAGGAACAGGATGATCGCCACAGCCAGCCCAAATGAGATCAGCGTCCGCGGGTTTCGCAGCGCCTTGCCAAGTGAAAAACCTGCGCGCTCGACCTCGGCCTGCGCGGGTGGCTCGTGGCTTATGATCGCCTCGTCGGCGTTGGACAGCTCGTTCGTCGAGTCATTGATCATACCAGTATTACATTCCTTCTCAGGAAGATGTTTGCCGTGCCGCGCCGGAGCAGCTGCGATGTCCCGGCGCCACGGTCAGCTTGTACGCAGGCAGCTCCCTTACACCACCCGCCGCCCCGACAAACATCCTACCTACGTAGATCTGCGCCCAAGCACCTCGGTCTGGTACCAGGCCCAGAAACGCTCCAGCCCCAGCTCCAGGGAGGTCGCGGGCTGGAAGCCCAACAAGCGCCGTGCCTTGTCCACGTTCGCATAGGTGATCGGCGGATCGGCCGCCGGGAGCGGCTTGGCGTCGATGATTGCCGTCAGTCCGGTCACCCGCTCAAGCAGAGCGATAAAGTCGCACAGCTGGACTGGGCTGGAGTTACCAAGGTTAAGAATCTCGAAGGGCAGGTCGCAGTCGAGCGCCGCGACGACCCCCGCGACAATATCGTCCACGTAGGTCCAGTCGCGATAGACGCCCTGGCCGCCGTCGAACAGCGTGATCGGCCGGTTGTTGACCATCGCGTCGACGAACAGGTACGGCGTCATGTCCGGCCGGCCGCGCGGCCCATACACCGTGAAGAAGCGCACTACCCGCGTCGGCAGCTTGTGCAGGTAGTGGAACGTGTACGACAGCACCTCGGCGGCTTTCTTCGTCGCCGCATACGGCGAGAGCGGCCGATCGGTCGCGAGATCCTCCGACCAGGGCGTCGGCGCCTGGCCGTAGACCGACGAGGTCGAGGCCAGCACGAAGCCACGCACGTCATGCCGCCGCGACAGCTCGAGCAGGTTCACCGTCCCGCGGACGTTGACCTCTTCGTAGAGCAGCGGGCGCTCGACCGAGGGGCGCGGGCCGGCCATTGCGCCAATGTGGGCGACACGCTCGGGGCGATAGGCCGCGAAGACCTGCTCCATCGCCGCCGTATCGCGAAAGTCGCCTTCGACCAGCGTGTAGCCCGGATGCTCAAGCGCGCCGGCGATGTTCTTGCGCTTGCGCGCCGGGCTGTAGTAGTCGTTGAAGTTATCGACGCACACCACCTCGTCGCCGCGCGCCAGCAGCCTGTCGACCAGGTGACTTCCAACAAACCCCGCCCCTCCGGTCACCAGATAGCGCATGTTCAGACTCCTATCCACTCATCGATCGTACTTGTGCTATGCTCTAGTGGATTCTGCGCCAGCCGCTCAATCACGAAGAGCAACCCCCATACCGCTGCGAGCTGAATGCCCATACTCAGGACATGTACGTTCTCGAACAGATCGTGCGCAACGGCCGCGGAAATGATACCACAACATCCGATCGCGGCGCTACGCCAGAGCGGCCCATTTGCCCGCCTCAGCGTGACGAGCGCCTGGCGCGCGAGGCCAGCCAGCAGTGCGAGGTAGGCCAGCAGGCCGATCGCGCCGGCCTCGGCGGCCATATGGATGTAATAGTTGTGCGCGTGCCCGCGCGACGCGTACCAGCTCCCAACCGCAAACTCGGGGTACGCGGCGGTGTAGCTGCCCGGGCCAACGCCGGTCAGCGGGTGCGCCAGGAACATATGCCAGCCGGCCTGCATCTGCGCCATCCGCTCCACCAGCGCGAAGTTCGCTGGTGTCACCACGGCCGAGCCGGCGTCGAAGAACGCCAGGTAGCTAGTGATGCTGGCGAGCCGCGCGGCGACGAAGCCAGGCAACAGCCCAAAGCCGCCGATCGCGGCACCGAGCGCCACGACCCCGAGTGCGCCAAGCGCCCAGGCGCGCGCTCGCGGGCCGAGCGCCAGCGCTATGCCCAGCGCGCCGGCCGCCGCCCCCACCCACGCGCCGCGCGAGAGCGACGCCACCAGGGCGGCCAGCAGTAGGGCAGTTGTCGTCCATAGCGCCAGCGCGCAGATGATAAGGTGTCGGGGCGACAGGGTGAGCGGGCGACGCGGCGAAGCGTTGTCACCCCCTCGCTCACTCTCGATTCGTCGCTGGTCACGTCGCCAGAAAGCAGCCGTAGCACCAACCGCGAGCGCGACCGCCAGCGGCCAGGCCATGTTCAAGTAGCCCGCGAACGAGTTTGGCTGCCCGATCGTGCCGTACGCCCGGACGAACGGCAGCCCCGCCGCGATGCGAAAGCTCGGCGGGCCGGCGCCCGACACAAACTGCGCGATGCCAATCGTAGCCTCGGCCGCGGGCGCCAGCAGCAGGCAGACCAGCAGCCCGGCGACCTGCCAGCGCCGCCTCGTCAGAGTGACGACCATCAGCCAGACCAGGAATGCCTCGATCCAGCGCAGCGCCTCCTTGAGACCCGCCGCGCGCGGGTAGGGCGAGAGCGTGACGGCCAGCAGCAGCGCCGACAGGAACGCGGCCCACAGCCACAGCTGCAGGCGGGCGCCGCGCGGCTGGCCCGCTATGAGCGGAAGCTCGGGGTGAGCAAGTACCCGCAACCCCCAGCCGAGCGTCGCCAGCAGCATCGCCGCCTGGGTGTAGCTCAGGCCGCCCGGCAGCTGCAGCAGCTCTTGCACCGGCACTGAGAGGATCGCCCAGTAGAGTCCGAAGATCGGGTCGAGCAGCGGGAGGGCCAGCGCGAGCGCCGCGCCGATCGCCAGAAGCAGCGTCTGGAGCGGAAGGAGCGCGAGTACAAGAACGACAACAGCGAGGCTTGACCACGTGACAAGGTGACAAGGTGACAAGGTGACAAGGTGTCGCCGTATATCGAAAATGGTCACCTTGTCACCCACTCACCGTATCACTAGGTCAGGCCAGCTCGCCACGACGCCGGAGCTGCTCGCGGAACCAGGGGATCGTGCGCCGCAGGCCGTCTTCCAGCTCAACCGACGGCTGCCAGCCGAGGATCGCGTTGGCTTTGGTAATATCCGGCTGGCGCACCTGCGGGTCGTCCTGCGTCCGCATATCTTTGTAGAGAATGCCGGCCGGGTTGTCGGTCAGCTGGTTGATCACCTCGGCAAACTGCTTGATCGTATACTCGCCGGGGTTGCCGATGTTGACCGGCTCGACCTCGTCGGAGAGCAGCAGCCGGTAGACGCCTTCGACCAGGTCGGCGACGTACTGGAACGAGCGGGTCTGCGCCCCATCGCCGTACACCGTGAGCGGCTCGCCGCGCAGCGCCTGCTGGATGAAGTTGGGCACCACCCGGCCGTCGCGCAGCCGCATGCGCTCGCCATAGGTGTTGAAGATCCGCACGATCCGCGTGTCGACGCCGTGAAAACGGTTGTAGGCCATCGTGATCGCCTCGGCAAAGCGCTTGGCCTCGTCGTAGACGCCGCGCGGGCCAATCGGGTTCACGTAGCCGTAGTAGCTCTCGGGCTGCGGGTGGATCTGCGGGTCGCCGTAGACCTCCGAGGTCGAGGCCAGCAGAAAGCGCGCGCCCTTGTCCTTCGCCAGGCCAAGCGCCTTGTGGGTGCCCAGCGCGCCGACCTTGAGCGTCTGAATGGGCAGCTCGAGGTAATCGACCGGCGACGCAGGAGACGCAAAGTGCAGAATGGCATCCAGCGGCCCATCGACGAAGATGTAGTTGGTGACGTCGTGCTTGATGTAGCTGAAACGCTCGTGGCCGGCGAGATGTGCGATGTTGTCGGTGCTGCCGGTGATCAGGTTGTCCATCACGATCACCTCGTGCCCTTCGGCAAGAAAGCGATCGCAGAGGTGTGAGCCAAGGAAACCGGCGCCGCCCGTGATCAATACCCGCATAGTAGATGTAGCTCCTTGTCGATACGAAATGTTAGGACGTTGGAACGTCAGAACGCTGGAACGTTCCAACGCTCTAACGGGTTGTCAGTAGGCGCCTTTGCCCGAGAGCACCGCCGGAATCGTCTCGATCATGATCCGCAGATCCATCCCGGGCGACCAGTTCTCGGCGTAGTAAATGTCGAGCCGGACCATCTCGTCGAACGACGTGTCGCTGCGACCCAGCACCTGCCACAGCCCGGTGAGGCCAGGGTTGGCCTCCAGCCGCCGGTAGTGCCACTCTTCATACTGCGCGACCTCGGCGGGCAGCTGTGGGCGCGGGCCGACCAGGCTCATCTCGCCGCGGACGATATTCCAGAGCTGGGGCAGCTCATCCAGGCTCGAGCGGCGCAAAAAACGACCCAGGCGTGTCAGGCGCGGGTCGTTGCGGATCTTGAAGATCGGGCCGTCGGCCTCGTTCAGCTGAGCCAGCTCGGCCTTGCGCTCCTCGGCGTCGACGACCATCGTGCGGAATTTATAGGCGGTGAACGGCTGGCCGCCCTTGCCGATCCGGCGCTGCTGGAAGATCGCAGGCCCGGGCGAGTCCCACCTGATCGCCAGCGCGATGATCGCCGCGAACGGCAGCACCACCGGCGCGGTCAGCACGATGATCGTCAGGTCGATCGCGCGCTTGAGCACCAGGTTCCAGCCCTTGAGGGAAAGCTCCTTCAGGCCGATCAGCGGGATGCCGCTCAAGTTGCCGACATTCACCCGATCGAAGCTCAGCTCGAACAGGTCGGGCACCACGCGAAAATCGACGCCCATCGTGCGGCATTCCCGAACGATCTCTGGCAGGCGGTGGTGCTCCCAGAACGGCAGCGCGATCACCACCAGGTCGATCGTGCCATGCCGCAGGATCGCCGACAGATCCTGGACCGAGCCAAGGTGTCGAAAGTGGCCGTTGCGGCGCTCAGTGCGCGGCGGCTCGCGGTCCTCGAGGTAGCCGATCAGCGAGTAGCCCAGGAAAGTCTGCGCGACGATCCCATCCATCACCTGGCGGCCAAGCCCGGTGCCGCCGACCACCACCACCCGCTCGCGGCCGATCCCCTGCGACCAGCGCCAGCGCCGCGCGCCCACCAGCACGCCACGCGAGAGGCTCAGCAGTGTGACGATCGCGACCCAGGCAAAGGCGTACAGCAGGCGCGAGTAGAGCGGGCGCTGGAAGATCGTCCACAGCACCACCACGGCGATGCCGGTGGTGGTGCCGCCAATAATCGGCCCGAGGTAGTCGAGCAGGCCGGCATTGCGCGGCATGCGGTAGAGGCCCTTCATGGCGTACAGCGTCAGCAGCACGACCATGAGCAGCAGCACGTAGGGCAGGAAGCTGCGGAGTGGGATGAAGTTGACCGTGAGCACTTCCTGCACGATCCGATTCAGCGGCGCCGGCCAGCTGAGCTGGTAGCGCATCCAGTAGGCTATTGCAAAGCCGGCCAGGATCAGCGCCGCGTCGACGATCGCCAGCAGCACGCCGTCTGCTCGGCGGCGCGGCCTAGGATACGCGATTGGAAAATGTTGTGCGGACAGCGCGCCAGCAAGCGACAGATCCGCAGCATCTGCTACCTTCCGCTCCTCAGTCACATCTGCCACGGCCCACTCCACGATAGACAGGTTCTCGCGAACCTTAAACACAGTTCGAGGTAGGTGCCGCCCGCAGGCCCTACCTGGGCAGGTTTGGAGCGGCCAGAGGCTCTTCCAAACCTCCCACAACGATAAAATCGCCACCAGGCCAAACCGCGCCGCAGCCGCCAACGCCAGGACTATTCCTGATCCGACCAGACCAGCTGCGCCTTTTCGATATAGACCGGGTCGCCCTCTTGCACGCCAGCTTCCAGCAGGGCCGCGCTGATTCCGCTGGCCTCCAGCACCCGCTGGATGCGCATGAGCGCCTCGGACTGGGCGAAGTTCGTCATTGAGATCAGCCGCTCGATCTTCTTGCCGCGCACGCGCCAGCCCTTGCCCTCGGGCTCGACCATAAACAGCCGCTCGTCGACCTCTGGCACCGGCCAGATCAGTTCCTCGTCGCGAACCCTGCGGTCGCGCGCGGGCATCGCTGCCAGCTGCGCTGCGAGGTGCTGGATCAGCGCGTCGACGCCCGCGCGGGTAGCCGCCGAGATCACGAAGAGCTCGGTCTCAGACGGCTCGATTGCAGCGCGCAGCCGCTCGATATTCGCCTGCGCCTCGGGCAGATCGGCTTTGTTCAGCACCACCACCTGCGGCCGCTCGGCCAGCTCCGGCTGGTAGAGGCGCAGCTCCTCGTTGATCTGTCGGTAGTCCGCCAGCGGGTCGCGCCCATCGACGCCGGCGGCGTCCACGAGGTGGAGCAGCATGCGCGTACGCTCGACGTGCCGCAGAAAATCGTGCCCCAGCCCGACGCCGCGGTGCGCGCCCTCGATCAGGCCAGGGATATCCGCCATCACGAAGCTAAAGTCGCCGACGGCCACCACGCCCAGGTTGGGCTGCAGCGTGGTGAATGGGTAGTCGCCGATTTTTGGGCGGGCTGCGCTGACGATCGAGAGCAGCGTCGACTTGCCCGCGTTCGGAAATCCGACCAGCCCGACATCGGCCAGCAGCTTCAGCTCAAGCTCAAGCTCAAAGCTCTCGCCAGGCTGCCCAAGCTCGGCGATCCGCGGCGTCTGATGGGTCGACGTCGCAAAGTGCACGTTGCCGAGGCCGCCTTTCCCGCCGCGCGCGGCCAGCAGCCGCATACCCGGCGCCACCAGATCGACCGTGTAGGTCTCGCCCTCGATCGTGGCGCGCGCGACTGTGCCGGGCGGCACCCGGATGATCAGGTCGCCGCCATCGCGGCCGTGCTTGCGCGAGCCGCCGCCGTTACCGCCGCGCGTCGCCTTGAAGCGGCTCCGCTCGCGGAAGGGCAGCAGCGTATTGAGGTGCGAGTCGGCGAGGAGATAGATATTGCCGCCCCGCCCGCCATCGCCGCCATCCGGCCCGCCGCGCGGTACATGCGCCTCGCGGCGAAACGAGGCCGCGCCATCGCCGCCGTCGCCAGCCTGAACAATGATCGTCGCCTGATCGTAGAATTCACCAGCCATAGAATATAGACTACCAAATCTGGGTGATAGCTCGCTTACTCCCAGCTCATACCTTGATGCGGCGAGCATCACACATCATTTCAAGTCGGCGCGATGACGAACTCACCGTGCGATGCGGCGGAATGGGTCGCCTGGCATCCCAAGGGTGCCAGGTGGCCTCACCCTCCGCCCTAGCACAATTCAGGCCAGTATCGCCCGAAATTGCCCTGTAGAGATAAAAAAAGCCAGCAGAAGAGCGCGCACGCCCCCGCTGGCATACTACTTATGTCATGCTGAAGTCGGTGCATCCTCTACGTTCGGCGTCATGGCGTTCCGTAGCAGCGGAGTACGCTCCGCCTCCCAGCCGACTCAGACAGACTCGTATCGTTTTGTGGCCGCGTGCTAGACTTTGCGATCGACCTTATCTGTCTTCTCTGCCTTGCCGTCGGGATTCTCGTCGTCGCCGACCGCTTTCTTGAATTCGCGTATGCTACTGCCGAGCGCGCCAGCCACGCCAGTAATGCGGCTCGCTCCAAAGACCAACAAGACGATGACCAGGATAATCAGAAGCTCAGGTACGCCCAGGCTCATGATCTGCCTCCTTATGCGCATGCGGCTGACGATCTCACCATCCATATGGGCAGCATTCACCGGGGCACGCAGCAGCAAGCGAGATTCGGACACGCCCTGTATTATACCTCAGCCAGGGGTGCTGTCAATCGCAGGTTGGATCATGGAACAAAAGCGCCTTTCTCGCCGTCTAACTCTATGGGGTCGGCACGTGGTTGCGAAAGGAGCCTCAGCATGGCATCGAATCAGCAAGCAGAGAGCGAGCGCGTCGGCAGCATCGCGGGCCTGGGCGCGGGCGTAATTGCCGGGGCGCAAGTCGGAACGGTGTTCATCCCAATCCCGATCGTCGGCACCTTCGCCGGCGCGCTGATCGGCGGGGTGCTCGGCAGCGAGATCGGCAGGACGGTTGGCGCGGCGATTCTCGACGGCGTCCACGCCTTCACTGAGAGTCTGGGTGGCCAGCAAGCCGCTGATCCCACCCCACACACGACCGATACGCCGATCGACCCGAACGCGCCGTAGAGACGAGCGCGCCCGAGCGAACAAGAACCGGAGACAAGTGTAAAAGATTTAGCTCATCTGCCTGTCTCAACAACCACGCGGAGAGCGAAGAGAGGCGCAGTGCGCTGGTATTTGACAAACCCACGCGCATCACGTATGATTCTGCACGAATGTGTCGGGGCGTAGCGCAGTCTGGTAGCGCACAGCGTTTGGGACGCTGGGGTCGTGGGTTCGAATCCCTCCGCCCCGACCATCACCTCTCTTATACCCTCCACCCGTGGCACGAAACTTGCTATTACAGACTGGGGCAGATCGCGCGACGATTCGGAAGTATTCGCGCGTCGTGCATCCAGGCTGTGTGGCTGCGCGTATAGTTTATAAGCGCTGCATTGAGGAGCCACCGCTGAAGCAGAAACGGTTTTCTGTCCCAGCAAGGTCAAAAAAGAGTTGACAAACAGCGCGCTCAGGTGTATAATGTGCGCGGGGCTTTCTATGCAGAAAGCTCCCTATTGTGTCGCACCCTCTGACGACAAGCCATGTGCGAAGGGCTCGACCACGACTGTTGAGCGCGACTGTCTCAGAACCATTACGAGGGCGCGGCTCCTCCCGACTCAGGGGGGAGCCGCGCTGTGTCTCTTTGGAGGTGCAGAGAGATGAAGCGAGCGTTTAACGAGCAGCACGCGTGGGAGCTAGACGAGCGCCCCGACGAGGTCGAAGAGCCAACCGTCGAGGCGATCGCGGACGTCGAAGGGCTAGCAAACGATATATTGGAGGAGGCGCTGCCGCAGGAGCCGACGCTCGACTCGGTCCAGCACTACCTGCAGGAGATCGGCCGTGTCTCGTTGCTCACCGCCTCGGAGGAGGTCGAGCTTGCCGAGCGCATGGAGCGAGGCAAGGCCGCGTCGCAGCGCATCGCGTCGGCCGAGGAGTTCAGCCCGCAGCTGCGGGTCGCCCTGCGCACCGATGTTGTCAGCGGCCAGGATGCCCGCCGCCACCTGATCCAGGCCAACCTGCGATTGGTCGTCAGCATCGCCAAGAAGTACGTCGGCCGCGGGCTGGCGCTGCTCGACCTGATCCAGGAGGGCAACATTGGCCTGATGCGCGCGGTCGAGAAGTTCGACTACCACAAAGGCAACCGCTTCTCGACCTACGCGACCTGGTGGATCCGCCAGGCGGTGACTCGCGCGATCGCCGAGCAGGGCCGGACGATCCGTCTGCCGGTGCATATGAGCGAGTCGGTCGGGCAGGTCAAGCGCGCCGCCGAGCGGCTGGCCCAGGCGCTCGAGCGCCAGCCGACCGCCGAGGAGATCGCGACCGCGCTCGGCCAGCCGATCGAGCGGGTTGAGCGCGTGCTGGAGGCAGCCCGCCGGCCTGTCTCGCTGGAGACGCCGGTCGGCGAGGATGGCGAGCATACATTGGGCGACTTTCTGCAGGACGACGAGCTGCCCACCCCGGCGGAGTTCGCCTCGCAGCAGCTGTTGCGGCGCGACCTAGCGGCCGCGCTGGACCACCTGAACGAGCGCGAGCGCCGGATCATCGATCTGCGCTATGGCCTGGCCGACGGGCAGCGGCGCACGCTCGAAGAGGTCGGCAAGGTATTGGGCATGACCCGCGAGCGCGCACGCCAGATCGAGGCCGAGGCGCTGCGGCGCCTGCGCGCGCCTGAGATCGGGCAGCACCTGCGCGATTACCTGGAGTAGCATCGAGCGTCGAGAGTAAACAAAGAGCGTCGGACGGGCAACACCCGCTCGACGCTCTTTGTTTGCTCCTGCAGCCCTCTGCAGCGAAGGGAACGGTACCGGGCGTGAAATAGGGCCGGCGCTCTGGTACTGGCCCGGCATCTATCTCACGCAAAGCCGCTAAGCTCGCGAAGGCATCAGAGAAGCGGCCGCTTTGCGTGAGCGAATCTCTACTACCTATCCGATGCGCTAAGCACCACGCTCTCCGCTCCGGCTACTTCGCCCCGATCGCCTGGAGCACCCCGGCGCTGTTGCCGTTCTTGGCGATGATCTCCTCGAGCGGCAGCGGGCGCTGATCGCCCTCGCGGTAGGTGTGGCCCGCCGCGGCGACGAAGTCGCGGAACAGCGGGTGCGGCCGGTTCGGGCGCGACAGGAACTCAGGGTGGAACTGCGTCCCGACAAACCACGGGTGGTCGCGCAGCTCGACGATCTCGACCAGGCGACCATCGGGCGAGTGGCCGCTGATCACCAGGCCGGCGCCCTCGAGCAGCCGCCGGTACTTATTGTTGAACTCAAAGCGGTGCCGGTGCCGCTCCATCACCATATCGACGCCATAGGCCGCAGCCGCCTTGGTGCCCGGCGTCAGGACACACGGGTAGACTCCCAGACGCATCGTGCCGCCCTTATCGGTTATGTCGAGCTGATCTGGCATGAAGTCGATCACCGGATGCGGCGTGTGTGGCGCAAACTCAGTGCTGTTGGCATCGTGCGAGCCGTCCATCACATAGCGAGCGAACGCGATCGTGGCGCACTGCATGCCCAGACACAGACCGAGGTACGGCACGCCCATCTCACGGGCATAGCTGGCGGCGTTGATCTTGCCCTCGACGCCGCGGTAGCCAAAGCCGCCCGGCACGACAATACCATAGACATCGTCGAGCCAGCGCGCGGCGCCCTCGCGCTCGATCACCTCGGACGAGACCCACTTCAAGTCGACGTCGACCCCCTGATGCAGGCCGGCGTGTCGCAACGCCTCGGCCACGCTCAGGTACGCGTCGTGCAGCTCGACATACTTACCGACGATCGCGATCGGCAGCTGGCGCTTGGGCGACTTGATCCGCCGGACCAGCCGCTGCCAGTCGCGCAGATCGGGCTGGTTGTTCGGCAGGCCGAGCCGCGTGATCAAGTAGTTGCCTAGGCCAGTCTCCTCCAGCACCAGCGGCACCTCGTAGATCGTCTCGACCGTGTGCAGCGGGATGACCGCCTCGGCGTCCACATCGGCGAACAGCGCGACCTTCTCGCGGATCTCGTCGGAGATCGGGTGGTCGGCCCGGCAAACGATCACATCGGCGGTGATGCCGACCCGCCGCAGCTCCATCACCGAGTGCTGGGTCGGCTTGGTCTTGACCTCGCCCGTCGCTCCGATATGCGGCAGCAGCGTGACATGGATGTACAGCACATTGTCGCGACCGACATCCTTGCGCATCTGGCGAATGGCCTCGAGGAAAGGCAGCCCCTCGATATCGCCGACGGTGCCGCCAATCTCCACGATCACGACGTCGGCGTTCGACTGGCGCGCGACGGCGGCGATACGGCCCTTGATCTCATTCGTAATATGCGGGATGACCTGGATCGTGCCGCCGAGGTAGTCACCACGACGCTCCTTCTGGATCACCGATGAATAGATCTGCCCAGTCGTGACATTGCTCAGACGCGACA
Source organism: Candidatus Ribeiella danica (assembly GCA_016717335.1). Classification (GTDB taxonomy): domain Bacteria; phylum Chloroflexota; class Chloroflexia; order Chloroflexales; family Roseiflexaceae; genus Ribeiella; species Ribeiella danica. The sequence goes on from JADKFS010000001.1 coordinate 440,910, forward strand.
GGTTCTCGTCGATGAACCGCTCGTAGTGCCCGAGATCGAGGTCAGTCTCGGCTCCATCCTCGGTGACATAGACCTCGCCATGCTGGTATGGCGACATCGTACCAGGATCGACGTTGATATAGGGATCGAGCTTCTGGACCGACACATGCAGCCCACGGCTCTTCAGCAGCCGCCCGATCGAGGCGACCGTAATCCCTTTGCCGACCGACGACGCCACGCCGCCTGTGACGAAGATGTACTTTGTCATCGCTGCTGTCGCTCCTTCTTGCTGGTCAAATGGCCGGGCGAGATTGTGCTTCATCTGAGTCATGACCTGTACTACAATGCCCCGTAAAAACAGACGGGTCGCCCGACCCACGATCGGAACGAACCCGCGTCGCTGATAGCCACCGATACAATTGCCAAATGCTGCTGTTTCATCGCTCTACGTTTCGGGGACGGCATGCTCCATGTCAAAAGAGTGCCGGTCGTCTGCCTCCTTATAATAACGAATGTTGTTCGATTCTTCGCGGCCCCACTCGCTGATCGACGCTACTATCTCATGACGTTGGCTCTCAGTTTTTGTCACTGGAATGCGGTGTCAATCGGGTTAAAGCCGTAATGAAAAAGTAATGGCCCGGGCCGCAATGTCTCGGCTCCCTCGAACACGGCAGCACATCGCAGCGATTATCTGGCCGGCGGGAGCTGGGCAAGCACATTCGCAGTGCATCTCACCCCCGTTTCAGATAACCGCTTAAGAAAAGAGGGGAAGGCTATATTACCTTCCCCTCAGATCGGAACGTTTCAGTTATCAGCGCCATCGCCAGCTTCATTCTGCGGCGTCGAGCGGAACATCCTCCACACCACCAGGATGTACCGCATGAACAGTCAACAATGCCGCGCAGGCCTCCGGAAGAGAAACAGCGCCCTGGTTCAGCCACGATAGATCTTCGCTCCAGAATCAGAACCCCACTCGACATGACTACCTCGGCACCCTTGGCGACTAGCGGCGCTCGCTCGCCCGGCACATGATACCACAGCCAATGCCAGCTGCAGGAATTATAGCACAGGTAGGGGGAGCTTAGCTAGGGTGCACTAGATAGCCGGTTGTGTACCTGGCCGCATAATAACGAAGCGCGTCTCCTCGCCCTCTGCCGGCAAGTTGGCCGCGGTAACGGTCAGCTTCTCCTCGGCGACGACCTCCTTCAAGCCGATCTCGTGGGTGAATTTCTCGATCGGGGCCAGATCCACGCTGAAGCTGCGTTGTCCCGGCAGCGCGTAGTGCATCGGCACAACGATGCGCGGCTCGATCTGGCTGATCACGCCGACCGCCTCGGCCGGGCCGATCGTCTCGCCCCCGCCGACGGGGACGAACAAGACGTCGACGGTGCCGATCTCATCGATCTGGTGTGTGGTCAGCTCGTGCCCCAGGTCGCCCAGATGGCAGAATACCACGTCGTCCAAGTGAATCACATAGGCAGTATTGCTGCCGAGCTCGGCGCCTTTCTGCTTATCGTGATACGTTCGCACGCCGGTGATCAGCACCCCGCCGACCTCGTACTCGCCGGGGCCCTCGATCGTGAAGAGGCGCTCGCGCATCGGCTTGACGGCGGCGACGTTGGCATGGTCGGTATGCTCGTGGCTAACGGTCACGATATGCGCGGTCGGTCGGCCGAGATCGATACCGATCGAACGATCGAACGGGTCGCACAGCACAATACGGTCACGCCCACGTAGCCGGAAGCAGGCGTGACCGAGATATTGGATGTCTGGCATTACTCTCTCCGTTGCACATTGAAGTGTTGGAATGTTTCAACGTTTCAACGTTCTAAACTCTCGTCTTCGTCCTCAGCCGCGCCATGGGTCTCCGCCCAGAGCTGGTCGAGGATCGGGCGGATAACCTCGAAGCCAAAGCCGCGACGCTGCAGATAGCCGCCCATTCGCCGCGCAAAGGCAGCGCGATCGGCTGACCCGGCGTACTTACGAAGCGCCGCGCGCGCAAGCGTAAGCGCCCGGTCGGCCTCGTCGCCGGTGAGCGTCTGATCGGCCAGCACCACGGCGGCGACATCTGCCGCGACACCTTTCCGCCGCAGCTCGTCGCGGAGCGCGCTGGCCCCACGGGGCCGGTAGGCCTGGCGATTCTCGACCCAGAATCGCGCGAAGGCGGCGTCGTCAATCAGGCCAAGCTCAGTCAGCCGCGCGACCGCGGCCGTAATCGCCTCAGACGCAAACTCTTTGCGTACGAGCCGCTCGCGCAGCTCGGCGGCCGAGCGCGGGCGGGCCTCGAGCAAGCGCAGCGCGGCGTGAAATGCCTTGGAGCCGCTCTCGATCTGCTCGAGCCGCGCGTACTCCTCCGCGCTGATCGCCTTGCCGACGTACAGAGACGCCTTGGTGATCGTCTCCAGGCTGACGCCGAGCGCGAACTCGCCGTCCACGAAGACATTGACTCGTTGCGGGTCGTTGACCTGAGCGCGCAGCGCGGTTATCGTTCCGGCAGGCATAGCATAAACGATGAAGGACGAGGGATGCAGGGCAGGGCATTCACCCTCCTTCCCTCGTCCTTCATCTTTCGATCACTACTCTTCGAACAGCCCATCGCCCTCATCGTCGGCGCCAGGGGCGACCGGCGCAACCGGAACCGCCATCGACTGGGCGCGGATGAGCCGCTCGATCTCATCGGCCAGCGCAGGATTCTCGTTGAGGAACTGCTTGGCGTTCTCGCGGCCCTGGCCGAGCCGATCCTCGCCCAGGTAGAACCAGGCGCCGCTCTTGCGGATGATCTCCAGCTCGGTCCCGACGTCGAGGATATTGCCGGCGCGCGAGATGCCCTCGTTGGCCATAATATCGAACTCGGCCTGCCGAAAGGGCGGCGCAACCTTGTTCTTGACGACCTTGACGCGCGAGCGCATGCCGATCACTTCTTGGCCGGACTTCAGCGTCTCGATCCGCCGGATATCCATTCGGACGGAGGCGTAGAACTTCAGCGCCTGGCCGCCGGTGGTCGTCTCGGGCGAGCCGAACATCACGCCGATCTTCATACGCAGCTGGTTGAGAAAGATCACCACCGTGCGGGATTTGCTGATCGCGCCGGAGAGCTTGCGCAGGGCCTGGCTCATCAGGCGGGCCTGCAGGCCGGGCAGCGAGTCACCCATATCGCCCTCGATCTCGGCCCGCGGCACCAGCGCGGCGACCGAGTCGATGACGATCACGTCCAGCGCATTCGAGCGCACGAGCGTCTCGCAGATCTCGAGCCCCTGCTCGCCGAAGTCGGGCTGGGAGACCAGCAGGTTATTGGTGTCCACACCGCAGCGCGCGGCATAGAGCGGATCGAAGGCATGCTCGGCGTCGATGAAGGCGGCCACCCCGCCCATCTTCTGGGCCTGCGCCATAATATGCTGTGCGAGAGTCGTCTTACCGCTGGACTCGGGGCCATAGATCTCGACGACGCGCCCACGAGGTAGACCGCCGAGGCCAAGGGCGATATCAAGCGCGATCGCGCCGGTCGGGATGGACTCGATGGCCAGCCGCGAGTTCGCCTCCCCCATTTTCATGATCGAGCCCTTGCCGTACTTACGGTCGATCTGGCTCATGGCCGCCGCCAGGGCCTTTTCCTTCTCGGGAGAGATGGACATCGCTGGCGCTCCTCCGTTTTGCGTACTCACTCGTGCTGCTCCTTACGTACTCAAACTTTACTACACCGCGCGAAGGCTGTCAACGCGGCAGACACGGGGCTGCGTCCACGTCGATTATAGCACGAACGTTCGTTTCGGGCAAGCAGATGTTTCCAGCGGAAACGGCCGGATGCCGGGCAGCAAAGGCCCACCCGATGAGGGTGGGTCGGGCAGAATGAATGGCCTGCAGATGCTAGCGGATCGTCCAGTTGCTCCGCTGGGGCGCCTGACCGGCGACCTCGGCTCCAAACGGCACGGCGCGGACGATCACCCGCTGGGTGAACTTATCGGGGCCCTTGGGCGGCCAGCAGGTGACCATCGTGACCACCTCGTGGTCGGTGGGAGCGATCAGCTGCGCGTTGGCCGCGTGCTGCTCGGCGGAGACGCCCTCCTCGGTGACGAGCAGGCGCTGCTGGACGGTATAGAGGTACTGCTGCCCGCCGCTGTAGAGCGTGATCTGATCGCCGGGCTTGACGTAGTAGAGATCCTTGAAGACCTTGCCATAGCCGCCGACATGGCCGGCCAGGACGACATTGTTGCCTTCGCCGGGGTTGGCTGAGCCGCGGTGCTGGCCGACCGCGTACTCGGCGACCTGCCAGAGGGCGACATCCTGCCCGTCCTGCTGCTTGACCTCCCAACCGACCTCGACCACCTTCGAGTCGACCCCGATGCTTGGGATGACCACACGGCTGACAGTCGACTGGTGCTCGGGCTGAACGTTCGGGATGGCGCCGACGACCTGGCCCTCGACCGAGCGGCCTGGTGCGACCGCGCTGAGCACCGGGGCGATAAAGGGCGCCGGCTCATCATCAACCGGCGGTGCGACGGCAGCCGGCGCGGGAAGGTCGCTATCGCCACGCGCGGCGTAGCGATCGTACTCGGCCTGCGTATAGACGCCGCCGACGTAGAAAAGCAGCACCAAGCCGATCAGCATAAACAGGTTGCCGAGCGTCCAGAGCAGCCGAGCGCGCCGCCCGGAGCCGGCGCGCCGGGAGGGCTGCGGCGCACGCGCGAGCGGATCTGTCAGAGCGGGCCGTGCAATTGTTGGGGTGGGGACAAACCGTTTCATTGGCGATTCAACCATGGTCAGCTGTGTGAATCTCACGGCCGTTCGCTCTGCAGGCAGCGTGCCACGAGCACGGCCGCTCAGCCAGCGGCTGAAGTAGACCAACAGCACCAGGCCACTCAGCATGAACAGGTCGCCGAACGCCGAGGCCAGTCGAGAGCGCCCACCCGAGCCGCCATCCAGCGCCGGGGCAGATGACCGCGCGCGCGTCGGTGGCGGGGGTTTGCGTATCATCAACTGGGGGAAGGCGAACCTTTTCATAGGCCCTTCAACTCAATGGTGAACCGTGCGAATGCCAAACCAGATACGATACGTCAGTATACCATACCATATAGCGCCGTGAACGCTGCGAGCATTGCGAACCGTTCATGGCTATGGTAACATGGCCGTAACGTTCGCCGCGCATCGTGCTTTTCGGAGGTGCCATTGGAGCCAAATGATACGCAGCCGAGCGGGCAACCGGGCCGCACGGTGACGATCCAGCTAGCGCGTGATACGCTTATCTTGATCGCGGCTTTGGCCTTCCTGGCGATCGCTATTGTACTGGCGGTGATCTTCCCCGGCCCGTCCTCTGGCACCCCGACGCCAGTGAGCAGCAACCCAACGCAGGCAGGGACAGCGCAGCCCGCCACAACACAGCAGGCATCGGCGCCAACCAATGCCGCGACTGCCGGTCCGACCGCAGCCAGCGCGGGCAACGCCACGGCGCAGCCGCAGCAGGGCGGGGGCAGCTACCCCGCGCCGCAGACCGCGACGGAAAGCCAGGCTGAGACCGCGGGCGAAGGCGAGACCGAGCAGCTGCCGCAGGCGCCGGCGACCGGCGGCACCACGAGGACCGGCGCCACGGCAATCCCCACCTTCTCGCCAAGCCGGCCAACCCAACTGCTCGAAGGGACGCCAGGCGGCTTCGCTGGGCAGCCGCCGGCGTATCCAGGGCCCTCGACGCCGACGAGCCAGGCGGACGAGCCGGGGCAAACAGAGCCGCCGCCCCTGGTGAGCAGCCAGCCAACCAGCTCTATAGCGCAGCAGACCGCCCCAACCATCATACCGACCGTACAGCAGCCGCGCTCACAGCCGACCAGCCAAGCCGGCAGCGGCGATAGCGCGCCAACCGCGCGGCCGGCGACGCCAAAGCCGACTCCTGCGCCGACTGCGCCGCCGGTTGATACGCTGCGCGGCACGATCCGCTGGACGCTCGCGAAGAGCCCGATCCTGCTCAGGCGCGATCAGGTGCTGGCAGCCGGCGCCACCCTGATCATCGAGCCGGGGGTCGAGGTGCGAATAGCGCCGGGCGTATCATTCTTCGTCGAGGGAACGCTGTATGCGATCGGCAATCCCGACCAGCACGTGCGCTTCGTCGGCAGCACGCCGCAGCGTTGGGAGGGACTGTACGGCAGGCCGGGCAGCAACATCACGCTCGAGCACGCAGAGATTCGCGGCGGCGGGAACGGCGGGACGGTCCTGCTCAGCGAGGGCGGCAACCTAGTGCTGCGCAACGTGCATGTGAATGACAACGGCGGCCATATTCAGGTGAGCGACAGTCGGCTGGAGGTGCGCGACAGCGAGATCGCCGGCAACGATATGCCCTACGGCTCGGCGATCGAGGCGAGCTACGCCTCCGGCGGGTTCGTGATCCTGACCGGAAATCGGATTGGCGGCAACCGCATGCAGGCCGGCACGGCGCCGGTGCGAATCAGCAACCAGAGCGGAATCGACACCGTCAACCTCGACATCCAGGGCAACCTGCTGCTCGGCTCAGTAGGCCCCGACCTGGAGATTGTAAGCAACGGCCAGCTGCAGGGCGGGCTGACCTGCAATGCGCTGATCGGCGGCACCAACGGGCTGAGCCTGCGCGGCGAGACCTCGCAACTGCCCGGGTTCGCCTTGAACGTGCGCGACAACGCGATTGAGAGCCACACCCCGCCGATCATCCCGGAGTACCTCAAGTACGGCATCGGCCGCGGCGCGACGAGCGAGATGGCGCTGGACATGCGCGGCAACTGGTGGGGCAACCCGCTCGGCCCCTACGAGCCGGATCGGCACGCCGACGGTCGCGGCGAGGCGGTCGGCGACAATATCGAGTTCGACCCCTGGCTGACCGCGCGCCCGGCCTGCGCACCAAGCCAGTAAGATTGCAACTTGCAGATTGCAGATTTGAGCCAGCCTTTTCTAATCTACAATCTACAATAGTTATGTCGCCGTCCGAAAAAATTGATGCCATCGTAGCAAGCGCGATCGAGCGGCGGGTGTTCCCCGGCGCGGTGGTGCTGATCGCCCGAGGCGATCGACTCCTCCACCACAAAGCCTATGGTGCTACGACCTACGAGGCGCCCCCAGCGCAGGTGGTGCAGCGCGACACGATCTACGATATCGCTTCGCTGACCAAGATGTTCACCGCCACGGCCGCGCTGCGGCTCTACGAGGCCGGGCGGCTCGACCTGCACGCGCCGGTGATGGCCTACCTGCCCGAGTTCTGCCTGCCCGAGATCAATGTCTGGCACCTGCTGACCCACACATCGGGGCTGGACATCCGGCTCTCGGCGCTGCGCCACGCCGGGCGCGCCGGGCTGCTCGAAGCGGTCTACGCGACACCGCTAGCACACCCGCCCGGCACGCGCGTGGCCTACACCAACGTCAACTCGCTACTGCTTGGTGAGATCGTAGCCCTGCGCTCTGGCGCGCCGCTCGACCGCGCGCTGACCGGCCTGGTGATCGAGCCGCTGGGGCTGCGCGACACGCAGTTCCGCCCGCCGCCCGAGCTACGGCCGCGGATCGCGCCGACCGAGATCGACGAGGAGTGGCGCGGCGCGCTGGTCCACGGCAGCGTGCACGACGAGAGCGCCCACGCGCTTGGCGGCGTGGCAGGTCACGCCGGGCTGTTCAGCACGGCGGGGGACCTGCACACATTTTGCCTCAACTGGCTCCCCGCTATGTCGGAGGTTGGATTGCCGATGTTAGATCGGCCTGACGCCAATCACTCCTCCGACATCCAACATCCAACATCCAGCATGCTTCAGGACAAGACAATCGCGCTGGCAACCAGCAACCAGACGCCTGAGCTACAGGTGGCCTGCGGGCTGGGATGGATGATCGACCGGCCGAACTTCATGGGCGCCGCGCCGGCCGGCAGCTTCGGGCACACCGGCTTCACCGGGCCGGCGGTCGTGGTCGTCCCGCAGCGGCGGCTAGTCGTGAGCGTGCTCAGCAACCGCGTGTACCCGCGCCGCGGCCAGCCCACCCACCACCCAATCACGGCGGCGATCGTCGACGCCGCGCTCGAGCTCGCCGATTGATCGCTCACGCAAGAGGTTTACATTATCTTAACCAAAGGACGCCTGAATAGGCGCAGCGGCGCACTCCACAAGCCGCCCCTTTTGTGGTATGATGATGGCCGATATCGCCATCGTTTTCACATGGCCACCACAGGCCACGTTGCTGGGGAGAAGGATACCCATGGCCGCTATCCGTATTCTCATTGCAGAAGACAATGAGCTGGTCGCGCTCACGCTCGAAGAGCAGCTCAAAGGGCTGGGATATGACGTGATTGGGGTCGCCCGCACAGGTGCGGAGGCGATCGACCTGGCTGGCCGTCTCAGCCCCGATCTGATCATTATGGACATCCGGATGCCGGAGGTTGACGGCACCGAGGCCGCCGCGCGGATCAATCAGCAGCGGACGGTCCCGATTCTCATGCTGACGGCATACACCGATCGCGACACCATCCGCAAGGCCGAGGTAGCCGGCGCGCTGGGGTATCTGGTCAAGCCCGTCAACGAAGCCGAGCTTTCGCCGGCGATCAACATTGCCCTGGCGCGCTTCAGAGACCTGCAGTCGCTGCGCACGCAGGTTGTCGACCTGGAGGAGAACCTAGAGTCGCGCAAGCTAGTCGAGCGCGCGAAGGGCATCCTGATGCAGCGGCTCGGACTGAGCGAGCGCGACGCCTACGAGCGTCTACGCCAGCGCGCGCGCGACAAGCGCGCCAAGATGAAAGACATCGCCCAGGCGATCATCGAGGCGGAGGAGCTGCTCGGCTCGTAGCCCCGGCCGTAACCGTCACCGCTCACCACCGGCCCGCGCCTGTCGCCTCACGCGCCGCACCCCAGCAGGTAGGCGAGATGCGGCCGCGACGCCCTCGTAGCTCAGTGGATAGAGCAGCGGTTTCCTAAACCGCGTGTCGGCTGTTCGAGTCAGCCCGAGGGCACCACCAACCACCGCATTCCACTGCGGTGGTTTTTGTTTGCCAAGAGGATTATTGGGCAGTTCTTGCCTGTAGGTGCAACCATGAGTTTCAACTTATGATTCGCGCATTTGCAGGGCGAAGTTTCCGGATGGTACACCAAGGCGGGTATACAGAAATCGAAAAAGGCGGGCATCCGCCGCGATAATCTATGCCAAGGCGGTTGCTACCGCCGCCTCCAAGGCCGCGCGTGTGCGTGCGGCTGCCCGACGCAGAGATGAACGCCAGTTGTTCGACTGCGCCCGCCACCATCAACTCTGGCGCACCGCTTTGCGGGTGATCGCGGCGATCGTGTCGTATTGACCGGCGCATTCCGTGGCACGACGCTGAGCGCACGTTCCGCGCGGCGCCCAGGCGTGGGTCGTGTGCAGGTCCAGATTGCTGCCAAACTCGTCCAGCACCACCAATTGCGTGGCGTCCGGGGTAGATTGCAGGAGCGCAAAGGCTGCGCGCGCCCAGGGGTCACGTTCGGCGGCGATCAGTGTCTTTTTTTCGCGATCAGCCGATCCGGCGCAGCGAGCGCGCCGGCGTATTCAACTGCCGCCTGTAGAAGGTCGTCTGGCACGATATCACTTCGCACTTCTCCCGCGCGCCGCCGCGTCGAGCAATCCCTGGAGCGCGGGCCGCCTTCGCGCATCGAAGTAGCTGGGCAGCGTGCTGTATGCAGGGTCTCCCGAATGCAAGGCCGTGTTTGGTCGCGATGAAGGCCGCGTAGCAGTGAAGCACGGCATAGCTTATGCTGGTCTTGTTCCAGTGACACACAGCTGCGAGTCGAGATTGTTGATGGCGTGGCGCCTGAGTTTCTCGAAGCGTCCAAAAAGTACCTTGCCCCGGAACAGTGGGAAGCGTTCGCACAGCAGGTGACGGCACTGTACAAACAGCAGGGGCGTATCACGATTGTGGCGGAATGGGCGAAACTGCTGGATTTTACGACCAGGCTTCCACGTGCCCAACAGGAACTTGCGGCAAACGAAGCTGGTCATCGCTGAGAGCGCTCATGAAGAATACCACACAGCGATCGGTCATACAGTGGCTGCTTGATTCTGACCCTTCCATTCGATGGCAGACGCTGCGAGATCTGACCGATGCGCCCGAGGAGGAGGTCGCGGCCGAGCGCGCGAAGGTCGCGACCGAGGGCTGGGGCGCACAATTGCTTGCCGGCCAGGGGCCGAATGGGTACTGGGGTACCGGCACGCCTAACCCCGAGTGGGTCACCCTCCAGACCTTGCTGTTGTTGCGTGAGATGGGGCTGGACCCAACGAGCGAGCAGGCCCGGCGCGCGGTCGAGCGCGTGCACGACAACGTGCGGTGGCAGGGCGTGCTGCCGCAGGACGCCGCCTGGCACGGCAGGCCACTGTTTGCCGGCGAAGTCGAGCCGTGCATCAACGGGCGGGTCGTGGTGGCCGGCGCGTACTTCGGCCAGGACGTGCAGAGCATCGTCGAGCGGTTGCTGGGCGAGCAGCTGAGCGATGGCGGCTGGAACTGCGAGCAGGAGCGCGGCTCGACGCGTGGCTCGTTTCATACCACGATCTGCGTCCTGGAGGGACTGCTGGAGTACGAGCGAGTCACCGGCGGCTCGACCCCTGTGACGGCGGCCCGTGCGCGCGGGCAGGACTATCTCCTCGAGCGCCGCCTGCTGCGCCGGCTTTCGAACGGCGCGGTGATCGACCCGGCCTGGACGCAGTTCTCGTTCCCTACCGGCTATCACTACGACGTGCTGCGTGGGCTCGACTACCTGCGCAGCGCGGGGGTGCCCCCCGATGCACGTATGGTCGAGGCGATCGAGCTGGCCGCATCCAAGCGCGACGCGGAAGGCCGCTGGCCGCTGGAGAACGTGCATCCCGATCAGCTGGACGCCGAGCCGGGCGTGGAGGAGGACCAACCAAGCCGCTGGAACACGCTGCGCGCCGTACGGGTGTTGGACTGGTATTGGGCACGAGGCTAACGCAGATGGCGCAGGATGGGGACGGGCCGGAGATTGAGAAGAACAAGACAGAATTAATACTACAACGCAGGGTTGGTGATGAACCGCATCAGGATGCGGCGCGCGATAAGCATAAGCTAGAAATGTGATCGCTCACACGCGCTTGGCGAAACGGCGATGGGCGTGAAGGTGTCAGCGTGCTGTGCCGCCACGGGCCCGCCACACTGCCTGGATCGCCGGGAGGTGGCGCAGCGCTTCCTGGTAGCCAAGGTCGATCAGCTCCGCATACTCGTCGAAGTCGAGCATGCCGAAGCGGCCTAGCTGCGGCTCGATCAGCACGTCGGCCAGCTGACGGAACGCCGGCGATTTCAAGCGCTGGGCGATGTTCACCTCGATCGAGCGCAGGAGCGTCTCGAACAGCGACGGCGCTTCGACCCGGCGGGCGAACGGGTTGATCGCGCGGAACAGCACATCCCAGCCGGAGACGGCGGCGCCAAACTGATAGCGCCGCGCTCGATCTACCAGCGGCGAGACATTGCTGCCGATCACCAGCCCATCCTGGCAGCGCTCGCGCACCAGGTCGAGCGGGAAGTTGTTCAGCACCGCGCCGTCGACCAACACCGCGCCATCGTGCAGCACAGGGGCGAACATTCCCGGTATAGCGCTCGTGGCCCGCAGCGCGCGCCAGAGCGAGCCGGTGGTGTGCACGAGCGGCTCGGCATGCGTCAGATTGCTCGATACACACACGAACGGTCGCCAAAGATCTTCGATTTGGATATCGCCGCAGACCTCGCGCAGGATCGAGGTGACGCGGCCTGAGGATAGGAACGAGACCAGCGGTAGGGTCAGGTCGAGCAGTTTCCTGCGGACGGAGAAGGCGCGCACTAAGTCGACCCTGCGCTGTGTGGGCATGTCCATTGCCAGCATTGCGCCCACGAGCGCGCCCATGCTCGTCCCGCCGATCAGGTCGATCTCTACGCCATCCTCCTCCAGCGCGCGGATCACCCCGATATGGGCGAGGCCGCGGGCTGAGCCGCCGCTCAGCGCCAGTCCGGTTGCTCGCCCGGTCAAGCGCCGCACCAGTCGGCGCCAGTCCTGCTCGTTGCGCATCCGCAGGTGATGGTGCGCGTGGACGCGCCGTTTCTCGAGCCAGGCCATGGTACCGGCCGGCTGTACGCAGTCATCGCGCTGCACCAGCACGAGCTCCGCCTGCGCGCGCACCCCACTACGCCAGAGCTGTTCCTCGACGGCGCCAAGCGCCGGCGCGTCCGACGCGTCGCCCAGCAGCACGATCCGGTCGGCCTGCCGTAGGCAGCGCTGTGTCCAGGCCGACCAGGACGACGTGGCCTCGTAGACAACATAGCTGTGGTCGGCCTCGTGCTGGCCCAGCCAGCCGACTAGCGCAACATCCATGGGGTGCTCGGCCTCGATCTGGGCGCCGCCCGCCAGCCCAAATGTGCGGTCAACCCGCGCGCTGTCCAGGTGGAGCGTTGGGCCCTGCTCCGCCAGCGCCGCGGCCAGGCGCTGGGCAAAGCTCGCGAGCGGGGCCGATCGGCTGATCGGCAGGATCGCGAAGGTTGCCCCCCGGCCGCTGGCCGGCCGGGCGCCGCTGATGAGCTGCTGGGTCCGCCGGGCGATCAGATGAGACATCTGAAGCATCACGTGCGGATACCGCTTGTGCAGCCGCTCGAAGGTAGCCTGTGACAGCCGAACGACGTCGGTATCGCGCACGGCCGTCGCGGTGGCGGAGCGCGGCGAGCCGGTGAGCAGGCCAACTTCGCCGACCGTCTCGCCGCGGCGCACCTGCCCAACCACGGCGGTGGTGTCATGTGCGTCTGTCACCGTTACACTCAGCCGGCCGTTGATGACGATGTAGAGAGCGTCGCCTGGGTCGCCGGAGCGGAACAGCAGCTCGCCCGCGGCCAGGTGGTGCCACTCCAGCGCGGCCTCCAGCTCGCGCAGCGCCGGCGAGTCAAGCGCACCGAAGAGTTTCGACAGTATATCGGCGAGCTGGTCACGCCGTAAGCGCGGGAGCACGGTCTGCGCCAGCGCAGCGATCTGCTGGGGGCGCCGCTCGGCCAGACCCCGGACATCCTCAAGTGCCACCTGCATCAGCTCGGTGTCTTCGAGCGCAACGATCGTCGCGGTGCGCGCCTGGCCGGTGAGCAGCGCCAGCTCGCCGACACATGCCGGCGGCACGAGCTCGTCCACGACAGTTTGCGTGCCGTCCGGGTTAATTATTTGGACGGCAAGGCGGCCGCTCATGATCAGATAAAGCGCCTCGGCCGAGTCGCCCTGGTGGAACAGGACCTCGCCGGCCGTCAGGCGCATCGGGCTGAGGGCCTGCTCGAATGCCGTATCGTATGCGGTGTCGAGACCGTTCAGCACGCGCTTCGCGGCGCGGGCGGCTTCAACATCGGTCACGTTATCATGGGTGGATTGAGCCATATTCTTCAGCTCCGCCGATCCTTGAGTTTGAGCAGCAATGCCGTGATCGCGACGCCCGCGCCGACGAACAGCAGCAGGATGAGCCAGGTATAGCGAAGGTGTTCTGGCGAACGGATAAACGCATCGGGGAAGAGATCGGCCAGCGCCGGCGCGCAGTTCGCCGCCAGCGGGCTGCCGTTTGGCAGATCGCAGAACTGGTTGATGTTGACGCTCGTGCCCAGCGCGTCGACGGCCCAGCGGCTGATCATCAGCCGGGAGATCGCTTCCGAGAGGCTGTCCGGCTCGAGGCGGAAGACCAGGCCTGTGAACACGATCTGGGGCACCAGCGCCAGCGGCACCATGCTAATCGCCTGATCGCTGGTCGTGCATAGCGCGCTGATAATCAACCCCAGCGCCATGCCGGCGAGCGATGCCAGCACCATGCTGATATACAGCTCGGGCACCTGCAGGAACATCGCGCCCATAAGCCCGGCAAAATCGACCTTCAGCGCCAGAATCCCCAGCAGCGCGGCGTTCTGAATCAGCACGAGGATGCTCAGCACCATCACCTTCGAGAAGACGTACGGCAGCAGCGCGAGGTTCGAGAGCCGCTCACGCCGGTAGATCGCCTGCTCTTTCGTGATCTCGCGCGCGGCATTGATCACGCCGAACCAGACGCTGATCGGCGCCAGGACGAACAGCAGGCTCTGCGCCTGCAGCCGGGGGATCAAGCCCTCGGCGGTCGCGCCGGTCACGACGTCGCTGCGGATCAGGAGCAGGTTCATCAAGCCGATAATCGGCGCCTGGAGCAGCAGGATCAGCAGGTTCCAGCGATCGCGGATGGTCAGCTCGACGTAGCGCCGGGTCAGCAGCGCCAGCTGGCGCAGCGGCGACTGGCGCGCTACGCGTGGTCGATGCGCCGGCGTCGTGTTCTTCACCGGCATGGGCGACGAGCTGGCGAGGCGGCTGGCAACGTAGCGCTGGTGGATCGCGGAGCCGCGATATTTCAGCTCCCACAGCTCGGCGAGCGTCGGCGGCTCGGCCTGCTGGGGGTGCTGCTGGCGCCAGCCAGCGTACTCGCGGGCCAGGTTCGCCTGCACGAGCGGATCGCTCTCGTCGGCGCTGCCTTCGAGGCGGGTGTAGATGTCGGAGAACAGGCCGCTCGCTACGCCGAAGAAGCTCAGCGCATCGGCCGGCGGCCCAAAGAAGACCATCCGCCCACCGGCCATAAAGACGACATGATCGCAGAGCGCGATGTTCTCGGTCGCGTGCGTGACCAGCACCACTGTGCGCCCGCCATCGGCCAGCTGGCGCAGCGTATGCATCATCTTCTTTTCCAGCCCCGGGTCGAGGCCGCTGGTCGGCTCGTCGAGAAAGAACAGGCTGGGGTCGGCCAGCAGCTCGGCGGCGATGCTGACGCGCTTGCGCTGCCCGCCCGAGAGGGCATCAACCTGCTTGGCGCGGTGCGGGAGCATCTCGACATCTCGCAGCGCGCGCTCCACCCGCTGGCTGCGCTCGGCCGCATCGCTGTCGGCCGACAGGCGCAGCCGCGCTGCGTAATCCAGGGCCCGATCGACCTGAAGTGTCTGGTGCAAGATGTCGTCCTGGGGCACGTAGCCCATCAGCGCGCGGTATGCGTCGAAGTGCTGGTAGAAGTCGTCGCCGTTCACCAACACCTGGCCGCCCTGGGCGCGCGCATAGCCGCTCATCGCCCGCATCAGCGTAGTCTTGCCCGCGCCGCTGCCGCCCACGATCGCGACAAACTCGCGCGCCTCGATGCTCAGGGATACCGAAGCTAAGATCTTCTTCTGCTGGCCGTTGGCTGTTACAGTGTGCGTAAGGTCGCGCACATCGATACGCATGCCGCGGCGCTGGTCGTACTGGTCGAGGCGGTTGGTCTGGTACACCAGCTTGAACGGCCCGATCTGGATGATGTCGCCGGCGTTGAGCGAGTGCTGGCTGACACGCTGGCCATTCACGAAGGTGCCGTTGGAGCTGCCCGCGTCACGCAAGATGTGGCTGCCGTCCGGCAGACGATCGACCCAGGCATGGACGCGCGAGACGGTCGGGTGTTGGAGCAGCACAGCGCAGCCCTGCCGCCCGATCGCGGTGCGCAGCTGTTTGGGATCGAGCTGATGGTTCTTGATCGCTGGCGCCTGCTCGGCCATCTTGAGCAGCGGATTTTTATAGGTTAGAGTAACCACCGCGCTGCTGGTGGCGTGGCGGAGCTCGAGCACATCACCGTCATGCAGCAGGTAGGGCTGATCCTCTTGCGGCTGGTCCCGGATGGTCAGGCGATTAGGTGCTCCAAGGTGCACCAGGCGGTGCCCCAGGCCCTCCGGCTCGATACGGGCCTGGTCGCGCGCCGCGAACGGCACCTCTAGCACGAGGTCGTTTGGTCCGTGGATTCCACCCTGGGCTGTGCGGCCCAGCTTCAAGGGATGCTGGGCGAGCTGCACGTCGAACTGGCGCTCATTGCCCTGGTACTGTTCGTGCACCGTAAGGACCGCGCCGGACAACATAGTATCAAACAGCGCCCGCCCGCGGTTGGCAGCCTCCGGCCGCCTCATAGACGGGCCGTCGCCAGGCTGCTGGGTCGCCTGGCGTGTCTTAGGAGCGCTAGGCTGTTCCTGATCGATCACAGTTCTATCTCCTGTCTGGCACCTCGAGCGATGCGCCAGCGCGTTATGTTGGAGTTTATGTGGGGCGCGTCCCCGCCGCATTCCTTCGGATGTCCCCCGCCGCGTCCTTTCGCAGGTTCGCCAGCAATTCTGTTCCTTGGAACCAGCGCCGCCGACACAGGCACCCCTGTGCCGCTATTGTATCGCCGCACTACCGCCTGTGACCATTGGTCTTATGATGTACTTTGCTCATCTTTTGGGGTTAAGCCAGCCGCCGCGCCGCAATCGCCAAGGCGGGCATAGCGCAGCCGCCGAGCGTAGCTCGACGGCGAGCCGCCCTCCGGCGGTCTGAAGCCCGCAGCTATCTGGCACAAAGCCCGCCGCCGCAGGCTGAATCAGGTCGCGCCCGCGGCCTTCGTCGTGGTAGCCCGTCCGTTCACGGGCCGGGCGAGCCAGCGGCGCGACTTTCGGGCACGTGGGGTGGAGAGGTGTAGCAACGTCATCTTACCGCGTATCGGAGACCCGCGCGACGCCGATTCGGGAATGGGCGTCGGCGGGGGAGCAGGAAGCGACGGCGCTTCGGGGCGTGGAGGGAGCAGCGACGGCGGTTCAGGAGCCGGCGTCGGTAGGGCGCGCAGCGAGGCAATTTGGCAACACCCGTCACCTGAGCGACAGAGCCGCCTCCATCGTATCCAGCGGAGATGCCATTACGATCGGCCGTCTTATTGCCCTGTGTTCCTGTGCACGGAACTGCAAATATCTAGGAGCCATATTGCTACCGATCCCCACGTTGCTGCGCGATATACTCGCGGCACGACGGCGGTTGTGCCGTCGCACGATTCAAGGGCGCATGCATGATGGCACACCTCCTATCACTGCTGAATATTCGCTCATCCGACCCTGATATCCAGCGCCGCGGGCGCAATGTCGTCATCGTCGGCAGCGGTCTCTCGGCGCTGGCGATCCTGCTCATCGTTGTCGCGATGTCACAGCAGGCGCCGCCGATCGCACCCGTCGTCCTGGGTGCTGCCTCGGCGGTGTTTCTCAGCACTACTTTTCTGGCTCGCTCCGGCCGGGTCACCCTCGGCGCTCTGCTGATCATCGCAACGAGCATCCTCGGCAACCTGACGATCGTGGCAACCGACCCCAACGCGCCAAGTCTCCCCTTCTTTCTCATCGTTGCGACCCTGCTCGGCACGGTGCTGCTGCCACCGGCGCTTATCTGGGTCGTGCTGCTTCTCTGCGCAGGCGGCGCTTTCCTAACCACGGCGCTGTTCGCACCCGAGCTGCGCAGCAGCCATATCTGGAATGAGGCGAAGATCAACAGCACCGTTCTGATGGGCACGGTTGCCATCATTGGGTATCTCAGCGCCCGCGGCACGCGGGCCGCCCTCGCGCAGGCCGATTCCGCCCGCGCTGATGCTGAGCGGACGAGCCAACTCCTGGCGACGACCAACGCCACCCTCGAACTGCGGGTCGAAGAACGCACCGCGGCCCTGCGTGCGATCGCAGACCAGCACCGCGCCGTCGCCGAGGAGCTCCAGTCCAGCCTCAGCGCCCAGCAGGAGCTTAACCGCATCGTCGCCGAGCTCTCGGTGCCGATCATACCCGTCAGCGCCGACACCCTGGTTGTCCCGCTCGTCGGCGCCATCGACAGCGCCCGTGCCCAGCACGCCCTCAGCGGCGTCCTTGCGCACGTCGAGCATGGCGATGCCCGCACCATCATCCTCGACATCACCGGCGTCGCCGTCGTCGATACGCAGGTCGCCACCATGTTGCTCCAGCTTGCTGCAGCCGCTCGCCTCATGGGCACGATGACGATCCTCGCCGGCATCCGCCCCGAGGTTGCGCAGACCCTGGTCCAGCTCGGCGTCAACCTCAGCGGCATCCGCACGGTCGCGACGCTCCAGGAGTGTCTCATGCTGCGCGTGCGGCCTTGACCCAGCGCCCGCAGTAGCGCGCCCGCGCTACACAAAGACCCTCTTGCCAACAGAGAAGGTCGGCTCGCCATGCGAGGGCCGCTCAGTGATCTCGGGCAGCAGTGGGCAAAAATGCCGCACCCGTGCGATCTGATCGTCGCTCATCGCCAAGCCTCAGGTACTTTCGCCTCGGCGGAAGGAGCTTCCCCGCGCGCTTTCGGTGAGCCGGTGGTACGTCCGGTGGGCGATGTCCACCACGTTATTCGGGAGAAATTGATTGCTCCACTGCAAGGCTTTCAGGCGATCGTCCACGCTCCCATGCATGCCAAAGATCAGCTCGGCGTCCTCGGCGATGTCCACCAGGATCCGCTCGTAGCGATAGTAGCTGAGCGCAACCAGATCGATCTCGGTCTGACCGTAGCCCTGGTAGAACCAGCGTGCGTCCTCCTCGCTGTTCCAGATGCCGCCAACCCCGCCGCCAATAAACATCAGGTCGCGCTCTTTGGGCGCCAGAATCGGCTCGTCCCAGTCGACGATCGCCAGCTCGTCGTCTGCACGCACCAGAACATTGCGGCCGTGCAGGTCCGCGTGACACACCACAAAGTCAGCGGCGCGCTGCCACAGGGCGCGCGCGAGCTGTTCCGCGCGCGCGACCATGCGCCGGATCTCGTCGCGCTGCGTCAGCCAAAAGGCCGTAAAACGCGCCGCAATCGGGTCCGCGAAGCGCTCTTGTTCCACCTGTTGGTGAAATAGCTTCACGCGCTCACGCCAGCGCGGCGAATACGCCTCCCGTGGCACACGCGCGGCCAGGTCGGCGGGCAAGACAGTGGTATGAAGAGCATTCAGGCTCTGGCCGAGCGCGATCCAGTGCGTTTTCGACAAGGCGGCATCAAAGCCGGTCTTGCCTGCGAAAAACGGGTAGAGGATCCAGGCAAAGCCCTGCGCTCGCGCCCACAACGTACCGCTCGTCGTCGCGATTGGCGCCATGACCTGTCGGATTCCTTGCGCGTGCAGAAACGCGGGCAGCGCGACCGCGACCGGGTTGACATCCCCGCGGCGCAGCTTGAGAAAGTACGATATGCCAGTGTCGGCGGCGACGCGGTATACCGCGCTGTTGACATACCCGAGGGGCAGAAAGGTCACCTGCGTGATGCGCAGCCCGAAGCTTTCGCGTAAACGCGCGATGATGCTGTCGTCGGAGATGTCGGGCTTCGTCAACATAGGCGACGCGAAATCACATTGCGGGCGATCTGTCGAGAGATCGTGTCTGTCATCGTGTAGAATTGCCTCGTCAGCGCGAGCCTGTTTCACATATCCCGCTCGCCTGCCGCGCTCTACCAGTGGGCAGTCGGCAGCACGACGGGTCGCATCACGACGGCATCTCGTTCTTGCGTCGTGGCTCAATGCGTTTGCTCACAGCTAATGAATTTTGACAATCAAAGTCGGTAACGAGATAGCCAGGATCGCATCGTAAAGCGGCCGTAGCGTCTGGCATTACCGGGTTTGATCGTCAAATTTCATTAGGTGATCGACCAATCTTCGCCGTAGCGAACCGCCCCGAGCTTCTTCGCCACCCCTTGGGATGCCTGATTCTCCCACGACGTGCTGTACAATGCAATGCGTTGACTCTGTTGCATGGCCGCCGCCCATCCGGCCACGGCTGCGGTCGCATACCCGTTCCCACGACATGCCTCCAGTGTATGGACCCCGGCTTCGGCTGCCTGGCGTGTGAGGCGCGAGCAAAAGCAGACCGACACGGCCCGCCCATGCTCGACGACAGCCGCGACCGGCCCGTTCGCGGGATCGGCGAGCCAGGAAACCAGCCAGGGAAACGTATCATGCACCAGCTGCGCGTGTTCTGCCGAGAGGAGCAGCACGTCTGGCGGGGCGTGTGTCACCTGCGGGAGCCAATAGGCAGGGCCGCGGTATTCATCCGTCATTGGCGCATGAGCGGCCAGCGCCGCGCGAATTGCCTGATCCTGGGCTGACTGGCGTGTCGGCAGCGAGCGGCGTGGTGCCGCGCGACAGAGTGGCGTAAGCCGGCGTAGAAGGTCGGCAGGCAGATCAGCGCGAGCTCGCCAAAGACAGCCGCGCGAGGTGCGCCCCAGGAAGAAGCGCGGCGCAGGTGGGGCGCCTGGCTCGTTGAGCGACTGCAGGCGGCCTGCGCGATCGACAAGAAACAAGGTATCGATTTGGAGCGCCAGGAATTGAAGATCAGTCATCGGAGGTAGCACAAGCGTATCCCCTGAGCCACTATGCAAGAGCGAGGTGCCTTTGTGATGCCATCCGTCGTACTACCGACTGGCTCCTGCCGGCTGCCCACTGCTATAGAACAGCCTCTCCAGATGTCACCATGGTTCTCCTGTCATCGCGCGCTGGCCTGCTGGGCCTGCGCCCGCGCCACCCAAGCAGCGTCCAGGCGCAGGAGCCGGTTTTTGGTCAGGTTCTCGCGCATGATCCAGCGGATATCGGGGTCGGGGCTGGTGAGCCAGCGCTCCATGGCGCGCTTCCCCTGCCCCGGAGCGGCCACGACGGCCACGCTCCAGCAGTAGCCGAGCCCCTTGCGCAGGGCCTTAAAGGCCTCGCCCTTCCGATCGGCCACCTCGCCGATCGCGCGCGTGATCGAGTCCAGGATCGCCAGCACCCGCTCGACGTCGGCCGCGTCCGTGAGAAGCTTTGGCTCGCACAGGGCGGCGGCGGCGGCGCGCTGCTCGAAGGGGTTGCCGCGACTCCAGGGCTCGATCAGGTCGAGCAGGGCCGGCATGTCGGCGGCGCCCAGGTACTGCAGCGCGATCACAACGCCCTCGCGCATGCGCCAGCGCTGGTCGCTCGCGTACGTGTGCAGGATCGGCAGCAGATCAACGCGGCCGGAGGCCAGCAACCTGCCGCAGCCGACAATCCCGCAGATGACCAGGAACGCCTGCGGGGTGTCCGCCGGGGCAGGCGGCGTGTCGAGGGCCAGGCAGTGCTGAAAGAACGGCTCGCCGCCCACCTCGGCCACTGCCGCGAGCAGCTCCAGGTTGGCGCGCGGGCCGGGCAGGCCGGACTCCTGCTGAAGCCAGGCGTCCCAGATCTCCAACGCACGCAGCTGCGCGCGGTAGGCGTCAACCCTAGTCATAACGTCCTCTGCTGGCGTGGATGCGATAGAGCGAACCGGACGCGCGGAATTGCGGGCGCAGCGCGCTGGTAGACGAACCCGGCATGCTCCGGCACGCGCCGGGATGCGATGTACTCGGGCACGGCCCGCCCGATCAGGCGCTCAAGCCGCGCCGCCTCGCACCCGAACCGAAGGCACGCGCAGCCAATTATACGATGGAACAGCGGCGCACGAAAGCGCACGTCATGAAGAGACATCAAACGGCCGCGCCTTCGTGGGGGTTAACTGAGAAGCCCTGGGGCTAGCCGAGCGCGAAGGTGAACGCCAGCATACTATGGTCGGACGCGGCCGGGTCGACCACCACGCGCTGCCGCGCCACGGCCCCGCCGCGCACATACACGCGATCGAGCTCGTGCCTGCCGACGGTCTTGATGCCGTTCGGAAAGCGCACGTGCGAAAGGCCGATCCGCCGCGTCAGCGCCTCGAGGATGCGCACCCGCCCACGCTCCCAGGTGTTGAAATCGCCGACGAGGACGATCGGGCCGGCGTGGTGGCGCAGGTGGGCCTCGAACTGCAGCATCTGATCGAGAAACGGCCGGCGCAGGCGAAAGTTGATGCCGTGGCTGTTGAGCACCAGCAGGGCCTGCTCGGGCGGGCAGTCGGGCCGGTCGATCGCGTAGTAGGTGCAGATCGCCATCTTAGGCGTCCGCGTGACCGGCTCGAGGTAGCGCGACAGGACGAACAGCGTCTTGATCGCGCGGACCGCCGACACCGTGCAGACGCCGGTCGGGGCGGCCTGGTTGGGCCGGGTGTAGAAGCTCACAGCCATGCCGGCATCCCGCTGCGCGAAGATCATCTGGTGGGCGGACTCCAGCACCGGGTCGTGCCGAAACTCCTGCAGCAGGATGAGGTCGGCCGTGGCCCCCTCGGCCGCGAGGACATCGTAGTAGCGCTCGCGGTGGCCCTTGAAGGTATTCCAGACAGCGATCTCGAGCGGCGCGCCGCGCGCAAGCACAGAGCGCCGGGCGGCCGAAGCGATCGAGATATACTCCAGCCCCTCGGTAGGCTGGTCGGGCCGCAGGCGATAGGCCAGGTTCGTCAGTCGATCGTACACGGTGGTGCTCGCACAATGGATGGCCGGCCCGCTCGCTCGGGAGCGCTGGCCGGGTCACTGCCACTGCGTGGTGCAGTTATTATGCCATGGATCGGGGCGCTGCGCCCGCCGGCCTCCCGCCTGAGCTGTTTCGCCAGCGATCCGATTCTTCCGGGGCGCTGCGCCCCGGCCCCCGCCTGCTCCGCCCGTGGGCGCCTTCCGGGCGCTGCCCCCGGCCCCGCCTGAGCTGTTTCGCCGCGCCGATCTTCCGGGCGCAGGGCCCCGCCTGCTCCGCCCGTACCAGGCGTTCCTTTCTTCCGGGGCGCTGCGCCCCCGGCCCCCCGGCACCCAGCGGGTACTCGGGGAACCCACGCCGGTTCCCCCGGCCCCCCTCCGGCACCTGATGCCGTCTCACGTTCGATCCTGTGGCGCATGCCCATCCACATTCCGACCGGGCGGGCTGCAACGGGCCGCGTCACCTGTCCATCGTTCCAAGCCTGTTGGCACCTTGCCACCTTGCCGCCTTGTCACCTTGTGCGCACCCGCGAGCGATGGATGCGCTCTGCCTCTCTCATACCACAGAAGCGCCCATCTGGCAACGAGCACTCGCGGCCGCTTTCGCCGGCCACCCACGGGGCTGTGCACATTTACGACGAGGTCGCCCGCTACGCTGGCCGTGTCGATCGATTGACGCCGGCGCGCGGTCGTAGCGCCGCAGCAGCTCGCCGGACATAGCACGCGGGCGCCGAGCGTCACCGGCCGACAGCACTCCATCACGAGAGGAGGTGATTGCAAATGCGCGATCGCGTGCTACGCTGGCTGATCGGCGGCGCTCTGACCCTGGCCGTGGCGGCAAGCCTGGCCCTGGGCGGCGGCCGGCCGCCTGTGGCCCACGGCGCCGAGTCCACCCCGACGCCGACCCCGCTCGGGGCAGACAGCAACCCTGGTGGCAGCACGGGCGGCGGCGGCGGCGGCTAGCTGTGCCCGTGCCGGTCAATGACTTGGGGAGGCTCCGCCCGCCCGTTTTCCGGGGCGCGGCGCCCTCGGCCGCCTGCCTACTTGCCCTGCCGGTGGCAATTCTTTCTTCCGGGGCGCTGCGCCCCCGGCCCCCGCCCGGGGGAACCCACGCCGGTTCCCCCGGCCCCCCTCCGGCAAATCATGCCCTCTCAGCTGCAAGGATCGTGGCCCATGCCCAACACCATTTCTACCGGACGAGTTCCATCCCGATATGCGTGGATTCAGCCAGGCATGCGCGCCAAGCGCTGAAGACGAGGCGGCGCTCTTTCTGGGGTCCAGGGGCGAAGCCCCGGCCGGGGGGCGCGCAGCCCCCTTACAAGCTATGGGTGCATCCCACACAAGCCGCGCAGCGCGAGACAAAAACTTTCCACGCACGATTGTCACACATCATCATACAGACCCTACTGAAATCCGTGCCCGCCCATACGAAGCGGAGAGGCCAATGAGCGCGATCGCCACTCTGCCGTTCGACGAGAACCTGCGCCGCTTTCAGCAGCAGGTCGGCGCGTACCGAGCCGGCGCGCTGATCCTGATGGGCACGCGCCAGCCGATCACCGCCGCGCTGCTGATCGGCGCCCTACAGCCCGAGCGCGTCGCGTTTCTGCTGACCGCCGAGACGCGCGATCTGCCCCAGCAGGTCGCCGGCCTCCTGCACATCTCCGGCGACGACTGGCTGGCGCCCGCCGAGGACCACAAGACGGTGATCGCCGTCTACGGTGCGATCAAGCGGCTGATGCGCGCCTGGGACGACGTGCCCCGCCCGGCGATCGCGGTCGACGTGACCGCCGGCACCAAGCAGATGAGCGTCGGCATCGCCAAGGCCGCGCACCTGCTGAACCTCACGACGGTGTATGTCGCGAGCCAGTTTCAGGGCAACCAGCCGATCCCCGGCTCGCAGTCGATCGAGGTGCTGCCCGACCCCTACGTCGTGTTCGGCGACCTGGAGGCCGCCGAGGCGCGCCGGCTCTACGCCGCGCACGACTACCTGGGCGCGCAGCGGATCTTCGCGGCGCTGGCCGCGCGCGTGCCGCAGCCCGACGGCGCCCGCTACGCCGCGCTGGCCGACCTGGCGGCGATGTACGCCGCCTGGGACGTGCTGGACTTCGCCACGGCAGCCCGGCACGCCGCCGCGCTAGCCGCGCACGAGCCGGCGCAGCTGCCGGTGTTGGGCGACGGCCGCGCGACGCTCGCCGAGCAGCAGCGAGCGCTGGTCCGGCTGGCAGAGGTCGCCAGCGCCGTGGTGCGGCGCGGCGACGAGGCGCTGCGCACGCTGGCCGACCCGGACGCGCTGCTGCCGCTGCTCGGCGCGCTGCACACCAACGCCCTGCGCCGCGCCGCCCAGGGCCGCTACGACTTCGCCGCGCTGTTCCGCTACCGCTGCCTCGAGCTGATCGGCCAGCACCGCCTGGCCAGCCACGGCCTGCTGACCAGCCGCGCCGACTACCGCGCGCTGGCGCTGCCGAAGGCGCAGCTGAGCCAGGCATTTCAGGCTTGCCAGCGCGCGATCGGCCGCAAGCAGCCCAGAGGGCTGCCGGACCGGATCACGCTGTTCGACGGCTATCTGCTGCTGGCCGCGCTCGACGACCCGCTGGTGCGCGACTACCCGATCGCGCGGATCGAGGAGCGCAGCGACGCGCGCAACCAGAGCGTGCTGGCCCACGGCTACCGCCTGATCGACCAGGGCGGCTACGCGCGCTTTGCCGAGGTGGTGGACGAGATGATCGACCGGCTGTTTGCACGGGTGCTCGATCGCCCGCGGGCAGCGTGGGAGCGGGCGGCGATGTTCGTCGATCTATTCGCGAGGTGAGACAGCTATGGCGCACCCCAGAGGCCTCCGGCGCGATAGCCGGATCGCCACCCAGCGCCGGCTCGACCTGGTGCGGCGCCTGCTGCGCGGCCCGGCTAGCGCCGAGGCGCTGATCGCCGACCTGCGCGAATCGCTCGGCGACGACATCTACCCCGCCGACGCGCGCGCGGCGCTGCGCCACGACCTTGTCGCGCTGCGCGAGACCTTCGGCTGCGAGTTCGTCTTTCGGGCCAGCGAGGGCTACTTCCTCACCCGGCTCGGCACGCTGACCCTGCTGGACCTGGACGGCGAGGAGCTTGAGGCGCTGGCGCTCTTGTTCGCCGCGATCGACGAGGGGGCGCTGCCGCGCACCCAGCCGCTCGTGCGCCTGCGAGAGCGACTGTGTGCGCTGCTGTCGGAGCGCAACCGCGCGCAGCTGCCGGCGATCGCCCCCAGCCCACGCCTGGCGATACCGGCGCGCACCTCCGGCGCGGTGGACGCGCTGATCGCGCGCCTGCGCCCCGCGCTGGGCCGGGCCGAGATCGCCTTTCAGTACCGCAGCCCGTACACCCCCGCCGACGAGCTCGAGCAGCACCGCGTCGCGCCCTACGAGCTGTTCCAGCGCGACGGGCACACCTACCTCGAAGCCTACTGCCTGGACTCGAGCCTGGCGAAGCTGCGCGGGCGCTACATCGCGTACCGGCTCGACCGGATCGTGGCGCGATCGCTGCGGCGCCTGCCCCGCCAACTGCCGCCGGCGCGCTACGCGCGGCGGGTCTACCGCCTGCGCTACGAGCTGGCGCCGGCGGTGGCGGGGCGGCGCGATATCGCGCTGTGGTTTCCCGGCAGCACCTGCGCCTATACCGACGACGGCGGCGCGGTGGTGGAGGCGTGCATCACCGACCTGTGGTACGCGCGCAACGTGCTGCTACGCTACCGCGAGCACTGCCGAGTGCTGGAGCCGCCGGAGCTGGTGACGATGCTGCGCGAGAGCGCGCGGGGGATCGCGAGGCTGTATGGCGTGGATGTGTAGCCGGGGCGCTGCGCCCCCGGCCCCCGCCTGCTGCTCGTGCGACAGCATTCCCTTTTTCCGGGGCGCTGCGCCCCCGGCCCCCCGCCCGGGGGAACCCGCGCCGGTTCCCCCGGCCCCCCTCCGGCAAATGATGCCGTACCAGCTGCAAGCATTGTGGCGCATGCCCAGTACCCTTTGTTGGGCGCGAGTCGCAACCCGCCGCGTCTGGATTCCGCCGGGCATGCGCGCCAAGCGCTGAAGACGAGGCGGCGCTCTTTCTGGGGCCCAGGGGCGAAGCCCCGGCCGGGGGGCGCGCAGCCCCCCGTACAAGCTGTGGGTGAGGACAGCCGGCGGATAGGCGCTCAGGCGATCTGCCAGCTCCGCAGCAGATCCGTGAGCACCTTCGCGGCGTCGGCCGAGCTGTTGGTCGTCGCGTACGCGTACAGCAGCCGGGCGACGTCGACTGATTCCGGCACCGCGCTCTGCTGGCCGTAGTTGTAGAAGAAGAAGATCAGCGGCGCGCACGCCAGGACCTTCTGTCGCTCGCGCTCCTGGTTGTCCGCCGCGACGCTCCCCTCGCTGCAGATCTTGAGGACTTTGTCGCGCGCCGCGGGTGTGTAGGTGACGTTCTTGACGGAGAACTCGGTGATGCCGGGGTGGCGGCGGTAGAGGGTATCGATCGCTTGCCGCACCTGCGTGAGCGTGGTGGCCTGCGCCGGGGCGTCGAGGATGCCACGGGCGGGCGGCGCGACCGCGTTGCCGCAGGCCGCCAGGGCCATCACGACGATCACGAGGAGCAGAAGAATCTTGACATGCAACATCGATGCCCTACCTTTCTGAGATGCTGCTGTTCAGCTGGGGAGGTTTGGGCGGGCCTCCGGCCCGTCCAAACCTCCCCACCCGAGCTGTAAGGTTCTTGCGAACCTTACCGGTGGCCTAGCGGGTCTGGGTTGGTTGCTAGCGGATGGCCAGGTTGCCGCCGCCGAGGGTCTGCTCGACGGTCTTGGCGCCGCTCCAGTTGCTGGAGAACCAGAGCTTGCCGCTCTTGTCCCACAGCGTGATCGCGATCGTGTCGCTCGACCCCGGCTCGCCGCGGTCGGTCAGGTCGATCTGCAGCGTGGCGTTGCCGTCCACCGCCACCGGCAGCGGCCGGGTTGGTGATGTCGGTGATGCCGGCCTTGCCGCTGAAGCTGGCGGTCCCGGCGGTCGTCGGCGTGCCGACCTTGGTCACGAGCGAGCTGATCGCGTTGCTCTTGATCTGGTAGATGCGCCCGCCGCTGCGAACGATCACGTTGACGTTGCCCTGGTAGTTTGAGCCGCTCTTGTTGGTCTTGACGTTGAAGCCGAAGTTGGTCTTCAGCCCAGCCGTGCCAGCCTTGGAGCCGGCCGAGGCCTGGTTGACCAGGTGCCCGCCGCCGCCGATCGAGCCGGGCAGCGGCTTGGAGACCGTCACGAGCGTGTTGTCGGTTGGGTCATTACGGGTGTAGTTCCCGCCGACGACGATGCCGACGTTGAACAGCTGGTAATCCGCGCTGCCGATGTTCACCGCCCAAGTGCAGCCGGCCGTGCCGGTCTTGGTGTCGGCCGGGCTGACGAGCTGGATCGCGCCGGCGCTGCACAGCACGGCGTTACCCGCATCGCGGTTGACAAACGTGACCGTCGCGGTGCGGATGTCGCCGGGGAAGCCGTCGGCGCTATCCTGGATGGTCGCCACCAGGTTGACGTTCGCGCTGCTGCTGTTGACGCCGCTGGTCGAGACATACTGCTGGCCGGCATAGGTCGCGCTGGCGTCTTCCTGTGTCACCGTCAGGGCGAGCGGGCCGACACTGCTGTCGGTGAACAGCGCGCCGCTGCTGGTGAACTTCGCGCTCGCCGTGTAGCTGCCCGGCGCCTTGCTGACGCCTGCGGACCACGCGACGCCGCCGGCGCCCACCGGCGATGAGCCGATCGAGACGCCGTTGACGAAGAACTCGACCGATCCGCTCACCGGCGCGCCGTCCACGCTGGCCGGGCTGACGGTCGCCTTGATCGGGTCGCTGTACTGCACGCTGCTCGACAGAGCGATGCCGGTCGTGGACGCGCTGAGCGGGAGGTTGGCGAGCGCGTTGGCGTTGCCAACCCAGATCGTCCGCGGGCCCCACAGCGCCTTCCAGCTCTGGCTGACCTCGTCCCAGTACTGGAACGAGCGCGCGTCCAGATGGGCCGTGACGTGCTTGGTCTGGCCTGCGTCGAGCTCGACCCGCTCGAAGCCGCGCAGCGAGCGCACGGCCTGCTGCACGCCGGCCACGTCCGGCCCGGCGCCCAGGTAGACCTGCGCCACCTCGGCGCCGGCCACTGAGCCGGTGTTGGCGACGTCGAAGCTGACGTCCGCGCCGCCATCGGCGGTGGCCGCGACCGACAGGCCCGAGAAGCCGAAGCTGGTGTACGAGAGCCCGAAGCCGAACGGGAACTGCGGGGCGATGCCCTGCTTGTCGAAGTAGCGGTATCCCGCGAAGATGCCCTCGGTCTCGTTCGTGCAGATCGTGGCGTTGGCGGCCGTGTTCACGCACGAGGGCAGCGGCGCGCTGAAGCTGTAGTTGAGCCGCTCGAGGTGGACGTTCGGGTATGCCGCCAGCGGACCGGCCGGCTCACCGGGGTAGAGCGGCACGGTCTCGTTGTAGGCCCAGATCGTGTCGGTGGCGTTCTTCGGCCAGCTGAGCGCCGTGCGCCCGCTCGGGTTGGCCAGCCCGAGCAGCAGCCGCGCCGTCGAGGTTCCGCCTTCCTGCCCGGCAAACCACATGTCGAGCAGCGCCTTGACGTTGCCGATCCACGGCGTCAGGACCGGGTTGTCGTTGTTGATCACCACGATCGTGTTCGGGTTGGCCGCCGCGACCGCGTTGATCAGGTTGACCTGGTTGGTCGACAGCGCCGTCGGCGCGGAGAGCGTGCCCGACCCGGTGTACGGGTTCGGGATGGTCGTGATGTTGGCGCCCTGCAGCGCCCCGCCGCCGGTGTTGACAAACACGATCGCCTTGCTCTTGCCGACCGCCGCCGCCGCCGCGTCGGCGATGTCGCCGTTGGTGCGGTTGTAGGCGAAGCGGAAGCTCGCCGGGCCCGCGGTCGCGTTGTTGAACGTGATCGTGAGCGGGTAGTACGTTCCGCCGGTCAGGCTGCCGGCCGAGAACTGCCGGTTGGTCAGCAGCGCCTCGGTGTAGCCGGCGTTCGTCGGCGTGCCGGGCGTGGTGGCGCCGTAGATGGTCCCGGCGTTGGCGAGCGTCCGCAGCGTCCCGTTGAACGTGAAGGTCACGTTGGCGTTCGGGACGCCGCTGCTCTGCTGGAAGTCAAACCAGTAGGCGTCCGTCGTCGGGACGTAGACGTAGCCGCTCCAGCTGTAGCTGCCGGGGTCGAGCTGTCCGCTGGCGGACACGCTGGTGAAGTCGATCGTCGCGTCGGCCATCGGCGCGCCGGGGCCGGCGGTGCGGTCGAGCGCGCCTGTCACGGCCGCGTTCGACTGCGACAGCGCGGACGACGGGACGACCTGGCCGGTCGGGTCCTGGGCGGGCACGAACGTGAACGCCTCGGGGCGGCCGCTGAAGTTCTGGAGCTGCTGCAGCGGGTTGATCGCGTCGCGGTCGACGAAGCCGGTGGATGCCTCGTTTGTCGGGTCGGCGACGGTGTGGTTGGCGCTCGATCCGGTCACGAGGATGCCGCCGTCGAGGTCGGCATTGGTGAGCGGCAGCGCGCTGTCGTCGTTCTTGAGCAGCGTCGCGCCCTCTTCCGACATCTTCTCGACGATCGCCGCGTCGCCGTTCTTGGTGCCAAGCACGGGCGTGCCGCTGTCGGGGCCGAGCGGCAGCGCCGCGGTCCCGGTTCGGTCGGCGCCGATGCCGCCAGGATTGGTGCAGGACGCGCTGGGGTTCGGGTCGCAGCCGAGCATCCCGAAGCGCTCCATCTGGTACAGGATGCGCGCCAGCGACTGGTTGAACACGGAGAGCGGCGCGTTGCCGGTCTGGACGGCCTGGCTCAGCGTGCAGCCGCCGGACGGGCAGCCGGTCTTGCCCGAGTTCTGGAAGTTATTCGGAATGCCGCCGATGCGCGTCGACCCGCTGGCGCAGTTGGCGCTCCAGGTCGATGACGACGGCGAGGCCACGTTGATGCCGCAGGTGCTGCCGGTCGCGTCAGCGCCGCCCGCTCCACCGGCGAAGAAGCCGTTCGTGGTCGGCATTTCCTGGTCTTCGCCCTGGAAGATGCTCGAGGTGCTATGCGTGGCCGGGTAGTCGGAGCCGACGAAGGCCACCGAGCCCCACAGCTGGTGCAGAATATAGGTCAGCAGCAGCGGCTGCTCGCACGCGAAGTGCGACTCGTTGATCGGCCAGGTCTGCGGATTCGACGAGCCGGCGAACGGGCTCGCGCTGCCACCCGCCAACGCGGAGACACCGGCCGGGTAGCCGGCCGAGGCGCTGTTGGACGGCAGGTAGGGCGAGATGTCGCGGAAGACCTGGTACGAGCACATCGTCGCCGCCGCGCGCGCGTCCACGAAGCCGGCTTCGTACGGCGTCAGGTACAGCTCGTGCAGCGCCTGGTCCTGGATGTCGGTGTTGGCGTTCTGGTTCTGACCGTTGTAGACGGCGAAGTGCTTCATCTGGGACATCGTGCCGACGCCCTGGATGCCGTGGATCTGCGTCGCCACCAGCTCGTGGCTGAGGTACGGGTCCTCGCCGGTGGTGGTCAGGTTGCGGCCCCAGTTGGGCTGCCGGTCGAGGTCGGTCTGCGGGCCGAACAGCCCGGTGACCATGAACTCGCGGCTCTCGATGCCCTCGACCTGGCCCCAGGCATTGCCCAGCACGCGGTCGAACGAGGCCCCCAGGCCCATGAGGGTCATCGGCGCGGTCGAGCCGCGCGCCTGCGCGCCCGAGGTGTTGAGCACGCCCTGGGCGTCGGTCCAGCAGAGGTACGGGATGCTCGGCGTCGTGAGCGTGACGTACAGCGGCCGTCCGCTCGCGTGCGCCCTGGTGAGGGCCGCGGTGAACGTAATGCCGGTGCCGGCGGCGCCGGTGGTGCCGACCGTTGCGATCGTGGCCTGCTCGGCCTCAGACGTGGCGTCGAGCCAGATCGACTGGCCGGTGCTGAAGCCGGCGACGCTGGCAACCTTGACATTCGTGGCGCCGACGACCGAGGCGGCCGACAGCGTGGTGGAGGTGGGCGCGCCCGAGGCGTCCAGTCCAACCGGGCGCCCGACCGGGCCGACGTTGTGGCAGTCGGGGCTGGCGCCGTCGTGCAGCAGGGTCGCCAGGTTCTGCACCTGCGCCAGCGTCGGCGGGTTGGTTGGCTCGAGCTGCGCGATCAGGCTCAGGACGACCGGCGTGTACGGCGCGGCGGCGTCGACGGCCGGCGAGCTGACCATCGACGGAAGCGTCACCGGCAGGCTGTAGGGGACATTGCTGGGCTGGATATCGGCGGCCGGCGCGGCCAGCGGATTGGCCGACGCGAGCGGAGCCGCGGATGCCAGGGGCGCGATGACCAGGGCGACGAGCAACATTGCGACCCGGGCAAGCAGTGCCCTGGGCCGACGTCGTCGTTGATGCTCCATTGCTGTGCTCCTTGTCTTGTTTTGGTCTCCACCATCTAAAGCCCTACGCTTGAGTTCCGGATATCCTCCCATCCGGCCTCAATGGAGTAATCGGGCGATGGTCCTCCTTTCACGGGCAGCACAAGAGCGGGACGGCTGCGCATCACGCGCGGCTGCCACGTGGTCATGCCGGATCAGACGGCACGACCGGGCGTCGATGGAACAACCTCGGCACGCAGAGACGGCAAACCGACGCGCCGGCCACGCGAGCACGGCGCGGCTGGCACACGCATCCTGGCGTGCACCGTGCCAAAAGGCAGGCGCGACATCGGTTTGCCGAACCAGGTGGGCTGAAGGTGGCTACTATACAGAGTAAGGCTCAGGATTACTATACGGCCAAGCCGTGGCAGACTACAACCCCCAACACCCCCTAACTCAGGGCGGGAAATCCCTCCCGCCAGGCACTCCTGGCAATGCGCGCGGCGGAGCAGGCTACCTGCTCCGCCGCGCGCGTTGGGTGTGGGTTGGCCGCTAGCGCAGGATGAAGCGAGATTTGCAGTCTTACGATCAGCGTATTGGTTATCGATACGCCAAACCCCAAGCGCCACATCCCACGCCCCTGCGCTGCGAGCGCTAGCGGATGGCCAGGTTGCCGCCGCCGAGGGTCTGCTCGACGGTCTTGGCGCCGCTCCAGTTGCTGGAGAACCAGAGCTTGCCGCTCTTGTCCCACAGCGTGATCGCGATCGTGTCGTTCGCGCCCGGCTCACCCTGGTCGGTCAGCCCGATCTGTAGCGAGGCGTTGCCGTCCACCGCCACCGGCAGCGCCGGGTTGGTGATGTCGGTGATGCCGGCCTTGCCGCTGAAGCTGGCGGTCCCGGCGGTCGTCGGCGTGCCGACCTTGGTCACGAGCGAGCTGATCGCGTTGCTCTTGATCTGGTAGGTGTGTCCGCCGTTGCGGACGATCACGTTGACGTTGCCCTGGAAGTTCGCGCCGCTCTTGGTGGTCTTGACGTTGAAGCCGAAGTTGGTCTTCAGCCCGGCGCCGCCGGCCTTGGAGCCGGCCGAGGCCTGGTTAACCAGGGTGCCGCCGCCGCCGATCGAGCCGGGCAGCGGCTTGGAGATGGTGACGATCGTGTTGTCGGCCGAGGCGTCGCGGGTGTAGTTGCCGCCGACGACGATGCCGACCGTGAACGACTGGCTGTCGCCCGTAATGGCGGCGTTCCAGAGGCAGCTGGCCGTGCCGGTCTTGGTGTCGGCCGGGCTGACGAGCTGGATCGCGCCGGCGCTGCACAGCACGGCGTTGCCCGCGTCGCGGTTGACAAACGTGACCGTCGCGGTGCGGATGTCGCCGGGGAAGCCGTCGGCGCTGTCCTGGATGCTCGCAACCAGGTTGACTCCGGCGCTGCTGCTGTTGACGCCGCTGGTCGAGACGTACTGCTGGCCGGCGTAGGTCGCGCTGGCGTCCTCCGCGGTCACGCTCAGGGTCAGCGGGCCGGTGCTGCTGTCGTTGAACAGCGCGCTGCTGCTGGTAAACTTGGCGCTCAGGCTGTAGCTGCCGGGCGCCTTCATGATCGGCGGGGATACCGCGGCGCCATCCGCGTCCACCGGCGCCGAGCCGATCGACACGCCGTCGACGAAGAACTCGACCGATCCGGTCAGCGCCGTATCGCTGATGCTGCCCTGGCGAACGACGACGGTGAGTGGGTCGCTGTACTGCACGCTCGGATTCGCCGTCGTAAAGGTGCGCTTGAAGGCCATGGTCGAGGCGAAGTCGTACAACATCTGGCGCCATTCGTACCACTCGTGGCCGGCGTCCATCCGGTCGTCCACGAACGGAATGCCCTTGGCCGTCAGATTGGCCTCGTAGCTGTCAATGCTGGGGACGGTGATGGAATCGAAGCGACCGCCTCCGATGTGGATGCCGAGGCGGGTCTTGAGGTCCGGGTTGTTCCACAGCGTGCTGGTGATCGACGGGGCGCCGCTGGAGCCGATGCTCCACGAGGCGACGTAGCCGAACGCCGTGGTGGCGTTGAACAAAATGTCGTTCGCGCGCTGCCCGCCGGCGGAGAGGCCCGCGAAGGCGCGGTCGCTGGGATGGTGCGAGACGTTGTAGTTCGCCTCGACGTACGGGATGACGTTGTTGACCACGTCGGCGCGATAGCCGGCAGTGCTGCCGGAGATGCCGTTGAAGTTGGTCATCACGACGACCATCGGCTGGATCTTGCCGGCCGCGATCAGGTTGTCGATGATCCGGTTGGCGACGCCCTGCGTACTCCAGTCGACCTCATTGCCGCCCGAGCCGTGGCTCAGGTAGAGCGTGGGGTACGGGAGGCTGCGGGCCGGATCGTAGCTGGCCGGCAGGTAGACCGCCAGGTAGTGGTAGCCAACCGGGTTCGTCGACTGCGGGGAGGGGTAGGTCACGTCGAAGAGCGTGCCGTGCACCGCGGTGGGCGCCTCCCAGGACATGTCGGGCGTCCCAAATGCGGAGTCGGACGGCACGTAGACCTGGCTGGTCGGCTCGACCGCCCCGCTCGTATTCCACGGCGGGTTGCTCGGGTCGGCGAACTCGGTGCAGTTGCTGAGCGAGGGGAAGGTGTTCGGGCAGTTCCGGTAATAGCCGTAGGTGTAGGTGCCCGACGGCATCGGCGTGGTGTACGACCAGACGCCCGTCGCCGGGTCCAGAGTCATGTTTATGACAGGCCAGTTAGCCGAGGCGCCGCTGTTGGGGAATGCGATCGGGAAGGCGCCGGGAATCCACTGCGACGGCAGCCAGCCGGCCGAAGAGGTCCTGGTTGTATGCGCGGCATCCGAGAAGAACCACTCGCCCCGCAGGTAGACCTTGGTGGCGGTGGGGTCGTAGTAGCGGAACGTAATCTCGTAGCCGGTCGGCCCGGTGCCGGTCTGAACGACCTCGGGCGAGACGACCTCGGGAGCTTCGCTCTCCGCTGCGACACGCGAAGAGGTTGCGGTAAATGCCAGACACATCGCCAGAGCCATGAGGGCTGCCACTACGCGAGCGTAGCGCAAGCGGGTGTGACGTGTAGACATTGGGTTCTCCTTTAAGTCCGTTCTCCCGCCGCTATCGCGGCGGTAGTCGTAGCTGCGCGCGAGGCGGAGCAGATCCCTCTGCTCCGCCTCGTGCCGCGGGCTTGGTTAGTCGCTAGCGGATGGCCAGGTTGCCGCCGCCGAGGGTCTGCTCGACGGTCTTGGCGCCGCTCCAGTTGCTGGAGAACCAGAGCTTGCCGCTCTTGTCCCACAGCGTGATCGCGATCGAGTCGTTCGCGCCCGGCTCGCCGCGGTCGGTCAGCCCGACCTGCAGCGAGGCGTTGCCGTCCACCGCCACCGGCGCGGCCGGGTTGGTGATGTCGGTGATGCCGGCCTTGCCGCTGAAGCTGGCGGTCCCGGCGGTCGTCGGCGTGCCGACCTTGGTCACCAGCGAGCTGATCGCGTTGCTCTTGATCTGGTAGATGCGCCCGCCGCTGCGGACGATCACGTTGACGTTGCCCTGGAAATTCGCGCCGCTCTTGGTGGTCTTGACGTTGAAGCCGAAGTTGGTCTTCAGCCCGGCGCCGCCGGCCTTGGAGCCGGCCGAGGCCTGGTTGACCAGGTTGCCGCCGCCGCCGATCGAGCCGGGCAGCGGCTTGGAGACCGTCACGAGCGTATCGTCGGCCTGGCCGGTATAGTTCCCAGCCACGACGACGCCGACGCGATACGTCACGCTGTCGGCGCTGCTGATGCTCGCCGTCCAGCTGCAGCTGGCCGTGCCGGTCTTGGCGTCGGCCGGGCTGACGAGCTGGATCGCGCCGGCGCTGCACAGCACGGCGTTGCCCGCGTCGCGGTTGACAAACGTGACCGTCGCGGTGCGGATGTCGCCGGGGTTGGCATCGTAGGCCACGTCGCCTGTCACGGCGGTGATGTCCTGGATGCCCGCGACCAGGTTGACGCTGGCGCTGCTGCTGTTGACGCCGCTGGTCGAGACGTACTGCTGGCCGGCGTAGCTTGCGCGCGCGTCTTCGGGCTTCGCGACGATCGAGACAGTCGTTGTGCTCGTGTCTTTCCCATCGCTCACCGTCGTCCGCACGACGTAGCTGCCACTATTGAGCGACATCGCGCCGGTGCCTGCCAGAGTCCACGAGCAGGCGCTCCAGATCGCGTCGCCGGTGCACGGCGCCGGTGTCAGCGTCAGCCAGGACGGCAGACCGTCCTGGAATGCGCCGCCATCCAGCGACCACTGCGTCGAGGCAGACAGCCCGGGCTCGCCGGCGCCATCGTTCGCGACGATGGTGACCGGCTGGACGTAATCGCTGTACTGGACGGTCTGGGCTGCCAGGTTGTTGGACACCTCCGGCGCCAGCGCAATGCCGGTCGCCTTTGCGAGCAGCGCTACGGCGACGCCCGGGTGGCCGATCAACATCTCATGATCGGCGTTGGCGATCAGCGCGGAGGTTGCCGCCGCCGGCCCGCCTGCGCGAAGGACGGCGGCCTGGGCGACTTCGAGGGCCGCCGCGACCACGCCGTCGGTCTGGACGAAGGTCTCGGCGTCGGTGCCGGCCAGCTCGCCGGCTGCCTTGGCGAGCAGCTGCAGAGTCTGGCCCGGAACGCGCACGGAGCCGTTCAGGTTCCAGACATCGGCCGCGAGCAGCATGTTGAGGAAGCCGACCGCGGCCTGGACGTGCGCGTCGCCGCCGCTGCCGGCCAGCGAGTCGCGCGTCTGCTCGATCCTGCCGCGGGTGGAGCCGGTTCGCAGGCCCCAGCCGAAGGGATAGCGCGGATCATAGGTCGCGTCGCCGACGTTGATCGGCTCCTGCGCCATGGTCCGCGGCCAGGTCATCGGCAGGCGACCGGTGAAGGACAGATCGCCGAACAGGACATCCGCCACGCCCTGGCCTTCACTGCCCGGCAGCCAGGTTGCGACGACCGCCTGGGCCTGGTTGAACTGGGCGTCGGTGAGCATGAACGGGCGACCGGCCATGGAGAGAATGATGCACGGCATGACGCCGCAGACGTTGTTGATGGCTGTCGCGTCTGCCGTGGTTGGGGCGTCGGTCTTGCTCCCGGGGACATCGCCGCTGCCCTCGGCGTAGGCCGTCTCGCCGACGACCACGACGCCCACGTCGTACGCGCCTGCCGCCGGCGCGGGCGATGCCGTCGTGCTGTACGTGACGTTCCCCGTTCCGACGACGTTCTGGAGCGCCTGCCGCATCGTCGTAAAGAACGGCGCAACGTCGGCGACGTTGTTTGTGGGGATGCTCTGCCAGCTGATCGACCAGCCGCCGGCCTGGTTGATAATGCTGTCGGCGTTGCTGCCGGCCAGGTAGATCTTGGCAGTCTTGCTGAGCGGGAGGATATTGTTCGCGTTCTTGAGCAGGACCTGCGACTCGGCGGCGGCCTGGCGGGCGACCGCCCTGTGCTCGGCCGAGTAGATCTGGTTCTGGGTCGAGCGGTCGGTGAACGGCTGCTCGAACATGCCCAGCTCGAACTTCTGGACCAAGATCCGGTTCACCGCGTCGTCGATGCGCGACTGCGGGACGTAGCCCATGTTGACCAGGGTCACCAGGTAGTTGATGAAGTTCTTGAATGCGGGATTGCCTGGTGCCATGACCATGTCCATGCCCGCGTTGAACGAGATCATGGTCTGGTAGGCGTAGCTCTGGTTGATCGGCGACGGCAGCGGGTTGGGCGAAGGGACCGGTATCTGGTCGATCGCGTTATAGTCGCTGATCAGGAAGCCGTCGAAGCCGATGGTGTTCTTGAGCCAGCCGGTCATCAGGTCGGCGTTGGCGCTCATCTTGATCGAGGTGGTCGCGCCGTCGAGCTGCGTGCTCGAGTAGGACGGCATGATCGTCCCGGTGTGGTACTTCTGCACGGCCGGGATGTAGGGCGAGAGGGCCACGCGCTCGAATTCCGCGCTGCTCATCACGTCGACGCCCGTGTTGGTGCCGTTCTGCGTGGCGCCGTCGCCGGCAAAGTGCTTGGCGCTGGCCAGCATGTGCATGCCGCTCTTGTCCAGCGGGTTCGAGCCCTGGTAGCCGTCGATGATCGGCTCCATCAGGTTCACGAGCGCGGGGTCCTCGCTGAAGCACTCGTAGGTGCGGCCCCAGCGGATGTCGCGAGCCGCACAGATGGTGGGGCCAAAGCCCCACTGCGGGCCGGAGGACCGCGTCTCTTGCGCGGTGATGACGCCCTGCTGGTACGAGAGGTCGGCGTTGTGGGTCGCGCCCATGCCGATGTCGTGCGGGAACATGACCGCCCCGACCATGTGGGCGTTGCCGTGAATGGTATCCTCGCCGTAGATCAGCGGGATCTGCAGCGGCGCGGCCATGGTGCGGTACTGCAGCGAATCCACCATGTCGGCCCAGCCCGTCGGCGAGTTGGGCGTCGGGTTGGTGTCGCCGCCGGACAGGATCGAGCCGAGCCGCCAGGCGCGCAGGTTGTTGTACGAGGAGGTGTTCGTGGTCGTCCCGTTGTTGACGACCGTCAAGAGCGTCTGGTCCATCTGCCCGACCTTGTCGAGGAGCGACATGCGCGACATCAGGTCGGCCACGCGCGCCGCGAC
This sequence comes from Candidatus Ribeiella danica, assembly GCA_016717335.1. Taxonomy (GTDB): domain Bacteria; phylum Chloroflexota; class Chloroflexia; order Chloroflexales; family Roseiflexaceae; genus Ribeiella; species Ribeiella danica. Next base: position 478,863 of record JADKFS010000001.1, read on the forward strand.
GGGCAGGCTCTTGTCCAGGTACGGGAAGCCGTGGGCGTTGATGACGACAGTCGACGGGTCGTTGTTGTTGACCGTGACGCCGGCGCAGCCTACCGTGCAGGCGGCGCTGGTGTTGATCGTCAGTGCCACGGACGGGTTGGCGTTGGGGAGCGTGACGATCGGAAGCGTCACGACCGTGCCCGACCCGCTGCCCGCCGGGACGACAACCGTGTAGCTGGGAACCGTGTAGTCGGCGCCGAGCACCGCGGTCGAGGGAAGCACGCGCGTCTCGGTGGCGGTCGCGCCGGCCGCGTGCGAGATAGCCAGCGCGGCGGTGAGGTCGATGCCCGTGCCGCCCAGGCCCGGCGTGCCGACGGCCGCGATCGTGCGCGTCTCGACGTTTGCGCCGGTGTCGATCGTCATCGAGTCGCCGACGTAGTAGCCCATCACGCTGTTGACCTTGACGTTCGTCGCGCCGGCCAGGGCCGAGGGGTCGGTCTGGACGACGGCGGGCGCGCCGACGTGCGGCAGGGTGAGGGCCGCGGTCAGGTCAAGCCCCGTGCCGGCCGCGCCGGACGTGCCGACGCTGGCGATGGTCGCGGTCTCGAGGTTCGCGCCGGTGTCGATATTGATCGTCTGGCCGACGACAAAGCCGTTGGCATTGACGACTTTGATGTTGCTGGCGCCCGCGAGGGTCAGGGTCGCGACGGCAATGGTCGCGCCCGAGGTCGCGGCCGCGTGCGCCTTGGCGAGGCCCGCCGTGAGGGCCAGTATATTGTTGGTCGCCGGCGCGCCGGTCGCGTGAGCCTTGGCGAGGCCCGCGGTAAAGGTGACGCCGCTGCCGGTCGCGCCCGTGGTGCCGACCGACGCGATCACCGCGCTCTCCTGGTCGGCGCCCGCGCCGACCCAGAGCGTGGCGCCCGCGGCCAGGCCAGAGACGCTACCGACCTTGATGTTCGTCGCGCCGATCGCGGATGCGGCCGAGAGCGTCGTCGCGTTTCCGCCGGCGCCTACCGCCGCGACCGTCACGGATTCCAGGTTCGCGCCGGTGTCGACGTTGATCGTCTGCCCGGCGGCGAAGTTCGCGATGCTGGCAACTCGAATATTCGTGCTGCCGGCCGCGGTCGCGGCGGCGTACACAGCGCCCGAGCTGTGCGCCTTGTCGAGGGCGGGCGTAACCGTGATGCCGGTGCCGCCCGAGCCCGTGGTCCCGACCGTCACGATCGTGCGCGTCTCGAGGTTTGCGCCGGTGTCGATGTTAATCGCCTGACCGACGAAGAAGTTTGTGACGCTGGATACCCTGACGTTGGTGGCGCCAATCGCGGATGCGGCCGACAGCGTGCCGCTGCCCTGCGCCAGCGTGGTGTTCCCGCCGGCGATGGTGCTGCTCCCGCCCGCCAGCGTGGTGTTCACCCCGGTGAGGCCGCCCGGCGCGGCGCCAACCTGCAGCAATCCGCCGGTTGCGATCGTCAATGTGATATCTTGTTCGAGGCCAGTCGTCGGCGTCCCCGCATACGTCATCCTGTAGCCTACGTACGCAGTGTCGCCGTTGTTGACCAGGTACACCGGTTGGGTGGGCGCGATTGTGATCGTCTGCGCCGCGTAGGCCGTGCCCGGCACGACGCCCACGGTCAGCGTCAACAGTATTGCCAGGGTTGCGAGAATACTCAGCGCGCGAGCCTGGCGCGAGGGGTGGTGTCCGGTACGCATTGGAGTTCATCCTTCCGCGGCTGCACCCTTGCAAGCCGTCTGCGGGACTTCTGAGTACAAACCTGATCCCCTGGGGAGGCCTGGCGGAGCCGAAGGCTCCGCCAGGCCTCCCCAGGGGTTGGGTGCGCGCGCGGGGTGCGGATGAGCCGCCGCCCCGCGCGTGGTCTGGGTTGGTCGCTAGCGGATAGCCAGGTTGCCGCCGCCGAGGGTCTGCTCGACGGTCTTGGCGCCGCTCCAATTGCTGGAGAACCAGAGCTTGCCGCTCTTGTCCCACAGCGTGATCGCGATCGAGTCATTCGATCCGGGCTCACCCTTGTCGGTCAGCCCGACCTGCAGCGTGGCGTTGCCGTCCACCGCCACCGGCAGCGCCGGGTTGGTGATGTCGGTGATGCCGGCCTTGCCGCTGAAGCTGGCGGTCCCGGCGGTCGTCGGCGTGCCGACCTTGGTCACCAGCGAGCTGATCGCGTTGCTCTTGATCTGGTAGGTGTGTCCGCCGTTGCGGACGATCACGTTGACGTTGCCCTGGAAATTCGCGCCGCTCTTGGTGGTCTTGACGTTGAAGCCGAAGTTGGTCTTCAGCCCGGCGCCGCCGGCCTTGGAGCCGGCCGAGGCCTGGTTGACCAGGTGCCCACCGCCGCCGATCGAGCCGGGCAGCGGCTTGGAGACCGTCACGAGCGTGTCGTCGTCCGAGGCGTCGCGGAGGTAGTTGCCGCCGACGACGATGCCGACGGTGTACTGGACACTATCCGCGCTGCCGATGTTGGCGGTCCAGCTGCAGCTGGCCGTGCCGCTGGTGGCGTCGGCCGGGCTGACGAGCTGGATCGCGCCGGCGCTGCACAGCGTCGCGCCCCCTTCGCGGTTGACGAATTTCACCGTCGCGGTGCGGATGTCGCCGGGGAAGCCGTCGACGATGTCGTGGATGCTCGCGACCAGGTTGACGTTCGCGCTGCTGCTGTTGACGCCGCTGGTCGAGACATACTGCTGGCCGGCGTAGCTTGCGCTGGCGTCTTCCTGCGTCACCGTCAGGGCGAGCGGGCCGACGCTGCTGTCGGCGAACAGCACGCCGCTGCTGGTGAACGTGGCGCTCAGGCTGTGGGCGCCGACGTTCTTGAGGATGCCCGCCGAGGTCGCCACGCCATCTGCGTCCACCGGCGCCGATCCGATCGAGACGCCGTCGACGAAGAACTCGACCGAGCCGCTCACCTTCGTGCCGTCCACGCTGGCCGGGCTGATGGTCGCCTTGACCGAGTCGCTATACTGGACGCTCGCCGGCAGGGCGATGCTCGTCATGGAGCCCGCCAGCCGGATGTCGCGCGAGGATGAGCCGACCGAGATTGGCCGATCGCCGAGCGCCAGCTTCCAGTTATGGGTCGTCACGTCCCAGTAGGAGAGCTCGCGCGCGCCGACGTGCAGCGTGAGCGACTTGGTCTCGCCCGAGTTCAGGCTGACGCGATCGAACCCGGCCAGCGCCCGGACCGCCATCGGGACCGGGGCGTTGCTGGGCGCGCCGACGTACACTTGCGGCACCTCGTCGCCCGCGACCGCGCCGGTGTTGGTGAGCTTGAAGCTGACGTCCAGCCCGTCGCCCGCCAGCGCGACCTTCAGGTCGGAGTAGCCGAAGGTGGTGTAGGACAGGCCGTGGCCGAACGGGAACAGCGGGGCGTAGCCGTTCTTGTCGAACCAGCGGTAGCCCACGAAGATGCCGTTGCCCTGGATGCCGGCGAACGGCTGGTCGCTGAAGTTGATCGTCCGGTAGTTGTGCAGGTTGGTGCTGTTGAAGCCGGTCGTGTAGATGCCCGGGTACATCGGGCACTGGCCGGGGTTGCCCGGAAGCGCGCCGCTGGCCGTGCCGTAGTTGGCGGTATTGTTCTCACAGGCCGCCAGCTGGGTGTCCTGCGGGAAGCGCTGCCCGACCGGGGCGCTGCCGTCGTAGAAGGTCTCGGGCAGCTTGCCGCCGGGGTTGACGTTGCCCAGCAGCACGTTCGCCGTCGCCGGGCCGCCCATCTGGCCGGGGTACCACATCTCGAGGATGGACTTGGCGCTGCCGGCCCAGGGCATGAACACCGAGTCGCCGGTGTTGAGCAGAACCGCGGTGTTCGGGTTGGCCGCAACCACCGCGCTGACGACGTCGTTCTGGTAGCCTGTCAGGGCCAGGCCGTTGGCGATCGCGTTGCCGCCGCGATCGCTGCCCTCGGAACCCTCGTCCCACACAAAGTCGACGACCTTGTTGGCCGAGCTCGCCGCAGCCGCTGCTACCGCGATCTGGTCAGCCTGGTTGGTGGTCGGCACCCAGCGGAACTGGACCCGCACCGGCTTGGTGGCGCCGGCGTACACGCGCAGGTCGAGGTGAACCTGCTGGCCGGCAGCGAGCGTCACGTTGTAGTTGGGGCGCTGCCCATCCTGGAACTCCGCAGCGTGGGTCTTGTTCGCCACGGTCTGGGTCGCGTAGCTGCTGGTCATCGAGGCCGGGAAGTAGTTGGGGTAGGCGCCCTGGTTGAACCGGCGCTGCGTGGTTGTCAGGCCGTCGGTGAACAGCTGCGCCGCGGACTGGTTGGCGACGAAGATCCTCAGCGAGTAGCTGCCCGCGGCAGGCGCGGTCAGGGTGCCCGTCCAGCGCCAGGCGGTGCTGGCCGGCAGGCCGTTGCTGCCGACATAGTTGACCGTCGCGTCGAGCTGGTCCGCCGCGGCGTCAGCGCCGGTGTAGAGCACCGGCTGCGCCCCGGAGGCCGGCTGCGTTGTGATGATCTGCTGGCGCAGCAGGCCGGGCTGGTTCGCGAAGGCCGCGTCCTCGGCGCGCAGCGTCCAGTTTGCGTACGGGGCGGCCGTATCCGGTGCCATGAGCACCGACGACGGAACGATCGGGCCGTCGATGTCATAGCCGGGCACGTAGCTGATCTTGACGTCGTCGCCGCACTTGGCCTTGGCCGCGGCGACCAGCGCGTCGTAGGAGGACGGCACCGTGTCGAACGGGACGACGTGGGCGCTGCCGCCGCCGCCGGTGTAGGTCGAGATCGCGGTCGGGCCCATGAGCACCACGCCATTACCGGTCGTCAGGTCCTCACAGGTCAGCGGCAGCACGTTGCCGTCGTTCTTGAGCAGCGTCGCACTCTTTTCCGCGATCTGCTGCGCCGCCGCGAACATCTCCGGCTGGATGACCTGGAGATCGGATCGCTGCGGAACGTAGGGGGTGCATCCCGACGGCGTGGTGCTGGGGTTGCAGCCGGCGCCCTGCGCGCCGTACGGCGTGCCTTCCAGCAGGCCGGCGTTGTTCATCTCGAACAGGATGCGGTACACGGCGTTGTCGAGCGCCGCCTTCCACTGCGCGGCGGTGTAGGCCGTCTGGGCCGGCATGTCGTTGGTCCTGGCGACCGTATTCGTGCCATTGGCCACGCCATTGACCACCGGGGTGCCCAGGTTGCCGCTGCCGGACTGCTCCATGTCCAGGCCGTGGATCAGGTCCTGCGGGGTGTGGGTGGCGCCCCAGTCGGACGTGATGAAGCCCTTGAAGCCGAACAGGCCCTTGATGATCCCGTTCTGCACCTCGTCATTGCCGCAGGCGTACACGTCCGCGATGCGGTTGTACGAGCACATGGCCGCGCCCGCGCCGGCCTTGACGCTCTTCTCAAACGGCTGGAGCTGGACCTCGTGCTGCGTCCGCTCGTCGATCAGCACGCTGGTCGAGCTGCGGCCGTTCTCGAAGTCATTGTCGACGTAGTGCTTGATCATGGCGATCAGGCCCTGGTCCTGCGAGCCCTTGACGAGCTGTGCGCCAAACTCGCCGGACATATACGGGTCCTCGCCGAGCGTCTCGAAGTTGCGGCCGGCGGTGGGAACGCTGACGATGTTCATCATCGGCGCGAGCCAGACGTCCTGGTTCAGGGAGCGCTGCTCTTTGCCCACTTTCGAGCCGAACAGGTAGGCCATCTCGCGGTCGAAGGACGCGGTCAGGCCGATCGGCGCGGGCATGGCCGTCGCCACGTGGCCCAGGCGCGATCCGGCCGGGCCGTCGTCCAGACGCAGCGGCGGGATGCCGAGGCGCGCGACGCCGGGGATCCAGCCGGCCTGGCCGACGCAGCCCTGGACCCACGCGCCGAGGTTGGTGGCGCCGCAGGTACTGGTATTGTCGGAGCTGCCGTGGATGAAGGTATCTTCCTCGGCCACAGTCATCTGGCCGATCAGGTCGTGAAGGTTCTGGGCAGACAGGGTGCCGGAGCCCCAGCCGGCCCAGGTATCCGGCGCGGCAGACGTGCTGCGCGGGCCGAAGGCGGTGCCGGCGAACGGCATCAAGGCCATCATCACGGCGACGAGGATGGTCCCCGCGCGGAGTCGGCGGGTAAGGTGGTGGGTGATACGCATTGGAGTTCTTCCTCCTGCGGCTACTACCTGGTAGCCGCGATGGTATAACGGGACACGTCGATCGATTGCGACTGTCGTGGTTTTCTACGCGCTCAAGCTGCTGCTTCGGCCATTACGCTCCTTTCACGGGCGGCGCGATGTTCTGAGATGGCGGTTTTCATCCGAGCCGGACTCGCTGAGTCGCGGGCATATCAAAGCGGGCGATGACGACGCAGAGCGCCGCCTCGCCACAAGCACCCAGGCTTCTTCACGCTCACTCGTAGCTGCGCGAATACCCAAGAGGCCCAGAATATGCTGCGGGCAGGCCCGGAAACCAATATCATCTTACGAGAGAGGGCGGCACAAGATCAACCCCTGCCCCCCCTCACTTGTATGGAAGCTTTCCCGCAGGCCGCGGCGGGTTTTCCCTCTGGGTTGGCGTCCGCCCGATCGCCTCCCGCCCTCATCACAGGACACACCCCTCCCCAGGAAGGGGAGGGGACAGGGGTGGGGCCATCTACCGCAGTGCAATGCGCAAAAACAAAAACCTGCCCCCTCTCCCGGGCCGGGAGAGGGGGCAGGGGGTGAGGGTAAGAAAACCTACACCAGCACCGTGTGCGCGTGGCGGCCGCGCTTCGGCTCGCTCGGCGGCGCCGTGGTCACCAGCGGGCGCGCGCTGTCGGCGCCAAGCAGGTCGGGGTGCTGCGCCAGGTAGTTGGCCGCCTGGAGCCGGCTCTCGACATGGATCTGGCGGTACAGCTGGCTCAGGTGCTTCTCGATCGTCTTGACGCTCAGGCCGGTCCAGCGCGCGATCGCGCGGTTGTCCAGCCCTTCGTGCAGGCAGCGCAGGATGTCGCGCTGCCGCGCGCTCAGCCGCGTCTCTTGCGTGCCAGCCACGGCCGGTGCCGCCGAAGTGTGCACCAGCGTGTCGATCAGCATGCCGCACAGCCAGCGCTGGCCGTCCAGCACGCGCTGCACGGCCAGCCGCAGATCGCCGAGCGGCTGGTCCTTCAGGTGGTAGCCGCTGACGCCCGCGCCCAGCAGCTCATGGACGTACACAAGGTCGGTGTAGGCGCTGAAGATCAAGATCTTGAGCAGCGGGTAGCGCTCGCGGATCTGCCGGACCATCTCGATCGCCTCGAAGCCCGGCATGCAGACGTCGGTGAGCAGCAGGTCGGCCTGGTGCTGCGCCAGCGACGCCCACAGCGCGTCGCCGTCCCCGACGTCGCCGACGACCTCCAGGTTCGGCAGGTCGCCCAGCACGCTGGCGACCCCCGCGCGCACGATCGGGTGCACATCGGCAATGATGACTCGCACTCGTTCCATAGCATGATCTCGTTATGTCTATTTGGCGAAGATCGGTCGGTTATCGTAGATTGAAATGCTGGGACGGTAGCTCATTACACCATAGAATGGCGCGGCGCTGGTATCACCGGAGTGTTACAAAAGGTGATACACTATTGCCCTCTCCCCCTACCCCGCTCTCCCGGCCGGGAGAGCGGGGATTCTGAGCAGGTGCCGGTGTGCTCCGGCGCATCACGGCGCCACAAACAAAAAAACACCCCCGAAAGGGGCAGGGTAGCGAGGGCGCTCATCCGCGACCCTGACGGCGCCCCGCAGGCAATTCTTGAAAAAAAGTAAAAATTCATGTATTTTCACCTCGCCTCGCTCCTCATATATATAGAGCCCATACATCATCACGACTCACCCCGGTAGAGAGGCCAACGATGGAGTCTCTGGTATCTTTTGGCGAGTGGCTCAGTCAGCGCCGCAAGACTCTGCGCCTGTCGCGCACGGAGCTGGCGCACGACGCCGGCTGCGCCGTGGTAACGCTGCGCAAGGTCGAGGCCGACGAGCGCCGCCCCTCCGTGCAGATCGCCAAGCGACTCGCGCCCCTGCTGCAGCTGCCCTCGACGGTGCAGGCCACATTTGTGGCCGTGGCGCGTGGCGAGCTAGCAGTCGAGCAGCTCCCGCCGCCCGATCTGTTGCAGACGCACGGGACGCCACAGCCCGGCACCCACCCGCGGCATAACCTCCCGATCCACCCGACCGCCCTGATCGGCCGCGCGGCCGACGTTGCGGCGGTGGTGGCCATGCTGGAGCGGCCCGACGTCCGTCTGCTCACACTCACCGGGCCTGGTGGGGTCGGCAAGACTCGCCTGGGCTTCCAGGTTGCCGGAGAGCTGCTCGACAATTTTGCGGACGGGGTGCTCGCGGTGCATCTGGCGCCTATCCGGGACCCCGAGCTGGTCATCCCGACGATCATGCGGGCATTTGGGGTCAGCGGGTCCGCCGCCGAGCCGCCGCTCGCGCGGCTCGGCACGTATCTGCGCGCCAAGCACATGCTGCTCGTGCTCGATAACTTCGAGCAGGTGCTGCCGGCCGCCGCCGCGCTGGCAGAGGTGCTGGCGGCCACACCGCAGATCAAGCTCCTGGTGACCAGCCGGGCCGCGCTGCACCTCGCGGGCGAGCACGAGTACCGCGTGGCGCCGCTCGCGCTGCCCCCGCCCGCGCCGGCGCCCACGCTGGATGAGCTGGCCGCGTCCCCGGCGGTGGCCCTGTTCATCCAGCGCGCCCAGGCCACCAGGCCGAGCTTCGCCCTGATGCCCGAGACCGCGCCGGCGATCGCGGAGATCTGCCGGCGCGTGGATGGGCTCCCGCTGGCGATCGAGCTGGCCGCCGCGCGAGTCAAGCTGCTCCCGCCGCCGCTCCTGCTGCGGCGGCTGGACCCGCGGCTGCCGCTGCTGACCGGCGGGTCGCGCGATCTCCCGGCCCGCCATCAGACCCTGCGCAGCACGCTCGACTGGAGCTACCAGCTGCTGGACCAGCCCGGCCAGGTCCTCTTCCGACGCCTGGCGGTCTTCGTCGGCGGCTGCGCGCTCGAAGCGGCCGAGGCCATTGCGGCGTTGGGCGTTGACACGCCCCAACGTTCCAACGTTCCAACGTTCCAACGTTCCAACGTATTGGATGGGCTGACCGAGCTTGTCGATCACAGCCTGCTGCGACAGGTTGAGGAGGGCGCCGGCGAGCCGCGCTTCGTCATGCTCGAGACGATTCGGGAGTACGCGGCGGAGCGGCTCGAGGCGAGCGGCGAGGCGCCAGAGCTGCGGCGCCAGCACGCCGGCTACTACCTCGCGCTCGCCGAGCAGGCCGAGCCGGAGCTGCGCGGCCCGGACTCGCGCGCCTGGCTGGACCGGCTGGAGCTGGAGCACCCCAACCTGCGCGCGGCGCTGGAGTGGTCGGTCGCGCGGGGTGAGCTGGACGCCGTCGCCCGGCTCGCGGCGGCGCTTGGCAGATTCTGGGACGTGCGTAACCATCACCACGAAGGGCGCGACTGGCTGGCGACGGCACTGGCCCACGCCATGGCCGTCACACCCGAGGCGCACGCCAAGGCGCTGCTCGCCGCCGGCTGGCTGGCGCGCGCACAGCACGACCAGGCCGCGGCCATCCCGCTGCTGGAGCGAAGTGTGGCGGCGTACCGGCAGCTGGGCGACGAGCGCGAATTGGCTGCCGCGCTGACCGAGCTGGGCTGGGCGATCGCGTGGTTCCGCGGCGACATGACACACGCCGCGCCGCTGCTGCAGGAGGGGCTGGCCCTGCACCGCGCGTGCGGCGATCAGTATGGCCTCGCCTGGGCGCTGCACGCGCTCGGCTGGATCGAGCTGCACCACCACAGAAACCTGCCCGTCGCGCGCGCCCTCAACGCCGAGAGCCTGGCGCTGCGTCGTAAGATCGGGTACACGCGTGATATTGCCTGGTCGCTCAGTGCGCTGGGCTCGATCGCCAGCGCCCAGTGCGCATACGCCGAGGCGCGCGCGCTGCACGAGGAGCAGCTGGCGATCGAGCGATCGCTGAACCACCGGCAGGGGATCGCCGGGGCGCTGTGGTTCCTCGGGAAGGTCGCATACTTGCAAGGCGACTACGGCGATGCGCGCGCGCTCTACGCCGAGAGCCTGGCGCTGGCCCGCGAGTCGGTCAGCACATTCCACGTAAGCATGGTGCTCATGGCGCTGGCCGAGATAGCGCGCGACCAGGACGAGCACACCCAAGCCACGCTGCTGCTGGACGAGGCGCTGGAGCTGGGAGATAAGCTCGACAATAGCTTCATACTTGCTCGCGTTCGGTATCTGCAGGGGCAGGTGGCCTACGACCGGGGCGCGCTCACGCAAGCGGAAGCTTGCTACGCCGAGAGCCTGGCGACATTTCAGGAGCTTGGCGTGCGCGTGGACGCCGCGTGGGCGCGCGCGAGGCTGGCGCTGGTCGTCCATCAGCAGGGCAACCCGGCGCAAGCGGCGTCGATGCTGCAAGAGAGCCTAACCGAGTTCCACCAGCTCACAGTCCCACACGCCGTGGCCTGGTGCTTGGAGATCCTGGCCCCATTGCTCGTGGCACAGGGCAAACATCCGGCTCGCGCGCTGCGGCTATTTGGTGCGGCGGAGACACTGCGCGCCACACTGGCGATCGGCCGCCCGCCAGTCGAGCAGGCTCCCTACGCCATAGCGGTGGCGGCGGCGCGCGCGGAGCTGGACGGGACGACCGGCGCGCTGGCATGGGCCACGGGGCGCGCCATGCCGACGGCGTGGGCGGTCGCGGCGGCGCTCGCCGACCCGGACAATGGACTCGATTGCGCGGCCGACGCGCCGGAGGCCCCCCTGTGCCTGGCGCTGTACGGCTAGTGGGTCACTTGCTCTGCATATCGGCATTCGGTTGCTGTTGCATGTTGGCAGGTTGAACGTTCAACGTCCCAACGTGCAGCGGTGAGCTTGAATGGCGATGCACATCACAAACGACCCGCTACTACAGATCGAGGGATATTGGTTGGGCTGCGCTAGGAATCCGGGAGCAGCAGCGTGAAGGTGCTGCCGAGGCCATGCGTGCTCTGGACGACAATCTGGCCGCCCAGTAGCTGCGCCAGCTGAAGCGAGAGCCGCAGCCCCAGCCCGGTCCCCTCGCGGCGCCGCACGTCGGCGTCACCGCCCCGCTCGAACGCCTGGAACAGACGCGCATGATCCTCGGGCGTGATGCCGATGCCGGTATCCACGACGCGGATGACCGTGCACGGGCGCCCATCCACCGGCTCGCGCGCCAGCGTGACGCGCACCTCGCCCTGGTCGGTGAACTTGATCGCGTTGTTCACCAGATTGATCACGATCTGGCTGAGCGCGCGCTGGTCGGTCCGCAGAACCACCGGCTCAGCCGGGGCGTCCAGCGTGAAGTGCAGACCCTTCTGAGCCGCCAGCGGGCGCAGGCTCGCCGCCACCTCGCCGAGCACATCCTGGCAGACGACCGGCTGGAGCTGCACCTCAAGCTTGCCCGCCTCGATCTTGGTCAGGTCCAGCAGATCGCTGATCAGCGCCAGCAGGTGCTGCGCGTTAGTGTGGACAATCGTCAGCTGCTTGGTCTGGTCGGCGGTCAGCGGGCCGGGCAGCTTCATCAGCAGCATGCTGGTGAAGCCGATCACCGCGTTCAAGGGCGTGCGCAGCTCGTGGCTCATGTTCGCGAGGAAGTCGCTCTTGGCGCGGCTGGCGCGCTCGGCCGCCTCGCGGGCCGACCGCAGGTCGACGAACAGGCGCGCGTTCTCGATCGCCAGACCGGCGCGGGCGGCCATGTCCTCCAGGAAGACCTGGTCGTCGTGGGTGTACGGCAGCGCCGGCCGGCTGCGCGCCAGGCTCAGCGTGCCGAGGATGCGATCGCGCGAGCGCAGCGGCACGATCAGCAGGCTGGCGGCGTCGATGCGGTCGAGGTAGCTCGGGTGCTCGGGCCGCGCCTGGGCGCGACGCAGCTCCGGCGACACGACCGGCACGAGCAGCGCCGCGCCCGTCTGCGCAACCTGCCCGGCGACCCCCTCGCCGACCGGGTAGGGCGACTCGTCTGTCAGCGCGTGCGGCAGGGCAGGGCGCGCCGGGTCGGCGTCGTAGATCGCCTGCGTCTCCAGCCAGCGCCCGTCGGCCGAGATCGTCGCGACCAGCGAGGTATCGCCCGTCAGCTCGGCGATGCGCCTGGCGATCGTATCGAAGAGCGGCTGGAGCCGCGGGCCGGTCTCGGCCAGCGCGTGCGACAGCTCGGCCAGGGCCGTCGCGCGGGTGGCATACGCGCGGATCTGCGCCTCGAGCAGCGCGCGCTCGGCGATCTCGATCTGCAGCTCGGCGTTCGCGCGGGCGAGCGCCGCGGTGCGATCGGCCACGCGCTGCTCCAGCTCTTCGTTCAGCCGGTGCACCTCAGCCTCGGCCCGCTTGCGCTCGGTGATGTCGAACATGATCGAGAGGACGCACGAATCGCCGCCGACCTCGATCGGCTCGTTCGACAGCAGCAGGTCGAGCAGCGCGCCCGAGCGCGCCCGCAGCGTGGCCTCGTAGCCGTGCAGCGCGCGATGCTCCCGCAGGCGCCGCAGGATCTCCTCGGGCGCGGTGGGCGCGGGGAAGACGTTCAGGCGATGCGCGGTGCTGCCGATCACCTCGTCGCGGCTGTAGCCGAACATCCGCTCATAGCCCTCGTTGACGTCGATGACCTGCCCGTCGGACAGGCGCGTGAACGCCATCGCGGCCGGGTTGGCGTGAAACGCCTTGGCGAAGCGCTCCTCAGACTGGCGCAGCGCGTCCTCGGCCTGCCTGCGGATGTCGACCTCCCCCAGCAGGCGCTGCAGCTGGTCGCGCAGCATGACGTAGAGCGCCAGCGTCGTCACAATCACGAACGCCCAACCTTTGTACGTCTGCAGCTGGGCGACGGCGGTTGGATTGGTGACGACGGCGTCCAGCACGCGGTCAGAGAGGAGAATCCATACGCCCGCCACAAGCCCGTAGCGCAAGCTCGTGCCGAGAGCCATACGGGCCGCCTGGTTTTGCATGTAGTGCTCCTATAGCGCGGCCATCGGTGGCGCCGCCTGGGGTGCGCTCGAGTGCTGCCCAGCGCAGTGGCAAGCATCAAGCGTAGTGTAGCACAACTTGTGCGTGGCGTACCGCCAGCCTTCTCCGGGGCGCTGCGCCCCCGGCCCCCGCCGTCACCGTGTCACCGTGTCACCGTGTCACCGTGTCACCGGGGCGCTGCGCCCCCGGCCCCCCGCCCGGGGGAACCCACGCCGGTTCAGGCGGCTGCGCCAAGTTTCTTCCGGGGCGCTGCGCCCCCGGCCCCCCGCCCGGGGGAACCCGCGCCGGTTCAGGCGGCTGCGCCAAGTTTCTTCCGGGGCGCTGCGCCCCCGGCCCCCCGCCCGGGGGAACCCGCGCGGGTTCCCCCGGGCCCCCTCCGGCAACTGATGCAGTACCAATTTCATTCGTGGTGGCACATGCCTGGCACGATTCCGATCGGACGAGTTGTCTCTCTACGCGTGTGGATTCAGCTGGGCATGCGCATCAAGCCTCGCAAATGAGGCGGCATCATTTTGGGGTCCAGGGGCGCAAGCCCCGGCCGGGGGGCGGCGGGGGTGGCGGCCCACCCCCGCCCGCGGGGGTGCGGGGGGCGCGCAGCCCCCCGAACAAGCCGAGCGGGGGCACGGGGGCGCGCAGCCCCCCGCCAGCGCGGGGGCGCGCTACTTGCATAAAAAAGCCCTCCATATACGAGCCGCAAGGCAAACAGCCAGGCCACACTGGAGAAGAGAGGGGCGGCGCAGCCCATGAAGCCGATCACTATCTGGGAGCTGCTCAAAGAGACCGCGCTGGCGTGGCGCGACCATAAGGCCCAGCGGCTCGCGGCGGCGCTGGCCTACTACACGATGTTCTCGCTCGCGCCGCTGCTGATCATCCTGATCGGCGCCGCCGACTACGTCGCCGGGGCGCCGACGGCCGAGCGCCAGATCCTCGCGGAGGTCCAGTCGACGATCGGCGCGCAGGGCGCCCAGGCCCTGCAGACGCTGCTCGCCGGCGTGCGCGCGCCCACGCCGGACGCGCTCACGGCCACGATCGGCGGCGTGGCGCTGCTGTTCGGCGCGTCGGCAATGTTCAACCACCTCAAGGACTCGCTCAACACGATCTGGGGCGTGGCGCGCCGGCCCGGCCACGGCGTGCGCGGATTCGCGATCGATCGGCTGCTGGCGTTCGCCATGGTCCTAGCGACGGCGGTCGTCTCGCTGATCTCGCTGATCGTGAGCGCCGGCCTCGCGCGCGCCGGCGCGGCCCTGGCCGTGTGGCTCTCGGGCGTGCCGCCGGCCTACGCCATGAGCCTCGCGCACATCACAATCTCCTGGCTGGTCTTGACACTCCTGTTCGCTGTGCTGTATAAACTGCTGCCAGATACGCTGATCGCCTGGCGCGACGTCTGGGTCGGCGCGGCGATGACCGCGGCGCTGTTCGTCGCCGGCCAGCGGCTGATCGGCCTGTACCTGCGCGAGAGCCCGATCGGCTCGGGCTACGGCGTGGCCGGCGCGCTGATCGTCGTCCTGGTCTGGGTCTACTGCTCGGCCATGCTGCTCTTCTTTGGGGCCGAGCTGACCAGGGCGTACGCCAACCGCTACGGCTCGCGCGTCACGCCTGCCACGTACGCCGTCGACCTGACGACCCAGGCGCGCGCGATACAGGGCCTGCTGCGCGCCGAGGAGCTGGCTACGACGCCGCTCGAGCGGGGCGAGCCGGCATCCGACGACGAAGGAGGGGACGATGAACGAGGTGCGGATTTCGAGCTGGAACGAGCTCAATGAATGCCTCTACGAGGGGTCGTGGCAGCAGCCGCTTGGCCGCTTTCGCGCCAGGTACGCGTTTCGCGGGATGCAGGACGCCAGCTTCGACCTGCGCACCAGCCTGGTGCGGCTCGGCGGCAGCTACCGCCAGCTCGAGTCGCACCTGCTGCGCAACTTCCGCAAGTACGCCCAGCGCAGCTCCGTGCCGGGCGACTCGGTGTGGAACTGGATGGCGGTCGCGCAGCACCACGGCCTGCCGACCCGCCTGCTCGACTGCACCTACTCGCCTTACGTCGCGCTGCACTTCACCGCCCAGGATATCGCGGCGTTCGGAACCGACGGCGTGATCTGGTGCATCAACTACGCCGAGACCAACCGCTACCTGCCCGGCCGGCTCCAGGAGATCCTCAAGGAGGAGAACGAGAGCGTCTTCACCGCCGAGATGCTCAGCCGCGCGGCCGGCTCGATCGAGGCGTTCGACAAGCTGTCGTCCGAGCCGTTCGTCGCGTTCTTCGAGCCGCCGTCGCTCGACGACCGGATCGTTAACCAGTTCGCGCTCTTCTGTCTTATGTCAAGCGCAGCCGCGCGCCTGGACGACTGGTTGGCCGAGCGGCCGGAGACCTGCCGCAAGATCATCATCCCGACGGAGCTCAAGTGGGAGATCCGCGACAAGCTCGACCAGGCGAACGTGACCGAGCGCGTGCTGTTCCCCGGCCTAGACGGCCTGAGCCGCTGGCTGACGCGCTACTACAGTCCGCGCAACCCCGACGCTCCCCGAGGGTGACGTATTTTTTCGCCGCCGCACGCCGGCGGGCTGATGATCGTTAAGAAATAGTTTCGGTATGGGGCACGCCGGCGGGCTGAAGCCCGCGGCTCGCCCTACGAAGCCCGCGGCAGCGGGCTGGATCAGGCCGTGGCGACGGCCTTCGTACACGTAGCCCGCCCGTTGACGGGCCGGGCGGGCCAAGGGCGGGCCCGCCGTGCAAAAGCACACGTCACACCCGGACAAAGCAAAGGTCTTGACTTTTCGGCCGCCGTCTTTATACTACGGAGCGCAACAGAACGATACCATCGGAGCGCAGTGATGCAGATCGGGGTGGTCTTCCCGCAGACCGAGATCGGCGACGATCCGGTCGCCATTCGCGACTATGCCCAGGCGATCGAGCAGATGGGCTACCGGCACATCGTCGCCTACGATCACGTGCTCGGCGCCGACACCGCCGGCCGGCCGGACTGGCGCGGCCCCTACACCAGCGCGACGCAGTTCCACGAGCCGCTCGTGCTGTTCGCCTACCTTGCCGGGCTGACCCGCCAGGTCGAGCTGGTCACCGGCGTGATCATCCTGCCGCAGCGCCAGGCCGCGCTGGTGGCCAAGCAGGCCGCCGAGGTCGACCTGCTCAGCGGCGGCCGGCTGCGCCTGGGCGTTGGGATCGGCTGGAACCCGGTCGAGTACCAGGCGCTGGGCGAGGAGTTCCACAACCGCGGCGCGCGGCTCGAGGAGCAGATCGCCGTGCTGCGGGCGCTGTGGGCCGCGCCGGTGGTCACGTTCCGCGGGCGCTGGCACCAGATCGAGGCGGCCGGCATCAACCCGCTGCCGGTCCAGCGGCCGATCCCAATCTGGCTGGGCGGGTCCGCCGACGCGGCGATCGAGCGCGCCGGCCGGATCGGCGACGGCTGGATGCCCCAGCGCCCGCCGGACGACCAGTCGCGCCGCCAGGTCGAGCTGCTGCGCGGCGCGGCAAGCGCGGCCGGCCGGCCCGCGGGCGCGGTCGGCGTCGAGGCGCGACTGTCGATCGGGACGACGCCCGAGGCCGAGTGGGCACGCTTCGTCGAGGGCTGGCGCGCGCTGGGCGCCACGCACCTGTCCGTCAACACCATGGGCGCCGGGCTGGCCGCGCCGCACGATCACGTCGAGGCGCTGCGGCGCGTGAAGGATGCGCTGGGCGTCTAGCACGCTTGCGGCGCGGGGGCTTGGGGTTTATAAATCGCAAACCTGTCAGGTGGCGGTATGTACGGTGCTGCCTGTGCGCGCGTCACCTGCCGCCACCTGACAGTCTTCTCCTGTTAGGGGCGGGGGTGAAGACTAGCAGGTGTCGGGGTTGCGGCGGCGCCGCAACCCCGACACCTGCCAGGAATCCCCCCTCTCCCGTCTGGGAGAGGGGGCAGGGGGTGAGGGCCTGCCGCGCATCAGAATGCGCTCGAGAAACTCCCCGAAAGAGAAAATAGAAAGGGAAAGCAAACCAATGACCACATCTGGTCTCCAGATCGAGAAGCTGGCCGAGGGCCAGGGCGCCGCGCCAAAGGCCGGCGACAAGGTCTCGGTGCACTACACCGGCTGGCTGCTGGACGGCAAGAAGTTCGACAGCTCGCGCGACCGCGGGCAGCCGTTTACGTTCACGCTCGGGCGCGGGCAGGTGATCAAAGGATGGGATCAGGGCGTCGCGACGATGCACGTCGGCGACAAGATCCGCCTGACGATCCCGCCGGAGCTTGGCTACGGCGCCCGCGGCGCCGGCGGGGTCATCCCGCCGAACGCGACCCTGATCTTCGAGGTCGAGCTGCTGGACGTACTCCGGTAGTCGGTAGTCAGTAGTCAGTACTCCATCCCAGATACCGATTGCCGGCGATAGACTACTGCTTTATGTGGCAACAGACACGAGGAACCAATGCACCTCGACCTACAGGCTCTCAACGACCAGTTCGCCATCCCGGATCAGATCGCGTTCGTGTCGGGGCCGGGCGACCTGGTGGTCGCCGAGGTCCGCAACCGGCACGCGACGGCGACGGTCGCGCTCCAGGGCGGGCAGGTGGTCAGCTTCCAGCCGCACGGCCAGGCGCCGGTGCTGTTCGTTAGCCGCCAGGCGATCTTCCGCCCCGGCGCGTCGATCCGCGGCGGCATCCCCGTCTGCTGGCCGTGGTTCGCGCAGCACCCGACCGACCCGGCCAAGCCGATGCACGGCTTCGCCCGCAAGGCGCCCTGGGAGGTGCTGGCGACGGCCATGACCGAGGAGGCGACCGAGCTGCGGCTGACGCTCGCCGACAGCGAGGAGACGCAGGCGCTCTGGCCGCACACCTTCGCGCTGGAGCTGGCCGTCACCGTCGGGGCGCAGCTGCAGGTCGAGCTGATCGCGCGGAACACCGGCGAGGCGCCGTTCACATGCGGCGGCGCGCTGCACAGCTACTTCCAGGTCGGCGACGTCACGACGATCGCCATCCACGGGCTGGACGGCGATACGTATGTCGATAAGGTCGACTCCGGCCTGCGGAAGGCCCAGCGCGGGCCGGTGACGATCGGCGCGGAGACCGACCGGATCTACCTCGACACCACCGCCGATTGCCTGATCGAGGACCCCGCGCTGTGGCGCCAGATCCGAGTCGCCAAAGAGGGCAGCCGGACGACCGTGGTCTGGAATCCGTGGGCCGACAAGGCCGCGGCGATCGCCGACTTCGGCCCCGAGGAGTACCAGACGATGGTCTGCGTCGAGACGGCCAACGCCGCGGACGACACCGCGACGGTGGCGCCGGGCGCCGAGCACCGCGTCAGCCTGACGATCGGAGTCGAGACATGACCCACGACCGCGCGCCGGCTCTGCCGATCGAGACGATTGCGACCTATCCGCTGCCGGGGATGGCTGTCCCCGGCGAGATCGCGTTCAGCCCCGACGACCGGCTGATCTCCTTCCTGTGGAGCCCGGATCGCAGCCTGACGCGCCAGCTGTTCGCCTTCGACCCGGCCACCGGCGCGCGCAGCCTGCTGGCGAGCGCGCCGGGCGGCGGCGCGACCGAGGAGAATATCTCGCTCGAGGAGAAGCTGCGGCGCGAGCGGGCGCGCCAGCGCGAGCTCGGCGTCACCTACTACGCCTGGGCGCGCCACGCCGATCGTATCCTGCTGCCGCTGCGGGGCGATATCTATGTGCAAGACGGACCAGGCGCATCGCCGCGGCAGATCCTCGACAGCGCGGGCACGCCCGCGCTCGACCCGCAGCTCTCGCCCGACGGGGCGTGGGTCGCCTACGTGCAGGACGCTGAGCTGTACGTGCTGCCGGCCGACGGCGGCGAGCCGCGCCAGCTGACCACGGGCGCGCGCGGCTCCGGCAAGACCAACGGCCTGGCCGAGTACATCGCGCAGGAGGAGATGCACCGCCGGCACGGGTTCTGGTGGGCGCCCGACAGCCGATCGATCGCGTTCGAGGAAGTCGACGAGACCCATATCCCGGTCTACCGGATCGTCCACCAGGGCAAGCCGGGCGTCGGCGAGGGCGCGCAGGAGGACCACCGCTACCCGTTCGCGGGCCAGCCCAACGCGCGCGTGCGGCTCGGCGTCGTCCCGATCGAGGGCGGCGGGCCGGCCTGGATGGACCTCGGCGCTGACCCGGACATCTACCTCGCGCGCGTCCGCTGGCTGCCCGACGGCGGGCTGGCAGCGCAGATCGAGAATCGCGAGCAGACCGCGCTCGACCTGGTGCGGTTCGACCCGCGCAGCGGCGCGCGACGAACCCTGCTGCGCGAGACGAGCGACGTCTGGATCAACCTGCACGAGCTGTTCCGCCCGATCGGGCGTGGGCCGTACGCCGGCGGCTTCATCTGGGCCTCCGAGCGCAGCGGCTTCCAGCACCTGTACCTGTACGGCGCGGATGGCGAGCTGATCCGGCCGCTGACCAGCGGCGACTGGCTGGTCGACTCGATCGCCGGCCTGGACCTGGAGCGCGGGCTGGTCTACGTCACCGGCACGCGCGACGGGCCGACCGAGCGGCAGCTCTACGCCGTCTCGCTTGAGGGCGGCGAGCCGCGCCGGATCACGAGCGCGCCGGGGATGCACAGCGTGACAATAGACCACGCCTGCGAGCGCTTCGTCGACACCCACGACTCGCTCGGCCAGCCGCCGATGGTGACGCTGCGCTCGCTCGCGGACGGCGGGCTGCTCCAGACGATCTACGACGAGCGCGACCCGCGCGTCGATCAGCTGGGGCTAACGCCGCCCGATCTGGTCACGCTCCAGAGCCGCGACGGCGTCGCGCTGCACGGCGCGATCTACCGGCCGGGCGCGGCGTACGGCCCAGGGCCGTTCCCGACGATCGTGTACGTCTACGGCGGGCCGCACGCGCAGCTGGTGACGAACGGCTGGGCGATGACCGTCACCATGCGCGCGCAGTACCTGCGCAGCCTGGGGTTCCTGGTGTTCGTGCTGGACAACCGCGGCACCGCGCGGCGCGGGCTGGCCTTCGAGGGCGCGATCAAGCGCGCCATGGGCGGCGTCGAGGTCGACGACCAGGTCGACGGCGTGCGCTGGCTGGTCGCGCGGGGCCTGGCCGACCCGGCGCGGGTGGGGATCTACGGCTGGAGCTACGGCGGCTACATGGCCGCGCTCTGCCTGGCGCGCGCGCCCGAGACCTTCAGGGTGGCGGTGGCCGGCGCGCCGGTGACGCACTGGGACGGCTACGACACGCACTACACCGAGCGCTACATGGGCACGCCGCGATCGAACCCGGACGGCTACGAGGCGAGCAGCGTCATGCGCCACGTGGCCGGGGTCGCCGGCAAGCTGATGCTGGTGCACGGCCTGATCGACGAGAACGTGCACTTCCGCCACACCGCGCGGCTGATCAACGCGCTGATCGAGGCGCGCAAGCCGTACGACCTGTTCCTGTTCCCGGACGAGCGCCACATGCCGCGCGCGCTGGCCGACCGGATCTATATGGAAGAGCGCATCCGCGACTATTTTGTGCAGAGCTTATGAATGACCCCACCCCCTGCCCCCGCCCCTGCCAGGGGCGGGGGTGAGTACTGGCAGGTGCGGTGGTTTCGGCGGCGCCGAAACCACCGCACCTGCCAAGAAATCCCCCCTCTCCCGTGGCGACGGGAGAGGGGGGCAGGGGGGTGAGGGCAGCCACGTATCAGGACGTCTGGCGACACGTGGGGTGGTGCGCACATGCGCGCCACCCCAAAGCCTGGAGAAAGCGATAACCAATATGGCGACGTATGTCGGCCTCGACATCGGCGGCACAAAGCTCATGGTCGCCGCGGCCGACGAGGCCGGGCGGATCGTCCGGCGAGTGCGCGAGCCGACGCCGCAGGATCTCGGCCAGGGGCTGGGCCTGCTCCACCGCATGATCGAGCAGGTCGCCGGCGGCACGGCGATCGACGGGATCGGCGCGGCGATCGGCGGGCCGCTCGACGCCCAGCGCGGCGTGGTCTCGCCGCTGCACCAGCCGGAGTGGCGCGACGTGCCGCTCAAGGCGATCATGCAGGAGCGCTGGGGCTGCCCGTTCTTCGTCGACGTGGACACCAACGTCGGCGCGATCGGGGAGTACGTGGCCGGCGGAGTGAGCGCCAGCCACATGCTCTACCTCACCCTGAGCACCGGCATGGGCGGCGGCTTCCTGGTCGACGGCGCGATCTACCGCGGGGCGCGCGGCGCGCACCCCGAGGTCGCGCACCAGGCGATCGCGTACCGCTGCACGCACCCGGAGCGGGTCGCCTGCGAGTGCGGCGCGCCCGACTGCCTGGAGGCGCTGATCTCGGGCAACGCCATCCGCCGGATCTACGGCAAGGCCGCCGAGCACCTGAGCGAGCAGGAGTGGGGCGAGGTGGCCTACAACCTGGGGCAGGGGCTGCGCAACCTGGCCGCGATCTACGCGCCCGATCTGATCGTGCTGGGCGGCGGCGTGGCGGTCGGCGGCGGCGAGCGGCTGCTGGGGGCGGCCAGGAGCGTCATGGCCGAGCGCCTGCGGCTGGTGCCCGCGCCGGAGCTGCGGCTCAGCCGACTGGGCTACGACACCGCGCTGCTGGGCGCGCTCGCGATCGCGCGGCGCGGGATCGACTGATCCAGAGCCGCGGATGCTGATCCTGCGCTCGCGGGCGCGCCGAGCTGAGAGAATACGACCACATACGCGCGCTTAGCCCGGCCCGAGCGACGTTCCCAGAGCTTTCCGGCAAGTTGTGAAAAAACACCGCGCATCTTGTTCCATACGAATACAATAGAGCCTGTAGCCCACTGGCACGCCGCCCAACAACATGTCGAAAATCTACAGATACCACGTGGTCGTGCAGGAGGTTTGGAGGATCCACAACCCTCCAGGCAGCTATACCATTCTCGCTCTCCAGGGCAGAGTCGCTCTCTCAGAGCAAGCACCGCAGCAGGGTTGCCCGGAATCGCCATAGGGCACCCGGCCGCCCTCCTGATCGGCGCATTCGAATGTGACCGCGATCTGTGCCGGTGTGCGTGGCTCTATCGCAACATCTCCCAGGCCCAGCTAGAACGTGGCCACACTCAGCTCATTCTCGTCTTATTGGGTGGACACATGGACACGGAATTCGATCGGTTCGCGCTGCGGCGGGAGTGCCTCCAGGAGGTTCGCCGACTGCAAGAACAGCGCGACTGGCGCCTGCTCCCGGCCGAGCAGTGGTCTCAGCTTGTCCTCGAACAAATTACGGCCGGCGCGACGGCGACGCCGGTCCGCATCGCCATCCACGTCTATAGCCAGGCGATGCACCGCGCCTGCTCGGGCGCCGAGGGGGGCGAGCGGCAAAACCGGGCGTACAGCGAGCTGTTTCGCTACATCTACGATCTCGCGCGATCCCGCTACCCCGACATCGCCGAGGACGCGGCCCAGCACGCGGTGGAGCGCACCTTCATCCTGTTCGCGCACTGCCGCCTTCCGGGGGCCTTTCTCGCCTTCGCCCACCAGCAGCTCCTCGACGCGACCCGCAGCCAGCGGCGCCAGGACAACCTGTTCGGCTGGTCGCGCGTGGCCGGCGGCACGCTCGACCTGCTGCGCCACCCCGACCAGCGCCAGGCCGACCCGATCACGCCGATCATCGAGGGCGAGCTGCGCGCGCGCTTCGAGCGGCTATCGGAAGAGTTCCTGCGCAAGCATCCGCGCGCCACCCAGCAGCTGCGCGCGCTGCGCCTCAAGTATATCGACGGCCTGGACGACGAGACGATCAGCCGGCTGCTCGACAAGCCCGTCAACAGCATCTATGTGCTGCGGTCGCGAGCGCTCGAAAAGCTGCGCGCCGAGCCCGCCTGGCGCGCGCTCGCGGTCGAGTTCGGCATCCTCCCCGACGAGTAGCGCCGGGGCTGCCGGAGATCGCCCGACCTCCTGCCCGCCGGACCTGCCACAACATTGCCGGCCGCAGATATGCGCAAGAAGTGTAAGATTTTTGCGCCGGCATGCCCATCCATGCTCAAAAAGGAAGATCGTATGTCCGATCACCGCCAGCCACAATCAGCCGGCTCGAATTGGCCGAAGCACCCGATGCGCGAGCTGCTGCCCGCATACGCGACGGCTGTCGCGCTGGGGTTGCCGCGCGCCGTCCAGTATGCTTTGCTCGAAATACACCTGGCCCAGTGCGCGCAGTGCCAGGTCGAGCTGGACGATCTGCTCGAGATGATCGACGCGACCGCCACCGGCCAGATTGAGCCGGCGCCCGCCTACCCGCAGGCCAATCTGTCGTTCCTGGGGCCTCCGCCGAAGCCGCCCGCGCTCAGCGCGCCGGCCTGGTCGTTCGGCGCGGGGCGGCTGGTCGTGGACATCCCGGCGCCGCTGCTTGGCGCGTCGCGACAGGCCGGGCTGGCCGGCGCCGCACGCGGTCGCCTGCTCTATCGCTATGTCCAGGAGCCGGGATCGGTCGCCGATCTGGAGGTCGCGATCGAGGTGTACGCCGAGGACGGCCCGCAGCACCAGGGCCGCGTTCGCGTGAGCGTCGACGTGCCCAGCCGCGGCCCGTTCGATCAGACCGGCAGCGTGGTGGTCGTGCATGCGAACGAGGCGACCTGGAGCGGCGAGACCGACGAGACCGGCTCGATCGACTTCGCCCCGGTGCCGCTCGGCGCGCTGCCGCACCTGCGGGTCGAGATCACGCCGCCTTAGCATTGCAGATTGTAGTTGGGGAGGTGTGGAGGGGCCGAAGGCCCTCCACACCTCCCAAGGTGGGGGTCTGGGGGCGGGCTTCGCCCGCCCCCAGACCCCCACCCGAAATAAGAACCTTGTCTCCCAATCTACGATCGATCAGTCCGGCCGGCCAATCAGCATAAACGGCGCCCAGTAGAGCGGGTCGGCGTAGATCCGCACGTCGAGCGACTCGGGCGGCACGTCCGGCAGCGCGCCCAGCGCCGCGACGAACGCCGGGTCGTCGGCCCGCCAGCGCTCGAGCGTTGCCTGGAGATCGCGGCCGGTCATCTCGCGGAGGGCGACCTGCGCGTCGCGCAGCGCCTCTGCCGGCGGCCGGCCGCGCCGCAGATCGCGGTAGAACCGATCCATCACCAGCAGCGCGGTGAGATCGAAGGCCTCCCAGAGCGTGCAGACGACCGCAGGCACCCCGGCGACGAGCAGCGCGCGCGGCAATCCCAGCTGCTCGTCGCCCGGCACGACACGGTTGACGCCGCTGGTGCACGCGCTGAGCGTCACCAGGTCGGCGCCAAGCTCCAGCTGGCCCATGATCGCGCGGGCGCTCAGCGAGTCGCCGGCGCCGAGCCGCAGCGCCGAGCCGAGCGGATCGTGGGGATCGTAGATCGCATGGCCGGCGATGTGCAGCCAGCGCGCGCGCCGGCCGAACTCGGACAACAGCGCGCTCTTCGGCGCCGGGCCGGCCCAAGCCCGGCCGCCGAGCAGTCGCGCGACGTGGCCGGCCTCGGCCTCGGCATAGCGAAGCGCCTCATCCCCCTCATCGTTGTACCCCAGCGCCCAGTACTCCTGACCCTGGCCTGGCCGACGGCCCAGACAGCTGCGCAGCAGAATCGTCGCGGAGGGCGCCAGCGCGAGCGCCGGGCCGCCGGTGTCCAGCAGGTGCGCGCCGGCGGCGGAGCGCAGCGCCATGAATGGAACATAGTGTAGTGGGCCATGCGGGATGACGTAGAACTGC
Organism: Candidatus Ribeiella danica; assembly: GCA_016717335.1. Taxonomy (GTDB): domain Bacteria; phylum Chloroflexota; class Chloroflexia; order Chloroflexales; family Roseiflexaceae; genus Ribeiella; species Ribeiella danica. The sequence continues at coordinate 503,356 of JADKFS010000001.1, forward strand.
CGGCAGCCGGCCAGCAGGTGGCCGATCGGCGCGATCAGCTGATCGTGCAGGTGGGTGAGCAGCCGGTCGCGCAGCAGCCGCCGGCCGGGGTCGGGGTCGTTGGGCTGCGGCCGCAGCGTGTTCGGGTCGATCTTCGGGCGAAAGACCTCCAGCCGGTCGCGCGTGACCGCGAAGCCGATCACCTGCGGCGGCAGCGCCAGGTGCTCGCGCAGCCGCGCGTTCTCGGCCGGGATCATATTGATCAGCGCCTCGCCGCGCGGCAGCACGCCGGCGGTGTAGTACTCGACCAGCAGCGCGCCCGCCGGCAGCGCCGCCTGCAGCTCGGCCAGCGTCACGACCGGCTGCGCAACGCCGTCGTGCAGATCGGGGTGCTTGTCGGCCAGCATGTCGAGGAACGCGCGCGACCGGGCGCGCTCGACGTACTCGAGCGCCAGCTCGCTCCGGCCGCACGCCAGGCACAGCAGCACAGTCGACTCGAAGATCTGCTGGACCGTGCCGAGCAGGCCGATCTTGATCTCCTCGGCCCTGGTCGCGCCGCGCAGCGCCTCGATCCGCTCGATCGCCGCGCGGTAGGCGTCCATCGCCGCGTCCAGCCGGCCCTGCCGCTCGAAGACGTTGCCGCGGCGGTAGTCGATCTGGCTCAGGCGATGCTGGCTGCCGAGGCGCCCCGCCAGCACTGCCGCGCGGTCGAACGCGACCAGCGCCTCGTCGAGCCGGCCCTGGGTCTGGTAGAGGAACCCGAGGTGGAGCCAGGTGTCCATCGCCGATCCGAGCTGCTCCTGCTCCTGGTCGGGCAGCGCGGCGATCGCGCGCAGGTAGGCGGCCTCGCTCTGGCCCTCGTCGCCGAGCATATGGTACAGAAAGCCCTGGCCCCAGTAGAGATAGACCAGTCCCGACTGGAGGCGGAGCGCCTGGTAGAGCGCGATCGCCTCGTGGAAGTACGTCTGCGCGAGCTGCCAGCGGCCCAGCAGCATCGCGTAGTTGCCGATATGGTAGAGCGTGCGCGCGAGATTTGAGCGCTCGCCAAGCTCGCGGACGATCACGAGACTGCGCATCGTCAGGTCCAGCGCCTTGTCGTAGTAGCCGATCTCGCTGTAGATCATGCCCATGTTCGCCAGCGCGAACATCTGATAGTTGCGGTCGGCGATCTCGCGCGCGAGCGCGTCCACCTGCTCGTAGAAGGACAGCGCGCGATCGTAGCTCGTCTGAAACCAGTGGCTCTGGCCGAGCGCGTTGAGCACCTGCACCCGCAGGCCCGGCTCCAGGCGATCCTGCTCGAGCAGCGCCAGCATGCGGGCTTCGCCGTCAGCGTACGACTGGGTGCGAATAGCGATAAAGCCTTCGTAGAACTGAAGTCGATCGAGGTTGCCGGGCTGCCGCGGCGCAGCAGCGCGGATCTCGGCGATGTGCTGAGCGAGCGTATGCCAGGCTTCGCGCGCGGCAAGCAGTCGGAACAGCTCGCCGAAGTGAGCCAGGCAGACCTCCTCGGCCGCGGCAGACGCGCGCGCCTCGCGCAGGAAATGCTCGAAGATGCGGGTCTGCCACGTCAGCTCATCGGTGGGGCGCTCGGCGCGCAGCCGCTCCAGCGCGTTCGCGCGCGAGTCGTCGCGCAGCCGCCAGGCGCCGGTCATCTCGGCGATAGGTTCTACGAGATCGCTCGCCAGCAGGATTTCGACCTCGTCGTCGTCACGCTCCGACAGCGCGCGCAGCAGGGCACGGTCGAACCAGCGCAGCAGCGCGCAGATCGAAAGGAGGCCGCCATCCTCATCGTCGCGCCCGGACGCCTCGGGTTGGGTCATGGTTGCTCTCAGCTCTCCGGATATGGTCCGGCTATTCTATCTCTTTTTATGGCTTTTTGAAAGCCGAGGGCGCCCTTGTACAGGGCTGATGCAACGTCTTTGACCCCACCCCCTTGCCCCCGCCCTGCCAGGGGCGGGGGCAACGGCAGCTCGGCACGAGGCTTCGGCTCCTCCGAAACCCCGTGCCGAGCCAATAATTCCCCCCTCTCCCGGTGGGAGAGGGGGGCAGGGGGGGAGGGCCAACTTTGCACGAGCCCTGGTATTCTCTCGTGTCATCCTTTTTACGTGTCATCCTTTTTAATAGATATGCGGAGGTCTCACATGGACGATGCCCCGCGGCGGCTGATCTTCAACGCTGAGCAGTCCGGCGACGAAGCCCTGGCGATCCCCTCGCGCGACCCGGTGGTGCGGCTCACGCTGGCGAGCGACGCGCCCGAGACCAAGAAGGTGCCGCGCCAGAGCAAAGCCATACCCGCCGGGCTGCCCGACAACGTCGAGCAGCCCGACCCGTTCGGGTCGGCGATCGACTGGGCCTTTCGGCGCTACGACGTGAGCCTGAACACCTCGGCCGAGGGCCAGGTGTTCCAATCCTCGCTCTACCTGTTCAACCTGATCGTGGCGCTGGAGTGGCGGCCCGACGAGGAGTACATGCAGATGCTCCGGTCGACCTTCACCCGCGCGTCGGACCTGCTGTTCGATGTGACCGACGGCTGGATGGCCTTCGGCCAGGTGGTGTTCGGCGGGCCGGAGCTGATGGACTGCGCCGACATCCAGATCATGGCGTCGAATCGCCTGTTCCCGCGCAGCTGGGTCGCCGGGCTGCACATCGACCACAAGTACATGCCGATCCGCGCCGGCCGCGGCCTGTGGAACGACAACCGCCGCGGCGTGATCGCGTGGGAGGAGCCGGAGGGCTACCGCACGCTGATCCACGAGTGGTGCCACTACGCGCTGTGCCTGACCGACGAGTACCTCGAGTCCCGGCCGGTCGTGCTGCCGGAGCAGGTCCGCCGGCCGGCCGACCACCTGTCGCTGGTCCAGGCGCCGATCACCAGCCTGGTGATGCCGAGCGTCCGCTCGTTCAGCGAGTCGATCATGGCCACGACCGAGGGCACCAGCGAGCTTGTCTCGAAGCAGTGGCCCAAGCTGGCCGAGCGCTTCCCGGCAGTGCCGCCCGATCGCACCGATCGCCAGGTGCTGGCGGGGCCGCGCTGGCTGCCGGCGGCGCTGCCGCGCTTTCGCCGCCAGGGGTCGCTGGCCGGCGGCGCGGCCGACCCGTCGATCTCCCTGCCGGCCTGGCGGGAGCTGCGCGGCGAACTGGCCGGACTGGGCGTGTCGGGCGAGCTCAAGCTCGACCGCTGCTGGGTCTACGTGCTGCGCGACGCGGCCAGCGCGGCCGAGCCCGCGCGGGTGATCGCGCAGGGAACGCTGGAGGCGAGCTCCGAGGATGCGGCGTTCCCGCTGCTTGGCGCGCACGATCGCGACACCGTCGCGCTGATCGTCGAGCGCCGCGGCGACCGGCCGACCGTCCTGCGCGCGCGCGTCGCCGGGGATCGCCCGGAGGGCTGGGGCGCCACCAACCCCACGGCGTTCCCGGAGATCGACATCGTGCCCGAGCCGGCCGATACGAACGACAGCAAGGCCGCCATTAGGCTGCGCGTCGGCGGCGCCGCCAATCTGCCCGATCAGATCGAGATCTTCCCGCTCGGCTACGACCGGCCGGTGGCGCCGGAGTGGCAGAGTGGCACGAGCCAGGAAGGCTGGGTCAGCAAGCCGCTGGACGTGCCGACGCTCGACGGCCACGTGCTGGTGCGCTGGGGCCAGGGCGCGGAGCAGATCCTGATCAGCTCCTTCTCACAGGGTGGCAGCCCGCCCACGACCAACCCATTTCCGGCCAACCCGATCTCGGCCGGGTCGTCGGACGGGGGCGCGATGCTGTTCTTTCTGAAAGGCGCCGACAACACCAGCACCTACGGGCACATCAAGGTCATCACCACGATCGCCCACGGCATGGGCGGCACGCCCGAGGGCTGGCGCGAGCGCGGCTACGCCTACGGGGTGGCCGGCAACGCCGCGCTGCCGGTCGAGCTGACGCCCACGCTGGTGCTGTACTACGACCCGGTCGGGCCGGACGAGGAGGGCGCATTAGCGGACGGCGACCTGCGGATCTGCCGCTGGATCGAGGGCGGCTGGCGGCCGCTGCCGACCTACGTGCCGCCGGGCTACCGCTTCGCCGTCACGCCGCTGAGCCGCAGCAACGCCGGCTCGCTGGTGGCGCCAAAGCCACAGGGTGCGCGGGTTGAGTACTACCGGGTGTACTGGGTGCCGCGCGAGAGCTGACAGTCGCATTCCGTCGTGTTGACCCTCACCCCCTGCCCCTGCCAGGGGCGGGGGGTGGGTGATACGGCGCACAACAACACCAGGCATAAGAAAACTCACCCCCAAAAGGAGAGGGGGGCTCTTTTGAGGACAGGTGCTGTCGACATCCCACCGTGGCCAGAAGCAAGGCAGGCGGGGCACATGCCAAAGAAGTGCAAGATTTCTCCCACAACAGGCTCTTATTGAGTAGCCACACACCTGTGGGAGTAATCGCGGCCATGTACCAGCAAGAACTGACCGATCGCGATGGCTACGAGCTGTTCCGTCGCGCAATCGTCGAGCGCTCGGACGACGCCTGGCGCCAGATCTACGCGCGCTACCGGCCGCTCCTGCTTGCCTGGGCGCGCCAGTCGCATCTTCGGACGCCGAGCGGCGAGCCGGCCGAGGATCTGGCCGACTGGGCGCTGGCGCGCGCCTGGGCGGCCCTCTCGCCGAGCCGGTTCGCCCAGTTCGCCAACCTGGCCGCGCTCATGGGCTACCTGCGCAACTGTGTCGTCACGACCGTGATCGACGCATCGCGCGTCGAGGCGAGCCACGAGCGCATCCACCAGCGGATGGAAGCCGACCCGGTCGCGACCCCCGAGCAGATCGTGGTGCGCGCGGCCGAGCGCGCCGCGCTCTGGCAGATGATCTGCCACAAGGTCACCACCGAGCAGGAGCAGATCGTGCTGGTCGAGAGCTTTCAGCTGACCCTGACGCCGCGCCAGATCCTGGAGCGCCACGCCGAGCATTTCGAGAGCGTCGCGGCCATCTATAACACCAAGCGCAACCTGCTCAACCGGCTGATGCGCTGCCACGAGCTCCAGCGGCTTCACGAGGAGCTGCACGCCGCCTAGTACACGTCGGCCGAAATCTCTACCCGCTTCAGTCGGCAGTCCGCAGTTTGCAGTTCACCGTTACTGCCGACTGCCGACTGCCAGCTGCCTGATCGTGCACTAGCACCTGTACGGGCGTTCAATTGAATGCCCCTACCCAACACTTGCGGGGGGCTGCGCGCCCCCCGTGCCCCCCGGCCGGGGCTTGCGCCCCTGGACCCCAAAAAGAATGCCGCCTCGTTTGCGATGCCTGACGCGCATGCCTGGCTGAATCCAGACACTGCGGGATATACACCGGCCGTGCTCCGAATGGTATGAGGCATGGGCCATGATCCTTTGGCCCGCCCGGCCCGTGAACGGGCGGGCTACCGCAACGAAAGCCGCATGCGCGGCCTGATCCAGCCCGCGGCAGCGGGCTTCGTACAGCTAGCCGCGGGCTTGAGCCCGCCGGCGTGCGGACGCGCAAAAAGCTACGCCATACCCTGAGGGCCGGAGCCGCCCCATCCACAGCTGTGGTATCATGCAGGCTCCGGCCTCCGGCTTGACAAGAGCGCGCACGCCATGCAGGCACGACGGCTCCGCCTGGCAACAAGGGTTCTGGTGCTACTGGCGGCGCTGCTGGGGGCATGCGACCCGCTGGACGCGCGGCTGCCGCCGGTCGCACAGGAGCCAACTGCTACCGCGCTGCCGACCGCGGCGCCGCCGACCGTCACGCCCATCGCGCCGACCGTCACGCCCACGCCGCTCCCTACCGCCACGCCCTCGCCCACCGCCACTGCCACGCCGCCCACTGCCACGCCGCCGCCCACTGCCGCGCCGCTGACGCCTGAGCCGACCCTGCCGATGCCCGCCGCCGACGAGCGCGCGCGCATGTTCGAGCAGATCTGGTCGCTGGTGCGCGACCGCTATATCTACACCGACTATCGCGGCGTCGACTGGCAGGCGGCCCGGCAGACCTACGAGCCGCGGGCGGCCGGCGCCGCGACGCCGGAGGAGTTCTACCAGGCGCTCCGCGAGATGATCGCGCTGCTCGGCGACGACCACTCGCGCTTCGAGTCGCCGCGGGAGACCGCCGAGGAGGAGGCGCGCTCCAGCGGTCAGTGGCGCTACGGCGGCATCGGCGTCAATATCCGCGAGCACTCCGAGGGCGGGCTGATCACCCGGCTGGCGCCCGGCGGTCCGGCTGAGACTGCCGGCCTGCGCCCGCGCGACCTCATCCTGGCGGTCGGCGGGGTCGTGTTCACCGATACCGCCGCGTTTGGGCCGGGCGGCCCCAGCGCGGCCGTGCGCGGCGCGCCGGGCACGGCCGTCGAGCTGACGGTGCGCTCGCCCGGCGCGCCGCCGCGCGAGGTCGTGGTGACGCGCCAGCTGATCGACGACGACGCCTTCCCGCCGATCATGGCCCAGCGCCTGCCGGGTTCGCAGGTCGGACTGCTGACGATCGACACGTTCGACCGCGCCGACCTGGCCGAGCGCATCCGCGCCCAGGTCGAGGTGCTGCTCGACGGCGGGCCGCTGGAGGGGCTGATCGTCGACGTGCGCGACAACGGCGGCGGCTTCATCGACACGCTGCTGCACACGCTGGCGCTATTCGTCGACGGCGGCTCGATCGGCACCAGCAGCAGCCGCGACACGCGCGATCAGGTGCGCATCCCCGGCGGCGAGACGATCGCGCGGCTCGATCGGACGCCGATCGTCGTGCTGACCAGCGCCGAGACGGCCAGCGCCGCCGAGATGTTCGCGGCTGCGCTGCAGCTGAGCGGCCGCGCGCGGGTGGTCGGCACGCCTAGCGCCGGCAACACCGAGAACCTGCTGGAGCACAACTTCCCGGACGGCTCGCGGCTGTGGCTGGCCGAGTTCGCCTACCGCCTGCCCGACGGCACGTCGCTCGAGGGCCGCGGCGTGCTGCCCAACCGGGTCGTCGAGGCCGAGTGGTGGCGCTTCGACCCGGCCGACGACCCGCAGCTCAAGGCGGCGATCGAGGAATTGCGAGCCGCAGATAGCGTAGATGCACGCGGATAGCCCTACCTCTGTAGCAATTCCATGTGATTTGGAAACCGGACGATCGACGATCGACCATAGACGATGCGCTCATATCGTCCATCGTCCATCGTCAGATTGCTTTACGTCTGGTGTAGGTTTGCTATATCAGCTTTATCGCGCTACCTGCGGATCGTCCAAAAGTCGGACGCAGGGAGATTGACACCGGCCGCCGCAACGTGGTATGATGCGCGCATCGGTTCCTAATGCCGGTCGTTGTGAGGAATACTCGTTCGATGATCAACCTGCGCGACACCATGATCATGGCCCGCCCGGTTGCGAAGATTCGCATCCGAACGCTGGCTATGGTCGTGCTCACGGAGTGTGTGTCGCCTGGATGATCGTTCCTAGACATGCGATACACGGGCCGTGAGCGACACGCAGGCGCTCACGGCCTTTTGATTCATCCGCGCCCCGGCCGCGAGCATCGAGGCGGACACGCTCGCATCACCAGGCTGAGCATCGCTGAGGAGGATCGTATGTCGAAGAAGAGTCAACCGTCGGGCGGCAAGCCGTCGAAGAGCAGCGCCAAGCCGGGCGGGTTCAAGCCAGGGCCGCAGCGCGGCGCGCCGCTCTCGCGCCGGCCGCCGCGCCAGCCGGGGCGCTAAAGGATCGTAGTATGTTCACAGTATCGACAATCGGCATGACCATGCAGCGGCGCGGGCTACCGCGCTGCCAATCGCTCATGCTGTTCGCCGCCTGACCAGGCCGACCGAGAGTCGCCGGGGCCGCCCAGCATGGGCGGCCCTTTCGTTTGCGCGTTCCGGGCTTTTGCTCTATCCTGGCAGGCGCGCTTTTGCCGGCATCTTGCCTTATGTTTGATTGACAGGACTTACGCAGTCGGCGTTTTTGACCCCACCCCCTAGCCCCTCCCTGGCAGGGGAGGGGGAAAACGGCCGGTGTGGCCGGTTTGGCTTCGCCAAACCGGCCACACCGGCCCCAACATCCCCCGCTCCCCGGCGGGGAGCGGGGGGGGTAGGGGGGGTGAGGGGGCACCTCCGCGTAAGTCCTGTGATTAAAGAACGTGCGTAATAGTAGCCGATCATCATCGCTAGATGGAGATAGAACCATGCCAGAGAACATCCTCGTCGCCGTCGCGTGGCCCTACGCCAACGGCCCGCGCCACATCGGGCACGTGGCCGGCTTCGGCGTCCCGAGCGATATCTTCGCGCGCTACCAGCGCCTCAAGGGCAACAACGTCCTGATGGTCTCGGGCACCGACGAGCACGGCACGCCAATCACGATCGCCGCCGACAAGGAGGGGCTCACCGCCAAGCAGCTGGCCGACCGCTACAGCCAGGTGATCGGCGACGACCTGCGCAACCTGGGGCTGAGCTACGACACCTTCACGCGCACGACCACGCGCAACCACTACCGCGTCACGCAGGACCTGTTCAAGACGCTGTTCGACAAGGGCTACCTGCTGCGGCGGACGACGCTGGGCGCGATCTCGGCCAACACCGGGCGCACCCTGCCCGACCGCTACATCGAGGGCACCTGCCCGATCTGCGGCTATGGCGAGGCGCGCGGCGACCAGTGCGACAACTGCGGCAACCAGCTCGACCCGATCGACCTGATCAACCCGCGCTCGAAGATCGACGGCAGCGCGCCGGTCTTCAAGGAGACCGAGCACTTCCTGCTCGATCTGCCGGCCTTCGCCGAGCAGCTCAGCGCCTGGATCGACCGGCAGGACCACTGGCGGCCGAACGTGCGCGCCTTCTCGCTGAACCTGCTGAGCGAGCTGAAGCCGCGCGCGATCACCCGCGATATCGACTGGGGCGTGCCGATCCCGCTGCCCGAGTTCGAGGGCCGCGACGACAAGCGCATCTACGTCTGGTTCGACGCGGTGATCGGCTACCTCTCGGCCAGCGTCGAGTGGGCCCACAACCGCGGCACGCCCGAGGCCTGGCGCGAGTGGTGGCAGAGCCCGCAGTCGCGCCACTACTACTTCATGGGCAAGGACAACATTGTGTTCCACAGCGTGATCTGGCCGGCCATGCTGATCGGCTACGGCAACGGCGGCGCGATCGCCGGCAACGCCGACAGCCCGCCGCTCGAGCTGCCCTACGATATCGTCAGCAGCGAGTTCCTGACGATGGAGGGCAAGAAGTTCAGCAGCAGCCGCGGGATCGTGATCTACGTCAACGACGTGCTGAGCCGCTACGACCCCGACCCGCTGCGCTACTTCCTGACGATCGGCGGGCCGGAGACGCAGGACACCGACTTCACCTGGGCCGAGTTCGTGCGGCGCAACAACGACGAACTGGTGGCCACCTGGGGCAACCTGGTGAACCGCACGCTGACCAACGTGCACCGCAACTTCGGCCAGGTGCCGCAGCCGGGCGCGCTGGGCCAGCAGGACCAGGCGATCCTCGCCGCGGTCGAGGGCGGCCTGGCGAGCGTCGGCACGCTTCTTGACGGAGCGCGCTTCAAGGCCGCGCTGAGCGAGGCGATGAGGCTGGCCGGCCAGGTCAACCAGTACCTGAGCGAGCAGGAGCCGTGGAAGGTCATCAAGCTCGACCGCGAGCGCGCCGGCACGGTGCTCTACGTGGCGCTGCGCTGCGTGGACAACCTCAAGATCATGCTGACGCCGTTCCTGCCGTTCACTAGCCAGCGGCTGCACGAGCTGCTCGGCTACGCCGGCTACATCGCCGGCCCGCTCGAGTTCCGCGAGTACGCCGAGGAGGACGGCAGCAGACACCGCGTGCTGACGGGCGACTACACCAGCTGGGTCGGCCGCTGGGAGCCGAGCGCGCTGCCGCCGGGCCAGCCGATCGGCCAGCCGGCGCCGCTATTCAAGAAGCTCGACGATGCGGTCGTCGAGCAGGAGCTGGCGCGGCTGGAGCAGATCTCGGGCTAGCTGAAGGCGCGTCTATGTCGCTCGCGGATCGGCTCTTTGGCGAACCGCTCGCATCGCAGGATGAGGGCGATCAGCGCGTCGGGCCGCTGACCGGCATTCCCATGCTGGGGCTCGACGCGCTGGCGTCCGCGGCATACGGCCCCGAGGCAGCGCTGACGCTGCTCATCCCGCTCGGCGCATTGGGGGTCGGGTACATCGTCCCGATCAGCGCGATCATCATCGGGCTGCTGCTGATCGTGTACGTCTCCTACCGCCAGACCATCGGCGCCTACCCGAGCGGCGGCGGGTCGTATACGATCGCGCGGGAGAACCTGGGCACGCTTCCGGGTCTGCTGGCCGCGGCGGCCCTGATGCTCGACTACGTGCTGGTCGTTGCGGTCGGCATCTCGGCCGGCGTCGGCGCGCTGGTCTCGGCGCTGCCGATCCTGCAGCCGTACATCTTGCCGATCTGCCTGGGCATTCTGACGCTGATCACGATCGTGAACCTGCGCGGCGTGCGCGAGTCCGGAATCGCGTTCATCGTGCCGACCTACCTTTTTGTCGGCAGCCTGTTTGGGGTGCTGCTGATCGGGATCGTCAAGGCGATCGGAGCGGGCGGCCACCCGGCGCCGGTCGTCGCGCCGCCCGCGCTGCCGGCGGCCACGGCGGCGGCGAGCCTGTGGCTGCTGCTGCACGCCTTTTCCAGCGGCTGCACGGCCATGACCGGCGTCGAGGCCGTGAGCAACGGCGTCACCGCATTCCGCGAGCCGACGGTTGTGAACGCGCGGCGGACGCTGACGGTGATCATCGCCATCCTAGCGCTGCTGCTGGCAGGCATTGCCTACCTGGCGCACGCGTACGGCATCGGCGCAACCGAGCCGGGCAGCCAGGGGTACGCGAGCGTGCTGTCGCAGCTGGTGGCGGCGGTCGTCGGCAGGGGCCTGCTCTACTACATCACGATCGGCGCGATCCTGGCGGTGCTGGCGCTCTCCGCAAACACCAGCTTCGCCGGCTTCCCGCGGCTCTGCCGGGTGATCGCGCAGGATGATTTTCTGCCGCACGCGTTCGCCTCGCGCGGCCGGCGGCTGGTCTTCTCGCAGGGGATCGTCGTGCTGGCCGTGCTGGCAGGCATCCTGCTGATCGCGTTCGGCGGCATCACCGATCGGCTGATCCCGCTGTTTGCGGTGGGGGCCTTCATGGCCTTCACGCTCTCGCAGGCGGGCATGGTCGCGCACTGGCGGCGGGTCGGCGGCCGGCATGTGCTGCGGAATATGCTGATCAACGGCGTCGGCGCGCTGGCCACGGCGATCACGCTGCTGGTCGTGCTGATCGAGAAATTCAGGGAGGGCGCCTGGATCACGTTGCTGCTCATCCCGCTCATGCTCGTCCTCTTTAAGGCCGTGCGCCGGCACTACGGCAATGTCGAGCTCGAGCTGGCCTGCGCCGTGCCGCTCGATCTGGGCAGCCTGCGACAGCCGATCGTCGTCGTTCCGCTGAAGAGCTGGAACAGGCTCGCCAGCAAGGCGCTGCGCTTCGCCCTAAAGCTCTCGACTGAGGTGTACGCGGTGCAAGTCCGCACGCACGAGACGATCGACGACCTGGCGGCGATGTGGCCGGAGCTGGTGGAGGCGCCGGCCCGCGCGGCCGGGCTGGCCGCGCCGCGCCTGGTCGTAATCCCGTCGCCGTACCGCCGGCTGCTGAGCCCGCTGCTCGGCTATATCGCCAGCCTGAAAGAGCAGCACGTCGATCGGCAGATCGCGGTGATCATCCCCGAGCTGGTCGAGCATCACTGGTACCACTACCTGCTGCATAACCAGCAGGGCGAGGTGCTCAACGCGCTGCTGCTGCTGCGCGGCGACGAGCGAGTCGTAATCGTGAATGTGCCGTGGTATCTGAAGGAATAAGGTATGGTTCTTGCGAACCCTATAGCAGTGGGCAGCCGGCAGGAGCCAGTCGGCAGTAGGGCGGATGGCATCACAAAGGCATCTCGTTCGTGCATAGTGGCTCAATGGTTTTGCTCACAGCTATAGTATCCGTCTTCTCCGCATTATCCGCGGATCGCAGGGGAGGAGCCACAAACATGGCACAGCCGACATCCAGCTCGGAGCGCTCACAGGGCTGGCTTGGGCGATGGCTGCTGGAGGGCAGGCCCGGCGAGTCCGAAGGCCCCTACGAGAAGGAGAAGGTCGCCGCGCACCACCGGCACTCCTGGTGGCAGGTGATGTGCCTGACCGGCGTCGACTACTTCTCGACGCTGGGCTACCAGCCGGGCATCGCGGCGCTGGCGGCCGGCCTGCTCTCGCCGATCGCCACGCTGATCCTGGTGCTGCTGACGCTGCTCGGCGCGCTGCCGATCTACCGGCGCGTCGCGGCCGAGAGCCCGCACGGCGAGGGCTCGATCGCGATGCTCGAGCACCTGCTGCCGTGGTGGCAGGGCAAGCTGTTCGTGCTGGTGCTGCTGGGGTTCGTGGCCACCGACTTCATCATCACGATCACGCTCTCGGCGGCCGACGCCACCGCGCACGTGGCCGAGAACCCGTTCACGCCCGAGATCCTGCGCCACGAGACGATCGCGATCACGCTGCTGCTGATCACGGTGCTCGCGGTGATCTTCCTGCGCGGCTTCACCGAGGCGATCGGCATCGCCGTCGGGCTGGTCGGGACCTACCTGCTGCTGAACGTCATCGTGGTGGCCGACGCGCTGTACCAGGTCGCGCTGCGCCCGCCGGCGATCGTCGATTGGGAGCGCGGGCTGTTCACCAGCTATGGCAGCCCGCTCGCGATGGTCGGCCTGGCGCTGCTGCTGTTCCCCAAGCTGGCGCTGGGGCTCTCCGGCTTCGAGACCGGCGTGGCGGTGATGCCGCTGGTGCGCGGCGACCCCGGCGACAGCGAGGAGCGGCCGGCCGGCCGCGTTCGCAACACGCGCAAGCTGCTGACCACCGCGGCGCTGATCATGAGCGTGTTCCTGATCTGCAGCAGCTTCGCGACCACCGTGCTCATCCCGCAGGCCGAGTTCGAGCGCGGCGGCCCGGCCTACGGCCGGGCGCTGGCCTACCTGGCCCACACCTACCTCGGCAACATCTTCGGCACGGTGTACGACATAAGCACCATCCTGATCCTGTGGTTCGCCGGCGCGTCGGCGATGGCCGGCCTGCTGAACATCGTGCCGCGCTACCTGCCGCGCTACGGCATGGCGCCGAGCTGGACGCGCGCGACGCGCCCGCTGGTGCTGGTGTTCACGGCGATTGCGTTCGTGGTGACGATCATCTTCAAGGCCGACGTCGAGGCCCAGGGCGGCGCCTACGCCACCGGCGTGCTGGTGCTGATGAGCTCGGCGGCGATCGCGGTCGCGCTCTCGACCTGGCGGCGCGGCCAGCGGCGGGCGCTGGTCGGACTCAGCCTGATCGCGCTGGTGTTCGTCTACACAACAATCCTGAACATCTTCGAGCGGCCCGAGGGCATCCAGATCGCCTCGTTCTTCATCGTCGCGATCGTGGTCACCTCGCTGGTCTCGCGCGTCTGGCGCTCGACCGAGCTGCGCGCCGAGCGGATCGAGCTGGACGAGACGGCGCAGCGCCTGATCGCCGAGACCAGCTGGGGCACGCTGCGGATCATCGCCAACCAGCTCGACGCTGGCGACGCGCAGGAGTACTACCTCAAGGAGCAGGATGTGCGCGCCGACACGCACATCCCGGCCGACGACCCGGTGCTGTTCCTGGAGATCACCGTGTGCGACGCCTCGGACTTCGAGGGGGTGATCAAGGTGCACGGGGCCGAGGTGGCCGGCTACAAGGTGCTGCGGGCCGAGAGCTCGGCGGTGCCGAACGCGATCGCGGCGCTGCTGCTCTACATGCGCGACCTGACGGGCAAGATCCCGCACGTGTACTTCGAGTGGGCCGAGGGCAACCCGGTGCTGTTCCTGCTGCGTTTCATCCTGTTCGGCGACGGCGAGATCGCCACGGTCACACGCGAGGTGGTGCGCCGGGCCGAGCCCGACCCCAAGCGGCGACCTGCGGTCCACGTGGGGGGCTAGATACCAACCGCAGAGGCACACAGATGAACGCAGATAGTGTAGTAAACTATCTGCGTGTATTTGCGTTCATCTGCGGTTTCTCGAAAGGCTCAACAATGAACGGATATGTCGTTCGGGCGCTGGTGGCGCTGCTGCTGGCGGCGCTGCTGTGGGCCCAGGCGCGCGGGGCGCGCGCGCTGCCGTATCGCCGGCGCTCATTCGAATTCGCGGCCGGCGCGCTGGTGGCCTTCGCCGCCTACAACGGCGCGCTCGCGGCCGGTCTGGGCAGCGGGCCGATCCAGATCGCCGTCCTGGTAGCGGGCGTGGGGCTGCTGGCCGCCGCGGCGGTGGCGCTGGCGCAGTCGATGCGCGCGGGCGAGACGCGCGAGCAGCGCGACCGGGTCGCCGCCGCGGCGCGCGAGTACCGCGAACGCCGCGAGGAGGAGATGCGCAAGCACAAGTAGCGCGAGTGCAGCCTTCTGGAAATGCGTGTCGGGTCATGGCGCGGTGGCTCTGCGGTTCTGCGGTTCTGCGGCCACGGAACTGCGGAACCGCAGAACCGATCAGGGGAGCCCAAGCCCGACAGGGACTACCGGAATCCTGTACTATAGCAGTGGGCAGTCGGCAGAGCCAGTCGGCAGTAAGACAGATCGCAGCACAACGGCATCTCGTTCGTGCATAGTGGCTCAATGCTTTTGCTCACAGCTATAGTGCCAGTACAACGTAGTCAGTAGTCAGTAGGGCGATTGCTTTCCTTTCTTCCCAATCGTGCTATAATCGGCCGAGCATCCGTCACCTGTCTGTCACCTGTCACCTGTCACCTTGTCACGCCTATGCCACTACTCCAGCATATCGCCGGCCGCGCGCACTACATCCCCGGATCGAACAACCTTGGCGTCGTGACGACCGGCGACGGCGGCGCGATCGCGATCGACACGGGGGTGGATAAGGACACCGGCCGGCTCATCCGCAAGGCGCTCGACGAGGCGCGCCTGGCGCTGCGCGCGATCGTCAGCACGCACCACCACGCCGACCACATCGGCGGGAACGACTACCTGCTGCGCAACCTGCCGGGGGTCGAGGTCTACGCGCCCCCGCTGGAGGCCGCGCTGATCGAGCACCCGGTGCTCGAGCCGATCTACCTGAACATGGGCGCCGCGCCGCTGCCCGCGCTGCAGCACAAGTGGCTGATGGCCAGAGGCGCGCCGGTGCACCACATCATCGAGGGCGAGCGGCTGCAGGTCGCCGGCGTGACGCTGGAGGTGATCGCTCTGCCGGGCCACAGCGTCAACCAGATCGGCGTGGCGGTCGACGGGGTCTGCTTCGCCGCCGACGGCTTCTTCGGCCCGGCGATCCTGCACAAGCACGGCATCCCCTACGCGCACGACGTCGCGGCGCAGCTGGCCAGCCTCGACCGCCTGGCGGCGCGCGGCGACGGGTTCTTCCTGCCGGGCCACGGCGACCTGACGCCGCGCGACCAGCTGGAGGAGCTGCTGGCCGTCAACCAGGCCGCGATCGAGCAGTCCAGCCGCCTAGCGCGCGAGGCGCTGGCCGAGCCGGGCGAGCTGCACGTGGTGGCGCGGCGCATCCAGCGCGCGATCGGGCTGAGCTTCATCGCCATCCCGCAGTACGCGATCTTCGTCTCGGCGGTCGCGGCGCACCTGGGCTACCTGGAGGCGCAGGGCCAGGCGCGGGTGGCGCTCGAGGACGATGGGATGATCTGGCGGCTCGTAAGCGGGTGAGGCTTGGGGCGTGGGGCGTGGGACGTGGGGTTTGGGGCGTGGGGCGTGGGGTTTGGGGCTTGGGGCTTGGGGCTAGATGTCTCCTTGTCTCCTTGTCTCCTTGTCTCCTTGTCTCCTTGTCTCCTTGTCTCCTTGTCTCCTTGTCTCCTTGTCTCCCTTTCAAGCCAGAGGAACAAACGGATTGACCCACGCAGCCCCCTCGATCGAGATCACACTGCGCGCCCGCTACGCCGAGACCGACGCGATGGGCGTCGTGCACCACGCCAGCTACGTGGTCTGGCTCGAGCAGGGCCGCACCGAGCTGCTGCGCGCGCACGGCACGTCGTATCGCGAGATCGAGGCGGCCGGATTCTTCGTGGTGCTGAGCGAGCTGCAGGTGCGCTACATCGCCCCGGCCCGCTACGATGACCTGGTCATCCTGCGCGCCGAGCTGGATGGGCTGCGCAGCCGCCAGCTGAGCTTCAGCTACCGCCTGCGGCTGGCCGAGACCGGCGCGCCGCTGGTCGGCGCCCGCAGCGAGCACATCGTCGTCGCCCGCGCGACCGGCCGCCCCACGCGCCTGCCGCCCGAGCTGCTGGCGCGCCTGCGCGCGGCGCCTGGCTAGCTGCCCCTCCCGCCGTCGTAGCTCCGTCGCTTGCACGAACGAGGTCGGATCGCCACTGGTATTGACTGAGGTTACAAGGAGGCCGCTATGGCCCTACCAGAGCGACAGACACCGGCCGAGTCTGAGCCGGCTCAGGCGATCCCGACCCTGGCGGCATCGACGCGCCGGACGGCGGTATGGCCGCGCTGGCTGCCCAAGCTGCTGATCATGGTCGTCGGCCTATTCACCTTCATCCTGGCGCTGCAGCTGCTGAAGCAGGGCGCCAGGGTCTACGGCGGCGAGATCATCCGGCTGCTGAACGTCTCGACCGCCGCCAACACGCTCGGCTTCGGCTGGCTGCTGGCCTACGTGTTTCTGAGCGGCTCGCCGGTGGCGGCGATCGCGGTCTCGTTCTTCGCGGCCGGCACGATCGGCAGCCTGCAGGCGTTCACCATGATCACCGGCTCGCGGCTGGGCGCCTCGTTCATCGTGCTGTTCGTCGGCTTCATCTACTACATGCGCGGCCACAAGCGCGCCGCCAGCATCTCGATCGGCGTGCTGGCGCTGCTGACCACCGCGGCGATCTACCTGCCGGCGCTGGCGCTGGGCTACTGGCTGCTGACCTCGCGCGTCCTCAGCGGGCTGCAGGTCGGCGCAACGACGCCGGTCGCCTCGTTTGTCGACGCGGTCTACGGCCCGATCCTCGACGCCATCAAGGCGGCCGGGCTGCCGGGCTGGGCGGTGTTCGGGCTGGGCATCGGCGCGCTGCTGCTGGCCTTCAACCTGCTCGACCGCGCGCTGCCCGAGATGAGCCCCGAGCGCAGCGCCTTTCAGCGGATCGGGCGGCTGGTCTACCGGCCAATGGCGATGTTCCTGCTCGGCTGCGCGGTGACCTCGGTCACGCTGTCGGTCTCGGTCTCGCTCTCGATCCTGGTGCCGCTCTCGGCGAAAGGGCTGGTGCGCCGCGAGAACACGCTGCCCTACATCATGGGCGCGAACATCACGACCTTTATCGACACGCTGGTCGCCGCGCTGATCAACGGCGGGCCGGCCGCGTTCACGATCGTCCTGGTCGAGATGATCAGCGTGGCGACGCTCTCGCTGCTGGTGCTGCTGCTGTGCTACCGGCCATTCGAACGCGCGATCCTGCGGCTGCAGGAGCTGATTATTCGCAACAACCGCACGCTCGGCGCGTTCTTGTGTATCATGTTGATCGTTCCGGTGATTTTGTTACTGATCAAGTAGTGGCTCGCCACATGGATTTTGCTGCTCGGGTGTGGGGGCCTCGCCCCGCCAAACCTCGCCGTCAAGACCACTGTGGCCGACCAATAGTAAGCGGAGGAGTCACACGTCAGGAGGTCAGGAGTCGAAGCTGCTTCATTCTGACCCCTGGCCCCTGGCCCCTGCCTCCTAGGAGCGGGTGAAGTTATGCGCATCCTTCTCTATGCCGGCCCGGCCCCATCGCGCGAGGCGGTGCTGCAGTTCAGCGCCCCGATCGTGCAGAGCTGCGCCACGACGCTGACGCTGGTGACGGGCGGCGGCGCCGAGCGGCGGCCGCTGCTGGAGGAGGCCGGCGCGCGGCTGCCCGTGCGCGCGGGCGTGCCGGTGACATTGCGCCCGCTGCCCGGCAACGCCCAGTCGGCCATCCTGGCCGCGGCCGGCGAGCAGCCCTACGACCTGGTGATCCTTGGCCGGCTGCACCAGCGGATCGGCCGGCTGCTGCCCGGCGTCCACAGCAAGACGATCGCGCAGCGGCTGGAGCCGTCGGTCCTGCGGGTGCACGGTCCGATCCGCCCGATCCGGCGCATCCTGCTGGCCAGCGGCGGCGACTTTCACACCTTCGCCGACGCAAGCATGGCGATGCAGGTCGCCCGGCCGCTCGTCGCGACGGTGACGGTGCTGCACGTGCTCTCGCAGCAGCCGGTGGTGTTCGATGGGATGCCGAGCCGCCAGGGGCTGATGGAGGCGTTTCTCGCCGGCAGCTCGCCCGAGGCGCAGACGCTGCGCGACACGGCGGCGCTGCTGAACACGCGCGGCGTGCCGACGCACCTGAAGGGCCGGGTCGGGCCGGTGCTGGACGAGATTATGGCCGAGCTGCGCGTCGGCAGCTACGACCTGCTGGTGATCGGGGCGCACCACGTCGCCAGCCCGCTCGACCGCATCCTGCTGGAGGACATCACCGACGACCTGCTGGACGTCAGCCCGCTGCCGGTGCTGGTGGTCAAAGACGATCAGGCCGGCGCCTGACCTGATCACCGCACCCTCTGCCCTGCGAGGGGCGGAGGTGAATATCAGGCTGGCGCGGCGGTTTCGGCGGTGCCGAAACCGCCGCGCCAGCAAAAACCCCCTCTCCCGGAATGGGAGAGGGGGCAGGGGGGTGAGGGCCGGCAGATCCTAGAACATGGCGCGCAGCACGCCGACGACCCGGCCCTCGATCCGCACGTTGGCCGCCTCGGTGTAGATCGGCTCCATGTTGACGTTGGCCGGCTGCAGGCGCACGCGGTTGCCCTCTTTGTAGAACTTCTTCAGCGTGACCGAGTTCTCCTCCTGCAGGCGCGCCGCGACCATCTGGCCGTTCTCGGCCGTCTCCTGGTAGCGCAGCAGGACGATATCGCCGTCGTCGATCAGCGCGTCGATCATCGAGTGGCCGCGCACGCGCAGCGCGTACACATCCTTGAGCTTCTCGGCCGGCGCGATGTCCGGCGGGACGTCGACCATCTCGGCCGAGCCGATCGAGGTGTCCTCCGGGTCGGGCAGCGGCTGGCCGGCGGTGATCACGCCCAGCAACGGGATCTGCGTGAACTCGCGGGCGCTGATGCGCACCGGCGTCGTCTGCGGGATCGTGATGCCGCGCGAGACCTTGCCCTGGCGCTTCAGCAGCCCCTTGGACTCGAGCGCCTTGAGGTTGTAGGCGACCACCGAGGTCGAGGAGATGTCGAGCTTCTCCTGGATCTGGCGGATCGCGGGCGGGTAACCGTTATCTTGTACAAAATCCTCGATGTAGCCCAGTATGTCTTTCTGCCGATTCGAGAGAGCGTCTGGGGAGCGCATTGCAGTTGTCCTTTCGTTGACTGCGGCCGCTCCGAGCTGTGGTGAGCCCAGACGACAAAAGGCCGCACATTTGGTCGAATAGAACTTTTGTTGTAATTCCTAGTGTATACGAAAACACCTGTTCTTGTCAAGAGTCTGTTTACAACTTGTGGAGAACGGCACGCGCCGCGCGTGCGCGCGCGATCGCTTGACAACACCTGCGGCAGGTGCAACAATAGCGGGCGGAACGTTAGATGCGTCGTACAACGACATTCGAGCTTCAGTGACAAGGAGCAGCGTGAGCGCGCCACTTACCACACAGCTCGTAGGACTGACATCTACGCCACCAACGCTTCGCGCCAGCGCCGAGCATGTCGCGGCATCGCTTGGCGAAAGTATTGGGGCCTGGGCCTGCTACCTGGCGCTCGCGGAGCGCGCCGGGCAGACCCCCCGGCTGCTCGCGATGAGCGGCCGCACGACCGATCTCCCGACATGGCGCGTGCTCGACGGCGCCGCGCTGCTGCGCCGCGCGTTCGGCCGGCACGAGCCGCTGATCGTTCGCGCGGGGGATTGGCCGGCGCTGGCGATCCCGATCGTGCACGAGCAGCGCGCGATCGGCGCGGCGCTGCTGCTGTTCGAAGAGGGCGACCCGATCGATCTGACGCGCGCGTCGGCCGCCGCCAAGCTGGCCGCGGTCGCGCTCGACTCCGTGCGCCAGGTGGCGGTGCTGCACCTGCAGGCCGAGCAGATCGAGGAGCGCACGCGCCTGCGCGAGATCCAGGTCAGCCGCAACCTCATCCGCGGCGTGATCGACAGCGTGCCGATGGGCCTGGCGCTGATCGATGCCGAGGGCGTCATCCTGGCTGCCAATCGCACCCTCTCCGAGCTGGGGGGGGGGGGGGGGGGGGGGGGGGGGCGGGCGCCGGGCCCGGGCGCCCGGGGGGGGCCCGGGGGGCGGGCGGGCGGGGGGGGGGGGCGGGGGGGCGGGGGGGGGGGGGGGGGGGCCGGCGGGGGGGGGGCCGGGGGGGGGGGCGGGGGGGGGGGGGGGGGGGGGGGGCGGGTTCGGCTACCAGGGCGGGCGCCCCCAACCGCCCCCCCCCGCCCTCCCCCTTCCCTCCCCGCCCGCCCCCCCCCCGCCCCCCCCCCCGCAACCCCCCCCCCCCCGGGCCCCCCGCCCCCGCCCCCCCCCCCCCCTTTCCTCCCCTTGCTTGCGCGCGCGGGGGCGGCCCTCGCCCCCCCGGCCCCCCCCCGCCCCCCCCCCCCCCCCCCCCCCCCCCAACCCCCCCCTCCCCCCCGGGGGCCCCCCCCCCCCCCCCCCCCCTCTCCCCCCCCCCCCCCCCCCCGCCCCCCCCAACCCCCCCTTTTCCCCCCGCCCCCCCCGGCCCCCACAGGACGGGCGCGGCCCGCCCCCCCCCGCCCGGCCCCCCGCGCAGGCCCCCCCCCGGGCCCCCCCCCCCCCCCCCCCCCCCCCCCCCGCCCCCCCCGGGCCGCGCGCCCCCCCCGGCCCGCCCCCCCCCCCCGCCCCCGCCCCCCCCCCCCCCCCCCCCCCCCCCCCCCCCCCGCCCCCCCGGGCACCCCCTTGCGCCGGATCCCGCCCGGCCGGGGGCCCCCCCCGGCTGGCCCCCTCCCCCCCCTGTCTTCCGCCCCCCCCCCCCCCCCCCCCCCCCCCCCCCCCCCCCCCCCCCCCCCCCCCCCCCCCGCCCCTCCCCCCCCCCCCCCCCCCCCCCCCCCCCCCCCCGCCCCCCCCCCCCCCCCCCCGCCCCCCCCCCCTGCTCCCGGAGCCCCGGCGCTCCCCCCCCTCCTGCCCCCCCCCCCCGCGCCCCCCCCCCGGCCCGCCCGGCCCGCCCCCCCGCGCCCGGGCCCCCCCCCCGCCCTCCCGCCCCCCCCGGGCCCCCCCGCGCCCCCAGCCCCCCCCTCCCCCCCCCCCCCCCGCCCCTATTCCCCCCCCCGCGGGGGCCCCCCCGCCGCCCCCCCCCCCAAAAACACCCCGACCCCCCCCCGGCCCCCGGCCCGGCACCACCCCCCCCCCCCCCCGCCCCCGCACGCGCAACCCCCCTTCCCGCCCGCCCACCCCCCCCCCCCCCCCCCTTCCACCCCCCCCCCCCCAAAAAAAAACCCCACCCCCCCCCCGCCCCCCCCCCAACCCCCCCCACCCCCCGGGCCCCCCCCCCCGGGGCGCGGCCACCCAGCCCTCCACCCGCGCCCCTCCCCCGCAGTCCCCCCCCCCCCCCGGGCGCCCCCCCCCCCCCCCCCCCCCCGGCCCCCCCCCCCCAAAAGCCGGCAAGCCAAACCATTAACTCGCCGCCGCGGCCCCCCTTGTTCTTTGGGCGCGTTCTCCCCCCCCCCCCCCCGCCCTCCTGCGGTTTGAGCCGGCGGCGCTCGTCGGCATGGCCTACGGCGCGGCGATCGGCGCGTGGGCGGAGTCGCCGGCCGGGCAAACGTTCGCGACCGGCGCGCCCGAGCGCGTGCGGCGCACGATGCTGCGCCCGGACGGCGCGCAGGTGCTGCAGGAGATCGCCAGCATCCCGCTGCGCGACGCCAGCGGCCGCCCCCACCAGGCCGTCGAGGTCTGGGAGGATATCACCGAGCGCGTGGCCCTGCAGACTCAGCTGGTGCGGGCCGAGAAGCTGGCCGCGATCGGGCAGCTGGCCGCCAGCATCGCCCACGAGGTCGGCAACCCGTTGCAGGCGATCCAGGGCTTCCTCTCGCTGTTCCTCGAGCAGTGCCCGCCCGAGACGCCGAACGAGCGCTTCCTGAAGCTGGCCGAGGAGGAGATCGACCGGATCGTCCAGGTGCTGGCGCGCCTGCGCGACCTCTACCGCCCGCGCGCCGATACCTTCAGCTCGGTCGATATGAACGAGCTGCTCGGCGGCGTGCTGCTGCTCACCGGCAAGCAGCTCGAGCGCTGCCGCATCCGCGTGCTGTCCGAGCTCGACCCGCACCTGCCAACGATCTGCGGCGTGGCCGACCAGCTCAAGCAGGTGCTGCTGAACCTGGTGCTGAACGCGGCGGACGCGATGAGCAACGGCGGCCTGCTGCACATACAGACGTACCTCGGCGATCAGCAAGGCTCCGGCCGGAGCGTGATTATCTCGTTGACCGACACCGGCTACGGCATCCCGGCCGAGCAGCTGCCACATATCTTCGACGGCCTGCATACCACAAAAGAGCGCGGCATGGGGCTGGGCCTGTACACGAGCAAGGCGATCGTCGATCGCCACATGGGGCGGATCAGAGTACAGAGCCAGGTGGGGGAGGGGACGACCTTTACGATCATGCTGCCTATCGCGGCTGAGGAGACAACCGTATGAGGCAACCCGCCACCATTCTAGTCGTCGATGACGAGCGTGCCGTGCGGATGATGCTCGAGGCAGCGCTGCGCGCGCAGGGCTATCGCGTCCAATGCGCTGTCAGCGGCGCCGATGCGCACGCGCAGCTGGCCCAGGTCGAGTTCGACCTGGTGCTGCTCGACCTGCAGCTCGGCGATATGGACGGGATCGAGATCCTGCGCGAGATCAAGCGCGACTGGCCGGCGACCGAGGTGATCCTGCTGACCGCGCACGGCTCGATCAATAGCGCGATCGCGGCGCTGCGCCACGGCGCGTTCGACTACCTGCTCAAGCCGGCCCAGGTCCAGGATATCCGCGAGCGAGTCGAGCGCGGGCTGGAGCAGCGCAACGCGGCCCAGCAGCGCAGCGAGCTGCTGCAGCGGATCAGCGACAGCGCGCGCGCGCTCGGGCTGATCGAGAGCGGCGGCGGCAGCACACCCGCCCCGCAGCCGGCCAGCTCGGATCGGATCGAGGTCGGGCCGCTGCTGCTGGACCTGCGGCGCCACGGCGCGAGCCTGGGCAGCCAGGGGCTGGCGCTCACGCGCACCGAGTTCGCGCTGCTGACCGCGCTGGCGCAGCAGCCCGACACGGCGCTGAGCTACGGCACGCTCTCCGAGGCGGTCTACGGCCGCGCGCAGCCGGAAGACGAAGCGCGCGCGCTGCTGCGGCCGCACATCGCCCGCCTGCGCCACAAGCTCGAGTCGACCGGCATCAGCGGCGTCGCACTGGTCAGCATCCGGAGCATGGGGTATATGCTACAGACCGAGTGACCGAAGTTTTGAGTTTTGAAATTTGAGTTTTGAGCTCAAGCACACTCAAACTTAAAACTCAAAACTTAAAACTCATAACCCTATCGGCGCTTCACGATGAGGTGAAGAAATGACAACGGCACTGCCCCTGCGCAATCTGCCGCCGCAGGTCAGCATTCGCGAGGTCGGGCCGCGCGATGGCCTGCAGAACGAAGATATCATCCTGACGACCGATCAGAAGGTCCGCCTGATCGGCATGCTCGCGACGAGCGGGCTGCAGTTCATCGAGGTGGGCGCGTTCGTGCGGGCCGAGAACGTGCCGCAGATGGCCGACACCGCCGAGGTGTTCGCCCGGCTCGATCGGCGCCCCGGCATCTGCTACAGCGCGATCGCGCCGAACGTGACTGGGGCCAGGCGCGCGATCGCGGCCGGGGCCGACTCGATCCAGGTGTTCCTGAGCGCCTCGGAGAGCCACAACCAGAGCAACGTCAACATGAGCATCGCCCAGTCGCTCGAGCAGGCGGCCGAGATCGCGCCGATCGTGCGCGGCGCGGCGCGGCATTTCGACGCGGTGCTCTCGGTCGTGTTCGGCTGCCCGTTCGAGGGCGACGTGCCGATCGAGCGCGTGCTGGGGCTGTGCGGGCGGCTGCTCGACCTGGGCGCCGAGCAGATCACGCTGGGCGACACGACCGGCATGGGCCACCCGCGGCTGGTGCAGGCGGTGACGCTGGCGTTCCACGAGCGCTTCCCGCGCGCGCAGCTGCGGCTGCACCCGCACAGCGCCCGCGGCGCCGGCCTGGCGAATGTCCTGGCGGCGCTGGAGGTCGGGGTCGATCGCTTCGACGCCAGCGCCGGCGGGATCGGCGGCTGCCCGTTCGCGCCGGGCGCGCCGGGCAATATCTGCAGCGAGGATCTGATCCATATGCTGCACGAGATGGGCATCGCCACCGGCGTCGACCTGCCCGGGCTGATGAGCTGCGCGCGCATGCTCGAGCAGCTGCTCGGCCGCGAGGTGCCAGGCCAGACGATCAAGGCCGGGGTGTGCAAGCACCTGCCGCCCGGCGGCGGGCCGCGGGTCGAGAGCCGCGCGCAGGGCGCCCGTTAAGACAGGGGACAGGGGACAGGGGTCAGGGGATAGGGGATAGGGGTCAGGGGACAGGGGACAGGCGACAGGCGACAGGCGACAGGCGACAGGCGACAGGCGACAGGGGATAGGGGATAGGGTAATCGCGCTCTTAGGCATGTTTCAATCATACTTTACAGTTCATTGCCCCAAAGGCGTAGGGGCGCGATATATCGCGCCCGTACAGTGTCAAGGCGAAATCCCTGGAATTGAACCATGCCTTACGTCTCCGTCGTTCGGCAGGTGATACATCTGGGCTTCACGGTTCACGCGAGGTGCGAGAGCCGATTGTCGACGACCAACTACAACCTGGGGCGGATCGCCGGGCTGCGACTGACCGCCAGGCCCTCGGCCGCGCTTGGCGCGCTGCTGCTGTGGGCGCTGCTCAGCGCGCTCGGCGCCGGCCTGCTCGGCCTGCCGCCCCTGGCGGCGATCGGCGGCGGGCTGGCCGCGATGCTGCTGCACTGGCTCTCCAGCCTGGCGCACCACCTCGGCCACGCGGCGGCCGCGCGCGGCACCGGCTACCCGATGCTTGGGGTGCGGTTCTGGGGCGTCCTGGGCACGTCGATCTATCCGCGCGACGAGCCGCCCCTGCCGGCCGGCGTGCATATCCGCCGGGCGCTGGGCGGGCCGATCGCCAGTGCGGCGCTGACCCTGGTCGCCGGGGCGCTGGCGCTGCTCACCACTGGCCAGGCCGCCGCGTGGGTCGCGCGGTTCTTCTTCCTGGAGAATCTGCTCGTCTACACGCTGCAGGTCGTGCTGCCGCTCGGCTTCAACGACGGCGCGACGATCCTGCACTGGTGGCGGAAGAGCCGCGTGCCGCGGGCCGAGAGCTAATAGAGAGATCAGATTGACGATAGACGATGGACGACAGACGATGAGCGCTTGCATCCTGTCGTCCATCGTCCATCGTCCATCGTCCAAACCTTTTGCATCTGACAAAGGAAACCCCTTGAGTCAACCAGCCTTCTCCCCGCGCTACGACGCGGCGCTGGCGCTGGCGGCGCGCTCGCACCGCAGCCAGGTCCGCAAAGGCACCGACCTGCCGTATATCGCGCACGTGGTCCACGTGTCGGTGCTGCTGATCCGCCACGGCTTCGGCGAGGACCTGTCGATCGCCGGCCTGCTGCACGATGTGGTCGAGGACTGCGACGTGCCGCTGGCGACGATCGCCGCCGCGTTTGGCGAGCCGGTGGCACGGCTGGTCGAGGCGGTGTCGGAGAGCAAGGCCGCCGATGGGAGCGAGCTGCCGTGGGAGCAGCGCCAGGCCGACAAGCTGGCGCACCTGCGCGCCGGCGGGCCCGACGTGGCCGCGCTCAAGGCGGCCGACGCGATCCACAACACCCGCTCGATCGTCGCCGACCTGCGCGACGCCGGGCCGGCGGTCTGGGGCCGCTTCGCGCGCAGCCCGCAGCAGACGCTCGGGTACTACCACGCGATCCTCGCGGGCGTGCGGGCCAAGCTGGGCGACCACCCGATCGTCGCGGAGCTGGCCGGCGCGGTCGCGGATCTGGAGCTGGCGATTTGAGCGAGGATTAACAGATGTCGATCATCCACTCCCACGTCGACACGCGATCGGACGAGTTCAAGGCCAACGCCGCGGCCTACGAGCGGCAGACCGACGAGCTGCGCGCGGCGCTGGCCGACGTGCGCGAGGGCGGCAAGGCCGAGGCGCGCCACAAGCACGAGTCGCGCGGCAAGCTGTTCGTGCGCGAGCGGATCGAGCGGCTGCTCGACCCCGACACCGCCTTCCTGGAGCTGTCGCCGCTGGCGGCCTACGAGGTCTACGACGACGACGTGCCGGCCGCCGGTATCGTCAGCGGGATCGGGCGGGTCGAGGGCCAGGAGGTCATGATCGTCGCCAACGACGCGACGGTCAAGGGCGGCACCTACTACCCGCTGACGGTCAAGAAGCACCTGCGCGCCCAGGAGATCGCCCAGCAGAACCACCTGCCGTGCGTCTACCTGGTCGACAGCGGCGGGGCGTTTCTGCCGCTGCAGGCCGAGGTCTTCCCCGACCGCGAGCACTTCGGGCGGATCTTCTTCAACCAGGCCCAGATGTCGGCCATAGGCATCACCCAGATCGCGGCAGTGATGGGCTCGTGCACGGCCGGCGGCGCCTACGTGCCGGCGATGAGCGACGAGGTGGTGATCGTCAAGGGCAACGGGACGATCTTCCTGGGCGGGCCGCCGCTGGTCAAGGCCGCGACCGGCGAGGACGTGACCGCCGAGGACCTGGGCGGGGCCGACGTGCACACGCGCATCTCGGGCGTGGCCGACCACTTCGCCGAGAACGACCTGCACGCGCTGGCGATCGTGCGCTCGATCGTCGCCAACCTGAACCGCCGCAAGCGCTGGCCGTGGGAGCTGGCCGAGCCGGAGGAGCCGCGCTACGACGCACGCGAGATCTACGGGCTCATCCCGCGCGACGCGCGCAAGAGCTACGACGTGCGCGAGCTGATCGCGCGGCTGGTCGACGGCAGCCGCATGCACGAGTTCAAGGCGCGCTACGGCGAGACGCTGGTGTGCGGCTTCGCGCGGATCATGGGCATGCCGATCGGCATCATCGCCAACAACGGCATCCTGTTCTCCGAGAGCGCGCTCAAGGGCGCGCACTTCGTCGAGCTGTGCTGCGCGCGCGGCGTGCCGCTGCTGTTCCTGCAGAACATCACCGGCTTTATGGTCGGCAAAGAGTACGAGAACCGCGGGATCGCCCGCGACGGCGCGAAGATGGTGATGGCGGTGGCGAACGCCGGCGTGCCCAAGTTCACCGTGATCGTCGGCGGGTCGTTCGGGGCCGGCAACTACGCGATGTGCGGGCGGGCCTACGAGCCGCGCCAGCTCTGGATGTGGCCGAACGCGCGCATCTCGGTGATGGGCGGCGCGCAGGCGGCCAACGTGCTGCTGACGGTGCGGCTGGAGGGGCTGAAGGCGCGTGGCAAGGACATGCGCCACGACGAGCGGCTGGCCTTCACCGCGCCGATCCTCGAGACCTACGAGCGCGAGGGGCACCCGTTCTACTCGAGCGCGCGGCTGTGGGACGACGGCATCCTCGACCCGGCCGACACGCGCATGGCGCTGGCGCTGGGCCTCTCGGCCGCCGCCAACGCGCCCGCGGCCGAGACCAAGTTTGGCGTATTCCGGATGTAGGACGCACAGTAAGCAGGAGCAACTATGAGCAGCGGCGCTCAAACCCCGACAGAGTTGCGGATTGGCTTCATCTCGACCCGCTTCGCGGGCACCGACGGCGTCTCGCTCGAGGCCGCCAAGTGGGTTGCGGTGCTGGAGCGGCTGGGCCACGAGTGCTTCTACTTCGCCGGCCAGGCCGACACCCCGCCGGACCGCACGCGCGTCGTGCCGGAGGCGTTCTGGGAGCACCCCGACATCGCGGAGATCCAGAACGCCGCGTTCTCGCAGCAGACGCGCCCGATCACGGCCTCGCACCGGATCAGCGTGCTGAAGGAGCGGCTCAAAGAGCAGATCTATCTCTTCGCCGACGAATTTGGGCTCGACCTCCTGATCGTTCAGAATGCCCTCTCCATCCCGATGAACATCCCGCTCGGCCTGGCCCTGACCGAGTTCATCGCCGAGACCGCATTCCCGACGATCGCGCACCACCACGACTTCTTCTGGGAGCGCAAGCGCTTCCTGACGAACTGCGTCTGGGACTACCTCAACATGAGCTTCCCGCCGAACCTGCCCTCGATCCGCCACGTCGTGATCAACTCGTCGGGGCGCCACCAGCTGGGCCTGCGCGCGGGGGTGCCCTCGGTGCTCATCCCCAACGTCATGGACTTCGACAACCCGCCGCCGCCGCCGGACGGGTATGTCGCCGACCTGCGGGCGGACTTGAGCGTCGAGCCGGGCGAATACCTGCTGCTGCAGCCGACGCGGGTGGTCCAGCGCAAAGGGATCGAGCACGCGATCGAGCTGGTGCACCGCCTGTCGATGGTCGGCGTGAGCAGCCGGCTGGTCATCTCGCACGCCAGCGGCGACGAGGGCGACAGCTACGAGCAGCGCGTGCGCGAGTACGCGGCGCTGCTGCAGGTGCCGACGCGCTTTGTGGCCAACATCCTGCGCGAGCAGCGCGGCACGACAGTCGATGGGCGCAAGGTCTACACGCTCGATGATGTCTACATGCAGGCCGATCTTGTCACCTACCCCTCGACGATCGAGGGGTTCGGCAACGCCTTCCTGGAAGCGATCTACTTCCGCCGGCCGATCGTCGTCAACGCCTACTCGATCTACGCGATCGACATCAAGCCGAAGGGCTTCAAGGTGATCGAGTTCGACGGCTACATGACCGACGAGACGGTGCGCCAGACCCGCGATCTCCTGGAGAATCCCGCGCTCGTGCAGGAGCTGGCCGAGCACAACTACCAGCTCGCGCGACGATACTACTCCTACGGGGTGCTGGAGCGCAGCCTGAAGATGCTGATCGTCGACCTCTTCGGCGTCGACCCGGCGAATACGCGCAGCGTGTGATTGGCGAGCCGTCGTCTGAATCCGCCAGCCCCTTTTCAGGGTCGGTTTTCTGCGAATCGCCCCCCAGCGCAATGCAG
Source organism: Candidatus Ribeiella danica (assembly GCA_016717335.1). Lineage (GTDB taxonomy): Bacteria > Chloroflexota > Chloroflexia > Chloroflexales > Roseiflexaceae > Ribeiella > Ribeiella danica. The sequence continues at coordinate 532,358 of JADKFS010000001.1, forward strand.
GCCCTCGCCCCCGCGGGGCGGGGACAGGGGGTGGGGTGATCCGGCGTATCACCACGCCAGCAGCAACAACCCACCCGCAAGGCGGGGACAGGGGAGTGAGGGCAACCAGACTCCGTGCTATAATCAGCCCCAGCACCGCCAATTGATCCGCTCAAGGAGGGAAGGATGGCCTACTCCTCGATCGCGCTCAGCCGCGCAGGCCCGGTCGCCACGCTGACCCTCAATCGCCCCGACCTGCACAACGCCTTCAACGCCGAGATGATCGCCGAGCTGCGCGACTGCTTTACCGCGCTGGCGGACGACGACTCGGCGCGCGTGGTCGTGCTGGCGGGCGCGGGCGCGTCGTTCTGCGCCGGCGCCGACGTGAACTGGATGCGCGCCAGCCTGGAGTGGAGCCGCGAGCAGAATATCGCCGACGCCGAAGGGCTGGCGGCGATGTTCGAGGCGGCCTGGAGCCTGCCCAAGCCGCTGATCGGCCGGATCAACGGCGCGGCGCTCGGCGGCGGAGTCGGGCTGGTGGCCTGCTGCGACCTGGCGGTCGCGGCCGACACGGCGCGCTTTGGCTTCACCGAGGTCAAGCTCGGGCTCGTCCCGGCGGTGATCGCCCAGTACGCGCTGCCGAAGATCGGCCTCAGCCAGGCGCGCGCGCTGTTTGTCAGCGGCGAGCGCTTCACCGCCGAGCGCGCCTTCGAGATCGGGCTGGTCCACGCCGTCACGGGCGCCGACGATCTGGACGCGACGGTCAGCTCGCTGGCCGGGCGGATGCTGTCGAGCGCGCCCGAGGCGATCGGCGTGGCCAAGCGCGTGATCGACGCGGTCTGGTCGCTCGAGCGCGACGCGGCCCACCAGTTTGTGGTCCACGCGATCGCAGCGGCGCGGACGAGCGCCGAGGGGCAGGAGGGCCTGCGCGCGTTTCTGGAGAAGCGCAAGCCAAGCTGGAGCCAGTAGGGGATAGGGGATAGGGGTCAGGGGTCAGGGGTCAGGGGGTAGGGGATAGGGTTCAGAGCCCTGCAACCTGCAACCTGTAGCCTGCAGCCTGTAACCTGTAACCTGTAGCCTGCAACCTGTAACCTGTAACCTGTAACCTGTAACCTGTAACCTGTAACCTAACGAATATGTACTTCGACAAGATCCTGATCGCCAACCGCGGCGAGATCGCGGTGCGGATCGCGCGGGCCTGCCACGAGCTGGGCATCGCCGTCGTGGCGGTCTATAGCGCGGCCGACCGCTCGGCGCTGCACGTGCGCGTCGCCGACGAGGCCTACCCGATCGGGCCGGCGCCGGCGACCGCCAGCTACCTGAGCGTCGAGCGGATCGTCGAGGCCGCGCGCCTCAGCGGCGCCCAGGCGATCCACCCCGGCTACGGCTTCCTGTCCGAGCGCGCGCACTTCGCGCGGGCCTGCCGGGAGGCCGGGCTGGTGTTCATCGGCCCGCCGCCCGAGGCGATCGAGCTGATGGGCTCGAAGATCGCCGCCAAGCAGTTGGCCGAGCAGGCCGGCGTGCCAACCGCGCCGGGCTACCTGGGCGACGACCAGCGGCCGGCGCGGCTGCGCCAGGAGGCGCGGCGGGCCGGCTTCCCGCTGCTGATCAAGGCCAGCGCCGGCGGCGGCGGCAAGGGCATGCGCACGGTCCGCAGCCTGGCCGAGCTGGACGACGCGCTGGAGGGCGCGCAGCGCGAGGCCCGCGCGGCCTTCGGCGACGACACGGTGCTGCTCGAGCGGCTGATCGAGCGCCCGCGCCACGTCGAGATCCAGGTGCTGGCCGACGACCACGGCGGCTGCGTGCACCTGTTCGAGCGCGAGTGCTCCATCCAGCGCCGCCACCAGAAGATCGTCGAGGAGTCGCCCAGCGTGGCGCTCACGCCCGAGCTGCGCGCCGAGATGGGCGCGGCGGCGGTGCGGCTGGCGCTCGCCGCAGGCTACCGCAACGCCGGCACGATGGAGTTCATGCTCGACGAGCGCGGCCACTACTACTTTCTCGAGATGAACACGCGCCTGCAGGTCGAACACCCGGTCACCGAACTGGTCGCCGGCGTCGACCTGGCCCAGCTGCAGATCGCGATTGCGGCCGGCGCGGCGCTGCCGTTCCGGCAGGAGAACCTGGCCCAGCGCGGCCACGCGATCGAGGTGCGCGTCTACGCCGAGGACCCGTCCACGTTCCTGCCCTCGACCGGGCGGGTGGCGCTGTTCGCGCCGCCGCGCGGCCCCGGCATCCGCAACGACGCCGGGCTGGAGAGCGGCGACGAGGTCACGGTCCACTACGACCCGATGCTGGCCAAGCTGATCGTCGCCGCGCCCGACCGGCCGGCCGCGATCGAGCGGCTGCGGCGCGCGCTCGACGACTACGCGGTGCTGGGGGTCACGACCAACCTGCCGCTGCTGCGCGCGATCGCCGCGCACCCCGACTTCGCCGCCGGCGCGACTCGCACCGACTTCCTGGCGGCCAGCGGCCTGGCGAGCGCGCGGTTCGACACGGGCGAGGTGCCGGGCGAGGTGCTGGTGGCCGCGGCAATCGCCGACGGGGAGGCCACGCTCCAGGGCCAGACGGCAAAAGCGGACCCGTGGGCGGCCAGCCCGTGGCGACTCATGGGCGAGGGTGTACGGCTGCGCTACGCGGTCGATGGCGTCGAGCACTCGGCCGTCGTCGAGCGGCTGGACGAAGGATGGCGCGTGGAGGCGGCCGGCGTGTCGCGCGAGGTCACGGTCGTCGCCGCGCGGCCGGGCGAGCTGACGCTGCGGCTCGGCGATAGCCGGATCGAGCGGTTCGGGCTGGCGCGCGAGGGCCCGGCCCGGCTGATCGCATGGCGCGGCGCGAGCTTTCGCCTGGAGCGGTCCGGCGCGCTGAGCCTGGACGCGCTGAGCGCCCGCGCGATCGGGCCGCACGGCCACGCCAGCCTGGAGGCACCCATGCCCGGCACGGTGATCAAGGTGCTCGCCCAGGAGGGCCAGGAGGTCGCCGCGCAGCAGGCGCTGGTGGTGCTGGAGGCGATGAAGATGGAGCACGTCGTCGTCGCGCCCTACGATGGCATCGTGCAGCGGCTGCTGTGCGCGCCGGGGGCCATGGTCGTGAAAGGGGCGACGCTGGTGGAGCTCGAAGAGAAACCGTTAGAACGTTGAAACGTTGGAACGTTCTAACGCTCTAACATCTCGGCGGCGATCCGCTCTCGCAGGGCAGTGGCGCTGCCGAGCAGCATCGCGTCGGACGCGGCGCGGCGGTAGAACAGCTGCGGGCTGGCCTCGGCGGTGAACCCGAAGCCGCCGTGCAGCTGGATCGCCTCGGCGGCCATCTCGCGGTAGACCTCGGCGGCCTGGGCTTTGGCGATCAGTGCGGCCTGGGCGAACGGCTGGCCTTGGTCGATCAGCCAGGCGGCGTGGTAGGCCAGCAGGCGCACGGCGTCGATCTTCGTGAGCAGCGCGGCGAGGCGGAAGTTGAGCGCCTGGAAGCGCAGCAGCGGCTGGCCGAACTGCTCGCGCTCGCGCATGTAGCGCAGCGTCAGGTCGAACGCGCGCTGCGCCGCGCCGGCCATGCGCGCCGCCAGCGCCACGCGCGCGCGGTCGAGCGCCTCCTCCAGCGCCACGGCGGCGTTTTCCCCCAGCAGCTCGCCCTTGCGCACCTGCACGCTCTCGAACGCGACGCGGAACAGCTGGCCGCCGCCGATCTCGCTGCGCCGCTCGACCGAGAGGCCCGGTCGCTCGGGCGCGATCAGAAAGAGCGCGGGCGCCTCATCCAACTTCGCCACGACCAGCAGCGCGTCGGCCTGCGCGGCGTACTCGACGAAGCGCGCCGCGCCGTCGAGCAGGTAGCCGCCCGCGCCGCGGGTCGCCTCGATCGGCGGCGCGGCCGGGTCGCTGGCCCGGTCGTCGGCCAGCGCGACGATCGCCTGCCCCGCGGCGATGCGCGGCAGCCAGGCCGCCTGTGCCGCCGCGTCGCCCAGCCGCTCGACCAGGCGCGGCGCGACCACGCAGGTCCACAGGAACGGGCCGGGGTAGAGCGCCGCGCCGATCGCCTCGCACAGCAGCGCCGCCTCGACGAACGAGCCGCCCAGACCGCCGTGCTCCTCGGGCGCCAGCAGCCCCAGCGCGCCCAGCTCGGCCAGGCCGGCCCACAGCGCCGGGTCGTGCCCGTCGCCGGCCTCCAGCTCGCGCACGCGGTCGAGCGGGCAGCGCTCGGCGAAGAAGCGCGCGAAGGTGGACTGGAGCATGCGCTGCTCGTCGGTCAGGCGTAGGTCCATGCGAGCCCTTTCGTGTGACCAGGTGACCAGGTGACCAGGTGCGCTGGGACGTGGGGCTTGGGACGTGGGGCTTGGGACGTGGGGCTTGGGACTTGGACTTGGGACTTGGGGCTTGGGGCTTGGGACTTGGGCTTGGGACTTGGGACTTGGGACTTGGGCTTGGCGCTTGGGACTTGGGCTTGGGGCGTGGGTTGATATCCCCTATCCCCTATCCCTTATCCCCTGTCCCCTGTCCCCTGTCCCCTGTCCCCTGTCCCCTGTCCCCTATCCCCTGTCCCCTGTCCCCTATCCCCTGTCCCCTGTCCCCTGTCCCCTATCCCCTGTCCCCTATCCCCTGTCCCCGGGCGGCTACTGCTGCAGCGTCGCCGTGCGGCAGCTCTCGGCCGGGAGCGAGGCGTAGCCGCCGTCATTCGAGCGAGTGACGACCAGCGCGCCGGGGATCTTCGACCAGTAGATCAGCCCTCCCGTGCGGCCCAGGTTGCGCCGCAGCGTCACGTAGTCGACGCACCAGGCCGCGGCGATACCGCCCGCCTGGGACGCCTGATCGACCGCGAGCGCGCGGCCGCCGGCGATCCGGTAGCCGCCGCACTCGCTGTCGTGCCCGCGGGCGCAGAACTCGTCGCCGGACTGCAGCACGAAGCGCTCGACCTCCGGCGGCAGCGGGGCGACCCGCCGCCCGACCAGATCATAGTACAGGTAGGTCGGCGCGAGCGCGGGCTTGAGAATCACCACGGCGGCGCCGACCAGGGCGATGACAGCTACCAGGAGCGCGATGAGACGAAGGCTGTGATGCATAGAGTTTCTTTTGCTTGGTGATATCCCCTCACCCCTGCCCCCGCTCCCCACTGGGGAGCGGGGGATTTCGGGACCGGGGTGGTGGTTGCGGCTGCGCCGCAACCACCACCCCGCCCAGATTCACCCCCTCCCCGCGGCTCGGGGAGGGGCAGGGGGAGGGGCAAAGAACACCGACTGCGTAAGTCCTGTCAGTTAGCGCCGATCAAGCAACCAACAGACCGCCAATTGACGCGGAACACTTCACCGCCCAGCGCCCAGCGCGCGCTGGGCGATCAGGTAGAGCATGATCTCGCTGGTGCCCGCGGCGATGCCCCAGGCCGGCGCCCAGCGGTGGGCCGCCTCGAGCTGGCCGCCGAGCGGGGCGCCCGGGTCGAAGCGGTCGAGCGTGCCCGCGACGCCCATGATCTCGCCGGCCGCGTGGGTGAGCCGCTTGCACAGCTCGCCGGCGTACCACTTCGACATCGCCGAGCGCACGTCGTCGACCTCGTGGCGGGCCTGCAGCGCCACCACCCGCCAGGCCAGCAGGCGCGCCGCCGCGACCTCGGCCGCCAGCACCGCCACGCGCTGCCGCACGACCGGGTCGCCGCCCAGGCCGGCGGCGCGCACGTGCTCGAGCAGCAGCTGCAGCCAGCGATCGGCCTCGGCGGCGATCACCAGCCCGTTGCGCTCGACCGCCAGCGCCTGGTTGAGCAGCGGCCAGCCGCCGTTCAGCGCGCCAACGATACTGGCGCGCGGCACGCGCACGCCGTCGAGCACGACCTCGTTGAAGTGCTCGTCGGACATCGTCCAGATCGGGTTGACCTGCACGCGTGGGTCGCGCATCGGCACCAGGAACAGCGTAATGCCCTTGTAGCGCGGCGCGTCGGGGTCGGTGCGCGCGGCGATCAGGCCGTAGCCGGCCAGGTGGCCGACCGAGTTGAAGATCTTGCTGCCGGTGATCACGAACTCGTCGCCGTCGGGCACGGCGCGCGTGCGCAGCGCGGCCAGGTCGGAGCCGGCGTCGGGCTCGGTGTAGAGGATATTGCAGATCAGCTCGCCGCGCGCGATCGGCGGCAGCAGCGTGGCCTTCTGCTCGGCGGTGCCGGCCAGGAACAGGAACGCGCCAAAGATGCTGATCGTCAGCCCGTAGACCATCAGCGGCACGCCGGCGCGCGCGGCCTCCTCGACGAAGATGCCGGCCTCGATCTCGCTCTTGCCGCCGCCGCCGTACTCAGCCGGCCAGTGGATCGCCAGCCAGCCGCGCTCGGCCAGCTGCCGGTACAGCGCGGGCGCGTGCTGGCCGGCGCGCGGCGGCTGCCGCCGCAGGTCGGCCAGGGCCTGCTGGACATCCGCGCCCTGGAGGAACGCGCGCATCTCGGCGCGCAGCTGCTCCTGCGCGGGGGTGAAGCCGAAGTCCATAGCGCCTCACGGAGCGGTAGGCAAAAGTCAGAGGCCAGTCGTCGGTATGGTCGACGCCATTATAAAGCAGCCCGATGTGATTTGTAAACGATGGCGGGCGACGGGCGCTGACCCCGTATCGCCGATCGTCTATCGTCAGGTAGAAGGGCACGCGGGCACGAAAAAGCCAGCGTACCGGCAGCTGCCGGCACGCTGGCAAGATCTCAGCCGAGCAAGCGCGCTACTTCGACTCGCGGTACGCGACGTGCCGGCGGACCGTCGGGTCGTAGCGCCGCAGCTCCAGGCGGTTCGGGTCGTTCTTGCGATTCTTCATGGTGGTGTAAGTGTGAGCGCTCTCAGTGCTGCGCAGCTTAATGACAATGCGATTGCCTTTTTTACTGGCCATATCAAACCTTCCTTGCCTATCTCTGCTCGGGGCACAGCGGCCCACACGCCCGCTCATCGGAACGGGCGCTATTGTAGCAGGAAACCGGCACAATGGCAAGCTGCCACGAAAACTTGAGACAAATAGCCACACAAATTTGAGATTATCCAGAGAAAGCCCGACTGTCGTAGGCAGCTCGCCCGCACGCTAACGCGCTAGCGCGAAATATGTGATAGAGATGAGCAGAACATGAGCAGCGCGGCGTAGACAGCGGCGGCACACTATGGTAAAAACTTAGTTAAGAACTTCGCGGTATTGGTGTGACGGGACAGAGGAGCGACGTTCAAAGGAGCAAGCCAGCTATGCCACACGTACTAGTCGCTGATGGTGACGGAACGAGTCTACAGCACACCGTGTCGCTACTCGAACAGGCGCGCTACCAGGTCAGCCGTGCGAGTGACGGCAAGAGCGCGATGCGTGTGTTCACGAGCCAGACCCCCGACCTGGTGCTGATCGAGGCGCTGCTGCCCGACCAGGAGGGGTTCGAGCTGTGTCGGCGCATCCGCCGGACGTCCGACGTGCCGATCGTCTTTCTGAGCACCAAGGCGCGCGCCGAGGATCGCGTGCTGGGGCTGCGGCTGGGCGCGGACGACTACCTGGCCAAGCCCTGCGCGCCGGCCGAGCTGCTCGCGCGCGTCAACGCGGTGCTGCGGCGTGCTGAGCGCGCCCGCAGGCCGCCCACGAACACGCTCAGCCAGGGCGGCTGGACGCTCGACCCGCTCAAGCAGGTATGCGTGGTAGAGACGGGCAAGGCGATCGATCTGACGCCGCGCGAGGTGCACCTGCTGGCCTTCCTGATGAAGCGCGGCGGGCGCGTCTGCACCACCAACCAGATCATCCGGCACGTCTGGGGCTTCGCCGGGCAGCAGGCCCGCAGCATCGTGGCGACCTCGGTCTGGCGGCTGCGCAGCAAGCTCGAGCACGACCCGCAGAACCCGCTGCGCCTGCTGACGGTGCGGCACGTCGGGTATAAGTTCGAGCCAGCGTTCTAGCCTCTGCTCCTGGCCCCTCCCCCACCCGACCCTGCCTGCGGGGGGCTGCGCGCCCCCCGCGCCCCTGCGGGTGTCGGCTACCCCAAGCCCGCGCGGGGCTGCGCGCCCCCCCGTGCCCCGCGGGCGGGGGTGGGCCGCCCCCCCGCCCCCGGCCGGGGCTTGCGCCCCTGGACCCCAAAAAAGATGCTGCCTCATGTGTGATGCCTGACGCGTATGCCTGGCTGAATCCAGGCGCGGCGGGATGCAACTCGCGCCGCAAGCCTGGTGATAGGCATGCGCCACAGGCAATGCAATTGGTACGGCATCATTTGCCGGAGGGGGACTGGGGGAACCGGCGTGGGTTCCCCGGGTACCCGCTGGGTGCGGGGGGGCCGGGGGCACCGCACCCGCACCCGTTTGCGCGCCCCCGAGGTTGTGGTATAGTTAAACCGCCGAAGGAGCGCCCTATGTTCCAGACCCGCGCGCGGAAAGTGGCAGTATCGATCGCCTGCGCCGCCCTGGCAGCGCTGCTGCTTGCCGGCGCCGGCACGGTGCAGATGGTGCGCCGCGGCACGCTGCCGCCGTTCGTCACCGACATCCCCGTCTGGCCCGGCGCCTCGCTGACGATGCGCAACGGCCCCGAGGGAGTCTGCCACCCACGCGCGCGCTGCCCGCGCCAGATCGGCCTGCAGCCGGGGCTCTCGATCTGGCTGACCAGCAGGGCGCGCGGGCAGGCCAGCCGCAGCGCGACCGGCAGACGGCTGCTGTTCCTTCCCTCAAACGAGTAGCGCCCGCCCGAACGTCGCGAAATGACGAGGAGCACTATGATCGCCGAGTCAGAGCTCACAACTGCGAAGGTCCCGTTTTCCGGCGCCGATATCCCAAGCGACGCGGTGATCAATACCTGCGTCCACTGCGGCCTGTGCCTGTCGTCCTGCCCGACCTACCGCGAGACCGGGCTGGAGACGTTCTCGCCGCGCGGCCGGATCTACCTGATGAAGATGGTCGCCGACGGGCGAGTCGGCATCGAGAGCGATGTGTTCCAGGAGCAGATGAGCGCCTGCCTGAACTGCCGCGCCTGCGAGGCGGTCTGCCCGAGCGGCGTCCAGTACGGCCAGATCCTGGAGGCCTCGCGCACGCAGCTCGAGCAGGCCCGCGAGGAGGGCCGGCTGCCGCCGCACCCCTGGCACGTCAAGCTGCTGCGCGGCGGCGCCTTCGACGTGATGTTCCGCCGGCTCGAGCTGTTCCGCCTGTTCTCGCGCCTGATGGGGCTGTACCAGCGCAGCGGCGCCCAGGCGATCGCGAGGCGCAGCGGCATCCTCCGGCTGCTCAAGCTCGACGAGACCGAGGCGCTGCTCCCGCCGATCAGCGACCGCTTCGTGACGCCGCAGGGCCAGATCTATCCCGCCGAGGGCCAGGCGCGCCACCACGTCGCGCTGCTGACCGGCTGCATTATGTCGACCGCATTTGGCGAAGTCCACGAGGCGACCATCCGGGTGCTGCGCAAGAACGGCTGCGAGGTGCTGCTGCCGCCCGACCAGGGCTGCTGCGGCGCGCTGCACGTCCACGGCGGCGACATGGACGGCGGGCGCGAGCTGGCGCGGCACAACATCGCGGCCTTCGAGGGGCTGGGGCTGGACGCGATCATCGTGAACGCGGCCGGCTGCGGCTCGACGCTCAAGGAGTACGGCCACCTGCTGCACGACGACCCGGCCTGGGCCGAGCGCGCGCAGGCCTTCGCGGCGAAGGTCAAGGACGTGACCGAGTTCCTGGCCTCGATCGAGCTGAACACGCGCGACCTCAAGCCGCTCAACGTGACCGTGACCTACCAGGAGCCCTGCCACCTGGCCCACGCGCAGCGGATCAGCGCGCAGCCGCGCAAGCTGCTGAAGGCGATCCCCGGGCTGGCGCTCAAGGAGATGCAGGAGTCGTCGCTGTGCTGCGGCTCGGCCGGGATATACAACGTCACCGAGCCGGAGATGGCCGCGCGGCTAGGCAACCGCAAGCTCGACAACGCCGAGGCCACCCGCGCCGAGATCCTGGTGACCGCCAACCCCGGCTGCCATCTGCAGCTCGCCGGCGGCCTGCGCCGCCGCGGCAGCGCCATGCAGGTGCGCCACATCGTCGAGCTGCTCGACCAGGCCTACCGCGCCTAGCTCTGCCTCCGGCGGCAGTCCGTCCGCCCCCCATCTCTCCGCCCCTGTCGAGGGCTAGATTTTTCGCGGAGCTACCTGCCTGGTTTTGGACGGAAGACAGAAGACAGCGCCATTCGTCTTCCGTCGTCGGCCCTCCGTCAAGCGAACCTGATAGCGATTTCCACCGACGTGTGCTAGCGCGGCGCAAGCCGTCACCCTGCCCCCGCTCCCGTGGCAACAGGAGCGGGGGTTATCCTTTGGGCAGCGGTCGCTGCAGGAACCGGCTCAGGCGCGGCCAGGGGGCGCAGCATTCGCAAACGTAACGTATGGTATGATGGCAGAGCCTCCCCGCAGGGCCAACCTCCAGGAGCCCCGCCGGCGGGGCAGGGGATGGCGGCATAGCCGCGTAAGCTCTGCTTGTCGAAAGGTCATTCGTGGATCTCAAGCACGTTCGTGCCGGCAGACCCGCCGCGCCAATGCTGAGCGGTATCCGCAGCCGGCTGCCGGTCGCGGCCGCGATCGGCGGGCTGGCGCTGCTCGCCCACGCGCTGTGGCTGTCGCCGCTGCCGCTGGCATGGCGCGGCGTGGGCGCGCTGCTGCTGCTGGCGCTGCCCGGCGCCCTGTTGGCTTTGCTGCTGTTCGAGCACGAGCGCGACCCGCTGCTGCTGGGGTTTCTGGCGCTCTGCGGCGCGATCACCCTGCAGGTCCCGCTGCTGCTGGGGCTGCACGCCCTGCCTGGGCCGCTGACCTGGCCGCTCGTGCTGGCGTCGTGCGACGCGGTGTTCGTGCTGGTCGGCTGGCAGCTGCTGCGCCGCCAGCCGGGGCCGGCCGCGCCGCCAGCCTCCCAGCCGCGCTGGGCCGTCGTCGCGCTGGCCGGCATCCTGCTGCTTGGGGCCGCGCTGCGGCTGCTGTTCCTGGGCAGCGCCGAGCTGCAGGGCGACGAGGCCCGCGCGCTGCTGATGGGGCTCGACGCGGTCAACGGCACGCCCGACATCCTGCTGCTGCACTCCAAGGGGCCGGTCGAGGCGCTGCTGCCGGTTGGCCTGCTGGCGCTGCTGGGCAACGCCAACGAGTGGGTCGCGCGGCTGCCGTTCGCGCTGGCCGGCATCGGCGTGCCGCTCGGCGCCTACCTGCTCGCGCGCGAGATGTTCGGCGGCGAGGCGCGCGACCGGCGCATCGGGGAGCTAGCCGGGCTGGCGGCGGCGGCGATCCTGGCGCTGGACGGCTTCCTGATCGCCTTCGCGCGGATCGTGCAGTACCAGAACATCCTGGTGCTGCTGACGCTCGGCGCGCTGTGGTGCTGCTGGCGCTTCTACAGCGGCGCGGTGCGGCCCCAGCTCTACCTGATCAGCGCCGCCGCGCTCGTGGCGGTCGGCCTGCTGGCGCACTACGACGGCGTGTTCGCCCTGCCGGCGCTGGCCTGGCTGGTGATCGCCGGGGGGCGCCGGCGCGGCTGGCGCGCGGTCGGTTGGGCCCGCGGCCTGGCCGCGCCCGTGCTGGTCGGGTCGGTGCTGCTGCTCAGCTTCTACGTGCCGTTCGTGCTGCACCCCTACTTCGGCCACACCCTGCAGTACCTGGAGGTGCGCACCGGCAAGTCGACCGGCAGCGACCGCTTCGTCAACAACCTGGTGGAGTACTACCGGCGCGCGACCTTCTACAATACGACCTACCAGATCAACGCGCTCGGCGCTGCGCTCGGGCTGGGGCTGCTGGCGTGGATCGCCCGCCACGTCCGGCCGCGCGCGCTGGGCTGGGCGCTGGCCGGGCTGCTGCTGCTAGGCGCCGGGCTGCTCGCGCTCGATCCGGCGCGCTTCGCGCTGCCGGGCGGCAACTGGGCGATCGTCGCGCTGGGGCTGCCGCTGCTTGCGCTGGCGCTCGCGCGCAACACCCCGCCGCCGCTGCGGGCGCTGGCGCTCTGGTTCGCGGCCGCGTTCATCGCCGAGGCCTTCCTGATCGCCAACCCGATGACCCACTTCTACACGATCGACGCGGCGGCCGCGCTGCTGGTCGGCCGCGCGCTGGCCGAGCTGGTGGCCTGGCTGCGCGAGCGCGGGCTGCCCTGGCTGCTGGCGCCACTCGGGCTGCTCGGCGCGGCGCTGGCGCTGCTGGCCGCCCCGTACCTGTACATCGTGTTCGTGCGCCAGTCGCCCGAGTACCGGCTGGTCTTCCCGGCCGCCCGCCCCGCGATCTACCAGGCGATCTACGGCGACCAGCTGCCGACCAAGGGCGGCTACTTCGGCTTCCCGCACCAGGCCGGCTGGAAGGTGATCGGCGAGCTGTACCGCCAGGGCATCCTGCAGGGCGACTTCGAGAGCAACGAGGACTTCCTGATCACGCACTGGTACACCCGCAAGGCGCCGCGCTGCGACAAGAGCCCGGACTACTACATCCTGGCGCGGCGGCCGGTCGATGCAGGCAAGGTGCCGCAAGACACAATCGCGCGCGAGTATCACGTGTTCGGCACGGTGCTGGTCGGCGGCGCGGAGGCGCTCGACATCTACCAGCGCGGGGCGGTGGCCGCGCCGGCGCGCACGTTCGAGCTGCGCGACTTCGCCGGCGCGTTCGAGCGCCGCACGCTCGTCAGCGCGCTCGCGCAGTCGACGCGGCTGGATCTGGCGCCGCTGAGCTACGCGGATGCGCGCTGGCAGAGCGGCGTCTCGCTGCAGAGCACCAACGTGGCGCCGCGCCAGATCATCCCCAATCAGGACCACGTGATCGTACTGCAGTGGGCGGCGTCCGCGCCGCTGGATCGCCCCTACCGAGCGTTCGTGGAGGTCGTCGACAGGGCGGGCGCGGTGGTCGGCAGCGCCGGGCCATTCTGCAGCGCGAACCCGCCGGCCAAGTGGAACACCCGGCCAGCCAATAGCACCTCGGTGATCTGGTCCGTCCCGACCGAGCTGGCGCCGGGCGCGTATACCCTGCAGGCGGGGCTGCGCGACGCCGTGACCGGCGCCGTGCTGCCGCGCGCCGACGGCACCAGAACCCTCGCGGTGGGGATGCTGACCGTGACGGCCCGCTAGAGCGCTGGTCATGAAAGCGCGAATTGGGCGAATATCCGCGAATAGATCACCTGCGCGAAGATTTGGCACTATTCGCGGATCATTCTCAAACAGCTGACGAATGCGCTAGGGCGCCGTTGCCATTGCCGATGTCGTCGAATCAGTCGCCGGCCCGGCTGCCTCCCGGCACAGCAACGCGCGCAGGCATGCCCGGAACCTCCTATCGTTCCTTTCCCTGCACAGTGGCCTCGTAGACCTGACAGAAGTATGAAGTGGCTCATGTACGAGCGCACCGGCGATCCGCTTTGGCGCGCGCGGGCGCAGGACTGGCAGGTCGGTCTCGCGGGTCAGAAGACCAACACGTCGACCCATGACCTGGGGTTCATGCTGTTCAACAGCTTCGGCAACGGCTACCGGCTGACCGGCGACGACGCCTATCGCCAGGTTGTGCTGCGCGCGGCCGAATCGCTCGCGGCACGCTACAGCACGACGGTGGGCTGTATCCGCTCCTGGGGTTCGATCGACGATACGAGCGGGCGTGTCGCCAATGCCGAGACTGGCCACGCCATCCCAGGCGCACGCGTCGCGCACGATACCGGATCGGCGATTACAGGCACCGACGGGCACTATCGGTTGGCGAGCGTGCCACCCGGTGCCTATCGGCTCAACATCTCGGCGACGGACTATATCAGCACTACGCGCGACGTAAGCGTGACCGGCGGCCTGACGAGCACCCTCGATATTGCGCTGGCGCCTGGCCCGGCCGAGTTTGGGCACACCGTGTTGCTGCCAGTGGTGATCGGCGGCCGGCCATCCTCGGAAAAGAGGGCCGGGCGAGCCATCTGGCTCGCCCGGTGTCGTCGGTCCTTGGTCGTTCGTCGTTGGTCGTGGCCTACAGCACGACGCTGACCGCCCGCTCGATATCATCCTCGGCCTCGATCTGCACCAGCACACCGGGCGGGACCTCGTCGTCGAGCGTGAGCACCATCATGGCGTGCTCGCGCGGGGCCAGCCGGCCGACGTACATGCCCGAGATGTTCACGTCGGCGGCGCCGAGCAGCGTGCCGACCCGCCCGATCATGCCGGGCCGGTCGCGGTGGTAGGTGAACATCAGCGGGCCTGACGGCACGAAGTCGACCCAGTAGCCATCGGTCTCGACGATGTGCGGCTCGTCACGCAGGACCGTGCCGGCGAACTCGTGCGCGCCGTCGGCGGCCACCGCGCGCAGCACCAGCAGCCCGGCGTAGCTCTCGGCCTCGGAGGTCGCGTGCTCGTTGTACTTCAGGCCGCGCTCGCGCGCCAGCAGCGGCGCGTTGACCGGCGTGACGCGCTCCTCGCAGGCGCCGGCGAGCAGGCCCTGCAGCACCGCCAGCCGCACCGGCGCGGTGGCGACCGCGCCAAGCTCGCCGCGGTACTCCAGCTCGTAGGTCCGCACGGGCTCCTGGATCAGCGCCGTGCAGAGCGCCCCGATCTGGCGGCCCAGCTTGATGTAGGGCGCCAGCACGCCCCACTCCTCGGGCGCGACGAACGGCGCGTTGACGGCGTAGCGCGGCGTCGCGCCGGCCAGCGCGTCCAGCACGCCCTCGGCGACATCGACGCCGGTGAGCGCCTGAGCCTCGACGGTCGAGGCGCCCAGGTGCGGCAGCGTGATCACGCGCGGGTGGCCGAGCAGTGGGCTGCCGGTCGGCGGCTCCTTCTCGAACACGTCGATCGCCGCGCCGGCGATCTGGCGGCGCTCGAGCGCATCGGCCAGCGCAGACTCGTCGACCGTCCCGCCGCGCGCCGCGTTGATCAGGTAGGCGGTCGGCTTCATCTGGGCCAGGCGGGCGGCGTTGATCAGATTGCGCGTCGCGTCGATCAGCGGGACGTGCAGCGAGACGAAGTCGCTCTGCGCCAGCACCTCGTCGAGCGGCGCCAGCGTCACGCCGAGCTGGGCCGCGCGGTCGGTCGAGACGACCGGGTCGTAGGCCAGCACGTGCATCTCGAGGCCGCGCGCGCGGCGGGCCACCTCGGCGCCGATCCGGCCGAGCCCGACCAGCCCAAGCGTCTTGCCGCGCAGCTCGAAGCCCATGAACTTGCCGCGCTCCCACTTGCCGCTCTGCAGCGAGAGGTGCGCCTGCGGGATGTGGCGCGCCAGCCCCATGATCAGCGCGACCGCCAGCTCGGCCACGGCCACGCTGTTCGAGGCCGGCGCGTTGACCACCACGATGCCGCGCCGGGTGGCCGCGTCGACGTCGATATTGTCCACGCCGGTGCCGGCCCGCCCGACCACGCGCAGCTTCGTGCCGGCCTGCAGCACCTCGGCGGTAACCTTGGTGCCGCTGCGGACCACCAGCGCGTCGTACTCGGGCAAGATCGCCAGCAGACCAGCCTTATCGAGGTCGGTCCTGAAATCGACCTGCGCGGCCGCCCGAAGGGCCGCCAGGCCCTCGTCGGCGATCGGCTCGGTGACAAGAATTCGATCCATGACCTGTCGTACCTCCGATTTTGTGCAATAAAAAGCGTATTGTGTACGGCGTCGTCTCCGTCGCGCGATACCCAATACGTCCAGCAGCCAGTGCTGTATTCACTTACGTGAGCGGTCTGGCGCGGCGCCGCCAGGCTGCCTATCCTTGTTTTATCGCTCTGCGAGAGCCGCAGCTCTCGCAGAGCGATAGTAGGTGTCTTTGGGAGAGGCTGCGCCTCTCCCAAACCCTCTCCGCCTGCAGCAGGCGCAGTGTCGCTCCTAATCCCGCTCCGCCGGCGGCGGATGCGGCGCCCAAGCGCGCACTAGCGCCGCAGGCTCTTGACCACCGCGTCGAGCTGCTCCAGCGTCGTGGTCAGCTCCTTCTCGGTGAAGAAGCCCAGGTGGCCGATCCGGATAATGCTATCCTTCAGCCGATCCTGGCCGCCCGCGACGATCGTATTGTAGCGCAGGCGCAGCTCGTCGCGCACATCCTTGGGCGAGATGCCCTCGGGCAGCGTGATCGCCGTGACGACATTGGAGTTGTGCGGCGGATCGGCGAACAGCCCCAGCCCCAGATCGAGCACGCCGTTGCGCACCAGATCGCCCGCGCGGGCATGCCGGGCGAAGCGCGCCGAGGCGCCCTCGTTCTCCATCTGGTCCAGCGCGGCGCTCAGGCCGTAGAACACCGAGACCGCCGGCGTGTAGGGCGTGCTGCCCTCGTTGTGCGCCTCGCGCAGCTTCTGGAAATCCCAGTAGAAACGCGGCATCCGCGAGTGTGCGGCGACCTCCCAGGCCTTGGGGCTGACACTGATCATCGACAGGCCGGGCGGGCAGGCGAACGCCTTCTGCGATGCGGACACCACCACATCGATGCCCCAGCCGTCGGTCTCGAACGGCAGCGCGCCCAGCCCGCTGATCGCGTCGACCATGATCAGCGCCTTGCTCTCCTCGTGGATCACCGCGGCCAGCCTGGCGATCGGGTTGGTGACGCCGGTCGAGGTCTCGTTGTGGGTCAGGTAGACGACCTTGACGTCGGGGTGGGCGCGCAGCGCGTCGCGCAGCGCGACGGGGCTGCAGGCGGTGCCCCAGGGGTGCTCCAGCCGCACGACGTTGACGCCGAAGGCCTGGGCGATCGCGGCGGCCCGCTCGCCGAACACCCCGCCGACCACGAACAGCCCGCGGTCGCCCGGCGAGAACAGGTTGACGACCGCGGCCTCGAGGCCGCCGGTGCCCGACGACGTAAAGCAGAGAATCTCGTTCTGGGTGGCGAACACGCCGGCCAGCCGCGTGCGCACATCTGTGAGCAGCACCTTGAACTCGGAGCCACGATGGTTGATCATCTGGTTCGCCAAGGCCGCCCGGACCCCCTCAGGCATCGGCACCGGTCCGGGAATGCGGAGATTCTGCGCTGGCATAATGCCTCCTGCTGATAGTCTGCGCGCGGCGTCTGCAACGCGTATCGCGTGCTAGGTCGAATACAAGTCGATACACTTATACAGAAAACGCTACAGTCAACCCGCGGATACGTCGAGCCGCAACGGGGAAGCGCGCTGCGACGATGCAGCAGCGCCAATTATAGCGAGTTTGAGGGGGCAGTCAAGCCGCGGCCGCGCTACCCGCCGCTCAGGTCGACCGCGCCGAACAGCACGGTGCTGTAGCCGGGATCGGCCCAGTTGGACCAGGGGTAGGGCCGGTGCAGCGCGATCGGCCCAAGGTAGGCCGGGCTGTGCCAGTAGGCGTAGGCGATCTCCCAGCCCGACTTGTTCGCGTAGCTCACGCACCTGCTCGCGGTATACGGCCAGGTGCAAATACCGGCGTTCGCGTTGACCACCTGCGGCGCCAGGAAGTCCCAGCCGTTCTTCAGGCCGACCCCGCGCGGCGTGCGGTAGGCGTACAGCGACGGATCGCCGCGCCGCCGCAAAATCTCGGCGAAGACAGTCTTGAGGCTGAGCGCGCCCTGGTTGTACGAGAGCCCATCGAGGTCGCGGCGGTTCTCCTCGGCCAGCGAGCCGTCCGGCAGCATGCCGTAGAGCCAGCCGCCGCCGGGCTGCGACAGGCCGTCGAGGCGCAGCTTCCAGTCCGCGATCGCCGCCGCGCGCTCGTCCGGCAGGCCCGTGTAGACGGCGATGCTGAGCCGCAGCAGGTTGCCGGCGTCGGCCCAGTTATTCCAGCGCTGCGCGGCCTGCCGCGCCTTCGGCAGCACGATATTGACCAGCATCGCGCTGAGCTGGGCGCGGTCGGCCGCCGACCAGGACGGCGAGCCCTCCAGCAGGTCGGCGCCCCAGACCATCGCCGGCGCCATGCGGCTCCAGTCGAGCTGGGGCTGGTCGTCGACCGAGTCGATCGCGACGAGCGTGCCGGACCAGGCGCGCAGGTACTCGGCCGCGCGGGCGCTGTAGCGGCTATCGCCAGTCAGCTGGTAGGCCAGCGCCAGCGCGTAGCTGTACTCCGACGCCGCGTTCAGGCAGTCGACAGCGACGGTCGTGTAGAACGCCGTGGCGCAGGGAGCCCCCAGCAGCCCCTTGTCGGCGCGCTGGAGCAGCGACTTGATCGCGCGGTAGCCGGGGTCGAGGCCCTGGCCGGCTTGGGCGAGCGTGGCGGAAAGCTCGGCCGGGCCGGTCACGATCCCGAGCGGCATCAGCGGGTGCGCCACCAGCGGCAGGTAGACCGTCGTTCCTGTGTCGGCGGCGAGCGGCCGCGCGCCGGTGGTTGACGGAGCGGGGGTGAGCAGCGCTGCCAGCAGCAAGCAGGCCAGGATGAAGATCGATCGGCTTGGCGGGTGCACGTGCCCTCCTGTTATCGTTGCTTAACACGCGGGACGGCTGGATGATACAGGAGCGACACGGCCGAGTCAATGAATAGGAGGAGCGCGAGCATAACAATTTGTTTTCAATCTATTCATCGCGGGCATGCGGCGCGCTTGCGATTCTGGGGTTCGATGCTATAATGACCGTGTCGCAGGCCCCCATCGTCTAGCGGCCCAGGACAACACCCTTTCAAGGTGTAGATCGCGGGTTCGAATCCCGCTGGGGGTACCACTCCTTTTTTGTCAATTTGCAGAATTGTCGCGACGAGTTGCAGAATTAGCGCGACAAGCATCGTGCGACACGTGAGCGAGGGCATCAGGAAGCAGTTCCTGATGCTCTTTGCGTTGTAGCTCCTCTGCCGAACGGTAAGAATCACTAGCGCATGGTTCAATCGAGCTTGACAGTTCATTGCCCCAAAGGCGCAGGGGCGCGATATATCGCGCCCGTACAGTGTCAGCTCGAAATCTCTAGAGTTGAACCATGCCTAGCGCATTATGTTAAACCAAGGGGGTCGAGGAACTCCCTCGGATGCTATGCGGTGCTGCCTATGCCGCTCAACGAGGCCGATACTCGCGCTCAACTGGCCGTAGCGCGCAGCGCACGCAGCTCATGATGGGCCGCGATGGCCTGGAGGAAGCTTCGCCGCAGGCGCTGGTCGCCAATAGATTGGGCGAGCGCGTCGAGGAGCTATAGCAAAACCATTGAGCCATTATGCACGAACGAGATGCCATAGTGATGCCATCCGTCGTACTGCCGACTGGCTCCTGCCGACTGCTATAGAGGCCCTGGTCAAGGATCAGTTCCGCCCCAGGATCAGCTGCCGCGCGCAGGATCTGCACACACGACATAGGCGCGCAGCGGGGCATCCCATCCATTGGCGCCATCGCTCGGCAGCAGCGGAAGGATTGGTTTGATCAGCGCGTCGCGTTGTTCCAGTTCAAGTGAGGCACAATCGAGCAGGGGCCTGGTTCACAAGGGTAGGTATCGCCCCCAGCATTGACAACGCTCGGGCTGCGTGCGATAATCGGAATATCATTACTTATTCGATCAGTATGTAAAGAATCAGCGCCTATGAGCCCGATGGTGAAGCAGCCATTGGCGGTCGAGCTCGCGTTGCTGGGATTTCTGCGCCAGCAGCCGATGCACGCCTATGAAATTCACCAGACGCTGATGCGCAACGAAGCGCTCGGCCTGGTCTGGCATCTCAAGCAGAGCCTGGTCTACGTGATGCTGGAGCGGCTCGAAGCCGAGGGCTACATCAGCACCTCGCTGGAGCCGCGGGGCAGCCGCCCGCCGCGCAAGATCCTGCAGCTGACTCCGGGCGGACAGGTGGCATTCGCCCAGTGGCTCGTCACGCCGGTCGAGCACGGTCGCGATTTTCGGCTGGAGTTTCTGGCCAAGCTGTACTTCGCCAGCCAGGACGACCCAGCCAGCGCGACCAGCCTGATCGCCGCTCAGCAGGCGGCCTGCCGTGCGTGGTTGGTCGACCTCCGCACGCAATCTGATGCGCTGTATGACCTGCATACGTATGACTGGTTGGTGCTGCAATTTCGGATCGGCCAGATCGAGGCCATCCTGGCCTGGCTCGATATCTGCGCGACCAACGTGCTACCGACGCCGGCGTAGTGGCGATGCATATGCCAGCAGCGCGATAGCTCGAACGGCCTCGGTATCGGATCGATCAACGGGTTCGTGAGCTCTGCTATATAAAAGGAGACCCACGCATGCCCCGCTTCCGATCGTTCTTCCTGCTGGTGCTACTGGCGGCCGTGCTGACCGCCTGTGGCGGAACGACCCCAGCCGCGCCGGCCGCCGCCAGCGCCCCGGCGGCTCCCGCTGCGACAAATGCTCCCGCTGCGACCACAGCACCAGAACCGACCGCCGCGCCGGCTGCCACGGCAGCACCGGCCGCGCCGGGTGGCGATCTGACAGTCTTCGCGGCCGCCTCGCTCACCAACGCCTTCAAAGAGATTGGCCAGCAGTTCGGCGCGGCCAATGGCGGCGCGACCGTGACCTTCAACTTTGCCGGCTCCGACCAGCTCGCCACGCAGATCACCCAGGGTGCGCCGGCCGATGTGTTTGCCTCGGCCAACGCCGCGCAGATGAATAATGTGATCAAGGCTGGCGAGGTGATCAGCGGCACCCAGCGCACCTTTGTCCGCAACCTGCTGGTAGTGGTTTACCCCAAGGATAACCCCGGCAAACTGACGGCGCTCAAAGACCTCGCCAATCCTGGTGTCAAGATTGTGTTTGCCAACAAGAGCGTGCCAGTGGGCGGTTATGCCCTGACATTCCTCGACAAGGCATCCAAGCTGCCGGAGTACACCGCCGAGTACAGCCCGACGGTGCTCAAGAACGTCGTCTCGTATGAGGAGAATGTCCGGGCCGTCTTGAGCAAGATCACGCTGGGCGAAGCCGACGCTGGAATCGTCTATGCCACCGACGCCGCGACGGTGCGGGATGGGAGTATCGCGACGCTGGCCATCCCCGACAACCTGAACACAATCGCGACCTACCCGATTGCCGCGACCAAGAATGCCAAGAACGCCGACCTGGCCAAGAAGTTTGTCGACTATGTGCTGGGGTCGAGGGCCAGCAAGTGCTGGTCAAGTATGGGTTCATACCAACCACCGGCAGCGCGACGGGTGCAGCGCCGACGGCCGCACCATTGGCGATCGGCGGCAAGGTTGACAAGCCGACGACCTTGATGCCGGATGCGTTCACCAAGCTGGAGCAGGTCGAGGTCAAGGCCACCGCGAACGGCGCGTTCCGCAACATCATCCCAACCCAGCTGCCCAAAGCCTGAGTCAAGGGCCTGGTCAAGCTCGACGTACAGTAGCGCTGCGTGGGTAGGAGCGCGAGACAGGCGGGCCGGGAACAGTGTGTTGCCGGCCCGACATACTGATGGCCGAAACACCGATGACCCGCATTCGCACGATCAGGACACCAACCGTTGAGCCGCCGCGGGGCCGCCCGCTCGCCTGGCTGCTTGCCGCCAGCCTGCCGATGCTGGCGTTCTTGCTGCTGCCGCTTGTGGCGCTGGTGCTGCGCATTCCGCTGGCGCAGCTGCTGGCTAACCTGACGAACCCCGAGGTGGCGCAGGCGATCAGCCTCAGCATCATCACGACCGGGCTGACCGTCGCGCTGACGCTGCTGTTCGGCACGCCAGTGGCCTATCTGCTGGCACGGCGGCGCTTTCGCGGGCACATCGCACTCGACACGCTGATCGATCTGCCGATGGTGCTGCCACCCTCAGTGGCCGGGATCGCGCTGCTGGTGGCGTTTGGCCGGCGTGGGCTGCTAGGCCAGTACCTCAGCGTGGCCGGGATCGAGCTGGCGTTTACGTCCTCGGCAGTTGTGCTGGCGCAGCTGTTCGTCGCCGCGCCGTTCTACATCAAGGCCGCGGCGACTGGCTTTGCCGGGGTCGATCGCGAGCTGGAGCAGGCGGCCGCGCTCGACGGCGCGAGTGCGCGCCAGGTGTTTCGCTATGTCACCGCGCCGCTGGCCTGGGCCGCGCTATTTGGCGGCGCAGTGATGACCTGGGCGCGCGCGCTGGGCGAGTTTGGTGCGACGATTATCTTCGCCGGCAACTTTGTCGGCCGCACCCAAACGATGCCGCTGGCGATCTACCAGGGTTTCGAGCAGGAGCTGACGGTGGCGCTGACGCTCTCGGTGATCCTGCTGACGGTCTCGTTCGCGGTTTTGTTCATCGTGAAAGGCGTGCTGCGCCAGCAGCTGTAAAGCCACGACCCGCGCGTTGGCCTCCGGGTGGGCCGAGTGGCGAGCTCAGTCCTCAGCTCACAGCTTTCTTCACGAGCGCGCCGATCCTTTCCTCTTCGGCGGCAGTCAACTCCTTCAGCGCGTAGGCGGTCGGCCACAGGGCGCCTTCGTCGAGGTTCGCCGTGTCGCTGAAGCCGAGCGTCGCGTACCTCGTGTTGAACTTCTGCGCGCTTTGGAAGAAGCAGACGATCTTGCCGTCCTTGGCATACGCGGGCATCCCGTACCAGAGTCTCGGCGCGAGGGCTGGCGCGCTGGCGGTGATGATCTCATGGAGCCGCTTGGCCATGGCCCGCTCCGGTTCCGGCATCTCGGCGATCTTCCCGAGCACGTCGCTTTCGCCTTCCGCCTTGTCCTTGTTCGCGCGCGCTTCCGCCTTCAGCTCTTTGGCGCGCTCCTTCATTGCCGCTCGTTCCTCGTCCGCAAATCCCTTGACCTTCTTATTGGTCGCAGTGGTGCTCGTGGCGGACGTCTGTGTGTCCTTCTTTGGGCTCATAGAAACCTCCTCATACTGACTTGGGTTGGAAACCTCGCCGCAGTTCGCATACTGACCCGCGCGATACGAAGATGCGCCGCCGAACGTGGCAGGTACGCCGCGAGCCGTATTTCATCAGGTATCCTCACGCAGATTTAGTACCCCTGAGGCATCGGCTCGCCGGTCTCCAGCAGCGTCTTCATGTTGCTGATGATCCATGTATTTGTTGATCCAGCGGTCCGAAATGAGCTGAATTGGGACCGGGTTCAGGTAGTGCAGTCTCTCGCGGCCCACTTTGCGCGTGGCGATCAGTCCGGCCTCTTGCAGCACACGCAGGTGCTTCATCACCCCGAACCGCGTCATCGGCAGCTCCGACTCCAGCGCGCTGAGCGTGCGGCCGTCGCGCTCAAAGAGGAGGTCAAGCAGCCGCCGACGGCTTGGATCGGCGAGGGCGCGAAAAACAATTTCGTCTTCCATGCAGGTATTATATGTGACTTAATGGTCACATGTCAAGGGGCATCTTGCTCGTTACACGATCTTCACCGCCGGCGAACGAGCGCATCAAGCCGACAGCCCTGCGGCCGTTTGGCTGATATTCCGGGACAAATAGTTGGTGCTGACGCCAAAACTCGTGAGGACATAGTTGATGAAGGAAGCAGCGACTCAGCCGCGTTGCGCAGGCTGAGTCACGGCGCGAGCTCCATCTGCGCCGAGCTGCCTGCATTGGTGCTAGAATGACGTCGACCGAATGGAGCGGCGATGGCCCATATCCTTGTCATCGACGACGACCCCACCAGCCGCGATCTGCTGGCGACGCTACTGGGCTACCACGGCCACAGCATCCTGACGGCGCGTGATGGCGCGGAGGGCCTCGCTCGCGCGCGCGCCACCCAGCCGGATCTGATCATCACCGACATCCTGATGCCCGAGCTGGACGGCTATGCGCTGGCGACCCGCGTACGCGCCGACGCGGCGCTGGCGCACATACGGATCCTGTTCTATACGGCGATCGACCTGAGCGCGGAGGTGCGCCAGCTTGCGGCCAGCGCCGGCATCGCGCACATCGTGACGAAGCCCGCCGAGCCGGAGGCGATTCTCGCCGTGGTGCAGACAGCGCTCGCCAGCGGGCCGGCCGCAGCGCTCCGCGCACCCACCCCCGAGCTGGATCACGCCTATCTGCGCCAGCTGACCGGCACGCTACACCGCAGCGTCGAGGCGCTGCAGGCGGAGATCCGGGCGCGCGCGCAGGTCGAGGCGCGGCTCCAAAACGAGCTGGCCGAGCGGACCAGGATCGAAGGCGAGATGCGCCGGCTCAACGCTGAGCTCAGCCACAGCCAGGCCCAGCTGGCCAGCGTCATCGACTCGGCGATGGACGCGATCATCACGGTCGACGACGACCAGCGCATCGCCATCTGGAACACGGCCGCCGAGCGCATGTTCGGCTGCCCGGCCACGGCAGCGCGCGGGCAGCTGCTCGACCGTTTCATCCCGGCGCGCTACCGCGACGCCCACCGCGCTCACATTCGCGCGTTCGGGCAGACCGGCGCCACGGCCC
Source organism: Candidatus Ribeiella danica (assembly GCA_016717335.1). Classification (GTDB taxonomy): domain Bacteria; phylum Chloroflexota; class Chloroflexia; order Chloroflexales; family Roseiflexaceae; genus Ribeiella; species Ribeiella danica. The sequence goes on from JADKFS010000001.1 coordinate 556,371, forward strand.
GCGCGATGGGCGCGCTGCGCCCGCTCATGGCGCTGCGGGCAGACGGCGCGGAGTTCCCAATTGAAGCGTCGATCTCACATGTGGCGATCGCTGGGCGGCAGCTGTACACCGTGATTTTGCGCGATATCACGGCGCGCGTTCAAACCGAAACCGCGCTGCGCACCTCGGAGGAGCGCTTCGCGAAGGCGTTCCAGATCGGCCCGGTGGCGATGGTGATCAGCACCGTCGCCGATGGGCGCATCCTCGATGTCAATCACAGCTTCCTGCGTCTGTTCGGCCGCGCGCGCGAGGCGCTGCTGGGGCAGACGTCGACGATGCTCGACCTATGGGCCAACCCCGACGCGCGCGCGCATGCCACAGAGCTGATCCGCCAGCACGGCTCCGCGCGCGATCTGGAGGTCGCCATCCGCACGGCCGACGGCGCGACGCGCGATGTGCTGCTCTCGGCTGATACCATGCAGCTGGGCGGCGAGCTATGCCTGATCACCTCGCTCTACGACATCAGCGAGCGAAAGCAGGGCGAATTGGCGCTGCGCGCCACCTCTCTGCAGCTCCAGGACCTATCGCGCCGGCTGGTCGCGATCCAGGAGGCCGAGCGCCGCCACCTGGCGCGCGAGCTGCACGATGAGATTGGGCAGATGCTGACCGGGCTCAACTTGCTGCTGGAGACCGGCAGCAGCTTCTCGGATCGCGCGCTGGTCGCGCGGCTGCGCGAGGCGCAGGCCGTCGTCACCGATCTGACGGCGCGCGTGCGCACGCTGTCGCTCGACCTGCGGCCCTCAATGCTCGACGACCTGGGCCTGCTGCCGGCGCTGCTCTGGCACTTCGAGCGCTACATGGCCCAGACGCAGGTGCGCGTCGCCTTCAAGCACCGCGGGCTCGACCAATCGCTCGACCCGCTGATCGCCATCGCGGTGTACCGGGTCGTGCAGGAGGCGCTGACCAATGTGGCGCGCCACGCCCAGGCCGGCGAGGTGGTGGTCGCGGTCTGGACGAATGGGCACCAGGTGGTCGCGAGCGTCGAGGACCGCGGGCGCGGGTTCGACCTGGATGCAGCCCTGGCCGCGCGGCGCTCCAGCGGCCTTGCCGGCATGCAGGAGCGGGTCGCGCTGCTGGGCGGCCAGATGATAATCGACACCGCGCCCTGCCAGGGCACGCGCGTGCTGGTCGAGCTGCCGCTCAGCCGACCCGAGAGCCTTGAGGGAGGGCGACCGTGACACCCCTGACAATTGTGCTGGCGGACGATCATCAAGTGGTGCGGAGCGGGCTGCGCGCGCTGCTGGAGGCGGATCTGGCGGCGCAGATCGTCGGCGAGGCGGCCGACGGGCTGGAGGCGGTCCAGCTGGTCGAGCGCCTTCAGCCGAATATCCTGATCGTCGATCTGATGATGCCCGGCCTGAGCGGGCTGGAGGTGGCCCGGCGCGTGCGGCAGCGCGTACGGCACATCGGCATCGTTGTCCTGTCGATGCACGCCGCGGAATCCTACGTCCGCGAGGCGCTGCACGCCGGCGCGACCGGCTATGTGCTCAAGGAGTCGCCGGCCGCCGAGGTGGTCCAGGCCGTGCGCGCGGCGGCGGAGGGGCGGCGCTTCCTCAGCCCGGCGCTCTCGGAGCGACTGATCGACGCGTATATCCAGCAGTCCGGTGCGACGACGGACGACCCCTACGATCTGCTGACCGACCGCGAGCGCGAGGTGCTGTACTTGGCCGCGCTCGGCCACAGCGGGCCGGAGATCGCCGCGCGCCTCATCCTGAGCGTGCGCACGGTGGAGAACTACCGCGCCGGCGTCCTGCGCAAGCTCGACCTGCACAACCAGACCGATCTGGTGCGCTACGCGATCAGGCGCGGAATCATCGCGCTCGAGGCCTGACCCGCCGCCCCAGTCCAGCTAGGTAGATTCCCCACCCAAAATACGGTACTCGTACGCTCGACTCCCCGCCCCGCGCTCGCTACCATAGGAGGCATCGCACACGTCACAGCGCGAGGCGCGCTTGGCGTTGTCCTGAAAGCTGAAGCCGATGGCACCAATTTCTGTGCTCGTGATGGATTCCAATCCGGTCTTCTTGCGGTTCGTTGTGCAGTACCTGGACGAGCGGCACAGCGAGACGATTCGGGTGGCTGGCGCGGCCTTTCGCGAGTCAGATGCGCTCGTCCTGGCCGAGGCAATCGGGCCACGGGTGGTGCTCGTCGGGATGAGCGGGTCGATCGGCAGCGCGCTTGGCTTGATCGCCGACGTGCGGCGCCTGCTGCCGTCGCTGGCAGTCGTGGCGATGTGCCAGCTGGGATCGGCGGGCTACGCCCAGGCGGCGCTGGATGCCGGCGCGGACGCCTTCGTCGACAAGGATCTGCTGCGGGTCGACCTCGTGCCCGCGATCCTGCAGGCTGCGTGCGCCCGGCAGACCATGCAATAAGCGATGCCGCTTGCTCAAGGGCGGGGCTTGGGGAGGGCGAAGCTCTCCCCAAAACCCCGCCAAAACGTTCGATTTCAGCGCAGCGCGCCATAGTGAAGATGCCTATGATCGACAATGACAGGTCTGTGCCCGATCGGGGGCGCGCTGCGATCCGGCCGGCCTGGGCGCCAGGCCGGCCGCTGGCGTATGCGCTGGCGGTGGCGCTGACGGCGGTGACCCTGCTCGCCCACCTGGCCCTCGGGATCACGAGCGACGAGCCGCTGCTCGAGCTGTTTCTCGCGCCGATCATTCTCAGCGCGTACCTGGGCGGGCTGGGGCCGGGCCTGCTCGCCACCGCGCTGGCCGCGCTCCTGGCGAACTACCTCATGCTGCCGCCGATCGCCAGCTTCTCGATCTTATCGGCGCCCGACAAGGTGGAGTGGGCCAGCCTGATCGTCATAGGCGCGCTGGTCAGCGTGCTGAACGAAGCGTTGCACCGCGCGCGGCGGCGCGCCGAGACCAGCCAGCGGCGGCACGCTATCACGCTGGCCAGCATCGGCGACGGCGTGATCACCACCGACGCGCAGGGGCGCATCACCTTCCTCAACCACGAGGCCGAGCGCCTGACCGGCTGGTCGAGCGCCGAGGCCGTGGGCCAGCCGCTGCCGGCGGTCTTCCGGATCGTCAACGAGCACACCGGCGCGCCGGTGGAGGACCCGATGGCAAAGGCGCTGCGCGATGGCGGCGCGGTCGGGCCGGCCAACCACACCGTGCTGATCGGCCGCGCCGGCCGCGCGACACCTATCGACGACAGCGGCGCGCCGATCAGGCAGGCCGACGGCGCGATCGAGGGCGTGGTGCTGGTGTTCCGCGATGTGTCTGCGCAGAAACAAGGTGAGGCGGCGCTGCGCGAGCGCGAGAGGAAGCTCAGCACCATTTTCGAGCTGTTGCCGGTGGGGATTTCGATTCTCGACGCAGATCGCAACGCTTCGTATGTGAATCCCGCCCTGAAAAAGATACTGGCGCTCTCCGAGGTAGATCTGCACAAACATGCCTATGGGATGAGAACGTATCTCGACGCCAGCGGGAGCGTGATGCCGGCGGACGGGTTTGCCAGCGTGCGGGCATTGAGCGAAAACCAGGCCATTCATAACGTCGAGACCGGGATCGTGAAGGAAGATGGCGGTGTTATCTGGACGAACGTCAGCGCCGTTCCGGTTGAGTTTCCGGATTGGAAAGTGGTCGTCGTCACGTCTGACATCACCGATCGCAAGCGCGCCGAGCAGGCGCTGTACCGGAGTGAGCGCATGCTCAAGCTATTCGTTGAGCATGCGCCCGCCGCCATCGCCATGTTTGACCGCGACATGACCTATATCGCGGCCAGCCGACGCTACCTCGCGGATTACCGCCTGACGAGGCAGGATATCCTCGGATGCTCTCATTACGAAATCTTCCCGGAGATACCCGAGCAATGGAAGGACATTCATCGGCGCTGCCTGGCCGGGGCGATCGAAAAATCTGATGCGGACCCCTTCCCGCGCGCCGATGGCACGCTGGATTGGGTGCACTGGGAAATTCACCCCTGGTACGAGAGCTCGGCAGAGATCGGCGGCCTCGTATTATTCTCTGAAGTCATCACCGCTCGCAAGCGCGCCGAGCAGACGCTGCAGCGCTCGGCCGAGCGCCTGCGCGTGCTGGCCGATGCCTCGCACGCCTTCGCCGAGGTGGGCGCGGAGTATCAGGTCCTGCTCGATCGGGTCGCACGGACGACCACCGCGGTGCTGGGCGAGGGGTGCTCCATCCGCCTGCTCTCCGAAGATGCGCTGTGGCTGCAGCTCGTCACGCTCTACGATGTGGACCCTGCGAAGCTTGAGCTCCAGCGCATCGTTCTGGGCGACGCGCCGCTGCACGTGGACGAGCCGTCGCTCACCACGCGGGTGTTCCAAAGCATCCAGCCGCTGTTCTCCCCGATCGTCGATCTGGAGCAGATCCGCGCCACGACCAGTCGGGAGTTCTGGTCGCTGGTGGAGCGCCTGGGCATCCACAGTATGATTGGCGTGCCGATGCGGGTGCAAGGGCAGGCGATCGGGGTCATCATCGTGTACCGGCACCGGCGCGAGCAGCCCGTTTTCAGCGAGGACGATCTGACCCTGGCGCAAGATCTGGCCGACCGCGCGGCGCTCGCCATCGGCAACGCGCGCCTGCTGGCGCAAGTGCAGCACGAGCTGGCCGAGCGGGCGAAAGCCGAGTCGGAGGTTCGCGCGCTCAGCGCCGAGCTCGAGCAGCGCGTGGCCGATCGCACTCTCGCGCTCACCGCCGCCAACAAGGAGCTCGAAGCGTTCTCGTACTCGGTCTCGCACGACCTGCGCGCGCCGCTGCGGGCGATCGACGGCTTCTCGCGCATCCTGCTCGAAGACTATGGCGCGGCGCTGCCCGACGAGGCCCAGCGCTACTTCCGCATGCTCCGCAGCAACGCCCAGCAAATGGGCCGGCTGATCGACGACCTGCTCGCCTTCTCGCGCCTGAGCCGCCAGCCGCTGCGCAAGCGCTCGGTCGATGCCGTCGCGCTGGTGCGCCAGTGCCTGGACGAGCTGCACGCCGAGCAAGCCGGGCGGCCTGTCGAGATAAGCGTTGGCGACCTGCCGGCCTGCGCTGCCGACCCGGCGCTGCTCAAGCAGGTCTGGATCAACCTGCTGTCCAATGCGCTCAAATACACCCGCCGGCGCGATCCGGCCGCGATCGCGATCGCCGGCCAGATCGAGGGCGGCGAGACGATCTACTCCGTCAAAGACAATGGCGTCGGCTTTGATATGCTCTACAGCGACAAGCTGTTCGGCGTATTCCAGCGCCTGCACCGCGCCGAAGAGTACGAGGGCACCGGCGTCGGGCTGGCGATCGTCCAGCGGATCATCCACCGCCACGGCGGACGGGTCTGGGCCGAGGCGGCGGTCGAGCAGGGGGCGACGTTCTTTTTTACGCTTGGAGGAGATCTCCCATGACCGAGAGACCGATCGAGATCCTGCTGGTGGAGGATAACCCGAGCGATGTGGCGCTGGCGCTGCACGCGTTCAAGAGACACCACCTGGCCAACCGCATCCAGGTCATCCGCGATGGCGCCGAGGCGCTTGAGTATTTCTTCGGCGACGGCGCGCAGGCGCGGCACAGCGCCACCAGCGGGCCGCGGGTGGTGCTGCTCGACCTGAAGCTGCCGCTCGTCAGCGGCCTGGATGTGCTGCGGCGGCTCAAGGCCGACCCGCGCACGCAGCCGATCCCGGTCGTGATGCTGACCTCGTCCAGCGAGGAGCGCGACATTATCGAAAGCTACCAGCTCGGCGTGAACAGCTATATCGTCAAGCCGGTCGATTTCGAGCAATTCACCGAGGCGATGCACACGCTGGGGATGTACTGGCTGCTGCTCAACCAGCCGCCGATCGCAGCCGGCAGCGCGAGCGGCGCCGAGCAGGCGCCTTAAGGTTCATACATGGAGTATTTCAGCCGCCTTGGGAGTGTCATGCTGAGCCGCAGCGAAGCATCTCTCGATCGTCCTGTAGCGAGAGAGCCTTCACCGCGGCCTTCGCTCAGGATGACACAGACGCCGGGTCACGTCATTCTTTTATGAACCCTTAAGGCCTGCTTTTCAGGCCGCCTCTCAGGCAACACAATAGCACGTCCTGGAGTGAAGATGCCCGCACCACTACATGTCTTAATTCTAGAGGATCAGCCCGACGACGCCGAGCTGGCGCTGCACGAGCTGCGCCGGGCCGGCTTCGCGCCGGAGTGGCGCCGGGTGGACACCGAGGCGGAGTACCTGGCCGCGCTCGATCCAGCGCTCGACCTTATCCTCGCAGACTACTCTCTGCCCCAGTTCGATGCGCTGCGCGCGCTCGAGCTGCTGCGCGCGCGCGGGCTGGACATCCCGTTCATCATCGTGTCCGGCACGATCGGCGAGGATATCGCCGTCGCCGCGATGCAGCGCGGCGCGGCCGACTACCTGATCAAAGATCGGCTCGCGCGCCTTGGCGCGGCGGTCGGGCACGCGCTCCAGCAGCGCCGGCTGCAGGCGGAAAAGCTCCGCGCCGATCAGCTGCTGAAAGCCAGCGAGCAGCGCTTCCGGGCCTTGATCGAGCACGCGCCCGACGGCATCACCATGATCGATGGCGGCGGCAAGCTGCAGTACGCCAGCCCGTCGACCCTGCGCATCCTGGGGTACGACCCCAGCGAGATCATCGGCCGCGACCCCTCCGAGCTGACCCACCCCGACGACATCGAGCGTCTCTGGCAGGTGCTGAATGATCTGGTGCGCCATCCGGAGCAGACCTTCACCGCTCAGTATCGGTTTCGGCACAAGGATGGCGCCTGGCGCTGGATCGAGAGCACGATCAGCAATCTGCTGGCCGAGCCATCGGTCGGCGCGATCGTCTTCAACTATCGCGACATCACCGAGCGCAAGCAGGCCGAGCAGGCGCTGCGCGCGGCCGAAACGAAATACCGCATGCTGATCGAGCACATCCCGGCGATTGTCTACCAGGCGGCGCTCGACGAGACCAGCAGCACGCTGTATGTGAATGAGCAGGTCGAAGCAGTCCTAGGCTTCACGCAGGCCGAGTGGGTGGCCGACCCGCAGCGCTGGCTCAAGCAGCTGCACCCGCACGATCTCGATCAGGTGCTAGCCGGCGTGACGCGCGCCCACGCCAGCGATACGTCGATCCGCTCCGAGTTTCGCATGCTGACGCGCGACGGGCAGGTGGTGTGGTTTGGCGACGAGGCGATCGTCGTGCGCGACGCGGACGGTCGGCCGCTCTTCCTGCAGGGCATTATGCTCGACATCACCGCGCGGAAGCACGCGGAGGAGATGCTCGAGACCGAACGGTACTGGCTCCGAATCCTGATCGAGAGTCTGCCCGACCTGGTCTTCCTCAAAGATACTGAGAGCCGCTTCATCATCGCCAACAAGGTGACCGCGCAGTTCATGGGAGCCGCAAGCCCCGAAGCGATCCTAGGCAAGAGCGATTTCGACTTTTATCCGCAGGACGTCGCCGCCCAGCACTATGCCGAGGAGCAGCAGATCATGCGGTCAGGCGAGCCGGTGATCGGCCGAGAGAAGCCGCAGCGCGATGTCGCGGGCCGGCTCCACTGGCTTTCCACCATCAAGCTGCCGCTGCACGATCACCACGGGCGAACGATCGGGATGATCGGCATCGAGCAGAATATCACCGCGCGCAAGCAGGCCGAAGATCAGATTCGGCAGCTCAACGCCGACCTGGAGCAGCGTGTGGCCGATCGAACCGCCGATCTCGCGCGCGCCAACGCCGAGCTGCAGGCCGAGATCGTCGAGCGCCTGCAGCTGGAGGCGCGCATTAAGCAGCACGCCGACCGCGCCATCGAGCTGGCCGAGCTGGCGCGCCTGCTGGCCGAGGCCAACCGCGAGCTTCAGCCGCTGTTCGACACGATCGCCCAGCACATCGTGCAATTGCTTGGGGACGCCTGTACCCTCACCATCCTCTCGGACGACTGGAAGCTGATGCAGGTCAAGGCGATCGCGCACGTTGATGCCGAGGGCATGGCGCTGATGCGCGCGCTCCTGACCGAGCCCTATCCCGCGCACGAGGGCCTCGCCGGGCTGGTGGTGCAGAGCGGCCAGGCCGTGCTGATGCCGTTGATCTCAGCCGAGCAGGCGCAGGCCCGGATCAAGCCGGCGTACCGCCCGTACCTGGCTCGCTTTGGGATGGCGAGCGTGCTGATGGTGCCGCTGCGGGCGCGCGGCCGCATTCTGGGCACGCTGGGCATCTCGCGGGTTGAGGCAGGGCGGCCGTACACCGAGGCCGATCAGCTGTTCCTGCAGGATGTGGCCGACCGCGCCGGCCTGGCGATCGAGAACGCGCGCCTGTTCGCGGCCGAGCAGCAGGCCCGCGCCGAGGCCGAGCGCGCCAACCGCGCCAAGAGCGCGTTCCTCGCCAGCATGAGCCACGAGCTGCGCACCCCGCTGAACGCGATCATCGGCTTCACCGGCACCTTGCTGATGAAGCTGCCCGGCCCGCTCAACGCCGACCAGGAGAAACAGCTCACGATCGTGCAGCGCAGCGGCAAGCACCTGCTGACGCTGATCAACGACCTGCTCGACCTGGCCAGGATCGAGTCGGGCAACGTCGAGCTCCAGCTGGAGCCGGTGGTCTGCCAAGATGTCATCGCCGGGGTGGTCGAGAACCTGCGCCCGCTGGCCGAGCAGAAGGGGCAGCGGTTCGCCGTGGTCGCGCCCGCCGAGCCGATCGTCGTGTCGAGCGACCAGCGGGCGCTCGGCCAGATCCTGATCAACCTGATCAACAACGCGATCAAATACACCGACGCCGGGGATGTGCAGGTCGAGCTACGGCGCAGGGCGCAGGGCGCGGACCAAAGCGCAGAACACGCGGGCACGGCGCCTGGGCTGAGCCGGCCCGAGCGGCTGGTCGAGTTTGTGGTGCGCGACACCGGCATCGGCATCAGAGCGGAAGACCAGGCCAAGCTGTTCACGGAGTTCGGGCGGGTGGCCTCGGCCGAGGTGCGGGCGCGCGAGGGCACCGGGCTGGGGCTGCGGCTCTCGCGCCAGCTGGCGACGCTGCTGGGCGGGCGGATCGAGCTGCAGAGCGAGCTTGGCAAAGGGAGCACCTTCACGCTGGTGCTTATAGAAGGCTGATCTGTGTTGTGTGGCGGGGGCTGCGTCGCCCCCGGCCCCCCCCCCGCCGCTGCGCCCGCCGATGGCATTTCCTTTTTCCGGGGCGCTGCGCCCCGGCCCCCGCTTTCTCCCGGGCGCTGCGCCCCCCGTCCCGGCCACCTTGTCAGCTTGTCTCCGGGGCGCTGCGCCCGGGCCCCGCTTTCTACCGGCCCCCCGCCTGGGGGAACCCACGCCGGTTCCCCCAGCCCCCCTCCGGCAATTGATGCCTTCTCAGCTGCACGGCTGGTGGCGCATGCCTGGCACCATCCCGATCGAACGTGTTGCCTCCCGCCGCGCCTGGATTCAGCCAGGCATGCACCACAAACGCTGAGAACGAGACGGCGCTCTTTTTGGGGTCCAGGGGCGCACGCCCCGGCCGGGGGGCGGCGGGGGTGGCGGCAGGATTAGCCGCCCGCCACAGGCGCCTTGACGGCCCGGCCGACGATCAGCAGCTCATAGTCGGGGTCGTGCGCGTCGAGCTCGTGCTGTCGCAGATCCTGCGCGGCCAGGCCCTGCAGAAAGCTGATCGCCGCCAGCACGTTGCCGTAGGACTCGACCGCGACGCGCTCCAGCCCGAAGGCATCGCCGAGCAGCCGGCGGATCGCGGCAGTCGTGAAGCGCCAGTAGTCGCCCCAGCGGTCCATGTCGTAGCGGCAGATCTGGCTGGTGGCCGGGAAGGTGCCGAGCAGCACGCCCCCCTGCCTGAGCACCCGGTGGAGCGTCGCGATCGCCGCGGGGGCGTCGTAGATGAACTGCAGCGTCTGCGTGAAGATCACGCAGTCGAAGGCGTCGGAAGGCACATCCGCCGCGCTGGTCAGGTCCGCGACGAAGCTGGCGCGCGGGTTATCGCTCTTGAGGTCGAGCACGTCGGACTGCATGACCCGGCCGCCGCCGAAGCGGTGGGTGTAGGCGTCCTCGCCGATCTCGAGCACGCGCCCGCGCACGTCGGCGGCGTGGCGCCCCAGGAAGCGCTCGATGTAGTAGCGATCGATCGGCTGCCCGCGATCGAAGCCGAACGATCGGCTGATCGGCGCCAGGCGGCGCAGGTCGCCGAAGCGCACCCGGCCAACCGGCGGCGTCTCGGCGCGCCGGCGGCGCCCGTAGCCCGCTCGCTTTCTTCGCTGCATAGCTTTGCTCCTGATCTGGCGGCTCCCGTTTGCGCGCTACTATAGACGATGGCAGCGCATCGTCCATCGTCACGCTTACCTATCGCACATCGCTGCTATAGCACTCCGCTTGCCAGCAGCGCTGCCAGAGCAATGGCACAGATGTTGCAGCATCCAGCGCCTGCAAGCGCGGCGCCCCCAACTGTGGATCGATAGCCGCGACTCAGAGGCGAAGGAGCAACCATGCGTGCGCGGAGTCAGCATGGCGATGGTGCGCGCCCGATCAATATTTTCGAGATCGTCGGCAGCGCCAAGGTGGGCGGCATGGAGCGCTCGGTGCTCAACCTAGTGCACCAGCTGCCGACCGAGCAGTTTCGCATTACCTGCCTGTGCCCCTTCGAGAGCCAGTTCACCGCCGCGCTGCGCCAGCGCGGCTGCCAGGTGTTCATCGCGCCGGTGCACGACGAGCCGCCTTGGCGCTCCATCCAGCTGGCGGTCGAGATCATCCGCCTGCGCCAGATCGATCTGCTGCACGCTCACATGCCCAAGGCGCACGTGCTGGCCGGGCTGGCCGGGTGCATCGCCCAGACGCCGGTTGTGGCGACGGTGCACGGCATGAACATCACATCGCACGAGCTGGGCATCTGCCGGACGACCGGGAGCCGGCTGCTCACGGTGTGCCAGGAGGCCTACACCCAGGCGCTGGCGATGGGCGTGCCGGCCGATCGGGTGACGCTCGTCCCGAATGGCGTGGACACCGAGCTGTTCACGCCCGATCGCGACGGCAAGCGGTTTCGCGCCGCGCTCGGCGCGCCGCTCGACGCACCGCTAGTGGGGTTCGTCGGCCGGCTCGCCCCGGAAAAAGGCCCCGACCTGTTCGTGCGCGCGGCCGAGAAGGTGGCGCTGCGGCGGCCGGACGTGCACTTCGCGATCGTCGGCGACGGCGACATGGCCGACCAGGTCGCCAGGCAGATCGAGCAGGCCGGGCTGTCCGATCGCATTCATATGGCCGGCCTCTGGGCCGACACGGCCGAGGTGTACCCGGCGCTCGATATCGTCGCGCAGACGTCGCGCAGCGAGGGCATGCCGCTGGCGCTGCTCGAAGCGATGGCCTGCGGTCGGCCAGTCGTGGCGATCGGCGTGGGCGGCGTGCCGGAGATCGTGGAGGTTGGCACGACCGGGTTTCTGGCCGGGCCGCAGGACTGCGACGGCGTCGCGACGAGCGTGATCGAGCTGCTGGAACACCCTGAGCGGCTGCCGGAGCTGGGCCGGGCCGCCCGCGCGCGGGCCGCGACGCTGTTCGACATCCACACGAGCGCGCGGCTCACCGGCGAGCTGTTTCGCCAGGTGGCGCGGTCGCGCGAGCGACATAGTGCGGAGTGGGCCGTGTGGCCGGCGCTGCAGGCGTCCTCCTGATGCCGCCGGCGCCTGCCCCGCTGCATATCTCATTCTTCTTCCACGCGAACCTGCAGTACGCCGAGTTCCCCGCCGACGCGGCGCGGGCGCTGGTCGAAGAGAGCTACCGCCCGGTGTGCGAGCTATTTCGCGGTCGCCCGTGGGCCAGGGCGGTGTTCGAGTTCTCAGGCTACACGCTTGCGCTGCTGGCGGCGAGCTACCCGGACGTGATCGACGCCGTGCGCGCGCTCGTCCGGGCCGGGCAGATCGAGCTGTGCGCCAGCACCTATGCCAATCCCATCCTTCCGCTGATCCCGCTCGACCACGCGCGGCGCCAGATCGAGCGGTTCCGCGCGACCTACGACGAGCTGTTCGGCGACCTGGCGGTCGCGCCGGCCGGCTTCTTTCCGCAGGAGTTCGCGCTCGACCCGGCCTCCGTCGCGCTGGCCCAGCAGGCCGGCTACAGCTGGGCGCCGGTGATGCTCAACCACTACCTGGCGAGCCTGGCCGGACACCTCAACATTATCCCGGACCTACCGCTGCGTGCCAGCGCGAAAGCGCCGCGGCAGGTCGCGGCCGACCTGATGCACCCCTTCCCGATCCTCGGCGCGCGGGGCAGCCGGCTCGCCGGGCTGGTCAACAACCCGGCGCTGATCGACCGGCTGTTCGAAGTCGCCAACCGCGTGATCGCGGCCGACGACCTTGTGGCCGAGCTGGTCGCGCTGCACGAGCGCCACAGCGCGGCCGGCCCCACCTTCACATTCGTCGGGCCGAGCGACATGGAGTTCGTCGGGCTGGACTTCCGGCGGTTCGTGCCCGACTGGCGCTGGCCCCGCCCGATCGCCCCGTCCGACATGGCCGACCTGCTCGATCGGCTGCGTGCGCTGTCGCTGGTGCGCTTTGCGACCGCGCGCGAGTACCTGGCGGAGCACCCGCCGGCCGGGCCGCCGCTGTACCTCAAGTGCGGGTCGGACCACCCGCTGCTGACGCCCTGGACGACCGACCCGGACAACCGGCGGCTGAACGACCTCTGCCGCGAGGCCGCCGACGGCATCCGGCTGGCCGAGCAGCAGCTCGGCAGCCAGCGCCGCCAGGGGGCGGACGTAGGCGCGGCCGCCGGCCTGATCGACCAGGCCTGGCGCGCGATGCTGCTGGCCGAGAACAGCGACGGGCGCGGCTGGGCGCCGCTGGCCGAGCGCCGCCTGTTCTGCTACGACCAGGCGCTGCGCGCGATCGAGCTGGCAGGGCAGGCGCTCGCCCTCCTGTAGCATCGTATTCGCGGGGCGCTGCGCCCCCGGCCCCCCGCCTGCTGGTCTGCCGACCACCTTCAGCTTTTCGGGGCGCTGCGCCCCCTCACCTTGTCAGCTTGTCAGCTTGTCAGCTTGTAAGCTTGTCATCTTTTCTCCGGGGCGCTGCGCCCCCGGCCCCCCGCCCGGGGGAACCCGCGCCGGTTCCCCCGGCCCCCCTCCGGCAATTAATGCCGTCTCAGCCGCTATGATTGTGGCGCATGCCCAACACCATTCCTGCCAGGTGCGTTACATCCCAGCGCGCCTGGATTCAGCCGGGCAGGCGCATCAAACCTGGTACACAAGACAGCATTCCTTTTGGGGTCCAGGGGCGAAGCCCCGGCCGGGGGGCGGCGGGGGTGGCGGCCCACCCCCGCCCGCCGGGGCACGGGGGGTGCGCAGCCCCCCGAAGCCGTGTACGCGCCAGGCGCGGCTGGATTCAGCCAGGCATGTGCATCAAGAATCGCAACAGAGGTGGGGCTATTTTGGGGTCCAGGGGCGAAGCCCCGGCCGGGGGGCGGCGGGGGTGGCGACCCACCCCCGCCCGCGCGCCGGGCAGGCGAACTGGACTGAGGCGGAGATACTGGCGGGGCACGGGGGCGCACAGCCCACGCGGGGCACGGGGGCGCGCAACCCCCGCCTTGACAGCGCCTGTATGCTATAGCAAAACAAGCGAAACAGTATACGAGGGCGATGTGCAAGCCGAACGACCGTGGCTCGAACACTACGACCCCGGCGTGCCGCAGCGGCTCGACTACCCGCGCGCGCCGCTGTACGCCTTGCTGGACGACTCGGCCGCGCGCGAGCCGGAGCGGCCCTGCCTCAGCTTCTTCGGGCGGCGGCTGAGCTACCGCGCCGTGCGCGAGGCCAGCGACCGCTTCGCCGCGGCGCTGCAGCGGCTGGGCCTGGCCCAGGGCGACCGGATGGCGCTGCTGCTGCCCAACTCGCCGCAGTTCGTGATCGCCTACTACGGCGCGCTCAAGGCCGGCGCGGTCGTCGTGGCGCTCAACCCGCTGGCCAACCCGCACGAGCTGGCGTTCCAGCTGCGCGACTCGGGCGCCGAGACTCTCGTCACCATCCCGCTGTTCGCCGCCGCCGCGGCCGAGCTGCGCGCGCTCGCGCCGCTCCGCAATGTCGTCTCGGCGCGCCTGGCCGACTGGATGCCCTTCCCGCTGAGCCTGGCGATGCGCCTGCGCGAGCGCCGCCAGGCCAGCGCCGCACGGCGGGCCGGCGCCCCGCCGCCGCTGGACTTCGCGGCGCTGATCGGCCAGCCGCCCCCGCGCGGCTGGCGCCCGGCGGAGGCCAGCCCCGACGCCCTGGCGGTGCTGCTCTACAGCGGCGGCACCACCGGCGCGGCCAAGGGGATCATGCTCTCGCACGCGAGCTGCCTGGCCAACGCCCGGCAGCTGCGCGCCTGGGGCCAGATCCGCGCAAGCGACCGGCTCCTGGCGGTGCTGCCGCTGTTCCACGGCTACGGCATGAGCGTCAACATGAACACGGCGCTGCTGGCCGGCGGCGAGATCGTGCTGCTGCCGCGCTTCGACGCGCGCGACGTGCTCAAGACCATCCAGCGGCGCCGGCCGACCTTCTTCACCGGCGTGCCGACGATGTTCGTGGCCTTCAGCAACCTGCCCGGCGTCGATCGCTACGACCTGAGCAGCCTGAAGGGGATCTTCGTCGGCGCGGCGCCGCTGACGGCCGCGATCAAGGAGGAGTTCGAGCGCAAGACCGGCGGACGCATGATCGAGGGCTACGGCCTGACCGAGTCGGTGACTGCGATCATGGCCAACCCCTACCGCGGCCGGCACAAGATCGGCAGCATCGGCATCCCGTTCCCCGACGTCGACGTGAGGATCGTCGGGCTGGACGACGGCCGCGACCTGCCGCCCGGCGAGCTCGGCCAGATCGTGCTGCGCGGCCCGACGCTCATGCTCGGCTACTACAACCAGCCCGAGGCGACGGCCGAGGCGCTGGCCGGCGGCTGGCTGCAGACCGGCGACATCGGCTACATGGACGAGGACGGCTACTTCTACATCACCGACCGCAAGAAGGACCTGATCATCGTCGGCGGGTTCAACGTGTTCCCGCGCGAGGTCGAGGAGGTGCTCTACCAGCACCCCAAGGTCAAGGAGGGCACGGCGGTCGGCCTGCCGGACGCCTACGCCGGCGAGCGGATCAAGCTGTTCGTGGTGCTGAAGGAGGGCGAGACCGCGACCGAGGACGAGATCATCGCCTTCTGCCGCGAGCGGCTGACGCGCTACAAGGTGCCGTCGGCGGTCGAGTTCCGCGCCGATCTGCCGAAGTCGATGATCGGCAAGATCCTGCGGCGCGCGCTGCGCGACGAGCAGCAGCCCACGATCAGATCGTGACCACGTAGAGGTCGCGGCCGGGGGGTCGCCCCACAGCGCGTAGGAGTAGAGCAGGCCCTGCGCCCGCCCGGCCGCAGCAGGTCGCGCATCCGGCCGAGGGTCGCGGCGAGGTCGTTCGGCATGTATAGGCTGTCCACCGCCACAATCGCGTCGAACGAGCCCGGCAGGCACGGGATGGCGTCGAGGTTGCCCAACGTTCACGCGCGCAGGCGACCGGCCCCGGTGAACACGAAGCTGGCCCAGCTCTCCGGCTCGGCCGCCGGCCCGCCGTTTGCGAGCAGCGTGCGCTGCGTCTGGGCCAGCGCGGCCGGGGCATCGTGCAGCTGATCCAGCTCGCCGTAGAACGCCGCCATGAAGCCGCGCGCCGCCTCGTCGTCGGCCGGCCAGAGGCTGGCGAGCACGCCCCTGGCGCCGGCGGCCAGAAAAGCCCAGCTCAGGCTCAGCAGCTCCTCGCCCGGCAGCGCGGCGGCCGCGGCGCCGTCGCAGGCCGAGAGCGCGACCAGCCCGCCGCCCAGGCGCAGCCCGGCGACCTCGGGCAGCAGCATGTCGCCGTCCCACAGCTTCAGGTGCGCGGCCAGGCCGCGCGCGGGCAGCAGCTGGGCGTGCGTGGCGAAGTGCAGCAGGCCGTAGCGCTCCAGCTCGCCGCTGGACGAGCGATCGAGCAGCGCCGCGCGGGTGGCGCGGTCGTCCAGCAGCTGGGCGCAGTCGCCCGGCCAGCGCCGCGCCACGGCATGCAGCTCGCCCGCCACAGCCGGCAGCGCGGCGGCGCGCTCGCCGAAGGCGCTACAGCCCACCAGCAGCGCGTCGCCGCTGGGCGCGTGCCCGCGGCCTGCCAGCGACTGCCAGGTCGCCAGCGAGGGGGCGAGCTGCACGACAGCCCGCTCGATCAGCCAGGCGTCGCCCAGGCGCAGCGCCGCCCACGGCAGCGCGTGCAGCGGGCCGGCCGGCACGATCAGCAGCCGGTGCCCGGGGTGCAGCCGCTCGCGCGCCTGGCCCGGCAGGAGCCTGCCGGCCAGCTCGCCCAGCCCGGCCCAGGGCCGCGCCGCTCGCCCCAGGCGGTAGGGCATGTCGCGGTAGGTGAAGCGGCGGTGCTCCGGCCGGCTGGCCTGCGCGATCAGCCGCCGCAGCTGCGCGTCGTACGGCGTCTGAGCGAGCAGCTGCCGCTCGGGGGTGATCGTGCCGATCAGCAGAGTGTCGCCGCTGACGATGTAGAGCAGCGCGGTCCAGTCGGCGCCGTAGGCGGCGATCAGCGCCGCGCGCGTGCCGGCCAGGTCGAGCGGCGGGTCGAGCGGCGCCGGCGGGGGGGCCGCGCCGCCATGGCGCGCCTGCAGCAGCAGGTCGCCATAGGCCGCCAGCACGCGGTCGAGGGTGTCGTCGCCGGCGCCGCGCTCGTCGTGCGGCCGGTCAAGCAGAATCCCGATCTGCGCGCGCAGCCGCTCGTGCTCGGCCGCGTACTCGCCCGGCAGAGCGGCAAGCCGCGCCGCCAGCAGCCGCCTGAGCACCAGCGCCCGCTGGGACTCGCCGATCTCGATCGCCAGCGCGGCGTCGCCCTGGGCGGTCGCCAGGCGCAGCGCGTCGACGTGCAGCCGGGCTGCCTGCGCGTACAGGCCGCTGGAGAGCTCCTCGCTGACCAGCCGCTGGCGCAGATCCGCCACCGTCGCCAGCGCGGCCTGGTAGCGATCGAGCGCCACGGCCGCGTCGCCGCTCGCCTCGGCACAGCGCGCCAGGCCGTAGTCGGTGCGCCAGCGGTGGTACGGGTGCCGCGCCACGATCGGCTCGACGAAGCGAAAGTGATCGAGCGCCTTGCCCGCCGCGCCGCGCTCGATCGCGAGCCAGCCCTGGTCCAGCGCGCAGTCGGCCGCGCCGAGCAGGTTTCCGAGCTGGCCGAACAGGTCGCGCGCCTGCTGGTAGCGCGCCGCGGAGTCGTCGATCTGCCCGGTCGCGGCCAGGACGCCGGCCTGCTCCATCACGATCTCCGCGAGCTCGGCCTGGTTGCCGCCCGCGCGCGCCCGGTCTTCGAGCTCGGCCAGCAGCGCCTGCGCCTCGGCGTAGCGCCCCTGAGCCCGGTAGACGATCGCGCGATTCCGCCGCGCGACCAGGCGCTCGGCCAGCACGTCGGTAGCGTCGTAGAGCGCCTCGGCGCGCTCGTAGCAGGCGAGCGCGGCCTCCCAGCGCCCGGCGTAGAAGTAGATCACGCCGAAGTTGAGCTGGCACCCGCCGATATCGGCAATTCGACCGAGCCTGGTAAACTGCTGTAGAGCGGTGAGGATCGCCCGCAGCGCTTCGTCGTACCGCCCGAGCCGGGCCAGCAGCAGCCCGCTGCCCTTCGCGCACCAGGCCAGCCGCAGCGGCAGGTCGATCTGGCGGAAGGTGCGCTCGGCGCGCCGGTACTGCGCCAGCGCCAGGTCCAGCTTCTCCTGGCGCAGCAGCGCCGAGCCCAGCTGAAACCGGCACTTCGCCGCCTCGAGCGGGTTGTGCAGATCCGCGAACATCCGGCCGGCCTGCTCCAGCAGGTCGGCGGACAGCGCAGGGTCGCCGCGGGCGAGCGCCGCCACACCGCGCACGAGCAGCCAGCGCGCGCGGTCGGCCGGCTCCGCGATCAAGGGCGCGATGCGATCGAGCAGCGCCTCGGCCTCGGCCGAGCGGCCCTGGACGTTGAACAGCACGGCCTGGTAGAGCCGGGCGCGCGTGGCAAGGTCCGGCGCCCCGGCGCGATCGAGCTGCTCGGCCAGCGCGGGCAGCTCGCGCTCGAGATCGGGCCGGCCCTGCGTGAGGTCGGCCAGCGCCAGCGCGAAGCGGCAGCGCAGCGCCGGCAGCGCCTGGCCCACGGCCTCGAAGGCGACCTGCGCGGCAAGCAGGTGTGGCCGCGCATCGTCGAAGCGCTCCCAGCAGAGCAGCGCGTAGCCCAGCGTGTAGCGCGCCCACGCCCGCGCGGCCGGGTCGATGACCTGCGGCTGATCGAGCGCGCGCCGGGCCAGCGGCACGGCCCGGCGCGGGTCGCGCTCGGCCAGCGACCGAATGCGGCGGCAGGCCGTCGGGGCCACTGCGGAAGAGTCATGCATAGGCCCCATTGTAGCATACGCCATTGTGGGGGCTGCGCGCCCCCGGCCCCCGCCTGCTTCGTTTCGACAGCGATCCTTCGTCCGGGGCGCTGCGCCCCCGCCCCTCCTCCGGCAAATGATCTCGTCTCGGTTGCCCCCATCGTGGCCCATGCCTAACAACATTCCGAGGGGGCAGGTCGTAACCCGCCTGGATTTAGCTGGGCATGCGCCACCAGATCTGTTGTCGAGGTTGCATTCTTTGCAGGGGGCCTGGGTGGCGGGCCCCGCCTCCAGCGGGGGGCGTGGGGGGCAGCGCCCACCCACGAAGCAGCCAACGCTGTCGAAGCGACACGGATCGGGGTGTGAGCGCGCAGCCCACCCACGGGGCGCGGGGCGCAGCCCCGCTTGACACAGCCCGCATACTGTATGCTATACAAGCACAGCCCGCCGGGCGAGCCGGAGGCCGCGCCGGACCCGCCAGGCGATCCAGCCGAAGGAGTCCCGCCATGACCGAGCGCACCGAGCCATCCGCCCAGCCGCGCGAGCGCGGGGTTGTCCCGGTCGCGCGCCCGACCTACGCCGCTCACGCCAACCGCTGGGCGATCATCGTCGGGGTCTCCAGCTACCAGTACGAGGGCCTCACCAACCTGCAGTACGCGCACCGCGACGCCGAGGAGCTGTACGACCTGCTGCAGACGCCGGCCGGCGGCGGGTTCGAGCGCGAGCGGATCCGCAAGCTGATCGACGCCGAGGCGACCACCGCCAACATCACGCGCGCACTGCGCAGCTTCCTCAAGCAGCCGGCCAAGGAAGATATCGTGCTGATCTACTTCGCCTGCCACGGCGCGCCCGATCTCGACCGCCCAAGCCTGATCTACCTGATCACCTACGACACCGACCCGAGCGATATCTCGGGCACGGCGCTGCCCATGCGCGAGATCGACCTCTCGCTGCAGGAGAATCTGCTGGCCGAGCGCGTCGTGATCATCGCCGACACCTGCCACAGCGCGGCGCTCGGCGGCAGGATCGGCCGGCGCGGCGCCGGCAACGAGGCCCAGGCGATCAACGCCTACCTCGAGCAGGTCAGCAAGGCCAAGGGCGGCGTGGCGCTGCTGACGTCGGCCGAGGCCAGCGAGAGCGCCCAGGAGGGCGAGCAGTGGGGCGGCGGGCACGGCGTGTTCACCCACTTCCTGCTGCAGGGCATGCGCGGCGACGCCGACGGCTACGGCGAGCCCAAGGACGGGGTCGTGACGGTGGGCGAGCTGTTCGACTACGTGCGCGACAGCGTCAAGCGCGCGACCGGCGACCGGCAGCACCCCGCGATCGGCACCAATCCGTTCGACCGCAGCCTGCCGATGGCGATCAGCGGCGGGGTCAACGCCCAGGAGCACTACCGGCTCGGCTGCCAGCTGTACGACCTCGGCCGGCGGCTCGACGACATCAGGCGCTTTCGTGCCGCGGTCGCGCAGTTCGACGAGGCGATCCGGCTCGCCAAGATGGCCCAGACCCCGCTGCCCGAGGCGCAGCTCGGCCTGGGCAAGGCGCTGCTGGCGGCCGGCGACCCCGAGGCGGCCGCGCGCGAGCTAGCCAGGCTCGTCGAGCAGCCGGAGGGCGGCGACCAGCCAGAGGCGCTGCTCTACCTCGGCGTGGCCCAGGCCAAGCAGCACGACCTGACCACCGCGATGGAGACCTTCCGCCAGTACCTCGCGCAGGCGCCGCACGCCGAGGAGGCCGCCTGGGTCGAAGCCTACCTGGCGCGCCCGCTGAGCCCCGACGGCGGACGCAGGCTCGCGCTGCAGCTCGGCATCAACCGCTACAGCTCGTCCAGCCTCCCCGCGCTGCGCGGCTGCGTGAACGACATCGAGATGATGCTCGACACACTGGTCAGCCGCTATGGCTTCAGCCGCGCGGACAGCGTCCTGCTGCGCGACGAGCACGCGACGCGCCAGAACATCCTGGCGTCCTTCGCCGACCTGAGCGCCGGGGCCAGCGCGACCGACATCGTTGTGGTCCACTACAGCGGCCACAGCATCCCCGAGAGCCGCCGCGAGTCGTACGAGGCGGTGTTCGGCCACGAGACCTACCTGATCGCCCACGACACCGCCGAGGGGCTGGCCGGTATCTCGGCCCGGGAGCTGCATGCGCTGATGAACGGCATCCCAGCCGAGCACAAGACCCTGATCCTCGACACGCACCCCAGCGCGACCTTCAACGAGCTGGCCGAGCGCGAGGGAACCTACGCGCTGCTGCTGGCCTCGGACTCGGCCGAGATCGCCTACGAGCACACCTTCGAGCTGGGCGGCCGGCAGGTCACGGCGGGCCTGTTCTCCGGCGCGCTGAACCGCCAGCTGAGCGCGGCCGACCCGGATACGGTGACGTACGGGCAGCTGATCGACGGCGTACTCGACACGATCAAAACGCTCGGCTACGACCAGACCCCGCTGCTGATCGGCGATCGGGAGCAGCCGATCTTCGCCGCCGAGGATGTCTACCTGCGCCTGTTCGACTTCGCGCAGCGCCGCCACTACCCCGAGCTGAGCTCGCAGAGCCTGGCCGCGCGCTACGCCCGGCTGTGCAAGCGGCTGGCCGCGCCGTTCCCGCAGGCGCACTACAGCTTCGGGCGGGCCTTTCTCGAGCGCGGCGAGCACGCGCGGGCTATCGACGCCCTGCGCACGGCGCTAGACCAGCGCGGCGGCGACGACCCCGAGATGCTGCTGGCGCTCGGCCGTGCCCAGCTCGGCGCGCAGCAGTACGCCAACGCGGCAGGTACCTTCCGGCGCTACGCCGCAGTCGCGCCAGCCGAGGCGCCGCCGGCGCAAGCCCTGGTCGAACGCATCGACAAGCTGACTCAGGGGCGCCGGCACGCGCTGGTCGTCGGCATCGACGACTACACCGGCGCGGGGCTGCCGCGCCTGCGCGGCGCGGCGAACGACGCCCGGCTGATGCGCGACACCCTGGTATCGACGCTCGGCTTCCCGGCTGGGCAGATCACCATGCTGATCAACCGCGACGCGACCTGCGACGCGATCCGCGAGCGCTTCCAGCTGCTGGCCGCGGCCGCGCGCGAGGAGCCGGCGCTGTTCTACTTCGCCGGCTACGGCTCGCTCGACCCCGAGGGCCAGCCGACCCTGGTCAGCGCCGACGGCCGGCAGGGCCAGATCTTCGACATCACGCTCGACGAGCTGCGCGAGCTTGCCGGCGGCCGCCCCGCCAACCTCGTGACGATCATGGACGCCGGCTGGACGCGCTGCAGCCAGGCCAGCGACAGCGCGGCCGCCGGGAGCCGCACCGCGCCGGACGACACCAGGGTCCGGCCGATCAAGCGCAACCTGGGCGCCGCGCGCGAGATCGATCGCGACGGCGCCCAGTTCGTCCTGGGCGCGGTGTCGATCTACAGCGGATCGCTCGCCGTCAGCTTCACCACCTCGCCGCTCAAGATCGAGGCGCGCTACACGAAGCCCAGGCCAGGTGGCCGCCCGGCCTACCATGGCGCGCTGACGTATGGCTTGGTCGATGCGCTGGCACAGACCGAGCCGGCCGGACTGACCTACACGCGCTGGGTCGAAGCCGCCGAGCTCCGCGGCGCCGCGGCGCCGGTCGTGCAGGGCACAGGCCGGGACGAGCCGCTGTTCCGCCCGCGGTCGCTGCTCGACGGCGCGCTGGCGCAGGCGATCGCGATCGAGCGGCAGCCGATCGTCGCGACGATCGGGCTGCTGCGGCGGCTGATCGAGCAGCGCGAGCAGCATGGCGACCTGGCGCCCGAGGCCCGGCTCAACCTGGGCATCGCCTATGCGGCGATCGGCGAGTACGAGAAGAGCGTCGATGCGCTGGAGCGCGCGATCGCGCTCTACAGCGACCCGAACATCATGGCGCGCGAGCGCGAGAAGGACCCCGCCGCCGACGACCACGCCCACGAGGCGCACTACCAGCTCGGCCGGGCACTGTTCGAGAGCGAGCGCGACTTCACGCGCGCGGTGGCCGAGCTGAACGAGGCGACCAGACTCGACCCAGCCAACACCGCCGCCTACCTCTACCTCGGCCTGGCCATCCGCGCCATGGTCGAGCGCGAGACGCTAGCCAAGGCCGAGCAGGCGCTCCAGACCTACCTGGCCAGGGGTGCGCCGCTCGGCCGCGAGGACCAGGTGCGCCAGTTCCTCGGGTCGCGCGGCAAGGCGGCGGCTAAAGCCGTGTGATTCGTTCGCTCAGTGGATGAACTCCCTCACCCCCTGCCCCCCTTCGCCGAATTTCCTATTCATGGCTCGGTGATGCTCCGGATCACCCCACCCCCCACCCCGGCCCCTGCCAGGGGCGGGGCAAAACTGGCTGGGGCAGCGGTTTCGGCAAAGCCGAAACCGCTGCCCCAGCCAAGAATCCCGCTCTCCCGTGGCGACGGGAGAGCGGGGGAGGGGGTGAGGGCCAACAGCACAACCGAAGATCTCAAAAAGAGTTAATGCACCACAACCCACGGTTAGGAGACTCTTACCCGCACGATCGGGCCGCTGCGCTATAGTGCGTCTAGCTACGCCACCATACTCCAAATAGACTGCCTGGTATGCGGGATGCCTTCGAGGGCGGACAGCAGCGCCGGCTGTCAACTATCCGCGCGCGCCTCGATCAGAGGACGGGCGGCGCTTTCGAACGCAGGGACGGACCGCGGAGCGGCGCCATGCCGCGACGCCGAGCGCACAGGCAATGGACACCCACGCCAGCGCGGGCCTCGACAGCCACCACGTCGGCCCGAGCGAGCTGTGGAGCAGCAGGAGGATGCTATGGCGGTGGCGATCACACACAGCGGCAAGATTGGGCCCAACTCGATTATCCAGACGATCGCGGCGCTGCGCGAGGCCTACGGCCCCGGCGAGTCGGGCGCGATCCTCGTCCGCGGCGGATCGGCCGACCTGCTCGACCGGATGCCGACCGCGATGGTCGACGAGCGGGAGTTTCACACGCTGGCGCAGCTGCTCGTCGATCAGATCGGCGGCGAGCATGCCGGCCATATCCTCAAGCGTGCCGGCCAGCTGACAGCCGAGTACCTGCTCCAGAACCGCATCCCCCGGCCGATCCAGCTGCTGCTGCGGGCGCTGCCGCCGTGGCTGGGCCTGCGGCTGCTGCTCCCCGCGATCAATAAGAATGCCTGGACCTTCGCAGGCAGCGGCGCTTTCGAGTACACCAGCAGCGGAAGACCCTACGTCAGTATCGCCAACCGCCGCCTGAGCGACGCGCCAGAGCTCGCCGCAGCGGTGTGCAGCTACTACAAGGGCACATTCGAGCACCTGCTGCGCACGCTGGTGGACCGGCGCGTGGCGCTGTGGGAGAACAGCTGCCAGGCGCAGGGCGGCCACGCCTGTGTCTATCAAATTGTGTAGGAGATCGCCCGATGACAGTCACTGTCCAACCCGCGCGCCCTGCCCGTCATAGCGCGCGTAACTACAGCCTCACCCCGATGAACGTCTACTGGGAGATGACCCAGGCCTGCGCGCTGGCCTGCCGGCACTGCCGCGCCGAGGCAATGCCGCAGCCGCACCCGCTGCAGCTCACGCACGCCGAGAGCGTCAGCTTCCTGTACCAGCTGGCCGCCTTCGGCGACCCGATGCCGCAGCTGATCCTCACCGGCGGCGACCCGCTGGCGCGCGCCGACCTGTTCGACCTGATCGACGAGGGCCGCTCGCTCGGCATCAATATGTCGATCACCCCGGCCGCCACGCCCAAACTGACGCGCGAGGCGCTGGCGCGGCTGGTCGAGCACGGCGTCGAGGGGCTCGGCCTGAGCCTGGACGGCTCGACCGCCGCGCTGCACGACTCGATCCGCGGCATCGACGGCTGCTACGACCTGACGCTCAAGGCCGCGCGCTGGGCCGGCGAGCTGGGCATGCCGCTCCAGGTCAACACGCTCGTCACGGCCGAGACGGCGGTGGACCTGCCCGCCACCTACGAGCTGCTCAAGACGCTGCCGGTGACGCGCTGGAGCCTGTTCTTCCTGATCTCGGTCGGGCGCGGCCGCGTGCTCGGCCCGGTCTCGCCCGAGGACGGCGAGCAGCTGATGCGC
Source organism: Candidatus Ribeiella danica (assembly GCA_016717335.1). Taxonomy (GTDB): domain Bacteria; phylum Chloroflexota; class Chloroflexia; order Chloroflexales; family Roseiflexaceae; genus Ribeiella; species Ribeiella danica. The sequence goes on from JADKFS010000001.1 coordinate 580,695, forward strand.
TGGGTCTACGACATCTCGCGCACTGCCCCCTTCGCGGTCGCCACCACCGAGGCGCCCTCGTACCGGCGCGTCGCGCTGACGCAGATGCGCGCCGAGGGCATGACCACCGAGCAGATCCAGCGCACGTCGATGTACCGCGGCATCGGCATCCGCGATGGCAACGGGATCGTGTTCGTCTCGAACACCGGCGATATCTGCCCGGCCGGCTTCCTGCCGCTGAGCGCCGGAAACGTCCGCACCGACCATATCGTCGACGTGTATCGCAGCGCGCCGCTGTTCCAGGACCTGCACGCGCCCGAGCGCTTCCACGGCAAGTGCGGCCACTGCGAGTACCGCGCGATCTGCGGCGGCTCGCGCGCGCGCGCCTACGGCGCCACCGGCGACCCGCTCGCCAGCGACCCGTTCTGCCCGTACGAGCCCGAGATCAGCAACTAAGGTCGCCGCCGCCCGATCGAACGTCTGCAGCTTCGTAGCGGTCAGTAGTGAAGACTCATGACTACAACAACCACACAGCACTAGCCGCGTCGCTAGAGCCAAGGAGGATCCCATGCGCATCCTGATGATCCAGCCGAACTACCACGCCGGTGGCGCCGAGATCGCCGGAAACTGGCCGCCGAGCTGGGTCGCCTATATCGGCGGGGCGCTTCGCACCGCCGGCTTTACCAACGTCCGCTTCGTCGACGCGATGACCAACAACATCTCCGACGAGGTGCTGACCGAGATCATCCGCAAGAACCAGCCCGACGTGGTGCTGGCCACCGCGATCACCCCGATGATCTACAAGGCCCAGAGCACGCTCAAGATCGCCCGCGACCTCAACCCGAACGTCGTGACGATCCTCGGCGGCGTCCACCCGACCTTCATGTACGCCCAGGTGCTGGGCGAGGCGCCCTGGATCGACTACATCGTGCGCGGCGAGGGCGAGGAGATTATCGTCAACCTGCTGCGCGCGATCGACGCCGGCACCGACAAGCGCGACCGCAACGACATCACCGGGATCGCCTTCCTCGAGGAGGGCAAGGTCGTCGCCACCGCGGCCCACCCGCCGATCGCCAACCTGGAGACCCTGACGCCCGACTGGAGCCTGCTGGAGTGGAATAAGTACATCTACATCCCGCTGAACGTGCGCGTGGCCGTGCCGAACTTCGCGCGCGGCTGCCCGTTCACCTGCCGCTTCTGCTCGCAGTGGAAGTTCTGGCGCAAGTACCGCGTGCGCGACCCGAAGCTGTTCGTCGACGAGATCGAGTCGCTGGTGCGCGACCACAACGTCGGCTTCTTCATCCTGGCCGACGAGGAGCCGACGATCAACCGCAAGAAGTTCGTGGCCATGTGCGAGGAGCTGGTCAGCCGCAAGCTGAACGTGCCCTGGGGCATCAACACGCGCGTGACCGACATCCTGCGCGACGAGAGCCTGCTGCCGCTGTACCGCAAGGCCGGCCTGCTGCACGTCTCGCTCGGCACCGAGGCCGCCGCGCAGCTCAAGCTCGACCGCTTCCGCAAGGAGACCACGATCGAGCAGAACAAGCGCGCCATCCACCTGCTCAAGAAGAACGGCATGGTCGCCGAGGCCCAGTTCATCATGGGCATGGAGAACGAGACCCCCGAGACGATCGAGGAGACCTACCGGCTGGCGCTCGACTGGAAGCCCGACATGGCCAACTGGAATATGTACACGCCCTGGCCGTTTGCCGAGCTGTTCGAAGAGCTGGGCGACCGCGTCGAGGTGCGCGACTACTCCAAGTATAACTTCGTCACCCCGATCATCCAGCCCGACGAGATGAAGCGCGAGGATGTGCTCAAGGGCGTGCTGCGCAACTACGCGCGCTTCTACATGCGCAAGGCGTTCTTCGAGTACCTGTTCATCAAGGACCCCTACAAGCGCAAGTACATGCTCGGCTGCCTCAAGGCGTTCATGAAGACCACTGCTTCCAAGCGCTTCTACGACATCGGGCGCGTGAAGATGACTGGCCTGCACGCCGAGGTCGACCTCGGCTTCGACCAGTCGAAGGTCCTGAGCCAGGAGGAGATCGCCGACCTGAAGGCCAACCGCGGCGACCTGGCCGCCGACATGGAGTTCCGCGGCACGATGATCACGGCCTGCGGCGCGCCCAAGGAGTTGCACGCCGACATGATTCCCAGCGAGCTGAACTAGCTGCCCTCACCCCCCTGCCCCCCTCTCCCGCCGGGAGAGGGGGGCTTCGTAGTGGGTGCCCCGGTTTCGGCTTCGCCGAAACCGGGGCACCCACTACGAAGCCCCCGCCCCTGACAATAGTAGGGCTTATCGCTGCGCGTAGGCAGGGCGCCGCGACGGCGCCATCCTCGCCCTGGCGATCCACCACAGCTTGACCAGCCCCTGGATCAGGTCGGGCGCGGTCCCGGCGTAGATCAGCGCGGTCGCGTCGGGCAGGTACAGCGTCGTGAACAGCCTGCTCCAGTCGAAGCCGCGCTGCATGTAGGCGCTGACCCCCAGCACCACGCCCGCGACGATCGCCGCCGGGATGGCGAAATTGAGCGCCACGTCGAGCCAAACTCGCGCCGGCGACCAGGCGGCCGAGCGGGCGCGCCAGGAGCGCAGGCGCAGCAGGTTGCGCGCGCCAAGTCCCAGCATCAGCAGGAACGCCGCCAGCAGCGCCAGCCCGGCCAGCCGGAACGAGCCGCCCTCGGCCGGGCGGCGGCCGGTCAGCACGTCCAGGACGCCGAAGCGCAGCGGCGGGTAGGCGATGAAATCTTCCAGCAGGTGGTTTTGGTTGCTCAGCAGCACCACCCCCAACTGGCGCTCGGGCAGCAGCAGCACGTCGGAGTGGAAGTACTCGTTGTCCCCGCCGTGGAAGATCAGCCGGCTGCCGTAGTAATCGCCGACGAACCAGCCCATGCCGTAGGGCTGCCCGCGCACCTGGCGGTTGTCGGACTGCAGCTGCCGCACGCCCGCCTCGGACAGCACCCTGGCCGCGCCGTAGCTGCCGCCGCCGGCCATCGCGATCGCGTAGTGCGCCAGGTCCTCGGCGGTCGAGATGATGTAGCCGGCCGGCAAGCCGTAGGCGCGGAAGGGCTGGCGCAGCGGGACCGCCAGGCCGAACAGCGCGCCGTAGCCCTGCGACAGGCCGTCGCGCGCGGCTTCGTCGAGCGAGGTGTAGCTGTGGGCCATCTCCAGCGGGCCGAAGATATGCTGCCTCAGATAGTCGCCGTAGCGCTGTCCGGACACCTGCTCGACGATCAGCCCGAGCACCTGGTAGTTTGGATTGAAGTACTGCCAGGTCGTGCCGACCGGCGCGGTCGGGCGCGCCGCGCGCAGCGCCCGCGCGCTCTGCTCGAGCGAGGCCTGGTCGGCCAGCGTCTCGACGTAGTCCAGGTCCGAGAGGCCGCTGGCGTGGTTGAGCAGGTGGCGCACGCTGATCGCCTGGGTCGCCACAGGATCGGCGACCGCGAACCAGGGCAGGTAGCGCCGTACCGGCGCGTCGAGGTCGATCTTGCCGGCCTCGACCAGCTGCATGACCGCCAGGGCGGTGAACGACTTCGAGACCGAGCCGATGTACAGCGGCGTCTGCGGCGTCATCGCGCGCCCGCCGCCCGCGCCGCCGAAGCCGCGCAGGTGCGCGACCCGTCCGCCGTCGACGATCGCCAGCGCCAGGCCGGGGATGCCCTGCTTCTGCAGCTGCGCCTCGACAAACGTGTCGACGTCGGCGAAGTCCGACTCAGCACTGGCGCGCGGGCGCGCCGCGGCCGGCGACAGGCTCCCGGCCAACACCACAAGCAGCACGAGCAGGACGCCGCGCCGAATCCAGCACAACGCGGTTCGCATAGATCAATCTCCTCTTTAGAGTTGGGGAGGTGTGGAGGGGCCAAAGGCCCCTCCACACCTCCCCAGGGTGGGGGCTGGGGGCGGGCTTTGCCCGCCCCCAGCCCCCACCCTGAGCGGTAAGGTTCGCAAGAACCTTGCCTAATAGCCCTCACCCGTTCTGGGAGAGGGGGGATTCTTGGCTGGGGCCGGGGTTTCGGCTCCGCCGAAACCCCGGCCCCAGCCAGTGCTCACCCCCGCCCCTGGCAGGGGCGGGGGCAGGGGGTGGGGTGATCTGCCGAGCAAACAACTTCGCATAGCGATGATACCGCGGCGCCGCGCGCCCAACATAGCGACCCGGCAACCGGCCGTTAACCTGGCGCAACAAGGCTCACTCCGCGCGGAAGCGCCAGGCCGCCACGCCGAAGAACGCCGCCGCGTAGGCCAGCAGCACCCCCGCCGGCACGAGCGCCGAGCTATCGCCCTGGCCGCGCACGACGATGTTCTGGAAGCCGGTCATCGCCCAGGCGCTCGGCAGCAGCCGGCCGACCGCGGCGAAGGCCGGGCCGGTGCTCTCGAGCGAGAACCAGGCGCCGCCCAGCCCCGCGAACAAAAACATCGCGATCAGCGCGAACAGCGTGACCTGCTCCTCGCCGCGCGCCAGCGCGCCGATGCACAGCCCCAGGCTGGCGACCCACAGCGACAGCGCCGCCAGTACGGCGAGCGTGCCCAACGGCGCGCGCAGGTAGTCGACCCCGAAGAAGAGCTGGCCGACCAGCACCAGCAGCAGGCCCTGCGCGAACACGACCGTGAACATCGCGAGCGTGTGGCCAGCGATGATCGCCGGGCGGCCCAGCGAGGTCGTCAGCAGCCGCTGCAGCGTGCGGGTCTTGCGCTCCAGCACCAGCAGCATCGCCGAGGTGATCAGGCCGAAGATCGCGAACTGGACGATCATCCCCGGCGACGACTGCGCGAACGCCTGCGGGGGCGCCTGGCTGGCGTCGCCCGCGCCCGCCCACTCGACCGCCACGCCGAGCGCGGGCTTGAGCCAGGCCGCGCTGGCCTGCCGCACCGCGGCGTCGAGCGCGGCCAGCCGCTCGCGATCGTCCGCGAAGGGCCTTGCGGCCGAGGTGGCGTCGACCGCCAGCCGGGCCGCCCGCGCCGCGCCGATCGCCCGCACGAATGCCGTCTGCACCGCCAGGCGCGCCGCCTGGCCGCCGGGCGTGGCCTCGTCGGCGATCAGCGTCAGCGGAGCCTGCTCGCCCGCCAGCGTCCGCGCGCTCCAGTCGGCCGGGACGATCAGCGCGGCGGCCAGTTCGCCGCTGCGGACGCGCTCGCCTACAGCCGCGGCGTCGCCGGCCTCGGCCGGCACGAGCCGCAGCGCGCCCGAGGCCTCAAGCAGGCCGCGCAGGCTCTCGGCCACGCTGCCCGGCGCGCCCGGCGCGACAAAGCCGACCGACAGGCGCGGGTCGTCGTTCGCGCCGGTCCGCCCGAGCGCGAAGCCCATGAACGCCGTGAAGATGATCGGCATGACCACCAGGAACAGCGCCGACCGCCGGTCGCGCAGCACCTGGGAGAGGTCCTTCAGTGCAAGGTCGAGCATGCGCATGGTCGTTCTCCTCGTGCCAGTAGTCAGTAGCCAGTAGCCAGTAGCCAGTAGCCAGTAGCCAGTAGCCAGTAGGCAGTAGGCAGTAGGCAGGGGCGTTCAATTGAACGTCCGGCCCCTCCGACCATCTATTGCTGGTTTGGCAGTCCGACCAAGCGCGGCCCTTGGTCGTTGGTCGTTGGTCCTTGGTCGTTGCCCCATCGTCTACCATTGCTGATTTGGTCGTCACACCAAGCGCGGCCGTCGGCCCTTGGTCTTTGGTCCTTGGTCGTTGGTCCTTGGTCGTTGACCCATCGTCCATCAACCGGGCAGAAACGACCGCCGCGCCGCGCGAGCGCCCTACGACCCGCCGCTGTGGGCGAAGCGCCGCCGGAACAGGATGGCCCCGACGGCGAAGCAGGCCGCGCCGATCGCCAGCTCGACCAGCACGACCGGCAGCACCGCCGCCGCATCGCCGCCGTCGAGCACCAGCCGCCAGCTGCGCATCGCCCAGCCCTGCGGCACCAGCAGCGTGGCGCTCTGGAAGCCGGCCGGCATCGACATGCTGGCCGTAAACAGCCCGCCGAGCATCCCGGTCGCGCTGAGCACCCCGCCGAGGATCGGGCCGCTCTGGCGCATCGACTTGAGCAGCGAGACGACCAGCAGCCCGAAGCCGGCGGACGAGACGACCAGCCCGATTGCGGCCAGGGCGACGACGGCCGGCCGGCCCCACACGATCCCGAAGGCCAGCGCCGAGGCGACCAGCAGCACCAGCGCCTGCACCGCCACGGTGACGAACACGCTCACGAACTTGCCGCCCAGGATCGCCGAGCGCGCCGTCGGCGTGGTGAACAGCCGCGCCAGCGTGCCCTCCTCGCCCTCGCGCAGGATCGACTGGGCCGCGTTCGCGCCGGTGAAGAAGGCGAAGAAGATCAGCATGCCGGCCATAATGCTGGCCATCATGCGCGCCACCTGGTCGGCCGGCGCGGGCGCGCTGGATGCCAGCGGCGGACGGGTGACGAGCAGCGGCGTCGCGCTGTGGTGCAGGTTCTGCTGCACGTCGGCGAACCAGGCGGCGTACTGCTGCGCCAGCGCGGCCCGCGCCGCCGGGTCGAGCGCGACGCCGCGCGCGTCGGCCTGCTCCTGCACGACCGCCAGCGCGATCCGGCTGCCCGAAATCCCGTCGCTGAACGTCGCCAGCAGGTCCTGCACGATCCGCGGCCCGATCGTCAGCGTGGGGTCCTGCACCAGCGTGAGCGTGGCGCTGGCCTGCGGGCCGGCCAGGGCGCGCGAGAAGTCGGGCGGGATCAGCAGCGCCACGCCGGCCGCGCGCCGCTCGACTGCCGCGCGCGCCGCGGCCTCGTCGTCGATCACGTCGATCCGCAGCCACGCCGGCATGCGCTCGTCGCGCAGGTAGTCCACCAGCATCCGGCCAAGCGCGATCTCGCCATCGGCCGGCCGATCGTGGTTGACCACCGCCACGCGCAGATCCGGCAGGTTGAAGCGGCCGGTGCCGGCGCTCATCCCGCCGAAGCCAAAGTAGATCAGCCCGGTGATCAGCAGCGGCGCGACGACCATCATGCCGATCGCGAACATGCTGCGCGCCGAGCGGACCAGGTCCTTGAGGGCAATGTCGAGCATTTTCATAAGATCGCTCCAGTCGTATCACGCATCGCGCAGGGCCTTTCCGGTCAGGTGCAGAAAGACCGCCTCGAGGTTCGGCTCGCGGATCTCGACCGACGTGATCCGTGCGCCCTGGCGGGCGGCCGCGTCGAACAGGCGCGGCAGCGCCAGGTTGCTATCCTCGGCCAGCACCGTCACGACGCCGTCCTGCGCGACCACGTGCGTCACGCCGTCGACCTGGCGCCACTCGTCCAGCACGGTCTCAGGCGGGACGCTGAGCGTCAGGTCGATGCGGGCCTGCTCGCCGACCAGCCGGATCAGCTCGGCGTGCGTGCCGTAGGCGATCACGCGCCCGCCGTCGACGATCGCGATGTGGTGCGACAGCTCGGCCGCCTCCTCCATGTAGTGCGTGGTGTAGAGCACGGTCGTGCCCTGGCGGTTGAGCTGCTTGACGTTGTCGAGGATGTGGCGGCGGCTCTGCGGGTCGATCCCGACGGTCGGCTCGTCCATGATCACCACGCGCGGCTGGTGCAGCAGCGCCACGCCGATGTTGACCCGCCGCTTCATCCCGCCCGAGAAGGTGCCGACGCGGTGGTGCTGCCGGTCGGCCAGGCCGATGATCTCCAGCACCTCGTCGACGCGCCGGCGCAGCGCGGCGCCGCGCAGGTTGTACATCTTGCCCCAGAACAGCAGGTTCTCGCGGGCGGCCAGGTCGGGGTAGAGCGCGATATCCTGCGGGACGACGCCCAGCTCGGCCCGCGCGGCGGTCGGCTCGCTGCGGATTGAGTGGCCCATGATCAGCGCGTCGCCGCCGCTCGGCGCCAGCAGGCCCGACAGCATCGCGATTGTGGTGCTCTTGCCCGCGCCGTTCGGGCCGAGCAGGCTGAGCACCTCGCCCGCGCCGGCCTGAAACGCCACATCCCGCACGGCCTGCAGGTCGCCGAAGCGCTTCTGCAGGTGTCGCGCGTCGATTGCGATAGCCTCACTCATCATAGCCTCCTCGTCAGCGTTCTTCGACTTCCAGGCACTCGACCAGCAGCAGCGGCACGGTCAGGTCGCGGATGCGCGCCAGCACGCCGAACAGCGCCGCCTGGTCGGGCAGCCGGCCGGTCAACGTCGTGATCGCCGGCGCGCCCTCGGGACTCTCGGCGGCCACCCGCATGCCCGCGAGACTGTCCGACCAGCTCTCGTCCAGCCGGCCCTGCACCACGATCCGGTAGGTGGCGGGCTGGTCCATATGAAGCGGTTGCCAGCTCGTATGCATTGCTTCCTCCGTTTTCCTCTGGCACGACCACACTCTAGCAGCGTGACGGTATGAGTTTGCTCGCCCGAAAGGACGATCGCGCGCGCCGGCGAGGAGGATCTGTGGCGGCGGAGATCGGTGGTTCGAGGAGGATGTTGCTGGGTCGAGGAGGAGGATGCAACGTTCGAATACACGATCATCCCAAGCACGAAGGCGTGAGATGCTCATGCAGAGCCGCAAAGCGCACATATCGCGGCTTTGCGTGCGATTCCTGGGGGGAATTATTGCGCGTCCGAAGAGGCTACTCCCGCGGCAGCAGGCCGAGCACGCGCGCCTCGGCCACCGCCTGGGTGCGGCTGGCGACGCCCAGCTTGCCGAAGATGTTCGCCGCGTGGGTCTTGACGGTCGTCAGCGAGATGATCAGCCGGACGGCGATCTGCTGGTTCGAGAGCCCGGCCGCGATCAGCGCCAGCACCTCGCGCTCGCGCTGGCTCAGCGGCTCGACCAACGGCTGAGCGGCGAGCGGTGAAAGGTGCGGCGCCGCTGCGGAGCCGATCTCGAATGCGCGCAGCAGCTGATCGAGATAGCTCTTCGTCGAACCGACTTCGTCCTTCAAGCTTCGCAGCAGCGCGGCCATCGGCGCGCCCTCGTCGACGAAGATCCGGGCATAGCCCTCCGGCTCGGCCATGCGCAGCGCGCGCGCCAGGGCCTCGCGCGCTGCGGCGGGCTCGCCCATGGCCGCGTGGGCGCGCGCCTGCAGCGCGAGCAGCTCGATCGCGCGCCCGCGCCGCTCGCCGGCCTCGGCGGCCATCAGCAGCCGTCCGAGCAGCCGCCCGGCATCTTCGTGCCGGCCGAGCGCGAGCAGCACCCTCGCCAGAATGATCGACTCGCCCTCGCGCATATACGTTATGTCATCTTCAGCGCGAATACCGCAGGCGCGCGCCCACGCCGCGGCCTCTTCGAGCCGGCCGCACTCGGCGCAGATACGCGCTCGCAGCGCCAGCGCAGCCGGCAGCGCGGCCGGCTGGCGGCGCTGCTCCAGCAGATCGGCCAGCTCGTCCATCGCCGCGAGGGCGGCCGGCCAGTCGCCGCGGGCCGCATGCAGCCGCGCCAGGCCGTACACGCCGATCAGCATACCCTCCCAGCTGGCCCACACGCGCGCCAGCTCGACCGCCCGCTCCAGCGACACGCGCGCCCGGTCGAGGTCGTTCCACTCATACTGGATCGAGCCGAGCGAGGCCAGCGCCATCCCGGCGAACGGCGACGGGCGCTCGTTCATATCCTCCAGCCGCAGCAGCTCCTGCCGGCACGTGGCCGCCGCCTCGCGCAGCCGACCCTGCGCCGCCTGCATCTGCGCCAGGTGGCTCATCGCGAGCGCGTAGATGTGGATGTTGGATTGCTCCTGCGCCAGGCGCACCGTCTCGACGAAGGTCCGGCCGGCCGCGCCGATATCGCCGCTCAGCTCCTGGCCGAGCGCGAGGTTGAAGCTGACCACCGGCAGCAGCTGCGCGGCCGAGTTGAACAGGCCCACGAGCGAATCGCCCGCGAGCGCGCTCAGCTGGGCCATCGCGCGCTCGGCCAGCCTGCGTATCAGCGGCAGATCGAACCGGTTGAAGGCCAGCGAGGTGCGCACCACCAGCACCTCGGTCAGCGGGCCGCGGAGCGCACGCGGCAGATCGGGCGCGTCGAGGGCGTCGATCGAGGCGCCGAGCGCGCGCTCGATCGCCTGCATGCACGCTTCCGCCGCGTCGAGCTGCCCGGTCGCGAGCGCCGCCCAGCCGCCGATCATCGCGAGATCGGGCCGCGCCGCGCGAAGCTCGTCGGGCAGCGCGCGCAGCCACTCCAGCAGCACGTACAGCTCGCTGCGCTCGAAGCACGCCGGCGCGTGGCCGGCGATCAGCGCGACGGCGCGCGGGTAGTCCGCCGCCGCCAGCGCGTGGCCGATCGCCTCGTTCGGGTAGCCAGCCGCCGCGAACCAGGCGCTGGCGCGCAGGTGGATCGCCGCGACGCGCGCAGTGCCGGCCGACTGCAGCAGCCGCTTGCGCAGCAGATCGGCGAACAGGGCGTGGTAGCGATACCACTCGCGCCGATCGTCGAGCGGCACGACGAATAGATTCGCGCGCTCCAGATTCTCAAGGGCCAAGGACGAAGGAGCAAAGACCAAGGAAGCTTTACTTTCGTCTTTCGTCTTTCGTCCTTCGTCTAAAACCGCGTCGCACAGCGGGCCGCTCAGCCGCTCCAGCGGCGACGTCTCCAGCAGAAAGCGCTGCAGCTCGGGCGGCTGGCGCTGCAGCACCTCCTCGACCAGGTAGTCCGAGACGTAGCGGTCGTCGCCGGCGAACGAGCGCACGAACGCGGCCGTATCGGCGCGGCCCTGCAGCGAGAGCGCGGCCATGTGCAGGCCGACGATCCAGCCCTCGGTGCGCCGCTCCAGCGCGGCGACGTCGGCCGGCGACAGCGGCAGGCGCATCGTCGTGGTGAGGAAGTCGGCCGCCTCCTCAGGCGTGAAGCGCAGCTCGGCCGCGCGGACCTCGGTCAGCTGCATGCGGGCGCGGCGGCGCGCCAGCGCCAGCGGCGGGTCCTCGCGCGTGGTGATCAGCAGGTGCAGCTGCGGCGGCCGGTGGTCGAGCAGGAAGCTCAGGCTCTCGTGGATCGCGCCGGACTGGATGGCGTGGTAGTCGTCCAGCGCCAGGACGAGCGGCTCGCCGGCGGCGAGGTCGTTCGCCAGCGCGGCGGCGACTGCGTCGAGCGCGGGCGGCGCCGCCGACTCGAGCATCGCCAGGGCGGTCTGGCCGCAGGCCGGCGCGCGGCTCTGCAGCGCGGCGATCAGGTAGCGCCAGAAGCGGATCGGGTCGTTGTCGTGCTGGTCGAGCGAGAGCCAGGCGCTATGGAACGGCTGCGGTGCGCCGTCCTGCGCCGCCTCCGGCACGCCGTCGCGCGCCAGCCACGCCGCCGCCAGAGTGGTCTTGCCGAAGCCGGCCGGAGCGGCCAGCAGCGTCAGGCCGTGCCCGCGGCGCCAGCCATCCTCGATCCGGCGCAGCAGCCGCGGCCGCGCGATCAGGCTGGAGTGCAGCGGTGGCACGAACAGCTTGGTTCTCAGCAGCGCCATACTCGTTCCAGGGCGCGCACCTCGCGCAGGGGGTAGCAGGGATCGCCGGACACGGCTAGTATATGCGGCCGCGCCGGCAGGCTGAGTGCCGAAACCGCACCGCACAGTAAACGAAGCTCAACCGGCGCGTGGTATACTGCGTCGCCATGCGATTGCCGTGATACGCCAGATGACCCCACCCCCTACCCCGCCCCTGGCAGGGGCAGGGAAACAGGATGGCGGTGTGGCGTGGCCGCTTTGCGGCCACGCCACACCGCCTCACAAGACCCCCCTCTCCCGTGGCGGCGGGAGCGGGGGCAGGGGGGTGAGGGCCAGGAGCAGCCATTGAGCGAAGCGACCCATGATGCGAACCTTTCTCCGCATGAAGAACCGGCAGGCGCGCCGGCTGCCGGCCGAGTTCCGCGACCAGGACCTGCGCTACCCCGAGGAGCTGGTCGCCACCTTCGTCGAAAAGTTCACCCGGCCGGGCGGCGTCGTACTCGACCCGTTCGCCGGCTACGGCACCACGCTGATCGTCGCCGAGGCGATGGGCCGCGTGCCCTACGGGCTCGAGCACGACCCGCGGCGGGTGCGCTACGCGCGCGCGCAGCTGCAGCGGCCCGACGCGATCGTCCAGGGCGACGCGCGCCGGCTGCTGGACTACTCGCTCCCGCCGTTCGACCTGGCGATCAGCTCGCCGCCGTTCATGGAGCGCGGCGACACCGAGAGCCCGCTGGCCGGCGGCGACCCGGCCGACGCGAGCTACGCGGCCTACCTGCGCGGGCTGCGGCAGGTCTACGCGCAGGTGCGCCAGCTCATGCGGCCGGGCGCGCGCGTCGTGCTCGAGGTCTCCAACCTCAAAGGCCCCCAGGGTGTGACCACGCTGGCCTGGGACGTGGCCGGCGCGCTCGGCCAAGTGCTGCACTTCGAGGGCGAGGTCGTGATCGGCTGGGACAGCTACGCCTACGGCTACGACCACAGCTACTGCCTGGTCTTCGGCGCGCCGGAGGCGTGAGGCGCGTTCGCGAGGGGGTGTCGGGGGCGGCTTTACCGCCCCCCGACAAGATCCTTGTTGCCGTGCCCGCGGCGACACCGCGGGCGCGGCAGCCAGAAACGACATGTAGAGCGAAGAGTGAGCGGAGTAGCAGGAGAGAGGAGTGGAGGAGGTAGAAGCTACTCCGCAGTGGATGAGGGTGATTTACTTCGGCATCTGGCTGACCAGCAAGAACACGATGCTGATCACCACCGCCGTGCCCGCGAGGCTCACCAGCGCGCTGAACAGGCTCGCAAGTGCCCGAATGAGCGCGCCGAGAATGAATCGCGCGGCGCTCAGCAGAACCAGCGCCAGTATGACGTACAAAATGATGTCGAGCATTGCGGGTGCCTCCTCTCGTATTGTTCCACCACCGTGCCTCCATGCTAGCAGCAGCAACGCAACATCTCTAGGAAAAGATACTGATCGTGGGCGGATCTTACGCGGAATTCGGCGGACATATCATAGACATAGGTAATAAAAAAGCCTCTTGCACAAGACCGGGATAGCGCTTAGAATAGCGAGTGTCTTCCACGATAGCGCAGCGCGTGCCATCTATGCAGGCACTACATATCACGTTCTCCGTAAACACATACTCTCCTGCGTCTGCTGGGTGGGATGATCGCCTGCACCCCAGCTTCGTCGCCGATTGGGACGGCAACCGCGCGACGGGCGTCTGCGCACTGCCCTACCGGCGCGACGAGGTGCCGCACCTGCAGTCGCTGCTCAGCGCCTACCAGAGCGAAGACGACTATGAGCAGCCCAACCACTATGCTGATTTCGAATGGAGCACACTCGAGCGCCACGGGCTGGCCGATCCCACGTTAGGGCCGTCGGGCGAGGTAATCGCCCATCCAATCCGCAGCATCGGCAGAACTCTTTACAGCGCGCTATTCGGCGAAAACACAGGCCTGTCGGATCTCTTTAAGGAATTCCTTCGCTCCACAGTGTCGGAAGGATACCGGCTGCTGGCGCTGCATTTCGTCCGGACCTCACACGAGCGCGACATCACGCGCGAGCTGCTGGCGCTGCCGTGGGAGGCGCTCTGGAATCCCGAAAACCCCAACTATCCCGTGAGTATCTGGAAATCCGGTGGACAGCAACCCGGCGGTCTCGTGATCGTCCGTACCTACCAGTCGAACGTATTCGCGACGCGCGAGCAGGATCTTGCCAAACCTCCGGAGCTGCCCACGCTGCTCACGCTGCTGCCCAAAACGAACATGGATGCGGCAATATACCGCGACAATGAGCGACAGGCCCGGCCGCCGATCTATGCGCGCGTTGGTGCGGCCGCCAGCGGCCCGCCGATCGTCTGGTGCAACATGCCCGAGCCCAAGCCAGGGCTGACCGCGCCCGCGATCAACGCGCTGGTCGAGCAGCACCAGCCGCAGATCCTGCACTACTTCGGCCACGGGGAGTTCGAGCACGAGCTGTTCGCCTTTGCCGTAGACCAGCCGGCAAATGCAGGCGCACAGCCGTACGCACCACGGGCGGCATTGATCAACTGGCGTGGCCGGGGCGTGCGCCTGCTGGTGGCCTTCGCCTGCCACTCCGGTAGTGTCGACACCGCCCATGCATTGATCGGCGCCGATGAACCTAACTCGTCGCTCGTGACGACGATGGCCGAGGAGCTGCCGGCCATGCTGCTGATGCAGACGCCAATCGCCGCCGATGTGGCCGCCGTCGCCAGCCAGGCGTTCTACAGCGCCCTGGCTGCTGGCCAGTCGGTCGTCAGCGCCGTATATGCGCTGCGCGAGGCGCTGTTCGATCCGAGCAGGTCGCCGCGGCCGGAACACGCCTGGTGGGTGCCGGTGCTCTACCTGCGCGACGTGCGAGACGATCTGGTGTTTGTGAAGCCTGGGCAGCGTACGCACCTGCGCCTGGGCAAACCAACGCAAGAGTGGATTCCATTCGAGCGGCACGATCAGCTGCGCCAACGGATCGTCAACGCGATCGGTACGCCAGGCGTGATCCAAGTCCAGGGCGACCCCAACTCCGGCAAGACCGCGCTGCTCCAGCGCATCGTGCAGGAGCTCGAAGAGAGCGAGCGCCCTTATATTGCCCTGCGGGTCTGCACCGACCCCAGTTGCCCTGTCTGTAAAGACTTTGACAGTCGCGCGCGCCTCGAGGCGCTGCAGCGCGAGGTTGCCTGCTATATCGATTACTTACAGGGCAAACACATTGAATGGAGTAAAGCTCACGAGCACTATGATGCCTGCGCTATCGGCTATACCGGAACACAACCTATTACCGTCATTATAGACAACATCGACCATAAAACCACCCCAGAAGACATCAATCAACTCCTATCACCAACAGCAACAAGCCCAATTGCATACATTGTGGCAAGCAAGATCAACTTCAACCTTTCAAGGGTTAAAACACCGATCAAATTACCACACTACGAGATAAAAGAGTGGAAAACAATCAAGAAAATCACATACGATGTTTACAGCAATGATGAAAACTTATTAACACAAAGAAACTCAGAAAAGTGGTTTGATCTCTTTTGCAGCATCTTATTTGGAATTCGCACTCATCTTAAAGCGATAGAGATAGCCGAAATCGCCAGATCCATTGGCATAATAGCGAAAGAGGATACAATACACGAACCTGCGCGCATCCTGGCGGATTTTGTAAGAATAAACGAAGACAATCAGTATGAGCTGTACGATCCCACCATGCATCAGGAGTGGATAAAAGATCACAAGACATATGACTATCCAAATATCATCAGAGCCGTTGAGGGATGGAGAAATAGCAGCGCCAATACTCCACAAAAGCCCTCTGGACAAAAATCTGGCGTCCGGAATTACCCGGCCAGCCTGCTCGAAATCATTGCCGACGAAGAACATCGACACGACATCGATCCATTCGAGTCGGAGCCGCAGTATAAGCTCACAGCGCCATGGCTGCACAGCTGGCCGTACGGCGGGTGGGAAGAGCTTGCTCGGCGCTACCAAGACGAGCGCCTTACGAAACAATTCGCCGATCTGGTAGAGTTCCGCTGCAGCCCTAAACGCTATGACTACACCCAGCTCGACCGCGCGCTGCTGCAGCTCTTCGCCTGGCGAGCACAGCAGGAAGAGCTGCAGTACGTCGCCAATGCCGCGTACCTCTGGGCCATCTACCTGCCCGAGCTGCGCTATCGCACGCGTACCTGGCTGAACCAGTATCCTGAGAGCAAACCGCCGTTGATGCGGCTGCTCGCAAGCGCGCTGCAGGTCGCGGACGACGCCGGCCAGATCGGGCAGCTGATCGCGCTTCTGACAGAGCCCGACCTGCAGGCGGAGCGCGCCTTCGCGCTGCGCTTCGTCGTCGTGCCCGCGCTGTGCCCCGAGCGCGCCGAGCAGCTCCTCGCGCTGGTTGAGTCGCTCCAAGACCATCTGAGCCCGGCCGAGCAGGCGTCACTCGGTCGGGCGATCGCCGTCGCTTTTCGCGACCAGCCCGATCACAAGCTGATGGCCCGGGCGCGCGACTGGTGCGAACTGCTCTGCGCCAGCCATGCGCGCCTCGCGGTCCCACTCGTGCTCGCGCTCGCGCCGACGCTGCAGCCCGACCAGCAGAAACACTACGTCGCTCGCATCCTCCCACAGCTGTCGGGCATTCTGGAGACCGACCGCGCAGACTCCACGCTATCAGAGATCGATCAGCTCGTGCATGCATCATTTTTGTACTATCATGCGTCGTATGAGAGTATGGACAAATTTCGCGCCGAGCTGGAGCCAGGGCCTTCCAATCAGGCAGCCGAGCCTGCGCATAAGAAACAGTTGGACTTCGTGCTCAACGCGCTCAGATACAAGAGCGCTACCGATCTGAAAGGTGCATGGGATCGACTAAAAAGTGAGCTAAGCTCGTTCGGCTTGGCCCTGGACGCGCTGGCCGCCTATATCCGCTGTAGCATCGCGCTCCAGATCGACTCCCATCTTGTCGACGATATCCTGGACGAGTTAGGGGAGCGAGCGTTCGAGAATCTGTCCGACCCGGTCGCGGTAGCGCAGCTGATGAAGCACCCGGCCGTGACTTTTAGGCACGAACGAGCGACATGTAACGCTGTACGGCGGCGGCTCAATCTGGGCCGCGGCATGCTGCTTGCCACGGTCGCAGAGCAGGATGCGAAGACGCGCCAGCAGTGGCTCGCGGCCTACCTGCAAGAATTTCATAGCGCCCCGCCAGCTGCAAGCCTGACAAGTCAGACGGCGGATCTCGACGAGCGCGGTGGAAGCAACCAGAGCATGAGGTTTATCAGCCGGCTTGTCGAGCAGCCAGGCATATTATTAGACGATCACATCGTCTCTCTTAAAGAGAGATTCGCTGTCGACGAGCCCGACGAGCAGCAACTCGACGGGAAGTGCCAGGTCTGGCGGGACAAGGTCGAGCCGAAGATCAAACAGCTACTGGATCTGTACGACGGAGTCGACACCGTTTAGCCCGCCCGCGGCTGATAAAGATTGCCGAAATCATCGGGCAGCCCGCCTGAGCGGGCTTGGTACGAATAGCGCCGGGCTTCGGCCCGCGCGTGCGATCGAGATTGCGTATGGCCGTTCGTATTCAGCGCTGGCTCGAGGCGCAGGGCTTCAGCAGCAACCCGTTCGAGTTCTGGGAAGCCGACCGCGAGACAACTCTCTCGTCCTACTTTGTGCGCGCGGAATGGTTCGACGCGCTGCGCGGCGATACAAAGCGCCCGCGCAGCGCAGTGCTGTTCGCGCCGCGCGGCCACGGCAAGAGCAGCCACCGGCTGGAGATCGCCCGTCTCTGTGGTGAGGCCAGCGCGACCGACCCGGCGCTGATCGTCCAGATCACTGAGTACGACTGGATCATGGCCGAGGGGCTCGAGCGCGTCACCAGCCAGCGCTACCTCCAGTACGTCGCGCGCCGCGCCGCCCTGGCGCTGTGGGACGGCCTGCAGCGCAGCCAGGGCCGCCGCGCCGCCTTCGCGGCCGACGCGCGCCACCTGCTGCGCCTGCACGGGCTGCTGCGCTGGTCGGCCGGCGCCGGCGCGCTGCTGCCACAGCTCGATCTGCCCGCGGCCGACCTGCCGGCGCTGGCGCTCCAGTATCGCCTGAACGCCCCGCCCGACACGCTGCCCGAGGCGCTGGTCGACGCGGCCGCGGGCTACTACGGCCACGCGCAGCAGACGGAGATCCTGGGCGACCTGGTGCAGCTGGCCCAGGCGGCCCGGTACGCCAGCATCTACGTGCTGGTCGACCGGGTCGACGAGGACGCGCTCACCGAGCACAACACCGACGCCACGCTGCGCCTGATCCAGCCGCTGATCAGCAACCTGCACATGATCGAGTTCCCCGGCCTGGCGTTCAAATTCTTCCTGCCCGACCACATCGGCGAGGCGATGCTGCAGCAGCGCGTCAGCCGGATCGAGGAGCGCGTGCCGACCTACACGCTCACGTGGCACGACAGCGACCTGCACGAGCTGCTGGCGCTGCGGCTGCGCTACTACAGCCGGCTCGGCGCCACCGGCGACATCGGGGCGGTCAACGCGTTCCAGGACCTGTGCGAGCGTGGCTGCGACGCCGACGCGATGCTGGTGGCCGCCGCGCAGGGCTCGCCGCGCCGGCTGATCATGCTGGCGAATAAGGTGATCGAGGCGCACTGCCAGGTGGCCGACGACCTCGAGAGCAAGATCGGCGCGGCGACCTTCAGAGACAAGTTCCAGAGCAGCATCCCGCGGCTGTACCTCGACTCGGCCGGCTATATCTGGCTCGACCGCAAGCGCCAGCCGACCCAGCTGACCAAGCTGCCGCGCAAGCTGCTCGAGTTCCTCTGGGAGAACCGTACGCGCTACGTCTCGAAAGACGAGGTCGAGCGGGTGCTCTACGCCTATGGCGAGCGTACCCCCGACGCGCTGTACAAAGTCGTCAAGCGCCTGCGCAAGCAGATCGAGCCGCGCCTGGTCAATTCCAAGAACTACATCGACTTTGTCGAGGGGCACGGCTACCGTCTGCAAAATTTTGAGGACAGCTCGGTGTAAGGCATATCTGAAGATGTCCACAGGATGTCTAGCGAATGTTCGTGATAGTGCTGCGGAAGATCCCTATAATTGACTAGGGGTTGCCGTACCGAAAAGGTACCATATGACAAGCCATAGCCCACCATCGCAGCAACCATCCCACTTCGTCGGGCGCGGGCAGGAGCTACGGAGCTACCAGGATGCCGTCGGCAAGCTAGCAAATGGCCCGCTGAGTCACGTAATCTATAACGTGTACGCCCTGACCGGGATGGGCAAGACCTGGTTTGGATATGAGCTTTTTCGGCGCCTCGAAAGCGAACAAATGTGCGATTGTGTGTGGCTGAGCTTCGAGCCGGACCACGCTTACCTGCCGCCGGCCGCGCACAATCTCAAGGTGACGACCGCCACAGCCGGCCTGCGCGCAATCTGGCTGCGCTCGCCGCTGGCCAATTCGCTCGACGAGCTGGAGCTCGACCCAGCCTTCGAGATCAGCGCGGTCTGGCAGGGCACGCCAGTATTGCCGCCCCCCACCGACTCGGCGCAAAGCCGCAGGCCGTTCGTGCTCATTCTCGACGCGCTGAACCGGCTCGAGACATATGCCGCCAATCGCGACGACACCGAAGCCTGGGAGCAGCTGCAGGCTCAAATCATCAGGCCGCTGGCCGAGCAAAGCGGCGTGCTCGTCCTGTGCCTCAGCCAGGTGCCGCTGCGCTGGAGCTTCTGGGAGCTGCGCGAGCAGTGCAGGCCGGAGCAGCTCAAGCAGCTCTCAAGACAGGAAACCGAAGACATCCTCGCGCAATATCAGCTGCAAGAGCAGTCCGATATTGTCTACGAGCTTACGCTTGGGCATCCGGCGTCGATTTCCTACATCATCCAGCGCTACTTTGCGTCGTCGTCGGAGCCGCTTACCGACGTGCCGAATGTCCAGTACAAGGAGATCAAGCAGCAATTCGAGCATCTGGAGCCATACGACCGGCAGCTGATCGAGAAGCTCGGGCTGCTGCGGCGGGTCGAGGTACAAACAATCCAGCACATTCTAAGAACTTTGCCATTGGGCCTGCCATCAGAGATGCATCTCATCCATAAGGCGCTCTCGAAATATCTAGAGCAGGGCCTGATGGTGTGTCACCCTGGCTATCTGCCGTTCAGCTTTACGCCGCTCGTGCGGCGCGTGGTCGAATCCGACCTGCAGCAAGGCGACCAGATCGATCTCTTTGCCGGCATCTGCCGCGCGCTGCACGAATGGTACTACGGCGAGCTTCAGAGCAAGCCAATCACGAATAGAAAGTATTTTGTCGACTGGATGTACTTCTCACTTCAAGATTTAAGACAATCTTTGATCGGGTCTACCGGCGAAGAGCAGCGCGAAGCGCATATCAGAGCGTGGGTAGCTAAATTCCAGGAGTATTGGACAAACTACGGCGACGAAGAGACCAGGAAGCACATTCGCAACGACGATTTCATTCAGAGTGCCCTGGTAACGAGCGGGGTCCAGAACCGTATTGAGAGAATATTCCGGAATTATCAGCCGCTGCGCAAGCCGGGCTACCAGCGCAGCTTGCTGCAGAGTCTGCTCGACTATCTGTTTCGCGACCGGTTTCCGCGACCAATCGCGCCTGAAGAGCGCGAGGTTCTTATCTTTATAGCGCAGCATTTCGACGATGGCTTCGATGTTCCAAAGCTGCAGGATAAGCTCCAGCAGCTCGACACGATCCAGCCAACACCGACCAACCAGAAGCTGCGAGCGTATGTCAACCTGTTCAACGAGATCCACGCGATCACCTATGACCAGCAGAGTCGCCGGTTCGTGATGGATCGCTGGCTGCAGAAATTCCTTAAGAATTCCAGGCGATATGCCGAGCAAGAGAGCGAGCTATGACAAGTGCGCCGCCCTTTCGACGCGCCAAACACTATGTCGGCCAGCCGCATATTATCAGCGCGATCAAGGATGTCTACTCGACGATCCAGGCCAACCCTACATGCCGGGCGCTCTATATCGAGGCGCGCGGCGGTCACGGCAAGACGTTTCTGCTCCAGGAGGTGCCCGCGATTCTTGGCGACGACGTGCGCGCCGCACAGATCATCGACCTGAGCGACGCCGATACGCGCGGCGGCAGCCCGATCGAGCGCCGGCTCATCGCCGGGCTGCGGGCCGAGGCCGGCGAGGCGACCTATCGCTTCTCGCCGGCCGAGGTCGACGCTGCCTTCGAAGAGTACCTGTCCACCCGCAGGACCTACGATGCCGAGCGGAAGCTGCTGACCGCCGCCGAGCGGGAGCAGCGCGGACACACCCTGCGCCAGCTGTTCGTCGACGGCTACAACCGCCTCGCCGCGCAGCACGCGATCGTGCTCAGCTTCGATACGACCGAGGCGCTGGTCAGCGAGCCGCCCTCCTACGACTTCCTCGGCGACGACTTCCCGACGCCGGCCGGCCAGGTGGCGGAGTGGGTCGCGCAGGTGCTGCCGCAGCTGCAGCACACGCTGGCGCTATTCTGCGGCCGGCCGATCTTCCCGCCAGGACAGCCAATTCTGTACGATACGTCCGAGCGGGCCGGGCTGCTGGCGCGGGAAAAACTGACCATGGAGGCGCTGAGCGAGAGCGACATCGAAGCGTACCTGCTGGCCTACGAGCGGCCCGACCTGGTGCCCCAGGCGGATACGTTCTACGCGCGAACCCATGGCCGGCCGCTGCTGCTCACATGCATGATCCAGTCGCGCACCAACCCGCAGTATATCGAGAGCGACGCCGAGCCGATCGAGACGCCGGCCGCATTCGAGCGCTTCGTCCTGGGCACCCTGTTGAACCCGCTCATGATCGACCGGCGGCGCAGCTTCCCGCAGCAGGTGCTGGCCTACTGCCTGTACGTGCTGTCGTTCGCCCGGCGCGGGCTGAGCCGCGACGACCTGGCCGAGTTCTTGCGACTGCATAGCCTGCCCGACGCGCACGACTCTTTGAGTCCGGCGCAGCGCGAGCAGATCGACGCAGTGCTCGACAACCTGCCCGAGGTGGCGCTGGTCAAGGCGCGGCCGAAGACCAACCTGCTGTACCTGCACGACGAAGTCTACCAGATGATCGACCTGAACGGGCTGCCGGCCGCGCTTGGCCTGGAAAAAGAGGTGCTCGCGTTTCTGATCGATCGAGCCGAGGCACAGCTGCGCGCCGCCAGCGATCCGGCCGCCCGGTTCGTCGCGCGCAACAACCGCCTGTACTACAAGCTGATATCCGACGTCCCCGAAGGCTATCGCCAGTATAGCTTCGACACCTACGAGCTGTTCAATCGGCGCGAGGGCGACCACGCCCTGGCGCTGCGCGACGAGCTGTGGCGCTGGCTTGGCTATACGATCTACGACGTGGACGCCGAGGGCCTGATCCAGGAGCGCAAGCCGAACCTGGATCGCGTCACGGAGACCCGGCTCACGATGGACGATATCCGGCGCGACGACGCGGTCTGGCTGGTCAAGTACTACCTGGGTATCAACAAGTATAGCGAGGCCGTGCGTATCGGCGGGCTGGTCCGGCAGTATTTCGAGCAGGAGATCGAAGACGACGACTATTTCCTGACCGATCTGAACCTGACGCTCGGCAAGGCGCTGACGCTACTTGGCAGCAAGACCGTGGACGAGGCGCTGGCGCGCTTCGCGGAGGCCGGCAAGATCTTGTCCAAGGGCGAGCAGATCAACCAGAAGTTCCTGCGCGACCACGTCGACTTCTTCCGCGGCGAGGCGGCGACCCTGAGCGGCTACGCGAAGCGCCGCCGCAGCGACTTCGACGGCGCCAGCGCCGACTACGCCGTTGCTCTGCAGGTGTATCGCCAGTACCTCGAGCGCTACCCCGACCCACATTCGGGCCGGTTCGACGTGATCGAAGCGCTGGTCCAGGCGATCATCAACCAGATCTACGTCGACACCCGGCAGGGCCGCCTGATGCGCGCGCGCATCCTCGCGCGCAATCTGCGCGGCCCCGAGTACTACCCGCACCTTTCCCCCGATCGGCAGATCAACGTGCTGATCAGCAACGCGATCGCGTTCAGCGGCAGCAGCGCCGGCGCGGATCTCGATATCGCGCTCCAGCGCATCAGCGAGGCCGAAGATCTCGTCTCTGGCCTGCGCAACCGGCGCCTGTCGGCCCAGGTTGCAATGCGCTACGCGATCGTGCTCAGCGAGAAGGTGCGGGTCAGCAACGAGCCGGATCTGTCGGCCGAGCACTATTTCACGACTGCCGAGCAGATCTTCGAGGAGACCGGGGATAGCATCAGCCTACACGCGGTGCTGCTGGAGCACGGGACATTCTACCTGCGGCTCGGGCGCATCCACGAGAGCAATCAGCAGGCCCACCTGGCAGCCCAGAACTTCGAGAAGGCCAATAACAGCTTCGACCGAGCCCTATCCATGGCGAGCGAGCCCGATCCGCTGGCGCGCGCCGACCTGCTTTCGAGCAAGGCGATCGTCTATCGACTGCTCGGCGACCTCGACAGGACCGAGGCGCTGCTGGCGGAAGCCGACAGCGTGCTCCAGCAGGCGCCCGCGCTGGCATACGCGCAGCTCGTCGCCGGCGAGGTCGCGTATACCCGCGGGCGTATCGCGCTCACTCGCGAGCAGTGGCCGGAGGCGATCGGCTACATCGCTACGGCGCTGGCGCGCTACTATGTGTACTCGCGCGAGCAGAGCCTTGCAAGCATCTTTCACAAGCGGATCGAGAACCTGTTCAGCCGGATGGAAACGCCGGAGATCAAGGCGATCCGAGAGTGTCTCAGCGACCCCCAGCAGATCCCTGAGAAACGCGCGGAAGAGCTGCAGTACCAGCCGCCCGATCCGTCGCAGTGGGGGCCGGAGTGGCACCGCGCAATCGATTTCATCACCGACGCGAGCGAAGCAGTTGCGCTTTCTCGAGGCATTATCTAATGCGGATAGATCTCTATGACCATGCCGTCACGGTTTCAGATCCTGTACGATGAGTCGTCCTGGCAGGCCTACAGCGACTGCGATTGCTCGTCGCCTCTCTCGGAGCCATTCGATCGGACTATCCCCGCCGGGCCGCTGACGCTCCGGCGCCACCCGGCCCTGCGCTGGCTCGCGCTCGACGACGAGTATGTCGTGGCGTTCGTGCCGTCGGCCAGCCGCGTCGTGGTGCTCGATCGCGCGGCGCTGGCGCTGCTGGACGCCTTTGCCGCGCCCAGGCGCTGGCAAGCTGGGCCGAGCGACGCCGACGAGGCGATCGAGCTGTGCTACCGGCTCGGCCTGCTCGTCGAGGGCGACGGCGCGCTGCCCCAGCCGCCGCCCAGCGACACGCTGGCGGCCTGGCTGCACGTGACCAACGCCTGCAACCTGCGCTGCACCTACTGCTACGTCGACAAGACCGATGAGGCGATGACCGAGGCGACCGCATTCGCGGCGGTCGACGCGGTGCTGCGCTCGGCGCGGGCGCACGGCTTCGCGAAGGTGCTGCTGAAGTACGCCGGCGGCGAGGCCAGCCTGAACCTGCCGCTGGTGTCCGAGACACACCGCTACGCCCGGTCGCGCTGCGCCGCGCTCGGCATCGAGCTGGAAGGCGTGGTCCTGAGTAACGGCACCGCGCTGACGACTCATAAGATCGAGCAGATCCGCGACCTCGGGCTGCGGCTGACGATCTCGCTCGACGGCATGGAGTCGATGCACGACCAGCAGCGGCCCACGATCGGCGGGCAGGGCTCGTTCCGCGCCGCAATCGCGGGGATCGAGCGCGCGCAGCGGCTCGGCCTCACCCCCGATATCGCCATCACCGTGACCGGGCAGAGCGTGGCCGGCCTGCCGGAGCTGCTGCCCTGGCTGATCGAGCGCGACCTGCGGTTCTCGCTCAGCTTCTACCGCCCGATCGAAGGCATCTCGCCGGCCGAGCTGCAGCTCGACGAGCGGCGGATCGTCGACGGCATGCGCGCGGCCTATGCCGCGATCGCGCTCCAGCCGCCGCGGCGCAGCCTGCTGGGCTCGCTGCTCGACCGCACCAACCTCGGCGCGGCGCACAGCCGCACATGCGGCGTGGGCGACAGCTACCTGGTGATCGACCAGCGCGGCGCGGTCGCCAAGTGCCAGATGGAGCTGGCCCAACCCGTGACGACAATCGCCGCGCGCGACCCGCTGGCGCTCATCCGCGCCGACCAGGTCGGCGTCCAGAACCTGCCGGTCGACCTGAAGCAGGGCTGCCGCGGCTGCGAGTGGCGCTACTGGTGCGCCGGCGGCTGCCCGGTCGCCACGTTCCGCGCCACCGGGCGCTACGATATCCAGTCGCCCAACTGCGGCATCTACACCGCGCTCTACCCCGACGTGCTGCGGCTGGAGGGGCTGCGCCTGCTGGCCCACGCTGCGCCCGCACTGCTCGCTCCTGTCCTCTACACTAGTATGGCGCACTCGCTCGCCTCCTGATGCAATGGTGGCCCTCCCCCTCTCCCGTTGGGAGCGGGGGATTCATGATCGGTGCCGCGGTTTCGGCGAAGCCGAAACCGCGGCACCGATCACAATGTCCACGAAATATCCGCGGATGATCGCCGCGAGATCCGCACATCATCCATTGGATGAGCTAGAGATGTCGCACCAGCAAGACTACAATACAACCATCGACCGAGAAGTGGTCAAGCAAAGACAACATGAAAGGAGACTCACATGAAACCAGGATTGACAGGCGTAGCGAAACACATAACACGACACAACGAAGAGCGGACAGGACCATGCGGCGTGGCAAATTACGAGCGCACCTAGCTCGCGCCGTCACTGCTTGCTGTCGTCCACGACATTGGCAGATTATCAATGTAGGTTGGCTCAACGCCAGACAGGCATTGTTCGCATACCTTCGACTTCTTTTAGCCATTCAATACCGAGATCGACCCAGGCTCCTTGAGGACGCGACAGTGTGCATCCCACATTGCCGCGTCCTGGCGTGTTGCTGTTCTGCCCTTCCTTTCCCAGGCGAAATTCCCAACCACATTCCGTATCAAATATATCGGCATGCTTCAAGAGGACTGTAAAAAACCACACATTTGCAGTATACTAGTACACCATCAGTCACGCCCGGTGAGCCGACAGACCGCACTTGCACGCCGAAGAACCTGTTTGCGGAGGATGTGTGACGAGCGACCCACCTGCCCCTCAGGTACTGCTGCCCGACCGAGTCTTCATTACCCGCTCGGCGCACAAGGCGATGGTCGACGAGACCAGGCGCCACCGCGACAGCGTCCAGATCGAGAACGAGACCGGCGGCATTTTGATCGGACGGCGGCTCGAAGCGCGCGGCCGGATCGAGATCCTGATCGCCGTCGCCACCAGCCCCGGCGAGAACGCGCTGCACCACGCGATCGAGTTCAACCCCGACGTCGAGTACGTGAACGAGCAGCTGCGCGAGTGGTGCGCGGTCTACCCGCGCATGGACTACATCGGCACCTGGCACAAGCACCCGCCGCGCTACCCGACCTTCAGCCGCGGCGATATGCGCACGGCCCACGCGCTCTTCGACGACTCGTCATACAAGATGATCGAGATCGTCAACCCGATCACCTGGTCCGGCGACGGCGACGTCACGATTCGCTACTACTACATGAATCGGGCCATGGCAAAAGAGGGCCTGCCGTTCGAGCAGATCCCGGCCAAGAACATCCTGGTGATCGACGACTACGACGAGATCGTGATCAAGGAGTCGACCCCGGCGCTCGACGGCCTGGCGCGCGAGCGGATCGCCAAGGAGCGCCAGCTGCTGATCGAGCAGGGCTACCAGGTGAAGCTGCACCAGGAGGAGTACGAGTACTACTTCACGATCGCCGACGAGCGCCTGCCCGACACGTCGATCTACCTGACCGCGCCACCCGGCTACCCGCGCATCCCGCCATCGCTGACGATCGAGCGCGACGGACAAGGGATCATCGGCGACGACGACGGTATTATCGCCGGCTGGATGCTCAACCCCGGCACGTCGCACCTGGTCGACGTCGCCGAGGCGGTTGTCAAGAATCTGCTGAAGCCAGCCCCGCGCACCACAAGCGCGCGCCAGCTGCTGACCTGGGGATTGATCCCGGCGATCCTGGTCGCACTCGCGATCATGGGCGTGCTCTTCTTCCGCACGAGCAGCGACTACACCGCCCGCTGGGCGGCGATCGACCAGGCTCTGGCGGCGCCCTCGATCACAAATATCACAGCGGCGATCGAAGATCTGACCAACCTAAGCAAGCAGGACCCGCAGGGCGCGGTCTTCGGCCGCAACCGCGAGGCCGCCACGACGCTGGCGCACGCCTACCGCCTGCTGGGCGACATGTACATGCGGCAGCCGACGCCGCAGGCGGACCTGGCCGGCCTCCAGTACGACGCGGCGCTCAAGCTCGGCGCTGCAAGTGCCGAGGATGTGCAGGGCGCCCAGTTCGGCCAGACCGCCGTCACCGCGCTCAACAGCTCGCTGCGGGCCTCCGCCGAAGCGCAGGTGCGGCAGCAGACGCGCGAGGAGCTGTGGCAGTCGGTGCGCGAGGCCGAGAACGCCGGCGATCTCAATCGGCAGATCACGCTGCTCGACGGCCTGCGGTCCAATAACGTCACGCAAGACCCGAACGGCGTCGCCACGGATCTGCTATTGGGGCGCGCGCTGGCCGCGCGGGCCGAGCAGCTCTATGAGCAGCAGCAGCCCGACCAGGCGCGGCAGCTGGCCCTGCGCGCACGTACGCTTCTGCCGCAGGCCGAGCAGCAGCAGACCAGCGACCTGCTCGCCACTATCCTGCTCGACCAGGCCGACCAGTTGAGCGCGGCCGGGTCATGGACAGAGGCGCAGCAAGCGTACGGCCAGGTCGCCGAGATTCAGCCCACCCCGCAGCAATCGTTGCTGGCTCGTTCCACAGCGGGTATCGAGCAAGCGAAGGCCGGACAGCTCGACGCCGAGCTGCGCGCCTACGACCAGGCGCACAACGACCCATGCGGCGCGGCGCAGCAGGCGATCTTGAATATCCAGAAGATCACCGGGACGCTGACGCCCGAGCCGGCGAGCTACCCGGACCCGCCATACAGCACCAGGCTCCGCACGATCAACGAGCTGCTCGCGCAGTCGCGTCTCAACTGCGCCGCCGTCCGCCAGCGCAACGGCTCGCTCGAGGCGGCGCGCGAGCAGTACAACCAGGTGCGGGCCGAGGATCAGGCTGCGCCGGAGCAGCTCAAGAGTCAGGCGCTGGCGCGACTGAAGACCTTGAACCAGGCCGACCAGCTCTGGACGATGGCCGGTCGAGCGCTTGATGCGCGCCTGTGGGAGGAGGCCCGCCCGCTCCTGGTGCAGCTTCGGGCGCTGGATGGATTCGGGCCTAACGCGCGCCGGCCCGGCACGAGACTGACTGTTGGCGAGCTGCTGGACCAGGTGGATCGTGGGCTCAACCCCACAGCCGTACCGGTGACACCAACTCAGATCGATCTTTCGCCGACGCCAACGTCAATCTTCTTCGCCAGCCCCACACCCGAACCGCCGCCAAACGCGGTAACCTACCGTGTGGATGTTCAGGAGATCTCGCTTGACGAGCTGGTGCAGCTGGCCAGCGGCGCGAATCTGACCGGCATCAACACCTACGTGGCCGGGCCGGGCGGCCTGCACATGCAGATCGTCAACATGGGGATCGGCCGCATCGACGAGTTCGACAGCGACGTGCGACTGATCAAGCTGGGCAGCGGGCAGGTCGAGATCCGCGTCGTCGACGACGGATCTGGGCTTCCTATCATGGTCACCGGCAACAATACAGTCAGCCCGCAGGCAGGTACATACTATAAGATCACCGTCAGCCGGGTTTGACACCAGCGGCCGCGGCAGCGCGGCAGGCGAGCGAGCGCTATGACAACCAATCTACCAGGCGACGACCCGCGCACGCAGCGGATTCTCCAGGAGTATGAGGCGCTTCGAGCGAAGGGCTACGACTGCGCCCTCCATAAGCATGCCGCCGACGGCACCTGCGACATCAAGGTGCAGATGCAGCGTCCTACAATGGAGGGAGATCAGCCGTATTCGATCCTGCTGACGCTCGATCCACTGTTCCCCGCGAGGCGGCCCGGGCTAGAGGTCGAGGCGTTCACGGGCAACCTCGACCCCAACGGCGAGCTGCGCGGCCTGCTGGTCGACGTCGAGTCCAAGACGCGCCTGATCTGGGCGAATGACAACACGCTGGTCCAGATTGTCGAGGACGTGCAGGATTTCATGCAGACTGGCGCGCTGCAGCCTAGGCGGGCAGATCCTCCGCCGCCCGAGCCGGATGATCGACCGATCGACCCCGAGCCCGAGCCGCGTGAAGAGAAAGAGCCAACGCACAGCAATGACGACGCCCCGCGTACATTCGTGCGCGACACCCCGCTGCGCAAGCCCGGCGGCGAAGCGGCGCCCTGGGCGACCTTCACGATCCGGGAGCTGACGCCCGAGCAGCGTCGCTGGCTGCGGATCGCCGGGATCAGCATTGGCGGTCTGCTTGCGATCGCGCTGCTGGCGGCGATCTTCTCGCTCGTAGCGCCGTACCTCCCCAGCCGCACCGGGCCGACCGCCACGCCAACCCGGGAGCAGGAGCTGTGGAATGACGCCAACACGCTTGCGAAGGCCGAGACGCCGGAGAACATGTCCAAATTGGTAGCGGCCCTACAGCAGATCGAGGCGATCAACCCGGTCTCGGCCAACCCCGCTGGTGGGATGACCGTGACGCTACAGCTGAGCCGCGCCTGGCTGGCCTGGGGCGATATGATCTACAAGCAAGAGCCCTCGGATGCCGCGCTCCAGTACGGTGAAGCGCACAAGCTCATGCCGAACGACGGCGACGTCATCGACCGGAGCGCCTGGGTCGAGCGCGCGCGGGATTGGCGCGACGCGAATATCAGCACCTGGCCCGATCTGATCGCTGAGCTGAGCCAGGCCGCCGGCAAGGATTCCAAGCTGACCGACCCGGCCGGCCGCAGCATCGCACAGTGGCTGTACGACGCCCACCTGGCCTATGGACAGGCGCTGTACAATCGTGGGAGCGCCGCGACGACTGTCGACACACGCCAGAGCGATATCAAGACCGCGCTGGAGCAGGCCGACGCCGCGCTGAAGCTGGCCGGCGCCAAGGACAAGGGCGAGGCCGCGCGACGCCTCAAGGAGCAGGCCGAGACTCTGCGCGACGTCAGCGGCAGCTACAAGGTGTTCGTGGACGAGACCAAGCCAACCAAGGAGCAATGGGGCCAGCTTGTCGACAAGCAGAAATCGGAGGCCTTCGTTGGGACAGCCGCCGACGCGCTGCCCAACCTGGTAATCTACGGGCCGGAGCAGACTACACTCGTATTGACCGGCCCGGACAATAAGCCCGTGTCGATCGCCATCGATCGCGATGGGCGCATGCTCGTCGCACTCCCGCAGGGCGAGAGCCGGCTGCGCTTAGACGACGGATTATTCCCCCATGAAAAAGTGTTAGTAATTTCGGAAAACATGCCATATCATGTAGTACAGATCACTCCCACTTCAGCGCGATGATGGAGGCACCCGTGAGCAACCCGCAGACCCCGCAGAATCGACTGGAGGAGATCAAACGCCGCCTGGCGCGAGCGCAGGAGGTAGTGGTCGACAACAAGGGCAGGCTTCATATTCCCGACGACCCGACGATAGAGAGACAGTCGCCCCAGGAGAAGACGGTCGTCAAGCCGCAGCGCTGGTTCTGAGACGTCCTAGCGCTGGCCGATGCACTACCGCGCTACAGCAGGAGCGACGACCGAACCGATAGATGGAGGAGCGATGGGAGAGAAACAGTCGCCAGCGGCGCGCTCGCACGGCACGCCATGGTTCGAGACCAACCAAGCGCGCGTGCTGCTGGAGCAGAAGGCCATGGAGATGCGCTTTCCACAGTTCCGGCTCATGCGCGACAATAAAGAGCATAAGCTGCTGTGGCGCGGCACGCTGGATTCGAACGGCGGCAACCACTACGAGATTGCGCTGATCTACCCCGACGACTTTCCGCACAAGCCGCCGGACGTCTACCCGGTCGATCCGGTCATCACAGTCTGGAAGGACGAGGAGACCGGGCGGCTCAAGCACCAGTACAACGACGGCCGGCTCTGCCTATACTACCCGGGCGACCGGACTTTCGCGCAGAACACGACCGCCGCCACGGTGGTAGCGGTCGCGGCGGCCTGGTTCTTCGCCTACGAGCGCTGGCTCGAATCCGGCAAGACCGACTGGCCCGGCATTGAGGTCGACTAATGCCAACCAAGGGCAGTGAGGGCTTGGGAGAGGCTGCGCCTCTCCCAAACACGTTATTGATATGTTCGTCACCATCCCCGACAGCCTGATCCAGGAGGCGCTACGCAGCCCACACAGCGCGGGCGCGCTCTACGGGCGGCTCCGCGACGAGGGCGACGTGGCGCAGGTGCGCGGCCTCGATCCCGACTCCGGCGATGAGCTGGGCCGCTGGGGCATCGGCGCCCCGCCTGATGAGATCGCGCGCGCCATTCCCGAGTTGGGCGCGGGCCATATCTTCATCAGTCTCAGCGCCGAGCCGCACCCCGCCGCGCAGGCATACCGCCTTGAGAATCAGCAGCTCCAGCCGGTGCAGATCGACATTATCCGGCTGCAGGCCGACTACACGGCGCGCATGAACGGGCTGTTCGAGCCCGGCGCGCTCGCCGACGCGCGCGTGGCAGTGATCGGCCTGGGCTCGGGCGGCTCGGTCGTCGCGGCCCAGCTGGCGCGCTGCGGCGTCGGCCACATGCGGCTGGTCGACCCCGACCGGCTGGAGACGCACAACATCGCCCGACACGTCTGTGGTCTGCGCGACATCGGCCGCTACAAGACCCGCGCCGTGCGCGACCTGCTGCGCGACATCTCGCCGCTCGTCGCGGTCGAGACCTATGAGGCCGACATCCTGGCCCGGCCGGAGATCCTGGCCGAGGTCGTCGCCGGCTGCGACCTGGTCGTCGCCGCGACCGATACCGAGGAGTCGAAGATCGCGATCAACCGGGCCTGCTGGCCGCTGGGCATCCCGGCGGTCTATGGCGCGGCCTACAACCGCGCCTTCGGCGGCGACATCTTCCGGGCGCTGCCGCCCGACGGCGCCTGCTACGACTGCTTCCAGCAGGTCGTCGTCGAGCATTTCGGGTCGCCGCCGCCGGCCGCCAGCGACTTCTCGCCCGGCTACGCCGACCCGTCGCGCATGGCCGACCTGATCGCCGAGCCGGGCCTGGCGATGGACGTCGGCGTGATCGCCCTCCTGCTGGCGCGCGTCGCGCTGATGGTGCTGCTGCGCGGCCAGACGACAACCCTGCCCGAGCTGCCCGAGAACTGGCTGCTGTTCGGCAACCGCGCCGGCTGGATCTTCGAGAAGCCGCTCGAGAGCCTGTTCATCGACGTGCCGAAGCGGCCGGACTGCCCGACCTGCAACTACGAGGGCTACGTCCGCGAGCATCTGGGGATGTCGGCCGACGAGGCCCGCGCCGCCGCCGAGGCGCTGCTGGCTCAGCTTCTAACGACCGACCCGCAGGAGCCCGAGCACACCTGACCGCAATCAAGAGGTCGTCTATGCCCCCATCCACGGATACATCTTCCGAGCTCAACGACCCGGACGGCGAGATCGAGCGACTGCTGCAGGAAAAGCGAGCAGCCGTACCGCCACCCATCAACGAGTATGGTGAGATCAACGACCCGGGCGACGAGATCGAGCGGCTGAAGAGCGAAAAACTGGTGCCGCCGGGCACGCTGCCGGTATATCCGGAGATCGAGCCGACCCCCTGGCCGCCGCCCGAGGCCGAAAGCCCAAGCGTAGACCGGCGGCGCCCGCTCATCTGGATCGCCGGGGCCGTCGCCACGCTGCTTGCGCTGCTCTTGCTCATCCTCCTCACCCTGCGCGGCGGATCGGGCCTCGGGGGTACGCCGACGGCAGCTGCGCCCGTGCCCACGATGCAGCCTCCGGTCGCCACGGTGCTCGTCCCGATCACATCCGTCCCACTGGTTCCAACGCCCGACTCGAAAACATCGCTGGCGCTCAGCTACACCGACGGGATGCAGGCGCTGAAAGACCAGCAGTGGACGACAGCGGCCGCAAAGCTCCAGGACGTGTATAATGCTGACCCCAACTATATCGACGTCGTGCAATCGCTGAGCGAGGCGTACTACCAGATCGCCTTGCGGGATCTGGCCGAGGGGCGCGCCGGCACCGCGCTGGAGCGCCTGAATCGCGCGCTGGCCGTCAACCCGCTGCATCCGACCGTCAAGGAGACGCAGGGCCAGGTGCTGCTGTACCTCGACGGCTATAAGGCTCACCAGGAGCAGAGCTGGGACATCGCAATCGAGAAGCTTGAAGAGCTCCGAGAGCGCGTTCCAGGCGACCAGCAGTCGCGCGTCTTTTCCGACACCGCACAGCTGCTCTACGATTCCTATATGGGCAAGGCCGGGCTGCTGGAGCAGCAGAAGCCGCCGCAGGTCGCCGCGGCGCTGAAGCTCTACAGGAGCGCCCTGAAGCTGCCGGTCGATCATGCCACTGCCGACGAGCGGGTGAGCGCGCTGACGCCGCGCCGCTTCGTAGGCACGTTGTTCGATCACAAAAACGACGGTGCCGTGGCCTGTGGCAGCTCGTTCGAGTCCACGGTGTATGGCCGAGTGCGCGATGCTGCGGACAACCGGCTGGCCGGCGTCACGGTGCGGGTCACCTCGAGCGACGGGCACAACTCCTACACCGCGACAACCGATCGACGCGGCGAGTTCAAGGTGCCGGGTCTGGGCTGCACGACCTGGCGCACACAGATCGTCAAGGCGCCCGACGCGCCCGGCGGCGTCACCTCCAGTATCATACCCGCCGATCTGAACGGCGGGCGGCTCAGCGCGGCGGGGGTCGAGTTTCGCAGACAGTAGGCGGAGGGGGTTTCAGGCGCGGGGCTGCGGCGGCAATCCCTGGTTTTCCGTGCTTGACACGCGTGGTAAGATCACCTCATCGAACATCTGTTCTTCTGCCTAAGACAAGGTTTTGCGAACCCTACAGTTTCGGGTGTGGAGGTGTGGAGGGGCCGTAGAGGCCCCTCCACACCTCCACACCGGTGAAGCTGATCGCTGCCAAGCGAAACCTTGTCTCGTCGTCGAACCGAGTATGAAGCCGCCAAGGAGGAAGCATGACCACACATCCACAGGCAAAACCGGCCGGTACGCCCACCTGGATCGACCTGATGACGCCGGACATCGACGCGGCGCGCGCATTCTACCAGGCCGTGTTCGGCTGGGAGTACGACATCGGCGGTCCGGAATTTGGCGGCTATACAACCGCTCGCATGGGGCAGAGAATGACAGCCGGCCTGATGGGTAATCAGCCCGATGCCCCGCCAATGCCAGCCGCATGGAGTTTGTATTTCGCCACCGATAACATCGAGGCCGATGTGGCGCACGCGGTGGAATTGGGGGCCAAGGTGCTGTCCCCAGCTATGGCTGTTAGCGAATTTGGCAGTATGGCGACTTGTGAAGACCCCACCGGCGCAACGTTCAGCTTTTGGCAGGCTGGGCAACATGTGGGCGCACAGGTTACCGAGGAGCCAGGGTCAGCGGCCTGGTATGAACTGTATTCATCGAATGCAAAACAGGCACGTGATTTCTACATGGCAGTGCTTGGAGCCACCGCCGACCCTATGCCAGGAGGAATGGAGTATTACGTGCTCAAACATGGAGAGCAAGAGCTCTGCGGCATCATGCAGATTGATCCCTCGTGGGGTGACTTTCACTCGCAGTGGATCACCTATTTCTCGGTCGCCAACACCGACGAAACAGTGGCGGTTGTAACCAAGCACGGCGGCAAGGTGATGGGCCCGATCGACGATTCGCCATTTGGTCGAATTGCCGCGCTGATGGATCCAAGCGGCGCAACGTTCAAAGTTGTCCAGCCCCCGACCGGCTAATCGGTAGATTCTGCTATACTTCCTTCGCGCACGGGGTTCGCGCTAGCGGCTCGCCACACTGAATCTGGCGGGTGGGGAGGTGTGGAGGGGCCTTTGGCCCCTCCACACCTCCCCGTCAAAATCACTGTAGTCGACCACTACGAGAGATACACTATCTCAATGACTCAGAAACGTCTTAAGCTCTTCTCATGGAACGTCAACGGCATCCGCGCGGCCGAGAAGAAGGGCTTTCTCGACTGGCTGGGCGCGTGCGAGGCCGACATCGTGGCGCTGCAGGAGACCAAGGCCAGCCCGGAGCAGCTCTCGACGGCGCTGTGCCAGCCGGACGGATACCAGGCCCACTGGTGCGCGGCCGAGAAGAAGGGCTACAGCGGCGTGGCGACCTACTCGCGCGCCGCGCCGCTCGCGGTGGCGCGCGGCCTGGGCGACGCGCGCTTCGACGCCGACGGCCGCGTGCTGATCAGCAGCTTCCCGGAGCTCCAGCTCTTCAATATCTACTTCCCCAACGGCGGGCGCGGGCCGGAGTGGGTCGCGCACAAGCTGGCGTTCTACCGGCGCTTCTGCGAGGTCGTCGGCGGCCAGATCGCCGCCGGCCGGCCGGTGATCGTCGTCGGCGACGTCAACACCGCCTATGCCGAGATCGACCTGGCGCGGCCGCGCGAGAACCGCAAGACGTCGGGCTTCATGCCCGAGGAGCGCGCCGGCATGGGCGAGTTCTTCGACGCCGGCCTGGTCGACACCTTCCGCCACCTCAGGCCCGACGAGGTGAAGTACAGCTGGTGGGACCAGGTCACGCGCGCGCGCGAGCGCAATGTCGGCTGGCGGCTCGACTATATCTTCGTCTCACGTGACCTGCTGCCCTACGTCGTCGACGCCGATATCCACACCGATGTGCTCGGCTCGGACCACTGCCCGGTCAGCCTGACGCTGGAGCTGCCGTAGCGCCCGGGGCTTGGGGCTCGAAGGTTAGCGAACAAAGCTTTCCGGAAAAGCGTTGTGGGCTGCGGCCGATTGGTTCTGCAGTTCTTCGGCCGCGGAACCACAGAACCGCGGAACCATGCGTGGCAGCACGAACCCGATACGGACTTCTGTAACTCCGGCTAGCCTCGGAAGAAAGGGACACGAAATGACGACACCGGAGCAGCGCGCGGCCGACATCGCGCGCATCGCCGCCCTGCCCGAGGCGCTGGCCGCCGCGGTCGCCGGGCTGAGCGACGCGCAGCTCGACCGGCCGGCCGACGACGACCCCTGGACCGTGCGCCAGGTGGTCCACCACGTCGCCGACTCGCACATGAACGCCTTCATCCGCATGAAGCTGATGCTGACCGAGCAGCACCCGACCCTCAAGCCCTACGACCAGGACGCCTGGGCGCTGCTGGCCGACACTCGCTCGACGCCGGTCGACGCGACGCTGGTGCTGCTGCGCGGCCTGCACGCCCGCTGGGTCACACTGCTCGAGTCGCTGCGCGAGGAGGACTGGGGTCGCAGCGCGCACCACCCCGAGAGCGGCACGGTGACGATCGACGGGATGCTGCGGACCTACGCCCAGCACGGCAAGGACCACGTCGCCCAGATCCGCCACATCCAGCAGCGGGCGGCCGGCGGCTGATGAGAGACTTCGGAGCCGAAACCATTGCACCAGTCAACCCCCTCTCCGGTGGCGACGGGAGAGGGGGGCAGAGGGTGAGGGCCGCTAGCCCGCCTCACCGCGCCGCGGCGCGCGCGACCTCGAGCGGCAGGCTGCGCACCCCATAGACGATCATGCTCGGCAGCGCCTCGAGCGCGGCACCGGGCGACAGCCGAACCGCCTCGAAGCGGCGCAGCATCGCCGCCAGCGCGATCCGCGCCTCCAGCCGGGCGAGCGGCGCGCCGAGGCAGTAGTGGATGCCGTAGCCGAACGCGATGTGGCGGCTCGGCTTCCGATCGATGTCGAAGCGCTCCGGATCGGCAAACTGGTCCTCGTCGTGGTTGGCCGAGCCGATCCAGGCGACCACCGGCGCGCCAGTCGGGATGATCTGATCGCCAAAGGTCGCCGGCGCGGACGCGACCCGAAACATCGACTGGACCGGCGAGCGGTAGCGCAGCACCTCCTCGATCGCCTGCGGCAGCAGGTCCGGCTCGGCCCGCAGGCGCTCCCAGGCCGCGGGGCGCTCGCTGAAGCACAGCAGCGCGTTGCCGATCAGGTTGGTGGTCGTCTCGTTGCCGGCGACCAGCAGCAGCGCGCAGAAGCCCAGCAGCTCCGGCACGGTCAGGTGCTGGCCCTCGATCTCAGCCTGCAGCAGCCCGCTGACCAGATCGCCGCGCGGCTCGCTCCGGCGCTGCTCGATCAGCCTCATGAAATACTCGACCATCTCGCGGGTGGCCTGGAACTGCGACATGTCGCCGCCGGACGCGGTCGAGACGACCGCGTCGGACCAGACTTTGAAGCGATCGCGGTGCTCGGCCGGGATGCCCAGCAGCTCAGCGATCACGATCACCGGCAGCGGGTAGCCAAGGTCGCGGATGGCATCCATGTGCCCGTCCGCGGCCGCGCCGTCGAGCAGCTCGTCGACGATCGCGCCGATCCGGGGCGCCAGCGCCTCGATCGCGCGCGGGGTGAACGCCTGTGTTACCAGCGAGCGCAGCTGCCGGTGCCGCGGCGGGTCGGTGCTGATCATGCTGGCCGCGAAGGGCTGGCTAACCGACTGCGCGTCGCCGCCCTGGAACTTTGACGAGAACGTGGCGTAGTCGCCCAGCACGCGCTGGACGTCGTCGTAGCGGAACACGCTCCAGGTGTAGCGCTGCGGGTCGTAGGCGACCGGGTGCGACTGGCGCATGGTGCGATACCAGGGAAACGGGTTGAGCCGTGAATCGCTCGAACTGCTTATCGTCATGAGCAACGTTCCTTTGCGCTAGCGACAATAGATTCGCCTCTCTCCTATCAGGTGGCGTGCCGCCAGCCGGCCGGTATGCTACAGTGGCGCGTATGGTCTTGGGCAATTCTTGGGAGCCGATGAACGATAGGAAGCAAGCGCTCATCGTCTATCGTCAATGGTCTATTGTCAGGCTGATATACTATAAGCGCCAAACCAAATACCCCCTTCTCCCGATCGGAGAGGGGGTAGCGGGTGAGGGTGTTATTGCGGGGTTACGCGGGAAATAGCACCAACAAAATTGAGGTGCGGGCCTGTCTGGAGGCGCTCACTCTCCAAACCACCCACACCCCAGGAGGAACATGCCACACCGAAAGGATAGCCGAGTCGGTGCGGTTTGCCTATCGGGGAAAGCAAGACAGTTTCCGAGGTGGAAACCCTGACAGCACTCAGTTTTCGGCCAGGAGGCCGCGGGCGAGCGCGTAGCGAACCAGCGCGGCGCGGCTGTGCAGGTCGAGCTTCTGCATGATCCGCGCCCGGTAGGTCTCGATGCTCTTGGGGCTCAGCGCGAGCTGCTCGGCGATCTCGCCGGCGGTGTAGCCAAGCGCGATCAGCTTGAGCACCTCGCGCTCGCGCTCGCTCAGATGCTCGTAGGTGTCCTGCTGGCCGCCGCGCTGCACGTTCGTCAGGTAGTCCTCCAGCACCATCCGCGCGGCCGAGGGGTACAGGAACGCCTCGCCCGCGGCGACCGTGCGGATCGCGCTGATCAGCTCGGTGTCGATCGTCGACTTCAGCACGTAGCCCGAGGCGCCGGCCTTGAGCACCGGGAACAGGTAGCGCTCCTGGGCGTGCACGGTCAGAATTAGCACGTGGACGGAAGGGCAGCTGGCGCGCATCCGCCGGGTCGCCTCCAGGCCATCCATCTCGGGCATGGAGATGTCCATGACGACGACGTCGGGGAGATGCTCCTGCGCCATCAGGACGGCCTGCGCGCCATTGCCGGCCTCGCCGACGATCAGCATGTCCGGCTCGATCTCCAGCAGGGTGCGCAGCCCCACCCGCACGACCGGGTGGTCGTCGACCAGGAGCAGCCGGATCGTCCTCATTGGCGTAGCCTTCGCTTTACGACGGCAGCGGCAGGCGCGCGCACAGCCGCGTGCCCAGCCCGGGGTGCGACTCGATCGCCAGCTCGCCGCCGAGCAGGGCCAGCCGCTCGCGCATGCCGCGCAGCCCCAGCCGGTTCGCGCTGCGCGCGCGCAGCGCCGCCATGTCGAACCCGGCCCCGTCGTCGCGCACCTCCAGGGTGATCAGCCCCGGCGCGCGGCAGACCGCGACGCGCACCTCGCGCGCGCTCGCGTGCCGCGCCACATTCGTCAGCGCCTCCTGCACCACGCGGTAGCACGTCAGCTCGACCGGCTGAGGCAGCCGGTCGCTCAGGCCGGCGACCGAGAGCGTCGCCCGCGCCGGGTTGGTGGCGTTGAACTCGTCGACGCGCGACCCCAGCGCTGCCAGCAGCCCCAGGTCGTCGAGGATCGTCGGCCGCAGCTCGAGCGCGACCTTGCACACATCCTCGAGTGCCTGCGAGGTCAGGCTGCGCAGCTGCTTCACGTGCAGCTGGACCGCGGCGGGGTCTTCGGCGCACTCCAGCAGCCGCAGCCGCACGAGCAGCGAGGTCAGCGCCTGGGCGGCCTCATCGTGCAGCTCGCGGGCGAGCCGCTGGCGCTCGTCTTCCTGGGCCTGGAGGATCGCCTGGGAGAGCTGGTGGAGCTGCCGGCTGTCCTGCGACACGGTCTCGAGCATCTGGTTGAACGTGGCCGCCAGCCGGTCGAAGCGCTCGTCGCTCAGCGTCCCCGTGTCCACGCGCACGTCCAGCTGGCCGCACCGCACCTGGTCCACCGCGGACTGCAGCCGATCGAGCGGGCTGAGCGCGAGCCGGAGCGCCAGGTAGTTGAGCACGAAGCTGATCGCCAGCCCGGCCCCGGCGAACGCCGCGATCAGCTCGTAGCGCGGGGCGCTCGGGAAGGCCAGCGCGTGCCGGGTCGTGATGATCGTGCCGGCGATCGCCCCGAGCGCGACGATCGCCGAGTTCACCAGCAGGATCTTGTAGAACAGCCGGATGCGTAATAGCCCCCGGCCGAAACCCGCCAGCCCCAGTGGCGCCGTTCGCCCACCGGGCTGTAGTGCCTCTCGCGCGGCCATGGCAGCCTCCCGAACACCTTACGAAGCGCTCTCGGCGCCCTGTTCTGGCGCATCATAGTCCGGTTCGCAGGGTCTCAGAAGGAAGATTCCTTTACTCTCAGAGAAGACCTGACCACAAAGGCAAGCTGTCAATGTCGTTATATCGCCGCTCCGCCCTGAGTGCTTATGCGACGGGCGTGCGCCGGATTACTCCTCGCCGGCTCCTGGCTGGGGCAGGGGTGAGCACTGTACAGACAAGAAGCCCCCTTTCCCGTGGCGACGAGAGAGGGGGCAGAGGGTGAGGCCAACATCTCCACTGGGCCGGCGATCAGCCCTCGAGCGGATCGAGCGCGGCGTTCCAGGCCTTCATGCGCTCGGCGTCGCCGCCGGCGTCGGGGTGGTGTAGGCGCGCCATCGCCTTGCGGATCGCGCTGACCTCGTCGGGCGTCAGGTCGAGCGTCAGCCCGCCGATCGAAAACGGCGCCGGCACGGCGACGCGCTCGGCGCGCGCCCGCCACATGTCGCGCTCGCGCTCCAGCGCGGCGTTCTCGCGAGTCGTCTCCATCAAGTTCGCGACCGTCTTGTTGTAGGCGCGGTTGATCTCGCTGTAGCGGGCCTGCTCCTTGCGCATCTGGCGGAGCAGCTGATGGATGGTCTTGTGAGCCTCGTCCAGCTCGTGCTGCAGCAGGTCGGGTTCGGCGGCTAGCCCGCCGAGGCGGTCGAACTGATTGACCACGCGCGCTCTCCTCACGAAGTGCAGCTGTCCTTTCAACGGGGCACGCACCGGGTACGGGCGTATGCGCAGGATACACGCATGTGGCGCAAAAAAGATCGGTCACGAGGTGGTTTTCTTGCGCGAGCGGCTGTGGTATCATGGGCGCATATCAAGAAATGCAGCCATCTCCTAGCGCGCCGTCAGTGGCAGATACGCCTTGATATTCAAGATCGGGATATCCTTCA
The DNA here is from genome assembly GCA_016717335.1 of Candidatus Ribeiella danica. Lineage (GTDB taxonomy): Bacteria > Chloroflexota > Chloroflexia > Chloroflexales > Roseiflexaceae > Ribeiella > Ribeiella danica. Next base: position 620,867 of record JADKFS010000001.1, read on the forward strand.
GCGCGTACTTTAGATCATCCGTACCCACCACGTGAAAGCTCAGGTGCGGCCGGTCGTCCTGGTCGAGCGCAATCGACATATCGTCGTAGCGAATGCCCGATGATGGGGCGACCGCGACGATGTCGATCTGCCAGCCTGCGCCGTCGGGCCATGCGTAGCGTAGCTGGCGGTTTGGCGACTTGAGGTCGCCGTAGGCGATCCGCGCACATCCGTCCTGGTCCAGGTCGATCGATGTCCCATCCCCGGCAAGAAAATCAGGGTCGACCCTGATTTTGATCCACTTCGATCCGTCGTAGTGAGCGTACTTCAGACCGTAGAGCGTGCCGCCGCCGCGGTAGCTGATGTGCGCGCGCCCCTGGCCGTCGACCGCGATCGCGTTATACTCGCCGGCGCCGTCTTCCGCGTCGACCACCGCGATCTGCCAGCCGCCGCCGCCGTTGTAGGCATACTTCAGCGCGCGCGTATCGTAGTCGTAGTAGCTGATGTGCGGGCGATTGGCGCTGTCGAGCGCCAGCGACAGCCAGGTCATGCGGCCGGTCGTGATCAGCGTCGCGACTGTCTCGATCTGCCAGCCGAGCCCGGTCAGATGCGCGTACTTGACCGCCCTGGCCGTCTCGTCGGTATAGGCGATCGCCGGCTGCCCGCCCGAATCCAGCCTGAGCGAGGCGTGCTCGCCGACGTCGCCGCCGCTGTCGACGACCTCAATATGCCAGCCTGAGCTCTCGCGGCGCGCATACATCAGCGCGTCGTGGGCGTGGTGGTAGGCGATGTGCGGCCGGTCGGACGAGTCGATCGCCAGGCTGGTGTACCAGCCCGTGCCAGGAGTATCGTCGACCATCTCGACGTGCCAGGCGGCGCCGTCGTAAGAGGCGTACTTGAGCCCGAAGCGGTACTGACCGTCCTGAGCGTGGTAGCTGATATGCGGCAGGTTGCTCGTATCGACTGCCAGCGACGTCCACTGGCCGCCATAGGTTGGGCCATCCACTGTAGTCACCTGCCAGATGCCGGCTCCAACGCCCGTTCCAACCGGCGGGCCGATCAGCCCTAGTAGGATGGCTAGCACCAGAAGCACGCCTGGCCGGCCTAGCCGGGCAGCCGGGCGCGAACGAACAGATCTCACGGGGGGTATCGTTCGGACAGGCATGGATCATGTCTCCTTTCTTATCGTCCGCAACCGACACCAAGCCGCCAACACAAGGAAGCAACGAACCAGCGCGCGGGAGATCGCGGGGATACATCGAGTCCGGGCCGGGGGTGTGGAGGGAGCTGCTCCGATGCCAAGCCTCCCTCGCTATAGAAAGCATACAGCAACGCATGCCGCGTGGGAATGGAAGGTTTGAACACGGCACGGAAACGTCTCTTCACGCCGCAAGGCCAGGGGCGAATCTCGCTCCTGACCAGCATTCAGCCCGCCCCTGGCAGGGGCGGGGGCAGGGGGTGGGGTGATCCGGCGCACGGCGACGCCATACACAAGAAGGCCCACTCCCGCAAGCGGCGGCAGGGGATGGGATCGCCTACACTAATGGAGCTGCTGGTAGAGCGCGGCGGTGGACGGCTCGGGCTGGGCGCCGAGCGTGCGCAGCGCACCCTTGAGGTGCTCGAACGTAGCGTTCACGAGCGAGCGGTTGCCGAAGCGCGCGGCCAGGCGCATGAGCCGCGCGGCGGTCTGCTCGCGGCAGCCGTCGACCTGCAGAACCTGCTGGTAGTAGTGGATGGCCAGCTGGGGCGACTCCGGCTCGGCCGCGTGCGCCAGCTGCTCCAGCGCGTCGAGGTAGCGCTGCTGCAGGTGCGCCCGGCGCGTCTCGACCCACAGCGCCGCGCTGAGCGGCGCGGTCGGCAGAAACTCGCCGCGGTACAGCGCCATCGCGCGCTGGATCGCCTCGCGGCCGATCGGCGGCTCCAGCGCCTGCTCGAACGCCCGCACGTCGTAGTCGATCGCCTCCCACGGCGAGCGGATGGCGCAGTGGCCCTCGCGCGCGGCCACCGTCAGCCCGGTCTGCACGCGCAGCCGCCGCAGCGCCTGGTGGAGCGCCGCCATCGAGATCTCGCTGTCGCCCCAGACCGACTCCCACAGCCGGTCGACCGTCAGCCCCTGCGGGCCGGCGTCGAGCAGCCGCACCAGCAGGGCGCGGTGGAGCGGCGAGAGGTCGCACGCCGTGCCGTCGGCCGCGCAGCCGAACGCACCCAGTGCGGCGATCCGCCAGCGGCTGGGTGCGGGCAGGCGCAGCGCATCGATCAGGCGCCGGGCCAACGGCGAGCCGGCGGCGTCGAAGACGCGCCGGTGCGGCGGGACGAAGCGCAGCAGCAACGGCTCGGGCAGGGGCGCCGCGCGGCTCTCGAATGTCGCCCACTCGCCGGCCGCGCGCGGCCAGCCGGTGCGCTCGAAAGTCACGGTCGCGCGCAGCAGCGACAGGTAGGCGCGCTCGGGCGGGCTGAGGTAGGCCTCGACCGCGGTCGCCTCGGCGGCGAAGTCGGCCAGCGCGGCGTGATTCGGCCGCCGCTGCAGCATGCCAAGCAGCCCCTGGCCGAGCGCCAGCCGCCCGCGCACCTCGGGCTGGCCGGGCGCCACGATCGACGAGGCGACGTCCAGCCAGGCCTGCGCCACCGCAGCATCGCCGGCCAGCGCGGCCGACCAGAGCGCGCCGGCCGTGGCGGCCTCCACGCTGCTCGGGACATCCAGCCGCATCGCCAGCGCGTGCGCCTCGGTGAAGCGCGCCAGCGCCTGCTCGATCTCGCCCTCCATAATATCGACCTCGGCCAGGCTGCAGCGCAGCAGCGCCTCCTCGCGGCGCCGGGCGGTCTGCCGGGCGATCGTGAGGCCGGCCTCGATCGCGGCGCGCGACTCGTCGTAGCGCCCCTCCTCCATCGCCAGCGTGCCCAGGTTATTCAGCGTCAGCGCGCGCCGGCCGCTGTTGCCCGAGGCCTGCCAGCAGGCGTCGGCCTGCTTGAGGTGGCGCAGCGCGACGATCCGATCGCCCTGCGTCGCGTAGGCCCAGCCAAGGTTATCGTGAATGTCCGCCAGGATGCTCGGGCTATCGGCCGGGGCGAGCGCGCGCGCCTTCTCAAGCGACTTGATCGCGCCGTTCACCTCGCCGCCGAGGATCTGGACGCGCCCGCTGATCACGTGATACTCGAGCTGGAGCTGCGGCGGCAGCGCGGCGACCGGCACGGCGTCGAGCGCCTCGCGGGCGCGCGCGTAGTCGCCCTGCAGGTTCAGAAAGTCGGCGCGCAGCATGCCCGCCTCCCAGCGGGTCGCGTCGTCGCCGATCGTCTCGACCAGCTCGATCGCCAGGTAGGCCCGCTCCCAGAGCGCCAGGTCGCTGTAGACGCGCGCCTGCGCCAGCAGGAGGTCGGGGGTAAGGACGAGGGATGAAGGATGAAGGATGAAGTCGCCCGGCTGACCTTCATCCTTCATGCCCCCACCTTCATCCTTCTGCTGGAATCGCTCGAAGCATGCGAGCAGCGTGGTCTGGCGCGAGCGATGGCGGAAGCGCGGGATCTCGGTGCGCAGCAAGCCGATCGCCCGGTCGTTGGCGCCGGCGGTCAGGTAGCAGTCGAGCGCGCGCTCGATATCCTCCTCAAGGTGGTAGAGGTCGCCGGCGCGCAGCAGCATCGCGCGCTGGCGCTGCCCGTCGCGCGCGAGCCGCAGCCGCAGGAAGTCGCGAAACAGGCTGTGGTAGGCCAGCCAGCCGGCGCGGCTCGACACAAACAGGCCGTGGCGCTTGATCTCGTCGAGCATGAGCGCCGCGTCGCCAGTCTGGCGCAGGGCATCGCAGCGCTGCGGCGAGAGGTCCTCCAGCACGCTGGTGTCTTCCAGGAAGCGCTGCAGCTCGGGCGCGAGCGGCGCGATAATCTGCTCGGCAAAGAAGGCGTAGACCTGGGTGGTGTCGGCCTCGACCAACACCTCCCGCTGGGTTGAAACGTTCGAGCGCTCGAGCGCTGCGATGTCTGCGCGCGCATCCGCCGCGCTGCGGTCGAGCGAGAGCACGATGCCGGTCACCCAGCCGCCGAGCTGGGCCTCCAGCTGGTCGGCGCTATCTTCGGAGAGCGTGAGCGAGTAGGCCACGCCGGCGAGCTGCCGGATCTCTGCGGCGCTGAACTGCAGCGCGGCGTAGTCGAACACGGCCGCGCGCTGCTGGGCCACCATGCGCACCAGGCCGTGCAGCGCCGGCAGGGTGCGCGAGGCGAACACCAGATGGCAGTTGGCGGCGTACTGCGCGATCGAGGCCAGCAGGTCGAACACCAGCGGGGCGCCGGGCAGCGGCGGCTGCGCGCCCATATCGAGCACGTGAAAGTCGTCCAGCACCAGCGCGAACGGGCGCGGCGCGTCCGAGATCGCCAGCGCCGCGGCGTGGATCAGCTCGGGCAGCCCCTGCGCCGAGGTCATCTCCAGCCGCTGCACGATCTCCGCTGCGCCCGGCACGAAGCCGGCCACGCTGTGCAGCAGGTAGTCGAGGAACAGCTGCGGGTCGCGGTCGGCCGGGTCGAGGGTATACCAGGCCGCCGGCAAGCGGCTCGCGGCGGCCCACTGGGCCAGCGTAGTGGTCTTGCCCCAGCCGGCCGGCGCCGCCAACGCCACGACGCGGCGGGTCGCGATCACCTGCTCGAGCTCAGCCAGCAGCCGGGGGCGCTCGACCAGCGGCCGCCCGGCGGTGGGGATGATCAGCTTTTGCTGAAAACGCAGCGACATGCACTCCTCGACAAATGACACGGGAATGACACGAGACGAAGGTGCTGGAGCGTCGTAGGTCGCTGATGGGTGGCCGTTGGCCGGCGATCGTCAGTCGCGTCGGTGTCTGGATACCGCAGATCCTACGGCGCGAGCCGGGCGCTTGTCAATCGAAGATCGTCGGTTTTTGGCTTTTTAAGGGCTGCTGTAATGGTTTTGTAACGATCCGGGGCGCTGCGCCCCCGGCCCCCGCCAGGCGTCTTTCCGGGGCGCTGCGCCCCCGGCCCCCCGCCCGGGGGAACCCACGTCGGTTCAGGCGGCTCCGCCAGCTTTTCTCCGGGGCGCTGCGCCCCCCGCCCGGGGGAACCCGCGCCGGTTCAGGCGGCTCCGCCAGCTTTTCTCCGGGGCGCTGCGCCCCCCGCCCGGGGGAACCCGCGCCGGTTCAGGCGGCTCCGCCAGCTTTTCTCCGGGGCGCTGCGCCCCCGGCCCCCCGCCCGGGGGAACCCGCGCCGGTTCAGGCGGCCCCCCTCCGGCAACTGATGCCGTCTCCATTTCAATGCGAGTGGCACATGCCTCATACCATTCCGAGCACGGCCTGTGCACATCCCACCGCGCCGTGATTCCGCCGGGCATGTGCATCAAGCGCTGAAACTGAGGCGGGATTCTTTTGGGGTCCAGGGGCGAAGCCCCAGCCGGGGGGCGGCGGGGGTGGCGGCCCACCCCTGCCCGCGGGGGTGCGGAGGGCGCGCAGCTCCCCGTACAAACGTGTGCGCTACTTAGCGCGCTTGGATTCAGCCGGGCATGCACCACCGGGTGCAAACTGAGACAGCATCATTTTGGGGTCCAGGGGCGAAGCCCCGGCCGGGGGCGGCGGGGGTGGCGGCCCACCCTCGCCCGCGGGGGTATGGGGGCGCGCAGCCCCTCAGACGCGGAGCGACAAGGAAGGCTAGGGCCCGCGCTTGCGCGAGCGGCCGGCCCGGCGTGGCGGCGTGGTCGGCTCGCCCGGCGACCGGACGCGCGCCGCGTGGCCGCGCAGGAAGTCCAGCAGCTGCTGCAGCGCCGGACTCTCGACCGGGTCGGCCAGGCGGACGGTGTGGCGGCGGCCGGCGTCCTCGACGGTGATGGTGTACTGCCGGTAGTCGGCCGCGCCGGCGCGCAGGGCCCGCGACTCCTCCGGCAGGTCGAAGAAGCGCGTGTCCGCGATCAGCTCCTGCAGCCGCGCGGCCTCGGCGGCGGGTAGCTCGGCGCTGTCGACCACAGACGGCCGGCTCAGGCCAGGGAAGAAGGCCATCCCGCCCTCGGTTTTGAAGGTCACTTGCATCGCACGCCTCTCTATCACGGAGCTTATAGGCCGGCTGGGCGCCGCTACTTGCCCCTGGCCTTCGCGAGCGGGACCGCGCTCACGGTGATGCCGACCTCGGCCCAGGCCTCGCTCACGGCCGCCTGCTCGGAGCTGCCGTCGCCGAACAGCCGCCCGGCGCTGAGCACGGTCAGGCGCGCGAAGCGGCGAAAGCCGGTGCTCGGCCGCAGGCGCGCGTCGCGCAGCGTCTCGTACCAGACCCGGCCGGCCTTCTCCCAGGCGTAGCCGCCGATCTTCGTCGCGGCGAGGTAGAATGCGTGGTTGGGGATTCCGGAGTTGATGTGCACGCCGCCGTTGTCCTCGAAGGTGTGGACGAAGCCGCTCATGTCGGCCGGCTGCGGGTCCTTGCCGAGCACCGGGTCGTCGTAGGCCGTGCCGGGCGCCTTCATGGAGCGCAGCGCGACGCCCTGCACGCCGGCCGTGAGCAGCCCGGCGCCGATCAGCCAGTCGGCCTGGTCGGCGGTCTGGTTGAGCTTGAACTGCTTGACCAGCGAGCCGAACACGTCCGAGATCGACTCGTTCAGCGCGCCCGGCTGGAAGAAGTACGTCAGCCGGGCCTCGTCCTCGGTGACGCCGTGGGTCAGCTCGTGGCCGATCACGTCGAGCGCGATCGTGAAGCGGTTGAATAGCTGCCCGTCGCCGTCGCCGAACACCATCTGCTCGCCGTTCCAGAAGGCGTTGTCGTAGTTCGTGCCGAAGTGGACCGTGGCGTTGAGCGGGAGGCCGTCGTCGTCGATCGAGCTGCGCTCGTAGGCGTCCCAGTAGAAGTCGAACGTCGCGCCCAGCCCGTCGTAGGCCTCGTCCACCGCCGCGTCGCCGGTCGGCTGGGCGCCCTCCGCGCGCACCACGTCGCCGGGCAGGCTCTGGGTGTTATGCGCGTCGTAGATCGTGCGCTGCTGCTGGCCCTCGACCGACAGCACGCTCGCCCGCCCGCGCGGCGTAGCGGGGACGGGCGGCTGCGCCGCGCGGATCGCGCGGATCGTGTGGTCGGTCGCCAGGGTCTGGAGGGCCTTGCTGCGCTGCTGCGGCGAGCCGTTTTGCGCGATCGCGCGCAGGATATGCGGCGGCAGGATACAGTAGATCGAGTGCCGGTCAGTCACGCTCTTGCACATCAGGTCGCTCCTTTCTGTGTCCGGGGGCTGGCCGTAAGCCAGGCAGCAGATTACGTGCCACGCCGGAGCTTTTCGTCCAGCCGGCGCTCGGCCTCGAGCCGCTCCAGCGCGTAGTCGGACATATCGACGAAGCGCATGCCCTCGGCCAGCGTGGGGTGGACCGCGCGGATCTGGGTGTAGATCGCCTGGGCGATCCGCCGGTAGGAGGGGTGGCCCTGCGGCGCGCTGCGCAGCTCGGCCAGGTGGTAGGCCTCGCGCAGGTTCAGCTTGATCCGCCAGCGGATGCGGAACGCCAGCGGCACGGCGTACTGCGCCTGCTCGGGCAGCTCCTCGCCGATCGCCTCGGCGGCCTCGGCGGCGCGATCGAGCGCCGCGGCGTAGCGCCCGGCCAGGCCGGCCTCGGCCAGCTCGCCCGGCGTCACGTAGCCGTGCCGGGTGGTGTAGCGCTGGCGCTCCTGGGTCAGCACGCGGTGGCGCTGCAGGTCGCGGTAGGCGCCCAGGTCGGCCAGCAGGTCGAAGGTGTAGAACGGCTCCTCGAAGGCGCGCCCCGGCCGGTGGAAGCGGCTGCCGCGCTCGCCGACGTAGGCGCGCAGGATGGCCAGCCGCCGCTCGGCCGAGAGCCCGCCCGCGAGCGCGCGCACCTGGTCGAGCGGCAGGTCGCCGTGCGGGTACAGGATCGCGGCGACGGTCTTGGCCTCGGCGTCGGGGTCGTACTCTACTAGCTCAACGTCATTCTCGTCGACCAAAGACGAAGGATCAGCGGCAACAAGCCCTTGGTCGTTGGTCTTTGGTCGTTCGTCGAGCAGTGCAGCCACCCGCTCGCGCATCCCGCGCAGGTACTCCTGCTGCTGCCGCCCGCGCTCGCTCCTGGCGCGCTTGACGAACGAGGGGATCAGCGCGTCGAGCGCGACCTGCATCTGGTCGGCCAGCTCGTGCAGCTCGGCCAGCGGCGCGGCGTAGAGCTTGGTCAGCAGGTACTCGAACGCGCGGCCGTTGCCGAACAGCCCGACGTTGGTCAGGGTCGCCATCGGCAGCAGCCCGCGCAGCAGGTCGCAGGCCTTAGCGCGCGTGGCGCTGGCGTAGGCGCGCTCGGAGGTGCCGGCGCCGCGCGGGCTGCCGGCGCGCACGAACGCGATCGTCGGCTCCAGCAGCTCGGAGTAGGCGTCGAACAGGCCGTCGAGCGCGGCCTCGTAGCGCGCGGCGTGGCGCGAGCCGATCACGCCCGGCTCGCGCAGGTAGCGGTAGCGCCCGTCGACCTTGCGGTTGAACACGACGTAGCGGGTCGACTTCTCAAGCGGGCTGATGCCGATCCGGCTATCCTCAAGCGCCTTGGCGGCGATGTTGCTGACGCCCTCGCAGGCCACGTGCGCGCCGCCCAGCTCGGCCACCGAGTCGTCGCCGTAGCCGACCAGCACGCGCTCGTAGAACGCCTCGGCCTGCTGCACCGCCACGATCTGCCCAGCGGCGTTCGAGCCCGCCCCGCCGACGATCTGGGCGAAGCCGGACTCGGGCGCCTGGATGAACTCGTCCAGCAGAATCCGGCGCAGGCTCTTGTCGGTCCGGCTGTAGCGCGAGAACAGCGCGCCCTTGACCACCTCGGGCAGGTTGCGCAGCCCGAACACCGGCGCGTCCAGGTCGGTCACGAACGGCGCCAGCAGCGCGCGCTCCGCGTCGTCGAAGCGATCGCCCCACGGGTCGGCGGGTGAGGTCATTGCCAAATCTCCTACATCTGTTGCTCTCGCCTCGGCTCGCGCCATTGGCTGAGGTTCAATCGACCGCATTGGAAGCCAGGGGCGATCAATCGCGCCCTAAGGTCAAGCGGGAATTGAACATGGTTCAATCGAGCTTGACAGTTCATTGCCCGAAAGGCGCAGGGGCGCGATATATCGCGCCCGTACAGTGTCAAGTCGAAATCCCTGGAATTGAAACATGCCTAAGCCTCCGAGAGGATCAGCGTAAACGTACTGCCCGCGCCATACTCGCTCTGGACGGCGACCTGCCCGCCGAGCAGCTCGGCCAGCTGCCGCGCGATACGCAGCCCCAGCCCGGTGCCCTCGCGGCGCCGCGCGGCGGGCGCGCCGACCCGCTCGAACTCCTGGAACAGGCGCGCCTGGTCCTCCGGTGTGATGCCGATGCCGGTGTCACGCACCGCGAAAAGGATGAGGGATGAAGGGCGGGCGGCTGCGTCTGCATTGCTTCATCCTTCTGCCTTCACGGAGACGACCACCTCGCCGGCGTCGGTGAACTTGATCGCGCTGTTGACCAGATTGATCAGGATCTGGCTGAGCGCGCGCCGGTCGGCCCGCACGACCAGCGGGACCGCCGGGCAGGCCACGCTGAAGCGCAGGCCCTTCTGCTCGGCCAGCGGAGCAGGCTCGCGGCCACCTCGGCGATCACATCCTGACAGACGACTGGCTCCAGCGAGACGTCGAGCTTGCCGGCTTCGATCTTGGCCAGGTCGAGCAGGTCGTTGATCAGCGACAGCAGGTGCCGCGTGCTATTCTGGACCATCGTGAGCTGCTTGGTCTGGTCGCCCGTCAGCGGGCCGGGCAGCCGCATGAGCAAGATGCCGGTGAAGCCGAGGATCGCGTTGAGCGGCGTGCGCAGCTCGTGCGACATGCTGGCCAGAAACGCGCTCTTGGCCTGGTTGGCGCGCTCGGCCTCGGCGCGAGCGATCGCCGCGGCGTGGCTGGCCTCCTCTGCCGCCCTGCGCGCCTGCAGCAGCTCGTCCTCGATCAGGCCGCGCTGGCGCATCGAGACGATCACACAGTCGTTCATCACAGCCCCGGCGCGCTCGCGCCGCACGGCGTTGACGAGTACCGCCAGATTCGAGCCGCCGCCGGCGCGCAGCATGAGATACACCTCGTCCAGGCTACCTTGCAGCCGCAGGCGGGGGAAGAAATACGTGTGGAAGAAGACCCGGCTGGCAGCCGGCAGCAGCGACTCGACCGGGCGGCCCTCATCCTCGACCGACTGGAGGAGGAGCGACGGCACCGGTGCGCCCGCCAGCTCGCGACGGTGGTCGCACAGGAAGGTAGCCGCGGCAAAATGGCGCGCGATCGCCGGATCGGTCGTGCGGAAGCTGCTCTCAAGCTCGCGCGCCAGCTCGGGCCGGTCGGCGTTCTGCATGGCCATGGGATGGGCGCGAGAAAGCTGGCCCAGCCGGCGTAGTTCTTCTCCATCATGTTAAGCAGCTGCTCGACGTCGGCGCGCTCGAAGCCGCCGACATAATCGGGCGGCTCGTTGACGTAGCAGGCCGACGCGCCGATCATGATCAGGCGTTCGAAGCGATCCCGCGCCTGGAGCGAGGCGAGCAGGCCGATCATCCCACTGACCGAGTGGCCGACGAAGATCAGATCCTTCAGGTCCAGCGCCGCGCAGATGTCGAGCACATCCTGGGCGTAGCCACGCAGATCGCGGTAGCGCTCGGCGTCGAATGCCTGGTGCTCGGACTCGCCGGCGCCGACGTAGTCGAACAGAATGACCCGGTAGGCGTCGGCGAAGGCCGGCGCCACGAACCGCCACATGATCTGAGCCGACCCGAACCCGTGCGCGAACATCACCGGCTGGTCGCCGGACCCGAGCACGCGCACGTTGTTGCGGGCGAGAACGTCTTGAGTCATAAGTCTACCTGTGCTTTCGCGGGGTGGTGGGGCGCCAGGGGTGCTGCGCCCTCTTTGTCCGGCCAATGGTACAAGGCCCAAAGGTAGTGAAAACCTGCCTGAGCTGACATACCAATCATTATGCTACTTGGATTTGCTCGCGCGGGCAATTGGGGGAAATCCTGGTTGCGCGCGAAAAATCCCCTGGTATGCCCTCCCGATCGCGCTCAGTGGTAGAATATTGCTAGTTTCCCTCACCCCTCGCTGCCCGGCTGGGAGCGAGAGCTGCCGGAGGCGGCGTGGCGGTTTCGGCTCCGCCGAAACCGCCACGCCGCCCATCTATACTCCCGCCCCTCGCAGGGGGAGGGAGAGGGGATCGACTCGCCAACTGCGCAAGTCATGCCATCAAGGAGCAAAGACATGCTGATCACCCTCCAGGACACGCCCGCGCTGCGGCTGCACCCCGACGACGACATCGCGGTCGCGCTGGCGCCGCTGGCGGCCGGCAAGCGGATCGAGGTCGCCGGCCTGCAGCTACGGCTCGCCGGCGACGTGGCGGCCGGGCACAAGCTGGCGCTGCATACGGTCGCGCAGGGCCAGCCGGTGCGGCGCTACGGCCAGGTGATCGGCTTCGCCACGCGGCCGATCGCGCCTGGCGAGCACGTCCACAGCCACAACCTGGCGGTCGGTGACATGCGGCTGGACTACCAGATCGGCGCGGATGTCCGGCCGGTCGCGCCGGCGCCGCCCGAGCAGCGGCGGACGTTCATGGGCTACCGGCGGCCCAGCGGCCGGGCCGGCACGCGCAACACGATCGTGGTGATCGGCACGGTCAACTGCGCCGCGCACGCCGTCCGCCAGATCGCCGCGCGCGCGCGGGCCGAGCTGCTGCCGAAGTTCCCCAACGTCACCGACGTGGTCGGGCTGGCGCACCGCGGCGGCTGCGCGCACAAGACCAGCGGCTACGAGGTCGAGATGCTGCGGCGCACGCTGGCCGGCTTCGCGCGCAACCCGAACGTCGCGGCCTACCTGTTCGTCGGGCTGGGATGCGAGACCAACCAGTTCGAGGATCTGCTGCAGAGCCAGCGCGGCCGCCTGGGCGACCCGCGGCTGCCGCCGTACATTGCCATCCAGGATGCGGGCGGGGTCGCGGCCGCGGTCGAGCAGGGGCTGGGCGAGGTCGCCGCGCTGCTCCCCCAGGCGAACCAGTGCCGGCGCGCGACGCTGCCGCTGTCCGACCTGGCGCTGGCGCTGCAGTGCGGCGGCAGCGACAGCTTCAGCGGCATCACCGCCAACCCGGCGCTCGGCCACGCGGTGGACCTGCTGGTGGCGCAGGGCGGCGCGGCGGTGCTGAGCGAGACGCCCGAGATCTACGGCGCCGAGCACCTGCTGACCCGCCGCGCCGCCAGCCAGGCGGTCGGCGAGAGGCTGATCGAGCGGGTGCGCTGGTGGGAGCAGTACACCGAGCGCGAGGGCTTCGTGATCGACAACAACCCGGCGCCCGGCAACAAGGCCGGCGGGCTGACCACGATCTTCGAGAAGTCGCTCGGCGCGGTGGCGAAGGGCGGCAGCACGCCGCTGCAGGCGGTCTACGAGTACGCCGAGCCGGTGGCGGCCAGCGGCCTCAGCTTCATGGACACGCCCGGCTACGACCCGGTCTCGGCGACCGGGCAGGTGGCCGGCGGCTGCAACCTGATCGCCTTCACGACCGGGCGCGGCAGCTGCTTCGGGTTCAAGCCGGCGCCGAGCGTCAAGATCGCGACCAACAGCGTCACCTACGAGCGCATGCGCGGCGACATGGACATCAACGCCGGGCGCGTGCTCGAGGGCGCGAGCGTCGAGGAGGTCGGGCGCGAGATCTTCGAGAAGCTGATCGCGGTCGCGTCGGGCGCGCCGAGCCTGAGCGAGGCGCAGGGCATCGGCGAGGAGGAGTTCAACCCGTGGATCATCGGGGCGACGATGTAGCCGCGTGCGCGGGCCTTCTGTGCGGGGGCTGCGCGCCCCCGCGCCCCTAAATTCAAGTCTCACAAGCAACGTGGGTATCCGTGGGCGGGCTCCGCCCCCCACACCCCCCGCTGGGGGCGGCGGCCCGCCCCCAGACCCCCTGCAAATAATCTCGGCTTATATCCGGCGCTTGGCGCGCATGCCTGGCTGAACCACGGCGGGGCGGGTACAACCCGCCCTCCAGGAATATTGATGGGCATGCGCCACGATGATGGCACCTGGCAACGACATCTTTTGCCGGAGGGGGCCGGGGGCGCAGCGCCCCGACGCAGGGGCGGCTCGCGAGCCGCCCCAACCGAAGCGGAGCACCCTGAGTGATGGTATACTTACCTCACCGCACACGATCGCGCTGCGCCGGCCGCGCCGCCAGCCAGGGGGAAAGATGGACAGCTACAGCGATACGTCGTCGAGCCTCGTCGACCCCGACGCCGTCCGCCGTATCCAGGAGCACCCGCTTGACGACGATCTGGCCGCGCGGCTGGCCGAGACGTTCAAGGCGCTGGCCGACCCGACCCGCGTCCGCATCCTGCACGCGCTCTCGCACGCCGAGCTGTGCGTGGGCGACCTGTCGACCGTGCTGGAGATGACCGAGTCGGCCGTCTCGCACCAGCTGCGCCTGCTGCGCAGCCTGCGGGTGGTGCGCGCCCGCCGCGACGGCAAGCAGGTCTTCTACACCCTCGACGACGAGCACGTCACCCGGCTGTTCCAGCTCAGCATGGAGCACCTGGGGCATGAGTGAGTTTTGAGTTTTGAGTTCAAAGCCATGAGTTAGGCCATGAACATCAGCGATGCTCATGGCCTAACTTAAAACTCAACACTCAAAACTCTTAATTGCCAAGGCTCTCTTTCACCAGCTGGGCTATATCGGTCGGCAGCTTGGCCACCTTGACGCCAACCGCCTCAAGCGCGGCGATCTTCTCCTGGGCGGTGCCCTCGCCGCCCGAGATGATCGCGCCGGCGTGCCCCATGCGCTTGCCGGGCGGCGCCGTCTGGCCGGCGATGAAGCTGACCACCGGCTTGGTCACGTGCTCCTTGATGTAGCGCGCCGCGTCCTGCTCGGCCGTGCCGCCAATCTCGCCGATCAGCACGATCGCCTTGGTCTCCGGGTCGGCCTCAAACAGCTCCAGCACGTCGATGAACGAGGTGCCGATGATCGGGTCGCCGCCAATGCCGACGATCGTCGTCTGGCCCAGCCCGAGCCGCGTCAGCGCGTCGACCGCCTCGTAGGTCAGCGTGCCGCTCTTGGAGACCACGCCGACCGGGCCGGGGGTGGCGATATTGCCGGGGATGATGCCGACCTTAGCCTGGCCGGGCGTCAGCAGCCCTGGGCAGTTCGGGCCAATCAGCCGCGCGCCGCGCCGCTGGACGACCGTGAAGGCGGCGACCATGTCGTTGGCAGGAACGCCCTCGCTGATGCAGACGATCAGCTCGATGCCGGCGTCGGCCGCCTCCATGATCGAGTCGGTCGCGTTCAGCTCGGCCGGGACGTAGATGATCGAGGTGTTCGCGCCAGCCTCCCTGACCGCCTCCCTGACAGTGTTGAACACCGGCACGCGGCCGTCGACCGCGCGCTGCCCGCCGCGGCCGGGCGTCATGCCCGCGACGACGTTGGTGCCGTAGGCCAGCATCGCGCGCGTGTGAAAGGTGCCCTCGTTACCCGTGATGCCCTGCACCACCAGGCGCGTGTTTTTATCGACCAGGATGCTCATGATCGCCCCTTTTTTGTCAGCCCAGGCGGAATTGCCGCCATCCTAGCACAGCGAATATCAGGGCGCAAATTGCGGGATCGCCGGGGGCGCCGATGGAGTGCGAGGGCGTCGATCCGCCGCGCCAGCTCGAGCAGGTTGCGCCCCGATTCTAGCCGCTCGCGGTTACAGTCCAGATACTGAGCCGCTCAGCGCTTGATCGGCTCGCGCTCGCCGAAGATCGCCCGCCCGACCCGCACCAGCGTCGCGCCCTCCTCGATCGCCACCTCGAAGTCGTCGGTCATGCCCATCGAGAGCGCGGCCCAGCCCGCCGACGGGAAGCGGCGGGCCAGCTCGTCGCGCAGCCGCCGCAGCGAGCGGAAGACCGGCCGGGCGGCCGCGGGGTCGTCGCCCCACGGCGCGATCGTCATCAGCCCGTGCACCTCCAGCCGCGGCAGCGCCAGGATCTGCTCGACCTGGCCGAAGAACGCGCCGAGCAGGTCGGGGCGCTGCTCCCAGCCGGCCAGCCCGAAGCCCTCCTTGGTCGCCTCGCCCGAGACGTTCACCTGCAGCAGGACCGGCAAAGGATGAAAGGTGAAGGATGAAGGACGAATCTGCGCGCCGGACACGTTCATCGTGCCGCCTTCATCCTTCCGCGTTCCGACGACGTGGCGATCGAGTGCGGCGGCCAGGTGCGGGCTGTCGACCGAGTGGATCAGGTCGAACAGCGCCGCGGCGCGTCTGGCCTTGTTGCTCTGCAGGTGGCCGATCAGATGCCATCTGACATCGGGGGGCGCGGCCGACAGCGCGGCGATCTTCGGCTCGGCCTCCTGCACGCGGTTCTCGCCAAGGTCGCGCAGGCCCGCCGCGATCGCCTCGGCCACGGCCTCGGGCGGCTGGGTCTTCGTGACGCCGACCAGCCGGACCTCCTCGGGCGCGCGGCCGGCCCGGCGCGCCGCGGCGGCGATGCGCTCCTGCACCGCGTCAATACGCGCCGCAATCGTGCTCATGGCGATCACCTCATCTACAGAATGGGCCATCCGAGCCTCATTATACTCCGCCGCGCGGCTGGCGGCGCAGCCTGGGCTGCCACCCTCGCCGCCCCCCGGCCGGGGCTTCGCCCCTGGACCCCAAGATGACAAGGTGACAAGGTGACAAGGTGACAAGGTGACAAGGTGACAACAGGCTTGGGACGATGGACAGGTGACGCAGCCCGTTGCACCCCGCCGGTCGGAATGTGGAGGGGCATGCGCCACAGGATCGAACGTGAGACGGCATCAGGGCCGGAGGGGGGCCGTATGAACCGGCGTGGGTTCCCCCGGGCAAGGGCCGGGGGCGCAGCGCCCCGGAAAGACTCCTAGCGCGGGCCGGGGGCGCTGCGCCCCGGAAAAGGGGCCTGGGGGCGGCGCCCCCAACATGTGATACCATATCCGCCAACCAGCATCGCCGCGCCCTCGCGCGGCCACTTACAGGTGAAACATGCCAGACCAGCCTACCCCCATTCGAGTCCTGTTCGTCTGCACCGGCAACATCTGCCGCTCGCCAATGGCCGAGGCGATCTTCTGCCGGATCGTCGAGCAGGCCGGGCTGGCCGGCCGGATCGAGGCCGACTCGGCCGGCACCGGTGCGTGGCACGTCGGCGAGCCGCCGCACCACGGCACGCGCCGGGTCCTGCGCGAGCAGGGCATCGCCTACTCGCACGCCGCGCGGCAGATCGGCGCCCACGACTTCGCGCGCTTCGGCTACATCGTCGCGCTCGACCGCGGCCACCTGGCCCAGCTGCGCTCGATGGCCGCCCGGGCGGAGACCCAGCTCGCTCTGCTGCTGGACTACGCGCCCGCCGCCGGCACGCGCGACGTGCCCGACCCCTACTACAGCGGCGGGTTTGCCGAGGTCTACCAGCTGGTCGAGCAGGGCTGCCGCGGGCTGCTGGAGCACATCGTCGAGCGCGAGCGTCTGAGCGTTTGAGCGTTATGACGAGTGAAGCAATCGTCGAGGAGGCGCTGCGGCTGGCCGGCGACGACACAGCACCGATCGAGCGCGCGGCCGTGGGCGGCGGGAGCATCAGCCGGGCCGAGCGGATTCGCACTGCGCGCGGCGAGTACCTGCTCAAGACCGGCGGGGCCGGGCTGCAGCGCTTCTTCGAGTGCGAGGCGCGCGGCCTGGGGCTGCTGGCCGCATCCGGCGCGGTGCGCGTGCCAGGCGTGCTGGCCTATCGAGATGCCGATAACGATGAACGTCGAACGCTGAACGCTGAATCCGACATACGCGAGCATTCATCGCTCATCGCTCATCGCTCATCGTTCATCCTGCTCGAGTGGCTCGCCCCGCCCGCCGGGGCCGACCGCGCCAGGGCCGGCGAGATTCTGGGCACCGCGCTGGCGGCGCTGCACCGCTCGACCGCGCCGGCCTACGGGCTCGACCACGACAACTATATCGGCGCGACCCCGCAGCCGAACGGGTGGGCTGGCAGCTGGCTGGAGTTCTTCCGCGAGCGCCGGCTGCGCTTCCAGGCCGACCTGGCGCGGCGACAGGGCCGCTGGACGCCCCAGCGCGAGCGACTGATGGAGCGGCTGCTCGGCCGGCTCGACCGCTGGATCGACGGCCGGGCGGTGCAGCCCTCGCTGCTGCACGGCGACCTGTGGGGCGGCAACTTCATCGTCGGGCCGGGCGGCGCGCCCGCGCTGATCGACCCCGCCGCGTACTACGGCGACCGCGAGGCCGACCTGGCCTTCACCGCGCTGTTCGGCGGCTTCCCCGAGGCGTTCTACCAGGCCTACGCCGCGGCCTGGCCGCTGCCGGCCGGCTGGCGCGAGCGCCAGGACCTCTACAACCTCTACCACCTGCTCAATCACCTCAACCTGTTCGGCGAAGGCTACGGCTCGCAGGTCGATCAGGTGCTGCGGCGATATGCGGGGTGACTTGGGCCAGCCTCCTTCCGAGGCGCGGCCGCTTCCTCACACAATGATGCTACAGATCGTCGGTTCGCGGCCATCCCCGACTGGCATCCTAGCGCGCGGGGTTCGCGGCAATATAGGCGCGCACTCGGTCACGGTCGGCAGCATCGCGGATGATGTGCTCGTAGTAGAGGATGACATACGGGTATTGGTCTTCCAGCCAGGTCCAGGCTTCGGCGGCAATCGGACCAATGTCGTTCAGATGCATGACGCCGCGAACGACCCTGCCAAAGACCGTGCCGCGCACGCGAGTGCAGATCGTGACGAAATACGCCCCGGCCTGGCCGTAACCGTGCCCGCGCAGACGGATCGATCGGCGATGACGGCTATTGGGATCGTAACTTCTGCTCACGATAGATCTCTATGCAGCTATAGCTGTGAGCAAAACCATTGAGCCACTATGCACGAACGAAATGCCGTTGTGATGCCATCCGTCTGACTGCCAACTGGCTCCTGCCGACTGCCCACTGCTATAGGCCACACGCCAAGCCGAGCGCCCCCACAGCTAGGACGCTATCGCGGCCCGCATCGAGGGCGCAGCCCGCCTGTACAGCCCGCGGTACGCCAGGGCCGCGACCGCCACGTAGGCGATCGTCTTGGGGATCATCAGCATCCCGATCATCGGCGCGCGCTGCACCAGCAGCACCACCGGGATGTAGCACGCGTACGAGACCAGGATCATCGCCCCGATCCAGCCGAACGTGCGGTCCCGGTCGGCGCGCGCGTCGCGCAGGATGAGCCAGGCCACCCCCAGCCCCTGCACGATCAGCGGCAGGTTACGGTACAGCGACCACGGCTGCGGCGGCACCACCTGGTCCCAGCGGTTGGCCGGGAAGGCCATCACCACCAGACGGGCCACCGCGGCGGCCAGCAGCAGCACGCCAAACCAGCCGAGCGCCTTGCCGAAGCGCAGCCGCCAGATGTCCAGCATCAGCACGTAGAACAGCGTGAGGGTGAACGCCGTCGCCAGCGCGCCCAGCCCGACCAGGCTGATCGGCACGCCCAGCACCAGCGGCTGCGCGTCGAGCCCACCCAGCGCGTAGGCCAGCACGCGAAACCCGACATGCCCGGTGTCGCCCAGCGCCAGCAGCGCGAACGCGGCGATCACGCGCGCCGCGACCGGCCAGGCGCTCGGCGCGACGGCCGACCGGCGGCGGACCATGACCGCCACCAGCCACCACACCACCACCAGATACACGATGTTGAAAGAGATCTCGACCCACATGCGCGCGATCTCGGACATAGCAGCCTCCTTGTGATATCGCCTTTGCGGAGAGCAGCGCACCCTTGAGCGGCAGTGCTGGGGTGCGATTCTATCGCGCCTGCTGGCGAGTATACGCCCACGAGGAGGGGCCGCGGGGAAAGAAGCGGAAACGCTGCCAGAAGGTTTCTTCACGAGTGGGTCGATTGTTTTGGTTGTGATGCGATCCGTCTTACGGCCGACTGGCTCCTGCCGACTGCCCACTGCTATAGTACAGCCTTCCAGAAAAGCGTGCCGGTTGTCGCCAGTTGGTTCTGCGGTACTGTGGTTCTGCGGTGCTGTGGCTCTGTGGTTCTGTGGCTGTGGTTCTGCGGTTCTGTGGTTCTGCGGTTCTGTGGTTCTGCGGCCACGGAACTGCAGCACTGTTATAGTGGCTTCACTACGAGGCATCCGGCGGCTGGGGCGGCGCGGCCGGGCGCGGCGAGCGCACCAGCGACTCGAGCAGCGTGCTGTTGGGGATGACGACCGCGCCGTCGGCGGTGTCCACCAGCGTACTCACGCCGCCGATCGCGCCAACCTCGCCGCGCACGTCACCGAGCGCGATCGGCTGGCCGACCGGGAAGCGCTGGCGCATGTAGTAGCCCGCCAGCACGTTGTAGACCACCCCGCGCGCGCCGAGGCCCAGCGCCAGCCCGAGCGCCAGCCCGAACGCCGCGATCGTGATCGTGATCGCCGTGACCAGGATCGCCGTGTCGACGCCCAGCTGGCCGAGCGCCAGCACCACCACGAACAGGCTGATCAGGTACTGCACGATCCGGCCAACCCGCCCGGCGTAGGTCAGGCCGCCGGCTAGCCCGACTGTCGCGACCAGGTTGCCCACGAACTGCGAAGCCACGCCGCCGAGCATGAAGATGATCAGCGCGGCGATCAGGTTGGGCAGGAAGCTCAGCAGCTGCTCGAGCAGCCGCGCCACCGCCTCCAGCCCCATCAGCCGCGTCGAGGTGATCAGAAACGACAGCAGCAGCAGTGTGAAGATCGTCTGCGCGATGATCTGGCTGATCGGCGTCTTGACACCCAGCCCGCGCAGCGAGCCGGTGATGCCGGTCCGCTCGATCAGCGGGTCGAGCTTCAGCCGGCCGAGCACGACCGTCAGCACCCAGCGCACCAGCCGCGCGATCAGGT
Organism: Candidatus Ribeiella danica; assembly: GCA_016717335.1. Taxonomy (GTDB): domain Bacteria; phylum Chloroflexota; class Chloroflexia; order Chloroflexales; family Roseiflexaceae; genus Ribeiella; species Ribeiella danica. The sequence continues at coordinate 640,639 of JADKFS010000001.1, forward strand.
AGCCGACCAGCAGGATGATCAGGCCATTGACCAGATTGGGGATGAAGTTGATGATGTCGATCACGATCTTCGTCAGCGCGTCGACCACAATCTGGAAGTTCATGAGGTGCTCCGCACTACTGGTCCGCCATAGCGGTGTTGATCGGGAGGTTTGGCGGGGCGTGGGGGCAGCTTCGTCGCCCGCACACCCCACCGATCGGCATCATTGTGGCGAGTCACTCCATGGAAAGAGCGCACGATGATCTGCCAGCCGAGCCTCACGGCGCGGCCGGGGCCGGCGCGGCGGCCGGCGGCGCGGGCAGCAGGCTCAGCAGCGCGTCGATCAGCTCGAGCAGCGCGCGCCCCAGGCCCGAGAGCCCGAGGTCGAGCAGGTCGAGCAGCGTCCGATCTTCGCGGATGCGCGCCAGCAGGCGCTCCTCGAAGCCCTCGGGCACGGCGATCGCCGCCAGGTTGAGTTCGCGCAGCAGCCCGCGCACCCGCCGCGCGATCTCGACCTCGGCCGCCTCGGCGGGGTTCGCGGCCGCCCAGGCCTGCCACTCCGCGCCCGTCGGCGCGCGGTCGGCCAGATCGGCCGGGTTGAACATGGTGTCGTCCCTGGTCATACGGTTCTCCTGGCCAGCCCTGCGGCTGGCCGGTCAACTGTTGCGCTGAAACGTTCGAGCGTAGAGGCCCGGGCAGACCTTGTCGAGCAGCTGCTGGAACGCCAGCCGCGCCCGGTGGATGCGCATCTTCACCGCGCTGAGGCCGACCGACAGCACCTCGGCGATCTCCTGGTAGGGCCGATCTTCGACATCGCGCAGGACCAGCGCGGCGCGGCCGATCTCGTCGAGCTGCGCGAGCGTCTTCTCAAGGCACCTGCGGGCCTCGTGGCGCAGCGCGATCTCTTCCGGGGTCGGCGTGCGCGTATCGGCGTAGAAGATCTCCTCAGCCCCCTGGTCGTCGACCGGCGTCAGCGACAGGGTCTGCGGCCGCCGCTTCTTCTTGCTCAGCGCGTCGAAGCACGTGTTCGTCGCGATCCGGTAGATCCAGGAGGTCACGGTCGCCGGGTCGTCGAGGCTCCTGATGCCGCGGTAGACCTTGAGAAAGACCTCCTGGGCCAGATCCTCGGCGTCCTGGCGGTCGCCCATGAGCCGGTAGGTGGTGGCGAACACGCGATCCTTGTACTGCGCCACCAGCAGCTCGAACGCACGCGTGTCGTCGGGCAGCGTCCGCTGACAGCGGCGCACCAGCTCCTCCGCCGCGATTGGCTCCATCCAAGCTCCTTTGGCGAGGGGAGGTTTGGGCAGCTTCGCCGCTCCAGATCTCCCATCACAACGCAGCTAGCTGACTACCCGGCTACCCTACCAAATCAGGTGCGACTTGTCAACATCCACAGCGGTATAGACGGAGCCGCGATCGGTAAGTCACAGCCGCGATGCGAGCAAGCCCCCCGCCCAACTCCTGCTATAATTCACGCACACACCAGGCGGTCTTCGCCACGACCCGCGCCGCAGCGCCGGCGCGGCAGCACCCCAGAAAGTGAGCGAACCATGAGCCGGCGGCCCCCCCGTGCGCGGCGCACCACGACCTCGCGCAGCTCGCAGACGACGGTCCTGATCGCCGTCGCCGTGCTGCTGGCAGCCTACTATCTCTACCAGGAGTTCCGCGGCAGCGGCCAGCAGCCCGCGGCGGAGCCGACCCCCGCCGGGGCCACGGCCGTAGCCGGCGGGCCGGCGGCCCAGCCGACGCCCCAGAGCGGCGGGGCGGACTGGTACCAGCTCTTCTTCACCACGCCCAGGTACCCCGACAAGCCCGAGTACCACCACGGCGGGATCGACGAGCAGCTGGTGGCCTTCATCGGCACCGCGCAGCAGACGATCGACCTGGCCGACTACGACTTCGACTTGGAGAATGTCGCCAGCGCGCTGGCCCAGGCCAGCGCGCGCGGCGTGCGCGTCCGCATGGTCACCGACACCGACACGCTGACGAATGACGACCCCAAGGTGCAGAAGGCGTTCGGCATCCTGAAGAAGGCCAAGATCCCGATCGTCGACGACCAGCGGCCGGCGATCATGCACAACAAGTTCCTGGTGGTGGACAACGCCGCGGTGTGGACCGGGTCGTGGAACTTTACCGACGGCGACGCCTACCGCCTGAACAACAACGCCATCCGGATCGCCTCGCCGGGGCTGGCGCAGAACTACAGCGCCGAGTTCGAGAAGATGTTCGTCGGCCGGAACTTCGGCCCCAGCAAGCCGGCCGGCGTGCCGAACCCGGTCCTGACGATCGGCGGCGTGCGGGTCGAAAACTACTTCGCGCCCGAGGACAAGGTCGCGGCGAAGGTGTCGCAGCGCATCGCGCGGGCGCGGCAGTCGATCCACTTCCTGGCCTTCTCGTTCACCAACGACACGATCGGCCAGGCGGTGGTCGATCGGGCCAAGGCCGGCGTCGAGGTCAAGGGCGTGTTCGAGACCACCGGCTCGGAGACCAAGTTCAGCGAGTTTGGCCCGATGAAGCAGGCCGGCATCGACGTGCTGCAGGACGGCAACCCCTACGTGATGCACCACAAGGTCTTCATCCTCGACGGGCGCACGGTGATCTTCGGCTCGTTCAACTTTAGCGAGAACGCCGACAAGGACAACGACGAGAACCTGCTGATCGTGGACGACCCGGCGCTGGCGCAGGCATTCGAGGCCGAGTTCCAGCGCGTGCGCGAGGTCGCGCTCAACCCGCCGAAGAAGAAGTAGCGCCCGGTACGAACCTTGCTGCTAGCCGGTCGTCCGCGAGGGGCGCCGCGCCGTCAGGGCGCGGCGCCCCTCGCATATTCGCACGGCAGCCTGGAGGAACGAATGGCAGATATTCGCGGCGTCATCCTGGACGTCGACGGCACGCTGGTGGACAGCAACGACGCGCACGCGCGCGCCTGGGTCGAGGCGCTGGCCGAGCACGGGTACGCCGTGCCGTACGAGCAGGTCCGCCCGCTGATCGGCATGGGCGGCGACAAGCTGCTGCCGGCGGTGGGCGGCCCGGCCGAAGCGAGCGAGCTGGGCCAGCGCATCGGCGCCCGGCGCGCCGAGATCTTCAAGACCCGCTACCTGCCCGAGATCGCGCCGTTCCCGCAGACCAAGGAGCTGCTGGCGCGCATGCGCGAGCGCGGCCTGAGGCTGATGGTCGCCAGCTCGGCCAAGCAGGACGAGCTCGACCGCCTGCTGGAGATCGCCGGCGCGAAGGGGATGATCGAGTCGGCCATGTCGTCGAGCGACGCCGAGAGCTCCAAGCCCGACCCCGACATCGTCCAGGCGGCGCTCGACCGGCTGGGGCTGCCGCTGGGCCAGGTGCTGATGGTGGGCGACACGCCGTTCGACGTCGAGGCCGCGGCCCGGGCAGGCATCGCCGCGATCGCGCTGCGCTGCGGCGGCTGGCACGACCACGACCTCGACGGCGCGCTGGCGGTCTACCGCGACCCGGCCGACCTGCTGGCGCACTACGAGTCGTCGCCGTTGAGCTGACATCGGACTCCCGGCTGATCCGGCGCGGCCCGTCCGTGCTATACTCGTCGTGGCGCACACAATATCGAAGGGGGCGCATGAGCCAGCCGACCCACATCCTGGTGATCGAGGACGACCCGTCGGTGGCGCGCGGGCTGTGCGCCGGGCTCGAGCGCGAGGGCTACGCGGTGACCTGGAAGGCGAACGGCGACGAGGGCACCAGCTTCGCGCGCGACCACAAGCCGCACCTGATCATCCTGGACGTGCGGCTGCCCGACGGGTCGGGCTTCGACGTCTGCCGCGGGATGCGCCGGCTGGGCCTGCGCCAGCCGATCATGATGCTGACCGTCCAGCGCGACGAGGTCGACAAGATCCTGGGCCTCGAGATGGGCGCCGACGACTACCTGACCAAGCCGTACCGGCTGGGCGAGCTGCGCGCGCGCGTGCGCGCGCTGCTGCGGCGGGCCTACGGCGAGCTCTCCGCCGCCCAGGCCGACACCTTCTACGTCGGCGACCTGATCGTCGACCGCACCAGCGGGCAGGTCACGCGCGGAAGCCGGCCGGTCAACCTCAGCCCGACCGAGTTCCGCCTGCTGGTCTACTTCGCGCGCCACCCCGGCCAGGCGCTGACCCGCACGCAGCTGCTCGAGGCCGTCTGGGGCTACGACGCCGACGTGGACGACGAGAACACCGTGACTGTCTCGATCCGCCGCCTGCGCGAGAAGATCGAGGCCGACCCCAGCCACCCCGCACTGATCTTGACCGTGCCGGGGATCGGCTACCGCCTGGCGAGCTGAGAGCTCTGCTCGGACGATAGACGATGGACGATGGACGATAAGCACTACGATCGTCTACCGTCCATCGACCGCGATGGCTTTGGTATACCCTCGCCATACTGACTAGCGACTACTAACTACAGGCCCACGCCAGGATCGATCGCCTGTCGGAAATCGCCGAACACCCGCGCGAGGTCGGCGGGCGTGTAGTGCGCGTTGAGGCCGGAGGGGTTCGGCAGAACGTAGAGCCGCGTCGCGCCAAGCGGCGTGGGCTGCTCTCCGAGGGCCGCGCGCGGCTGGTCGAACGCGGTCCGATAGGCGCTGATGCCCAGGATCGCCAGCACCTGCGGCTGGTAGCGCTCGACCTTGGCGCGCAGGCGCCGCCCGCCGTCGGCCAGCTCGTCGCGGGTCAGCTCGGCCGCCGCCACGGTCGCCCGCTCGACGATATTGGTGATGCCATAGCCGAGCGTCAGCAGTTCGCCGTCTTCCTCCGGCTTGAATTGCCGGGGGGTAAACCCCGCCCGGTGAAGCGTGGGCCAGAAGCGGTTGCCCGGCCGCGCGAAGTGGTGCCCGACCGCCGCCGAGTACACGCTCGGGTTGATCCCGCAGAACAGCACCCGCAGTCCCGGCCCAATGATATCCGGCACCAGCTTGCCCGCGGCAGCGGCAAGCTGCTCCTTGGTTGGCTTCATAATCCCTCAAAAATGGCGCCGCGCGTGCGGCTCGCCGCATTGTAGCACGAACCGCGCGGTGCAGAAATTGCTGGCTAGATTTCGTGGCGGGGTGTGGGGTGCCGCGCCCCACAGCCACCTTACAGAACTGAAACCTCATTGTTGGCCGGCTGCAAGCGCGCGCTGCCATACTGCCGCTGTACCCGCGTGGCGCGGGTGGGCCGGCGGCAGATCGCAACATTTCACGATCCGCTCACGTCTGCTTCACACAATCGCGCTATTGTCGGCACGACGGCGCGGAGCCGCGCCGGCCGGCGATCAGCCGGATGGATGCGAAGCGGCGGAGGCGGCATGCGCCTTCGTCGGCTGAGGAGCATGAGATAATGAGCAAGCTCAACAAGGCCGACCTCCATATCCACACGACGCACAGCGACGGCGTCGCCGAGGTGCCAGAGCTGCTGGCCCACGTGGCCGAGCAGACCGACCTGCGCCTGATCGCGATCACCGACCACGACAGCATCGCCGGTGCGCGGCAGGCGGCGCGGCTCGCCCGCGGCTTCGGCGTCGAGGTCGTGATTGGCGAGGAGGTCAGCACCGCCGAGGGCCACCTGCTGGCACTGTTCATCGACAGTGCGCTGCCGCCCGGCCGCCCGGCCGCCGAGACGATCGCCGCGGTCCACGCGCAGGGCGGGCTGGCGATCGCGCCGCACCCGTTCGACCGCAGCGTGCCCTCGCTTGGCCGCGCGGGGCTATGGCGCGTCGACTGGCCGCTCGACGCGATCGAGGGGTTCAACGCCGGCGTGTTCTGGTCGCAGCGCGGCTGCAATGCGGCGGCGCGGCGCAGCGCGGCCGAGATGGGCCTGCCGTCGGTCGGCGGCAGCGACGCCCACACGCTCGCGACTGTCGGCCAGGGCTACACCTGCTTTCCCGGCGCCAGCGCCGACGACCTGTACCGCGCGATCGTTCAGGGCCAGGTGAGCTGGGGCGGCCGCTACTGGAGCTTGCAACAGTACATCGATATGGGGCGTCAGTTGATTCGACAGCGCGGCCTGCGCGGCTCGATCGGTCTGGCGAGCGCCGGCGCCGGCCTGACCGCGCGCCAAAACAACCAGGCGCCTACAGTTTGTGAGTAGTATGATAACGTTCGCAAGAACTATAAGATCGGACACAACGATGCCTCGCATACTCCTGCTGCACGCCTCGATTGGGATGGGCCACCAGCGCGCCGCGCTGGCGCTGGCCCAGGCCCTCCGGCAGAGCCCGGGGGTCTCGGTCGAGGTCGAAGACACGCTCGACCACGCCAGGTCATTCTTTCGCCGCGTGTACGCCGGCGCGTACCTGGGGATCGCCGACCGCGTGCCGGCCTTCTGGAGCCTGTACTACGCCAGCACGAACCAGCCGCGGTCGCACTCGCAGCCGGGCCTGTACGAGCGCTTCCGCCTGCTGAGCACCAGCGTTGGCGTGCCGGGGCTGCCGGCCCTGCTCGACCGGGTGCGCCCCGACGCGATCGTCTGCACGCACTTTCTGCCGATCGAGGCGCTCGCGCCGCTGCGACGCTTTGGCCTGCCGCCGGTCTACCTGGTGCTGACCGACTACCACGCGCACCAGTTCTGGGCGCTCGACGGGGTCGACCGCTACTTCGTGCCGACCGCCGCGGCGCGCGATCAGCTCGCCGCGCTGGGCGTGCCGCGCCCGGCGATCACCGTCGCCGGTATCCCGGTCGACCCGGCGCTCAGCCAGCCGGCCGACCGGCTGGCCGCGCGGCGGCGGCTGGGACTGGAGCCCTGGCAGCCGGTCGTCACGCTGGTCGGCAGCGGCATGCCTGCCGAGCGGGTCCGCGCGATCGCCGCCGCGCTGCTGGAGCGGCGCCTACCGGCCACGCTGCTGATCGCCACCGGCCGCAACCACGACCTGGCGGCGAGCCTGGGCGACCTGGAGCGCACGGCGTCGTCGGCGCTGCGGGTGCTCGGGCCGCAGCCCAGCCTCGACCCGCTGTTCGTCGCGAGCGACCTGGTGATCGGCAAGGCCGGCGGGCTGACCGTCAGCGAGGTGCTGGCGCGCGGCGTGCCGCTGATCATCCCGACGCCGGTGCCCGGCCAGGAGCGCTGGAACGCCGAGCACGTCGTCGGCGCGGGCGCCGGGCTGCAGGGCGCCTCCGCGCGTGGGATCGCGCGCATGGTCGCCGATCTGCTCGACGACGACGATCGGCGGGCGGCGATGTCCAGGGCCGCCCTGGCGGCCGGGCGCCCGGCCGCGGCGCAGACGATCGCCGCAGAGGTGCTGGCGGACATCCAGCGGCCCCACGCCCCCAAGCCGCGCACGATTCCGCTCGTCGCCGCGCGCCGCGGCCTGTAAGGAGCATAGCGTATGGTCGGCGATACCATCGGCACCGCCCCTCCCCCGCGCGCGCGCCCGCGCTGGCGGCTCGCGCTGGGGGCGCTGCTCAGCCTGGGCGGGCTGGCCCTGGCGTTCTTCAACCGACAGTGGCTCGGCGAGGCGATCGGGCTGGTCCGGACGAGCCGGCCGCTCTGGCTGCTGGCGGCGCTGGCGATCATCCTGGTCAGCTACCTGATCAGCTCGCAGGTCTTCCGGGTCGCCCTGCGCTCGCTGGGGTATCGCGTGGGCGTGCTGCGGCTGTGGGCCACCGCGCTGGTGGCGATCGTGACGAGCCAGTCGCTGCCGGCCGGCGGCGTGGGCAGCTACGCGTTCCTGCTGCGCACCTTCCGCCGGCACGGCCTGACGCCGGGGCTGGCCGCGCTCGTGGCCGCGCTCGAAGCGCTCAGCTACGCCACGGCGATGATCGTGTTCGCCGCCTTTGGCCTGGTGTACCTGGCCAGCCACGCGCTGGCGCCCGGCGCCGACGACTCGTCGCTGCTCGGGCCGCTGCTGGCCGGCCTGACGGCGGCGCTGGTGCTCGGCAGCGTGGTGGCGCTGCTCACGCGCAGCCCGGATACGCTGGCCGGCTGGCTGCGGGCGATCCACCGGCTGCTGTCGCGCGCGCTGGGCCGCCCGCGCGGCGACGCCTGGGTCGACCGGGCGGTCGGCGAGGTCGTGCGGGCGCGCGAGCTGGTCGCCGGCCGCAAACGCCTGGTCGCGCAGCTGGTCGCGATCCAGCTGCTCGCGCTGAGCGGGCACAGCCTGGCGCTGCTGGTCATTCTGCTGAGCCTGGGCGCGCACGTCGGCGCCGGGGTGGTGTTCGCCGCGTTCGGCATCGCGCTGCTGACCAGCACGTTCAACGTCCTGCCCGGCGGCGGCGGCACTGTCGAGACCGTGCTGGTGGTGACGCTGGCCCAGCTCGCCGCCGGCCCGGCCGCCGTGCCCGCTGCGATTCTGTTCCGGCTGCTGAACTTCTGGGCCATGCTGCCGGTCGCGGGCATCTGCTACGGCTGGCTCAGCAACGATCGCCCTGCGGCGGGCTAAGACAAGGTTTCGCCTAGCGGCGATCAGCTCGACCCCCACCCTACAAGGATCTCCCAATGGTAGCAACACTGAAACGAAAGCCGGCCAGGCGCCGCCGCCTGCCCCAGTCGATCCGCTGGCGGCTGCCGCTGAGCTACGCCGGCATCGCGCTGCTGGCAACCGTGGCGCTCGGGCTGATCCTGCTGGTGCTGCTGCTGGCCTACTACCGCGGGCGCGAGGATGTGTACCTCGTGACAAACGCGCGCTCGGTCAGCACGCGGCTCGCGCCCCTGGTGGCCGACCAGTCGTCGCCCGAGGCGCTGCAGGCCCAGGTCGAAGGGTTCGCGTTTCTGCTCCAGCGCCGGGTGCGCCTGCTGGACAACAGCGGCCACGTGCTGGCCGACTCCGGCTCGCCGACCGAGCTGGCGATCGACCTGATCCCCCGCCAGCAGGCGGCGGGGCTGAGCGCGCCTGCCGCGCCGGCGCAGCCCAGCGTATCGGGCGACACAACCTACCTGACGTACATTGGCGTCAAGCACCAGCCGCCTGCCGCGAGCCGGTCGGCGGCTCGGGTGCCCTACGCCCAGCGCATCCCGCCGATCCCGGCCGTTCCGCCGATTCCACCCGCGCCGGCCACCCCGCTGCCCGGCGCCTCCGAGGCGCAGCGGGCGCGCTACCAGGCCGACCTGAGCGCCTACGAGGCGAAGCTGCACGAGCGCGACGCGCGCATCCAGGAGCTGCTCACCAGGCGCGAGGCGCGCATCCAGTCGGTCATGGATGTGCCGGTCGAAGATACCCTGTACGGCTTCAACGTCGACCCCGACGTCGCGCAGTCCGGCCCGCGCTCCGACCGGGTCGGCACCTCCGTGCTGGTCGCGCCGAACACCACCCAGCTGCTCGGCTACGTCGAGCTCTCGCAGGGGCCGAGCTACGGCGACGAGATCGTGACGCTGGTCGCGGTCGTCTGGGCGCTGGCGACGCTGATCGCGACGCTGCTAGCCGCCTCGGTGGGCTGGCTGGCCAGCCGGCAGCTCACCGCGCCGCTGTTCGCGCTCGCCGGCGCGACCGCGCGCATGGCCGCGGGCGACCTGGCCGCCCGCGCGGAGGTGCGCGGGCAGGATGAGTTCAGCCTGCTGGCGCGGTCGTTCAACGAGATGGCCGGCCGGATCGAGCAGATCGTCGGCACGCTGCGGCGCTTCGTCGCCGACGCGGCCCACGAGATCAACACGCCGCTGACGGCGCTGCGGGCCAACCTGGATCTCGCGCTGGAGGAGACCCGCCCGGCCGAGCACGCGCGCTTCGTCGAGCTGGCCTGCGCGGACGCCGAGCGCCTGGAAAACCTCGCGAACGACCTGCTCGACCTCTCGCGCGTCGAGTCGGCGCCGGAGCAGGGCGTCCTGCAGCCGATCGAGCTGAGTGCGCTGGTCCGCGATCTGAGCGAGGTCTACAGCGCGCAGGCCGAGCAGGCCGGGCTGCGCCTCTGCCTGGATCTGCCGCCCGACGAGCTGGCGATCGTGGGGAGCGACGTCCAGGTGCGCCGCGCGATTGGCAACCTGGTCGAGAACGCGATCAAGTTCACGCCGGCGGGCGGCGCGATCACGATCTCTGCGACCAAAAGCCCGGCGCGCGCGCAGACGCGGAAGGGCGGCGGCGCGGCGGTGCTCCTGACGGTCGGCGACACCGGGATCGGAATTCCAGCGGAGGATCTGCCGATGCTGTTCAGCCGGTTCCACCGGGGCCGCAACGCGGCGGCCTACCCCGGCAGCGGGCTGGGGCTGGCGATCGTCAAGGCGATCATGCAGCGCCACGGCGGGGAGGTCACGGTGAGCAGCTCGCCGGCAGGCACGAGGTTCACGCTGCGCTGGCCGGCCGCGCCGTCGGGGGATCGCGCGGCCGGGCGCGCCAGGGCGCGCGAGCAGCCCGCCCGGCCATCGCTCTAGAATCAATGCCTTTCAGATAACCACGAAGGCACGAAGACACGAAGCTGTGGAAGGTATCAAGCGGCCCTGCGTGGTGAAGATTCTGAGCGTGCTTATGCGAGCGGCTCGTCGCCAAACACCCGCTCAAGCGCGCGCGCCGTCATCGCGCGGTAGATCGCGCGCAGGTCGGCGTCTGCGCCGGCCGGGGCAGGCCCCAGGCGTCGCAGCAGCGCCGCCTCGATCGCGGGCGCGGCCACGCTTGGGCCAATCGTGGCCAGATCCGGCCCGGCCGCGTAGAACGTCTCCAGCAGATCCGCCAGCGGCGGGGCAGCCTCGGCGGCGGGCGCGGCCATGACCAGCTCGGGCGCCTCGCCAGCGGCGGCGCGCCGCGCCCGCAGCGCGTCGACGATCTGGTCGCGCGTGCGCCCGCGCGCCTGGAAGATCAGGAACGGGTCCTCGTCGAAGCGCTCGCCCAGCAGGTAGTAGACCGCGGCGATGTGCTTGCACGGGTTGGCGAAGTCCGGGCACGAGCAGGCGGTGTCGATGTCGCGCACGGCGCGCGGGAACAGCGGCACGCGGGCCGCGTCGAAGGCCATCTCGATATCCTGCGGCATCTCGCCGGCCAGCAGCTTCGCGGCGAAGATCGCCTGCTGCGCCAGCGCGTCGATCACCTGCTCCCACTGCGCGTCGCTGATCGCGCGCATCTGGATGGTCACGTCGTAGGGCCGCGCGCGCGAGCCCTGGACCTTGGCCTTGATCTTCGCGCCGGCGAAGTCGATCGACAGCACCTGGCCCTGGCGCGCGTACGAGCGCCCGCGCTGCAGGCGGCTGCCCCAGCCGAACTGCTCCAGCGCGGCGATCCAGCGCTTGGCCCACCACGACTCGCCAAAGGCGCCGCGCCGGCTGCGGGCCTTGATGCCCTTGTCGGTGCGGATCGGCTTCGCGGGCTTGTGCCAGCCCCACTCGCCGTAGCCCGCACCGCCGTAGTCCTCCTCGTCCTCGTCCGGCTCGTCGTCGAGATCGTCGTCCGGCTCATCGGGCGGCGGGGGCGCGATTTTGCGCACCTTTGGCATACTCTCCGTTCCTCCGATAACGTCTACCGATCAGCCGGATCGCCTTGTTGAAAGCGCGCAATCCGTTGTTGAATATCAGCGACAATCCCCTGGATCACTGCGAGATCGTTGGCGCCGAGAAATTGCGAAAGCTCTTGTTCTAATGTGCCCATATCTGGCCTGTGGTAGTACATAAGTGTAGCCAGATCATTTTCATAGAGGCTAACGCGTGCAAAGTTGCCCTGCTGGTACAGCGACGGCAAGGCATACAGCTTCAATAAGACAAGCCCATGGACCGTCGCGCTCGTGATATCTTGCTCGAGAAAGTGTTGCGTTGTGCTGTATTTGCGCTGCACATACGCAAAGAGCGGATTTCGCGTGAGCAGAAAGTCGATCCGAAGCCCTCGATACTCACCCCGCGCGAAATAGGTATCCGTGCTACTTATATGGATCTCCGGCAGTTTCTTGAGCGAAGACACCGCGACGATCAGGTCTATATCTTCGGTATTGCGCCCCTGAATATACTGAAGTAAGGCAATTCCGCCGACGAGGACAGACTTGACGTTACGCTGCCTGAGCAGCGCAAAAAGCTCCGCGACGGTCTGCACAATATCATCCATCGGTGCGCGCGCTCCCCGCCAATGCTGCATATTGAAGGCCCAGGCGTTGCGGATGACCGCACCGATCTGAACCGGCTTTGTCAGACTCATAAGGCCCCCAAATGCTACGCCCCTACACCTCGACCGCCTCGTCGCGCCGCAGCGCCACCAGGTCGCGCAGCTGGGCGGTGTTCAGCTCGGTCAGCCAGCCCTCGTCGGCGCCCAGCACGCTCTCGGCCAGCGCGCGCTTGCTCTCGATCATCTCGTCGATCCGATCCTCGAGCGTGCCGCCGCAGATGAACTTGTGCACCTGCACGTTGCGGGTCTGCCCGATCCGAAAGGCCCGGTCGGTCGCCTGGTTCTCGACGGCCGGGTTCCACCAGCGGTCGAAGTGGAACACGTGGCTGGCCGCCGTCAGGTTCAGCCCGGTGCCGCCGGCCTTGAGCGAGAGGATGAACACGCGCGGGCCGTGCGGGGCCTGGAAGCGCCGCACCATCGCGTCGCGCTCCTTGGCGGGCGTGCCGCCGTGCAGGAACAGCACCTCGTCGTAGAACGTCTCGCGCAGGTGCCGCTGCAGCATCCCGCCCATCTCGGCGAACTGCGTGAACACCAGCGCGCGGTCGCCGGCGGCGTAGACCTCCTCCAGCATCTCGGTCAGGCGGCTCAGCTTGCCCGAGCGCCCGCCCAGCCCGCTGTGGTCCTTGGCGAACTGGGCCGGGTGGTTGCAGACCTGCTTGAGCTGCATCAGCATCGAGAGCACCTGCCCGCGCCGCTGGATGGCGCTGCCCTCCTGCTCGGCCTGCGCGACCTTCTCGAGCGCCTCGCGCACGACCGCCTCGTACAGCGTGGCCTGCTCCTGCGTCAGCTGGCAGTAGACCTTCATCTCCAGCTTGTCGGGCAGGTCGGCGATGATCGTCGGGTCGGTCTTCAGGCGGCGCAGCACGAACGGGGCCGTGAGCCGCCGCAGCCGCTCGGTGGCCTGCCGGTCGCCGGTGCGCTCGATCGGCCGTGCGTACTCGCGCTTGAACGCGGCCTCGCTGCCCAGGTAGCCGGGGTTGAGGAACGCCATGATACTCCACAGCTCGGTCAGCCGGTTCTCGACCGGCGTGCCGGTCAGCGCGACCCGGCCGGCGGCCCTGAGCGCGCGGGCGGCCTGGGCCTGCTTGGTCGCGGCGTTCTTAATATTCTGGGCCTCGTCGAGCACCAGCGTGCTCCACTCGACCTCCGCCAGCGTCTCGCGGTCGCGCGCCAGCAGCGGGAAGCTGGTCAGCACTACGTCGTGCCGCCGCGCCGCCTGCGCGAACGCCGCGCCGCTCTGGCGGTCGCTGCCGCGGTGCAGCATGACCCGCAGCGACGGCGCGAAGCGCCCGATCTCGCGCTGCCAGTTGCCGACCACCGAGGTCGGGCAGACGATCAGCGTGGGGGGCTGCTGCGGGGCCTGCTCCTTTTCGTGCAGGAGCGTGGCGATGGTTTGTACCGTGTTATGGCAGAGGATGTTGTTGGCGACAAAGTTGTGATGTTCGGCTACCTCAAAGTCGTACACCCATCCATCGTACTCAACATCCTCTACTGACTTTATTCTGCAGTAGAAGACCTGTTGGTCAAGCAGTTGCTGTAGATTTTGTCTTGTCGCTTGTAGCTGGCATAGGTCAAGCTGCGCGTACGCATCTAGCGTCTGTTTTGTCCATTTGGAGTTCTTCTGCTGTCGATACTCCTGGGCTGATTCGCCGCTCAAAATATGGTCGGTAGATGAAACGACCCGCTCCAAGCTGAGCCGCGAGAATTGCTGCGATCCATCGATATAGACAGTATTATGCATGCCAAAATGCCTAATCGGCAGCTTACTCACCTTTATGGCACCAGATACCAGCTCAGATGCAGGAATTCCCTCGATATTAGTATTGACATCGTGTTCACAGATATCTTTCAATCGCTGCTGCTTACGCTCGCTGGCAAAACCGATTTCACGCATGAATATTCTCGCACCATTACCACCAATAAAACCCGAGTAGTAGGTGCGAAAAATATTAGAGCCATTAGTTGCGCGCTTGGATTTAACCATTATGCGCATCCATATCCCAAACCGGCGTAGCAGCGCAGATAACTGCTGCATTAAGACGTATGACGCCGTGCTAATCTCTATGCCGCGCATTCCCAAGACAGCCGATCCCTCTGCCTCAAAGTAGTTGCGCAGAAAACAGCTCACACTCTGCTGGCTTGATTGCATGATGAAATCTGGGATGACTTTATTGCGAGACAGGTTGCCCCACTGATACCCTCTAGCATCGAGAAACTGCTGATACGATCGACTATTGATTGCTAGGTATGGTGTATAGCCGTGCGCTGGGTGGCGAATCGCAGGGTTATTGATCGTAAGGTCATAACGCCGGCCAATGTTCTCTAGCAACTGGCGCAGATGCTCGAGCCGCGCAACATCTTTCTGGGTGATGGTTAGCGTAGCCTTGGTCGGCAATTCATAGCCTTCGGCGATCTGCCACGCCATGAACGTAATCAGGTCTAGATCCTCATCTACGCCGTGCCAAACCATCTTGGCAGGAACACATACATAATCGCCAGCCTGAAGCTGATTTGTCCACCCCCGGTTAGTCAATAGACGATGGCGTCGAGTGATTGTTATCTTGCTCCCGTCTTCCAACAAGACTGTGCGCAGCTGCTCGCGAACCTGTTGCCGGTAGAGCCTGCTGATTGGGCTCAGAACGATCTGCCTGGAGCTGCGATCTATTGCGTTGGCCAATAGTGAAGCCGCTGGCTCGGCCCAGAACCCTTCGCCGTCAAAGGTCGCTGCACTGGCATACGACCCCCAGATACTCTCGGCGGTCTGGAGGGTTCCGTTGATGAAGATCAGCGTATCACCCGTCATGCACTTGCCGAGGCCCATGTCGTCCGCCAGGCAGGCGCCCAGCCCGAAGCGGCGCAGGAACTCCATCCAGGAGAAGCCGCGCACCTGGTAGGGCCGCAGCTGGGCCTGCAGCTCCTGCGGGACCGGCAGCAGATCGAGCTGCTGGGTGTCGGAGAGGTTTTCCAGCAGGTCGCGCAGCCAGCCCTCGGCCTCCATGCCGGCGAATTCGACTCCGGCCGGCGCGGGCTGCCCGTCGCCGCCCAGCCCGAGCTGCAGCACGTCGATCAGGGTGGCCTCGCCGTCGCGCCGCTCGAAGAACTTCAGCGCCTGCTCGATCTGCTCGGGGTCGAGCACGACCCACTGGCCGCGCACCTGCACCAGCGGCTGCTTGAGGCGGGCCAGCCGCTCGAACTCGGCCCGGTCGATCGGCTCGCCGCCGAGCGTCAGCTCCCAGTTGAAGCTGACCAGCGCGTCGAAGTTGAGCAGGCTCTTGGCGTTCGGCCCGGCGCCCTTGGCCTTCGCGCGGGCGCGCGCCTGCAGCCGCGCGCCGCGACTCTGCCACCAGGCCGGCACCATGATCCCGAAGCCGCTCTGCTCCAGCAGCGGCGCGGCCTCCTTGAGGAACACGAACGCGTCCTGGGCGCTGATCCGCGCGCGCTCGGGCGCCTGCTGACGCAGACCCTGCTCGAGCGGCGGGAAGATCCGCGCGGCGTAGCCCAGGCCGGCCAGCAGCCGCTCCTGCGGGTGCTCGAAGCGCCGGTTCAGGTAGTTGAGCGCCGCGCCGCGCTCGCGCCAGATCTGCCCGGCCGGCACGATCAGGCTCGGGTCGTCGGTCGCGCGCAGCAGAAACGCCAGCGTCCAGGGCTCGTCGGCCTGCTCGGGCGGCTCGAGCCGGAATGTGATCCGGAAGGCGTCGTCGCCGGCCGCCTGCCCCTGGCCGGCCCAGGCCTGCCAGGCCTTGTAGAGCGCGTCGGCCTCGGGGCCCTTCAGGTCGACGGCCGGGTCAGGCCCGAGCAGCGCGGCCAGCCACTTGCCCGCCGGGGTCGACGAAGGACGAAAGACCAAAGGCGAAAGACCGCCAGCAACACCCTGGTCTTTCACGTTCGAGCTTGGCTGGGCTGCGGAAGAGCGGCCACGCGCTCGCGGCTTTTCGGAAGCTGCGCCAGATTGGTCCTTGGTCGTTGGTGCTTGGTCGAGCTGGGCAAGGCCGCGAATTGTCGCATCGACGGCTTTAGCCAGAAAGTCGTCCAGCAGCGCGCGTGGGGGCGGGGCCTCGGCAGGGATGGACACGACGGCGCGGCAGAGCGGCGGCAGGCTTCCGGCCAGCGCCGCGAGCTTCTGGGCGGTGGCCGGCTCGGGGCTTACCTGCCAGGCCGCGCGCAGCTGGAAGCCCTCGCGCCACAGGGCCGGCAGCACCTGCTGGCGCGCGACGATCTCCATCGCCAGCAGCGCCGCGACCCGCCATGCGCGCGTGTCGGCGCCCGGCCAGCCGGTCGGCGGCGCGAGCAGCAGGTCGAGCGCCTGGTCGATCGGCAGCAGCAGCCCGCCGACGCGCCAGGGCGCCAGCTCGGCCGGGCCGATCGGCGTGGCGACGGCGCCGGTCTCCAGTAGCTCGGGCGAGGGGAGCGGGGCCGCGTCGGCGCTGGGGAGCCAGATCGTCGCGGCGTGCTCGTCGGGGGCGGGCGCGCGCCGCTCCGGCAGCAGCGCGCGCAGCTGATCGGGGCTGCTCTGGAACGGGTGCGCGGGCAGCTTGGCCCGCCGGCCCTTGCGCGGCGGCGCATCGTCGGCCTCGCCCCACATGAACAGCCGCCCGAGCGACGGAAGCCAGGCCGCGTGTAGAATAGTGCTCATGCGAACACCAGCTCAAGGATGAAGGGTGAAGGATGAAGGGTGAAGGATGAAGGGTGAAGGATGAAGGGTGAAGGGTGAAGGACGAAAACTGCACCTTGTCTCCTTGTCTCCTTGTCTCCTTGTCTCCTTGTCTCCTTGTCTCCTTGTCTCCTTGTCTCCTTGTCACACCTGCGGGACGTGCTCGTGCGCGTGGTAGCTGGAGCGCACCAGCGGCCCGCTCTCGACGTGCTTGAAGCCGCGCCGCAGGCCCTCCTGCTTGAACATCACGAACTCGTCCGGCGTGACGAAGCGCTCCATCTTCCAGTGCGCGCTGCTCGGCGCGAGGTACTGGCCAATCGTCATGACGTCGACGTCGGAGGCGCGCAGGTCGTCCATCACCGCCAGCACCTCGTCGTTGCTCTCGCCCGCGCCGACCATGAGCCCGCTCTTGGTGATCATGTCCGGCCCGCCGAGCGACCGGGCGCGCGCCAGCAGCTCGAGCGACTGGCGGTAGCCGGCCCTTGGGCGGAAGCGCCGGAAGATCCGCGGCACCGTCTCGATGTTATGGTTCAGCACGTCCGGCCGCGCGTCCATCACCTGCCTGAGCGCGTCCCAGTTGCCGTCGAAGTCGGGGATCAGCACCTCGACCTTGCAGTCGGGCAGCCGCTCGCGGATCTTGCGGATCGAGGCGGCGAAGATATGCGCCCCGCCGTCGGGCTGGTCGTCGCGGTTGACCGCGGTGAGCACGGCGTGCTTGAGCCGCAGGTGCGCCACCGCGTCGGCGATCCGGTCGGGCTCCTGCTCGTCGAGCGCGCCGGGCTTGCCCTTGGCGATCGCGCAGTAGCGGCAGCCGCGCGTGCAGACCTCGCCGAGCAGCAGGAAGGTGGCGGTGCGGTGGTTCCAGCACTCGCCGATATTCGGGCAGCGCGCCTCCTCGCAGACGGTGTGCAGGCGCTTCTCGCGCATCAGGCCGCGCACGTCCTCGTAGCTCTCGCCGGCCTGCGGGCGAACCCGCAGCCACTCGGGACGGCGCGCCCGCGCGGTGGGTGCCGCTGCCTGCGCCGGCGCCGCGCCTAGCGTGGCCGGCGTCAGAGGGATAACCTCAGCCATCGAACTATGCCTTTCCAGTTGGATATGAGCTCTGCTACCGCTATAGTATACCACCTGTGGTATCTGGCTGGATGTATTTGCGTCTGCGCGCTGACTTGTTGCTGCGGGGCTGCGCGCCCCCCGGCCGGGGCGTGCGCCCCTGGACCCCAAAATAACCCCGTCTCTGTTGCGATGCTTGACGTCCATGCCGGGCTGAATCCAGGCGCGGCGGGATGTACACAGGCCGTGCTCGGAATGGTTTGAAGCATGTGCCACTCGCATTGAACTGGAGACGGCATCATTTGCCGGAGGGGGGCCGGGGGAACCGGCGCGGGTTCCCCGGGCGGGGGGCCGGGGGCGCAGCGCCCCGGAAGAAACACCTGGCGCAGCGCCCCGGAAGAAACATCTGGCGCAGCCGCCTGAACCGGCGCGGGTTCCCCCGGGCGGGGGGCCGGGGGCGCAGCGCCCCGGAAGAAACACCTGGCGCAGCCGCCTGAAGGCGGGGTCCCCCGGCGGGGGCGGGGCGGCGCAAGGCCCGGAGAACACCTGGCGCAGCGCCCCGGAAGAAACATCTGGCGCAGCCGCCTGAACCGGCGCGGGTTCCCCCGCCGGGGGGGCCGGGGGCGCAGCGCCCCGGAGAAAACGAATCGTCGTCGAAACGGACTCAGGCGGGGGGCCGGGGGCGCAGCGCCCCAAAAGAGGCCCGGAATGCGCTATACTTGTGCCATTCGCCAGCTGATCGAGAGAACACGCCGATGCGACACCGCAAGCTCCTCGCCCGGGCGGCCGCCCCGCTGATCGCGTGCGCCATGCTGCTGGGCGCGTGCGCCGCCGGCGACCAGCAGCCCGCGCCGACCCAGACGCCCGCCGCAACAGCCGCCGCCAGCGTGCCGACGGCCGCCCTGGCGCCCGCCACCGTGCCGGCAGTCACCAGCCCAACCGCCGACCAGACGCCGACGCCCCAGCTCGACATCCCGACCGTCCCGCCCACGATCACCGCGGCCCCGACCGCGACGCCGTTCCCGCTCCAGGCCGGCTGGTGGGACGACGCGGTCTGCTACGAGATCTTCGTGCGCTCGTTCTACGACAGCGACGGCGACGGGATCGGCGACCTGAATGGCCTGATCCAGAAGCTCGACTATATCAACGACGGCGACCCCAAGACCGCCAGGGACCTTGGCGCGACCTGCATCTGGCTGATGCCGATCATGCCGTCGCCGAGCTACCACGGCTACGACGTCACCGACTACTACGCCGTCAACCCGCAGTACGGCACGAGCGACGACTTCAAGCGGCTGGTCGCCGAGGCACACCGGCGCGGCATCAAGGTGCTGATCGACCTGGTGCTGAACCACACCTCGCGCGAGCACCCCTGGTTCCAGGAGGCGCTGACGGACCCGGCCTCGCCGCACCGCGACTGGTATGTCTGGTCGAAGGACAACCCCGGGTACGCAGGCCCCGACGGCCAGCAGGTCTGGCACAAGTCGCCGCTGCGCGACGAGTACTACTACGGCGTCTTCTCGGACGCGATGCCGGACCTGAACTACCGCACCCCAGCCGTGACCGAGGAGGCGCGCAAGATCAGCCTGTTCTGGCGCGAGCAGATGGGCGTCGACGGCTTCCGGCTCGACGCGGTCCGCCACCTGGTCGAGAATGGCCGCCGGCAGGTCGACACGCGCGAGACGCACGCCTGGCTGCGCGACTTTCAGGCGTTTCTCGACAAGGAGTCGCCCGGCGCCTACACGATCGGCGAGATCTTCGGCGGCAGCGGCGACACGCTCGGGGCCTACTACCCCGATCAGCTCGACATGTACTTCGAGTTCCAGATCGGCAAGACGCTCGTCCCCGCCGCAGACTACGGCGCAGTCGACGCGCTCCGGCGCGCGATCCAGGTCGCCGGCCAGAACCTGCCGTTCCAGCGCTGGGCGCCGTTCCTGACCAACCACGACCAGAATCGCGTGATGGGCAGCTTCGGCGGCGACCCGGCCAAGGCCAAGATCGCCGCCACCGCGCTGCTGAGCCTGCCGGGGCTGCCGTTCGTCTACTACGGCGAGGAGATCGGCATGGTCGGCGACAAGCCCGACGAGCAGATCCGCACCCCCATGCAGTGGAGCGGCAGCGATGGCGGCGGCTTCAGCGCCGGCGCGCCCTGGGAGCCGCTCCCGCCGAGCTACGCGCAGGTCAACGTCGCCGCGCAGGAGCGCGACCCCGGCTCGCTGCTGAACACCTACCGCCGCATGATCCAGCTGCACACGTCCAGCCCGGCGCTGGCGCATGGCAGCCTGGCGCTGGCGAGCGCCAGCAACGCCAAGGTGCTGGCATTTGTGCGGCAGGCCGGCGACTCGGCCGTGCTGGTGGTGCTGAACTTCGACGAGGCCGCCGCCGACGGCGTCACGATCTCGCTCGACCGCAGCGAGCTGGCGCCCGCCACCTACCAGGCCCGGCCGCTGCTCGGCAAGGACGCCGGCGCCCCGCTCGCCGTCGGCGACGGCGGCGCGATCGCGGGCTACGCGCCGCTGCCGTCGCTCGGGCCGCGCACCGGCTACCTGTTCGCGCTGACGCGCTAGCCCTGCCTTGCGGCGATTAACACCCCCATCCCCTGGCAGGGGTGGTTTTCACAGATCGCATTCCAGTGCGCTTGAGGCCCTCACCCCCTGCCCCCTCTCCCAGCTGGGAGAGGGGGTATGATTCTGGCATCAGCGTGCGGTCGCAGAGCGACCGCACGCTGATGCCAAAAATAGCCCCCTCCCCTGGCAGGGGAGGGGGAAAGGGGGAGGGGTCTCTGGCGAGGAAACGCCTCGCCGAAACACACCATTTCCGCGAGAGAGGAAGCAGGGGGCAAGGGGGATCGCCCCCGAAAACACCAGCTTGCGAAACTGTCATCTCCTCGCGCAGGCGCCTCGCCGGCGCTGGCGGCCGGCCAGGCGCATTCCAGCCCGTCCTGATGCGGCCCGGCGCGCGACGGGTGGTGCGGCGGGGCAGCCGCACAGATGACGGACATTTCATTGAATTCGGCGCGCTCATACGGTACACTTCATGGTGCTGTTCCCGCCGGAACGGTGGTTGGTGTGCCTCTCACACTGTTTCGCGCCCAGCCCCGCGCAGCCCTGGTAGCGACCCATCACCGCCCGTCGAAAGGAGAATCCTGTGCGACGTCTCTTCCTAGCTCTCTGTCTGCTGTCATTTCTGACGCTTGTGGCCCCGGTCCAGGCGGCCCAGAAGATCTGCTTCCCCCAGGTCCCCGACTGCATCGAGTTTCGCTTCGCGAAGTACTGGCAGGACAACGGCGGCCTATCCGTCTTCGGCCTGCCGCTGACGCCCAGCCAGAACGAGACGGTCGGCGACCAGAAGTTCAAGGTCCAGTACTTCGAGCGCGGCCGCTTCGAGCTGCACAAGGACATCGCCGCGCCCTACGACGTTCTGCTCGGGCGGCTCGGCGCCGACCGGCTGGCCGCGCAGGGCCGCGACTGGCAGACCTTCCCCAAGGCCGACCCGAGCGCGCCGCACTACTTCGGCGAGACCGGCCACGCGATCGCGCCGCAGTTCTGGGGCTTCTGGTCGACCCACGGGCTGGAGTTCGACGGCAACAAGAAGGCGAAGAGCCAGGCCGAGGCGATGGCCCTGTTCGGCATGCCGATCTCCGAGCCGCAGATGGAGCCGAGCTCTGACGGCCAGCAGTACCTGACCCAGTGGTTCGAGCGCGCGAAGTTCGAGTACCACCCCGAGAACAAGC
This sequence comes from Candidatus Ribeiella danica, assembly GCA_016717335.1. GTDB lineage: Bacteria > Chloroflexota > Chloroflexia > Chloroflexales > Roseiflexaceae > Ribeiella > Ribeiella danica. The sequence goes on from JADKFS010000001.1 coordinate 662,034, forward strand.
CGCCGTACGACGTGCTGCTCGGCCTGCTTGGCGTCGACGTCCTGCGCGACAAGCAGCAGCCGGCGCCCGCGCCCGCTCCCACCCCAGGGCAGGCGATCGGCTGCCCCGAGAATGCCCCCGCCGTCGCGGAGGGCCCGCAGGTCTGGGTGGCGAACGCCCAGCCGGCCGCGCCCGGCACCGGCAACTCGATCTGTGCCCGCCTGACGATCGGTGGCGCGCCGTTCCAGGGCGCGCAGGTCACCGCCGACGCGTACTATGCGGACGCGCCCCGCAGCTATGGGCCTACGACCACGGGCGCCGACGGCCAGGCCCGGCTCGACTTCAATATCGATAAGGCCAAGAATCGGTTCGTCGTGGCGATCGACGTGAAGTTCAAGCTGCCCGACGGCACGGTGTTCACAGCCGAGACGAACTTCCGCCCGCGCTACGTGCTCGACGAGCCGCCACCCCTCGGCGGGCCGGCGCTGCCGAACATCCCGCCGCCCACCGGCAACTGCGTCGCGAACGCTCCGGCGGCGACTGAGGGCGCCCAGGCATGGATGACAGTCTACCAGCCGGCCGACCCCAAGCAGTTCGACTCGGTCTGCGCCCGCCTGATCCTCGGCGGCGCGCCGGTCCAGGGCGCTAAGGTCAGCGCGCTCAGCTATCGGTACGGCAAGGATGCCGACTACCACGCGACGACTGACGCGAACGGCGTGGCCGAGATGGGCTTCGCGGTCGACGACGCGCGCAATCGCTATATCGTCTACATCGACGTGACGATCACCGGGCCGGACGGCAAGCACTATACGGCGACGACCTTCTACCGGCCGAACTACCCGAACGCGCCGTAGCTCCATCCGCTGGCGCGGTGTTTGCCCTCACCCCCTGCCCCCGCCCCTGCCAAGGGGCGGGGGTTAATTCTTGGCATCTGCGTGCGGTCGCTGTGCGACCGCACGCAGATGCTAGAGGAAATCCCCCCGCTCCCGGCGGGAGCGGGGGGCAGGGGGGTGAGGGGATCAACTTATCTCACCAACTTCTTATGCCAGACCGCGCCCGGGCGTGCTACACTAATGGTGTGAAACGAGCATTCTTCCGAAGAAGGTCGGCTATGACCCTGCGCAGCCGCCTGACACTCTCCTACGTCAGCTTCTTCGCCATCGCGCTGATCGCCCTGGACATCGGGCTGTACCTGATCGCGCGCCAGGCGCTGATCAACAGCATCGACAACGAGCTGCAGCTCGGCGCGCAGCTGGTGCAGCAGGACTTTACCGACAGCAACGAGGCGCTGCTGGCCTACTTCGGCGAGCGCCGCAAGCTGCTCGTGTCGGTGAGCGGCTTCGGCGCGACCAACCTTGGCGCGCAGGTGTTCAAGCAGGACGGCACGCTGTTCACCGGCTCGCCGAACCTGTCGGAGACGCTGCCGGCTGACCAAGCGCTGCTGACCAAAGCCTTCGATCGCGTCTCCTCGGTGCTGACTGTGGACGCCGGCGAGGTGCGGCTGCGCGAGCTGTACACGCCGCTGATCTTTAGGGACCGGGTCGTCGGCGTGCTGCAGATCGTGCGCTCGATGAAGGAGACCGAGCTGGCGCTGAAGCTGCTGTTCTACGCGCTGCTCGGCGGCGGCCTGGTGGTGCTTCTGGCGGCCGCGCGCGGCGGCGCCTGGCTGACGCGCGCCGCGTTCAGGCCGATCGACGAGGTCACCCACACCGCCCAGGGCATCGTGCGCGCCGAGGATCTCAGCCGGCGCGTGCCGGTGCCGCCGGCCCAGGATGAGCTGCAGCGCCTCACGATCACGATCAACGACCTGCTGGCACGCCTGGAGGCGCTGTTCAGCGCGCAGCGCCGCTTCGTCGCCGATGTCTCGCACGAGCTGCGCACGCCGCTGGCGGCCATGCAGGGCAACCTGGAAGTGCTCGACCGCGGCGCCGCGCGCGACCCGGGGCTGCTGGCCGAGTCGCTGGCCGATATGCGCCGCGAGGTCGCCCGGCTGATCCGGATGGCCAACGACCTGCTGCTGCTGGCCCAGAGCGAGGCCGGCGTCCAGCTGCGGCGCGAGCCGGTCGAGCTGGACACGCTGCTGCTCGAAGTGCACCGCGAGTTGCGCCCGCTGGCCGACGGCATCCAGCTGCGGATCGGCGAAGAAGACCAGATCGTCGTCCAGGGCGACCGCGACCGAATCAAGCAGGCGCTGCTCAACCTGGGCGTCAACGCGCTCCAGCACACCCCGCCGGGCGGCAGCGTCACGCTGGCGCTAGCCCGCGCGGACGGTAAGGCCGCGCTCACGGTGGCCGACAGCGGCGCCGGCATCGGCTCGGACGACCTGCCGCACATCTTCGACCGCTTCTACCGCGCCGACCCCTCGCGATCGCGCAACCGCGGCGGGGCCGGCCTGGGCCTGGCGATCGTCAAGTGGATCGCGGACGCGCACGGTGGCCAGGTTGAGGTCACCAGCACACCAGGCTCCGGCAGCCGGTTCTCGCTGCTCCTGCCGTTCGACGAGCCGCTCGAGTACGAGCTGAGATCATTACAATTGATTCACAACACGCCGCATCACGCTAACGAATAGCTTATCTGCGATGCCTCCCTATCCCGCGCATTCGAAAGGGAAGGCTGTTGCGCGAAGCTGTTCGCTGGCCGGATAACCCCCCGACCCGCTCCCCTGCCAGGGGAGCGGCGATATTCTTGGCATCAAGGTGCGGTCGCTCTGCGACCGCACCTTGATGCCAAAAGGATAACCCTCGCTCTCCCGCTGGGAAAGTTGAATTTTCGTTTATCTGGCGGCGCGCAAGGCCACTGGAATAGTAAAAACAGCGTGCTATAATCTCTAGTGAATACTAGGTCCATCGTCTTCCGACCGCAGATTGCCACGCAGCAGGACAAACAACCATGCAAAAAGCGCACCCTATGATCCGCGCCAATACGGATCTCGAATGGCTGCGACGCAGCCGGCTGGTGAATATCTGTCTGCTTGTGATCAGCCTGACCCTGGCGGTCGCCGTCGGCGCCGGGATCGGGATGCGCCTAAACGAGGGGCTATTGGATGGATCCTTGTTCCCGGCAGCGCTGCCGCTGGCAGTTGCGGTCTGGCTGCTGATCGCATTTCTGTTTAGCCGCGCGCGCCGGCCGCGGGTCGCGGCCGCGATGGTCGTGGCCCTGGCGCTGGCTGCGCTTGGGCTGGCCGGCTATCTCCTGCCGGCCTACCTGCTCGTCCTCATGCCCTTCGCCACGCTTCCGATCGCCCTGGCAGCGCTGCTCCTGAGCCGGCGCGCGGTCTACGCCGTGACGATCCTCACGATTCTGACGATCGTTGGCGCCGATCTGGCGGCGCAGCAGCTGCCGCCGCCCGCGCTTGGGTTCACCCTGCCGCCGCCCAGCCCAGTCCTGGCGGCCAATCTGGCGGCCCTGGCGCTGATCTTCCTGGCAATGATCCTGGCGCCGCTGCGCGGCGAGCTCGCGCGCGCGTTCGACCTGCTGCGGCAGCGCGAGGCCGCGCAGGCGCGCGCCGAGCTGGCCCAGCGCAGCGCCGAGAGCGCGCGCGACACGGCGCTCGCGCAGCTCAACCGGCAGCAGCAAAACTTCGAAAGCGTGGTCCAGCATATCACCGATGGGGTCGTCGCCGTCAGCAGCGCCGGAAAGATCGTGCGCGCCAACGCGACCGCCCGCAGCCTCTGGTCGGAGATCGCAGCGGGCGAGCTGGTCGGCCAGCGCTTCGACCAGCTGCGCTCGGCGCTGACTGGCCCGACTGCCGCGGCGCAGTACGTCGACATCGTCGAGCTGCCCGAGGAGCGGCCCGAGCGCGACGCCGGCTACACCCACGTGCTGCTCGATCAGCGCGAGCGCGCGCGGCTGGCGCGCCTGCGCGGCGAGCTGCTCAGCCTGCTGGCCGACGAGATGCGCAACCCGCTGACATCCATGGTCACCGCGCTCGAGATGACGCTCGGCCAGAACTTGCCGGAGGGCGCCGACCGCGTACTGGTCGGCGCGCGCCGCAGCGGCCAGCGCCTGCTCGACCTGATCACGACCATGCTCGAGATCAATCAGCTCGAACACAACCCGAACTTGCTCCGGCGCACCCCAGCCTCGCTCCGCCCGATCCTCGACGCCGGCATCGCGCAGACCACGCCGCTCCAGCACCAGGGCGCCGTCACGGTCGTCGTCGAGTACAGCGGCGACGGCACGGCGATGCTCGACAGCGATCGGATGCGGCGCGCGTTCGTCCACCTGCTCGAGCACGCCATTCGCCAGAGCCCGCCGTACAGCACCGTGCAGGTTCGAACCGAGTGCCTGCACGACTCGGTCGTCGTGCGGATCAGCGACCAGGGGCCGGGCCTCACGCCGCAGCAGCGCGAGACGCTGTTCGACCAGCGCGTGGCGCCCGACGAGCGCAAGGGGCCGTCGCTCGGCCTGGCGTTCAGCAAGCTGGTGGTCGAAACCCACGGCGGGCGGATCGCGGTCGAGAGCAGCGGCAGCCAGGGCAGCACCTACATGGTCACCCTGCCGATCGAAAAGCACGTCGAGGCATAAGAAATAACGGTTCTACTGAGCTCGTTAAAGGAGCGGGAATCTCTATGGCTTTGCCTGCGGCATACTTCTTGCAAACTAATATGTGATACAATACACATAGTTAAATAGGCAGCTTCACGAAGGCTCACGACGAGGTAAGCGATTTCTGGTATGATCAATCTACCAGCGCCGTCGGTGGGTCTTCGCTCTTTTTTTTCCGTGCGAGAAGCAGACAATGATGTTCCTGACCGTCAGCGACGAGGTCGTGCCTGCCATCTACAGCCTGAGCATCAAGGAGCGATTTCAAGGCATCCAGGCTGTATTCGGCTGCGGTGATCTGCCGCCGTACTACCTTGAGTTCATCGTGACCATGCTCGGGGTACCCTGCTTCTACGTCCACGGCAATCACAACGGCGTGGAGTACACCGAGGAGGGGACTGAGCTGCTGGAGCCGCGCGGGTGCGTGCTGGTGGATGGGCGCAGCATCCTTCACGAAGGGCTGCTGATCGCCGGGCTGGGCGGCAGCATTCGCTACAATCAGGAGTCAGACGAGCAGTACACCGAGTCTCAGATGCTGCTGCGGCTGTGGGCGCTGGCGCCACGCTTGCTCCTGAACCGGCTGCGCCACGGGCGCTACCTGGATGTGATGCTGACACACGCGCCGCCGCTTGGCATCCATAACGGGCCGGACTACCCGCACCGCGGCTTTGGCGCGTTCCTGACGCTGATGGATCTGTTCCAGCCGCGCTACCTCATTCACGGGCATATCCATCGCTCGTATGGGTTTAGCGCGGTGACGGAGACGCGCTACAAGCAGACAATGGTGCTCAATACGGCCGGCTTTCGTCTGCTGACGGTCGGCGCCGAGCGATCGGTGAGCTGACCAAGGAACAGCTGGGGCGAAGTCGCTCCAGGCGACCCTTCCAGACTGTATTTACGACACGTGTTTCGTCGCCGGTCGCTCGGGCGAGCGGCTGCGGAATACGCAACATATTACGCGAGAAGGCGATCAAGGCTACGATCGCCATGTGACGCAGAGGTCCAGCGTGAACAACAGGAGACATGATGAATAGCACCTGGGCCATGCGAACCTCGCAACAGCACTTTCAAGAAGCCCGTCGCAAAGCGCTCCTGGCCGAGCTGCTCGACTCGCTGCGCCGGCAGCCCACCGATATGCTATCGCTCGAAGATGTCCGCGCGCGGCTGAACATCCGTGGGCAGCGCTCGATCGGCAACCAGGTCGTGTCGCTCGACCATATCATCGGCAGCGAAGGGCGCTACGGCGACTTCGACCGGCGGTTCCTGCCGCGCTCCGACACGCTCCGGCATCGCTGGAGCAGTATCGACCGCGCTATGCTGCAGTCGGTCGAGCTGCCGCCAGTCGACCTGTGGAAGATCGGCGACGTCTACTTCGTGCGCGACGGCAACCACCGCGTGTCGGTCGCGCGGCGGCAGGGCCAGCAGTACATCGACGCCTACGTGACCGAGCTGCTGGTCGACGTGCCGCTCAGCCCCGACCTGTCGATGCGCGACCTGCTGCTGAAAGAGGAGTACAGCGACTTCCTGGAGTGGACCAACCTGCACGATCTGCGGCCCGACGAGCGGGTCGAGTTTAGCGAGCTTGGCGGCTACCTCGACCTGGTGCGGCATATCAACGCGCACCGCTACTACCTCGGCCAGGATCTGGGCCGCGACATCGGCCGCGACGAGGCTGTCGGCGACTGGTACGACAGCGTCTACATGCCGATCGTGGCAGTGATCCGCGAGCAGCAGCTGCTGAAGTTCTTCCCCGGCCGCACCGAGGCCGACCTGTACCGCTGGATCGTCGAGCACCGCTGGTATATGCGCGAGCGCATCGGCGAGGACCCCGGGGCGCAGGCCGCCAGCAGCGATTATGTCGAGCATTTTGGGCAGAAGGGCCTGGCCGACTCGCTCGGGGAGGCGCTGCGCGGCGCGCTCCAGAAGCTGGGCGTACGCCTCTAATACCAGCTTCGCTTGATTGGCTATGCTTTCGGCTGCGCTGCGCGACTTCGTCGCGCAGCGCAGCCGAAAGAGTTATTTCGGGGGCGGCTTCGCCGCCCCCGAACCCCCACCAGAACGTACGTGTTCACCCGAACTTGGGATAAAACATCGCTACCGCTGGCAGGCGAGCGCGTCGGCCTGCATCGCCGCCGCGGCGTCCGCCTGCGTCTGCTCGCCCATCAGGACCGGCGGCAGCTCGGCCCGGATGGCGCCCCAGGCGCAGCGCAGCCCCTGGATCGGCGGCAGGGCCGCCGCGCGCTCGGCGCTGGCGGCCGCGGCCGCCAGCGCCGGGTCGCCCGTCACCGCCGGGTCGGCCAGGGCGGCGCGCAGGGCAGGCAGGCGCTGTAGCTCGCGCGCGATCCGCGCCTGGGCGGCGGGCTGGGCCAGCGCGGCGCCGAGCGCCCGCGCCTGGCTCAGGCGCTCGCCGTCGAGCGCGCGGCTGTACATCAGGTAGATCCCGTCGAGCGGGGCCGCCGCAGCCAGCCCGGTGGCATCCACCACCGGCAGCGGCGCGATGCCCAGGTCGAGCGTGTCCGAGTAGGCCCGGTAGCCCTCCAGCGACCAGTCGCCGTCGATCGCGAAGGCGGCGCGCCCGCGCCGGAACAGCCGCACGCCATCCTGGTAGGTCGAGGGCGGCGGCGGGCCGGACGAGCGAAGCTCGCGCACGAGATTGAGCGCCGCGACCGTCTGGGGCGTGTCGAGCGTGGGTGCGCCGTCGGGGCTGATCGGCGTGGCGCCAAAGCCGGCCAGCCAGGCCGAAAACCAGCGCGGCTCGGCCCAGCCGGCCACCAGGCCGTACCGGTCGCCGCCGGTCAGCCGGCGCGCGCTGGCGATCAGCTCGTCGGTCGTGCGCGGCGGCCGGTCCACGCTGCCGCGGTTATACAGCAGCAGCAGGGCGCCCTGCGCCGCCACAGGCGTTCCCCAGCGCCGCCCCTCAAGCGTCGCGCCGGCGATCACCGCCGGCAGAAACGCCGCGTCGTCCAGCCGGTCGTCGGGCGGCTGCAGCAGCCCAGCGGCCTGCAGCGAGGCCAGCTCCTCTTGGGTGCCCCAGAGCAGATCGGGCGGCCGCACGCTGCTGAGCGCGTCGGCGCGAATGTCGGCCAGCATCCCGTCGGCGCTCTTGCCGACGACCGCGACCTCCACGCCGAGCGTCTGGCCCAGATCGGCCAGCAGGGCCCGCAGCGCCGCCAGCTCCGGCCCCTCGGCGATGGCCCAGAGCACCAGGGCGCTCGGCGGCGGGGTCGGCGCGGACACAGCCGTGACCGGCGGGACAGCTGTCAGCCGGGGGGCGGCGGTTGGGACGCTGGTCGGCCCGACGGGCGCCGGCGTCGGCCGGGCCGGCGCGGATTGGCACCCGGCCAGCAGGAAGATCAGCAGGAGCGCGCGCAGGTGGGCTTTCGGCAGCATGGGGCGGGACTCGACAGAGCTGCAGCAGAGGCGGCGGCCGGGAGCCGGCCGTCAGAGCGCCCGATCGCCTGATCAAGCGCGCCGCTGCAGAGGGCTTCAGGTTTAGGCGGCCTATGGTAGCACAAATCCGGCGTGCGCGCACGCGGCGATGCGCCGGAGGGTGTGACGTCTTCTTTTGCACAGCGCACCAACCGCTGGCCCGTGACCGGGCGGGCTGCCGCGAGCTTATGAAGATGACCGAACTAATCGGGTATATTGCGCCATGAAACCCGTCGGGTCGGCGGGCGATGGCAGCGCGTGACGATACCGCCCTCCACGGCCGACCCGACAGGTTTATGAATACCCGATGTAATGTTCAACGTTCATTGGCCCGCCGGCGTGCTTTATGAGAGCGGGGGCGACGATGAGGGCCAACAGCGCAGAGCGCCTAGATCGACTCGTGCGCCGCCGACACCATCAGCGCCACCACCGGATCGGGGCCAACCGACTCCCAGCGGGCCGAGGACGATCGCCGCACCAGCAGCGTATCGCCGGCGTCGAGCTCGTATGACTCAGCGCCAATTTGGCAGTGCAGCTGGCCGGCGCTCAGAAAGATCAGCTGCTCGCCGTTCATCGCCTGGGCCGCGCCGGGCTGCGCCTCGATCAGCCAGGCGCTCAGATCGGCCCCGGGCGGGGTGAGCCCGTAGACGTGTACGCTGGCACGCGCCGGGCTCAGGCGCGGCCGCTCGTTCGCGCGCACGACCACCGCCGCCGGCCCCTCGTCCTCGCCCTCGAAGAAATGAGTCATCGGGACGCCGAAGAACTGAGCGAGCTTGCGCAAGTTGCCGACCGAGATATTGACCTGATCGCGCTCCAGTCGACTCAGAAACGACGGAGTGAGCCCGGCTCCATCCGCGACATCCTGGAGAGTCTGACTGTGCTCCTGACGTAGCTTCGCGATTCGTTGTCCCAGTGACATGGCTAGCCTCTCTTCTGAGGGGAGGGATGGGTGGCACCCGCCGCGTACCCCGCCTGGTATGAGCTCTGCAAACGAGATCGAGTGGCAAGATTCTTGCCGCGAATAGGGGATTTTTGAATATATATCCGTTCCACAGTATTACACCTGCCGGTCGCGCTGCCTGAGCTGCCAGGCGGTCAGCCCGAGGCAGACGCCCATGTACGCAAGCAGGATCAGCCAGCGCGCGAGCAGGTGGGCCACAGTGAAGGTGTACTCGCCCCTCGCCACGCGCAGCAGGCCCGGCTGCAGCGGCAGGTCGTTCAGATTGGCGGTGGTGCCGTAGGCGTCCATCGCCCAGCGGCTGAGCGTGAGCCAGGAGAGCACGCGCTGTGCGCTGATCCCGTCGCCCAGGCTGAAGATCACGCCGGCGAACAGGATCTGCGGGATCAGCGCCAGCGGCACGATCGAGATCGCGCGGTCGGGCGTGGTCGCCGCCGACGAGATCGCCAAGCCCATCGCGAGGCCCGCCAGCGAGGTCAGCAGCGTGGTGATATACAGCTCAAGCCAGCCCGGCAGCAGCACCCCGGCCTGCGGCAGCCTGACCTTCAGGCCGACCAGCAGCAGCAGCGCCGCGCTCTGGAGCACCACCAGCAGCAGCAGCACCGCGACCTTGGAGAGCACGTAGGGGCCGATCCGCAGGTTGGCCAGCCGCTCGCGGCGGTAGATCGGCGCCTCCTTGGTGATCTCACGCGCGGCGTTGATGATCCCAAACCAGACCGCCACGGTCGCCAGCATGAACAGCACCTTCTTGGCCTCGCTGGCGAACGTGCGCTCGCCGACGATCGCGTCGGCCCTGGCCACCAGCATCAGCAGCAGGCCGATGATCGGCGCCTGCAGCAGCAGGATCACCAGGTTGCGCCGGTCCTGGACGATCAGGTCGAGGTAGCGCCGGGCCAGGATGCCGAACTGGCGCAGCGGCGAGACCTTCGGGGAGCCCGAGCGCGCGGCTCCGTCGGCGCTGCCGGCGACCGGGCCGCTGGGCGCCTGCGACAGCCGGCCCGCGATGTAGCGGTCATACTGCGGCGAGGCGCGGAAGTGCAGCTCCCATAGCTCCGCAAGACTTGGGGCTAGGGGCTTGGGGCTTGGGGCTTGTGCTCCTCGCCCCGGCGCTAGTCCCAAGTCCCTAGCCCCTAGCCCCTGCTTCGTCCAGGCGTCATACTCAACCTGCAAGTCGCGCTGCACCACCGCCCAGCGATCGGGGTCTTGCTGGCTGGCCATGCCCTCAAGCTTGGTGTAGATGTCGGCGAAGTCGCCGCTGCTGACCTGGAAGAACTGCAGCGCCTCGGCCGGCGGGCCAAAGTAGACCAGCCGCCCGTCGGACATGAACGCGACGTGGTCGCACTGGCTGATGTTCGCGGTCGCGTGGGTCACCAGCACCACCGTGCGCCCGCTGTCGGCCAGGCGGCGCAGCGTGTACATCATCTTCTTCTCCAGCCCGGGGTCCAGGCCGGAGGTCGGCTCGTCGAGGAAGAACAGCGACGGGTCGGCCAGCAGCTCCGCGCCGATGCTGACGCGCTTGCGCTGCCCGCCCGACAGGTGCTCGACCAGCGCGTCGCGGTGCGGGGTCATCTCGACATCCTCGAGCACGCGCGCGATCCGCTGGGCGATCTCGGCCGGCGCGGTGTCGGCCGGCAGCCGCAGCTGCGCGGCGTAGCCCAGCGCTCGGTCGACCGGCAGCGTGCGGTGGATGATGTCCTCCTGCGGGACGTAGCCGAGCACGGCGCGGTAGGCGTCGAAGTTGCGGTAGTAGTCGTCGCCGTTCACGAACACGCGCCCGCCAGTGGCCTGGGCGTAGCCCGAGAGCGCGTTCATCAAAGTCGACTTGCCGGTGCCGCTGCCGCCCACCAGCGCGACGAACTCGCGCGGCTCGATCGAGAGCGAGACATCGTTGAGGATCAGACGGGTCTTGCCGCCGCGGCGCACCTCGCGGCTCAGGTTGCGCGCGTCGATCCGCAGCGCGCCGCGCTGGTCGTACTGGTCGAGGCTGTCGCCGCCGTAGACCAGCTTGAACGCGCCGATCTGGATCACGTCGCCGGGCGAGAGCGTGTGCTGGGTGATGCGCTGGCCGTTCACGAAGGTGCCGTTGGTCGAACCGACGTCGCGCAGCAGGTGGCGCCCGTTCGCGCGCTCGATCGCCGCGTGGTTGCGCGAGACCTGCGGGTTGTCGAGCACGATGTCGCTGCCCTCGCGCCCGATCGTGATCTGCGGGTCGTTCGGGTCGAGCGGGTAGCTGCGCGCCACCGTGGCGGCCTGGTCGGCGCGCGCGGCCGCGGCGTTGCGGTAGGTCAGCGTGACGAAGTTGCCGGTGGCCGGGTCGCCGATCCGCAGCACGTCGCCGTCGGCGAGTGTGAGCGGGCTGTTGGCCGGCAGCCGCCGCCCGCCGGACAGCAGGCCATTGGTCGAGCCGACGTCGACGATCCGGTGGGCCGCGCCGTCCGGCTCGATCCGCGCGTGGCGCGCCGAGACGAAGCGCGAGGTCAGCACCACGTCGTTCGACGGCGCGCGCCCGAGCGTGAGCGGCTTGGCGCCGAGCGGAACATCGCGCGACTGGCCCTCGTCCTGAATCAGGAGCATCGGCAGCGCTGTGCTTGGCCGGCTGCCGCCGGCCGCGCGGGCGTCCGGCGGCACGAGCGGCACGGGAGCCGGCCGCGCGGGCGTTGCGCCGGCCGAATCCTGCGCCCTGCCGCAAGCGGTGCAGAACCTCGCGCCCGGCTTGAGCGCGGCGCCGCAGTACATACACATCGTTTGAGACACAGCAGCAGGCTCCCATGCTATAATGTCGTGTCGTGCCACGTTGATTCTATCATAAGACAACGTTTCGCTCTACAGCGATCAGCTTTATCGTTTGGGGAGGTCTGGTGGCAGGGCTACGCCCCGCCGCCAGACCCCGGCCCTATAGCAGTGGGCAGTCGGCAGGAGCCTGTCGGCAGTACGACGGATGGCATCACAAAGGCAGCTCGTTCGTGCGTAGTGGCTCAATGCTTTTGCTCACAGCTATAGACGATTGTATGGCTCGCGAGAACCATATGTAAGATGCCGGTATGTTGGCGCGCCCACCGTGGACGCGCCGCCTGGGCAGGTTTCATGGTTGCACATGCCACATCCGGGCTGCACCTCCCCGCGACACACACGGACGCGCTGCTGCGCATCCACCAGCAGCTCGCGTCCGCGACCGACAGCGCGGTCTTTCTGGCGCGCGCGCTCGACGCGCTGTGCGCGCAGCTGCGCCCGACCTTCGCGCATGTGCTGCTGTACGACCAGGACGGCGATCTGCTGACGGCCGTGGCGTCGTCGCTGCCCGCCCTCGCCGCCGCGCGGCTGCAGATCCGGCCGGGGCCGGCGGTGGCCCAGGCGATCAAAGGCTGCCAGACCGCGCTGTTCGATCAGCCGGAGCACGCGCCGCTGGACGACCTGCTCCAGCTGCCGCTGGTCCGCCAGGCGCGCCCGCTGCTGCTGATCCCGCTGGTCCGGCTGGGTAGCCCGATCGGCGCGCTGCTGCTGGGGGCCGCGCCGGGCCACCCCTTCCAGCCCGCCGACCTGACGCTGGCCGAGCTGGTCGCGAACGTGATCGCCGGCGTGCTGTATGTCCGGCGGCTGGCCGAGAAGCTGAGCCGCCGCGACGAGCACCTCGGCATGGTCGCCGACATCGCGGCGCACGTCTCGTCCTCGCTCGAGACCCGCGAGGTCTACCGGCTGGTGGTGCAGAAGCTCAACGAGTACTTTCGCGTCGACGCCGGCTCGCTGATGCTGCGCGACGAGACCACCGACGAACTGGTGTTCGTAATGACGCTCGAGGCCGGCGAGGAGAAGCTGTTCGGCGTGCGGCTGCCGCCAGGGGCGGGCATCGCCGGCCACGTCGCGCAGAGCCAGCGGGTCTACATCGCCAACGACGCGGGGCACGACCCGCTGCACTACAAGCTGAACGGCAAGGACGGCGAGACCGAGACCCGCACGCTGCTGTGCGCGCCGATGGTCGTCAAAGACCAGACGATCGGCGTGATCGAGCTGATCAACAAGCACGGCGGCCCATTCGACCAGACCGACGCCGAGCGGCTTGGGCTGGTCGCGAACATGATCGGCGTGGCGATCGAGAACGCGCGCCTGTTCGAGTTCGTGCGCCAGCGCCGCGAGCGTCTGGAGCGGCTGCTCGACCGCATGATGACCCAGGGCTTCTCGCAGGAGAAGCTGCTGGAGATGCTCGCGCGCGAGCTGGCCACACAGGACAGCCGGATGCTGGCGAAGTTCAACAACCCGTACATCGTCGGCACGCCGGTGCTCACGCCCGAAATGTGCTTCGGCCGCGAGCCGCTGTTCAAGCGCATCTTGAGCGTGCTGCACCAGAACAGCCTGCTGCTGTACGGCGAGCGGCGGATCGGCAAGACCACCGTCCTGCGGCAGCTCAAGATCCGGCTGCAGGCCCACGACGACCCGGAGTACCGCTTCCGGCCGGTCTACGTCGACCTGCAGGCGATCGAGGAGCATGCCTTCTTCCACACGATTATGGACGACGTGCTGCGGATCTTCGGCACCCAGGCCAACCAGGTGCCGCTGCGCTACAGCCCGCGCCGGGCGGCCTACTCGGGCTACGACTTCCAGCACGATCTGAGCGCGGTGATCGGCCGGCTGTGCGGCCCGCAGCCGGGCGGCCGGATCGACCGGCTGGTGCTGCTGATCGACGAGGCCGACGTGATGTACCAGTACGACGAGCGCGTGCTGCAGGAGTTCCGCCGGATCTTTATGAACGACTACGCCGCCTACCTGGGCGTAGTCTTTGCCGTAATGGACGTGCAGCGCAAGTGGAAGCGCTACGAGAGCCCGTTCTACAACCTGTTCCAGCAGATCCCCATCCCGCCCTTGACCCGCGCCGACACGGAGCTGCTGGCCCGCACGCCGGTGCGCGGCCGCTACGAGTACCAGGAATCGGCGATCGACCTGATCTACCAGATCAGCGGCGGCAAGCCGATGAAGATCCAGCTGCTCTGCCTGGAGGCGATCAACTACATCCGCGAGCAGAGCCGCACAATCGTCACACCCGAGGATATCGAGCGAGTCGGCCAGGCCGTCAAGAGCGAGGAGATGCTATGAGCGAGTCGCTAGCTATCGCCGCCGCGCCGGCCGCGGCGCCCGCCGCCCTGCGCAACCCGTACCTGATCGGCGGGGCCGCCCGCGGCGCCAGCTTCTACGGCCGCACCGCCCTGATCCAGGATCTGCTCGACGACAACCCGCGCTCGATCTGGATCGTCGGCAACCGCCGGATCGGCAAGACCTCGCTGCTGCGCCGGCTGAAGGAGCTGGGCAACACAGAGACGCGCGTCACGTTCTACATCGACATGCAGGCTACCGAGACGGCCAACCAGCTGACGCAGTGTTTTCTGGACGAAGACAACACCGAGCGGCTGGCGCGCCTGGGGCTGACCGCCGCCGAGCTGAGCGACAAGCAGCCGCACGAGATCATGCGGCGGCTCGACCGCTACGCGGCCGAGCGCGGGCTGAACGTCCTGCTGCTGCTCGACGAGGCCGAGGCGCTGTTCACGATCGTCGACTCAGAGGGCGATCAGATCCTCAAGAACCTGCAGCGCGTTATGGAGGACACCAGCGTGCTGCGCGTGATCCTGTCGGCCACCAAGCGCCTGCTGGCGATGGACAGCATCTGCAAGTCCTGGGACACCACGCGCTTCCTCGACGTCGTCACGCCACGCTACCTGGGCCGCCTGGAGCAGGCCGAGTCGCTGGCGCTCATCCGCCAGTCGCAGTCGCCCATGCCGCAGCCGGTCGACGATGACGTGGCGACGGCGGTCCTGGCGGCGACCGGCGGGCACCCCTTCCTGACGCAGTGGCTGTGCGGCAGCCGGCTCTGGAGCGATGGGGCGCTGCGCCGACCGACCGCGGAGGACCTGCTGCCGAACGACGACATCAACCTGTGCCGCATGTTCGAGGAGGACTACCACTCGCTCTCGCCAAACGAGCAGCGCATCCTGCGCGCATTCGCGGACGTCGAATGCCTGGACGAGGCCAGCGCGCTCGCGCTGATCAAGGACTGCCAGCCCGGCCAGATCCGCTCGCTGTTCTCGGCGCTCGCGCAGCTCTGCTACATCCAGCGGGTCGAAAACGGCTATAGTATCGGCAACGAGATTCTGCGCAGCTGGCTGAAGAACTGCTCGGTGGCCGAGCTAGCGCCAGCCGTGAGCGACACCAGCGCGATGATGAACGCCGACGAGGAGCAGCAGGCGATCAACGCGCAGCTGGAGCTGCACGCGAAGCGGCTGCGGCTGCTCCAGGCAAAGCAGGCGCTGCAGGGCATCAGCACGCCGCCCGAGGTCGCGATCGAGATCGAGGATATCGAGAAGCAGATCGCCGGGCTGAAGGGCCGGCTCGCCGAGCTGCGCGGCGTCGCCTATGATGCGGCCCTCGCGGCGCCGGCCTAGGGATCGGGACCCTATAGCTGTGAGCAAAAGCATTGAGCCGGTATGTAAGAACGAGATGCCGTTGTGATGCGAGCCGCCTTGCTGCCGACTGGCTCCTGCCGACTGCCCACTGCTATAGCCGCGCCCTGAACGACAGCGTGCTCTGCAGCCGAGCCGCGTTGCCGTTTAGAGGCTATCCGTAAAGCTCTTTTACCACCAAGACACGAAGGCACCAAGGATTGGCGTACCCCGAGATGTGATCGACGGTGACGATTGTAGCGTGATTCTTGGCGGCTTGGCGCCTTGGTGACTACTTCTCAGACAGCTTCTGGGGCCGCCTATCAAGACGCACGGCGCCCACCGGGCGCCATAACGAGCACACCGAAGTATGAACCCGACCTGCCCATTCTGCGGCGCCCAGGTACAGCCGCGCTCGCGCTTCTGCCCCGCCTGCGGGCGGCAGCTCCCCACGCCCGGCGCCGGCCCGGCCATCGCGCCGACCGCCGCCGCCGAGCCCGACACCCCGGTCGAGGCCGGCCTGCACAGCCACAAACGCATCCAGATCGACGACGAATCGCTGAATCTACGCGAACTCATAAACGTGGTAGAATCAGGCGTGCGCTGGTGGCAGGAAAAGCTGATCGGCGCGGATATCACGACCCGTCAGCGCGCCGCCGAGTCGATCGAAGAGCTGTCCAAGATCCTGCACAGTCTCTCGAAACAGCTCGCCGAGGGGCGCGAGACTATCCGGATCACCACGCGGCTGCCGGTGCAGCGCTCCTACGAGGTCGGCTGCCCGGTCTGCGGCCGTGGGAATCGGGCAGGCGCGAACTATTGCCTGAGCTGCGGGGCGCCGCTCGCCGGCCAGGCGCGAGATGAGACAGTGACGGTGACGCCGATGCCGCTGCGCTTCAAGATCGGCGCCCGCACGGACCAGGGGCGGGTGCGCAAGAACAATCAGGACTCGATCTTTACCGGCACGATCAAGCTGCGTGGCGGCCCGGCGTGGCTTTGTCTGGTCGCCGATGGGATGGGCGGCGCCAAGGCCGGCGAGCAGGCCAGCCGGATCGCCTCCGAGGTGGCCCAGGCCCAGATCAAGAGCGGCGTGGACGGCCACGCGCCGCCCGACGACAACGCCTGGCAGGATCTGCTGCGCAAGGCCGCCCGCGCGGCCAACAGCCGCGTCTACGAAGAGTCGCGCGCCGACGCCGAGCGCAAGGGCATGGGCACGACCCTGACGATCGCCCTGATCGTCGGCGAGCGGCTGCACATCGCCTCGGTCGGCGACTCGCGCGCCTACCTGCTCAACGCCAGCGGCGTCACGTCCGACGGCGCCACGACCGCACAGCTCACCTCCGATCACAGCCTGGTGGCGCGGCTGGTCGACATCGGCCAGATCACACCCGAGCAAGCCCGCACGCACCCGCAGCGCAACCTGCTCTACCGCTCGATCGGCACCGATCCGTCGGTCGAGGTCGATACCTTCTCCGAGCAGGTCGAGCCGGGCGACGTGGTGCTGCTCTGCTCCGACGGGCTGTTCAACCACGTGCGCGACGAGGAGATCGCCCAGATCGCGCTGACCCAGCCCGACCCGGACCGCGCCTGCGAGCAGCTCGTCGCGCTGGCGAACGAGCGCGGCGGCCGCGACAACATCAGCGTGGTGATCGTGAGGGTCGAAGGACAGAAGTAGCCCGTCAGAACGTTCGAACGCTCGAACGTCTCAACGTTTCAACATAGCGAGAGGGCTGATGCCGACCTGCCAATCTTGCGGCGCGATCAACCGCCAAGATGCTCGCTTTTGCTATCAGTGCGCTGCGCGAATCACGCAGCGCAGCCCGTCGTCGGATGACCAGGCCTGGCTGGCCGCAACTCTCTCTACCACCGCAGCGTCTCCTTCTGAGGCGCCTACACGGCCGCGCAAGCTGACCGCGGCCGCGCCGGTGGTTCCGCCCCCAGCTGAGGATGAAGGAGTACGCATGGATCAGACGCAGCCGCCAACCATGGGACAACCCGGCAATCTGTTCGCCGGCCGCTACGAGATCGTCGCGCAGAATGTCAATCGTGTCGAGGCGCTCGATCACCAGCCCTGGAAGCGCTGCTGGGCGTGTGGGGCGACGTCGAACGACGCCGGCGAGCTCTTCTGCACCGAGTGCGGCGCCAACCTCGAGGGGCGCCGCTACCGCGGCGAGCTGATCGGCGGCGAGCCGGCCGGCCTGGCGCTCGTGCCAGCGCTCGACGACGCGGCGGCGCGCGAGGTGCTCCCGCCGATCTGGGACCAGGTGCGCGGCGGCGATGGCGATCAGGCCAGGCTGCTCACGCTGGTGGCCGACAGCGCCCGCGCGCCGGTCGCCCCGCCGCTTGAGGAGCTGCAGGCGCTCTACGTCGGCCGCGGCCTGGCGCACCTGCTCAATCGGCTGCACGCCGCCGGCCTGGCGCTCGGCCCGATCGGGCCGGACGACGTGGAGCTGACGGCCGCCGAGCTGCCGCGGCTGCGTGCGGCGCCCGGGCTGCGGCGGATCGGAGCCGACGACGCCGCGGCCCGCCCGGCCGATCTGCGCGCGCTCGCCGGTCTGCTCGAGTCGCTCACCGCGACCCCGCGCACGACCCGCAAGCTGACCGAAGCGCAGGTCACCGAGATCGTCGAGATGCCCGGCCTGGCCGACGTGCTGCGCGAGCTGCGCACCGGGTCGATCGCCAGCGCCGACGTGCTGGCCGAGCGACTCGACGACCTGATCGCCGAGCGGACCGAGCCCACGCCGCTGTGGACGCGCATCGGGGCCGCCTCGCACCCCGGCATGGTCCGCGAGCTGGACGAAGACAGCCTGCTGACGCTGGACCTGCGCAACGTGCAGAACAGCCGCGGGCGCTCGTGGGGGCTGTTCATCGTCGCCGACGGCATGGGCGGCCACGCGGCCGGCGAGGTCGCCAGCGGGCTGGCGATCCGCGGCGCCGCCGAGGTCGTGCTGAGCGCCTACCTCACGCCCACGCTCGACGCCGACGCGCCGTACGATGAGGCGCAGATCCGCGACGTGGTCCGGCGCGCGATCCAGCAGGGCAACCAGTACGTACTCAACGAGGCGCGCGCGCGCGGCAACGACATGGGCACGACGATCACTATGGCGCTGGTCGCGGGCGATCGCGCGGTGATCGGAAACGTCGGCGACAGCCGCACGTATCTCTATCGAGACGGCGCGCTGCGGCGGATCACCAAAGATCACTCGCTGGTGATGCGGCTGGTCGACCTCGGCCAGATCACCGAGGAAGATATCTACACCCACCCGCAGCGCAACGCGGTGCTGCGATCGATGGGCGACAAGCCGGACGTCGAGATCGACCTGTTCACGCTGCGGCTGCGGCCGGGCGACGCGCTGTTCCTGTGCTGCGACGGGCAGTGGGAGATGACCCGCGACCCGCAGATGGCCGAGATCATCGGCGCGCACGACAACCCGCAGGCGGCCTGCGACACGCTGATCAGCGCAGCCAATAACGCCGGCGGCGATGATAATATTACGTCGGTGCTGGTGAAGTTCGAGCGATATGGAGAGTAGTCAGTAGTCAGGCATCAGATATCAGTACCACCGAACAGCGTCGCCTTTCAAAGTCTTCATTGATATCTGACTACTGGCTGCTGACTACTGACTACTGCGATGCGCTGCCCAACCTGCCAATCTGAGAACCCCGACGGCGCTCCTTTCTGTGGGGAGTGCGGCACACGGCTGAGCCCCGGCGCGTCCGGCCCCGCGACGGGCGCGCTGCCCCAGCAGACCGTGCTGCAGGATCGCTATGTGCTCGGCGAGCGGCTCGGCCAGGGCGGCATGGGCGCCGTGTATCGCGCGGCCGACCGCCGCCTGAGCACGGTGACCTGGGCGGTGAAAGAGATGAGCCAGTCGGCGATCGGCACGCCGAGCGAGCGTCAGCAGGCCCGCGACGCCTTTCGCCACGAGGCCGAGATGCTGGCCGCGCTCAACCACCCGAACCTGCCGCGCGTCACCGACCACTTCGAGCAGGACGGCAAGGCTTACCTGGTGATGGAATACGTGCCCGGCGAGACGCTGCTGAGCTATCTCTCGCGCACAGGGCTGCCCCAGCCGCTCGATCGCGCGCTCGACTGGATGCGCCAGCTGTGCGACGTGCTCGACTACCTGCACGGCCAGAGCCCGCCGATCATCTTTCGCGATCTGAAGCCCGCCAATATCATGCTCGCGCCCAGTGGGCAGATCAAGCTGATCGACTTCGGGATCGCGCGGCTGTTCAAGCCCGGCCAGGCGCAGGACACCCGGGCGTTCGGCACGGCCGGCTACAGCGCGCCCGAGCAGTACGGCCGCGGCCAGACCGATGCGCGCTCCGATATCTACGCGCTCGGCGTGCTGCTCCACCAGCTGCTGACCGGCTACGACCCCACGCTGACGCCGTTCCGCCTGCCACCCGCCAGCCAGGTCGACCCGCGCGTGCCGGCAGCGATCTCGGACGCAATCGCCGTCGCGACCGACGCGGAGCCGGGCCGGCGCTTCGCCAGCGTTCGGGCCTTCCGCCAGGCGCTGCTCGGCGCGGCCGACCAGGTGTCGCCGACCCCGGCTCGGCAGGAGCACGTAGTGTACGCCCGCCCAGACTCGCACCCGCGCGTGCAGCAGGCGTCCCTGCCGGTGGGCGCGCCGATGAGCACGACCACGCTGGCCAACCTGAGCCGCCTGGCCGGCCTGGTCAGCGTCGCGCTGATGGGGCTGGCGGCAGTCCTGGTCGCGATCGGCGCCATGACCGGAGGATCGAATAGTGCACTGAGCGGGTTCGGCTACCTGCTGGCGTTCCTGCCGCTCGTCGGCGGTCCGGCCGGAGCGACCCTCGGCATTATCGCCCTGGTCCGCCCACAGACACTGACAACCGCGAACGGCCGGCGCCACGCGGTTCTCGGCATCGCGACGGGGGCCGCCACGCTGCTGCTATGCTGCGCGATCGGCCTCATGGCCGGGACGATCGGCGCGGCCAGAGAATAGCAAGACGCCGCCTTCGGGCTAAAGCCCTCGGCTACAGATTATGAAGCCCGCCACGGTGGGCTGGGCGACCCAGCTGAAATAACTATTCTGACTACTGACTACTGACTACTGGAGATAGAAATGCCTGACAATGTTACGTTAACCTGCACGTGGGGCCGCGCCCCGCTGCCGACCAGCGCAAACCCGCAGGCCGCCTACCTGCTGATCGAGGCGCAGCCCGGCGCTGCGACCGAGGCGGCGCCGCTGAACTTCTGTCTGGTGCTCGACCGCTCGGGCTCGATGCAGGGCGCCAAGCTCGCGGCGCTCAAAGACGCCACCAAGCGCGTGATCGACACGCTGACCCCGCAGGATGTGGTCTCGATCGTGCTATTCGACGACCAGGTGCAGGTGCTGGCCCCTGCCACACCGGCGACCGACAAGGACGCGCTCAAGGCCCTGGTCGACTCGGTCGAGGAGGCCGGCGGGACCGCGATGTCCGGCGGGCTGCAGGCCGGCCAGGCCGAGCTGCGCAAGAACAGCGCGCCCGACCGCGTCTCGGCCATGCTGCTGCTGACCGATGGGCAGACCTGGGGCGACGAGGACCACTGCCGCGCGATCGCCGGCGAGCTTGGCCGCGAGTCGGTGCGGCTCACCGCGCTGGGGCTCGGCGCCGAGTGGAACGAGAAGCTGCTCGACGACCTGGCCGAGGCGACCGGCGGCGCGTCCGACTATATCGCCGATCCGGCCCAGATTACGACCTTCTTCCAGCACGCGGTTCGCGCGGCACAGGGCACGCTGGCGCAGGACGCGCGGCTGCTGCTGCGGCTGGCGCGCGACGTCACGCCGCGGGCGGTCCACCGCGTCGCGCCCGTGATTGCCAACCTTGGCTACCAGCCGATCGGCGAGAGCGAGATTGCCGTCCGGCTGGGCAGCCTGGAGGCCGGCAGCGCGGCCAGCGTCGTTGTCGACCTGATGGTGCCGCCGCGCGCGGCCGGCTCGTTCCGCATCGCCCAGGCCGAGCTGCACTACACGCCGATGGGCGCCGCCGAGCAAGTCGTGAAGCAGGATGTGCTGCTCGCGTTCACCGCCGACCCGAACGCCGCGCCCTACGACGCGCGCGTGATGAATCTGGTCGAGAAAGTGACCGCGTTCAAGCTGCAGACCCGCGCGCTCTCAGAGGCCGAGGCCGGCAATGTCGCGGGCGCGACTCAGAAGCTGCGCGCCGCCGCGACGCGCCTGCTCGACCTTGGCGAGCTGGATCTGGCGCAGAAAGCCCAGGCGCAGGCCGAGCAGCTCGAACAGGGCAAAGGGATGAACGCCGAGACCCAGAAGGAGCTGCGCTACGCGACGCGGCGCCTCACTCAGAAGCTGGAAGAATAAGATTCTAGAGGAGTAAACGATGAAGTGCCCAACCTGTGGTGCCGAGAACGAGGCTGCCAATCGCTTCTGCGAGCAGTGCGGTTCACGGCTTGAGTCGAGCGGCGGGGTTCAGCAGGCTCAGGTCGATACCTCCTCGGCGCCGACCGCGGCTGGACCGACCTGCCCGTCGTGCGGCGCGGCGGTGATCCCCGGCGAGGCGTTCTGCGACGAGTGCGGCGCCGCGCTGAACAACGTGGCCCCGGCCGCGGCCGCCCCGATCCCGATCGCCTACGACGCGCCGACGATCGCCGCGCCGCCGCTGGACGGCAGCCAGAGCGTGGTCTGTCCGGCCTGCGGCCACCAGAACCTGCCCGGCGATCAGTTCTGCGATAACTGCGGCGCGGCGCTGCCGGCCGGCGGCGCTGCCGCAGCGCCGGCCGAGTCTGCGACAGTCAGCGCGGCGGCCGCGCCGCAGCCCTCGGAGATCGCGCTATCCCAGGCGCCGACGACCGAGCAGCCGATGATCACCGCGGATGCGAGCGGGGCACAGGCGACCTACGAGACCGAGCGCAAGCGGATCGAGGACGAGATCGCGCGGCAGCAGCAGATTATCACGCAGTTCGAGCAGATGCTGGCGATGTTCGGCGCCGCCGCGCCCGCCGCCGTCAGCCAGGGCCTCGCCGAGGCCCGCGACGCCAAGGCCCGCGCCGAGGCCGAGCTAGCCGCGCTGCAGCCGCCCCCGCCCGCGGTGGACCCGGCCGAGGTGGCGCGGATCGAGAGCGAGATCGGGCGGCAGCAGCAGATTATCACGCAGTTCGAGCAGATGCTGGCGATGTTCGGCGCCGCCGCGCCCGCCGCCGTCAGCCAGGGCCTCGCCGAGGCCCGCGACGCCAAGGCCCGCGCCGAGGCCGAGCTGGCCGCGCTGCAGGGCGGCGCGGCCGCGCCGGCAGCGCCGATCGAGGCGAAGGCAGCCCAGCCCGAGGCCCAGCCACGCTCGCCTGGCGACGCGCCAGCGGCGGCCATCCCACCAGCTGCGCCGGTCGCCCAGACAGCCGTCAGCTCGCCGCCGGCCGAGGCGATCCCGCCGCCTGCGCCGGTCGCGCCGAGCGCTCCGCCGATGCAGCCCACGCCAGCGCAAGCTGCGCCGGCCGCCCCGCGGCTGGTGTTCGACGACGGCAAGGAGCTGGCGCTGCCGGCCGACAAGCGCGAGATCATCGTCGGGCGCGAGGACCCGATCAGCGGGATCTTCCCCGAGGTCGATCTGACGCCCTTCGGCGGCGAGACCGGCGGCGTGAGCCGCCAGCACGCGCGGCTCAACCACACCAACGGCCAGTGGACGATCACCGACCTGAACAGCACGAACTACACGCGCGTCGACGGGGCCAAGATCGAGCCGAGCGTGTCGGTGCAGCTCAAGAGCGGGTCGCGACTGCAGTTCGGGCGGGTCGCAATGACGTTCCAGGCGTAGGCGCGATTCGCGCCGAATACCCCTCCCCCAGCCCCCTCCCCTGCCAGGGGAGGGGGTTAGATTTTTGTCATCAGGGTGCGGCCGCAGAGCGACCGTACCCTGATGACGGAGGGATACTCCCCCGCTCCCGTTCTGGGAGAGGGGTGAGGGCGAACAAGGCCCAGAGACGTGATCGGTGAAAAAGCACACGCCTGTACGGAGCGGGGGCCGGGCGCCGGGCCGACTTGCAGCACGGCGCCAATATGTTACACTATGTCCAGTTGACGACCCGTGTAGCATAGAGCAAGAGCGCCATGACCCACGATCGTGTTCGCCCCATGCGCGCCGAGTCCACCGGCAGCGTCGCTGAATCGAGCGTTCGCGGCGTGCTGACGGGGCGCGGCTATGTCGAGCTGTCCATTCAGGCGCTGCAGGAGGCCGAGCCGGCGGCGGAGCAGACGGCCATGTTCCGCGACTTCGCGCGGCGGCCGCGCCCGGCGCGCCTGTTCGTCGCGCAGTACCCGATCGGCGCGAGCATCTACGGCCTGCCGCTGAACGCCGACTTCTGGGTGCACGGGGCGCCGCATTACCCCGGGGGGCTGGCGATCGAGGTCAAGTGGCAGCAGTCCACCGGCAGCGTGGACGAGAAATTCCCCTACCTGGTCCACAACGTCAAGGAGTGCTACCCCTGCCCGGCCCTGGTGATCGCCGACGGCGGCGGCCAGCGGCCCGGCGCGCTGCAGTGGCTGCGCGCCCAGGCCGGGGAGAATCTCCTGGCGGTCTTCTCGCTGGCCGAGTTCATGGCCTGGGCCAACCGCAACCTCTGATCCAGTTTTGAGTGTTGAGGTATGAGTTTTAAGTTAGGCAGCTCGCCAACTCAAAACTCATACCTGAGAACTCAAAACTTCCGGCTTGGCGCCGGCCATCAGCAGGCCCAGGTCCTCGCGGCTCACCTGGTCGCCCATGACAGTCGCGACGATCTGGCCGTGGTACATCACCGCGATCCGGTCGGCCAGCGACATCACCTCGTCGAGCTCGGCCGACACGAGCAGCACCGCCGCGCCGGCGTCGCGCTGCGCCACGATCGTCTTGTGGATGAACTCGATCGAGCCGACATCGACGCCGCGGGTCGGCTGGGCGGCGATCAGCAGCTTGATCGGCCGCGACAGCTCGCGCGCGATGATGACCTTCTGCTTGTTGCCGCCCGACAGGTTGCCCACCGGCACCTCGGCCGAGGGCGTGCGAATGTCGTACTCTTTGATCAGCCTGTCGGCGTGCTCGAGAATCTGGCCCTGGTCCAGCACGACGCCGCGCGCGAACGGCGCGACGTAGTAGGTGTTGAGCACCAGGTTGTCGGCGACCGAGTAGCTCAGCACCAGGCCATCCTCCTGCCGGTCCTCGGGCACGTGCGCCGTGCCGGCCTCGGTGATCTTGCGCGGCACGGCGTTGGTGAACTCCGCGCCGCCGATCAGCAGGTGGCCGGACTTCGCCGGGCGCAGCCCGGTCAGCGCCTCGACCAGCTCGGTCTGGCCGTTGCCCTGCACGCCCGCGACGCCGACGATCTCGCCGGCACACACCTGCAGCGACACGCCGTTGACCACCTGCTGCCCGCGATCGTCGTTGATCGCCAGATCGCGAACATCCAGCACCACCTCGCCCGGCTTGGCCGGCCCCTTATCGACCTCGAGCAGCACGCTGCGGCCGACCATCATCTCCGCCAGGCTGCGCTCGGTCGCCTGGCTCGGCACCGTCTCGCCGACGACCCGGCCGCGCCGGAGCACCATGATCCGGTCGGAGATCGCCAGCACCTCCTTGAGCTTGTGCGAGATGAAGATCACCGAGGTGCCCTGGGCTGTCAGCGTGCGGACGACCACGAACAGGTCGTCGGCCTCCTGCGGCGTCAGCACGGCGGTCGGCTCGTCTAGGATCAAAATATCGGCCTTGCGGTAGAGCGCCTTGATGATCTCGACGCGCTGCTGCTGGCCGACCGAGAGATCCTTCACGTAGGCGTCCGGGTCGACGTGCAGGTTGTACTGCTGGGAAAGCTCGTGGATGCGCTTTCGCACGGCCGCGATGTCCAGCACCAGCCCCTTGACCGTCTCGGCGCCCAGCATGATATTCTCGGCCACTGTGAAGACCGGCACGAGCATGAAGTGCTGGTGGACCATGCCGATGCCGCGGCGGATCGACTCGCTGGGCTTGGTGATCCGCACCGGCTCGCCGTGCACCAGCATCTCGCCGGAATCCTGGTGGTACAGGCCGTAGAGGATATTCATCAGCGTGGTCTTCCCGGCGCCGTTCTCGCCGAGCAGCGCCAGCACCTCGCCGCGGTAGAGCTTGAGGCTGACATCTTTATTGGCGACCACGCCGGGGAACGTCTTGGTGACGTTGCGGGCCTCGAGCACGACTTCGCGTTCCATGTCTTCCTCATGAGTAGTCAGTAGTCAGCAGTCAGTAGTCAGAGACGTGATAGCTGCAACGATCGGCGGTGAAACCATTGGTACTGATATCCGGCATCTGACGTCTGACTACTCGGTCTCGTACGGCACCCCGTCCGCCGCGGGCGGTATCGCGCGCCCGATCACGCCGGCCAGCACGATGATCGTCAGCAGGTACGGGAACATGCCGATGATCTGGGACGAGATCGGCACGCCGAACTGCTGGGCGTTGATCTGCAGGGCGTTGGCGGCCCCGAACAGCAGCGCCGCCGCCCACGCGCCGAAGGGCGTCCAGCCGCCGAAGATCATCGCCGCCAGCGCGATAAAGCCGCGCCCGTTGGTGATCAGCGTCTCGAAGCTCGGCACCGCCTCAAGCGTGAAGTACGCGCCGCCCAGGCCGGCGATCCCGGCGCCGATCAGCACGTTGGCGTAGCGCATCCACCTGACGTTGATGCCGACCGTATCGGCCGCGCGCGGGTTCTCGCCGACGGCGCGCGTGCGCAGACCCCAGCGCGTGCGGAACAGCACGAAGTTCGCCACGATCACCAGGATGATCGAGACCCAGGCGATCGGCTGCTGGCGAAAGACCGGACCGATCACCGGCAGCTCGGACAGGATCGGGATCGGCAGCTGCGGCAGCAGCCCGGCCGACTGCAGGCCCTGCTCGCGCAGCTTGGTGAGCATCTGCGTGTCCAGGAAGCCGGTCAGGCCGATCGCCAGGATGTTGATCACCGTGCCGCTGACAATCTGGTCGACTCTGAAGGTGACCGAGAGCCAGGCGTGCAGCAGGCCCATCAGCATGCCGGTCATAATGCCGGCGGCGATCCCAACGCCGAGATTCTGCGTCAGCGCGGCGGCGAGCCAGGCGCCGAAGGCGGCCGCGAGCATCATCCCCTCGATCGCTATGTTGACCACCCCGCTGCGCTCGCAAAACAGGCCGGCCAGCGCGCCCAGCGTGATCGGCGTGGCAAACCGCAGCGTCGTCGCCAGCATGCTCGCGGCGACCGTCGCCGGGGCGACGTCGTTGCGCCCGAGCACGACCGTCAGGACGATCAGCGCGACCACAGTGCCGATGATGAATAGAAAGCGATTGCGTGACATTCGTCCACCTTGGGACGAGGGGCTTGGGGCTTGGGGCTTGGGGCAGTGAGCTACCCTAGACCCTAGACCCTAGACCCTAGCCTCTAGCTCTTCCCCCAGCCCTTGCTCAGCGCTGCCTGCCCAACCTCGTCACGCGGCTTCGGCACGCGGTAGATCCAGCGAATGATCTGCTCGGCGGCGACAAAGACCAGGATCAGCGCCTGGATCACCGAGATAATGTCGGCCGAGATCTGCGTGCGGAACTGCATCACCGTGGCGCCATTGCGCAGCGCGCCAAACAGCAGCGCGGCCAGCACGGTCCCGATCGGCGTGGTGCGGCCGAGCAGTGCGATCGCGATGCCGTCGAAGCCGTAGCCCACGTTGAAGCCCAGGATGCCGCGATAGTTCACCCCCGCCACCTGGATCGTCCCGCCCAGCCCGGCCAGCAGGCCGCTGAGCCCCATAGCGAGCACGATATTGCGGGCGACGTTGATTCCGGCGTACTTGGCGGCCGAGGAGTTCGCGCCGACGGTGCGGATCTCGAAGCCCCAGGTGGTCTTCCACAGGAAGTACCAGACCGCCACGGCGGCGAGGAACGCCAGCACGACGCCCCAGTGCAGGCCCGGCAAGAGGAACGGCAGCCGCGCCGCCTCGGCGATCTTGGGCGTCTGCGCCGTCACGTTCGTCGGCGAAGGGTCGCGGAACGGGCCGGTGAGCAAGAAGCCGGTGATCTGCGCGGCGATGTAGTTGAGCATGATCGTCGTGATCACCTCATGCGCGCCGGTGCGGGCCTTCAGAAAGCCCGGCAGCATGCCCCACACGAACCCGCCGAGCGCGCCCGCCAGCATGGTCAGCGGCAGCAGGATGACCGCGGGCAAGCCCGCCAGGCTGACGCCGGTCCAGGCGGCGGCCAGCACGCCCATCCCGAACTGCCCCTCGACGCCGATGTTGAACAGGCCGCAGCGGAACGCCAGCGCGACGGCCAGGCCCGCGAAGATCAGCGGCGTCGAGCGCACCAGCGTGCCGATGATCGCCTTCTGCGAGCCGAACGCGCCCTGGAACAGGCCGGCGTAGCCGTCCAGCACGAACTTGACGCCCAGCCAGTCGCCGTTCAGCCGCGGCCCCGACAGCCAGATGATCACGCCGCCGGCGAACAGCGCGGTGATGATCGAGAGCAGAGGGAGAAGCGCCGCTCGCCCGAGCCCGCGCAGTCGTTGCACAGCCATCGCAACCTCTGATACAACGAAGGGAAAGCGGATGGTCCTCTTTCCCTTCGACTGCCGACTTCGTTGTAGAAGCGGTGGCGGAGTGACGCGACAAGCACGCTCACTCCGCCACAATATCACGTTGTTAGCGCGCAACCCTCGTGGCTCGCAGCGCTCATTCTGTGGGCGGGGTGTGAGGGAGGCGTAGCCACCCTCACACCCCGCCGAACCTCCCGCTGCCTCGCCGTGGCGCAGGAACTAGGAGGCAGGCTTGGCCGGCGAGACGTCGGTCTTCAGCGAGCCGTCGAGCAGCTTCTTCTGCACGTCGTCGATCTTGGTCTTGACGTCGGCCGGCACCTTGCTCTCCAGATCGTGGAACGGCGCCAGGCCGACTTCGCCGTAGACGTTGCCGCCCTTGAACGAGCCGTCGGCGACCTTCTTGATCTGGTCGGTCACGCCCTTGTCGATGATCTTGATCGCGCTGGTGATGATCACGTCCTTGGCCTCGGGGACAGTCAGGTACTGATCGGTGTCGACGCCGATCGCGTACACGCCCTTGTCCTTGCGATCCGCGGCCGCCAGCAGCGCGCCGTTGCCGGTGCGGCCGCCCGCGCCGAAGACGACGTCCACGCCCTGGTCGATCATCGAGAGCGCGGTCGCCTTGCCCCACTCGGGGTCGACGAAGGTCTTCTCGAAGCCGACGTCGTTGTGGTAGACCGTCTGGACGTTGATGTCGGCCTTGACCGACTTGGCGCCCGCGCGGTAGCCCTCGCCGAAGCGCCACACCGGCGGCACGGCGTCGGTGCCGAGGATGGCGCCAATCTTGCCGCTCTTCGAGATCGAGGCGGCCAGCACGCCGGCCAGGTAGCCCGCCTGGTCCTCGTTGAAGTTCAGGCCGGCCAGGTTAGCGATCTCCTCGCTCTGGAACTGGTCCACGCCGATGAACTTGATGTCCGGGTTGGCCTTCGCGGCGGCGACCGTCTGCTCGCCCAGGTTGAAGCCAACCGTGACGATCACATTGTAGCTCTCGCTGACGAACTGGCCGATGTTCTTCTCGTAGTCGTTCGGGTCGGTCGTCTCAATGACCTTCGCCTCGACGCCCAGCGCCTTAGCGGCGTCCTGCACGCCCTTCCAGGCCGAGTCGTTGAAGCTCTTGTCGCCAAGCTTGGCGATGTCGGTCACCATACCGATCTTGAGCGAGCTGGCCGCCGGGGCCGCCGTCGCGGCCGGGGCTGCCGTCGCCTCAGCCGGGGCCGCCGTCGCCTCAGCCGGGGCCGCCGTCGCGGCCGGAGCCGCCGTCGCCTCAGCCGGGGCCGCCGTCGCCGCGGCAGGCGCGGCCGTGGGCGCCGTCGTCGCAGCGGACTGGCCGCACGCAGCCAGCACCGGTACGAGCAGTGCGAGCAGGAGCACCATCGCAGATAACGGTTTTCGCATGGGAATCTACCTCCTTACGGTTTGCCGAATCCATCGACACAGGGAATCTGCACCATACAAGGCGCCTGCGCCTGGGTGGAGTCATCACTTTCTCCTGGCAACTCTTCGCATACAGTGACGAATCGCAACCAGCGCATCTGTTTCGCCTCGTCGGGACGGGGCGATTATAGCATAGTCGGATTGTGTTGCCAAATCACCGGAAAACGTGACAGTTCCTGTCACACCATTCCAGTATACTACCTATAGACACAGATGTTTCAGAAAGGAACAGCCTATGCTGATGAAGCGGACAGGCGCGGCCGCGGCACGCCGGGGCCTTGGCGCCGCGCACATGGTCGGGCCGATGCTCCTGCTGGTTCCCGAGGCGACCCTGCTGGCGTCGCTGCTGTGCGCGTACTGGGCGCTGGGCGGGCCGCCGCTGATCGGGCTGCTGGTCATGCTGCTGATCATCAGCTTCATCGCGCGCACGCTGGCGCTGACGGGGGCGCGCGTGGCGCACGAGAAGGCGCGCCTGCGCGAGGCCGATGTGCTGGTCCAGATCGCGCTCGCGCTGTACCCCTGGTCGGCCGACGCGCTGGCGCTGCGCGGCGTGATCGCGCTGTCCAATTGCCGCGCGGCTGCGGCCGAGGCCGACCTGCGGCGAGCGATCGGGCTGCTGCCGGGGCAGCCGGGCTTTCACGCCGCGCTCGCCGGGGCGCTGCTGGCGCTCGACCGGCCGTCCGAGGCGGCAGCGGCGGCGCGGCACGCGCTGGCGCTGGCAGATGACTACGCGATCGCGCACCTGTACCTGGCCGAGGCCGAGCAGGCCGGCGGCGCGCCCGCGCAGGAGGTCGAGGAACGGCTGCGGGCCGGGCTGTCGGTGGCGCTCGCGCCGGCATCCGAGGCGGTGCTGCGCTGCGCGCTCGGCGCGCACCTGCTGGCCGAGCACCGCCTGGCCGAGGCCACGCTCACGCTCCACGGCGCCGAGGCGCTCGTCTCGCGCTGCTCGCCGTCGCGCCAGCTCGAGCTGCGGGTGCGCCTGGGCGAGCTGATGATCGCCCAGGGCCAGATCGAGCGCGCCCGCGAGCAGTTCCGCAGCGTCGCCGAGCTCGATCCGGGCGGCCGCTACACCGGCGCGGCATGGCGCGCCAGCCATCTGCGGTAGAAGGATGCCATCCCCCTCTCCCCCTGAGAGGGGGTTCATGATCTCGGTAGCGCGGTTTCGGCTACGCCGAAACCGCGCTACCAATCACTTCCGAAACGCTGAAAGGGCGCTAGTACGCCGCCAGGTCGCGGATCGCGGCCGCGATCTTCTCCGGGCTGAGCATGAAGTGCGCCTCGAGCGCGCTGTTGAACGCGACCGCCGGCACATCCGGCGAGCCCAGCCGGCGCACCGGCCCGTCGAGATGCTGGAAGGCGTGCTCGGCGATCAGCGCGCTGATCTCGCCGCCCAGCCCGCCGGTCAGGTTATCCTCGTGGACGATCAGCGCCTTGCCGGTCTTCCTGACCGACTCGAGGATGGCGTCTCGGTCGAGCGGGTAGAGCGTGCGCAGATCGATCACCTCGACGCTCAGGCCCTCGGCCGCGACGATCTCGGCGGCGGCGAGGCTGAAGTGGGCCATCAGGCCGTAGGTGTACAGGCTGATGTCCTCGCCGCGTCGCCGGACTGCCGCCCGGCCCAGCGGCAGCGTGTAGGCGCCCTCGGGCACCTCCTCGCGCTGCGCGCGGTAGAGCTGCTTGTGCTCGAAGAAGATCACCGGGTCGGGGTCGCGGATGGCGGCGATCAGCAGCCCCTTGGCGTCGTAGGGCGTCGACGGCACGACCACCTTGAGGCCGGGCGTGCTGGTGAACAGCGCCTCGGCGCTCTGCGAGTGGTAGAAGCCGCCGTGCACGCCCGCGCCGAACGGCGCCCGCACGACGATCGGGCAGGACCAAGCGCCGTTCGAGCGGTAGCGGAAGCGCGCCGCCTCGTTCAGGATCTGGTCGATCGCCGGGTGGATGTAGTCGGCGAACTGGATCTCGGCGACCGGCCGCAGGCCGTGCAGCGAGGCCCCGATCGCCATCCCGACGATCGACGCCTCGGCGATCGGCGTGTCGACCACCCGGTCCTCGCCGTAGCGCGCCAGCAGCCCGTCGGTCGCCAGAAACACGCCGCCCTTAATCGCCACATCCTCGCCCAGCACGAACACCCGCGCGTCCGCCGCCATCTCGTCGGCCAGCGCGCTGCGGATCGCCTCGACCATGTTGAGTTGCGGCATATCTGTCTCCAGCTCCGCGCCCTCGGCGTCTCTGCGGGATGATACTTTGCCACTTGCTCTCACCGCGGAGGCGCACAGCGCGCAGAGATGTGGTAGAGGGGAAACACCCTCCGCGCTCTCGGCGTCTCTGCGGTGCGAAATGTCAACCCGTTGTCTCCTGGTCCCCTGGCCTCCTGGTCTCGGCCTCACCGTAGAGATGAGCGTACAGCGAGTCCAGCGACGGCTCGGGCGCCTGCTCGGCCTCCAGGATGGCCTGCTCGACCTCGGCCGCGATCGCCGCTCGGTCGCGCGCGATCTGCTCGGGCGTGACCAGCCCGTGCGCGATCGCGTAGCGCTCCAGGATCACGATCGGGTCGCGCGCCCGCCACTGCTCGACCTCGGCCTCGCTGCGGTACTTGCGATCGTCGTCGGCGTTGGAGTGCGGCCGGAGACGGTAGGTCTTGCACTCTAGCAGCGTCGGCCCGCCGCCGGTGTGCGCGCGCGCCATCGCGTGCTGCGCGGCGGCGTAGACCGCGAAAAGGTCGTTGCCGTCCACCACCTGGCCCGGCATGCCGTAGCCGGCCGCCTTGGCCGCCACATCCTCGACCGGCACCTCGCGGCGCTGGTGGATCGAGATCGCGTACTGGTTATTCTCGCAGACAAAGACGACCGGCAGCCGGTGGATGCCAGCGAAGCCCATGGCCTCGTGCCAGGCGCCCTCGGCGGTCGCGCCCTCGCCGAAGAACGTGATCGCCGCGACGCCGGTCTCGCCCATGACCCGGAATGCCAGCGCCAGGCCGACCGCGTGGACCGGGTGGCTGCCGACCGAGCTGGAGCCGCTGACGATCCGCAGCCGCCGGCTGTTGAAGTGGCCGAACATCTGCCGCCCGCCGCTGGCCGGGTCGTCGGCCTTGCCGAGCGCGTGCAGAAAGATCTCGCGCGGCGTCTGGCCCATCGCCATCGCCAGCGCCATGTCGCGGTAGTAGGGCACCACGTAGTCGCGCCCGACGTCGATCGCCATGGCGCAGCCGAACTGCGTGGCCTCGTGCCCGGCCGACGTGATCACGAAGTGCGCCTTGCCCTGGCGGCTGAGCAGCCACAGCCGGTCGTCGACCGTCCGCGCGCGGATCATCCCGCGCAGCGCGTCGAGCACCTGCGCGTCCGAGAGGCCAAGGCTGCGGTGATCCGCCTGCTCGCCATCCTGCGCGGCTGCGCCCGGCCGTGTGGAGGTGGGGTCCTGCGCGCTCATTCGAGACCTCCGACGATTCAATGCGGATGCGGCCGATTGCCACGTATTGTAGCGCAATCGCGCGGCGTCACGTCAGCTGCACGATCCGCGCGGTCGCGCGCCCCGCCGCGACCTCCAGCAGCGCGACCGAGAGTCCGCCGCCGAAGCGCGGGCGGCCAGCCGCGCCAGGGTTGAGGAACAGCACGCCGTCGACCGTCTCCAGCAGCGCGACGTGGCTGTGCCCGAAGATGTACACGTCCGGCTGCGGGCTGGGCAGGGTGCGCGCGAGGTCGGCCGGGCGCCCGCCGATGTGGGTCATGTGGATGCGCACTCCCTCCAGCTCCAGCCGCAGCGTGGATGGGTAACTGCGCGCCAGCGGCGTCCCGGCGTCCACATTGCCGTAGACCGCCGCGACAGGCGCGATCGCTTCGAGCGCGGCGACGATCGCCGCGCCGCCGATGTCGCCGGCATGCAGAATCTGCGCGACCCCCTGCAGCGCCGCCGCGGCGCGCGGGTCGAGGTAGCCGTGGGTGTCGGAGATCACGCCAATGCGCATGTCAGTTAGCTCTTCTGGATCGTGTAGATCGTCGGGTGGCGACCGAACAGGCTGATCTGCAGCGACGAGTCCAGGCGCAGCGCCGGGCAGGCTGCCAGCGCCGCCAGCAGGGTCTCCGCCTGGTCGGTCAGCAGGGCCGCGCGCCCGCCCGGCGCCAGCGCGCGCTCGATCGCCTGGAGCATGCCGGCGTACAGCTCGGCCAAGTCGGCCGCGACCTCGACCTGCTGGCCCCACGGCAGATTCGAGACGACCGCGCCGACGGTTCGATCGGCCAGCGGGACGCTTGTGGCGTCGCCGTGGTACAGCAGCGCGACCGGCCGGTCCCCGCCGCGAGCGAGCTGGGCCAGGGCGCCCAGCTCGCTCGGCGCGACAACGCGCGCGCCCAGGCCCAGCGCGCCGAGGTTGGCCTGCGCGAGCCCGAGCGCGCCCTCGTCGATGTCGCCGCCGACGAGCATGCCGCGCGTCGCGAGCGACGCCGCCTCGGCCAGGAGCGTGCCCGCGCCGCACGCCGGGTCGAGCACGATGTCGGCCGGCCCGACGCCCGCCAGCACGCACAGGCAGTAGGCGACCGGCGCCTTGAGCGAGCCGGTCCGGCTGGCGACCTTGTAGGCCCGCCGGTGCAGCGGGGCCGCGCCCAGCCGCAGGCCGATCAGCGCCCAGTCGTCCTCGAGCAGCACGCGCAGGTCGAGGTCGGTCGCGTCCTCGTCGGGCGCGTTGAGCACGAAGCGCCAGGGCAGCTTGCCCGTGAGCGCGGCCGCGACCGCCGACTCGACGTCGTAGCGCGAGTAGTTGCGCCGGCCCAGGTGGCTCGCCGTCACGCGGTAGGTCGGCTGCGGGCCAAGCTCGCGCGCGGACGCGATAATATCCAGCGCCGGGGCGAAGTCGACCTCGGCGAGCTTGCCGGTCAGCCGCCCCAGGCTGGCGCGGGTGTGGTCGAGCCCGGTCAGCCACGCGACGTGGACGTAGACGTCGTCGACCGCGCGCAGGTCGAGCAGCGCGGCGGGCGCCCCGGCGTACGAAAAGTCGACGCGGCGATGCCCGAGGCCGGCCAGCTGCCCCCCGGCGCGGCGCTCGATCTCCGCCCAGGCGACCTGCTCCAGCCCGGCCGTGACGCGGGCAAAGTACTGTGGATCGTCGTTCAAGTGTTGTCCTTGGGACTTGGGACTTGGGATTTGGGACTTGGGATTTGGGACTTGGGATTTGGGACTTGGGATTTGGGACTTGGGATTTGGGACTTGGGTCTTGAAATTTCAGCGTTCAACGTTCAGCGTTCAACGTTCATCCTTCACCGCTCGGTCGGGTCGAACGCCTGCCGCAGGCCATCGCCGAGGAACGAGAAGGCCAGCACCAGCAGAGTCAGCGTCGCGGCGGGGACGAACACGAGAAAGCCGTTCTGCGCCAGAAACGGCGTCGCCTCGACGATCATCTTGCCGATGCTGGTCGCCGGCGACTGGATGCCCAGGCCCAGCAGGCTGAGTGTCGCCTCGCCTACGATCGCGTTGACGACGTCCAGAGTCGCGGCGGTGACCACCAGGCCGACGACATTCGGCACGATATGGAGCAGCAGGATACCGCGCTCGGACTGGCCGATCGCCCGCGCCGACAGCACAAAGTCGCGCTCGCGCAGGCTGAGCGTCTGCCCGCGCACATAGCGCGCCATCAGCGGCCAGCCGACCAGGCTGATCGAGGCGGCCACCAGCACCAGCCGCGCGGTGCTGCCGTAGTGCTCGGTCACCCAGGGGCCGAAGATCGCCGCAACCAGGATAGCCAGCAGCAGGCCGGGAAAAGCGAAGAACATATCGGCCAGGCGCGAGATAACCAGGTCGGCCCACCCGCCGAAGTAGCCGGCCAGCAGCCCCAGGACGCCGCCGACCGCGATATTGATCGCCTCGACGACGGCCGCGACCAGCAGCGAGACGCGCAGCCCGGCGATCAGGCGCGCCAGCGTATCGTGGCCGAGCCGGTCGGTCCCCAGCGGGTGGGCCAGCGCGGGCGGTGAGTTTATCTGCGCGAAGTCGGTGTGGGTCGGGTCGACCTGGTAGATCAGCGGGCCAAGCGTGGCCAGGAGCACGACGGCGACGACAACGATCAGCCCGGCGGCGGCGCTCCGGCTGCGCAGCAGCCGCTGCCAGAAGCTGGCGGCGGGGCGCACCTCGCGCTCACCGATCGTGCTATTCATCTGGGATGTAAGCTCTGCCATGAGGCTCCAGAGTTTGCGAAACCGGGCAACGCGTATAGTGTATCATCAGCGCGGCCGGTTTCCGCACCCTTTCGCCTACGTCGTTAGTCTGATTCGCGGGTCGACGACATGGTAGAGCAGGTCGCTGACCAGGTTCATGAGCACCACCGCGATGCCCAGGATGACCGTCGTGCCCTGGATCACCGGGTAGTCGCGCCGACCGACCGCCTCGACCGAGATCCGGCCGATGCCGGGGATGTTGAACAGCACCTCGACGACGAACGCGCCGGTCACCAGAAATGCGGTGGCTGGGCCGAGCAGCGTGATGATCGGGAGCACCGCGTTGCGCAGCACGTGCCGGTTGACGACCACGCGCTGCGGCAGCCCCTTCGCGCGCGCCGTCCTGACGTAGTCTTCGCGCAGGACCTCGATCATCGAGGAGCGCGTGAGCTGCGTGATATAGCCGACGTTCGCCGCGGCCAGCACCAGCACCGGCAGGACCAGGTGCTTCGGCTCGCCCCAGCCGGCCTGCGGCAGGCTGGGAAAGCCGGCGCGGTAGAGCGCCAGGTTCGCGATCCAGATCAGCGGGATCAGGACAAAGCTCGGCACCGAGTAGAGCATCAGCGAAAGGCCGACCAGCCCGCGATCGACCGCGCTGTGCTGCCGCAGCGCGGCCAGCATCCCCAGCGGCACACCCACCAGCACGCTCAGCAGCAGCGCCAGCCCGCCGACCTCGATCGAGATCCACACGCCCTGCGAGATAAGCTCGCGGACCGGCCGCCCCTCGTACTGGAACGACAGGCCAAAATCGCCGCGCAGCAGATTGCCGACATAGGCGACATACTGCTCGATCAGCGGCCTGTCGAGGCCGTAGAGGTGCTGCAGCCGCGCATACGCCTCCGGGTCGCGCCGCGCGCCCATCAGCACCAGAATCGGGTCGCCGGGCGCCAGGTGGCCGATCAGGAAGGTCAGGAATGTCAGGCTGAATAAGACAAAGACCAGGCTGATCGCCCGGCGCGAAAAGAATCGGGCCATGTCCGTGTTCCGTTGAAACGTTAGAACGTTGAAACGTTAGAACTCGGCGTGCCCATTGCCTTGCGGCGTCTTAAAGCACACCACGTTCCGTTGAAACGTTAGAACGTTGAAACGTTAGAACGTTCCAACGTTCTAACACTACTTGAGCTTCAGCTTCGACCAGTCCGGCACGATCAGGCCCTGCGGCGTCACCACAATGCCCTCCACGCGCGGCCTGACCAGGATGTTCAGCTTGGGGTAGAACAGCGGCAGCCAGGCGACCTCGTCGATCGCGATCTGCTCGGCCTGGTTGTACAGCTGTAGCCGCCGCTCGATCTGCGAGCGATCGCCGAGCCGGTCGGCCTCGTCGACCAGCCGGTCGAAGTCCGAGTTGGAGAAGTGCCCGTTGTTGTTCGGGTTATCGGTGCGCAGCAGCAGCGACAGGAAGTTCTGCGGGTCAGGGTAGTCGGCGCCCCAGACGCTGTAGTAGAACTGCAGGCCCTCGGTCGGCGTGTAGTAGGTGGTGTCGAGGTTCTTGCTGAAGGTCGCCAGCTCGAACGACTGCAGCTTGACCTTGATGCCCAGGTTCTGCTCCCACAGGCTCTGCAGCGCCTGCACCACCGTCTCGTTATCGCCCTCCTGGCCGTACGCCAGCGTGATCTCGGGCAGCCCCTGGCCGTTGCTGAAGCCGGCCTTGGTCAGCGCATCCTTCGCGGCGGCCGCGTCGAACGCCAGCGGCTTGATCGGCAGCTGCGTGCCCAGCAGCCCCGTCGGCAGAATGCGGTCGGCCGGCACCACCGCGCCGGCCA
Organism: Candidatus Ribeiella danica; assembly: GCA_016717335.1. Lineage (GTDB taxonomy): Bacteria > Chloroflexota > Chloroflexia > Chloroflexales > Roseiflexaceae > Ribeiella > Ribeiella danica. The sequence goes on from JADKFS010000001.1 coordinate 699,284, forward strand.
GCACCTGATTCGCCAGCGTCTGCTTGTCGACAGCCAGCGCGAAGGCGCGCCGCACGTCGACGTTGTCGAACGGCGGCTTCTTGGTGTTGAAGCCGACGTAGCGCGTCGTCAGCTGCGCGGCCGACTTGAAGTCCGGCAGGCTCTGCACATCCGCGACGTGCGCGGCCGGGACCGGGTTCTGGCCGCTGCCCTCGATATCCAGCTCGCCGGTCTGGTACAGCTGGTAGGCGGTCTCGCTGTCCTTGGCGAACGGCATCAAGATGTTCGGGATGCCCGGCTTGCCCTGCCAGTAGTGCTCGTTGGCGACCAGCTCGATCGACTGGCCGTGCTTCCACTCCTTGACCCGGTAGGGCCCCGTGCCGTAGGCCTGCTCCGGCCACTTGGCCCCGCTCTCGACCAGCTTCTGCGGCACGACGAAGGTGTCGGGGTAGGTCAGCAGCGCCAGGAAGTAGGCGATCGGCGCGTCGAGCTTGATCTCCAGGGTCTTGTCGTCGATTGCGCTCACGCCCGCGACGGTCTTGGTCTTGCCGTCGATCACATCCTGCACGCCAAGGATGTGGCCAAAATGCGTCGAAGCCGCGAATGCGCCCGTCTCGGGCGAAACCGCGCGGTTGATCGAGTAGACGAAGTCGCCCGCCGTCACCGGCGTGCCGTCGCCGAACTTGAGGCCATCGCGCAGCGTGAAAGTGTAGATCGTGCCGTCGTCGCTGACCTTCCACTCCGACGCGCCGTCGGGCTGGACCTCCAGCTTGTCATCGAGGCGCACCAGCCCCGAGAAGACCAGCGTGATCACAATATTGTTCGGCGCGTCCTTCGTCACCGCCGGGTCGAGCGAGGTCAGCTCGCTCAGCCCCTCGATCGGCCAGCGCAGCGTGTCGGCCGGCGCCTTGCCGCTCGGGGCGGGCGCCGCGGTCGGCTGGCCGCTCACCGCAGTCGGCGGCGCGCTGGCCGTCTGGCCGCAGGCGGCGACGAGCAGCGCGGCCAGGATCACCACCAGAGCGATCGACGAGGAGGTGCGAGTTCGCATACCGAACCCTTTCTTTTCACGGGGTTGGCCTACTACATGCTGATGCAGACTGTGAGATTGGCTGAGTGTAGAGCAGATAGACCTGCTTGTCAAGGAAAATAGCTTGCGCTGATGCCGGATCGCCCCACCCCCTGGCCCCCTCCCAGGCGCGGGAGCGAGGGGCGGGAGAGTGAGGGCCTACGCTCCATCAGCATACGATTCAAGCCGAAAAGGCCGGGGAGTGAGGACCGTAACGCGGGCGCCCTGCCGCCCGCGCTACGGTCGTGGTACAATACGCCTCTGTTATCGCCGCCCAGAGAGAAGCGACATGGCTGGAGAGCTCCGTATCATACCCGTGCGCGGGATCGGCGAGGTGCGGCCGGGCGACGACCTGGCCGCGACCATCCTCACCGCGCTGGCCCAACAGGATCTGCCGCTCGCCGACGGCGACGTGCTGGTCGTTACCCAGAAGATCGTCTCCAAGGCCGAGGGCCGGATCGTCGACCCGTCGACGGTCGAGCCCTCGCACCTGGCGCGCATGGCCGCCGAGCAGGGCAAGAAGGACGCCGGCTACTACGAGGTCGTGCTGCGCGAGAGCCGGCGGATCGTCAAGATGGACCGCGGCGTGCTGGTGACCGAGACACACCACGGGCTGATCTGCGCCAACGCCGGCGTGGACGAGTCGAACGTCGCCGGCGGCCGAGTCGTCACGCTGCTGCCGGTCGACTCGGACGCTTCGGCGGCGACGCTGCGCGCGGCGCTGAGCGGCCCGGCCGGCGCCAGCATCGCGGTGATCATCTCGGACACGTTCGGGCGGCCGTGGCGCGAGGGCCAGGTCAACGTCGCGATCGGCGTGGCCGGGCTGGCGCCGCTGGCCGACTACGCCGGCCTGCCGGACGGCTACGGCTTTACGATGCAGGCCAGCCTGATTGCCGTCGCCGACGAGCTGGCCTCGGCGGCCGAGCTGGTGATGGGCAAGACCGACGCCGTGCCGGTCGCGCTGATCCGCGGCTACGCCTACACGCCGGCCACCGGCAGCGCCGCGCAGCTGATCCGCGCGCCCGACAAGGATCTGTTTCGGTGAGAGGCGTGGCGCTAGGGGCTTGGAGCGTGGGACTTGGGACTTGGGGCTTGGGGCTTGGAGCGTGGGACTTGGGGCTAGGGGCTAGGGGCTAGAGGTTTACGACGTGGCGTCACCTGGTCACCTGGCCACCTGGTCACCTTGTCACCTGGTCTCCTGGTCAGACTATCGGAAGGCAATAGGGTGTGACGCGCCAGGAGCTTACGCTAGAGGAAATCATCCGCGGCAGGCGGTCGGTTCGCCGCTACCACGACCGGCCGGTGCCGCGCGATCTGATCGAGCAGGTGCTTGAGGCGGCGCGCTGGGCGCCCTCGCCGCACGGCCGCCAGCCCTGGCGCTTCGCGGTGCTGACCCGCGCCGAGCCGAAGCTGCGCCTGGCCGAGGCCATGGGCGACGAGTGGCGGCGCCAGCTCGCCTTCGACGGGCAGGACGCGGCGACGATCGAGCTGCGGCGGCGCAAGTCGCACGAGCGGATCGTCCGCGCCCCGGCGATCGTCGTCCCGTGCCTGTACCTGGCCGACCTGGACGTCTACCCCGACGCCGACCGCAACGCCGCCGAGGCGACGATGGCGATCCAGAGCCTGGGCTGCGCGGTCCAGAACATGCTATTGATGGCCTACAGCCTCGGGCTGGACGGCGGCTGGATGTGCGCGCCGCTGTTCTGCCCCGAGGTCGTGGCTAGCGCGCTGGGCCTCGATCGGGCGCTGACGCCGCACGCGCTGATCACGCTCGGCTACGCCGCCGCCGACCCGCAGCGCCGCGAGCGGCTGCCGCTGGAGCGGCTGATCGTGCTGTTTGACTAGCCGCAGCCGCAGATGGACGCAGATAGGCGATCGTGCGTCTCCTCAGCTCTGCATGCAACTGCGGTTTACGTGATCGTGATGGCAGGATGACTTCGAACATGAAGCTTGACTACGGACCTGTCCGCGAGGACGAGGCCGACGCGCTCGACACGATCGTCGCGCAGGCGCTGTTCTTCCCCACCGAGGACATGCGCAGCTGGCGCCTCCAGCTTGGCACCGAGCACTTCCGCGCCGCCCGGCGGAACGGCAGGCTGGTCGCCGGACTCGGCATCATCCCGATGGGCCAGTGGTTCGGCGGGCTGAGCGTACCGATCGCCGGCATCACGGCGGTCGGCGTGGCGCCTGAGCAGCGCGGCGGCGGAGTCGGCCTGGAGATGATGCGGCGCTGCCTGGAGGAGATCCACGCCAGCGGGACGCCGCTCTCGGCGCTCTACCCGGCGACGGTCACCTTCTACCGCCGCGCAGGCTACGAGCGCGCCGCCACCAGGACGGTCTACGAGATCGCCCCCGACGCGATTGGCGTCCGCGACCATACGCTCGACGTTGTCGCGGTCGAGGAGCAGCACGAGCCGGAGATCCGCCGCGTCTACGGCGAGCGGGCGCGCCATTCCAGCGGCAACCTGGATCGCCACGAGTTCATCTGGCAGGCCCTGCACCACTCGAAAAAGCACGCCGTCCACCGCTACCTCGTCTCGCGCGACGGGCGTGCCGAAGGGTACATCGCGTTTACGCAGGCCGGCCGGCAGGACCCGCTCAACGTCCGAGACATCTGCGCGCTGACGCCGGACGCCGGACGACGCCTGCTGACGCTGCTGGCCGACCACCGCACCATGGTCGAGCGGATCACCTGGAGCGGCGCGCCGAACGACCTGCTGCTCTTCCTAATGCCCGAATCGAAGCACAAGGTCGAGTGGGCGATCGACCTGCTGCTGCGGATCGTCGACGTCGTCGCGGCGCTCGGCGCGCGCGGCTACCCCGGCACGGTCGACACGGAGCTGCACATCGACGTGCGCGACGACGTGCTGCCCTGGAACAATGGCCGCTTCGTGCTGCAGGTCGCCGAGGGCCGCGGCAGCGCGCGCCCCGGCGGGCAGGGCCGCATCCGCCTGCACGCGCGCGACCTCGCGGCGCTCTACGGCGGCTACATGACGCCGCAGGAGCTGCGCGCCGCCGGCTCGCTCGACGGCCCCGACGCCGACCTGGCCGCGGCGGCGCTGGTGTTTGCCGGCCCGCGCCCCTGGACGCCCGATATGTTTTGAGTAGTCAGTATCAACGAGTATCAATGAAAATCAAAGGTACTGACTACTGACTACCGACTACTGACTACTGGCTACCACGAGGCTCTATGATTGTGACACTCGCGGGCGGCGTGGGCGCGGCCCGCTTTCTCGAAGGAGTCGTGCAGGTCGTCCCGCCGGATGAGGTGACCGCGATCGTCAACACCGGCGACGACATCACCATGCACGGGCTGTATATCTCGCCCGACCTGGACATCGTCACCTACACGCTCGCCGGCATGATCGAGGAGTCGCAGGGCTGGGGCGTGCGCGGCGACACCTACCACACGCTGGACATGCTCAAGCGGCTCGGCGCCGACACCTGGTTTCTGCTCGGCGACCGCGACTTGGCGACCCACATCCGCCGCACCGAGCTGATGCGCGCCGGCGCCACGCTCTCGGAGGTGGCCGACCAGGTGCGCCGCGCGCTCGGCGTGGCCGTGCGGGTGCTGCCGATGAGCGACGAGCCGGTCGGCACCTACATCCGCACGCCGGACGGGCTGATCCACTTCGAGCGCTACCTGGTGCAGCGGCGCGCCCAGGATGCCGTGCTGGGCGTCCACTTCGCGGGCGCCGAGGCCGCCCGCGCGGCCCCCGGCGTGCTGGAGGCGATCCGCGACGCCGAGGCGGTGCTGATCGCGCCGAGCAACCCGATCGTCAGCGTCGGCACGATCCTGGCCGTGCCGGGCGTGCGCGCCGCGCTGCAGGCCACCGCCGCTCCCGTCGTCGCGATCAGCCCGATCGTCGGCGGCGCGGCGATCAAAGGGCCGGCCGCGCCGCTCATGGCCGCGCTGGGCTTCGAGGTCTCCGCGCGCGGGGTCGCGGCCTGCTACGCCGGACTGGCCGACGCGCTGGTGATCGACCAGGTCGACGCGGCGCTGGCCGAAGACATCCGCGCGACCGGCATGCGCGTTATCGTTACGGACACGATCATGCGCGGGCCGGCCGAGAAGCGCGCGCTCGCGCAGGCCGCGCTCGACGCGGCGCGGGGCGTGGGGCGCGGGGCTTGAGGCTTCGGACGTAGACATGGTTCTTGCGAACCTTACAATTCATAGAGTTACAGCATCTATGCTCGCCGCAATCATCCCTGTTAAGACGCTGGCAGTCGCCAAGGGCCGGCTGGCCGGCGTGCTCGCCGCGCCGGAGCGGCGGGCGCTGGTGCTGGCCATGCTGGGCGACGTGCTGGCCACGCTCGTCAAGACGCGCGGCGTCGACCGGATCGGCGTGATCAGCGCCGACGCGACCGTGCTGGCGCGCGCGGCCGCGCTTGGCGCCGAGCCGCTGATCGACCGCGCGCCCGACCTGAACGCCGCGCTGGCCCAGGCCGCCGCCCACTACGCCGCGCTCGGGGCGACCGCTACGCTCGTCATGCCGGCCGACGTGCCGCTGATCGCCGCCGAGGAGATCGAGCGGATGATCGCCCTGCGCGTCACCCGCGGCATCGTGATTGCCCCATCACGGGATGGCGGGACCAACGCCCTGCTCACGCGGCCGCCGCTGGCGCTGCCGTTCCTGTTCGGCCCGCAGAGCCGCGAGCGCCATCTCCAGGCCGCGCGCGAGTATGGCGTCGACGCGCGCATCTTCCAGAGCCGCGGCCTGGGGCTCGACGTCGACCGCCCGGACGACCTGCTGCTGCTGGCCGAGCTGGCCGGCGACACGGCCGCGCAGCAGCTCGCGCGCGAGCTGATGGTCTGCGAGCGCGTGGCCTGCGTGTAGGGGAAGTAGAGAAAATGCTGAGCTGATGCCGGGCTGATCCGGCGCATCAGCGCGCCATAAACTGAAAGGAAACCCAATGGCAATCATCGGATACGCGGCTGCGCTGGAGCAGTTTCACCCGACCGAGCTGCTCGGCTACAGCCGGCTGGCCGAGCAGCTCGGCTTCAAGGGCGTGATGGCGGCCGACCACTTCCAGCCCTGGGTGCCGCAGCAGGGCCACAACGGCTACGTCTGGTCGTTCATGGCCGCGCTGGGCGCGACCACCCAGAGCGTGACCTTCGGGCCGGGCGTCACCTGCCCGTCGTTCCGCTACCACCCGGCCGTGATCGCCCAGGCCGCCGCGACGCAGGCGGCCATGACCCCCGGGCGCTTCTGGCTTGGGCTCGGCAGCGGCGAGGCGCTCAACGAGCACGTCGTCGGCGGGGTCTGGCCCGAGCCGCACGTGCGCCTCAAGATGATGCAAGAGGCGATCGACATCATCAAGAAGCTGTTCACCGGCAAGGTCGCCCGCCACGACGGCGGCAGCTACTTCACGATGGAGCGCGTGCGGCTGTGGACCCTGCCCGAGCGACCCGCGCCGATCTTCGTCGCCACGGCAGGCCCGATCACAGCGAAGTGGACCGGCGAGCACTGCGACGGCATTATCACGCCCGGCGCGAGCGTCGAGAAGCTCAAGGGCCTGCTGGACGCCTTCGAGAAGGGCGCGCGGTCGGCCGGCAAGGACCCCGCCGGCATGCCCAAGCTGCTGCAGCTGCACATGTCGTGGGCCGAGACCTACGAGGAGGCGCTGCAGAACGCCATGACCGAGTGGCCCAACGGCGGCATGCCCTTCCCAAAGCAGGACATCCGCTCGCCCGAGGACTTCGCCGAGATCGCCAAGCTGGTGCGGCCCGAGAACTACAAGAACCGCATGCTGATCTCGGCCGACCTGGACGAGCACCGCGCCTACATCCAGCAGTTCGTCGACCTGGGCTTCGACGAGATTCACGTGCACAACGTCGGGCGCAACCAGGAGCAGTTCATCAGGGCCTTCGGCGAGCAGGTCATCCCCAAGCTTAAGGGATGACGCACGCTGTTCCTGCTCCCCCTGCCCCTGCCGGACCCGAGGTGAACACTGACTGGTGTGGCGGTTTCGGCTTTGCCGAAACCGCCGCACCAGCCGAACACCCTCCTCGCCCGTCGCGGGGGCGGGAGAGGGGGCGGGGGTGAGGGCGCCCAACCCCATCGGGAAAGACCACAAGCGCATCAGACGCACGACAAGAAGGATAGAGAGACACCCAATGACAGAGGCCAAGCTCAGCGACACCGCCCGCGCCTTCCTGCAGGAGCCGCGCTTCGCCGTCCTCGCGACGATCAACGAGGACGGTACCCCGCAGCTGACGACGATGTGGTACGACCTCGACGGCGACGACATCCTGATGAACACGGCGGCCGGCCGCATCAAGGACGGCAACCTGCGCCGCGACCCGCGCATCGCGATCTGTGTCGAGGACGAATATAGCTACATCACGATCTCCGGCATCGCCGAGCTGATCGACGACCAGGAGATCGCCCAGGCCGATATCCTGCGCTTGGCTATGCGCTACCACCCACCCGAGAAAGCCGCCGCGATGGCGCGCGACCAGTTCACCAAGCAGCAGCGCATCACCGTCCGGCTGCGGATCGAGCGCGTCGTCGAGAAGCTCTGAGTCTGTTCCGGCAGCGGTGCGTCGCCGGGCGCTGCGCCCCCGGCCCTCCTCCGGAAAATAAAGCTGCCTCAGCCGCACAGCTCGTGGCGGATGCCCATCAAAACTCCTGCGAGGGTGGGTTGCGTTCCGCCGTGCCTGGATTCAGCCAGGCATGAGCCACCAGCGGTCAGCAAGAGACAGCGTCATTTTGGGGGTCCAGGGGCGAAGCCCCGGCCGCAGGCACGGGGGCGCACAGCCCAGAGCGCCGGGATTGTCCCGGCGCTCTGGGCGTGTTAGAATGCTCAAACGATGCAAACTGCTCCGACAAACCAGCTGTCCGCCGAGGCGCGCGACGCGCTGCAGAGCCGGCGCTACCCGCCCGATCTGCTGGCGCGCCTCGACGCGCTCGGCGCGATCGCGCCGGCCGCCGACCCGTGGGCCGCGCTGCTGCAGGGCCGCCGGCTATGCCGGCTGCACAGCCGCTTCGCCGAGGCCACGCCGCTGATCGACGGCGCGCTGGACGCCTTCCGCGCGGCCGGCGATGCCGAGGGCGAGCTGTGGGCGCTGGCCGAGTGGCTGGTCATGCGCTACCACGCCGACGACTTCGCGGCCGGGCTCGCCGGTTCCAGCGCGCTGCTGGACCGCCAGATGCGCCCGTACCTGCGCGCCGAGCTGCTGTTCGGCCGCTTCCTCTGCCTGATCGGCCTGGCGCGCGTCCGCGAGGCCGTCGTCGATGGCGAGGCCGCCCTGACAGCGCTCGACGCCGACACTGACCCCTGGCTGCAGCGGGTCGGCCGCATCCAGATGCTGCGCAACATCGCCGCCGGCTACCACTACATCGGCCAGTCACGCCGCTCGATCGCCGCGGCCGAGCGCGCCTCCGACCTGGCGCAGGAGCACACCGACACCGCCGACATGCGCCCGTGGTGCCTCTACGAGCTCGGGCTGGCCTACTGGCGCCAGGGGCGGCTCGCCGATGCCACGGCTGCGCTCGACGGCGCGCGCCGGCTGGCCGAGTCCTGGCGGCACCACGAGCTGTGGCGCTGGGCCGTAGCCACACAGGGGCACGTGCTGCGCGACCAGGACCGGCTCGACGCGGCGCTGGCGGCTTACCAGCTCGCCAACTGCTGGGGCGAGGAGCCCGAGGGTCCCGCGTTCATCCAGCTGCGCCAGGGGCGTTTGGCCGAGGCGCGCTGGAGCTGTGAGATGCTGATGGCGCTGACGCGGCCGGGCGGCACGCACGGCGATGCGCTGCTCCTGCTCGGCCTGGTCGAGCTGAAGAGCGGGCACCCCACCGAGGCGCTGGCGCTGTTCGACCAGGCGCACGCGCTCTACACGGCGGCCGGCTACGGCTACTACCAGGCCAGCGTCCAGCTCTACCGCGCCGCCGCCGGGCTGGCGATCGAGCGCAGCGATCTGGTCGAGCAAGGGCTGGTGGCCTACCTGGCGTTCGCGGCGCGCGAGGGGCTGCTGACCTGCGCCTGGTGGATCCCCGACCTGATCGAGCTGCTGCTGCTCTACGCCGCCCAGCACGGCATCATGACCGGGTGGGCCCAGCGGCTGCTGGCCGAGCGCTTCTCCGCGGCGTCGTACGCGCCGGCGGCGCCGGTGTCGTCGCGCGAGAAGGCCGAGCTGGAGATCGCCCGCCGCATGCAGCTCAGCCTGCTGCCCGAGCTCCCGCCGGTCATGCCCGACCTCGACATCGCCGCGCTGGTGATGCCGGCTGCTGAGATCGGCGGCGACTTCGTGGGCTACTTCCCGCGCGGCGCCGACCCCGAGGGCGGCGCGCAGCGCCAGATCGGCATCGCCGTCGGCGATATCTCCGGCAAGGGCCTCGCCGCCGCGCTGCTCCTGAGCGGCACGGTCGTCGCGCTCAACACCGTGGCCGCCACCGGCGCCGGCCCAGCCCAGGTCGCCACCTCACTGCACGAGGCGATGCAGCCCTACACCAGCCGCAGCCGTATGAACATCGCGTTCTGCTACACGCTGCTGACCCAGCGGGCCGGCGGGTGGGCGCTCCAGGCAGCCGGGGCAGGCTCGGTCGCGCCGCTGATCCGCCGCGCCGCCGGCCAGGTCGGCTGGATCGAGACCGCCGGGTTCCCGCTCGGCACCTTCGCCGCCGCGCAGTACCACGAGGTGCGCGACGACCTTGCGCCCGGCGACATGCTGGTGCTGATCAGCGACGGGATCATCGAGGCGATGAGCCGCGAGCGCGAGCTGTTCGGCTTCGAGCGGCTGGCGCAGACGATCGCCGCGCTCGACCCGACCAGCGACTCCCACACCGTGCTGGCGAGCGTGATCGCGGCGGTGCACCGCCACGCCGCCGGCGCCGAGCAACAGGACGACATCACGCTGATCGTCGTGCGCGTCCTCGCGGGAGCCGGCGAGCGCTAGTGCAGAATCAAGCAGGTTGTTGGGACATGAACATCCCTCCAATCGCACCAGAATGCGCTCGGGGCAATCTGCAACCTGCAATCGACAATCTGCAATTGCGCTAGACGCTATCCCCCAGGTCCACCGCCACCGGCAGCGCCGTCCGCCGCCACTCGCCCAGGTCCTCGCCGTAGCCCGGCTGATACTTCTCGACCACCAGCCGCCGCGCCAGCGCATCCTCATCGGGTGGCTCGACCGCCCGCGCCCGCCCCGCGAACAGCGTCTCGCCCAGCCGCACCGTCACGTCGGGAAGCCGCCGCAGATTCTTGACCCAGTCCGACCTGTCGCCGTCGCCGGCGAGCAGGTAGAGCGTGCGCCCCTCCAGCGCGAACCAGATCTCGATCGTGTGCGGCCGGCCGCTCACTCGGCCGGTGGTCGTGAGGTAGCAGAAGTCGTCGTCCGCATACTGCTGCGGGTCGCTCATGACGAGTCCTTTCTTTGTCTAGAAAAGCCATGGCACGTCGTGTGCTTCTGCATGTTATGTTGTGCTACCGAACACATTGCGAAGGTCTCGCTTGACAGCGATCGGCGGCCATGCAAGGAGCAAATCGATGAATGACTGGTTTCGCAAATTCGCCTCTCGGACTGCTGAGATCGTCGGGTCACCCTGGGCATTTCTGATCGCGCTGCTGCTCACGGTTGGCTGGGCGCTTTCGGGGCCCTTGTTCGGCTTCAGCGACACGTGGCAGCTGGTCATCAATACCGCCAGCACGATCAGCACCGGGCTGATCGTCTTCCTCATTCAGAATACCCAGAATCGCGACGCCAAGGCGATCCACCTCAAGCTCGACGAGCTGATCCGCAGCGCCAAGGGCGCGCGCAACACGCTGGTGGACCTGGAGGATCTCTCCGACGACGATCTGAAGAAGCTCCAGCAGGAGTTCGCGCGCCTGCGCGAGCACCACGCCGGCCTGGTCAGCGACGACATCGAGTCGATCGAGGGCGAGCTGGAGGAGCGCGCCGCCGCTTCTCGCTAAAACCAATACTGTTCGTGGAATTGGCATTACATACGGCGCAGGTAGTCCTCGTAGTCGCCGGCGAACACGCGCGCCCGCCCATCGCGCACCTCGACCACCCGCTCGGCGAAGGAGCGCAGGAACGCGCGGTCGTGCGCGACGGCGATCACCGTGCCCTCGAAGGCGTCCAGCGCCTGCTCGAAGTGCTCGCGCCCCTCGATATCAAGGTGGTTTAGCGGCTCGTCCAGCAGCAGCAGGTTGCAGCCGCTCAGCACCAGCAGAGCCAGCTGGAGCCGGCTCCGCTCGCCGAGCGAGCACTCCCCGACCTGGCGAAACACGCTATCGCCGCCGAACAGGAAGAAGTGCAGGAAGGTGCGCGCCTCGGTCTCGCTCATCGGGCGCGCGTCGAGCACTGTCTGCAGCACGCTCGCGCTCAGGTTCAGCGTCTCCTGCTCCTGTGCCATCACGCCAAGACGGACATTGGCGCCCAGCTTCACGACGCCCGCCTGCGGCGCCAGCTGACCGGCGATCAGCCGCAGCAGCGTGGTCTTGCCGGCGCCGTTCGGCCCGACCAGCGCCAGGCGCTCGCCGTAGGCTACTTCAAAGCTGACCTCATTCAAAAGCATTGACGATGGACGAAAGACCATAGACGATGGCTGGTAATCCGTGCTATCACTCATCAGCCGTCCATCGTCCATCGTCCATCGTCTATCGTCAGCTATCGCTGGATAGCTGAATGCCACCTCCTCCACCCGCAGCACCGCCCGGCCTCCCGCGGGCGGCGGCCCGAAGTCGAGCTTCAGCCCCCAGCGCGAGCGCGGCTTCTCGACCCGCTCGTCCGACTCGAGGTAGCGCTCCAGCTTGCGCTCGCGGGCCCTGGCCTTGCGCGCGACCTTCTTCGAGCCGCCCTTGCCCGAGAGGAAGAATTTGGCGTCGCTATCTTTGGGCGTGCTGGCCAGCTCGACGTTCAGCGCCTGCGCTTTGAGCCGCAGGATATCCTGCTGGGTACGTCCAATATACTCCTGTTGTTTCTTCCAGGCTTCGCTGTGCAGCTCGCGCTCGTGCTCACGCGCGGCGGCGAAGTCGCTGTAGTTGCCGGAGTAGCTCTTGATCGCGCGCGTCTCGGGGTCCAGGTACAAGATGCGCTCGACTGTCTGGTCGAGGAACTCGCGGTCGTGCGAGACGACCAGCACCGCGCCCTGGTAGCCGCGCACAAACCCCTCCAGCCACTCGAGCGCCTCGACGTCGAGGTGGTTGGTCGGCTCGTCGAGCAGCAGCAGGTCGGGCGCGCGCAGCAGCAGCATCGCCAGGCCCAGGCGGGTCTTCTGGCCGCCGCTGAGGGTCGTCGCCGGCGTGTCGGGCGCAATCTCGCTCAGCCCGAGGCCCTGCAGCACCGACGCGGCGCGGTGCTCACGCTCGTAGCCGCCCAGCGCCTCGAACTCGGCCAGCGCGGTGTCGTAGTGCGCCAGCGCCGCGACCATGTCCTCCGCGCCGCCCAGCGCATCGCCGGCACGCGCCAGGGCCGCCTCGGCCGCGACCAGGTCGGCCTGCGCTGCGGCCACGACCTGGCCAAGCGTGCGGTCGTCCAGCGTATCGCCAAACGACTGCGGCACATATCCCAGCGTCGCGCCGGCGGGCGAGAGCACGATCGTGCCGGCGTCGGGCTGCTCCTGCCCGATAATGCAGCGCAGCAGGGTCGACTTGCCGACGCCGTTCGGGCCGATCAGGCCGGCGCGCTCGCCATGATTGAGGATGAAGGAAACACCGTCGAGGACGGTGGTGATGCCGTACGTTTTGTGCAGATTCTGGATCTGAAGCATAGTGCCTCCTCACTGTGGAGACACACAGGTGGTGTCTCCGCGCTAGTACGTCGCGATTTTGAGGAGAGCGCCTAGCATCAGATACTCCTTACTCGTACGGTCGCCAACCAGCCGCGATGTGGTGTGTATATCGGGGCCTGGCAGCCGCATGATACCACATGATTGGAGGAAGCGTCTCCGCCAAGAGGACGAAATGATCTGTGGGTGGCGCGGATGCGACCAGAAGTGATCCACGGATAGCGCGGATTCACGCGGATACGAGCCAGAAGCTATCCGCGTTTATCCGTCTTATCCGCGGATCGACCCAACAGCCCCGCCGAAACGAGCCACGGATCAGGCCGATTCACGCGGATATGAGCCAGAAGTTGTTTTTTGGGTGGAGAAGCTACCGCGTTTATGTCTCGATCAAGCCCCGCCGAAACGAGCCACGGATCAGGCCGATTCACGCGGATATGAGCCAGAAGCTATCCGCGTTTATCCGTCTTATCTGCGGATCGACCCAACCAGCCCCACCGAAACGAGCCACGGATCAGGCCAATTCACGCGAATATGAGCCAGAAGCTATCCGCGTTTATCCGTCTTATCCGCGGATCGACCCAACAGCCCCGCCGAAACGAGCCACGGATCAGGCCGATTCACGCGGATATGAGCCAGAAGCTATCCGCGTTTATCCGTCTTATCCGCGGATCGACCCAACAGCCCCGCCGAAACGAGCCACGGATCAGGCCGATTCACGCGGATATGAGCCAGAAGCTATCCGCGTTTATCCGTCTTATCCGCGGATCGACCCAACCAGCCCCACCGAAACGAGCCACGGATCAGGCCGATTCACGCGGATATGAGCCAGAAGCTATCCGCGTTTATCCGTCTTATCCGCGGATCAGCTCTACGCCCCGACCTCGCGCGTGCGCCGCTCCTCCTGCGCCAGCCGCCGCATCAGCAGGCCCAGCACCGCCGCCTCCTCCGGCCGAAGATCCTTCAGCGACTCCGAGAGCTCGTGCTCGACCCGCTGCTGCAGCGTCTCGACCAGCGAGCCGTCCAGGTAGGAGTCCAGCACGGCCGGGTGGACGTAGCTCTTGCGGCAGATCGACGGGGTGTTGCCGAGCCGCTCCGACACTCGCTCGATCGCGCGGACGATGTTCTTCCTGGCCTGCGCCTCGCTGTCGACCGCCTCGAACTCCTGCAGCGCCATCGCCGCCAGCACCGTGCCGGCCCAGGTTCTGAAATCCTTGGCCGTGAACTCCTGGCCGCTGATCTCGCGCAGGTAGGCGTTGACGTCTTCGGACTTGACGTCCACGCGATTGCCGTCCTCGTCCAGGTATTGGAACAGCTCGTAGCCGGGGATGTCGCGGCAGCGCTTCACGATCTTCGCCAGGCGCCGGTCGCTCAGCGTGATGATGTGCTTCTTGCCGCTCTTGCCGACGAAGTGAAACTTCACAGTCGCCCCCGCGATCTCCACGTGCCGGTCGCGCATGGTTGTCAGGCCAAACGACTTGTTCGCCCTGGCGTACTCGTCGTTGCCCACCCGGATGAGCGTGGTCTCGAGCAGCCGCACCACCGCGGCCAGCACCTTCGCGCGCGGCAGCCCCGGCAGCCCCAGGTCGCGCTCGGTGCGCTCGCGGATCGCCGGCAGCGCCTGGCCGAACGCGACCATCCGGCCGTACTTGGTCTCGTCGCGCACGGCCCGCCAGCGCGGGTGGTAGCGGTACTGCTTGCGGCCCTTCGCGTCGCGCCCGGTCGCCTGGATGTGGCCACGCGAGTCGGCGCAGATCCAGACGTCGGTGTAGGCCGGTGGGATCGCCAGCGATCTGATCCGCTTCAGCTCGTCAGGGTCGCGGATCGGCTTGCCGTCGACCCCGACGAAGCTGAAGTGCTTGCCGGCGCGCCGCCGGCGTATGCCCGGGTCGGCGTCGCTCACGTAGCGCAGGCCTGCGGCCCTGGCCGACTCGGCCGGGTCGACGACGGCCGCCTGGTCTCCGCACATCTCTCGCTCTTGCTGTGTCATATGGATGCTCTTTGCCTGGAAATGGCGGGGTGGGGTATCGGGGTTGGGACCAGAGCGCACCCGCGCCGGAGCGTGTCATCTTGCCATGAAGCTGGCCTGGCTATTCGGGAAGCAATTCGTGGGCCGCGGGCTGAGGGAACCTATAGCTGTGAGCAAAAGCATTGGGCCAATACGCAAGAACGAGATGCCGTTGTGATGCGATCCTCTTACTGCCGACTGCCCACTGGTATAGGCTGCCTACTGCGCGGCTGGGATCTCGCCCGAGCCGCGCGCGAGCAGCTGCGTCGCGATCACGATCTGGCGCGGCGGCAGGCTGTTGTCGTCAAGCCGGGCAAACAGCAGCTCGGCGGCGGCCTGCCCGATCGCCGCCGGGTTCTGCGCGATAACCGAGACCGGCGGTGTCAGCAGGTCGGCGAGCAAGAAATCGTCGAAGCCGACCAGCGCCACGCGCTGCTGCAGGCCGCGCCGCTGGAGCGCGCGCAGAGCGCCGACCGTGATCAGGTTCTGTCCGGTGAAGAGCGCGGATGGTGGCACCTCAGCGTCGAGCAGATCGAGCGTGGCCTGCTCGGCGGCGGCGATGCTGCGCAGATTCTGGCGCACAAGCTGCCGGTCGAGGGCCAGTCCCTCGAGCGCCAGCGCCTCGATATAGCCCAGGTGCCGCTCGGTGGCCGTCCAGATCGCCTCGTGATCTCCCAAGAATGCGATCCGCCGGTGGCCGTAGGCTGCCAGATGGTGGATCGCCGTGAGCGCGCCCGCGCGGTTGTCGGTCACCACACTGTCCACGTCGGGGAGAACGGCGGGCCGGTCGACGCAGACGGTCGGCCGGCGCAGATGCCGAAACTGCTGCAGGCCGGCCGCGCTCGCGCTGTTCGGCACGATGATCAGGCCGTCGACGCGGCGCGAGGCCATGGCGCGAATCAGCTGATCTTCGCGCGCGGCCTCCTGGTCGCTGCTGGCGGCAAAGACCAGCGTGTCGTGGCGGTGCGCGACCTCCTCGATCGCCCGGTGCAGTGCCGACGAGAACGGGTTGTCGACATCGTCGAGCAGCAGGCCGATCGTCAAGGTGCGCTGGTTACTGCGCCGCAGGTTGCTCGCTGTGGTATTATGCTGGTAACCCAGCAGGCGAATTGCATCCTGAACACGCTCGGTTAGCTCGGTGGAGACACCGGGCTCTTGGTTGACGACGCGTGAGACCGTCTTGATGCTCACCTTCGCTACCGCGGCGACATCGCGTATGGTCGAGGCGCGATCCGCCGTTTTCTTGCTGTTCCCTGTCGTGTCTGTCAACGTTGTCAAAGCCTCAGTATACGTGCGGTAGACTTCGCAGAGTATACACTATAACTTGGCTCTTGACTAGAGCCAACTTCTGTGCTATTGTAGTTGACAACGTTGTCAGCCGGTTTGGATGCCGGCTGAAAATAAGGTACAAGGAGGTCACCGATGGTTCAGGGACACAGGCGTTTCCGACGACTTGGGCTAGCCTTAACAGCGGTGTTTGTGCTAGGCCTCCTGGCCGCGTGTGGCGGGAGCGGCACTCCGGCCGCCTCGCAGCCCGCCGCCGGGGCCACAGCGGCGCCAGCGCAGGGCGGCCAGATCATCGTCGGGCTGATCACCAAGACAGAGACCAACCCGTTCTTCGTCAAGATGAAGGAGGGCGCGCAGGCCAAGGCAGACGAGCTGGGCGTGAAGCTGTTGACTGGCGCCGGCGCAAAGGACGGCGACAATGAGGGCCAGGTGACCGCGCTCGAAAACATGATCAACGCAGGCGCCAAGGGCATTCTGATCACCCCCAGTGACACCAAGGCGATCGTGCCGAGCATCAAGAAGGCGCGCGACAAGGGCGTGCTGGTGATCGCGCTCGACACCGCGACCGAGCCGCAGGACGCGGTAGATGCCCTGTTCGCGACCAACAACTTCAACGCCGGCCTCCTGATCGGCCAGTGGGCCAAGGCCGCGATGGGCGACAAGAAGCCGATCATCGCCACGCTCGACCTGGCCCCCGGCATCACCGTCGGCGCGCAGCGCCACAACGGTTTCCTGCAGGGCTACGGCCTGGCCAAGGCTGACGCGAACTCTTCCGACCTCGTCACCTCCCCAGAAGTGGTGTGTGCCCAGGATACTCATGGCGACCAGACCGAAGGCCAGACCGCCATGGAGAACTGCTTGAGCAAGAACCCCGACATCAACCTGGTCTACACCATCAACGAGCCGGCCGCCTTCGGCGCTTTCCAGGCGATCAAGGCCGCCGGTAAGGACAAGGCCATCACGATCGTGTCCGTCGACGGCGGCTGCCGCGGCGTGCAGGGTGTCGTCGACGGCCAGATCGCGGCCACCTCGCAGCAGTACCCGCTGAAGATGGCCGCGATGGGCGTGGAGGCGGTGGTCAAGTTTGCCAAGGGCGGCGATAAGGCGTCGGGCTACACCGACACCGGCGTCACCCTGATCACCGACAAGACGCAGACGGGCGTGGACAGCAAGGACTCCAAGTTCGGTACGGAGAACTGCTGGGGCACGAAGTAGCATAGGTTGCATGAGCGGCAGTGGGGACGAACCCACTGCCGCCCACCCATCGAGGAGGATCACCTATGAGCGCAGTCGTGAGTAAGGTCACCAAGCGTCGTTCCAGCATTCTGGACTTGTGGCGGGGATCGCCGATCATGGGTCCCTTTGCGGCGCTCGTGCTGGCAAGCATCTTCTTTGCCACGCAAAGCGACAAGTTCCTAACGGGCGCTAATCTCTCCTTGATCATCCAACAGGTGATGGTGGTCGGCACCCTGGCGATTGGGCAAACCCTGGTTATCTTGACCGGCGGGATCGATCTGTCCAACGGCATGATCATGGCGCTGGCATCGGTGCTCATGACCGGCTTTGCCGTGCAGTCCGGGCTGAATCCAATGCTGGCGATCCTGGTGGGCCTGCTGGCGGGCGTCCTCTTTGGCCTGCTGAACGGCGCGCTGATCACCGCGATCGGGCTGCCGCCCTTCATCGTGACCTTGGGCACCTTCAACATTGCCTATGCCCTGGTCCGCATCTACACCACTGCGACGATCACCAATCTGCCAGATTCGCAGCTGTTCCTGGGCAACACCTTCAACATCGGCGGCACCGAGATCACCTACGGCTCGGTGCTGATGGTCATCCTCTACGCGATCACCTGGTACGTCTTGCGCTCGACACCGGCAGGGCGCGCCGTCTACGCGGTCGGCGACAACCCGGAGGCCGCTCGCCTGGCCGGCATCAACACCAGACGCGTGCTGACGGGGGTCTATGTCGTGGCCGCCATCACCTACGGTATCGCCGGGCTGCTGCTGGTCTCGCGCACCGGCGTAGGCGATCCGCAGGCCGGCCAGACCGGTAACCTGGACAGCATCACCGCCGTGGTGCTGGGCGGCACCAGCCTCTTGGGCGGCCGCGGCCAGATTATGGGAACGCTGATCGGCGCGCTGATCGTCGGCGTGTTCCGTAACGGCCTGCAGCTGATGGGCGTCGGGTCGATCTACCAGGTGCTGATCACCGGTATCCTGGTGATTGTCGCGGTGTCGATCGACTACCTTTCCCACCGGGGCAAGTAGCCGCACAGGAGGTCGCCATGAGTTCATCCCCTGGCAAGATTCTGTTCGAAATGAAAGGCATCGGCAAGACCTTCCCCGGCGTCAAGGCCCTGCAAGGCGTCAACCTTACTGTTCGGGAAGGCCAGGTGCATGCCCTGCTGGGCGAGAACGGGGCCGGGAAGTCGACCCTGATCAAAATTCTGTCCGGCGCGTACACGAAGGACGAGGGCCAGATTTTCTTCGAGGGGAAGCCGGTCGAAATCCGGGGGCCGCAAGACGCCCAGGCGCTCGGCATCTCGACAATCTACCAGGAGTTCAACTTGGCCCGCGATCTTACCGTAGCCGAGAATATCTTCCTCGGGCATCTGCCCAGGAAAGGCATCTCGGTTGATTGGGCGCAGGTCAAGAGCCGCTCGCGCGAGATTCTGGACACCCTGGGTGTTGCGTTTTCGGTGGACACGCTCACGTCGACTCTCTCGGTGGCCGAGCAGCAGCTGGTGGAGATCGCCAAATCCCTGAACCGCAAGACGCGCATCCTGATCATGGACGAGCCGTCGGCCGTGCTCGGCGAAAAGGACCTGGAAAAGCTGTTCGAGGTGGTGCGCGCGCTCCAGGCCCAGGGCATCGGCATCGTCTACATCTCTCACCGCCTGAAAGAGATCTTCGAGCTGGCCGACGAGGTCACGATCCTGAAAGATGGGCGCTATGTCGACACCCGGAGCGTCTCCGAGGTGACGATGGATGATCTGGTGAAGCTCATGATTGGGCGTGAGCTGAAGGATGTCTACCCCAAGCGCTCCGCGACGCCCAGCGAAGTCCTGCTCGAGGTCAACAACGTCTCGCGGCCCAAGCTCGTGCACGACGTCTCCTTCAAGCTGCACGCGGGCGAGATCGTCGGCTTTGCGGGCATTACCGGCTCCGGCCGGACCGAGCTGGTGCGCACCATTTTCGGGGCCGATCCCTGTACCGGCGAGATGCGCATATCCGGACAACCATACAAGCCGCGCTCTCCGTCAGACGCAATCCACCACGGGGTCGCCCTGGTGACCGAAGATCGCAAGGCTCAGGGGCTGTTCCTCAAGCTGAACGTCGGCATCAACACCACGATCTCGGGCCTGAAGCAACTGTGTCGATACGGCGTGATCCAGCTGTCCAGGGAGCTCAGCCTGGTGAAAAAGATGATCCAGGATCTGAGTATTAAGACGCCCGGCCCCAACTTCATCGTGGTCAATATGAGCGGCGGCAATCAGCAGAAAGTTGTCCTCGCCCGCTGGCTCAGCATCGGCACGCGCATCTTCATCCTGGACGAGCCGACCCGCGGCATCGACGTCGGCAGCAAGTCAGAGATCTACCAGATCATGAATGAGCTCACCAAGCAGGGCGTCGGAATCATCATGATCTCGTCGGAGCTGCCCGAGGTCTTGGGCATGAGCGATCGCATCATGGTTATGCGCGAGGGCACCATTGTGAAGGAGCTGTCGCGAGCCGAGGCCAGCGAAGAGACGATCATGAGCTACGCCGTGGGCTCCGAGGCTGCCGTTGCTCTCGGCCAGACCTAATGCGTTTTCAGCACAGGTGAGAGGTGGGCCTGATGCCGAACGCCAGCCTTGCACACCCGAAAGGCCGCTTGATAATGCACAAGGTTCGCAGCTGCTTTACAGTTCGCCGGTGTGCGCAGGGTATCGATGCGCTCCCCCCTGTGACCTGTAACCTGTAACCTTGGCTAAGGAGGCGCTAGCCATGGCGGTGATTACGATTTCCGGCGAGCTTGGTAGCGGCAGCCTCGACATCGCCCGACAAGTGGCGGAGACGCTGGGCTATGAGTTCGTGGACAAGCGCACGACCGACGGAATCTTCCGGCAGTACGGGCTGACCAAGTTCGACGATCTGTACAGCACGGCGCCGAGCTTCCTCGATCTCCTCAACGCCGACAATCTGCTGCTCGTCTCGATGGCGAATGAGATTACCGAGGCCGTGGCCAAGCGCGGCAACGTCGTGATCCTGGGCCGAGCCGGCTTCGCGGTTCTGGCCGATTATGCGGATGTGCTGCACGTGCACATCCAAGCCCCCTTCGCGGAGCGGGTGCAGCGGGTGATGGCCAGGGAAGGCATTGCCGATCTGCAGGCAGCCGAGGAGCGGGTGAACGAAGACGACAGCATGCATACCAAATATGTCCAGCGATTCTATAACAAGCAATGGGATGACCCGTCCAGCTTCCATGTAGTCCTCGATACGGGCTCCCTATCCAGCGATATTGCCGTCCAGCGGATCGTCGAGGCGGCTAAGGCGCTTGAACAAACGGCGCCTGGAGAGGAAGCAGCCACGACCGCGAAGATCGAGGTAGATCCGGTTCTGGCGGACGCAGTCGACAAGGTGATGGCATATCCGCTGCCTGCCCTGCCGGAAACAAGGGCCAGCTAATCGTGGAAACGTGGCCCATCCTTCAGACGATCGCATCCGTGAGGCCGCTGAGATATGCTCAGCGGCCTCACCACATGTGGCGGAACAGAACGTGCCGGATCGACGTCTTTGATGGCGAGGCAGACACTGAGCTACGCAGCGCCCAGCACCTGCTCGCGCAGCTTGACGTCGCTGGCGTAGCCGAGGTTCAGGTGGCGCACTGCCCCGGCCGGGTCGAGCACGACCGTCGCCGGCACCGTCAGAATGCCGATCTGCTGCACGAGCTCAGGGTGCTCCAGCGCCGAGAGCGAGCGCACCGTCACCGTGTCGCCCAGCGAGGCGACCAGCCGCGCCAGCGCGGGCGCCTGCCGCGTCCGGCACTCCGAGCAAGAGGGCGTGGAGAACGCGACGATCGCCGGGCGGCCGGCCGGCACCATGCCCGCGAGCGGCGACTGCGACTGCAGGCCGCGCACCTTCCAGGATCGCCACAGGCGCACCAGACCCCAAGCCGCGACGATCGTAAGCGCCAGCCCGATCAGGACGATAATTCGATCTATCACACACCCCCCCAATTGACAAGGTGACAAGGTGATTCTCCGGTGGAATGTCACCCCCTCACCCCCTCACCGCTCGCCTCTAACCCCTCGTCCCACGCAGCCGCCCCAGCTGGAAGTACACGAAGCACCCGGCGCAGAAGCCAAAGATCAGGTTGATCGCCGCCAGGGCGATCACGACGAAGGCCAGCCCCCAGCCGACAGCCGCCACGCCGGCGAACAGCGCCACGACGGCGGCTAGCAGCACTGCCGCGCCTAGCCCCTGCGCGAAGCGGTGCGGGGCCGCATCTTCCTCGTGCAGGTCGGGCCGCAGCAGGCCCGCCGGCCGCAGCACGTCGCGGTAGAGCCGCTGGAACAGCGCGGCGCGCGGGACCGCCGTGCCGACCGCCATCACCGCGCACACGAACGCCACCAGCCAGGGCTGGTTGACCACGAACCCGAGCGCCAGAAACCCGATGATCAGCGCCTGGTTGACCCGCAGCGCAGTCCGGTCGAACGATGCCTGCCCAGCCGCGTGACGAGCCGCGATCGCTTCGCCTTGCATTGTCTTCTCCAGTCAATAAGCAGTTAGTGTATTAATATGATAGACTAAGTGAAGAATACTGTCAAGGCGCACCTGGAGGCGCTTTTCTCCTCGCGCAGCGATAAGGGATACCCCTCTCCCGGCTGGGAGAGGGGGCTAGGGGGTGAGGGCCGCAGCGGGCGAAACGCCCACTCTGTTGTGTGATATAATTCTCAATCTGTCAACGACCTGAGTTCGGCGCCGAACTCACCTGCACAGCGGCGGCGCAGCCGCCTGGCGAGCGTTTGAAACTCAGGAGAATTGTGCGATGAGCAGCATCTACAATTTCAACGCCGGCCCGGCCATCCTGCCGCGGCCGGTGCTCGAGCAGGCCCAGCGAGAGCTACTCGACTACCAGGGGCGTGGGATGTCGATCATGGAGATGAGCCACCGCTCCAAGGAGTACGAGGCGATCAACGCCGGGGCGGAGGCCACCTTCAAGCGGCTGCTCGGGCTGGGCGACGAGTACCGCGTGCTGTTCCTGCAGGGCGGCGCCAGCGGGCAGTTTGCTATGGTCCCGCTGAACTTCCTGCCGCCCGGCGGCGCGGCCGACTACCTGCTGACCGGCGCCTGGGCCGAGAAGGCCTACGAGGAGGCTGGCAAGATCGGCCAGGCGCGTCTGGCCGGCAGCACGCGCGAGCAGGGCTACCGGCGCATGCCGCACGCCGACGAGATCGACATGGGCGCGGCGCCGGCCTACGTCCATCTGACCTCGAACGAGACCATTCAGGGCACGCAGTGGCACGCCTGGCCCGAGGTCGGCGATCGCCCGCTGGTCGCCGATATGAGCAGCGATATCCTCTCGCGCCCGTTCGACGCGGGCAAGTTCGCGCTGATCTATGCCGGCGCGCAGAAGAACCTCGGCCCGGCCGGCGTGACGGTGGTGCTGATTCGCCAGAGCTGGCTGGAGGGCGCCGCCAAGACCGCGCCGACGACCTTGCGGTACGCGACCCACGCGAAGAACAACTCGCTCTACAACACCCCGCCGGTCTTCCCGGTCTATATGCTCAATCTGGTGCTGGAGTGGATCGAGGAGTGCGGCGGCCTCGCGGCGATCGACGAGCGCAACCGGCACAAGGCCGCGACGATCTACGCCGCGATCGACGGCAGCGGCGGCTTCTACCGCGGCCACGCCGAGCTGGAGGCCCGCTCGCTGATGAATGTGACCTTCCGGCTGCCGAGTGAGGACCTCGAGAAGCGCTTTGTCGCCGAGGCCGGTGCTACGGGCATGGTCGGGCTGGCCGGCCACCGATCGGTCGGCGGCATCCGCGCCTCGATCTACAACGCGATGAGCCTGGAGGGCTGCGCGGCGCTGGCCGGGTTCATGGCCGAGTTCACGCGCAAGAACGGCTGATCGCATCCTCTCACGCCTGCTCCTAGCCGCTCGACCGTACGGTCGAGCGGCTTTTTGGTCTCTGCGTGTTGGGTGAACACTGGCTCATGGGGCGGTTTCGGCTCCGCCGAAACCGCCCCATGAGCAAGAATCCCCCCTCTCCCATTGGAAGAGAGGGCCGGGGGTGAGGGAAACAGCACGCCAGATTGCAAAAAAGCGCTATAATAGCGCCGTTCTCGTACTACACTGCATCGTCTGCCTTACTCGAGCCCGAGCATCGACCAGCCGGGAGAATCGCTCCACGGCATAGCTGTTGCTATACCTACGCCGTTGCGCTCCAGCGTACTATTGTAGCGACGGAGTCTTCCATGTTCGACCGAAATACCCGCCACCAGCTCCTCCAGGGTGCGATGCTGTTCGCCCTCGCGATCGGATCGTTGTCGCTGCGAGCCGACCTCTTCACGTTCGTCATCGCGGTCCCGCTCGGCATCACGGGCATGCTCATGCTGATCGACTGCTGCACGGTGGCATAAGCGCCCCTACTGCTCGATCGCCGCCGTCGCGCGCGATGGCTGGTAGACAAAGCCCGGCCCGCCCATGTACATCCCGCCGTCCACATTCACACACAGCCCGCCGGCATACACCAGCGGCTCGACAACCTCCTCGGGCAGGCAGCGCAGAATGAAGTTGATCGGCGTGTGGCCGTGCACGATCTGCTTGCCGCCGAAGTCGGTCAGCATCTGCGCCGCGCGCGCCGCGCCGTCGGGGTCTTCGTCGATAAAGGCCTTGCGCTGGCTGAATTGCTCCAGCAGCCGATCCCAGGCCGCGGCATCGTCGCTGCGCAGCAGCTCGCGAAACGCCTGGTTCACCTCGTCGATTGTGCTGCCGTAGCTGCTGTAGAACGTCGAGTCGGCGTGCACCAGCAGCAGGTCGCCGACGAGCGCCATCGCAGGCAGGCTCGCCAGCCACTCGACGTGGCTGGGCGTCAGGCGCTCCAGCTCGGCGTCGTCCCCGCCGTTGCGCCGCCAATCCCACAGAAAGGTGCCGCCCCACGCGGTCCGCTGCTCGCTAAATCGGTGGGCCGAGAGGATCAGCGGCTCGTGATTGCCGATCAGCGCGCCGACCGAGCCGCCAGCCTGGGCCGACTCGACCTGCAGCCGCATCACCATGTCGACCGTGTCGACGCCGGCCGGCCCGCGATCGAAAAAATCGCCCATGAACCAGACCCGCGCGGCGCCGCCCGACCAGGCCAGCCGCGCATCCACCAGCCCGGCGCCCCGCAGCAGGCCCACCAGCTGCTCGTACTGACCGTGAATGTCGCCGATGATGTACAGAGGTTCAGCGGTTTTCATACAGTTGCCAATCTCCCGGCACGACTCAAGGTCGACCGCGTGTGGTCGCATCCAGCCTATTGTACCCGCAACATGTTTTGCCTGGGCTAAGCAATGTGATCCAAACGCTGTCCGATCTCTAACAAAACTCCAACTTCAGACCGTTTGATCGCCGCAGCCAGATGGTGTAGAATACAAGGCAGCAACGAGCAACACTCACCAGGAGGATGTCGAGATTATGCCTACCTATGTCTATGGATGTGACACGTGTGGCACTCAGTTCGAGCAGTTCCAGTCCTTCAAGGACGAGCCGCTGCGGACGTGCCCCACATGTGCCGGCGCAGTGCGACGCGTGTTTCAGCCGGTGGGCATTGTCTTCAAGGGCTCGGGGTGGTACATCACCGATAGCCGGAAGACCAGCAGCGCCAGCGTGACCAGCGACGAGTCGGCAGCCAAGCCCGAAAAGGCCGCCGCCAGCGAGCCGGCCGCCAAGAGCGAGCCGGCCGTCAAGAGCGAGACCAAGAGCGAGACCAAGAGCGAGACGAAGAGCACCAGTGAGAGCTAGCCTGCCCCAGAGCAGTAGTCCGCTTTTTCTTATGCTAATCCAAACCTCCCTGCCACCTCGGCGCAGCGGGGGCAAGGGGTTTGCGTGCATCTGTCGCTAGGGACGTCATCGTACGATGGCGTCCCTGTTCTGTGCACGACCCTTTGCATTCACCGGCACCGGATGTCACGGGAGGTTTTTGTATGTCTCTGCGAACTCAGCTGCTGACCCTGCGCGACGACGTGCGCGCAATCTTCCAGAATGATCCCGCCGCTCGAAATCTGGCCGAGGTGCTACTCTATCCCGGCTTGCACGCGATCACGCTGCACCGCCTCGCCCACGTGCTCTGGCAGCGCGGCGTCCCCTTCTTCCCACGCCTGATCTCACAGCTCGGGCGCTTTCTCACCGGAATCGAGATCCACCCCGGCGCCACGATCGGCCGGGGCTTCTTCATCGACCATGGCATGGGCGTGGTGATCGGCGAGACGGCCGAGATTGGCGATCGGGTCACCCTCTACCAGGGCGTCACGCTCGGCGGCACCGGCAAGCAGCGCGGCAAGCGCCACCCGACGCTCGAGCATAACGTGACGGTCGGCGTCGGCGCAAGCGTCCTGGGCGCGATCACGATCGGCGAGGGCGCGCGGATCGGCGGCGGCGCGGTGGTCGTCAAGGACGTCCCGCCACACTCGACCGCGGTGGGCGTGCCCGCCCGCGTCGTGGCGACGCGCGACCCGCAGACCGGCACCACCCGCCCGGTCGAGGATCTGCCCGACCCGGAGGCCCAGATGCTGCGCGGGCTGCGCGCCAAGGTGCTCGAGCTTGAGGAGCGCCTCAGCGATGTCGAGGCCACGACCGACCAGCACCACCAGGAGCATCACCTGGCCTTCGACGCGCTGCCGGCCCAGCTCTGGGCCACGCTCGGCGAAAACAACCCGAAGGACGACGAGTTTATGCTCGGCGCAGGAATTTAGATCCCACCCTTGGGAGGTATAGAGGAGCCTGCGGCCCCTCCACACCTCCCAGCGGTAACGCTGATCGCTGCCAAGCGAAGCCATTGTCTAATGCTTGAATTTCAGGAAAAGAGCATGGCGATTCAAATCTACAATACGCTTTCTCGCACGAAAGAGCCGCTCGAGACGATCGAGCCCGGCGTGGTCAAGATGTATGTCTGCGGCGTCACGGTCTACGATCAGGCCCACATCGGCCACGCGATGTCGGCGCTGGTCTTCGACATCATCAGGCGCTACCTGCAGTACCGCGGCTACGAGGTGCGCCACGTCGTCAACTTTACCGATGTCGACGACAAGATCATCAACCGCGCCAACACGCTCGGGCGCGACCCCAAGGCGCTGGCCGAGGGCTACGTGGCCGAGTTCCTGGGCGAGCTGGGCGACCTGAACATCCTGCCCGCCGGCGTCTACCCGCGCGCGACCGAGACGATGCCGGAGATCCAGCGCTTCATCGCCGGGCTGATCGAGAGCGACCACGCCTACGCGGCCGGCGGCGACGTGTACTTCCGCGTCGCCTCGGACCCGCAGTACGGCAAGCTCTCCGGCCGCAACCTGCAGGATATGCTGTCCGGCACGCGCTTCGAGGTCGACGAGCGCAAGGAGTCGCCGGCCGACTTCGCGCTCTGGAAGGCGGCCAAGCCCGGCGAGCCGGCCTGGCCCAGCCCGTGGGGTGACGGGCGGCCCGGCTGGCACATCGAGTGCTCGGCTATGAACCTCAAGCACCTGGGCGAGCAGATCGACATCCACGGCGGCGGCAACGACCTGGTCTTCCCGCACCACGAGAACGAGATCGCCCAGACCGAGAGCCTGACCCACAAGCCGTTCGCGCGCTTCTGGGTCCACAACGGCATGCTGCAGATCCACACGCGCGCCGAGGACGGCAGCATCAAGATCGACAAGATGTCGAAGTCGCTCGGCAACGTCGTGACGATCCGCGCGTTCCTGAGCGAGCACGAGTCCGACGTGCTGCGCCTGATCGTGCTGTCGACCTACTATCGCAACCCGCTGCTGTACGGCGCCGAGATCGTCGCCGACCAGGAGCGCAAGCTGACGCGCTTGCGCGGCGCGCTCGCGCCCGCCGTCGGCGCTGCGACCGAGGGGCCGGCGGCCGAGCAGCTCGCGGCGGTGGCGCAGAGCGCCCGCGAGCAGCTCGGCGCGGCGATGGACGACGACTTCAACACCGCCGGGGCGCTGGCGGCGCTGTTCGAGCTGGTCCGCGCGATCAATACGGCGCGCGACTCCGGCCTGGCCGGCGAGCCGTTCGTGGCGGCGCAGGAGGCCTTGCGCGAGCTGGCCGGCGTGCTCGGCCTGACCCTCGCCGAGCCGCGCGCCGATGAGCAGCAGGCCGCGCCGTTCATCGATCTGCTGATTGAGCTGCGCGCCGAGCTGCGCAAGGCCAAGCAGTATGCCCTGGCCGACCTGGTGCGCACGCGCCTGGCCGATCTCGACATTACCCTGGAAGATACGCCGCAGGGCACCCGGTGGAAAGTGACAAGGTGAGCGGGTGACAAGGTGAGGGGGTGACCGGGTAGATTCGATACCTCTTGTCACCTTGTCACCTTGTCACCTTGTCAGGGGTATCATGACATGGCTTGAACTAAGCGTCGACGTCGAGCCCGAGGCGGTCGAGTCGGTCAGCGAGCTGCTGTCGCAGCACGGCTACAACGGCGGCGTGGTGATCGACCAGCCGATCATCCCCGGCGCCGACGGGACTGACTATACCTTCGACGCCGGCCGGCCGGCGACGCTGCGGACCTACCTGCCGCTCGACCAGCACGCCGAGGAGGCACGCCAGCGCGTCGAGCAGGCGCTCTGGCACTTCGGCCAGCTGCGCGCGGTGGGGCCGCTGACCGTCCGCTCGCTGGACGAGCAGGACTGGGCCAACGCCTGGAAGCAGCACTATACGATCCAGCATATCGGCGCGCGCACGGTGATCGTCCCGTCCTGGCTGGAGTACGAGCCGCGCCCCGGCGAGGTGGTGCTGCGGCTCGACCCGGGCATGGCGTTCGGCACCGGCCTGCACCCGACCACCCAGCTCTGCTTGGCGCTGATCGAGCAGTACGTCCGCCCGGGCAGCGCCGCGCTCGACCTGGGCTGCGGCTCGGGCATCCTGGCGATCGCCGCGGCGCAGCTGGGCGCGTCGGTGCTGGCGCTCGACACCGACCCGATCGCGGTGGAGGCCACGCGCGAGAACGTCGCCCGCAACGGCGTGGCCGCTCAGGTCGTGGTGGCGGAGGGCAGCCTGGGCGGCGCCGAGCTGGGTCACTGGCTCTACGGAACGCAGAACGCAGAACGCAGAACGCAGAACGCGTTGGATGACATTCAGCGTTCAGCACTCAGCGTTCAGCATTTCGACCTGATCGTCGCCAACATCATCGCGCGCGTGCTGGCCGCTCTCGCGCAGGATCTTGCCGCCGCGCTGCGGCCTGCGGGCGTGCTGATCGCATCCGGCATCATCGCTGAGCGCGAGGCCGAGGTCGCCGAGGCGTTTGCCGCCGCCGGCCTCGATCCGGTCGAGCGGCGCCAGGAGGGCGACTGGGTCGCGCTGGTCTATCGTAGAGGAGAACAAGAGCTATGACGCACGAAGATGATACCAATCCGGAGCAGCTCGACGACGAGCTCGACTTCGAGTGGGGCGGCGACGGCAGCGATCTCAACCAGCCGGTGCACGCCCACGTCGCGGCCGTGCTGCAGCCGCACACAGCCGACTACGCCCCGCCGCTCGACCAGCTGCTGCGCATCGGCAGCCCGCACGAGAAGCCAAATACTGCAGCGAAGATCGCCCAGATCGGCTTCACGCAGGAGCACGTCCCCGATCTTGTGCGTATGACGCGCGACCGCGCGCTCCAGCTGGCGAAGGGCGACACCGACGAGAGCTGGGCGCCGATCCACGCCCTGGCTGCGCTGGAGCGGCTCGACGTCGGCGAGCACGTGGCCGATCTAATGCCGCTGTTCGACCTCGACAGCGAATGGTTCGGCGAGGGCCTGCCCGATGTTCTGAAGCACGCCGGGGCGAGCGTGCTCGAGCCGCTGCGCGCGTACGTGCAGGACACGACCCGCTGGATCTACGGGCGTACGTACGCGCTTTCGACATTCTCGGAGCTGGTCAAGCTGCAGCCCGAGCTGCGCGACCAGGCGATCCAGATCCTCGGCGAGACCCTGACACGGGCGAGCGAGAACGACCCGTACGTCAACGCCGATATCATCCACGAGCTGACCCACCTACAAGCCGTCGAGGCGCTGCCGGTGATCCAGCAGGCCTTCGAGCAGGATCTCGTCGACGAGTCGGTGATGGGCGGCTGGACCGAGGTGCTGGAGGCGCTGGGGCAGCCGCCCGACCCCGCCGATCCGCTGGTCGCGCGCGAGCGCGAGCGCTGGGGGGCACAGCTGCAGCCGCGCCTGTCGAGCCCGTCCGGCGGCGTTTCGCCCGCGCCGTCGCGCAAGCCAGGCAAGGCCGCCAAGCAGAAGAACAAGCGCAAGATGTCGGCCACATCGCGCAAGACCAACAAAAAGAAGAAGCGAAAGTAACGCCGGCGCCCATATCGCAGGTGGCATTTGCGCCGGCATGCCACCTGCGGCAGACTGCCTGCGCCTTGCAACCAGCGACAAGCGCCATGCCAAAACAGTCACGCACTCCTCGCCGCCAGACGGTCCAGAGCAACACCTATCGCTTCTTCGTCGAGCCGAGCGTGATCCACGGCCGCGAGGTGCGGATCGAGGACGCCGACCTGGCCCACCAGATCGGCGGCGTGCTGCGGCTGCGCGCCGGCGAACGGGTGGTGCTGCTGGACAACACCGGCTGGCAGTTCGTTGTCGCGCTGACCTCGGTCGAGCGCGGGCAGGTGGCCGGGACGGTCGAGCGCAAGGAGCTGTCCAGCGGCGAGCCGCGCACCAAGATCACGCTCTACGTCGCGCTGGTGCGCCCGGAGCGGTTCGAGTGGGCGCTGCAGAAGGGCACCGAGCTGGGCGTCTCGGCCTTCGTCCCGCTGATCTGCGAGCGCAGCACGATCGCCGACGCCGACGCGCTGAGCGAGCACAAGATCGAGCGCTGGCGCCGGATCGTGCGCGAGGCGGCCGAGCAGTCGCGCCGCGGCAAGCTGCCGCGGCTGGCCCCGCCGATGTTCTTTCCGGCCGCATGCGACCAGGCCGCCCAGCGCGGCACCGCGCTGCTGCTGTGGGAAGGCGAGGGCGTCCCTTCACTCCGGCATGTGCTGCACCGAGCAAGGCAAGGAGACAAGGCGATCAGGAGCCCGGAAGGGCAGCCGGATAACGATCTCCTGGTCGCCTTGTCTCCCGGTCTCCCGTTCTCCGTCGCGCTCTTCAGCGGCCCCGAGGGCGGCTTCACCAGCGGCGAGTTCCAGACCGCGCTGCGATATGGTATGATAGCCGTCACGCTCGGGCCGCGCACGCTCCGCGCGGAGACCGCGCCGCTCGTCGCCACATCGGCGATCCTCTACGAGATGGGCGACCTTGAGTAACCAGCCAAGGTGACCTGGTGAGGGGCGACAGGGCGGCTGCCCAAAACGTACCCTGGCGTCTTGTCGCCTTGTCGCCGTCACTTGTCACTTTGTCACCTTGTCACGAACCGGGGGCAACGCATGAGCACGACACTCTCCATCCTCAAGCGCGGCCTCCTGGCCGGCGTGCTGTTGATCGTCGGCTTTACGGCCGGCTGGCTCAGCGCGATCATGCTCGGGGGGCGCATCCCCTTCGACGGCGACATTACGGCCTACCTCGGGCCGGGCTTGAGCGCGAATCAATCCACGCCGCAGCAGCTCCGCACCCAGTTCTCGGTCTTTTGGCAGGTCTGGAACCTGGTCGAAGGCGAGTTCTACCACCACACGCCGCTCGACCAGCAGCAGATGATCCGCGGTGCGATCAAGGGCATGCTCGACTCGCTCGGCGACCAGTACACCGTCTACCAGGAGCCCGACCTCGCCGCCCAGACCCAGGATCACATGCAGGGCAAGCTCGGCGGGATCGGAACCTACCTGCGGATCTCCGACGGCAAGGCCTACATCTACAAGCCGATCAAGAGCTCGCCCGCCGTCCAGGCCGGCCTGCGGCAGGACGACGAGATCGTCGGCGTCGACGGCGTCGCAATCGCGCCGCTGATCGCCGGGCTGGACGTGAATCAGTCCGCCGTCAAGGTCGCCGCGCGGCTGCGCGGCCCGGCCGGAACGACCGTGCGGCTGGAGCTGCGCCGCGCGCCTGACACCAAGACCTTCGAGGTCACGCTCACGCGCGCCGACATCGTCGTGCCCAGCGTCGACAGCCAGATGCTCGACAGCGGCCTGGCCTATCTCCGGATTGGCGAGTTCAAAGCCAACACAACCACCGAGTTCGACGCGGCCATGCGCGACCTGCTGCCCCGGCAGCCAAAAGGCATGATCCTCGACCTGCGCAACAACCCGGGCGGATTTCTGCAGAACGCGCAGGATGTGCTTGGCCGCTTCTACGACGGCGTGGCGCTGTACGAGGACAAAAACGGCGAGGGTCTGGTCGAGCTGAAGACGGCGGTAGGCCCGGCCGGCACGCGCGCCTTCGACACGCCGCTGGTCGTGCTGGTCAACGGGAACTCGGCCAGCGCCAGCGAGATCGTCGCGGGGGCGCTGCGCGACCGCCGCCCGAACACCTACCTGCTGGGCGAGAAGACCTTCGGGAAAGGCTCGGTGCAGAATATCCACAACCTGAGCGACGGCGGCAACGCCCGGATCACGATCGCCCACTGGCTTACGCCAAACAAGGTCGAGATCCACAAGATCGGGATCACGCCACAGTATCTCGTACCCTACGCCGAGGATGCCGCCAGCACGGTCGCCTGCATCGTCGACCGGCGGCCGGCGCCCGGACAGACGACCTGCGCGGACTCGCAGCTCGCCTGGGCGATCAAGCTGCTGACGACCGGGCAGGCGCCGCCGGCCGTCACGCCAACGGCGTCCCCGAGCTGAGCAGGTGACAAGATGACCAGCGGAGGGGGGACAAGACGAGTCTCGACAACATTGTCACCCTGTCACTTTGTCACTTTGTCATAGATCTGGAGAATGGCGTGGACAAACCGATCGTCGTCGTCGGCGGCGGGCTGGGCGGCCTGGCGGCGGCTATTCACATGGCCGCCCGCGGCCGGCGCGTCGTCGTGCTCGAGAAAAACGAGCGCGTCGGCGGCAAGCTCAACATCGTCGAAGAGCACGGCTACACCTTCGACACCGGCCCGTCGCTGCTGACCATGCCGTGGGTGTTGCGCGGGCTGTTCGAGGCTGCCGGCACGCGCCTGGAGGACGAGCTCGAGATCGTGCCGGTCGAGCCAACTTGCCGCTACCGCTGGCCCGACAGCACATACTTCGACGCCTTCCAGACGCTGCCGCTGCTGATGGAGCAGATCGGCCGGCTCGACCCGCGCGATGTCGCCGGCTTCCTGCGCTTCATGGCCTACGCCGCGCGGATCTACCAGGCGGTCGCCGGCCCGTTCCTGCTCCAGCCGTTCGACGGACTGCGCGACCTGGTCACGCCGGCGCTCGCCCGCGACGCGTGGAAGATCGACTCGCTGCGCACGGTCGACCAGGCCGTGCGCTCGTTCTTCCATAGCCCGTACCTGCGCCAGGTGTTCGACCGCTACGCGACCTACAACGGCTCCTCGCCCTACCGCGCCCCGGCGACCTTCAACCTGATCGCCTACGTCGAGTTCGTCGAGGGCGGCTGGTACGTGCGCGGCGGCATGTACGCGCTCGCGCGCGCGCTGGAGCGCGTCGCCCGCCGGCTGGGCGTCGAGATCCGGACCAGCAGCCCGGTCGAGCAGATTATGACAAGCGGCGACGCTGCGAGCGGCGTGCGGCTGCAGAGCGGCGAGCAGCTGTGCGCCGCCACGGTCGTGATCAACGCCGACCCGCGCTACGCCTACGAGCGGCTGCTGGCCGGCCACGAGCGCATGGCCGCGCGGCTCGCGCGGCTCGAGCCCTCGTGCAGCGGCTTCATTCTGCTGCTGGGCGTCGACCGGACCTACCCCGGCCTGGCGCACCACAACATCTTCTTCTCGGGCGACTACGAGCGCGAGTTCGCGGCGATCTTCGAGCGGGGCGTGCCCGCGCCCGACCCGACCGTGTACGTCTGCGCGACCTCGCTGAGCGACCCGGCCCACGCGCCGCCGGGGCACACCAACATGTTCGTGCTGATCAATGCGCCGGCGCTGGGGACACGCGTGAGCTGGGAGCGCGAGGCCGCCGGCTACCGCGACACGATCGTTCGAAAGCTGGAGCGCATGGGCCTGGAGCAGCTCGGCCGGCACATCGTCCACGAGCACATCATCACCCCGGCCGACCTGCAGGCGCGCTACAACGCGCCCGGCGGGGCGATCTACGGCCTGGCGTCGAACCAGCCCTGGACCGCGTTCATGCGCCCGCCACTGCGAGCCCGCGACCTGCGGCAGCTCTACTTCGTCGGCGGCGGAACCCACCCGGGCGGCGGCATCCCGCTGGTGCTGCTCTCGGGGCGCGCCGTCGCCGAGCGGGTGCTCGGCGACTAACTCCTTCGTGGCTTCCCTCACCCCTGCCCCCTCTCCAGGGCAAAGGGGCATCCTTGGCTGGTGCTAGGGTTTCGCCCAGCCGATTTCACCTCCGCATCTGGGAGGGGCCGAGGGTGGGGAACAATGAAAGAGTGCTCGGTAACGGAGAGCTGCCCGCGAAGCGGTGTAATGTGCTTACGATCGACCTGCCGATCCGCCAAAAATCCATGCCCAACTGATGAGGTCCAGCAACATCAAGTTAACGTATCTTTACCATTAAATCGTTAATTTTCGATAAAATACGGCTTGACTCCCACAGCGCCGCGGTGCTATGATACCCACGAAGCCTCAAGAGAACATCGCACACAGACCTGTACCTAGACAGCCGGACGACGACCCTGGAGTAGGCAAGCGGCGTTTCCCCATAGGTGTCAAGATGACGGGGGGCGACCGTAAGTCAGCTGAAATGGCAAGACCTCGTAGGGGGCGGCCACGGGAGGCTGACGAGCAAGCGCCATGCTGCTGATGAGCAGCAGGATGCTCTGCAAGCCAAAACGGGGTTCTTCTCAGCAAAGCTCTCACTGTGGAAGCTGTAACGCTTGTAGCCACAGTAGTAGGAGAGCGATGCCGAGGCGTAAAAGCTGGCACGGCGAGTTTCGCCGAATGCCGGGCGACGCCGAGGAGACTGAGAGTAGATCGGCTGGGTAGCGGGAAGGTCAGCGATGT
The DNA here is from genome assembly GCA_016717335.1 of Candidatus Ribeiella danica. Taxonomy (GTDB): domain Bacteria; phylum Chloroflexota; class Chloroflexia; order Chloroflexales; family Roseiflexaceae; genus Ribeiella; species Ribeiella danica. The sequence goes on from JADKFS010000001.1 coordinate 733,557, forward strand.
TCTCCTGGGGCGTCGCTATGTCATCCGCCAGCCGCCATCCACCGCCAGCGTCTGCCCGGTGATGTAGGACGCCAGCGGCGACGCCAGAAAGACCGCCGCAGCCGCGACCTCCTCCGGGCGCCCCGAGCGCCGCAGCGCGATCACCCGCTCGCCCCACGCACGCCCTTCCTGCGGAATGACGTCGAGCATCTCCGTCTCGATCATGCCAGGCGCAACCGCGTTCACCGTAATGCTCCAGGCGGCCACCTCGCGCGCCAGCGCGCGCGTCAGCCCCAGCAGCCCGCCCGTCGCCGCCGAGTAGTCGGCCTGGCCGGGGCTACCGCCGCTCCCGTGCAGCGCCGCGACGTTGACGATCCGCCCGTAGCGCCGCCGCATCATCGGGCGCAGCGCGGAGCGGCACGTGTGGTATGCGCCGTCCAGGTTCGTCGCGATGGCCTGCCGCCACTGCGAGCTGCTCAGCTCGCCGATCGGCGCGTAGGCCGCCAGCCCGGCGCAGTTGACCAGGATATCGAGCTGGCCCCAGCGCCCGAGCGTTCCCCCGACCAGCGCATCGACCGAGTCGCGCGAGCGCACATCCACCTGCTGCGCGACGGCCGCGCCCGGCAGCCCCTGGCAGGCCGCCACGGTCATCTCGGCGTCGTCGGCGCGCGACAGGTAGCCGGCCACGACGCGCGCGCCGCGCTCGGCTAGCAGCCGCACGATCGCGCGACCGATCCCGCGCGAGCCGCCGGTGACAATTGCGACCTGGCCCGTGAAGTTCATGGTGGGCAGCCCCTAGGGTTCTTGCGAACCGTACTATTTGGGGTTAGGGTGTGGGGGCGGCAAAGCCGCCCCCACACCCTAACCTGGGGAGGTGTAGAGGGGTCTCCGACCCCTTCACACCTCCCCAGCAGTTTGCCATAGCAGCCGACTACCACGACCGACTGCAACCCGGTCTGTATTTCTACGACACTGTGCTAGTCCAGCCCTTAATTCCTGGCATCTGAATGCCCCAAGAACGCTTGCACGCTCGCCAGGTCGCCGATATGCACCAGCCGCGCGCCCGGCGCGATCCGCTTGATCAGCCCGGTCAGCACCGCGCCGGGGCCAACCTCGACAAATGTGTCCACGCCGCTGGCGACCATGCGCTGCACCGAGGCGACCCAGCGCACCGGCGCCGTCACCTGGGCCACCAGCTCGATCCGCACGTCCTCGGCGCTGGCGATCGGCCCGGCCGTCACGTTCGAGATCACCGGCACGTGCGCATAGGCGATCGTAGCGGCGGCGACTGCCGGCGCCAGCCCCTCGGCGGCGGCGTGCATGAGCGGCGAGTGGAACGCCGCGCTGACCTTGAGCGGCAGCGCCCGCTTGGCGCCGCTCTGCTTGGCCAGCGCGCAGGCGCGCTCGAGCGCGGCGCTCGCGCCGCTGATCACCAGCTGGCCGGGGGCATTCGAGTTGGCGATCACCACCGGCGCGACCTCCGCCGACACCACGCGGCAGATCTCTTCGAGCGGCTCTTCATCCAGGCCGATGATCGCGGCCATGCCGCCGTCGTGCGCCGCGGCCATCAGCTCGCCGCGCCGCCGCACCAGCACTAGCGCCGTGCCGAAATCGAGCGCGCCGGCCGCGACCAGGGCCGAGTACTCGCCCAGGCTGTGACCGGCCGCGAACGACGCGTGGCGGAACACAAACGACGCCGGGTCGGTGTCGGCTCGCTCGGCCAGCGCCGCGAGCAGCGCAACGCTGGTCGTCAGCAGTGCCGGCTGCGCGTTCTCGGTCGCGGTCAGGGTCTCGTCGGGGCCTTCGAAGCACAGCCGCGTCAGCGCGAAGCCCAACGTTGCATCGGCCTGATCGAAGATCGCGCGCGCAGCCGCCGAGGCCTCGTACAGGCCGCGCCCCATGCCGACCGACTGCGAGCCCTGGCCGGGAAAGACGAATGCGGTTGCCATGATCAATCCCTCAGCACAAACAAGGAGACAGTTTGCTCCTCGCCTCCTCGTCTCCCGCTCAGGGCCGCCCCCACCGTATAACCGACGACGCCCAGGTCAGCCCGCCGCCAAAGGCCGTGAGCAGCACGAAGTCGCCCTCCTTGATCCGCCCCTGCTCGGCCGCCTCGACCAGCGCGATCGGGATCGTCGCGGCCGAGGTATTGCCGTAGCGGTCGAGGTTGACGAACACGCGATCCATCGGCACGTCGAGCCGCTTGGCCGTGGCCTCGATGATCCGCCGATTGGCCTGGTGCGGCACCACCAGCGCAATATCGTCGCGCGTCAGGCCGGCGTCGGCGAGCGCCTTGAGCGAGGAGTCGCCCATGCCGCGCACCGCCAGCTTGAAGATCTCCCGGCCGTTCATATAGACGTACTGGCGGCCCTGCTCAAGCAGCTCAGCCGTCGCGGGCATGCGTGTGCCGCCGGCGTCGACGGCCATCAGGTCCTCGTCCTTGCCCGAGGCGCCAAGTACGCTTGAGAGCTGCCCGTAGCGCTCCTCGGTCGGCTGGAGCACCACTGCGCCCGCGCCGTCGCCGAACAGCACGCAGGTGTTGCGATCGTTCCAGTTGATGTAGTGGGTAAAGATGTCCGCGGCGATGAACAGGACGTTGCGCGCCGCGTCGCTGCGGATCATGCTGGTGGCGACGCTGAGGCCGTAGACAAAGCCGCTACACGCCGCCGCCACGTCGAAGGCAGCGGCGTGCCCGATCCCGAGGTTCGCCTGCACCGTGCAGGCAGTCGCCGGGAACGGTCGGTCGGGGGTGCAAGTGGCGAGGATGATCAGATCGATATCGGCCGGCGCGAGACCCGATCTGGCCAGCGCACGCCGGGCCGCCTCGGTCGCCAGGGTCGAGGTGCTCTCGCCAGGGCCGACGACCCGCCGCTCGCGGATGCCGGTGCGCGTCCATATCCACTCATCGGAGGTGTTGACCATCCGCTCCAGCTCGGCGTTGGTCATCACCCGCTCGGGGACCGCCATGCCCCAGCCGGTGATCGCGGCAAACTTGGCCATACACTCACCCAAAAACAAATGAAGGATGCGAGCTGTGGGGATGGTATCCCACTAGCTCCATCCTTCACGAGACGAGGCGCCGCGCCTCATACTATTCGTTCTCCGACTCGTTGCCCATCTCGATCACCTGGCGCCCACGATAGCTACCACAGGTCTTGCAGACGCGGTGCGAGCGCATCAGCTGGTTGCACTGCGGGCAGAGCACCAGGGTCGGCGCATCCAGGCGCTGGTGCTGCCGGCGGTTGCCACGACGGTGGCGCGAAACTTTCGTCTTCGGTACGGCACCCATTGTTGTATTCCAGATCCTTTCCTAAACCGTAGTTATGTAACGTCAATCACACAAGGCCGCGAGCGCCTAGTTGTCCGTCAGCAGGCTTCGCAGCGCAGAAAAGCGATCATCCCCTTCATCCAGCGTACAGCCGCAGTCGCCCAGATTCAGATCGGCGCCGCAGTTGGGGCAGAGCCCTTTGCAGCCGGCCCGGCAGAGCGGCTGCATCGGCAGCTCAAGCAGCGCATACTCGCGGATCGCCTCGCCGAGATCGAGCAGGTGGCTCTCGTCGATGTAGAATGGGTCTTCCTCGTCGGGCTTCGGAAGTGGTGCGCCGGTGGTGACCTCGATCTTGGAGTGAAACTCGTCGCGAAAGTGGAGGTCAACCTGCTGCTGCGAGGGGTTCAGGCAGCGGATGCATGGCATCTCGACGACGCCACGCGCATCCACGTCGGCCAGCACGCCGGTCACGGTGCGGGTGAAGCGCACCTTGCCGTCCAGCTGCCGCAGTGTCGTCTCGTTGTCCAGCGAGAGGGCGTCCTCGGCGAAGGTATAGTTTCGCCGCCCGCCGATCTCTTCCCGGAGCAACTGCGCGACATTGAACTTCAGGTCGGTCATCGATTTGTCTATGTGCATAGTGTGGACGCTCCTGCGCGCTCACAGAAGCTGCATTATAGGCGAGCCGCGCCGCGCTGTCAAGCCACAAACGCCGCTTCAGCACTGAGCGCGGCCACCCGCCCGCTCACCGCGCGCCGGTAGTGTTTGTGGGTTGCAGCTCGCGCAGCCCATTCTGGACGCTTGCGACCAGCCTGGTCAGCCGCTGCTCCAGCTCCTCCAGCACCTGGCGCGCGTAGTCGTCCGCGCCGGCGCGCACCACCGCGGCGTCGCGCTCGGCCTGGTCGAGCAGGCGCATCCGCTCGGCCTCAACCGCCGCCATCAGGCCCTGCTCCTCGAGCACCTGGCTGACGTGCGACTGGGCCTCGCCGATCAGGCGGTCTTGCTCGGAGATCACGCGGCGGGCCTGCTTGAGTTCCTCCGGCACAGCCACGCGCATCCGGTCGATAATATCGAGGATGCGCTCTTCGTCCACCAGCAGCCGGCCGCTAAAAAAGACTCGTCGCCCCTCTGCGAGCGCATCTTCCAGCTCATCGATCAACTGATCCAGCTCGATTGCTGATCACCCCCTATCAGTAGTCAGCTATTTGGGAGGCCAGGAGGGGACTGTCCCTCCAAGAAATCCTTTACTCCGCGGCTTGCCCATAGGCGCGTTTCAGCGCCGTGACGACGTGGGGCGGCACGAGCCACGAGACATCCCCGCCCAGCGAGGCGATCTCGCGCACCGTGCTGGAGCTAAAGAACGTATACTGGTGCCCGGCCATAAACAGCACCACGTCGATCTGCGGCGCCATCTTATAGTTGATCTGCGCCATCTGGAACTCGTGATCGAAGTCGCGCGGGTCGCGCAGCCCGCGCACGATTACCGACGCGCCAACCTTGACCACGTAGTCGACGGTCAGCTCCGAGTAGGTATCGACCTTCACACGCGGCAGGTCGCGCGTCGCCTCTTTGAGCAGCGCGATCCGCTCGCCAGTGCTGAATAGCAAGTTCTTCACCGGCCGGTCGAACACCGACATAATCACGGTGTCGAACAGGCGCGATGCCCGCGCCGCGATCTCGAGATGCCCATTGGTGACAGGGTCGAAGCTGCCAGGATAGACGGCGATCGTCACGACTTGCTCCTTAGTAGAGCGGCAGGCAAGCAGCAGCTCACGGCTCGGCGCTGGCGCGCTCTTGGTTCAACGTTGTGTCGTCGGCTACTTCATAGATTGAGAAGCAGGAGTCGCCCAGGCGGCGGAACTTGCGGCGGCGGATGAGGTCGTAGCTGTCGGCAAGCGGGACGCGCGGGGAGTGCCCGACAACCAGCAGGCCATCGTCGGCGAGCAACCCCGAGGCACTCACGGCACGGATTGTATTCTCGATCGCGGGATCGGCATAGGGCGGGTCCATCAGGATTATAGCATATTTTTCTTCGGGATGAGCCGTCGTCACGTAGCGCCCGGCGGTCATCTGGTGCACGCGCGCGCGCTCGAGAAAGCGGGTGTGCTCGAGGTTCTCGCGGATGATCCGGCAGACATGCGCGCGCTGCTCGACAAAGTCAGTCCACGCCGCGCCGCGCGACAGGCACTCGATCCCGAGCGAGCCTGTGCCGGCGTACAGGTCGAGCACGCGGCCGCGGATCGGGCCGTAGCCCTCCAGCACCGAGAAGAGCGCCTCCTTGACCCGGTCGAGCATTGGGCGCGTGGTCATGCCCTTCGGCGCTTTCAGCCGGTGACCCTTCGCAGAACCAGTGATAACTCTCATCGTTTCCCTATGCTGTAGCCACAGCTCTTGCAAGCGCCGCCTCGATCACATCCAGGGCCGCTCGCACGGTCCGCCCGTCGACATCCTTGTCCGGGTTCACGGCCGTGAGCGATAGCGCCGCGAGGTTGCCCATGCCCGCCGCTTGCTCCACGATGCCGCGCAGCTGGTCCAGGCGCAGCCCCGATGCGGCCGGGTAGTCGACGCCCGGCGCCTCGGCCGGGTCCAGCGCGTCGATGTCCACGTGCAGGTAGAGCTGCGGCAGCGTGCCCAGCGCGTGCAGCGCCCGATCCAACTCGGTCGGGTCGGCGCCCAGCGTCTCCGCCCGCACCGCCGTCACAGACGAGGCGGCCAGCGCCAGCTCCTCCGGCGGGTCCAAGTCGCGCACGCCGATCAGGGCGACATTTCGCTCCAGCACCGGATCGGCCAGCTTGGCGTGCTTGCGCAGATCCTCCAGCCCGCGCCCGACCGCGCACGCCAGCGGCATGCCGCCCAGGTAGCCGCTGATCGTCGTCTCGGGCGTGTTGAAATCGCCGTGGGCGTCAATCCAGGCGACCCCGGTATTCTGCGGGTCGAGCAGGCCGGCCAGCGCGCCGAGCGCCACCAGGCAGTCGCCGCCGAGCACCAGCGGGAAGAAGCCGGCCGCCCGCGAGCGCGCCACCTCGTAGCCGAGCCGCGCCAGCAACTGGCCGATCCGCAGCTCGCACGGCTCGTCGGAGGCAGGGATATCGACGATCTCGGCCAGGATGGTCGTGCAGCCGAGCGCGCCCAGTCGCTGCGCCAGCCCGGCGTCCAGCAGCGCGTCGGGCGCGTTTCCTTTCGCCGTGTAGGGCTGGTCGAGATCGTACGGCACGCCGATGATCGTGACGTTCACAGCGCCTCCTCTATCCGCGCGGCGCGATGTCGTCCAGCGCACTCGCGAACGCCGCCACCGTCGCGTCGACATCGGCCTCGGTGTGCGCAGCCGACAAGAAGCCGCTGCGGCCACGCATCAAGTCCACACCATGGTTGTTGAGCCCGAGCCGCAGCAGTCGCAGCAGCCGCGCGTCGCCGCCCTGCTTCAGCTCGGACGGCGGGACATTCGGCGCCGGCTCGCCAGGCGCGAAGTCGACGCTGCTGCCAGCCAGCAGGTGAAAGATCGACGCATCGCCATAGGCCGCCCATCCGCTTAGCTCGCGCTCGCGCAGCACGCGGTTCATGCCGACGATCAGCCGCTGGCACAGCTCGATCGCGCGAGCGCCTGGCTCGCCCGTCGCCACCCGCTCAAGCGTCGCTACGCCCGCGGCGGCCGAGAGCGGGTTCGCGTTGAACGTGCCGTTGTGGCGGATCTTGTGCTCGCGGTTCCAGTCCGCGTCGCCAAAGGCCAGGTGGCGCATAATCTCCGCGCGCCCGCCCACCGCGCCGCCCGGCAGGCCGCCGGCCAGGATCTTCGCCAGCGCCGTCAGGTCGGCCTGGATGTTCGCGCGCTGCTGAACGCCGCCCGGCGCGACCCGAAAGCCGGTCACGACCTCGTCGCAGATCAGCAGCACATCGCGGGCCGCCGTGAGTCGCCGCAGCTCGCGCATGAATTCGTTCTGGAGCGGCATCGCCCCATAGGACGCGCCAGTCGGCTCCAGGATCACCGCCGCGATGTCAGGGCGGGCCGCCAGCGTCGTCTCAAGCACCGTCAGGTCGGCCGGCAGCACGATCGTGGCCTCGATCAGGCCGCCGTAGACGCCGGGCGGGCTGCCCTCGCCGGCGGCGTCGCGCGCCAGCAGATCGTGCCAGCCGTGGTAGTGCCCGGCCAGCCGCACGACGACCGGCCGGCCGGTGTAGGCGCGCGCCAGCCGCAGCGCCAGCATCGTCGCCTCGGTGCCCGAAGCCGTAAAGCGCAGCCGCTCGATGCTGGGGAACATGCCCTGGACCAGCTCGGCCCAGCGCAGCTCCAGATCGTGCTCGGCGCCGTAGTGCGTCCCACGCGCCATCTGCCCCGCAACCGCCGCGACGACGTCGGGGTGGGCGTGGCCGAGCAACAGCGCTCCGTGCCCAGTCCAGTAGTCGATCAGCTGATGCCCGTCGACGTCCCACTTGTGAGCGCCCTGGCTGCGCTCCACGAACAGCGGGAAGGGATCGGCGAAGCGCCCGTCGTGCGTCACCCCGCTTGGAAACAGCCCCACGGCCCGCTCGTAGCGCGCGGCCGAGCCGGGGTGGATCTGGCGGTAAGTCTCTTCGATCGTCATAGCGCAAACCTCGGGCCGAGCGGTCAGGCTCATCTCAGCATCTCGTCATTTGGCCAGCCGGAATTCTCGTGAAAAAGATCGTTCTATAGCTGAGTGGCTCGCCATAATGATTCCGATGAGTGGGGTGTGGGTGCGGCAAATCCGCACCCACACCCCACTGGGAAAGTTTGGAGGGACAAAGACCCCGCCAAACCCCCATCACATCCCATACTCAAGCCGGCGGATCAGCGCGGGGGGCAGCCGGGCCTCGCGCATCTGATGCTGCGTTTGGGCGATATCATATTCGACCCGCCTGAACAGCACCGTGCCCGCATCGGTGTCGAGGATAGCGTAGGCGGCGCGCGGGTCCTGGTTGCGCGGCTGGCCGACGCTGCCGGGGTTGAGGAAGTAGCGATAGCCAGGCTCGAGCTCGATCAGCAGGTCGGCGTCCGCCAGCTCCGGCTCATCGACCTGGCCGTCGGGATGCCTGCGGAAGATCAGCGGGACGTGCGAGTGGCCGATGAAGCAAACCTGCTGCTCGAACAGCAAGAAGTTATCCTCGGCCTGCGGGCGCGAGAGCAGATACTCCCATACCGGCTCGCGCGGGCTGCCGTGGGCCACCAGGAAGCGCTCGTCGACCTCGAGGCTGGGCGGCAGAGCATCGAGCACGGCGCGGTTGGAATCCTCCAGCTGCTGGCCGTTCCAGATATTCGCGGCGCGCGCGTCGGGGTTGAAATCGCTCAGGTCGACCTTGCCGAGGCAGGCCAGGTCGTGGTTGCCGCCGATCATCACCTTGGCCAGGTTGCGCACGGCCATGACACACTCGTTCGGGCGCGGCCCATAGCCGATCGTGTCGCCGAGGTTCCACAGCTCGTCGAACGAGCCGGCCACCGCGAGAACCGTCTCCAACGCCGTATAATTGGAGTGGATATCCGAGACGACCAACACACGCATAGCTGTTAACTTTCAGTAATCGTCATGCTTTGCGATGCCCTGACGCGAACCGTATAATTATGTGGGAACATCGTACCACACATCATGGAGGCCGGGCACTCCTATGGTCGAACCAACCGGTCACTGTCCCTACCTGGGCCTAAAGCAGAATCGCGCGATCCGCTTCGCCTCGCCGACGCCGGAGCATCGCTGCTATGTCAGCGGCGAGCCGCTTGAGATACCAGTCGACCAGTCGCACTACTGCTTATCGCAGGGACATGTACACTGCCCATTATACATGGGTTTAACCGTCCCCACAACGAGCGACGCCACCCCGGCGATCGTCGGCGGCGCGATTGCCGCTCCGGCGACCGGTGTGCGCGGCTGGTACCACACGCTGTCGCCGCGCGACCGCGCGATCTACGCGATCATGATCGCGATGCTGGCGATCATCGTGGCGATCTACATGCTGGTAGGGATCCAGACGCTCCTGAATCGCACCGATGGGCCGGCGATTGGCGGCGAGGTTACCAGCGCGCCCACGGCCGTGCAGCCGGCGGGAGCCGCGGCCACACCCTCTGCGGCGCCGACCGACATCCCCGCGACCCCGACCGATCTGCCGACCAACACGCCAGCGCCCTCGCCGACGGTCGAGCCAACCGAGGCCCCTATGATCATCCCGCCGACAAGCCGGCCAACCCAGCCGCCGACGGCCGCGCCTTCGGCGACCAGCGCCCCGACGGCCGCGCCAGCCCGGCCTACCAGCCCGCCGGCCACAAACCGCCCGCCGGCGCCGCGCGCGCCCAGCCCAACCCGCGCGCCACGGCCCACCAGCCCCCCGACACAGGCGCCGCCCCCGACCGAGCCGCCGGCCACGGCCAGCATCCAGCCGGTCACGCTCTACTTCGACGATTCCACCGGGACGGTGATGGTGCCGGTCCGGCGCAACACCAGGGTGGCGGACAAACGCGTGGCGGCTGCCGCGATCGGCGAGCTGATCGCCGGGCCGCGCAACGGCCTGCTGCGCCTGGTCTCGGCCGAGGCAAACTTGCTCGGCATCACGATCGACAGCGGCACCGCTACGGTCAACTTCGATCGCGACCCGTCTGACAGCGGCGAGCGCGGCATCGACTCGATCGTCTTCACGCTGACCGAGCTGCCGACGATCAGCCGCGTCCAGATCCAGGTCAACGGCGCCAACCTCGGCGGCGTGCGAGCGCGGCCGGTCCTCAACCCGCTCAACCCGCAGAACCTGGCGGTCGACTACAGCTCGACCGAGTTCCTGCCGATCTACTTCCCGTCCGCCGACGGCGTGCACGACGTCCGGCTGATCAGGATGGTGCCGAAGACCAAGCAGACCGCCGAGGGGACAGTGCGCGCGCTGCTAGAGGGGCCAGGGACCTACGCCGGCGTAGTCCGCCGCGTCATCCCCGACGGCACCGAGCTGCGCGGCATCCGGCTATCGAACGGCGTGCTGCAGGTCGACTTCACCGAGCCGTTCGCCGGTGCGCCGGATGCGGCCATCCGGACCATCGTTGAGTCGCTGACCACTCTCAAGACCATCAGCGGCGTGCAATTCCTGGTCGAGGGCCAGGTCTACCTCGACGGCAAGATCTTCGAGCGGCCCGGCGTCAACCAGGAGTAGCGCCTAAAGACCCTCACACCCTCCCCTCTCTCCCTTTGGGAGAGGGGGTTTTCTTTTGGCCTCCGGCCGGAGGCCAAACATCTTGTCCCCGCCCGTGGTAGGAGCGCGGTCTGGGGCGGAAAGGGGAAAGGAAGAAGCAGCAATCAAGCGAGCTGCTCTGCAGCTGAGGGGAAGGTAGAGAGATAGCAGCCATAAGGAAGGTAGGCGCCAGCCGCGTCGGAGTGCCGCCGCTTACCACCACGATCCGACTTCGCGCACACGGCGATCGTCCGGAGGCACAATGCAGCAGCGCTCGCAGACGCGCCGCGGGATACCTGTCTGGGTCTCGGAGATCAGCCGGTCGCGGCAGCCGCAGTGGCGACAGACGCTCAGGTTCTCGATATCGTCGGCGCGCCAGAGCTGCGGGGAGATCTGCAGATCCAGGTGACGATGTACGGACAGAATACCAACCTTCACGCACACTGCGGCGGGAAAGACCTCCTCAACGCGAGCGAAGAGCTGCAGCTTGTAGGAGTAGACCTCGTCGCCGATCACGATGTCGCGCATACGCGGGTGTTGGCTAATTTTCATAGTATGCCAAGCTGCGCGACCAGGGCGCGCAGTTCCTCCTCATCCAGCCGAAAACTCGGGTCATCGCCGAACATCAGGGTGTCGAGCACGTCGGCGATGACCGGCGCGGCGCCCTCCTCGAAGTCCTCTTCGCCCAGCTCCTCGGCGTAGAAACGATCGAACGCCCACGCGGCCAGCGCCGCGTCGTCGATCTGCCCAGCCAGCCGGGCCTCGATCCGGCCTGCCACCGCGGCGCGGGTAATCGTCGTATCATCAGGCAGGTCCGGCTTCTGCTGCTGGGTCATACTACCTGCTCACACTACTCAGAGCGCCTGCTCACACTGTTCGAAGAAGCCGCAGTTGCCGCAGCGGCGCGGGTCGTCGTGGCTACGATCGCAGTCCGGCTGCGCCAGCTCATCGCGCATCTCGTCCAGAAGGGCGAGCAGCTCACTGCGGGTCTGCTCGTTATAGTCGAGCCGGAAGGTCTGCTCGGCGTAGCGCAGCAGGCCGTACGGCGGCGCCACCCCGCTCGTCTCTTCGACGAGCACGCAGTACGCGGCCAACTGCATCAGATCGGACTCATACGGCCGCTGCGCGTGGCGCCCCGGCTTGACCTCGACCGGGATCGTCCTGCCGCGCAGCTCCAGCAGGTAATCCGGCTTGCCGACCAGGCCGAGCCGCCGGGCGATCAGCGGCTTCTCGGGAGCCCGGCCCCCCGTATCCTGATAGATCACAGGCGCCCAGGGCAGGCCAGTCGTCCGGCGCAGGCGCAGCGCCCAGAGCAGCAGCAGCAGCGCCAGCAGGAGCAGTGGCAGCCCGAGCGTCACGCCCATCAGCGCGCCGCCAGGATCAGCGCCAGCGCGGCGACTGCCAGCAGCGCCGCGCCGATCAGCAAGGCGCGGCTGCCGACAACTGCGCGCCCGTGCCGGCGGTGCAGCGCCGTGCCATGCTCGCGACGCTCGCGCCCGGCCGGCTCCAGGCCGCCGACACGCCGCAGCCACCATGCGCGCGCGCAGTAGACATACTCGCCGACCTCGCTCGCGCGAAGGATCGGCAGCCGCTCCCTCGTCACTCGAACGTCCCTTACTGCCCGCCCAGCACCGGCGCGCCGCCGATCCAGTTCGCCACATCGGAGATCGTAATAATCACCATCAGCCCCATCAGCATCATAAAGCCGACGAGGTGCACCATAGCCTCTTTCTCGGGCGGGATCTTCTTGCCGCGGCGCGCCAGCTCGATCAGCGAGAACATGATATGGCTGCCGTCGAGGGCCGGGATCGGTATCAGGTTGATCAAGAACAGGTTCAGGCTGATCAGCGCCGTCCAGCGCCAGAAGCCGCTCCAGCCGCCCTGCTGAATGACCTCGCCGGTGCCGCGAGCGATCCCGACGATGCCGGTGAGGCCGCCGGGTGGCAGCGGCGCCACGCCAAACAGGCCGCCGATCAGCTGGCCAATGCCGGAGATGAAATCGCCCAGCACCTGCCAGGTATAGTTGAAGCCGAGCACCAGCGCCGTCGGCAGATCGACCGGCACAATCTTGGGGTTGGAGCCGTAGCTGAAGCCGTAGCCGATCTCATAGCGCTTGCCGGTCTTCTCGTCGGTCCAGGGGCCAGGCGTGACCGTCAGCCGGACCTGCTGGTCGCCGCGCTGGACCAGCACAGGGATCGATTCACCGGGGCTGCGGCGCGCGATCTGACTGATCTCCCGCAGGTTGCGCCCGATCGGCTGGCTGTCAAGCGAGAGAATGATATCGCCGGTCTGGAACCCTGCCGCAGCAGCTGGCGTGTTCGGCTGGACTATCCCGATCGCCGCGCCATCGGCAGGTGCTCCTTGGGCGGCAAAGAGCGCGGCGAAGATCAGCCATGCCAGGATCAGATTCATCAGCGGGCCGGCGAACAGCACCAGAATCTTCTTCCAGGGTGACGCCTTCGACAGGCTGCCGACGCCATAGACTGTCTCGCCCTCGCCGCCGAACCGCACAAACCCGCCGATCGGCAGCCAGTTGAGCGTATATTTTACACCGTTGCGCTCGAACAGCGTGAGCGCGCGCGGCGGGTAGCCAAGCCCAAACTCTTCAACCTTGATCCCCATCCAGATTGCCGTCAAAAAGTGCCCAAGCTCGTGCACCAGCACCAGTAGGCCAAGCATGAGCAGGAATGCAACCAGCGTTATTATGCCATTGGGAACGGGTAAACTTTCCAAAACGAGTCTCCTTCGACCCAGGCGACGGCTCCACCTGAGACAGCAGCCGATCGTGTGCGTCGCAAGATAAAGAGAAATGGCGGGCCGACCCCGCCTTTCACACTCCCCACACGGACCTTTCGGGGCTAAGTGTACCCGATTTGGATAGCCGCTGTCAACACTTCGGCGGCGGCTTTGCGCTGGTGAGAGCGGGGACAATAGTTCCTTTTGAGGCACGGCGATGCGGAACATCGACCCGGCTGGAGCCGGAGCAGGGATGCGGGCAGAGCGGCAGAGCGATCGTTCACAGCGGCGGACGTTCGCAGCGAGGGTGCTTGAGGGAGGAACGAGTACAGATCGGTGGACATCGCTATCGCGTTCGCGTGATGGAGGGCCGACGACGGAAGACGCACTTACCCGTCTTCCGTAAAACCAGGCCGCTGCTTTCGCCGAGCTGTGCTAGCGCGCCAAGAGCAGGATCAGATAGTAGAGCACCGAGCCCGTGAAGAGGAGGCTGTCGGCGCGGTCGAGGATGCCGCCGTGGCCGGGGATGAGGTTGCCGGCGTCTTTCAGGCCAACCTGCCGCTTGATCAGCGACTCGGCCAGGTCGCCCAGCGGGCCAACCACGGCGCCGACCAGGCCGAGCAGCACGCCCTGGAGCAGCGAGATGGGCAGACCCAGCAGCGGCACACAGATAGCCCCGGCCACGAGCGAACCGATCAGGCCGCCGGCTGCGCCCTCCCAGGTCTTTTTCGGGCTCAAGGTCGGCGCCATCTTGTGGCGGCCCATGTTTCGCCCGACGAAGTAGGCCGCAGTATCCTGGATCCAGGTAATCGCCATGATCAGGAAGATCCAGGCGGTGCCGGGCGCGATGCCCAGCGAAGTGAAGATGCTCGCGCGCAGAGGCGTGTGCAGCGAGCGCAGCAGCACGAAATGGCCGAACAGCCAGCCGAGGTACACCGCACCGGCGAGCGTCAGGCCCCAGGATGTCAGCGCGCCCCGCTCATGGTAATCGAGCACCTCGACGATCAGGCTGACAACGATCGCCAGTGTGATCGCGGGCAAAATCAGATCCAGCGCGAGGATCGCCTGGAACGACAGCGCCAGGATCATCGTCAGGCCGATACCGATCCCCAAAGCGAGCCGCGGCTGATAGCCGCCCTGGCGAAATGCGCCGTACAGCTCGATCAGGCCGATCACCGTCGCGACGATCGCGGCTGCGGCCACCGACCAAGGGCTCCACCACGCAAGCGCCACCACCAGCGGCAGCAAGACGGCGGCGCTGAGCAGGCGCTGCGCCAGCGAGCCCTTATTCTTCGATGAGGCCGCCGAAGCGGCGTTCGCGCTGTCCATAGTCCTGTATCGCCTGTCGCAGCAGCTCTGGGCCAAAATCAGGCCAGTAGGCCGGCGTCACCCAGTATTCGCTGTAGGCCGCCTGCCAGATCAGGAAATTCGAGAGCCGCCATTCGCCGCTCGTACGAATGATCAGGTCCGGGTCTGGCAGGCCGCGGGTCGAGAGATGTTCGGAGATTGCCTGCTCGCTGATTGCCTCGGGAGCCACACCCGCGGCGACCAGCGCGCGCACCGCCTCCACGATATCGGCGCGCCCGCCGTAGTTGAACGCGACGCAGAGCGTGATCCGCTGGTTGTTGCGAGTCAGATCGAGCGCGGCCTGGGTCTTGCGCTGAAGCAGCCGTGAGACACCGGTCATGCTGCCCAGGTGACGGATCTGCACGCCCTGCTCGTGCAGCTGGCGCGTCTCGCGGTCGAGAAACTCGCCGAAGATCCGCATCAGCCCCTCGACCTCCGCTGATGGGCGCGACCAGTTCTCAGTCGAGAAGGCGTAGATCGTCAAGTAGCGAATGCCCTGATCGATACACTCACTGAGGACTCGGCGAATATTCTCCACGCCAGCGCGATGACCTGCCAGGCGCGGGAGGCCGCGCTGCTTGGCCCAGCGACCATTACCGTCCATAATGATTGCGATATGGTACGGCTTCGGCGATCGCTGTCGCTTCTCCGACGTCATCTCCAACCCCTGTCTACGATTTTGGACTTTGGATTTTAGATTACAGCAAGACCTCATCCAAAATCCACAATCGCACATCCAAAATCGCTAGACTTCCATGACCTCGGCTTCTTTGGCTGCGCCGACGTGATCAAGCTCGCCGATATACTTATTCGTCAGCTCCTGCAGCTTATCCTGGGCGCGGCGCTGATCGTTCTCGGAGATCAGCTTCTCGTGCTCAAGCTGGCGCACATCCTCAAGCGCGTCGCGGCGCAGGTTGCGTATCGCAACCTTGGCCTCTTCCACGTGGGCCTTGACCTGCTTGGTGAGCTGGCGGCGGCGATCTTCGGTGAGCGGGGGCAGCGCCAGGCGGATCACGATGCCGTCGTTGGCCGGGTTGATGCCCAGATCCGAGTTCTGAATCGCCTTCTCGATCGCCTTGGTCGTCGATTTATCAAAGGGCTGAATGACGATCATCCTGGCGTCGGGCGTCGTGATCGTGGCGAGCTGATTTATCGGCATCGTGGCGCCCCATGCCTCGACAGAGATATGCTCGACCAGCGCCGGCGACGCGCGGCCGGTGCGGATGGTGGCCAGGTGCTGGCGCAAGGCTTCGACCGACTTCTTCATCTTCCCTTCGGTCTCACGCAACACATCGTTGATCATGCTCTGCTCCTTCAGACAGCGACTGTGTCGGCTACCAGCGTCCCGACGTGCTCGCCCATGACAATCCGCTCGATATTGCCCGACTTCATTGGGTCGAAGACAATGATCGGGATGTGGTTGTCCATACAGAACGTCAGCGCAGTGCTATCCATCACGGTGAGCCCGCGCCGCAGCGCATCCATGTAGGTGAGCTGATCGAAGCGCGTCGCCTGAGGGTCGTGCTTCGGGTCGGCGCTGTAGACACCGTCGACGCCATTTTTCGCCATCAGGATAACCTCGGCGTGAATCTCCGCGCTGCGCAGCGCCGCGGCCGAGTCGGTGGTGAAATACGGGTTGCCGGTGCCGCCGGCCAAAATAACGACGCGACCCTTTTCGAGGTGGCGGATGGCGCGGCGGTGGATGTAGGGCTCGGCCACCTCGTCCATCTTGATCGCCGTCATGGCGCGCGTCACGACGCCCCGCCCCTCCAGAGCGTCTTGGAGCGCCAGCGCGTTGATAATCGTCGCCATCATGCCCATGTAGTGCGACTGCGCAGTATCCATACCGCGCGCGCCCGCGCGATTGCCGCGCCAGATATTCCCCCCGCCGAGCACCACCGCGACCTGGACGCCGTAGCGCAGGACGCTCTCGATCTCCTGGGAGTAATAATCGAGCACGTGCGGCGAGATGCTATCGCCGCCGGTGCCGACGAGCGCTTCGCCGCTGAGCTTGAGCAATATGCGCTGATACTTTGGCTCAGGCATAACAGTCGCAGGGCACGGATTTGGGCGCGGATACACCGATATGTTCTCCGTGTATCCGCGTCCAAATCCGTGTCGTGCTATCCTCCAATCTCATAGCGCACGAAGCGCCGGACAACGATATTCTCGCGGACTTTGGCGACCGTCTCTTTGATCTTGTCCTGGATCGTCTGCGAGCCGCCCTTGACGAAGTACTGTGCGGTCAGCACGGTCTGCTCGTAGTATTTCTCGGCGGTCTCGCCGCTGGACGCGATATCCTCGGCCGGCACATCCTCGACGTTAAGGTAGCGCGGGTTCATCGCGGCGACCTGCAGCGCGATATCCTTTGCCAGAGCGATGAAATCCTCGGTGCGGGCGACAAAGTCGGTCTCGCAGTCGATCTCGACCATCGCGGCCATGCGCGAGCCGGGGTGGATGTACACCTCGATCCGGCCCTCCTTGGCCTCGCGCCCCTGCACCTTATCGCTGACCTTCAGCCCCTTCTCGCGGAGCATATCGATCGCCTTGCCCATATCGCCGGCGGTCTGCATCAGGATATCCTTGCACTCCTTGATGCCCGCGCCGGTGCGCTCGCGAAGCTCCTTGACCATCTGCGTGGTAATCTCAGCCACAATCCGTCTCCTTCGCATTTTCGCGGGGCTGGCCTATTGTAAACCACCACGAGGGTGGGGCTCAAGCACCCGTGTGCATCAAACATAAAAAGGGGAAGAACGAAGGCCGCGCTCTCGTGCCGCCGCCTTCGATCTTCCTCACCATACCGAATTGGCGGGGCCGCCGCGACAGAGCTACGCGACCGGCTCCTCCTCGGCCTCGCCGATCTGCTCGGGCGTCGGCTGGCTGTAGCGCCCGCCGCGCATCTGATCGGCCTGCGAGCTCTCGCGGCGATTCTGGCCCTCGATCGCGGCGTCGGCGATCTTGGCCGTGATCAGCCGGATGCTGCGGATCGCGTCGTCGTTGCAGGGGATCACGTAGTCGATCACGTCCGGGTCACAGTTCGTATCGACCATCGCGACGATCGGGATGCCGACCTTGCGGGCCTCTTTGACAGCCAGCTCCTCCTTGTGCGGGTCGACGATGAACAGCGCGCCCGGCACGCGGTCCATCTTCTTGACGCCGGCGAAGACGCGGTTGAGCTTCTCGATCTCCTCGCCGAGCTTCAGGCCCTCGGCCTTGGTCAGCCTGGCGAAGTCGCCGCGCTCGCGCTGATCCTCCAGCTCGGAGAGGTAGCGCAGCCGCTTGCGGATCGTCACGAAGTTCGTCAGCGTGCCGCCCAGCCAGCGCTGCGTCACCGAGTACTGGCCGCCGCGCGCAGCCTCTTCGGTGATCGCCTCCTGAGCCTGCTTCTTGGTGCCGACGAACAGGATCTTGCTCCCGCTCGCGACCGTCTCGACCACGAAGTTGTACGCCGCCGTCAGCCCGACGATCGTCTTCTGCAGGTCGAGGATGTGGATTCCGTTGCGCGCTGTGAAGATGTACGGCTTCATCTTGGGATTCCAGCGCTTGGTCTGGTGGCCAAAGTGCGAGCCGGACTCCAGCAGCGATTTCATCGAGACAAGCCGTTGGGTGCCCTGGGTCATAGGATTGTTCTTCCTCCTTAAGGATTGACACCGTCCCGCCACCCCCTTCATCTCGCGCCGTGGACCGGCATAGCGCCGGCAGGGCCAGGCGCGATCAGGGGATGTGTGTAGTGGGCGCACAGAAACGCGCCGCCGCGTAGTATAGCATACAAGGCCAGTGGGGGCAAGAAAATGCCGTTTTTCGGGCGCGGCGCACCCCCACGAGGGCGAGAGGCAGCCCGCGACACGTGGATTCCGCCTGGCGTGCGCGCCAGGCATCGCACCGCGGTATAATACCGCCATCTATCACTGTGGCATGGTTCAATCCGCTCGTAGTCAACACGACAGTCGGGAGACTTGGCGGGACTGAGTCCCGCCAAGCAATCCTTACCCCCGCTGTAAAGGAGCGCCGAGCCACGCCTCTGAAGAAGATGGACCGTGTATGACCAATCCAGCTAACCAGCCATTGAACATCGTCCTGCTCGGCCCGCCGGGCTCGGGCAAGAGCACGATCGCCGAGGCGCTGGTGCGCGAGCACCGCCTGGTCGTGGTCTCGACCGGCCAGCGCCTGCGCGCCGAGATCAAAGCCCACAGCGCGCTGGGCCGCGCGGTCGAGTCGTACCTCGACAAGGGCAACCTGGCGCCCGACTCGCTGATGGACCGCCTACTGCGCGCCAGCCTGGAGGCGCTCGACCCACACCAGGGCTTCCTGCTCGACGGCTACCCGCGCACCTTACGCCAGGCGCGCGGCCTGGCGGGGATGCTGGCCGACTACCGGCGCGAGCTGCACGCCGTGATCGCCCTGCAGGTCGGCGACGAGGAGGTGATCCGGCGGCTCAGCGGCCGGCGGATCTGCGAGGGCGCCGGCGAGCCGTTTCCCGTCCACATCGACGACCTTGCCAGCATCATGCGCTGCCAGGAGCGCGGCGGGCACCTGGTCGAGCGCGACGATGACCGGCCCGAGGTCGTGCGCCAGCGCCTGAGCATCTACCACGAGCAGACACAGCCGCTGCTCGATTATTATCACGCCGCCGAGCTGCTGCGGCTCGTCGACGGGCACGGGCTGCCGGCTGAGGTTGCTCGGCGCGCGCTGGCCGCCCTCCTGCCTCCTGTTTGAACGTTTCAACGTTCGAACGCTCCAACGTCTCGACGTTCTAACTGAGGAGCCACTATGACCGACTCACCGCTGAAAATTCTGCTGATGGCCGCCGAGATGGTGCCATTCGCCAAGACCGGCGGCCTCGCCGACGTGGCCGGGGCGCTGCCCAAGGCGCTGAAGGCGCAGGGCCACGACGTGCGCGTGGCCATGCCGCGCTACGGGCGGATCGATCGCGATCGCTTCAATCTCGACGAGGTGCTCACGCCGTACCCAGCGCCGATGGACGACCACAGTGAGGATGCGACGCTGCTGCACACCACAGTAGCATTCTCCAGCGGCGATATCCCGATCTACATGATCGACAACCCGCACTACTACGATCGCGACGGCATCTACATGTACGAGGATGACGCCGATCGCTTCATCTTCTTCTGCCGGGCGACGCTGGAGGGAATGAAGCGGCTCGGCTGGCAGCCCGACGTCATCCACTGCCACGACTGGCACACCGCGATCGTGCCGAACTGGCTCAAGACGATCTACAAAGACGACCCGTTCTTCGCCAACGTGGCCTGCGTCTACACGATCCACAACCTGGCGTACCAGGGCATCTTCGGCTACCGCGTGCTCGAGATCGCCGGCGTGGACGAGTACGGCTTCATCGCCCACCCCGACATGCCACACCTCAACGATGTGGTCGACTTCATGGGCCGCGGGATCTACTACGCCGACATCATCAACACCGTCAGCGAGACCTACGCCAACGAGATCCTCTCGCCAGAGTTCGGCGAGGGGCTCGACCCGCTGCTGCGCGACCGGCGCGACCGGCTCTACGGCGTTCTGAACGGCATCGACACCGAGATCAACGATCCGGAGACCGACCGGCACATCGTCGCACACTACAGCACCGGCGACCTTGCCGGCAAGATCGAGTGCAAGCTCGACCTGCAGCGCGAGGCCGGCCTGGCGCAGAGCCGCACCACCCCGCTGATCGGCGCGATCTCGCGGCTGGCCGACCAGAAGGGCTTCGACCTGCTCGACCAGATCGTCGACCCGCTGCTGCGCAACAACGACGTGCAGATCGTCGTGCTGGGCACCGGCGACCAGCGCTACCACGACCGGCTGAACAGCATTCGCGCCCGCTACCCGCAGCAGGCGGCGGCATTCCTGACCTTCAACGCCACGCTGGCCCAGAAGATCTACGCCGGCTCGGACATGTTTCTGATGCCGTCGCGCTTCGAGCCATGCGGCCTGGGCCAGATGATCGCGCTGCGCTACGGCTCGATCCCGATCGTGCGTGAGACCGGCGGCCTGGCCGACACCGTGCGCAACTTCGACCCGACCACCGGCGAGGGCAACGGCTTCGCGTTCCGGGCCTACGACTCGATGGCGCTCTACGCCGCGATCGTTCGCGCGCTGGAGAACTACCGCTACCGCAACACCTGGCAGCAGCTCATGCTGCGCGCCATGTCGGCCGACCACTCCTGGGCCGCCTCGGCCAAGCGGTACGTCGAGCTCTACCGCCGTGCAATTGCCACGCGGGCCGAGCGCCCGCCGCGCGAGACCTACAACAAAGGCTGAGCAGCCTGCGGCTGCCCGCCATCTCCCCCTGCCCCCTTCTCCCGCTGCCACGGGAGAGGGGATTATCCTTCTGGCATCCTGGTACGGTCGCATTGCAACCGCACCAGGATGCCAAGAACCTGACCCCTCCCCTGACGGTGTCAATCGTTACGGGGAGGGGGTACGGGCAGCGGTCTACAGGGGGAGCGTAACTACGACACTACCTCGGAGGGTTATACTCGTAGAGGCCACTACGCAAACACATCGCCATGCCTCCGTTCATGTTAGCACGTTACATCAACGCGGCAGCGAACAGCCGCCGGGCACCGATTCGGCGCGGAGAGCAGCGATGGAAAACTTCTACAGCATCAACGGGCAAGACATCCACGTACAGGAGGTCGGGCCGGAGCACGGGCCGATCGCGATCCTGATCCACGGCTGGTCCAGCTCGTGGTTCACCTGGAAGCCGATCCTGCCGTCGCTGAGCAAGCGCTACCGCTGCATTGCGATCGATCTGCCGGGCTTCGGCAAGTCGCCCGCGCCGGCCGAGCGGCCGACGATCGCCGGCTACGCCGACCTGGTCGCCCAGATCATCATGCAGTTCAGCGACCGCGCGGTGCTGGTACTCGGGCACTCGATGGGCGGCCAGATCGCCGCCGCGCTGGCGCTGCGCTACCCGGTGCTGGTCGACAAGCTGGTGCTGCTCAACCCCGCACTCAGCGGCCGGCTCTCCACCCGCGTCAACCTCCTGATGAAGCCCCACGTGGCGGCGGAGCGTTTCAGGCTGGCGGAGTGGCTGCTCCACCTGGGCGCCAAGACCCCGATCGACTACACCGACTGGATTCTGAAGCCGTCCAACTTCGCCGAGCGCGCGGCTATCTCCGCCGAGGACTACGCGAAGATCCGCGCCGACGCGCGCCGGCGCGGCCAGGGCCAGGTGCGCGCCGCCTGCTTCACCGCGATGCGCCAGGCCGACCTGCGCGGCCAGCTCGGCCGGATCGAGCCGCCGGCGCTGGTCGTCTGGGGCGCCGAGGACAACGTGGTGCCGCTGCGCGACGCCGGGCTGGTGGCGGCCGAGTGGAGCAAGGCCGACCTGCGGATCATCCCCAACGCCGGGCACTGGCCGCAGTTCGAGCAGACCGACGCCACGCTGCGGCATATCGCGCACTTCCTGGGCCTGCCGCCCGAGTTCAGCCGCCCCCACGAGGAGAGCGGCCAGGACCTGGCGCACATCCAGGAGATCGCCGAATTCCTGAACAACTCGGAGATCGGCGGCATGCTGACCGAGGCGCGGCGCCTGCGGCTGGCCTCCCTGCTGCACTCGCACGGCTACGGCCCCGGCGAGAAAGTCGTGACCATGAACTCCAGCGGCAACGAGATGTACATCGTCAAAGAGGGCACGCTGGAGGTCTGGCTGACCACCGAGACGATCTCGACCCGGCTGGCGTTCATGCAGGCCGGGCAGGTCGCGGGCGAGCTGGCGCTGCTCGAAGGCACGGCGCGAAGCGCCGACCTGCGGGCCGGGCCGCGCGGTGTCACGCTGCTGGCGCTGACGGATGAGGGGCTGAACACGCTCGCCGAGGATGATCCGACGATGGGCATGCAGATGATGAAGAACCTGGCGATCTCGCTGGGCAAGCGGCTGCGGATGCAGAACTGGCGCGCGGCGCGGGCGCTCGAGATCGAAGACGCGCAGGCCGCATAGCGAGATACGGACAGGTTTAGGTCAGAAACACCTCGCGCTCCCGCTCAAAGCTCCAGTCGTCCAGCACCTCGATCTCGACCTCGATCCGCGGCCTGAGCGGGTCGATCCGCTTGACCAGGTGAATATCCACCACGCGGTTGTCGTTCACACCCAGCGCCGCGCAGATCGTGTCCTGCGCGATCTTGAGCCCGCCGTCCAGGTCGCGCCGCAGCGGCGTCTCGAAGAAGAAATCGATGAACAGGGCCAGGTAGCCGCGCTGGGCCGCCCCGCACAGCTCCTCGCTGATCTCGCCGGTGTCGCGCTTGCGATGCAGCAGGCGCAACACACTCTGCTTGTAGCGCCGCGCCTCGGGGCTCAGCGATCGCCGGCCGTTGACCGTGATGTACTGGTTGTTCACGCCGGGGGGCAGCGGTAAGGTCAGCAGCAGACGCAGCGCCATGGACCACCTCGTATCGAACGCATGTTCGCTCGCGAGGCATTATAGCAGAGTTCGAAGCTCCGCGGGTTCATACATATATACCTTCCCCAGGCGCCGCCGTCGGGCTTAAGCCCTCGGCTGCCGATACGAAGGCCAGCTCGGTGGCCTGGGGAAAGCATTCTTTGACGAAGTTCCTCAAAACACCCCTCCGGCCTCAGCCCTTCGTATCATCCTGACTCGCAGCCTGCTGCTCGGCAACGTCGGCGCGGCGCTCGGCCTGCTCGACACGTTGCTCGACATGCTCGGCCTGCTGCTCGATCTGCTGGCGCGTCCCCGGAAAGAGATCGGCCACGAACAGCACCAGGGCGGTGATCAGCCCGACGATCACGCCGAGCCACCACAGCGACGTGCCGATCGCCAGCCCGATCGCCCCGGTGATCCAGATCGCCGCGGCCGTCTTGATGCCGCGCACATCCGTCCCGCCCTTGAAGATCACAGCGCCACCCAGGAAACCGATCCCCTGCAGCAGCCCCTGGAGCACCCGGCTGAGCGAGGCGGGGTCGCTACCGGAGAGATGCTTGGCCAGCAGCATGTAGGCCGCGCTGCCGATCGCCACCAGCACCATGCCGGCGATGCCGATTGACTTGTGGTGCATGCGCCGCTCGTAGCCGATCAGCGCGCCGATCAAGCCGGCGCCGAGCAGGCGCAGCAGCATGATCGGTATGGTCAGCACCTCGGTCTCGCCCATGGCCCGCCTCCAATCTGCCTGGCACTCGCCGCATCCCTGGGGGAGCTGTAGCAGACGGCGAGCCACGAAGATCCGGCGTGTGCTACAATACCCGCTCAAGCTGGAACCGGCACAATCCTTCTTTCATGAGTCATGAGGCGGCTCGTATGATTTTGCACGAAAAAGCCGACCAGGCCCGCGCGCTGCTGGTCGAGACGGAGCTGGACTGCTGGCTGACCTTCGCCCGCGAGACCAGCGTGCGGCCGGACCCCGGCGTCGAGCTGGTGGTCGGATGCGATGTGACGTGGAACTCGGCATTTCTGCTCGGGCGCGGCGGCGAGCGAATCGCGATCGTCGGGCGCTACGACACGGGCGGGGTGCGCGCCGCCGGGGTCTTCGACGAGGTGATCGGCTACGACGAGGGCATCTCTCAGCCGCTGCTGGACGCGCTCGGGCGGCTCGACCCGCAGCGGATCGGCCTGAACTACAGCACCGACGACACGACCGCCGATGGGCTGACGCACGGCATGTGGCTGCTGCTGAACGACATTCTGCGCGGCACGCCCTACGCGGAGAGGCTGACCAGCGCCGCGCCGCTGCTGGCGAAGCTGCGCGCCCGCAAGTCGCCGAGCGAGGTCGAGCGCATCCGCGCGGCGATCACCGTGACCGAGGAGATCGTCGGGCTCGTCACAGGGCAGATCCGGCCTGGCGCGAGCGAGGCGCAGATCGGGGCATTCATCCACGAGCAATTCCGCAGCCGCGAGCTGCCGAGCGCGTGGAGCTGGGACGCCTGCCCGATCGTCAACAGCGGGCCGGAGTCGGAGGCCGGCCACGCCGCGCCGCGCGACGACATCCTGGTCGCGCCGGGCCACCTGGTCCACGTCGACCTGGGCGTGCAGCGCGAGGGCTACTGCTCGGATCTCCAGCGCATGTGGTACGTGCGCGGCCCCGGCGAAGACGGCCCGCCGCCGGCGGTGCGACGCGCCTTCGCGACAGTGATCCAGGCGATCGAGGCCGGCGCGGCGGCGCTGCGCCCGGGCGTGCGCGGCTACGAGGTCGACGCAATCGCGCGCGAGGTGATCGTCGATGCGGGCTACGCCGAGTACAAGCACGCGCTCGGCCACGGGCTGGGCCGCGCATGCCACGACGGCGGGACACTGCTGGGGCCGCGCTGGGAGCGCTACGGCAAGACTCCCGAGGGGATCGTCGAGCCCGGCAACGTCTTCACGCTCGAGCTGGGTGTCGACACGCCGGCCGGCTACGTCGGGATCGAGGAGGACGTGCTGGTGACCGAAGACGGCTGCACCTTCCTGTCGTCGTTCCAGCGCGAGCTGATGGTGATCTGATTGACGAAGCTACGCATCCCCGACGTCGCCCACGTTCTCGCGGTCGCCAGCGGGAAAGGCGGCGTGGGCAAGACGACCGTCAGCGTGAACCTGGCGCTGGCGCTCGCGGCCACGGGCGCGCGGGTCGGCCTGTTTGACGCCGACATCTACGGGCCGAACGTGCCGCTCATGCTAGGCGT
Source organism: Candidatus Ribeiella danica (assembly GCA_016717335.1). Classification (GTDB taxonomy): domain Bacteria; phylum Chloroflexota; class Chloroflexia; order Chloroflexales; family Roseiflexaceae; genus Ribeiella; species Ribeiella danica. The sequence goes on from JADKFS010000001.1 coordinate 758,669, forward strand.
GCACCGCCAGCACTCCGCGCGCGGGCTGCTGCCGATCGCGCGCGCCGAGAGCACGCCCTACATCCCGCCGCTCAAGCGCTACGGGCTAAGCGTTATGTCGATTGGGCTTCTGGTCGGCGAGGACGATGCGGTGATGCCCGACCCGCACGATGCCGGCCGGATTGTGACGCAGACACTGCGCGACGTCGCCTGGGGCGCGCTCGACTACCTGCTGATCGACCTGCCGCCGGGCACTGGCGAGCCGCAGCACAGCCTGGTGCGCCAGTTCCAGATCGACGGCGCGGTGGTGGTGACGACGCCGCAGGACCTATCGCTGCTGGACGCCTCGCGCTCGCTGGGGCTGTTTCGCGTGGCCAGGGTGCCGATCCTGGGCGTGATCGAGAACATGAGCTACTTCGTCTGCCCGCACTGCGGCGAGCGGATCGAGGTCTTCCATCACAGCGAGCGGCGCTGGGCGGTGCAGGGGGGCGAGCTGCCGCTGCTTGGACAGATCCCGATGGACGCCTCGATCAGCCGCGGGATCGACAGCGGCCACCCGCTGGTGCAGGCCGCGCCGGACACGCGCGAGTCGGCCGCGTTTCGCGAGATCGCGGCGAAGGTGGCGCGGGCGCTGGCGGGCGGCTAGTACAGGCCGGCGGAAATACCTGGCTGGTTTTGGACGAAAGGCGGAAGATCGAAGAAGAAGGGCACCGTCTTCCACAAACAGCAAACGGGCGGCCGCAAGAGAAAACTCTTGACAGCCGCCCGGTGTGGCGGGGAGGGTGGGATTTGAACCCACGAGGAGTTTTACCCCCTACGGCATTTCCAGTGCCGCGCACTAGGCCACTATGCGACCTCCCCAGTGTAAAACGTTTTTGCCCGGCTCTATTATAACAAACAACGGTCGTTCGCGCAATTGCTCCGCGCTTCCTCGTGCGCAGCGCCACGAACAAAAAGCCACCAATGATAGAGGGAGGAGTAAACGCAACCGACTGCAGGCATCACCAGCTCCCCGCAGAGCGGATACTACTGCGCAAGTCCCTCATCAGGTGGGCGGGAATTGTGGTACAATCGCTGCTGTATTTGTGCACGAGCGCGTGAGGGAGGATCAACATGCGCGACGATATCACCAACATCGCAATCGAAGACTATCTGGCAGGCCTCATGCCGCCACGCAGCGGGGTGATCGCCGAGCTAGAGCGGCGCGCGCACGAGCACGGCCTGCCGCTTGTCGGCCCGGTCGAGGGGGAGCTGCTCTACCTGCTGGCCAAAAGTATCGACGCGCGCGAGGCGCTGGAGATCGGCACGGCGACCGGCTATGCCGCGACCTGGATTCTGCGGGCGATCGGGCCCGGCGGCGGGCGGCTGACCGCGATCGAGCGGCAGCCGGAGCGCTACAAGCTGGCCCAGGAGTACATCACGCGCGCGGGCTACGGCGAGCGCCTCAACATCCTGGCGGGCGAGTGGTTCAGCGTGCTCGAGACGGTCGAGGGGCCGTTCGACCTGATCTTCCTCGACATTCTGCGCAACCTCTCCGACGCGCAAGATGCCGTCCGGGCGCTCGATCTGTGCGTGTCGCGCCTGCGGCCGGGCGGGCTGCTGATCGGCGACAATGTGCTGTGCAACGGCCTAGTGGTCGAAGACGACCCCGACCTTGGCCCGACGGTGCGCGGCATCCAGCAGTTCAACCGCGCGATCATGGAGCACCCGCAGCTCGAGTCGGTGATCATTCCGCTGCGCGATGGCGTGGCGATCTGCCGGAAGAAAGATTAGCCGGAACGTTGAACGCTGAACGCTGAACGCTGAACCAGCTACGTTACTGTTCATCGTTCGGCGTTTGGCGTTCGTCGTTTATACTATGCCCACCTTGACCGACGCACAGCAGCGGATCAAAGAGCTGACCACGCTGAACGAGCTGGCTCAGACGCTGAATCGTGCGCTCGATCTGCGCGAGGCGCTCGACGCCGCGCTACCTCATATCGTCGAGATGATGGGCCTGCGCACCGGCTGGATCTTCCTGCGCGACGAGGCCGGCGCGTTCCGGCTGGCCGCGCGCCACGATCTCCCGCCGGCGATCACCTACCCCGGCCCGGCCTGGTCCGGCGACTGCAACTGCCAGGAGCTGTGCAGCTCGGGCAAGCTGAGCAAGGCCGTCAACATGGTGCGTTGCAGCCGGCTCAAGCACGCGGTCGGCGACAAGCGCTCGCTGGCGCAGCACGCCTCGGTGCCGATGCGCAACGACGCCGAGGTGCTAGGCATCCTGAACGTGGCCACCTCCGAGTATGGCCGCTTCACCCCGCCACAGCTGCAGCTGCTCTCGGCGATCGCCTTTATGCTCGGCACGGCGATCACGCGCGCGCGCCTGCACGATCAGGTCAAGGTCCGGCGCGTTCAAGAGCAGGCCGCGCTGCTTAAGCTCTCGCAGGAGCTGCTGGGCGCCGAGTCGATCGAGCCGGCGCTGCAGCGGCTCGTCCGCGTCGGCGCGCGCCTGCTCGACGCCGACGCGTGCGCGTTCGTGGAGGCCGACGAGGCTCAGGGCCACGCGGTGCTGGTGGCGGCGCACGGCTGGCACTACCTGCCGCCCGCCGGCCTGCCGGCCGTGCTCGACGCAACCAACCCCCACCTGTGGTACCTCCCCGAGAGCACCACGAACCTGGCCGGCGACGCGCTGGACGACCTGCCACAGCTGCTGCAGGCCCAGCGCTTCCAGGGCCACCTGGCGCTGTCGATCGAGATCGGCGGCGCGCCGATCGGCACCCTGATGGTCAACACGCACGCGCCGCGCTCGTTCCTGATGGACGAGGCGCAGCTGCTCGGGCTGCTCGGCAGCCAGCTCGCCCAGACGCTCGAGCGCGAGCGCCTGCACCAGGAGTCGCTCGCGCGCCAGCGGCTCGAGCAGGAGCTGAACCTGGCGCGCGACATTCAGGCCAGCTTCTTGCCGGCCTGCTGCCCGGTGATCCCCGGCTACAGCGTGGCTGCCTTCTACCGCGCCGCGCGGCAGGTCGGCGGCGATTTCTACGATTTTGTCGAGCTGGCGCCCGAGCCGCGCGCCCAGTCGCTCGAGCTGGCCGGCGAGCCGATGGCGCGTGGCCAGGCCCAGCCCAAGAGCGCGCCGGCCCCGACACGCCGCGAGATCGAGCTGGAGTTCTGGCGCACCGGACGCCCAGCGCCGCGCGCCCAGCCCAGGCTGCCCCAGCCCGCCACCACGCCCGAGTCCGGCCGGCTGGGCATCGTGATCGCCGACGTGACCGACAAGGGCGTGCCGGCGGCGCTGTTCATGGCGCTCTCGCGCACGCTCATCCGCGCCACCGCCAGCGACGGCCGCTCGCCGGCGAACGTGCTGGAGCAGGCGAACCGATTGATCCTGTCGGACTCGCGCTCGGGCCTGTTCGTCACCTGCTTCTACGCCATCCTCGACCTGTCCAGCGGGGCGCTGACCTACGCCGACGGCGGACACAACTACCCGTTGCTGTACCGCACCGCCACCGGAGAAGTCGTGCCGCTCTCGGCGCAGGGGATCGTGCTCGGGATCGTCCCTGAGCCGCGCTTCGAGCAGCAGACGACGATTCTCGAGCCGGGAGACGTGGTCTGTTTCTACACCGACGGCGTGACCGAGGCGATGGACGCGCGCCGGGAGCTGTTCGACGAGGAGCGGCTGGCCGAGGTGCTGCGCCGCAGCCACCACCTCTCGCCGGAGGAGATCAGCGGCCGAATCATCGACGCCGTGACCAACTTCGCGGCCGGCACCCCCCAGGCCGACGATATTACGCTGGTCATCTTGAAGCGCAACCCCGTCTGAAAGGTTAGAACGTTAGAACGTTAGAACGTTAGAAGGTTGCCACGTTTTAACGTTCAAACCTTCAAACATATCTATGAGACTTCGAATCGTCGTCTACGCCCTCCCGCTGCTCTTTCTGGCGATCTTCTTCTTCTACCCGCTCGGCGCGATCCTACAGCTGAGCTTCTCCAGCGGCGCCACGCTGCCGGGCCGCAGCGCGGGGCTGGCGACGCTCCTGGCCGACCCGTACTACCTGGAAGTGATCTGGTTCAGCAGCTGGCAGGCGCTGCTCTCGACCGGGCTGACGCTTGCGATCGGGCTGCCGGCCGCCTATGTGTTCGCGCGCTATACCTTTCGCGGCAAGGCGCTGCTGCGCGCGATCGCAACCATCCCGTTCGTCATGCCGACGGTGGTGGTGGCGATGGCGTTCAAGGCGCTGCTAGGCCCGCGCGGCCTGCTCAACGCGCTGCTGCAGCCTTTGCTCGGACTATCCGAGCCGCCCATCCGGGCCGACCAGACGCTGGCGCTGGTGCTGCTGGCGCACGTGTTCTACAACTATAGCGTGGTGCTGCGAATCGTCGGCGGCTTCTGGAGCACGCTCGACACGCGGCTGGAGCAGGCCGCCGGCGTGCTCGGCGCCAGCCGCGCGCGCGCGTTCCGCGAGGTCACGCTCCCGCTGCTGCTGCCGGCGATCGGCGCGGCGGCGCTGCTGGTGTTCATCTTCACGTTCTCCAGCTTCGGCGTGATGCGCATCCTGGGCGGGCCGCGCTTCGCCACGGTCGAGGTCGAGATCTACCGGCTGACCTCCGACCTGCCGCGGCTCGACGTGGCGGCCGCGCTCTCGCTGGTGCAGATGGCGGTCACCCTGCTGATGACGATGGTCTACACCCGCCTGCAGGAGCGCGCCGCCGTGCCGCTGGAGGTGCGGGCGCGCGCGACCAACGTGCGGCCGGCGCGGGGCTGGCGCGAGCGGCTGATCGTCGCCGCGAACCTGGGCGCGCTGCTGCTGCTGCTCGGCGCGCCGCTGGCGGCACTGGCGCTGGGCTCGGTCACGTCGCTGGCGCCGGATGCGGGCGCGGCGCTGACGCTGGACTACTATCGGATGCTGGGCCGGAACCCGACCCGCTCGGCGTTCTTCGTGCCGCCGCTGACGGCGATCGGCAACTCGCTGCGCTTCGCGCTCGCCGCGACGGCGCTGGCGCTGAGCGTGGGGGTGCCGGCAGCGTACCTGCTTGCGCGCCAGGCGACCAACGACCAACGACCAACGACCAACGACCAACGACCCGCAGGGATAGCGCTTGGGCCTCCTAGTGTTAACCTTTGGTCCTTGGTCCTTCGTCCTTGGCCCCTGATGGCTCGCCTGCTCGACCCTCTCTTCATGCTGCCGCTGGGCACCAGCGCCGTGACGCTCGGCCTGGGCTACATCGTCGCGCTGAGCCGGCCGCCGCTGAATCTGCTGACCTCGCCCTGGCTGATCCCGGTCGCGCACGCGCTGCTGGCGTTCCCGTTCGTGACGCGCAGCCTGCTGCCGGCGCTGCGCGGCCTCGACCCGCGCCTGCGCGAGGCCGCCCGCGCGCTCGGGGCCGGCCCGCTGCGGGTGCTGCGCGAGGTCGACCTGCCGCTGCTGCTGCCGGCGCTGCTGGTCGGCGCGGTGTTCGCGTTCACGGTCTCGATCGGCGAGTTCGGCGCGGCGCTGCTGCTGGCGCGCCCGGAGTACCAGACCGTGCCGGTGGTGATCGACCGGCTGATCGGCCTGCCCGGCCAGAGCAACTACGGGCAGGCGCTGGCGCTCAGCAGCCTGCTGATGGGGGTGACTGCGTCGGGCTTTCTTTTGCTCGAGCGAGCGCGCATCCGCGACATCGGGGAGTTCTGAGCGGCTGGGGGCGATCTGCCCCCATTCCCCCGCTTCGTTACGTGTGGGCTGCGCGCCCCCATGCCCCCCGCGGGCTACGCGCCCCCGTGCCCCCGCGGCGCCGGTCGCACCCAGACCGCGTTCGGGGGCTGCGCGCCCCCCGTGCCCCCGCGGCGCCGGTCGCACCCAGACCGCGTTCGGGGGGCTGCGCGCCCCCCGAACCCCCGCGGGCGGGGGTGGGCCGCCACCCCCGCCACCCCCCGGCCGGGGCTTCGCCCCTGGACCCCAAAAAGAATGCCGCCTCGTTTGCGATGCCTGATGCGCATGCCCGGCTGAATCCAGGCGCGGCAGGAGACAACACGTCCGATCGGAATGGTGTGAGGCATCCGCCACTGGCATTGAAATGGAGACAGCCTGATTTGCCGGAGGGGGGCCGGGGGCGCGGCGCCCCGGAGAGTACCACGCAGGGGGCCGGGGGCGCAGCGCCCCGGAAGACGGCCACTGAAAGGCCCCCTCCCCGCGGGCGGGAAGGGGGCCAGAGGGCGCTACTCCGCTAGCGCTGCCCGATCGGCGTATAGGAGCGCTTATCCGGGCCGGTGTAGATCTGGCGCGGGCGGGCGATCTTCTGCTCGGGGTCGTTCAGCAGCTCGACCCACTGGGCCAGCCAGCCGACCGTGCGCGGGATGGCGAACAGCACCGGGAAGAACGGTGTCGGCAGGCCCATCGCCTGGTAGATCAGGCCGGAGTAGAAGTCGACATTCGGGTAGAGCTTGCGCGAGATGAAGTACTCGTCCTCCAGCGCGATCTTCTCCAGCTCCAGCGCCACCTCGAGCAGCGGGTTGCGGCCGGTGACCTCGAAGACCTCGTAGGCCAGCTGCTTGACGATCGTGCCGCGTGGGTCGAAGTTCTTGTAGACGCGGTGGCCAAAGCCCATCAGCTTGCCCTCGCCGTTCTTGACGCTCTCGATGAAGGCGGGGATGTTCTTGATGCCGCCGATCTTGGTCAGCATCCGCACCACCGCCTCGTTCGCGCCGCCGTGCAGCGGGCCGTAGAGCGCCGCCGCCGCGCCCGCCAGCGCCACGTAGGGGTCGGCCTGGGCCGAGCCGATCGCGCGCATCGTGTTGGTGCTGCAGTTCTGCTCGTGGTCGGCGTGCAGGATGAAAAGCACGTCGAGCGCGTGCTCGATCACCGGGTTGGGCTTGTAGCGCAGCTCCGACTTCTTGAACATCATGCTCAGGAAGTTACCGGTGTAGCTCAGCTCGTCGTCGGGGTAGACGTAGGGCAGGCCTCTGACGTGTCGGTAAGAGAAGGCCGCGATCGTCGGCACCTCGGCGATCAGCCGGTTGATCTGCTGCTGCCGGATCTCGGGGTCGAAGATCTGGGCCGACTCAGGGTGGAAGCTCGACAGCGCCGCGACGGCGCTGATCAGCATACCCATCGGGTGAGCATCGTGGCGGAAGGCGTCGATCAGGTGCTTGATGTTCTCGTGGACGAACCAGCGCTGCTTGATCATCTTCTCCCAGTCGGTGAGCTGCGTCGGGGTCGGGAGCTCGCCGTTCAGGATCAGGTAGGCGGTCTCGAGGTGGGTGCTGCTCTCGGCCAGCTCCTCGATCGGGTAGCCGCGGTAAAATAGCTTGCCCGCGTCACCGTCGAGGTAGGTGATTGCGCTGCGGGTCGAGGCTGTATTGGTAAATGCGGGATCGTAGCTCACCAAGCCATAGTCGCTGGGGCTGGTCTTGAGCTGCCGCAAATCGCTGGCCTTGATCGCGCCATCAACGATCGGGATCTCATAGGACTTTCCAGTCCTATTGTCCCTAACTGTCAGTGTATCCGTCGACATCGGCGGTCCTGTTCCTTTCTCCTGCCGCGGGCACGCAGCCCGCTCTAGCGCGACTCACTGATCCATTATACGATTCTTTTGCGATCGCTATAAGGTGGGGCCAGTGATGGTATCATACGCTGCACACGGATCAATTTTGTTACAAAAGGCACGATTGTGGAACTACCTGCAAACCCGCGCCGCGCGCTTGCGATCATGGCGCACCCCGACGACATCGAGTTTATGGCCGGCGGTCTGATCTCGCGCTGGGCGCGCGAGGGCGTCGATCTGCACTACTGCCTGCTGACCGACGGCAACAGCGGCAGCCGCGACCCCAGCCACACGCCTGCGGCGCTGGCCCAGCTGCGGCGGGCCGAGCAGCAGGCAGCGGGCGCGCTGTTCGGCGTGGCTGGCTACAGCTTCCTGGGCCACCCCGACGGCCGGCTGGTCGCCAGCATCGATCTGCGCCTCGCGATCGCGCGGGTCATTCGCACAGTGCGGCCCGACGCGATCGTGACATGCGACCCGCGCTTCTTCTACGGGCCATCGTACATCAATCACCCCGACCACCGTGCGGCGGCCGAGGCGACCTTGGCGGCGATCATGCCGATCGCCAACACGCGGCTGGCCGCGCTGGAGCTGCTCGACGAGGGGCTCGAGCCGCACGACGTCGCGCAGGTCTACATTGCCTTCCCCGACCGCTCGACCATCTGGATGCCACTCTCGGAGCAGGATCTGGACCGCAAGATCGCGGCGATGCGCGCCCACGCCAGCCAGATGGGCAGCTGGGATGTCGCCGGCATGCTGCGCGGGTTCGCGGCCGCCGCCGCGCAGGAGGCCCGCGCGAGCGGCATCGCGTGCGACCTGGCCGAGTCGTACGTGTATATCGAGCTGGGGCGGCGGCAGAGCGAGGGCGAGGAGTTCTAGTGATGCGCCCGATCGCCCCGACCAAGAAGCCCCTCTCCTGTGGCGATAGGAGAGGGGCTTCGGGGTGAGGGCCGATGGCTGCTACAGCGCCGCGCCGCGCGCCTCCAGCCAGACGCACTGGTACGGCTCCAGCCGCAGCGGGCGCTCGGCCCCACGCGCCTGGCCGCTGATCAGGTCGGTGAACTGGTAGCCCAGCCCGTAGACTCGCAGGCGGTTGGAGTCGAACTCCTGCGGCTGCTCGGAGAAGTTCGCCACCACCAGCAGCCGGTGGCGGCCGGAGTGCCGCACGTAGCCGAACAGCTGCGGGTTGCCGCTCTCGATCACGTCCATCTCGCCATCGTAGATCGCCGGCTGCTGCTTGCGCAGCCTGATCAGCCGCGTCAGCTCGGCGTAGATGTAGCCGCCCGGCGTGGCCTGGTCGCGCTGCACCTGGTCGCGCCGCGCCCAATTCGTCTGCGGGCGGTGCACCCAGCGGCTATCGCCGGCCTTGGCCGGGTCGCTGGCGTAGGCGTAGTCGTTCAGCGTGCCGACCTCATCGCCCAGGTAGATCAGCGGGATGCCCCCGATGCTCAGGATGACGCTATGCAGCAGCAGGATGCGCCGCATCGCCAGGTCGATCAGCCGCTCGTCGCCGGCCACAACCGCCTGCTCCAGCCCGGCCAGCGAGGCCAGCGCGCCCGACACGCGCGCGTCGCCGGTGTCGGGGTTCTCCTGGAACGGCACGCCGCGCGCGAACGAGCCCTCGAAGCGCCCGACGTAGAAGGTGTTCAAGAACTGGCGGTGGCCGAACGGGTCGATGCCCATGCGCCGCGCGTCGCCGTCGTCGAAGGTCCAGCCGATGTCGTCGTGCGAGCGCAGGTAGTTGATCCAGGCGCAGCCGCGCGGCAGCTTGAAGCGCGTGTGCATCGAGTGGGCCAGCAGCTTGACCTCGCGGGTCGCCAGCGCCTCCCACAGCAGCGCCATCAGCAGCGGGTTGTACGAGATCTGGCACTCCTGGGTGCTGATGTAGCTCAGCACGTCGTCCGGGTGCACGATCGCCTCGGACTTGAACAGCAGCGCCGGGGCAGCGATCCGCATCAGCGCGTTGAACGCGCGGATGACCGTGTGCGCCTCGGGCAGGTTCTCGCAGCTGGTGCCCATGCGCTTCCAGATGAACGCGACCGCGTCCAGCCGCAGAATCTCGACCCCGGCGTTCGCCAGGAACAGCAGCTCCTCGGCCATCGCGCGGAACACGCTCGGGTTGGCGTAGTTCAGATCCCACTGGAAGCTGTTGAACGTCGTCCAGACCCAGCGGCGCATGTCCTCGCGCCAGGTGAAGCTGCCGCGCCGCACGGTCGGGAAGATCTCGCGCAGCGTGCGCTCGTAGGCGTCCGGCATAGCGCGGTCGGGAAAGATGAAGTAGTAGCCCTGGCGCTCCGGGTCGCCGGCCTGCGCCTGGCGGGCCCAGTCGTGCTCGTCGGAGGTGTGGTTGAAGACAAAGTCGACCACCAGGCTGATGCCGTGCTCGTGGAACTCACGCGCCAGCTCCGACAGCTCCGCGATCGTGCCAAGCTGCGGGTTGACGCGCCGGTAGCTGCTGACGGCGTAGCCGCCGTCGCTGTTGCCCGCGGGTGCCTCGAACAGCGGCATCAGATGCAGGTAGGTCAGCCCTAGATCCTTGAAGACCGGCAGGCGCTCGCGCAGCCCGGCCAGCGTGCCGGCGAACTGGTCGACGTAGCAGACCCCGCCGACCATCTGCTGCGACTGGAACCAGGCCGGGTCGGCCTCGCGGCGCGCGTCGAGGTCCTTGAGCCAGGCCGGCCGCTCGAACCAGCTGCGCGCCGCCGCGGCGAGCAGCTCCTCCAGATGGTAGAACAGGTCGTAGTGCCCGCCATACAGCTCGAACAGCAGGCCGAACAGCCCATCCCACTCGCGGCCCAGCCGCGCCTCGAAGGCGCACCACGCCTCGGGCGCGGCGCCGGCCTGCGCCTGAAAGCGCGCCGCGAGACGGGGTCGCAGACGCTCGAGCGACACGGCCGCCTGCTGGCGCACCCATTCGGCATCTGCCATAGCCCACCCCCTCCATCATCCATCAGCGATAGCGCTCGGGAGGATTGGAGGAGCGAAGACCCTCCAATCCTCCCCAGGTGAGGGTGTGAGGCGGCGGAGCCGCCACGCCCTCACCCAGCGAGCATAGTGTGGCGAGCCGCTAGCCCTTCACCGAGCCGGCCATCAGGCCGCGCACGAAGAAGCGCTGCAGCGAGAAGAAGACCGTCAGCGGCAGCAGCATCGAGATGAACGCGCCGGCCGTCAGCAGGTGCCAGTCCTGCCCGCGCGAGCCGACCAGGTTGGCCAGCCGCATCGTCAGCACCTGCACGTTTGGCGTCGCGCCGATAAAGATCAGCGCCACCAGGTAGTCGTTCCAGACCCACAGGAACTGGAAGATCGCGAACGACGCCAGCGCCGGCAGCGAGAGCGGCAGGATCAGCCGGGTGAAGATCGTGAACGGCGTCGCTCCGTCGATGAACGCGCTTTCGAGGATCTCGCGCGGCAGCTCGCTGATGTAGTTGTAGAGCAGGTACGTCGCCAGCGGCAGGCCGAAGCCGGTGTGCGCCAGCCAGACCGACAGGAACGTGCCGTTGATGCCCAGGCCCACGTAGTCGCGCAGGATCGGCACCAGCGCGATCTGCAGCGGCACCACCAGCAGCGCGACGATGATCGTGAACAGGATCTTCCGGCCGGGGAAGTTCATCCAGGCGAAGCCGTAGGCCGCGAACGCCGCGATCAGGATCGGGATCACCGTCGCGGGCACCGCGACCGCCACCGAGTTCAGGAACGCCGCGCTGAAGTTGGTCTCCTCGTCCTCTTTCACCGCGCCGGTGGCATCCTCGGCCTTGCCGGTCAGCACGCTTGAGTAGTTCTGCATCGAGAAGTTGGCGTTCGTCGTCCACTCGCGGCTCTGGACGGCGATGCTGCGCTGGCGGCGGCTGGCCCACTGGACGCGCCGGCCATCCGGCAGGGTGTAGCCATCGCGCAGCTGCTGATCCGTCACCGTCGCGCTCGAGTCGGGGATCGCGATCGGCTTATCGAGCGCGGTATCGCGCGGCAGCGCGATCGTCGACTGCTGGACGTAGTCCTGGTGCGGAAAGACCGTCCACCAGCCGCTGGTCTGGATGTCATCGCGCGGGCGGAAGGACGAGATGAGCAGCCCCAGCGTCGGGATGGTCCACAGCAGGCAGATCAGCGCAAGCGCGCCGTTGACCAGGACGGAGCCCCAGATCTGCTGCCGGCGCTTGCTGGCGGCCCGCGCCGCAGGGGCGCTGATTGCGGTGGTGCTCATCTAAAGCCCTCCTGCTTGTTCAGCTGGCGCAGGTTGTAGACCATCACCGGGGTCACCGCCACCAGCAAGACGATCGCAATTGCAGCGCCGCGGCCGAAGTCACGGTTGATGAAGAACTGCCGGTAGAACTGAGTCGCGATCACCTGCGTGCCATACTGGCCGCCGGTCATCACGATCACCACGTCGAAGATCTTCAGCGAGAAGATCACGATCGTCGTCGTGACGGTAATGATCGTGCTCTGGATCGACGGGATGATGATCCGAAAGAAGATCTCGATCTCGGTCGCGCCGTCGACCCGCCCAGCCTCGAGGATATCGGACGGGACGCCCTTGATCGCCGAGGAGAACAGCACCATCGCGTAGCCGGTCTGCAGCCAGATCATGATCACGATCAGGAACAGGTTGTTCCCGGGCTGGATCAAGCTGGTCCAGGCCTGCGGCTCGCCGCCCAAGCCGCTGACGATCGCGTTCAGCAGGCCGATCTGCGGCTCGCCGGGCGGGGCGTAGTAGTAGATGAAGCGCCAGATCACGCCGGCGCCGACGAACGAGATCGCCATCGGCATAAAGATCAGCGCCTTGGCCAGGTTCTCGAACTTGCTGCGGTCGGCCAGCACGGCGACCAGCAGGCCGAAGATCACGCAGCCGGCAGTGCCGAAGATCATCCAGAGCAGGTTGTTGCGGAAGGACTCGAGCATGGATCGGTCGGTGAAGGCGAAGACATAGTTCTGCAGGCCGACAAAGGTGTTCGAGTCGTTGTTGAAGAAGCTCAGGTAGAGCGTGCGGACCGTGGGCAGGAACAGGAACCAGCCAAGCATGAAGATCGCCGGACCGACGAAGATGAATGGCTGGACGATGCGCCGGCCGGTTTCGGAAAACCCCTCGACCAGGTAGTTGGCCGAGAAGAAAAGTGCCGCCACGCCACCAACACCCCAGATAATCGCAACGATCGTGGTAACGAACTTCGGCAGCGTCTGCTGGCCGTCACGCAGGAAGAGAAATCCCTGCCAGATCGCGACAAAGGTAATGATCAGCGCCAGCAGCCCGATCGCGATCCGCCCGACCGCGACAGAAGGCTGCGCCGCCGTACCGCGCGGCGGGCCGATCTCCGTTGAACGTGCCATCGGCTTTCTCCCTAGAAACGTGCGGTTATCAGGAACGAGGACTGCGCCCTCTGCGTATGACTCTCGTCGCAGAGTAAAGGGTCCGCGTAATGGATGAGGGCGACTGTGATGAGCCATGCCCCGGTTTTTGTAGGCCCCGCTCCCGTTGGCACGGGAGCGGGGCTGTGAGGGTCAGCGGGTGGCAATCGGCGCGTTCAAGCGCGCCGCGCCCGCCCGTTCAAACGAACCTACTTCGCCTTGTCCCAGCCGGCCTGGATCTCTTCCAGGGCCTTGTCCAGGTCAACCGTGCCGGCGACGTAGTCGGTCATGCCCTTCCAGAAGGTGCCCGAGCCGACGACGCCGGGCATCAGGTCGGAGGCGTCGAAGCGCACGCTCTCGGCCTTCAGCAGAATGTCGGCGACCGAGCGGTCGACCGGGTTGGTGTACCAGTCAAGGCTCGAGTCCTTGTGCGGCGTGGTTGCCGCGCCGGCCTTGACCCAGCTCTCGACCGAGGCGCCCGAGCTGAAGAACGACTCGACCGCGCGAACCTCGGGCCGATCGGCGAACGGCACCATCAAGTCGCCCGAGAACAGCACCGGCTTGCCGTACTGCGGATCGAGCGGCGGCAAGTAGAACACGCCATAGTCGACGCCCGGCTTGACGCCCTTGGGGAAGAAGCTGGGGATGAAGCTGCCCTGCTTGTGCAGCCAGCACTTGGGATCGGGCTTCGCGAACAGCGGGGCGGTCGAGTCGCCGAAGCTCGTCGTCACGATCGACTTGCGGCCGCCGTAGACGTACTTGTCGTTGAACCAGATGTCCGACCACTTCTGCACGGCGTTCTTGACGATCGGGTCGGTGAACTTCAGATCGCCCTTGACCCACTTGTCGTAGTTCTCGAGCGAGGTGGTGCGCAGCATCATCTCCTCGGTCCAGTCGGTCGCCGGCCAGCCGGTCGCCGCGCCGGACTCGATGCCGATGCACCAGGGGGTGTCGCCGTCGGCGACGATCTGGTCCATCAGCGCGGTCAGCTCTTCCCAGGTCTGCGGGATCTTATAGCCGGCTGCGTCGAAGGCAGCCTTGGGGTACCAGACCAGGCTCTTGGGGAACGCGCGCTGCCACACGCCGGACATGATCGGCTTGCCGTCTTTGTCGGGGAGCGTGGCGATGTCCAGGTAGCTCTGGGTGTAGTTCTGCTTCAGCCACTCCGGCTTGATGTACGTGCTGATATCGACCGTCTTGCCGGCGCTGACAAAGCGCGACGCCAGACCCGGCTGCGGGAAGTCGGCGATGTCGGGCGGGTTGCCGCCGTCGACGCGAGCCGAGATCGTGACCTCGAACTCTTTCGTGCCCTCGTACTGGATGTCGATCCCGGTCTTGTCCTCAAACTCCTTGACCGCATCGTTGAAGTTCTGGGCATCCGTGTCGACGAACGGGCCGGTCATGGTGACCTTGGTGCCCTTGTACTTGCCGGCGAAGGCGTCGACCAGCTCCTGGCTGATCGTACCGGCCTTCTTCTCGAGATCGCCCAGCGACGAGCCGCTAGCCGCGGGGGCGGCAGTCGGCTCGGCCGCAGCGGTCGGCTCGGCCGCAGCGGTCGGCTCGGCGGCGGCGGTGGCCGCGGGGGCGGCGGTCGCCTCGGGCGCAGGCGCGGCAGTCGCCGCGGCGGCGGGAGCCTGTGTTGGCGTCGCGGCGGTGCCGCCACCGCACGCTGCCAGGATCATGCTGGCCATTAGCAGCAGAGCTGCGAGCGAAAAAGCCTTGTTTCGCATGGATCTGTCCTCCTAACAATCGTTGTATCGGGGATCAACAGAACGCATAGTAGTAGCCAAAACCAGTTCAGCTATGGCCCCACCCCCTTTCTGCGGCATATTGGTGCAGCTGACCGACATCCACCAAAATGTATCTAGAGGATGTGCAATGTGTGGATCGAAGCGATGCGCTTCGCACACAGGGAGATTTTCAACTTCGGATTAGAGTAGAGGCTGGTGCTCGTGGCGCCGTTCTCGCCCATGGAGATCCGGATCTGTTCATGTGCATCGGAGCACCCATCATACCACTATTCTGCAAGTCGTGTGCAACTACAGCTGGTTAAGATCGCGGTCACGCGGCAGCTGAGCGCCTTGTTCGGCCGATCCGTACGCGCCCAAGCGCGGAGCGTGGCGCGCAGCGCACACAGTTTCAGGCTGTCTCGCGCCGCACCAGCGTGAGCGAGAGCGTCACGCGCTGGGATGAGCGATCCGGCTCGGCCAGCCGGGCCAGCAGCAGATCGACCGCCACGCGGCCGGACTCTTCAAGCGGCTGGCGCACCGTGGTCAGGCCGATATAGTCCGCCATCTCCACATCATCGAACCCGATCACGGCCAGCTCGCCGGGCACGGCCACGCCACGATCGCGCGCGGCC
Source organism: Candidatus Ribeiella danica (assembly GCA_016717335.1). Taxonomy (GTDB): domain Bacteria; phylum Chloroflexota; class Chloroflexia; order Chloroflexales; family Roseiflexaceae; genus Ribeiella; species Ribeiella danica. Next base: position 773,844 of record JADKFS010000001.1, read on the forward strand.
TTCAGCACGCCCATCGCCTGGGTGTCGCTCGGGGCGAAGATCGCAGTCGGCGGCTCGGGCAGATCCAGCAGGAGGCCGGCCTGGAGGCGCGCCTGCTCCATACCATGCGGCGCAAGCCCGACGTATGGCGGGGGCAGATTCAGCCCGGCCTCGCGCAATTCCTGCCGAAACCCCTCCAGCCGCCGGTCGCTGGTATGGATCGCATAGTCCGGCACCGACGAGTCACCGACGAACCCGCAGCGGCGATGGCCTCGCTCGACCAGGTAGCGCGCGACCAGCTGCCCACCGGCATAGTCGTCGATCTCGACGCTGCTGAACTGCCCGACCGAAAACTCGAGCGACACCGTCTCTAGCCGGTGGGCGACCAGCCGCTCGGCCACTGCGCCGCCGAACGGCAGCGCCATAACGATCAGGCCGTCGATCCGGCGCGTGACGGGCAGAACCGCGAGCTGGTGGTCGCGCGAGGCCACCGACTCGACGTTGTAGATCACCATCTCGTACGCAGTATCGGCCAGCGCGTTCGCTACCCCCCGCAGGCGCTGGACGAACGACGGGAAGGTGAAGAACGGCGCCAGCACGCCGATCCGGCGTATGCCCTTGCGCGCCCGCGCGGTCGCCTCGGCCCTGGGCACAAAATGCAGCTGATCGATCGCCGTCAGCACACGCGCCCGCGTCGCCTGATTGACCCGCTCGGGCGCATTCAGCACGCGCGACACCGTCGAGATGCTGACGCTCGCGAGCTCGGCCACATCGTAGATCGTCGCGTCGGGCAAGGGCGCCTCCATCCGACAGCCGTATGTGTGGCAGTATTTAGCTAAGATTGTTCTTTTATGAAAGCACTTTCAGTGTATCATGCGACCCTGTGTTTGTCAAGCCCCGGCCGGGGGCGGCGGGGGTGGACCGCCACTCCCGCCCGCGGGGGCACGGGGGGCGCGCAGCCCCCGCGCAGGCTTGGGGAAGCGGGCTACCCGCGGGGGCACGGGGGCGCGCAGCCCCCGCAAGCATTTGCGCCAGCATGATGATTGACAGGCAGCTCAACCTGCGCTATTATTGTCATTATAACAATAAATACACGGAGGTTCACAACCATGAGCATCTTCGACGGCAGGCGACTCACCGACGCGACCTTCAAGCTCGACGCCGAGCGGATGCGCGCGGGCTGGTACTCCGACAAATACTTCGAGAACATCGTCGGCATGCTGACCGCGCTGGCCGAGCGCAGGTACGGCTTTGGCGGCCGCTCGCCCCAGCTGGCGGCATTCGGCGTCGACCCGGCCGGCGTCGACGTCGGCGACATTGAGGTCGAGATGCAGTGGTTCACCCGCCGCCAGCCCTTCTCGGTCGTCGCCGGGGTCGACAAGGCGCTGGCGATGCTCCAGAGCTGCACCGGCGTCTACGACGCCGCCGGCCGCTTCATCAACACCTACGACCAGCTCGAGGTCGAGGCGGTCCACGACGGCGCGGTCGTGCGCTACGACGGCAGCCCGCTGAACATCCAGCCGGTGATCAAGGTGCGTGGGCGCTACCGCGACTTCGCGCTGCTCGAGACCCCGACGCTCGGCGCGCTGACCCGCGCGACCCGCATCGCGACCAACGTCTATAACGTGCTGGTGGCGGCGCGCGGCAAGCCGGTGCTGTTCTTCCCGGCGCGCTTCGACGCCCACGAGGTGCAGGCGGCCGACGGCTACGCCTACAATATCGCGGTGCAGCGCTACAACCTCGACTATGGGCGTACGATCGGCTCGTTCATCTCGACCGATGCGCAGGGCGACTGGTGGGGCGGCCTGGGCGGCGGCACGATCGCACACGCCGCAATCGCAGCGTTTCTGGGCGACACGGTCGAGTGCATGCTGGCCTTCGCCGAGACGCGGCCGACCGATATCCCGCGCATCGCGCTGATCGACTTCGACAACGACTGCGTCGGGACGACGCTGGCCGTGATGGACGCGATGTTCGCGCGCTACCGCCGTCTGGTCGAGGCCGGCCAGACCGACGAGGCGCTACGCTACAAGCTCTTCGGCGTCCGGCCCGACACCAGCGGCACCCTGCGCGACAAATGCGTGCCGCCGCTGGGGCTGAAGGAGCTGGACATGGGCGTGACTCCGCGGCTGGTCTTCTTCCTGCGGCAGGCGATCGACGAGGCGTGGGCGCGCTGGGAGCTCGCGCCCGACTGGGTCGAGCGCGCGCAGGCCTGGTGCCGCGACATCAAGATCGTCGTCACCGGCGGCTTCGGCCCGCGCAAGATCCGCCGCTTCGAGGAGCTTGGGGTGCCGGCCGACATCTACGGCGTCGGCTCGTCGCTCTTTTCGAACAGCGACGAGGAGGGCACCAACACCGACTTCACCTCCGACATCGTGCGCGTGCGCGTCGGCGGCGAATGGCGCGATCTCGTCAAGGTCGGCCGGCGCGCCTGCGCCAACCCCGATCTACAGCGCATTCAGTAGCGCCGCAATTTCCTGCTACAATTAGGCAACCCCCGCCCCTGACAGGGGCGGGGGCCAGCGGGTGGAAGAATGCTCGCGTCAAAGTAACGCTTCTAAACCACCCCGGCTGCCGTAGCTCATTCGTCGAATCCGGGCACATTCGAGATCATGCGCGACCAACAACTGCTAGCCGAGTACCTGCGGCGCCGCACGGCGCTGACCAGCGTCGTCAGCTACCCCGACCGCGGGCCGTGGGGCGACAACCGCTACCCCGGCAACTGCTCGGGCTACTTGCTGATCGACCTGTGCGCGACCTACCGGCCGCGCTCGGTTCTGGACCCGATGGAGGGCGGCGGGACCAGCGCCGAGGTCTGCGCGGATATGGGCATCGCCTATGCCGGCTACGACCTGCGCAGCGGCACCGACAGCCTGCGCGACGAGATCGGCACGGGCTACGATCTGATCTTCTGGCACCCGCCCTACCACGACATGAAAGTCTACACCGACGATCCGCGCGATCTCAGCCGGGCCGGCTCGCTGGTAGCGTTCGCGGCGCTGCTGCGCGCGGGGTACCGGCGCTTCTTCGATCTGCTCGCGCCGGGCGGGCGGCTGGCAATCCTCATGGGCGACCTGCGGCGGCGCGGCCACTACGAGCCGCTCACCGTCGACGTGGCGCGCCTCGACCGCAATCACCTGGAGAGCATCATCGTCAAGATCCAGCACAACGTCAGCTCGAGCAACGTCCGCTACGGCGGCGCGTTCGTGCCGATCCTGCACGAGACCCTGACGATCTTTCGGCGGCCCGAGGATTGAGCGAGGCAGCCGTTAGTAGAACCTGGCGGCCTTCCAGGTCGAGCGCACGCCCCAGAAGATGTACACGGCGCCGAGCACAAACAGCATCAGTAGCTCATCGAATGTGCTGGTGATCGGCCCGAGGGCTGGCGCGCCCACATACAGCACCAGCAAGCCGGCCATGATCAGGTATACCCCCGGGAACACCGGCCAGACCGTCTCGAGCGAACAGTCGAGCCAGCCCACCAGCACGAGCAGCGTCACCAGCACCACCGCGACGACAATCGCCCACTGGAGAGTGTTCGGCAGCGCGGCAATCATGACTCCGCCGTAGAGGATGGGTAGGATTCCCAAGACGACTTTCAAGCCGAAGCCAAAGCGCTCTGACAGCATAGTGACCTCTCAATCACTGCGTTGATACAAATACGAGGCGTTGTAGCAGTCTCGCACATGTTCAAACACGCATCTGAAGGAAGGCAGCGTATTGCAGCATCGCGCAGGGGAAAGAGGGAGTGGAATAAAGTAACTTCCCTGCAAAAGCTAGTGTACACCCCGCGTCAAGATCTTATCTCAATTTCTCATTCGCCGACGAGAAATATGCATGATAAACATATTGATGCTTCGGGAGCGCAAGCTTTGCACATTTTATGATTATTACGATACGTCGACGTACGAAATACGTCGATGTTTCACTGGCGAAACTATCTCTTCATTATTTATCCCGATCTCTACAAAGGTGCGCTGCAAGCCCTCGCATCCCTACCCGCTCTCCCAGGACGGAAGCGTGAGGATTCTTGGATGGTGCCCCTCGCCCCGCGCCCGGCAGCTCTGCGAAAATCGCGCAGAAAGCCTGACAAAATCGTCATCTACCCGCCCTGCTCGGCGCAGCCGCATGATACGCAACAAGGCCGCCGCAGGCTTATAGCTACTGGACGGCGCCAAACAGCCCCTCGATCAGCTGCCCGACCGCGCGGTCGAGCATGGGCGTCGGGGCGGGCTGGCCGAGCTCCAGCGACGCGCCGAGCTGTGCGCGCAGCCGCTCCGCGCGGCCGCGCGCCGGCTGGCTGGCGGTCGGGTTGCTCACAATATAGTCGACCAGCACTTGCGCCTGGTCGCTCGCGCCTTCGTTCGCGAGCAGGCCGGCCAGGCCGACCAGCGTATCAAGCGCCAGCGGCGCGACCTGGGCCTCGGTAGCGATGCGCCAGGCGTCGCGGAAGGCCCGCCAGGCCTCGCGATGCTCGCCAAGGGCGGTTGCGGTCGCGCCCAGGCACTCGAGCGCCCGCCCCATACTCCAGCGATCGCCGATCTCGCGCGACGTCGCGACCGCCTCGCGAAACATGTACTGCGCCTCGGCATACTCGCCCTGGGCAAGCGCCACCATGCCGAGGTGCGTCAGCGCGCTCCCGACACCCCAGTAGTCGCCGATCGCGCTGCTGGTCGCGAAGCTGGCGCGCAGCAGCGTCTGGGCCTCCTCGAACTGGCCGAGCGCCATGGAAGCCTGGGTGACCGCGCTGATGCTGAACGCCACCGCGCGCACGCTGCCGAGCGCGAGCGCCTCGTTCAGGCCGGCGCGGGACAGCCGCTCGGCCTCGGCATAGCGGCCCTCCCCGATCGCTAGCGAGCCCAGGCCGATCGTGCAGAGGATCGTCATCCAGCTCTCGCCGACCTCGCGCGCCAGCTCGAGGCCCTCCTGCATGCTCTCGCGCGCCAGCTGGTAGTCGCCCATCAGCTGGCAGGCCCAGCCCAGGAATGTGAGCGCGTCGGCCAGCGCGGCCCGATCGCCGCACGAGCGCAGCAGCGCCAGGCTGCCCTCGAGCAGCTCGCGCGCCGAGGCGTAGCGGCCCTGGCGAAAGCGGAACCAGCCCTCGAAGGCCATCAGCTGCCCGAGCGTGAGCGCTCGCGCGTCATCGGATGCGGCCAGGTCGCCGGCCGGGCGGATCGCCTCGACCGCGCGCCGCAGCATGGCCTCGCCCTCGTGAAACCAGCTGCGCAGCTCGTAGAGCCAGCTCAGGCCGCGCAGCGCGCGGCCGAGGTCGGCCAGCCGCTCGTGGGTGGCCGCCCAGTCCCACGCCAGCCGCAGGTTGTCCATCTCGGCCACCAGCTCGTCGATCACCGCGCGCTGGCGCGCCCGCTTCAAGATCTTCTCGCGGTGCTGCACCAGCGTCATGTAGTAGCCGCTGTGCCGGTCGCGGATCGCGGCCTGCTCGTCCGGCCGGGCATCGAGGCGCGCGGCGGCGTACTGGCGGACAAGCTCGTGGATATCGTAGCGCCCGGTCCCGCTCCGGCGCAGCAGCGATTTATCGACCAGCGCGGTGAGCAGCGGCAGCGTGGCGCCGGCGACCCACTCGGCCGCCTCGCGGCGAAAGCCGCCCCGGAACACCGAGAGCGCCCGCAGCACGGCGCGCTCGTCCTCGGTCAGCAGGTTCCAGGAGTGCTCGAACACCGCGCGCAGGCTGCGGTGGCGCGCCGGTAGGTCGCGCGCCGAGGCGGCCAGGAAGTCGATCGTCCGCTCGATCTCGGCGGCGATCTCGTTGCATGGCAGCACGCGCACCCACGAGGCCGCCAGCTCGATCGCCAGCGGCATGCCCTCGACGAGCCGGCAGATCCGCGCGACACAGGCGCGCTCGGCCGGCGGCAGGGCGAAGCCCGCCCGCGCGCGCCGCGCGGACTGCAGAAACAGCGCCACCGCGCCGGCAGCGTCGAAATCGGCCGCCTGCTCGCTCTTGGGCAGCGACAGCCCCTGCAGCTCGAACACCCACTCGCCCTGCAGGTTGAGCCGCTCGCGCGAGGTCACCAGCAGCTTGACCGACGGCGCGCGCTGCAGCACCTCGACCAGCAGATCCGAGGCGTCGAGCAGGTGCTCGAAGTTATCCAGCAGGATCAGCAGCGATTTCTCGCGCAAGTATTCGAGCAGCTGGCCGGACAGATCGGCCTGGTCGTAGAGCCCGAAGCCGAGCGCGTCGGCGATCGCGGGCAGCAGATCGGGCGAGCCGACCGTGGCAAGCGAGACAAAGGCGACGCCGTCGGCGAACGCGCCGGCGTGGAGCGCGGCCGTCTCGATCGCCAGGCGCGTCTTGCCGATCCCGCCCGGCCCGGTCAGCGTCAGCAGCCGGCAGCTTGGGTCGTCCAGCAGGGCGGCCAGCTCGGCCAGCTCGGCGGCGCGGCCGACCAGCGGCGTCGGCGGCGCAGGCAGATTCATCCGCGGCTTGTGCGGCGCGCCGACGACCGGCGGCTCCGGCTGCGCGGGGCTAGGTGAATGGATTGAGAGAGCGGGCGCCGGAGGCGCGGCGCGCGCGGCCAGCTCCGGCCGATCGGAGGACTCGGCCGGCAGCGCGCGGGCCGCGCGCACGAACGCCGCGCGGCTCTCGAGCGGCAGCTCCAGCACCTGCGCCATCCGCTCGGCCACCTGCTTCGACGGGCGGCGCTCGCCGCGCTCGATCTTGCTGACCGTCTCGATCGAGCAGCCGACCCGCTCGGCGAAATCCTCCTGCGTCAGATCGAGATCCTTGCGATACTGTTTTACTCGCTGGCCAAAAGCCATATCATCATACATCGATCGATATCCTCGGTATATAGCGGATCGGTCCGCCGATCGATCTCGCTCGCTGTGCACTCGTCGCCGCCACCCCGCGAATTCTGTACGGATTCATGTGCGGCTCATTGTACGAGCATGTCCTTCTTTTGTGCTCGGTCTTGTGGTGTAATAGCGCCATCACGACGACGGGTGACGACCGACACAAAGGAGACAACGGCAATGATCACGACACCGAAGCAGCAGCCTTCAACATATACGACGAATGAGCGCTCGATTGGGAAACGGCTGTTCGCGGCCATCCGCTGGCCCTTCACCAACAAGTATAGCTCGCCGATCTGGCTGGCGCTGCGGCTCTACATCGGCTGGATCTGGTTCCAGATGAGCATCTCGAAGCTGCAGGCCGGCTGGGTGACCAGCGACCCGATCGGCCAGATGCTCAAGCTGATCGAGAACGGGACGATCGCCGTGCCGCTGCCGTTCTACCGCGGCGTGGCGGGCGCGCTGGTCGACGCCGGTGTCACGCCGATGCTCTCGCACAGCATGCCGTTCATGGAGATGGCCGTGGCGATCTCGTTCTTCAGCGGCGTGCTGGTTCCGGTCGCGGCGGTCGGCGCCATCCTGCTGAACATCAACTTCCTGCTGTCGGGCATCGGCACGCTGCCGCTGGACGGCCCGGTCATCGCGGCGCAGATCCTGTTCATCCTGTCGTTCCGGGTCGTGGGCACGATCGGGTTCGAGAAGCTGGCGCTGCGGGTCCTGAACGCGGCGCTGCAGGTGGTCCGGCCGGGCCGCAAGCAGCGACTCGCCCAGGTGGTCGAGGCCTCCGGCAAGCGATAGGGTAGCTAGCCCGCTGCCTCCGCCCCCGCTCCCTGCCCGGGAGCGGGGGCGGATTCTTGGATTCTTGGCATGAGTCATCCCGTATGTTACAAACCCCACCCCCCGCCCGCTCCCCTGCCAGGGGAGCGGGTTTCTTTTTGTTGTGGCGCGGCGGCAAAGCCGCCGCGCCACAACCACCAACTGAAAGCTCAGGGCGTTACACCTCCTTGTATAACGGGGTATAACGGGCGCGAGTATATCGGCTACAATACAGCAGCTATCTGCTCGGCGGTTGGGGAGAATACACAGACAATTGCAGTGCGATTTCAACTGTCACTTTTGACCGTGCCAAATGAGGAGCGAAAGCCGACCCCCATGTCTAAACCAACCGTCTCGAACCGGTACGGCGCGGCGGCAGAGCCGCCGTCGCTGGCCTGGCTGCTGATCAGCGGGGCCGGCGGAGCGCTAGCGGCGCTGGTCGTCGCCGGGATTGTGGCTGGGCGGCTGGGGCTGCCGATCTCCGCCGACCTGCTGCTTGGCGCCGCGCTGATCGGCGCGCTGCCGCAGGCGCTGGCGCTCGTGCGCGGGCGATGGCGGGTGCGCTGGCCGCAGCTGGCGGCGGCCGCGGTCGCGCTGGCCGTGGTCGGCGGCGTGGGCCTCGCGCTGGCCTGGCCGTCGCTGCTGCCGCTGGGCCTGTCGGTCGACGCGATCCACCACACCCAGCTGATCGCGTGGATCGCCGAGCGCGCCGCGCTGCCGCAGCCGAGCGACGACATCCGCGGCCTGCTCGGCGAGATGATGGCCTACCCGGTCGGCATGGCGCTGGTCGTCGTCGCCGCGGCGCGGGCCTCCGGCGGCGCGCTGCTCGAAGTGACATACCCGGCCGCGGCGCTGGTCGGTGGGCTGATCGCCGCGCTGGTCGTGCTGCTGTCGAGCGCGGCCGCGCGTGCCGATGGGCACAAATCGCCGCTACGATCGGCGCTCGATGTCCTGGCCCTGCTGATCGGCCCGCTGCTGCTGCTGGCGCACCGGACCTACCTGATGGAAGCCTACATCGACCACAGCTACTACACGATGGTGCTGGGCGTGTTCCTGGTGCTGCTGATCGTCGGCTGGCTGGTCGTCGAGCCGGGCCGCTCGCGGGGATCGGCCGCGCAGCTCGGGCTGGCGCTGGCGGCGCTGATGGGCACCTACCCGCTCTGGACACCGCTGCCGGCCGCGCTGGCGATCGTGGCGATCTGGCGCGAGCGCGCTCTCGTGCGAACGACCAACGACGAAGGGCAAGAGGCAAAGCGTCGAGGAATGAAACGCCTATCAGTGGTCTTTGGTCCTTGGTCCTTGGCCCTTGGCCGGCTGGCCCTCGCGCTGATCCCGGCGCTGGCGCTGGCGCTGCTGGACGTGCTGCCGCGGCTGCGGCTCGGGCAGACGGTGCTGGCCCACGAGGGCCTGGTCACGCTGCCGACGGCGCAGCGGCTGACGCCGATCCTGCTGGCGCTGCCGTGCGCGCCGCTGCTGGCCGGCGTACGGCGCGGGCGCCGGCTGCTGCTGATGGCCGGGCTGGCCGTCCTGGCGATTCTGGCGCTGGCGCTGCTGGCGCGGGCGGGGCTGGCGGCCGGCTACCACAGCTACAAGATCCTGTTCATCCTGACCCCGCTGGCCGCCGCGATCGTCGGGGCGGCGGCCGTGCGCCTGTTGAGCTTCACTGGCGCCCCGGCCGAGCAGCCGGCGCGGCGCCGGCTCCCATCGATCGGCCGGAGCCGCATGGCGCCGCTCGTGGGCGTGGGCGCACTCGCGCTTGCGCTGGCGCTGACCGGCAGCTTCCAGGTCGTGCCGCCGCCGGCCATCCAGATACTGAACCCCGACCTGGTGGCGGCGGCGCGCTGGCTGCGCGCGAACAGCCCGCCCGACGCCGCGCGCGCGATCGTCGCCGGCGCTCCGGCCGGCCCGCTGTCGTACTGGCTGCAGATCGGGCTGCTGGGCCAGCGGCGCGACCGCGCCGAGACGGCGACCCGCGCCTTCACGGTTCCGCCGCCCTCGCCGGAGAGCTGGCTGATCGACAAGCAGCTGGCGCCGGTCGCGATCGTGCCGTCGCTGGGGCAGCCGCTGCCGGGCATGACGGTGGCGGCGCGCTTCGGGAGCGCCGCGGTGCTCCGCCGCGCGCCGCGGCTCGACACCACAGCGCTCAACCCGCTCGTGATCCGCTACGAGACGTTCTGGGAAGACGAGCGGCTCAAGACCGCGATCGAGCTGACCCGCCCGCTGCCGGGGCCTATGCCGCGGCTGGAGCTGCGCATCTCACAGGCGGGCACGACGGTGAGCACATTCGCGCTGCCGCCCGACCCGAGCCGCACGCGCACCCAGTACCTTGGCGCCGACGTGCTGCCCGACACGCTCGGCGGGGTCGGCTATGTCAACGCCGGCAGCTACCCGACCTTCGAGCCGCCCGCAGTCGCGCCGACCGGGCCGCTCTCGCTGACGCTGCGGCTCTCGCTGGCCGGCAACGCCGTGGACGAGCGGCTGCTGGCGACCTTCGAGCGCAGCGGCGCAGGCCGATTTGAGGCGATCGCGCCGAGCAGCGGCGAGCTGATCTACCTGCGCCACGACGCGGGCGGCGACGACCTGCGCGACGCCGCGATCGACTTCGAGGGCACGCTGCGGCTGACCGGCTGGCGCGCGCCGAGCGCGGCCGCCCAGGGCGCGCCGCTGGAGGTCGCGCTGCGCTGGCAGGCGCCGCGGCCAATCGACCGCTCGCTCTTCCCGGCGGTGCTCGTGCTCGACAGTCAGGGCCGAACGGTGGCGCAGAGCCTGGAGGCGCCCCAGGGCGGCTTCTACCCAACCTGGCGCTGGCAGGCCGGCGAGAGCGTGACCGAGCGGCGCAGCATCAGCCTGCCGGCGGGCCTCGCGCCGGGCGTCTACCGGCTGGGGCTGCAGGTGCACGACTTCGTCGGGCAGCGGGTGCTGTCGGCCGGCGACGGCGAGGTAGCGCCGCTTGGCGAGATCGTCGTCGAGCAGTAGGTTTCTTCCTCGCGCGCATCCTGACACGCTGCAGGCCCTCGGCCCCTCTGGAAGAGGGGGCAGGGGGAGGCAAACGGCAGAGACAAGGAGAGAGATCCATCCCACACAGGCAGTGTGTGGCGCGCCGCGAGCGCTGCCACACACTGCCCACATGTATGCTACAATACGCGCTATCCGTCAGTTACCTCAGTAGACGCCCCATCCTTAACAGATAGGCGACAACAGACAGGCGACGGTTCTGTGACGTCTCAAGAAGGGCAGGCTCGATGCAGAGCGCGACGATTCTAATCGTTGACGACGAACCACCGATCCTCGACCTCATCGCCAGCTACCTGCGCGCCGACGGCTTCACCGTCTACACGGCGCAGGATGGGCCTACGGCGCTCGCCCAGGCGCGGGCTGTGCGACCGGATCTGATCGTACTCGACGTGATGCTGCCTGGCATGGACGGACTGGAGGTCTGCCGGCGCGTCCAGCAAGAATTCGATGTCTACGTGCTCATGCTGACAGCCCGCACCGAAGAGATCGATAAGATCGTCGGGCTTTCGGTCGGCGCCGACGACTACCTGACCAAGCCGTTCAGCCCGCGCGAGCTGGTGGTCCGCGTCAAGGCCATCCTCAGGCGCAGCCGCACGCTCGGCCCACGGCCGATGCCCGCACGGCCGCCGGATCGGCCGGCCCTGCGCTTCGACGACCTCGTGATCGACCCCGAGACCCGCGAGGTCTGGCACGACAGCACCCAGATCGACCTGACCCCGCGCGAGTTCGACCTGCTCTACGCGCTGGCCGAGCAGCCCGGCCGCGTCTTCAACCGCGACCAGCTGCTCGAACGTGTCTGGGGCCACGACTTCGCCGGCATCGACCGGGTGGTGGACGTCCATGTCGGCCTGCTGCGGCGGAAGCTGGAAGATGACCCGGCCAACCCGGCGCTCATCCAGACCGTGCGCGGCGTGGGGTATAAGTTCGTCGGCCGCCGCAAGTAGTTCCAAGTTTTGAGTTTTGAGTTTTGAATTAAAGGTACTTCCATAACTCATAACTCATAACTCATAACTCATAACTCATAACTCATAACTCATAACTCATAACTCATAACTCATAACTCATAACTGAATCTATGGGCTGGCTACGACACCTGCGCTGGAAGCTATTTATCTCGCACCTGCTGATCATCGTGATCGGCGTGATCGTCTTGCTCGCGACGGCGCACTTCCTGGCCGGCACGCAGCTGGCCCAGGAGACGCAGCTGAGCCTGGGGCAGGCGGCATCCGAGACCGGGGTGGTCACCACCGCGAGCCAGCCGATCGGCATGGTCTCGCAGCAAGAGCGCTTCCAGGCCGTGGTCGACCAGGGCCTGCTGATCTCGGCCTTCGCCGCGCTGACCGCCGCCGTAGTCGTCAGCCTGTTCGTCTCGCGAAGGATCGTCGAGCCGCTCCAGGCGCTCTCGTTCACCAGCCAGCGGCTGGCGCGCGGCTACTACCACGAGCGTACATCCATTCAATCGGACGACGAGCTGGCCGACCTCAGCCAGAGCATCAACCAGCTGGCCGAGGCGCTGGAGCAGACCGAGCAGCGGCGGCTGGCCCTGCTCGCCGACGTGGCCCACGAGCTGCGCACCCCGCTCACGACGATCGAGGGCTACATGGAGGGGCTGATCGACGGCGTGATCCGGCCCGAGGATCGGATCTTCGCGATGATCCAGCACGAGGCGGTGCGGCTGAAATGGCTGATCGAGGAGCTGGCGCTGCTCTCGCGCGCCGAGGCCGGCCAGCTGCGCGTGACCCTGCGGCCGACCGCGCTGCCGCGGCTGTTCGAGCACGTCGCCGCCCAATTCCAGCCCCAGTTCAATTCCAAGCACGTCCAGCTGACGTGGAAGCTTCCGCCCGACCTGCCGCTGATCATGGCCGACGCCGACAGGCTGGAGCAGATTATTATCAACCTGCTCTCCAACGCCCTGCGCTACACGCCTGCGGGCGGCTCGGTGACGCTCTCGGCCGAAGCGCATGACTTTTTCGTGCAGATCGGCGTGCGCGATACCGGGATCGGCATCGCCGCCGAGCACCTCCCGCACATTTTCGAGCGCTTCTACCGCGTCGATAAGTCGCGCGCGCGCCAGAGCGGCGGCACCGGCATCGGCCTGACGATCACCCGCCACCTGGTCTACGCGCAGGGCGGCGAGATCTGGGTCGACAGCGACGGCGCGGGCCATGGCGCGACATTCTATGTGACGCTCCCCGTCCACGACGCGATCGCCGCGGCCGCCTGACCAGGCTCGGCGGGCTGCAATATGTCTCGCGCAAAGCCGCCACTCGCAAAGGCAGCAGAAGGCCATGCTCGACGCTCTACCAACCTTCGACTGGCGCGGCCTCCTGCAGCTGCTCGGCCTGTGGCTGGTGGTGGTCTTCCTGGCGCTGCGCGTGCTCGACCTGCTGTTCCCGCGCCTGCGCCGCGACGACGGTAAGACGCCGCCCGGGCCCGGCGAAACGCCGCAGACCTCCGGCTCGACCCAGCCCAGAGTGCTCTCGATCGGCAAGAGCCGGCGACAGCGCGGCTTTGCCCCGCTGGCCGACAAGCCCGTGCCGCTGCGGCAGACCTACTGGCAGAGCAACCTGCGCGTGATTGGCGTGATGCTGCTGATCTGGCTGGGGGTCTCGTTCGTGCCGGCCGCGTTCTCGCCCTGGCTCAACCGCTTCCAGATCCTGACCGGCTTCCCGCTCGGCTACTACATGGGCGCGCAGGGCTCGCTGATCGTCTTCCTCGGCCTGATCACCGCCTATGCCTGGCGCGCCGCACGACTCGACATCCGCCTCAAGACCAGGGCCCGGCTGCCCGAGGGCACGCTGGAGGGCCGGCAGGCCACCCGCCGGCTGGGCCTGATCTACATCATCTTCACAGCCGGGTTCATCCTGTTCGCGCTGCTGATCGGGCTGATCGAGCAGCGCATGGGCCTGGCGGCCAACATCAGCGGCTGGGCGCTCATGATCGTGATGATCGGCCTGTACGCCGTGATCGGCGTGGTCAACCGCACGCCCAACCTGGACGAGTACTTCGTGGCAGGCCGGCGCATCCCGGCCTTCTTCAACGGCATGGCGATCGGCGCGGACTGGATGAGCGCGGCGTCGTTCATCTCGCTGGCCGGCACGCTGTACCTGCTCGGCTACGAGGGGCTGGCCTACATCATGGGCTGGACGGGCGGGTATGTCCTGCTGGCGCTGCTGCTGGCCCCCTACCTGCGCAAGTTCGGCCAGTACACCATCCCCGACTTCGTGGCCGTGCGCTACGAGGGCAACCGGCCGCGCGTCGTCGCCGCGATCATCGGCGTGATCATCTCGTTCACCTACGTCACCGCGCAGGTCACCGGGATCGGCATTATCATGAGCCGCTTCCTGGGGGTCAACTACCTGGCCGGGGTGCTGATCGGGCTCAGCGCGGTGCTGTTCTGCTCCTACCTGGGCGGCATGCGCGCGGTCACCTGGACCCAGGTGACCCAGTGCATCGTCCTGCTGATCGCCTACCTGACGCCGGTGACGATCCTCTCGTTTCGGTCGACCGGCGTGCCCATCCCGCAGATCATGTACGGCGAGGCGCTCCAGCAGATCACGCGCCTTGAAGTCGCCCAGGGCATCACCTCCTCCTACGTCACGCCGTTCAACGACTGGACCCCCTGGAACTTCCTGGCGCTGATGTTCTGCCTGATGGTGGGCACGGCCGGGCTGCCGCACATCCTGGTGCGCTTCTACACCGTGCCGGATGTCGGCGCCGCGCGGCGCAGCGTCGGCTGGGCGATGCTGTTCATCTGCCTGCTCTACTTCACCGCGCCGGCCTACGCGGCGTTCTCGCGCTGGGAGATCCTGCAGAACGTCGTCGGCAAGCCGATCACGGCCGTGCCCGAGTGGGCCACCAACTGGTCGAACGCCGAGCTGCTCGAATTTACCGACCTGACCACCCTCGAAGGGCTGCGGATCGACGAGCTGCCAACCTGGGCCGACGACCTGGTCGCCAGCGGCGCGCTGCGCATCGGCGACGCCGGCCGCACGGGGATCGTGCATGTGGCCGAGCTCTCGGGCACGGCCACCCTGCCGACCAGCACGCGCAACCCGACCGACGGCATCCTGCAGTTCGACGAGCTGAAGATGGACCCCGACGTGGTGGTGCTGGCGACCCCCGAGATCGCCGGGCTGCCGCACACCGTCGCGGCGCTGGTGGCGGCCGGCGGGCTGGCGGCGGCGCTCTCGACCGCCGACGGGCTGATCATGGTGATCGCGTCGGCGCTGGCCCACGACATCTATGCCCGCACGATCCACCCCGCCAGCATGAACCGCGAGCGGCTGCTGTTCGGCCGCGCCATGATCTTCATCGCCGCCGTGGCCGCGGCGATCGCGGCGACACGCCGGCTGGCGATCATCGTCCAGCTGGTGGCCTGGGCCTTCTCGCTCGCGGCGGCGACCTTCTTCCCGGTGCTGGTGCTCGGGATCTTCTGGAAGCGGGCGAACGGGCGCGGCGCGGTGGCCGGCATGATCAGCGGGCTGATCGTCACGCTGGCCTACATGCTGCTGAACGCGCGCGACCCCAGCTTCAACGTCCTCGGGATCACCAACGTCGCCGCCGGGGTGTTCGGCGTGCCGGTGAACTTCCTGGTGACGATCGTGGTCAGCAAGCTCACGCCGCCGCCCTCCCCCGAGACCCAGGCGCTGGTCGAATCGCTCCGCTAATGTGTTTCCCTCACCCCCTGCCCCTTTCAGGGTGGCTTCCTTGTTCATGGCGCAGTGATGCACCGGATCACCCCACCCCCTGCCCCCGCCCCTGCCAGGGGCGGGGGTAATATTCTCTGCAACAGGGTGCGGTCGCTGCGCGACCGCACCCTGTTGCAGAAAGGGCACCCCCTCTCCCGTGGCGACGGGAGAGGGGGAAGGGGGTGAGGGCCTACGACACACTAGGATGCGCTTGAGGAAAGGCCCCAGCAGTGCCGACTCCCCACGCGCGGGAGCGGGAGACTTCCCGCTGCGTATCTTTACACAATCTTTACCAAAAACGCGACGCGCGCGCTCCCCACGCGCACAAGCGCGCCCGGCAAGGCCAGGCCGGCTTTACACAAATTTACCCAAAATTTATAGAAATATTGATCGCTCTTGATACGTTTTGTTTACCATATCAGCATCACTCATTCCACACCAAGCCAGCACCGAGTAGATAGAGCGCCGACATGTGGGAAGGTTATGGCCCCCACGATCGACGGACTCAACTGGGCCGATCTTGTGCGCGCCATGCTGATCTGCTCAGGCGCTGTTATGATTGGGATCTGGCTGATCGATCGGCTATTCCCAGCACAAGGCCGCGGGACGCCCACCCGCCGCAACTACTACAGGGGTGAAGGTTCAGATCGACCTAAGGGAGAAGGAGGTGTAGCGCTCGACCAAGAACCTGCCGCCCGACGAATCACGAGGACCAAGCCGCCCACGTACATCGCCGGACCCTCTGACGCAGTGATGCATGGCCGTCAGCTCAAAGGAGACATGAGTATGGCTTCAGTGGCAACCAGTGTTCGGTCAAACGTCGATACACGCGGTATCTGGAAGGTCATTTTTGCCTCCGCGCTAGGCACGATGATCGAGTGGTACGACTTCTACATCTTCGGAAGTCTGGCCACCGTCATCGCAGTCAAGTTCTTCCCCTCCGGCGACCCGACCGCCGCGCTGCTCTCGACGCTGGCCACGTTCGGCGCCGGGTTTGCCGCCCGCCCGTTCGGGGCCGTCGTCTTCGGGCGCATCGGCGATATGATCGGGCGCAAGTACTCCTTCCTGGTCACACTGCTGATTATGGGTGGCGCGACGACCCTGATCGGCATACTCCCAACCTACGCGTCGATCGGCATCCTCGCGCCGGCGATCCTGCTGATCATCCGAATCATCCAGGGCCTGGCGCTGGGCGGCGAGTATGGCGGCGCGGCGGTGTACATCGCCGAGCACTCGCCCGACGGCAAGCGCGGCTTCTACACCAGCTTCATCCAGATCACGGCGACCCTCGGCCTGTTCGTGTCGCTGCTGGTCATCCTGGCGGTGCGCGGCGCCATGCCGGCGGCGTCCTTCAACGACTGGGGCTGGCGCCTGCCGTTCCTGCTGTCGATCTTCCTGGTGGTTATCTCGGTCTACATCCGCTCGCGCATGAAAGAGTCGCCGCTGTTCACCAAGCTGAAGAGCACCGGCAAGACCTCGAAGTCGCCGATCAAGGACAGCTTCGGCAACCGCGCCAACTGGCGGATCATCCTGATGGTGCTGTTCGGCGCCGCGGCGGGCCAGGCGGTGATCTGGTACACCGGCCAGTTCTACGTCAACTCGTGGCTCAAGACCGCGCTGAAGATCAACGCCGTCACCGCCGATACCGTCACTGCGATCGCGCTGGCGCTCGGCATGCCGTTCTTCGTAGTCTTTGGCTCGCTCTCCGACCGGATCGGGCGCAAGCAGATCATGATGGCGGGCAACCTGATCGGCGCGGTGCTGCTCTACCCGGTCTTCCTGGCGATCAAGTCCTACGCCGGCACCCCCACGCCGAAAGTCGACGCCGCAGGCAAGGCCGTGCTCGACGCGGCCGGCAAGCAGGTGCTCGAGGCCGTCGGCGTCAACACCACGATGATCACGCTGCTGATCTTCGTCCTGGTGCTGTTTGTGACGATGGTCTACGGCCCGATCGCGGCGTTCATGGTCGAATCGTTCCCGGCCAAGATCCGCTACACCTCGGTCTCGCTGCCCTACCACGTCGGCAACGGCTACTTCGGCGGCTTCCTGCCGCTGATCGCGACGTCGCTGGTGGTCTCGAGCGGCAATATCTTCGCCGGCCTGTACTTCCCAATCATCGTGGCCTTGGTGACCTTCGTGATCGGCACAGTGTTCATCAAGGAGACCAACCACATTCTGATCCACGAAGAGGGCGAGGGCGCCTACCCGACGCCAATCGGCGCCGACTAGCACACGTCGGCGGAAATCTCTACCCGGTTCAGTCGGCAGTTGGCAGTTCACCGTTACTGCCAACTGCCGACTGCCAGCTACAACCCGGTAGGTATTTCTACCACGCTGTACTAGCACGACCTGTCTGGTTCTGGAGAGACCGACGACGGAAGACGACACCATTCGTCTTCCGTCGTCGATTCTCTGTCACGCGAACGCTACGAACATCCGCCGACGTGCCCTGGTCGCGCGTACAGCCCTGAGCTTGCAGAATGCTGCCTTGCCAGAAGCGGCGTTGTCTTGTATCATCCAGAGAGATACGCCAGGGCATGATTGCAGCCTCCAGCGGCGGAGGCGCCGGCCGCGGGCCCGACCAGGCGAAGGTGAAGGCGCGAAGCTCCTCCACCCTCGCCGATGTACAAACACGCCCTACAACCCGCAGCGATCGGCCTGGCGATTGAAGAGGCGCGAGCGGACGCCGGCTGCGCCGCACTCGCCCGAAATGGCAGCGGTCGGAAGAGCCCCGTAGAAGTCAAAGACCTTGGCTGAAGAATGGAGATCGTATGGACGCGGCGATGTATCTGATAGCGGCAATGCGCGATCGGCCCGACCGGATCGCGTCGGCGCTGTGGGAGTGGCTCCGGCGCGCCAGCCGCTCGACCCAGGAGCTCGCTGTGTTTCTCGGCTGCACGCTCCCCACGCTGGAGCGGCTGGCGCTGGTGCCGCGGCCGCAGCCAGGCGCCGACTGGGACGACGACGTCACAATCATCGAGATCTCGCTGCGTCTCCGGCACGACTCACTGCGCGCCATCCTGAGCGAGGTCGAGGCGCCCAGCGAGCGCGAGTACGGCGCCTGAGCGGGGCCGGTCAAGGCGGCCCGGCGCTATCGATCCGGCCGGCGGCGCATGTAGCCCAGCAGCAGCGCCACAGCCGCCGACCCCAGCAGAATCGCCAGCCAGGGGATCGGCGTCCGGAAGAAATTCGCGAAGACGTACGCGAGGCCAATCAGCACGGTAAAAATCATCGCAAAGGCGAGCAGCATGCCCTCCCAGCTCGGCTTATTTGTCGACATAGAACACCTCTCCCAGCAATCTCAGCTTACCCTATAGTATATCACCAGCGCCACTGCACGCCGGCGGGCTGAAGCCCGCGGCTACCTGGCACAAAGCCCGCTGCGCGGGCTGGTCAGGCCGTGGCGACGGCCTTCGTGCGCGTGCCCGCCCGTTTACGGGCCGTTCGGAGCGGGCTCCGCCCCCTCCAGCAATGAGCGCCTTCTCAGTTTCAATGCCAGTGGCGCATGCCTCACACCATTCCGAGCACGGCCTGTGGACATCCCGCCGCGTGTGGATTCCGCCAGGCATGCGCATCAAACCTCGCAAATGAGGCCGCGTTCTTTTGGGGTCCAGGGGCGAAGCCCCGGCCGGGGGGCGGCGGGGGTGGCGGCCCACCCCCGCCCGCGGGGGCACGGGGGCGCGCAGCCCCCCGCAACGGGGGCACGGGGCGCGCAGCCCCCCGCAACGGGGGCACGGGGCGCGCAGCCCCCCGAACGGGGGCACGGGGGCGCGCAGCCCCCCGCATGCCACCCGCACAGCATTATTGCGGCGAGCCGCCAGGCAGAATCACCGGCAGCGCGTCGATGTCGGAGCGCACGAGATCGCGCGCCGCCAGCGCCGCGCCGACGATGCCGGCCTCGTTCAGCAGCTGCGCCGGCACGGTCGGCGTCCGGACCGTCAGCAGCGGCAGGAATTTCTCGTGCTTCTTGCTGATGCCCCCGCCGATAATGAACAGGTTCGGCGAGAACAGCGCCTCGAAGCGCGTCAGCACCTCGTCCACGCGCGCGGCCCAGCGCTTCCAGGTCAGCTTGCGCTTCCCGCGGGCGCGGTCGGAGGCGCGGTGCTCGGCCTCCTTGCCGCGGATGTCCATATGCCCCAGCTCGGTGTTGGGCACGAGCCGCCCGTCGACGAACAGCGCGCTGCCGATGCCGGTCCCGATGGTCAGCATCATCACCACGCCGCGCTTGCCGCGCCCGGCGCCGAACTCCATCTCGGCGATGCCGGCCGCGTCGGCGTCGTTGATCAGCATGAACGGGCAGCCCGACTTCTGCCGGAACAGGGACGCCCCATCCATGCCGATCCAGGCCTTGTCCACGTTCGCGGCGCTGTAGGCCACGCCGTCTTTGATGATCGCCGGGAAGGTGCAGCCGACCGGCCCGTCCCACTCGAAGTGTCGGGTCAGCTCGGCCACGACATCGCCGACGGCGTCGGGCGTCGAGGGCTGCGGCGTCGGGATGCGGTGATACGGGGTCGTCAGCGTGCCGCGCTCGATATCCACCGGCGCGCCTTTGATGCCAGATCCGCCGATGTCGATGCCAAAGAGGATCATTGCGTTCCTCCACATGTGTCCGCGCGAGGTAGACGCGGGTCTTGCGCAAGTGGGCATGTTCGTCGCGCTCAGTATACATGCAACCGGCGGTTTCGGCGACTCCGGGCGCCCCGCCTCCTATAGCAGTGGGCAGTCGGCAGGAGCCAGTCGGCAGCACGACGGACGGCATCACAACGGCACCTCGTTCGTGCATCGTGGCTCAATGGTTTTGCTCACAGCGATAGGCCGGTCGCCTGTCTTCCTTGTCTCCGGGGCGCTGCGCCCCCGGCCCCCCGCCCGGGGGAACCCACGCCGGTTCAGGCGGCTCCGCCAGCTGGCTTTCCGGGGCGCTGCGCCCCCGGCCCCCCGCCTACTGCTCCTACCGATAGCGATCCGATTCTTCCGGGGCGCTGCGCCCCCGGCCCCCCGCCCGGGGGAACCCACGCCGGTTCCCCCGGCCCCCCTCCGGCAATGAACGCCTTCTCAGTTTCAATGCCAGTGGTAGATGCCTCACACCATTCCGATCGGCCGTGTTGTCTCTCGCCGCGCCTGGATTCAGCCAGGCATGGGCCACCAGCGTTCAGCACGAGCCGGGCTTCCTTTTCTCCGGGGCGCTGCGCCCCCGGCCCCCCTCCGGCAATGAACGCCTTCTCAGTTTCAATGCCAGTGGTAGATGCCTCACACCATTCCGATCGGCCGTGTTGTCTCTCGCCGCGCCTGGATTCAGCCAGGCATGGGCCACCAGCGTTCAGCACGAGCCGGGCTTCCTTTTGGGGTCCAGAAGCTGCGCGCCCCCCGCAGGGTTTGGGGGGAACCGACACCCGCGGGGGCACGGGGGACGCGTAGCCCCCCGTGCGAGGCGGTTTCAGTCAGACATAAGCCGCGGGCGCCCATTCGGCTGCAGCGGGGCTGCGTCGGCCTGCAGCAAGACTTTTCCGGCCTGCGGCATGACTTTCCCGGCCTGCGGCGAGGCTTTCCCGGCCTGCGGCGAGGCTTTCCCGGCCTGCGGCGAGACTTTCCCGGCCTGCGGCGAGACTTTCCCGGCCTGCGGCGAGGCTTTCCCGGCCTGCGGCGAGACTTTCCCGGCCTGCGGCGAGACTTTCCCGGCCTGCGGCGAGGCTTTCCCGGCCTGCGGCGAGACTTTCCCGGCCTGCGGCGAGACTTTCCCGGCCTGCGGCGAGACTTTCCCGGCCTGCAGCATGACTTTCCCGGCCTGCAGCGAGACTTTCCCGGCCTGCGGCATGACTTTTCCGGCCTGCAGGGAGGTCTGATAATTGTTATAAAGTATGATAAACTAATACTACAATTGTTCGACACAGAGAGGGGAACTCATGAGCGACTTCAATCAGGGTGTCATCGCCGAATTTCGCGCCAATGAAGGCAAGGTTGGCGGGTACTTCGCCGGCGCCAACATGCTCCTGCTCCATACAGTCGGGGCTAAGAGCGGCCAGGCCCGCACGAATCCGATGGTCTACGTCAACGACGGCGATCGCCTCGTCGTGATTGCGTCCAAAGGCGGGGCGGATAGCAACCCCGACTGGTACTACAATCTGCTGGCGAACCCGACCGTGACAGTAGAGCTTGGCACCGAGCAGTTCCAGGCGCGGGCGACAGCGGTCACCGAGGAGCCGGAGCGGTCACGCCTGTATGCGAAGATGGTCGAGCATCGGGCGGGCTTTGCCGAGTATGAGCAAAAGACCAGCCGCAAGATCCCGGTCGTCGTCTTGGAGCGAGTAGGCTAGGATAGGGGGGATTCGTGGTGGTGCTGCGGTGCGCTGCTCTGCAGCGCACCGCAGCACCACAGGACACACCCCCTCCCCTGGAAGGGGAGGGGGCAGGGGGTGGGGTCATTTACCGATTATCCGGCGCTACCCGCACACAGTCGCGCCCATCGGCCTTGGCGCGATACAGCGCCGCGTCCGCGTCGTGCACCAGCTGCTCCAGCGTGATGGCGCCGCTCGTCTCGGTGCTCACCACGCCCAGGCTCGCCGTGACCGCGATCTGGCTGCCCTCGGACCAGCTGAGCGGCGTCGCCGCGATCTTCGCCCGCACGCGCTCGGCAACGGTCGTGGCTGCCGCCAGCGTAGTGTCCGCCAGGACCAGCAGCAGCTCTTCCCCGCCCCAGCGGCCGACCACGTCGTAGGGCCGGACATGCTGCCGCACCACGTTTGCCACCAGGCGCAGGGCCTGGTCGCCCGCCTGGTGGCCGTACCGATCGTTGACCAGCTTGAAGTGATCGATGTCGAGCAGAGCCACGCTGAGCGGCTGCGTCGATCGCTGGGATCGCGCAAGCTCGGCCTCGGCAGCCGCGGCGATGGCCCCCCGATTGCGCAGCCCCGTCAGCACATCGGTGTCGCGGGCCGCCCGCAGCCGGCGCTCGAGGTCCACAATGCGTGCCCCAATGGCGACTCGCGCGCGCAGCTCGTGGGCGTCGCACGGCTTGGTCAGGTAGTCGTCCGCGCCCGCCTCCAGGCCGATGACCACATCTTCGCGATGGTCTTTCGCCGTCAGGAGGATCACGTAGGTATAGCCCGGGAGCTCGGCGGCGCGGATCTGCGCGATCAGAGCTGGCCCATCGAGCTGCGGCATCATCCAGTCGGTAATCACGATCGGCGCAGATTCCTGCTGGAGCTGCGTCCACGCCTGGTCGCCATCAGCGGCCTCGCGCACATCGTAGCCCAGCCGCACCAGCTGGCTGCGCAGAATCCGGCGCTGGACCGGGTCGTCGTCAACAATCAATACATGCATTGCGCTATCCTCGATATCCACGACAGGCGTAGTGCTGTATCACGGGCGGCATCCTACAACGGGTGCGAAGGTGGACTACTACAGTATAGGCGTGGCGGGCCATTCCACAACAATCGAAACGGCGCGCGAAAGTATGCAGAGTCGCAATGTTTGTTGAGTGAGCGAGCTGCCGCTGTGGTGCGATCCGTCTTAGGCATGTTTCAATCGAGCTTCACAGTTCATAGTCCCACAGGCGCAGGGGCGCGATATATCGCGCCCGTACAGTGGCAAGGCGAAATCCCTTTCAGACAAGCTCTTATGGTCGACCGGCTTCTGCCGACCGCCCACTGCTATAGGCGACGGCGCAGTCATTTCGCTCTAAGAAAGGAACGAAAATGACACGCACGATCTGGGCCATTGGTGCTATAAGTCTCCCCAGGCCGCCCAGATCGCGAGGATTGCTTGCGATCGTGCACCGGCTGATACGCGAACGAGACGGTTATGTCTAATGCGGCCGCCAGCCTGCCCATGCACGCGATCGAGCGGATCTACCCCTTCTACCTCGCCTGCGACAGCGATCTCCGCATTACCCAGGTCGGCGCGTCCTTGCCGCAGATCTGCCCGCAGCTCGCAATCGGCGCGCGCCTGACCGAGCACTTTCGCATCCGACGACCGCGCGACGCGACGACGTTCGCGGCGTTGCTGCAGCAGGGAAACGCGCCGTTCACCCTGAAGGCCCGCAGCGGCGACCTGATCTTGCAGGGCCAGCTGCTGCCATTCGTGGATAGCGATACCGTCGCATTCCTTGGCTCGCCGTGTATCGCCGGCGTCGATCAGCTCACCCATCTCGGGCTGGCGCTGGCCGATCCCGCCGCGCACGAATCCGGGGCCGATCGGCTCGTCGCCCGGATTGAAGCGCAGCAGGCCGAGCTGATCGCGCGCAACGACGCGCAGCAGGCCGCCGAGCGGCGCTACCGGGCGCTCCTCGATGCAGCTCAGCGCGACACCGCCGAGCTGGAGCTGCTCCAGTACGTCCGGGTCGCCTTGATCAGCAACGTGGACCTGGCGAGCATCCTGCGCACAGTCGTCGATGCGATTGTCGCAACCTTCGGCTACACCCTGGTGAGCCTGTACATGCGCGCCGGCGATGCGCTCGTGCTGCAGGAGCAGGTCGGCTACCAGGATATCCCCACGCGCATCGCGGTGGGTACGGGCGTGACCGGGCAGGTGGCTCTGACAGGCATACCCGTGCTGCTGGAGGATGTCGGCAATGCTCCGCACTTTCTCAGCACGCTGGAGGGCATCATCTCGGAGCTGTGTGTCCCGCTCTTCGATCAAGGCTCCTGCGTCGGGGTGCTCAACGTCGAGAGCCGCGGCGTGCCGTTGACGGACACCGACCTACGGCTGATGACCGCGCTTGTCGAGCAGATCGGCATTGCGATTGGCCGGGCGCGGCTGTACGAGGAAGCGCGGCGCGAGCGGGACTTCAACACCGCCCTGGTCGACACCGCCGGCAGCCTCGTGTGCGTGCTCGACCGCGCGGGCCGGATCGTGCGGTTCAATCGCGCCTGCGAGCATATCAGCGGCTACCGCTTCGACGAGGTGCGCGGCCGCTGTTTCTGGGATTTCTTACTGCCGTCCGAGGATGTCGAAGCTGTGCGAAAGATGTTGGTGCAGATCGCCGCCGGCAGCGCCTCGGAAGCCCACGAGAACGCCTGGCTGACACGTGACGGGCAGCGCCACCTGATTGCCTGGTCGAACGCGGCGCTCGACAGCGCGGACGGCCAGCCCGAGTATATCATCAGCATTGGCATCGACATCACCGAGCAGCGCGCGGCCGAGGCAGCGCTGCGCGAGAGTGAGGCGACGCTGCGATCGTTCTACGACAGCACCACGTTCTTGATGGGCGTGATCGAGCTTGTGGGCGACGACATCATCCACGTCTCAATCAATCAAGCGGGCGCGCAGCGCTTTGGCCAGCGCCAGGAGGCCATGCGCAACCAGCCCTTTAGCGCGTCCGGGCTGAGCCGCGATCAGATCGCGATGTGGGTCACGCGCTGCCAGGAGAGCTTGCGCGCCGATGGCCCGGTGACCTTCGAGTATCAGCGGCAGACAAGCCTCGGCCTGCGCTGGCATGCCGCGACGGTCTGTCTCATTCCAAACCATCCCGGCGGGCGCCGGCGCTTCTCGTATGTGATCGACGATATCACCGAGCGCCGGCAGACCGAAGAGGCGCTGCGAGCCAGCGAGGCGCGCTTCTCCGGCATCATCGCCTCGGCCATGGACGCGATCATCACGATCGATGCCGACCAGCGGATCGTCCTCTTCAACGGCGCGGCCGAGCGGGTATTCGGCTACCCCGTGGCCGCGGTGCTGGGCCAGCCGCTCGACATGCTCATCCCCGCGTCCTCGCGGGCGGTGCACCGCCAGCATGTCGCGGAGTTTTCTGCCGCGCGCTCGCCAGGCGGCGACAGCTCGGATTCGAACGACCGATCGCACCAGATCATGGGCGCGGCGGGGGCAGTGTGCGGGCGCCGCGCCGACGGCGAGGAGTTCCCGATCGAGACGTCGCTCTCGCGGATCGAGCAAGCCGGCGAGATGATCTGCACCGTCATTCTGCGCGACATCACCAGGCGCCAGCGCGCCGAGCAGGACCTGCGCGCCGCCGAGGCCCAGTACCGCACGCTGGTCGAGCAGCTGCCGGCGGTCATCTATACCGCCGACCTCGACGAGCACAGCCGCACGCGCTACGTCAGCCCACAGATCGAGACGATCCTGGGCTTCACGCCCGCCGAGTGGCTGGCCGACCCGGAGCTGTGGCTTCGGCAGGTCCACCCGGACGACCGTGCGCTGGTGCTGGGCGATGTGGCGAGCACGCAAACGACCGGCGATTCGCACAGCGGCGAGTATCGCGCGCTCACCCGCGACGGCCGGGTCGTCTGGCTGCGCGACACCGCCCGGGTCGTGCGCGACGACGCCGGGAACCCGCTGTTTATGCAGGGGATCACGCTCGACATCACTGTGCGCAAGCGCTTCGAGGCCGAGCTTGCGGCGGCGCGCGACCAGGCGCTGGAGGCCTCGCGGCTCAAGTCGGAGTTCCTGGCCACGGTGAGCCACGAGATTCGCACGCCGATGAACGGCGTGATTGGGATGACCGAGCTGCTGCTCGACACCCGGCTGGACGCCGAGCAGCGCGAGTTCGCCCAGACGATCAACGACTCGGCCCAGGCGCTGCTGGCGATCATCAACGACATCCTGGACTACTCTAAGATTGAGGCCGGCAAGCTCATCCTCGACGATTCGGCGCTGGCGGTCGCCGAGGTCGTCGACAGCATCGGCGGCATCCTCCGGCCGCGCGTGCAGGCCAAAGGGCTGGCGCTGGTCGTCGCGATCGATGCGGGCGTGCCGGAGAGGGTGTGCGGCGACGCGGGGCGGCTGCGGCAAATCTTGCTCAACCTGGTCGGCAACGCCGTCAAGTTCACCGAGCGCGGCAGCATCACGATCCAGGTGACGCGCGTCGACACGCGCGACGATGCTATCACGCTGCGCTTTGCGGTGACCGATAGCGGGATCGGCATCGCGGAGAAAGCACTCCAGCAGCTGTTCCAGCCATTCACGCAGGCCGACGGCTCGGTGACGCGCAAGTACGGCGGCACCGGGCTCGGCCTGGCGATCAGCAAGCGCCTGGCAGAGCTGATGGGCGGCGCGATCGGCGGTGAAAGCGTGCCCGGCCAGGGCTCGACCTTCTGGTTTACCGCCCAGTTTGATACGGCTGCTGCGGCGCCGCTCGCCGCGCAGAAGCGCGCAGTCGCCCCACCTGCCACGACGCTCGTGCCCGGCCGGGTCCTGCTCGTCGAGGACCACCCGGTCAACCAGCAGCTCGCGCTGCGGCAGCTGGCCAAGCTGGGCTATACCGCCGACATCAGCGTCAACGGGTGTGAGGCAGTGGAAGCGGTCGGGCGCGACCCCGCGCGCTACCAGCTGGTGCTCTATGGACTGCCATATGCCGGTGATGGACGGCTACGCGGCCGCCCGCGCGATCCGCGAGCTCGAGCGCGGGCGCGGGGGGCACATCCCGATCGTGGCGATGACGGCGAGCGCGCTGCAGAGCGACCGCGAGGCGTGCATTGCCGCCGGCATGGACGACTTTCTGAGCAAGCCGGTGCGCCGGGACGATCTGCGCGCAATGATCGCGCGCTGGATCGCCTCCCCAGATGTGCCGGAGCCACCGACTGGGCCTGAGCGCTCGCCGAGCGGACTGCTCGATCCAGCCGCGCTGGCCGAGCTGCGCGCGATCGACGCGGACGAGCCGGGCTTCCTGGCCGAACTCGTGCAGACCTACCTGCACGAGTCCGCGATCCAGCTGGCGGCGCTGCACGCCGCCCGCGGCGCCGGCGATGCCGCGGCGCTGACTTACGCCGCGCACCGCCTGCGCGGCAGCAGCGCCAACCTTGGCGCAACCCTGCTGGTCGAGCTGTGCAGCCGGCTCGAAGCTGCCAGCCGCGCCGGTGATGTGGCGGAGGGCGGCGCGCTGGTGGGGCAGGTCGAAGCTGCCTTCGCGCAGGTTCGTGGCGTCCTTTTCTCTATGGGTTCATAAATGTAGTATTTCAGCCACCTTGTGAGTGTCATGCCGAGCCGCGCGAGTGTCATGCTGAGCCGCAGCGAAGCATCTCTTGAACGTCCAGTAAAGAGAGATCCTTCGCTGCGGCTGCCGCCTTCGCTCAGGATGACACAGACGCCGGGTGAGGGGGGGGGGGCGCCGCCCCCCCCCCCGGCCCCCCCCCCCCCCCCCCGGGGGGGGGGGGGGGGGGGGGCGCCCGGGGGGGGCGGGGGCCTGGCCCGCCCCCCCGCGGGCCGGGCGGGCGGGGGGGGGGGGGGGCGGGGCCCGCCCCGGCCCCCAGGCGCCGATCGCCCGGGGGGCGCCAACTTTGGCTGGCGCGAGGGATGGGAGTACCGGGTGCCGTGATAGAACGGCGATCACTCACCACCCGACTCCAGCATCCGCCACACCCGCAGCACCTCCGAGACGCCCCATGCCTGCGCTGCGGCGCCGCGCGGCAGGTGCGGCGGGTCGCCCTCGAGGATCTCCGACACGCTGCCGAGGCAGCCGTCGCGCAGGTGGTGCTCGAACGGCCGCAGCAGCGCCAGCGCGGCCTCCCTGTCGCCGTACACGCGGTAGTGCGCCTCGACAAACGCGCCGATCGGCCAGGTCCACACAGGGCCCTGGTGGTACACGCTGTCGCGCTGGCGCGGCGTGCCGACGAACGTGCCGCAGTAGGCCGGGTCGGCCGGGTCGAGCGAGCGCAGGCCGTAGCTGGTCAGCAGCGCCCGCCCGGTCGAGTCGACCACCCGCCGGGCCGCGTCACCGTCGAGCAGCGGGTGGGCCAGCGCCGCGGCGAAGATCTGGTTCGGCCGCAGCGTCCAGTCGTCGCCGTCTGGGGCGTCGACCACGTCGGCCAGGTGCTCGCGGTCGGGATGCGCGAAGCGGACGCGGAACGAGTCGCGCGCCTGGTCGGCCAGCCGGTCGTAGCGAGCGGCCGCATCATCGTTGCGCCGGCGGAGGAATTCGGCCAGCGTACGCAGCAGGCTGTACCACAGCGCGTTGATCTCGACCGGCTTGCCGATCCGCGGGGTGATCACCCAGTCGCCGATCTTGGCGTCCATCCAGGTCAGCTGCACGCCCGGCTCGCCGGCGTAGAGCAGGCCGTCGCTCGGGTCGACGTGGATGCGGTAGCGCGTGCCGGCGATGTGCCGCTCGGCGATCTCGCGCAGCACCGGCAGCAGCTCGTCCACCAGCGCGTCGTCGCCAGTGGCCTGGTGGTAGGCGCGGACGGCCTGGGCGTACCACAGCGTGGCGTCGACGGTGTTGTAGCCGGGGATCACGCCGGCGCTGTCGGGGAAGTTGTTCGGCAGCAGCCCATCGGCCACGTAGCGCGCGAAGGTGCGCAGGATGCCGGCGGCGTCCTCGGGCCTCCCCGTAGCCAGCGTCAGCCCAGGCAGCGCGATCATCGTATCGCGGCCCCAGTCGTTGAACCAATGGTAGCCGGCGATCACCGTCCTGCCGAACGCCGAACGCTGAGCGCTGAACGCTGAAGATTCACTCGAAGCGCCAGCTTGTTCAGCGTTTAGCGTTTTTCGTTCATCGTTTCGGTGGACGATGAACTGGTCGGCCGCGAGCACGAGCTGCTGCACGACCGGGTCGGACTCTTCAGCCTTCGCGCGGCGCAGCAGCTCGCGCTGGCGGGCTTTGGCCGCGGCGAGCGCGCGCGCCCCGTCGAGATCGGGTGCGGGCTCGGCCGAGTAGACCAGCGTCCAGCGCTCGCCCGGCGGCAGCGTGGCGGCGAACGTGCCGGGCGCGTACATGTCCGACTCGGTGTCGTCGAAGCCGCGCTCGGCCTCGACGCGGTGGAAGAAGCGCTCGAACCAGCTATCGCCCGGCGTGAAGCTTCCCCCGCTCGCCAGCAGCTGGAATGGCCGCGCGCCAACCGCCGACGCGCGGAGGGCCGCGCCGCGCGGCTGCGGCTCGACCGCGAACGCCTGGTCCGCGCGCGTGGCGAGCACGTGAAAGTCGCGGTAGGTCACCAGCGGCGTGACCTCCAGTGTCAGCTCGCGCGTGCCGCGCAGCAGCCGGTAGCTCACGTAGGTCGTGTTCGCGCCGTAGGCCATCCAGACGCGCTTTTCTAGCAAGGCATCTGCTAATGCATATGTCCACACCGGCAGCGCGCCCTCCAGCGCGAACGACTGCAGGTGCCGGTAGCCGTGCTGGTCGATCGTGCCGTCGGCGTACTCGAAGCTGAACAGCGGGTAGCGCTTGCCGTCGTAGCCGGCCCACTCGACCGCCGCGCCGACCAGCACCGTGCGCTCGACCGGAGGCGCCAGCGCGGCCACCAGCAGGCCGTGGTAGCGGCGGGTGTTCGGCCCGGCCAGCGAGCCGGAGGCGTACCCGCCCAGCCCGTTGGTCACCAGCCACTCGCGTCGCAGGCCGGCCTCAAGATCGCCGCAGACCTCGCGGCCGAACGCGACCAGCGGGCGGTCGAGGATCGATGGCGTGTCCATAGGTTGCCTTTCTCGCTGTATTCCCGCGCAGCCGCTGCTCGCTCAGCGTCGCACGTTCTTGACTACATTCTAGCGCAACCGACTGGCAAGCACATCAGGGAAAGCCCAGGAGCCGCCGCAATCAAGGGGAGCCTGAGAAACGGAAGTGGAAGTCAAACAAGAAGCCCAAGCAAGAGCCTGCGGCCGAGCAGCTCAGGCTGTTCTAGACGATCTGTATCATTGCGGCCTTCGCTCTCTCGCGGGCACATCCACGTGATGTGCTAGAATAGGTGTGCTGTAATCCCATTGCCAGGGGAGAGCATATGGCCGCACGATACCTTGGAAAAATGGGCGAGAAGGCTCTTACATTCTGGTGTTCTCAGGTTGGCATTATTGCGAATAAAGCAGATGAAGACCTGGCCGGATGGGATCACCTTGTCGAGTTCCCGCTTGCAGCTCCAAGCACACCGAACCCCGCGGAAAGTGAAGACTTGGCAAAATAAATGCTATGAGCATAATCAAGGAGTAAGGACATATGTCGACCATCCATTTTGAGACTAAGCTGTTTGAAATCAACTCCTGGACCATTCTCAGGCTGCCTGAGAGCGCCTCCGCAAAGCTTCCGTCAAGAGGTAT
Organism: Candidatus Ribeiella danica; assembly: GCA_016717335.1. Lineage (GTDB taxonomy): Bacteria > Chloroflexota > Chloroflexia > Chloroflexales > Roseiflexaceae > Ribeiella > Ribeiella danica. The sequence goes on from JADKFS010000001.1 coordinate 804,122, forward strand.
GACAATGGTCTCAGGGACTATCAATGGCGCTCCTTTTAAAGCCGTGCTCGAACCGGATGGGAGGTATGCACCAGGGCAAAAACCGAGCCACTGGTTTAGGCCAGACGAAAAGCTGCTTGATGACGCTTCCGCAAAGGCGGGCGATACGGTACACGTTTCGCTTGAGCCGGCCAAAGAATGGATCGAGCCGGAAGTTCCTGAAGATGTACAAAAAGCTTTGGCAGCTTCCCCCAAAGCCGAGGCGTTATGGAACGAGATCACCCCACTTGCCCGTTGGGATTGGATACGCTGGATACGCGCTGTCAAAACACCGGAGACCCGCCAAAAGCATATCGCAGTTGCGCTCGACAAACTCAACAAAGGAATGAGACGCCCCTGCTGTTTTAACCGCAACCTCTGTAGTGAACCCGACGTATCGCATCATTGGGTGCTTCTCGATCCGATGCAAATGACGGAGAAGCTGTAATACGTTCGAACATCGTTCGGTAGACTACCTTTCACGTACCGAAGCCGCCCCGAAAGGCGGCTTTTCCATCACCCCCCTACCCCCCTCTCCCGCCGGGAGAGGGGGGATTCGTGGTGGTCTGCGGTGCGCTGCGGGGAGGGGGCAGGGGGTGGGGTCATCTGCCGCAGCACAATGCGCAAAAAAACTACCCCCACGCCTTACCACACAAAGGGCACGAGGCGCTTGGTATGCTTTTGGTACTCTGGGTACTGATCCGGGAAGAGCTTGAGCATAATCTTCTCCTCCTTGTTCATACGCCATGCGAAGGCGATGGTGGTGAAGATGAAGATGCCGACGCCGAAGATGCTGGTCATGAGCGCGGTGCCAAGCGCCGCAAGCATGAGGCCAGAGTAGATGGGATGGCGCACGTAGGCGTATGGGCCTGTCGTCACGAGCTGGTGATGCTCTTTCACCGCTGGGCGCGAGCTCCAATTACGGCCGAGATTCACGCGCGCCCAAATGGCAAAGCCGATACCGATTACATTAAGCGCGGCGCCGATCCAGCCGAGCGCTGGAGGTGGCGTGAAGATGCCATGAGAGAAGAGCGCTGCTCCTACTGCTCCTGGTGATCTAGCGCTGCGGCCAAGGCGCACGGCGGCAAAGATGACGATCGCCGCGGCAACTAGACGCAGCACCCAGTATCGCTGCCACAGAGCGGCATAGCCTCCACCGCGTACGTCACGCTTCACAAAGAAGGCGCTTATGCCCCACACCAAAAGAAACGCCCCCCAGCTCACGAGAGTGATAGCACCGTAGATCATCATTGCTGTCGCACCGGATCTCCCAACCGAAGACGGTCGCTACCTGTCGCATCCCTAGTGGCTCGCCACACTGATCCTGCTGGGTGGGGGTGTGGGGGCGGCGAAGCCGCCCCCACACCCCCCCTGGGGAGGTTTGGAGGGGCGAAGCCCCTCCAAACCTCCCCAGCAACATCACTGTGGTTGACCACTAGTTTACATCTCGAGTCAATGAGAGCAGGAGGGTAGGGTGTTTGGTCGCGCAATCTATCCGCCCAATCATCCAAACCAATCGAGTCGCACGCATTCATGCATGGAAGCACAAGGCTAGCCGCCCACGCGCAAAGAAAGGAGACCGTCGATGTCCAGTGAAAGCAACAAGGCCGTTGTCCGCCGCTTTTTCGATGAAATCTGCAACGGACGTAAGCCCGAGGTCGCGTCCGAGATCTTCGCGCCGGAGTTCGTCTACCATGAGCCGGCGTCTATCAGCCCGGGCGGGGCAGGCGGCGCGGCAATGGCGCAGGAGGCAGCCAACTACTATCGGGCTATGAGCAACGCGCAGTGGGTCATCCATGATGTGATCGCCGGCGAGAACGACATGGTGACGGTGCGCTGGACCGGGCAGGGGACGCACGATGGGAATCTCGCCGGCATCCCGCCGACCGGGAAGCAGGTCAGCGTCGAGGCGCTCACGCTGTTCAAGGTTGCTGGCGGCAAGATTGTTGAGCTGTGGGACTGCTGGGACGCCCTCGGGCTGCTCCAGCAGGTTGGCGTGGTTCCCAGGATGGGATAGGGGGAGGTGCCCCTTGGTGCCCTCACCCCCTGCCCCCTCTCCCAGCGGAAGAGGGGGCAGGGGAGGGAGGATGCCCGTCTACTCGCGCGCGCTGCCGGCCAGGCGCACTGACTCTGTGGGCGTGCCCGGCGCGGCAGCCGGGCGGCGCTCGCCCTGCTGCTGGATCAGCTTGGCGACCAGGCCGGTCCAGCCGGTCTGGTGGCTGGCGCCGATGCCCGCGCCGTTGTCGCCGTGGAAGTACTCGTGGAACGGCACGTGGTCGCGCCAGTGCGGGTCGCCCTGGAACAGCGCGTTGCCGCCGAAGACCGCGCGCCGCCCGTCGCCGCCGCGCAGGAAGATCGCCATCAGCCGCCGCGACAGCTCGTCTGCGATCTGGTCGAGCGTCAGGTACTGGCCCGAGCCGGTCGGGCACTCGACCTTAAAGTCGTCGCCGTAGTAGTGGTGGAACTGCTGGATCGACTCGATCAGCAGGTAGTTGACCGGCATCCAGATCGGCCCGCGCCAGTTCGAGTTCCCGCCGAACAGCCCGCTGTCGGACTCGGCCGGCAGGTAGGGCACGCTGTAGCGCTGTCCGCCGGCCTCCAGGACGTACGGGTGCTCCAGGTGGTAGCGCGACAGCGCGCGCACGCCGTAGGGCGAGAGGAACTCACCCTCGTCGAGCATGCGCCGCAGCACGCGTTTCATGCGGTGCCCGCGGCAGATCGCCAGCAGCCGCCGCTCGCCCATGCCCGGCTCCTGCCAGCGCGAGACCAGCGCCGCCAGCTGCGGGCGGTGCTTGAGGAACCACTCCAGCCGCTCCTTGAACTCGGGCAGCCGCTCGATCAGCGCCGGCTCGATCGTCGTCACGGCAAACAGCGGGATGAGGCCGACCATCGAGTGGATCTTCAGCGGCTGGTTGCTGCCCGGCCCGAGGTGCAGCACGTCGTAGAAGAACTCGTCCTGCTCGTCCCACAGCGCGATCCCCTCGCCGCCGATATTGTTCATCGCCTCGGCGATGTACAGAAAGTGCTCGAGGAACTTGGTGGCGATGTCTTCGTAGACGTGGTTGTGACAGGCCAGCTCGAGCGCGATCGTCAGCATGTTCAGGCAGAACATGCCCATCCAGCTGGTGCCGTCGCTCTGCTCGAGGTGGCCGCCCGTCGGCAGCGGCTGGCTGCGGTCGAACACGCCGATGTTGTCGAGCCCCAGGAAGCCGCCCTGGAACACGTTCTTGCCCTCGGCGTCCTTGCGGTTGACCCACCAGGTGAAGCTCAGCAGCAGCTTGTGGAACACCCGCTCCAGGAACTCCAGGTCGCCCTGGCCGCGCTGCTTCTGCTCGATCTTGTAGACTCGCCAGGCCGCCCAGGCCATCACGGGCGGGTTGACGTCGCCGAAGGCCCACTCGTAGGCGGGGATCTGGCCGTTGGGGTGCTGGTACCACTCGCGCCCCAGCAGGATCAGCTGCTCCTTGGCGAACTCGGGGTCGACCAGCGCCAGCGGGATGCAGTGGAACGCCAGGTCCCAGGCGGCGAACCAGGGGTACTCCCACTTGTCGGGCATCGAGATGATGTCGCCAGTGTTGAGGTGGCGCCACTCGCGGTTGCGGCCGTTCCAGCGCTCGGACGGCGGGGGCGGCCCGGCCGGGTCGCCGCGCAGCCACTCCTCGACGTCGTAGTAGTAGAACTGCTTGCTCCACAGCATCCCGGCGAAGGCCTGGCGCTGGACCAGCCGCTCGTCGTCGCTCAGCGCGGGCGGCTGGAGCGCGGCGTAGAACGCGTCGGCCTCGGCGATGCGCTGCGCAAAGATGGCGTCGAAGGATGAAGGATGAAGGGTGAAGGATGCATGTGAGGCGCCATCGTATTCACCCTTCATCCTTGCGCCCTCATCCTTCCGGAGGCGCAGCCTGATCGTCGCCGTCTCGCCCGCCCCGATCGTCACGCGGTAGTGCGCGGCGGCCTTGGTGCCGGTCATGGCCGGGTTGACCGCCTCGGCGCGCCCGCCGACCACCGCGTCGTTGATGCCGTCCTTGACGTAGGGCGTCGGGTTGGGCACGCCGTAGAGCCGCGCGGCGTTGGTCTCGTTCTCGGTGAACAGCAACGTAGGGGCGTGGGGCGTGAAGCCTGCGGCCGGAGACGCATCGCAGGCGAGCACGTAGCTGCCGAGCGAGTAGTGCTCGGCCAAGATCGCATGCATAGCGTCGGGAAGCAGCGTCAGGGTCGGCTTCGCCCGTGAATCCGTGCCGCCCTCGTGTGTCCCGCCCCAGCTCCAGGTGTTGCGGAACCACAGCGTCGGCAGCAGGTGCAGCTCGGCCGCGTCGGGGCCGCGGTTCGTGGCGCTGATTCGGATCAGGATGTCGCGCGGGCCGGCCTTGGCGTACTCGACCAGCACGTCGAAGTAGCGGTTCTCGGCGAACGCGCCGGTGTCGATCAGCTCGTACTCAGGCTCGCCCTTACCGCGCCGCCGGTTGGCCTCGGCCAGGTCGGCGTAGGGGAAGGCGGCCTGCGGGTACTTGTACAACATCTTCATGTACGAGTGCGTCGGCGTCGAGTCGAGGTAGAAGTAGTACTCCTTGACGTCCTCGCCGTGGTTGCCCTCGCTGCCGGTCAGGCCGAACAGCCGCTCCTTCAGGATCGGGTCCTTGCCGTTCCAGAGCGCCAGCGCAAAGCAGAGCCGCTGCTGGCTGTCGCAGATGCCGGCCAGCCCATCCTCGTTCCAGCGGTAGACCCGCGAGCGCGCGTGGTCGTGCGGGAACGAGTCCCAGGCGCTGCCGTCGCGGCTGTAGTCCTCGCGCACGGTGCCCCAGGCGCGCTCGCTGAGATACGGCCCCCAGCGCTTCCAGCTGGCCTCGCCCAGGCGCTCCTGCTCGATCAGTGCGTCTTCTGTCATTGCGGCAAGCCTTTCTGTGTGGTGCGGCCCTCACCCCCTGCCCCCGCTCCCGCGCGGGAGCGGGGGATGCTACCTGGCGGTATCGTGCGACCGCTTTGCGGTCGCACGATACCGCCAGCCTGATTCTCCGCCCTGACAGGGGCGAGGGCAGAGGTGGGGTCGCGATCTGGGATTATAGCTGTGAGCAAAAGCATTGAGCCACTACCCAAGAGCGAGATGCCGTTGTGATGCGATCCGTCTTACTGCCGACTGGCTCCTGCCGACTGCCCACTGGTAGAGAGCGGAGCGACCTCCACGAACACCTTGATCGCGCTCTTCTCCTCGGTCAGCAGGCGGATCATCTCGGCGTAGCTCTCGAGGCCGCGCACCGGGTGGGTGAGCAGCCGCGCGAGCCAGCCGGGGTACTGCGCCGCGGCCAAAGCCATGTCCTGCACGCCGCGCTCGAAGTAGACCCGGTTGGCGTTGACCGAGCCGACCGCGACCTTGTTGCCCAGCACAAAGCCGAGCAGGATGCGGTCGCCCGGCACCTCGACCGTGCGGCTGCCCCCGCTGATGCCGGTCAGCACCAGCACGCCGTTGCGACCCAGCGCCTCCATCGCCTCGAACACCACGCTGCTCGCGCCGGTGGCCTCGAAGATGATGTCGAACGGGCCGTAGCGCTCGGCGGCCTGCAGCAGCGGCGTGCGGCGCGTGCTCACGTAGCGGGCGCCGAGCGCCTCGACCAGCTCGGCGTTGAGCGTGGGCGGCTCGCTGCGAGCGAGCGTCGTGACGTCGAGGCCGCGCAGCCGCAGCGCCAGAGTCGCCAGCAGCCCCAGCGGCCCTGCGCCGACCACCGCGGCGCGCTCCGGTCGCCAGACCTTCAGGCGCCGCTGGATCTCGTAGGCCTGCTCGATCCCCTTCTCGACCACGCTGGTCGGCTCCAGCAGCACGCCGACCTCGCGCAGCGCGGCGGGGACCTTGACGATGTACTCCGGGTCGTCGACGTAGTACTCGGCCAGGTAGCCGTGGCGCAGGTTGATCCCGCGCTCGTAGTAGGTCGAGTCGGTGGTCATGTCGTAGGTGCCGATCTGGTCGTAGATGCTGCCGCCGCGCCGCCGGACCGTCGCGACCACATAGTCGCCGGGCGCCAGGCCGCGCACGCTCGGCCCGACCTCGACCACCTGGCCGAACGACTCGTGGCCGATCGCCAGGAAGTCGTAGCCGTCGGGGGCCGCGCCATACTCGGCCGCGTTGATCTCCTTGTCGGTGCCGTCCACGCCGACGCGCAGCACCTTGACCAGCACACCGCGCCCGCCTGGCACATCCTCGACGCGCGGCATCGGCAGCTCGGCCAGGTGGATGCTGTTCGGCCGGCCGGGGATAACGGCGATTGTCTTCATATCATCTCCTGCTTTGAGGGGGTCTCGTGTAGCGGTGTGGTGCGGCCGCAAAGCGGCCGCACCACACCGCTCTTCTATTTCCCCGCCCCTGGCAGGGGCGGGGGCAGGGGGTGGGGTGATCCGGTGCATCACAGCACCCTAGACCGACTTCAGGTACTCGCGGATCATCAGCGTCGCGGTCGCGCCCTCGCCGGTCGCGCTGGCGGCCTGCTTGGTGCTGCCCTTGCGCACGTCGCCGGCCGCGAAGACGCCCGGCAGGCTGGTCTGCAGCATCGCGTCGGTCTCGATAAAGCCGTACGGGTCGCGCTTGATCTCGGCGGGCAGCCAGCCGCTGTTCGGCGACAGGCCGATGAACACGAACACGCCCGACACGTCCAGCTGCTCGGTCGCGCCGCTGGCGCGGTCGCGCACCGTGATGCCGCTGAGCTTGCTCTCGCCGTGCAGCTCGGCCACCTCGGTGTTGTAGCGCAGCTCGATCTTGGGGTTCTCGGCGATCTTATCGATCACGATCTTGCTGGCGGTCATCTGCGCGCCGCGCACCAGGATAGTCACCTTCTCGGCGAAGCGCGTCAGGAACAGGCTCTCCTCGCCGGCGCTGTTGCCGCCGCCGATCACCGCGACGTGCTTGCCCTTGTAGAACGGCCCGTCGCAGGTCGCGCAGAAGTGCACGCCCGCGCCGATCAGCTCGTCCTCGCCGGGCACGCCCAGCCGCTTGTAGGTCGAGCCGGTGGCGACCAGGATCGCGCGCGCGCCGTACTCGCGGCCGTCCGCCGTCGTGATGTAGCGCGACTCGGCCTCGGCCCGCAGGCTGGTCACCTCCTGGGCCTGCAGCAGCTCGACGCCGAAGCGGCGGGCCTGCTGGGCCAGCCGGTCGGCGAACTCGCCGCCGGCGATGCCGTCCGGGAAGCCGGGGAAGTTATCCAGCCGCTCGGTCACGCCGGCCTGGCCGCCCAGCCCGCTCCTCTCGATCACCAGCACGTCCAGCCCCTCGCGCGCGCCGTACAGCGCCGCCGTGAGGCTGGCCGGGCCGCCGCCGATCGCGATGACATCGTAGTAGTCCATCCGCGCCCGCGTCTGCAGCCCCAGCTTGGCGGCCAGCTCGGCGTTGCTGGGCTCGACCAGCGTGCTCTGATCGTCGAAGACGATCGTCGGGATAATGCGCTTGCCGCCGTTGACGCGCTCGACCAGCGCCAGGCCGTCGGCGTCCTGCTCGACGTCGACCCAGTTGTAGTGCACGCGCTGCTCGCCCAGGAACTTCTTGGCGCGCTTGCAGTCGCTGCACCAGGTCGCGCCGTAGACCGTGAGGTTGGTGTGAGACATTCTGGAGACTCCTTTTTTTGGCCATGGCCTGTGTTGATGGAGGGTGGCATCTTCAGGCGCGAGCGCCTCACTGGCATTGTCTTGGCTTGCGCCAGTTCGTTACACTACGTTTGGCCTCTTTTGGGGCTGCGCGCCCCCGTGCCCCGCGGTTCTTCCCGCCCCAACCGCCTGCGGGGGGCTGCGCGCCCCCTCTTTCGGGGGTGGGTTTTTGTTTTTGCGCATTGCACTGCGGCAGATGACCCCACCCCCTGCCCCCCTCCCCTTCCAGGGGAGGGGCTGTGTCCTGTGGTGCTGCGGTGCGCTGCAGAGCAGCGCACCGCAGCACCACCACGAATCCCCCCTCTCCCGGCGGGAGAGGGGGGTAGGGGGGTGAGGGTAATGGCGTCCAGATGCCATCTGGAGAAAACCTACCCCCAAAAGCGCCGCCCCCCAGCCGGGGCTGCGCCCCTGGACCCCAAAATGATGCTGCCTCATCTCCGATGCTTGACGCGCATGCCTGGCTGAATCCACACGCGGCGAGAGACAACACGTCCGATCGGAATGGTGCCAGGCATGCGCCGCCACGATCGCAATTGAGGCGGCATCCTTTGCCGGAGGGGGAGGCGGGGGCGCAGCGCCCCGGAACGGAGAAATCTGCCGCTCCCACGGCGATCGCAAAATGCAGTATACTTCGCAGTGCTCCAACCCGTTGGCTGTGAACAGGAGGCTTGTCGGCTATGGCAGAGCCATATCAGTTCAGCGCGAACCCTGCGCGATCGGGCGCGGCCGCCTTCCCCGACGATATGACCCTGCTCGACGCGCTGCGGGCCGGCGACGAGGCCGCCTTCGAGACGCTGATCGCGCGCTACCACGGCTCGCTCCTGCGGCTCGCGCAGCTGTACGTGCCGAGCCGCGCCGTGGCCGAGGATGTGGTGCAGGAGACCTGGCTCGGCGTGCTCAGCGGGCTGAGCCGGTTCGAGGGGCGCTCGTCGCTCAAGACCTGGATCTTTCATATTCTGCTCAACCGCGCCCGGACGCGCGGCCAGCGCGAGAGCCGCAGCCTGCCGTTCTCGGCGGTCTGGGACCCGCAGTCCGAGCCGGGCGAGCCGTCGGTCGACCCGGCCCAGTTCGACGGCACCGGCTGGTGGGGGCCGCACCCGCAGGCATGGAGCTACGTGCCCGAGGAGCGCTTGCTCGCCGACGAGACCCGCGCGATGATCCAGCGCGCGATCGAGCAGCTGCCCCCAAGCCAGCGCGAGGTGATCACGCTGCGCGATGTCGAGGGCTGGTCGTCGGAAGAGGTGTGTAACAGCTTGAATGTGAGCGAGACTAATCAGAGAGTCCTGCTCCATCGCGCCCGCTCCAAGGTGCGCCGGGCGCTCGAGCAGTATCTGGGTGGAGCATAAGTGTTATGTCGACATCGAATGAGCTAACCTGCCGGGAGCTGGTCGAGATCGTGACCGAGTATCTTGAGGGTGCGATGCCGCCCCAGGAGCGCGCGCGCTTCGACGAGCACCTTGTGATCTGCGACGGCTGTCGCGGCTACCTCGACCAGATGCGCACGACGATCGCCGTGCTCGGCCGGCTGCCGGTCGAGCAGGTGCCGCCCGAGGCGCAGCGCGATCTGCTGGCGGCGTTTCGTAGCTGGAAACGTGGGGCCGGGCAGTAGGGCCTCGTGCGCGGCTGTGCGTGAGAGCCATACCAGGCGGCAGGCGGCAGGCGGCAGGCGGCAGGCGGGAGACTGTGCGAGGAGTTCAGCCCAGGCGAACTGCGCAATTCCAAGAGAGCTTCTTGGGCACAACTCGTTGCTGTATCGCTTTGGAATGCGCTGGCTGTACTGGCTACCGACTACTGACTACTTCCTACCGGCACTAGCGCTCGGGGATGCGCACGACGGCGAGGGTGACGGTCGCTTTGGAGGTGAGCTTGGTGCGCTCGCCGTCGATCGCGAACACCTCGGCCTCGACCACGATCAGCGTCCGGCCGGGCTTGAGCACCGCGGCCTTGCAGCGCAGCAGCTGGCCGACCGCGGGCCGCAGCATATTGATCTTGAACTCGACCGAGAGCACGGTCTCGTTGGCGCCCACGAGCGTCGCGGCGGCCGCGCCAGCCGTGTGATCGGCGATCGTGGCCTGGACGCCGGCGTGCACGAAGCCGTCCTGCTGAAGGTGGGTCGGCCGGATCGCCAGCGTAGACTCGCACAGGCCCGGGCCGATCTCGGCCGGCGTGATGCCAAGCTCGCTAACGAAGGCGGCCTGGCTGAAGATCTCGCGGACCCGCTGCTCGAAGCCGGGGTTCGGCGGCTGGCGGTTCGTGTGGTCGCTCATAGCCGCGGCGGTAGCGTCAGCACCTTGCGCACGACCTGCTCGAGGTCCTGCAGCAAGAAGGGCTTGGGCAGGTAGAAGTCGACCCCCTCGACGGCAGCGGCCTGCTCGACCTCGGGCGTCGCGTAGGCGGTGATGAGCACGACCCGCGTGTCGTGGGAGCGCTGGCGGATCTTGCTCGTCAGCTTGAGCCCATTGATGCTGGAGAGCAGGTGGTAGTCGGTGATGACGAGCGGCACATGTCGCTGCTCCATTACTGCCAGCGCCCGGCTGCCGTCGGTCACATGTATGATCTCGTAGTAGCCCTTGGTGATCGCGCTCAGGTAGCGCTCGATCGCCAGGGAAAGGACCGAGTCGTCGTCGACGACGAGGATGACTGGGACGTGCTCCTGTTGCGTGGGCATAAGGCCCTCTTGTGCTACGATGACTCGTCCGGGCGCCGCGATTCTTGGCGATTACCCGCAATCCGCCTTATAGTATACCATATGCGTTATTATACGCTCCTCACTTGAGCCCCCTCTCCTGGCAGGGCAGGGGGTGAGCTCATGCTCACGTTAAGGTAACGCCCACATTGGGATGCGATCGTATAAGAAAGTGAAGTGTGATGGAAAAGCTGCTCGTCATCATCAACCCCTGGGCGGGGCGCGGCGCGGCGGGCCGGCGGCGGCCGGAGCTGGAGGCGGCGCTGCGCTCGGTCGGCGTCGAGCACGAGATTGTGGCCACGCACGCGCACGGCGGCGCGATCGAGCTGGCCTGGCAGGGTGTCGAGCGCGGCTACAAGCGGATCGTCGCGGTCGGCGGCGATGGCACGCTCAACGAGGTCGTCAATGGCATCAAGGGCGCCGAGGCGAGCCTGAGCCGCCGCGCGCAGCTCGGCATCATCCCGCTCGGCACCGGCAGCGATTTCATCAAGACCCTTGAGGGCGTCGACGCCAACGATATCGGCGGCGGCATCCGGCGCGTCACCGGCGAGCAGGTTCGGACGATCGATCTTGGGCGCGTGCAGGTCGGCGACGACGAGCCGCGCTACTTCATCAACGCGCTTGGGATGGGCTTCGACGCCCAGGCGGCTGCCGAGTCGCTCAAGCTCACCAAGCTCAAGGGCCTGGCCGTCTACCTGGTCGCGATCTTGCGCGCGCTGGTCAACTACAAGGCCCACCCGATGAACGTCGAGTACGACGACAAGCACCTTCACCGGCGGCTGCTGTTCGCCAGCGTCGCGAACGGGCGCTGCCAGGGCGGCGGGTTTTGGCTGACCCCGGACGCCTCGATCGACGACGGCCTGCTCGACCTGTGCCTGGTCGACAAGATGCGGCTCGACGAGATCATCCGCCATATTCCAAAGGTGATGGAGGGCACGCACACGCGCCTCAAGCAGGTGACGATGGGGCGCGCGCGCAGCATCAGCGTGACGAGCGCGGCGTCCATCCCGGTCGCGACCGACGGCGAGGTGATCTCCACCGATGCGCGCAGCGTGCGGGTCGAGGTGCTGCCCGGCGCGCTCGAGGTGCTGGCCTAATCGTCTGATCAGGCTGCGGCGACCGCCCGGTGGCGCGAAGGCAGGTGCGAGGCCACCACATTGTGGAACTGCTCGGCGGCGAAGGGGCGCTGGAGGTAGCCGTCGGCGTCGAAGATCTCGGCCTGGTGGGCCAGGCGCCGGCCGGCCGAGACCAGGATGATCGGCGTGTTGCGCGTGACGCGGTCGGAGCGCAGAAAGAAGTAGAGGTGCGGATTGTCGATCGCGTGCGACAGCTCCAGCAGGATGAGGTCTGGAGCAAGGCTTTGGACGGCCTGGCGAAGCTCGTTGGTCAGCCGCGAGGCAGACATGATGTGGATAGAGTGGCCGCCCTCGTTCAACCCTTGCTGCACCGAGTGAAGAACAGCTGCGCTATCGGCGAAACAGACAATGCAGGCCATCGCTCTACCCTCTGTCTTTTCAAACGCTTCTACTTTCTATAATGCCGCGTATACGTTCGTGGTTACGCTTAGCCGTGCGCCTCTAACTATTTTTCTTACTATTCTTGGTCGTATACCTCCATGCTCCCGCCCCTGCCCCGCTCCCCCACCGCGGAGCGCGGGAGATCGCTTGTGAGTGTGGCGCGGCGGCTTTGCCGCCGCGCCACACCCACAAACAAGAAACCCCCGCCCCTGGCAGGGGCGGGGGCAGGGGGTGGGGTCATCAGTATTCAACCACATATCCGCTGCCCGGCAGCTCCTTGGCGCGCTTCTTCGGCTCGACCGAGCGCTGCGCGACCTCGGCGACGTGGTGGATCGGGTGGCGGTCGGTGCTCACGATCCCGATCGAGAGGCTGACGAGCGCGTAGCGGGTCGGGCGGCCCTGGCGATCCAGCGCGTCGATGTAGCCCACCCGCCGCGTCTCGCTGTCGTAGAACAGCGGCGCGAGCTGGTCGAAGCTGGCGATCGCGCGCATGCAGATCTGCCGCGCGCGGTCGGGTGTGGTGATCACCACGAAGTCGTCGCCGCCGATATGCCCGACGAAGTCATCGTGGTTGCCGATCTGCTCGACCGCCTCAAGCAGCACGTGCGCGGTCTGCTGAATCACCGCGTCGCCCTTCAGGAAGCTGTAGGTGTCGTTGTAGGCCTTGAAGTTGTCGATATCGGCGTAGCAGACCGCGAACGGCGCGCTCTGGTTGATCCGGTGGAGCAGGGCGCGCTCGATCGCGATATTGCCGGGCAGCCGGGTCGATGGGTTCGCGCCGGCCTCGCGCTCGTGCCGGCGCAGGGCGGCGCGCACGCGCGCCTGCAGCTCGGCCGTGCTGAATGGCTTGGTGACGTAGTCGTCGGCGCCGAGCTGCAGGCCGCGCACCTTTTCGTGCGGGCTGTCTTTGGCCGAGAGCAGGATGATTGGCGTGGGGCCGGTGTTCGTGCGCGCCCGCAGCGCGCCCAGCACCGAGAGCCCGTCGATGTCGGGCAGGAGCAGGTCGAGGATGATCAGGTCGAACGGCTGCTTCTGCGCCGCTATCAGCGCCTCCGCGCCCGTGGCGGCCGGCACGACCCGGTAGCCGTCCTGCTGGAACCGCAGCGTCACAATGCGCCGGATGTCGTCGTCGTCGTCGACGATCAGCAGGGTCGGGATCTGCTCGGCCCGGGCGCGCGCCGTGGCGATCGTCTGCTCGATCATGGACAGCAGCGCCGCCGGCTCGGCGCCCGCCGGCAGAAGCTCGACATGCGGCGGGAGCTGCTCTAGGTCGATTCGCTGCCCGGCCGCATAGATCATCGGGATGGCCTTGGTGTCCGGGTCTTCGCGCAGCACCTGGGCGACCCACTGGGCGCTCAGCTCCGGCAGATCGAGGTCGAGCACAACCAGGCCCGGGCGCCGCTCGCGCGCCATATCAATGCCCGCCGCGCCGTCGGTCGCGCGGAGCACCGTGTACCCGGCCTCCGTGAGCGCCGACATGAGCCCCGCGCGGCTGCCTGGGTCCGCCCCAATGATCAGCACAGTCTGGTGCTCCTCGGCGGAGCGCTGCGCCGAGGCGGCCTCGGCCGCCTCGGCGGCCGCTTCAGCTGCGCCCACCAGGAGCCGCGGCGGATCGATCGGTCGCGCGGCTGCGGCGTCGGGCGTGGGCGCGGCGCCGATCAGGAGATGCAGCGGCATGGCGATCTCCAGCATATGATCGTCGGCCCGGCTGTGCTGCAGCAGGACTTCGAGGATGGCGCTCAGCCGCGCGCAGTTCCGGTTCAGCGTCTCGATCAGCTCGCGCGCCAGCGGATCGCTCGGCGCGCGGCTCGGCTGGCGCAGCAGGTCGATCGCACCGCGCAGCGCCGTCAGCGGCGAGCTGATGACATGGATGAAGCGGGCCTGGTTGTCCTGTGAGTCGTCCATAGAGCGTTAGCACGTTGGCACGTTGGCAGGCTGGCACGTTGGCACGTTGGCACGTTGGCGCGTTCAAACGTTCAAACGTTCAAACGTTTCACGCCAGGATTCGCTCGATCTCGGCCAGAAGCTCGTCGGAGGCGATCGGCTTCTCCAGGTAGCGCACGGCGCCCAGCGCCAGGGCGCGCCGCTGCGCATCGCGTCCAAGATCGCTGGCCGTCAGAATGACGACCGGAATATGCCGGTGGGTCGGGTGCTGCTTGAGGATCCGCAGCACCTCGTAGCCGTCGATGTCCGGCATACGGATGTCGAGCAGCACCAGGTCGGGCGGGTCGCGCTCGATCAGCTCCAGGCTGTCGCGCCCATTGGCCGCCTCGGTGACCTGGAAGCCACCGCGCTTGAGCAGCCGCGCGAGCGTCGGCCGCACGTGATAGTCGTCATCCACCACCAGCACCCGGCGTGCCAGCGGCACCGCCAGCCGGTGAACCTGGGCCAGCAGCTCATGGCTGGTGAATGGCTTGTTGATGAAGCCGCTGCCGCCAAGCGCCAGCGCGCGCTCGTGCTCGGGCGCCGCCGAGATAAACAGCACCGGCATGTCGCGCGTGATCGGGTCGTTGCGGAGCACCTGGAAGACGTCGAACCCGTCGATGTCCGGCATCATCACGTCCAGGATCAGCATCTTCGGCTGGAGCAGCCGCGCCAGCTGCAGCGCGGTCGCGCCGCCGGTGGCCTCGGCCACCTGGTAGCCGTCGCCCTCTAGGATTCCGCGCAGCATGGTGCGGGTGGTCGCGCTGTCGTCGGCAATCAGCACCATCGGCCAGTCGGGATCGACGCGTGTTGCGGCGACCGGCTCGGCCCCGATCGCCGTTGGGATCGTGAAGCTGAACGTCGCGCCGCGGCCAAGGCTGCTCTCGACCCAGATCCGGCCGCCGTGATCCTCGACGAGCGCCTTGCAGATCGCGAGCCCCAGGCCGGTACCGCCGACATTCCGGGTCAGCGAGCTATCGATCTGGTGGAACTTCTCGAAGATCCGCTGGTGGTCTTCCAGCGCAATCCCGCGCCCCTGGTCGCGCACGGCGAAGACGACCGCGCTGCCGTAGATGCCGGCGGCCAGCTCGACGCTCTGGCCGGGGCTGGAAAACTTAATCGCATTCGAGAGCAGGTTGGTCAGCACCTGCAGCGTGCGGTCGAGGTCGGCGCTGATTGGCGGCAGGTTATCTGCGACGGCGACGGCGATCGTGATCCCGCGGCTGGCGGCGAACGGCTCGACCTCGCGCACCGCCGTGGCGCACAGGTCGCTCGGGTCGATCGAGACGCGCCGGAGCTGGATCGAGCCCTGCTCGATCTTGGAGATATCGAGGATGTCGTTGATCAGCCGGATGAGCCGCTCGCTGTTCTTGAGCGAGATATCGAGCAGCTCGCGGGTGCGCGGCGCCAGCTCGGGATGCTGCGGCCGGCCGAGCACCAGCTGCAGCGAGCCGCGGATCGACGTGAGCGGGGTGCGCAGCTCGTGCGAGACGATCGAGACGAACTCATTTTTCATGTGGTCCACCTCGCGCTCGCGCGTGATGTCGCGGAACACCAGCATCCGGCCGAGCAGCCGCTCGTAGTTGTCGCGCACAGGGGCGCTGAAGCACTGCAGCAGGCGCGGCTCGGCGCGCAGGACTTTCAGCTCGATCACCGAGCGCTCCTCGGCCGAGCCCAGCAGCGGCGTCAGCCAGTCGTCGAACGCGGCGCTGTCCTCGAAGATCAGCCGAAACATGGCCCGCAGCTGATCGGGGCTGCGCCCGATCACATCGCGCTCGGCCAGGCCGAAGAAGTATTTCGCGCGCCGGTTGATCATGGTCGCGGCGCCCTGCGGGTCGAGCATCAAGATCGCGTCGTTGCTGGCGTCCACCAGCGCGCGCGTGCGATCGTGTTCGAGCGGCGGCGGGCCGTGGGTCTGCGCGTGGCTCACCGCGGAGGCCAAACGGCCAGCCAGCGCGTGCAACAGCTTCTGCTGGCCGTGGCGGATCGGCTGGCCGGGCGCGCCGCTGGCCTGCAAGACGCCGACCAGCTGCTCGTCGGCGAGCAGCGGCATCGCTAGCGACTGGGACGCTAGTGGCGCGGGCTGTGGTAGCGTCGCCGGCTCGGCGTTCCGCGCCTCAAGCCCGATCAGCTGCGGCCGGCGTGTCAGCGCGGCCAGCGCCGGCGCAGAGGGCGGGTGGTCGGCGAGCGAGATCTCGGCCCCCTGCCGGGCGATCTGGCCCGCCTGCGGGTGCCAGGCGACCAGGGTCAGCGCGCGGGCCGGCGCGCTGTGCAGGTAGACCGCGCCTTCGACCAGCTCGACCGCCGCGAGCAGGCGCTCAAGCGCCACGGCAAGAACCTGCGGCAGGCGCTCGCCAGGCGCCTGCCGAATGTCGTCGATCGAATCGGTCGCCGTGAGCAACCGCTCGAGGGCTATTGTCTCTTGGTTGCTCATGACGTGTGCTGTTGGTTCAGCAAGGCCACGATCTCGCTGGCGAGCGTGAATGCGTCGAAGGGCTTGATGATATACCCGAGCGCGCCCAGCCGTAGCCCCGCCTGCACCTCAGCCTGCTGCGAGCGAGCGGTCAGAAAGATCACGGGAAGCTGGCGAGTCTGCACATCGGCCTTCAGCTGCCGGCACGCGCCCAGCCCATCCACCCGCGGCATCATCACGTCCAGCAGCACCACATCGAAGCGCTCGGCGCGCGCCCGCTCGACCGCCGCCTGCCCATCGTCCACCGTGATAACGAGGTGCCCGGCGTCCTCGAGCGCGATCTGAACCACAAACTGGATATCCGGCTCGTCTTCCGCCAGCAGGATTTTCATGACGACTCCGACTCTTCCATGAGCGCCAGCTGTCGCGCGACCTCTTCGACCGCGATACGCTGCTTGCGATAGAGGTCGGACTCGCTCAGCGCCAGCCGATCGGCAATGTCGCGGATCCGTTTCCCCTGCAGGAAGCGCAGCTCCAGGATATTGTAGAGCAGCCATTCCTGGGCCGATGGGTCGAGCTGCTCGTCCGGGCGCAGGTTCTCGATCGCCTGCCGCAGCACCGACTGGAGCGCGCGCGTCGGGCTGCCGCCCTGCTCGTCGAGCAGCCTGCGCACGGTGCGCAGGCCGAGCAGCGGGCTGTCGGAGAGCTTCGGGCCGCCCCAGTAGTGCGTCAGCGCGTCCTTGACGAGCTGGGGGAACTCGGGCAAGAGCGCGACCTCCGAGTCGAGCGACTCGAGCGACGCGGGGGTGGCCTGCTCGAGCCGGGTGTTGAGATTCTGGAGCAACTGCATCTCGGGGCCCATGCCGCGCAGCGTATCGAACAGGCGCTGCTGCATCTGCACGGTGGCGAGGGCCATCTCCATCTGGTGGGCCAGCGCGCCGATCAGCCGGCGCGATTCGGTGGTGAGCGAGCTCTGCGGGTAGGCTACGCCCAGCGCGCCCAGCACATCGCCCTCCGGGCCGCGCAGCGGCAGCATGCAGAACCCGTCGCAGCGCAGGAACGCCTCGGCCGGCGGGGTAGCGCCGGGCTCGTGCGGCGCTGTGGCGATCAGCTTCGGCATCAGCACGGCCAGCGGGTGCTCGGCCACGAACCGCTTGACGGTGCGCCGCGGGCCGATCAGCGACTTGATCGTATAGTTGTTCGCCTCGTCGGGCGCCGCCACGAACCCGCTGTCGACGCGCAGCGCCCCGCAGATCACCACCAGCGTGTTTTCGAGCAGGCTGCGCAGGTCGGCGTAGGTGAAGGTGTTGCGTGGCAGGCCGCGCAGGTAGTCGATCTCGGCGTGGTCCTGGCGATAGACCAGCGCGTCGAGGTAGGGCTTGGCCCGGCTGACGAAGATTGGCATCATCACGGTAAAGATCATCACCCCGAAGGTCAGCAGAGTCGCGGCCGGCAGCCCCAGCCAGCGCGCCAGCACCGGCGTGCTGCGCAGGAACAGGATGATCGTCAGCCCGACGAACGGGCCGTACAGGCCCCAGCGGATGAAGTCCTGCTTGATCAGCCGGTCGGGCAGCAGCAGGCCCTGGAAGGCGATGCTGTAGACCATCACCGTGATCATCACAGCTACGCCGGCGCTGCCAAGCGCCGACAGCAGCAGCACGATATCCTGGGAGAGAAACGCATAGGTGCCGGCGATCACCAGGTAGGGAAAGACCGCCAGCCCGGGCGCCATGAACGTGGCGCCAAGGTAGGTCAGGCGCCGCCGCAGCGTCGGCGTCAGCGCCAGCCGCCGGACCTGCAGCACGGTCAGCATCCCGCCGGCGCTGGCGACTGCGAAGTACAGCGCGAACAGCCAGAACAGCGGCCCCGCGCCAAACTGCGCCAGCGGGCCGCGCGCGATCCCGCCGCGCAGCAGCAGGTCGCCGAGCAGCGCCATACCGAAGAACCCCAGGCTCAACCCATAGCCGACAGGGACCAGCCAGCGCCTGTTCCGGTTGGGTGCGCCGCTGTAGGTCAGCAGTGCGTCGGACAGGTGAAGGTAGCCGGCCGGGACGCAGGTGATGCCGAGCCACTGCGCTCGCAGCAAAAAGTGGATTGTTGCATCGCGCTCGGCCTGCCCGAGCAACACATCGCCGCCAGAAACTACCACGACCCCGGCAAGAAGCACACAGAGCGCCCGCGTGATCGCGTTATGCAAATTTTGCAGTGCGATATAGGCGAGGAGTGAGAACGCGATAATTAAGACGGCCGCGGAGAGCAGGTCGTTGAGCTGCAATAAAATAGCGGTGAGCAGCGGAAGCCTCTCCATGATGTCAGGCGCGCGCCAAGGAAGGGCTGTCAAACCACGTGGCCATTATACCACAGGGGTGTTTGGGGGATAAGCACTCGCGTGCGCGCCGGGGGCGGCCGGCTCAGCCGAGCTTCGCCAGCTCGTCGGCCATTCGCAGCCCTTCGACGTGGGCGGCGCCCTGCGGGGCTTTCAGGTTATAGTTGAGAATCAGCCGCTGCAGATCGTCCAGCTTGCGCCGGTACGCCACGCGCAGCTCCGCCCGGGCGGGCGCCTCAAGGTACGCCCAGCGCCGGTTGGCGTCGTCCAGCCAGGTCGTGAGCCGGGCGCGCTCCTCGTCGATCTCGCGGCGCGCCTCGATCCACGGCGGCGCGAAGCCGGCCGATTTGAGCATGCGAAAGCCCAGGCGGTACTCGTCCGGCACATGCTCGTCGTCGTCGAGCTTGAGCGGCTGGCCCTGGCCGGGCAGGTTGTCCATCAGCCCGTCGGCCTGCGCCTTGGCCATGATCTGGTCGATCAGGTTGCGGTAGCTCTGGCGCGTCGGCGGGGTGCGGCCGGCCGCCGGCTGCTGCTCGTCGCGTTTCTGCTCGTCGCTGTCGCTCATACCACGCTCCTCTCGCGGTTGATCAGGTTCCTTTGTATATTATATCACAATCTCTGCGGGCTGTCATGCCTGATCAATCTCCTGATAGGCCGTCGTCAACGTCCGACGTGAGCGGCCTTACCACGTCTGTGCCATCCTGAGCGAAGGCCGCAGCCGGAGCGAAGGATCATGCTCGGGATTTCGACGTGACACTGTACGGGCGCGATCGATCGCGCCCCTACGCCTGTGGGGCAATGCACTGTCACGCGCGATTGAACCATGCCTTAGTGCGTCTATCGGCATTCGGCCTCCGTTGGACGTTGGCAGGTTGAACGTTCAACCTGCCAACCTGCCAACCTGCCAACCTGCCGTGGGTGTCTCACATGCGACGCACATGACAAACGACTCACTAGCTCGCTTCAGGCGGGCGCTCCTGCTGCTCGCGCAGGAACAGCAGGAAGTTGCGCGCCTGCTTCTTGTTCTCGGGGCTGAGCGAGTCGTAGAGCGAGAGAAACGCGTCGCGCTCGCGGTTGGAGCTAGAGAAGGTGTAGCCGTCCTGCTTGGCCGCCTCGACGATCAGGTCGAAGGCGGTGGTGCGGAAGACCGTGCCGAGCGCCTCAAGCTCGGCGATGCGTGGGCTGGTCTGCCCCGACTCGATGCCGCTGATATAGGAGCCGCTCACGCCGATCCGGCCGCCCAGGTCGGACTGGGTCAGGCGGTCGCGCTGGCGCTTGCGCTTGATGACCTCGCTGAGCCGCTCGTTCAAAGTGGCCATTGGATAACTCCAGCTGTATATCAGATAGCCTGTTGGTTTACCACAGTGGTTTTGACGGGGAGGTCTGGAGGGCCGAAGATCCCTCCAGACCTCGCAAGGTGGCGGTGTGGTGCGCCACCCTTCGTCAAATTTCAGGCCTAGTATACCACGCACTCTCCCGAGGTTAGGTGATGCCGAGGTCTCTGGCGATCAGGGCCGCCTGCGCGCGGTCGCGCGCGCCCAGCTTGCCAAGGATGTTGGTCAGATGGTTCTTGACCGTGCCCTCGGCCAGGAACAGCGCCGCGGCGATCTCGCGGTTCGTGGCGCCGCGGGCCAGCAGCCGGACGATCTCAACCTCGCGATCCGAGAGCGGATGCGGCTGGGGCGGCGCGTGCACGGGGGGAGCATCGGCCAGGCGCGTCAGCTGGGCCACGACCTTGGTCGCGATGGCCGGCGGCAGCAGCGACTGGCCGCGCGCCGCCGCGCGCACCGCGGCGTAGAGCGTCTCGCCGGACACATCCTTGAGCAGGTAGCCGATCGCCCCGGCGCGCAACGCCGCGAGCACGTCGGCGTCGTCGTCGAAGGTCGTCAGGGCGATCACCTGCACGTCCGGGTGCGCCGCCCGCAGCCGCCGGGTGGCCGCGACGCCGTCGAGGATCGGCATGCGCAGGTCCATCAGCACCACCTGCGGGCGCGCCGTCGCGGCCAGATCGAGCGCGGCCTCGCCGTTGGCCGCCTGGCCGACGACCATCAGGTCGGGCTGGCTCGTGAGCAGCAGCGCCAGGCTCTCGCGGAACAGCGTCTGGTCGTCGACCAGCAGAATCCGGATTAGCTCGTTCACCCAGGCACCTCCACGATCAGCGCGAGGCCGGCGCCGGGCGCGCTCTGCAGCGTCAGCGTCCCGCCGACGAGCTGCACGCGCTCGCGCAGGCCAATCAGGCCGAAGCCGCCGTCGGCGGCGCCGGCGCCGCGGCCATCGTCGGCCACCGTCAGCCGCACGATCGTCGCGTCGCTAAAATCAAGCGTGAGTGTGACACGATCGGCCTGGGCGTGCTTGCGGGCGTTGGTGAGCCCTTCCTGCGCGGCACGGTAGAGCGCCTGCTCCTCTTGCGGGTCCAGCGGCCGCGCCGCGCCCAAGACCGTCAGCGTGGTCGCCATGCCGGCGCCGTCTGTGGCCCGTACCAGCTCGGCCAGCGCCGCAGGCAGCGGCTGGCGCTCGGCCCGCAGCGCCGCCACCGAGCGCCGGACATCGCCGAGCGCCTCGTGGGCCAGCTGCTGGGCCTGGGCCAGGGTCTGCTCGGCGCGCGGCCGATCGGCGTCGAGGATGCTGCGGGCGGCCTGGAGCTGCATGTGGATGGTCGTGAGGTAGTGGCCGAGCCCATCGTGGATCTCGCGAGCGATCCGGTTGCGCTCGCGCGCCGTGGCCAGCTCCTCGCTCTGGGCGGCGTAGGCGCGCAGCGCGTGGTTGGCCTGGTCCAGCGCGGCCCGGGCGCGCTCGGCCTTGAGCAGGGCCTGGCTCAGCACGACCAGGAAGACCAGCGCCACCAGGAACGTGCCGCCCTCACGCAGCGCCGCGGGCCAGTCCATCCCGACGTGGAGGAGCGGCAGCGGCGCGCCGATCAGCAGCGTGCCCCAGGGCGGCAGCACGCGGACGCTCTGCCCGACGATCACCAGCAGCAGAAACGTGCCGCCAAGCACGCTGCCGGTATCGAAGATCAGCGCGCCAAGCGGCAGCTGCACGGCAAAGTAGGCCCAGATGAGCCAGCGGCGGCGGCGCTCGACGGCCGGGAAGCCGAGCGTGCCGAGCAGCACGACCAGCGCGCCGAGCAGCGGCACGGCCCAGTCCTGCCGTAGCTGGCCGGCGACGGAGAGATCGACGAGCAAGAGGGCGTAGGCGCCAGCGAACAGGCCGGCGAAGAGCCGATCGGCGCTGCGCGTAGGATGCTGCAAAGCGGGTGTAGGCTTGCATTCCATAGTTTGGCGATCGATCAGATCACGGCGCTGAACGACGCTTCCGCGCGCGATCAGCAGCATGGTAGCGCCACCATTGTGTATGGAGCAGGCTCTGTCTCGCTCACCAGGGCTGTGGCGATCATCTCTATAGGTTGAACATCACGCCAGCTTGCGCGGCTGCCTCGGGTCGAACGTGCCGTGCAAGACGGCGGGCTTATGCTCTAGCGCGAGCGCATCTGGCGAACCGATTCTGATCTGGTGAGATGCCATAGCTGTGAGCAAAACCATTGAGCCACTCTGCACGAACGAGATGCCGTTGTGCTGCCATCCGTCGTACTGCCGACTGGCTCCTGCCGACTGAACACTGCTATAGCGCCGCTCATGCGATCGGCGGCTGGTTGCCCGCCATAGCGCTGTGTGATAGAATGAGCGTCGACAGCCCGCCTGGCACCAGCGACTCTCGTTGAGGAGCGACACAATGCCCGATCAATCTGCCCGAAATCCTGCCATAATCCTGGTCGAAGATGAGCCCGACATCCTGATCATTCTGCACCGCCTCATGCGCGATCTCACCGGCGGCTACGATATCGTCACGGTCAACGGCGGAGCCGAGGCATTGGCCCAGATCGCGCTGCGCCCGGTCCCGCTGGTGATCACCGACTATAACATGCCGGGCATGAATGGCATCCAGCTCACCGACGCGATCAAGGAGACCTCGCCAGACACGCGGGTGGTCTTGATTACGGCCTACGCCACGCCCGAGCTGGAGAAGCGCGCGCGCGAGCATCGTGTCGACCACTACTTGCCCAAGCCGTTCCCGCTCGATCGGCTCGAGCAGATCGTCCGCGACGTCCTGCGCTGATGCCGGTCTAGCCCTCCATCCCCTTCACTGCGGTGGCGCGGCAGGCCGCGCGCCGCGCAGATCCTCCTGTCTCTCAGTCAGGTATCAGCGGCTCCTCATTGCCTGCGCCTCCGCGGCACGGTACGATGCTGGAGGGGCGCGGCCGGCGAGCCGTGACCTGATGAGATAGGAGAAGAACATTTATGCTGGTGTCGTTTCCCGCCCTCTTGCTCGTCATCATGATTATTCTGACGCTCGTGCTGCTGCCGTACCTCAACGACGATCGCCCCAAGCCCGAGCGGACCGGCCGCACCGAAGAGCTGCACATCAAGCCGAAGCGCGACCCATAGGCCGTTCCAGGGCTGAAATGTTCGAGCGTGCTCCTCCTCGTGGCGGCGCGGCGACAGCGCAGCGTTCAAACGTTCAAGCGTTCAAACATCCTCCTCGCCAGATCGATCGCCTCGGCGCGCGTGACAATCTCGCCGCCGGCCTGCGCCTCGCCGACCGCCGCCAGCAGGCGGCCGAGCAGCGGCCCGGGCGCGATCCCCAGCTCCCGGATCAAATCCTCGCCGTTGACAAGCGCGGGCGTGATCGGCTGATCTTCGCCCCAGACCGTATCGAGCAGCGCGTCGACCCAGCGGGCCTGCGCCAGCCACGCCCCGCTATCGATCAGCGGGCCGCGCGTGGCCATGTGATCCGCGAGCATATGCACCAGCACATCCGGCCCGGCGTCGCCAGTCGCCTGGAAGAAGCGCCGCACCGCGCGCAGGGTGACCTCGTCGAGCACCGCCAGCTGCCCCGGGCGCATATGCTCGCGCACCACAGTGCGGATGTAGCGGGTCTCATTGGCGCCGAAGCCCAGCCGCCGCGCCACTCTGGCCGCGATCTCCCCGCCGATCGTCTGGTGCTCGTGGAAGCTCACGCCGCCGCCCGGCTTGGGCTGCTTCGTCTGCGGCTTGGCGACGTCGTGGAGCAGCGCCGCGAGCTTGAGCAGCGCCGCGCGCGGGTAGCGCCCGACCGAGCCGTCGAAGTGGCGCCGCAGCTCCTCGGCGTAGACGCTGCGGTAGCGCAGGCCCGGGTACGACTGCACGGCAACCGGGACCGCAGGCTGCGAGATGTCGATCGCAGGCTGGCCGCCGACAGCCTCTCGCCCGTCGTCGCCTTGCGGCGCTTGCGCCTGGATCTGCCCAAGCAGCCACTCGATCGCCGCGACCGTCTCGAATGAGTGCGCAAGCACCGGCAGAAAGTGGACGATCGGCTGGTCGGTGTCGCGGGCCGGCTCCAGCTCGGGGATAACCCGCGTGAGCTGGCCGGCCGCGTCGAGCGCGCGCAGGCGCTCCGCCGCGCCGGGCCGCTCGACCAGCGCCAGCAGCGCCGCGCGCAGGCCGTCGGCGTCGCCGCGCTCGATCAGGCCGGCGATCTGCTGCGCCGATTGATTGAAGTGGTGGTTGTCTGTCATTCGCTGAATCATACCACATCACTCGACCCCTTGCCTCGCCGCTGCCAGGGGACGGGGATAAACACTGGCCGGTGGAGCGGCTTCGGCTCCGCCGAAACCACTGCACCGGCCAACAATCCCCCCCTCCCCCGCCCGGGAGGCGTGGAGCGGCGCGCTGCCCCTCCACAGAGTCAGCGCTAGCGCCCCTGCTCCTGCTTCAGCTGCGGCAGGTAGCCCTGCAGCGCGATGAACGCCGGCCGCGGGCTGTAGTCGGGATTCAGGATTCCGAAGGAGGCCTGCTCGTTCAGCGGGTTGGGCGGGTTCTGCTGGGCCCACAGCGGCGCGAAGTTCATGTTCCACAAGAACATGTTCCCGATCCACGTGCTGCCGTCCGGGTAGCGGTAGCTCTGGTACGCCTGCTTGAACGCGCCGACGATATAGTCGCGCTGCTGATCGAGCGAGACCTGATTGCCGAACTCGTAGCCCGGCGTATTATTTTCGGTCGCCCAGCCGAACTCGGTGATCCAGATCTGGTGATCGCCGACGCCCTCCTGGTCCATGAACTTGCGCACGTTCTCGACGTGGCGGAAGTAGAAGGTCGGATCGGTCGTCCAGCCGTCGGCGCTGCTTGGATTGTCGGGCCAGAGCGTCTCGGGCGGGTTGGCCGAGCCGCCGGGGTGCACCGCCTGCGCGTCGAAGTGCGTCTTGATGATGCCGTCTTTGTAGCGGTACATCGCGCGGTAGTAGTTCTCGTCGGAGACCGCGATCGCCGGGTCGTTCACGCCGCTGGACGAGGGCGCGCCCGACAGCACGACGATGTTCGAGTCGACCGCCTTGATCCGGTTGTAGGCCTCGACCAGGATGTCGACGTAGTGGCCGGCGTCGTCTTCCGTCACGCGGCCGCCGTTCTCATGGGCCAGGTTCTGCTCGTTCCAGATCTCGTAGGCGGCGATCTTCTCGCCGTAGCGCTGAACCATCGCCTCGACGAAGTTGCCCAGGGTCTGCGGATCGCGCGGCAGCCCGTTGGTATCGTTATAGAAGCTGGGCGCCTGGACGATATTGACCAGCAGCCGCAGATCGTGGGCCGCCACATCGTCGACAATCTTGTCCAGCTCGCCCCATGCGTACTGCCCTTCCGGGCCTTCGATATCTTTCCAGACCACCTGCTGGCGCACCCAGTCGAACCCGGCGATCTTGTCGAGCGTCAGCACGCGCTCGCGGTCGACGTAGTACAGGTGATTGACGATGCCGAAGTTGAGGTAGCGCGCCCGGATCGGCTTGCCGGGCTCGATGATCAGGCTCGACTGCGGCTCGTCGGTCGGCTGCGGCTGCGCCGGCTCGTCGGTCGGCTGCTGAGGCTCCGCGGTGGCCGGCTCGGCCGTGGCGCCCGACTGGGTCGCGACCGCCGCGGTCGGCAGCGCGGCCGTCGGGTTGGTCGCCGGCTCCGGGGCGCCGCCGCAGGATGCCAGCGCGGCCAGCACGATCGCCAGCAGCGCCACAACGGCGACTCCTCGCAATGGTAGGAGGGGCATCTTCACAGTTGATCTCCTTGTGGATCAGTGCATATCTGTAGTAACGGCCCTATTGTATACGATATCGCGCCTTTGCTGAAATGCGCCCGCGCTGAGCCGAACCTGAGAGCAGGCTCGCCGCTATGGATGGATGACGCCTCGCGGCGGCGTTTCGTTTCACGCGGCCGGCGGGTTTGGCACCGCCGAAACGACCGCACCAGCCAAGAATCCCCCTCTCCCTGGCGTGGGAGAGGGGGCAGGGGAATCAGGGCGCGCCGCGCATCAGTCCTTCGGCATCTGCTGGATCGCGATGTACGACGGGCGCGGGCTCCAGTCGCCGTTGAGCACGCCGAACGAGGCCTGCTCGTGCAGCTCGTTGCCCTGGTACTTCCAGAGCGGGGCAAAGTTGAGCTGCCACAGGAACATGCCGCTGACCCACGGGTAGTTGTGCCGGCCCATCTGGTACGCGCGCACGATCCAGTCGGCCTGCTCCTGGTACGAGACCTGGTTGCCGAAGCCATAGCCCGGCGTATTGTTGCGGGTGGCCCAGCCGAACTCGGTAACCCAGACCTTCATATCGCCGAGCCCCGAGTCGACCATGGCCTGGTAGACGTCCTCGATGCGCCGGAAGTAGAACTCGCGGCTGGTGGTCCAGCCCGATGCGCCGCTGGGGTTGTCGGGCCACATCGTGTCGGGCGGGTTGGCCGCGCCGCCGGGGTGCGCGCCGACGACGTCGACGGCCGAGCGGAAGCGCGGGTCGGCGAACATCTGGCGCAGGAAGGTGATGTCGCTGATCGCGATATCCGACCGGTTCGTCTCGGTGGACGAGGGCGCGCCCGACACGACGATCGCGCCGGGGTCATTGGCTTTGATCGCCTGCGATGCGCCGACCAGCAGATCCATATAGTAGCTGGCGTTGGCGACGCGCCCGCCGTTCTCGTGCGCCAGGTTCTGCTCGTTCCAGATCTCGTAGGCCTGGACCTTGCCGCGATAGCGCTTGGCCATCTCGCCCATGAAGTAGTTGAAGTCGCCGAAGTGCTCGCGCGCGGGCATGCCGTTCTGCCCGTTGGCGGTGGCCCAGCCGGGCGCCGCGACGATGCTCAGCAGCAGCTTGACGCCCGCGGCGTTGGCGTCGTTCACGATGCTGTCGAGCTCGCCCCAGTAGATCGCGCCGGAGCGATCGTGCAGGTCCATCCAGCGCACCTGCTGGCGAATCCAGTCGACGCCGGCCTCTTTCGAGAGCTGCAGCGCGCGGCGGCGATCCTGCCAGGGCGTGCCCTGGCCGTACAGGATGGCGTTGAAGCCGTAGGCAAACGAGGTTGGCGTCGTGGTCGGCGGCAGCGTGACATCGCCGGGCGAGATCGGGAGGAAGGGCGCCTCGCCGCGGTGGTGCGAGTCGCGGTACTCATTGCCGAGCAGGCCCAGCAGGATGCGGTACTGCGGGTCCGGCTCGTTGGGGTGCCACTCCATGCGCTGGCGCTCGAAATACTGAACCCAGTACACGTTGCCGTCGGCTTGGTTCAGCTCCTGGAACGGCTCGGACTTGGGGTAGCCGAATACCTCCAGGCCGCCGTTCGCATACCAGAAGCTGCGGAACGGCGCCGGGTCGTCGCGCAGCGTGTGGCCGGTAGCGGGCTCGTACGTGCCGTCGCCGGGGTCGCCGACCGCCTGGAAGGGCGCCTCGCCCCCGCGATCTTTGATGATCTGGTTGCCCATCAGCCGGCCGAGAATATAGTACTGCGTGCCGGCGTACTCAGGGTGCTCCTCCAGCACGGCGCGCTCGAAGTACTGGACGCGGTAGTATTCGCCGGGGCTGGTAAAGCTCTGCTCGATGAACGGCTGCGAGATCGGGTAGCCCAGCACGAACAGCGCGTTGGGCGTGCGGCGCCAGAACGCCAGAAACGAGTTCATCGAGGCGTGCTGTGTCTCGTAGTAGTACTGCGACATGAACGGCGGGAGTGTGTCAGGGACCTCCTCGGGCCGGCGTGGGGCGGCGGTGCTCGAGGTAGGCCAGGCGACCAGCCCGCTGATCATCACTAGGGCGAGGAGAAGGGCGAAGGCACGTTTCTGCATGGAAGTCTCCTGTGGGTTCCGGCACCTTGTGGGATGTCTCTAGAGCAGCTTCGAACTGAGGCTCTTACAGTCGATTATAGTCTCGGCCCCTGATGCAGTGCTGAAAGAAGCCTGATAGGGCGATTACCGTTGGGTTAATCTCGGCCGACGGGAACGCTGGGCGTTGAACGTTTGAACGTTGAACGCTGAACGCTGAACGTTGAACGTTGAACGTTTGAACGCTGGAATTGCCGACTGCCACCTGCCGGGCTGAACGTTGAACGTTTGAACGTTTGAACGCTGGAATTGCCGACTGCCGACCGCCACCTGCCGACTGCCGGCTGCTACTTGGGCTGCTCTTCCAGCTGGAGCTCGATCGTGCGCGTGTCGCCGTCCTGCCAGATCTCGATCGGCACGGTCTCGCCGACCTGGTGGCGCGCCAGCACGCGCAGCAGCGGCGTGTTCTCGTCGAGCTTCTCGCCGCCGAGCGACAGCACGATCGTCCCAGGGCCGATGCCGGCCGCCTGCAGCGAGGAGCCGCCGCCGACGCGCTGGACGTAGAGCCCATAATCAACCGGCAGTGAGTAGAGCGCGGCCAGACGCGGCGTGATCGTGGCATACTCGATCGGCAGGTAGGGCCGCGCCACCCGGCCGCGCGCGATCAGCTGATCGGCCACGTAGCGCACGGTGTTGCTCGGGATCGCGAACCCAAGCCCCTCGGCCTGCTGCTGGCCGCCGCGAATGATCGCCGTGTTGATCCCGACTACAGTACCATCAAGATCGAGCAGCGGGCCGCCCGAGTTGCCGTGGTTGATCGCCGCGTCGGTCTGGATCAGGTCGTCGAGGATGGCGCCGTTGTCCTCAAGCGAGCGGCCGAGCGCGCTGACCACGCCGACCGTGACGCTGTTGCGGAAGTCGCCCAGCGCGCTGCCGATCGTGATCACCCAATCGCCCTGCCGCAGCGTGTCGGAGTTGCCGAGCTGCGCGGTCGGGTAGCCCTCGCCGTCGATCTTCACGAGCGCCAGGTCGCTGAACGGCGCGTCGGTGCCGACCAGACTGGCCTGCTGCTGGCGACCGTCGGCCAGCACCACATACAGCCGCTCGGCGCCCTCGATCACGTGGTTGTTGGTGATCACGTAGCCGCGCGGGTCGATGATCACGCCCGAGCCGCGCGCCGGCGGCGGCTGGTAGGTGCCGAAGAAGTTGCCCTGCGCGGGCAGCTCCGAGACGACCGTTACGACCGCCGGGCCGACCACCTGCGCGACGCGCGCCGGCGCGTCGCGCACGTCGCCCGCGCCGGACAGGCGCGGGATCGGCGTCGGCAGCGGGGCGACGGTCGGCCCAGCCGGGCGCGCCGCCGGCCCGGCCAGGCGCACGAACAGTAGCCAGAACAGCAGTCCGCCCACCAGCACGCCAAGCATCCCGGCGAGCAGGCCGACCAGGGCCGGCACGAGCAGGCTGCGGCGCGCGATTATCGGATAATCTGGTGGGCGATCAGGTTCCATCGTTCTATATCGAAGAGATGAAGCGGCTGCTTTGCGATCGCGGCGTCTTGGCGCGAGCCAAAGGTGATGCTTATGTCAAATGATCGCTACAGACCGCAGCGTGCCAGCGCCTCGGCCAGCGCCCGCTCGGGCGTGTCTGCCGCGACGATATGCGGCTGGCCGGCCGCGTCGCGGCCAAGCTCCCACGTGCGCAGCCCGATCACCGCGCGCCCGATCTTGCGGGCCAGCGCGATCTCCGAGAGCGTGCCATACTCGCCGCCGATCGCGATCACCACGTCCGCGCTGCGGACGATCAGCGCGTTGCGGGCCTCGCCCATACCGGTAGCGATCGGCACGAGCACGTCGGGGTTGGCGGCGCGCGGATCAGCGCCGGGCAGAATGCCGACGGTTATCCCGCCGGCCGCGCGCGCGCCGCGGCATGCCGCCGCCATCACGCCGCCAAGCCCGCCGCAGACCAGCGTCGCGCCCGCCTGCGCAATGCCGCGGCCGACCGCCTCGGCCAGGCCGGCCAGATCGGGGCTGCACTGCCCGGCGCCGCACACGGCGATGATCGGTTGTGGCCTTTCTGCGGCGGACATGGAGATAGGTGCCAGGCGCTTTCTTGGCAAGAAAGAGGGCGGCGGGGACCTTCCAGCTACGATAGTCTGTAGCTCAAGAGCGCGGCTATTATAGAGGAGCGGGCGAGGGGAGTCAAATACCGCTAGACCGAGCCTCGATCGCCGAGGGCTTCTTTCTGGGGTAGCTCGGCCGCGGCCGGGTCCTCGCCGGTGGCGCGCCCGTAGATGAACTGCAGCACCGAGGCGACCACGCCGGCGATCGGGATGCCGAACAGGATTCCCCAGCCGCCGGCCACCGCCGCGCCGACCAGGATCGCCGCGAAGACCAGCAGCGGGTGCAGCCCGACGCTGCGGCCGATCAGCCGGGGCATGATCATGTTGAACAGCACCTGCTGGATGATCGCGAGGAACAGGAGCATCCAGAGGAAGCGGTCGGGCTTCTCGACCAGCACGATCAGCAGCACCGGAATCACGCCGAGGATGCTGCCGACGATCGGCACCAGCACCATGATCGCCGAGATCACGCTGGCGAGCGCGATATAGTCGAGCCCGAACGCCGTCATCACCACGGCGGTCGCGAGCCCGTAGATCGACCCCTGCAGCAGCTGCGCGCGCAGGAAGCCGCCGAAGGTGTGGTTGACGATCGTGAAGAAGCGCACCATGTCTGCGCGCCACGAGTCGGGCATAACCCGCAGGATGCGCGCCGAGATCCGCGCGCCGTCGAGCGTCATGTAGAAGCTCAGGATCAGGATCAGGATCAGGTTGATCAGCAAGGTGAACAGGCGGCTGGCGATGTCGAGCGACTGCTGCACCAGCGTGCTGCCGAGCGCCGCCGCCTGCTGCGCCAGCGCCTCGGGCTGCGCGATGCGCTCGAGATCGCCGCGGAAGCCGAGCCGGGCCAGCTCGTTCTCGATGCCGGTGATCCACATCGAGATCTCGTTCACCGCGCCGGGCAGTGTGGCGTCCACTCCCACCAGCTGCGGCTCAATCACCGGCACCAGCGAGAGCACCAGGAAGACCAGCAGCGCGATGATCGCGACATAGACCAGCGAGACGGCCACGCTGCGCGACAGCCGCCAGGTTGGGGCGATCATGCCGCTCTCGGGGGCGCGGTGCGTCACGAATGGGATCGGCAGCGCCAGCTGGGTCATCCAGTCGACCAGCGGCTTCAAGACCAGCGCGACAAGCCAGGCCAGCCCGAACAGCAGCAGCGGCGTCGCGAAGAGCGCCGTCAGCGTGAACAGCTTCTCCAGCAGATACACCGCTACTGCGACGATCAGCATCCACACCAGGATTCGCTGAAGGCGATCACCTGACATCCCTTAGCTCCAAGTTTTGAGTTTTGAGTTTTGAGTTTTGAGTTGTCGGCAGTGCTAACTCAAAACTCAGAACTGAGAACTCAGAACTGAACAGATTCTAGCTGAGTATAGGTCGGCCCTGCGCCGCTCAGCTCGCTGCGGAACAGCACGATATCATCCACCGTCCAGCCGATCGGGCGCAGCGGCGGCAGCGCGCGGACGGCAGCGCCGATCCGCTCCTGCTGCTCTGCCGAGGCCTCGCGCCGGACCCGGCCGAGGGTGAGGTGCGGGCTAAACGGCCGCTCATCGCGCGCGATGCCGATCGTCGCCAGCGCCGCATCGAGGCTGGCCTGGATACGGCCCAGCGCGGCGACTGCGCCGCCGACCCCGGCCCACACCACGCTGGGGCGGCGCAGGTTGGGGAAGGCGCCCGCCGCCGCCAGGCGCAACGAGAAGGGCGGCTCGTCCGACAGCGCCGAGCGCATCGCCGCGGCGAGAGCCGGCAGCAGCGCGACATCCGTCTCACCCAGGAACTTGAGCGTCAGGTGCATGGCCTCGGGCGCAACCCATCTGATCGGCGGGTCGCCGCGGCGCAGCCGATCCTGTGCGGCAGTCAGCTCGGCTTTGGCCTCCGGCGCAAGCTCGGCGGCGATAAAGAGGCGATACGTTTCCATACAACGATGAACGATGAACGATGAATGCTGAACGACGCGTTTATTCAGCGTTCAGCGCTCAGCGTTTCGCGTTATTCTGGCGGAATGTCGTGCCCCAGCGCGAACACCGCCTGGCTGTCGATCGGCGCCTCGCCGTCGCGCGGGTGCGAGCGGACGTAGGAGCCATCCGGCAGCAGCACGCGCGCGCGCGCGTTATCGGCCATGTAGACCTTGAGCAGGTCGTTCCCGATGTGCGCGACCATCGCGCGGTCCTCGATCGGGAACAGCGTCTCGACGCGCCGGTCGAGATTGCGCTGCATCAGGTCGGCGCTGCCCAGGTAGACCTCGGGCTCTCCGCCGTTGGCGAAGAAGTAGATCCGGCTGTGCTCGAGGAAGCGGCCGACCACGCTGCGGACATGGATGTTCTCGCTCATGCCGGGGATGCCGGGCCGCAGGCAGCAGATCCCGCGCACGATCAGGTCGATCGTCACGCCGGCGCGCGAGGCCTCGTAGAGCAGGTCGATCATCGGCGGGTCGACCAGCGAGTTGAGCTTGAAGATCAGGTGGCCGCCGCGCCCGCTGGCGGTGTGCGCGATCTCACGCTCGATCAGCCAGGTCAGCCGGTCGCGCAGGCCGACGGGCGCGACCAGCAGCTTGCGGTAGCGGCGCTGGCGCGAGTAGCCGGTCAGGAAGTTGAACAGGTCGGAGACGTCGGCGCCGATATCCGGCCGCGCGGTCAGCAGGCCCATGTCGGTGTAGACGCGCGCCGTAGAGGCGTTGTAGTTGCCGGTGCCAAGGTGGACATAGCGGCGCAGGCCATCCTGCTCGCGGCGAACGACCAGCGCGATCTTGGCGTGGGTCTTCAGGCCGACCAGGCCGTAGACCACGTGGACCCCGGCGCGCTCGAGCGCGCGGGCCCAGGTGATATTGTTCTCCTCGTCGAAGCGGGCCTTCAGCTCGACCAGCACCGTGACCTGCTTATCCTGGTCGCGCGCGTGCATCAGGGCCTTGACGATCGGCGAGTTGCTGCCGACGCGGTAGAGCGTCTGCTTGATCGCCAGCACCTCGGGGTCCTCGGCGGCCGCCTCGATCAGCTCGACCAGCGGCTGGAACGAGTCGTAGGGGTGGTGGAGCAGGATATCCTGCTGGCGGATTGCGGCGAACAGCTCGGCGCTGCTGCGGGCGTGGCGCAGAGTCGGCGGAGTCGCCGAGTAGAACGGCCGGTCCTTCAGCTCGGGCCGGTCGATCCGCGTCAGCGCCATCACGTCGGCGAGCCCGAGCGGCCCGCTGACCTCGTAGATATCTTCGGGCGTGAGCTTGAGGTTTGTGAGCAGCAGGTCGCGGATGCGCTGGGGCATATCGTGCTGGATCGTCAGCCGGACGACCGCGCCGAAGCGGCGCTGGCGCACGCCCTGCTCGATCGTGCGCAGCAGGTCGGCGGCCTCCTCCTCCTGGATCTCGACATCGGCGTTGCGGGTGATGCGGAAGACGTAGGCCTCGGCGACCTCCATGCCGGGGAACAGCGCGTCGGCATTCTCGGCGATCACCTGGTCGAGCCAGACGAAGCAGTGCCGGCGCTCGGGCGGGATGTGCTCGGGCCCATCGCACAGCCCGCCGGCGATCGGGATCAGGCGCGGCAGCACGCCCGGCACCTTGACCCGCGCGAACAGCTCGCCCTCCTCGGGGTCGTTGATCACCACCGCCAGGTTGATGCTCAGATTCGAGATCTGCGGGAACGGGTGGCTGGGGTCGAACGCCAGCGGCGTGAGCACCGGAAAGACCTCGCGCTCGAAGTGCGCCTTGCAGAACGCGCGCTGCTGCTCGCTCAGCTCCTGGTAGTCGAGCACGTGGATGCCCCGGGCGCGCAGGCTGGGCTGGACATCCTCGAGCCAGCAGCGGCGCTGCTGGTCGGCGAGCGCATCGACGACGCGCCGGATCGCGATCAGCTGCTCGTTGGGTGTCATGCCGTCGGGCGAGCGCCCGACCACGCCGGCGGCGACCTGCTGCTTGATGCCGGCCACGCGGATCATGAAAAACTCGTCCAGGTTGGTGCTGAAGATCGAGAGGAACTTGACTCGCTCCAGCAGCGGGACGTGCTGGTCGAGCGCCTCCTCGAGCACGCGGCGGTTAAACTCAAGCCAGCTGAGCTCGCGGTTGAAGTACGGCGGCGTATTGGGTTGCGAGGGCAGAAGCTCCGCGGAGCGAACGACATTCGAGGCGATCGCCATCAGTTTCACCTTAACGATGCTGTCTGGAAGGGCGGTGGTACGCGCGGCAGGTGCGCTTGCCTCGATAGTATAGCATTTGGGATCGCCAGCGGCAAGCCCTGGCTAGGCTGATGGCAACGAACCGCAATGCTCGTAGCGGCGAACCGGCGTATTCGCTCGCGCCGGGGTATTGGTTCCCAGCGCGAGCGGACACACCGGTCCGCGAGCGGGCCCCCCCGCTATACCCACGGCCGGCGACTGGCGCTATCCATCCAGCCGCTGAGTGGTCCCCGGCGTGGGCGGCTCGGCGAGCGGCGGCGCGGGCGGAACGACCCGCGGGCCGCCGCCATTGGAGCCCTGGTAGGCCCACATGTCGGTGAAGACCTTGATCGTATCGACCGGCAGCGGGAAGATGATCGTGCTGTTCTTCTCGACCGCGATCTCGGTCAGAGTCTGCAGGTAGCGCAGCTGCAGCGTGACCGGCTCGCGCGCGATCACGTCGGCGGCCTCGGCCAGCATCTTCGAGGCGTCGAACTCGCCCTGCGCGTGGATGATCTTGGCGCGCTTCTCGCGCTCGGCCTCGGCCTGCTTGGCCATCGCGCGCTGCATGCTCTGCGGCAGCTCGACGTCCTTGATCTCGACGATCGTGACCTTGATGCCCCACGGCTCGGTCTGCTCGTCGATGATCTTCTGCAAGCGCTCGTTCACCTGCTCGCGGTGCGCCAGCAGCGTGTCCAGGTCGACCTGCCCGACCGCGCTACGCAGCGTCGTCTGCGCGATCTGCATCGTCGCGCGGATGTAGTCCATCACCTTGACCACCGCCCAGCTGGGGTTGACGACCATGAAGTACAGCACCGCGTTGACCTTGATCGTCACGTTGTCGAGCGTGATCACCTCCTGCGCCGGCACGTCCATGGTGATCACGCGCGTGTCGACGCGCACCATGCGCTCCAGGATGGGGAGCAGGAAGAACAGGCCGGGGCCGCGCGGCCCGACCAGCCGCCCCAGCCGAAACACGACGCCGCGCTCGTACTCCGGCACGATCTTGATCGATGACAGCACGACCATCAGCGCCACGAACAGCAGCACGGCAAGGCAGAGAAACAGTACGGCTCCACTCATGACCGACTCCTTTCATATCAGCTTCGCTTGATGACGTATGTTTTCTGTCGGGCTGCCTGGCGAAGCCAGGCAGCCCGACAGAAAAAGATTTTTCGGGGGCGGCAAAGCCGCCCCGAACCCCCACCATACGATAAGGATTTTCGGGGCGGCAAAGCCGCCCCCGAACCCCCACCATACTCTGCGGGCGTACATCGGGTATGCGGCGGGGGGGCGGCGGCGGAAGACGCCTCGCACCGCCGGCCTTCCGTCGTCTGCCCAGCACCAGGCCCGCTAGCCGGGCGGGGCGGGCTCCTCGCCGGCCAGCCGCCGCACGACCAGCCGCAAATTGTGCGTGGCGGTGACGCGCACCCAGTCGCCGACCTCGGCCGGCCCATCCTCGCTGATCGCCTGCCAGAGCGCGCCCTCGACAAAGACCATGCCGTCGGGATCGAGCCGGTGGCGCACCTCGGCCAGCTTGCCCACCATCGCCTCCTGGCCGGCCTCGATCGGCCGGCCGCGATTGCGCAGCGCCAGCCAGACGCCCAGCGCCGCCACCGTCGCGATCGCCAGACCGACCAGCACCACCACCCAGGCGGCGATCACGGTATTGGGCGCCTGGGCCGGATCGATCAGGTTGAGCGAGCCCACGCCAAGCAGCGCCAGACCGGTTACGGCCAGCGCGCCGTGGGCGTGCGCCACGAACTCGACCACGATCAGCGCCAGCGCCAGGGCCAGCAGCAGCGCGGCCCACCAGCGCAGCGGAAGCACCAGCAGCCCCAGCCCTGCGGCCACCAGCAAGACCGCGCCGATCCCGGCGAAGACGCTGCTGCCCGGCGCGGCAAACTCCAGACAGATCGCGAGCACGCCCAGCACCAGCAGCACGAAGGCGATCGTCGGGTTGGCGAGCCAGAGCCGCACGCTCTCCCAGGCGGTCGGCCCGGCCTCGGTGATGGCGCGGCCGAGCGTGGCGATCTGGACGGTGCGGCCATCCTGCAGCCTGACCTGCCGGCCATCGAGCAGCGTCAGCAGCTCCTCCTGGCTCGCCGCGACGAGGTCGACCGCCGGCGGGCTGAGCGCGCTGGCCTGCTCGTTGGTCAGCACCACTCCCTCGCGCACGGCCTGGTCGAGCCAGCCGGCGTTGCGGCCGCGGCTGGCGTTCCAGTCGCGCAGCTGGTCGGCGACGCTATCGAGCACGAGGTCGCGCGTCTGCTGCGTGAGCGCCGCGTCCACCTGGGTGAGCGGGTAGGGGCTGCCGAAGCTGGTGCCGGGCGCCATCGCGCTGAGGTGCGCCGCGCTCAGGAACAGGGCGCCGGCCGCGCCGGACTCAGTCCCGGCCGGGGCGACGTAGACGACCACCGGCACGCGCGCGGCCGCGATCTCGCCCGCGAACACGCGCGCGTCGCGCAGCACAGCGCCGGTGCTGCTCATCCGGATGATCAGCGCGCTCGCGCTCGATGCCTCGGCCAGGCGCAGCACGCGCCGCAGGTAGCCGGTCGTGATCGAGGTGACCGTCCCGTCGATGGCCGCGACGTAGACCGGCCCGGCGGCCTGCGCGGCGGCGGGCGCCGGCCGGCCGCCCACGAGCAGCGCGGCCAGCGCGAGGAGTGCCAGGACTTGCGACATTCGTCGCATGGCGATATGCCTCTCAGTATGCAGCAGTCACACTATTGGTACGCGAACAGGAGGCGACTCGTTGCGAAAGACATGATACCGCAGGAACGCGGATTCGGCCACGGATACACGCAGGGCTGTTGCAACGTCTGTGGGGCTGTGCCCCGCCCCGTTTATTGTCGGTTCTTGGCGGCTTTGCCGTCCCCGAACCCCCACCAGAGCTGACGTTGCATTGGCCCTGCCCATCGATTGCATACGTCGCAGGTGTCGCGTCGGCTACGCATCCGTCTGATCCGTGCCGGAAGCGGTGTGCCGCCCTCGCTCCACGAAGCGCTTGACGCGCCGCTCGAAGGTCGAGCGCGGCAGCAGCACCTTGCGGTCGCACTTCAGGCAGCGGATGCCGATCTCGGCGCCCAGCCGGACCACCCGCCAGGTATCGCCGCCGCAGGGGTGCGGCTTCCGCATCTGGACGACGTCGCCGATGTTGATGTCGACGGGTGGGGTGGGCATAGCAGCTCTTCCTGACTCCGTGGCACGTGCCCCTGGGACTTGGGGCTTGGGGCTTGGGGCTTGGGACTTGGGACTTGGGACTTGGGACTTGGGGCTGGCGTTGCCGTCACCTTGTCACCTTGTCACCTTGTCACCTTGTCTCCTTGTCTCCTTGTCTCCTTGTCTCCCTATCACTCGCTCGCTGCGTCATCGTCCTTGGCCTGGCGCCACAGAGCCTCTTTCTCGGGGACGCTCAGATCCTTGAGATTGCGGCCCTCACGCTGGAGGCGGTGCTCCATCGCGGCGAAGCGCCGGCGGAACTTGGCGGTCGCGGCGCGCAAGGCGCTCTCGGCGTCGATGTGCAGCCGACCGGCGAGCTTGGCGGCCGCGAGCAGCATGTCGCCGAGCTCCTCCTCGATCCGACGGGCGCGCGCGCCGTCGTCGGGATGGGCCTCGGCGTAGGCTGCGGCGCGGATCTCGTCGATCTCCTCGTGCAGTTTGTCCCAGGGCCACTGCTGGTCGTCCGAGTCGAAGCCGGCCTTGGCTGCCTTGCGAATGATCTCCTGGGCCGTCATCAGCGCCGGCAGGCTGGGCGGGATGCCGTCGAGCGGGCCGCGCGGCGTCTGGCCGCTGGCCGCGCGCTCGCTCCGCTTGATCGCCTCCCAATTCTGCAGCACGCTATCGACTGTTGCGGCCTGGGGCTTGGGGCTTGGGGCTTGGGGATCACTCCCGGCCCCAAATCCCAAGTCCCAAGTCCCGTCATCGCCGAAGACGTGCGGGTGGCGCCGGATGAGCTTGGCGGCGATGTGCTCGTATACGTCGCCGATGTCGAACTCGCCGGCCTGGCGCGCCATCTCGCTGTGCATCAGCACGCTCAGCAGCACGTCGCCCAGCTCCTCGGCCAGCGCGCCCATATCGCCGGCGTCGAGCGCCTCAAGCACCTCGTGGGTCTCCTCCAGCAGCTCCGGCCGCAGCGACTGGTGGGTCTGCTCGCGATCCCACGGGCAGCCGTGCGGGCCAAGCAGCCGCGCCACAATGTAGGAGATGCCCTCGGGGCCGCGCAGGTCGGCCAGCGGCGCGAGCGGCGGAAGATAGGCGCAGGTCAGGTGGTCGAGGCCGTCCTGGCGGTCGAGCTCGTGCAGCGGCACCGCCCACACGCGCTCCTGGCCGGTCACGCCGGCGGCGCGCACGAGCGTGACCGGGTGCTCGGCCGGGTAGCGCTCCATCAGCGAGAGCTTGGCCTCGGAGGCGACCCGCCGGTTGTAGACCTGGCAGATCAGCGCCGGTCGCGCCGGGGTGAGCGGGAACGGCAGCAGCGGCGGGATGTACGGGCCGATGCCCTGCATTTCACTCCAGGCCCTGTCGGGATCTGGAGCTTGGGGCTTGGGGCTTGGGGCTTGGGGCTCCCGTGCCGGCGGTCGGCGGTCGGCCGTCCATCGTCCATCGTCTATCGTCAGATCAAGCGCGTCGAGCAGCTGCAGCCCGTGCTCGAGCGGGTCGATCGCCAGCGCGGCGCAGACCGGCTCGACGAAGCTGAGCCCGGCGACGACGCGCGTCGCGACGCCGCGTTCGCGCGCCAGCGCCAGCAGCCGCCGCGTGGTGGCCTCGGCGACCAGCGGGTGGCCCGGCACGGCGTAGAGCACCGGCTCGCCCGCGCCCGCCCGCCCGACCAGGTCGGCCGCGATCCGGTCGTAGACCTCGCCGAACGCGCCGGCCGACTCATACAGCGCGTCGAACGGACGCAGCTCCAGGTGCCCCGGCAGCTCCGCGACGGTCGGGTGGACCGCCGTGCGCAGGTACAGCACGCTGGCCTGCTGCAGCGCCTCCCAGGCCTGGCGTGTCAGCAGCGCCGCGTCGCCCGGCCCCAGGCCGAGGATGGTGATGGTGGGCATACGAATGCTCTCCGGCGGCTTCGAGAATATGCGGCAGGCTCTATTATAGGCGACGCGAGCGAGGGGCGTCAACGTGTGGCGCTCTTTGCCCTCACCCCCCTGCCCCCTCTCCCGTGTTCGGGAGAGGGGGGATTTCTTGTGCGGTTTGGTGGTTTCGGCGAAGCCGAAACCACCAAACCGCCGATTATTCCCCTGCCAGAGGCAGGGGCAATGGTGGTGGCGTTGGGGCGCGGCGCGCCCCAACGCCATCTATACACCCCCTCCCCGCGGCGCGGGGAGGGGGCAGGGGGAGGGGCGTCAGCGGGACCTACCCTAGTGAGCCGGGAGTCCGGGGGCCACGCAGGCCCCCGGAAATGCTAAAGGGGCGCAAGCCCCGGCCGCGGGAGTATGGGGGGCCGCGCAGGCCCCCAGGCTACAATATTGCGACTAGCTGGCCGGCGTCGGCACGGCCGGCGCGGCTGGCTCAGTCGGCTGCGCCGGCGCGGCGGTGGGCTCCGGGTAGGTCGGCTCGATCAGCCGGCCATCTTTCTTCGCCTTATCGCGCTCGTCGGCGAGCAGCTTCTCGAGGGCGGTGCCGCGAGACTGCTGCAGCTGCTGACCGATACCCTGCTCGATCGCCTGCTTGGCCTGCTCCGGTGTCATCGCCGGCCCCTCGGAGCGGCTGATCAGGCGGATGATGTGATAGCCAAACTGCGTCTTGACCGGCGTCTTGGTCGTCTCGCCCGGCTTCAGATCCTCGAAGGTCGCCTTGTCGAACTCAGCCACCATCTGGCCCTGCTGGACATTCTCGTAGAGGCCGCCGTTGTCCTTCGAGCCGGGGTCGGTCGAGAGCTCCTTGGCCAGATCCTCGAACTTCTCACCCTTGTTGAGCCGGTCGATCACCGTGTTGGCCTCGGCCTCGGTGTTGACCAGGATGTGCGCGACGTTGGCGGTCATCACCTGCTTACCGGCCTCGGCCATCACCTGGTCGGTCACCTGCTGGCGCACCGTGTCGGTCGTCACCAGCGTCTCGGCCAGCTTCTGGCGCGCGACGAAGAACGAGGCGAACTGGCGAAACTCGCTCGAGTCGCCGCCCGGCAAGCCTAGCGCGCCCTGGACCACCTCGTCGAACGACTGGCCGTTGGCGCCCTGGGCCACCGAGGTGCGGAATTGGCTAATAGTGTTGTCGATCTCCTTATCCGTCACCGTGACACCGTGCTGCTTCGCCACCGCCAGCAGGAGATTCTGTGAAATAAAGCCGTTCGCGCCGGTGACCAGCTCTTTCTCGATATCGAGCCGCGAGGGCACCTGCGCGCCCTCCTGCTTCTTGAGCGCGGTCTCAATGCGGTCGATCCGCTGGTCGAGGTCCTGGCGCGAGAGAGTAACATTGTCATAGCGCGCGACCGCCTGCACCGACGGGCTGCCGCACGCCACCAGCGCAAGCACAGCCAGCAGCGCAACCATCCATCGTTTGAGATACACGTCGTCGACTCCTTAGCTTGGTTACATACGAGGGAGACAAGGGCCACAGGCCCCCAAAGATCTATTTTGTGAAGCGTGGCGGCAGAGCCGCCGCCCCACGCAACTAAAGGGAGGTTGGGAGGGCGAAGCCGCTCCCGACCTCCCTGTTTCGCCAGGCCCCTAGCCGTCGTTCAGCGAGAGGATCGCCATGAAGGCCTCCTGCGGGATCTCGACGCTGCCGACCATCTTCATGCGCCGCTTGCCCTCTTTCTGCTTCTCGAGCAGCTTGCGCTTGCGCGTGATATCGCCGCCGTAGCACTTGCTGAGCACGTCTTTCCGCAGCGCCTTGATCGTCTCGCGCGCGATGACCTTGTTGCCGATCGCGGCCTGGATCGGCACCTCGAACATCTGGCGCGGGATCAGCCTGCGCAGCTTCTCGACCAGCGTGCGGCCGTTCGCGAAGGCGAAGTCGCGGTGCACGATCAGCGACAGCGCGTCGACCGGGATGCTGTTCACCAGGATGTCGAGCTTGACCAGCTCGGCCTCCCGGTAGCCGGCCAGCGTATAGTCGAGCGAGGCGTAGCCCTGGGTGCGCGACTTGAGCTGGTCGTAGAAGT
This sequence comes from Candidatus Ribeiella danica, assembly GCA_016717335.1. Taxonomy (GTDB): domain Bacteria; phylum Chloroflexota; class Chloroflexia; order Chloroflexales; family Roseiflexaceae; genus Ribeiella; species Ribeiella danica. The sequence goes on from JADKFS010000001.1 coordinate 845,088, forward strand.
CGATCACGATCTCGGCCAGCGGGATGCGATACTTGATATGCACGCGCTGCGGGTCGAGGTGCTCCATCGACTCGAACGTGCCGCGCTTGTTGGTCACCAGGTCCATGATCACGCCGATGTAGCGCGTCGGCGTGAACACGCTGATCTGCATCACTGGCTCCTCGATGCTGGCGATCTTGGCCGGGTCGGGCAGCTCGGATGGGTTATCGACGGTGATGATCTCGCCGCTGTTCAGCAGCACCTGGTACTCGACGCTTGGCGCGGTGATCAGCAGGTCGAGGTCGTACTCGCGCTCAAGCCGCTCCTGCACGATCTCCATGTGCAGCAGCCCGAGGAAGCCGCAGCGGAACCCAAAGCCGAGCGCGGCCGACGTCTCGGGCTCGAACGAGAGCGCCGCGTCGTTGAGCTTGAGCTTCTCGAGTGCCTCGCGCAGCTCGATGTAGGCGTTCGCCTCGACCGGGTAGAGCCCGGCGAAGACCATCGGCTTGGCCGGGCGGTAGCCGGCCAGCGGGCTCGTGGCCGGCTCGACCGCCAGGGTGACCGTGTCGCCCACCTGGCAGTCGCCGACGTCTTTGAGGCCGGTGGCGATATAGCCGACCTCGCCGGGGCCAAGCTCGGGCAGCGGCGTCATCGCGGGCCGGAACGCGCCGACCTCGAGCGTGTCGGCCTGGATCAGGGTGCCCATCAGCAGGATGCGGCCGCCGCTCTTCAGGGCGCCGTCGAACACGCGGACATAGGCGATCACACCCTTGTAGGCGTCGTAGTGCGAGTCGAAGATCAGCGCGCGCAGCGGCTGGTCGCGCTGGCCGTGCGGCGGCGGGACGCGCTCGACGATCGCCTCCAGCACCTCGTCGATGCCGACGCCCTCTTTCGCCGAGACGTGCAGCACCTCGTCCTTCGGCATCCCGAGCACGTCCTCGATCTCCTGGGCGACGTGCGCGGGCTCGGCGCCGGGCAGGTCGATCTTGTTCAGCACCGGGATGACCGTCAGGTCGTGCTCGATCGCCAGGTAGACATTGGCGAGCGTCTGGGCCTCAATCCCCTGCGAGGCGTCCACCACCAGGATCGCGCCCTCGCAGGCGGCCAGCGCGCGCCCGACCTCATAGCTGAAGTCGACGTGGCCGGGCGTGTCGAGCAGGTTCAGCTCGTAGGTCTGGCCGTCGCGCGCCAGATAGTCCATGCGCACGGCCTTAGCCTTGATCGTGATACCCTTCTCGCGCTCCAGGTCCATCCCGTCGAGCAGCTGCTCGCGGCGCTCGCGCATGCTGATCGTCCCGGTCGTCTCGAGCAGGCGGTCTGAGAGCGTCGTCTTGCCGTGGTCTATATGGGCGATGATGCTGAAATTACGTATTCGGCTCTGGTCTTGCATGGTCCTTCAGTTCCGGCGCAGTCGAGTTGGTGTCGCTGGTGTGCTGCTCCGACAGCAGTATATCAGTAAGGGACGCCAAGCGCAAAGATTCGATGTCTGTCCGGGGCGCTGCGCCCCGGCCCCCTCCGGCAAATGATGCCTGTGGCATATCCGATATTCGTGACGCATGCCCAGCATCATACCTGCGAGGCCAGTTGCCTCCCGCTGCGCGTGGATTCAGCCAGGCATGGGCCACCAGCGTTCAGCACGAGCCGGGCTTCCTTTTGGGGTCCAGGGGCGCAAGCCCCGGCCGGGGGGCGGCGGGGGTGGCGGCCCACCCCCGCCCGCGGGGGCGCGGGGGGCGCGCAGCCCCCCGACCGAATCGAGTGGGGCACGGGGGCGCGCAGCCCACGGGGGCGCGGGGGCGCGCAGCCCACGGGGGCGCGGGGGCGCGCAGCCCACGCAGAGATCTAGACGATATGATCAAACTCTTACGTCATCTTAATCTCACCTTAGCAAACATCGTATACCATACGCCCATCCGCCGCACCGGGACGCGCGGTTGCGCCGCCGCAGGGGCTGTGATAGCATGCCGAGAATCATGAGCCGAGCGCCGCGAGCCGAGCTGCGTAGCATGTCGCCCGACAGATCCGACACCGTACGATTCACGATTCACGAAAAGAGGAGCCACACATGCGCGATCGTTATCTCAGGCAGCTGAAGCTGGTTCACGACGACTTGCTGCGCATGGGCAGCCGTGTCGAGCACGCGCTCGCGGACGCGATGCGCGCGCTGGCAAGCTGGGACACCAGCCTCGCCCAGCACGTCATAGGCGGCGACAAGGAGATCGACGAGGCGCGCACGTCGATCGAGGAGGCGGTGCTAGAGCTGCTCGCCACGCAGCAGCCGGTGCTGGCGACCGACCTGCGCACGCTGAACGCGACGATCGCGATCGCCGGCGAGCTGGAGCGCGCGGGCGACTACGCCAAAGGGATCGCCAAGCGGGTCGATCGCTGCCTGCGCGCCCCGGCGCTGATCGAGACGCCGGCCGGCCTGCACCGCATGGGCGGCCTGGCCCAGGCGATGCTGCACACCTGCCTGGACGCGTTCATCCGCCTGGACGTGGAGCTGGCGCGCTCGCTGGCCAAGGAGGACGAGCGCGTCGACGATCTGGAGGACCAGGTCATCGCCGAGCTGATGAGCGCCGCGCGCCAGGACCCCAGCAAGATGGACAGCGCGATCTACATGCTCGACGTTGCCCACACGCTGGAGCGCCTGGCCGACCGCACCACCAACATCGCCGAGCGCGTCATCTTCATCGCCACCAACGTGACCGAGCAGCTCAACGCCTAGCCCTGGTCGTCCCGGCGCATTCGTATCACCTACCCCCGTTCGGGGGTAGGTTTTTTGTTTCTGGCGCGGTAGTGCGCCGGATCACGGGTCACCCCACCCCCTTACCCCTCCCCTTTTCGGGGAGGGGGAATAGATCTGGCGTCGTGGTGCGGTCGCGCTGCGACCGCACCACGACGCCGACAAGAATCCCCCGCTCCCGCGCGGGAGCGGGGGGCAGGGGGTGAGGGCCGACGTTGCAGAGCCCTGCTCCACACGTACGATCGCTTGTCGGACAGATCGCCCTGGGCTATAATATTGCTCCGGAAAGCAGCGAAGCGGCTGCAAGATCAGCCACTACCGAGGAGTCTGACGATGGAGCGGGTGCGAGCGCATGTGACGATCGGCGGGCGAGTCCAGGGGGTGAACTTTCGCGCCTCGGCGCGGGAGCGCGCCCGCACCGTCGGCGTGGACGGCTGGGTGCGCAACCTCGACGACGGGCGCGTCGAGGCGGTGTTCGAGGGCTCGCGCGCGGCGGTCAACCGCATGGTCAGCTGGTGCTACGGCGGCCCGGCGCCCGCGCGCGTCGAGAAGGTCGACGTGACGTGGGAGCCGCCGACCGGCCAGGATGGCGGCTTCCGTATCGTCTGGTAATCCGAAGAATCACAGAACTGCAGAACTGCAGAACCGATTGGTCTTACCCTCGGTTCTGCAGTTCCGTGGTTGGCCGCCCCTAGCGCAGCGCCTCCTCCAGATCCTCGATCAGATCCGCCTGCTCCTCGATGCCGACCGAGAGGCGCACCAGACCGGCCGGCACCTCGAGCGGCGAGCCGGCCACGCTGGCGTGCGTCATCGCCGCCGGCAGCTCGATCAGGCTCTCGACCCCGCCGAGGCTCTCGGCCAGCGTGAACAGCCGGGTGCGGCGCACGAGATCGCGCGCGGCCGGCTCGCCCCCCTTCAGCACCAGCGAGATCATCCCGCCGAAGCCGCACATCTGGCGCCGGGCCAGCTCGTGCTGCGGGTGCGACTCCAGGCCCGGGTAGATCACCCGGTCGACGGCGGGGTGCGCCTCCAGCGCGCGCGCGACCGCCAGGGCGTTGGCCTCGTGGGCGCGCATCCGCACCGCCAGGGTCTTGAGCCCGCGCAGCACCAGCCAGGAGTCGAACGGGCCGGGCACGCCGCCGGCCGCGTTCTGCAGAAACTTGAGCCGCTCGTGCAGGTCGTCGTCGCGCAGCACCAGCGCCCCGCCGACGACGTCGCTGTGCCCGCCCATGTACTTGGTGGTGCTGTAGAGCGAGATGTCGGCGCCCAGCTCGAGCGGGCGCTGGAAGTACGGCGAGGCGAAGGTGTTATCCACCAGCGTCAGCACCCCGCGCGGCCGAGCGATCCGCGCGATCGCCGCGATGTCGGCCAGCTTGAGCAGCGGGTTGGTCGGCGTCTCCAGCCAGATCAGCCGGGTCTCAGGGCGGATGGCCGCCTCAACCCGGCCGGCGTCGCTGGTGTCCACGAAGTCGAAGCTCAGCCCGTGGCGCCGAAAGACCTTGTCGAACAGCCGGAACGTGCCGCCGTAGACGTCGTCGCCGCAGATCACGTGGTCGCCGGCCGAGAGCATCAGCGCGACGGTCGTCTCGGCCGCCAGGCCCGATGCGAACGCCAGCCCGTACCGGCCGCCGTCGAGCGCGGCCAGCGCCGTCTCGAGCGCGGTGCGGGTCGGGTTGCCCGAGCGGGCGTACTCGTAGCCCTTGTGGACCCCCACGTCGTTCTGGGCGAAGGTCGAGGTCTGGTAGATCGGCACGGTCACCGCGCCGGTGGCCGGCTCGGGGTCCTGGCCGGCGTGGATCGCGCGGGTCGCGAAGCCGTAGTGTTCGCTGCTCATTGTGCTATCTCCCAATCCTCAAGCCTTAGGCTAGCAACGCGCCCAAACTCGCGTGTGTTGTGAGTGACGAGCGTCAGGTCGTTGGCGAGAGTGATCGCGGCAATCAAGAGGTCGTGCGGGCCAATCGGCGTACCTTTCGCCGACAAATCGGCGCGGAGAGTGGCCGAGATCTCCGCCGCCCGGTCATCGAGCGGTAGCGACACGAAGCGAACGAGAAACGCCGCGAGCTGCGCGCTCGCACGCGCTGGATCGGCGTTGCGGAGCGCGCCGTAGCGAAGCTCAGCGTAGACCACCGAACACACAACGATATCCACGGCGGCATGTCGTGCAAGACGCTGCCGAACCGGCGAGTCGGCGCGGCGCAGATAGGCCACGCACACATTGGTATCGAGCAGATACAGCATCGCTTATTGGGTCTGGCGCTGATCGTCGATCGGTTCGAAGTCAAGCACGACGTCGTCGTCTAGCGATACATCCAGGCCCTCATACCGGTCAAACTCGAAGAAATCCGGAATCGACCCCGCCGTGCGTTCGAAGAAACCTGGCGGCCAACCCAGCTCCTCGGGGGTCTTCGAAGTCTGCACCTGCTCGACCATCTGAAAGACGACGATGACTTCTACTTCGGTGTCGGTCACGCCAACGGGCACCCTGAGGTTGAGCACGCCATCCGCGCCGACGTGCGAGCGAAGTTTCAAGCTGTTCATCACCCTGCTCCTTTCACACCGGCATTGTACGTCGGCGCTCGCTTCATGGTCAAGTCGTGGATTTCGATCTAGGCCCGCAATGAGCGAAAGAAACGCGGCACCGAGGGATTTCCCTTCCCAGTGCCGCGCGTCGACTAGAGAGCCAGAGAAATTCCAACCTTCATCGTTCGTCGTCTAAAAGAACACCTTCGCCACCTTCAAGATGCCCTGGCTCCACGGCACGCGGTGCGACACGCCCGAGGCTTTCTCGAACTCGTGCATGTGCGCGATGTACCAGTCGTAGTTGCGCACCATCGCGTCGGCGGTCGAGTACTTCGGCACGTAGCCCAGCACGCGCTCGGCCTTCTCGATCGAGACGAACGAGTCGGTCGCGGCGGTCTCGTAGACCCACTTGTACAGCGGCGACAGGTGCAGCGCCTCCAGGAACCGCAGCGTCCAGATCGCCGGCTTGGCCGGCAGGCCGATGATCTTCTTGCCGAACCCCGCGCGGTCCAGCACGGCCTGGTAGTCCTGCCGCATGGTGGTGAAGATCTTGGCGCCGATGTTGAAGGTGTCGTTGGCCTTGTCCCGGTCGACTGTCGCGGCCAGGTAGATCGCGTCGCACAGATCCTCGACGTCGAGCAGCTGGTAGCGGTTCTTGCCGTTGCCGAGCATCGGGAAGTTCTTGCCGTCCTTGGCCCAGTCGTACAGCAGCGCGAACACGCCCAGCCGCTCGGGGCCGACGAACGACTTCGGCCGCAGCACCGGCACGCACATGCCCTTCTTGCGGTACTCGAAGCAGACCTCCTCGGCCTTGACCTTGGCCTCGCCGTACGGCCCGACGCCCTGCTTCTTGTCGTCCTCGAACAGCGGGTGGTGGTCGGGGATGCCGTAGACCGCGGTGGACGAGATGTGGATCATCCGCTCGACCTTGTGCTCCAGCGCCGACTGCAGGATGTTGCGCGTGCCGTCGATGTCGGTCGAGAAGATATCGGCCGGCTTGTAGAGCGGCAGCGCGGCGGCGGTGTGCACGACAATATCCACGCCCTCCATCGCGCGGTCGACGCTCGACCGGTCGCGGATGTCGCCGGTGATGACCTTGACGCGATTCTTCTCGGGGTAGTCGAACGGCGCGATGTCGAGCGAGACGACGCTGTGCCCGCGGTCGAGCAGGTAGCGCACCATGTTGATCCCTAGAAAGCCGGCCCCGCCGGTGACCAGGTAGGTTTTTGCTGGCATGGCTGTTGTCCTATGTTGTGCTTTCGGTTCTACAGGGGCGGCAGGGAAATGCCGCCGTTCAGGTATCTTGCTCTCAGAGCCTGTTTATAGCAGTGGGCAGTCGGCAGGAGTCAGTCGGCAGTACGACGGATCGCATCACAGCGGCAGCTCGTTCGTGCGTATTGGCTCAATCAGACAGCCTCTCAGGCGGGCGCGGCAGCGGGCCAGGTCGCGGTGATGGCGCTGAAGGAGCCGGGTATGGTCGCCGGCTCGTCCGGCGCGGCGATCTCGCGCGCGAACCACTCGTCCATCCGGCGCGCCGCCTCGTCATGCAGGTCGTCGGGCGTCTGCCAGTCGGCGCTGTACAGTCGCGCCTTGACCCGCTCGGCCATCGCGCGCGGCGTGACAGCCGGGCGCTCGATCTCGGCCAGCCGCACCTTCTCGGCGCGCGCGCCGAGCTCCTGAATATACGGGATCAGCCGCTCGTCCAGGCCGACCAGTTTGGAGCCGGCAGTCGCCTGCTCCAGGCCCAGCTCGCGGCGGATCTCGATCCACTTCATGCGCGTGCGCACCGGGGCCGGCAGCGCCTCGGCCGCCACGTCGGTGGCCTCGGGGCCGTCGTCGCGGCCGATCAGCAGCCAGCCGCCCGGCCGCAGCACGCGCTTGGCCTCGCGCACGGCCGCCTGCCAGTCGTGCACCAGGTGGAGCACGTGCACGATAATGATAGCGTCGAACGCCGCGTCGTCAAATGGCAGCGCGGTGATATCGGCCTCGCGCAGCTCGTAGCGGTGGCCGCTCGCGGCGGGGTCATCGGCCAGCTTGGCGGCCAGGCGGTCCATCATAGCCTGCGAGATGTCCACGCCGGTGTAGTCGTAGCCCGCACGGATGAACGGTACGGCGATCCGCCCGGTGCCGACGCCCAGCTCCAGAAAGCGCGTCTGCTGGCCCGCCCCGACGTAGGCGACAATCGCGTCGCGGACGCGCTCGGCCGACCCGGCGGCGTAGCCGCGCGTCTCGTCGTAGTACTCGGCCGCGCGGTCGAAGGAGACTCCTGGCATTGCAATCCTATCCTATCGGTAGTGCTATGACTCATGTCATCCGCGCGTTACCTATCGAGCGCGTGCGCGCGCATCCCCCAGGCCATCAGCCAGGTTGCTCGACAGCCACTCGAGCGCGCCGGGCGTCTCCCGCCAGGCATCAGCTGCGCCGGCGGCATACGATACGGCTTCGGTGTCGTCGCCCGGGCTGATATACGCCGGGGGCTGGCGCGGAAGGCGCTTCTTGCCGAGCAGGTAGTCCGGCACGAACCGATTCTTGCCGAAGGCGTTTTTCAGGGCGGCGCTGGCATCGGCGCTCGCGCCGGCGCCCCGGAACAGCAGCAGCGACCGGGTGTAGTACCACTCGGCGGATGCGTCGTCGTACTGATCCAGCAGCTTCGCAAGCGCCTCGTCGTCGCCCTGCCGCAGCAGGCAGCTGGCCAGCACATAGCGGAGCCCCTGGTTGTCGCCGGGGTTCAGCCGCAGCATGTCGGCGTAGTGCTCGATCGCCGCCGCGCGCTCGCCGAGCTGCCACAGGGATGCCGCCAGCCCCGCGCGGGCCCGCATATACGGCCTGGTCTCGATGATGCCCCAGAAGTGGCCGGCATCCTCCTCGAACACATGCGGCCCGAGCGCGCGCGCGCCGGCCTGCACGCCCTGCTCGTAGAACTCTTTTGCGTCGCGCGGGTTGCGCGCCTCCTCGGCCAGCAGCACATACGCGTCGGCGCAGTCCGGCGAGATCTCGATCGCCTGGCGCGCGAGCTTGACCCGCCGCGCTCCGGAGGCCTCCCAGGCTTTGTACATGATCTCCTGGGCGCGCTCGAGCGGCGACTCGGGCGCCATCGCGGGCGGCCCGCCGGAGGCGAGCACGCTCTGAAGGTAGGCGTTCATCTCCTCGGTCGTCTCGAACTGCTGCTGGCTGAGCAGCTTGCCGACGTCCTGCAGCATCTTCTCGTTCGCCCGGCGAAAGTCGGCCGGCGACGACGAGCTCGATCGCGGCGGAACGGCTCGCCCGCGCTTCTTCTGCGGCTTGTTGTCGCCCATGGCAGTCTCCTTTCGCTATGCCGAAGACGGGGCCTGGCCCGCGACGGCGGGGCCGCGCCGCGCGCCCTGCTCGATCGCCGCCCGCGCCACGTCCTGCCCCAGCTCGACCGCAAAGTTAGTGCCGCGGTCCCAGGGATAGACCTGGCTCATGCTGGCCCAGAACAGGCCCGGCAGCGGGGTCGCCAGCGGCGGGATGTTGCGCGAGTGGTTGACCGGCACGATCGGCTGGGCGTACGGCTCGCGGTGCAGCCAGAACCGGCGCACCCACGAGCGCTCGAAGCGCGGGTTGACGACCGCGAGCGCGGGCAGGAATCGATCCAGCAGCTCGCCCTCGCTCAGCCGGAAGTACTCGTGCGACGGGTCGAGGTAGTCGCCGCAGTAGACCAGCCGGTCGCCGCCGTAGTGCTCCGGCGCGATGAAGTTGGTGTGCTCGACCAGCGCCAGGAACGGGAACTGGTCCTTGGGCATGTTGACCCAGTAGAGATTCTCGGTCAGCGGCCGGGTCAGCGCCAGCGTCATCACCACGGCGCCCATCGAGCGCAGGCTCTTGAGCTGGCCGAGGTACTGCGGCGGGAGCTGCGGCGCGAGCTTGCCCAGCAGCCCCGGCGAGCCGGTGACGATCAGCGCGTCGACGTCGGCCGAGTCGCCTGCGGCGGGCGTCACGCGCCAGCCGCCCTCGGGCAGCGGCGCGATCGCGGCGATCGGCGCGCCCAGCGCCACCGTCACGCCGCGCGCGCGCACGTAGGCCAGCAGCGCCTCCACGAACGCCTGGAACCCGCCGACGAAGTAGCCGAGCTGGAAGCTGCGCGCCTTGAGCCGCGCCCACAGCCAGGCCATGTTCACCTCGTCGGCGTGCGGGCCGAACTTGCCCTCCAGCAGCGGCTGGACGAAGGCGCGGTAGACCTGCTCGCCCATGTGGCGGCGCGTCCAGGCGGTTGCGGTCTCACGCTCGAGCGCGCGCCAGTTGCTGGTGCCGAACTTGAGGTACGCGCCGGCCGCGCCCATGCGGACGCGGTTGAGAAACGACAGGCCGGGGTAGGTCAGCGTCGAGATGCCGGTCGACACCAGGCCGGGCACCGGCACCTTGCCCAGCACCGGCAGCGACAGCCCGCCGCCGAACAGCGGGTAGCCGCGGCCGTTCCACCACTGCGCGGTGTTCGGGCTGCGGAAGAACAGGCTTTTCGAGAAGCCGATCTCGTCCACCAGCCCACGGATCGCCGCGTCGGTGGTGAACAGGTGGTGGTAGAAGCGCTCGAGCGGCCACTCCCAGCGCTCGTCGCGGAAGCCCGAGGCCAGCCCGCCGGCCTGCGCCGCCGCCTCGTAGACCAGCACGCTGTGGCCGGCCTTGGCCAGCTCGTGCGCGGCCGTCAGCCCGGCGATCCCCGCGCCGATGATCCCGACCCTCATATAAACCCCTATGGGGCTTGGGGCTTGGGGCTTGGGGCTTGAGGCAGCAGTCTCAAATCCCAAATCCCTAGCCCCAAGTCCCTCGTCTGTAGCCTCACGAAGACACCTCCAGCCCGCTCTCCTCGACCGCGCGCCCGAAGTCGCCCCAGCCGACGTGCTCGAACAGCATGAACAGCGCGCCGAGCGCGGTGATCGGCAGCCACAGCGCGACGTGCAGCACCAGCGTGTAGCCGGCCGCGATCGCCTTGGGCACCTGGTAGGCGGCCAGGATGGCGATGCCCGGCGCGTCGAACGTGCCGATATAGCCCGGCGTCGAGGGCAGCGTGGTGAACAGGTTGACCACCGCGGTCATCAGCATCAGCACGGAGAACGGCACGTGGAACGGAAACGCCTGCATGACAAACCAGTACTTGGTCGTCTCGGTCAGCCAGATCAGCGTCGACGACAGCATGATGAAGAACAGCTCGCGCGGGCTGCGCAGCGACTGCAGCCCCTCGACGAAGCGGTCGAACAGGCCGTGGACGCGCGGCCGCATGCGGAGCGGGACGATCCGGTCGACCAGCCAGGCGTAGGCGCGGCCCATGCGCGCGGGGCGGATCGCCAGCGCCAGGAAGACCACCAGCGCCAGGAAGAACAGCGCGCTGAAGGCCGTCACCAGCGCGCCGTAGCCGGGCGGCAGCGGCGCGAAGGGCAGCGTCACGAAGACGAACAGCAGCATCACCAGGCCGTCGAACAGCCGCTCGAGCACGACCGTGGCCAGCGAGACGCTGACGGGCACGCCCTCCTTGCGCTTGAGCATATACGAGCGCAGCACCTCGCCGGCGCGGGCGGGGTAGACATTGTTGCCCATGTAGCCGATCACGACGATCGGAAAGAGGCGCGCCAGCGAGACGCGCTTGATGTGGCGCAGCATGTAGTGCCAGCGCCAGGTGCGCGCCCAGACCGCCCCAAAGTAGACCACGACGCCGGGGATGAGCCACCAGTAGTTCGCCTGGCGCACCGTCGTCCAGAAGCCCTCCAGGTCGAGCCCGCGCATAGCCAGGGTGAGAAAGACGATGCTGACGATGATCCCCAGCCAGAACTTCCAACTTCGCAACGACGATCCCTCCATCGAGCCGCCGGCGCTCTGCGGATGGCCATACGCCGGGCAGCGGCAAGCGAGCCGCTTCAGACGGCCACGTGCTATGATACCCGTCGCTCCGCAGCTTGTCAAAGGGTACGAGCGCGTCTGGTGCCACTATTGCAAGATGTTTACCTTCGGTTGCCCTACCCGCCGTTCCGGCGGGTAGGGCAACCTGGCTGGAACAGCAGTGATGCGCAGGCTCCCCCATGCCCCTTGCGGGGGTAGATTTTTGTTTTTGCGCATTGCACTGCGACAGATGACCCCACCCCCTGCCCCCTCCCCTTCCAGGGGCGGGGGTAAAATCTGTCCGGCGCCAGACAAGAATCCCCCTCTCCCGTGGCCACGGGAGAGGGGGCGTGGGTGAGGGCAAACACACAGAAGGAAGCGATCTGTCTGGTAAAAACGACACCCCAGAGAGGCTTAGGCATGGTTCAATCGAGCGTGACAGTTCATTGCCCCAAAGGCGCAGGGGCGCGATATATCGCGCCCGTACAGTGTCAAGGCGAAATCCCTGGAATTGAACCATGCCTTAGCGGGGCAAAGCTCCTCCAAATGGCTTCGAACGAGCGTCTAGCGATCGCCGCGCGGCCAGATCGTCCAGATCGCCAGCAGCGCGGCGGCGACCCAGGACCACGCCGCCTCGGGCGCGAAGCCGTTGATCCGCAGCAGCACCCCGCCGACGAACAGCCCGGTCGCGACGATCCCGCCGGCAAGCCGGGTGGTGGCGCGCTCGACCCGCCGCATCCCGCGCTCCAGCCGGCTCAGGTCCACCCGCATCTGCAGCTCGCCGCGGTTGGCCGACTTGTAGTAGGCGTCCATCTGGCGCGGCAGCGTGGCGAGGATCTGGCCGATGCTGGTCAGCTCCTTGCGGGCCCGCTCGACCCAGTCGCCGTCGCGGCGCTCGCGCGCCGCCAGCTCCTGCGCGAACGGCCGCAGCGTCTCGAACAGGTTGATGTCGGGATCGAGCGCGGTCGTCATCCCGCTGACCATGCTGACGGCGCGGCCCATGTAGATCAGGTCCTGCGGCATCTGAAACGGCATGTCGCGCACCAGGTGCTCGACCTCGCCGAACACGCCCTCGACGTCGATGTTGGTCAGCTCGCGGATGCTGCGGTCGTAGGTGTGGCGAAACAGCACCTGGGCCGCCTGGATGATCGGACGGCGGTCCGCGCCGGGCAGGATCACGCCAAGCTCGTCGAGCGCCATCACGAACCGCTCGGCGTCGTTGGTCGCCACCGCGACGGTGCCCTCGCGCAGCGCCTCCATCGCCCGCAGGCCGAGCTGGCCGACCATGCCGAAGTCGATAAAGATCAGCGTGCATGGCGCGCCGGGCTTCACGCCGTTGGTCTGCGCCGGCGGCGGCCCCTCGATCCGCACGAACAGGTTGCCGGGGTGCGGGTCGGCGTGGAAGATCCCGTCGAGGAACCACTGCTTCAGGTAGGCCTTGTAGAAGCGCTGGGCCAGCTCCACCCGGTCGACCCCGGCGCGCGCGAGCGCGTCGACGTCGCTGATCTTGATCCCGCCGATCCGCTCCATGATCAGGACGCGCCGGGTCGACAGATCGGGGTAGGGCTCGGGGATATACACGCCGGGGACGGCGGCGAAGTTCGCGCGGATGATCTCGGCGTTCTTGGCCTCCTGGACGTAGTCGAGCTCCTGGATCAGCACCCGCTTGAACTCCTCGAACAGGGCGATCAGGTCGGCGCGGCGCTTGATCGGCGGGTAGTTGCGGATGATCCGCACCGCCCACTCGACCGCGCGCAGGTCGACCTCGACGATCTCGTCGATGCGCGGGCGCTGGACCTTGATCGCCACCCGGCGCCCATCGTGCAGCACGCCGAAGAACACCTGGCCGAGCGAGGCGGCGGCCACCGGCACCGGGTCGAACTCGGCGAAGAGCTGATCGGGGGGCGCGCCCAGCTCCTCGACGATCGTGGCCAGCACATACGGCAGCGGCGCGGGCGGCACTTCGTCCTGCAGCCCGGCCAGCTCGTCGGTGATCTGCAGCGGCAGGATATCCGCGCGCGAGCTGAGGAACTGGCCGAGCTTGATCAGCACCCCGCCCATCTGGAGCGCCAGGCCGCGGAAGCGGCGCGCGATCTGCACCCAGCGCGTCATCCCGCTGCGGCGCACATACCAGCGCGTGACGCGCCAGCGGCCCAGCAGGATGTCGAAGAAGAAGATGTGGGCGATCACCCGCAGGAAGAACCACGAAATACGAATGAAGCGTCGCCGCTGATGGATCTTGAGTGGCGGCAGGCGCCCGGCCGGCAGGGTCGGCGATCGTCGAGTTGGCGGATTCGTGATAGTTTGCACGCGCCTATTATACACGACGTGGCGGGCGCCGCCGCCCTCTCATCCTTCTCTCATCCCATGAAAGAAGCCGGCGGGCCAATCCGAAGTATACTCTTGTAGAGCAGCAGTAGCCCGATGAGAGGGTTGACGCGGTTGTCGCCCTGCGGCCAGAGCGCGGGGGCCGCAGCTCCCCTGGCGGCGCCGATATGCCCTGCTCGCGACATGAGCTGGCGACATCAACGAAGGAGGCATCATTGAGCTATCGGCGAATCTGGACTGCAATGCTGGGCGCGCTGGCTGTGAGCGTGCTGGCGGCCTGCGGCGGCACGGCCAGCCAGAGCAGCGCGCCGGCCGCCACATCCCAGCCGGCAGCCACGTCCCAGCCGGCAGCCACATCCCAGCCGGCCGCGCCAGCCGCCACATCCCAGTCGGCCGCGCCGACCGGCAACGTCCGAACCTTCAAGATCGTGCCCGAGCAGACCGAGGCGTCCTACCAGGTCCAGGAGCAGTTCCTCAGCCGCGACCTGCCGAACAAGGCGATCGGCAAGACCAACGCGGTCGAGGGCGAGCTGCAGCTCAGCCTCGACGGCAAGCCCAGCGGCAAGATCACGCGCATCGCCGTCGACCTGCGACAGCTGACCAGCGACGAGAGCCGGCGCGACCAGCGCATCCGGCGGAGCTGGCTCGAGTCGGACAAGTACCCGTTCGCGGAGTTCACCTCGACCGACGTGCAGGGCGCGCCCGAGAGCTACAGCGAGGGCCAGGAGGTCGCCTTCAAGCTGACCGGCGACATGAAGATCCGCGACGTGACCAAGCCGGTGACGTTCGACGTGCGCGGGAAGCTGGCGGGCGACACGATCAGCGGGAGCGCCACGACCCAGATCCTGATGAAGGACTTCGGCTTCGACCCGCCCAGCATCGCCGGCATGCTGACCGTCCAGGACGGCGTGACGATCACGGTCAACTTTACGGCCAAAGAGTCCAAGTAGGGGTGTCTCCGGGGCGCTGCGCCCCCGCCCCCCGCGTCGGTGTCCGCCACACCGCCTTCGGGGGGCTGCGCTTGTGCTTTTTTCCGGGGCGCTGCGCCCCCGGCCCCCCTCCGGCAAAAAGTGCTGCCTCAGCTATGTACCAAAGTGGCACATGCCTATCAACATTCCTGCGGGGCGAGTTGTCACCCGCAGCTCTGGGAATATTGCCAGGCATGCGCGCCAAGCGCTGAAGACGAGACGGCATCATTTTGGGTCCAGGGGCGCAAGCCCTGCCTGCGGGGGCACGGGGGCGCGCAGCCCCCGCAGGCTGATTGACGCCGACACCCAGCCGTGCTAAGATGGCGCCACAATCGATTTCGAAGCAGGGGACCCGGAGGAAGCGAAGGGTTCAATTGGGGGAAGTCCGGTTCGAAGCCGGCGCAGTCCACGCTACTGTAGACCAGGGATAAGGGTTTCGGGGTTAGGGATTCGCGAGTGAGCGCTCACTCCAATTCCCCAGCCTCCAGCCAAAAAGCCCTGGCAAGCCAGGATGCCCACCCCTGCGGTTAGCCGTTCACACCCGCGCTGGAAAGGGGGTGAGGCAGCGCCGCATTTATGCGTCTCTGAAGCCCTCTCCACCTCGTGGAGGGGGTTTTGTGTTTTTCCAGAGCTTGGCCGAATGCACATGAGGATAGCTATGAAACGTCTCATCTCCGCGCTGGCCGTGCTGGCCGCGCTAGTGGCGGTCTTCGGCGCGGGCGCGCCCGCTCGCGCCGCCGACGATCCAAGCGGCGCGGCACAGGCCGCGCTTGGCTGGCTGCTGGCCCGCCAGCAGGCCGACGGCAGCTTCGCCGGATTCGACGCCGGCGCGAGCGCCGACGCGGTGTTCGCGATCGTGGCGGTCGGCTCCGACCCGAACGGCGTGCTGAAGAACGGCAGCTCGCCTGTCTCCTACCTGGGCACCCAGGCCGCCAGCTACGCCGCCAAATCGCCCGCGGCGGCCGGCAAGCTGGCGCTGGCGGTCGTCGCCGCCGGGAAGGACCCGCGCAACTTCGGGGGGCAGAACCTGCTGCAGATCCTCCTGAAGACCTACAACGGCCAGACCGGCCAGTACGGCGCCGACATCACCGGGCACGCCTACGCGCTGCTGGCGCTGGCCAGCGCCGGACAGCCGATCCCGCCCGCCGCGATCGCCGCGCTTGAGAAGAGCCAGCTGCCCGACGGCGGCTGGAGCTTCGACGGCTCGGCCGCGACCGGCAGCGACACCAACACCGCCGCGCTGGCGGTCCAGGCGCTGGTAGCGGCCGGCGCGAAGGGCGAGCCGCTCGGCCGCGCGCTGGCCTACCTCAAGTCGCAGCAGAACGCTGACGGCGGCTTCCCGTACTCGCGGGCATCGGCGTTCGGCACCGACAGCGACGCCAACTCGACCGCGGTGGTCATCCAGGCGCTGGTGGCCGCCGGCGAGGATCCGCGCGCGCTCAGGCGCGACGCCGACCCGGTCGGGGCGCTGCTGAGGCTCCAGAACCCCAGCGGTGCGTTCCGCTACCAGGCCGCCCTGCCCGACGACAACGACCTGGCCTCGGCCCAGGCCATCCCGGCGCTGCTGCTGAGGCCGTTCCCGCTCAAGACGACCAGCCTGCCGGCCGTGCAGGCCCCCGCCCCGGCGCCGGCCAGCCTGCCCAGGACAGCCGGCGCGCCCGACGCGGCCTGGCTGGCGCTGCTGGCGCTGGCGCTGCTGGCGGGCGGCCTGGCGCTGAAGCCGCGGGGCGCGTGAGTGGAAGACCGAAGGCCAACGACCGAAGACCAGCGCGCCGAGGCTGAGTGCCCCGCCGTGCCGTCGGGCCATGGCCCGTGGCCCTTGGTCCTTGGCCCCTGGTCTATCGTCATCAGTCGTTCTCGCCTGATCGGGCTGTTCGCGCTGTTGGGCCTTGCGATCCTGCTGCCGTCGCTCGGCCGCGCGCAGGAGCAGCCGCCTAACCGCGCCGGGCTGATCGTTCAGCACGGCGACGGGCGCGTGGTGACGGCCTGCGTGAGCTTCGCCGAGCCGGAGATCAGCGGGCTGGAACTGCTGAGCCGCGCGGGCTTCAGCTTCCTCAACCAGTCGGGCGGCGGCGGGTCAGCCGTGTGCAAGCTCGACGGCGAAGGGTGCGACTACCCGACCGAGGACTGCTTCTGCAAGTGCAAGGGCGCGGAGTGCGTCTACTGGGCCTACCAGCACCTGCGCGGCGGGAAGTGGGCCTACTCGCAGCTCGGCGCGTCGGCGGTGAAGGTCAAGCCTGGCGACGTGGAGGGCTGGGCCTGGGGCGCCGGCTCGGTCCAGGCCGGCGCGCAGCCGCCGGCGCTCTCGCTCGACCAGATCTGCGCGCCACAGGCGCAGCCGCCGCCGACGCTGCAGGCGTCTGTGGCGATCCCGCCGACAGCTCTACCTGCCGCCGCGCCGACCGAGGCCGCGCCGACGGCGACCACACAGGCGGCGCGGCCTACCCGCGCCCCGACATCCGCGCCGGTGGCGATCCAGGCTACGCCGACCGAGGCCGCCCCGACGGCGACCCAGGCGCCGACGGCTCGCCCGCAAGCGGCTGTCGCCACCGTCCGCCCTGAGATGCCGTCGGCGGCGGCCGTACCCAGCGCGCCCGCGGCCACGTTCGTATCAGCGGGGGGCGCAGCGCCCACGCGCGAGCCGGTGGCCGGCGCCGCCCCCTGGACGAGCTACCTGGCGTTTGGCGCGATCGCGCTCGTGCTGGTGGGTGGGATCGCGGCCGCGCTGCTGCGCAGGAGCGGGCGATGAGAACTAGCATCTGGCTGGTGCGGCACGGGCAGACCGAGCTGAACAAGCAGCGCCGCTACCAGGGCATCACCGACAGCGCGCCCACGCCGTTCGGGCTGCGGCAGGCCGAGGCGCTGGCCCACCGGCTGCGGCGCATCCCGTTCAAGCTCGCCGTCGTCAGCCCGACGCAGCGCGCGCGCCTGACCGCCGAGACGATCCTGGGCGACCGCGACGCCCCGATCGTCGACGACGCGCGCTGGGCCGAGACCAACCACGGCCGCTGGGAGGGGCTGACCTACGGCGAGGTGCGCGCGCGCTTCCCGCAGGAGTCGCTGTCACGATTCGCAGACGCGCTGCACGGCCGGCCGAGCGGCGGCGAGAGCCTGGCCGAAGTGGCCGGCCGGGTCGCCGAGGGCTGGGCCGCGCTGCTGCGCCAGAGCCCCGGCGGCCGAATGCTGGTCGTCACCCACGCCACGCCGATCCAGCTGGTGCTGTGCGCGATCGCCGGGATGTCGCCGGCGCTGCACTGGCGCTGGCGCGTCGACCTGGGCAGCGTGACGGCGCTGGACGTGTACGGCGGCGGGCCGATCGTGCGGATGGTCAACGAGGTGCCGCGACTATGAGCAACGACGAGATCGCGCTGCGCGAGCTGTGCGCGAACATCCCCGGCCCCAGCGCGGCGGCGAGCGCGGCCGCGCGCACCCGGCTCGACCGTCTGACCAAGCCGCCCGGCAGCCTGGGCGCGCTGGAGCCGCTGATCGTGCGGCTGGCTGCGATCACCGGCCAGGTCCGGCCGGAGTTCAGCAGGCCGGCCGTCCTGGTGGCGGCGGGCGACCACGGCGTGGTGGCCGAGCGCGTGAGCGCCTACCCGCAGTCGGTCACCGGCCAGATGATGCTGAACTTCCTGCGCGGCGGCGCGGCGATCAACGCGCTGGCCGCCAACGCCGGCGCGCGCGTGGTCGTCGTCGACGCGGGCGTGGCGGCCGACCTGCCCGACCACCCGGGGCTGCGCCGCGCCTCGGCCGGGCGGGGGACCCGCAACCTGCTGCGCGAGCCGGCCATGACTCGCGCGCAAGCCAGCGGGGCGCTGCTGGCCGGCGCGCGGATCGTCGCGGCCGAGTGCGCGGCCGGGCTCGACCTGCTGGCGCTCGGCGAGATGGGCATCGGCAACACCACCGCGGCCGCCTGCCTGACCAGCGTCTTCACGGCCGTCGCCCCCGAGCTGACGACCGGCCGCGGGACCGGGCTGGACGACACGCGCCTCGCGCACAAGCGGACTGTCGTGGCGGCGGCAATACGGCGCGCGCGGCCGAAGCCGGCCGACCCGCTCGGCGCGCTGGCCGAGCTGGGCGGGTTCGAGATCGCGCTGCTGGCCGGGGCTGCGCTGGCGGCCGCCGCGCGCCGCATCCCGATCGTGCTGGACGGCTACATCACGGCCAGCGCGGCGCTCGTGGCGGCGGCGCTGGCGCCCAACCTGCGCCACTTCCTGATCGCCGCGCACCGCTCGGCCGAGCCGGGCCACCGCATCGCCCTGGAGCACCTCGGCCTGCAGCCGCTGCTCGCGCTCGACATGCGCCTGGGCGAGGGCAGCGGCGCCGCGCTCGCGCTGCCGATCATCCTGGGCGCCGCGCGGGCGATGCGCGAGATGGCGACGTTCGATCAGGCGGGCGTCTCCGAGCGCTAAACGCTAAACGCTGAACGCTGAACGCTGAATACGGATATCGAGAGCGACGATGGACCAAGGAGAGCCGCGTGTGATTGATGAGGAACCATCCAATCCTGATAGCGTTCAGCGTTCAGCATTCATCCTTCATCCTTTGGGCGAGGCGCTGCGCTTCCTGACGGTCATCCCCATCCCCGGCCTGCCGCCGATGTCGGATCGGACGATCGCGCGCGCCATCCCGCTGTTCCCGCTGGCCGGCGCGCTGATCGGCGCCCTGCTGGTCGGGCTGGGCCTGGCCAGCGGCGCGCTGTGGGATGCCTGGGTCCGCTCGGTCGTGCTGGTCGTCGGCTGGGGCGTCGTGACGGCCGGGCTGCACCTGGACGGCCTGAGCGACACATTCGACGCGGTGATGAGCTGGCGGCCACGCGCGCGCAAGCTGGAGATCATGAAGGACAGCCGGATCGGCGCGATGGGCGCACTGGCGCTGGTGGCCGTGATCGCGCTCAAAGTCACCTGGCTACAGGCGGCCGGCGACGGCTGGCTGCGCGCGGTCTGGCTCGCGCCGGTCCTGGGGCGCTGGGCGGATATCTACGGGATCTTCTGGTTCCCGCCCGCGCGCGAGGGCGGCCTGGGGCGCGAGTTCCAGTCGCAGGTGCGCCGGCGTGACTTCGTCGTCGCGACGGCGACCGCGATCGCGCTGGCGCTGATCCTTGCCGGCCCGCGCGGCCTGGTCGCGCTCGCGCTGGTCTGGGTCGTCGCGCAGGCCCTGGCGATGTGGTGGACCCGCGACCTGGGCGGGCTGACCGGCGACACCTACGGGGCGCTGTGCGAGATCGCCGAGGTGGTAGCGCTGGCCGCGCTGGCTGCCCACCTGTAAGCAGCCTTGTCGGCGAGTCGAACCCCTCCCCCTGCACCCGCCAAGAATCCCCCCTCTTCCGTGGCAACGGGGCAGGGGATGAGCGAGATATAGGTGCAGGTGTGCGGCGGCTGTACCGCCGCACACCTGCACACCCCACGAACAATGAATACACTGGCATGGCTCGCCTGGCTGCTCGCCGCCCTCGTCGTCACCGGCCTGACCACCAACCCGCTCTACCTCTTGCTGGCGCTGCTCGCGGCGACGCTGGTCTTTCTGGCGTGCCACAGAGACACGCCGCTGGCGCGGGCCTACCGGCTGTTCTTCCTGGGCGGCCTGGCGCTGTGGGTCGGCTACGTGGTCTTCAGCGTCGTGACGGTCGGCGGGGCGCGCGGCGGCACGGTGGTGCTGCGGCTGCCCGCGCTCACGCTGCCGGCGCTGCTGGGCGGCGTCACCCTTGGCGGCGCGGTGACGGCCGAGGACCTGACCTGGGGCGCCGTGCGCGGGCTGCGGCTGTGGACGCTGATGGCGACCTTCGGCGCGTTCAACGCGCTGGTTAGCCACTACCGGCTGCTGCGGCTGGCCCCGCGCTCGTTCTTTCACGCCGGCCTGGCCGTGACGATCGCGGTCTCGTTCGTCCCGCAGACCGTGCGCGCGATCGGCGAAATCGCTGAGTCGCAGCGGCTGCGCGGGCACCGCTTTCGCGGGCCGCGCAGCTACCTGCCGCTGGTCGCGCCGCTGCTGGCGAGCAGCCTCGAGAAATCGATCCAACTGGCCGAGGCGCTCGACGCGCGCGGCTACGGGCGCACCCGCGATCTGGACGTGCGGCTCGGGCGCCGGCAGGCGGCGATGATCGCCGGGCTGCTGCTGCTCGGCGGCGGGCTGTTCGGCTGGCTGTACTACGGGCCGCGCGCGGCTGCCCCGGCGCTCGGCCTGCTCGGCGCAGGCGTGGCGGTGCTGGGGCTGGCGCTGCGCTCGCTCGGGCGGCTGGTCGCCCGCACGACCTACCGCCGCGAGCGCTGGCGGCGGCGCGACAGCGCCGTGCTCGCGGCGGCGATCGTCTGCGCCGCCGGCTGGGTCGCGCTCTGGCTCGCGGGCGGGCCTCTGATCTACAACCCCTATCCAGTCGTCGCGCTGCCGCCGTTCGACCCGCTGGCCGGCGCGCTGGCGGCGCTGCTGGCGACCCCCGCACTGTTCGGCCCGGCGCCAAACGAAGAGCGCGCCGCGCGGCCACGGCGCGCCCCCCGGCGCACGACTGAGCCCGCCGACGCCCCAGCGCGGCGGGCGACCGGACGCCAGCTGGCGTCCGGCGTGCGAGCCCCCGACCAGGCCGAACGCAGCTAAACCGACCTACGACCTGAAACTTCCGGCTCCATGCCAACATTGATCACATATTGATCAGGTATAATCAGCCGAGACGATTTAGACTCTGTAGTAAGTGCCGCACTGTTCGGCGCAGGCCCAGCTGCATCATAGATCGCCGCTCGCGAGCGACGGCTGGACCTTGAACCTGAAGGAGCCACTCATGCCAGAGGAACGTGGCGTCACAAACGATCTCGAGCCGCGCTACTACCCGAACCTGATCGGGCGCCTGTATCTGATCAGCCTGGAAGATGTCATGGGCCGCAACGGCGTCAACGCGCTGCTCAACCTGGCCGGCACCCGGCATCTGGTCAATACCTACCCCCCCTCCAACCTCAAGCGCGAGTTCCCGTTCGCCGACCTGACCACGATCTCCAAAGCCACCGAGACCATGTACGGCCCGCGCGGCGCCCGCGGGATGGAGCAGCGCGCCGGCCGCTACGCCTTCAACCTCGGCCTCAAGGAGTTTGGCCCACTGCTGGGCATGGCCGACCTGGCGCTCAAGCTCATGCCCATGACCATGAAGATGAAGATCGCGCTCAACGCCACCGCGCAGACCTTCGACCGCTTCAGCGACCAGCCGACCCGCGTCGAGGAGCGCAAGGGCCAGTTCATCTACATCATCGAGAAGTGCCCGGTCTGCTGGGGCCGCAAGAGCGAGAAGCCGTGCTGCCACCTGGCCCAGGGCATCCTCGAGGAGGCGCTGACCTGGGTGACCGGCGGGCACTCGTTCCACATGGAAGAGATCGAGTGCCGCGCGCTGGGCGGCCCGACCTGCAGCTTCGCGATCGACAAAGACGCGATCGATTAGCCACCACCGACCAATGACAAAGGACCAATGACCAAAGCTCGACTGGGTCATTGGTCCTTTGTCTTTTGTCTTCCGTCCTCAATCAGTCCACCTCCTCGGCCAGCCCGAGCGCCTCGCGCGCCTGCGCGACGACGAACAGCGAGCCGGTGACGCAGACCAGGTCTCCCGGCCGAGCCAGCGCGCGCGCCCGGCCGAGCGCCGCGGCCACATCCGGCTCGATCGCCAGCGGCGCGCGCTCGCCGGCTCGCTGCAGCAGCGGCGCGGCCAGGCCGGCCAGCGCATCCAGGTCGGCCAGCGCGCGCGGGTGCCGCGCGCGCGTCAGCACCAGCGCCCGAGCGGCGGGTGCCAGCTCGGCCAGGATGTGCTCGGCGCTGTGGCCCTGCGAGACGCCCAGCATAAACACGATCGGGCGGCCGGGAAACGCCTGGTGCAGCGACTCGACCAGCTTGCGGGCCGAGTCGCCGTTGTGCGCGCCGTCGAGGACGAGCGGCGGCTCGCCCGCCACGACCTCCATCCGCCCCGGCCAGCGCACATCCGCCAGCCCTGCGGCGATCGCCGCGTCCGAGATCGGCAGCCCGGCGTCGCGCAGCAGCAGCGCCGCGCCAACCGCGAGCCGGGCGTTCTCGCGCTGAAACACCCCTCGTAGGCTAGGGATCAGGGATCGGGGGTCGGGGGCCGGATAGTCGAGATCTCTCCTCCCTGACCCCTGACCCCTGACCCCTGACCCCTGGCTCCTGACCCCAGCCTCGGTAGCTACCCACAGCGGCGCCCCCACCTCGCCGGCGACCCGCTCGACCACCGCCATCGCCTCGGGGTGCTGCGGGACCGTGATCGCGGGCACGCCCGGCTTCATGATGCCGGCCTTCTCGTAGGCGATCTGCGACAGCGTGTCGCCCAGCACCTGCATGTGGTCGTAGCTGATCGAGCTGATCACCGAGAGCAGCGGCGTCACGACGTTGGCGCTGTCGTAGCGGCCGCCCAGCCCGACCTCGAGGATCGCCAGGTCGACCGCCTGGTCGGCGAAGTGGCGCAGCGCGATCGCGAACCCGAGCTGAAAGATCGTCGGCTCGCCGTACTGCTGCCGATCGAAGGCGGCCAGCCGCGCGGGGATCGCCTCGACCGCGCGAATCAGCTCGGCCTGGCCGATCGGGCGGCGGCCGACCTGGATGCGCTCGCGATACGAGTGCAGGTGCGGCGAGGTCCACAGCCCGGTGCGCAGCCCGGCCGCGCGCGCGATCGCCTCAAGCATCGCCGAGGTCGAGCCCTTGCCCTTGGTGCCCGCGACGACCACCGTTCGGAGGGCGCGCTGGGGGTCGCCAAAGGCGCGCAGCAGCGCCGCGGTCTGCGGCAGGTTGAACTCGGCCGGCGTGCGCGGTAGCCGGGCCTCGCTGTCCGGAAACGAGTAGAGATAGTCGAGCGCTTGCTGATAGTTCATCGGCGTGTGTGTGCCTGCAAAAGGGATCATGGCGCGTATTGTACACGATTCGGCCGCGCCGGGCCTGGTCTCATCGTGCCCTCACTGGCGATTAAGGCGTCTCTTATCTTGCTATGCCATACTACAGCCACTTCGGACATACATAGTATAGAGTGAGAAGTGAGATCGGAGTGGCAGCGGCGGCCATTCCCAGCGCGTCGCAGGCGCTGTTACACCCTCAGCCGCCCCTCATCTTTTCCCCCCGGCTGCCCGTTTGGGCAGCCGGTTCCGCTTTCGGGGGTCTCTTTTTTGAATACAATCACAGGCGTGTGCGCTTTTGGCCTCCCCCTCCCCCCCCTACCCCCCTCTCCCGCTGGGAGAGGGGGGATTCGTGGTGGTGCTGGGGTGCGCTGCAGAGCAGCGCACTGCAGAAAGGGCGAGCATGCGGAAACGGCCGCCCGTGGGGGCGGCCGTTCAGATGATGGTAACGGCTGCGCGGAGCAGCCGGGAGGCTGGTAGAAGGCGGCTGAGGGGCTGTCGTTGAAGGTGTTCTGTGATAGCCCGGCGACAATCGCCGCTATTATCGCCGCTCTGCTTACTTGAACGTCGGGCGGCGCCAAACTGTTCCAGCTAAAAGATGAGTGTTTGCTGAGAGAAAGCTGACAGCAGCGCCGCCGCCCGATCAGGGCGTCTCTCGCTCGGACGATCGGACAGGCGCCGCGCTATCCGGGCGCACGAGCGCCTCGGCCGCGCCGCGCAGCGACAAGAACAGCGGCGCGGTGGCGACCAGCACCACGATCAGCACTAGAGCGCCAAGCACAACCGCGCGCGGCGCGCCAGCCTCCAGCCCAAGGTGCTGTGTCAGCGCCTCCACGCCTAATACCCGCAGCAGCCCGAGCGACAGGCGCGCCGCCAGCGCGGGCGCCTGCGCCCCAAGCGCCCTGGAGGCCGCCGCGACGCCGAGCGCCCCCAGCGACGGCAGCCCGATCAGCGTGATCGCGTACAGGCTCATCACGCGGCCGCGCAGCTCGCCGGGCACGCGCAGCTGGATCACGGTCGCGATCATCGTGGTGAACACGGTCGACGTCACCCCGACGAGCACCAGCAGCACGATCCCGACCCAGAACAGCGGGCTCAGGGCGAAGGCCGCCAGCGCGGCGCAGAAGATGATCCCGCTGACGATCAGCACGCGCCCGTGGGCCTGGACGTCGCGCACGGACGCCATCGCGAACGCGCCCAGCAGCGCCCCGCCGCCCGCGGCCGAGAGGAGCGCGCCATAGCCGCCCGACCCGACCCGCCAGATGTCGTCGGCGAACACCGGCAGCAGCTGCTGGTAGGAGCGGCCGAACAGCGCCGAGAGCGCCGAGAGCGCCAGCAGCAGCAGGACCGCCCGGTCGCGCCCGGCGTAGGCGAACCCGCCCAGCAGCGAGTCGCGCAGCGATGTCGGGCGGCCCGGCCGGCGCGGGATGCCGCGCATGGCCAGCAGCGCGCCGATCACGGCCAGAAAGCTGGCCGCGTTGAGCATGAACAGCCAGCCGGCGCCGACCGTGTCGAGCAGCAGCCCGGCGAGCGCGGGGCCGACCAGCGCCGCGCCGGTGTAGGTGGCCGAGTTGAGCGAGAGCGCGTTCAGCAGATCCGCGCGCGGCACCAGCTCGGGGATGAGCGACTGGCGCGCCGGGTTGTCGAACGCCAGCAGCAGCGCGCCCAGGAACGTCGTCACGAGAATATGCGCCGGGCGGATCGCGCCGCTCCACGTCAGCAGCGCCAGTGCCGCGGCCAGCAGCAGCGAGCAGGTCTGCGTCACGTAGAGCAGCCTGATCCGGTCGACCCGGTCGGCCAGGGCGCCGCCCAGCGGCGGCGCGACGATCATGGGGATCGCGAAGCTCAGGCCGAGCCAGCCCAGGTAGAGCAGGTTGTTGCCGGTCAGCTTGTAGATCAGCCAGCTCTGCGCGACGTTCTGCATCCAGGTGCCCATATTCGAGACCAGCATGCCGCTCCAGATCAGGGTGAAGTTGCGGTGGTGCAGCGCGGGGTAGCGCGCGCGTCGGGCGGAGGTGGCTGTCACGGAAATCCCCTTGGTCTATTAAACAAGCCTCGGTAGATGATACACCCTTTTTCATGCCTTCGATTCGTTCGGGGCGCTGCGCCCCCGACCCCCGTCAACAATCCTTCCGGGGCGCTGCGCCCCCGGCCCCCCGCCTGATACGCCCGTGCCGGGCGTTCCTTTTCTCCGGGGCGCTGCGCCCCCGGCCCCCCGCCGGGGGAACCCACGCCGGTTCAGGAAGCTGCGCCAGCTGTCTTTCCGGGGCGCTGCGCCCCGGCCCCCCGCCCGGGGGAACCCACGCCGGTTCCCCCGGCCCCCCTCCGGCAATTGATGGCGTACCAGATATAAGCGTCGTGGCGCATGCCCAGTACCCTTCGTTGGGCGCGAGTTGCAACCCGCCGTGCCTGGATTCCGCCGGGCATGCGCGTCAGGCATCGCAAACAAGGCGGCATCTTTTTGGGGTCCAGGGGCGAGAGCCCCGGCCGGGGGGCGGCGGGGGTGGCGGCCCACCCCCGCCCGCGGGGGTACGGGGGGCGCGCAGCCCCCCGAACGCGGTGTGGGGTGTGACCCACGTGGGGGTGCGGGGGCGCGCAGCCCCCGAGCGCTCGCAAGTTGACAGATCTAGCCGCCCATGTCACTATTGCGCCGAAATGCAGCCGATTCAGAAAATGCATGGATAACACCCTTCGCACCGCGGGCGCCGCCGAGGCCGGCAGGCGCCCGGCCGCGCGCGCCTGGCTGTGGGCGGCATGCGCGGTCGCCGGCATCACGCTGGTGGCCTTCTGGCTGCGGGTCCACGCGGTCGGCTGGGGGCTGCCCTACGTCGATCACCCCGACGAGCCCTCGGCGGCGAACAAGGTCCTGGCGATGATCCGGCGCGGCGACTGGGACCCGCGCTTCTTCGAGAAGCCGTCGCTGTACTACTACCTGCTGCGCCTGGTCTTCGCGGCGCACCTGCGCTACGGCTTCGCCGCCGGCCTGTACAAGGACATGGCCGCGCTGCCGCTTACGACCGACCTCTACCTCACCACGCCGCAGCTGTTCGTCTGGGGCCGCATGCTGAGCGTGCTGCTCGGCACCGCCACGGTGGTCGCGCTCTACCTGGTCGGGCGGCGCTGGTACAACACGCGGGTCGCGCTCGTGGCGGCCGCGCTGCTGGCGGTCTCGTCGTTCCACATGCGCGAGTCGCAGTACATCACGGTCGACGTGACGACCACGCTGGTCACGCTGCTGGCGCTCGCGGCGGCGGTGCGGCTGCTCGACCACAGCGGCTGGCGCGCGTACGCGCTGGCCGGCTTCGCGGCGGGGCTGGCCGCGTCGGCGAAGTACAATGCCGGGGCGGTCGCGCTGTCGATTGTGGTGGCGCACGCGCTGGTGTGGGGCCGCGCGAGCCTGCGCCAGGGCGGCCGGCTCGGCTGGGCGGCGCTGTGGAGCCTGGTCGGCTTCGCGGTCGCCACGCCCTACGCCTTCCTGACCTTCGGCGACTTCGTCGGCGGGATTCAGCGCCAGTACGGCACCTACTCGCCCGCCGGCCACAGCAGCCACCGCTGGCCGCTGCTCGAGTACCTCGACATGATGTGGGCCGACGGCCTGCAGCCGCTGCCGTTCCTGGCCGCGCTGGCGGGAGTCGGCCTGGTCGTCGCGCGCCGCGACCGGCCCAGCCTGGTGATGCTGGCGTTCATCCCGACCCAGCTGCTGTTCTTCCTGGCGCAGAACCGGCACTTTCCGCGCAACCTGCTGCCGATCATCCCGCCGCTGCTGCTGTACGCCGCGATCGCGATCGACGCCGCGGCCGGCCGGCTGGCGCGCCTGCCCGCGCTCAGCCGCCGCGCGGGGGCGGCGGGCCTGCTCGTGGCCGCGCTCGGCGGCGTGGCGCTGGCCGGGCCGCTGCTCGACGCGGCCGCGCTGACCCGCTTCGAGGCGCTGCCGCACAGCAAGGTGCGCGCGGGCGACTACGTGCGCGATCGGCTGCCGCACGGCGCGCCGATCGCCGTGGCGCTCAACCCGGCCCAGTGGGCCGGCCAGCCGTTCGTCACCCCGCTCGACGACGTCGCCAGGCAGAGCGCGGCGTGGTACCGCGCGCAGGGCTACCGCTACGTCGTCGCGAACGCCAAGGACACCGACCCGGATGGCTACCAGGCGCTGCGCGCGGCGGCCACGCTGGCCGAGGTGTTCCCGGGCGACCGCGAGGGCCAGCCGGGGCCGCGCATGGAGCTGCTCGACCTGGGCGACCACCCGGAGGCGCTGGCGATCGAGCGGCGCGCGGCCTCCTTCGGCGACACGCTGGCGCTGCTCGGCTTCCAGCGCGGCGCGGGCGAGCTGCGCGGCGACTTCAGCCCGCTCGCCGGCGCCCCGGACGTGCCGCGCGGCCAGGCGCTGCAGATCAACCTCTACTGGCGCGCGCTCGCGAAGATGGACGCCGACTACGCGATCTTCCTGCACCTGCTCGACGCGCAGGGGCAGACGGTGGCCCAGCGCGACACGGTTATCCGCGCGGCCGACTACCCGACCTCGCGCTGGCAGCCGGGCGAGCTGGCCGTCGACGTGGCCGACCTGCCCGTCCCGGCCGGGCTCGCGCCGGGCGAGTACCGGCTGGAGGTGGGCGTCTACCGCATGGACACCTTCGCCCGCCTGCCGCTGGCCGGCGACCCCGCTGGCGCGCTGGCGCTGATGGTGGTTCGTGTGAGGTAGCTCCCCTCCCCCTGCCCCCTCCCCTACCAGGGGAGGGGGTTTAGATTCTCGGCAGCACAGGGCGTTCGCTATGCGAACGCCCTGTGCTGCCGAAAGGAAATTCCCCCTCTCCCGCGCACGGGAGAGGGGGCGGGGGGTGAGGGCCGACAGCATCTCAGAATGGGATCAGCAGCGCCGCGATCGTGACGAGCGCGACGGCGGCCAGGGTCAGGTAGTCGGCCGCGCCGAGCGGCGTCTCGTAGAGCAGCGTCTGCCGGCCGTCGAGCGTGTAGCCGCGCGCGTCCAGCGCGGCGGCCAGCGCGGCGGCGCGCCGCCAGACCGACTGGAAGATCGGCACGAGCAGCGCGGCCAGGCTGTCCATCCGCTCGCGCGGCGTGCCGTGGCTGAAATCGGCGCCGCGCGAGAGCTGGGCCTTCACCAGCAGCTCGATCTCCTCGCCGATCGTCGGGATGAAGCGCAGCGCCAGCAGCGCCATGAGCGCGAACTCGTCGACCGGCAGCCGCAGCCGGCGCAGCGGCCCCAGCAGCAACGTCAGCCCCTCGATCAGCGCGACCGGGCTGGTCGTCATCGTCAGCAGCAGCGCGAGCAGGTACAGCGATAGGAAGACCACCACCAGCCGCGCGCCCAGCCAGACGCTCTCGGCCGTCACCAGCAGCGGGCCGAGCGCGTAGAGCGGCGGGCCGTCGCCCTCGGCCAGCAGCACGACCGGCACCATGCCCACGAGCGCCAGCAGCGCGAGCAGGCGCACCCGCCGCCACAGCAGGCCCGGCGCGATGCCCGAGAGCCCGGCCGCCGCGCACACCAGCGCGACCAGCCCGAGGTACGGCGCCGCGCGCCAGCTCCGCTGGCCTGCCGCGGTCACCACGCCGATCAGCCAGAGCAGCGCCAGCAGCTTGGTCCGCGCGCGCAGGCGGTGGAGCAGGCTGTCGCCGGCGATGTAGACGCCCAGCGCGAACTGCTCAAACATCGGCTCGCCCGCGCTCGGCGCCGGACAGCGCGGCCAGAGCTTCCGCGACCGTGCTCACGTGCTGCGGCAGGGCCAGGCCGCGCCGCCGCAGCAGCGCCAGCAGCTCGACCAGCGGCGGCTCCAGCAGCCCCCACTCGCGCAGCCGCTCGCCCTGCAGAAAGACCTCGTGCGGCGGCCCCTGCGCGACCAGCCGGCCACCGTGCAGCACGAACAGCCGGTCGGCCAGCGCCGCCACCTCGGCCATGTCGTGCGAGACCAGCACGACGGTGACGCCGCGCTCCAGCTGGGCCCGCCGCACGTAGCCGTAGAACTCGGCCCGGCCGTCGGCATCGAGCCCGACCGTCGGCTCGTCGAGCGCCAGGATGGTCGGCAGCAGCGCCAGCACGCCGGCCAGCGCGACCCGGCGCATCTGCCCGCCGCTCAGCTCGAACGGCGAGCGCCCGGCGTACTCGTGGGCCGGCAGCCCGACCGCCGCCAGCGCCGCGATCGCCCGATCGGCCAGCTCCTGCGCGCCCAGCCCGAGCCGCCGCGGCCCGAAGGCGACGTCGGCCAGCACGGTCGGCGCGAACAGCTGGGCCTCGGGCGACTGAAACAGCATGCCCACCCGCCGGCGCAGCTCGCGCAGCCCGGCCGCCGCGCCAAGCTCGACCCCATCGACCGTCACAGTGCCGGAGGTCGGCCGCAGCAGGCCGTTCAGGTGCTGCACCAGCGTCGACTTGCCCGAGCCGGTGACGCCGACGATCGCCGCGCAGCTCCCGCGCTCGATCGCCAGGCTGACGTCGCTCAGCGCCGGTCGGCCGGCCGCGCCGGAGCGGTAGACGTGCGTGAGGTTGTCTATGATGATGATTGGATCGGTCATGATCGTTTTTGTTGGTGTGGTGCGAGAGCTTCGCTCTCGCACCACACCAACAAGTTAATAATTCTGGAGGGCCTGCGGCCCTCCAGACCTCCCTGCTCAGGCCGGATGGAAGCGCGCCTCGATCTCGCGCGCGATCGCCTCGACGGTCAGCGCGGCCGGGTCGATCGCCACGCCCATGGCGCGCAGGCGCGCGGCCAGCTCGAGCGGCGCCGGGATGGCCAGCCGCAGCGCGCGCAGCCGATCGAGATCGGCGAACACCAGCGCCGGCGGCCCATCCAGCGCGACCTGCCCGCGCTCCATCACCACCACGCGGTCGGCCGCGGCGGCCTCCTCGACCAGGTGCGTGACGTGCACGACCGTCAGGCCGTGGTCGCGGTTCAGCTGGTGCAGCAGCTCGACCACCGCGCGGCGCGACAGCGGATCGAGCATGGCGGTCGACTCGTCCGAGACGATCGCCTGCGGGCGCAGCGCCAGCACGCCCGCGATCGCCAGGCGCTGGCGCTGCCCGCCCGAGAGCCGGTGCGGCGGGCGCCCGCGCAGGTCGTCGATGCCGACCGCCGCCAGCGCCCAGGCGACCCGCTCGCGGATCTGGTCGCGCGGCAGCCCGCGCGCCGCCAGCCCCCACGCGACGTCGTCCTCGACCACGGTCGCGATGATCTGGTTGTCGGGGTTATGGAAGATCATGCCGACGCGCTCGCGGACCGCGCGCCGCCGCGCGGCGTCGCGCGTGTCGTGCCCGGCCACCAGCACGCGCCCGTGGTCGGGCACGAGCAGCGCGTTGCAGTGCCGCGCCAGCGTGGACTTGCCGCTGCCGTTGTGGCCGAGCAGCGCCAGGTACTCGCCGCGCCGGATCTGCAGCGTCAGGTCGCGCAGCCCGAGGGCGCCCTGCCCGCCGCGCCGCGCCGGGTAGGCGTAGGTCACCTGCTGGAAATCGATCAGCGGCTCGTCGCTCATACGCTGCGCCGATGCCCGAATCGCCGGCGCAGGCCGACCAGCCGGCGCCCGAGCCGGAGGAGCAGCCGCTCGGCCCACCCGCCCGGGAACGGCCGCACCTCGTAGCCGAGCAGCCGCACGGCCACGTTGGTGATGAAGTAGACCATGATCACCACCGGGCAGAGGAACAGCCAGATCAGCGCTGGGAACAGCGCCCACCAGTAGTCGAGCGCGGCGCGCGCGAGCGGCGCCAGCGCCGGCGCGGCCGCCTGGCGCCACCAGTCGCCGTAGCCGACCCAGCTCAGCAGCAGCTCGGCCAGCGCCGTCGCGGCCTGGTACGAGCGATCGAGCTGGCGCGCGATGCTGGCCAGCGGCAGGCCGGCCAGCAGCGTGAACAGCACCAGCACGCCGCAGACCGCCAGCGCGCCGCTCGTCATGCCCAGCAGCACCACGATCGCGTGCGGCAGGCGGCGCTTCATCGTCTGGCCGAGGTACAGCCCGGCGCCGCACGACAGCAGCATGGGGACCAGCAGCGCCAGGCCCGAGAGCGCCGACACTATAAAGCATGTCACGCAGAGGCACAGCACCGCGGCGTAGAGGCGGCGCCGCAGCACCAGCACCGCGAACACAATCGGGATGAGCAGCCGGATGAACGTGTCGAACACCGGCAGGTACATCGCGAACAGCTGCAGGATGACCGCGATGTCGGCCAGCAGCGCCCCCTCGGCAATCTCGATCGCGGATAGTTGACGCGGCATAGCGGCCAGGCAGCCTCCAGCCGGGCGAACACTGTACCCAGGCGCCGCGCCGGCAGCGAGCGCAGCGAGAGTATAGCACTGATCGCGCAGGCCGCCCCGCACCCCTGGCGGCTTTCGAAACCCAGCCAAAAATCCCCCTCTCCCGTCGCGACGGGAGAGGGGGAAGAGGGGTGAGGGGCCGCCCGCGCATCAGCCTGCGCTCACTACGCCCCCCTGCTACCGATAGCTGACGCGCACGGCCACCCAGTCCAGCGAGAAGTCGCGCGAGCCGGCGCCCGAGCCGGAGGCGACATCGCTCACGCGCACGCGGAAGTTTGCGTTCGAGAGAGTGGTCGCCGTCCATGCGCGCCCCCAAGTGTCCGCCGCGCCGCCCAGCACGTAGGTCCCCTCGGCGGTCGTCAGCGTCGCGGTCTGCTTTGCGGCCGTCCAGGTCGTGCCGCCGTCCCACGAGAGCTGCGCGCACATCGCCGGCGCGCTCGAGCCGACCGCGTCGGCAAACGCGTCCAGCCGGACCTCGATGCCGGCGACTGTTCTGCCGGCCGGCAGGCTGATGTTGTAGTTGTAGAAGCGGTGCTTGTCCTTGCTGTTCGCAGTGCAGGACGAGCTGTTGTTCGTGCCGCTGTTGACGTCCTGCGCGACGCCGCCGCCGTCGGCGTGGGCGTTGGCCGGGCTGACTTCAAAGCCGTTGTTGTCGCCCGCGCTGTTGGTCACTGCGGCGTTCGTGCTCGGGCTGAGGAAGCCGGTGTTGCCCGCGGCCGGGGTCGGCGTGCTGGTGGAGACCGGGGTGCTCGTCGGCGTGCTGGTGGAGACCGGGGTGCTCGTCGGCGTGCTGGTGGAGACCGGGGTGCTCGTCGGCGTGCTGGTCGCGACCGGCGCGCTGGTCGGCGTGCTGGTCGCGGTCTGCTCGGCCGCGGCGTAGTTGTAGGCCGCCAGGACGTCGATCCGCCCGTAGCCGTAGACGTTGTTCGGCACCTGGGAAGACGTGTCGCCGCCGCAGCCCTGCGTGGTCGTCAGGTGCAGGGCGGTCTGCTCCAGAATGAACTCGGTGTGGTCGACATTGCCGCGCAGGCTGGGGAACGCTGACCACAGCAGCGCGACCGCGCCGGCCACGTGCGGCGAGGCCATCGAAGTGCCGCTGAGCGTGGCGTAGCTGTTGGTTGGGTAGCTGGAGCGCACGCTGCTGCCGGGCGCCACCAGGTCGGGCTTGGCCCGGCTGCTGCCGTCCGCCGTCACCGGGCCGCGGCTGCTGTAGCTGGCGATGCTGTTGGTCTGGAAGCCGGTCGCGCCCACGGTGATCGCCGAGTCGTAGAGCGACGGCGGGTCGCTGACCGTCGAGCAGGCCGAGCCGGAGTTGCCCGCCGACACGGCCATGAAGATGCCGGCCGCGCGCAGGTTGTCCATCGCGGTCCGCAGGCTGGTCGCGGTGCACAGCTCGGAGGTTGGGCAGCCGTACGAGTTGCCGACGACGTCGGGGCGCTTGCTCGGGTCGGGGTTGTTGCCGCTCAGGTCGGTCGGCGCCAGGAAGAACTGCATGCACTCGATGTAGGTGCTCGGGCGGCCGACGTTCGCGTCCATGTTGCGGCAGCCGATCCACCTGGCGCCCGGCGCCACGCCGATCTGATTGCCGGCGCCGTCGTCGCCGACGCCCGTGCCGGTCGTGTGCGTGCCGTGCCCGTTATCGTCGCACGGCGCGGCCAGGTTGAAGCCGCAGGGGTTGCCGTTGCCGTCGATGTCGGTGTGGATTGCGTCCCACCAGCTGTAGTTGTGGTCGGCGGTCGCGCCGTTCCAGCCGCGGTAGTGCGGCTTGAGCGCCGGGTGGGTCCACTGCACGCCCGTATCGGCGTTGGCATACACGGTGTTCTGGCCGGTGTCGCCCAGCGCCCACACGGCGGGGGCGTTGATCCAGCCGAGGTTCCACTCGACCGCGGTCGCGGCCTGCGGGCTGGGCGCCTCGGCCGTCTCCAGCGGGACACGGAACGCGCGGTCGGACTCGATCGCCAGCACGTCCGGGCGCGCGGCCATGGCCTCCACCGCGGCGCGGCTGCCGGTCACGGCCAGGAGGTTGACGATCCAGTAGGAGCGCGCGCGGGCGCCGAGCGCGTCGAGCTGCGCGCGTGCGGGCGCCTGGCTGGCGGCGGCGGCGCGCAGCGCGTCGACCACCACGCGCCCCTGGGTGGCGCGGTCGCGGGCCGCGCTTGTGAGCTCGCGCGGGTGGGCCTGCTCGCGCAGCAGCACCAGGAAGTGGCCGGTCTGCCCGTTGGCGGTGTCCGCCAGCACGCGCGGGTCGATCGCGGGCTGCGCGGCGGCCGTGCGGGACAGCACGCCAGCCGAGCCGATCAGAATCGCGACCAGGACGACAAAGGTAAGGCGTGGATGCGACATGGCCTCCTACCCTTCTGCCGCCTCCCGGGCGGCGCCGAATGTTGATGGGTCACCACTATTGTAATCGCAATCGTGGCCGATTGGAAGGAGCAGGGAAACCCGCGCTCCTGGCTACCGATAGCTCACGCGCGCGCGGAAGTTTGCGTTCGAGAGAGTGGCTGCCGTCCATGCGCGCCCCCACGTCTCCGCCGCGCCGCCGAGCGCGTCGGTGCGCCGCGAGGCCAGGATCATGGGCAGCCATACACCGTTCCGCTCGACCGCGGCGTAGTTGTAGGCCGCCAGGACGTCGATCCGCCCGTAGCCGTAGACGTTGTTCGGCACCTGGGAAGACGTGTCGCCGCCGCAGCCCTGCGTGGTCGTCAGGTGCAGGGCGGTCTGCTCCAGGATGAACTCGGTGTGGTCGACATTGCCGCGCAGGCTGGGGAATGCCGACCACAGCAGCGCGACCGCGCCGGCCACCTGCGGCGCGGCCATCGAGGTGCCGCTGTATATGGCGTAGCTGTTGGTCGGGTAGCTGGAGCGCACGCTGCTGCCGGGCGCCACCAGGTCGGGCTTGGCCCGGCCGCTGCCGTCCGCCGTCACCGGGCCGCGATTGCTGTAGCTGGCGATGCTGTTGGTCTGGAAGCCGGTCGCGCCCACGGTGATCGCCGAGTCGTAGAGCACCGGCGGGTCGCTGACCGTCGAGCAGGCCGGGCCGGAGTTGCCCGCCGACACGGCCATGAAGATGCCGGCCGCGCGCAGGTTGTCCATCGCGGTCTGCAGGCTGGTCGCGGTGCAGAACTCCAAGGTCGGGCAGGAGTAGGAGTTGCCGACGACGTCGGGGCGCTTGCCCGGGTCGGGGTTGTTGCCGCTCAGGTCGGTCGGCGCCAGGAAGAACTGCATACACTCGATGTAGGTGCTCGGGCGGCCCATCCCTGCGTCCATGTTGCGGCAGCCGATCCACCTGGCGCCCGGCGCCACGCCGATCTGATTGCCGGCGCCGTCGCCGCCGACGCCCGTGCCGGTCGTGTGCGTGCCGTGCCCGTTATCGTCGCACGGCGCGGCCAGGCTGAAGCCGCAGGGTTGCCGTTGCCGTCGATGTCGGCGTGGATTGCGTCCCACCAGCTGTAGTTGTGGTCGGCGGTCGCGCCGTTCCAGCCGCGGTAGTGCGGCTTGAGCGCCGGGTGGGTCCACTGCACGCCCGTATCGGCGTTGGCGTAGACGATATTCTGGCCGGTGTCGCCCAGCGCCCATACGGCGGGGGCGTTGATCCAGCCGAGGTTCCACTCGACCGCGGTCGCGGCCCGCGGGCTGGGCGCCTCGGCCGTCTCGAGCGGGACGCGGAACGCGCGGTCGGACTCGATCGTCAGCACGTCCGGGCGCGCGGCCATGGCCTCCACCGCGGCGCGGCTGCCGGTCACGGCCAGGAGGTTGACGATCCAGTAGGAGCGTGCGCGGGCGCCGAGCGCGCCGAGCTGCGCGCGTGCGGGCGCCTGGCTGGCGGCGGCGGCGCGCAGCGCGTCGACCACCACGCGCCCCTGGGTGGCGCGGTCGCGGGCCGCGCTTGTGAGCTCGTGCGGGTGGGCCTGCTCGCGCAGCAGCACCAGGAAGTGGCCGGCCTGCCCGTTGGCGGTGTCCGCCAGCACGCGCGGGTCGATCGAGGGTTTGGCGGCGGTCGTGCTGGCCGCGAGCGCGGCCGACACGGCCAGGATTGCGGACAGGGCGAGCAGCGCGAAACGGAGGCGGAGCATATTCCCTACCCTTCTGTCGCTGCCTGGCGACGTTGCTGGTTTCAACCGGGCCAAGAGGTGGTAAGGAAATTCATGCTCATTATCGCGCGGTTTTTCCGGCTTGTCGAGCGATCGTCGCGCAGCGCCAGGGCTCGTGCAGCTCCGGCCCTCACCCCCCTTACCCCCCGCTCCCGCGCGGGAGCGGGAGGATTCTTGTCGGCGTCGTGCGCCGGATCACCCCATCCCCTACCCCGCCCCTGCCAGGGGCGGGGGAAACGGTAGCTCGGCACGGGGTTTCGGCTCCGCCGAAACCCCGTGCCGAGCCAATAATGCCCCCTCTCCCGTTGGGAGAGGGGGCAGGGGGTGAGGGCTTGCAGGGCATCAGCATGCGCTGGAGGCGCCCCCAAAAAAAGGGCGGGGGGGGTGGGGTCAAAGACGTCGCACGAGCCCTGCGATGAATACATTGCCAGGCAATGGGATGTCTAGCGCGCCTGCGGAGTCGCCACGACGACGAGCTGGTCGAGCGCCTGCGGCTGCTCGGCCAGCGCCACGCGCGCGACAGTCGTAAAATCCCGCATCCAGCGATCGAGCGCCAGCAGCGCCGCGTCGCGCGCCTGCGTGGTCGCCTGCTTGGTCTCCCGGCGCTGCTCGTGCGCGACCAGGCTGGTCGCCACCGCGGCCATGTGCGCCTGCCCCTGCGCCAGCTGCTCGCCGGTCAGCCCGCAGGCCGCCAGCTTCGCGAGGATCGCCGGGTCGCTCAAGGCGTTGGCGTAGAACTGCTGGGCCTGCATGAGCCAGTCGGCCGGCCGGCGGCCGCGCGCGGCGGTCAGGCCGAGCTTCTGGGCCGCGCCCGAGTCGTCGCGCAGCGCCACGCGCGCCAGCGCGACCTGGCGCATATAGAACGCGTGCGCCTGGGAGCGCGCCGCGTCGCGCGCATCCCTGGCGCTGCGCTGATCGCCCGAGCAGGCGCACTGCTGCTGGGCAAGCGCCTGGACCTGATCGCGCAGCGCCTTGCCCTGCAGGATGCGCGCCAGGTCGTAGCCGTATGGCACGAGCGCGCTCTGGAGCGCCGGGTCCGCCAGGATCTTGTCGAGCATCACCTGCGCGGCCAGCAGCCGCCGCGCGATGCTGTCATCGCTCCGGTATGCGCCGGCGCTTCGCCGCCGCGCCGCCTGCTGTGCGACTGCCGGCGTCTGTCGCGCGACACCCGGCGTCTGTTGAGCGACACCCGGCGTCTGTCGCGCGACTCCCGGCGTCTGCTGAGCGACTGCCGGCGTCTGCTGAGCGACTGCCGGCGCCTGTTGAGTTACCGCCGCGCCCCGCGGCCCCTTGCCGTTGCGTTGCATGATTATCTCCTTTGCCTGTTGGCATTGCCCCGCCGGACGCACGGTTCGCCCGGCGAGCAGTGCAAATAATCACGCTCTACACCGGAGGGAAGGGCATCGCGCAGCTACCATAGATAGTACGTATTCGTCTCGATCTGTGATCGAAATGGTGGCGGGCAGCTAGTGGTCAACCACAGTGATTTTACTGGGGAGGTGTGGGGGCGGCTTCGCCGCCCCCACACCCACACTCCGCAGGATCAGTGTGGCGAGCCACTAGTGCGCTTACAGCTCAGGGGTATGGGGCTTGGGGTTCGGCGATTGACGCCCGGCGCGCCGATCGCACGCCCGAGGACGTCGCCTGGAATTGCACTAGGACTGCGAACCCTACAGTTTGGGGTAGCGGGCTTTGCCCGCCACCAGCCCCCGTTGGGGAGGTGTGGAGGAGCCTTCGGCCCCTCCACACCTCCCCAAGATTGTAACGTGGATCGCCGCCAGGCGAAACCATACCTTAGCGCTGGTCCTTTGACTCGACCGGCTCGTCGTCGCGCGCAGCCTTCCTGAACTCGCGAATGCCGCCGCCGAGGGCGCCCGCCACGCCGGTGATCCGGCTTGCGCCAAAGACCAGCAGCACGATGACGAGAATGATCAAGAGTTCGGGCACGCCGATGCCCATGACATGACCTCCTTGCTTACTTGAATGTGAATAGTGCGATGTGATCCGTGCCGTCGGTCAGGCGCAGGGTGAAGCGGCGGCTAGTGCCGGCCCAGCTCTTCTGCGTCTTCCAGACGTAGGTGTACTGGCCGCTCGCCGCATCGTAGGTCAGGCCCTGGTTGGCGGTGCTCGTTTGCTCGATCGCGTCGATCGGGGCGTTACTGCTTAATACGATCTGCTGCGATGCGGGGTAGCCGGACGCGATGATGTTCAGGCCGCGGTTGCCGCCCAGGCTGAACTTGACCGGGATGGACTGGCCGGCCTTGACCTGATTCACCACCGGTAGGTTATCCACCGGCTGGAAGAAGCCGGCGAACGGGAACGTCGGCGGGAGCGTCGTGGTGGTTGTGGTAGTGGTCGTCGTCGGCGGGAGCGTCGTGGTAGTGGTCGTCGTCGTCGGCGGGAGCGTCGTGGTAGTAGTCGTCGTCGGCGGCTGAGTCGTAGTGGTGGTGGTGGTCGTCGGCGGCTCGGTCGTGGTCGTGGTGGTGGTCGTCGGCGGCTCGGCCGTGGTCGTGGTGGTGGTCGTCGGCGGCTCGGCCGTGGTCGTGGTGGTGGTCGTCGGCGGCTCGGCCGTGGTCGTGGTGGTGGTCGTCGGCGGCTCGGCCGTGGTCGTGGTGGTGGTCGTCGGCGGCTCGGCCGTCGTCGTGGTGGTGGTCGTCTCCGCTCGCGCGATCCCTACGCGCTCGACGATCGGCAGCAGCGCCAGCGAAAGGCCGGCAGTCGCCAGTGTTTTGAAGAAGCGCCGCCGCTCCGGGTCGGGCGGGCGCACGACGCTGGTCTGAAGCAGATTCGCTTTGGCCAGCTCGTCCAGCGCCAGCTCCAGCAGCTTCTCGGACTGCTGGTCGGTCAGGTTGAACTTGTGCCGCAGCAGCATGGCCAGCTGCTGCGGCGTGGTCTTGCCGTCGCAGTGCTGCCAGACGAGCGCCGTGGTGGCGTTCAAGACGAAGGTCGTACCGTGCCGCACGTCATAGACGCCCAGCCCATCGCCGACGGCAACTGTGCGCGCCTCGGCGATGCTTTGCGGGTTTTTCATGGGTTTCCTTTCTCGTTCCTGTTTTGAATGGGGTTCAGGGCCAGGCGAAACCACGTCTTACATCGGCACCTCCTGTAGGTGATCTGCTCGATCCACGGACAATGATTGGATATAATCGTCAACGAGCTTTTGATAGTCGGTCTTCCAGCGTGGCGTCAGCTCGATATAACCCTGACGAATCGCGCCCTTCTGAGCGCGCTGCTGTACATACTCCTCGACTTCCTGGTGGCCGATGTTTGCGTTCGGGCGGTAGGCGCCGAAGATGCTCATGTGGTAGGAGCCAATGCCGCCCCAGCGATAGATGTAGAAGATCTCCTCCGGCCTGATCGCGGCGTAGGGAGCGACCGCTCCGCGAAAAGCTTTTCCGAGCCGCGTCTCGAAGACCTGGTCGTAGCCCGACCCTTCGGGCGGATACCCACCGACCGCGTCGAACAGCGCGCGCGACCAGCAGCTCCCGGCGTGAAAGAAGTTCTCCACCGGCCCGCTCAGCTCGCCGCGATTCCAGAGCCAGGCTTTGTCGGGCTTGAAGAACCCTTTCTCGGGCTCGAACTTCCGCGCCGAAAACGTGAGCCGGTGCGGCAGGTAGATGTCGTCGTCGTCCCAGACGAACAGCAGGTCGTGCGCGGCCAGCGCGACGGCCATGTTCATCTTCTCGCCAACCGTGCGCAGGCGCTTCGGCAGGTTGATCACGCGCACCTCGGGATGCTCGAACGCCAGCGCCTGCTGCTCGTAGTCGTTCAAGACGATCAGCTCTTTTGGGCCGGCGTAATCCTGCCGGAGAAACGAGTCGATGCCTTCCTCCAGCAGCTCGGGGCGAGCGTAGGTCAGGCAGATGCAGCTCACGGCGGGTTGATCGTCCATTGCTTCGTCCCCTCTCCAGGCCTACACGACACAGCTATCGCTGAACTTCTCGAAGTACCAGTCGTCGTCGCGCACGCGCCGGGCGGCGAGCTCGGCCCGCCGCTGCCAGACGTCGCTGTCGACCGCGTGGGCCATGGCCGGGCCAAAATCGGCCTGGCTCTTGAGCGCGGTCACGACTCGGCCGATGCGCTCCTGGCTGAAATGCAGCAGCGCGACGCGCAGCTGATTGTGCGTGACGATCCCGTGCTTCAGCTTGAGCGGGTTCTCTTTCCGAAAGTAGTGCAGAATGGCCACCGCGGGCACGACCCAGACCTCGTAGCCCAGCAGCCAGTAGCGCACGCACAGCTCCAGATCCTCCGAGCCCCACTGCGGCATGCCGGCGTCGAACGCGCCGGCGCAGTCGAGCGTCTCGCGGCGTATCGCCATGAAGCCGCCGCCCAGCGTCGGCACCGGGTAGGGCTCGTGTTGCTTCCAGCCCAGCCACTCGACGCGCAGGTTGGGCTCGGCGATGCGCTGGGCGCACGCGGCGTTCTGCTCGGGCTTGCCCATGATGCCGATGCCGGGCCCGACCACGCCGACGTTCGGCCGGTTGAGCGTCGCGACGATCGGCTGCCACCAGTGCGGCGGAATGTCGATATGCGCGTCGGCGAAGACGATCACCTCGCCGCGGGCCGCCGCCAGCCCGCGATTGCGCGCGCCGGCCACGCCGAGCGGCTTCGCCGACTGGATGAGCAAAACTTCGTCGCAGTGGCCGCCCCGCCCGGCGAGGAAATCGGCGCTGCCGTCGGTCGAGCCATTGTCGACGACGATGATCTCGCAGTCGGCCGGCAGCGTCGCCTGGAACTGCTCGACGGTGCGCTGGAGCAGCGCCGACTCGTTCAGCGCCGGCAGGACGACGCTGATTCTGCGCGGGTGGGTGTATCTGAACAGCGCCGCGGCCGCCGCTTCGTCCATCGGCCGCGGGCCGGGGATGGCGAAGAAGGGCGGCGGGAACTGCTCCACGGCTTCGGCCGGCTTGACGGTGCCGTTGGTCAGGTGGTCGCGCACCAGCGCGGCGTAGTCGGTCTTCCAGTGCGGGTTGAGGGCGATCGATCCATGCTCGACACGGCCGCGCGCGACTTGCTCCTGCACATAGGCCGCCACCGCGGCGTGAGCCTCGCCATTCTGGCCGGCCGCGCTCAGGTGGTACGAGCCCGTGCCGGCCCAGCGGTAGATGTAGTAGAGATCTTCGGGCGCCAGCGGCTGGCCTTTGGTCGCGCCCACGCGCTGCTCCTCGCACGCCCGCTCGAACCCGATGTCGAAGCCGCTGCTGCTCGGCGGGTAGCCCGGCGTTTCGGCGAGCAGCGCGCGCGAGAAGCAGCTGCCGCCGTGGAATGTGTTGCGCTCGGGGCCGCTGAGCTGGCCGTCGTTCCAGAACCACGCCCGCTCGGCCTTGAAAAACCCGCGCCTCGGCGCGAACTGAGCCGCCGAGAGCGAGAGCCGGTGCGGCAGGTAGATGTCGTCGTCGTGCCAGACAACGATCAGGTCGTGCGAGCAGAGCGCCGCCGCCGCCTGGTACTTCTCGCCCACCGAGCCGAAGCGCTGCGGCACATTGACGATCCGCACCTCGGGATGCGCGAAGACCAGCGTCTGGTCGGGGTAGTCGTTCAGAACGATCAGCTCTTTCTCGCCGGGGTAGTCCTGCCGCAAGAACGATTCGATCGCCTCTTCCAGCAGCGCGACGCGGCCATAGGTCGGGCAGATGCAGCTGACCGGCGGGGGATCGCCGAGCTGCGCCGCCCAGCGCTCGGCCGGCGCCGCAGGGCCGGCCGCCGCGGCCGGCTGCGGCGCGGCGGGGTCGTCGCCCTGCTGGAGGCTCAGGAGCGCGTCCAGCATAGCCGGGGCCAGCAGGCGCTGCTGGAACTCCTGGGCATACTGCTCGGGCGCTTCGTCCGGCCGGATCAGCTCCGGCTCGAACTGATCGAGGTAGTGCTGCGGGTACGGCAGCAGCACAGCGAACGGCTCGTCGCGCTCGAAGCGCACGGTCTGATTCGGGCGGGTGCACTGCCAGGCGACGACGATGGTGACCGGCAGCAGCGCCGTGTCGACGATCTGCTCAAGCGCGGACAGGCCATCCTTGGGCGCGTTAGCCGGGCCGCGCACCCACAGGCTCGTAGGCCCCTCGGTCTGGATCTGGTAGCCGGGGTAGAAGCTCAGCAGCCCGCCGCCAAGCTGGCTCTGAACGAACGGCGGGGTATCCGCGTCGGGCGCGTCGCTCCGGACGGCGATGTCCTCGGGCGCCGGCCCGCCGTTCCAGGT
The DNA here is from genome assembly GCA_016717335.1 of Candidatus Ribeiella danica. Classification (GTDB taxonomy): domain Bacteria; phylum Chloroflexota; class Chloroflexia; order Chloroflexales; family Roseiflexaceae; genus Ribeiella; species Ribeiella danica. The sequence goes on from JADKFS010000001.1 coordinate 886,861, forward strand.
GACCTCGCAGGCGTACGGGCAGCGCAGCTCCCAGCCGGCGCCGCTGGCCGAGCGCAGGCCGAGGTCGCCGAGCGCTTCGTCCGTGGCCCAGGCGCGCGCGCTCGGCGCTGGCGCGAGCGGGACCGCGTGGTCGTGCAGCAGGTAGGCCTTGATCTTCATGGGATCGATCTCCCTAATACCATTCAGGCGACTTAGGCATGGTTCACTTCTAGGGCTTCCGACGTGCCCCTGTACTGCGCCTGTGGGACAGGGAGGGGCCTTGGGGAGGGCGAAGCCCTCCCCAAATCCCCCTTCCCCCTTATTCGGATAGGCTCTTAGCCGGCCACGGCGACTGGCTGGCCCTCGGCGACAAACTCCAGCAGCAGCTCATACTCCGCCTGGTAGCCGAAAGACTCGACATCCTGGCGGTAGCGCTCGTAGACCATGCGCGCGAGCGGCTCGGTGTAGTAGCGCCGGTAATCGCTGTGAGCGCCGGGCCTGTGCTTCGACACGTTCGTCTGGATGAGCAGCGGCGCGAGCTGGTAGCGCTCGGCGAGCGGCGCCCAGTCCCGCTCGATCTGCTCGAGCTTGCCGACATAGTCGACCAGCAGTTCGCCCGCGTCGTAGAGCAAGGCATACTGGCTCTTGAAATGATTTTCCGAGAGTGGATCGGGAATCCGGCAGACCCGCTCGGCGAAGTCCGCGAAGCTGGTATTCGCGGGCAGCGCGAAGAAATATGGCTGGTAGAACGGGTGCGGCATCTCCGGCGTCGGCGTAAAAAGGATCTTCTGGCGGTAGCAGGAGACCAGCCGCTCGAACGGGTTGCGGACGAAGCTGAAGCGGTAGTAGCCGCGCTGAGCCTCGCTCAGCCGGCCGATTTCCCGGCGCCATTTCCCGTGCCCATGGATGCCCTCGATCCCGCGATCGAGGTCGTAGTCGATCCCCGCGGGTTTCGCCAGCGCGATTTTGATCGACGAGCAGGCGGATTTCGGGATCGGCAGGTACGCCAGCCGCAGGGCATCGACGACATAGAACTCGCGCGGCTGCGTCGAGCCATGCCGCCTGATGCGTTCCTGTAGATCCCGGGTCGTCGATTGAGCGGCAAGATAGAACGCAGGGCCGAACTGCTGTAGGTCCACGCGCCCCTCGGGAGTGTCGACGAACGTCACTGGGGGCGGCTCGGGCGCATGGGCCTGGGCGCCTTCCTGCGCCGCTTTGGCCGGGCCGTCGGCCAGGCAGTCGCGCACCAGCGCGGCGTAGTCGGCCTTCCAGTGCGGGCTGAGAGCGATTCGCCCACGCTCGATCCGCCCCTGCTCGGCTTGTTCGCGCACATAGGCCGCCACCGCGGCGTGAGCCTCGCCATTCTGGCCGGCCGCGCTCAGGTGGTACGAGCCCGTGCCGGCCCAGCGGTAGATGTAGTAGAGATCTTCGGGCGCCAGCGGCTGGCCTTTGGTCGCGCCCGGATGCAGCGACTCGCACGCCGCCTCGAACCCGCCGTCGAAGCCGTTGTCGACGTGCGGATAGCCGCGCGTTTCGGCGAGCAGCGCGCGCGAGAAGCAGCCGCCGCCGTGGAAGCGGTTGCTCTGCGGCTCGCTGAGACGCCCCTGATTCCAGAACCATGCCTGGCTGGCTTTGAAGAACCCGCGCTCCCGATCGAGCTGGGCCACCGAGAGCGAGAGCCGGTGCGGCAGGTAGATGTCGTCGTCGTGCCAGACAACGATCAGGTCGTGCGAGCAGAGCGCCGCCGCCGCCTGGTACTTCTCGCCCACCGAGTGGAGGCGCCGTGGCACATTGACGATCCGCACCTCGGGATGCGCGAAGACCAGCGTCTGGTCGGGGTAGTCGTTCAGAACGATCAGCTCTTTCTCGCCGGGGTAGTCCTGCCGCAAGAACGATTCGATCGCCTCTTCCAGCAGCGCGACGCGGCCATAGGTCGGGCAGATGCAGCTGACCGGCGGGGGATCGCCGAGCTGCGCCGCCCAGCGGCCGGTCGCCTCGCCCGGCGCGGCCGGGGCGTCTGGCTCCGCTTCCTGCAGGCGCTGGAGCAGATCCTGTATGGCCGGGCTCTGGAGGCGCTGCTGGATCTCCTGGGTGTATCGTTCGAGCGCGCTCTCGAATGGCACCATCTGCGTTTCGAACTTGTCGGCGTAGTGCTGCGGGTACGGCAGCAGCACAGCGAACGGCTCGCCGCGCTCGAAGCGCACGGTCTGGTTCGGGCGAGTGCACTGCCAGGTGACGGCGATGGCCGCGGGCAGCAGCGTGGTGTCGACGATCTGCTCCAGCGCGGACAGGCCATCCTTGGGCCGGTTGATCGGGCCGCGCACCCACAGGCTATTGGGTCCCTCGGCCTGGATCTGGCAGCCGGGGTAAAAGCTCAGCAGCCCGCCGCCAAGCTGGCTCTGAACGAAGGGCGGCGTGCTAGAGGCGGGCGCGTCGATCCGGATGGCGATGTCCTCGGGCGCTGGCCCGCCGTTCCAGGTGGCCTCGCAAGCGTATGGGCAGCGCAGCTCCCAGCCAATCCCGCCGGCTGTGCTCAAGGCGAGCTGCCCGGCAGCCGCGCTATGTTGCTTGAGCCAGGCCTGGTCCGCAGCGGCCGGCCGTAGGGCGGCCGGCTGGTCGACCAGCGGATAGACGGCGATCTTCAAGCTGCCACCGCCACCCTCGGGCGCCGAGCCGTGCTCTGGCGCGGGCGCCGAGCGATGGATGACCCGGCTGTTCGGCTCGGGCGGCGGCAGCGCCCGCGCGATCAGCGGCATCCAGAGGCGATCCCAGTCGCGGGCGGAGTCCCACGGCAGCGGCATTCGCGGCCAGCTTTGAAATGCGGGCTGCCCGGCGAGCTGCGGATTCAGCACGGCGCCCGGCGCGCCGAGGCCCAGCCAGCCGCTCTGCCGAGCATGGGGGTGATGAGCCAGGACGACGACGGCCTTGTCCTTCAGCAGGGCTTGATGTTGTGGGGCGGCCTGGCCGTCGTGCAGCAGCACCACGTCGGCATCCGCCAGGATGCCGGCGGCGGCGGCCGGGTCGGCGGTCCAGTCGATCGCGTGAGGATCGGCGGGCGATCCCTGTGGCGCGCTACTCCAGACACACACAGCGGTATGCGGGGTATGCTCGGAAATGTGGCGCGCGAGCAGTGCCGGCAGGCCGCCCAGCGGCTGAGTCGCGTAGGAAACGATCCGCAGCGCGCGCCCGCGCTCCGCGCGCGGCTGGATCGGCAGCGCCCGCTCCGCCGCCGCGTCGTGCGAAAAGATGATCCCCCGATCCTCGCGCGGCACCTGCGCTGCCGCCGCGCTCGGCGCGCCCGCTCCCGGCGCGGTCTTCAGCTCGTGGTAGCGCTGAACCCACTGCTCGGAGAGGCCGTCGGCCTGCTTCTTATAGCGCGGCTGGCCGATCGCCAGATCGCCGGGCGCCGGAACCTGGAGGTAATCGAGCACTTGACGCGCAGTCGCCGCCTGATCCCGCACGAGATCCTCATACGTGATATCCAGCGGCTGGGCGCCGCATGCGTCAAAAAAGAGCTGCCAGGCCGCTTCGTGCCGGGCAATCTGGTGTATCAGCCCGTCCAGCGCGGCAAAGTCAAACGCCGGATTCGCCGCCGGAGCCGGTCGATTGGCGCGAACCCACGCATCCGTCTCCCACCAGATATCCGTCTGCAGCGCTTTGAGGCAGGAGACGGCCTGGCGGACCTTGTTGCGCCGGGTCAGCCGGATGTAGCGCACGCCTGGCAGCCAGTGCTGCAGCAGCTCCACGGCGCCGATACCGTGGAACTCGGGCAGATCGCGCAGCTTCCGGATCAGCTGCTGCAGCTGCCACCACTGGACCTTGGCGCCAAACACGCCGTTCGGCGTGGCGCCCTCCCGAATAATGCGCTCGAACGTCGCGGCATAGTCGGGCCGCTCCGCCTTCCCCGAGAGCTGTGCGAGGCTGCCTGGGTGGAAGCACTCCTGCGGCCGGCCGGCGATCCCCGTGCTTGCCAGTAAGTCGCACAGCAGGTAGCTCCCGGTGCGCTCGGTGGTGCAGATCAGGTATGATATCGGGTTCCCCACGTCGTTCCTCCGGGCTAGCGATCGTATCTCGACGCCATTTCCATTCATCGCAGCGCCGCGCGCTCCTGGCGCAGCGCCGCGAGCAGCAGCTCGGGCGGGTCGCCGACGAGCACGAAGGCGCAGGCGCCGGCCTGCAAGGCCCGCGGCTTCAGGCGCGGATCGCGCCCCAGCACCAGGAAGCGAATCGGGCACCCGAGCGCCTGGCTTTCGGCCAGCACGTCCGGCGCGGGCCGGCCGGGCAGGCCCCACTCCAGCAGCACCAGGTCGGGCTGCGCAGCGCGCGCCAGCGCCAGCATTCCCTCGGTCTCGCTGGCGGCGCCTACCACCGTCACGCCGGGCTCTTCGCTCAGCGCCAGCTCCAGGGCCAGGCGGGCAGGCGCATGACACATGGCGAGCACAACGTTCATGGACACATCCTTTTTGCAGGGGGAGGGGCACATACCGCCGGCTGCGTAAGCCCTGTGAGTAGCCGGCCTGGATAAAAGACCGGCGACGCCAAACGCGGGCGAGTCGCAGCCGGCACGCCCGCGTTTGCGCCTATCTTGGCTACAACCCAAGCCATGACCCAAGCCAGCGCACCGGCGCCAGCAAGATATCGGATATGCTCATGTCCGTCGTCGTGACGCTTGCGTCGGCGTTGACCTGCGTGAGCACCTTTTTAGGTATTGCGGTGGGCGTCCTGGTCGCGAGCGGCTTGACCGTCGGCTTGGCCGTCGCGGTCGGCTTGGCCGTCGCGGTGGGCGTCCTGGTCGCCGTCGGCTTGGCCGTCGCGGTCGGCTTGGCCGTCGCGGTGGGCGTCCTGGTCGCCGTCGGCGTCGGCGCGCAGGTCGTCTGGCTCAGCAGGACGCTAAACTTCTCCTGGGACAGGCTGCCGGCCTTCCCGGCCACCTGGATTGTCTTACTGGGATTGAAGTTCCGCACGACGACGCCGAACACGTCGGATGCGCCACTCTTGAACGTGCCGAACGTCGGCTGGAACTTGACGCTGGTGAAGCCGGGGTTGCCGCTCGTGTTCGTCCAGGACACTTTGTAGCCGCCCAGGCTGCCCGCGTAGGTGCTGTCGTTGGCCGGCGCAATGCGGGTAAAGCCGCCCGTGCCGATCGCGATATAGCTCAACGCCTGGCTGCACTTGTTAGTGACACGGAAGCTGATCGTCGTCCGCCCGTTGCTGTCGGTGGAGTAGCCCAGGTACTCAAAGACGAAGCACTTGCCCTCCTTCTTGCACGTCAAAGAGCTTGGCGTGGGCGTGCTGGTCGGCGTGCTGGTCGGCGGTACGGCAGTACGTGTCGGCGTGCTGGTCGGCGGTACGGCAGTACGTGTCGGCGTGCTGGTCGGCGGCACGGCCGTATTGGTCGGCGTGCTGGTCGGCGGTACGGCAGTACGTGTCGGCGTGCTGGTCGGCGGTACGGCAGTACGTGTCGGCGTGCTGGTCGGCGGCACGGCCGTATTGGTCGGCGTGCTGGTCGGCGGCACGGCCGTATTGGTCGGCGTGCTGGTCGGCGGCACGGCCGTATTGGTCGGCGTGTCGGTCGGCGGTACGGCTGTATTGGTCGGCGTGCTGGTCGGCGGCACGGCCGTATTGGTCGGCGTGCTCGTGGCGGTACGCGTCGGCGTATTGGTTGGCGGCACCGCCGTGTTGGTCGCCGTCGGCGTGTCGGTCGGCGGCACTGGCGTATGGGTTGCAGTCGGCGTGCTGGTCGGCGGCACGGCCGTATTGGTCGGCGTGCTCGTGGCGGTACGCGTCGGCGTATTGGTCGGCGGCACCGCCGTATGGGTCGCCGTCGGCGTGTCGGTCGGCGGCACTGGCGTATGGGTCGCCGTCGGCGTGCTCGTGGCGGTACGCGTCGGCGTATTGGTTGGCGGCACTGGCGTATGGGTCGCCGTCGGCGTGTCGGTCGGCGGCACTGGCGTATGGGTCGCCGTCGGCGTGTCAGTCGGCGGCACTGGCGTATGGGTCGCCGTCGGCGTGTCGGTCGGCGGCACTGGCGTATGGGTTGCCGTCGGGGTATGGGTCGCCGTCGGCGTGTCGGTCGGCGGCACCGGCGTATGGGTTGCCGTCGGGGTATGGGTCGCCGTCGGCGTGTCAGTCGGCGGCACTGGCGTATGGGTCGCCGTCGGCGTGTCGGTCGGCGGCACCGGCGTATGGGTCGCCGTCGGCGTGTCGGTCGGCGGCACCGGCGTATGGGTCGCCGTCGGGGTATGGGTCGGTGTGTTGGTCGCCGTCGGCGTGTCGGTCGGCGGCACTGGCGTATGCGTCGGCGTATGGGTTGCTGTCGGCGTGTCGGTCGGCGGCACCGGCGTATGGGTTGCCGTCGGGGTATGGGTCGGTGTGTTGGTCGCCGTCGGCGTGTCGGTCGGCGGCACCGGCGTATGCGTCGCCGTCGGTGTGTTGGTCGCCGTCGGCGTATGCGTCGCCGTTGGCGTGTCGGTCGGCGGCACCGCGGTATTGGTCGGCGTGTTGGTCGGCGGCACCGCGGTATTGGTCGGCGTGTTGGTCGGCGGCACCGCGGTATTGGTCGGCGTGTTGGTCGGCGGCACCGCTGTGTTGGTCGGCGTGTTGGTCGGCGGCACCGCGGTATTGGTCGGTGTTGCCGTCGGCACAAGCGGCGTATTCGGGCCGATGGCAAACAACGAGCCGGTGGACCACGTCGCCGCAGTTGATTCTATGTAGACGCCATTGGCATCGCTGCCGGCGGTGCCGGTGTACTTTTCCCAACTGCTCCCATTGCAGTGATAGATCGCCAGGTTGTAGGGCGCGGCCACCGTGTTTCCGTTGGACTCATCCGGGCTGCTGGCGGAAAAGTAGAGCCGCATCCGGTAGGGTCCATAGGGCGCGGTGCCGCCGGTCGACGAAATGTCGTACTGTCGCAGCACGGCCTGGCCGGGGAACGAGCTGGTGCCGCACGTCGCGGGCGGCGGCGTGTTCGACGTAATCGTTATATTCGTGTACCAGATGCTGTTTCCGCTTTGCTTCTGGAGCACGACCGCGTCACGATTGCGCGCATCCTTAAAGGTAAAAGCGCCGAAGTTAATCACCGTCTGCTGCGGGGCCGCGCGGCGCAGCTTGCCGTTCTGCGTGAACTGGGTGCAGCTCCCGCCGGCGGCCGCGCTGATGAAGTCATCAGTCACATTCACCGTGGTGTTGGCATTGATCGTGACATTGCAGAACGAGAGCGTAGCCTCCGCTTGAGCGGGCGCATTCACCGTGACGACGCCATTCTTGGCGAAGACGACCGTGCCGGTGCTGGCGTTGAAGGTTCCGCCGCCGGTCCAGTCGCCGTTGACGGTCAGCGTCGAGCCGCTCGCGTTCCAGGTTCCGCCGAAGAGACTGAAATTATTGACGCTGATCGCCCAATTGCCGGAATTCCAGGTGGTGCCGGCATACTGCGATAGGTCGTTGACGGTGATATTGCCGAGGACGTTCACCGTCGCCTTCTTGTTGACGGCGACGCTTTCCGGATAGACCCCCGCGTAGACTGTGACCGTGCCGCCGGTCGCGACATTGGCCAATGCGTCCGTAATCGTCGCGTAGCAGGGCGAATGACCGCCGCACACCAGCGCGGGGTCGGCGTAGGTGTTCGTGCCCCCCGGTGGAGTGACGTCCGCCGTCCAGGCGCCGCGCCCATGCGTGCCGGCGATCAAGGTGGTCGAGCCAGTGCTGTTACCGCCGCCCATCCACTGCAGATCGAACGTCGCTACGTTGGCGGGCCCGTCGCCATTCTTTCCAGTCCCGACCGGCACGTTCCAGGTCGCGCCGGTATCTACACTCGCAAAGACGCCAATCTCGGTTCCCACGTACAGCCAGGCGGAGTTGGAAGGATTGATGGCCAGCGCGTAGACCGGCGCCTGGGGCAAATTGTTTGCGATGCTGCTCCAGGTTGCCCCGCCGTCTGCGGTGCGCAAGATGCGATTCGAGCCAAAGCCGGTAAAGCCCACGTAGACGATATTGCTGTTGTTCTTGTCGATGGCAATAGCGTCCACCCTGGTCCCGGGATTGATCGCAGCCGGGATATTGGTATTCACTTGCGTCCAGGTGGTGCCTCCATCAGCCGTCATATCGATGCGGCTGTTGTTGTAGCCGACCCAGACAACGTTCGAGTTGCTGGGCGCAACCGCAATCGCATAGATCGAGCTGCCGATCGAAGGTTTGAACGCCGCCCACTGTGGTCCGCCGGTTGGGCTGTTGTAGACATACGGCGTCCTGGCGTCATTGGTGACCCAGAGCGACAAGTCGCCGACGTACAGCCGATTGGGGTTATTCGGGTCGAGCAGGATTGGCGCGATGAAGCTCCCCTGCCCGTTGCACGCGTCAGTAATCACGTATGGCGCGCTGCGGCAGGCCCAGGCGCTGCCGTTGTAGTAGGTCCCCCAGATATCATCCACGTTCGCTCCGCCGTCGCTGGAGCGGCTCACTTTGCCGTAGATATACTCGTTATAGAGGTAGTTGGGGTTGGTTGGGTCGGCGGCGGACTTGCCGCCATCGCCGCCATTCGCGAAGGTCCACCCGTTGGGCGCGCCGGGCGTGTACGTCGTGACGCCGTTATCCTGTGCGCCGCCATACAGGACGCCGTTGCCGTTGCCGGCCACGCCGTAGAACTGCGTGATGCCCAGGTTGTTGTTCAAATACAGCCAACCCGTGTTGTAGTCGGCATTCGTCCCTGCCGTGGAGATGTCGCTGGTATAGTAGACACCGCCGTCGTTCCCATTGAGCAGGGCGGTGCTCGATCCGGGGATCGACACAAGCGCGTGGTGATCGGCGTGCGGGGAGGGTGGTGATTTCAGACCCCATGAGTAGCCCCAGTAGCTAATCTTGGTGAACGTGCTCCCGCCGTCGTTGGACTTGTAGATGTCGAGTCCGGCGACCACGACGTTATTCGGATCGGCCGGGTTCACCCAGATCGTGTTGTCGTACCCGCCCTGGTTGCCCAGGTACGCCGTGCCGGTGTTCACGCGCGCGTAGCTGTGCCCGCCGTCGGTGCTCTTGTACACGTCGCCCGAGTTTTGATCGACGCTGGCATAGACGACGGAAGGATTGCTCGGCGCGTACGCCAGCTCCACGCGCCCGGTGGCGGGCAGCCCGGTGGCGGCGGCCCAGGTACCCCCGCCATCTGTCGTATACCACGAGAAGCCGCTGCCGCTGGCCGCGGCGTTATTGCCATTCGCCGGGTCGAACTTGACATCCTTCCAGCTGCCGGTCACTTGCCGCGTCCAGGTCGCTCCGCCGTCGGTGCTGCGATACAGGCCGGTGTTGGTGGCTGCCAGCAGGTTCGCGCCGTTGGGCGAGATCGCCAGCCGGTTGACGAAGTACCAACTGCTGTTGTTCGTGCTGGCGAGCTGCGTCCAAGTGTTGCCGCCATCGCTGCTCTTGAAGACGCCCGCGCCGCGCACGGCATCGGCATTGGCGAAACCCTCGCCCGTACCGGCGTACATCACGTTGGCATTGGTCGGATCGACGATCAGGCTGCTGACCGCCAGGTTCGCCATGAAATCGTCGATCGGCGACCAGGTTGTGCTCGTCGAGCAGCAGTTGGTCGTCTTCCAGATGCCGCCGGAGACGCCGCCGACGAAGACCGTGCTGGCGCTGATCGGCAGAATCGCGCGGATGCGCCCGCCCACATTGTCGGGGCCAGCATAGGTCCAGCTGGTGTTGTCAATACCTGCGATCGTGGGCGCGAGCGGGCCGCGGCTCAGCCGCTGCTGCGCCATAGCCTTGCGCTGGTTCAGGGCATTGATCAGTGTGCCGTCGGGAATCCTGCCGGTTTTGTCTTTCATCTGATCGAAGCGGTACTGGAAGTATTCCCGAATCTCTCCCTGTTCTTGCTCCTGCTCGTCCTGCTGGTTTTCTGCCCATAGCTCACGGTGCAAAAACGGGACGATCGACAGGCTCGCGACGACCAGCAGGGGCAGAATGATGCGGAGTTTGGATCGTTTGAGAAGCTTTGACATAGAGATCCCCTCTTGCTGACGGAGACGCGCTGACCATCGGGCTATGGCACGACCTTGATTGGAAATACCAGGCGAACGATATTCGGCGGGCACGGCGTGCCGCCGGGGCACGGCGGCGCGATGCTTTCCAGGGCGATCTCGGCGCTGCCGGGCGCGATAGCGCGGAAAAACCAACCTTCCGGGCCTGGCCTGCCGATCTTTTCGGGCGGCGTGAGCGCGAGCAGAACCTCAGGCCGGTAATCGACGACCCATTCGAACGCCGGCTCATCCGGGATATTGATCACCTGCCCGACCTTGACGGTCACCTGGTCGACCTGGCCGGGAGTGAGGACGACGTCGGCGTGCGTCGCAGCTGGCGGCGGAGCCGCCGCGGTCGCGGCTGGCGCTGCGGCGACAGGCGCCGGGGCGGCGGTCGCGTTCGCCTCAGCGGGCGGCAGCGTGCCGGCGGCGGGGGTTCCGCAGGCCGCTGCAATCAGAGCTACACAGGGCAGCCAAAACATCGCCAGGATGTGCATCCCTGTTGTTCCCAGGCGAGCGCGGCCGTTCATGGGCGCATCCTTACGGAGTGATGGCGATCATGACATGTATGGCAACGATAGCCGATGCTGCCGCCCTTACCTACAGCAAGGCGGTATATCTTTGACCTAGAACATGTATATAGGTGCATATAGACCACATGGCTAAGCGCAGGCTAGTGGTCAACCACAGTGATTTTGCTGGGGAGGTTTGGAGGGGCGAAGCCCCTCCAAACCTCCCCAGGTGGGGGTGTGGGGGCGGCGAAGCCGCCCCCACACCCCACCCCCAGCAGGATCAGTGTGGCGAGCCACTAGTACAAGGTTCCGGACGTTCGTGTCGGGTTTGGGCTGCCACGATCGGTTCTGCGGTGCTGCAGTTCCGTGGCCACAGAACCGCAGAACCAACTGGCGACAACCGGCACGCTTTTCTGGAAGGCTGTACTAAGGAAGCAACTTATGCTGCACGGCGAGCATGGCCGCCTCGGTGCGATTGCCGGCGCCGAGCTTGGAGAGAATATTACTGACATGGAGATGGGCTGTCCCGCGGCTGATGCCCAGCTCGGCGGCAAGCTCGTTGTTGGTCTTGCCGGCCACCAGCAGCGCAAGCACCTCGCGCTCGCGCCGCGTCAGATCGTGGCCCGGCCGCATGGGCTCAGCGACCCGCTGTGCTAGCGCCTGCACCGCGGCGGCGTCAAAGGTCGCGCGCCCGCAATAGGCCGCGCGAATCGCGGCGGCGAGCTGGTCGGCATAGACATCCTTGAGCAGGTAGCTGATCGCGCCGGCTCCAAGCGCCCGCGCCACCAGCGCCTCGTCGACGAAGCTGGTCAGCGCGATCACCTGGACATGCGGTAATGCCGCCCGTATGCGCGTCGTGGCGGTCGGGCCATCCATGTGCGGCATGGCGATGTCCATCAGAATGACATCGGGGCGGTGCTCGTGGCAGCGCTCGAGCGCCTGCGCGCCATCGGCGGCCTCGGCCACGACGGCGATATCCGGGTAGAGCGACAAGAACACCTTCAGCCCATCGCGCACCATCATATGGTCGTCGACGATCATCACGCGGATTGGCTGCTGCTGCTGCTCCATTGCATTACCCCTTCTTGCGGTAGACGCCGAACGATGAACGACGAACGACGAACGACGAACGACGAACGACGAACGATGAACCCTGAACCAAAGACCAAAGACCAAAGACCAAAGACCAAATTCATGAGTCACGCGGTCACCCGGTCACCCGCTCACACCGCTCACCCGCTCACGCCGGGCTCGGGCCAGCTAACGGACACGGTCGTCCCGCGCCGGGGTGTGCTCTCGATCCGCAGCTCGGCGCCGATACCTGCGGCGCGCTCGGCCATGATCCGCAGGCCCATGCGTTCGGCGGGGACCGCCGCCAAATCGAAGCCCCGGCCGTCATCGCACACGGACAGGAACAGCGCCCCGGCCTGGGCCTGAAACGTGACGCCGACCCGCGCGGCGCCGGCGTGCTTGGCGACATTGTTGAAGGCCTCCTGGGCGATCCGGTACAGCGCAATCTTCACGTCGGGCGGGATGCTCGCCTGGCCCTCGACGGTCAGCTCGACCGGGATGCGCGTATGGCCGGTCAGCACATCCCCGAGCTGTTTCAGCAGCGTGCCCAGGTCGGCCGCAGTGAGAGCCGCCGGCCGCAGCTCGAACAGCAGCGTGCGCATCTCGGCCAGCGCGCCACGCACCAGCAGGCGCAGCTTGGCCAGGTTGCGCGCGCCCTCGGCGGGGCTGCGCTGCCAGACGACCGGGAGCGCCTCGGTCAGCAGGCTCGCCGCATACAGCGTCTGGGTCACCGAGTCGTGCAGCTCGCGCGCCAGGCGCGTGCGCTCCTCGCTGGCGGCCAGCTCGCGCGCCTGCTCATAGCGGCGGGCGTTCTCCAAAGCGATTGCGGCGTGGGCGGCCAGCAGCTTCAGCGTCTCTTCGTCTTCGTCGGTGTACGCGCCTCTGCTGTAGCTTTGCACGAACAACATGCCCAGGACCTGCTCGCTGCCGCGCAGCAGCGCCGCCAGGCCGGACTGGGTATCCGGCTCGTCGCCAAACAGCTCGAAGGCGAAATGGGTCTGCTGAAAGGTGCTGAAATCGTCGATTCGCACGGATGCGTCGCGGCCCAGCAGGTAGCCGGCAAAGCTGTCGGCCAGCCGGGAGCGCCCGGCGGGCCAGCGGCCATCTTTATCGAACAGGTACACATAGTCGACTTCCTGATTGGCGACGTCATAGGTGGCGATGACGAGCGCATCGGCCGGCATCAGGCGGCCGGCCGCGCGGTGGATCTCGGCGTACACCTGCTCCGGGTCGAGGCTGGCCCGGCTGATCGCCTGGGCGGCCTGGTAGAGCGCGGTCAGCCGCTCGCGGCCGGCCAGCGCGCGCCGGTACAGGCGGTTGTTGTCGATCGCCGCGCTAATATCGCCCGCGATCGTCTCGGCCAGGCTGGCCTCGTCCGCGCCGAACACCCGCCCGGCCTGGTCTGCCGCGACCGCCATAACGCCGACGACCGTGTCGCGAATCGTCAGCGGGATATGCATCATGCTCTGCACCTGATAGGTCGTGACGAACGCGCGGATCGGGGGCGGCAGCGGGAGCGCGTCCAGCGCCGAAAGGATCAGCGACTGGCCGCGGGGCAGTGCCAGATCGCTGAGCGGCATGCTGGTCAATATCGCGTCGAGCGACGCGGAGTCGAGCTGCCCGATGTCGCGCTCGAAGCCCACCAGCACGGGCTGCTCCGACGCGTGCCGGATCGGGATAAAGATCAGGGTAAGCTTAGCCGCGAACAGCGCCGTCGCGATCTCGCTCATGTGCTGCAGCGCGGCGGTCAGGTCATCCATGCGTATGGCGATATCGGCGATCTGCTTGAGGGCGGCCAGCTGCTCGACGCGGCGCTGCAGCGCCGCGCCCACCCGCTTGTGCTCGGTGATATCGCGCCAGACGATCAGCTGGCCGCTCTGGCGGCCGCGCCGGTCGGACAGCGGCGTGAGCCGTAGATCGAACACCCGCCGCGCCGCGCCCGTCCCCACGACCAGCTCTTCGGCGACCTCGGCTGTATCGCGGTAGCGCGCGAGCAGCTCAGTCTGGCGGGCGAAGACCTGCCTGGCAGGCCGGCCGATCACGTCCGCGGTTGTGCCGCCGAGCATCCGCCGGGCGGCCCGGTTGATGTCGACGACCTGCTGCTGCTCGTCCAGCACGAGCACGCCGTCGCTCATGCTGTCGATCACGATCTCGCGCGCGATCGGGGCCAGGTCGAGCAGGCGGAAGTGCGTGAGACTCCAGGCCACCGCCAGGCCGGCCAGGGTGAAGCCGAACGGCGTCAGGTCCAGGTGCGGCCAGGGGCTCAGGTTGGCGACGTACAGCGCGTTCCCGACCCACGGCGCGACAATGCCCACCACCAGGGCAGTCGCCTGGCCGCGGTAGCGCTGCCGCGAGCGGACGAGCGCGTCGGTGAGCAGCCCGGCGCCGGCAAGCAGGCACAGGTAGGAGTAGCCGATGTAGCCCCAGAACCAGGGCCCATGCGTGATCGCGAGCACCGAGGGCGTGTCGCCCTGGCTCAGGCCGATCGTGCGCCAGATCAGGTGATGCTGCTCGTTGGTCCAGGCCAGCAGCAGCGTGGCGAGCGGCATCAGCGCGAGCAGCAGGATGGTGCGACGGGTCAGCCACTGGTCGTGCCGCGTGTACTGCAGCGCCAGGGCAAGCCAGGCGACCGGCACGGCGCCGATGCCCAGGTACTGCGCCTTGGCCCAGATCAGGCTGGTGGCGAGATCGGCGCTGCTCAGCTCGCCGGCGTAGCCCAGCGACCAGGTGCCCGCCGCGAGCGCCAGCACGGCAAGCGGGATGGCGCCTTGCACGCGCCGGCGCCGCCAGGCGAAGACGGCAATCGCGGCCGATAGCATCGCTGCGACGACCAGCGGGATGACAAATGCTGTCGAATGCCTCATCGGGACACCTTAGACATGGTTTCGCTTGGCAGCGATCTGCTTTACAGTTGCGGGTGTGGGGCGGCTTCGCTGCCCCACACGGAAGTGTAAGGTTCGTCAGAACCATGCCTTAGGCATGGTTCAATCGAGCTTGACAGTGCATTGCCCCACAGGCGTAGGGGCGCGATCTATCGCGCCCGTACAGTGTCAAGTCGAAATCCCTAGAATTGAACCATGCCTTAGGCATGGTTCAATCGAGCTTGACAGTGCATTGCCCCAAAGGCGTAGGGGCGCGATATATCGCGCCCGTACAGTGGCAAGTCGATATCCCTAGAATTGAAACATGCCTTAGGCATGGTTCAATCGAGCTTGACAGTGCATTGCCCCACAGGCGTAGGGGCGCGATATATCGCGCCCGTACAGTGGCAAGTCGAAATCCCTAGAATTGAAACATGCCTTAGGCATGGTTCAATCGAGCTTGACAGTGCATTGCCCCAAAGGCGTAGGGGCGCGATATATCGCGCCCGTACAGTGGCAAGTCGATATCCCTGGAATTGAAACATGCCTTATGTGAAATGCGTGGAGCCAAGATCTGTAGCAGGGCAGCCGCAGGCTCCGCCCGAAGCCCTACTCTTTTCACGAGATGCCGAAACGCGTGGCGCAGCCGCGAGCTACCGGTCGGCGCCGTGCCGGGCAGCCGCATCATCGCAGTCCGGCGCGGGGCTATCGCCGAACTCGGCCTGCAAAAATGCCAGCAGCGCGCTCACGCTCGCAAACCTGCGCTGCTCGCCGGTCGCCGGGCTCTGAATCGATGCGATCCACACGGCCTGCCCGTCGTTCTGCACCTGCCAGAGCCGGAGCAGGTACGAGGCATAGGTACTCTTCGGCTGCACGTTAGTTACTCCTTTCGGTGGTTCGACTGTAGCAGGCCCGCGTCACAAGATCGTCACAAGCGAAAGCGCAGGGCTGTAGCAGCGTGCAGTCGGCAGGAGCCAGCCGGCAGTACGACGGATGGCATTACAAAGGCATCTCGTTCGTCCATAGTGGCTCAGTGGTGGCGCGACTGCCGGCGCCTGCTGCGCGACTGCCGGCGCCTGCCGCGTGACTGCCGGCGCCTGTCGCATGACTGCCGGCGCCTGTCGCGTGACTGCCGGCGCCTGCCGCGCGACTGCCGGCGCCTGCCGCGCGGCTGCCGGCGCCTGCCGCGCGACTGCCGGCGCCTGCCGCGCGACTGCCGGCGCCTGCCGCGCGACTGCCGGCGCCTGCCGCGCGACTGCCGGCGCCTGCCGCGTGACTGCCGGCGCCTGCTGCTTCCCCGTACATCGAGCCCTTAGGCATATTTCAATTCCAGGGATATCGCCGCGACACTGTACGGGCGCGATAGAGCGCGCCCCTACGCCTGTGGGGCAATGCCGAGGGATTTCGCCGCCGACACGAATCCACCGGCTCCCGCGCACAAAAGCGGGCGAGAGAGCGAATCGATCTGGACTCCCGGCAGGGGCTGATGGTATAATTTGGGCATTCACTACCTACGTAGCAGTGTAGAGCCGCGTCTCTGATCCGCGTAGCCGTACGCTCAAGGCACAGCATGCCTCACCTTTCGCTTGCACTGCTCGGCGGCTTTGCCGCCGCGCTCGACGGCCAGCCGCTTACGGCGTTCGGCACCGACAAGGTGCGAGCGCTGCTGGCCTACCTGTCGGTCGAATCCGCCCGCCCGCACCAGCGCGCCGGACTCGCTGGCCTGCTCTGGCCCGACTCGCCCCAGGAGAAGGCCGCCCACAGTCTCCGGCAGACCGTGCTGCGGCTGCGCCGGGCCCTCCACGAGGACCAGGCGCTCGCCAGCATTGGTCGGCAGCCCTTCGTGCTGCTCGCCGGCCAGAGCGTCCAGCTCAATCCGCTCGCCGACTGCCAGCTCGACGTGGCCCGCTTTACCGAGCTGCTCGCCGCAAGCCGGCAGCACGCCCACGCCCAGGCCGCGACCTGCGCCGTCTGTATGGGCTGGCTGGCGCAAGCCGCCGATCTGTATCGCGGCGACTTCCTGGCCGGCTTCGCCCTACGCGACAGCGTGCCGTTCGAGGAGTGGCAGCTGGTCCAGCAGGAGGCGCTGCACCGGCAGGCGGTGGAGGCCCTGGCCCAGCTCGCGACCTATCACGCCGGCCGCGCCGAGCACGAGCGGGTGCAGCGCTATGCCGGGCGCCTGGTGACGCTCGACCCCTGGCACGAGCAGGGGCTGCTGCTGCTGATGCGCGCGCTGGCGCGGGATGGCCAGGCCGCGGCCGCGGCGGAGCAGTACGCGCGCTACAGCCATACCCTGGCCGAGGAGTTCGGCATGCTGCCCTCGGCAGAAGTGACCGCGCTCTTCCAGCAGATCCAGGCTGGGCAGATCGAGCATGGCCCCGCCAGGGGTAGATCGCCCGGCCGGGTCGCGAACGGCGGCGCCTCGACCAGCGAGCCGGACCAGCGCCGCCAGATCACGGCGCTGATCTGCGGCTGGCGCGACCCGGCGGCCCACGGCGATCCGGAAGAGCTGCACCAGCGACTGGCAGGCTCCGAGTCGTGGTTCCAGGCCCTGCTCGACCGCTACGGCGGCTATCGGCAGCAGCGCCACGGCGACGAGTGGCTGATCTACTTCGGGTACCCGCAGGCGTACGAGGACGCCGCCCGGCGCGCCGTCCATGTCGGATTGGCGCTGGTCGCCGCAACCCGCGGGGCTGACGTGGTTCGCGTCGGCATCCACACCGGCGTCATGGTGGTGAGCGGCGGCGCCGAGCCGGGTTCGGCAGCGCGCGAGCTGGTCGGCGACGTGCCCGGCGTGGCGCGTGACTGCCAGGAGCTGGCCGAGCCGGGCGCCGTGCTGATGACGGAAGACACCGCGCGGCTGGTGCGAGGGTGGTTCGATTGCCAGCGCCTGGGGCCGCGGGCGCGCGCGGGGTCGGCGCAGCCGATCGAGGTCTATCGCGTGCACGGGGAAGGCGCGCTGCAGAGCCACATCGACTGGCTCGCGCGGCTGCATCACCTGACCCCGCTTGCCGGCCGGGAGCGCGAGCTGAAGCAGCTGGCCGCATCCTTGGACACGGTCGTCCAGGGATGCGGCGCGATCCTGACGCTGAGCGGCGAGCCGGGCATCGGCAAATCACGCCTGGTGTGGGAGCTGCGGCAGGTCTGCGCTCCGTCGACCGCCTGGCTGGAGGGCCGCTGCTCGCCCTATTTCCAGAACACCCGCCTGTACCCGATCGTCGGCCTGCTCGAACAAGTGCTCGGCTTTGCGGAGGGCGATAGCCCGGAGGCCAGGCGCGCCAGGCTCAACCGCACGCTGGCGCGGTACGGCCTCGGCCAGCCGGGGACGGCCTGGCTGCTGGCGCTCTTGCTCGGGCTGCCGACCGATCCGCCGGCGCCCCAGACGATCACCGCGCAGCAGCGCGAGCGCATGCGCGAGGTGTTCGTGGCGCTGCTGCAGCGCTGCGCTGCCGCGCAACCCATGGTGCTCGTGGTCGAAGACTTGCACTGGGCCGACCCGTCGACCGTCGAGTGGCTCGGCGCGTCGCTCGACGCGCTCGCGACCGCCCGCTGCCTGACGCTGCTGACCTACCGGCCGACCTTCAGCCCGCCCTGGCTGCCGGGCGCGCGCCTGCGCCGGCTCGACCTCGCGCCGCTGATTCCTCCCGACATCGAGCGCATGGTGGCCGACCTGGCCGGCGCGGCGGCACTACCAGGCGAGAGCCGCCGGCGTATCGTCGCGCAGAGCGACGGCATCCCGCTGTTTGTAGAAGAGCTGACCAAGACGCTGATCGAGGCCGGCGCTCAGGCCCCTGACGCCGAGATCCCCACGACCCTGCGCGACTCGCTGCTGGCGCGGCTCGATCGGGTAGGCCATGCCAGGGAGACGGCCGGGTGGGCCGCGGCCCTCGGCCGCGAGTTTGCCTACCCGGTGCTGGCCGCGGCCGTGCCCTACGACGAGCCGCGCTTACAGGCCGACCTGGCGGCGCTGGTCGAGGCCGAGCTCATCACCGTTCAGCCTAACGCCCGGGCCGCGCGCTATGCGTTCAAGCATGCCCTGGTCCAGGAAGCCGCGCATGCCACCCTGCTCAGGCGCACGCGGCAGGAGTATCACCGGCGCATCGCGGAGATCTACGCGGCGCGCTTCCCGCAGATCGCCGAGGCGCAGCCCGAGCTGCTGGCGCAGCACTACAGCCAGGCCGGGCTGCCCGCCCAGGCGGCGGATCAGTGGCTGCGCGCGGGCGAGCGCGCCACCGCGCAGGGCGCAATGTTGGAGGCCCGGATCTTCTTCGACCGCGCCCTGGAAGGGATCGCGCCGGAAGACCACGAGCGGCGCTGGCGGGCGCTGACCGGGCGCCAGGCCACCCTGTTTCTGGCCGGCGAGCGCGCCGCCGAGCAGGCCGACATCGCCGCCCTGCTGGAGCTGGCCGACGCGGCGGCCAACCAGGCGTGGCGGGCGGAAGCGCTGCTCTGCCGGCTCAAGCAGCTCAACGCGCTCGGCGAGTACGCGGCGATGCCGCCGCTGGCCGACACGGTGATTGGGGCAGCCCAGGCCGCCGGGAACCCTGGGCTGGAAGCGCGCGCCTTGTGCCTGAAGGCCGCGGCGCTGACACGGCTGGGCAAGCCTGCGGCGCGGCAGACGGCCGAGGCGGCGGTGGCGCGCGGCCGCGCCGCCGCCGACGAGGGGGCAATCGCCTATGCCATGGGCATGCTGGCCCTGCACGAGGCCTACGCGGGCGATTACGCGCGCGCCGCTCAGCTCTGGACACAAGTGCTCGAGCTGGTCCGCCGCGGCGGCGATCGGGCGCTGGAGGCGCGGGCGTTGAGCAACCTCGGCGCAGCCTACCAATACCTGGGCCAGTTCGACCAGGCGCAGCAGTACCTTGAGCAGGGCCTGGCGCTCTGCGATATGATCGGCGATCGGCACGGCCACGCCTACAACGTGGTCAATCTCGGCGGCGTCATGCTGCTGAGCGGAGATTCAGCGGCGGCGAAGCGGCTGTTCGAGCAGGGCCTGAGCGAGGCGACGGCGGTTGACGACGCCTCCCTGCGCGCCGGCGGGCTGTGGGAGCTTGGCCGGCTGGCCGAGCTGTCGGCCGACGATGCCAGCGCGACGAGCTACCTGCAGGAAGCCTACCAGATCTACACCGAGCTGGGAATGGTCGCCCGCGTCATGGAGACCACCGCGCTGCTGGCCAGATCCGCGCTCGGCCAGGGCCGGCCGGCGGAGGCTCGCGAGGCAGCCATGCAGGTGTGGCGCTACCTGCAGGAACACGGCTCCGCGGCAATGGACGAAGCGGTGCCGACCTACCTGACCATCGCGGAGGTGTGCGAAGCGCTGGCGAGCTCCACGGGCGCGCTTGCGGACGGCGCAACCGTGCGGACGATCGTCGCGGCCGGCCATGCGCTCGTGATGGCGCGCGCGGAGCGGATCAGCGACCCGCTCTGGCGTCGGTCGTTCCTTGAAAACGTACCGTCGAATCGCGCGGTGGTGGATCGCTGGCAGCGGAGCTCAGCCGGCTGACCAATTGAGATCGGATCGTCATCCTCCTCTCAGCTGGCCGCGCCGGCTCCACGCCGGGCGCGTGGTACAATACCGGCCATGCGAACGCTACCCACCCGCCGGCGATGGCTGCCGGCACTGCTGGTCGTTCTGCTGGCCGCGTGCGATGTGGTCGCCGCCCCGGCCCTGCCGGGGCAGACAGCGGCACAGCCGACCAGCCAATCCCCGCCGGGCGCCACGCCAGCCGCTGCGGCCCCAGCCCCGACCACGCCCCCGGCGCCGGATCTGCTGGCCCGCGCGCTGCGCGCCCGCCAGCTCGGCGACTACGACGCCGCCGCGCTCGATCTGCGCGCGCTGCTCGACACATCCCCGGCCGCGCCCGAGGCGCGCCCCGCGACCTTCTACCTGGCCGAGAGCTTCGGCGAGCGCGGGCGCTGGACCTCGGCGCTGGAGACGCTGCGCGGCTTCCTGGCGGATGGCCCCCACGACGACCTCTACGCGCGCGGGCTATTCCTGATGGGGCGCGGCTACGAGGGCGCCGGCGCCTTCGCCGACGCGGTCGCGACCTACGAGCGCTACCGCGCGCTCAACACGCCGCTGGAGCCCTACGCGCGCCTGCGACAGGCCGCCCAGGAGCAGGCGCTTGGCCGGGCCGCCGACGCGGCCGCCAGCTACGAGGCGGCCGCGTCCACCGCGATCGTGCGGGGCGAGCGGGCGGGGGCCTACGAGAAGGCGATCGCGCTGCGCCGCCAGCTCGGGCAGGACGACGCCGCGCTGGCGCTCTACCGCAGGCTGCTCGATCTCGCCGACGCGCCCGACTACCGCGCGCGCGTGCTCGGCGACGCCGCCGCGCTGGCCGCCCAGGCCGGCGCGCCCGACGATGCGCGGGCCTGGTGGCGCGAGCTGGCCGAGCACATGCCCGAGACGCCCCAGGCGCTCGACGCTGTGGCGCGCCTGGCCGAGACCGGTGCGCCTGGCCTCGACCCGGCCGCCGCCGCGCGGGTCTATAGCGCGCACGAGCAGTGGGCCGGCGCGCTGCCGGCCTACGACGCCGCGATCGCGGCGTCGGCCGGCGAGCCGGCGCTGGAGCTGCGGCGGCAGCGCGCGCTGGCCCGCCGCGCGACCGGCGACTTCGCCGGCGCCCAGCAGGAGCTCGCCGCCGTGGGCGCCGAGTCGCCGGACGGCGAGGCCGGCCGCCAGGCCCAGCTCGACTGGGTGCAGACCAAGGGGCAGGCCGGCGACACGCAGGGCGCCATCCAGGGCTACCGCGAGTTCGCCCAGGTCTACCCCGACGACCAGCGCGCGCCCGAGGCGCTGAGCCGCGCCGCGATCCTGCTCGCCCGGCTTGGCGATGCCGAGGGCGCGCTCCAGCAGCAGCTCGACCTCGGCCGGCGCTACCCGGCCAGCGAGCCGGGCCGCGACGGGCTGTACGAGGCGGGCTGGTCGCTCTACCGCGCCGGCCGCATGGACGAGGCGCGCGCCGCGCTGGACCTGCTGCGCCGCAGCGCGCCCGGCGTGGTAGCCGCGCAGGCGGCCTTCTGGGCCGCGCACACGCTCGACCCGCAGAGCCCGGACTACGCGGCGCTGCTGGATGCCGCGGCCGCGGCCGCGCCCGACTCGTACTACGGCGCGCGGGCGGCCGAGCTGCGCGGCACGCTGGTCGCGGGCACGACGCCCGTCGGCGCGCCGATCGACGAGGCGGCCTGGCGCGCGGCCGAGGACTGGCTCGCCGCATGGTCGGGCCGGCCGGCCTACCGCCTGGCCGAGCGCGGCTACCCGCCCGAGGTCGCGCAAGACGGCGCGGTGGCGCGCGCGATCGCGCTGCAGGACGTCGGGCTCCACCCCGAGTCGATCGCCGAGTGGAACCAGGCGCGCGACGCCTGGCGCGACGACCCGCAGAAGCTGTACCTGCTGGCGCGGCTGGCGCACGAGCGCGACGCGGCCTATGTCGCGCTGAAGGCGGCCGAGGATATCGCGAGGCTCTCGCCCGACAAGAGCGCCGCGAGCGCGCCGGTGGCGCTGCGACGGCTGATCTTCCCAACGCCCTACGCCGCCCTGGTGCCGGATCAAGCGCGCGCGCACGGGCTCGAACCGCTGGCACTCTACGCGCTGCTGCGCCAGGAGAGCCTGTTCGACCCCGGCGCCACCTCGTGGGCCGGCGCGCGCGGCCTTGCGCAGGTGATGCCCGCCACGGCCGCGGGGATCGCGCAGAATCTGCAGGTGGCCGAGTTTCACGAGGATGACCTGTACCGCCCGGCCGTGAGCATCCGCTTCGGCGCGTTCTACCTTGGCCACCAGCAGGATCTGATGGAGGGCAGCCTGGCGGGCGCGCTCGCCGCCTACAACGGCGGGCCCGGCAACGCCCAGCGCTGGGCCGGCGGGACCGCCGTGGCCGACCAGGACCTGTTCGCCGAGGGGATCGACTACGACGAGACGCGCGGCTACGTCAAGCTCGTCTACGGCGCCTACGGCGCCTACCGCCGGCTCTATCAGGTGAAGTAGCTTAGTTGACCCTCACCCCCCTGCCCCCCTCTCCCGCGCGCGGGAGAGGGGGGATTTTTGGCTGGTACAGGGTTTCGGCTGCGCCGAAACCCTGTACCAGCCAGCCTTAACCCTGCCGCTGGCGGGATAATCCTTTATGGCAACCAGGTGCGGTCGCTACGCGACCGCACCTGGTTGCCAAGAATCTTGCCCCCTCCCCTGGCAGGGGAGGGGGTACGGGGGTGGGGTGATCCGGCGCATCACCGCTTAAAACGATGCCCCCGCCCTTGACAAGGGCGGGGGCACGTATTGAAACGCTCTCGCGGAAGCTTACCGTCCCTTGCGCTTGCGGTCGCGCCGGGCCTCGCGCCGGGTGGTCGTCGCGGCCGGCCGCGGCGTCGCGAACGAAGAGCTGCCGTTCGTGCCATTGGTCTGCAGGGCCGGCTGCGGGCGGCTGGCGCGCCGCGATCCGCGGCCGCGGCTGGCCTCATCGTACGCCGCCAGCCGGGCGGGGTAGACCGCCAGCGTGTAGTAGGCCACGTAGGCCACCAGCACGACATCCAGCACGGTGACGACGGTAAACCAGATCGGCATCGTGAACACCTGGACGTTCGCGAGCCGCAGCGCGCCGAGCAGCGTGCCGATCGCCCCTACCCCGAGCAGCGTGTACCCCAGGCGCCGCCCTAACGCACCTCGCAGTGGGTGCCTGTCCCGCCATAGGAAGGCCAGGTAGACTCCGGCGATCGCCGTAGCGACCTGGGCGATCAAGAAGACCCACTCTAGTACGCCAAAGTCAGTCGAAAATGTGGTCAAGTAGGTCACCGGGTCCATGGAAGCCTCCTGCGAGTATGTGAAAAAACGAACGGTACGTGGATTATACCAACCGCCCTTCAGCCCGTCAAACCAACAGTGTGCGCCCTCAGGCAAAGCTGTCCCTCACCCGCCTGCCCTCTCTCCCACTGGAGAGGGGGGATCGTTCGTGGTTGTGGCGCGGCGGCAAAGCCACCGCACCACGACGCCGACAATTGTTAAATTTCTTACATAATGTGCCAATTTACTTTGTCAAAGAACGGTAAATCTGGTAACATGCGTCTGGTCATGTTTTGTCCAGCTCATCACGATCGAGTGGTCTTCAGGAGCAGTAGTATGGGGCACTCCTGGCCTGCCGAAGCTGACCTGTCTCAGCTCTACAGCCAGCTCGCGGCCGAGCTGGCTCAGGCGCGTAGCCGCGAAGCCGCTGCGGGCGCCTGTCTCGCGATGATCGAGGCGCAGCTCAGCCCGCGCCGGTGTCAGCTCGTCTGGGGCAGCGGCCAGCAGCTGCAGGTGCTGGGCGCGGACGCCGACGTGGCGCCGCTGCGGCCCGATCCGCCCGAGCTGAACCTGCTTCGCGAGGGCAAGCTGGCCCTGCGCGCCTCGGGCGAGGCGACGACCGCTTGCTTCGCTCCGCTGCGCGCGCGGGCCGAGCTGCTCGGCTGGCTGTATGTCGAGCAGCCCGCCTGGGGCGTCGAGAGCCCGGCCCTGCTCAGCACGCTCGCGGGGCTCGCCGCTCCGGCCCTTGCGCTGCTCGAGGCCGCCGGCCGGCGCGACGATCGTGTCGCCCAGCTGCGGACGCTCAACGAGATCGGGCGGCTGCTCAGCGGCGTGCTCGACCTCGACACGCTGCTGGAGGCGATCTACAGCGCCACCCGCCGGCTGGTCGACGCGCCGGTCTTCTATATCGCCTTCTACGAGCCGGCCAACGACCAGTTCGACCTGACCTACGCCGTCCAGGATGGCGTGCGTCTGACGACTCATGAGCAATGGGGCGCCAATATCGGGCTGGCCGGGCTGATCGCCCGCGAGCGCCAGCCGATCGCCACCGACGACTACATCTCCGAGTGCGAGCGGCGCGGCGTCCAGCCGCGGCTGTTCACGAGCCTCCACCCGGCGCGCGCCTGGCTCGGCGTGCCGCTAGTCGCCCACGATAGCCTGATCGGCATTATGACCGTCAGCAGCTATCGCGAGGGCTACATCTACAGCGCCGACCAAGTCGACGTGCTCGCGACCATCGCCGCGCAGGCGGCGGTGGCGATCGAAAACGCGCGGCTGTACCAGCGCAGCGAGCGCCAGACCCGCCAGCTGGCCACGCTCAACCGGATCGGCCGGACGATCACCTCGTCGCTCGACCCCGAGCGGGTGCCGTCGCTGATTATCGAGCAGGTGACCGAGCTGCTCGACGCCGACGAGGGCTCGCTGCTGCTGATCGATGAGACCACCGGCGATCTCGTGTTCGCCTACACCACCGGGCCGATCGGCCAGCGGCTGCTGGGCCGCCGGCTGCCGCGCGGCACCGGCCTGGCCGGCTACGTCGTGGCGAACGGGCAGTCGGTGATCGCCAACGACGTGCAGCAGGATGAGCGCTTCGACAACCGCACCGACAAGACCACCGGCTATGTCACCCGCTCGCTGCTGGCGGTGCCGCTGCGCGGCGTCGGCGGCGTGCAGGGGGTGATCGAGGCGCTGAACCGGCGCGACGGCCAGGGCTTTACCTTCGAGGATCAGCAGCAGCTTGAGGCGCTGGCCGACCAGGCGGTGATCGCGCTGGAGAACGCGCGCCGCTTCGCCCAGGTCGACCAGGCGCTGGCGCGCCGCGCCCAGGAGCTGGTGCGCACCAACGATCGCCTGAATCACAACCTGCGCAGCCTGACCGCGCTGAACGCGCTCGGCATGGCGATCAACACGTCGCTGCGCAGCGCCGGCGAGATCTTCGGCATGACCGCGCGCGGCGTGGTCGAGATGACCGGCGCGCTGGGCGCCACGGTGCTGCTGGACGAGGGCGGGCGGCTGATCGCGACCCTCCAGATTGGGCCGACGCTGCCTCAGCCGGACGGCATGGCGGCGCTGCTCGGCCAGGTGATGGCGACCGGGCGGCCCGAGCTGCGCCTTGGCCTGCCGGAAGAGTCGGGCGCGCGCACGCTGCTGATCGTGCCGCTCCGCGCGACCCAGCGCACGCTTGGCGCGATCTGCGTGTACTACCCCGACGCGCCGCCGGACTCGTCCAACCAGGAGTCGGTGCTGCTGTTCGCCGCGCAGGCCGCCGTGGCGGTCGAGAGCATCGAGCTGTTCACGGCGGTGCGCAGCGCGCGCGACCAGATGGCCTCGATCCTGGCCTCGACGCGCGAGGGGATCATGCTGATCGCCCCGAACGCCCAGGTGGCGATCGCCAACGACGCGCTGCACCAGCTGTGCGGCCTGGCGCCGCACATGACGCACAACACCAGCGTCGAGCTGTTTCTCACGGCCTGGGAGCGCGCGATCAGCTACCCGGCCGGCGAGTGGGCCGCGCTGCTCCAGGGCCTCGAAGATGTCATCGTCGGCCACCAGTCGTTCGCAACCGGCGAGCTCAACGAGCTGAGCGGCCACCCCCGCGCGGTCGAGTGGGCCGCGCTGACCGCGCTCAGCAGCGGGGCCAGCAACGGCGGGGCGCTGCTGGTGCTGCGCGACATCACCGAGGCGAAAGAGTCCGAGCGCCTGCGCCAGGACCTGACCAACATGATCGTGCACGATCTGCGCAGCCCGCTCTCCAGCGTCATGGCGTCGATCGAGCTGATGACCAAGGGCGTCGCGGGCGAGCTCGCCACCACGCAGCGCAACGTGCTCCACATTGCCTACAACAGCGCGGTGCAGATGCTGGACATGATCAACGCGCTGCTCGACATCAGCCGGCTCGAGGCCGGCCGGATGCCGCTCGACCTGCGCACGAACGACATCCGGCCGCTGCTCGGCCGCGCAGTCGATCGGCTGGTGTCGCTGGCGCAGGATCGCAAGATGTTGATCGAGACCGACATCCCGGCCGACCTCGCGCCGATCCTCGCCGACGGCGAGCTGATCGTGCGGGTGCTGCAGAATCTGCTGGCGAATGCGATCAAGTTCAGCGGGCGCGGCAGCACCGTCTCGATCCGCGCCGCCCCGCTGGCGGCGGGCGATCCGTCTGCGGCCGTGCCGCCGGAGCCGGCGCTATCGTCTGGCTCGATCATGGTGGCGGTGGTCGATCGGGGCGTTGGGATCGCACCGCAGCATCAGGAGAAGATCTTCACGAAGTTCGGGCAGGTGGGCGAGCGGCGCGGCGGCACCGGCCTGGGGCTGACGTTCTGCAAGCTGGTCGTCGAGGCGCACGGCGGCCGCCTGTGGGTCGAGAGCGCGGTCGGCGAGGGCAGCAGCTTCTTCTTTACGCTCCCGGCCGCCTGATTGCAGATTGCCGATTGCCGATTGTCGATTGCACTCTCTAATCTGCAATCTGCAATCTACGATCTACCATCGTCAGATGCGCAGCTCCATCCCCTCGTAGGCCGACAGCGTGTTTGGGAAGGTCCGCTGGGCGACGTTCTCGATCTCCGCGATCGTGGCGTCGTCGTACAGCGGCTCGTGGTGAAACAGCACCAGCTGCTTGACGTTGCACGCCTGCGCCACCGCGATCGCCATGTCGGGCGTGCTGTGGCCCCAGCCCTGCTTGGGCTTGGCCGGGTTGGTATAGTCCTCGATCCGGTACTGCGCGTCGTGGATCAGCAGGTCGGCGTCCTTGGCGAACTTGACCAGGCGCTGGTCGTTCTGGACATACCCCTCGGTGTCGGTCGCGTACACCACCGTGCGGCCGCGCCACGAGATCGAGTAGATATTCACGCCGCTCTTCGGGTGGGCATAGCTGTGGTAGGTGCGCACCCGCACCAGGTCCGGCGACGCATTGATCTCGTTGTGGTAGATGTTCAGCACCTGGACGTCGGCCGGCTGCGGGCCGATCAGCACGATGTCGGTCTCGTTGACGTTGCGCAGGATCTTCAGCGACGGCAGATCTTCGAGCGCGACCGGGAAGCTAGGTGGGAGCATCGCGTGTGAGAGCGTCTCTTCTAGATCGCTCTCGAACACTTTCGGGCCGAGGATGTGCAGGGTGCTTGCGCCGACGTATGCCGGGTCGAAGAACGGGAAGCCCTGGGTATGGTCGTGGTGCATGTGGCTGAACAGGATCGACGCGATCACCGGGTTGTCGCCGTTGTCGCGCGAGCGGCGCATCAGCTCGGCGCCCAGGCCGATGATGCCGGTGCCGGCGTCAAGGATAATCGTGTGTGGCCCGGCCTGAATCTCGACGCACGCCGTATTCCCGCCAAAGTGCACGGTTCGCGGCCCTGGGACCGGGTAGCTCCCGCGCACCCCCCAGAAGCGTATAATCATATCGTCCGGCATCTACAGCTTCCTTTTCGTAAGCGCGCTACGCTGCGCGCTGGCAATGCAAGAATGGAAGACACGGTTCCGGCCCAAGGGCGAGCGCCACGCGCCTGAGCGCCGGGCTGGCTGCGGAGGCGCCCGCGGCACCTCCGCACCACCCCTCGAGTCGCGAACCTGTCTAAGAGTTCAATGTCTGCCTAGTGGCCTGCATCCGACCACGCGCGCAGCGCCTGGATCAGCAGGCGCACGCCAACCCCGGTCGCGCCCTTCGGCGTGTAGGCCTTCTTGGGCTGCGGGTCGGTCCAGGCGGTGCCGGCGATGTCCATGTGGACCCAGGGGTAGTCGCCGACGAAGTTGGCGAGGAAGGCGGCCGCGGTGAGCGAGCCGGCCGGCCGGCCGGCCGAATTCTTGACGTCGGCGATATCGCTCTTCACCATCTCTTTGTATGGCTCCCACAGCGGCATCCGCCAGACTCGCTCGCCGGTGGTCTCGCCGGCCTGGATCACGCGCTCGGCCAGCGCGTCATCGTTGCTCATGATACCGGTCGCGTGCGTGCCGAGCGCGACGACGATCGCGCCGGTCAGGGTCGCCAGGTCGATGATGCCGTCGGGCTGGTAGCGCTGCGCGTAGAACAGCGCGTCGGCCAGCACGACGCGCCCCTCGGCGTCGGTGTTGAGCACCTCGATCGTCTTGCCGCTCAGCGTCTTGATGATGTCGCCCGGCTTGTAGGCGGTGCTGCTGGGCATGTTCTCGGCCGAGGCGACCAGGCCGACGACGTGGAGCGGCAGCTTGAGCTCGCCGACGATCTGCATCGCGCCGAGCACCGCCGCCGCGCCGCTCATATCCATCTTCATCTCGTCCATCTTGTCGGCCGGCTTGATCGAGATGCCGCCGGTGTCGAACGTGATGCCCTTGCCGACCAGGCAGACCGTCGGCACGCCCGGCTGCTTGGCGCCGTGCTCGACGATAATGAAGCGCGGCGGCTGGGCCGAGCCCTGGCCGACGCCGAGGATGCCGCCGAAGCCCTGGGCGCGCAGCTCATCGAGCCCGAGCACGGTGACCGTAGCGCCGGTGCGCTGGCCGATCGCCTGGGCGGCCTCGCCCAGCCGGGCGGGCGTGATGTCGTTGCCGGGGCCGTTGGCCAGGTCGCGCGCCAGCGCGACGCCGCGGGCGATCGCCTGGCCGAGCGCGGCGCCCTGCCGGATGGCGTCGTCCTGCTCGCGCGCGACGATCGCCAGCTCGGCGATCTCGTGCCGGTCGCCGTCGCTGAGGCCGGTGCGATAGTGCAGAAAGCGATACAGGCCGAGCTGGCTGCCTTCGGCCAGCGCCTGCGCGACGGCGGCCGGCGACAGCTGCTCGGCCGCGGGCAGCTCGACGGCGTAGCGCTCGACCTGAAGGTCGCGCGCGCGCTGCGCGGCGGCCGCGGCCGCGTCGCACAGCCGCTCGAAGGTGAGCTGGGCGCGCTTGCCCAGGCCGACCAGCATGACCCGCCGCGCCGGCACCGCGCCGCGCGGGTAGAGCACCAGCGTCCGCTTCAGCCCGCCCGCCCAGTCGCTCTGCTCGAGCAGCGCCGCGATCTGGGGCGCGAGCGCCTCGTCCTCGTAGGCGCCCAGCACCAGCAGCGGCGTATGCTGCGCCAGCGCATCGCCAGTTATGACCGAGATTTCCATGACACCTTTCTTTCCAACATGCGGTCGCATGCCCCAGAGAAAACTTCGCCGGCCTCTTCGCTGGCAAATATGGTCTTTGCCTGGGGAAAAGACCGACGTCGTGCGGCGTCGAGCGCCGCGGAGTTGTGCTCGCGGGGGCGTGCTCGCCAGCGTACCGGCTTTCATTATATCATAGCGAGCAACAGCCTACCGGCCGTCGTAAGCGTCCGGCAAATTACAAAATGAGGGCAAATAGGGCTTGTTCATCCCTCACCCCCCTGTCCCCCCCCTCCCTGCCACGAGAGGGGGCCTGGTGCTGTGGGTTGGGCCGCGCCGAACCACCACCGGGGGGGGCTGGTCAGCCGAAACCCCAGCAACAATCAGTAAAATAGAACATTTGTTTTTATAAACGGCGCGTGCTATAATGCCTCGCAAGTACGAGCGTCTACGACTGAACGGAGCGCACCCACGATGAGCCAGCTCGACCGCCGCGAGCAGCAGCGCAAGCTGCGCGCTCAGCTCGACCACGAGTTTCCCGACTTTGAGCTGCTGAACTGGTACATCCAATACCGCGATCTCAAGGCCGCCTACCCCGACGCAGTGCTGCTCTACCGCCTGGGCGATTTCTACGAGACCTTCGACGACGACGCCAAGCTAGTCGCGGCGCTGCTCGACGTCACGCTCACCTACAAGAAGTTCGCCAACCATAAGCGCACCAAGGCCGAGCAGCGCGCGCCGATGGCCGGCATGCCCTACCACGCGGTCGAGCGCTACGTGACGGCGATCGTCGGCGCGGGCTACCGGGTCGCGATCGCCGAGCAGACCTCCGAGACCCCCTCCAGCAAGTCGGACACGCGGCCGAAGTCGGTCTTCGCCGGGGCGATCGAGCAGCGCGCCGCGCGGCGCGACATCGCCGACCGCGAGGTCGTGCGTGTGATCACGCCGGGCACGGTGATCGACAGCGGGATGCTGCCGGCGACGCAGAACAACTACCTGGCGGCGGTGATCGTCGACGGTGGGCGGGCCGGGCTGGCCTACGCCGACCTGAGCACCGGCGAGTTCTGCTGCACCGAGTTCGCCGGCGAGCGCGCCGCCACCCACGCGCAGGGCGAGCTGGCGCGGCTCCAGGCGGTCGAGCTGCTGGTGCCCGACGACGCCGCGCTGCGCCTGCCGGGGCTCGACCCGAGCAGCGCGCGGCTCGAGCACGACCTGGAGTTCATGACCAAGGACGAGCGCGAGATGCTGCTGCCGGGCGAGCGCGTGGCCCGCAAGGTCGAGGGCGAGAACAGCGCGCGCTGGGCCCACGGCCACATCACCGGCTGGCCGACCTGGCGCTGGAAGCTGCAGAACGCGGCCGACGCGCTCATGCAGCAGCTGCGCGTGCGCTCGCTCGACGGCTTCGGCCTGCGCGACAAGCCGCTGGCGGCGCGGGCGGCCGGCGCGGTGATCCAGTATATCCACGAGACGCAGCGCAGCGCGGCCAGCCAGATCAGCGCGCTGCGCACCTACACCACCGGCGGGACGATGTTTCTCGACCCGCAGACGCGCCGCAACCTCGAGATCCTGGCGGGCAGCGGCGGCAAGGCCAAGGGCTCGCTGGTCGGCGTGCTCGACCAGACCCGCACGCCGATGGGCGGGCGGCTGCTGCGCCGCTGGATCTCCCAGCCGCTGCTCGAGATCGAGCTGCTGCGCGCGCGCCAGGACGGCGTGGCGCACTTCGCCGACGACGCGCTGAAGCGCGCGACCGTGCGCGAGAAGCTCAAGCAGGTCGGCGATCTCGAGCGGGCGGTCAACCGCGTGATCCAGGGCGTCGGCGTCGCCACGCCGCGCGATATGGTGCGGCTGCGCGAGGCGCTGCGGGCGCTGCCGGCGCTGGCCGACGCGCTCGACGGCTGGATGCCGCCGGGACAGGGGACAGGGGACAGGGGGCAGGGGACAGGGGACAGGGGACAGGAGGGCGAGGATGCCTGGTGGGTCGAAGACGATGGCCTCGCTCAAGCCCCAAGCCCCAAAACCCAAGCCCCAGGCGGCAGGCCCCAAGCCCCAAGCCTGCGCGAGCAGCGCGAGTCACGCAGCCGGGCGCGCGCGCGCTATGACGAGGACGACCTGTTCGGCGAGGGCGATTGGGAGGACGAGCCTGCCTTGGGCGACAAAGAGACAAGGAGACAAGGGGACGAGGAGCCTTTCGCCACAAGCGGCGCTGCGGGTGCATCCTCAGAGCATCTGGGCGCGATCTCCTTGTCTGCCAGCCTCCCGGTCTCCATGTCTGGCCTGGACCCGTGCGCCGACGTGCTGGCGTTCCTGGAGCAGGCGCTCGACGACGACCCGCCCGCGCTGCTGGGCGCCTCGAACTACCTGCGCGCGGCCGAGGAGAACGGCGAGGCGCCGCGCCGGGTCATCCGGCCGCGCTTCGAGCCGCAGATGGACGAGATCGTCGACCGGACGCGCCAGGCCCAGCGCTGGATCGACGCGCTGGAGCCGCGCGAGCGCACACGCCTTGGGATCAAGAACGACAAGGGCCTGCGGGTCGACTACAACAAAGTCTTCGGCTACTACATCGAGGTCTCGAACAGCTACGCCGACCGCGTGCCGGCCGACTACATCCGCAAGCAGACGGTCGCCACCGGCGAGCGCTACTACACCGCCGAGCTGAAGGAGTTCGAGACGGTCGTCGAGGGGGCCAAGGAGAAGCTGAGCGAGCTGGAGCAGAAGGCCTTCATCCGGATCTGCGCGGCGGTGGCGGCCGAAGGGCCGCGGCTGCTTGCGACCGGGCGGGCGCTGGCCGAGATCGACGTCTACGCGGCGCTGGCCGAGGCGGCGGTGCGCGGGCGCTACATCCGGCCGGAGCTGCACGACGACACGCGGCTGCGCGTCGTCGGCGGCCGGCACCCGGTGGTCGAGCAGATGCTCGAGGGCGAGTTCATCCCCAACGACATCAACCTCGACACCGAGGAGGATGAGATCCTGCTGGTCACCGGCCCCAATATGGCCGGGAAGTCGACCATCCTGCGCCAGGTCGCGCTGATGGTGCTGATGGCCCAGATTGGCTCGTTCGTGCCGGCCGACCAGGCCGAGATCGGCATTGTGGACAGGATCTTCACCCGCATCGGCGCCCAAGACGACATCGCCACCGGCCAGAGCACATTCATGGTCGAGATGATCGAGACGGCGGCGCTGCTGGTCCAGAGCACCCGGCGCAGCCTGATCATCCTGGACGAGGTCGGGCGCGGCACCAGCACCTACGACGGCATGGCGATCGCGCGCGCCGTGGTCGAGTACATCCACAACGAGCCGCGGCTCGGCTGCCGGACGCTGTTCGCGACCCACTACCACGAGCTGACCGATCTGGAGCAGGTGCTGCCGCGCGTGAAGAACTATCATATGGCGGCGGTCGAGCAGGACAACGACGTGGTGTTTCTGCACGAGCTGCGGCGCGGCGGGGCCGACCGATCGTACGGCATCCACGTGGCGCAGCTGGCCGGCATCCCGCGGCCGGTGATCAAGCGCGCGAGCGAGCTGCTGGCCGAGCTGGAGCGGGGGCCAGAGGCCAGGAGCCAGAGGCCAGGGGCCAGGGGCCAGGGGCCAGGGGCCAAGGGGGAACTCAGCCCGACCCCTGATCCCCGACCCCCGACCCCCGGTCAGCTCGGCCTGTTCGACCTGGCGCCCAGCCCGGTGGTCGAGCTGCTGCGGCGGCTGAATGTGAACGAACTGAGCCCGATCGAGGCGCTGACCAAGCTGTACGAGCTGCAGCGGCTGGCGAACCAGTAGTGGTCGGCCCTCACCCCCGTGCCCCCCTCTCCCAGCGGGAGAGGGGGGAAATTGTTGGTGGGTGATCAGGCGAATCGCCTCACAGGATACGCCGGCGGACGCGATCCTGGTACGCCCGGTAGTCCGCGAACTTCTCCACCAGCCAGGTCTCCTCGCGGCGGGCCTTGCGGTCGAGGAACAGCGCCAGCACGACGGTGAGCGCGAGCGACGGGATGCTCTTGCGCAGCAGCGACCAGCCGAGCGCGAGCAGCACGACCCCGCCGTAGATCGGGTGCCGCACCTTACCGTAGACGCCGTCCTGCACCAGCGCGCCGTCGTCGCGCGGGCGCGGGAAGGCCGTCAGGTTCGGGCCGAGCGTGCGCGCGCCGGCCAGCGCCAGCAGCCCGCCAATGGCGCCGGCCAGCAGGCCGGCGATCTCGCTCGGCCGGACGAGCGCCTCGGGCAGCGCGGGCAGCCCCGCCACGCGCCGCGGCGCCAGCGCGACTGCGGCGAGCAGCGCGATCTGGCCGAGCAGCCAGGCCCCGCCGCGCCCAGTGTCGGGGCGACCGCCCTCGCGCGAATCGCGA
Organism: Candidatus Ribeiella danica; assembly: GCA_016717335.1. Classification (GTDB taxonomy): domain Bacteria; phylum Chloroflexota; class Chloroflexia; order Chloroflexales; family Roseiflexaceae; genus Ribeiella; species Ribeiella danica. Next base: position 920,436 of record JADKFS010000001.1, read on the forward strand.
TGAGACTCCATTAGCCTTCCTCATAGGTATTGTGATAGGGCCAGGCCGATCGGCATCCGCTGGAATTCGCGAAAGTAGCGATCAGGCTTCTTCGCCGGTGGCCTCGGCCACCAGGGGCGGCCGGCGGGTATGCCAGTCGGTCGCGCGCTGGAAGGCGTCGCCCGCGCGGAGGACGGTGGCCTCGTCGAACGGGCGGCCGATCAGCTGCAGCCCGACCGGCAGGCCCTCGCTGAAGCCGCAGGGCACCACCAGCCCCGGCACGCCGGCCAGGCTGCCCGGCAGCGTGCAGACGTCCTCGAGGTACATCGCCAGCGGGTCGTCGGTGTTCTCGCCGATCCGGAACGCCACATTCGGCGAGGTCGCCATCGCGAGCACGTCGACGCGCTCGAAGGCCTGCTGGAAGTCGCGCCGGATCAGCGTGCGGACCTGCTGGGCGCGCCTGTAGTAGGCGTCGTAGTAGCCGGCCGAGAGCGCGTAGGTGCCGAGCATGATCCGCCGACGCACCTCCGGGCCAAAGCCGGCCCCGCGGGTGCGCTCCAGCTCGTCCCAGTAGCTCTCGCCGCTCTCTTTCGCGCCGTAGCGCACGCCGTCGTAGCGGGCCAGGTTGGCGCTGGCCTCGGCCGGCGCGATGATGTAGTAGACCGGCAGGGCGTACTTGGTGTGCGGCAGCGAGACCTCGACGAGCTCCGCGCCGCCGTCGCGCAGCGTCTCGATCGCCGCGCGCACGGCCGCCTCGACGCCCGGCTGCATGCCGTCGACGAAGTACTCGCGCGGCACGCCGACGCGCAGCCCGCGCAGGTCGCCGGTCAGGCCGGCCAGGTAATCCGGCACCGGCACAGCGGCGGCGGTCGAGTCGTTCGGGTCGGCGCCGGCGACCGCGCCGAGCAGGATCGCGCAGTCGCGCGCGGTCCACGCGAACGGGCCGATCTGGTCGAGCGACGAGGCGAACGCGACCAGGCCGAAGCGCGAGACGCGCCCGTAGGTCGGCTTCATGCCGGTGACGCCGCAGAGCGAGGCCGGCTGGCGGATGGAGCCGCCCGTGTCGGTGCCGAACGCGCCGAGCGCCTCGCCGGCCGCCACCGCCGCGGCCGATCCGCCGCTCGATCCGCCGGGGACGCGCGCGAGATCCCAGGGGTTGTGGGTCGGGAAGTAGGCGCTGCGCTCGGTCGACGAGCCCATGGCGTACTCGTCGCAGTTGGTCTTGCCGAGCAGCACCGCGCCGGCCTGCTTCAGCCGCGCGACCACCGTCGCGTCGTAGGGCGGCGTGTAGCTCTCGAGCATGCGCGAGCCGCAGGTGGTCGTCAGCCCCTCGGTCGAGATAACATCTTTGATCGCCAGCGGGATGCCGTGGAGCGGCGATACCGCCGCGCCCTGGCGGCGCGCCTGGTCGGCCGCGCGGGCCTGCTCCAGCGCGCTCTCGTCGTCGATCGCCAGGAAGGCACGCACCTGGTTGTCCACCGCGACGATCCGGTCGAGCAGCGCCTGGGTCAGCTCGACCGACGTGATCTCGCCGCGGTCGAGCTTATCGCGGGCATCGGCGATGGTGAGCTCGTAGAGTTCTGCCATGTTAGCTCCAGTAGTCAATCGTCCTTCAACGAGGGATCTTCGATATCAGTACCCTTGATTGTCGCCCCGTATGATCGCGATCGTGGTCTTGATGATAATCTTGATGTCGAACAGGAGCGACCAGTTTTCGACGTAGTACAGGTCGTAGCGCGTGCGCTCCTCGATGCTGGTGTCGCCGCGCAGCCCATTGACCTGCGCCCAGCCGGTGATGCCGGCCTTCTGCTTGTGCCGGCCCATGTAGCGCGGGATGCTCTGGCTGAAGCGCTCGACCCAGATCGGCTGCTCGGGCCGCGGGCCGACCACGCTCATCTCGCCGCGCAGCACGTTGATGAACTGCGGCAGCTCGTCGAGCGAGTAGCGCCGCAGGAACGTGCCCAGCCGGGTCACGCGCGGGTCGTCCTTGGTGGTCCAGTTGCCGAGGTTTGGCGCGTCCACGCGCATCGTGCGAAACTTAATCGTCGGGAACGGCTTGCTGTCCAGCCCGACGCGCTCCTGCGCGAAGAAGACCGGCCCGCGCGAGTCGATCCGGATCAGCGCGGCGATCAGCATCAGGATCGGCGAGCAGAACGTCAGCACCAGCGACGCCACCACCAGGTCGAGCGCGCGCTTGAGCGCGCGGTTCAGCGGGTTGTCGAGCGCGACATTCTTGACGCTGATCAGCGGCAGGCCGCTGATGTCGCCGATCGAGATGCCATTATTCGTGATCAGCTGGAAGGCGTCCGGGTAGAGCTTGATCTCGACCGACTGATCCTCGGCCAGGGCGACGATATCGAACACCTCGCTCGACGAGCGGCCCGAGAGCGCGATGATCACCTCGTCGGCCCTGGTCGCGCGGATGATCTGGCCGAGCGAGCCCGGGGCGCCGAGCACCGGCAGCCCGTCGATCAGCTCGCCGACCGGGACCGTATCGGAGAGGAAGCCCTGCGCGCGGTAGCCCATCTTTGGCGACCGCTGGATGATCGCGTGGACGAGCCGGCCGGGCTCGCGCGCGCCGATGATCAGCACCCGGCGCGTATCGACCCCATAGCGGCGCAGCGCGTACAGGCAGCTGCGGTACAGCAGGCGCAGCAGCACCGCCGCCACGATCGCCGCGGCCCAGCCGAACACGACGACCTGCTGGTTGAGCGGCAGATCGTCGAAGATGTTGGCGAACAGCACCGGCAGCAGCGCGTTGACGATATAGGCCACGAAGGTGCCGAGCGAGACCGCCACGACGACCTTGAAGGCCTCGTCCACGCGCGAGGTGCCGCGCCTGATCGTGTACAGGCCGGTGGTGGCGAAGGTAGCGACGAATATGATGTTGAGCAGCAGCCAGAAGATCTGCTGCGTGCCGGGGGTGCTGGCGGCGAGCTGGGTCTGCAGCTCGGGGCTGTTGTCCATGCCCCAGGTATAGACGCCGACGAACGCGGCGTTAATCGCCAGCGAGTCGCAGCTCATAAGTGCCAGGGTCAGGAGCAGGCGCGTGACCCACGGCCGCGGGCGGATACCGCTACCCGACTCGGCGTGCGGCCGGCGAGCGGAGGAGATTGCGGCCAAGTCCCCATACCTCCTTCAGCGTGATGCCCGCTTCGATCAGCAGGTTGAGCGGCCGTGGCGTCGTGGCGGCGTAGTGCTTGCGGTGGAACACGCGCATGGCATCGTAGAAGTTATGGATCGACTGAAACGGGCGCTGGCTGCTCGAAGCGCGCTTGTAGTGATGCACGATCACGCTCGGCACGTACATGATCTTCCAGCCGTACTGCTTGATCCGGTAGGCCCAGTCCAGGTCCTCGCCGTACATAAAGTAGGTCTCGTCGAGCAGGCCGACCTCGCGCACGACCGAGGCGCGCACGAGCATGCAGGCGCCGACGACTGAGTCGACCTCGGTCTCGACATCGGGGCTGAGAAAGGTCATGTTGTAGCGGCCGAAGCGTGGGCTGCGCGGGAGCAGCCACGCGAGCCCGGTCAGGCGGTAGAACGCGATCTCGGGCGTCGGGAACGAGCGCCGGCAGGCCAGGTCGAGCGAGCCGTCGGCGAGCAGCAGCTTCGGGCCGCACGCGCCCACCGCCGGGCGGGCCTGCATATAGTCGAGCAGGCCGTCGAGCGCGCCGGGCGGCACGACCGTGTCGGGGTTGAGCAGCAGCGCGTAGTCGGGGCTTGGGGCTTGAGGCTTGGGGCTTGGGGCTGCTCCCTCTAGCCCCAAATCCCTAGCCCCTAGTCCCAGCGCCTGCCGCAACGCGAGATTGTTGGCGTAGGCATACCCGCCGTTGCGCGTGTTTGCGATCAGGTGGACGTGCGGGAACTCGGCCCGGACCATCTCGGCGCTGCCGTCGCGCGAGTCGTTGTCGACAACCCACACGCCGGGCGCGGCGCGCGACGCGCCAGGGTCGAGCGAGCGCAGGCAGTCGCGCAGCAGGTCGCGCGTGTTGTAACTAACGATGACGATAGCGAGCGAGGGCATCAGCATCACATCCTTTTAGTTTGCGCGCCCCGTATTATACCATAGCATCTTGTGGGGCTGGTAGTCTTCTTCGCCCCACCCCCTGCCCCCGCCAGGGGCGGGGGTTCGGCTAGGCGATGTGGCGCGTTCGGCGTAGCCGAACGCGCCACATCGCCTACAACCTCTCCCTGCTCCCACGCGCGGGAGAGAGGGCAGGGGGGGGAGGGCCGACGTTGCAACAGCCCTGCCGCGCGAGCGGCGCCAACCCCGCGGAGCGAAAGTCATATGCTATAATACAGCCCGGCTCGACGGCACGCCCACGGAGCTGCGGCCTGGATAAGAGATAGACAGAAGGAAATCGGATATGGCGGTGCGAAGAATTTTGCAGATCGAAGACCCGGAAGATAAGAAAGTCCTCAAGACCCGCTGCCACCCGATCAAGACGATCACGCCGGGGCTGCGGCAGCTGGCCGCGGATATGTTCGAGACAATGCACGCCGCCAACGGCGTCGGGCTGGCCGCGCCGCAGATCGGCCTGACGCAGCGGATCGCGGTCGTCTGGGTCCCGGCCGAGGTCGAGGAGAGCGACGACGGCAGCGTGCTGGAGGTCGCCCCCGAAGAGAGCTACGCGCTGATCAACCCCGAGATCGTCAAGGTCAGCGCGGGCGAGGAGCTGGGCCAGGAGGGCTGCCTGAGCCTGCCCGGCTGGTATGGCGAGGTGCCGCGCCACGCCTGGGTGACGGTCGAGTACACCGACCTGGAGGGCAAGCGCCGGCGCATCCGCAAGGCCGGCGGGCTGCTCGGTCGCGCGCTGCAGCACGAGATCGATCACCTCGACGGCGTGCTGTTCACCGAGCGCATCCGCGACCTCTCGACACTCAAGGATCTGCGCGCCGAGCCGCAGGAGCGGCAGCCGATCGAGGCGTAAGATCCTCGCGTCTTCATACCCCGCCCCTCTGCTCGGGCGGGGTTTTTTCATAGCGCGCTGATGCAGCGGATCGCCCCACCCCCTGCCCCGCCCCTGTCAGGGGCAGAGGTATACCCTGTAGTGCTGCGGTGCGCTGCAGAGCAGCGCACCGCAGCACCATCAACTACCGGCGCGAGCGCGCGATCCGCCGGCGCAGCGCCAGGCCGCCCGCCAGGGCGATCGCCGCGGCCACCAGGGCGATCCACAGCGGGCCGGTCGCGCCGTCCGCCGTTTTTGGCAGCGTCGACGGGGCCGCCCCAGCCGCCGCGGCGGTCGGCTGCGTGGCCGCGGCGGCTGCGGTGGGCGCGGCCTCCTCGTGCTCCGGCGCGGCGGTCGGCTGCTGGCCGGGATCTTTGTTCACGCCGAACTTGAAGCTGCCCTCGCTCTTGCCGTTGTCATCGGTGGTCAGCGTCTTCCAGCTGACGGTGTAGACGCCGTCGCCCAGGCCGCTCTTGAGCGCCCCGCTCAACGTCTGGTGGTCGAGGTCGGTGTTGTCGAGCTGGCCGGTGCCGACGACGGCGCCCTGCTCGTCGGTGACGCTGAAGCTGCTGTCGGCCGCGCTGTCCGAGATCTCTTCGTCGAAGACCAGCGTCACCTTGCTTGGGGCGCCGGTGAGCTTGGCGCCCGCCGCCGGCTCGGACGAGACCAGCTTGGCGTGCGCGAGGGCCGTGCCCATGATCCCCAGGCTCAGCGCGACCGCGAGCATGAGGCCGATCGTGACCAGACGTTTCATTGTGAATCTCCTTCAATTATGCATTAGGATGCGTCGAACGGCAGCGCCGAGCGAACGATATCCACGATAAAGGTGTGCTTCACGTCGTCGAAGCCGGCGCGCCGCAGCACGACCTCGATGTTCCAGCGGCCGCCCATCGTCGTGAAGTTGCCGCGCGCCGTGTAGCGCTCGGTGGAGGCAGGCCGCGCCTCGGCCTGCAGCTTGTCGGCCGCCATCCCCTGCATGTCGAAGCGCAGCAGCACCTTGGTCGGCGCATCGTTCGCGCCCGGCCGCCGGTCGGCCACGTCGACGGCAAACTCGTTGTCGCCGATCTGCGCCGGGGCGATCCGCAGCGTCAGATCGACGTTATCGACAGTCGCCGTCTGGGCGATGCCCTGGCGCTCGTGCTCTTCCCAGGCCGTGACGCTGGGCGCCACGCTGGTCATGGCGCCGACCGCCAGCAGCACCAGCGCACCGAACAGCAGCTCGACCCGCACGCTGCCGCCGAGCGCGCGCGCCAGCCGGTTGCCGGAAGCCCGCAGCCGGCGGGAGAGCACGAGCAGGTTGAGCCCGCCCAGCAGCAGCAGCCCGCCGAACAGCCCCAGCTTGACCAGCAGCGCCCGCCCGTAGGTCGTCGCGGCCAGCAGGTCGAGCTGCTGCACGTGCAGCAGGTAGTTGTAGATGCCGGTGAGCGCCAGGATCGCGACGCTCGGGGCGGTGAGCCAGGAGAAGCGCGGGGTCAGGATCGCCAGCGGCATGGACGGCCGGGCCCCGCGGCGGGCCTCGCGGATGGCGAACAGGAACGGGATCAGCCCGCCCAGCCAGGCGACCGCCGCCGCGAGGTGCAGCCAGTCGACCGGCACGGCGATCGCCGCCGCCGGCTCGGCGGCGGCGTGGGAGGTCATGCTCAGCGTCAGCAGCGTCACGGCGCCGATCGCCAGCGTGATCCACCAGAGCCGCGCCGGGCCGCGCCCGGCCGGCGGCAGCCGCCAGGCCAGCACGACGATCTGGAAGATCAGCGCGATGCGCGCGAGCCCGAGCACGCCCGAGCGCCCGGCGAGCAGCTGGAGCAGCGGCGCGCCGAGCGCCTGAGTCGCCGGCACGCCAGCCGCCGTCGCCGCCTGGTCGATCAGGAACGCGATGCTCGCGAGCAGGAACAGCGCGCCGCCGACCATCGTCATACGGCGCAGAAAGAACGTCATCGTGTCGTCGGCCGCGGTCCAGCGGTCGCCGCTGCCCGGGAAGGCTGGCTGGCCGCCGGTCGATTCCGGCCGGCTGCTGGCAGCGGCGCGCCGGAACGCCGGCCGCCAGACCAGCGGGCCGAAGGCCAGCCCGCCGAGGGCCAGCGCCGCGGCCATCAGATTGACCCAGCGCAGGATCGTGTCGGGCAGCGGCGGCGGGATCGTCGCCGGGTCGGGCGTGCCGGGGAGGGGGATGAGCGACCCGGCGGCGACCGCGACTCCAACGCCGAACGGCAGGCTGCCCTCGGTGATATGCCCATCCGCGGCCGAGCGCACCCGCCAGAGCGCCGTGTAGCTGCCCTTCGGGAGGTCGGGCAGGATCAGCCGCAGCTCGCGCGGCGCCGAGGCGGATACGTCGCCCGGCCCAGGCTCGACCACCTGGTCCTGGCCGTCGACGAGCTGGACGCGGCTGAAGCTGGGGTCCAGCTCTTCGCTGAACTCAAGCAGCAGCGACGGCGGCGACGCGTCGAGCGTCGCGCCGGCTTCGGGGGTAGAGCGCACCAGATTGGCGTGCGCCGCGGCCGGCCTGGCCAGCGCGAGCGCCATAAGAATCGCCAGCAGCGCAGCCGTCGTACGTCGAGTCATGCCAGTTCCTTCCAGGGGAGCGCCGTGGAACCACACCTCCGCTGAGCGGGGGCATGCTCCCTTTTTGCTCTGTGATGGTCGCAGGTTCGAAGGTGGCGCATCGGCCGAGGCGCCGGTGCGGACAGCGCGGACGAGCCGCGCGGGGGCGCGGGAGCACAAAAGCTCCCTACGCGCCGGCGGCGCGCCGGTCAAGCCGATCAGGCGCAGGGCATGCCTATTGCGGGCGCCGCCATACGCTGAGCGCGGCCGATGGCCGGCTTGTCCGTGTCCTACACGGCGAGCGGAATTGGTGGTCTGAGGGGCGGGCGGATGAAGATCGGCGGCGGGTCGGCCGGCGGCGCCGGCAGCGCGATACCCAGCGCGGCGAGCACGATCAGCAGCGCGGCGAGCACCGGCAGCATATCGTGGACAGGCGACGGCGGCACGTGGAAGGGCACCTCGCCGCCTGAGGCACCGCGCATGAGACAGCCAGGCGTGGCGAGGGGCAGGCCCCGCTCGATCGCTGAGCCACCGGCCGGGGCTTGGGGGGCGGCGTCGATCGAGCCCATATTCATGCCAGGTGTATGATGGTGGTGATGCAGAGGCTGCGGGGCCGCGAAGTACCGAGCATACGCGAATGGCAGCCAGAGATCGCAGTGCGCGATACAGAGCAGCGGCTCGCCGAAGAAGCTCAGCGTCAGCAGCGCGAGCAGCGTGAAGGGCGCGCGATCGCGCCGCAGCCGGGCGCGCCAGGCACGATACAATCGCCTGGCCGTGCCGCATATGCCGCCGCTCGAAGCTGTCGCCCTCACGCACATTCCTTGTGAATAATAGTTCGAAAATACTCTAACGGAACTGAGCTTGGCTGTCAAGCGCCTTTTGGTGGGTACGGTGCGCCTAATTTGCGGGGCGCTGCGCCCCCGCCCCCCCGCCCGGGGGAACCCACGCCGGTTCAGGCGGCTGCGCTAGCTGTCTTCCGGGGCGCTGCGCCCCCGAGCCCCCCGCCCGGGGAACCCGCGCCGGTTCAGCACGCTCCGCCAGTTCATTTTCCGGGGCTTGCGCCCCCGGCCCCCCTCCGGCAACTGATGCTGTCTCCGGTTCAATGCGAGTGGTCCATGCCTCATACCATTCCGCGCACGGCCGGTGCACATCCCGCCGCGCCTGGATTCAGCCGGGCATGCGCATCAAGCCGGGCACACGCGACAGCATTCCTTTTGGGGTCCAGGGGCGCAAGCCCCGGCCGGGGGGCGGCGGGGGTGGCGGCCCACCCCCGCCCGCGGGGGCACGGGGGGCGCGCAGCTCCCCGTACAAGCTACGGGCGCGTAGCCCGCGGGGCACGGGGGTGCGCAGCCCACAAATATGACGCCAGCCGCGAGGCTGCAGCCACGATTGTGGTATAGTTTTGTAGTTGCTGCAAAGAAGCCATTGAGAAACATGAGGCCCGTATGAGCGACGACCCGACCTTCTTCCATGTTCAGGATCGCCTGCTCGGGGTGCTGCTGGCCTGGGGGCTCGGCAGCGTCGCCGGCGGGGCGCCGGGATTGCTCAGCCGCAACCCGGTGCTGCGCCAGGCGGGGGTCCAGTCGATCGCGTGGGGCGCGATCGACGCCGCGCTGGCGCTGCTGGGCCGGCGCTCGGCGCGCGCCAGCATTCGGCGCGGCGCTACCGACGGGCCGCGCCAGGCGCGCCGGTTTCGCACCATCCTGCTGGTCAACACCGTGCTGGACGCCGGCTATGTCGCGGGCGGCTGGGCGCTGGTGCGCGGCGCGAAGGGCCGCGGCGAGCGAGTCGGCATGGGCCTGGGGATCGTGACGCAGGGCCTGTTCCTACTACTCTACGACAGCGCGCTCGCCGCGATGGTCGGCCGCTGGGCTCGGGAGTAGGTCGTTCGCCACGTGACCGGGTGACCGGGTGACAAGGTGACAGGGGACAAGGTGACAAGGTGACAGGGTGACAGGGTGACGTGCTCAACGTTCAGCATTCAGCGTTCAACGTTCGGTCTTCATCCTTCATCCTTCGAAGAAAAGGGTGCTATGACAATTGGAGGAATATCGCCGGCCCTGCGCGATGCGGTCGAGCAGGCGATGCGCGGCGGGCAGGTGCCGGGGCTGGTGGTGGCGATCGCGCGCGGGCGGCGGCCGCTGGAGCACCTGGCGCTCGGCGCCGACGCGGTGGGCCGGCCGATCGAGCGCGACAGCCTCTTTCCGGTCGCATCGATCACCAAGATGGCCACGGCGCTGGCGGTGCTGCGGCTGGCCGACGCCGGCCAGCTGGACCTGGACGACCCGCTCGACCGCCACCTGCCGCAGGCGGTGGCCGCGCAGCCGGGGGTGACGCTGCGCCGGCTGCTGTGCCATACGAGCGGGTTGCCGCTGGACGTCTCGGCGTCGGCCGCGCGGTACACGCACGGATTGGACTGGCCGACTCTCGCGACCGCCTGCCTGCTGACTGCGCTGCAGGCGCCGCCCGACACGCGCGTGCAGTACAGCAACGTCGGCTACGGGCTGCTGGCGCTGGTCGTCGAGCACCGCACCGGCCAGGAGTTCGCCGACGCGCTTGATCAGCTTGTGTCGCGGCCGCTCGGCGTCGAGGCCTACCTGGGCGTGGAGCCGCCGCGCCAGCCGGTCATCCTGGCGAACGTGCGCAGCGCGCACAGCGGCGGCGACCTGGAGCCGTTCAACTCGGCGTTCTGGCGCGGGCTGGCCTTTCCCTGGGCCGGGCTGATGACCACGGCCGAGGGCGCGATCAGGATCGCGCAGGCCTTCCAGGGCTTCCCGGATGGCTTCCTAAGCGCGAAGATCCGCTCGGAAGCGACCCGCAGCCACACCGGCGACCTGCCGGGCGGCTTCGCCGAGCCGCTGATCTGGTCGCGCTGCGCCTGGGGGCTCGGGCCGGAGCTGCGCGGCGACAAGACGCCGCACTGGGTGCCGCCGCAGGCCGGCGCCGACTCGTACGGCCACAGCGGGGCCTCCGGCGCGCTGGCGTGGGTGTCGCCCGCCGCCGATGTCGCCTGGGCCATCCTGGGCGCGCGCACCGCCGACAACGGCTGGCTGCTGCGCCGCAGCCCCGCGATCAGCGCGGCGATCCTGGAGGGGTAGGCTTTGCGGCTGCGCCTAGCTGTATGGATATCCTCTTCCTTGTTGGGGTTAGATTTTTCATTCAGGGCGCTGTGATGCGCCGGATAACCCCACCCCCTGCCCCCGCCCCTGCTAGGGGCGGGGGTAACAACTGGGCGGTGCAGTGGTTTCGGCTCCGCCGAAACCACTGCACCGCCCCTGCCCCCCTCTCCCGCGGCGACGGGAGAGGGGGGCAGGGGCGGTGAGGGCCATCAGACCGCAGCCTCCGGTTGGACATATTGAAAGAAGGATAGCTGCAGCCATGAGCGATCAGATCCTAGTCGAGTTCGACGTGCCCGCGACAATGCGGGATGGCGTGGTTCTGCGCGCGAACATCTTCCGGCCGGCCGAGGGCGGCCCGCACCCGGTGGCGCTCGCGCGCATCCCCTACGGCAAGGATTTCGCCAGCGTCACCCCGTCTGCCGATGCGGTGCGGCTGGCGCGCGCCGGCTACATCGTGGTGATCCAGGACGTGCGCGGGCGCTTCCGCTCGGAGGGCGCCTGGGAGCCGATGCGCCACGAGGCCGAGGATGGCTACGATTCGGTCGAGTGGGCGGCAGGCCTGCCGGGATCGAGCGGCGCGGTCGGGATGTTCGGCCTGTCGTACTTTGGCTTTACGCAGTGGATGGCGGCGCGGGCGGCGCCGCCGCACCTCAAGGCAATCGTGCCCGCGCTGACCTGGACCGACCCGCTCGACGGCGCGGTTGGGCGCGGCGGCGCGCTGGAGCTGGGCCTGCAGGCCTACTTTCTGCTCAACGCGACCGGGCTGGACAGCGTGCTCAGGAGCGTGCAGGGCGCACCGCCGGACGAGCAGATGCGCGCGATCGGGCTGCTGGTCTACGAGATCGACCGGCTGCGCACGGCAGGCTACGCCTCGCTGCCGCTCGCGGGCTTCGAGCCGCTGGCGCGGCTGGGCCTGGCCGGCGATCTGAACGAGACGATCGAGAACGCGGCAAATCCGGGGTACTACGCGCCCTTCTCCATCGCCGGGGCGCACGATCGCGTGGAGGTGCCGGCGCTGAACATCGGCGGCTGGTACGATGTCTTCGCCCAGGGCGCGCTCGCGAACTACAGCGCGCTGCGCGATGCGGGAAGCACATCCGCCGCGCGCCAGTCCAGGCTGCTGGTCGGGCCGTGGTCGCACGTCAACTACAGCAACGTCAGCGGCGACCTCGACTTCGGGTTCGTTGCGCAGATGGCGCTGATCAACCTGCAGACCGACCTGACCGGCCTGACCCAGCGCTGGTTCGACTACTGGCTGAAGGGGATCGAGAACGGGGTCACTCAGGAGCCGCCGGTCAAGATCTTCGTGATGGGCGACAACGTCTGGCGCGACGAGCAGGAGTGGCCGCTGTCGCGCGCGCGCTCGACGCCGTTCTACCTGCGCGCCGGCGGATCGCTCTCGCCCGAGCGGCCTGGCGCCGAGCCGCCCGACCACTACACCTACGACCCGAGCGACCCGACGCCGACGCTCGGCGGCAATATCCTGATGCACAACCTGTTCGGCCCCGGCCCGAAGGACCAGCGCCCGATCGAGGCGCGCGCGGATGTGCTCGGCTACACGAGCGACCCGCTCGCGCAGGACGTCGAGGTGACCGGGCCGCTGGCCGTCGAGCTGTGGGCCGCCAGCGACGCGCCCGACACCGACTTCGTCGCGCGGCTGGTGGACGTCCACCCCGACGGCGCCGCGATCAATTTGGCCGACGGGATCGTCCGCGCGCGCTACCGCAATGGGCCGGCGGCCGAGCCGCTTGAGCCGGGGCAGCCGTACCGGCTCACGATCGACCTGTGGTCGACGTCGAACGTCTTCAAGGCCGGCCACCGTATCCGGGTCGACGTAGCCAGCGCCAGCTTCCCGCGCTGGGACCGCAACCCGAACACCGGCGCCGCGCTCGGCTCCGACGCCGAGCTGCGCCTGGCCCGCCAGACCATCCTGCACGACGAGGATCATCCTTCGCACATCGTGCTGCCGATCATCCTGCGGTGACCTTTTCCTTTTTCACTACGCTCACCTTGCGCGTGGGATGTTTCTCGAATGCATCCCGGCATGGTGCAACCCTCACCCCCCTGCCCCCCTCTCCCAGAACGGGAGAGGGGGGTATTGTTTGGCCGGCGGAGCGGTTTCGGCTTCGCCAAAACCGCTCCGCCGGCCAATTTCGACCCCCTCCCCGCGCGGGGAGGGGACAGGGGGGGTCTCATATGCAATTGCGTGGCGGTGCTAGGACGAAAGGGCTTACGGATAGCCCTGGCAGGGAATTAAGGGAAACCCCTACGGCTTGCGCCGCATATTCTCCTCCTTACGGATCTGCAGCATCCCCGAGCGCGCGGTCTCCTTGCGCGCGGCGAGGATCTCGTCGGCGACGTGGCCGAGGCCCTGGTCGCGCAGCCGGACGACCAGCGCGTCGAGCTCCTTGGCGTCGTAGCGCGGCACGATCGCCGGCGCCGTCAGGATCAGCCGGAAGCCGTCGGCCTCGGCGCGGCCGCCCAGGTGCGACAGCACCTCGGAGATCTGCGCGCGCAGCTGGATGCGCTCGGCCTCGAGCGGCGCGATCTGCGACTCGACCTCGCCCAGGTCGGAGAGCAGCGCGCGCAGCGCCTCGCGGTCGCCGATCGCGCCGTCTCGCCAGTCGTCGAATACCGTTGTAGGCGGCATTGCGTCCTCCCGTAGCGTAGCTCGATTGGGCACAGAAGATTTGTGCTACTATCATGCTACACGCGATCGGCCCGCTCGTCCACTGCCGGCCGCGCTCCGCCAAGGCCGATCGCAATGCTGCGGAGGCCGATCGAAACAAACGAACGTGTAGGAGGAAGGCTATGGCTGACCCACAGACCGAGGTGACCCGCGCGACCATCCTGCAGTTTCACGACGCGTTCAACAGCCACGACGTCGACGCGATCATGGCGCTGATGAGCGGCGACTGCGTCTTCGAGAACACCTACCCGCCGCCTGACGGCGCGCGGCTGGTCGGGCAGGCGGCCGTGCGGCAGGCCTGGGAGTCGCTGTTTCACGACTCGCCCGAGTCGCACTTCGCGGTAGAAGAGCTGTTTGCGTGCGGGGAGCGCGGCGCCCTGCGCTGGCTCTATACCTGGGGCCCGCCCGGCGCGCCGGCCGGCCACGTGCGCGGGGTCGATCTCTTTCGCGTGCGCGACGGCAAGGTGGCCGAGAAGCTGTCGTATGTGAAGGGCTGACGCCTTCTATAGCAGTGGGCAGTCGGCAGGAGTCAGTCGGCAGTACGACGGATGGCATCACAACGGCAGCTCGTTCGTGCATAGTGGCCCAATGGTTTTGCTCACAGCTATAACGGGGCGCGGCACCCCAGGCCCCTGCTGCAGCGACACACGCCCGAAAACAGCCGCCAACGCGGCGTGCGCCGACTGCCTGGGCAGCCGGCGCACGCAGAACGATCTATCTTCAAATAGTGAGCGCGGCTACTCGCCCGCGTCACCTGGCACGATCAGTCCGTAGTTGCCGTCCTCGCGGCGGTAGAGCACGTTGATCTCGTCGGTGCCGGCGTCGCGGAACACGAAGAAGTCGTGGCCCAGCAGCTCCATCTGCTCGACCGCCTCGTCGCTGAACATCGGCTTGACCTGGAACTCCTTGGTGCGGACGATCCGCGGGCGCTGGTCATCCGTGACGGGGACGCCGTTCGACTCCATCCCCACGTCGATGATCTCGCCGCCCTGGCGCCGCAGCCGGCCGCGCCGCCAGTGCTTCTCCTTATAGCGCTGGATCTGGCGCTGCAGGTTATCGTGGACTGTATCGATCGCCGCGTACAGATCGGAGGAGCGCTGCTCCGCGCGCAGCAGGATGCCGTGCTCGCCCACCAGCGTCACCTGCGCGCGGTGCATATTTCCCTCGTTGCGGCGCTGCTCCTCCGCAACTTCGACGGTCACCTTGCTGATCGTGTCGAGGTAGCGCTCCAGTCTGCCGAGCTTCTCCTTGATGTAGGTCTGCTGACGCTCCGACACTTTTCCGTTGCGGCTTTTGACGATGAGCTCCATTGATGCGTCCCTCCTGCCGGCCAGCGAGCCCCGGCCGGCGGCTAAGCGGCGCGGCGGTTTACCGCGCCGGATGCACGAAGCCCTCGGCCGCGCAGGGCGACCAAGGGCTTCTCTGGGCAACTAGCGCTCAGGTGCGTCGATGTACGCGCCGTAACCACGATTCTCGCAAACGACGTCGGTCATTCGTTCGCCTCTCCCTAGCCTGCGCTGCCCCGGTAGCCGGGGCCGGCGCTACGCTAGTCTCATGGTTCCATGCACCTCTATTCTACTATGCCGCGGGGGCACATGCAAGACGTGTTTAGTGATGCTTCCTTAACTCGGTGGCCGCTGGCTCTTTCCGGGGCGCTGCGCCCCCGGCCCCCCGCCCTGTCATCTTGTCATCTTGTCATCTTTTCTCCGGGGCGCTGCGCCCCCGGTCCCCCGCCTGAGTCGGTTCCGACAACGATCCCTTTCTCCGGGGCGCTGCGCCCCCGGCCCTCTGCGCGGAATCTTTCCGGGGCGCTGCGCCCCCGGCCCCCCGCCCGGGGGAACCCGCGCCGGTTCCCCCGGCCCCCCTCCGGCAAATGAGGCTATACCAGCTGCACGCACCGTGGCGCATGCCTAGCAATACTCCTTGGTCGCCGGAATGGAAGGCAGTGCGTATTGAATGTGCTGTGTTACAGTGTCACCTTGTCACCTTGTCACCTTGTCACGCGTCAGGCAGCTGGTGATCCTTGAAGCGCTCGCGCAGCACCTTCTTGTCGAACTTGCCGACGCTGGTCTTCGGCACGCCCTCGATGAACATGACCTCGTCGGGCAGCTGCCACTTCGCCACCCGCGTGCCCAGGAACTCCAGGATCTCCTCGGACGTGATGGAGTCCGCGAAGTCGGGCTTGGGCACCACGCAGGCCATCGGGCGCTCCTGCCAGCGCGGGTGCTGCACGGCGATCACCGCGGCCTCGAGCACCTTCGGGTGCGCCATGATCACGTTCTCCAGGTCGACCGTCGAGATCCACTCGCCGCCGCTCTTGACCAGGTCCTTGGTGCGGTCGACGATCTGGATGTAGCCCTCCGCGTCGATCGTCGCCACGTCGCCGGTGCGGAACCAGCCGTCCTGGAACGAGTCGCCGCTGCGCTCGTCGCGGTAGTAGCTGCTGATGATCCAGGGGCCGCGCACCTGCAGCTCGCCGAAGCTCTGGCCGTCCCAGGGCAGCTCAAGCCCCTCCGGGTCGACGATCCGCGCCTCGACGAGCGGGACGGTGGTGCCCTGCTTGGCGCGGATGGCGAACTGCTGATCGGCGGGCCAGTCGAGCATGTGGCTCTTGAGGTTCGAGACGGTGCCGATCGGCGCCATCTCGGTCATGCCCCAGGCGTGCAGGATGCTCGCGCCGAACTGCGTCTGGTAGCGCTCGATCATGCTCTGCGGCGCGGCCGAGCCGCCGACCGGCATGGCGCGGATGCTGGAGAGGTCGTAGTGCTCCTTCTCCAGCACCTGCAGCAGGCCCATCCAGATCGTCGGCACGCCGGCTGCGATCGTCACGCGCTCGCCCTGGATCAGGTCGGCCAGGCTCTTGCCATCCAGGAACGGGCCGGGGAAGACCTGCTTGGCGCCCGCCAGCGTGGCGGCGTGCGGCAGCCCCCACGAGTTGGCGTGGAACATCGGCACCACCGGCAGCACGATATCGCGCTCGGACAGGCCGACCGCGTCGGCGACGCAGACCATCATCGAGTGCAGGAACAGCCCGCGATGGCTGTAGACCGCGCCCTTGGGGTTGCCGGTCGTGCCCGAGGTGTAGCACATCGCGGCGGCGCTGTTCTCGGGCAGCTGCGGCCAGGCGTAGTCGGGCGACTCGCCGGCCAGCAGATCCTCGTAGCTGATCGCGTTCGGCAGGGTCGTCGCGGGCAGCGGGCCGTCGCACATCACCACGTAGTGGCGCACCGTCTCGAACTGCGGCGCCAGCCGCTCGATCGCCGGCAGCAGCGAGGCGTCGACGATCACCACCTCGTCCTCGGCGTGGTTGGCGATGAACACGACCTGGTCGGGGAACAGGCGGATGTTGAGCGTGTGCAGCACCCGGCCGGAGCAGGGCGCGGCGAAGTAGATCTCCAGGTGGCGGTAGGTGTTCCAGGCGAACGTGGCTACGCGCCCGTCCGGCGAGACGCCGAGCCGGTTGAGCGCGTTGGCGAGCTGCCCGGCGCGCGCGTACATGTCGGCGTAGGTGTAGCGGTGCATGCCCTTGGCCGTCTTGGTGGCGATCTCCTTGTGCGGGAACAGCCGGTGCGACCGATCGAGGATGTGCGTCAGCGTCAGCGGGTAGTCCATCATCAGACCTTGCATCGTGTCCTCCTTGACTATATGTTGGCTTAGAGGCTGTGTCTAGCGATAGACCAGAAAGCCCAGAATCGCCGCGCCGAGGACGATAAAGGCCGGGTTGACCCGGGTGAACGTCAGCAGGGCGAATGTCACCAGCACGATCAGCAGCTTATCCCACTGCTGCGCGAGCAGCGCGCCGAGGGTCGAGTCCTGCTTCCAGAACACGCCGCGCCCGAGGTCGTAGGCCGTCCACAGCAGCAGGCCGACCACGACCGGGCGCATGGCGGTGAGCATGGCCTTGATCGCCGGCGCGTCCTTGATCTGGACGAAGGCGATCACCATGATCAGCATCAAGATCGTCGTCGGGCCGATCGTGCCGGCGACGGCGGCGAGCGCGCCGGGCAGGCCAGCCAGCTTGTAGCCGACGAACGCCGAGACCTGCGGCGCGATCGGGCCGGGCAGCGCATTGCCGACCGCGACGGCGTCGGCGAACTCGGGCGAGCTGGCCCAGCCCTCGTCGACGACCGAGCGCTGCATCAGCGCCAGCGAGGCCGGCCCGCCGCCCCACGAGAGCAGGGCGACGCGCGTGAAGATCCAGAAGATCCGGAGCAGCAGCATAGGGCCTCTTTAGTATCACTGCGCCTGGCTGAGCAGACCTTGCGAGGGAGGTGGCTCTGATTCTACTATGGGTTCTTCTAATGGTCAATTCGGTGTTCTCTTTCTTCCGAGGCGCTACGCCCCCGGCCCCGCCTACTGGCCCTCCGACGGCGATCAGTTTCTTCCGGGGCGCTGCGCCCCCGGCCCCCCGCCCGGGGGAACCCACGCCGGTTCAGGCGGCTGCGCCAGGTGTTTCTTCCGGGGCGCTGCGCCCCCGCCCCCCGCCCGGGGGAACCCACGCCGGTTCCCCCGGCCCCCTTCCGGCAAATCATCTCGTCTCAGCCTCGACGATAGTGGCACATGCCCAGCAACATTCCGGCAGGGCGGGAAGCAATGCGCTACGCCTGGATCGACGTATTTCGCTCGCGCGCCTTACCTCCCGCCGCGCGTGGATTCCGCCGGGCATGCGCCACGAGCAGCCCCGCTGAGACGGCATTATTTGAAGGGGGTCTGGGGGCGGGCTCTGCCCCCAGCGGGGGGTGTGGGGGCGGAGCCCCCAGCCCGGGCGCAGGGGCGGCGCCCCACCCAGGCGCGCAGCCCCCACAAGAATGGGTGCGCGCCCCCGCGCGATCGGGTATCATTAGGGTCGGGCGCCCGCCCGGCCTGCTCGAAGGAAAGGACTGTAAGAGGTGCAGATCTGGATTGACGCAGACGCCTGCCCGAACGCGGCCAAGGAGCTGGTCTACCGCGCGTCCGCGCGGCTAAGCCTGCCGGTCTGCCTGGTCGCCAACCGCGCGATCGGCACCCCGCCCTCGCCGCTGGTCCGGCTCGTGCAGGTGCGGCCGGGCAGCGACGTGGCCGACAGCTACATTGTGCAGCATCTCGCGGCGGGCGATCTGGTGATCACGGCCGACATCCCGCTGGCGGCGCAGGTCGTCGCGCGCGGGGCGGTCGCGCTGAACCCGCGCGGCGAGCTGTACACGGCGGACTCGATCGGCGAGCGGCTGGCGATGCGCAACCTGATGGAGGAGCTGCGCTGGGCCGGCGCGGTCACCGGCGGGCCGGCCGCCTACAGCGCCACCGATCGGCGGCACTTCGCCGAGGCGCTGAACCGAACGCTCACGGCGCGCCGGGGCGGCTAATCGCCTTTTCAGCGTAGGGGTTTGGGGTATCGTACCGCGTGGTGCGGCGGCGGCTTTGCCGCCGCGCCACGCCGAAAAAACACGCCCCCGCCCCTGGCAGGGGCGGGGGCGGCGTAGTGATCGCGCGCGAGCGCAAGCGCGTGTTAGCGCTCGGCCTCGAGGTTGATCACCTGCTCGGCGAGCTGCGTCAGCCGCTTGTCGGTCATGCCCTCTTCGTCGAGCGTCTGCTGCAACAGCATGGCGCCCTGGCTGTCGCCGATCTGTGCGGCGTAGGTGCGCACGCAGCCGTAGCCGGCGATCTCGTAGTGCTCGACCCGCTGGGCCGCGGCGATCAGGCCGGCGTCGATCGCGGCCGAGTCGCCCTTCATCTTGATCATCTCCTCGCCCTCTTTGATCAGCCCTCCATCCCCTTGCAGGTCTGGCCCTTCGGCTTGTCGCCGAGCTGCTGGAAGATCTGCTCCAGCCGCTGCACGTGCTGCCTGGTCTGGGCGAGGTGCTCCTGGAACGCGCGCTGCAGCTGCGGGTTCGAGGCGGCCTTCGCCATCTTGGGCAGCGCGTCGACCAGCTGGGTCTCGGCGCTATACAGGTCCTTGAGCTGCTCCGCGTACAGGTCGCGTAATGTCTCTAGCTTCATGAGGTCCTCCTTTGTCTCTTCTCCGATGGACATGCGCGAGAGTCTGCAACATACGTGCCGCGGGCACATCCCGCCTGCCCCTCCCGTGCCCGGGCAGGGGGGCGGATTCTTGGCATCTGCGTGCGGCCGCTGCGCGACTGCACGCAGATGCCAAAAAGAATACCCCCGCTCTCCCTTTATGGGAGAGCGGGGCAGGGGGGGCAGGGCCAGCGACGCTTAACGCGCCGGATGCGCCGCATGGTGCTCTCGAAGGCCATCGGGCCACCAGTCGCCCAGGCCGGCGGTGTCGTCGTCGCGCCCATGGAACCAGCCGTCGTCGATCACGAACAGCTCGCCGCCGCGATGGGCGTCGAGCTCGGCCAGCGCGATCTGCGAGGGCGCGTCGACGCACGCTTCACGCTTCACGCTTCACGCGCCTGGCGACATGCAAAACAAGCGACCCGCTAGCTCTCGTGGCCCATGTCGGGCGTGCCGCGGCCGACCGCCGTGCCGCCCCCGCCGCCGTACAGATCCTCGGCGTGGTGCGGCGGGCTGGAGGCGCGGTAGTCCTCCAGCAGGTCCTGGAGCATCGCCTCGCGCTGGTCGTACAGCCGCCGCAGCGGGCGCGGCCCGGCCACCTCCAGCGCATAGGCCGCCATGATCGGCAGCGCGATCGTGCTGTCGGCGTAGCAGACGATCGTGTCGGGCAGCTGGTCGGGGTCGACCTTGCCCCAGGTCATCGCCTCGCTCGGCGTCGCGCCGCTCAGGCCGCCGGTGTCGGGCCGCGCGTCGGTGACCTGCACGAAGTAGTCGTGGCCCTTCTCGGCGATGCCCATAATCTCCTGCAGCTGCGGCTCGGTCTGCAGGATGAAGTTCTTGGGCGAGCCGCCGCCGAGAATGATCACCGCGCTCTTCCCGCCGCGCTTCTTGGCCCGGTGGACGATCGCGGTGCTCTCGTTGACGTCCTGCTCGACATCGAAGCGCAGCTTGTTGCCGGCCAGCGCCAGCGCCGCCACGTTCATGCCGATCGTCGAGTCGCCGGGGCTGGAGGTGTACATCGGCACGCCGGCCTCGTGCGCCGCCGTCAGCACCGAGACATACTCGAGCTGCATGGCCTTCTCGCGCGCCTGGGTGTAGCGGCCCAGCAGGTAGTGCAGCTCGGCGGTGCCCATGCTGTGCTGGAACTCGGGGCCGCGGATGCACTGGCGCAGGAACTCGTCCGACTCGAGCAGCACGTCCTGGTCGAACAGGATGTCGTAGATCCGGATCAGCTTGCGCTCGCGCAGGTCGCGGTCGTCCACGAACGGCGTGGTGCCCCACAGCTCGAAGCCGAGCGTGCGGTGCATGTCGTGGTAGAGGTTCGCGCCGGTGCTGACGATCCAGTCGATCAGGCCGGCGCGGATCAGCGGCACCAGCGCGGCGGTGCCCAGGCCGGTCGGCGTCAGCGCGCCCGAGAGCGTCACGCCGATCGTGACGTCGGGCTGGGCGATCTTGCGGGCGAACAGCTGGCAGGCCTCGCGCAGCCGCGCCGCGTTGTAGGCGTACAGGTGGTGGTCGACCAGGTCGCGCACGCTCAGGCCGGGCACGATCGGGCGCGGGTCGAGCTTGACGCCGTAGGACATGGGTGCTCTCCTCTCGGTTGCTATCTTGCGCGCGGGGCGCGCCGCCCCGCCGGTATTGACGCTCGTTGGCGCGCCATTGTACCAATAGGCCCCATTCGGGGCAAGCAGGCTGCCCGTAGCGCCAGGGCTCGTGCAACGTCGGCCCTCACCCCCCTGCCCCCGCTCCCACACGCGGAACCACGGCAGGAGACAACCCGCTGCGCCACGCCTGACCCTCCAGACCTAGCCCGTTCTATCCCGCTCGCTCGGAATGTTGCTGGGCATGTGCAACCATCGCTGAAGCTGAGACGAGATGATTTGCCGGAGGGGGGCCGGGGAACCGGCGCGGGTTCCCCCGGGCGGGGGGCCGCGGGCGCAGCACCCCGGAGAAAAGCTGATCAGGTGACCAGGTGACCGGGGGCGCTGCGCCCCGGAAGAAGCGCCAGGCGCGACTGACAGCTTGACTCCGCCTACACGCTATGCTACGATCGGCCCTGCCCTCCATAGCTCGCCCACGCTCGCCTGTATCTGTCAGAGGAGGTCGCGCGTGCCCACCAATGATCCCGCCACCGGCATGCCGCCGATGATCGGCCGGCGCCTCTCCATCCCCGAGTGGCTCAGCTACGTCGCCGCCTACGACTTCGGGACGATCGCGCCGTCGCGCCTGGTGCTGCACCACACCTTCGTGCCGACCGTCGCCCAGTGGGCCGGCCAGCGCTCGATGCTCGGCATCCAGCGCTTCTACGCCGGCAAGGGCTGGACGGCGGCGCCACACGTCTTCGCCGCGCCGGATGGGATCTGGCTGTTTACGCCGCTGAAGGATGTCGGCATCCACGCCGGCACCGGCAACTCGGGCACGACCAACGGGAGGTTCTGGTACTCGATCGGCCTGGAGACCGTCGGCGACTACGACGGCGCGCGGCCCTCCGGCCCGGTCTGGGAGAACGCCAAGGCGGTGATGGGCGGCCTGTCCAGGCGCGTCGGCATCGCGCCGCGCCAGCTGATCTCGTTCCACCGCGACTACACCAACCAGAAGAGCTGCCCCGGCTGGGCCGTGACCAAGGACTGGGTCTTCGGCGAGATCGACGCATGGCTGGCGAACCAGGCCCCGCCGCCGCCGCCGCCGCCCGGCCCGATCGGCCAGCCGACGCCGGGGGTCGAGGCGCTGCTTGAGACGCTGATGGACGAGAGCTACCGCCGGCGCGGCGAGGGCTACAACAGCGACTGGGCCTTCCACCAGTACGCCGTGCAGAGCGGGCTGGGCTTCCCGATCGGCCGGAGCGCTCAGATGCAGGTCGACGGGGTGGCCTACGCCTACCAGCCGTTCGCCCGCGACACGCTCTACAACCAGGTGCCCAACTGGGGCGACGTGCGGCGCCTGTCGGAGCTGCTGCGCGGCAGCATCCCGCCCGGCGGCCTGGGCCTGGCTCTGCTCGATGCGACCTACCGCGCCGGCGGGGCGACGTTCCACCCCGACTGGGCCTTCCACCAGTACGCGCTGTCCAGCAAGCTCGGCCCGCCGATCGGCGAGAGCGCCCTGCTGACAGTAGACGGCGTCCAATACAGCTACCAGGTCTTCGCCGTGGACACGCTGTTCAACCGCGTGCCGAACTGGAGCGACGTCCACGGGCTCAGCGAGCTGGCCACCGCCACCGCCCCGGCGTCGGTCCGGGTGCGCGACGCGCTGCTGACCCAGACCTACGCCCGCTCCGGCGCGACCTACCACCCCGACTGGGCCTTCCACCAGCTCGCGCGCGGCTGGGGCCTGGGCGCGCCGCTCTCGGACTCCTACCGCGTCGCGTCGGGCGCGACCCAGTATGCCATCCAAGTCTACGCCACCGATACGCTCTACAATGTCGTGCCGAGCTGGAGCGACGTGCGCCGGCTCAGCCAGATCGCCGCGCCAAGCTCGGCGATCCCCGCGACGCGCGGCGCCCCAGCCGGCGGGCTGCTCGCGCCCGGCGCCCGGCTGGAGCCTGATCCCGCGCCGTTCCATATCCTGCAGTACAGCCCGGCCCGCGCCGCGGCGACGGCCTACGGCCCGCGCTACGGCTCGAAGATCGCGCTGATCGTGCTGCACGGCGACCCGGCGCCGGCCGACCGGGCGCTGGCGGCGATGACGGCGATCGACGCGCCCGCTGCCGCGCACTACTACGTCGCCGCGTCCGGCGCGATCTACCAGATCGTCGACGACGACGACGCGGCCTGGCACGCCGGCATGGCCACCTGGAACGGCCGGCAGCAGAACATCAACCGGATCAGCCTGGGCGTCGTGGCCGAGCGCGGGCCGGCCGGCTACACCAGCCAGCAGCTCGACGCGTTGGCCTGGCTGGCGGGCACCCTGCGCGACCGCTACGGACTGCCGGCCGACGCGCTGCAGCGCTGGGGCGACCTCGACCCGCGCCACGCCGACGACCCGCCCGGCTTCCCGTGGGCACAGTTTGTGTCAAGGATGAAGGATGAAGGATGAAGCGCCGCTCAGACGCGTTTCCACCTGACAGCGATCTGCTTGACAGTTGGAAGGGGTTTTCATTCGTGGCACTGTGACGCGCTCGATCACCCCGCCCTCTGCCCCCGCCCCTGGGAGGGGAAGGGGTGTGTTCTGTGGTGCTGTGGTGCGCTGCTCTGCAGCGCACCACAGCACCAACAAAAATCCCCCCTCTCCCACTGGGAGAGGGGGGGCAGGGGGGTGAGGGCGGGCATCACAGCAAGAGAAGGATTGCCTATGCCAATCCCAGATGAAGAGATCGACAGGCGCTGGATCTGGGCATTGCCGAGCGAGGCGGTCGGCGAGGTGCTGTCGCGGCTGCCGTCAGATCGCGCGAGGCGCGCCTACACCTACCTGGTGCTGCCGGCAGACGATCGGCGCTACCTGGCGGTGCGCTGGGTCGAGATCGAGCAGATCGCCGCTGCGATGCGGCAGGACATCAGCGCGATCGCGATCGGGGCGCTGGCCGGGCTGCCCGCGCCTGTCGCGGCGGTCGAGCAGAGCAGCATGGGCAAGAGCGCCGCGCGTGAGCTGCGCGACGCGCAGCCCGGCAAGCGGCTGGTGGTGCTCTCCGGCGGCCGGCCGATCGGGCTGCTGACCCGCGAGCTGCTCGAGGCGCGCGATCTCGGCCCCGACCCGCTTATGATCCCTAAGACCCCGCTCAGCCCGCGGCCCCCCACCCGGCGAGCCGCGCCGCAGGCGCCCGAGCCGAGGCCCGGCGCGGGCGCGCCGTCTGCGGCAGAGCCGCCCGCGCAGCCGGAGGCCGCCGCGAGCGCGCCGCCGGATTCTGCGCCGCCCCCGCCGCAGGCCGACACGCGCGTGATCAACGGCTGGATCGACGGCGTCGACCCGAAGCGGCCGCTGGCCGCGCGCGTCCCGTACGAGCTGAAGTTCAACGTCGATCAGCCGCGCAAGGACGCGATCGTGGCGATCGGCGGCGTGGGCCGCACGCTCGGCGACGCGATCGCCCAGACGCCGGGCGACCTGGCGACGATCTTGGTCGTGCTCGAGCCGGGCGACTTCACGCTCTACGGCGTCGACTCGCTCGAGATCGTGGTTCCGAAGGCGATCAACGCCGCCTCTAAGAATATCATCACCTTCACGATCGAGGCCAGCCAGGATGGCGCCGCCAAGCTCAACGCGATCTTCTACATCAACGGCACGATGTTCCAGCGCGTCCAGGTCACGGCGCAGGTCGGCGGCGAGGTGGCGGACGACCGGCTCGCGATCGTGAGCGCCGCCAGCGGGCTGACCCTCGGCAGCGCGGTCGCCAGGCCGTCTCACGCGCGCGACCAGATTGTCGACGTGATGATCATCCAGCGCGAGCCCGGCTACCAGGTGATCGCCCAGGGCGGCGGCGTCTCGAAGGCCTTCCTCAACATCAGCACCGCCGAGGTGGCCGGCTGGATCAAGCGCGCCCGCCAGACTCTGCAGGAGATCGTGCACCTGCAGGACGCCGGCGGGAACTTCATCTACCAGGACCAGAACACCACCATCCCGCCCGAGATCCACGCCGCGTCGCTCAAGAAGATGGCGGTGATCGGGCAGTTTCTGTACGAGGAGCTGTTCTACGGCAACAACGGCATCGACGCGCACGCGATGGGCGACCTGCTGCGCGACCTCTCGCGCAAGCGCCCGCTGCGCGTCCAGATCTTCGCCGAGCGCTTCTTCTTCCCGTGGTCGTTCCTCTACACCGGCGACGACGTGGACAACCCCGACGCCACGCAGTTCTGGGGCTTCAAGCACATCATCGAGTACCTGCCCGAGTTCAGCGTCAGCACCCTGGTCAACTTCAGCCCGGCGATCGAGGTCGGCGACACAGTCGACATGGCCTTCGTGAGCAACGACACGATCGACGCGCAGTTCGGGCGGCCGCTGCTGCAAGACCAGCGCGAGTTCTTCAAGAATCTGCCCGGCGTCAGCGTCCAGCTCTGCCCGAACGTGCAGGACCTGGTCACGCTGCTGCGCGGCCCCGACGGACCGCCGCTGATCTACTTCTACTGCCACGCCGTGAGCAAGTTCCCGGACGAGGAGGGCGGCGTGGACGCCTCGCGGCTCGCGCTGACCGACGACAAGATCGCGCTGTTCGACCTGAAGATCAAGGTGCGATCGTCCCTGCCGCCGCTGAGCAGGGCGCCGCTGGTGTTCTTGAACGCCTGCGAGAGCGCCGAGCTGAGCCCGTACCTGTACGACGGCCTGATGCCGTTCCTGATCGGGCGCGGCGCGCGCGGCATGATCGGCACCGAGGTCGAGACGCCTGCGATGTTCGCAGCCGAGTTCGCCAAGGAGTTCCTGAAGCGATTCATCGCCGGGGGTGTTTCGCTCGGCGAGCTGCTGCGCGCCATGCGGATCGAGTACCTGGAGCGCAAGAATAACATCATGGGCCTGGTCTACGCGCTCTACAGCAGCGGCGACGTGACCATCCAGCGGCCGGGCCTATAGCAGTGGGCAGTCGGCAGGCGCCAGTCGGCAGTAAGACGGATAGCATCACAAAGGCTTCTCGTTCTTGCGTAGTGGCTCAATAGTTTGCTCACGGCTGTAGAACCGGTGATGGGGCGAGTCGCGATACAGCAACGCGACGAAATGTCATCTTGTCATCTTGTCATCTTGTCATCGTGTCATCGTGTCACCTTGTCTCCGTGTCATCGTGTCATCGTGTCATCGTGTCATCGTGTCATCGTGTCATCGTGTCATCGTGTCATCGTGTCATCGTGTCATCGTGTCATCGTGTCATCGTGTCATCTGGTCACCTGGTCACCTGGTCTCCTGGTCACCTGGTCACCTGGTCACCTGGTCTCCTTGTCTCCTTGTCTCCTTGTCTTGTATAATGGGCGCATGACAGATCAACCGACCATCTACGCGCTCGCCGGCGGCGACGCGCCCTTCCGCCGCCTGGTCGACGGCTTCTACGCGCGCGTCGAGCGCGACCCGCTGCTGCGCCCGCTGTTCCCCGACGACCTGGAGCCGGGCAAAGAGCGGCAGTTCCTATTCATCACGCAGTACTTCGGCGGGCCGGCGCGCTACAACGAGCAGCGCGGCCACCCGCGGCTGCGCGCGCGCCACGCGCCGTTCCCGATCGGGCAGGCCGAGCGCGACGCCTGGGCCGCCCACATGCTCGCGGCGATCGACGAGGCCGGCTTTGCCGAGCCGGCGCGCGGCGCGCTGCGCGACTACTTCGAGCGCGCCGCGACGTTCCTGATCAACCGGTCGGTCCAGCCTGGCATCGAGCTGCTCGGCTGAGGGCGCCCGAGCGAGCTGAACTGAGTTGTAACCTCGCCGTGATAGGCTGCCCTTTCACCGGCCTACCGCACAGACCTGGCGCACTCTTGAACGCTCGCGCGGGCAAGACGGAGCAGCGCGATTGTAAGGAGCATGAGGATGCAGACGATTCCTGGGCGATTCAACGGGAAGACGATTGAGCTACTCGACGACGCGCCGGTGAGCGGCGATTCCTATGTCCTGGTAACGTTCCTTGAGGGCAGCATGGAGCTGGCGGCCGCCCGCCAGCAGCGCCGGTCGGTCAGCGTGGCGATGTTCAGCCTGGACCGCTACCGCGAGCCGCTGCGCCAGCGCATGTCCAAGCCCTCGCCGACGATTGACCGCCAGCGCCCCTTCAGCGTCGGCGAGATCATGACCCGCAAGATCATCTCGGTGCCGCCGACCGCCACCGTTATGGAGGCGATGCACCTGATGCACGGGCACGGCATCACGAGCATCCTGGTCGAGCCGAACCAGGGCGGCGAGTGGGGCATCATGACCATGCGCGACGTGCTCAAGCGGATCGTCACGCCCAACCTCGCGCCCGAGGATGTGCCGGTCGGCGAGATCGCCTCGCGGCCGCTGATCTACGTGACGGCCGAGATGAGCCTGCGCGACTGCGGCGAGCTGATGATCACCCGGAACATCCGGCGCGCGATCATCGCCGAGCAGGGCCAGCCGGTCGGCATCGTCAGCGACACCGACATCTTCCAGGTCGTCGAGGAGCGCGGCTGGGGCCCGCCGCCGCCGCCGATGGAGGAGGATCACCTCTAGTAGTCAGTAGTCAGTAGTCAGTAGTCAGTACCAAAGATCTGCGATGAAACCGTTGGTACCGACTACTGGCATCTGACGACCAACTACTCCATGTTGGAGATCATCGCGTCGGCGAAGCCAGAGCAGCTGACCTCGGTCGCGCCGGTCATCTGGCGGGCGAAGTCGTAGGTCACGACTTTGGTGCCGATGGTCTTCTCCAGGCTGCTGATGATCAGGTCGGCGGCCTCGCTCCAGCCCAGGTAGCGCAGCATCATATCGCCGCTGAGGATCACGCTGCCAGGATTGACCTTGTCGAGGTTGGCGTACTTGGGCGCGGTGCCGTGGGTCGCCTCGAAGATCGCGTGGCCGGTCACATAGTTGATGTTCGCACCCGGCGCGATGCCGATGCCGCCAACCTGCGCGGCCAGCGCGTCGCTCAGGTAGTCGCCGTTGAGGTTGAGCGTGGCGATCACGTCGAAGTCGTCCGGGCGGGTCAGCACCTGCTGGAGCGTGATGTCGGCGATCGCGTCCTTGACCAGCACCTTGCCCTCGGCGATCGCCTCGCTCTGCTCGTCGTTGGCGGCCGCCTCGCCGCGCGCCGCCTTGGTGCGCTCCCACTGCGCCCAGGTGTAGCAGTGCTCGCCGAACGCGCCCTCGGCCAGCTCGTAGCCCCAGTCGCGGAACGCGCCCTCGGTGTACTTCATGATATTGCCCTTGTGCACCAGCGTCACGCTCCTGCGCCCGTGCTCGATCGCGTAGGTAAGCGCGGCGGCGATCAGGCGCTGCGAGCCGAGCTTGCTGATCGGCTTGAAGCCAATGCCGACCTCCACCTCGGCAGCGGCCTCCTGCCCGATCAGATCCATCCAGTCGCCGGTGCGCGCGCTCGTGCCGAAGCGAACCTTCGCGAAGTCTTTCGGGAAGGCCTGGCTCAGGAAATCGAGCACCTTCTGCGCCTCGGGCGTGCCGGCCGCATACTCGATGCCGGCGTAGATATCCTCGGTGTTCTCGCGAAAGATCACCATGTCGACGCGCTCGGGGCGCTTAACCGGCGAGGGCACGCCGGTGAAGTAGCGCACCGGCCGCAGGCACACGTACAGGTCGAGCATCTGGCGCAGCGCCACGTTGAGCGAGCGGATGCCCTTGCCGACCGGCGTGGTGAGCGGGCCCTTGATGCCGACCAGGTACTGCTGAAATGCCGCGACGGTCATGTCGGGCAGCCAGCTGCCGGTCTCTTTAAAGGCTTTCTCGCCGGCCAGGACTTCCATCCACATCAGCTTGCGCGTGCCGCCGTAGGCGCGCTCCACTGCCGCATCGAACACGCGCACGCTGGCCCGCCAGATATCTGGGCCAGTGCCGTCTCCCTCGACAAACGGAAGAATCGGCCGATCGGGCACGCTCAGCATGCCCCCCTGAATCGTAATCGGCTCCCCCGCCGGCGCCGTGTAGCCTGTCGCGGTCATGGTCACTCCTTATATGGTTCTCTACCGGCAATAGTGTCGCTTTCGCGTATGCTGGCGACCATTATACCATCAGTCACTTGCGCGGGCGCACAGCGCAACTGTAAGCCGCGGGGCTGTTGCAGCGACTGTTTCCGGCGCTCCTTGCCCTCGCCCCCCTGCCCCCCTCGCCCGCCTGCGGGAGAGGGGGATGTGTCGTGCGGTTTGGCGGTTTCGGCTTCGCCGAAACCGCCAAACCGCAGATCATTCCCTATAAACCATTTCTTAACTTGAAGATCACATTCGTGGGCAGTATAATGTATTGAGGCAACTGATTTGGGGGAGATATGTATCAACCACGCCGTTGATATTCAACGGCGTTGGTCTTTTTTTTATTCGCGCAATTATTCCCCGTCGCAGCACACCTCCCCCAGCCTTCGCGACACACGTCACGGCGTGCTCCGCAAGGAGACCTTCATGCCCGGCCAGAGTCGTACGCGCTGGAGCTTTCGCCCACCGGCGATGCTCCTGTGTGTGTTATTTCTTCTTTTTGGGCCATCGTCGGCCCCTGCATCGGCGCAGATCAATCCAGGCGCAGCTCGCTACCGTGCGCGTGCTCTAGCCGCGACCCCGCAAACCTCCATTACGATCACCACGACCTCGGACGCGGCCGACGGCGACACGGCCAGCTTCATCGCGCTGCAGAGCCGGCCCGGCGCCGACGGCGCGATCTCGCTGCGCGAGGCCGTGCTGGCATCCAACGCGATCACGCTGACGGGCGGGCTGACGATCGGCTTCAACATCCCGGCCAGCGACGCCGGCTATGACCAGGTGAGCGGCACCTGGACGATCACGATGGGCGCACAGGCGCTTCCCACGCTGACGCGCGGCAACCTGACGATCGACGGGACGACCCAGCCGGGCAGCGCCAGCGCGCCCCAGATCGTGCTGGACGGCTACGGCGTCTACGAGGCGGCCGGCCAGAGCAACGGCTTTACGATCACGTCCAGCCACAACACCATCCGCGGGCTGACGCTGGTGAACTTCTACGACGACGCGGTGCTGATCAGCGGCGCGGGCGCGGCCAACAACCGGGTGGCCGGCTGCTACCTCGGCCCGAACGCGCTGGGCGGACCCGCGTCGCAGCCGAGCTACTTCGGGGTCGAGCTGCGCGACGGCGCGCACGATAACCTGATCGGCGGCAGCGACACCGCCTCGCGCAACCTGATCGCCGGCAACGCCCACTCGGGCGTCCTGATTCAAAACGCCACCACCTCCCACAACACCGTCGCCGGCAACTGGATCGGCACCGACAAGCGCGGCCGCGCGGCGATGGGGAACCCGGTTGCGGGCGTGCTGATCAGCGGCGGCGCGCACCACAACACGATCGGCGGCGCGTCCCAGGGCAACGTCATCTCGGGCAACGATATCGGCGTCTACCTCGACGGCGCGATCGCGACGACGGTCGCCGGCAATACGATCGGCCTGGCGGCCGACGGCCGGGCGCGGCTGGGCAACACCAGCGGCGGCATCTTCGTCGTCCGCGGGGCGCACGACAACCAGATCGGCGGGACGAGCGCCGCGCTCCGGAACATCGTCGCCGGCAACGGCATCAGCACATCGTCGTTCGGCCAGGGCATCTATATCTCGGATGCCGGCACCGCCAACAACACCATCCAGGGCAACTATATTGGCGCCGACTCAAGCGGCGTCGTGCCGGTCGGCAACTATCGCCAGGGCGTCCTGATCGGCGCGGGCGCGCAGGGCAACCTGATCGGCGGCACGACCGCCGGCGCCCGCAATGTCATCATCTACAACGGCCTGGGCGGCGTGCGGATCGACTCGCCCTCGAACCAAGTCGCCGGCAACCTGATCGGGCTCGGCGCCGACGGCACGACCCAGCTCGGCAACCAGTTCAACGGCATCCGCATCGGCGGCAACTTCAACACGATCGGGCCATTCAACACAATCGCCGCCAACCAGCACTCCGGCATCATGCTGACCGGCAGCAGCACGACCATTCTGAGCAACACGATCGAGCTGAACGGCCGCTCGGGCATCTGCGTGGCCGGGCCGGCGACCACCATCCACGATAATCAGATCGAGCGCAATGGCAGCGGGTCCGGGCCGTGGCCCGAGTGCGCGATCCGCGGCGGCGTGGTGATCACCGGAACCGACGATACCCTGCTGCTCGACAACAGCATTCTTTCGAACGACGAGGCCGGCGTGACGGTCTACGGCGGCCGCGGCAACAGCATCCTCGCCAACAGCATCAGCGATAACAGCACCTCCGGCATCCGGCTGCTCCAGGGCGGCAACAACGGCATGCCGCCCCCGCAGATCAGCAGCGTCACGCAGATGAGCGTCGGGGGGGTGGCCTGCGCGCTCTGCCGGGTCGAGATCTTCACTGACTCGTACGACGAGGGGCGGCACTTCGCGGGGGCGACGATAGCAGGCAGCAACGGCGCGTTCAGCCTCGCGCTGGAACCCGATACCCTGCGCGACCCGCATATCACCGCGACGCACACCGACAGCAACGGCAACACGTCGTCGTTCGCCCAGGCGGTCAGCGCGCCCAAGCCGTCGCCGAGCCCCACGCCCAGCCCGACGCCAGCGCCCGCGAGCATGCCGCCGCTGTACCTACCGGCCTTCTACCGGTAGCGGCGAGCGAGACAGCGGGATGCCACGAGCGAACAAGCGGCGCACTCCCCTCGGCGAGCCCCCCGCGCTCCGCAGCGCCTACGAGCGGCACGGCGTCGCCGGCTTCTACCGCCAGTTCGGCGCGACGTATCGCAACCCGCACGAGCCGGCCGTCGGCGCCGCGATCCGGCTGGCCGTCGCGCGCTGGGAGATCGCGCTCGACCGGGTGCTCGATCTGGCCTGCGGCAGCGGCGAGGCCACGCTGGCGCTCCGGGAGCTTGGCTGCTCCTCGATCGAGGGCATCGACCCCTACACCTACGACGCCTACGCGCAGCGCACCGGGCTGGCCGCCGAGCGCCACACATTCGAGCAGATCGCGGCCGGGGCGCTGGCGGGCCGCTCCTACAGCGCGATCGTCTGCAGCTTCGCGCTACACCTGGCCGAGCCGTCGCGGCTGCCGGCGCTGGCCCTGCAGCTCAGCCTGCTCGCGGAGTCGCTGCTCATCCTGACGCCGCACAAGCGCCCGCAGCTGCAGCCCGGGTGGGGCTGGTCGGCCGCCGGCGAGCTGGTCGTCGATCGGGTGCGGGCGCGCTACTACCGCCGCGCCTGGGAATGAGCGCCGCCGCCGCACCACAACGAATCCCCCCGCTCCCAATGGGAGCGGGGGGTAGGGGGGTGAGGGCAATCGGCCCAAGCGCAGCCTACATGATCTCCATCAGCTCGATGTCGAACGTCAGATCCTGGCCGGCCAGCGGATGGTTCGCGTCGAGCGTGACGCTCGCATCCGAGACCTCGGTGACCGTAACGACCATGAAGCCGCCGTCCTGCTGGGAGACCTGATACTGCTGGCCTACCTCGGGCGAGGTGTCGGGCGGCAGCTGCGCGCGGTCCACCTCCAGAATCATGTCCTCGTCATATGAGCCGTACGCCTCGTTCGCTGTGATCGTCGTCATCTTGGACTCGCCCGGCTGCATGCCCACCACCGCCAGCTCGAAGCCAGGGATGACCTCGCCCGCGCCGATCGTAAACTCCAGCGGCTCGCGGCTGCGCGAGCTGTCGAAGACCGTCTCGTTCGGCAGCCTGCCGGTATAGTGGACCTTCACCGTATCGCCGCGCTGTGCCTTTACCATAATATGCTCCTTACTTCGACTCGAATGGCGCCCAAGGGTCGAACGTTTCACGTTGGCGAGCAAGGTCTGTGCCAGAGCCGCCAGAGCCGAGGGCAGCGCAAGACGGCGCATTATACCATCACCTATTTGGCCACCTCGCGCAGCTCCAGCTTCAGCCCGCCCAACGTCGCCGCCAGCAGGTTGTAGCACAGGCTGAACACCAGCGCCACGACGACAAAGATCGCCGCGCCGGCCAGCGTGAGGATGGCCGCCAGCCCGACAAAGGTCGGCCATGGCGAGCCGGACAACCGCCCGACCGCCTGCGCGAAGCTGGACAGCCCAAACATCTGCAGCAGGTCGAAGCGCGCGATGTTCTGGCCCAGCAGGCTCAGATCGTAGGGGGCGATCTGCCCAAGCGCCGCGCTGACGCGCCGCAGCGCCGCGACCGCCAGCCCGGCCAGGGCCAGCGACGGAAACAGCGCCACCAGCCAGCCCAGCGCCAGACCAACCCGCAGCGCCGAGCGCAGTCCAATCCGCTTGATCGTGTATTCCACTGTAACCTCCTGACGCGGCCGCTAACGGCGGCTGGGCACGCTTCGCCCCACCGCGCAGAGCCTACGCAGCAGGAAGCGTGCGCAGAAGATGGTATAATCACGCCATCCGGCGCGCGACGCGTGGCCCTTTCGACGAGGTGAAGACGTGAGCCGTTCCTGGCGCGACTACAACTGGTTTTTGCTCGGCTGCGTGACCGTGCTGGTCGGCTTCAGCCTTGCGCTCGTCTACAGCGCCACGCTCAGAGACCCGGCCACGCACGGCTACTTCGCGCGCCACCTGGTCAACCTGATCGTCGGCGTGGTGGCGATGATGCTGCTGACCGCGCTGGACTACCACGCCCTGCAGGCATGGACGCGCCCGCTCTACCTGGGGACGGTGGCGCTGCTGGCGCTCGTGCTGGCGCTGGGGCACATCCGCGGCGGCGCGCAGAGCTGGCTCGACCTGGGCCTGCGCACCTTCCAGCCGTCCGAGCCGGCCAAGCTGCTGATCGTCGTCGTGCTGGCGGCCTACTTCGCGCGCTTCGAGAAGGATGGCGGCGCCTGGAAGGTCCAGATCGGCGCGCTGCTGCTGGCCGGCATCCCGATCGGCCTGGTCTTCATCGAGCCCGATTTCGGCACCGCGCTGGTCTTCTCGCTGGCATGGTTCATGATCGCCTGGACCGCCGGGCTGCGCTGGTGGCAGATCGCCACCCTGCTCGTCGCCACACTGCCGGTCGCCTACTACGGCTGGACACACGTGCTCGCCGACTACCAGAAGACGCGCATCCTGATCTTCCTCGACCCGCTCAAGTACGACCCGAAGCTGCAGTATGGGGCCTGGAACATCATGCAAGCCCTGAACGCGATCGGCTCGGGCGGGCTCACCGGGCGCGGCTGGACCCACGGGCCGCTCACGCAGGGCAGCTACATCCCGGTCCAGTACTCCGATTTCATCTTCGCCAGCGCGGGCGAGGAGCTAGGCTTCGTCGGATCGACCATCCTGCTGCTGTTCGAGGGGCTGCTGATCTGGCAGGCGCTCGCCGTCGCCAGCGTGGCGCGCGACACCTTCGGCAAGCTGATCGCGGTCGGGGTCGCGGCGATGTTCATGTGCCACCTGCTGGTCAACGCCGGCATGAATATGAGCATCATGCCGATCACGGGCATCCCGCTCCCGTTCATCTCCTACGGCGGCAGCTTCACCATGGCGGCGCTGGCCGCGATCGGCCTGCTCCAGAGCGTGGCGCTCTATCGTCGGCGAATCACCTTCTGATTGCAGATGAAATCAACCATCACGAAACGCGGCGCCGCGCTGGCCTCGGTCGGGTCAGGCATCCTGCTGACCGTCCTCAAGCTGGCCGTCGGCTTCAGCACCGGCAGCCTGGCCATTCTGGCCGAGGCGGCCCACTCGGCGCTCGATCTGCTGGCGGCCGGCATCACGCTGCTGGTCGTGCAGATCGCCGATCTGCCGCCCGACGAGAACCACCCCTACGGCCACGCCCGCGCCGAGCACCTGGGCGCGCTGGCCGAGGCGGTGCTGCTGGTCGTGACGGCGGCGCTGGTGCTGCGCGAGTCGTTCCTGCGGATCTTCGTGCACGCCGAGCTGCCAGAGACAAGCGTCTGGGCCTTCGCCGTGATGCTCGTCTCGCTGGTGGTCGACTGGCGGCGCTCGCGCGCGCTCGCGGCCGCGGCGGCTGAGTTCAAGAGCCAGGCGCTGGCGGCCGACGCCGCGCACTTCTCGAACGATATGCTCTCCACCGCGGTGGTGCTGGCCAGCCTGGCGATCATCGCCGGCGCCGGCCCGCTGGGGCTGCTGCCCGAGTGGCTGCTGATGCGCGTCGACGCGCTGGCCGCGGCGGTCGTCGCGCTGATCGCGCTGTGGGTCGCCTGGGGCATGAGCATGCGCGCGATTCGCTCGCTGATGGACGACGTGCCGGCCGACCTCAGCCGGCGGCTGGTGCGGCAGGTGACATCGCTGCCCAGCGTCATCCCCGAGAGCGTGCACATGCGCACCCGCTTCGTCGGCCAGCAGCCCTACGTCGAGGTCATGCTGGGCACGCCGCGCGGCGGGTCGCTCGAGGAGGCCCACAAGCTGACCGAGGCGGTCGAGGCGGTCGTCCGCCAGGAGCTGGACGGCGCCCACGTGCTGGTCCACGTCGTGCCGGCGCGCACCGCGACCGAGCCATACGCCACGGCCGTCTACGCGGCGGCGCACCGGATCGGGCTGCACGTCCACAACCTTGAGATCTACCAGCTGGCCGACTCGGTGCGGGTCGAGATGGACCTGGAGCTGCCGACCAACCTGACGCTCGGCCAGGCGCACACCTCGTCGGAGCAGCTTGAGCAGGCCATTCGCGCGGAGCTGGGCGACCGGACCGTCGTCGCGGTGCACCTCGAGCCGCGGCGCGACCAGGTGCAGCCGGCGGTGCGCTACCCGCCGCTGAACAACGAGATCCAGCGGGTCATCGGGCAGTTGTCAGGCGCCTCGGCCATGGCGCAGGTCGAGACGCTGCTGACCGACGCCGGCAAGATCATCACGCTGCGCTGCGCCTTTCCCTTCGACACTCCGCTCAGCGAGGTCCACACCGCGATGGCGCACCTGGAGCGCGAGATCCGCCGCGCTGTGCCCGACGTCGTGCGCGTGCAGATCGACCCCGAGCCAGCCAACGTTCAAACGTTGGAACGTTCGAACGTTTGAACGTCGGCCGCGCCGCAACAATTGTTAAACAATCACCGTCTTATCGACCAGAAACCGATAGATACCCTGGCTGCTCCACGAGTGGCCGAAAGGAAGGTTTGTGATGCAGCCACGACTGATGCGCAGCCGCTCTGAAATCGTCGTCGCAGGCGTCTGTGGTGGCCTGGCGGAGTACTTCGCGATCGACCCGGTGATCGTGCGGCTGATCTTTGTGCTGGTGACGCTGACTAGCGGGATCGGCCTGCTGGTCTACCCCATCCTCTGGCTGGTGATGCCGCAGGCCGGCTCGACCGGGCAGGGCGCCGAGCTGTTCCCGCAGGACCCCGAGGAGTGGAAGCGGCGGGCGCACGTGCTGGGCGAGGAGGCCACCCAGGTCGGGCAGCAATTCAGCCGCGAGATGCGCGAGGTGCTCCGGCAGGGCC
The DNA here is from genome assembly GCA_016717335.1 of Candidatus Ribeiella danica. GTDB lineage: Bacteria > Chloroflexota > Chloroflexia > Chloroflexales > Roseiflexaceae > Ribeiella > Ribeiella danica. Next base: position 956,603 of record JADKFS010000001.1, read on the forward strand.
AGGCTCAGGGCTCGCAGAGCCGCTCGGCCGCGCCGACGACCTACGCCGACGCGCCGCCGCCGCCCGAGGCCTACAAGTTCGACCCGCTGACCGGCCAGCCGATCCAGCAGCCCGACCCGACCACCGGCCGGACGGTCAAGCTGCAGGTCGACCCGACCCAGGCGAGCCTGGTCGCGTCGCCGGCCGAGACCGCCAGCCAGTACCAGCAGCCTGCCGGCTACGCGCCGGCGCCTGTACGGCCGCGCCGGCGTGGCCGCGCCATCGGCTTCATCCTGATGGCGATCGGCGTGCTGGCGCTGGCCAACCTGCTCAACATCGACCAGTTCGTCTTCCCACTGCTGCTGGTCGGCGCGGGGCTGCTGCTGCTGCGAAAGCGGTAATCCGAGCGACCAACGACGAACGACCAAGGACCAAGGAGACGGACGACGAGCCGCACCTTGGTCCTTGGTCTTTTGTCATTCGTCCAGGAAACTACTGACCATTCGCCGCCGCCAGCGCCGCGGCGATGCGCCGGTCAGTCTCCTCGTAGGCGCCCTCGCCGATGTGGTCGTAGACGATCTGCCCGCGGTGGTCGACCAGGTAGAAGCGCGGCCAGTAGTTGTTGCCGTACGCCCGCCAGATCGTGTAGTCGTTGTCCTGCACCACCGGCCAGCCGATCCCCTCGCGCTCCACCGCCGCCTGCACGTTCGCAAGCTCGTGCTCCGACGAGAACTCCGGCGTGTGCACCCCGACGATCACCAGCCCCTGGTCTTTGTACTTCTCCCACCACTGCTTGACGTACGGCAGCGTGTTCTGGCAATTGAAGCAGCCGTAGGTCCAAAAATTGACCAGGATGACCTTGCCCTGTCCAGTCAGCTCGGCCAGCGCGAGCGGCGGCGAGTTGAGCCACGCGCCGCCGCCGTCGAAGCCGGGCGCGGGCGGGCCTGCGGGCAGCGGCGTGGGCGCAGGGCTTGGCTGCGCGCTGGCCGTCGGGGTCGCGCCGGCCATAGACAGCTGGGGTGGGCTCATTGCCGTATCAGGCGCGCCGCTCGTCGGCGCGGCGATCGCCGGGCCAGCCGCTGGCGTGGCGTCCGGCGCCGCGGAGCGGGGCCGCGTCAGCATCAAAACGATCACCAGCACCAGCACCAGCGGCACGGCCACCGCCGCGAGCATTAGGCGACTCTGCATATCTCCCTCCTTTTGTCGAGTGGGGGTCTGGGGAGGCGTGGAGCGGCCTTCGGCCGCTCCACGCCTCCCAACTGTAAAGCCGATCGCTGCCAAGCGAAACCTTGTCTGAGCATAGCAGCGCAGCGTTGTAGAGTTGTTACGGGAGTCTTACCGAAATCAGGCATCTCAGAGCATCCGTGGTATACTGGGACGTCGCCTTAGCCTACTAGCGCGCCATATACCGCACTCGTCGCCGCGGGTGAAGGAGCTCCTGATGACGCAGACGCCCCCAGCAGCCGTGACCAGCTACCGCGACTCGGGCGTAGACATCGCCGCGGGCACGCGCGCCACCCGGCTCATGGCCGACGCCGTCCGCTCGACGCACTCCGCGGCCGTTCTTGCCAGCATGGGCGCGTTCGGCGGGTGCTTCGATCTGGCGGTCGCGCTCGGGCCGGGCGCGCAGGCCCCGGTGCTGGTGGCCTCGACCGACGGCGTCGGCACCAAGACGCTGGTGGCCGCCACGCTCGGCCGCTACGACACGGTCGGGCAGGACCTGGTCAACCACTGCGTCAACGACATTCTGGCGCAGGGCGCGCGCCCGCTGTTCTTTATGGACTACGTCGCGATGGCGCAGCTCAACCCGCGCCAGGTGGCCGAGGTCGTCGGCGGCGTGGCGGCCGCCTGCCGCGCGGCCGGCTGCGCGCTGCTCGGCGGCGAGACGGCCGAGATGCCCGACGTGTATCACGCCGGCGCGTTCGACCTGGCCGGCACGATCGTCGGCGCGGTCGAGCGCGACCGTATGCTGCCGCGCGAGGTGGCGGCCGGCGACGCGATCCTGGCGCTGCCGTCGAGCGGCCTGCACACCAACGGCTACTCGCTGGCGCGGCGCGTGTTTGCCGGCAGGTACGCCGAGCGTCCGGCCGAGCTTGGTGGCCAGTCGATCGGCGAGGCGCTGCTGGCGGTCCACCGCTCGTACCTGCCCGACGTCGCGGCGCTGTGGGCGGCCGGCGTGCCGATCCACGCGCTCGCGCACATCACCGGCGGCGGGCTCTACGACAACCTGCCGCGCGTGCTGCCTGATGGCGTCGGCGCGCTGATCCGGCGCGAGTCGTGGGACATCCCGCCGATCTTCGAGCTGCTGGCGAGACTGGGCGGCCTAGAGGAGCGCGAGGCCTTCCACGCGCTCAACATGGGCCTGGGCATGCTCGTCGTCGTGCCGCCCAGCGCGGCGGGCGCGGCGCTGCGCGTGCTGCCCGAGGCCCGGCTGGTCGGCGAGGTGGTCGCCGGTGAGGAAGTGCGGCTTATCTAACCACCAAGACACCAAGGCACCAAGTTCTGTATGTTCTTGGTGTCTTAGTGCCTTGGTGGTTACGGCGGAGTAATCATGAAGCTGGGACCACAACTGGCCGAAGGCAAGACCAAGATCGTCTATGCCCACCCCGCGGACCCGGCGCTGGCGGTGATCGTGCACAAGGACAGCATCAGCGCCGGCGACGGGGCGCGCCGCAACGTCATTCCCGGCAAGGGCGCGCTGAGCGGGCGGACCGCCGCCAACGCCTTCGCGCTGCTCAACCGCGCCGGCATCGCCACGCACTTCGTCGCCGCGCCCGAGCCGACCACGATGCTGGTCCGGCGCTGCCGGATGATCCCGCTCGAAGTGGTGATGCGCCGGCTCGCCACCGGCTCGTACATCAAGCGCCACCCCGAGGTCGCCGAGGGCCAGCGCTTCGACCCGCCGCTGGTCGAGTTCTTCCTGAAAGACGACGCCCGCCACGACCCGCAGATCGCGCCGGACGAGATCGCCGCGCAGGGCATCGCCACGGCCGACGAGGTCGCGCGCATGACCGAGGTCGGCCGGCGCGTGTTCGAGACGATCGAGCGCGCCTGGGTGGCCCAGGACGTGGCGCTGGTCGACCTGAAGATCGAGTTCGGGCGGCCAGACGAGACCAACGACCAACGACCAACGACCAAGGCGGGGGCCGGCGCTGAGCTTTCGTCGCTCGTGGTGGCCGACATGATCGACAACGACTCGTGGCGGATCTGGCCGGGCGGCGACAAGAGCCGCATGCTCGACAAGCAGATCTACCGCAACATGCGCGAGGTCACCGACGCCGGCCTGGAGCAGATCCGCCAGCTCTACGAGACGGTGGCGGGCATGACTGACCATTGGGGTGACAAGGTGACAAGATGACAAGGTGACAAGGTGACATTTTCATCCTTCCCTTCATCCTTCATCCTTCATCCTTCATCCTTCATCCTTCATCCTTCAAAGTGGTGAATATGCAGCCGCTGATTGGCATCATCATGGGCTCGAAGTCGGACTGGGAGACGATGGCCCACGCCGCGCAGACGCTCGAGGGCCTGGGCGTGCCGTTCGAGGTGCGCGTGGTCTCGGCGCACCGCACGCCGGATCTGCTGTTCGAGTACGCCGGCTCGGCCGAGGCGCGCGGCCTGGAGGTCATCATCGCGGGGGCGGGCGGCGCGGCCCACCTGCCGGGCATGGCCGCGGCCAAGACCACGCTGCCGGTGCTTGGCGTGCCGGTCGAGTCGAAGGCGCTCAAGGGCCTCGACTCGCTGCTGTCGATCGTGCAGATGCCGGCGGGCGTGCCGGTCGGCGCGCTGGCGATCGGGCGGGCCGGCGCGATTAACGCCGCGCTGCTGGCGACCGCGATCCTGGCGAACAAGCACTCGCACTTCCGCGAGGCGCTGCACCGCTTCCGCGCCGCGCAGACCCAGTCGGTGCTGGACCACCCCGATCCGCGGACCTGACCGGGTGACTTGGTGACCTGGCGCGGGGCGAGTTCAGGAAGACGGCAGGCTCCCGCCGGTAGTAGAGGTTGGGAGCCAGGGATTAGGGGTCGGAGATTAGAGGCAGCGTTCACTGTGTCACCGTGTCACTTTGTCACTTTGTCACCTCGTCACCTTGTCATAGAGAAGAGATCCCAATGACCTTGGTTGGCATCCTCGGCGCGGGCCAGCTCGGCCGCATGCTGGCGCTGGCCGGCTACCCGCTCGGGCTGCGCTTCCGCCTGCTCGACCCCGCGCCCGACGCGCCGGCCGGCCACATGGCCGAGCAGGTTGCCGCCGGCTACGACGACGCGGCGGCGCTGGCGCGCTTCGCCGAGGGGCTGCACGCGATCACCTACGAGTTCGAGAACGTGCCGGTCGCGGCGGCGCGCCAGCTCGAGCGCCGCGCCCCGGTCTACCCGCCGCCGCTGGCGCTCGAGCTCGCCCAGGATCGGCTGGCAGAGAAGCGCTTCTTCCGGGATCTGGGCGTCGGCACGCCGCCGTTCGCGCAGGTCGACAGCCGCGACGATCTCGCGGCGGCGCTGGCGCGGATCGGGCTGCCGGCCGTGCTGAAGACCCGCCGGCTCGGCTACGACGGCAAGGGCCAGCTCGTGCTGCGATCCCGCGCCGACGTCGAGCCGGCCTGGGCCGCGCTGGGCGGCGCGCCACTGATCCTGGAGGGCTTCGTCCCGTTCGAGCGCGAGCTGTCGATCCTGGCGGCGCGCGGGCGCGACGGCCGGACCGCCTGCTACCCGCTGATCGAGAACCACCACCGCGACGGCATGCTGCGGCTCTCGCTGGCGCCCGCGCCCGGTCTCACGCCCGCGCTGCAGGCCGCGGCCGAGCGGATCGTGACCCTGGCGCTGGACGCGCTCGGCTACGTCGGCGTGCTGGCGATCGAGCTATTCCAGATCGGGGGCCTTGGGACTTGGGACGGGGGACTTGCAGATCAGCCTCCAAGCCCCAAGCCCCAAGCCCCAAGTCTCATGGTCAACGAGATGGCCCCGCGCGTCCACAACTCCGGCCACTGGACGATCGAGGGCGCCGAGACCAGCCAGTTCGAGCAGCACCTGCGGGCGATCCTGGGCCTGCCGCTTGGCTCGGCCGCGCCGCGCGGCTGCTCGGCGATGGTCAACCTGATCGGCGCGCTGCCGGAACCGGCCGCCGTGCTGGCGGTGCCTGGCGCGCACCTGCACCTCTACGGCAAGGCGCCGCGCGCGGGCCGCAAGCTCGGGCACATCACCATCCGCGCGGACGCCCCCCCGCAGCTCGCGGAGCGGCTGGCCCAAGTGCAGCGCCTGCTGCCGGCGAGCTAGGCGCAATACCTTGCGCACTTCTCTGGTTATGGAGACCAAGGACGAACGACCAACGACCAATATCCTTTCATCCTTGGTCCTTGGTCCTTGGTCCAAACCACGTGGATGTTGCGCAAGCTCGACTCCTACGCCCCCACGCCGGTGGGCCGCATGCGTCCGGCCGCGGCCACGCTGCTCCGCACCACATCCTCCAGGTGCGTGAGCCGCATCGGGTAGCGCCTCAGCGTCTCGCTCGGGTCGAAGGTCTGATCGACCGTGTCCATGAGCACGCTCAGCTTCATCATGCGGCTGGCGACCGGGTTGAACGGCTGTAGCAATGCCGACGCCGCGCGCAGCACCGCCAGCGGGATGTGGCTCCGCTTGGCGCTGACGCCCAGGATCTGCTCGTACATCTGGGCCACCTGGTTCAGCGTCAGGTTCTCCGGCCCGCCGATCTCGATCGTCTGGTTGATCGCCTCCGGCCGGTCCAGGCCGATCAGCGCGAACCGCACGACATCCTGCTCGGCCACGAAGTTGATCGGGTTGTTGCCGCGGCCGAAGATCGTCGTCTTGCCCTGGTCGATGATCGGCTGCCCGATCATCGCCGCCCAGGTCTCCATGAACGCCGCCGGCCGCAGCACCGTGTGGCTGATCGCGCTGCGCCGCAGGTAGTCCTCGGCGCCGTACTTGTAGCGGAAGAAGTCGACCGGGTGATCGGCGCGCGCGCCCAGCACCGAGATGAACACGAACTGCTTCACGCCCTCGGCGTGAGCCGCGTCGATCAGGTGGTGGTTGCCCAGGTCGTCCACCTGCCGCGAGCTGTTGTCGCCCTTGCCGTCGATCGCGTGCGCGGTGGCCAGCACGTTCTCGACGGCGTGGCAGGCCCTGGCCAGCGACGCAGGGTCGCGCAGGTCGCCGCGCATCACCTCGGCCCCGAGCCGGCGCAGCTCCTCCAGCTTCGCCGGGGTGCGCGCCAGCATGCGAACCTGCTTGCCGTCGGCCAGCAGCGCGCGTGCGACGGCGCAGCCCACCCGTCCGCTGCCACTCACAATCAGGTACATCACAGCCTCCTTCTCTGATGTGCGTGATGCTGCCGGGGCCGTGGGGGGCGTGGGCGGCGGCGCGCGATGGCGTGGGAGGTGTAGGGGAAAGGTCGCTGCAAGGCAGGGGCGCCATATGCAGCAAGAGTCAGAGCATCGGCCACGTCGCGCTCTCACGCAAAGGCAGCAGAAAGCGCTGCTCTGCGCGTCGCCCGGCAGGTGCCCGGCGATCTCGTCTCGCGTGCCAAGCAGATCCGGCAGCAGAAATCCGCGATCTCGCTGCTTTGATTATACGCGCGACCGTGCGAGATGCGGTGAAGATGAGAGCATGCTGGGGTGGCAATGCCGCAATGCGGCGGCGCTACGGCTCGCGCACGACCTTGCCGAGCGGCGAGATGCGCGCGGTGATCTTGGGCTTGGGCGGGTTCAGCAGCTGCAGCGAGATCCCGAGCTCGAACGTGTGCGCCGCGACGCCGCTCGCCGCCAGGCGCGTCTCGAGCGGCTGCGCCTCGGCCGCGCTCTCGGCCACCAGCAGCGCCAGCGAGCCGCCCGCCCGCCCGCGCTGCCAGCTCGCCAGCGCCGGCAGCCAGGCCCCGTCGAGCGCGGGCGTCACCACCGCCAGCGCCGTGCCGGAGACCTCGGAGGCGCGCGCCGCCTGCCCCTGGCGGATGACCTCGCCGAGCGGCAGCGCGCCGGACGCCTGCGCGTCGACCAGCGCGCCGAGGATGCGCCAGAGCTGGCGCGGGCCGCGCCCGGGCGTGACCAGCCGGTGGCGCCCGTCGTCGGCCAGCAGCCCGACCGCGCGCCCCTCGGCCAGCGCCTGAGAGGCCAGCGAGCACGCCAGCACGATCGCCAGCTCAAGCGGCGAGTCGGGCCGGCTCTGCCCCGACGGCGCCGGGGCGATCGTGCTGTGCTGGAAGACGACCGGCTCCTCGCCGTCGAGCGCGCGGGCCGCGGCCCTTGGCCGCTCGTCCTTCGGCGCGGCGTACGCCCCGGCGCACAGGTCGAGCGCGATCCAGAACGCGCCGGCCCGCTCCTGGTCGAACTCCTTGACCATCAGCTTGTCGGTCCGCGCGACCGTGGGCCAGTGGATGTGGCTGGGCGGGTCGCCGCGCACATACTCGCGCAGCCCGCCGACGCTGGGGGTGACATACTGCTGCAGGATGTCGGCGCGCGACAGGCCGCCGCGCTGGCCCTGCGGCACAACCAGCGGCGGCAGGCGCACCAGCGGCGGGTAGATCACAATCTGGCGGGTGCTGCTCTCGCGCCACTGGTAGCGGAACACCCCGAACGGGTCCGAGAGCGACGCCGTCAGCGGGCCGAGCGTGTAGACGCCGCGCCGCTCGCAGCGCGCCTCGGTCAGCCACTGCTGCGGGGCGTGCGGCCCGGCCGATGCGACGCGCCGGCTGGTGTAGCCGGGCAGGGTCGAGGCGTCCTCGATCTCCAGCCAGAGCAGCGGCAGCCGCGCGTCGTTCACCAGGTCCCACTGCTCCTCAAGCTCGTCGCCGACCTGGGCCCACTCGGCGCGCAGCCGGCGGCGCAGCCGCACCCGCGGGCCGACCTCGCGCACCCACAGGTACATCGCCAGCACCAGCAGCAGGTAGGTATAGGCGATCACGAATAGCCCGCGGTAGGGCGCGATCAGCGCGACGACGAGCGCAACCGGCCCGAGCAGGAACACAAGCGGCTGGGCGGCGCGCAGCTGCCCGCCGATTGTCAGCCAGCGCCACACTCGCAGGGCGCGGCGCGAGATCGTGGCCCAATTCATATGGGAGATATTACCACGTTCCGTGAGCGCCGTGTGCCGGGTGCGGGCTCCGCCGGCCCTCGCCCCCTACTCCCCGCTCCTAGCGGGAGCGGGGGGATTCGTGGTGGTGCTGCGGTGCGCTGCTCTGCAGCGCACCGCAGCACCACAGGACATACCCCCGCCCCTGGCAGGGGCGGGGGCAGGGGGTGGGGTCGAACAATTCCGCTAGGCTACAGATTGAGCCCGAGCGCCTGCAGCAGCCCGGCGCTGAGCGCGAAGCAGCACCAGAACGTCGCGAGCGCGACCAGGCCGACGCCGGACGCCAGGCCGATCGCGAGCCAGCGCTGCCGGCCGCGCGTCTGCTCGATCCGCGTCTGCAGCCGGTCGAAGGCGACGTAGCAGCCGTACAGCGTCGCCGTGCAGAAGATCACGGCCACCAGCGGCAGAAGGATCGCCAGGCTCATAGCGGCCGGATGCGCCGTAGGATGGCCGTCAGCCGGTCGTAGTCGTCCTTGAGCAGCGAGGCGACCTCGCGGCCGGCGTGCACCAGGTAGGCCCGCTCCTGGCCGCCGCGCGCGCGGGCGGCGGAGCGGATCACCGCCGACAGCAGCTCGTCGCTGGGGATCTGGTAGGCGAACAGCAGCGTGCGAAAGAAGTCGGTCTGCACTGTGAAGCGCGCCAGCTCGTCATCGGCGCACTCGTAGACGCTGTAGTGCACGGGAGGCGGCTGCGGCGGCAGGTACTGGTGCAGCTGGTCGCCCTGCACGAAGCCGACCGTGATCGCGGAGAACTCGGTCTGCAGCACCTCGGCCAGGTCGGGGTGCTCCTGGTAGATCTCGTCGTCGTACAGCTCGCGCCCGCTGTAGGTGCGCCCGCGCACTAGCGCGCGGCCGCCCGGCTCCTTGCTGCCGGTGCGAATATCGTAGACCAGCCCGTAGACGGCCGTATCCTCGACCCGCGCCTGCGCGCGCACCAGCGCGCCGAACGGCGGGGCCGCCAGCAGCGCATACGCGCCGGCCGTAAAGCTGGTGGTGGTCGACTCGATCACCTCGCCGATTCGTGTTTGCATTGCGGTAATCTTACTCCAGGTGGCTTCCTTCTCGCGCATTATACCAGGGCTGGCGAGATGCTTCCAGCCGGGGAGCGCCCGTCCCACCTGCCCCCGCTCACGGGGGTGGTTTTGTTCATGGCGCCGCGATGCGCCGAGTCACTCCACCCCCTGCCCCCGCCCCTCCCAGGGGCGGGGGGATGAGGGTCACCTGCCAGGCCACGCAGTGGCGCCTTTAACGGCGCGCAGAGCGCCGATCGGCGCTCTAACCCGATTGCGCCGCCCTAGACGGCGTGCTATAATGCCTCGCACTCGACGCCGCACTACGAACCGATCGACAGCCAACGGAGGCCACGTGGGCATCGTGCTCTGGCTGATCGCGATCCTTGCGCTGCTTGCGTTCCTGTACTGGCTGATCGTCATCGGCGAGGGCACCTACCTGGGCCGCTATGCGGTACGCCTGATCTATCAGCTCGGCGCGCGCATCTACGACCCGGCGCGCGGCGCTGTCACCGCGAGCGACGAGGAGCTGCTGGTGCCGATCCTCGGCGCGGCGCTCGAGGGCCGCGCGGCCCCGCTGGTGCTGGATGTCGCGACTGGCACCGGGCGCGTGCCGCTGCTGCTGGCGTCGCAGCCCTGGTTCGGCGGCACGATCCACGGGCTCGATCTCACGCCGGCGATGCTCGAGATCGCCCAGGCGAAGATCGCCGCCGCCGGATACGCCGGGCGCGTTACTCTGCAGCGCGGCGACGCGGGGGCGTTGCCCTGGCCGGACGCCAGCTTCGACCTGGTGACGTCGCTTGAGGCGCTGGAGTTCTTCCCGCGGCCGCGGCGCGCGCTGGCCGAGATGGTCCGGGCGCTGCGGCCCGGCGGTGCGCTGGTGGTCAGCAAGGTGCCGGACAGGTGGGCGCGCGCGCTGCCGCTCAAAGGGCTGACCCGCCGCGCGATGGCGCGGCTGCTCGGCCGGCTAGGGATGGAGCGGATCGAGATCCGCGACTGGCAGCCGGGCCACTACGAGCTCGTGATCGCAAGAAAGCCAATTGACAAGGTGACAAGGTGACAAGGTGACGTATTGCTTCGTAAACAGTCACCTTGCCACCCCCTCACCCTGTCACCTTGTCAGAAGTCTATGACCAAGGCGACGCCTCCCTCAATTCCACTGCTGCACAGCCGCTACCGGATCGAAGAGCAGCTCGGCACCGGGCGCCTGGCGGTGGTCTACCGCGCCTACGACGAGCGGCTCCAGCGGCAGGTGCTCATCCATATGCTGCGCAAGGAGCTGCTCGGGCAGGAGCCGCTGCGCGAGCGCTTCATTCAGGAGGCGCATATCAGCGCGCGCCGCTCGCACCAGTCGCTGCTCGAGATCTTCGACAGCGGCGAGATCGCCGGGCGGCCCTACATGGTCACCGAGTATGTGGCCGGGCGCACGCTGCGCGAGCTTGGCGCGCTATCGGCCGAGCAGGCGCTGCTCTACTTCCGGCAGCTGGTCGGCGCCGTCGCGGCCTGCCAGGCCGCCGGCGTGCCGCACCCGCCGATCACCAGCAGCAACGTCGTGCTGGTCGAGGACGGCCACGTCGAGCTGCTGGAGAACTGGCGCACGCCGGCCGCCGAGATCGCGATCGACAGCGCGTGCTACCGCCCGCCCGAGCGCTCGGCGGGCACCCCAGCCAGCCCGGCCGGCGCGGTGTACTCGCTCGGGCTGCTGCTGATCGAGATGCTGACCGGCCAGCGCGTGATCCAGGGCGACGATCCGCGCGCCGTGGCCCAGCAGCACCTGACGGCCCGCATCCCTCCGCTCTCCGAGGTCCGCCCGCTGCTCTTCGTGCCGTCGCTGGAGCAGCTGCTCCAGCGCGCGACCGCACGCCGGCCCGAGGATCGACCGCCCGACGCGGCCGCGCTGGGCCAGGCGGTCGATGACCTGCGCCGCGATCTGGCGGGCGAGACGCGCCGCCTGGCGGCGCCGCCGGTCCAGCCGCCCAGCCTGCGCCAGCGGATCAACCGCTCGGCCAGCCAGGTGATGGCCGCGCGGCCCGCCCCGGCCCGCGCCGCGCCCGCCGCGCCGCCGCCCGAGGCCGCAGCCGGCCCGCGCCCTGCGCCTGCTCGCCGCGGCCCGCCGCCTCCTGCGGCCCGCCGCTCGGTCACCGGCATCGCCATCCTGCTGACGATGCTGCTGGTGTTCGCCTGCGGCGCCTACTACGCGATCAGCCTGGCGCTCGACGAGCTGGCCAATGTCCAGCTGCCGCGGCCCTCGATCGCGCTGCCCTCGGCCGCCGACCTGGGGATCGAGCTGCCGGGCTGGCTCACCGGCGTCGTCAGCGGCGGCGGGCAGGTCTGGGTCGTCAATATCGAGGGGCCCGAGGGGCTCAATCTGCGCGAAGACGCCGGCACCGACGCGCAGATCATCACCTTCCTGCCGAGCGGCACGCACGTGCGCCAGATCGGCGGGCCGAAGACGGCCGGCGGCGTCGAGTGGCTGCAGGTGCGCGCCAGCATCAGCGGGCGCGACTTCGAAGGCTGGGTGTCCAAGCTGTACCTCAAGCCGGCCTGAGACCGTATGAATGAGACATTGATCGAGCGCCTGCGCCGCGCCGGCAGCATCGCCGTCCTGACTGGCGCGGGCGTCTCGGCCGAAAGCGGCATCCCGACGTTCCGCGACGCCCAGACCGGCCTGTGGGCGCGCTATGACCCGCAGGAGCTGGCGACGCCCGAGGCGTTCCGGCGCAACCCGCGGCTCGTCTGGGAGTGGTATGAGCATCGCCGCGCCCTGGTCGCGGCCGCGGCGCCCAACCCCGCCCACCTGGCCCTCGTCGCACTCGAGCGCCGGCTGGCCGACTTCACCCTGATCACCCAGAACGTCGACGGCCTGCACCGGCGCGCCGGCAGCCAGAACGTGGTAGAATTACACGGCAATATCACGCGCACAACGTGCTTCGACGAAGATGTGGTAATCGATCGCTGGCCCACGACGGATGCTGTTCCCCCGCGCTGCCCGCGCTGCGGCGGCCTGCTGCGCCCCGACGTAGTCTGGTTTGGCGAGGCGCTGCCGCCGGCTGCCTGGGAGCTGGCGAGCGCAGCGGCGCGTCGCTGCGATGTCTTCCTGTGCGTGGGCACATCCGGCGTGGTCTGGCCCGCCGCCGACCTGCCGATCCAGGCGCGGCGCAGCGGCGCCTACGTCGTCGAGATCAACCTGGCGCCGGGCGCGCTGCACGGCCGGCTCGACGCCCACCTGTATGGCCCGGCCGGCCGGCTGCTGCCCGAGCTTGTCGCAGTGGTAGCCGCTGTTTGAAAAGCTCCACGAGGTCGTTCTACGTTCACCGCGTACGTCCTGGTATCGAATCAGCTCTGCGCAAAACACAATACGAGGAGGACTCGCGATGCCGCTCACGCTGCCCGACACGCTGCTGCACCGCTTGAAGACCGCCCGCAGAATCGTCGCTCTCACGGGCGGGGGGATGGCCACCGAGAGCAAAGTTCCCTCATTCCGCGAGGCGCATAGCGGCGAATGGGCCCAGTACGACGTCAGCGAGCTGGCCACGGTCCAGGCGTTCATGCGCAATCCGCGCCTGGTCTGGGAATGGTACGAGCATCGCCGGCGCGTCGCCGAGGCCGCCGAGCCGAGCACCGCGCACTACGCGCTGGTCGACCTCGAGCAGCACTACCCGAACTTCACGCTGATCACCCAGACGATCGACGGCCTGCACTGGCGCGCCGGGTCGCGCGATCTGATCGAGCTGAACGGCTGCCTGCGCCGCAGCCGCTGCTACGAGGCCGGCCATGTGATCTCGAGCTGGGAAGACGTCGGCGAAAGCCCGCCGCGCTGCCCGCACTGCGGCAGCGTGCTCCGGCCGGGGGTCGTGATGTTCGGCGAGGGCCTGCCCGAGTGGGAGCTGCGGCGCGCCCGCACCGCCGTCGAGCAGTGCGAGGTGTTCATCTGCGTGGGCGCAATTGGCGCGATCGAGCCGATCTCCTCGTTCCCGTTCGTCGCCAAGCGCGCCGGCGCGACGGTCCTATCGATCGATACCGAGGACTCGATCTACACGCTCCTGGCCGACCACGTGATCTCCCAGCCGCTCGGCGAGGCGCTGACCGAGCTGGTCCGGCAGGTGGCCGGCGAGATCGGCGAGCTGCGCGCCGACGAGCTGTAGCACCAGGTGACGATGAAGCCGATCCTTGTCCATTCGACCAAGTACGACGGCAGCCTGCACTACCATTACCTCACCTCGCTCGTGCGCGAGGAACGGAATCTGCTGGTGCTGTACATGGCCCCCGGAACGCCGATCGAGAGCTACCGCGGGTCGACCGTAGCGTCGCACCATAGCTTGCAGCTCTACTGGTCGGACTCCTACTACAACCTGCATGTCAGCTGGTATGCGGACTGGCGGCCGAGAAATCATTATGTCAATATTGCCACGCCGGCGACCTGGCGCGACGGCGCGCTCGGGTTCGTCGACCTCGACCTCGACGTGATCTGGCGCTCGAGCACCGGCGAGGTTATTCTCGACGACGAGGACGAGTTCGCGCTGCACCAGGTCCGCTTTGGCTACCCGGCCGACCTCGTCACGCAGGCGTGGCACAGCGGCGAGCACGTTCGCGATCTGATCGCCCGGCGCTCCTACCCGTTCGACGGCAGTCTGCACGCCTGGAGGCCTGATGCTGCTGCGTAATGCCAGGCTCTGTATTCGCTCGTGGACGATGCACGACGACGAACTGGCGGAAGAGTGGCCGCCGTACAACGATCCATTCGAGCCGCTCTGGAACCTTCCGCGCCAGCTCGGGCTGATGAGCGATCCGTGGGCCTACTTCGAGACCTCGGCCATGCGGCGCACCTGGGCCGTCGAAGATCGCTTCGGCCGGGTGATCGGCCGCATCTCCCTGCGCGAGATCGATACTCATAACGCCCACGCGCGCCTAGGCATCACCTTTGGCGCGCCGTACATCGGCCAGGGTCTGGGCACCGATGCGCTGGCGCTGTTCCTCGATCACTACTTCGACGATCTGGGCTTCCTGGTGATGCTGCTGGACGTGGCCGCCCCAAACGAGCGCGCGGTCCGCTCCTACGATCGCCTGGGCTTCAGCCTGGTCGGCAGCGACTGGCGCGTGGCCGACAGCCGGTTCGACCGGCGCGTCCTCGACACCCCGCAGTACGCGCACCTGCGGCGGTTCTTTCGCAGCTCCGAGCGCGGCATTGAGGTCGAGTTTTACGAAATGCGGCTCCAGAAGCAGGATTGGTTTGCGCATAAGCAGCGCCATCGCTGAGCCATCGGGGGATAACCTAACAGGACCATTTGACACCTTGTGATGCCGGCGCCCCGTGCTATGATGGGGACCGGCGTGCCGCTCGGCCTGCCTCAGAACGTCGCTCCTCCCACCACTCACGATTGGAGCAGGTATGTCGCTCATCGCCGGAAACCTGGGCGTCGTCCAGCGGATGTTGGACGCCAGCCCGATCAAGTGGGGCATCTGCGCCGGCGCCGCTGCCCACCTCTACGGCGATCGCCGCCCGCTCCAGGACGTCGACATGCTGGTGGCGGCCGGCAAGCTGCCCGACGTGGTGCGGCTGCTCCAGCAGCAGCAGAAGGCGGTCCAGTTCGACAGCCAGCGCATCCTCTGGCGCGGGATCAAACTGTTCGACGATCTGAGCGTTCGGCGCGGCGGCCGCGTTCACGCGTTTACCCTCGACGAAGCGATGATCGGCCGGCTGCGCCGGATGCCCTTGCTCGGCGCGCAGGTCACCGTCATCGCCCCCGAGGACGTGCTGCTCCACAAGCTGCTGCTGGGACGCGGCGCCGAGCAGGGCAAGCACGACCTCGCCGACGCGGCCGGCATTGTCCGCCGCCAGCCGCTCGACCTCGAGTACCTGCGCGCGCGCGTGCAGCTCATGAGCGCCGGCAGCCAGGTCGCCGACGCCCTGGCGAGCCTGGGTGTCCCGCTATAGGATCGCCCTACCCCGCAATCCCGTTCGCCCTCACCCCCGGCCCGCTCTCCCGTCCGCGGGAGAGCGGGGATTCTTTGCTGGTGCCCCTCCCCTGCCCCCTCCCCGTGAACGGGGAGGGGGTTGATAATTGGCGATGGTGGGCGGCGCGCAGCGCGCGCCGCCCACCATCGCCAACAGTATCCCCCGCTCCCACGCGGGGGAGCGGGGGCAAGGGGTGGGTGGGCCCTAGCCCACCAAAGAGCTATAATGGAACTGAAATTCACGCGCCGACGTCTTCCCCTTATACAGTCGAGCAAAACCCTCCAACCTGCATCGATCGGACAGATCCTCTGTGGCGCTGCCTTCGAATAGCTCAGTACCAGGAGCAAATCTATGAGTCGCCGTAATACCCGGATCGCCGCAGCGCTGGGCGTTGTGGTGCTGCTCGCCGGCGTTGCGCTGGCGCTGCGCGGTCGCTCCTCCCCCTTCGTCGAGCGCCCGACACCCCAGCCCTCGCCCACCGCCTCGGCGGTGCCGACGCGCGTGCGCCTGGACTACACGCCCGTGCCCGAGGGCACGCTCTCGCCAATCGTCGTGCAGCGGTCGCCCGCGCGCGGCGAGGCGCTGGCCCCCGACGGCGCGGTCGAGCTGGTCTTCGACCGGCCGATGGACCAGTCCGCGGTCGAGGCGGCCTTCAGCCTCTCGCCGGCCGTGCCCGGCCGGGTCCAGTGGTCCGACGCCCGGACGCTGCGCTTCGAGCCGGCCCAGCCACTCCCGCGCAACGCGCTCTACGACGTGACGCTCGGCCAGGCCGCCAGGGCGGCCGACGGCGCGCCGATCGACGGGGCGTACCAGTTCCGCTTCGCCACCGCCGGCTTCCTGGAGGTCGGCCAGGTCATCCCGGCCGACGGCGCGCGGGATGTGCAGGCCGGCTCGACGATCACGGTCCTGTTCAACCGCCCGGTCGTGCCGCTGACGGTGGTCGAGCAGCAGCAGAACGCCCCGCAGCCGCTCACGTTCGAGCCGGCGATCGCCGGCAGCGGCGAGTGGCTCAACACTGCGATCTATGTCTTCCACCCCGCCGCGCCGCTGGTCGGCGGGACGAGCTACACCGGCCGGGTCGCCGCCGGCCTGGCCGCCGTCGACGGCAGCCCGCTCCAGAACGAGTACGCATGGTCGTTCACGATCGCGCAGCCGCAGGTGCTCGGGGTGTCGCCGCAGGACGGCTCCAGGCTGGTGCCGATCGAGACGCCGATCCGGCTCGATTTCAATCAGCCGCTCGCCCAGGCCAGCGCGCAGGCCGCCTTCCACCTGCGCGGCGGCGACGGCGGCGAGGTGCCCGGCGCGCTGCAGATGGTCGGCGCGACGCTGATCTTCACGCCCAGCCAGCGACTGGCGTTCGACAGCAGCTACCAGATCGTGATGGACGCCGACCCAAGCGGCGCCGGGCTGCCCAGCCCCTTCGCGGCCTCGTTCCACAGCGTGCCGCTGCCCCGCATCGTCGGCACGCTTCCGGCCGACGGCGACCGCCACGCGCAGCCCTACACCGACTTCGCGATCCTGTTCAACACGCCGATCGACCCCGCCACCGTGATGGCGAACATCCGGATGACGCCGCCGCTGTCGCCGACCCAAGTCTACACCTACGCCACCCAGACCTACCCCGGCGACCCATCCATGCCCGCCGACGCGGCGTACGCCTTCCACGTGAGCTTTGGCGCCAAGCCCTCGACCGACTACGCCGTCCAGATTGGCCCGAACATCGCCGACCCCTACGGCAACACCACCGGCCAGCCGCTCGACGTGAGCTTCCGCACCGACCCGCTGCCGCCCTCGATCAGCCTGGTCTCGCCCGGCACGATCGCGACCTACAGCGCCCGCAACCCGGCGCGGGTCGGCCTCAGCTCGACCAATGTCTCGCAGGCCGGGCTTACGCTCTACCGCCTGCAGCCGGGCGACCTGACGAAAAGCTACTGGGACTGGGGCAACCAGCTGCCGGCCGGCGCGCAGCAACTGCGCCGCTGGACCGCCCAGCTCAGCTCCCCGCTCGACCAGCCCACGCTCAGCCGGATCGACCTGCTGGAAGGCGCCGGCCGGCTCGATCCCGGCGTCTACCTGCTGCTGCTCGACCAGCCGCAGAGCAACCAGCCGCAGCCGCACCTGCTGGTCGTCTCGGACATCAACCTGACGCTGAAGGCCGGCGCGCGCGACGCGCTGGTCTGGGCCAACGACCTGCAGACCGGCCGGCCGCTCGGCGGGCTCGCGCTGGATCTGTTCGACATGCAGGGCGGCGCGCTCGGCAGCGCCACGACCGACGGCGACGGGATCGCGCGGCTTCAGCTCGACCGCAGCCAGAGCAACGGCGTGATCGCGATCGCGCGCCAGCCGTTCGCGGCGGTCGGCCAGGACTGGGGCAGCGGGATCAGCCCGTGGGACTTCGGCCTGCAGCCAGGCTACAGCCTGCCGGTGATGGCCGGGTTTGTCTACACCGACCGGCCGATCTACCGGCCCGGCCAGACCGTCAACTTCAAGGGCGTGCTGCGCGCTGAGGACGACGCCAGCTTCCGCCTGCCGCAGGGCGGCACGGTTCATGTCACGATTCTCAGCACAACCGGCGAGCAGATCTTCCAGCAGGAGCTGCCGCTGAGCCAGAATGGCACCTTCGACAACAGCACGAAGCTGTCGGACGGCGCGGCGCTGGGGCCGTACACCATCGCCATGACGTTCGGCGACCAGACCTTCAGCTTTCCGTTCCAGGTCGCGGCCTACCGCCCGCCCGAGTTCCAGGTCACCGTCACGCCGCCGTCCGGCGTGATCGTGCGCGGAACAAAGACCAATGTCACGGCCGAGGTCGCCTACTTCTTCGGCGGGCCGGTCGTAGGTGCGCCGGTCCAGTGGAACGTGCTGGCCGATACCTACCGCTTCGCGCCGGAGTGGGCCGGCCGCTACCAGTTCAGCGACACCGACGATCCGTGGCGCTGCTGGGACTGCTGGTGGCGGCCAAGCGCCCCGCCGCAGCCGATCCTGAGCGGCAGCGGCGTCACCGACGCGCAGGGCCGCCTGCAGATCGAGCTGCCCGCCGACCTCAAGGACTCGCAGGGCATCCCGATCAGCGAAAGCGTCCAGCTGACGATCGAGGCGACCGCGACCGGCAAGGACAACCAGGTCATCAGCGGCCGGGCCAACCTGGTCGTCCACGCCGGCCAGCTCTACGTCGGCCTGGCGCCGCGCAGCTACGTCGGGCAGGCCGGCGACCAGCAGCAGATCGACCTGGTGACCGCCGACACGGCCGGCAATCGCCTGCCGAACCAGTCGGTCGATGTGGAGGTATTCAAGTTCACCTGGCAGAACACCTTCGTGCAGGATGCGAACGGCGGCGGGCGCTGGGAGTCACGCCAGCAGCAGGCCTCGGTCGCCAGGCAGTCGATCACGACCGACGCCAGGGCCGAGGCGGTCGTCTCGTTCACGCCTGCCGAGGGCGGCTCGTACCGGGTGGTGGCGCGCGCGCGCGACGCGGGCGGGCGCGAGGTGCGCTCGTCGCTGTTCGTGTGGGTCGCCGGCGACGGCTATGTCTCCTGGCGGCGCGACAACGCCAACCAGGTCACGCTGATCTCAGACAAGACCAGCTACCGGCCGGGCGAGACCGCCGAGATCCTGATCCCCTCGCCGTTCACCGGGCCGCACTGGGCGCTGATCACCGTCGAGCGCGGGCGCATCATCAGCCACGAAGTGCGCAAGATGGACGGCAACAGTGCGGTCTTCCGCCTGCCGATCACCGCCGCGCACGTGCCGAACGTCTACGTCACGGTGACGCTGTTCAGCCCGCCCGACACAGGGAATAGCGGGCAGGGGACAGGGGGCAGCACAGCTTCATGCTCGGCGACGACACCTGCTGTTCCCTGTCATCTGTCACCTGTCACCTCGGCGGATTTCAAGCTCGGCATCCTGCCGCTGGCGGTCGCGCCCGACCCGCAGTCGCTGCGGATCGCGCTGACGCCCAGCCAGGCGCGGGCCGAGCCGGGCCAGGCCGTGAGCTACGACGTCCTGGCGACCGACCTGGGCGGCCGGCCGGTCGCGGCCGAGGTCTCGCTCGACCTGGTCGACAAGGCCGTGCTCAGCCTGCTGCCGCGCACGCCCGACGCGCTGCGCGAGGGGCTCTACTACCGGCGCGGGCTGGGCATCCTGACGGCCAGCGGGCTGGTGCTCTCGGCCGACCGCTTCCAGCTGCAGTTCGAGAAGGACCTGCAGCGCCAGCAGCGCGATTCGACAACGAAGTCGGCCCCCGCCGGCGCCGTCATGGAGCTGCCCCTCGCGGCGGCAACTGCGGCGCCCGCGGCGGCCCCGATGGCCGACGTCGCTACGGGGGGCGCGGCCGAGAAGACAGCCAACGGCCTCGCGCCAGGCATCACCGTCCGCGAGCAGTTCGCCGACACCGCCTACTGGAACGCCGGCATCACCACCGACGCGTCAGGCAAGGCCACCGTCGAGGTGAAGCTGCCCGACAACCTGACCACCTGGGTCATGCGCGGCGTCGGGCTGACCGCCGACACGCGCGTCGGCGAGGGCACCGTCGAGGTCGTGGCGACCAAGCCGCTGCTGATCCGGCCGGTCACGCCGCGCTTCTTCGTCGTCGGCGACACGGTCGAGCTGGCGGCCAACGTCAGCAACAACACCGGCGCGCCGCTCGAGGCGCAGGTCGGGCTGGCGGCCAGCGGGCTGACCGTGAGCGACGCGCTGACCAAGACCGTCCAGCTGCCGGCCAACGGCGAGGCCAACGTGACCTGGCGCGCGCAGGCGCAGGATGTGACCTCGGCCGACCTGCTGTTCACGGTCACATCCGGCCAGCACGGCGACACCTCCCGGCCGCGCCTGGCGACCGGGCCAGAGGGCACGCTGCCGGTCTACCGCTACAGCGCCCCCGAGGTCGTCGGCACGGGCGGGCAGCTCGAGGCGGCCGGCTCGCGCACCGAGGTGATCGGCCTGCCGCCGAACGTCGACCCGCGCAGCGGCGAGCTGACCGTGCGGCTCGACCCCTCGCTGGCGGCCGGCATGCGCGACGGCCTGACCTACCTCGAGCACTACCCCTACGAGTGCACCGAGCAGACGGTCTCCCGCTTCCTGCCGAACGTGCTGACCGCGCAGTCGCTCAAGCGGCTCGGCATCGCCAACCCAGAGCTGGAGGCCCGGCTGCCCGGCCTGGTCGGCGAAGGGCTGAGCAGGCTGTACGCGCAGCAGCACGGCGACGGCGGCTGGGGCTGGTGGCCGCCGACCGCCACGTCGGGCGAGCAGAGCAACCCGCACATCAGCGCCTACGTCGTGTTCGGGATGCTGCGCGCGAAACAGGCCGGCTTCGACGTGCGCGACGACGCGCTCACGCGCGGGCTGGACTACCTCGGCGGCAAGCTGATCGCCGCCGGCCGCCGGCCCTCGGACTGGAACGGCGCCGACGCCAACCAGCAGGCCTGGCTGCTGTACGTGCTGGGCGAGGCCGGCCGGCCCGACGCCCAGCGGATCGACGACCTGTACGGCAGCCGCGAGAAGCTCGGCTACTACGCGCGCGCGCTGCTGGGGATGGCCATGCAGCAGGCCGGCGCGCAGCCGGGCGACGGCAAGATCAAGACGCTGCTCGCCGACCTGAACAGCGCCGCGATCCTCAGCGCCACCGGCGCGCACTGGGAAGAGGACCAGCGCGACTGGTGGAGCATGAACACCGACACCCGCACCACCGCGATCGTGCTCGACGCGATGATCAAGCTCGACCCCAAGAACCAGATGAACCCCAACATCGTCCGCTGGCTGATGGTCGCGCGCAAGGACGGGGTCTGGGAGACCACCCAGGAGACGGCCTGGGCGCTGATCGCGCTGACCGACTGGATGGACGCCACCGGCGAGCTGAAGGCCGACTACGACTACGGCGCTTGGCTGAACGACCAGCCGCAGGCGTCCGGCCACATCGGCCAGGCCGACCTGCAGACGCCGGTCGTGCTCAAAGTGAAGGTCGCCGACCTGCTGCGCGACACCGGCAACCGGCTGACGATCGGGCGCGGCGCGGGCGGCGGGCGGCTGTACTACACCGCGCACCTGCGCGCGTTCCTGCCGGTCGAGCAGATCAAGGCGCTCGACCGCGGCATCGTCGTGCGGCGGCGCTACGTGGCGGCCAGCTGCCAGGACGGCCCGAAGTGCCCCGAGGTCGCGAGCGTCAAGCTGGGCGACGAGATCCGCGTCGAGCTGGAGATCGTCGCGCCGCACGACCTGTACTACCTGGCGGTCGAGGACCCGCTGCCGGCGGGCGCCGAGGCGGTCGACACCGGCCTGGCGACGACCAGCCTGCTGGAGTCGGGGCCGAGCCTCCAGCCGCCGGGGCCGATCCTATTCGAAGGGCCGGCGAGCGCGCCGCAGGCCGAGAAGGTGGGCGCCGCGCCGACGGACGTCTACTGGATCTGGTGGCACTGGTACAGCCGCAGCGAGCTGCGCGACGAGAAGGTGGCGCTGTTCGCCGACTACCTGCCGCGCGGGTCGTACCTCTACAGCTACACCATCCGCGCGACGCAGGCCGGCGAGTTCCACGTCATCCCGACCACCGCGAGCGAGATGTACTTCCCGGAGGTGTACGGCCGCGCCGACGGGCAGCTGCTCACGATCGCTTCGCGCTAGCGGCTGCGCACCCTACCCCCTGCCCCCGCCCCTGCTAGGGGCGGGGGTGAATACTGACTGGTGTCGGGATTTCGGTGGAGCCGAAATCCCGACACCAGTCAAGAATCCCCCCTCTCCCGTGGCGACAGGAGAGGGGGGTAGGGGGGTGAGGGCTTGCGAAAAGGAGGGGTGCGGCCCGCCAGGGCCTCAGGAGGCCGGCGTATGCGCCAGAATGTAGTCGTAGGCGCTGAGGGCCGCGCGCGCGCCGTCGCCGATCGCGATCAGGATCTGCTCGCCGAAGGCGGTCGTCACGTCGCCGGCTGCGAACAGGCCCGGCAGTGTCGTCGCGTTGCGCTCGTCCACCCAGATGAAGCCGTCCGGGTCGGTCTGCGCGATCCGCCGCACGATCGCGCTGTTCGGCGAGAGGCCCAGGTCGACAAACGCCGCGTCGACGCGCAGCCAGCGGTGCTGGTGATCTTCGCGCTCCACGACCAGCGACTCGACGTTGAACGGGCCGTTCACGCTCTTGACGTGGAAGCCCTCCAGGATCTCGACGTTGGCGCGCTTGCGCAGCGCCTCGGCCAGCGGCGTGTCCAGGCCGGCCGGGTCGGTCGCCACCACGAAGACGTGCGCGGCAGTGCGCGCCAGCTCCGCCGCGCCGCGCAGCGCGCGCACCGTGGCGCCGACGATTGCGACACTCTTGCCGGCCAGCAGGTGCGCGTGCGTCGTGGCCGAGTAGCCAAGCCCCTGCCCCAGCATCTCGCGCGCGCCCGGCACGTCGAGCACGTTGGGCGACGCGCCGGTCGCGACCAGCAGCGCGATGCTCTCGTGAACGCCGTTGTTCTCGGTGGTGATCTGGAACACACCGTCGACCTTCGCCACCTCGGTCACACGATCGGCCAGCATGATCTCGGGCCGCGTCGCGATTTGTCGCTCGAGCGCGCGGGCAGCGTCCTCGCCGGCCACATACTCCTCGCTCGCCTGGCCGCGCAGCTGCTGGCGCGTGCCCACCTTCCCGCCCAGGTTCTCGTAGATCGTCAGGACGTCGAGCTGCTTGCCCAGGCCGTAGACGGCTGCCGACAGGGCGGCGGCGCCGCCGCCAATTATGATCAGGTCGTGCATCGGTTTGCTCCTCGCTAACGCTTCTCGGCAATTGGGGCTGTTCTGGCTGCGGAGTCGATCACCCCTCACCTGGTCTCTTTCTCCAGACGGACAGAAAGCGCGGCGATTCGCGGCAGCGCAGCTGTCCAATCGGTACCCCGCCCTCCTTCAAACACTCAGGGGTAAGGGGTGAGGGGGCAATGGCGTAACGGTTGCCTGTGTCTGCCCTAGTATATGCGTCCGGCAGGCGCAGAAGTGTAAAGAAAACGCAACAGGCGATAGAACCTCGTTCACAGAGTCTGACTTGCAGGGCCGCCGTATGGCAGCTATGATAGACGACGCTGGAAACTGTTCTACACAAGGAATCAGCCAATGAGCAAGCAACGCCTCAGAGTTGGCGTCATCGGGGCGGGGGTCGGCGCGCTGCACCTGGCCGCCTACGCGCAGATCCCCGAGGTCGAGATTGTCGCGCTGGCCGGGCTCGACGACGAGCGGGTGCGGAGCGTCGCGGCCGAGTACGGCGTGCCGCAGACCTATCGCGAGTACGAGCAGCTGCTGGCCGCGCCGAACATCGACGCCGTCAGCATCTGCCTACCGAATGTGCTGCACGCTCCGGTGAGTATCGCCGCGCTGCAGGCCGGCAAGCACGTGCTGGTCGAGAAGCCGCTGGCGCGCAACGCCGCCGAGGCGCGCGAGATCGCCGGCGCAGCCGCCGCGGCGCAGCCGCACGTCCTGATGGTCAGCTTCGACAAACGCTACCGCAGCGACGTGCAGTGGGTCAAGCAGTATATCGACTCGGGCGCGATCGGCCGGATCTACTACGCCAAGGCCCACTGGATGCGCCGCAGCGGCATCCCGCGCCTGGGCAGCTGGTTCGTCAGCAAGGCCCAGGCCGGCGGCGGCCCGCTGGTCGACCTGGGCGTGCACGTGCTCGACATGGCGATGTACCTGATGGGCGAGCCGGCGCCGCTCGCGGTCAGCGCCAGCGCCTACGCCGAGTTCGGCCCGCGCGGCCAGAAGGGCTGGGTCGGCCGCAACCAGTTCAGCGACGAGCGCCAGCCCTACGAGGTCGAGGACCTCGCGACCGCGTTCGTCCGGCTGGGCGGCGGCGCGACCCTGCTGCTGGAGGCCAGCTGGGCCACCCACAGCTCCGTCGGCGACGACTTCGGCGTGACGCTCTACGGCAGCGAGGGCGGCGTCGAGCTGATGGTGCGCAACTACACCTACGACGACACCGTGCGCGTCTTCACCGACATCGGCGGCATCCCGACCAACCTGGCGCCGCGCATCCCCAAGGGCAACGGCCACCTGGAGGTCATCCGGCGCTTCGTGTCGGCCGTGCTCGACGGCGGGCCGGCGACTCCCAGCGCCGAGGAGGGCCTGCGCCGCGCCGAGGTGCTCGACGCATGCTACCGCTCGGCCGCAGCCGCGCGCGAGGTCGCCATCGCGGATCTTTGATGTAGCTCGCTCACTTCACCCCACCCCCCATGCCCGCGCCCCTGTTAGGGGCACGGGTGAAATCTGGCTGGTGCCGTGGTTTCGGCGTAGCCGAAACCACGGCACCAGCCAAGAATCCCCCCTCTGCCGTGGCGACGGGAGAGGGGGTAGGGGGTGAGGGCCGCATACTGACGCCTGTGCAGAGGGCGCGCCGCCTCGGGCGCTTCCGTGGCGACCGACCTCCGCCCTTAGCCCGATTGACGCCCCCGCCGGGCTGTGCTATGCTTCCGCGGAAGCCTGACTGAGAAAGCGACTGAGCGATGCGCTGGGATCGAGTGACAATGAGCTGGAGTTCGTCGCGTGGCGGAATGCTGGACGCCGCACATAGGATCACTGTGCCCTGCGAGCGGCGAAAAGTGTAAAGGCTTTTTTATCATTGCTATCGCACGTCGTGGGCCACTGTGGCGGCTCACGACGTTTCTGTTTTTACAGGTAGGTTCGAGCCGCCCTGGCCGCGACACCTGCAGACCAGGAGTCGAGTCATGATTATCGCGGACATCAACAACATCGCCCGCGTCCACGGCGGCCGCACGATCTTCAGCGGGCTGAGCTGGACCATCCAGGACGACGAGAAGATCGGGCTGGTCGGGCCGAACGGCATCGGCAAGTCGACGCTGCTGCGCGCCCTGGCGGGCCTGGAGCAGCCCGACGCCGGCGCGATCACGCTGCGCCGCGGCGCGCGCGTGGCCTACCTGCCCCAGGAGTACAGCGGCGAGCCGGGCCGCGCCGTGCTGGCCGAGCTGCTGGACGCGCGCGCCGACTTGACCGAGCTGGATCGGCGCATCGCCGCGGCCGAGGCGCGCATGGGCGATCCGGCCGTCGCGGCCGATATGCGCGCGCTGGAGCAGGTGCTGGCCGAGCACGAGCGCCTGATCGAGCAGCACGAGGCACTTGGCGGCGCGCGGCTGCAGAGCCGCGCCGAGAGCCTGCTGCGCCAGCTGGGGATGGCCGAGGAGCACTGGCAGCAGCCGATGGAGCTGCTCAGCGGCGGCCAGCGCAAGCTGGTCGGCCTGGCGCGCTGCCTGCTGGCCGACCCCGACATCCTGCTGCTCGACGAGCCCGACAACCACCTCGACCTCGCGCGCAAGACCATGCTCGAGCAGGTCATCCGCGACTTCGACGGCGCCGTGGTGATCATCTCGCACGACCGCTACCTGCTCGACGAGACGGTCGGCATCATCGTCGAGATCGAGCCGGCCAGCGGCGTGGTGGCGCGGTTGCAGCGCTGGGAGGGCAATTACTCGTCGTACGTGACGCAGAAGGAGCTGGCGCTGATCCGGCAGCAGCAGGATTACTCCGCGCAGCAGAAGCAGATCGAGCATCTGGAGGCGGCGATCGCCCGCTTCAAGGTCTGGCTGAGCGTCTCGCTCGACCCGCGCCACAAGAAGCAGCTCGACAACAAGCAGCGCATGATCGACCGGATGGACAAGGTCGAGCGGCCGGTGCTCGAGCGGCGCAAGATGGCGCTGCAGTTCCACCCGCACGCGCGCGGCGGCGCCAAGGCGATCGAGCTGCGCCGCGTCGACAAGGCCTTCGACGATCTGATCATCGTGATGGACGCCGTCGCGACGATCATGAACGGCGAGCGGGTCGGCATCGTCGGCGCGAACGGCGCCGGCAAGTCGGTGCTGCTGCGCCTGATCCTGGGCATGCTCGAGCCCGACGGCGGCGCGATCTGGGTCGGCCCGAGCATCCGCCTGGGCTACTACGCCCAGCAGCACGAGACGCTCGACATGCGCCAGACGCCGATCGAGGCGCTGCGCGACGTGCGCCCGATGTACGAGGGCGAGGCGGTCGCGAAGCTGGGCCGCTTCCTGATCCCCTACGCGGCCTGCACGCAGCCGATCGCCAGGCTCAGCGGCGGCGAGAAGAGCCGCGTGCAGCTGGCCCGGCTGATGCTCACCGGCGCGAACTGCCTGCTGCTCGACGAGCCGACCAACAACCTCGACATCGCCTCGGCCGAGGTGCTCGAGCAGGCGCTCGACGAGTTCGCCGGCACGGTCGTGGTCGTCTCACACGATCGCTACTTCCTCGACCGCGTGGCCGACCGGATCTTCGAGGTGCGCGATGGCGAGCTGCGCGTGTACGAGGGCGGCTACAGCTACTACGCCGAGCAGCGCGCCCGGGCGAGCCAGCCCGCGCCAGTGCCAGCTCCCGCTCCGCCAGCCCGCGCAGGTCGCCCCGAGCCGCAGAAGAAGGTGGCGTCCAAGACGCGATCGTGACCCACCACACAGCGAGCGCACGAAACGTCAGGCGTGTTCCTGGCGTTCTGTGCGCTCGTCGTGTGTTTCCAGCGCTACTCGGCGCTCTGACTACCGACTACGGCGCTAGCTCGCGATCCGCTCGCGCACCAGCGCCAGCACCCCCGCGACCTCCTCGTCCAGCCCGATCGACAGGTCCTCGGCGTGGGCGCGCGTCTGGCGCACGAAGATC
Source organism: Candidatus Ribeiella danica (assembly GCA_016717335.1). Taxonomy (GTDB): domain Bacteria; phylum Chloroflexota; class Chloroflexia; order Chloroflexales; family Roseiflexaceae; genus Ribeiella; species Ribeiella danica. The sequence goes on from JADKFS010000001.1 coordinate 983,244, forward strand.
TGGTCCTCGAGCACGGCCAGGTTGATCTCCACATTCAGCAGCGCCGACGGCACGGCCGACCGCAGCATCAGCGCGGCCACGCCCACGTCGCTCGCGGCGTTGCGATTGCCGTTGCGCGCCAGCGGGGCACACAGCGGCAGCAGCGCGGCAGAGGCCCGCGCCACCGCCAGCGGCACCTCGGTGGCCTGGCGCGTGACCTTCTGGATCGCCGCGCGGCGGCTGGCCGCGTCGGCGTCGGTCGTGCGCGGGAGCTTGAAGGCCGCCATCAGGCGGTTGAACGCGTCGACGTCGGCCTGGGCCAGCGCCTGCAGCTCGGCCCGCAGCCCCTCGGCGCGCTCGCGCAGCCTGCGGGCCTCGTCCTCGAACTCGGCGTACTGCTTCTTGCCGATCGTCAGATCGCACACCATCGTCAGCAGCCCGGCCGCCATCGCGCCGCTCAGCGCGGCGACCGCGCCGCCGCCCGGCGTCGGCGTGCCGCTGGCCAGGTCGCTCAGAAACGCGCGCAGCGGCTGGTCGATAAGTTGATCGCTCATGCCATTGCCTCCATAGTACAGCAGATGTCAGAACCATTCAGCCAGATCACCAGCGGACGATCGCGTTGCAATGCGTCAACGCTACTGGCTACCAACAACTGACGACTGCTCTAGACTTGATCTGTAGCCTCATCGAACATGGTCGCTACGTCGACGCTCAGGCCCGGCAACAACGCGGAGGCTGCAGCCGCCCCGCGACCAAAACGACCATGCTCGACATATTGATCTCGATCGAGCCGCAGCACGGTGATCGTCTCGACCTGCGGCTCCACGATCCAGTATTCGGCGATACCCGCCTGCGCGTACTCGCGCCGCTTTGTGACAAGATCGCGATCGGGATCGTCGTCGCTGACAACTTCGATCACAAGATCGGCGCCGTCGAAATACGCGTCGTGCTCGCGATCGCGGTGCTCTGCCAGCACGACGACGAGATCGGGCTCACGAAATTTGCCTTCCCATAAGCGGACGCGCAGGGGGGCAAAGAGCACTGTCCCAAGACCGTGAGCCATCAAGAATCTGTGCAGCACGCGCGCGAGAAAGAAGACGATTCGCTGATGAGTGCGCGTCGGCATCGGCAGAACCTCGACATGCCCCTGCGAAAGCTCGACCAGGTGATTCGTGCCTTCGGTCAGCGAGAGATAGTCGTCCTCCGACCACGCGCCCTGAGCAGGAAAGAGGTAGGCGATCTCCCAGGCAGGCTCAAGATCGCCATCGGGCCGCTTCGTAGCGCCTAGTGATGTCGCCACCGGCCGCCTCCTTCTCCTCAGGTATCTCGCAGCGCCGCGGCCACCGCCGCACGGCCGACGCTGCGCTGCTCGCCGCTCTGCAGATCGCGTACCACGACCTCGCCGCGCGCGATCTCGTCCGGCCCGAGCACCAGCGCGAAGCGGATGCCCTTGCGGTCGGCGTACTTGAACTGCCTGCCGAGCTTCTCGCCCGGCTCGAGCGCGGTCTCGACGTTCAGCCCGGCCTGCCGCAGCTCGTGCGCCAGCTGGAGCGCCGCGCCGGCCCGCTGCTGGTCGAACAGCGTCACGAACGCCTGGGCGACCGTGCGCGCGCCCGGCCCCATCTTCAGCTCCTCCATGACGTCGTGCAGCCGCTCGATGCCGAACGCCAGCCCGACCGTCGGGATCGGCCGGCCCGCGAACGCGCCGATCAGCTCGTCGTAGCGACCGCCGCCCAGCAGCGAGCCCATGGGCGGCGACTCGATCACCGCCTCGAACACCGCGCCGGTGTAGTACGAGAGCCCGCGCGCCAGCCGCGGCGCGACGGTGTAGGCGTCGTGCGGCACGCCCAGCTCGGGCAGGTGGCCGATGATCTCGCGCAGATTCTCAAGCGCGGCCTGGGCCTGCTGATCGCCCGCCAGCCGCTCGGACAGCTCCTCGAGCACGTCGGCTGGAGCGCCGCTCAGCAGCGCCAGCTCCAAAATGCGCCCAGCCGCGTCCTCCGCGATCCCGCTCTTCAGCAGCTCCTCGCGCACGCCGTCCGGCCCGATCTTGTCGAGCTTGTCGATCGCGCGGTAGACCCCGCCGGCCGCCTGCTCGTCCAGCCCCGACACGCGCGCGATCCCGCTCAGCACCTGGCGGTGGTTCAGCAGCGTGGTGAACCCGCTGAAGCCGAGCGCGGATAGCGCCTCGCTCAGCACCGCGATGATCTCGGCGTCGGCGACCGGCGAGGCCGAGCCAACGATGTCGACGTCGGCCTGCCAGAACTCGCGGTAGCGCCCGCGCTGCTGGCGCTCGCCGCGGTACGACTGGCCGATCGCGTAGCGCCGCCACGGCAGCACCAGCTGGCCCTGGTACTGCGCCACCACGCGCGCCAGCGGCACCGTCTGGTCGTAGCGCAGCGCGACCTTATCGCCGCCGTGCGTCTCGAAGCGGTAGATCAGCTTCTCGTCGTCGCCGATCTTGCCCTCGAGCGTCTGGGCATACTCGACGATCGGCGTCTGCAGCGGCTCGAAGCCATGGCGCTCGAACACGCGCGTCAGCGTGTTGATGATGTGCTGCCGCAGGAGCATCGCCTGCGGCAGGTGATCGCGCATGCCTTTAATGTTCTGGGGTCGGTTGCTCATGGCGCCTCTTCACAATGCCGTGCACTATCGCTTCTATGATACCACACCTCATGTGCCGGTGGGCTATCCTTCTCTCGTCCGGGACCGAAGGCCTTTTTCGTGGCGCAGTGATGCGCCGGATACCCCTCCCCTGCCAGGGAGGAGCCGGATTCTTGGCAGCAGGGTGCGGCTGCTTTGCAGCCGCACCCTGCTGCCAGCAATATACCCCCCTCTCCCGTTCTGGGAGAGGGGGGCAGGGGGGTGAGGGCATGTGACCGATTGGAGGAGCGGGCGCTCACATGGCCGCAGCCAGCCCCGGCTCGTCGGCCGGCGCGGGCTCGCGCGGCGCGCCCGCCGCGCGCACGTAGCTCACCGCCCAGGCCAGCCGCAGCAGCTTGACCCACAGCCAGCTCAGCGCGACAACCTGCTGCCATAGCACGCCGGCCGGCGATCCGCCCAGCGCGCCCGCCACGAGCGGGTAGAGCCAGGCCAGCGCGGCGTGGAGCAGCACGCCCACCAGCGCCAGCGCCAGCACGCCGGCCCAGTGCCGCCGTATGAAGCCGAGCGCCAGGCCGAGCAGGACGGCCGGGTTGTGGCGCCCGCGCGCCACTGCCTGCGCCCGGGCATACTCGCCCAGCGCGCCGACCAGCTGGAGCAGGGTCAGCGCCCCGATCCCCGCGCCGCGCTGGCCCGCCAGCCCACCCAGCAGCCAGCCGAGCGTCGCCGCGAAGACGGCCAGGATCAGCAGCAGCGCACCCAGGCCGGTGAACGACCAGAACCAGCGCCTGCAGCCCTCCCAGAATGGAGCGGCGCCCGCGTAGACGCTCACGATGCCGCCCGAGAGGAAGTTGTACGCCAGGCTGTACAGCAGCGTGAGCAGCAGCGCCGCGATCGCCCAGATCGTGGCCGCGCTCCCCACCGCGCGCGGCGCGCTCAGCAGCAGATCGCCCAGCGCGTCGGTGCCGCCGGCCGCAAGCTGGTCGAGCGCCGGGTTGTACAGCGCCGCGCCGCCGGCCGCCAGCACCGGCCAGGACTGGACGAGCCCGATCAGCAGGCCCACCAGATACAGCGGCAGCAGCAGGCGCCAGTGGCTCAGCGCGCCGCGCAGGCCCCGGGCGAGCACTTGTCGAAACAGCTCCATCGTCCCTCCGCCGCGCTCAGCCGAACAGACCGATCGACTGCACGAGCGTCTGCATCCAGAACACCAGCCGTCCTGCGAGCGTCAGCGCCCGGCCGGCGTCGGCGCTCGCGCTCGCGCCATTATCCAGCAGGTCGAGCTCGGCCTTGAGCTTCTGCGCCGGGTCGGCTTCGACCCGTGCGACCGGGTCGCCGGGCGGATAGCTGAAGCTCGTGCGCTCGGTCTGCCCGCTCCACGTCTCCAGTCGCTCCGCGCCGCTCGCCAGCACGACCCGGATCTCGACCGGCGCCCGCACCGCGCCCTCGCGAATGACCTCGAAGCTGCTTCCGTCCGCGCCCTGCTCGATCGGCCCGACCGCGTAGTCGATCACGCCGGTCCCGCTCATATAGTCGTCGAAGAACCAGCTCAGATTTCCGCCGAGCGAGCGCTCCAGCGATGCGCGAAAATCGGCCGCGGTCGGGTGCTTGAAGCGGTACGCCGCCAGGTAGTCGGCCATGGCGCGTCGGAAGCGATCGGTCCCGACCACGCGCTCGAGCGTCCACACGCCCACCGCGGTCTTGGCATACACCACGACGTACTCCGAGCTGTCGTACTGCCAGGATGGCAAGGTCGCGGGCAGGTTCGGGAACATGGCGTACTCGCCCTTGTCGAGCAGGTCGGCGCCCACGCCGACGCTGCCCGAGCCAAGCCGCGTGCCCGACTCGACCATGTAGCGCATGCCGCTGTACTCAGTCAGCCCCTCGTCGAGCCACGGCTCGCGCCCCTCGTTCGTCGCCGTCTGCATGGGCCACCACTGGTGACCAATCTCGTGCGCGGTCACCAGCGCGATCGCGCCGACGCCGCCTGAGACTCCCACCGTCCCGCCGGTGACCAGGGTCGGGTACTCCATCCCGCCGGCCGCGCCGGCGTTGTCCGGCACGTCGACCACCGTCAGCCGCGGGTGCGGGTAGGCGCCGTACCACGAGCTGTAGGCCGCGAGCGAGCCGACCGCGGCAGTCATGTACTCGGCGACGCCGGCCTCGTGCTCGGGCAGGTAGTACAGCACGACGTCCGCGCCGGCGGATTTGGCCGAGCGCGTCCGGAAGTCGGGCGAGGCCGCGAAGGCGAAGTCGGTCACGTCCTCGGCGGTGAAGCGCAGCGTCTTCGTGCCGTCGCCCTGCGCCTGCTCGCCCGCGGGCACGCCCGCCCCCGCGACGACATACTCCTGCGGCACGCTGATGCTGACGTCGTAGGAGCCGAAGTCGTGGAAGAACTCCGAGTTGGCGTGCCACGGCTCGGTGTCCCAGCGCCCGCGATCGTAGACGGCCATCTTGGGGTACCACTGGCCGACCATAAAGAACGTGTCGTCCCGCCCGCCGTAGCCGGTGCGCGCGAAGACGCGCGGCAGCGTGCTGACCCAGCTCACGTCCAGCTCCAGCCGCTGGCCCGGCGCGAGCGGCTGCGGCAGCGGCACGCGCATGAGCGTGTCCGTCAGCGTCGCGCTCGCGAGCAGGTCGGCGCCGTCGGCGGTCGTCAGCTTGCCCACGGTGATATCGCCAAGCGCCTGCTCCGCGCTCCCGAAGCCGCGGTGCTGCCCGCCGGACTCGCGCATCCAGGTCGTCTGCGTGTCTCGGAACGCGCGTAGGTACAGCCGCAGCCACACCTCCGACAGCGTATCCTGCGAGGGGTTCTGGTAGACGATTCGCCCGTCGCCGGAGACCGTCTTGGCGGCCGGGTCGAGCCGCGCCGACATGCGGTACGAAGCAATCTGGGGGGCCTGCTGCTGTGCGGCTTGTGTGGCGTGAAGATCAAGAGGTGCTGCCGAAACAACTGCGCCGCTGAGCGAGAGCAGGAGCAGGATGATCAGAACGAAGCGATGACGCATGGTATTTTTCTCATTGAACATGACGATCGCCATCGTAGGGGCGTTCAATTGAACGCCCCACACCCCCATAGGAATTTCTTGGCGATCTCCGCGTCTTGGCGGCTCGCTTCCGGTGCAGGCCCGCAATGGCTACTCGTCGGCGACGAGTGCGATCGGCTGATCGAGCGGCACGCCGGCGAGCTGCCCGCAGGCAGCCGCGATCGCCACGCCGCGCTCGACCCGCACCGTGCAAGCAACCCCGCGCTCCTGCAGGATCTGCTGAAAGCGCAGCACGCGCGCCTGCTCGGAGCGACCGAGCGGCGTGCCCGGCACGGGGTTCCATGGGATCAGATTGACGTGACACAGCAGCGGCGCGCCGCCGCGCAGCAGATCGGCCAGCCGCTCGGCCTGCGCCGGCTGGTCGTTCTTGCCCTGCAGCAGCACGTACTCGAACGACACCCGCCGGTTGGTCCGCGCGATATAGTCGCGCGTGGCGTCGAGCAGCTCGGCGATCGGGTAGCGCCGGTTGATCGGCATCATCTCCGAGCGCAGCTCGTCGTCGGGCGCGTGCAGCGAGATCGCCAGGTTGATCGGCAGCGACTCGCCGGCCAGCCGCCGGATGCCGGGCGCCAGCCCGACCGTCGAGACCGTCAGGCTGCGCGCGCCCATGTTGAAGCCCTGCGGGTCGTGCAGCCGCTCGACCGACTGCCACCAGCGATCGTAGTTCGCGAACGGCTCGCCCATGCCCATGAACACCACATTCGTCAACGTTTGAACGTTCGAACGCTCAGACGTTGGAACGTTGGAGCGTAGCTCGCGCGCGGCCCACAGCACCTGCTCGACGATATCGCCGGCCGAGAGGTTGCGCAGCAGGCCGAGCCTTCCGGTCGCGCAGAACACGCAGCCCATCGCGCAGCCGGCCTGCGTAGAGACGCAGACGGTCGCGCGGTCGGGGTAGACCATCAGCACGCTCTCGACCACCTCGCCGCCGGGCAGCCGGAACAGCGCCTTGCGAGTCAGCCCATCATCGGCGGTCTGCAGCCGCACCAGCTCCAGCGCGCCGATGCGCGTCTCGGCAGCCAGGCGCTCGCGCAGCGCCAGCGGCAGGTCGGTCATCGCCGCCGGGTCGGCGGCCAGGTTCACGTAGAGCTGCCGGTAGATCTGCCGCGCGCGGTAGGCCGGCTGCCCCCAGGAGCGCAGCAGCTGCTCGAGCTCGGGCAGCGCCAGGTTATACAGATGTATCGTTTCAGGCATCATAATGCGCTACATTATACCATAGCGGGCGGCGGAAGGCCGCCGCCAGGGCGGTCTTGCCCTTTCTGACGCTTCAGGCCCTCACCCCCTCTCCCGTGGCGACGGGAGAGGGGGTGAGGGGGAGGGGTGTGCGATGGGCAAGCCGCTTCCCCAAAGAGTGATGGAACGACAAAGCGGGGATGCGTCGCATCCCCGCTTTGTCAGAGACCTAAAGTACGCTTAGCGCCGGCGGCTGACGCGCGGCTGGCTGACCCGGGCGGGCACTCGTACAGGGACACGCCGATCTCCAGCGGTGCGCACAGCGACCACGACCAGGAGCGCGACAAGTACCGTGAGTAGCAACAGTTCCATGAGATTACTCCTTCGACCCTATCAGGCGCTGCCGCCAGAGAGAAATTGCAACTATCGGTAGTATATCAGGGCATCCCTGGCATATCCATAGGCGATCCGTCCTAAGACGCGTAAGTACTTTGTAGTATAAACGCTGCAGCGCGTTGTTTTTTCCAACTCCTACAGCAATGGTACGCAAGAAAAATGCCGCCGGATGTCTCAAGCGTTGCCATCCCCTTCGCCCCCTGCCCCCGCTCCCCCGCCGGGGGAGCAGGGGTGGTGTTGGTGCTGGGGTGCGGCGCGCAAAGCGCGCCGCACCCCAGCGCCATAGATGAACCCCCTCCTCGCAACGCGGGGAGGGAGCAGGGGGAGGGGTGCAATGGTAACCTCAACTGTGCGGAGCGCCACTCACTCGCCGCGGTAGCCCAGCCAGTTGAGCGACGCCGGGTCGTCGCGCCAGTTCGGCCGCGGCTTGACCCACAGGTCGAGGTAGACCGGCCGCCCGAGCAGCACCTCGATCTCGCGCCGCGCCCCGCTGCCGATCCGCTTGAGCATCGCGCCGCCCGCGCCGATCAGAATGCTCTTCTGCGACTCCTTCTCGACGTAGATCGTCATGCGCATGTAGACCGCGCGCTCCTTCTCTTCCCACTCCTCGACCTCGACGGCGACGCCGTGCGGCACCTCCTGCTCGGTGTAGCGCAGCACCTGCTCGCGCACCAGCTCGGCCGCGTGCTCGCGCTCGCTCCGGTCGGTGACCTGGTCATCCGGGTAGAGCGGCGCGCCGGCCGGCAGCCGCCGCACGATCTCTTCGACCAGCGTCTCGAGCCCCTTGCCGAGCAGCGCCGAGATCGCCACCTCCATCGACCAGGGGCCGAGGTCGCGGTACGCCGCGAGGTTGGCCTGCCCGTCGCGAGTCGAGCGATCGAGCTTGTTCAGCACCAGAATGCGCCACGCGCGCGAGCGGCGCGCCAGCGCGGCGATCCGCTGCTCGATCCGGTTCGGCGGCGACGAGATATCCACCACGAAGCAGACGACGTCGGCGTCGGGGATGCTGCGCCGCGCCTGCTCGACCATAAACGAGCCCAGCTTGGTGCGCGGGTCGTGGATTCCGGGCGTGTCGACAAAGATGATCTGCGCGTCGGGCCGGTTCAGAACGGCGCGCATCGCCACGCGCGTGGTCTGCGGCTTCGGCGAGACGATCGCGACCTTCTGGCCGAGCAGCGCGTTCAGCAGGGTCGACTTGCCGACGTTCGGCTTGCCCACCAGCGCGACGAAGCCGGAGCGAAAGCCCTCTGGCAGGGAGGCCGGGGGAGCGGGAGGCCGCGAGACATTACGCTCCTCCGCCGCCGGTCTGCCTGGCTGCTCGCCTTCGTCGTCTTCAGGCTCTTCGTCGGCCTCTTCGTCGAGATCGGCCTCTTCTGCCGGATCTTCCGCGTCGTCGAGATCGGCCTCTTCCTCCAGATCTTCCGCGCCGTCGAGATCGGCCTCTTCCTCCAGATCTTCCGCGTCGTCGATCTCGCTTGGCGGCGGCTCGACCGGCTCGTCCTCGATCGAAACCATGAACGGCGCGAGACGCAGCAGGCGCCCGGCCACACCAAACGACTCGGCCGCCAGCAGCTCGCAGCCCTGCAGCTGATCGCGCTCGTCGAAGTCGAGGATCGCCGTCTCGTGCAGCGGCTGGACCTCGTCCGGCTCCTCGTCCGACACCGACACGGTCAGCGTGAAGGTCCTGCGGTCGTAGCGCACCTGCGGGTGCTGCAGCGCCAGGGCCAGATCCGCGCCGGTGATGCTCTCGTCGAGCTCCAGCTCGCAGCCGATGATCTGGCCGTCGCGGTCGAGCAGCAGCGTGCCGTTGCACTCGCCCTCGCCGGCAGTGCTGCCCTCATCGATCTCGGTAAAATACCAGTACAATGTTCCGGCATCGGGGTCGAATGATACAGTTATCATAATCTCTGGGGTGAAACGGCCAGCGTTTCACATAAACACATCTAGGGCGTAGCCGCGGCCGGGGTGGGCGCAGCCGGGCCGCCGCCAGCCACCACGCACTGCCCGGCCGACCCCTCGACGGTCACGGTCTCGAAGTCCAGGAGCTTGAGGAACTGCTCGATCGAGCGACGGCCCTCGTCGGCGGCTTTCTGCATGATGCCGTCCTCGCAGGCGGCCTGCAGGATCTCGACCTCGGCCGACGTGCGCGCCTGCGTCTCCAGGTCCTTGTTCTCGGGCGCGAACAGGCCCTGCTGCCGATCGTAGACGCGCGTGCGCTCGTTGTTCAGCGACTTGCTGAAGATCTCGGACGGCGGCAGCACCAGCCGAACGCTCTTGCCGTCCTGCGAGATCGTCACGTCGCTGTCGCGCAGCTTGCTCAGGTCGACCCCGGCGACGACCTCGCCGCTGGCGATCAGCAGCAGCCGGTCGCCCAGCAGCAGATCGAGCGGGTTGCCGCGCTCGACCCGCGCCTCGACCACGCGCTCGACCGAGTAGCTCTTGGTCTCGAGCCGGTTCAGGCTGCGGATCTGTAGGATCGTGCCGCCGCGGTCGCGCAGCGTCGTGGTCGGCGTGGCGATGATCTGGCGCACCTGCTGCGGAACGTTCGGCACCAGCCCGCCTAGAAGCTGGCGCCCGGCCAGCAGCACGACCAGCAGAACGGCGATCCCGCCGAGCACGATGTACAGGACCGCGCTGGCGCAGCCGCCGCCGGCGCTGTAGCCCTGCCCGGACGCATAGCGCGGGCGCGCTGCGCCGCGATGCCGCGGCGGCGGGGCGTCGTCGTACTCGTCGAACAGCCCCTCGTCGGCGGCCTCGCCGCGGGCCGCGCGCAGCCGCCGATCCATCAGCGAGTCGCGGCGCGGCGGCGGGTCGTCGGACGGGCGACGGCGGTAGGCGTCCCGCTCGGCCTCGTCGTCGCGCTCGTACGCCTCGTCATCATCGTAGCGCGCCATGCCCTGGTTCCTTCTTCATCATAAGCAAGGTTATGACAACTTAATGGCCGTATGAACCGCCACAGCGCCCATGCCGAGCAGCCGGTAGCGCACCTCGCGCCAACCGGCATCCTGCATGATACGTGCCAGTGCGCCGGGCTCGGGAAAATTGCGGGCCGACTGCGGCAGGTAGGTGTACGCGGTTCGGTCGGCGCCGAGCAGCGCCGTCAGCCACGGCACGACCTGCTCGAAATAGAGCCGGTGGCCGAGCCTGAGCAGCGGGTTGCGCGGCCGCGCCACCTCCAGGCACGCGACCTGGCAGCCCGGCCGGGCGACTCGCCACATCTCGCCGAAAGCCTGGCCGATATTGGCGACGTTCCGCATCGTAAAGCCGGTCGTGATCGCGTCGAACGTCTCGTCCGGAAACGGCAGCCGCAGCGCATCCCCGCCGACGAAGCCGGCCGGCGCGGGCGCCCGATCCAGCTTGGGCAGACCGGCCTGCATCATCGGGATCGTAAAGTCCATGCCGACGGCAAGCCCGTCGGGCATCCAGGAGGCCAGCAGCGGCAGGAAGTCGCCCGTGCCCGTGCCGACGTCCAGCGCACGCCCGCGCGCCGGCGGGGCAACCGCCTGCACGGCGTGCTCGCGCCAGCCGTTGTCCATGCCCATCGTCATCACGCGGTTCATCCGGTCGTAGCTCGACGCGATCCGCGCGAACATCTGCTCGACGAAGACGGCCTTCTCTTCGGGTGGTGGTAGAACTGACATTTTTGTGACCGGGTGACCAGGTGACCGGGTGCTTGGGTGACGGCAATCGAGCGCGCGAGAAGCGCCCTTTCACCTTGTCACCTTGTCACCTTGTCACCTTGTCAGCTAAGCTCGATTCATCTCATAGATCATCCGCAGCCCCTCCAGCGTGAGGTAGGGCTCCACGGCCGTGATCGCAGTGGTCTCCCCGGCGATCACGTCGGCCAGGCCGCCGGTGGCGATCACCGAGCAGGGCCGGCCAAGCTCGTCCTGCATGCGCCGCACCAGCCCCTCGACCAGGCCGGCGTAGCCGAGCAGCAGGCCCGACTGCATATAGTGGACCGTATTCTTGCCGATCACCTGCGGCGGCCGAACCAGCTCGACCTGGTAGAGTCGCGCGGCCAGCCGGAACAGCGCGTCGGCCGATATCCCGATGCCAGGGGCGATCGCGCCGCCGATATACTCGCCGCCCTCGGTAATCACGTCGAAGGCCGTCGCGGTGCCGAAAGCGATCGCGATCGCCGGGGCGCCGTACTTGCGGTAGGCCGCCAGCGAGTTGGCGATCCGGTCGGCGCCGAGCTGGTCCGGCGTATCGATCGCGTAGCGCAGCCCGGTCGCGACGCCCGGGCCGATGATCACCGGCTCGACGTTCAGGTAGCTGCGGCTCAGCGCGCGAAACTGCTCAGTCAGCGGCGGCACCACGCACGAGAGCGCGCAGCCCTCGACCGCGCGCGTGTCCAGGCCGGCCAGATCGAACAGGCTGTGGATGACTACCGCGTACTCGTCGGCCAGCTTGTGCCGTTCGGTGGCCATGCGCCAGTGCGCCAGCAGCTGATCGCCGCGGTAGACGCCGATCTTGATATTGGTGTTGCCGATGTCGATTGTAAGTAGCATAGCGGTCAGTAGTCGGTAGTCGGTAGTCGGTAGTCAGCTTTGAGTCGCGCTGTAAACCGTTGGTTCTGGCTACTGGCACCTGACTACTGGTACTCCTCAGGCAAACCAGGCTTTCAGCTCGCTCGGCTTGCGCGCGGTGCCCAGCGCCACCATGAGCTTGATGCGCGCCTTGACGCCGCTGAGGTTGTGGGCGAACAGCACGCCCAGCCGCTGCAGATCGTGATAGGCACCGACGTAGCCATACTCGTCGTAGAGCGAGCCGGCGCCGCAGCGCGTGGCGACCACCACCGCCGTGCGCTGGGCGATCGCCTCGCCGATCAGGGGCAGCCACCAGGGCGGCACGCGGCCGCTGCCGAATGCCTCGATCACAATCCCGGCGACGCCATCCTCGATCGAGTGGCGCAGCTGGCGCTCGGCCGCGCCCTGGCCGATCTTGATCAGGTCGACCATCTCCTCCAGCCGCGAGCACGGGATGTGCAGCCGCTGCGCCGGCCGGTGCCGCACCCACACCCGCTCGCCGTCCACGTGTCCCAGCGCGCCGAACCCCGGCGCGTCGAACGCGTTGGCCTGCTGGCTGTGGATCTTCTGCGCCTCTGCGGCGGCGAAGATCTGCTCGTTGAACACCACCAGCGTCCCGATGTTGCGCGCCTCCGGCGCCGCCGCGACGCGGATGGCCGCCGCGAGGTTGAGCATCCCATCGTAGCCGGGCATCGTCGCAGTGCGCATCGACCCGGTCACAACCACCGGCTTCTGCGAGTTGATCGTCAGATCCAGGAGATAGGCGGTCTCCTCCAGCGTATCCGTGCCGTGAGTCACCACCACGCCGTCGACGTCCTCCGCGCTGAGCGCCGCCTCGACCCGCTGGCCCAGGTCGAGCACCTGCGATGGCGTCAGGTGGCTGCTCGGCAGGTTGCTGAACTCCTCGAACGCCAGGTCGATGCTGCCGCGCGGGAGCTGGGCCATGAAATCGTCGCCCTTGAGCGTGGGCACCGCGCCGCCGACCATCGGGCTGCGCTTCATGGCGATCGTCCCGCCGGTGGTGATGACCACAACTTTTTTCAACGACGTACTCCTGTCTTGGGACTTGGGATTAGGGGCTTGGGAATTTGTGCTAGAGGGCAAGCGGGCCTTAGCCCCAAGTCCCTAATCCCTAGCCCCTGGCTTACGCGCGACCCATGCGATCCGCTGCGTGCGCTCGGCCACCGGCTGAAATGTGAAGCACTCGTAGACCGCCTCGACCTGCAGCCCGGCCGCCTCAATCAGCCCGGCGACGACCTGCGACTCATACGCTCGCTCGACGTGCGTCTCGTCGAAGCGGCGGTAGCCCTGCCGGTCGTCGCCGCAAAAGCCGGTCAGCACCATCGTCGAGCAGGCCATCACCGGATCGAAGTAGCTCTGGCTGACCTGCACGAAGCCGGGCTGCTCGGCAACCTCGCACAGGCCCCAGTCGTGCTCCAGGAAGTAGCGCGTGTTCATGTCGGCGAAGAGCAGCCCGCCCGGAGCGAGCGCGCGCGCCGCTGCGCCAAAGCAAGCTCCCAGATCTTCCTCGGACAGAAGGTAGTTCAGGCTATCGTAGATGCACGTGACCAGGTCGAACGACGCGGGGCACAGCGCGAGCGACGAAGGCCCCTCGCCGATTGGAGCGCTCAGATCGCGATCGGCCGCCGAGCGCCTGTCGTAGCCCACCTCAAGCCGGCGCATATCGCCCTGCACAAACGTAGCGTTGTGCGGCGCCTCGGCATACTCGGCCTTCGCGCGGGCCATCGCGAGCATCTCATCGGAACTGTCGAGGCCGGTCACATTCCAGCCCGTGTCGGCCAGCATAAGCGCGAGCGTGCCGGTGCCGCAGGCAAGGTCGAGCGCGCGCCGCCCGGCGACCGGGTGGCGCTCCAGCACCTCGGCAAGGTACTGGCTCATCAGCAGGGCGAACCGGATCTGGCCGCTGCCGTCGTAGAATGACGCATACTCAAGATAGATCGGCATGGGTATTGTCAACAGCCACCGGCAGGCTCTGGCGCGACCACGAAACAGCCAGCCGCGCAGGCCAGCTTTCCACATTGTACCACGGCTGCGCGCCGCGCTGCGCGCGCGAGCTTTGACATCACCCCGCGCGGGGCGTACAATACCGCCGAAGCAGAAGTGACAGCGCTAGGGATCATTGCTCATGTTGCCAATCTATCCCCCAGACGACCCGTTTCTGATCAATACGCAGATTCTCGGCTTCCCGCTGGTCGTGCGCTGGTATGGCGTCCTGATCGTCAGCGGCGCCATGCTGGCCGGCTGGCTGGCGGCGCGCCGGGCCGAGCGCCGCGGCTATAACCCCGAGCACATCTGGAATCTGCTGCTGCTCGGGATGGTGCTGGGCATTCTTGGGGCCCGCATCTACTATGTCGCGTTCGAGTGGGAGCGCTACGCCGGACGGCCACTGCTCGAGATCATCAACCCCGCCGGCGGCGGGCTGGCGATCCACGGCGCGCTGATCGGCGCGATTGTCGCCGCGCTGATCTACACGCGCCGCAACAAGCTGCCCTTCATCGAGTTTCTCGATATCTGTATGCCCGGGTTCCTGCTGGCCCAGGCGGTCGGCCGCTGGGGCAACTTCTTCAACCAGGAGGCCTACGGCCGGCCAACCAGCCTGCCGTTCGGCGTGCGGATCGACCTGGACCGCCGGCTGCCGCCCTACAACGACCCGATCAAGTACCCGCCCGACATATTGTTCCACGCGACTTTTCTGTACGAGTCGCTCTGGAATGTGACCGGGGCCGGGCTGCTGCTGTGGCTGGAGCGGCGGCTGCGCGGCTGGCTGCGCACCGGGGATATCGCGCTCTTCTACGCGATCTGGTATGGGATCGGGCGGTTCTGGATCGAGGCGCTGCGCACCGATAGCCTGTGCACCAACGGCGTCGGCGGCGAGTGCGGCGGCGCGCTGCGCACCGCCCAGGTCGTGAGCCTGCTGCTGATCGCCGGCGGCCTGATCGGGATCTACATCAACCACCGCCGCGCGCTGCCGCCGCCGCGGCCGGCCGATCTGCCCTCCGACTCGCCCGCCCCGACCGATGCTGCGATCGAGCCTTCCGGCAGCGCGGCCCTCGACAACCACCCCGCCGCTGGACGAGCCGCCGAGGCGCTCGGCCAGGCGCAGGCAGCCTCCGGCGACGGCTCAACCTAAATTGCCGGGGCAAACGATCGTTGCTCGAACAGCAGCGCAACGATCTGGCGCTGGCAGGCGTTCATACCATTGAGAAGATCTTTCAGATTCGATCGTGCTATGATGCCTACGGACTGGCCCTGTAGCAGCGGGAAGTCGGCAGCAGCCTGTCGGCAGCAAGACGGATGGCATCACAAAGGCATTTCGTTCTTGCCTGTTGGCTCGATCGTTTTGCTCACGGCTATAGACTCACGAGCGGTATGATCAATGACCTGTCACAAATAAGCGAGCGCGAGCGCGACATTCTCCGGCTGGTCGCCACGGGCGCGACGAACCAGCAGATCGCGTATCAGCTGAACATCAGCGTCAACACTGTCAAGGTCCACCTCCGCAATATCTTCGGCAAGATCGGCGTCACGTCGCGCACCGAGGCCACGCTCTTCGCGGTGCGGACCGGGCTGGTGCAGGTAGGCGAGGCCGCCCAGCGCGCGCCCGATGTCTCGGTGGCGCTGGCCGACGAGGCGCCCGAGGATGAGCTGGCCGTGGTCGAGTCGCTGCCGGCCGACCCCGAGCCAGTCGAGCCGGCGGCGAACGACGAGCGGCCTGCTGGCGTCGATCAGCCTGTGGTGGTCGCCGCCCCGGCGCGAACTGCGCCGTCGCGCCGGCCGCTGCTGCTCGGCGGGATCGCGCTGCTGGCGCTCGCGGTGGTGGCCGGCATCGTCGTGCTGGCCCTGCGCCTGCTGGCCGCGCCAACTGCCTCGCCGAGCACGGCCAGCACCAGCGACCCCGTCATCTCGCCGCCCGCGGTGGAGAACCGCTGGCGCGAGCTGGCGCCGATGCCGACCGGCCGGGCCGGATTCGCGCTGGCCAGCTACAGCTACGACAACAACCAGTATCTGTACGTGATCGGCGGCGAGGCGAGCGGCGCCGTCGTCGGTGAGCTTCTGCGCTACCAGCCGAGCGCCAACACCTGGGTCCAGCTCACCGCCAAGCCGACCCCGGTGAGTGATGTCCAGGCGGTTGTGATCGGCAACAAGATCTATGTGCCGGGCGGGCGGCTGCAATCCGGCGAGAGCACCGACGCGTTCGAGGCATACGACCCGCAGCGCGACAAGTGGATCGCGCTCAAGCCGCTGCCGCAGAAGCGTAGCGGCTACGCGCTGGCCGCGTTCGAGGGCAAGCTCTACCTATTTGGCGGCTGGGATGGCGTCGCCTATCACGCCGAGGTCTGGCAGTACAACACCGACTCGAACAGCTGGAGCGAGCGGACGCCCATGCGGGTCGGGCGCGCCTACGCCGGCGCGGCCGTCGCGGAGGAGCAGGGGCAGATCTACGTGATCGGCGGCCACAACGCCGACGGCGACCTGACCGTGAACGAGAGCTACTCCCCCGCCACGGACGACGAGTCCGGCCGGCCCTGGTCCACCAAGACGCCGCTCCCGCGGCCGTCCAGCCGCATCGCGACGGCGGCCATCACCACCATCAGCCCGCAGATCTTTGTTATCGGCGGGACCAACGCCAGCAGCCAGCTCGTTCAGTACGACAGCGCGGCGGACTCGTGGAGCGCCGGAAGCATTGGGATCAGCCAGATCCGCGACCTGCGCGTCCAGTCGATCGGCAACAAGCTCTACCTGATCGGCGGCCGCGACAGCGCGGGGATCAGCGCCAAGGCCTACGAGTACCAGGCGGTCTACAGCGTCTTCCTGCCTATCTCCAAGTAGGCCCCGGCACCGAGTTCAGGATGCCCCGCCTCTGCCGCGCAGCCGCGCCACCAACCGATTGGCGACCAGCGAGAGGCGCACGTAGGGGTTGCTTTGAAGGGCGTCGAGCTGCTTCTTATAGCGATCCGCCTCGGCCTTGAGAAAGGCCGGCTGGCTGGCGAGATCGAGCGCGTCGCCCTGGTAGTCCGGCCGGTAGATTAAGACCCACGACAGACCGATCGGGTGGGGCCACTGGATCGGCGTGCACCTCA
The DNA here is from genome assembly GCA_016717335.1 of Candidatus Ribeiella danica. Lineage (GTDB taxonomy): Bacteria > Chloroflexota > Chloroflexia > Chloroflexales > Roseiflexaceae > Ribeiella > Ribeiella danica. The sequence goes on from JADKFS010000001.1 coordinate 1,000,071, forward strand.
GCCCCTGGCCCTCGACCAGGCGGATCATGTAGTCCATCGTATAGTGCGAGCAGCCGGGGTAGACCCACTCGTCTCCCTCGTAGTTCTGCTCGCCCTCGGCAAAGTTCGCCACGAACAGCGACGTGGGTGTCATCACCTGCTTGGCTTCGTCGAGGCAGTGCCGGATCTGCGCCTGCGTGGCGTGCGAGAAGATCGACTGCGCGATCAAGAAGTCAAAGCTGCGCTGGAAGACGCTCAGGGTAAAATTGCCGTCGTTGTTGAACGAGGGCTGCTTCAGATCGATCAGATCCTGGCCCAGCTCGTTTGCGATGCCCGCTTCGATCAGCCACTGCTCGGGCTCGATGCCGAAATAGCGCTGCGGCAGCAGGTAGACGATCGAAAGCCGGCCGCCGCGCAGCGAGCCGCATCCCACATCGAGGAGCGTGTGGTGCTCGCGCATACCGAGCGCCACCAGCAGACTGAACTGCAATCCGCTCGAAAGATCATAGTTGTCGGGCGCGCCGACCCATGCCCGGTAGTGATGCGCTCCGGCCGAGAGGTCTTTGCCGAGCCGATCCGTGGGGGTCTCAAACGTCATAGAGCCTAACCTATCACCTTCAAAAAGAACCGCGCAATTATATCGTTCGGGGTGGGCAGTGTCAAGGCATGGCTCATGCCCTGCAAGACTGATGCAACGTCTTTTTGAGTCCGCCCCCTGTCCCCTCTCCCGGCGGGAGAGGGGACAGGGGGTGGGGTTTGTAACATACGGGATGACTCATGGCCGACAAGAATCCCCCCTCTCCCAGGCGTGGGAGAGGGGGGCAAGGGGGGTGAGCGCCTGCGACGCATCAGGAGCCGTGCAGGCGCAGGCTGGCTACTCGATCAGCGTCGTATCGAAGAGAACGCCGATCATCGGAAAATCCTGGTAGCCCGGCCCGCTGGTGAAGTCATTCTGGCTGAGGTTGGTTCCCTGCAGATCGCCCAGCATCAGCGCGATCCGCTCGCCGGACGTGAGCTTGCCGGCGACGTCGAACGCGAACGTGCCGTCTTCTTTGATAATGGTCTGGCTGATGCCTGCGCCCGACTGGGTGATGTTCACCAATCGGATCGGGACGCCGGCCGGGCCGGTGCCGGACACCTGGCTATCTGTCGCGCGCACCGGCGCCTTGATCGTAAACTTAGGCCCCTCCCTGAGTACCGGGGCCGGGTACGCCGGGTCGCCCTGTAATGCCGGGGCTGGGTACGCGCCCTGCGGCGCCGGGTACCCGCCCTCTGGCGCCGCCGACGCCGGACTCGTCGCGCTCGGGGCCGGCGTTGTCACGCTGGCGGGCGCGGTCGTGTCGCATCCAACCAGCACCAGCAGGAGCAGGGTCAGGATGACGATCGTGAGCTTTTGCATGTAAAGCACCTCAAGTCGAACATGCCCGAAAGGCGATCAAAAAGGCGGGAGGAGCAAGCACTGCTTGCTCCTCCACGTCGAGCCCGGGGTAGTCACAGGGTAAGTAGAGGGCGGTTCGCCCAGATGCGTTACAGGTTGAATGCCTCGTAGTTCTTGGTGTTCAGCCGGTACGTCGTGGCAGCCGGGAACCCGTCGGACGACTCGTTGACCACCGCGATGATCTTGTTCGTCCCACCTGCGTCGAGCGTCGCCGAGCACAGGTTGCCTGCCGGAACAGTGGCTGGGTCCAGGAACACGTCGCTCTCACCCGGCGCAAGCACCTTGCTGGCGACCGGCCCGTAGGTCGTGTTGGTGGTCGAGCCGGCCGGGTGGCAGACGAACGTCGCGTTGACGGTCACGTTGCCGCTCGTGTTAGCATTCTGGACCGCGACACCGGTGGTGTTGTTGCCATAGCTGCGCTTGAACACCGGCACCGCCGCCTTGCTCGTGGCCGACGCGGCGCTGAAGCAGGAGTAGATCGTCGCCTTGAACGGGTTGCCGCCGGGGTTCGACTCGCTGACGATCGCGACCGCGGGCTGGCCGTTGGTGGATGTGATCGTCGCCGAGGCCAGGTTGCCGGCCGGCATACCGCCGATATTAGCAGGCGCGAAGGGCGAGAACACAACCGACTTGTTCGGTCCGATCGACGCCGTGGTGTTATAGGTCGAGCCGGCGTTCGCGCCCGCCGAGACCGCGAAGGAAACCTCCACGTTCATGATAGCCCCGCCGGTGTTCGCCACTGCGAGGCCGGTCGTGCGGTGGTTGCCGCCGAAGTCATTCTTGAAGATCGGGCAGTAGACCGTGGTGCCCGCGTCGGTGTCGGCGAACATCGCGGTAGCCTGCGCCACCTGCGCCGGTGACTGGCCGGTCACGAACTCGACGACTGCGCCGACGATATTGCCGCCGGTCGCCACGACCTTGATCGAGCCGAAGCAGGGCGACGTATTCGCGCTGCCGCAGTTCGTCGTCGCCATCGCCGGGGTGAAGTCAGCCGGCTGCAGCGTGATCGAGCGGTTCGCCGGGATGCTGCCGGTGCGGGTATGCGTCCCGCCCGCGGCGTCGAAGATCGTCGCGGTGTAGGTCACATCGGCGCCGGCCGCCTGGACGGAGAAGACGGTGGTCTTGTTGCCGTAGTTGCTCTTCACGTTCGGGTAGGTCAGCGTCGACGACGCAGCCTGGGAGCCGCGGAACTGCTCGGCGGCGTAGCCGTTCGGCGTTCCGACATTGAAGGCGCTAACCGGGAAGTTGGTGATCTGGCCGATCGCCACAACCGGCTGGTTCGACGAGATGACCATCGAGCCGGTGAACGAGCCCACCAGCGCCGGGGCTACGTCGAGGTTGCCGCCCGCGCCGCCGGAGCCGGGGAAGAACACCGCGCTGGCGTTCTGCGAGATCGAGGTCGATACGCTCGACTTCGTGCCGGAGCTCTGCGGGTAGACGTCCAGCGTCGTGGCCGCGGCGCCCTGGCCGACGTTCTGAATAACGGCGGTGGTGTACCAGCCGTTGCCCGGCAGGCCGCTGCCGGTTTGCGCACTCGCCAGGGCTGTCATACTAAAGACAACACCAAGGGCGGCGAGCGCACGGACGATGTGCTTCCTCATAAGTTCTGGGCCTCCTGTGCAGAATGAATGGTGACGTCTCCGAACTCAACGTGCTTGCAGCATAGTGTAGCGCGGGCTCGAACTCAATACTACTTCCGTATTAGTGGCCGCTCTCCTTTGGGTTATTTCCCGTCAGAGCGCGGATTAATCCAGGTAGCCCAGGTTGCGCAGGCGCTCCAGAACCTCCTGCTCCTCCTCCGGATCGGCCCAAGCGGTCGGCTTGATCTCGGCGCGGCCCTGGGTCTGCTCCTGCGCAGCGAACACCGGCGGCTGGCTCTCCAGGCTGGCCCGGTCGACGAGCTGGCGCAGCAGCTGGCCGTCGACGTCGTCGGGGATGGGCAGCCCGAGCAGCCACATCATCGTCGGCGTCGCATCGACGATCTGCGCCTCGGCCTGGCGGCCGACCGCCGGGATAGACGGCCCGCTCAGCGCGATCATGCCGAGTGGGCGGTGGATGCCGGTGCAATGCGTGCGCGAGTCGCCGAACAGCTGCGGGCTGTCGAGCTCGTGCCAGTTCTCAGCCGCGTAGGTCATGCCGCGCATGATGATATTCAGATCGGGGCCGTAGTCGGCGTAGGGCCCGCTATAGATCTCCTTGCCGCGATAGACCGCATCGACCACAGGCACGCCGTCGTCTTTCAGCTCGAACAGCGCCGCGGTCAGCTCGTCGAGCAGCCGGTCGTACTCCGGCCCCGGCTCGACGACCCCCTCCGGCTCGCGGCCGCGCAAATTGACGTAGATCTGGCCGATGTTCCCAAAGCTGTAGGCGCGGGTCTTCGACCAGTCCACTGCGTCGGCGAGCGTCACCTTGGCCTCGGGCACGAGCGTGTGCTGAAGGCGCATGGGAATGCGGTCGCGGACCCACAACGCCAGCGGCCAGTCGAGGCGCGGCGCCAGACTCTCGCGGGTGAGGTTCAGGCGCCGCATCAACGACTTGCGCAGCTCGTCGAGCTTGTTGGGCTGCCTGCGCCGCAGCCAGCCCTGCTGCTCGAGCCAGACATTCAAGAACACCTCGCGGTGCAGCGCGCCGCCGCCGTGATCGGAGACGATCGCGACCGTGACGTCCGGGCCGGCGGCCTCGACCAGCTTGCCGATCTCTTCGTCCAGCAGCTTGTGCGCGTCGAGCACGCTCGATCCGAACTGCTCGGCCGCCCGCGGGTCGTGCTTCGGGTGGGCCGGGTCGGAGTGGTGCCAGAAGAAGGCCTCGACCTCGTCGATCGCGCGGTAGACGATCATCGCCATATCCCACGGCTCGCGGCGCAGCAGGCGCGCGAACGCCTCAGTCTGGCGATGGGTCACGTCCCAGGTGTCGTTCAGCCACTCGCGCTCTTTGCCGGGCTCAAACTCGATCGTATTGATCCGGTAGCCCCAGCTCAGCAGCTCGTCGCGCAGCGCCGGCGGGTGCGCGAACTTGCCGGTCTCCGGCGTCCACAGGCCCGAGATCATCATCCCATTGACGGTCTTGGGCGGGTAGGTCATCGGCACGTTCATCGCGATCACGTAGCGGCCGTGGGCGCTGGCGTGGTCGAAGATCGTGCGGAACTCGGTCTGATCGCGCCGGGTGCTGAGCAGCCGGTAGCTGCCCGGCAGCAGGCGCACGAAGTCGTAGATGCCGTGCTTGCCGGGGTTGTAGCCGGTGATCAGCGAGGTCCAGGCCGGCGGCGACATGATCGGCATGCTCGACCGCATCGGCGCGTAGGCGCCCGAGCGCAGGATGCGCGCGATATTGGGCAGCAGGCCCGACTCGACCCACGGCTCGATCAGGTTCAGCGCCGCGGCGTCGAGGCCAATCACAAGCAGGCGGTTATTCACAGCGATCCTCTCATTTCACTACGATCTGGGCTCTGCTCTGCCGCACGGCCGCGAGCAGGCCGCGTATCTCGGCCGCGCTGATCCCGCGAAACGCGAACAGCGCGGCGCCGTAGGTCAGCCATCCGCCGGCCAGCGCCAGGGCCCAGTAGACGCCGAGCCAGCGCAGGCTCGCGGTGGTGATCGCCAGCGCGAGCACCGCGCCGATCGGACCGGCCAGCGCGGCCAGCGTATTCCAACGAAAGAGATTGCGCTGGACGTAGAGCAGCCCCAGCACCAGGGTCAGCCCGGCCGAGGCCACCCGCGCGATCGCCGCGCCCTGCGCCCCGATGCGCGGCTGCAGCAGCAGGTTCAGCCCGATGTTCAGCAGCGTGCTGCAGATCTGGATCGGCACGGCGGCGGCCTGCCGGCCGGCCACCAGCATGAGCCGCCCGTTCGGCACGGCGATGGTAGTCAGCACGAACGACCAGATCAAGATCTGCATCACCGGCACCGCCGACACAAAGTGATCGCGGTACAGGATCAGCAGCACCTGGTCGGCGACGAGCGCCAGCGACGCGCAGATCAGCAGCGCGCTGATCAGCAGAAAGCGGATTGACTGGATGTAGATGCCGTAGGCGCGCTGCACGGCCGCAGCGTACGCGCCGGCCATGATCGGCAGGATGATCTGCCGAAAGGTGGTCGGGAAGATCAGCAGCGGCGTGAGGAGCGCGCTGGCTGCAGCGTAGACGCCGACCTGGACGATGTTGCCGCCGCGCGTCAGCAGCAGCGCGTCGAGGCTGCTCTCGACCATCGACAGGATCGCGATGCACAGCAGCGGGAACTCAGCCCGCGCCTGCACGATCCAGAACGCGCGCTCGAACGAAAAGCGCGGCAGCTCGAAGCGCGTGCAGATCAGGTACAGGTAGAGCGCCAGCGTGATCAGGCTGGTGGCAAGCACCACGCCCGCGACGGCGAGCGCGTCGCCGCCGAGCGCCAGCACCAGCGCGCCGAGCGCCAGCTTGAGGCCGCCCGTCGCCGCGCCGAGGATGGTGATGTAGCCGACGCGGTCGCGCGCGATCAGGTAGCCCTGGCAGAGGGCGGTCAGCCCGTCGGGGATCAGCGTGGCGCCGAGCACGAAGATCACGCGGCTGACAGCCGGGGTGTAGCCGAACGGCCCGACCAGCCAGAGCGCGAGCGCGCCGTAGCACAGCAGCGCCGCGATCAGTCGCGCCAGCAGAAAGTTGCCCAGCACCAGCGCGCCCTGGCGCCCGTCGCGCGCGACCTCGCGGTTGAGCAGCTGGTCGAGCCCGCCCAGCGAGAACTGGATGAGGAACCCGGCGAAGGCGAAGCCCAACGCGTAGGTGCTGGCCTCGACCTCGCCGAGGCTCCAGGTCAGCAGCACGAAGAAGATCGTGTTCGCGGCGCGGGCCGCTATTTCCGCCACGAGGGCGAGCGCGGTGCCGCGCGCCGCGCGCAGTGCCCAATGCTTCACTCTGTTTATCGTCGGCTAGGGGCGGCTTCGAGAAAGCGCTCCCCTAACGTGCTCCTGCGTCGGTCGAGACAAGGGCCTATTATACACCCACTCCGGCCGCCCTCGCGATCCAGTCGAGTCAAGATTCAGGGCTGATGCAACGTCTTTGCCCCCGACGCCAACAAGTATCTCCCCGCCCTCGCGCGGGAGCGGGGAGCAGGGGGTGAGGGCCGACGTTGCACGAGCCCTGAGCCCAAGATACGCTAGCCCGCGCTCCCCTCGGGAGCCCCAACAGCACGATACAGGGCTGTACAGCCATAAAGCCCACAAAACTCAAAGCGATCGTGATCGAGGCCGTCCATGACCGCCTCATAGACTCCATAATCCTTGTCCTCAGGCAGGCGGTTTCTGACGTCGTTGAAGTCGTGGAACAGGCAAAATCCGCCGGCAGCCGTGATGTTGCCCAGCTCGCGGCAGACATCGTAGACTGCCTCGTAGGTGTGCGAATGGTCTATAAACACGAATCCGAAGCGCTTGCCCGTTGATGCAAACCGCTTCACCGCTACGGCGGCATCATCACAAATTGCCGTGACGCCCTGGTGCAAGCCCATCCGCCTGAGGTTGCGGCTGGCAGCCTTGACGCTGGGTCGACTCAGATCGACCGTGTAGATGTGTTTGGGATGCTCGGAACAACGGGCGGCCCGCGCGAGTATGGAAGTGCTCAGGCCATGATGACAGCCCAATTCCAAGATATCTCCCACCGCGAAGTACGATAGCTCGTAGAGCTTCAATGCATCCTCGCGCCGGAGCCATCCGGAGATGATCCGCCCAAACCAGCGACGGTTTCGTATCTGTATCAAGATGTCATCTTTAAGGGGAGTCTCTGCAAGACTTTGATGCGTGGAGTCGATAAATGTACCTGGGAAATCGAAGCTCGGCTGATAAGGCGGGATTTTACTACCCAGATCCTCTCTTCGAAGAAAGGTCTCCAGATGTTTGTTCATTTGCCAATCTCCGTAGAATAAGGTTTTTGCGAACCTTACGGTTCAGGAATGGGGTTGTGGGGGCGGCGAAGCAGCCCCCACAACCCCATTCTTGGAAGTTTAGGCCGAGGGCGCCGCACCCCGAAACATATCATAGCGCCCGCACCTTCCCGATCATCTCAGGCGGCACCGCCTGCCCCAGCCGGTCGAGCAGCGTCGGCGCGATGTCGTAGATGCTGATGTCGTCCACCCGCCGCCCGCCGCCGGGGCTGCGCGGGTCGTACAGGATGAACATGCCGTACTGGGCGTGATTGGCGTCGTCCGGCCCGGTGTCGTTCTCGAAGGTGTAGATCTCGCCCTTGCCGATCGTGCCGACCGAGCGCCAGTCCAGGTCGCCGAAGTAGATCATCAGGTCGGGCGCGACGCCGTTGACGGCGCGGTAGAGCGTCTCGGGCTTGAACGCGCGCGTCCCGATCTGGCGGCCCTGATGGTCGGGCAGCGCCTCCAGCTTCGCGGCGATCTCGCCGCGCACGCGCTCGTAGGCGCCGGGCGGGATGATGCCGTGCGGCTCGCGGCCCTGCACGTTCAGGAACAGCCGCCCGTAGTAGCCGCCCTCGCCCCAGGCGGTCGTGCGCGACCAGTCGATCCTGCAGCGCGATAGCGGCGTCGGCTCGGCGGGATACTCCTCCAGCGCCAGGTAGCCCTGCTTGATCAGCCACTCGTTGATGCAGACGCCGCCGAGCATCACCTTGCCGCCGTGGTCGGAGACCACCAGCACGATCGTGTCGTCGTCCACCAGCTTCAGCAGCTCGGCCACCTGGCCGTCGATGTAGCGGTAGTACTCGCGGATGGCGCTCGCGAACGGGCTGCCGGGCGCGTACTTCGGGTGGCGCGGGTCCATCTCCTTCCAGAAGCCGTGGTGGATGCGGTCGACGCCCATGTCGACGGTCATGAAGAAGTCGTAGCGCTCGCGCGCCAGCAGCCGCTTGCAGACCGTGAAGTGCTGCTCGGCCATGCGGTAGATGTCGCGCAGGATGGCGGCCTTGTCCTCCGAGCGAAAGTTCGGCACATCCATCAGGAACTCGCCCTCGACCCAGCCGGCGATCTCGTCCTTCAGTGCGGGCGGGTGGGTGAACTGGCTCTTCGCGCTCGGCGTCAGGAAGCAGCTCACCAGCTCGCCGTTGACCGGCGCGACCGGGTAGGTCTGCGGCACGCCGACTACGCCGACGCGCTTGCCGGCCGCGCCGAGCAGATCCCACAGGCGCGGCACTGTGATCGCGCGGGCCGTGGCGGTGACCATGTTGCCGTAGCTGTGGTCGGCGCGGTTGCGGAAACCGTAGACCCCCAGCTGCCCGGGGTCGCGGCTGCTCATCATGCAGGCCCAGGCCGGCACGGTGATGGCGGGGACGCAGCTCTCCATGCGCGCGTAGACGCCCTGCTCCATCAGGCGGCTCAGCGTCGGCAGCTCGGCCCGCCAGGCCTCGAAGATCAGCTCGGGCGCGGCACAGTCGAGCCCGATCACCAGCAGGCGCCGGCCCAGCTCAGCCGCCGGTCGGCTCTCGGCGCCCGGAGCCGGGCGCTCGATGGTTCGAGAAGACCATCCCATAGATCACACTCCATCGACATCTCATGACGCTATTGCAGACCAGTAGCCGCGCAGGTACCCCAGGGCGCCGCGCAGGTTGCCCGCCAGCACGCGGCGGGCGGTGAGCGCGGCGACGTAGCGCGCCTCGGCGGGGTAGAAGCGCAGCTTTTCGGGCCGACTCAGGTGCTTGGCGTAGAACAGCATCCGGCTGCGCGCCTCGTAGAACAGCTTCAGCCCCGGCGTGTCGCTGGTGCTGCGCTCGCCGTGGTGACACACATGAGCATCCGGCGCCAGCGCGATCGAGTAGCCGGCTGCCTGCGCCCGCAGGCACAGATCGACATCCTCGTAGTACATGAAGAAGCGCTCGTCGAAGCCGCCGATCTCGTACAGCATGTCCGCGCGCAGCAGCATCGCGCAGCCGTACACGAAGTCGAGCGCGACGTCGTCGTACTGCCCGGCGTCCCGCTCGCCGAAGAACAGATTGGTGACGTTGTGGTCGCGATACACGCCGCCGATCGCCCACAGGCGTCCCGGGTCGTCGGCCTGGTACACCTTCGCGCTCCAGACCCCCACCCGGCCGGGCGCCCGCAGCGCCGCCGCGAGCCGCGCCAGCGTCTGCTCGTCGACCAGCGCGTCGTTGTTGAGCAGGAAGACGCCGGCGGCGCCGCGCTCGAGCGCGAAGGCGATCCCCAGGTTCGCGGCCTTGGCGAACCCGCCGTTGTCGGATCGGCAGAGCAGGTTGACGTTCGGGAAGCGCTGCCGGACGATCGCGGCCGACTCGTCGCGCGAGCCGTTGTCGACGACCACGATCGACTCGGGCGGCGCGCTGCGGACGAGCGCGTCCAGGCAGGCGCACGTGTCGTCGGGGCGCTCCCAGTTGACCACCACGGTGAAGATCTGCGCCTGCGATTCGCTGCTCATCGTGTTAGCGCTCCTGCTGCGAGCCGCTCCGGCCCGAACGTCAGGCCGACGTACCAGGCCAACCGCGCGAACGTCACGCCCGGCAGCGCGTACCAGTAGCGCAGCAGCGCGGGGTGGCGCATGTAGATCTGCGCGCTGTCGAGCAGCGCCATGCCCGGCGACAGCGCGACCGCCAGCCACGGCCGGCGGCGGCACAGCTCGAAGCGCAGCGAGCGCCCGAGCAGCCCGGCGTGCGCGCGCTGCAGCCCGACGTACCCGGCGCCGAACACGCGCAGGTGCGCCCACACCGCTCCGGCCGTCGCGCGCGAGTGGTGGTGGGCGACGCTCGCACGCGGCTCGAAGGCGATCGGGCGGCCCGCGCGCCGCAGCCGGAAGCTCAGGTCAGTGTCTTCGCCCGAGGGTGCGAACGACTCGTCAAAGCCGCCGATCGCGCGGAACAGCTCGGCGCGAATGCTGAAGTTGAGGCTGGCCATAGTGCAGCCGCTCGCCGGGCGGGTCGTCCGCGCCGAACTCGCCGAACACCGCCAGGTTGTCGCTCAGCGTCCAATAGCCGGATCGCGGCATGACGACCCCACCGCAGACGACATGCGCGCCCGCGGCGTGGCGCTCGGCCATGCGCTCGATCCAGTCGTCCGCAGCCAGGCAGTCGGCGTCGACGAAGCAGAGCAGCTCGCCGCGCGCCAGATCGGCGCCACGGTTGCGCGCCGCGGCCGGGCTGACCGGCTGGCCCGTCTCCACGAATCGCACGCCCGCGCGATTCCGAAAGGCGCCGACCCGGTCCATGCCGACGACGACGATCTCGTCCGGCGGGCGGCTCTGCCGCCGCACGCGCTCGACGACCCGGTCGAGCAGCGGCGAGTCGAGCGTTGGGATGATCACGGAGATCGTCAGCATAGTGGTGCGGCGACGCGGCCTTTCTGATAGACCATGAGCGCCTCGACCACGCCCCAGTACCAGGCGAGCTTGCCCCAGACCAGGCCGGGCAGCAGCTCCCAGCGGCGGGCGCGCGCCGGCATCGAGCGGTACAGTCCCAGCACATCCCACAGCGCCAGCAGCGGCGCGCCGGCCATGATCAGCCAGCTCCAGCGTGCCAGGCCGAGGTTCAGCCGCGGCGCGGCCTGGCCGCCGTGTCCGCGCTGGAGGGCGATCTGCGCGCGCCCGAACCCGCGCAGATGCGCCCACACCGCTCCGGCCGTCGCGCGCGCGGGGCGGTGCGAGACCACCGCGCGCGGCTCGAAGAATGGCTCGGCGCCCATGCATCGCAGGCGCAGGCACAGGTCGACATCTTCGCCGGCCGCGCCAGGGAAGCGCTCGTCGAAGCCGCCGCTGCGCTCGAACAGCGCGCGCTCGACGCTCAGGTTCAGGCTCGGCAGCCAGCCGCGCAGGCCAGCATCGCCCGCGGCCAGAAACGGCGCGAAGACCAGCAGGTTGTCGCACCGCACCCAGTAGGGCCCCGGCTCCACCGCGACGCTCCCGCCGACCAGCCGGCAGCCGGAGCGGTGCCGCTCGAGCAGGCGCTCGGCCAGGTCCGGCGCGGCGATGCAGTCCGAGTCGAGGAACAGCAGGTACGCGCCGCTCGCGAGCCGCGCGCCCAGGTTCCGCGCCGCCGCCGCCGAGATCGGCCGCGGCGTGGCGACGAAACGCACGCCCGGCGGCACGCGGCCGTGGCGGTCCTGCCCGACGACGATCGTCTCGACGATCTGGCCGGCGGCGGTCTGCCGCTCGATCGCCTGGACCACCTGGTCGATCAGCGGCGAGTTGAGGCTCGGGATCACGACCGAGATCGTCGTCGGCTGTGCGGCGGCGCTCATCGCGACGGCACCCAGCGGAGCAGGCGGGCGCGATCTTCCGGCGCCTCGTAGAGCACGCTGGCCTGCGATAGGAACGCCGGGCGCCCGGACACCTCCGACTCGATCACCAGGTAGCTCGGGCGGCCCGATGTGCTGCGGGCGCGCTGCTCGACGTCTGGCCCGATCATAATCGGCTGCGCCGGGCCGAGGTAGTAGCCAACCGGCAGCGCATCCCAGCCCAGGATGATGACCGGCTCGCCGGGCGCCTGGTCCGCGCGCACGGCCGCGGCAACGCCGCGCCAGTCGGGGTGCAGCCGCGCGCCCGACAGCGCGAAGCTCGCACCGTCGATGGCGAAGGCGACCAGCAGGCAGGCGCCCAGGGCGTTGATCGCGAGCGCGAGCCGGCCGCGCCCGCGCAGGCAGGCGCCGGCCGCCAGCAGCAGCGAGAACAGCGCCACGTGCAGCATGTAGCGCGAGACGACATTGAGCCCATACCAGCTGGCCAGGATCACCACCAGCGAGCTGGCCAGAACGAACGCCAGCATGAAGACGGCCAGCGCGGGCTTCGCGAAGCGGTACAGTAGCAGCGCGCCGCATAGCGCGCTCGCCAGCGTGAGTATGCTGGTGATCGACGGCGTGAATACGGCGATATTGCCGCTCCAGGAGAGGATGGCGAGTGGCGTGCTGGCTCCCAATCGCTGGTAGTCCGCGCCTTGGAACGCGCTGCGGTAGAAGGCGATCTGCGGGCGCAGGATCGCGACCGCGCAGGGGATGAACAGCAGCAGGGCCAGCACGAGCGCGACGATCGCGCCGTTCTGGCGCGTGTCTTGCTGCACCAGCCGCCGGTAGAGGCAGAACGCGAGCATACCCGCCGGGAGCAGCAGACCAAAGTAGTGCGTGTATGTCACCGCCAGCGTCGAGGCGAACAGCGCCGCCAGCAGCAGCCGCCCGCGCGCGCGCCCGGTCTGGTAGGCGATAAATGCCGCAACTGCTACGAGGCTCAGGCAGATCAGCAGCGAGTACATCCGGATCTCGGTCGAGTAGTAGATGAACCCGCGCTGAAACGCGAGCAGCACGGCCGCCGCCAGGCCCACCCGCCGATCCCCGATCGCCCGGCCGACGACGTAGATCAGCCCGATCGAGGCGAGCGCGGCGAGCAGCGAGAACAGCCGCAGGTTCAACTCGCTCTCGCCCACGATCGAGGCCCAGAGCTTCAGCGCCGCGAAGTAGAGCGGGGGGTGCAGCTCGTCGGGGTAGCGGCCAAGCAGGACCGGCTGCCAGTCCATGCGGATGGTTCGCACGGTCAGGAACTCGTCGTACCAGAGACTCGTCACCCGCAGGCGCGACAGGCGAGCCAGGAGTCCGACAAGGATGGTCGCGGCCAGGGCGGCCGCCCAGGACCAGGTGCTCGACCAGGGGGGCGCCAGATCTTCGCCTGCAAGAAGCGCTGGCGCTTCCTGGCGGTGCGGAGAGAACGGCGGGTGCGAACTCATAATAACTCTTCTACGCGCCAGGCTCAGCCATACACGCGCATCCAGTCCTCGGCCAGGCGATCCCAGCGATAGTCGGCCGCGCGCGCCCGCGCCGCCTGCGCCATCCGCGCGCGCCGCTCCCGATCGCTCAGCAGCGCCGCGATCCCCTCGGCCAGCGCCGCAGCGCTGCCCGGCGCGACCAACACGCCCGCGCTGCCGCGCAGCACCTCGGCGCGGTCGCCCACGTCGCCGGTGACCACCGGCACGCCCGAGGCCAGGCTCTCGACGATCTTCAGAGGCGAGCGCGCGGCCGCCACGGGGTCGTCGCCGACCGGGTCGATCGAGCAGGCCGCCAACGCCAGGTAGGCCGGAACGGACTCGTAGGCCACCGGGCCGGCGAACAGCGCGCGCTCGCCCAGGCCGAGCCGCCGCGCCTGCTCCTGCAGCGCCGCGCGATCCTCGCCCTCGCCCGCCAGCAGCAGCCGCGCCTCGGGCATCCGCGCCGCGACGATCGCGAACGCCTCCAGCAGCAGCCCGACGTTGTGAGTCGTCTGGCTCAGCGTCCCGACGTAGGCCACCACCTGCGCGCCCGCCAGGCCAAGCCCGGCGCGCAGCCCCTCGACCCGCCGCGGATCGGGCGGGGCCAGCCGGCCGGCCGGGATGCCGTTGGGCACGTAGACTACGCGCTGGCCCGGCACGCCCAGCCCCTCGCAGCGCCGCTGCAGGAAGCGCGTGTTCACCGTCACGCCGGCGGCGACGCGCGGCAGGCGATCCTCCCAGAGGCGCACCATCTGCTGCTGCCAGGCCGCGCCGAAGCGGTTCCCGCCGGCCTCGTAGTCGTCGCAGTCCACGTAGAGCGGGCAGCCCAGCGCGCGCGCGGCCAGCAGCCCGGCCAGGCCGTTGATCGGCTGCGGCTTGCAAACGTGCAGCGCGTCGCCGCCGAGCCGGATCGCCGCGCGCGCCAGCCCCAGCGCGCCGAGCAGCGACACGCGCAGCAGCTCGATCGGCCCGAAGTAGCGCCGCCGGCCGACCTCGCCGTATACGTGCATCTGACCGGCGTAGTATACCACGACTCGATCGCGGACCTGCCTCCGCCGCGCGGCGGGCAGCCGGTCGTACGCGTGGTGCAGCAGCGCCAGGCGCACCTCGCAGCCCGCGTCGGCGAGCGACCGGGCCAGCGGCAGCCAGCGGCCGCGCGGCGAGGGATAGTCCAGGCTCGAGGTGCACAGGAAGGTGAGCTTCATCGTCTTAGCTACTGGCTGTCCATCGGCTCGACCGCGAACGCCCTGCGCAGGGGCGGCAGCAGCCGCTCGACCTCGCCGTCGGCGATGCCGACCATCAGCTCGCAGCGCGGCTCGACCAGCCGGTAGGTCTGGTAGCGCTGCGCGTAGCCAACCGCGTTGAGCGACGCGAAGTGATACGGCGAGTGAAACACGAACAGGTCGGGCCGCTGGTCGATCGTATAGCGGTAGTCGAACCGGCCGAAGGTGAATTCCGGAAAGGGCATCTGGCCATAGTGAGCGATATGCGCGTCGACCAGGCCGAAGAAATCGTGAACGCGCGTGTCGGGCAGGATGTAGCCGATCTTGCCGATACTCTCGGGCGCGATCAGCGCGCTCGGGCCGAGATACGGCGCCAGCGCCTCGCCGACAGCCGTGTAGCAGGGCATGTACGGCCCCGACGAGCGATCGAAGGCGCGCCTCGGCTCCAGCCGCGCAAAGGCGGCCACGCAGGCCAGCGCGCTCGCGCCGACGACGAGCGCGCCGAGCAGCGCAGCGGCTCGGGCGCCCGCGCGGCGCTGGTCGAGCCACCGGCTGCCGAGCGCCGCATGGACAGCGATGGCCCCAGGCACGGCCGCCAGCGGCAGCAGCGGCGCGAGCAGACGGTAGTACGGCATCCAGTCGCCGGCGTTGACGACCGCGACCACCGCCGTCGGGGCGATCATCGCCACGAGCAGCCCGGCCAGCGCGCGGTTCTGCCTGAGCAGGACCAGAAGCCCGGCCAGCGCGAGCGCGAGCTGTGGCCAGCTCGCGGCGGCCCAGTCGCGCAGGTAGTCGAAGCCGGCGCGCAGCCGCGGCCACAGCGCCGCCTGGTCGAGCAGGCTGCCCAGCGGCACCGACTTGGCGATCACACTGTTCGGCACGACCTCGCCGAACGCCAGCAGCCGCCAGGTAGTGACGGCCGCGATCGCCGCGACCCAGATCAGCGCGAGGCCCAGGACCCGCGCCCCGCGGCCGCGCCCGGTGCGGAAGACCACCAGCCAGAGCAGCACCAGCGCCAGCGTCAGCGCCGCCTCGGGCCGGGTCAGGAACAGCAGCGCGCCGATCGCCCCGAGTCCGAGCGTCCGCAGCCGCTGTGACGACCGCCAGGGCAGCGCGAGCAGCAGCGCCAGCAGCAGCAGCGCGTACAGGCCGGTCTCCAGCCCCATCATGATCGCGAGCCGCCACGGCTGCGACAGCGCCGGCGCGGCCAGCGCGACCGTCGCCGCGGCCAGCGCGAAGCGCTCCCGGTAGAGCTTCAGCCAGAGGCAGGCCAGGATCGCCAGCTCAGCGGCCAGGCTCAGCGCCTCGGTCGCGCGCTCAAGCGGCAGCCCCAGCCGGTCCGCCGCGGCCAGGCTCAGCGTCCACAAGACGCTTGTGGTGCCCTCGACCGGGGCGCCGGCGTTGTAGACATACCCATCGCCGCGCGCCAGGTTGTGGGCGTAGCGCAGGAAGATATAGGCGTCGTCGACGAGCTGGATCCGGCCGTAGGCGTAGAAGAGCAGCAGGATCGAGAAGCTCGCCGCGAGCAGCGTCAGCATCCCGATACGGTATCGTGAGCGCATAGGTGAGCTAGAAGATCCGCGGCGAGGCGGTCTTCACGCCGACCTGCTCCGCCTGCGTCTTGGGCGCCAGTGGCTCGGCCAGCTCTTCGATCAGGCGCACTAGCGGCATCCAGGAAATCGACTCCTTGTTCTCGTGGATGTTGCGCGCAAACGGCTCGGCCAGGCCGTCGCGGAAGTAGCGCACGATCGCCTCGCTCAGCGCGGCGTTGTCGCCCGGCGGCACGATCAGGCCGGTCTGCCCGTCGACGACCGCCTCGGCCATGCCGCCGACCGAGGTGGCGATCACCGGCCGCTCGAAGCCGAGCGCGATCTGGGCGACGCCGCTCTGGGTAGCCTCCAGGTACGGCAGCACGACCACGTCGGCGGCCGAGAAGTAGACCGCCAGCTCCTCGTTCGGCACGTAGGTGTTGTGGAACAGCACCGCGTCTTCGAGGCCAAGCTGCCGCACCAGCTCGCGGTACGGGCGCTCGTCCTCCCAGAACTCGCCGACCACCAGCAGGCGCGCGGGCAGCTGCTCGCGGACGCTCGCCAGCGCACGGATGAGGTTGCGCAGCCCCTTGTAGCGCCGCACGAAGCCGAAGAACAGCAGCACCGGCTCGCCCGCCGCCAGCCCCAGGCGCGCGCGCGCGGTGGCGCGCGGCAGCGGCGACTGGCTGAACACGTCGTAGGGCGGGTGGGTCGTGCCGGCGATGCGGCCCTTGGGCAGCGCCCGCCGCAGCAGCGCAAAGTCCTCCTCGCTCATCACGATAAAGGCGTGGCCGCGCCAGAGAATCCGCCGCGCCAGGAACCAGTCGAACAGGCCGCCGTCGGGCGCGATGATGTGGTGGCACAGGAAGATCGTGGGTGTCGGCACCTTCCGCAGCTTGAGCATGCGCGTCAGAAAGAACAGCATTGGCGACCAGAACGGCGTCCACCACTGCAGCAGCAGCAGGTCGGGCTTGTCGCGCTCGATCAGCCGGAGCGTTCGCCACCAGGTCAGCGGGTTCAGCGGCGTCAGCACGCGCTCGCACTCGACTCGCAGCGCGGTCGCGTCGGGGCTCGGGTCCATCGCGGTGTTGCCGGGGTAGAGCCACTTGGGGTACTGCTTGATATACGAGATCAGGCGCACCTCGTGGCGCTGGCGCAGGTGCTGCACCAGCAGCGTGGTGTAGTGGGCGATCCCGCCGCGGAACGGGTAGGTCGGGCCGATAACTGTGATCTTCATGAGGTGCTCTTTTGAATCTGAAAGATCTCGACGCCGTCGCGCGCGTACACCAGCCGGAAGGCCGGGCTGGCGCGCAGCTTCGCGGTGTCGATCCGGTCGGCGGCGGCCGGCCCGGGGAACGGGTGCGCGCCGCTGTAGACGTAGCCGATGCCGGCGCCGGCCAGCAGCGCGAGCGCATCGGGCCGGGTCAGGTCGACCTTCAGCGGCGTCGCGTCGGTCAGCGGCCGGCCGCGCAGCGCCGCCACGAAGCGGTTGACGTCGCGCCGGTAGGTCGGCTGCTCGCCCACCTCGCTGCCATAGGTCAGCGCTGGCAGGCTGGCCTGGCGCCCCGCCAGCAGCGGCAGCCACCAGCCGGCGTCCGAGCCGGCCGCCAGCGTGCCGCCGTAGGCCGGGAAGCTGTTGATCAAGAAGCGCGCATCGGCCGGCGTGTTCTCGCGGATCCAGGCCATCGCGGCCAGGTCGGCGTCGGCCACCAGCGCCGTGTCACCCGCGATCACCCGCGTCTGCCAGCCCGTGTTCAACGCGACGGTTGCCAGCAGCAGCGCCGCCGCCAGCACCGCGCCGATCGCCCTTGACGCCGGCTGCCCCAGGCGCGCCAGCAGCCGCGCGACCAGAGCCTGGCTGGCCGCCAGCGCGTAGCCGGCCAGCAGCGCCGTGGGGATGAACAGCGTGCCCAGCCCGGTGAGCGTGTCGATCACGCCGGCGCCCGGCAGCCCGATCGTGTACGGCACGACCACCGCCACCAGCAGCGCGCACCAGACCGCCGGCACGGCCATGCGCCAGTCGCGCCGCCAGCAGGCGATCAGCAGGCCGGCCAGCGCGCCGAGCAGCACCGGCCGGGCGACATACTTTGGCGCGACCGGCTCGAGCGTGGAGAGCATCGTCGAGACCGCCGCGACCGATCCGCCCGCGATGCCGGTCGCGTTCTGCAGCAGGTAGCCGCGCAGGATGTTCGCTATCCAGGGCGCGGCCAGCAGCAGCGCCAACCCTGCGGCCAGGCCCGCGCGCAGCGCCAGGCTGCCGGCCGCTCGCCAGTCGCGCCGCGCCACCACCAGCGCCAGCAGGTAGCTCGCGACGAACAGCCCGGCCAGCGCGGTGACCAGATAGTGCGTCAGGATCATCGCCGTCGTGACGAGCGCGGTCAGCAGCACCAGGCGCCAGGAACTCGCCATATTTTGACCAAAGACCAAAGACCAAAGGCCAAAGAATCGAGGGTTGGTCTCACGCGCTTTGGCCCTTGGTCCTCGGTCTGCGGCCCTCGGCCCTCGGCCCTTGGTCGCCGTCTCAGCCAGAGTGACCCAGCAGACGACCAGCGCCATGAGCACGACCTGCCCGGTCAGCTGGGTGTAGCGGCCCCAGTTCACGTAGAAGGCCGGGATGTTCGCGACGAAGCCGGCGATCAGCGCGGCCCAGACCCCCGCCCAGCGCGACCCTCCCAGCGCGACCGCCAGGGCGAACAGCAGCGGCGCGGCGAGCGCATTCATGATCTGGCCGGTCAAGATCACGCTCTGGATCGCGTCGAGGCCGGTCAGGTAGTGGACCAGCGCGGCGTTGGTGTGGAAGCCGAAGTGGTAGGTAAATGTCGCCAGCGGCGCGTACGGCTGCCACGAGTGGAAGATGCCGCCGTTATCGATCAGCAGCTGCACCATCAGCGTGTGGTGGTACGAGTCGCCCAGCAGCCCGACATGCAGATCGCGCGCGGCGTACAGGCGCACCAGCAGCGTGGCCGCGACGATGCCCAGCAGCGCCAGGCCCGCCCCATCGAGCGAGATGTTGAACTGTGGATCTTGGACGTTGGCTTTGCGCGAGATCGATCCGAAATCCACAGCCCAAAATCCAACATTCAGCATCAGGCTGAGCAGCAGGTACGCCCAGGTCGCCGCGCCGCCCCAGCGCAGGCCGACCAGCTGCGCGGCCAGCAGCAGCAGCGGCGGCAGCGCCACGCTCAGGCCCAGCGCCAGCGACAGGCGCGCGAGCGGAGCGAGCGGGCGCGAGCGCGGCCACAGCAGCCGCAGCAGCACCAGGCCGGGCGCGAGGTACAGCGCGGCCAGCGCGGCCGCGCGCAGCGGCCAGCGGGCCAGCCCGGCCAGCCCCCACACCAAAAGCGCGCTGCCGCCACCCAGGGCCAGCGCCCCGGAGAGCAGCAGCGCGCCGATCAGCGCCGACACAGGCGTGCGCCAGCGCAGACGGGAGCCAGCTGACAGTGCTATGCGTTCCAACCGCTCAACACCAACGATGACCCGTACGACATAGTTCTAACGAACGTCACAGGTAATGCTTCTACACGCTGCCGGAGGTCACTTCGCTGCCGGTGGCGCGAGCCGCTTCCGGCACAGCACGGTCGTCTCGTCGCACAGCCGGTGCTCGCCGTGCCGCCGGTCGACCGCGACGATCTCCAGGCCGCTCTCGCGCACGCCCTGCTCGACCTCGCGCAGCGTCAGGCGCGAGCCGTGGAAGGCGGCGCCCTGCTCCGGCCGCAGCAGCCCCAGCCGCTCGGCCCGCCACAGCAGGCGGTACAGCCACGGCAGCCCGGCACGCGCGAGCTGCGCCAGCGGGCGCTCCTGGTATGTCAGCACCTGGAACAGCACGCTGCCGCCCGGCCGGGCCACCCGCTCGAACTCGGCGATATAGCGTAGCACGATCGCCTTGTCCGGTATGTGCTGCAGCACAGTGTACGAGAACGCCAGGTCGCAGCTCGCGGACGGGATGAACGCCAGGTCCGAGCCGTCGTTGCAGTAGAACTCGACGTTGCCGCAGCCGCGCTCCTGCCTGAGCGCGTTCGCCTTCTGGATCATCTCTTCGGAGATATCGACCCCGATCACCCGGTCGAACAGCTCGGCGAACGCGAACGCGAACCGGCCGATCCCGCAGCCGAGATCGACGACGGTGCCGCGGCAGTCGCCCGGCTCGACGCCCATGCGCCGCAGGATCGCGGACAGGCGCTGCTTGCCGACCTGCAAAAACGTCTCGACCTCCCAGTCGTCTTTGTCGGTGGCGATATAGTGCATCGAATTGCGGCGGGCCAGGCTATCCCAGGTCCGCTTCATCCGCGCAGACACGACGTCGCTCATGATCGCTAGCTCTCGGTAAAGGCTTGCTCTATCGTCGCCGTTTGCCCATCTCTGCCAGGGCAGGAGGCAGGGGATGAGGGGGCGCCGCCGCACACATTCCGCCAGCAGGGCCGCGCGGCATTATACGATAGCGCAGAGGGGGTGTCAAAGCTCGGGGAGCCCGCCGGCGCTCAGCCGCGCTCCGCCCGGATCAGCCGCTCCCACTCCTCCAGCCGCTCGCGCTGCGCGCCGTTGAGCTTCACGATCGGGCGGGCGCGCCGGATCGCGCCGAACGCATCCTGCCAGCCCTGGCCGCACGCGACCAGGTAGGCGCTGGCCGTCAGCGAGGCCCGCCCGACGCCGGCGTGGCAGTGGATCATCACCGGCAGCCGGTCGGCGTGCGCCGCCTGGATGAACGCGATCCCCTCGCGCAGCTGCTCGACCGTCGGCGGGTAGAAATCCGGCACCAGCAGTCGCAGCGCGCGCTCCGGCTGCGGCCCGTGGAACAGATCCTCGCGCTCGGCCTGCAGGCTCAGCACCGCGCGGATGCCGAGCGCGTGCAGCGCCGGCCACTGCCGCGGCCGAAACTGCCCGCCGACGAACAGCAGCTCGTCCACCCGCGTCACATTCAGGCCGAACGCGCGGCGCAGCTGCGTGCGGGCGTACAGCCACAGCAGCGGCACATCGGACAGCGGCGGCAGCGCGCCGGGGTCGGGCAGCCGCAGCGCGGCGCGAGGGTCGTCCTGCGTTGTCATAGTGTCGTGGCGCTTTCAGGTGTAGGACAGGCTCCACCTAGTATACCATACGTGTATGCGGCATAATGGCCGCCTGCCGGCGATCCCTTTCTTCCGGGGCGCTGCGCCCCCGGCCCCCCTCCGGCAAATAATGCCGTACCAATTGCATTGCTTGTGGCGCATGCCTATCACCAGGCTTGCAGGCGCGTTGCCTCCCGCCGCGTCTGGATTCAGCCGGGCATGCGCATCAAGCCTGGCACACAAGACAGCATTCCTTTTGGGGTCCAGGGGCAACGCCCCGGCCGGGGGGCGGTGGGGGTGGCGGCTCACCCCCACCCGCGGGGGCACGGGGGCGCGCAGCCCCCCCGAAGGGGCTTGCGGGTGCGGCCCACGCCGGGGCACAGGGCGCGCAGCCCCCGACAGCGGTATGAGCGCCAGGCGCATCTGGATTCAGCCGGGCATGCGCATCAAGCCTGGCACACAAGACAGCATTCCTTTTGGGGTCCAGGGGCAACGCCCGGCCGGGGGCGGTGGGGGTGGCGGCCCACCCCCCCCGCGGGGGCTCGGGGGCGCGCCCCCGAAGGGCTTGCGGGTGCGGCCCACGCCGGGGCACAGGGGCGCGCAGCCCCCCGACCGCACAGGGGGCGTGCCACTCGCCGGGGCACAGGGGCGCGCAGCCCCCGACACGCCCCGAGCACGGGCGGCATTGCACCACACACCTGCTTGCGCTATACTGCCCGCGTGAAGCGCCAGCCAGCATTGGGAGGACAGCGATGTTCACCGCCTTTGTGATGATCGAGGCCGAGCCGAACAAGATCGCCGATATCGCCCAGGCGATCGCCAACATGCCCAGCGTCTCCGAGGTCTACAGCGTGACCGGCGACTTCGATATCCTGGTGGTGCTGCGGCTGTCCGAGTTCGAGCAGCTCGCCGACGCCGTCCCCGATGGGCTCGCCAGGGTCGACGGCATCCTGCGAACCAACACCGTGCTGGCCTTCCGCCGCTTCTCGTCCAAGGATCTCGAGACCGCCTGGGATATCGGCGTGTCGTGATGTCGCGCCTCTCCGCCTGACGACCGATGCCCCTGATTCGCTGCCCGTGCTATACTGCCGGTAGTAGGCGATGACGGAGACCAGTAGGCGGGGCCAACGGCGCCCCAGCGAGCGCGGGTATGGTGTGAGCCGCGCGCACGTTGCCCGCTGAAGATCGCTCCCGAGCCGACACGCGAACGCTGCATCCTAAGCGCTGAGCGCCGAGCGATGAAGATAATCTCTTCATCGCTGATCGTTCATCGTTGATCATTCGGCAAGTAGTGGCGTCCGGGCTCGTCCCCCGTTACCAGGGACGGAAGGTTGAACACGACCTTCGCCAAGCGCGGCGAATGTTAGATTGCCGATTGCAGATTGAGCTAGAATCAATCAACAATCCGCCATCTGCTTTCGCCGAACCGGGGTGGTACCGCGGGGCTGCTTGCCTCGTCCCTATGTTATGGGGGCGGGGATTTTTGTGCTCTGCGGCATGTCGTAGCGCGTCGGCGCCGGCAGGCGACAGCTGCGAACTAATGCGTGCAATCAGTGCTTTGAGAGGAGGTGATCGGCCGTGGACGGCGATGGCATTGCCGATATTGGAACCATACGCGACGATGGCTTTACGTGAGCAAGCCGTTGCTTATACCCACAAAGGCACAAGGCCAGAAAGACAACAGCCTGTTGGCCCTCGGTGTCTCGGTGGCTCAAAGGAGACGAGAATGTTTCGCGACGTACCCGCTCGGCCGAACTATGTCGAGCTAGAGCACGAAGTCCTGCGGTTGTGGGCCGAGACGCAGGCGTTCGAGCAGCTGCGCGCCCAGACCCGCGGCGGCCCCAAGTGGTCGTTTCTGGATGGGCCAATCACGGCCAACAACCCGATGGGCGTCCACCACGCCTGGGGTCGGGTGTATAAAGACCTGTACAATCGCTTCCGGGCCATGCGCGGCCACGAGCTCCGCTGGCAGCAGGGCTTCGACTGCCAGGGGCTGTGGGTCGAGGTCGAGGTCGAGAAGGAGCTGGGCTTCAGGACCAAGCGCCAGATCGAGGAGTATGGCGTTGCCAACTTCGTGAACAAATGCAAGGAGCGCGTCTACCGCTACGCCGCGCGCATCGCCGAGCAGAGCCAGCGCCTCGGCTACTGGATGGACTGGGACAACAGCTATTTCACGCTCTCCGACGAGAATAACTACAGCATCTGGGGCTTCCTCAAGCTGTGCCACCAGCGCGGCTGGCTCTACCAGGGCCACGATGTCATGCCGTGGTGCCCGCGCTGCAGCACGGCGCTCTCCGAGCACGAGATCGCCACCGAGGGGTATGTCGAGACGACGCACCTGGCGCTCACCGTCGCCTTCCCGCTGCTGGATCGGCCTGGGCAAGCGCTCCTGGCCTGGACGACGACCCCCTGGACGCTAGCGGCTAATGTCGCGGCGGCGGTGCACCCCGAGCTGGCGTACGTGCGCGTTCAGAAGTCAGGGGTCAGGGGTCAGGCGTCAGGTGCTGCAAGCTACTGGCTGGCCAAAGGACGCCTCGCCAGTCTGCAATCTGCCATCTACAATCTGCAATTCGATGTGGTTGAGGAGCGCGCTGGCGCTGAGCTCGTCGGCTGGCGCTACGCTGGCCCCTTCGATCAGCTGGAGGCGCAGACCGGCGTCGAGCACCGCGTCGTGCCGTGGGGCGAGGTCAGCCAGGACGAGGGCACCGGCGTCGTGCATATCGCGCCGGGCGCCGGCAAGGAGGATTTCGCGCTCGGGCAGGATTGCGGGCTGCGGGTGCTCGCGCCGCTGGATGACGCGGGGGTGTATGTCGACGGTTACGGCTGGCTGACCGGCCGCAAGGCCAGCGAGGTCGCCGAGGACGTCGCGGCTGAGCTGGAGCGCAAGGGCGTGCTGTTCGGCCGCGAGCTGTACGCGCACCGCTACCCGGTCTGCTGGCGCTGTGGCACCGAGCTGGTCTTTCGGCTCACCGACGAGTGGCTGATCGGCATGGATGGCATGCGCCGGCAGATGATGCAGGCCGCGCACGAGGCCAGCTGGATACCGTCGTTCGGGCTCGATCGCGAGCTGGACTGGCTGCGCAACATGGACGACTGGATGATCTCCAAGAAGCGCTACTGGGGCCTGGCGCTGCCGTTCTACCCCTGCGCCGCATGCGGGCATGTCACGGTCGTCGGCTCAAAGGAGGAGCTGCGCGAGCGCGCGGTGGCCGGCTGGGAGGAGTTCGACGGCCACTCGCCGCACCGGCCGTGGGTCGACGCGGTGAAGGTCGCATGCGAGAAGTGCGGCGCCGCCGCCGCGCGCGTGCCGGACGTCGGCAACGTCTGGCTCGATGGCGGGATCGTTCCCTTTTCAACCCTCAACTATCGTCACGACCGGGACGGCTGGGCACAGTGGTTCCCGGCCGACCTGGTGCTGGAGAGCTTCCCCGGCCAGTTCCGCAACTGGTTCTACGCCATGCTGGCCATGAGCACCGCGCTGGAGGGACGCGCGCCGTTCAAGACACTGCTGGGCTATGCCACGGTGAAGGACCAGCAGGGCGAGGAGATGCACAAGAGCAAGGGCAACGCGATCTGGTTCGAGGACGCCGCAGCCTGGCGCGGGGTCGAGCCCTTGCGCTGGCTGTTCGCGGCGGCGCCGCTGGAGCGCAACCTGCACTTCGGCCGCGACCTCGTCGAGGAGGCAGCCCGCCGGCTCCAGCCGCTGTGGGAGGTGTACCGCTTCTTCGTCACGTATGCGAACCTTGAGGCTAGGGGCCTGGGGCCTGGAGCGTGGGCTTTGGGGTTTGGAGCCAGCGCACAAGCCACGCGCCCCACGTCCCTGGCCCCGCTGGATAGGTGGCTGCTGGCGCGGCTACATCAGCTGGTTACGACAGCACACGATCGGCTGGGTGCGTACGATGTCCGTAGCTTCACGCAGGCGGTCGAGGCGTTTCTGGAGGACCTGTCGAACTGGTACGTCCGACGCTCGCGGCGGCGCTTCTGGGGCACCGAGCGCGGCGCCGACGCGACGGATCGAGAGGCCGCCTTCGCGACGCTCTACCTCACGCTCGTGACGCTGGCCCGGCTGCTCGCGCCGGTGCTGCCGTTTCTCAGCGAGGCGCTGTACCAGAACCTGGTTCGCAGCGTCGATCCCTCGGCCCCAAAGAGCGTCCACCTGACCGGCTATCCCGTGGCCGACGAGCTCCGGCCGACGACGGACTCGCAGGAAGGCACATACGACCAGTCGACCGATCGGCAGCTTCTGGCGGATATGGCGGCAGTCCATCGTGTGGTTGAATTAGGGCGCGTGGCGCGCAAGAGCGCGGGGCTGCGGGTCCGCCAGCCGCTGGCGCGCATGCTGGTCGCCGTGGGCAGCGCCGAGGCGGCAGTGTCGCTGCTGCGGCACCAGGGCGACGTGCTCGACGAGCTCAACGTGAAGGCGATCGAGGTGCTCGACAGCTCTGCCGGGCTGCTGCGCTACCAGGTGAGGCCGAACCTGCGACTGCTGGGGCCGCGGCTGGGCCGTCAGCTGCCAGCGCTGCGGGCTGTGCTCGAAGGGCTGGGCGTAGAGCAGGCCACTGCGGTGGCTCGCGCCGTCGATGCCGGGCAGCCGGTCACGCTCCCGCTCGGCGCGCAGGTCGTCACACTCGCGCCGGATGAGCTGCTGGTCGAGTCCATTCCGCTCGAAGGCTATGCGGTAGCCCAGGGCGACGGCGTTCAGGTCGCGCTCGACACGAGCCTGACAGATGCGCTACGGCGCGAGGGGCTCGCGCGGGATCTCGTGCGCGTGGTTCAGGAGGTGCGCAAAGCCGCGGGGCTCGCGTTGTCCGATCGCATCACGCTCTACCTGAGCGCGGATGAGGCGCTTGGGCCTGTCCTGGCGGCGTGGAGCGACTACATCCGTGGCGAAACCCTGGCCGCGCATCTCGTGGTGGGCACGCCGCCCGAAGATGCCTATCAGGAGGTGGTGGCGCTCGACGGGAGGCAGGTGACCGTGGGGGTGGTACGATAAGGAAATCGGCACACAGCGCATCAGGAAAGAGCGGGGCACGGTGCCCCGCTCTTTGCGCATGCATAGCCTTTGTCGCCAGTCTCGCAACAGGCCGGTTCTCGGCCGAGGCATCGGCTGGCGCAATTATAGCTGTGAGCAAAACCATTGAGCCAGTATGTAAGAACGAGATGCCGTTGTGATGCGATCGGTCTTACTGCCGACTGGCTCCTGCCGACTGCCCACTGCTAGAGTGCCGCGAAGGGCTCGTCGTCACCAGCCACACGCCCGCGAACACCAGCGCCGCCCCGAGCAGGAACATACCGCCGAGCGGCTCGCCGAGCAGCAGCCAGGCCACCAGCACGCCCGCCAGCGGCTGCAGGTACATCATCACCGCCACGCGGGCGGCGCTCGCTCGCCCGAGCGCCCAGTACAGCACCAGAAAGCCGAACACCGTGACCAGCAGCCCGGTGTATGCGACCGCGCCAAGGCCCACCGGCGTAAACGACGGCGTTCGCCCGCTCAGCCACTCGCCGGCGGCAAACGGGATGATCGCGATCGTGCCGACCAGTCCGGCCGCCGTCGTCGTCGGCAGCGGGGCGTGGCGCGCCATCAGCTCGCGCCCGAAGACATTGTAGGCGGCCCAGGCCAGCGAGTTCACCAGAAAGATCGCGTCGCCGAGGATTCGCCGCCCCGCCGCTGCAGAGGTGCCGCCCTCGGGCCAGATGATCAGCAGCAGGCCGCCGATCGCCAGCACGAAGCCCACCGCGCTGCGCCCGATCAGGCGCTCCCCCAGCCAGGGCCAGGCCAGCAGCGCCACCCACAGCGGCGTCATCGTCGCGATCATCGCGATATCCGAGGCCGGGCTGAGCGAGAGTGCCAGCGTCTGCGCCAGCTGCGCCACGCAGAAGCCCAGCAGCCCCGCGATCGCGAGCCGCCTGCCATCGGGGCCGCGCAGCAGCGCGAAGGCCGACCCGCGCGCCAATGGCAGCAGCACCGCCAGCGCCAGCGTGAAGCGCAGCAGCGCGAACGTGAACGGCGGGATCGTCTCCAGGGCCGGCTTCGTCAGTGGGAACGCCACGCCCCAGATCACATTGACGCCGGCCATCGCCAGCACCGCGCCGTTCGCACGCAGCGCTACGCCCTGATCCACGGCGCGCGATGTCTCCATACTAGGTCCTCCTGCTCGTCTGCTGCGTCCCCTGGCCGCCCAGTGTACCATAGATGTGATGTGCCCTTGCGCGGGCGGCAATCCCCCCCGCACCCTCATGAGAGTCGCGCTGCCAGCGTGCATGCTTCTTCAGCAGCGCTGCACCCCCGGCCCCCGCCTGACAGTCTGCCGACCGCGTTCCTTTTCTCCGGGGCGCTGCGCCCCCGGCCCCCTCCGGCAAATGATGCAACCTCAGTTTCAATGTTCGTGACCCTGCCTATCAACACGCCCACGAGGCGGGTTGTCTCCCGCCGTGCCTGGATTCAGCCAGGCATGTGCGTCAAGCGCTCGAAATGAGACAGGCTGATTTTGGGGTCCAGGGGCGCAGCCCCGGCCGGGGGGTGGCGGGGGTGGCGGCCCACCCCCGCCCGCGGGGGCACGGGGGCGCGCAGCCCCCCCTGCAGGCAGTGTGGGCTGCAACACGCGGGGGGCGGGGGCGCGCAGCCCCCAGTAGCAGCGGAGCGTCCCCCAATCTTCTGCTATACTGGCAGCACATCGTCTTTGCCATTCACACCACCCTCGCCTCCAAGGCCAATGAATACGGACAGCCATATGCACCTGCAAGATCGCGGCGTGCGCGCGCCGCTCGACCTGTTCCACCGCACCTACCACTCGCTGCTGCGCAGCACCGGCGAGATCCAGATCCAGGCGCTCGCCGAGCAGTATGCCACGTTCGAGCCCAGCCTGCACCACGCCGTCCGCTCGTCGGCGCCCGACCCGGCCGCGCTGACCTACACGTCGCTGCGCCTGCCGGCCTGCATCGACGCGGTGCGTCTGGTGCTGCTCGGCCAGTCGCACGAGGTCTTCGCGCGGCACGGCTACGGCGATGTGCTGAGCTGGCAGCCGGTCAGCGCGCCCGGCCGCCGCCGCAAGATGTTCTTCGACGGCGACGAGACGCTCGCGGTGCTGATCGCCAGCCCCTCCGACCTGGACGACCTGATCCCCATCCTGGTCGCGTTCCAGATCGAGTGGAACAAGATCCACGCCATTCTGGCCGATCGGCGCCTGTTCGACGCGCTCGAGCGCGTGCGCGACAACATCGATATCCCCGACACAGAGCAGAGCGAGCTGCTGGCCGCCGCCGGCATCCGGCGCGACGACATCGCGCGGCTGAGGACAATCTGGGGCGCGCAGACGGCCGAGCGACTGCTGCGGCTCGGCCGCTGGAAGAAGCGCTTCGCCGTGCGGATGCTCGGCGGCTCGCTGATGGACTACGAGCGCGCGACGCTGCGCTGGTGGTGGGGCATCGAGCACATGCTCGCCCCGATTCGCTTCAGCGAACGACCGGTCTACTTCGTCTCCAGCAACACCCACAGCCTGGTCAACCTGCTCTCGGGCTTCGCGCTGCGACACACCGGCGAGCTGCTCGACTTCATCCGCGCGCGCGATCACGGCGGGCTGCTGGCCGAGTACGAGAAGATCGTCGCCGAGCAAGTCCCCTCGTCGATCGAGAACTTCTTCTACTACGTGCAGAAGAAGTACCAGGCCGACCCAGCCAGCCAGGCGTACTTCGCGCGCCGCGCCGAGGAGGAGCGCGCCCTGGGGATCCACCGCGTCGCCAGCCGCTTCTACGTCGACGTCGACGCGCAGGTGATCGAGATCGCCAAGCTCGACCCGGCCCAGATCGACCCGCGCATCCGCGTCGAGGGCGTCGAGCAGCTGCGCCGCAGCAGCGCGCTGATCGTCAATATCGACTACCCGCTCGGCCTGGCGGCCTACCACATCCTCAAGATCGTGGCCCGCAGCGTCAGCGAACTGCGCGGCGTCTACGTGCTCGGCAAGGCCGCCACGCTGAACGGTAAGATCGGCGACGTCCTCATCCCCAACGTCGTCTACGACGAGCACACCGACAACACCTTCAGCTTCGCGCCGGCCTTCAGCGCCGCCGACGTCGAGCCCTACCTGGCCCACGGCAGCGTGCTCGACAACCAGAAGGCCGTCACCTCGCGCGGGACATTTCTGCAGAACGCGGCCTTCCTCGATGCGCTCTACCGCGACTTCTTCACCGACATCGAGATGGAGGGCGGCCCATACCTCAACGCGATCTACGAGCACACCTTCGCCGAGCGCTACCCGACCGGCGCAACCGTCAGCTTCCTGCGCCCGCCCTTCGACCTGGGCTTCCTGCACTACGCCTCGGATACGCCCTACAGCAAGGGGCTCAACCTCGGCTCGCGCAACCTCTCGTACTTCGGCATGGACCCGACCTACGCCACCTCGCTGGCCGTCGCGCGGCGGATCTTGCGGCAGGAGGTCGCAAGGCTGGAAGAATCAACATAGCGGCAGGCCCGCGCACCTCGTGCGCGGCCTGCCGCCAATGCCAACCTAGCGCCTATCCTCGCGCCGCCTACACGGTTTTAGCCTACTGCCAGGCCAGCAGCCGCGGCTGAAAGCCCGACACGATCTCCGACGGGGTTAGCTTCAGATCGGAGACCGCGCGCCCTTTGATGTAGTTCGACCCGATATCGGTGATCTTGAAGTTCGCGTACCCAAGCGCGTACACGAACTGGCTGATGCCGCTCGCGTTGCTCAGCTGTGTGCGAACGGATACGTAGTACCAGACGTAGTGCTTGAAGCCGCTGTACGAGAGCTGAATGCGCAGGTAGTATTCCTTACCGGTGACCGCGCTGTTCGTCGTGCTGACCGACAGCAGGTTTTTCGATCCCTGCTTGCTCACGCCGACGGTCACGCCGTTCAATGTCGTCCCGGTCGTCAGCACGCTGTTCAGGTCGCTCGGGCTATACCAGTTGATCGCATCGACCTTCACCTGGGAAGCGGCGTTGCCGACATCAAGCTTGCTGCCGCTGCCGGCCTTCTCGAGCTTCAGCTCAGCCGAGCTGGATTGGCCCGGCTCGAGCGGCTGGTACGCGATCGGGATCTCGGAGAAATACGCATAGAAGTCGTTCGGATCGGCGTCCTGATCGAGAAACGCGTAGACGGCCCGCCGCTTGCTTGTCGCGGTGTCCTGCACCTCCAGGTAGATCGTCTGCGCGCCATCTTTACGTGAAGGGTAATCGGTCGTCGTGCCCAGCAGCGGGTCGGTGCAGGTAAACTTCCGCGTGGGCCGCGCGTTGAAGTCCAGATTCTTGCCAATGGTGCTGATCGAAACGGCCGGTGCAGCGCCATTGATATTGAATGTCAGCGCGCTTCCGCCGTTCCAAGCCCCTTCCCACTTGTCCGGGTCGTCCGATGAGATAAACGCGCGCAGCTTGAAATTCGAGTAGGTCTGCGGCAGAACGTTGATCTTGTACGCTGCGTCAGGCAACCGCTGCGTCTGATTCCCAGACTCGCCGTCGAAGGTCTCGCCTGCCGGAACTGAGCACGTCGCGGAGCCACTCGAAAACGTGCCGGCCGGCCGGCTGGCTTGCGAGTTCGATGGCGCGGGAAAGGTCACCGAGAAATCCGGGTCGGTGTTGATGGTCCCATTGTACATGAGCGCCGCGACGATCTGGCCTTCGGAATACCGCTGGTCGAACGGCTTGATCGTCTGGCCGGCTGAGACGCCGTTGTAGTAGGCAAGCTCCTGGCCGGGGATGACCAGCGGCCCCGGGTAGGTTCCAAGGATGTACTTGGTCGCGAAGTCCTTGTATGTGTTCAGCGCGGTGGACGGCGTCAGCCCATTGTAGAATAGCGGCGATGGGAAGGTCACCTGGCGAAAATCGAGCACGACCGGGCCGGTGAAGCTGTTGTCGCCGACGTTCGGCTTGGCGCCCGAGCCGGCAATAAAGGTCTCGGGGCCGGGCGAGGCTTCGGTAGCAGGCACAGTCGGATCGCTGTACAGACCCGTGCCGGCAGTCGGATTGCCTGGGTAATCGGCCGAGCCCCAGCCCGGCCAGTTCGGGCAGTTGGTGCTGTTCGTCGCCGGCGACTGGCAGATAATGCTCTGGGATTCCTTCGCGAGCAGGTCGCGCACCGTCATGATCTTGCCTTTGCACCCTGCGTGTAGTACTGCGGCAGCGTCAGATCAGTCGTCAAACCGTCGCTCGCGACGTCGCCCGACGTGTCATAGCCGCGCCAGCGCGCCACGGCGAACGGCACGCCGCCGCCGGCAGACTTGGAGTCGCAGTGCGCGCGCGCGGCGACGGTGTATGAGCCGATCCCAACCACTCGCAGAAAAAAGGTGTTGGCCGGGCTCTGCAGCGCCACTCGGACATCCGAGCCCGCGATCTCGATCCCGCGCGTAAGGTTCGCGCCGGTGCCGGCCTTCGGCGTGTAAATGTCGCTCACCGCTGTGTAGGCCAACGTTCCGGGCGCATTCACGCCCGCGCCTGGCGTCGTGCCCAGATTTGTCTGCACAATCTCCTGGGCCGCGGTTTCCGCCTCGCCGGTCTTGTTGAGCGCCAGCCTGTTCGACGCCGCCAGGCAGGCCGCATCTGCCGTATTCTGCATGAGCCGGCGCTGCGTATACAGCATCCCGCCGTCAATCGCAAAGCCGATCATGACAAAGATCAGAGCCGAGAAAAGAGCCACCAGCGGCAACGATTGGCCCTCGCCACGGTGAACCACACGCCTATAACCTGCCATCACGTTGCTCCTGCTCTACTGTTGATATTCGTACTGGACGGA
The DNA here is from genome assembly GCA_016717335.1 of Candidatus Ribeiella danica. Lineage (GTDB taxonomy): Bacteria > Chloroflexota > Chloroflexia > Chloroflexales > Roseiflexaceae > Ribeiella > Ribeiella danica. Next base: position 1,031,680 of record JADKFS010000001.1, read on the forward strand.
CTTGCGGATCAGAACCGGATCTTTCAGGATGGGGAGGAAGTTCGAGAGTATCGGAAGCCGGTAGGGATACGTCAACGTCACCGTACCAGTTGTGCCGGGCGTTGGAGAAAAGCTCGGGCTGGTGTATGTGCTCTGCGCAGGAGACACGGTGACAGTGAATACGACGGTCGAGGTAAGCCGCCCGAGCGAGGTATAGCGGATCACACCGTTCGGATTGGGGCAATTCTTATTGCTACCACTCGTCTGCGCCTCGCGATACACAACCGCCTGCTGCGCGGTCTGCAGCAAAGTCCATCCCCCGCTGCACAAAGCATCCCCATTGTTATCCAGCCCGCTGCTCGTGTAGCGGGTAAGATTGTAGAGCGAGGCGGCGCGAGCCGATTCACGCGCGGCGTTCGCCACCTGCACATGGGCGTATAGGAAAAAGCCGAACTCGACCACGCCGAACAGCAGCACGATCAAGAGCGGCAGGAGCAGTGCTGTCTCGACCAGCGACTGCCCGCGCGAGTTCTGGAAGAGCAGACGACGGCGCGGCAAACAACGCTGGCTCATTGCGTCCCCCCTAGCTCAATGCGCATAGAGCTCGTTGCATTAAGCGTGATGGTCTTGGGGCCGAGCAAGCCAAAGAACAGCTGATGTGTGTAGGCCAGCTGCACCGCCACGGCATCGCCCGCGCGGTACAGATTTTGCGTGTCTGCCGTCGCGGGGTTGTAGCTTACAGTCACCGTAACATCTGTTACGGGATCGATCACCGGGCTAATCGTGTCTGTGATGATCTGGGTGATGTACTGCTTGCGCCGCGTATCGGCTGCCGTAGCATCGCTGCTCGTCACGATAGCGGTGGTCTCCTGGTAGATCGAGCCTGCGCGCGCGGCCTCGCGGGCGGTATTCGTGACGCTGATGTAGCAGTTAAACAGAATTGCCAGCTCAACAATGCCGAAGATCACTGCAACGAGCAGTGGAACAATCAGCGCAAACTCAACCAGGCTCTGTCCCGGGTCGTGCCTTTGAAATCTCGAAGTCGCTCGCATCGATGCCCTCTCTGCTGATACGCCCTGGGATCGCCGGGTGGGCGCTATGCGCGTCGTCTATGAAGGAAAACGAAACTATTACAGGAACGATGTTATATGAAAGTTGACCATTTTCTTATCTCACACATAACGAAATAAACATAAACGATGGTATCATTGTCCCGAATAGCGATAGGATAGTCTTTGAGAGGAGCTTCGACCGATGGAGATCAAATTCACACCCTGGCGCATGGCCTACATCAGTGGCGTCGACGCGCCGGCCGATAGCGAGTGTGTTCTCTGCGCCAGGGGCCGCGAGTCGCCTGAGTCCTCCAACCTTGTACTCTACCGCGGGGCAACCTGCTACGTCATTATGAATCTCTACCCCTACAACACCGGCCATCTGATGATCACACCCTTCGAGCACACAGCCGACCTACCAAACCTGGGTGCGGCAGCCGCAGTCGAGCTTTTCGATCTCGCCCGCCGCAGTGTCGCCATCCTCACCCACGCGCTGCAGCCCCACGGGTTCAACCTCGGTATGAATCTGGGCCGCGTCGCCGGAGCCGGTATCGACGAGCACATGCACATGCATATTGTGCCGCGCTGGAATGGTGATGCTAACTTCATGCCGATCGTCGGCGGGACCAAGCTCATTCCCGAAGCCCTCGACCAGACCTACGCCAAGCTGAGGCCCTTGTTCGACCAGCTGAACGCTGAACGCTAAACACTGCATTGAGCTCGCCCAGCGTTCAGCGTTCAGCATTCATCGTTTTACGGCGCCGGTCAGCTTACCATCTTGCTCGCGAAGCTCGACGATCGCAGCCTTGCCGCCACCGACCTCAATATCGCCGATCGCCAGGGGCGAGTCGCCGCTGATCTCCACCGTGTAGCGCCCGGCCGGCAGGCTGGCCTCGGTGCCGAGAGCGCCGCGGTACACCTCGCCGCCCTGCGCGTCGACGACGCGGAACGTCAGCGCAACTGCCTGCTGCAGCGCAGCCACCAGCTGTGTCGCATTGCCCGCGTCGAAGTAGGTACCGCCGCCCTGCTCCGCAATCGCGCTCAGCCGCGCCTGCAGGTCGGCTCCGACATTGAATCCGATCACGTCGATCTTGAGCAGGGGGTTGTCGGCACGCAGCTGGCCGGCGATCGCTGCCGGGTCGCTATTACAGGTTTCTTCGCCATCGCTGACCAGCACAACCAGCGAGTCGCCCTTGGCATCTTTTAGATCGTTGGTCACCTGCTGGAGCGATGCGCCGATCGGCGTCATCCCATTCGGTGCGGGGTTGATCGCATTGATTCGATCGAGCATACCGGCCCGATCAAGCCGGCCTAATGGAACCAGCAGCTCGACATCGTTACAATCATTGCCCTTCCGATGACCGTACGCCCGCAGCGCGACGTTGGCGCTCTCGGGCAGCAGCCCAACTAGCGCCGTCAGCGACTCGTGCGCAATATCGATCTTGGTGCGGCCCTCGATCTTAGCCCGCATACTACCCGAGGCATCCAGAATAATCTCGATGTTGCCAGTCGTCCGAACCAGCGGCTGCCCATCGGCCATGCGCACCTGCAGCGTGCCCGGGTCTGGAATCGCAGTCGGCTGCGGGGTCGCGGTCGGCCGCGGGGTCGCAGTCGGCCGGGGCGTACTGGTGGGCAGCGGTGTATTGGTCGGCGCAGGCGTCGGCAACGAGATCGCCGAGGTCGGGATCGGCGTCGGCTCGGGTGTGGCAAATGCAAATGGTCGCGCCACCACAAGCAAAATAGCCCCAACGATAAACAGTGTTGGAACGGCCGTCAGTAGCCTGGGCCGTAACAGCTTTCTGTGTTTCGGAGGCACAACGCTATCAGGTGACTTGGCCCGATCGACTTCAGCCTTGAGCAGCGCGTCCGCGATCAGGGCATCCACCTCGGGATAGGCGCCGCTGCTCGCGCGCAGCTCAGAGAAGGTTTTGACCGCGTCGTTCCACTGCGCCGCGCGGAATTGGGCCATGCCGCGAGCAAACAATGCGTCTGTCTCAGGAGTGCGTTCGAATTTCATCTGCCCCTCATAGACCGCCGAAGGCTCGCATCAAATCTGGAACAGCTGGGCCAAGCAGGACCGCAAAGATTGATGGGAAGATCAAAAACACCATCGGGATCATCATCTTGACCGGCGCCTGATTCGCACGCTCCTGTGCACGCTGTCGACGCCGCAAACGCAGCTCTTCCGCCTGCACCGTCAGCACACGGCCAATGCTGACGCCCAGGCTCTCAGCCTGATTGACCGCCGTGACGAAGTTATTCACATCCAACACGCCGGTTCGCTCAGTCAGGCTTATCAAGGCATCTCGCCGCGCCTGACCCATACTAACATCGCGCAGCACGCGCTTGAACTCGCGCGCTAGCTCGTTGTCCCACTTGCCGGTAATCTCCTGCATGCCACTCTCGAAGCTCAGGCCAGCCTCATTGGCGATCACCAGCAGATCCAGCGCGTCGGGCAGCGCGTTGACGATCACCAGCTGTCGCTGCGTGACCTGCCGCGCGAGCCAGAAGTCAGGCAGTGAAAACGAGCAGAAGCCCACCAGGCCCAGCAGCAGCGCATTGAAAAACGTCAGCTGGTAGCTCGTCAGGTAGCCAAACAGGAGCGCCAAGCCCACCACAATCGTCATCACCAACCCTTTGATGCCGACGAAATCATTTGGGCTGATATTGCCTGGGCTACCCGCCATCGTCAACCGGCTGCGCAGGGCATTCATACGATTCTGCGGCAGCATCCAGACAAAAGCCCCGGCGGCGCGCTTGGCCAGCGGCAAAATGACACGCTCGCTGAAAGGCTTGGAGAGCTCCAGCTCCTTCAGCGTCACCATATGATTCGGATCGCCGGTCGCCAGGTACATATCCAATCGCTCGCCAACGCTGGTATCGCGGCGGCTCCACAGGAAGCCGGCAAAGATACTGAGCACACTTAGCGCTACGAGCATGCTGGTGATAATCATCAACGCCATCTCGACTCCTCACACCTTGATATCCACGATACGCTGGATCACGACAAACCCAACCACTGCGAAAAAGACCGCACCAACCGGAATACAGAGGGTCCAGCCAGGCGTAAACAGCCCCAGCATGTAGGTCGGATTGATCGTGAAGATGACCAGCGCCAGGCCAACCGGCAAGAACCCAATGACATAGCTGGAGATCCGCTGCATAGAGGTGATCACGCGCACCTCTCTGCGCAGCTTGGCGCGCTCGCGGATCGTCGAACTGATATTCTCGAGGATATGTGTCAGATTTCCGCCGACGCGCGCGTGGATCTTGATTGCCGTCACCACTAGATCGAGATCCTCGCTCTCCATGCGCACCACCAGGTTATCGAGCGCCTGGGGAACGCTGAGACCAATCTGGACCTCCTGGATGACGCGGCGCAGCTCGCTCTTGGTCGGCTCCTGCGAGTCTTTCGAGACGTTGGCGAGCGACTGGATCAGGCTGAAGCCGCCACGCATCGACGTCGCGATCAGCGAGAGCGTCTCGGCAAGCTGATCGCCGAAATCGCGGTTGCGCTGCTTGCGCCGCCCCCGCAGCCACAAGGCTGGCAGGATGTAGCCAAGCGCAAGGGCCGGTGGGATCATCAGCACCGAGCGCCAAACCAGAATAGCGATTATCGTCAAGAGCAACGCCACGCCAAACTGCAGCAGCAGGTATTCCGGCACAGTCAGCGGCAAATTCGCCTGCGCCAGATCGCGCTCCATACGATCAGCAAAGCTCTGGCGCTTGATCGCCTCATTCAGCCTCTCGGTGAACTGCGACTCGGCCGGCTGTGACAGCTCGCCCTCAGCGGCATCGACAGTCAAGTAGGTGCTGAGACGCGTATCCACGTTCGTGTCTCGAACGAGCAGGCCACGCAATGCGAATAGAATTGTCAGAACCGCGAGCGATGCCATACCGGCAGCAAAGATAGAAAGAAGTATCGTCAGCATTGGTATTACCCTGTATGATTACCTGGATCGACAGGCCACACCGGCGCGATGGGCCATTGCGACATCCCTAGACCCGCCCCGGCATGCCGAAAACTTGCGGAGGCAGCGTAATATTGAGCTGTTGCAGACGCTCCATGAAGCGCGGCCGAATGCCTGTCGGGGCGATGCGGCCGATGACCTTACCCTCGCGCATGCCCTGATGCTGGAAGACAAACAGATCTGACATGGTGATGGTTTCGTTGGAGATCCCTGTGATCTCTGACACCTGCGTAATTCGGCGCGAACCGTCCTGCATGCGCTCGAGCTGCACAAGGATATGAATGGCCGAGGCGATCTGCTCGCGGATCGCGCGCGCCGGCAGATCCATGCCCGCCATCATCACCATCGTCTCCATGCGATGCAGCGCATCGCGCGGGCTGTTGGCGTGCAGCGTGGTCATCGAGCCATCGTGGCCCGTATTCATCGCCTGGAGCATGTCGAGCGATTCGCCAGAGCGACACTCGCCGACGACGATCCGGTCGGGGCGCATACGCAGCGAGTTCACCACCAGCTCGCGGATGCCAATCTCATTTCGCCCCTCGACATTCGCCGGGCGCGACTCGAGCGTGACGACGTGGCGCTGCTGCAGCTGTAGCTCGGCCGCATTTTCAATTGTAATGATCCGCTCGTCTTCGGGAATGAACGAAGATAGAATATTGAGCATCGTGGTCTTTCCGGTGCCCGTGCCGCCGGAGACGATCACGTTGAGCCGGCCGAGCACACACGCGCGCAGGAACTCGATCAGCTCGGGCGTTGTGCTGCCGCGACGGACCAGATCGGCGGCCGTCAGCGGGATCTTGAAGAATTTACGGATCGTCAGCGTCGGCCCGTTCAGGCAGAGCGGCGGGATGATCGCATTGACGCGGCTACCGTCGGGCAGGCGGGCGTCTACCATCGGCGTCGTCTCGTCGCAGCGGCGGCCCAGCGGCGAGATAATGCGGTCGATGATCCGCCGGATGTGATCGTCGTCGGTGAAGTGCGCGTTGGTCTCGATCAGCTTGCCCTCACGCTCGACCCAGATCTGATCGGGGCCGTTGACCATAATCTCGGTAATGCTCTCGTCGGCAAGCAAAGGCTCCAGCGGCCCCAGGCCAAGCAGCTCGGCCTGCGCCAGGCGCGCGACCCGCACACGCTCGCGATCAGAGATCACGCGGCCGGACAGCTCGATATATTCAATCACCAGAGTGGAAATACGGCGCGTGTAATACTCCGCGTCGCGCTTGATGTTGGGAGTGTTCGGCTCCGCCAGAAGGCGAGACTGCACGTGGTCGATGATCTCGCGATCTTCGCGCGACATGCTGGCGACATTATTTACATTGATCGGCGCCAGATCCGGTGCGGTCGCAGGAAGGCGCGTCTCGGAGCCAGGCCGGGCCTCCGGGGATGTGCCGGCGTTCTCGGAAGGCTGGCCGCCTGGCCGGGCAAAACGAATGCGATTCATGCAGCAAGCTCCTCAGATAGTTTGCGAGCAGAACGTGCCACGGGGATACAAAGGCGAGCGCACCAGCCGCGCCAGTGATCTCCTGCGTCAGGCCTCGCGTCGTACAAAGCGCAGCAGGCCGCGGCGCTTCGAATCGCCAGCAGGCGCGTCTTTGGTGGTAGTCTTATCGGGAGTCAGCGTAATTCCGTTCACCCGATCGCCGGCAATATGGCCGGCCAGCTTGAGTATGCTCTGAGTCACCCAGCTCTGCGGGTGCGAGATGACCACTGGGATACCACGGTTGACACTGTGGGTGACCAGGCGACCTTCGCTCGGTATATTGGCGCTGACGGGATGATGCAGGTGCTGCTGCACATCTTGCAGCGAGATGCCTTCGACGCTCGGGAAGCGGTTGAGCACCAGCGTGATGCGGCCCTGAATAAGTGATTGCTGCCGCGCATACTCGAGAAAATGCTTGACATTTTTCAGCGACGGGACCTCAGGGGTCGTCACGACAACCACCTCGTCGGCGCGGCGCAGGAGCGTCCAGGCGATCTCGTCGAGAAATGACCAGGTGTCGACGACCACATATGAGTTTCGCTCCACCAGCCGATCGAGCAGCGTATCGATCTGCTCGACGGTAATCTCGGCGGCGGCCTCAGGCGAGTTCGGCGACAGCAAGACCGAGATGCCCGAGCTATGCTGCTGCAGCACCGGCGCAAGCATCGCATCGTCGATATCTTCCACGCTCGCCAGCAGATCCTGGAGAGTGTACTTTGACCAGATGTTGAGATGCACGCCAACATCGCCAAACTGCAGGCCAAAATCGGCCAGCACGACACGCGCGCCGCTCATCTGCCGCAGCGCCACCGCCAAATTCGTCGCGATCGTGGTCGTGCCAGCGCCGCCTTTGGGGGAAACAACGACGACCAGCTTCCCCCGGCTGCTCAGGCGGGTCTCGCCGGCGACCGGCACCAGCGAGCGCGAGCGACGATCGGCCTCGGTAGACAGGACCGCGCGGATGCTGGCGATCAGGTCAGCATACTGTATCGGGCGGCCGAGCACATCGCGCGCGCCAGCCGCCACCAGGCGGCGGAGGGTTGCCATATCGGGCTGGCCGACCACGGCGATACACAGCGTGGTGGGCATCGTGGTAAAGATCTGTCGAATGCCGGCCTCGGTCTGATCGAGATCGCGGTCGACGATCACCAGATCCGGCTGCGTCTCCTGGACAAGCTCCAATCCAGCAGATAGCACGCCCACGCGCTCGACCCGACCGATGCCCTCCTCCTTCGATAGCCGCGTAATCCAATCCTGCTCCAGGCGCTCCGGCGCAGTAATGACAACAGTGTATATCTCAGCCGCCACAACGATTCCTTTCTTCGATGAACACGAGCAACAGCTCGACGTGAGCGATACACGCTCTGAAGGCTACTTCAGCTTGTACCGACTTACCAGATCGGTTTCATTGATCGACGGCGCATTGAACGGCTCTTTATCGGCCGGCGATCTCAGGGTAAAGTCGATCGTGCCGCCGGAGTCCTTCACGGCCTTGATAGCGACTGCATCTTCGGGCAACATGCTGCATAGCAGCGCAGTTGATTCGCCCACAGCCTTTTCGTTTTCCGTCGACGTCCGCAGCACTTTGAAGACCTCGATGTTCTGCAGGGTAAACCCGGTTGACTGGCCGCTGCTCTGCCCATCCGCCGAGGTCACCGGCAATGTCAGCAGCAGATCGATGTGGTCGCCATCGTGAATAAGGTTGCTCTTGCTCATCAGATCGATGATCGGAAAAGCGAACAGCACATTGCCAGGCACAATCTGCTGGCTCAGCGTCTCCCCCTGGCTGCCCAGGAATTGACTGGTATGAAACGTTTCGCCCTGCCCGACCGAGCGGACCAGGAACTGGGCCTCGAGCGTTGCGGTCTGCGTGATCGCGTTGATCGGGACCAGATCGAGCGGGAAGTCTTTCAGCACGTAATCATCGGAACCAAGCGTCATGCCCGGCTCAAGCGGTCGCGCAGCGACGGGCAGCTTCAGGGTCGGCGGGGCCACATACTGGGCCTCTTGGCGCGACTTCTCGATCGCGGCATTGGCCTGCTGCTGCAGCACGACGAAGACCAGCGCACCGGCCCCCAGTGCGAGTATCAAACCGAGCACAAAAAACATCCATCCTTTGCGACGACTCACGGACGTGCCTCCTTAGCTGTGGCTACGATGTTGAGCGGATATCCCAACCGGATGCCGCCCGGGCTTACTAGTGGACGACCACATTGATTTTGACAGGTGAAGGGAGGGTCAGGGGAGGGCCTGCGGCCCTCCCCTGACTCCCCCACCACGCTCACTGTGGTGCGCCACCAAGTAGTTGCATCAAAAACTGGGCTGTCAAGGCCAGCAGTTAGGTATGCATCAGAAATCGCTGTCTAGTCTTGAAACCGCTTATCTGTGCATAATGTTACGTTAAAGGGCCAGGGAATGCGGTGATAAGGTACTACATCCCCTCCGACTCCAAACGACAGCGAGCAGATCGCCGGCAGGCAGATGCGGGCTGCTACCCTGGCTCAAGCGGGCACGCTAGGGCGAGCCCTGCCTAGAGTGTATGTGATACCTGTTGATTGCGGATCACCAATATTGCAGCGACCTAGGCGCAAAACCGTATGGCGGCGCCCGCATCCGTTCGTATCCGCGACGTAGCAGCACACGGTACATACAAAATGGAAGAGCGAATACCAGCACCCAACAGCGGAGCCAGCCATGAATATGTTTGATCACGCCAACGAAGCGCTGCGGCAGGATCTAGAAGCCTACGCACGAGCGCTACGAACGATTGTGACATCGTTGCCGCGTGCCAGAGCGCTTTGCGACCGAGTTATCAAAGAAACGCGGCTGGCCAGCGCGCTGATGGCGTTCGGCGACCCCAAGCAGATGGCCGACCTCGCACAGATCATTTTTCACGCGACCAACCTCTGGCCGTACCGCGAGCAGTCTTTCGCCCGGACGGTCGGCTTCGACGACGAGATCGCCGAGGCGCAGAAACAGCGCGAGGAAGTGCTACGTGGCGTGCACATACTGACGCGCCGCAACGGCGACTCAATGGCGGCTGAGATCAGCACCTGCCTGAGCAACATTGCCCAATACCTGGAGGAAGAGCGCGCGCTGCTGGTCGAGTGCCACACGCTGATCCAACCGCACGCGTGCAATATCGAGATAACCCGCAAGCGGCTGAACCTGCTGGCTGCGATGGTGGACGCGCGACTGCCGCCGAGCCTGGAGCAGGAGCTCGTGCTCGATACGTACAGCAAGGCGGCCACGCTGTTGCGCGACTGGGAGAACGGGGTGCCGCTGGAGGAGCGCGGCGTCGAGATCCTGGAGAACTGCCTGGATCTGCTGAGCCAAGTCGACAACTTGCTGCAGAAGTATGAGAAGACGAGGCCCAGCGAGAGCATCGAGCAGTAGGCTTCTGAGCCGGCGAGTGCCAGTGAAAAAGAAGGGGCGAACGACAATGGTCGTTCGCCCCTTCTTTTTAGCGCAGCGCCCGGATGAGCGAGCGCCGCTACAGCAGCATGTCGTTGACGAGCCGCAGAAACTGATCGATCTCAAATGGCTTCTGAAGAATCACAGCGCCCTCGGCCTCGAGGTCGGCAAACCAGGGCTTGCGATTGAGCGCAGTCATAATAAAGATCGGGATGCCATCGTCCTGGAGCTGCTCCTTGATCCGCTGGAACGTCTCGACGCCATCCATCTGCGGCATCATAATATCGGAGATCACCAGATCCGGCTTGAGCGTACGGAGTTTCTCAATGCCCTCTTGCCCATCGTTGGCGAGTACGACCTGGTAGCCGGCCTCGCGCAGCGCGATCTCGAGAACCGTCTGCATCGCGAGATCATCGTCCATTATCAGAATCGTCCGCTGTTGCTCCATTGCTCGCGCCCCTCCGTGCTTAGGTCTGGCCCGAAACCGCGGCTATTATACCAGAACATGGGCTGAGGGAGATCAAACGCCCAACACGTTCCATCCTACTGTCGATCATCCCCTGCCAGCCTTCAGAGCTTGTCTAAAAAAGTGGAGATTAACAGTTTGTAAAAAACTCGTCGGCTCGACGCGTAGCGCAAACAGCCATTTAGGCGTTACTACTTAGTGAAGCAAGCAATTTTCAAACCAGCCATTGTCGCCAGAGGAGGAAGGACCATGCATCGAAACACGATTATCGCAATCTGCGTAGCATTCTGCGCCGTTGCGATCGCGGCAGGGTGGGGTGTCGCCGGTCTTTCAGGATCGCCCGGAGCAAGCGTAGCCGTGCAAGCCACGGCGACCGGGCCTACGAGCGCCCCACAGCCGACACCCGATGCCACCCAACCAGCCCCCGTCGCACAGGATCAGCCGACGGCCGAGCCGTCTACAGCCGCACCGCCGGACGCTACAGCCGAGCCCTCCACGCCGGTCGCCAGCCCCAGCTATGTCGAGTACACAGTGCAGAAAGGCGATCTGCTCTACACCATCGCGCTCAAGAACGACGTCACAATCGAAGATATTCTAGCGATTAACCAGATCGCCAATCCCGAGAGCCTGACAGTCGGCCAGATCATCCGAATCCCGAAGAGATAGCCGGCGATCACGGCAGGCGAAAAACGTGCTACTATGGATAGCGTATCCCATCTCCCAGATCTAGGGCAGCGAGGAGGTGCTATTCGTGGAGCGCGCAAAACTCGCCGAGGAACTCAGACGCGTTGTCGGGGCGCACGCTGTGGTGGATGACGCCGTGGCGCTCTTGACCTACGAGGCCGACGGCTGCGTGATGGACATCCACGCGCCGAACATTGTGGTGCTGCCGACGACGACCGAGCAGGTCGCGGAAGCCGTGCGGCTTGCAATCCGCGCCGGCGTGCCAATCGTGCCGCGCGGCGCGGGGACCGGGCTGGCAGGCGGGGCAACGCCGACCAGCGGCGGCCTGGTGATCAGCACCACGCGGATGGACAAGATCCTGGAGGTCGACCCGCGCAACCGGCGAGCGCGCGTCCAGCCAGGCGTGATCAACTGGGAGCTGACCCAGCACCTGACCCCCTACGGCTACCAGTTCGTGCCGGACCCCTCCTCACAGAAGGCCTGCACAGTCGGCGGCAATATTGCCAACAACAGCGGCGGGCCGCACTGCCTGAAATACGGCACGACGACCGATCACATCCTGGCGCTGCGGGTCGTGCTGCCGGATGGCCGCGCGATCTGGACCGGCGACGGCAGCGCCGACCAGATCGGCTACGATCTGCAGGGCGTGCTGACGGGCAGCGAGGGCATGTGCGGCGTGATCACCGAGGCGTGGGTGCGGCTGACGCGTCTGCCCGAGTCGCTGCGCGTGGTGCTGGCGCTGTTCCCGGACATTCCTTCCGCGTCGCAGACGGTCTCGACAGTTGTCGCGCGCGGGTTCCTGCCGGCAGCGCTGGAGATGATGGACCAGCTGGCGATCAAGGCGGTCAACGGCATGTACCGACTCGGGCTACCCGAGCAGGCGGGCGCCGCGCTGCTGATCGAGCTGGATGGCGTGAGCGACGGGCTGGACGACCTGCTGGCCGAGGTGACCGGCATCTGCCAGGACTACGGCGCGATGGAGGTGCGCCCCGCGAAGACCGCCGAGGAGCAGGCGCAGGTCTGGGCGGCGCGCAAGAACGCGTTTGGCGCGATGGGCCGTCTGGCGCCGAGCTACTACCTGGTGGATACTGTCGTGCCCCGCACGCGCCTGCCGGCGACGCTGGCGCGCGTGGGCGATGTGGCGCGCGAGTTCCGGCTGCCGATCGCGAACGTATTCCACGCCGGCGACGGCAACCTGCACCCGCTGATCCTGTTCGACCGGCGCGACAAAGACCAGCTGCAGCGCGCGCTCTACGCCGCGACCGAGGTGCTGCGCGAGTCGATCGCCCAGGGCGGCGTGATCAGCGGCGAGCACGGGATCGGCTTCGAGAAGCGCAACTATATGACGCTGCTCTTTTCGACCGATGACTTGGCAGCGATGGCTGGGCTGAAGCAGTGCTTCGATCCGGCGGAGCTGTTCAACCCCGGCAAGGTCTTTCCAGCCGGGCGCGGCTGCGGCGAGCTTGCGGCGCTGCGGCGAAGCAGCCTGAGCGCCACCGATCTCGGCGGAGTGAAGAGCCAGGGCGACGTGCCGAGCGCGGCTTGGCTATGACGCCAGGGTATTTCGCACACGATAGTCTAGCGTGTGACCAGACATACGGGGGTGCGCGTCATGGCTGCCAGGCTCTTCGACAAGCGGCACATTGAGCAAAAGCTGATCGACCCACTGCGAGAGCAGGCTGAGTTCTACCAATTGTGCGCGGATGGGCGCTACCGTTCGCTTGTGCTGGACGGCCTCTGTCTGCGCGTCAGCTGGCTCTGGCAGCGCCCACTCCCGCCCGTTCTAAGCGTCTTGAAGGAGCTTGGTGTCCTATGACCGAGCTAGCCGCGCGCGCACTGACGAGCGCGCTTGAATCGGCGCTCTCCGCCGAGCACGTGTACACGAACCCCGCAACCTGTGCGGCGTTCGCGGTCCAAGGCATCACGCCGGGCTGCGTCGTCGCGCCGGGCAGCCTGGAGGAGCTGGCGGTCGTCATGCAGGCCGCCTCGGAGCGGGCCGCGGCGGTTGTGCCCTGGGGTGGCGGCACCCAGCAGCATATCGGCAACCCGCCGGCGCGGATCGACCTGCTCGTCCAGACCGGGCGGCTCGACCGGGTGCTGATCCACGAGCCGGACGACCTGACGATCTCGGTCGAGGCCGGCATGACGATCGGCGCGCTGCGCGAGTATCTGAGACCGTACGGGCAGATGCTGCCGATCGATCCGCCGCTGCCAGATCGGGCGACGATCGGCGGGCTGATCGCCACAGCGACGGATGGGGCGCGGCGGCTGGGCTATGGGACGCTGCGCAATGTGCTAATCGGCATCACGGTGGTCGAGGCGAGCGGCCGGATCTCCAGGGGCGGCGGGATGGTCGTCAAGAACGTGAGCGGCTTCGATATGATGAAGCTGTACCTGGGCAGCTTCGGCACCCTGGCGATTATAGCGAGCGCCAATTTCAAGCTGCTGCCGATCCCACGTGCGAGCGCCACACTGGTATGCACGTTCGCCGAGCGCGGGCCGGCCTTTGCCGCGATCGAGGCCCTGCAGCTGACTCAGCTGACGCCGACGGCCGCCGAATACCTCAACGCCAGCGCGCTCCGGGAGCTCGGGCTGATGGGCGGCTGCGGGCTGGCGCTGCGCACCGAAGGTCTGTCTGCCGCGGTCGAGCGGCATGTCGCCGACATGGCGGCGCTGGCGACACGCAACGGGGCCAGCGCGGTCGAGCGGCTCACGGGGGCGCAGGACACCGCGCTCTGGTCGAGCATCGCCGATCTACCACAGACGGCGGCACTAGCGGCAGACGAGGCGCTGCTCAAGCTCTCGGCCCTGCCGGTCGAGGTCGAGCGGACGATCGCGCAGATCGAGGCGCTCGCGGCCACAGGCGGCTGCGCCGCCACGATCGACGCGCGCGCGCTGAGCGGCGTGATCTACGCGCGGCTGCGGCCATGCGACGCAGACTCGCTGCGCACGATCGTCGCGCAGCTGCCCGGCACGCAGTGGATCGCGACAACACTGCCGGGTGTGTCGCACTGGGGCGTGCCGCTAAGCGCAATCGAGCTGATGCGACGGATCAAGTCTGAGTTCGATCCGCTGGGGATGCTCAACCAGGGACGCTACGTCGAGCGCATTTGAGCAATGAAGCGGCTGAGAACCGAGCGCCCAGAGCCAAGCGATGATGGACGACAGACAGACAATAATCCCAAGTCCCAAGTCCCAAATCAGATATCTCTACGTGGCCTTCCGCTAATCTCAGAGCAATTATGACAACTCGTGACTTGATCGGCCTGGTTGCCTCGTACGCCTACGCGATGGGTCTGATCGGCATTGCCGAGGCGCTGCGGCGCGCGCTCGGCGTCTCGCAAGAGCTGACGCGCAAGCTGGTCCATGTCGGCGCGGGCATGTGGGTCTTTGGCGTCCTGGCGCTGTTCGACCACTGGCAATGGGGCGTGCTGCCCTTCGCCACGTTCATCGCCGCGAACTACCTGTTCTACCGCACGCGGGTCTTCAGCTCGATGGATGGCGACGACAGCACCCCCGGCACGGTCTACTTCGCGCTGGCGCTCACGCTGCTGTTCGGGCTGCTGTGGCGGCCGGAAGGGCCGCTCGATCGAGCGCCCGTCGCGGTGGCAGGGGCGATGGCGCTGACGTGGGGCGACGCGATGGCGGCGTTGGTGGGCCGGCGCTTTGGGCGGCACCGCTACCGGATCTGGGGCAGCGTGCGATCGTGGGAGGGCTCGGCCGCGCTGTTCGTGGTTGCAGGGGCGACGATATGGCTGGCGCTCACGCTGCTGCCCGGCTCGGGGCTCAGCCCGCACGCGCCGGCGATCGGCGGCGGGCAGGCGCTGCTGGCCGCGCTCGCGGGGGCCGCGGCCGCTGCGATCGTCGAGGCGCTCTCGCCGCACGGAACCGACAACCTGAGCGTGCCGCTGGTCGCGGCGGCGGTTGTGCTGCTCGCGGGCGGATGACCCGGTCGTCGTTCAGAAGCTGAAGCGCGATCAATCGCCGGCGGGCTGGGGCATCACAGGCAGCGTGAAGCTGAAGGTGCTGCCCTGCCCCTCGACGCTCTCGAACCACATGCGGCCGCCCTGCAGCTCGACCAGCCTCCGGGCGATCGCGAGGTTGAGCCCGCCGTAGCGCCCCTCCTTGAGCGGGCTTTCGCCGCGAAAGAACGGCTGGAAGATGCCCGGCTGATCGACCGATCTGATCCCCACGCCGGTATCCTGCACATCGACAGACACGACGCCGTCGCGCTCGCCGGCGCGCACGACGACCGCGCCGCCGGGGAGCGTGTACCGGCAGGCGTTCTCGAGCAGCGCGACCAGGACCTGGCGCACGCGCCGCCGGTCGGCCAGCACGGGCGGCATATCTGTCTGAAGATCGAGCGTGAGGCTCACCTGCCGGGCTTCATAGCGGGCGGCAAGCTCGTGCGCCACCTCGTGGATCAGCCCTTCGAGCTGAAGCTGATCCGGTTGGATCTGCGCAACCCGCGCGCTCAGCGTGTAGATGTCGAAGAGATTGCCGAACAGATCGCCCTGGCGACCGGCGTTCTCCTTGATCATCGCGACGAACTCGCGCTGCTCGTCGGTCAGCGGGCCGAACCAGCCGCGCAGCAGGCCCTCGGCAGCGCCGCCCATCGCCTGCAAGGGCACGCGAACATCGTGCAGCGCACGCGCGACATAGTCGTAGCTCTGGCGCTGCGCGGCCAGCTCCGTCGTCACTTCCCGCAGCGTGACCATCACCCCAACCACGGCGCCGCCCGGGTCGTCTGCGAGCAGCGGCTGCCGGCGGAAGCGCAGCGAGCGGCCCTCGACCTCGATCACTCCGGTCTGCTCGCCGTCCTGGCTGCTCAGCGCGGCGCCGCCAGGCAGATCCACCACCTGGGCGCCAAGCAGCGCGGCGAGCGAGAGGCCCAGCAGCTGCGCGGCAGCCGGGTTCGCCTGGCGGACGACGTCGGCGCGATCGAACAGCAGAACGCCGTCGTCGATCGCGCGCAGAACCATCGAGCTGGTTGCGAATGGGGGCTCGCGCTCCGTCGCAGCAGCCGCGGGGGCGGTTGACATGCTAGTACTCCAAAGCCAATCGAGCGAAACCTTCCTCACTATAGCAGACCGCCGAGGCGTGGGTTTGACAGAATGATTACAACTGGGTAGGGGTGTGAGGGCGACGAAGCCGCCCCCACACCCCACCTGGAATCTGGGGGGCGAGGCGCCTCCAGCTGCCCCAGCGGCCTCACTGCGGCTGGCGAAGATCCTTAATATTGAGCTGGAGCGTGCGGCTGCCGTTCCACTCGTTGGCCTCGAGCGTGTAAGCGATATCGATGAAGCGGGGGCGCTGGAAATGCTCGGCAAGCTTACCCAGGCGAAAGGCGATCGCCTCGTAGGACGGGCCGCCATCCCCATCGTCGAGTCGCAGCTTGAGATGCTGTCCATCGACCCCGCGCGGCCAGGCCCCAGAGACGCGAACGCGGCGGCTGGTCAGCACGGGCTGGGGGTTGGCCTGGCCAAACGGCTCCAGCACGGCGATCTGCTCCAGCAGCTCCCAGCTCAGCGCGCCAAGCGGCAGCTCGGCGTCGATGTCGAGCGCGGGCATCAGCTGATCGTCGGGCAGATTCGACTCGGCGTAGGCCAGCAGCCGCCGCTCGAGCTCGGGCAGGCGATCGTTGGCGATCGTGAAGCCGGCCGCGGCCGAGTGCCCGCCGTAGCGCACGAACAGATCCTCGCAGGCGACCAGCGCGTCGATGATGTTGAAGCCGGGCACCGAGCGGGCCGAGCCGCGCGAGGTCTCGGCGCCGCGCTCGAGCATGAGCACCGGCCGGCCAAGCTCCTCGACCAGCTTGGCGGCGACCAGGCCGACTAGGCCGGCCGGGTAGCCCTCGCCGTCGAGCACGATGATCCGGTTACCCTGCTTGCCGAGCTGCTCGATATGCTCGCGAGCGGCGATCTGAGTCTCCTTGGTCAGCTCCTGGCGCTGCCGGTTGGCCTGGTTGAGCTCGGCCGCGAGCTGCTGCGCGGCGCCGAAGTCGTCGGCGAGCAGCAGCTTGTAGGCCATAATCGCGTCGTCGAGGCGGCCGGCGGCGTTGAGGCGCGGCCCGAGCATGAAGCTGATGTCGCCGGAGGTGACCTTGCCCTGGATCAGCCCGGCCGCGACGATCAGCGCCTTGAGGCCCGGCCGCTGGGTGCTGTTAATCGACTCCAGGCCGGCCTTGACCAGCACGCGGTTCTCGCCGTTCAGCGGCCCCATGTCCGTCACCGTGCCGAGCGCGACGACATCGAGCAGATCGCGCCCGCGCAGCGGCATCTTGAGGCCCAGCCGCGCCAGCGCCTGCACGAGCTTGTAGGCGATCCCGACGCCGACGAGCTGCTTGTAGGGGTACTCGCAGCCGGGCTGCTTGGGGTTGACGATCGCGTAGGCCTCAGGCAGCGCGGCCGGCGGCGTGTGGTGGTCGGTGACGATCACGTCGATGCCGCTGGCCTGCGCGTGGGCGACCTCGCGCGTGTTGCTGATGCCGCAGTCGACCGTGACGAGCAGGCGCACCCCCTCGGCGGCAAGCTGGTCGACCGCCTCATCGTTGAGGCCATAGCCCTCGCGCAGCCGGTGCGGGATGTACGGCCGGATATCGCCGCCCATAGACCCAATCGCCTGCATCAGCAGCGTGACCGCCGTGACCCCGTCGGTGTCGAAGTCGCCGTAGACGGCGATCGGCTCGCCCTCGGCGATCGCGGCGGCGATGCGGCGGGCGGCGGCGTCCATCCCCTTCATCAGGAACGGATCGTGCAGGCCGCTCTTGTAGTCGGGCGAGAGAAAGGTCGCAATGCTGCGCTGGTCGCGCAAATCGCGCTGGTAGAGCAGTGTCGCGACGACGGGGGAGCGATCGCGCAGCGACGCGATGAACTCGGCGGGGGCCGGGCCGCGCAGGACCCAGCGCTTTTTACGAGCGGACATGCAGACCCTTCTACGTTGTAGATTGCAGATTGTAGATTGCAGATTGCGGATTGCGCGCGGCCGTGGACCAGATGGGTGGAGTATAGCATTTGGGTCGGCCAGGCGCAAACCAAGCGCTCTGCCAATGAGTCTCGCCTAGCGCGGGCCGGTTGTCAACCGGCCGAAGGTCCTTGGAGGGTACTATTAATTGTCGTAGCTACGCTCCTTCCTGTTCGGTGGCGATTTTCCTTCATGGCGTGTTGATGCGCCGGATCACCCCACCCCCTGCCCCCGCCCCTGCCAGGGGCGGGGGTGAACATTGGCAGGTGCCGGGGTTTCGGCAAAGCCGAAACCCCGGCACCTGCCAAGAATCCCCCTCTCCCGTGGCGACGGGAGAGGGGGGCGGGGGTGAGGGCCGCGAGCTACAGCAGGACGATCTTCTCGCGGCCGGCGCCCACGCCCCTGGTGGCGTTGCGGGTGTCGACGACGGTGTCGGACAGGGCCACGATCCGCTCGTAGTCGAAGGCGCTGTGGTCGGTGATGATCACGACACAGTCGGCGCGCTGCAGCAGCTCGTCCGAGAGCGGCGCGGTGTGGTAGACGTGACCGTGGTGGTCCTCGAAGCGCGCGACGTGCGGATCGACCGTGCTCACCTCGGCGCCGTCGGCCTGCAGCAGCTCCATCACCTTGAACACCGGCGACTCGCGGTAGTCGTCCACGTCGGGCTTGTAGGCCACGCCCAGCAGCACGACGCGCGCGCCGTTCATGGCCTTGCGGCGGCGGTTGAGCGCGCGCGTGACCAGGTCGTGGACGTGGCGCGGCATCTGGGTGTTGACCTCGCCGGCCAGCTCGATGAAGCGGGTGGTCAGATCAAACTCGCGCGCCTTCCAGGTCAGGTAGAACGGGTCGACCGGGATGCAGTGGCCGCCCAGGCCAGGCCCGGGGGTGAAGCGCATGAAGCCGAACGGCTTGGTCGCAGCGGCGTCGATCACCTCCCAGACGTTCAGGCCCATGCGGTCGCACAGCAGCGCCAGCTCGTTGACCAGCGCGATGTTGACCGAGCGAAAGATGTTCTCGAACAGCTTGGTCAGCTCGGCCGCGCGCGGCGACGAGACCGGCACGACCTTGCTGGTGATGTTGGCGTAGAACGCGACCGCCAGCTCGGTGCAGCCCGCAGTCACGCCGCCGACGACCTTGGGCGTGTTCTCGACGGTGTAGCCCTTGCTGTTGGTCTGGCCGGGATCGATCCGCTCGGGCGAGAAGGCCAGGAACACATCCTCGCCGACCTTCAGCCCGGTCGACTCCAGCCGCGTCTGCACGACCTCCTCGGTGGTGCCGGGGTAGGTGGTGCTCTCGAGGATCACCAGCTGGCCGCTACGCAGCGTGCGCGCGATATCCTCGGCGGCGCGCTCGATGTAGGAGATATCGGGGTCGCGCGTGGTGTTGAGCGGCGTCGGGACGCAGATAATCACGACGTCGCACGCGCGCAGCCGCCGGAAGTCGGTGGTCGCCTCCAGCAGGCCGCGCTCGCGCAGCTCGGCGACATCGGCCGAGGTCACGTCGCCGATGTAGCTCACACCCGCGTTGAGCCGGGCAGCCCGCTCGGCGCTCACGTCGAAGCCAGACACGCCAAAGCCGACTCGCCCGGCGCGCACGGCCAGCGGCAGCCCGACATAGCCAAGGCCGATCACGCCGATCCGCGCGGCCTTTGTCTCGATCTTATGGAGCAGCTCGGTCTGAATTGACATACGGTTTCCTTTTCAACCAGCAAGGTACGTTGTTCTTTTTCCGTGCTCGATCTTTCGCCCTTCAAGTGAAACACCGAGCATGAACCCTGAAGCGAGCTCGCTTGGCGCCCCTCGGTATCTACGGCGCCACCGCCAGGAACATGCCCGAGTCTTTGGCGATGCGGATCGAGCCGTCGGCTCGAATGATCTGCTCAACCTGACGTAGCAGCTCGGCGCGCTCCTGCTCGGCGACATGCTTGGAGGCGTTCATCGACATGATGAACGCGACCAGCGGCTCGGCCTCGGTGACGACCAGGCCATCGTCGTAGCGCCGCAGCTCGACATGCTCGAACCAGGCCGCGATCTGCGCGGCGCCGTTCTCCAGCCTGAAGCTATCGGTCGACGGGCCGCCCCAGGCGACCAGCGCCGGATCGAAGCGGACCGCCAGCTCGAACAGCTCGCGCAGGTGCGAAGCGCCGACGGTGGTCGCGTAGAGGCGGCCGCCCGGCCGCAGCACCCGCCGGATCTCGGCCAGCGCCCCGGGTCGGTCGGGCACGTGGTAGAGCATGTGGTTGGCGATCACACCGTCGAAGCCGGCATCCTCGAACGGGATCGCCTGCGCGTCGACGACCTCGAACGCGAACGGCCGCTCGCTCTGCGCGAGGTTGCGCCGGGCCTCGTCCAGCATGCCCGGCGAGAAGTCGGTCAGCGTGATCTGCCAGCCCGCCGGAATGCGCGCGAGGTTCTCGGACCACAGCCGGCCGGGCCCGCAGCCCAGCTCGAGCACGCGCGCGTCGGCCGGCAGCGCGAGCTGGTCGAAGACCCAGGGCATCCAGCCGTAGCGGTTGGTGCTGAAGCGGACGTGCAGCTGGATGCGATCGTTCAGATTCGCGGCGCTGCGGTACTGCTTGTCGCGCAGGTAGGCCTGGTCGGCGATCTTCGACACGGCTCCTCCGTAGTCAGTAGGCAGTAGGCAGTAGGCAGTAGGCAGTAGGCAGTAGGCAGTAGGCAGTAGGCAGTAGGCAGTAGGCAGTAGTCCCGGTCACTCGGTCACTCGGTCACCCGGTCACCTTGTCCTGAAGACCAAGGACGAAGGACCAAAGACCGAATCCCAAGCCCCAAGCCCCAAGCCCCACGAATCCGTGTCACCCTGTCACCCTGTCACCCTGTCAACTTGTCACCCTCGGCGCGCAGCGCCCGCTCGTAGGCCTGCTCGAATCGCGCGGCGGTCTGGTCCCAGGTCAGCTGCTCAAGGACGCGCCGGCGTGCAGCGGACCCAAGGCGCTTGCCCAGCGCCCGGTCGCCGAGCAGGCGCGCGATCGCCTCGGCCAGGGCCGCGGGGTCGCGCTCGGGCACCAGCAGCCCGTGCTCACCGTCGGCGATCACGTCCGGGATGCCGGCCACGCGCGAGGCAACGATCGGCCGGGCGGCCGCCATGCCCTCCAGCAGCGCGTTCGGCAGGCCGTCGATGTTGCCCTTCTGGTCGCGGATCGACGGCACGACGTAGACGTCGGCGGCCCCGACGTAGCGGGCGGCGCGCTCGCGCTCCAGCTGGCCGGGGAAGCGCACGCTGGCCGCGATGCCCAGCTCGTGGGCGCGCCGCTCCAGCTCCTCGCGCAGGTCGCCGTAGCCGCCGATCGCCAGCACGGCGGCCGGGTGGCGCGCCAGGATCGCGGGCAGCGCCTCCAACAGGTAGGTCAGGCCCTTCTTGTAGACCAGCCGGCTGACCGTCACGATCAGCGGGGTGTCCTGGCCGATCCCCAGCTCGGCGCGCACCAGGCCGGCGGCGCGCGGGTCGGGCTGGAACGCCTGCGGGTCGACGCCGTAGGGGATGACCTCGACGTCGGCGGCACGCGCGCCCAGGCGCAGCGCGCGCTCCTTCAGATCGCCACTGCAGGCCGTGACGGCGGCGGCGGCCCGGAAGGTCGCCGCGGCGGCGAGCGAGAGCGGGGCGGCCCGCTCGGACAGGTAGACATCCGAGCCGTGCAGGCTGACGACCAGCGGCAGGCCGCGCATCCTGGCGACCAGCGCGGCGGGCGTGCCGTTCGGCAGCACCCAGTGGGCGTGGATCAGGTCGAACGCTGAACGATGAGCGATGAACGCCGAACGCCAGTCGCCAGACTCTGATTCATCGTTCAGCATTCTTCGTTGAGCGTTTGTCACGCGCAGCAGCGCAAGCGTGCCCGCGGCCAGGGCCAGCGGCGCGGCGGCGAGCACGGCGCCCTTCAGGCCGACGTCGGCCTGGAGCGACTCGGCGTAGCCCCAGACGTTGAGCGCGCGCACGGGGCTGTAGCGAAAGAAGTGCAGGTGCACGCCGCGCTCGACCGGGGCGCGCCGCACGTCGCGGTGGAATGGCGCGACGACGTGGACCGTGTGGCCGCGCCGGACCAGGCCGGCGGCGATCTCCTCGATGAATGGCGCGGTCGTCTCGCCTGGGTACTTTGGGTACGAGGAGGTGAGCATGCAGATATTCATCGTCTTCAGGGTCGTATCTCCGCGACTTTGCCATAGCTCTCGGGGAAGCGGTAGACCTCGGTCGCGATCACCCCGCGCCCCTCGACCTCGTAGGCGGCGGCGTAGACCTTCTCGAAGCGAAAGTCCGGCCGCTGATCGGCGAGCACCCGGTCGAGCATCTTGCGCACCGCCTCGCTGGGCCGCTGCGCGCTGTCGAGCACGAGGTAGCGCACGTTGTAGTAGCGCGCCAGCCGCAGGAACAGCTCGGGGTCAGTCGTGTTCGGAACCATCACGGCCGGCCGCTCGCTCTGCCAGTTGAACTGCCAGGGCAGGCGCGTCATCACGACATCGCCCGGCGCGCTGTTCTGGCGCAGCCAGGTGTACGCGTCGAGATCGGCGGCGAGGATCTTGGGCTCGACTCGCACCTTGTTGGCAATATCGGGCCACGACGGCGTCACCACCAGCGCCAGCGCGATGATCACCAGCGCCAGCCCGACCGGCGTCCAGCGGCCGTCGCCGATCGCCGCCACCCGGTCGTAGCCGCGCCAGAGCGCGTAGGCGGCCAGCAGCGCCATCCAGGGCATCAGCATCACAAAGTAGCGCTCTTCGCTGGCGTGCCAGTAGGTGATCAGGAACAGCGCGTACGGGCCGAAGGCGCACAGCAGCAGGGCGAGCAGGCGCCGCCGCGTCCGCAGCGCGCCAAGCGTGCCGAGCAGCGCCAGCCAGGCGCCCATTGCGAACAGCAGCCGCGTGTCGCCGGTGTCGCCGTCGCTCTTGAAGCCGCTGAGGGTGTCGCTCAGATCGAGCGGCAGGTTCGACCAGGGCGGCACCAGGTAGTCGCGGGCCCACTTGACCTGGCTCGCCATCTTCGCCAGGGTGCGATCGAAGCCGTAGCGCAGGACCCAGCTGCGGTTGGGCAGATCGTCCTTGGCGGGCTCGGCCTTGAGCGAGTAGACACTGTAGATCTCATCCCAGCTGGTATACTCGATCACCCAGGCGTCACGGCTCTCGGTCGAGTAGAACGGCGCTTTGAAGAGCTCCAGGTTGCGGATCATGTAGGGCGAGAGGATCGCCAGGGCGATCGCGCCCCAGAGAGCGACCGGCAGGATCTTGACTGTTAGGTTTTGGATTTTGGAGGAGCTCTTCCTAATTCGAGAATCCAGCATCCAAAATCGGATCAGCCAGAGGCCCATGCCGAAGGCGATCAGCGCGCCGCTGCCGGGCTTCTGGAGCAGCATCAGGCCGGTCAGCACTGCCGAGCCGACCAACGACCAACGACCAACGACCATCGGCCAACGTTGTGCCGGGTCGTTGGTCCTTCGTCCTTCGTCCTTGGTCACGTAGCGATAGAGCAGGTAGATCGCGCCGAACGAGAACACCACGAACGCCAGATCGCTGGTCACATAGATCACCAGCCGGAAGAACAGGTAGCTGGTGAGGATGACGATCGCGGCGGTGAGACCGACGCGGCGATCCCACAGGCGCGCGCCGGCCTGGTAGATCAGGAGCGCGAGCGCGGCCGTGAACAGCAGGTTCGGGATCTTGGCGGCCCAGGCGGTTGGGCCAAACAGCGCGAAGAACGGCGCGATCCAGACCGGCTGGAGCAGCGGCCAGGTCTCCTGCGGCCGGGTGACGCCATCGTAGAGCCGGTAGAACTGGGTCACGTAGTCGACCACCCAGCCGCGGCCGGCGACCAGGTTGCGGGCGACCACAGCGTTGTCGGCATAGTCGGCGTGCCCGACGTAGGGCAGGGCGGCGATCACGGTGGCCTCATAGCCGAGCCAGATCGCCACGGACAGCGCCAGCAGCACCGGCGCGGCGCGGCGCGAGCGCAGCAGCGACACGAGCGCGTTGGAGAGCCGTGGCAGCCCCTCGCGCCCGCGCACGACGATCAGCAGCAGCAGCCCCATGCCGAGCAGGCCGTACAGCAGCGAGTCGGGGAAGTTGTCGCTGAACACCCGCATGCCCGGAAGCTTGAAGGCGACGCTGGCATGGGCGACCAGGAAAGCCAGCCAGGCAGCCACCAGCGCGACAAGGCCGTAGCTCATCGCGGAGCCGCGCGCGAAGCGCTGCAGCCCTTTGGCCAGCAGCCCGAGCAGCGCGGCGCGGCGCGCGTAGATCAGCAGAAGCACCAGCGCGCCCGAGAGCCAGGGCAGCAGCGCCACCGCCCAGGCGCGCGCCAGCGCCAGCCCGATCGCGGCGCCCGCGACCAGCAGCGTCGCCAGCACGAACGACAGCGTCGGCCGGCGGGTCAGCGCGAACAGCGCGAGCAGGCTGAGCGCACCGTCGAGCAGCAGCAGCGCCAGCGGCAGCAGCGGCGGCAGCACGAACGCGGCCGCCGGATCAGCGCCGCGCACGCTGATCGAGTCGAGCCGGATGCCCTTCGGCCGGGATGCGTCGGCGGCGGTGCGCGTGCTGGTAAAGGTATCGGAGGCCTGGATCGTCAGCGCGAGCGTGTCGCGGAAGCCGACGTCGGCGGGCACGCGAAAGGAGTACTCGGCCCACTGGCTGGACGGCGTGAACTGGTAGACCGGCACGCCGTTCGCCGTGACCGCGACCGTCGGCTGATCGGTGCGGCGGTTGAGGGCATCGGCGGGCCAGCCCTGCGCCCGCAGCGTCAGCGTGAGGTCGCCGGCGTCGCCCAGGCCGGGCAGAACGATCTCGGCCGTCTGGCGAGTCCAGCGGC
Organism: Candidatus Ribeiella danica; assembly: GCA_016717335.1. Lineage (GTDB taxonomy): Bacteria > Chloroflexota > Chloroflexia > Chloroflexales > Roseiflexaceae > Ribeiella > Ribeiella danica. The sequence goes on from JADKFS010000001.1 coordinate 1,056,496, forward strand.
TGCGATCGCCGTTGGTGCCGGTCAGCTCGTCGCCGTAGAACGTGCGCGCGTCGGCCGCGCCGAGGCCCTGGCTGGCCGAAAGGAACAGCCGGTCGCCGGGCCAGCCGATGGCGATCTGCGAGGCGGGCGGCGCCTGGTAGGCGAGGAGGCCGGCCAGCAGCGCCAGCGCGAGGAGCAGCAGTAGACGGCGGTCGCGCAAAGAAACGAGCGGGCCGCTCCTGGCTCCGCTCTGCGACGGCCACGCCGCTTGCTGTTGGCTTGCCGCTCCTGTACTCACGGCGTTATTATACCGCGAGTCACAATGGTGGGAAAATGAACGGAGTGTGATACATCTGAAAGGCCTGGGGTCTGGACACCGGCACAGAATGTGCTAAAATAACGGAGTTGTCATTATCGCGCACGAAATGTTCATAAAACAGCGGGCGATGCCGCCCGCGCCCTTGAGGAGAGGAAGCCACTATGTCTGTAGTTGAGCTGGACGTCCTTATTGACCGGCTCCTTCCACAGATTCTTGCCGACCGCGATCTTGGCGACGGGCGCACCTTCACTCGATTACACCTGAGCCATCTGTGGGCACTGAGCTGTCTTCACGCCGGCGAGTGCTACGACGAGGAGATCCTCGCGAAGCGAGTGATCAAGCATCTGCCCCCCCAGGTGCTGGTAGCACGCGAGGCGGCAGTCTAGGCCGATAGGGCGGTAGCGACGCGAGGCGGTCCCGCAAAGGGAGCCGCCTTTTATGTTGCCTGCGGCTAGGCGGCTCTAGTGCAAGGTTCCGGACGTTCGTGTCGGGTTTGGTCTGCCACGATCGGTTGTGCGGTTCTGCAGTTCCGTGGCCACAGAACCACAAGAACCGCAGAACCAACGGGCGACAACCAGCAACGAACGTCTGGAAAGCTGTACTAGTGGTCCACCACAGTGATAAGGGGGTGGCCTTCTGATGTCTTGGCTGCTTTGCGTGAGCTATATTTCACCGGCGATCGAGAGCTATCAGCAGCGCTCGACCAGGACGCGCAGGGCGCTCGTCACCGCGGCGGGCCGCTCGATCATGAGCATGTGGCCCGCGCCCGGCGCCAGGGTCAGCCGGGCGTCGGCGAGCGCGTCGCGCAGCGCCTCGCCGTACTTGAGCGGCGTCATGCGATCCTCGGCGCCGCAGACCAGCTCGACCGGGCAGCGGATCTCCGCGAGGCGCGCGCGCACGTCGAAGCCGTCGCAGGCCAGGAAGTCGCCGTGATAGACCGCCGGGTCGCACAGGGCGTACGACTGCTCGGCTTTGGCGCGCAGCGCGGGCGGCGCCGAAGCGGCGTAGGAGAGCGCGACGATCGTGCGGATGGTGGCGGGCAGATCGCGCGCGAAGCCATCGAGGATGTCCGTCGCCACGCGCATACGGGCGCCGGCGCCGACGAGCCCGAGGCCGGATACGCGATCCGGCCGCTCCAGCGCGAGCCACAGGGCGATCGCGCCGCCCATCGAGTGCCCGGCCAGCGCGACACGATCGAGGCCGCAGGCGTCCATAAACTGCAGCACCGCCGCGCCATACGCCGGGATGCTCGCCCGCCCCGGCAGCGCCGAGCGGCCGTGACCGGGCAGATCGAGCGTGAAAACGCGTGCGCTGTCGGCCAGATCGCGCAGCTGGTAGCCCCAGTGCTGGTGTGTGCCGCCGGCGCCGTGCAGGCAGAGCAGCAGCGGGCCGGATGCGCCGCGCTGCGCGTAGAACAGCTGGCCGGCCGCGGTTGTCAGGATCGGCATCGCCAAGTCCTTCTACATACCGACGAAGCGCGCGCGCTCCTCGCCGGCAGGCACACCCTCGGTCGGTGTGACGGCCGGAAGCGCCACGCACATCGTCGAGCCGGCCGGGCCGCTGTGCGCCAGCCAGATCTGGCCGCCGAGCGCCTCGATATCGCGCCGCGCGATGCTGAGGCCCAGGCCTGCGCCTGGTGTGGCCGCGAGAGCGCGCGTGCTGCTGCCGCGGTAGAACGCCGCGAACAGCCGGTCGCGCTCGTCGTGCGGGATGCCCGGCCCCTCGTCGGAGATGCTCATGACGGCGAGGCCATCGTGGTACAGCGCCTCGATCGTCACGGTGCCGCTCTCGCTATAGCGCACGGCGTTGTCGATAACCTCGTGCAGGGCGCGGTGCAGGCTGGGCACGTGGCCCCAGGCCGCCAGATCGGGCCGCACGCGCATGTCGAAGCGCACGCCCTTGGCCTCGGCGATCGGGCGGTACTCCTCGACAATCTTGTCGAGCAGCGCCGCGAGCGTGACCGCGACCAGCGCGACGTGCTGCCCATCGGCCGGCGGCGTGAGCCGCAGATCGAACTCAAGCACGCGATCGACCAGCGCCTGCAGCTGCGCCACGCCGACGTGCGTGACGTGCGCCATCGCCGGCGGCATCCCCGGCTGCCGCGACAGCAGCTGCATCGCCAGGCTCAGGCTGGTGAGCGGCGTGCGCAGCTCGTGGCCCACGCTCTGAATGAACTCGTCCTTCATCTGATCGAGCTGGCGGAGCTGCTGGTTCAGCCGGGCGATCTTGGTGTAGGCGCGCGCGTTTTCCAGCGCGCTCGCGACCGCCGGGGCCAGCATCAGTAGAATGCTGATCACCCGCAGCGGGTAGAGCAGGCCGCTCTGCGGCGCCCCGCAGCCGTAGATGCCGACCAGGCGCTCGCCAACCCGCAGCGGGATGACCAGCCGAACCCCCTGAGCCGCGATTGGCGACCAGTCGACGTCGGCGTCCGACTGCGCCGGCACCAGCAGGTACGAAGGAGTCGCGGCGAGCTGGCGCGCGGTGGCGCCGCTGATGAGCAGCACCATCTCAAGGCTCGCGCGCGGGCGGCCCACCACCACGAACGCTTGGTCGTCGGGAGGCTCGAGCATCCAGAGCGTCGCAGTCTGCAGGCGCAGGCGCTGCGGGAGGTCATCGACAAGGAGCGCGTGGAGCCCCTCGGGGCTGATCGTGTGGCTGAGCGCCGCGCCCATATCGCGCAGCAGCTCCTGGCTGCTCTGCCACTCGCGGCGCATCATACGGCTGATCAGCAGGCCGACCCGATTTCGGAGAGGGACAACCAGCATCGCGACCAGGATGGTCGCGATCAGATGACCAAGCGGCGCCCCCGACGTATCGAGGCGTGGGACCAGCAGCCCGATCAGGATCAGGTAGAGTAGGCTCAGCAGCAGAACCAGCACGCCGATGGTGAGCGCTTTCCCAATCCAACGGGCACGCCAATCCACGCCGACCAACGTGGTCTTCCCTTGCACCTGACATCCCCCTCGTGAATCGCTCTGCTAGATTGAACGCTCGCATGAGGGGTAAAAGATACGGAAATCGCGCGGCACGCGTCATCACCAGGCGGCGCGGAGCATGTCCAGTGCCTCTTCGTACGAGGCCAGCCGCGGGTTGGTGAACATCGAGCCCTCGACGATCGTCGCCTCGGCCATAGCGGGCAGCGCGTCCTCGGGCACGCCGACATCGCGCAGGCGGATCGGCAGCCCGCACTCGGCGGCCAGCGCGCTCACGGCCGCGACCCCATCCTCGATCACGTCGTCCTCCGGCCGCCCGCCGGCGTTGACGCCCATGGCGCGGGCGATCCGGGAGTAGCGGTTCGGCACGACGACGCTGTTGAAGCGCATCCCGTGCGGCAGCAGGATCGCGATCAGGCTGCCGTGGTGCACGTGGAAGGCCGCGCCGATCGAGTGCGCGGCGGCGTGGACGATGCCGACATTCCCGCCCTGGAAGCCGCTGGAGAACGCGACGCCGGCGATGCAGGAGGCCACCATCATCTGGCCGCGCGCCTCCATGTCGTCGCCGGTAAAGGTCGCGTCGCGCAGATGGTTCGAGATCATATCGATCGCCTGCAGCGCCAGGCTATCGGTGATCGGGTTGTTGCCGGTGCCGACCAGCGCCTCGATCGCGTGGCTCAGCGCGTCGATGCCGGTGGCCGCGGTCAGGTGCGGCGGCAGCGTGCGGGTCATCTCGGGGTCGAGCACGGCCAGATCGGGCGCCAGCACCGGGCTGACGAACAGCAGCTTGACGCCGGCCGCCTCATCGCGAATGACCGACGCCCACGTCACCTCCGAGCCGGTGCCGGCGGTGGTCGGGATGGCGATCATCGGCAGCAGCGGCCGGGTCAGCAGGTTGGCGCCCTCATAGTCGTGCAGATTGCCGCCCTCGGAGAGCAAGATCCGCACGGCCTTAGCCGTGTCGATCGGCGAGCCGCCGCCGACGCCGATGATCAGGTCGGCCTGAGCCTCACGGGCCTGCGCGGCGGCCTGCTCGACCGTGGTGACCTCCGAGTCGGCCGGCACGTCGGTGAAGGTGCCGACGACCTCGATCGGGCTCTGCAGGCTGTCGCGCACGCGGTCGAGCAGGCCGGCCTGCTCGACGCCCTTGTCCGTGACGATAAAGGCGCGCCGGGCGCCCATCGCCTCGACCTCATTACTCATCTCGCGGACTAGGCCGGGCTTGTAGAGTACGCGCGTCCGGAGCTGGAATTCAAAGAAATCGACCATGGTTTGCTCCTATGTACAGCTCAAATATGAGCTATGGTCTACTCATTATTCTGCAATATCTTCTTCGTTTTACTCAGGCCCTGTCTGAAAAGCAGGGAGTGCGAGGAGCTGCGCCCCCGCGCACCCCTCTTTGGTCGGTCGCGGCCACGCACGTGGCCGCGACCGACCAAAAAAAGAAGATACTTGGAGGGACGAAGTCCCTCCAAACCACCCTTATGTGTGGCCGCTCCTGGACAAGCAAAGAAGATTGTTGGAAAGGACGAAGTCCCTTCAGGCCACCCTTTTCAGACAGACTCTCGCGTCACGGGGTAGGCTCGTCCAGGCCGGCGCGCACGGTCCGCAGCATCGCGCGGCAGCTGATCGCGTACTCGGCCAGGTCCTGATCGCCCTGGGCGCGCGCGCCGGCCGCGAGGCCGAACAGGGCGTCCTGGGCGGCGTCGGTGAGCAGGATCGGGTTCTCGGCGATCACATCGGCGATCGCGTCTTCGCCGTCGGCCTCGAGCAGGGCGCGTACGGCCTGCAGCAGCATATCCTGGCCGCCGACGCGCGCGCGCAGCTCGGCCAGCGTCTCGCGGTGCATTTCGACCACGCGGGCCAGCCGCTCGTTGCCCTCGTCCAGCGCCGCGTCGGCGCGCGCGGCCAGCTCTGCGTCGGCCCACTCCTCCAGCAGCGCGGGGTAATCGCGGGCCGCGGCGGCCAGGTCATCGGGCGATGCCGCGTGCAGCAGCGCCTGGTAGGCCGCGTCGGAGAGGCTCGCGTCCTGTGTCGGAGGCTCGACACTCTCGGGGGCGGGAGCGGCGGCGGAAGCGGCGGCGGGGTCGCCGGGCGCGGGCTGCCGATCGCCGGGCACCGGCCGGCCGGCGCGCAGCTGGGCCAGGGTCGCGCGCACCTCGCGCAGCGCCGCGGCCACGTCGCGCTGACCTTCGTTGTAGGCAAGCTCGGCCAGCTGGTGGACGATCGAGTCGCCCTCGTCGGTCAGCAGCTGCGGGTGCATCGCCACGATCGCCTCGAACTGGGCCGCGCTATCGGCGGACACCAGCGCCCGGACGGCCTCGAGCAGCGTCGTCTGGTCGTCCGGGGCGGCGGCCGGGGCGGGCGATGCGGGGGCCTCTCTTCGCACCGGCTCCGGCTCGGGCTGGATCGCGCCCTTCGGCTCAGCCGGGCGGCGGTGGCGCTCGCGCCGCAGGATGGCGCGGCGAACCCCATCGACCTCGTGCTCGACCTGCACATCGCCGAGGTAGGGCCGGCGCTCCTCTTCGGGAATGCTGCCGACCAGCAGGTAGAGCAGCGACTGGGCCCGCTCGCGCCAGGCGTGCTCCTCGACGTCGGCCGGCACGGCGAAGTAGACCCGCCGGCTGGACGCATCGTGGAACAGCAGTGGCGCGCCGGCCGGCCCCTCGTGGCCGCAGTGCGGGCAGGCGACCGTGTTGAGCGCGCCGTCGCGCAGGGCCTGGGCCAGGTCGGGCCGCTCGGCGGCCTCGACCAAGATCCAGACATCGGCATCGAAGGGCGCGAGACACGCGGGGCAGGTGAGCCGCGCGCGCTCGCTGTATGAGATCGGCATAACACCACTATAAAGTCGCAGGTCGCCGGCCAAGCGCCGCAAGCCCGGCGCGGGCCGCCTACGACGGCATCGCAAGAGCGTATCCAGCACATTGTATCCCAAGCGGCGGCTGAGTCAAGAGCGCCGCTGGGCGTGGGCGCAGCAGCGCCAATCATGAACCCCTCGCCGCGCGGGGAGGGGCCAGGAGAGGGGGGGCGCCCACCGCGCGCGCACACGAAGGGGCGCCCGGCCGCTCGCTGCGGCCGGGCGCCCCGATCGGTTGAGTGACGAGCCGCTACGAGCCGGCGGTGGTCTCGGCCGGCGCGGCCGGCGGCGCGGGGGCCTCTGGCGCGGCGGGCGCGTCGGCCGGGGTCGCGCCGGTCTTCTGCTGCTCCTGCTCGACCAGGACGCGCCGCAGCACCTTGCCGACCATCGTCTTGGGCAGCTCGCTGCGGAACTCGATGTCGCGCGGCACCTTGTAGGGCGCCAGGTGCAGCTTGCAGAACGCGCGGATCTCCTCGGCGGTCGGCTGCTCGCCGGGCTTAGGCACGATATAGGCCTTGACGGTATCGTCGCCGCGCGCGGGGTTGCGGATACCGGCGACGACGGCCTCGAGCACCTTGGGGTGCATGAACAGCACCTCCTCGACATCGCGCGGCAGCACCTTGAAGCCCGAGGCGATGATCATATCCTTCTTGCGATCGACGATGTAGAAGTAGCCGTCCGCGTCGGTCTTGCAGATATCGCCGGTGTGCAGCCAGCCGTCCTTGTCGACCGTCTCGGCGGTGTCCTCGGGCTTGTTCCAGTAGCCCTTCATCACCTGCGGGCCGCGCACGCACAGCTCGCCCTGCTTCTCGCCGCCGATCGGGAGATCCTCGCCGGTCTCCAGGTCGATGATCTTGGCGTCAGTGTCGGGCAGCGGGATGCCGACCGAGCCATTCTTGCGCAGGCCGAAGACGGGGTTGCAGTGGCTCACCGGCGATGCCTCGGTCATGCCGAAGCCCTCGACCAGCCGGCCGCCGGTGATCTGGCCGAACTTCTCCTGGATATCCATCGGCAGCGGGGCCGAGCCGCTGATGCAGGCCTTGACCGACTTCAGGTCGTACTTGGCGATATCGGGATGGTTGACGATCCCGATATACATCGCCGGGACGCCCGGGTAGATCGTGCCGCGCTCCTTCTGGATGATATTCATCACGTTGTCGATCGGCCGCGGGTTCGGCACGATGATGATCTCGGAGCCGATATAGAGGCCGTAGATCATCGCGATCGTCATGCCGTAGACGTGGAAGAACGGGATGGCGGCCATCATCTTCTCTTCGCCGGGCTTGGCCGACGGAAGCCAGCTCGAGACCTGTAGCGTGTTCGAGACCAGGTTGCGATGGGTCAGCATCGCGGCCTTGGGCAGGCCGGTCGTGCCGCCGGTATACTGGAACAGCGCGACGTCATCGGGCGAGACCGCGATCTTCGGCGGGGTTGGCCCGTACTTGTCGATCAGCTCCTTGAAGAAGAAGATATTCTGCTCGGGGTGCACGTCGACCCAGGCCGGGTCCTTACGCTGCTTGGCCTTGACCAGCAGGCTGGAGGGGAAGCCGAGCGTATCGAAGATGTTGGTGACGATCACGCGCTTGATCGGCGTCTCGGGCAAGATCTCGCGCAGGCGCGGCCAGAACAGGTTGAGCAGCACGATCGTCTCGGCGCCGGAGTCGTCGAGCTGGTGCTTCAGCTCGCGCGAGGTGTAGGTCGGGTTGTTGTTGACGATCACCGCGCCGAGCTTCATCGCCCCGAAGAAGGCGATCACGAACTGCGGCGAGTTCGGCAGCATCAGCGCCACCCGATCGCCCTTGCGAACGCCCAGCTGGTACAGCGCAGTGGCGAAGCGGTCGACCAGCTCGTTGAGCTTTTTGTAGGTCAGCTTGCCGCCGACGGTGTAGCGACCGCCCAGCAGGTAGCTCAGCACGAAGCTTGTGGCTGTGTTGTAGGGGTACTTGCGCGCACTCTCGGTCAGGAACGAGTCGAGCGTGATGTCGGGAAACTGCAACGTCTGCGGGACACGCGGCTCGTAGTGGTTGAACCAGGGGCGATCCATCTCCCTTGCTCCTTCGCATATCAGCAGTAGGGCGCCGGCGCCCACGCGAACGACCCGACGCCCTATCGCCGACGCACTCGATCGGCCACAGCACAGTGGATTACCCGTTAGCTACGGGCGCTCGCCATCGTCGCCCTACACATCGTCCTTCAGCCAGCCGCGCTCGCGCGCGATAAACTTGATCGTCGCATCGTCGGGTGGATATAGACCGGCAGCCTGATATGCATAGGCAAGCAGTGCGGCGCCGCCGATCAGCCCCACGCCAAGACCGATGACAAACGTGAGGACGCCTAGCACTTTACGCATCTTACGTACTCCTCTTCTATGATCGAGCGCAGGGAAGCAGCTTACACGTACCCGTATGATACCGCAGAGCGGCGGGTCCAGTCAACTCGCAGCGCGCTGGTGCGCGCTCGAGTGCTGCGCTGCAGGCCCTCACCCCCCTCCCCCTCTCTCCCGTGGCGACGGGAGAGGGGGGATTCTTGGCTGGTGTGGTGGTTTCGGCTCCGCCGAAACCACCACACCAGCCAGCCTGCCCCCGCCCCTGGCAGGGGCGGGGGCAGGGGGTGGGGTAATCCCGTGCACCACACGCCATGAACAAGAAAACCCGCCCCCAAAAGCATACTCCTCCCCTAGCAGGGGAGGAGTATTGGGAAGGGATACCCAGGAAGCGAGCCGCAGGCGGGCGCTCAGCGGCGGGCGAGCGCGTGCTGGAGGCTGCCGAGCAGCCCGCTCAGCAGCACCTGGTCGCTCGGCAGCCGGCTGCCTCCGGCTCGCTCGACCGTGACCATCACCTGGTCGTACTGGCTGACCGGCGCGGGGGCGTCGATCATCACCATCGCGGTGCCAGCCTGGGTGACATCAAAGGTGCTGGAGGGCACCTGCTCGCCCGGCCGGGCCAACCAAAACTGGTAGGTTGTGCCAGGCGCGGCCGGCTGCAGGCCCTGGACTATCAGCACGGCGTGGGGGTTATCGGGCTGCATGTACATCATCGCGCTGGCGCGCTGGTCGGGGCTCGCCAGGCGCCGCCCGACCGTCTGCGGCGCGGCGATGAAGATCGCGGCGTCCGGCCCCTGGGTAAGCTGGCCGCTCATCTGCGCGACGCGCCGCTCGGCCTGCTCGATCCGGGCCGTGAGCGTGGCGACCCTGCTGCGGGCGTCGACCATCATCGCGCCGAAGGCGAGGGCGAGCGCCAGCGAGCCGGCGGCCACGACGCCCATCCAGCGCGAGCGCGGGCGCGCGGGCAGCCCTGGCAGGGCGGCGGCATGCTCGCCCGGCGCGGTCGCGGCGATCCGCGCGAAGAGCTGGCGCTTGACATGCGGCGGCGGCGTGTGCGGGGCGGCGGCGTAGGGCAGCTCTGCGACGGCCGCGTGAAAGGCCGCGGCCTCGGCGCGGCAGGCAGGGCAGGCAGCTAGATGCCGGCTGACCAGAATCGCCTCATCGGCGTCGAGCGCGCCAAGCACAAACGCGGGGATCGAATCTTGTGGGTGATCGTTCATGGTGACGTTGCGAGACTCGTTGGCGCGACAAAGAAAGGTTGATGGTGATGCGCCTGATCCCGGCCGCTAGCCAGCCAGATCTTCGGCGCGCGGGTCCTGGGCCAGCAGCGCCTCGCGGAGCCTGCGCATACCCAGCCGGATGCGTGTCTTGATCGTCCCAATCGGGCTCTGCAGGCGCTCGGCGATCTCGCTCTGCGAGAGCCCGCCGAAGTAGGCCAGCTCGATCGCCTGGCGCTGCTCGCCGCTGAGCTGCTGCAGCGCCCGCTCGATCAGGCGGCGGCGCTCGCCGCCCAGCGCGATGTCGACCAGATCGACCTGCTCGTCGACCAGGTCGCGCAGCACGGGTGTGTCCTCGGTATCGTAGACCTGGCTCGGCCGCACGCGCTGGCGCCGCAGCTCGTCGACGCTCAGGTTGCGCGCGATGCCCATGATCCACGCGACGACCGAGCCACGGCCGGTCTGGAAGGTGCCGCCACGCCGCCACACGCGCCAGAAGGTCTCCTGGACAATATCTTCGGCATGCTCGGCGCTGCCGAGCATGCGCAGCGCCAGGCCGTAGACCAGCCGCGCGTAGCGCTCGTAGAGCACGTCGAGCGCCAGACTATCGCGGCCGGCCACGCGCGCCAGCAGCGCCTCGTCGTCGAGCGCCGGCGAATCGCCTGTCGGCGGAAGCGCGCCCCTCATCAGAGCGCTCGATCTTGGTGTTCATACATACGAATACGCGCTGGCCTTCATAGTGGATGCCGGTTTGTGTATATCGTGCCGATACAATCGCGGTCGAGCGGCGCCTAGCTCGTGCCGTCCGGCATGGTCGCGCCGGCCAGGTTCGCGCCGGTCAGGTCCGCATCGCCCAGATCCGCGCCGGCCAGGTTGGCGCCGGCCAGGTTCGCGCCGCCAAGGTTGGCGTGGCGCAGGTCGGCGCTGGTCAGATCCGCGCCGCTCAGATCCGCGCCGCTCAGGTTGACCTCGCTCAGGTCGGCGCGGCTGAGGTTTGCGCCTGTGAACCTGGCGCCGCTGAGGTACGCGCCGGTGAACTTCGCGCCGCTCGCGCTCGTCTCGACCAGCAGCGCCTCGCTGAGATTCGCCTCGAACAGGTTGGCGCCGGTCAGGTCGGCGCGGCTGAGGTTGGCCTCGCTCAGGTTGGCGGTGCGCAGGCTGGCGCCGCTCAGGTTGGCGTGGCTCAGGTTGACGCCGCGCAGGCTGGTCTTGTTGAGGTTCGCGCCGCTGAGGTTGGCCTCGCTGAGGTTCAGCAGCTGGATCTCGCGCAGCCCGGCCTCGCTCAGGTTGGCGACGATCAGGCTGGCCCCGCGCAGGTCGGCCCCGCTGAGGTTGGTCATGCTCAGGTTGGTGCCGTACATATTGGTGCCGCTCAGGTCGGCGCTGCTCAGGTTCGCGCCGCGCAGGTTGGCCCAGCTCAGGTTCGCGCCGTGGAAGTTCGCCGCGCTCAGGTTGCTCTTGCGCAGGTCGGCGTCGCCCAGGTCGGCGTCGCTCAAGTTGGTCCAGCTCAGGTTGGCCTCGCGCAGGTTGGCCCAGCTCAAGTTCGCGCCGCTGAGGTCGCTGACGCTGACATCGGCGCGGTAGAGGTTGGCCTCGCTCAGCCGCGCCCCGCTGAGATTGGCCTCGCTGAGATTGGCGCCGCTCAGATTCGCCGCGCTGAGATTGGCGCCGCTCAGGTTGATGCCCACCAGCCAGAGCGGGCCGGCGCGATTGAGCAAGTCGTAGATCTGGTCGAGAGTCAGATCGGGCATAGCCTTCTCCTTGCTATTGTAGCCAGCGGTTCTGGTCACCGGCCGCCGATTGCCGACTGATGCTCCTGATCAGGCAGCGGACCTGGGGGTCTTATTGATGAGCCAGACGCACGCCGGAGCGCCCATCGCGCGACACTCCACCTCTTCGATCTCGAACTCTTTGCCGATCTGCCAGCCCAGCGCCTCGTGCAGCCCGCCGGTCTGGATCATACAGATTGGCGCGTCGGCGTGCTTGCCAGCGCACGATGGGCAATCCTCGGCGACGTACGCGAAATGGCCGCCGCGATCCTCCACGCGCAGGCGCTGATCCTGCCCGACCGACTGGCTGAGCTTGCGGAAGCCGAGCTGCGTCGCGTTCAGGCCCATCTTGATCTGCGTGGCGACCGGCAGCACCTTGGAGGCCAGCAGCGCGGCGGTGCCGAACAGCGCGCCCTGGTACTCGACCGCGTAGCGGGCGGTCTGCCGGCCGATGCGCAGCGTCATGCTCTTGCCGGCGCGCCCGAAGAAATCGAGCAGCCCGGTGCTCAGCCCGGTGTAGTCGCCAAACGTGAGCATGCGCGTTATCTTCAGCTGGTTCGGGGGGAAGTTGCCGATCAGGGCATCCAGCCCGGCCTGGCGCAAAATAACCGTGAGGCCATTCTTGCCGACCACCTCCTCGGCGGCCATGAGCGCCCAGAGCATGTAGGCGTCCACGATGTACAAGTCCGCCACCGGATCGTGCGCAGCTCGCTGCTTAATCTCCATGCAAGGTTCTCCTGTCTCGTCCGATGTCGCGCGCCGGAGCGCGGCGCGCAGATAGGAGCTTGGGCCAGGGCCATCTGCCGGAAGCGTGGAAACTACCGATATTTGAACATGCGGATGTGGGTACGGGCCATTATAGCATGGGTGTGGCTCCGCCAGGGATCCTTCCGGGCGCTGCGCCCCCCGGCCCCCTGCCAAGAATCCTTCCGGGGCGCTGCGCCCCCGGCCCGGCCCCCCTCCGGCAAATTAGGCTGTCTCCATTTCAATGCCAGTGGCGGATGCTTCACCCATTCGGCAGGGCGCTGCGCCCCCGCGCCTGGATCCAGCCTGATGCGCATCAGGGGCTAAAAACGAGACGGCATTCTTTTGGTCCAGGGGCGCTGCCCCGCGGGCGCGGGGGGCGGCCCACCCCCGCCCGGGGGCACGGGGGCGCGCAGCCCCCGCAGGCTGTGGGAGTACCACGAGCGCGGGGGCACGGGCGCGCAGCCCCCGCACGGCGGTGGGAGTGCCACCAGCGCGGGGGCACGGGGGCGCGCAGCCCCCCGCAGGCTGTGGGAGTGCCACCAGCGCGGGGGCACGGGGGGCGCGCAGCCCCCCGCAGGCTGTGGGAGTGCCACCAGCGCGGGGGCACGGGGGCGCGCAGCCCCTACAAAAAGAGAGTAAGAGGATAGTAACAAGCGCACGCACAGCGCCAATCATGCAGTACAATATCCTAGATCACTCCTAGACATCTTCAACATTACTTCACAATCTTGCGCTATGCTGTGTCTTGTCGAACGATGGACACGACATAGACCGATGAGGAGGATTTTTCAATGGAAGGTAATGGACGCAAGCTGGCGTGGGTGGCGATTGCGCTGAGCGTGCTGGCGCTGGCTGTTTCGTTCAGCGGGCGCATGCAGTCGCGCTGGATGGGATATAGCGGGCAGAGCGGGTATGGGCCGATGATGAACGCGCAGCCCAGCCAGCAGGGCCAGGGCCAGTTCAACCCGCAGCAGGGTCAGGTCAACCCACAGCAGGGTCAGGCCAATCCGCAGCAGGGCCAGTTCGGGCGCAGGCGCGGCGGCCAGTTCGGCCCGCAGCAGGGTATGATGGGGCAGCGGGGCTTCGGGCCCGGCGCGTTCTTCATGCTCCCCTTCATGCTGTTCGGCAAGCTGATCAAGCTGGTCTTCGTGGTTCTGCTGATCTGGCTGGGCTTCCGGCTGATCCGTGGGCGTGGCTTCCGCGGGCCGTGGGGCCGTGGGCCGGGCGGACATGGACCGGGCGGGCATGGACCGGAGCAGGGACCGTGGAATCGCGGCGGCCCCGACCAGCCGAGCCAGCCAGGCCCCGAGCAGCCGCCGTACACCGGCGAGACGACCCAGATCTAGCCTGACGCGGTGAGGGGTGACACGGTGACAAGGTGAGGTCATCCTCACTCTGCCACCGTGTCACCCTGCCACCGTGTCACCTTGTCACAGATATGGCGACACGCACAATACTGGTGGTGGACGACGAGCCGGGCATCGTGGCAATCGCGCGCGATTACCTGGACCGCGCGGGGTTTCGCGTGATCACGGCCGGCGATGGGCCGGCGGCGCTGCGGCTGGCGCGCGCCGAGCAGCCCAGCCTGCTGGTGCTCGACCTGATGCTACCGGGCATGGACGGGCTCGACGTGGCGCGGGTGCTGCGGGCCGACCCAGCCACCCACGCGCTGCCGATCATCATGCTGACGGCGCGCGTCGAGGAGGCCGACCGGCTGGTCGGGCTCGAGCTGGGGGCCGACGACTACATCACCAAGCCCTTCAGCCCGCGCGAGCTGGTCGCGCGCGTGCGCGCGGTGCTGCGCCGCAGCGAGGGCGAGCGCGACCACGCGACCGTGGTGCGGACCGGCGACCTGACGATCGACTTCCAGCGCCGCAGCGTGCGGCGCCTGGGCGAGTCGATCGAGCTGACCGCGACCGAGTTCGACCTGCTGGCGATCCTGGCGCGCGAGCCGGGCCGCCCGTTCAGCCGCACGCAGCTGCTGGAGCTGGCGTACGACGTCAACTACGCCGGGTTCGACCGCACCGTCGACGCGCATATCAAGAACCTGCGCCGCAAGATCGAGCCGGACCCGCGCAACCCCAGGTACGTGCTCACGATCTACGGCGTCGGGTATAAGTTTGCCGAAGATCTGGAATCAGTAAGCAGCCGGCAGTAGGCAGCCGACAGCGATGTCGCCGGGAACTGCGAACCGTGGACTGCGGACGACTATGAAGCTGCGCCTCTTCTGGACCATCCTGCTCACTTTCGCGCTCGTGATCGGGCTGGGCATCTGCGGGATGCTCGGCTTCGTCGGGCTGACGTTCGCGGGCGTCTGGCAGCCCAGCGCCATGCGCGAGAGCCTGCAGGAGGCCCAGAGCAACTACGCGGCCATCCTGGGCGACTACTACGCGGCCAACGGCGACTCGTGGGCCGGCGTCGATCGGCGGCTGGACAACTCGCCGTTCGTTGGGCCGCCCAGCTTCTTCGGCTACGCGCTGGCCGACGCTAGCGGGCGGATCGTGGCGAGCGACGACCGCACTTTGCCGATTGGCCGGGTCGCCGACCAGGTATCGCTGACGCGCGGCGCGCCGGTCGAGGCGCGCGGCGAGCGTGTCGGCACGCTGGTGCTGCGCGCGGGGTCGCGCCTGGGGGCGAACGCCCCGATCCAGGGCCGGCGGCCGATCGACTTGATCTGGCCGGTGGTGCGCGGCTTTCTATTCGCCGGGCTGGTGCTGGGGGGCGGGCTGCTGCTGCTGGCGGTGTTCTTCGCGCAGCGCCTCAGCCGGCCGCTTCGCGATATCACGGTGGCGGCGCAGCGCCTGGCGACCGGCCAGCTCGACGTGCAGGTGCGCCGCGCGCCCATCCGCGAGATCGACGAGCTGACCCAGGCGTTCAACGCCATGGCGCGCTCGCTGGCCGAGTCCGACCGGCAGCGCCGGCAGATGACCGCCGACATCGCCCACGAGCTGCGCACGCCGCTGACGATCATCAAGGGCCGGCTGGAGGGGCTGCAGGACGGCGTCTATAGCGCGACGACCGAGGAGCTGGACCGGCTGCTGCACGAGACCGCGCTGCTGGAGCGGCTGATCGAGGACCTGCGGCTGCTGGCGCTGGCCGAGACCGGCCAGCTGCCGCTCTACCGCGAGCTGCTCGACCCGCGCGAGATGATCGAGGAGGCCCGCGCGGCCTTCGCGGGCCAGGCGGCCGCGCATGGGGTGGAGCTGCGGCTCGCGGCAGGCGACGAGCTGCCGCCGATCGACGCCGACCCGCAGCGCCTGGCGCAGGTGCTCGGCAACCTGATCAGCAACGCGCTGCGCTACACCGCCGAGGGCGGCGCGATTACCCTGGGCGCGAGAAGGATGAAGGCGGAAGGCGGAAGGGTGAACGCATCGATCGCCCCTCTGCAGCTCATCCCGCATCCTTCATCCTTCATCCTTTTTGAGGTGATCGACACCGGCCAGGGGATCGCGGCCGAGGATGTGCCGCATATCTTCGACCGCTTCTACCGGGCCGACCGCTCGCGGACGCGCGGCAGCGGCGGCGCCGGGCTTGGGCTGGCGATCGCGAAGCAGATCGTCGCGGCGCACGGCGGCGCGATCTGGGCCGAGAGCCAGGAGGGCCGCGGGACGACAATCAGCATCGCGCTGCCGGCCGGCGAGTCGAACGGGGAAGAGCGGAGCCTTGGAAGGAACGGAAGAAATTGAGCGCTCGAACGTTTGAACGCTCTCACTCAAGCCTACAGCGATTCTAGAAACCCCTCGACCACCGGCCCCTGCGGCTCATAGTCGACCAGGAAGGCGTCGTGGCCGGCGCTCGACTCGATCTCGACGTGCTCGACCGGGCGGCCGAGCCGCCGCAGCGCGTCGGCGATCGCGACCGACTCGGCGGTGGGGTAGAGCCAGTCGCTGGCGAACGAGAGCAGCAGGAAGGCCGCGCGGCTGCGCGCCAGCGCGGCGTCGAGCGAGCCGTAGCGCCCCGGCAGATCCCAGTAGTCCATCGCCTTGGTGATGTAGAGGTACGAGTTGGCGTCGAAGCGCGCGTTGAACGAGTCGCCCTGGTGCTCGAGGTAGCTCTCGATCGCGAACTCCTGCTCGAGCGTGAAGCGCGGCCCGCCGCGCTCCTGGAAGGCGCGCCCGAACTTGCGCTCCAGCGACGGCTCGCTCAGGTAGGTGATGTGGCCGATCATGCGCGCGACCGCCAGCCCGTCGGCCGGCGGCTCGGCGCCGTAGTAGTCGCCGCCGCGCCAGCGCGGGTCGCTGACGATCGCGCGCCGGCCGATCGCGTTCCAGGCGACCGTCTGGGGCGACGAGCGCGCGCTGGTGGCCAGCAGGATCGCGCCGCGCACCCGGTCGGGGTGGGATACCGCCCACTCGAGCGCCTGGAAGCCGCCCATCGAGCCGCCGGCCACCGCCAGCAGCGTGTCGATGCCGAGCCGGTCGAGCAGGCGCGCCTGCGCGCGCACCATGTCGCCGATCGTGACCACCGGGAAGCGCGCGCCGTAGTGCCGCGGCGCGCCCGCGCCGGCCGCGGCCGGGTCGAGGCTGCCGGGGCCGGTGCTGCCCTGGCAGCCGCCGATCACGTTCGAGCAGATCACGAAGTAGCGATCGGTGTCGAACGGCCGGCCGGGGCCGACCATCGCATCCCACCAGCCCGGCTTGGCCGCCCCGGCGTACCAGCCGGCCGCGTGCGAGTCGCCCGAGAGCGCGTGCAGCAGCAGGATGGCGTTGTCGCGCGCCGGGCTGAGCCGGCCATAAGTTTCGTAGGCCAGCGTCACGGGCGCGAGCGCGGCGCCGCTCTCCAGCTGAAGCGGCTCCAGCCAGGTCATGTAGCGCCGCTCCACCAGGCCGATGCCGGTGTCTGGCTCGATCGCAAGTGCAGTCATAGTCTCACCAGTTTTGAGTTCTGAGTTTTGAGTTTTGAGTCAGGCTGGGCGCAACTCAAAACTCAAAACTTAGAACTAAGAGCTACACTTTGGCGAGCGCCTGGTCCAGGTCGGCGATGATGTCGTCGATCGTCTCGATGCCGATCGAGAGCCGCACGAAGTCGTCGGTCACGCCGGTGAGCGTCTGCTCCTCGGCGCTGAGCTGGCTGTGGGTCGTCGTGGCCGGGTGGATCGCCAGGCTCTTGGCGTCGCCGATGTTGGCCAGGTGCGAGAACAGCTTCAGGCTATCGATAAAGGTCCGTCCGGCCGCGCGCCCGCCCTGGATGCCGAAGCCGAGGATGCCGCTCTGGCCCTTGGGCAGGTACTTCTTGGCCAGCTCGTAGGTCGGGTGCTCGGGCAGGCCAGGGTAGTTGACCCAGGCGACCTTGGCGTGCTCCTTCAGGTGCCGCGCGACGGCCAGGGCGTTCTGGCTGTGACGGTCCATGCGCAGCCCAAGCGTCTCGATGCCCTGCAGGAACAGGAAGGCGTTAAATGGGCTCAGCGCCGCGCCGAGGTCGCGCAGGCCCTGGACGCGCGCCTTCAGGATGAAGGCCAGCGGGCCGAACGCCTGCGAGTAGACCAGGCCGTGGTACGACGGGTCGGGGCTGGTGAACTCGGGGAAGCGACCGCTGGTCCAGTCGAACTTGCCGCTGTCGACGATCAGGCCGCCGATGCTGGTGCCGTGCCCGCCGAGATACTTGGTGGCCGAGTGGACGATAATATCGGCGCCGTGCTCGAACGGCCGCCACAGGTAGGGCGTCACCGTCGTCGCGTCGACGATCACCGGCACGCCTTTCTCATGCGCGATCGCCGCGATCTTCTCGAGGTCGAGCACGTCGAGCTTGGGGTTGCCGATCAGCTCGAGGAAGAACGCCTTGGTGTGGTCGTCGATCGCGTTGCGGAAGCCCTCGTAGTCGCGCGCGTCGACGAAGCGGGTGGTGATGCCGATCTTCGGCAGGGTGTGGCGGAACAGGTTGTAGGTGCCGCCGTACAGGTCGGTCGACGAGACGATGTTGTCGCCGGTGCCGGCGATGTTCAGGATCGCCAGGGTCTCGGCC
This sequence comes from Candidatus Ribeiella danica, assembly GCA_016717335.1. Classification (GTDB taxonomy): domain Bacteria; phylum Chloroflexota; class Chloroflexia; order Chloroflexales; family Roseiflexaceae; genus Ribeiella; species Ribeiella danica. The sequence goes on from JADKFS010000001.1 coordinate 1,074,601, forward strand.
GCCTGGCCGGAGGCCACCGCCAGCGCGCCCACCCCGCCCTCAAGCGCGGCGATGCGCTGCTCGAGCACGTCGGTGGTCGGGTTCATGATCCGGGTGTAGATATTGCCGAACTCCTGCAGGCCGAACAGACGCGCGGCGTGGTCGGTGTCCTTGAACTGGTACGACGTGGTCGCGTAGATCGGCACGGCGCGCGCGCCGGTGGTCGGGTCGGCCTGCTGGCCGCCATGCAGCGCCAGGGTCTCGAAGCCAGTGAACTTGACGTCGTCCGCCATGATAGAGTGCCTCCCCTTACAACGATGAACGATAAACGCTGAGCGCTGAATCCAGCGAATGAGCCTGTTGGAGCATGTGCGCGAGCGACGATCGACATCGGCCGATTCATCGTTCGCCGTTCGGCGCTCAGCGTTCCAACAGAAAAACCCCCACCATGAAGATGAGGGCTTGCATCCAGGATCTGACTTAAAAAAGTCCCTTCCAATGCGTACATGGAAAGGGCTTACGTCAGCGTATGCCTCTCATCTTCCAGACTCGTGCTGCCGGATTTGGCACCATTCCGTCTAAGTTTTGAATTTTAAGCTTTGAGTTTTGAGTTGCGCTGTGCAAACTCAGAACTCAGAACTCAGAACTCAGAACTTACCCAGTGGTTGCCGAGGCTTCATCGGGCCGGTCCCTCCGCCTCTCTGGATAAGAGCTGCTCTATTCAGTTGTTGCCGGAGATGATAAGCGAGTTACATTGGTTTGTCAAGTACCAAATAGCGGCTTGATTGCCCCGCGCGCCGTTGGTATAATCGCCGCCAGACAGATAGCTGCAGCCAGGCAAAGGATTTTTTGTGGCAACACCAGGCCGTCCACCGCGCGCGCCCAAGGATGCCGGCCGCCGCCTGACGCCGCGGCGGCCGGCGCGAAGAGGCCCCGGCGGGTGGCGGGCGATCGCCTACCGGCACCCGTGGCCGATCGCGATCGCGCTGGTCGTGACGGCGATCCTGCTGGTGGTGGCGATCGTGGCGGAGCGCGCGAGCAGCACGCTGGCGACGATCCAGCAGGCCGACCCGCGCCTGCGCCAGCCCGCCGCCGCGCCCGTATACCCGACCGGGGCGGCCAACCGCCTGCGCGGCGGGCCGCTCCAGCCAACCCGCCCGCCGCTGCCCGACACGCTGCGCGAGCCGTTCACCGTGCTGCTGATCGGCGTCGACAAGCGCCCCAGGCCGGATGAGGGCGTGCGCAGCGACACGCTGATCGTGGTGCGCGTCGACCCGGCGGCGCGCTGGGCCTCGATGCTCTCGATCCCGCGCGACTCGGTCGTGACCATCCCGCACGTCGGGCAGGCCAAGATCAACGCGGCCTACGCCAGCGGCTACGCGAGCGCGGCCGAGATCTACGGCGAAGACACCGAGCCGGACGCCGGCGGGGCGGCGCTGGCGGCCGAGACTGTCGAGCGCTTCCTCGGCGTCACGGTCGACTACACCGCCCAGGTCGACTTCCACGGCTTCGAGACGCTGGTCGAGTCGGTCGGCGGGGTGGTGGTGGATGTGCCGGCGCCGCTGCTCGACGCCGAGTACCCGACCGAGGACTACGGCGTCGAGCGGGTCTACATCCCGGCCGGCCTGCAAGGTGCTCGACGGGCACAGCGCGCTGGTCTACGCGCGCTCGCGCCACGGCAGCACCGACTTCGACCGCAGCCGGCGCCAGCAGGTGGTGCTGCGGGCGCTGCTCGACCAGGTGCGCGCGCGCGGGCTGCTGGAGAACGTCGCCACGCTGCCGCAGTGGGCGGAGGTGCTGGCGCAGAACATTCGCACGACGCTGCCGATCGGCGACTTGGGGACGATCGGCGGGCTGGCGGGGCTGGCGCGCGAGCTGAAGCCCGGCGGGATCGTGCAGCTCAGCATCAACCCCGACGACGTGGCGATCGACGCGGGAGGACGGCTCGGACATCTACTGGAACCGCGCCGACGTGGCGGCGCTGGTGGCGCGCTGGCAGGCCGGCCCGCAGGCCGCCGAGGGCGGGCGCATCCAGGTGCTGAACGGCGCCGCGGTCGACGGGATCGCCGGGCGCATCAGCAGCTTCCTGCGCGGCAAAGGCTTCGCGCTGGCCGACCCGGCCCAGGCGCCGCAGCTCTACGAGCACAGCACGATCATCGACTACACCGGCCACCCGCAGACGCGCCAGCGCCTGGCCGAGGCGCTCGGGATCGCCCCCGGCTACGTTCTGGCGCAGCCCGGCCCGGACGCTCCGACACAGCCCCGCCAGGCCGATATTGTGCTGATCGTCGGGCAGGACTACCAGGAGGGCTGGCTCGGCAACTGACTAGCGCACGTCGGCGGAAATCTCTACCCGGTTCAGTCGGCAGTCCGCCGTATGCAGTATGCAGTTCACCGTTACCGCCGACTGCCAACTGCTGGCTGCAACCCTGTAGGTATTTCTACCACGCTGTATTGGCAGCCACCCGTGAGGAGCGAGGCATTGAGCGATATCCACACCCCCGACTGGGTCAAGCACGCGGTGTTCTACCAGATCTTCCCCGACCGCTTCGCGAAGAGCGCCAGGCTGGGCAAGCCGAGCAACCTGCAGCCGTGGGACAGCCCGCCGACGATCGAGGGCTACAAGGGCGGCGACCTGCTCGGCGTGGTCGAGCACCTGGACCTATCCAGGAGCTGGGCGCGACGGCGATCTACTTCACGCCGATCTTCCAGTCGGCCTCGAACCACCGCTACCACACCCACGACTACTACACGGTCGACCCGCTGCTGGGCGGCAACGCCGCGTTTCGCACGCTGCTGCAGGAGGCGCACCGGCGCGGGCTGAAGGTGGTGCTGGACGGCGTGTTCAACCACGCCAGCCGCGGCTTCTTCCCGTTCGTGGACATCCTGGAGAACGGCCGCCACTCGCCCTACCTGGACTGGTTCTTCGTCGAGGGCTGGCCGCTCCAGCCCGTACGACGGCGATCGTCCGGCCAACTATGTCGGCTGGGCCGGCAACCGCGCGCTGCCGAAGCTCAACACCGACAACCCGCTGGTGCGCGAGTTCATCATGGGCGTGGCCGAGCACTGGCTGCGCGAGGGATCGACGGCTGGCGGCTCGACGTGCCGTTCGAGATCAAGAGCGCCGGCTTCTGGCAGGAGTTCCGCCGGCGCGTCAAGGCGATCAACCCCGAGGCCTACATCGTCGGCGAGGTCTGGCACGACAGCCGCGAGTGGCTGCAGGGCGACCAGTTCGACGCGGTGATGAACTACCTGTTCGCCGAGTCGGCGATCGCGCTCGCGGGCGGCGGGCGCGTGCTGCCCCGACCAGGTGGCCGGCCGCTCGTACCACCCGACCCCGCCGCTCAGCGGATGGCAGTACGCCGACAAGATCGACTGGCTGCTGGGCCTGTACCCCCGGGAGATCCAGCTCGCGCAGCTCAACCTGCTCGACAGCCACGACACCGCGCGGCTGATCAGCATCGTCGGCGGCGACCGCGCCAGCGTGCGGCTGGCGACGCTGCTGCTGATGACCTTCCCGGGAGCGCCGTCGATCTACTACGGCGACGAGATCGGGCTGCCCGGCGTCAACTTCGACCCCGACAGCGCCGGACGATCCAGTGGGACCGGCCGGAGACGTGGGACCTGGAGGCGCTGGCCTACCACCGGCAGCTCATCGCGCTGCGCCACGCCCACCCGGCGCTGCGCACGGGCACCTACCACCGGCTGCACGCCGACGACGCGAGCTACGCCTTCGCGCGGGCGGATAACGCCGAGGCGCTGCTGGTGGCGGTGAACGTGTCGGATGCGCCGCGCAGCGTCAGCGTGCCGAGCGGCGGCCACTTCGCCGAGGGCGCCGAGCTGCGGCCGGCCTACGGCGCGGTCGGCGCGCGGGTGGAGGGCGGGCAGATGCGGATCGAGCTGCCGGCGCGCGACGGGGTGGTGCTGCATACCTAAGCGTAGCGGGCGCTGCGCCCCCGGCCCCGCGCCTGCTGCGCCCGTGCCGGGCGTTCCGTTTCTCCGGCGCTGCCCCCGCCTGGGGGAACCCGCGCCCCTTGCCCCCCTCCGGCAAAGGATGCATGTGGCATATCCCATATTGGTGGCGCATGCCCAGCACCAGACCTGCGAGGCCAGTTGCCTCCCGCTGCGCCTGGAGTCAGCCAGGCATGCGCGTCAATCGCTGAACGTGAGGTTGCGTCAGTTTGGGGGTCCAGGGCGCAAGCCCCGTGGGCAGCGGGGGTGGCGGCCCCCCCCGCGGGAGCGGGGCGCGTAGCCCCCGCAACAAGTGACAAAGAGGGATTCTTTTGGGGTCCAGGGCGAAGCCCCCCGGAGGGGCAGCGGGGTGGCGGCCCCCCCGCCCGCGGGGGCACGGGGGCGCGCAGCCCCGAACAGAGCCTGTCAGCAGGCAGCTTACGGGGCACGGGGCCCCGAGCAGAGCGTGTGGGCGGCGCCGCCCACGGGGAGTGGGGACGCGTAGCCCCGAGCAACCCGCGGAGCACCACGGAAACGTGGTACGATCAGCTCGCCAAAACCGCAGCCGGGCGCGGCGTCGCCCACAAGCACGAGCAGGAGCAGCCATGCGAGCTGGAATCATTGGCGCTGGGGTCATGGGCCGCGTGACGCCCAACGCGCTCAGCCGGATCGAGGGTGTCCGCGTGGTCGCGTTCGGGTCGCGCACGGTCCCGCCGGCGACGGCCGACCTGGCGCGGCGGATCGGCGCCGACCTGCTCCCGTCGGCAGAGGCGGTGCTCGCGCGGCCCGACGTCGACGTGGTGGTGGTGGCCACGCCGACCGACACGCACCTGGAGATCGTGCGCGCCGCCGCGCAGGCCGGGCAAGCGGATCATCTGCAGAAGCCGCTCGCGCGGACCATCGAGGAGGGCGAGGCGCTGCTCGACGCAGCCAGGCGCGCGGGCGTCAGGCTGGCGGTCGGCCAGGTGGTGCGCTACTTCCCGAGTACGCGCTGGCCCGTGACATGGTGCTGCGCGGCGAGCTCGGCACGCCGGGCGTGGTGCGCGCAACGCGCGGCGCCGGCTTCCCGACGGTCGCGAGCGACTGGTACGGCGACCTGGCGCGCAGCGGCGGGTGGCGCTCGACCTGATGATCCACGGCTTCGACTGGGCGCGCTGGACGTTCGGCCCGATCGAGCGGCTGCACGCGCACGGGCTGGCCTACGCCGGCCACGCGCAAGGATATGGCGATGGTCGTGCTGCGCTTTCGCAGCGGCGTGATCGGCTACGTCGAGGGCAGCTGGTCGTACCCCGGCGGCTTCCGCACCACGCTGGAGATCTCGGGCAGCGGCGGCCTGCTGCGCCACGCCAGCCGCCAGAGCGCGCCGCTCACCTTCCGAGCTGTTCCCGGCCGAGGGCGGCGGCGGGGGTCGCGGTGCCCCAGCGGCGGCCTGCACGAGGACCCGTACCTGACCCAGATGCGCGACTTCGTCCAGTGGCTCCGCGGCGGCAGCGCGCCGCGCTGCGACGGCCAGGGCGCGCTCGAGGCACTGCGGATCGGCCTGGCCGCGCTGGAGAGCATTCGCACGGGACGGCCCGTGACCCTATGACCGGGTGCGGGGGTGACCGGGTGACCGGGTGAGGAGCGAGGAGCGAAGGGCTGTCACCTTGTCACCTTGTCAACCGTCAGCCGTCAGCGGTCAGCCGTCAGGCGTCAGCCGGCCCCAGTCCCAGTCCCAAGTCCCACGCCACCTTGTCACCCTGTCACCTTGTCACCTCGTCGGGAGCGATCGGCGGCGCGACGCTGGCCGGGAATCTGGGATGACGATGCGGGCCGCGGGCTGGCGGCGGCCGCGGAGTTCAGCGCGCGCTCCTACGAACGGCTGGACCAGCTGCTGGCCGACGTCGACGCGCTGATCGTGACTTCGGAGAACACGCGCCACCACGACCTGGCGCTGGCGGCGGCGGGCGCGCGGGTGCACGTGCTGAATGCGAAAAGCCGCTCGCGACGACGGGCCGCCGACGCGCGGCGATGATCGCGGCCTGCGAGCGGGCGAGCGTCCTGCTCGGCGCAGCTTTCCCGTTGCGCTACAGCGACGCGGTGCGCCAGCTGCGCGCGGCCGTGCGGGGCGGCACGCTGGGCGAGACCTGATGATCCGCGCGACCAGCCAGGGCGCCTACCCCGGCGGCTGGTTCGGCGACCCGCGGCTGGCCGGCGGCGGCGCGCTGATGGACCAGGCTGGGGACGCGGCCGACCTGCTGCGCTGGATCTGGGGCCGCGAGCTTAGCCAGATCTACGCCGAGGCCGCCACCCGCCACCACGACCTGCCGGTCGAGGACGCCGCGATGCTGCTGATCACGCTCGAGGGCGGGCTGACCGCCAGCCTCGACCCGAGCTGGTCGCGCCCAGTCGCAGCCTGGCCAGGCTCAGGCTGTCTGACGATCGAGGTGACCGGCACGGCCGGCGTCGCCAGTGTCGACGCGCTCGCGCAGAGCCTGGAGGTCTTCAGCAACGCGCGCGTGCGCGCCGAGTGGCGCCACTGGGGCGACGACCTAGCGAGGCTTATGCTGGAGGACTGGCTGCGGGCGGTGCGCTCCGGCGGGCCCGCGCCGATCGGCGGAGAGGACGGGCTGCGCGCGCTCGAGCTCGTGCTGGCGGCGTACCGCTCGGCCGAGATCCATCAGCCGGTCGCCGTCAGCAAATTATAGTGGCCCCGACCCCTTTGGGGCGGCTCGCGAAACCGCCCCAAAGGGGGTCGAAGGCCAACAAAACAGACGTCATACCCTCTAGCCACGGGGCCGGAGATGGTATAATATACTCCATCTTAACGAGTCCTATGCTCGCTGGTAGGATGCTGCGGCTGCGCTGCCGTCGCCCGGTTAAGGCGAGGCTTGGAGTGGCTCGCCGCTCCAAACCACTTGAGACAAGCCGCTAGCCACCTCGCTCTTTGAGAAATCGGTTCTGTGCCGAACGGCCTGGCACCGTGTCATATGTCTGCTCCTGCGTTCGCCAAGCGAGCAGGAGCAAAAAAAACAGGGGAAGCAATGAGCGTACAGCGACAGCGTATCAACGATTTCGCGGAGCTGCGAAGTGTCGCCGGCTTCATACGGGGCTTCGAGCGGCCCTGGTATCGCCGGGGCTGGGCGATCGACCTCTTCCTGGGCTACCAGACCAGGCCGCACAAAGACATCGAGATCGCGATCTTTCGGAGCGACCAGCGCGCGCTGTACGAGCATCTGGCCGGCTGGCAGGCCGAGCAGGTGGTCGAGTCCCGACGCCAGCCCTGGCGCGGCGAGTGGCTGGCGCCGCCGGTCCACGAGATCCACGCCCGCCGGCCGCACGGCAACCCCGGCCAGCTGGAGATTCTGCTGGACGAGCGCGAGGGCGACCTGTGGCGCTTCCGCCGCAACCCGGCGATCGTGCTGCCGGTCGCGCTGCTGGGCGTGCGATCGAGCCTCGGCGTGCCGTTGCTGGCGCCCGAGGTCGCGCTGCTCTATAGCCAAGTACGGCCAGCCCGAGGACGACGCCGATTTCGCCAGCGCGCTGGCCCCGCTCGGCGACACGCGGCGCCGCTGGCTCGCACAGGCGCTGCGGATCTGCCCCGGCCACCCGTGGCTCGCGCGCCTCTGGTGAACATACATACCCGGCTGTTTGAAAAGCTCCACGACATCATCGACCAGATAAGGAACACCTAGTCCGATCACAGCTCCACAAGACGCTTGAGAAGCTCCAGGACGAGCTGACCAACGCTTTGCTTCAAAACATCGTCGCCGACGCGGCGATCGAGGATGTCCAGCGCGATCTCAGAAAGTGCTCGAGCAGAGCGCGGGCGAGCCGACCGAGCGGCACCAGTCGCTGCTGGCGCGGCTTCGCGCAACGCGATCCCCTACTTCGAGAGCACGCACCCCGCGGCCGACGACCGCTATGAACGAGGTCGTCGACGAGCTGAACCGGATGGGGCTGTAGATCGTATGGACAACCGATCGACGGCTCGCCTCTCGCTGGCCCACCTGGCGCGGCAGCCGGACGGTCGGGCCAGGGCGCGCCGCCACTGCTGATCCTCTTGCACGGCTACGGCAGCAGCGAGCACGACCTGTTCGGCCTGGCGCCGTACCTCGACCCGCGCTTCCTGGTCGTGAGCGCGCGCGCGCCCTACCACGCTGATGCCGGGCGGCTACGCCTGGTTCGAGCTGGGCTGGACGGCCACCGGCATCACGATCGACTTCCAGCAGGCTGAGGCCAGCCGCCGGCGCGCAGTCGCGTTCGTCGGCGAGGCGGCAGCAGCCTACGGCGCCGACCCGGCGCGCATCTACCTGGTCGGCTTCAGCCAGGGCGCGATGGTCGCCGCCGGCGTCGCGCTGACCGAGCCCGGAGCTGGTGGCCGGCACGGTGCTGATGAGCGGGCGGGTGCCCGAGCAGATCGAGGCCGCAGTTCGCCTCGCCCGAGCGGCTCGCCGGCAAGCCGTTCCTGGTCGTCCACAGGCGCGCCGACGAGGTGCTGCCGGTCGAGAACAGCCGCGCCAGCCGCGCGATCCTGCAGCGGCTGCCGGTCGATCTGATCTACAAAGAGTACCCAATGGGCCACGAGGTCAGCAGTGCAGAGCCTGACCGACGTGACGACCTGGCTCGCTGCGCGGCTGGACCAGGCGCCTGCAGGCTAAAAGCGCGCCTGGCGCTTATCCTCCCCTCCCCCAGCAGGGTAGGGTTTTCTTTTGCGGCGCGTTGATGCGCCGGATCACCCCGCGCCTGCCAGGGGCGCGAATCAGACTCTTGGTATCTGGGTGCAGTCGCTGACTGCACCCAGATACCAAAAAGAATCCCCCTCTCCCGCGGACGAGAGAGGGGGCAGGGTGGTCAGACAACAGCTATCAGCGCGTGACGATTGGCGCCTGCGGCGCTGCGTGGTCCGAGGCCGCGTTCGGGATGGCGTGGTCGCCGCTCGACGTGACGACGAAGCTGCCAGCCGCGGTGGCCAGGCCGGTCGACGGCGTCACCATCGCCTGATTGAAGACCGAGCCGACCGGCGCGACGGCGTTGGTGAATACCGGGTGCGCCGTGCCACCCGCGTACGAGGTCGAGATATAGTCGCCGACCATGCGCCCCTGGCTGGTGTTCGGCAGCCAGCTGAGCGTCATCGGCCCGACCAGTTGGGTCGGCGCGGTCCAGCTGGTGCCGCCGTTCGCCGACGACACATAGCCGACGTTCAGCTGGCAGGTCGAGGCGGTGCAGCTCCGCGACGGGTAGTAGTAGTAGGCCAGGGCGAGCTTGGCGGTGCTACCCGAGGTCGTGCTGTCGACCGCCAGGCCGGGGATGAAGTGGTCGACCGTGCTTCCGGTCGTGTCGATCGGGATGCGCGAAACGGCGGTCCAGGTCGTGCCGTTGGTCGAGGTGGTCATCACGATGTCGTTCGACTTGCAGCCGCTGCGGAAGCGGCAGTCCTGCCAGACCACGTAGACCTTGCCGGCTGCGTCGATCTCGGCCGAGGGCAGCGGGCCGGTGCGCAGGCTGCCGGCGACCGTGTGGGAGGAGATCGTCGGATCGTCTGGGTCGAGCTCAGGTCGCGCCGCCGTCAGTCGAGTTGAAAGCCAGCAGCGCAGTCTCGTTGGCGTTGTCGATCGGCACGATCACCTTGCCGCTCGGCTGCACCAGCGGCTGGCCGCCGATGCCGGTGGCGTTGTTGGCCGGCTTCTTGCGCGGTCCCCAGGTCAGCCCGCCGTCGGTCGACGTGCTCATGTAGATCCGGTTGCCGTCGCCGTTCGCGTCCCACTCGGTGTAGCAGTTGCCGTAGAACGGGCTGCTCGCCGTGTTGTCGCAGACGATCCAGTTCTTGTCGGGGCTCTGCAGATTCGAGTCCGTGACGAAGATCGGGTTGCCCCAGGTGAGGCCGCCGTCGGTGCTGCGGCTGGTGTAGACGCCGGCGGCCGTCGGCCCCACGGTCGAGGAGCGGCCGATCAGCGGCAGGGTGGGATCATCCACACGTTGTGCTTGGCGTCGTAGGCGACGACAGGGTCGCTCACGCGGTCGAACGTGCCGCCACCGGGGGGCGTGTTATTCGTCAGGCCCGGCAGACAGCCATTCGTCCAGGTGGAGCCGCTGTTGGTCGAGGTCGACCAGCAGATGTTCGAGGCGCCGCCGTTGTAGAACCGGCCGGTCTGGACGGCGGTGACGATGGTGCTGCCGAACGCGAACGAGTCCGGCTCGACCTGGGTGGCGTGCTGGCTGTCCGTGTTGGCGTAGGGGTCCGAGCTAATCGAGGTAACAGGCACGTTCGCAAGCGCGACAAGCGCAGTGGAGAGCGCGAGCACGAGCGCGAGGGCCGTAGCCGTCGCAGAGCCGAATACGCCGCGTAGCTGGGGCAAAGATTCGCATGAAAAGATCCTCCTCACAAAGATGATCGCCGCCGATCAACCACAACACCACAAACCACTGAAACGACTTAGGGAGCTCACGTCGACTTGGTTCGATTACATAGGCACCTCGCAATCTTCATACAGCGCGCCGTATAGCTAAAGAGGAGGGGCTACGAGAGGGCTTCGCTCTCCCCTAAAACCCCACCCAAGTTTAGTTTTCAGCGCAGCGCGCTAGCTGGCGGGCTGTCGCCTCGACTGCCGTGCTGAGCAGAGTATGATGGTGCGGAATTTTGGTATTACCTTATGAAGAGGCGCGAGCGCGGCGAAAAATACATCCGATCCTCGGCCCTAAGACCGATTGCGGTTCCCGAAGCCGGCGTGATACAATCCTGGCAAGGTTCCAGTGGAGACGATTTGATGATCGAGCGCAGCAGTCTCAATAGCGTTTCGCTCGCCCTCCTCGGCCGACGAGGGGCAGGCGCCGGGAGGCTGCGCGCAAGACTGATGAGCTGAGTCCATCGGCGAGTTGGTTGTCGAGCCTTCCCGCGCGGGGAGGCTTATTTGTTGCCGTGCTCGCGACGAGCGCGTAACGCAGACCGGCGGCCAAGCGTCCAGATCGATGACGGACAACCGAAAGCCAATCACTGCCATATAAAGGTGCAATCATGTTTCGATCGAAGAAAGAGTCACGCTCCTCTTCCCTGGCGTGCGCCGCCTGCTCGAACTGCTGGCGGAGGCACACCCGATGGTTGTCGCAGTAACACCACCCAGGGAGCAACGAAATGAACAAGGACGCTACCAAGGAGGCGTACGACGCTGAGGCGATCGAGGCGCGCTGGGCTGCCGAGGGCCGCGACACGATCGACCTGGACCGCGCCGCGCGCCCGTTCTACAACCTGATGGAGTTCCCCTACCCCTCCGGCGAGGGGCTAATCACAGCTAAGTCCACACCCTCGGAACACTTCTCGTGTTCACGTTTTCGCTGCGACTCCTAGGCGGCTAGGGCTTCACAATGCGGAGGTGAGCGACGCAATGTCGCTCGCCTCCCTCCGTTCGCGCAGGCATACCGCGTATTGTGAAGCAACACTAGCACATACAGGAGACAGCAATGAACACCTCCAAGACGACATATGACCCTGCTGCCATTGAGCAACGCTGGCAGGAGGCATGGTATCGCACCGGCATCTACGAGCCGGATATCAAGAACGCGCCGAGCCCCTACTACACTCTGATGATGTTTCCGTATCCGTCAGCGGCTGGCTTACACATTGGTAATCTGTTCGCCTTTGTCGGTGCGGACATTCACGGGCGGTTCATGGCGATGAATGGCTACGATGTGTTCGAGCCGATCGGGTTCGATGCGTTCGGCATTCATAGTGAGAACTACGCCATCAAGCAGGGCATCAACCCGCGCATCTTGACCGCACGCAACGTCGAGCGGTTCCGCGAGACCCAGCTGAAGATCAGTGGCAACCGATATGACTGGTCGCACGAGGTAGACACGACAGACCCAGCGTACTATCGCTGGACGCAGTGGATCTTCGTCAAGCTGTTCAAGGCCGGGCTGGCCGAGCGAAAGCGCGCAGCTGTGAACTGGTGCCAAGCTGTAAGACCGTCCTGGCAAACGAGCAAGTCATTGACGGTCGGTGCGAACGGTGTGACACGGTGGTCGACCAGCGCGAGCTGGAGCAGTGGTTCTTCAAAATCACGAACTATGCTGACCGGCTGTTGGATCATCTGGATCACTTGGACTGGTCCGAGGTTGTCAAGGCTGCCCAACGAAAACTGGATCGGGCGCACGGTGAACCCGGAGGACGGGAAGATAGAGTACCACCTGCGCGACTGGCTGATATCTCGGCAGCGGTATTGGGGTGCGCCCATTCCGATTGTCTACTGCGACCGCTGCGGTACGGTGCCGGTGCCGGAAGACCAGCTGCCCGTATTGTTGCCTGATGTCGAGGACTGGAAGCCTACCGGCACCGGCTCCTCGCCACTGGCCGCCATTCCGTCGTTCGTCAACACCACGTGCCCGAATTGCGCGGGTGCCGCCCGGCGCGGACTGATGTGTCGGACAACTTCTTGGACAGTGCCTGGTACTTCCTGCGCTATCCATCGACACAGTTTGACGACCGACCGTTCGACGCTGATCTGACCGCGAAGTGGTTGCCGGTGGACATGTATCGGTGGCCGCGAGCATTCGGTGCTGCATCTGATGTACCCGGTTCATCACCATGGCCCTGCATGACCTGGGGTACTTGCCGTTTGACGAGCCGTTCAAGCGCTTTCGGGCTCACGGAACGATCACCAAGGACGGCGCGAAGATCAGCAAGTCGCGAGGGAACATCGTCAATCCAGACGAGTACATTGAAACGTGGGGCACCGACACGGTTCGTATGTATCTAATGTTCATGGGGCCATATACCCAAGGGGGTGATTTTAGTGACCGGGGCATCTCCGGCGTCAGGCGTTTCCTGAGCCGCGTCTGGCATCTGGTCGTGAAGCACGCCGGCCGCATGAATCACGGGACTACGCCGGCCACGCACCGCCGGCGCCTGCACAAGACGATCCAGAGCGTGACGGAGGACATCCGCGAGCTGGGGTATAACACGGCAATCGCGGCCCTGATGGAGTATGTCAGCACTGTCCAGCAGCGCGACGAGTTGTACGCGGAAGAGGTTGAGAGCCTGCTGCTGCTGCTGGCCCCGTTCGCCCCATATATCACAGAGGAGCTGTGGGAGCGAATTGGTAAGCCGTACTCCATACATCAACAGGTGTGGCCAGTAACGGACCCATCAATGCTGATACAGGCGACCGAGACCATTGCTATCCAGATTGATGGTCGCGCGCGAGGAACCGTCGAACTGCCGACTGGTGCCACTGAGGGCGAGGCCATGGAAGCCGCACGCCAGGTCGAGGGTGTTCAACGCTACCTGAACGGCTCGGCCATTCAACGCATCGTCTACGTGCCAGGCCGGATCATCAACCTGATCACGCGTCACTAGGAGGGCACAGCATCGCCTGCGCACGGTGGTTGCTCTGCAGTCTCATCGATCTTGAGGCCGCGTGATTCGTAGTGCGCAAGGAGGAAGGCGACGATACGACGAAGTACCTCGCCTTCCTCCTCCCATTCAGTTTCATCTAATCGTGTTCATGAGCTCTTGGCAATTGAAGATGCCGACGTGTTGTTCCTGAGCGGGTGTGCCAGGAATATGGGGCAGTCTCTACCCCGATTCGACCACATCATCCTGCTGCGTGCGCCTGCTGATGTGATCGTAGAAGAGGTTGTGATGGACGGTACCATGATCATGCCGCGCGACCACGCGCAAGCCTACGCACTGAGCTTCCCCGGCGCGTATGCGGAGCACCCCTGGGGTCAGACGGTGATCAAAGTCAAGCGCAAGGTGTTTCTGTTCGTCAACGGAGCGATCGCACCTGAAGATGGTGTCAGTCTGAGTGTCAAGCTGCCACGCTCGGGCGCGGACGTGCTGGAGCTTCCGCTGGCTGAGCCAATGGGCTATGGTATGGGCAAGCACGGCTGGGTGACGTTGCTGATCATGCGCGATGACCAGCTTCCCCTGCAGCTCTTGGAAGGCTGGATCGATGAGAGTTATCGGGCAGTCGCACCCAAGCGTCTGCTGGCTGAGCTTGACCAATTGCGCCAGGCGTAGCGCAGTCGTGGCAAGCAGCGGCCCGAATTGGCAAAAGAGAGCGAACATCCTGGCTTCAGCAATACTTCATCAGCGGCCTCCGTTGGCCTCACGTTCGCTCATGTGCGGTACGCAATTTGTACGCCTGGGAGCTCTCCTTCTCCAAAGGAGAGGAACGCATGCTGAGAAGCGCTTGAGCGCCCTCATCCTGAGCGGCCGCTCCTACCCTTTCATCATTTGAAAGCGGCAGGAGCATCGTCAGTGAAGAGGTCTTCCCCGCGCGTTATCGTCTCATTTCTCAACCCAGCGTCAGCTCGTGGTAGTGTTTTCCATGTAGGATGGGCAATACCGCGCTCGTCTTTGCCCCACCATCCCCCGACCAGGCTCACCGCACCCTGCACCAGGCATCATTGGACGCCACACTGGTCGTGCCTGCTCGTGTGGCAGGGAAGCCTGAAATTGTGACGATGCCCGCTCCACACGGAGGCTCGTATGCAATCCTTCGTGGCGCCGCTCGCTGCCTTGGCAAGGCCCATCCGCGACAGCGCGCCTTATTATGCTGCGGTTGACGCTTACATCGAACAGCACATGCGCCGCCTGAACATCCCTGGCGTATCGCTCGCGATCGTCGAAGGCGACCAGATTGTACACCTGCGCGGTTTTGGCCATGCCTGCCCTGGTGGTGCAGCACCCACCCCCCAGACACCCTTCGTCCTGGGCTCCACCACCAAATCCTTCACCGCCCTGGCAGTGATGCAGTTGGTGGAAGCTGGGATGATCGACCTGGACGGCCCGGTTCAACGCTACCTGCCCTGGTTCCGCGTCGCCGATCCCCAGGCATCTGCCCAGATGACCGTGCGCCACCTGGTGTACCAGACCAGCGGTCTGCCCGGGTTGCTCGGCATGCGTCTCCTGGCTGATTTCGACAACCGCCCGAGCGCCGCCGAGTGCCAGGCGCGCGGGCTATCAACCCTCGTACTCAGCCACCCGGTCGACGCGGCGTTCGAGTACAGCAACCTGAATTACAACCTGCTGGGATTGATCGTCGAGGCCGCCAGCGGTGAAGCCTACGCGGACTACATCCACAGCCACATCTTTGTGCCCCTTGGTATGCGCCACAGCTACACGTCGCAGGCGCTGGCGAAGCAGAACGGCCTGGCAGTGGGCCACCGCTACTGGTTCGCCGCCCCCATCGCCGCGCACAATCTGCCGATCCCGCGCGGTTCGCTTCCGTCGGGTCAGCTCATCTCCAGCGCCGAAGACATAGCGCACTACCTGATCGCGCATCTCAACGCGGGCCGCTACGGCGACGTGCAGATCCTCTCGGGCGAAGGCATCGACGCGCTGCACCGCGGGGTGCCGGAATATCGTACGATGGGTATGACGGTGGGGAACTACGGCATGGGGTGGTTTGTCACAGACAGCGGCCAAACCAGGACCATCTGGCACGGCGGCAATGTTCCCGACTTTTCTTCCTATATGGCGCTTCTGCCAGCGCAGAAGATAGGCGTGATCCTGCTCGTCAACGCCGACCATTATGGATTGCCGCCGGTTCTGGCGGAGGTTGGGTTCGGTGTGACGGCCCTGCTCGCCGGCCGGCAGCCCGCTCCGATCCGGCTTGGCTTCCTCCCCTGGGCCATGCGCGCCCTGCTGCTGATCCCCCCGCTCCAGATCGCCGGCGTCATCGCTACGCTGCGGCTGTTACGCCGCTGGCGCCGGAACGCGGCAGTTCGCCCGAGCCGTGGACGCCTGTGGAGGCGGCACATCCTGCCTCCGCTGATCCCAAATCTGTTGCTCGCCCTCACCCTCCTACCGATGCTGGGCAAACTGCGCGGCTATCTCAGGCTCTTCAATCCCGACGTTTCGTGGGTCGCCCTGATCTGCGGTAGCTTCGCCGGGATTTGGCCATTCCTGCGCGCCGGCTTGATCCTTCAGACCCTCCGAACGCCGCGGATACCAAA
Source organism: Candidatus Ribeiella danica (assembly GCA_016717335.1). Lineage (GTDB taxonomy): Bacteria > Chloroflexota > Chloroflexia > Chloroflexales > Roseiflexaceae > Ribeiella > Ribeiella danica. Next base: position 1,090,468 of record JADKFS010000001.1, read on the forward strand.
AACCCTGATGGAGGACACCAAGCATGAATAAGAACACCGAACCCTATCATGTCGTCGACTTCCCAGCGGAGCGCCGCTTCATGGCCAATTTTCTTCACCTCACCTGGGCCGACAAGCATAGCATGTACGGCTTGCTGGAGGTGGATGTCACCCACGCCAAGCGGTTCATAGACGACTACAAAGCGCAGACCGGCGAGCGGTTGTCCTTTACCGGTTACCTGGTTCTCTGCCTCGCCCGCGCCGTGGATGAGCACAAGGCTGTGCAGGCCTGCCGGAAAGGCCGCAAACAGCTCGTCGTGTTTGACGACGTGCACGTCGGGATCCTGGTCGAGCGGAAGATCGCAGAGCAGCGCGTCTTGATGGGTGAGGTCATCCGGTGCGCCAACCACAAGACCTACCGGGAGATCCACGAGCAGATCCGCGCGGCGCAGTCCAGCCTGCCCTCGGCAAGCGGAAGAGCCGCCGCTTGGCTCCAATCCGCCTTGCTGCTTCCGTGGCCGCTGTCCACGTTGTCGGGTGCGCTGCTCCGTGCGGTGCTGTACCGCAACCCGACGATTGGCGCAGCCGTAGCCGGCACTGTGGGAATTAGTGCGATAGGCATGTTTGGCGCGGGCCAGGGCGGCTGGGGGATTGCTCCCACGATGCACCCACTCGATCTGATCGTGGGGAGTACTGCTTGGAAGCCGGCCGTCATGGGAGGGCGGATCGAGCCGCGCGAGATCCTCAACCTGACGGTGGTGTTCGACCACGACGTGATCGACGGAGCGCCGGCAGCCCGGTTTGCGCAGCGATTGGTGGAGCTGATCGAGAGCGGCTATGGGCTGGACGAGGAGCGGACCCAAACCGCGATGGACGCCAAACCAGCGGCCGTACGGACAGAAACAGTGCTTGCCTAGCGCTGGATGCTCAGCGGGCGGCAGTTTTTTCACCCAGGCGTGAAGGCGTGATGCTCATCAACCAGCGCCGCGAAAGCCCAGCCATTTGGTGCTAGAATAGGCCCACCGGCAGGGCATCCAGGCCACGCGCTAGCAACCCTGGCGCCACTTCAATCGTCACAGATCTCGCTACGACATCAACAAAGGAGACAGCGATGTCTGACCGCCCCTCGATCGAGAAGGAAATCGGCGACACCAAGAAGACGATCAGCCAGCTCGAGAAGGATATCAAGCAGCTGCGCGACTGGATCAGCGGCAACGAGCGCTCGCTCGGCGGCATGTCCGAGACGCTGCGCCGCATCACGGAGGAGGGCATCACGCGCGCGCGGGCCGACCTGGCGCAGCGCGAGAACGAGATGCAGCGCCAGCGCGGATCGCTGGCCGAGAACGAGAAGCTGCTCGGCCTTCTGACCGAGATCGCGCGCAAGGAGAAGGACATCGCCACGCTCGAGCAGGAGCAGGAGAAGATCATCGTCCTGCTCGAGCGCAACCAGGCCGAGCTGCGCCAGCTGCGGCTGACCTACGACGAGCTGACCCGCCCGACTGTGCAGATGCCGTGCGAGCTGGTGCTGCCCAACAACCAGCGCGTCTCGCTCGACACCGGGCGCGCCGAGTATGTGCTGGGCTGGCGCGACGCGACCGGCGGCGCGGCGCCCGATATCGATCTGAACCCGCTCGGTGGCAGCTCGCTCGGCGTCAGCCGCAAGCACGCCATCCTGCGGAGCAGCAACGGCCAGTGGCAGATCGAGGATCTTGGCAGCACCAACGGCACCTTCGTCAACGAGAGCCCGCTGATGCCGCACGCGCCGCTCACGCTGCAGGATAAGACGACGATCCGGCTCGGCAGCGTGAAGCTGTTCTTCCGCTACATCACGCACACGACGCGCCTGTAGCCGCGCCGATCACAGCTGGTACAGCTCGCCGAACTTCTCGCGCAGGTAGCGGATGTACGGCTCGAAGCTCAGCGGACCGCCGGTGGCCCGCTCGACCAGCTCGGGCGCGGTGTACAGGCGGCCGTGCTGGTAGACGTGCTCCTTCAGCCAGCCATGCAGCGAGCCGAACTCGCCGGCCGCGATCTCGGACGGGATGGATGGGCGCGCGCGGGTGGCGCCCTCGTAGAACTGCGCGCTCAGGATATTGCCGATCGTGTAGCCCTGGAACGCGCCGCCGACCAGCCCGCCAAACCAGTGCACATCCTGCAGCGCGCCGTCGCGGTCGTCAGGCGGCGGCACGCCCAGGTCGGCCCGCATGCGCTCGCGCCAGGCCTCCGGCAGGTCGCGCACCGCCAGCGTCCCCTCCAGCAGCGCCAACTCGAAGTCGAAGCGCATCATCACGTGCAGGTTGTAGGTCACCTCGTCGGCATCCACGCGGATGAGCGAGCGCTCGACCTTGTTGACCGCGCGGTAGAACGTGTCGAGCGGCACGCTGCCGAGCTGCTCCGGGAAGGCCGCCTGCAGCTGCGGGTAGAAGTGCTGCCAGAAGCCGCGGCTGCGCCCGACGATATTCTCCCACAGGCGCGACTGGCTCTCGTGCACGCCGGCCGAGGTGCCGCCGGCCAGCGGCGTGCCCTCGAAGTCCATGCGGATGCCCTGCTCGTACAGCGCGTGGCCGGCCTCGTGCAGCGTGCTGAACAGCCCGTCGCTCAGGTGGTGATCGTTCAGGCGCGTGGTGATCCGCACGTCGCCCAGCGAGAACTTGGTCATGAACGGGTGGTGGGTCTTGTCCTGCCGCCCGCGCTCGAAGTCGTAGCCGTAGCGGCCGATCACCTGCAGGCCGAACGCGAGCTGCTGATCCTCGGGGTAGTACTGCTTCAGGCAGGCGTCGTCGGCGGGCGGCTGCTCGGTGATCGCCTGGACGATCGGCACGAGCTGCTCGCGCAGCGCGGCGAACAGCTCGCGCACGCTTGAGGCCTTCATCCCGTAGTCCGAGAGGTCGATCAGCGGGTCGGCGATGTGCTCGTAGCCGGGGAAGAACTCCGCGAAGCGGCGGCTCAGGTCGAGCGTCTGCTCGAGCAGCGGCTGCACGGCCGCGAAGTCGTTGGCCGGCCGCGCCTTCGTCCAGGCCTCGTACGACGCGGCGGTGTGGCCGTACAGCTCGGACATGAACGACGACGGCACCTGCACGGCGCGCTCGTAGTCGCGCCGCGCGACGCGGATCAGCCCGGCCTCGCGCGAATCGTACGGCAGGCTCTCCTCGTGGGCGCGCAGGTCGTCCAGCAGCCGGCCGACCGCCGGGTCGGTGAACTTCTCGTGGGCCAGCCGGCCCAGCGTGGCAAGCTGGCGCCCGCGCGCCTCCGCGCCGCCGGGCGGCATGTAGGTGGTCTGGTCCCAGTTCAGCAGCGCCGCGGCCGACTCGAGATCGTTGATCTCGATCAGGCGCGCCTGTAGCTCGTTCAACTTGGCTTCCACGAGCAGCCTCCTTTGATAGCGATTCCGCTCTTTATTGTGGTCTGGAAGAGCCGCGGCTCTTCCAGACCACAACATTAGGACACTCGGGGGCGGGCTTCGCCCGCCCCCGAACCCCCACCTCAACGTGGCCAGGGCGCGGGGCAGCTTTGCCGCCCCGCAGCCCACCTCAACGTGGCCAGGGCGCGGGGCAGCTTTGCCGCCCCGCAGCCCACCTCAACGTGGCCAGGGCGCGAGGTAGCTGTGCGCTCCCCGCAGCCCACCTCAACGTGGCCAGGGCACACGGGGCAGCCTTGCCGCCCCGCGCCCCGCCGCGCGCTGGCGGACGGCCCTAATGCGATTCCAGGCGACGTCCTCGGGCTTGCGATCGGCGCACCGGGCGTCAATACGTCGAACCCCAATCCCCAAACCCCAAGCCCCTGCGCTGTAAGCGCACTAATGCAGGTAGTCGCTGATCTGCCCAACCCAGTAGGCCAGCCCATACCAGATCAGGAAGCCTAGCGCCGCGCCGGAGACCAGCCGGCCCGCGCGCCCGCGCGACCACAGGGCCGCCAGCGCCGGCCCGACGCCGAGGCAGAGGGCCGGGTAGAGAAACTGCTGCCAGCGCACTCCCTGGCGCGCGACGATCAGCAGCCCGAACGACAGCAGCGTCCCGCCCCACCACGCGATCAGCAGCGACCCGAGCGCGGGCTGGGCGCGCGTCCAGATGCGCCGTGGGCGCAGGGCCACCAGCAGCGCGCCGGCCGCGCCGAGCGCGATCGCCAGCGGGGTCAGCCCGAAGACCGGCAGCGTCGACGCCTGGCCCAGCACGATCTGCGCCGCGCTGATCGTTCCGGCGGCCTCCGGCGCCGGGCGTGCGCCCGCGCGCGCGCCCAGGATATCCCAGAACGACGTGTAGTACAGCAGCGCGAGCAGCGCGACGACCAGCAGGCCGGTGTAGATCAGCGCCTGGACGGACCGGCGGGTCTCCAGCCGGATCAGCCAGGCCAGGCCGAGGTAGCCGAGCACACAGAAGAGCGAGATCGTCACCCCCAGGTGGCCCAGCAGCGCCAGCGCCAGCAGCACCGCCAGGGCGACCGTGGCGCCCGGCTCATACAGCCTGCGGGCGCGGATAGCCAGGAAAGCCAACAGCGGCAGCGCCAGCCCTTGCCCGAAGACGTTGGCGAACTCGCCGATCGAGAGCGACTTGAGCATAGGCGGGGCGGCGATGTAGCAGGCGGCGCCGAGCAGCGACGCGCGCGGCCCGTAGCCGCCGCGGCGCAGCATATACCACAGCAGCCCGACGACCAGGCTATCCCACAGGGCGTTCCCAACATACTCCAGCGCCTTGGTCGCGGCGCGGTCGTTCGAGATCAGCAGCCGCGCGGGGGCCAGGATGATGTACTGGCCGGGCGGGTAGGGCACCTGGCCGCCGCCGGCCTCGGAGGGCAGCCCTTCGGTGAAGTAGACCTCGCCGCCGGTGAAGCCGATCAGGTTGTTGGCGTTGAGCCCGTCGTCGCTGAAGCGCGCGTGCGGGTGCAGCATGCCGCCGAGCCGCAGCACCAGCGCCAGCGCGACCAGGCCCACGGCGAGCGACGGCTGCCGGATCAGGTAGGGCGGCCCGATCCGCGGCAGCGCGGGCCACGCGCCGATCGGCGACACGATCGCGTTGCTCCCCGCGACGCGCGTCGCCGGGCCGCGCGCGCCAGCCCCCCGACTGGCCTGCGGGAGATCGACGCGCGCCGGCAGCGCCATCAGCCGCCGGTAGACCGCGTCCAGCATGATGCTGAGCGCGTAGGCGCCGCCCAGGATCGCCGGCAGCCTCGGCGCCAGCAGGGTCAGCGCCATTCGCTCGCGCGTCAGCAGCGCCGCCGCCAGCGCGGCCAGCGCCAGCGCCGCCGCCAGCGCGGGCGACGGGAGCAGCGCCAGGCGCCGCAGCAGCGCGTAGGCCAGCGCCAGCGCCGCCGCCAGCAGGCCAAGCTGGCGCAGCGACGGCAGGCGCATGCCGGGGCCCGAGCCAACGCTGACCTGAAAGATCACCACGCCCAGCGAGCGTGGGTCGCCGGGCGCGTCGAGCGGCGCCGCCGCGACATGGAGCGCCAGGTCGCCGCCGTCGTCGGCCGCGGCGACGAGCTGGTAGGCCCGCGGCTGCCCGCCGACGGAGATCGCCGCGCTGGTCGTGCCATCGTCCCAGACGGTTGGGACCGGCTCTCCGCCGGGGCGGCCGCTGGCGGCCTTGATCGCGACCTGCCAGCCGCCGCCGCCGATGCCCGGCAGCCAGATGGTCGACGCCTCGCGCGCCCAGCGGTACGGGACGGTGGTGGTGTTCTCAGAGAGGTCGGGCGGCTCGGGGTCGTTGAAGGACTCCAGGAAGGGCGCGTCGTCCCACTGGCGGCCGGTCTCGCGGCTGCCGCCCACGTCGATCCGGTAGGCGTAGGGCGCCTGGTACGCCAGCGTCCAGAGCAGCAGCCCGCAGAGCAGCGCGGCCCACAGCTCGGGCTCGCGGGCGAAGCCGCCGACGGCCCTGCCCTCGTAGGCGAGCCAGCGGGCGATAGCTTGTAGATCGCGCATTGGCGCCTTCGACATGGCTCTTGTGAAGCTTAGAGGCTGTTTGAACAGCAGGGAGTGCGAGGGGCTGCGCCCCTCGCGCGCCCCTCTTTCTGGCCGGTCGCGGCCAGAATAAAGGTTCTTGGAGGGACTTCGTGCCTCCAAACCACCCTTTCAAACAGGCGCTTATACGACGATCAGTTACACAAGGTAGGGTCAGCCCGCGCGAGCGATCACTTGCGCTCCCAGCTGATGATGATCGCCCCGGCCACCACGACCAGCGCGCCGACGATGCGGTTGAGCGTCACATCCTCGCCGATCACGAAGCGGGCCGGCAGCAGCGCGACGACGTAGCTCAGGGCCAGCAGCGGGTAGGCGAACGAGAAGTCGGCCCGCGAGATCACCCCCAGCCAGAACAGCGAGCCGCTGAAGATCAGCGCGAACCCGAGCACGACGCGCCAGTCGGTAAAGGTGCGCAGCAGCACCGGCAGCGAGACCGAAAACGCGCCGACGTCGGCGCGGACCGCGTTCATCCCCAGCTTGAGCAGCACCTCGCCGGTGACAGTCAGCGAGATCGCGATCAGCAGCAGCAGGTAGACCAGCATATGGCGTCTCACGCTATTTCCTTATGCGCGCTGAAGAACGTACACCTGGTAATCGCAGATCCCGCTCCTGGTCAGGTACGACCTGACGGTGCTGAACCCGCTTTCGAGCAGCGCGCGGTACTCCGCCTCGGTGCGGATGAAGCCGCCGCGGTCGAGCCAGTGCATCAGGTGGCCCGCGACGTTCCAGGGGTCGGGCGGCGGGATGTCTTCCATAACCAGCAGCGTCGCGCCCGGCTTCAGCACCCGGTGCAGCTCGGCCACGGTCGTGCGCGCCAGGTCGTCGGGCATGTGGTGGAACACGCCCAGCACCAGCGCGGCATCGAAGCGCCCGGCGGCCAGCCCGAGCGCGGAGCCGCTCGCGATGGCGAAGCGGCCGTGGTAGCTCCGGGCGGCGAACCGGATGTAGCGCGGGGCCAGGTCAACGCCGAGGTAGTGCGCGGGCGGGAAGCATGGCGCGAACTCGCCCGTGCCGCAGCCGAAGTCGAGAAACTCGCGGCGGCCGGGGTCGCTCTGCGGGGCCAGCTCACGCGCGATCGCGTCCTTTTCGCCGCGAAAGCCGGCCTCCACGATGCGCCGCAGGAAGTTCCACGCCTGCGGGCTCTCGGATAGGCGGTCGAGTATCTGTTCGAGCATAGCTTGAGCTTCACATTCGCGCGTCACGCATCGCGGCGCGCGAGCAGCAGGACCGACAGGCCGGCCGGGAAAGAGCGACCGCGCGCGAGCCAGGCCGCCTCGGCCGCGAGCGGCCAGCGCAGCGCCGCGTTGACAAGCGGCGGCGGCAGGATCAGCTCGGAGCGGTGCCGCGCAAGCTGCGGCGTCACGCGCTCCAGCATTCGCTTCGTCAGGGCCAGCGCCAGCAGCAGGCTGTTGGCGTACGAGCAGCGCTCGACGACGAACCCGCACGACTCGCTCAGCGCGCGCGCCTCCCTGCGCGTGTAGCGGCGGCGGGTATGGACCGCCCGATCGTGCTGGCCGCGCAGAAAATCGTAGGCCGGCAGGCGCAGCAGCAGGCGCCCGCCGGGGCGCAGCACGCGCCACGACTCGGCCAGCGCGCGCCGATCGTCGGTCACCGCACGGTGATACAGCACATCGAAGGACGTCACCAGGTCGAAGCTCGCGCCTGCGAAGGGCAGATCCAGAACCGAGGCGCGCGCCAGCGCGCCCGGAAGCCGCGGCCGACCCAGGGCAAGCGCCTCGGGCGCCAGGTCGACCCCAACCACCGCGCCATACCGCCGCAGCGCGAGCGCGTTGCCGCCGGTGCCGCAGCCGGCATCCAGGATACGCAGATCGCGCCGCTGCGCGTAGACCTGGTCCAGCAGCGCGCGCACGATCGCGCGCATCCCGGAGTACCACCAGTGGCGGTCCTCGATCGCCGCCATGATCTCGAACTCTGATCGCTCCATATTGGTGTCGACAGACGTGCGCGTTGAGACGATCGCTGCGCCGCCAGCCGCCGCGCAGTGTACCAGAAGGGACCATGTTCCGCAAATAGCGAGTGGGCGGGCGCTGCGCCCCCGGCCCCCCGCCTGCTGCTCGTCACCAGGGCGTGACCTGTCATCTTGTCATCTTGTCATCTTGTCATCTTGTCACCTTTTCTCCGGGGCGCTGCGCCCCCGGCCCCCCGCCCGGGGGAACCCACGCCGGTTCAAGACGCTCCGCCGCTTGCTTTTTCCGGGGCGCTGCGCCCCCGGCCCCCCGCCCGGGGGAACCCACGCCGGTTCCCCCGGCCCCCCTCCGGCAAATGATGTCGTCTCCACTTCAATGCCAGTGGCGGATGCCTCACACCATTCGGGTACGGCCTGTGCCCCTCCCGCCGTGCGTAAATTCAGCCAGGCATGCGCACCAAGCGTCGAGAAAGAGGTAGCGCTCTTTTTGGGGTCCAGGGGCGAGAGCCCCGGCCGGGGGGCGGCGGGGTGGCGGCCTACCCCCGCCCGCGGGGGCTCGGGGGGCGCGCAGCCCCCAGCCGTGGTACGCCGCTTGCCCATCATGCTATAATGACGCGCAGAGCGCCTTTTGAAATCGCGCGCCAGTGTGAGTATGGCCGCTGCTTTGACCAACCGTGAGATCGCCGACGTCTTCTACGCGATCTCCGATACGATGGAGATCCTGGGCGAGGATGCCTTTCGCGCCAGGGCCTATCGGCGTGCCGGCGATGTGATCGTCGACCTGGCCGCGCCGCTCGCCGCGCTGCGCCAGCGCGGCGAGCTGACCAGCGTCCCCGGCATCGGCAAGGCGATCGCCGACAAGATCGGCGAGCTGCTCGACACCGGCCAGCTGCAGTTCTACGAGCGCATGCGCGCCAAGGTCCCGGCCGGCGTGCTGGAGCTGCTGCGCGTGCCGAATATTGGGCCGCGCACGGCCGGCCGGCTCTACAGCGAGCTCGGCATCGCCAGCCTGGCCGACCTCAAGGCCACCGCCGAGTCGGGCCGCCTCAGCGGCGTCAAGGGCTTTGGCCCCAAGACGATCGCCGCGGTCATCCAGGGCATCGCCGCGGCCGAGCGCCGCGACCGGCGCACGCTGCTGTTCGACGCGCTGCGCGCGGCCGAGAGCCTGATCGCCGCCCTGCGCGACGCCGCGCCGGCCGTGCGCGACATGACCTACGCCGGCAGCCTGCGCCGTGCCCGCGAGACGATCGGCGACCTCGACATCCTGGCGGCGACCGACGACCCCGCCGGCACCGTACGCGCCTTCGTCGCCCTGCCGCTGGTCGCGGCGGTCGAGTCGTCCGGCGACGAGAAGGCCACCGTCTACCTCCACAATGGCCTGCAGGCCGACCTGATCGCGCTCCCGCCCAAGATGTGGGGCTCGGCGCTGCAGCACTTCACCGGCAGCAAGGCCCACAGCATTCACTTTCGCGAGCTGGCGCTCGCGCGCGGGCTGAGCTTCAGCGAGCACGGCTTCAGGAGCATCGCCGACGAGGCCGCGCCGCTCCAGACCTGCGCGACCGAGCAGGAGGTCTACGCCAAGGTCGGGCTGCCGTGGATGCCGCCCGAGATCCGCGAGGACGTCGGCGAGATCGAGGCTGCCGCGGCCGGCCGCGTCCCGCGCCTGGTCGAGCAGGCCGACCTCAAGGGCGACCTGCACATGCACAGCAGCTGGAGCGACGGTAAGGCCACCATCCGCGAGATGGCCGAGGCCGCGCGCGCGCGCGGCTACAGCTACATCGCGATCACCGACCACAGCGCCTACCTGGGCGTCACCAACGGGCTCGACGGCGCGCGGCTGCGCCAGCAGGCCGCCGAGATCGCCGCGCTCAACGCCGAGTACGCGGCTGCCGGCGCGCGCTTCTACATCCTGCGCGGCGTCGAGGTCGACATCACCGCCGACGGCGCGCTGGCGCTGCCCGACGACGTGCTGGCCGAGCTCGACATCGTGGTCGCGTCGCCGCACGTGAAGCTGAGCCAGCCGACCGAGCAGGCCACCGAGCGGCTGCTGCGCGCCATCCGCAACCCGCACGTGGACATCATCGGCCACCCGACCGGGCGGCTGATCGGCAGCCGCGCCGGCGCCGAGATCGACGTCGACGCGATCGGGCGGGCCGCCGCCGACACCGGAACGCTGCTCGAGATCAACAGCGGGCCCGATCGGCTCGACCTGGACGCATCGAGCGCCCGGCGCGTGCTCGAGCTTGGCGCCAGCCTGGTCGTCGACAGCGACTCGCACCACCCCGACAACCTGCAGTGGATCAGGCTGGGCGTGCTGACGGCGCGTCGCGGCTGGGCCGAGGCCGAGCGAGTCGCGAATACCTGGGATCTGGAGAAGCTGCTGAAGTGGACAGGACGTGACAAAGTGACAAAGTGACAAGGTGACAAGGTGACAAGCCGGCTCGAATGTTTCACCTTGTCACCCACTCACCCTCTCACCTTGTCATTGGAGAATAAGGATGGCGTCGATCTTCGCAAAAATCGTGAGCGGCGATATTCCGGCGTACAAGGTCTACGAGGACCAGGACACACTGGCGTTTATGGACATTAACCCGGCCGCGCGCGGGCACACGCTGGTGATCAGCAAGGCCGAGCATGCCGACCTGTTCACGATGCCGCCCGAGACCCTGGCGGCCGTGGCGCGCACCACTCAGCGTGTCGCGCTGGCGCTGCGCGAGGCGCTGCGGCCGGACGGGCTGAACATCATTCAGAACAATGGCGCGGCCGCCGGCCAGGTCATCTTTCACTACCACGTCCACGTGATCCCGCGCTGGGAGGGCGATCACGCGGTGCGCCTGTGGCGGCCGCAGGCCGGCGACCAGAGCGAGCTGCAGGCGCTGGCCGAGCAGCTCCGCGCGGCCGTTCAAACGGTATCCTGATGGGTCGAGGATTCGCAGCACGATAGGGGAGGCCCCATGAGCGACACATTCCAGGATGACCCAGACACACGACGAGCCGTCGAAGAGTTCAAGCGCATGCTCCGCCAGAAGTCGAAGCAGGAGCGCGAGGCGCTGCTGCGCCAGGCCCGCGACGAGGCCCTGGCCGAGGAGCTGCAGGAGGAGCGCGAGGTCAGCGAGCGCGAGGCCGCCGCGCTGCGCGATAACCTGCGGCGCGACAGCCCGCAGGAGGAGGCCGCGCGCGCGCGCAAGCAGGCCACGTCGGCCGCGCTGCTGCTGATCATGCTGCTGCTGATCCTCTGGCTGATCGCCGCGGCGATCGGGCGCAGCGACATCCTGCGCTTCCCGGGCGCGCAGCCGCTCGCCCCGACGCTGCAGCCGCGGCTGAGCGAGGACGACAGCGGCATCTCCGTCGCCATGGCCAACGCGCGCGAGACGGCGGCTGCCGACATGGCGCCGATCGGCAGCCTGGCCACGCCGATCCCCCAGATCGACAGCCTGTTTCAGCCCTACTACGACCAGCACGGCGGCGAGCGGATCTTTGGGCGCCCGATCAGCCCCGTGCTGGAGGACAGCGGCCGGAAGTTCCAGTGGTTCGAGCGCGCGCGGCTCGAGCAGTGGCCCGAGCACGCCGGGACGCCTTACGAGATCCAGGGCGGGCTGCTCGGCTACGAGTTCACCAGCGGGCTGACGTTCCCAACCCAGGAGTTCTTCGTCAGCCAGCCGGCCGTGCGCTACTTCCCCGAAACGCGCCACGGAGTCGCCGACCGCTTTCTGCAGTTCTGGGATTCAGCGGGCGGCATGAGCGTGCTGGGCTACCCGATCAGCGAGCAGCTCCAGGAGGTGCTCGCGGACAAGCAGATCCACACGGTGCAGTACTTCGAGCGCGGCCGGATCGAGTATCACCCCGAGAACGCCGGCACGCCGTTCGAGATGCAGCTCGGCCTGCTGGGCAGCGGGCTCCTGCTCAAAGAGAGCCGGCCGAACCTGATCACGCCGGCTCGCCCCACCAGCGTTCCTCTGCCGGCCTCGGCCAGGTAGCCGGCGCCCGCGACGATGGGCTGTTCGCGATCGGCCGGAAGTGGTGACCAAGGTGCCAGACGAAGCGGAACTCGCGGCGTTCGCCGAGGCGCAGGGCGTCAGCCTGCCGGCGCTCCGCGCGCTCATCGAAAGCGTGCGCGCCCAGGTCGGCGCAGACCAGCTCTATATCTTCTGGACCACGAGCGGCGCTGGATCCGGCGGCGGGTCGGCGCGCCGGCGCATGCTACTGGCCTTTGCCACGCCCGACGCGGCGCTGGCATTTGCGCAGCGCAACCGGCTGGCGGGCGGCTCCGAGCGCCCGCGGCTGCGGCGTCTGCGGCTGCCCCAGCTGATCCAGGCGGTGCTGCGCGAGCCCGCCATCGGCGCGCTGCTGATCGCCGCCGAGAGCGACCCCCGGCCGCCCCAGGCCGGCCAGCTGCCGCACGGCGTGCGCATCGAGCGCGCCGATCTGCTCCGGCGGCTGTACGAGGCCGCGTCATAACGATTTGACAACCCCCCCATTGTATGTTTCCATGGGCCCTCGTGACTATGCCAGCACTGGCAGTGTCGCCTCCTGCTCCGTCACATGAACTCGCCCTCGACTTTTTCGGAGACAGCATGAGCAGTCGTTTCGACGAACTACGGATCTTCACTGGAAACGGGCATCCCGAGCTGACGCGGGCGATCTGCCAGCGCCTGAGCATCCCGATGGGGGATATGACCGTCACATCATTCGCCAACGATAATATCTTTGTCAAGCTCAACGAGAGCGTGCGCGAGAAAGATGTCTTCGTGGTGCAGTCGCTGGGGCTGCCGCTCAGCGACCGGATCATGGAGCTGCTGATCATGCTCGACGCATGCAAGCGCGCCTCGGCCGGGCGCGTGACGGCCGTGCTCCCGTACTACGCCTACGGCCGCACCGACAAGCGCGACCAGCCGCGCGTGCCGATCACGGCGCGACTGCTGGCCGATCTCATCCAGGTCGCCGGCGCGCAGCAGCTGATCACGCTCGACCTGCACGCCGGGCAGATCCAGGGCTTCTTCAACATCCCGGTGGACGAACTGAGCGCCGTGAACCTGCTGGTGCGCCACTTCAGCGAGCGCAACTGGGACGACGCGGTGGTCGTCTCGCCCGACCTGGGGTTCGCCAAGCGCGCCCGCAACTTCGCCGAGCAGCTGGGATTGCCGCTGGCGATCGTTGAGAAGCGCCGTATCCAGCATCTGGAGCACTCCGACGAGGCGCAGGGCCGCGTCGAGGCCCGCACGCTGATCGGGGATGTGACCGGCAAGCGCTGCATCCTGGTGGACGACGAGATCCTGACCGGCGGCTCGATGATCGAGGCCGCCGATCTGCTCATGGCCCACGGCGCGCGCGAGGTCTACGCCGCGGTGGTGCACGCGGTGCTGGCCGGCAATACGCTCGAGCGCCTGTCGCGCAGCGCGATCTCCGAGCTTGTCACCACCGACAGCCTGCACCTACCGGACGCGAAGACGACGCCGTTTCTGCGGGTGCTCTCGGTCGCGCCGCTGCTGGCCGAGGTGATCCAGCGCATCCACAGCGGCGTCTCGATCGATACGATCTTCCGGCGCCGCAGCCCCACCTTTAGCTGATTGCAGATCGCAGATCGCAGATTGCAGATTGAGCTGTGACCTAATCTGCAATCTGCAACCTACAATCTACAATTCTTATGCCCGATCCAGAGCTCCCCAGATTGAGCAGCGGCGAGCTGGTCAGCACGTTCGGCGGCGACCAGGCCGCGCTGCGGCGCTACCGCATCCTGGTCGCGCTGCTGCGCGAGGGCCGGCCGGCCGGCGAGGTCGCGCGGACCTTCGGGGTGAGCCGCGAGAGCCTGCGGCGGCTGCGCCTGGCGTTTGAGCGCGATGGGCTGGCGGCGCTGCGGAGCCACAAGCGCGGCGGTGGCCACGTGGCGCGCGGCAGCCCGCTGGCCGAGGCGATCGCGCAGGAGCTTGGCGTCGAGCCGGGCATCGCCGCGCCGGCGCTCTGGCGCAGGGTGCAGGCGCGCCTGCGCGAGCAGGGGATGGCGGCGCCGCGCAGCACCTTCTACCGGCTGCTGGCCAGGCTGCGGGATGAGGAGCCCGACGCCGGCGATCGCGCGCCGGTCGGGCTGCTGCGCGATGCGCTCTCCGGACTGGCCGAGGACCCGCCGCTCGCGCTCGGCCGGAGCGAGCTGGCGGCGCTGCTGCTGGCCGACGAGCGCGATCTGCTCCAGCGCGGCCGCCGCCTGCGCGACGCGCTGCGGGCCGCGATCACGCGGCTGCGCCCCGCCCAGGCCGGCCCGGTGCTCGACGACCCGCGCTGGCGGCACTACCTGATCGTCGCCGGCGAGTACGAGGCCGGCGAGGAGCGCGCGGCGCTCCAGACCGCCCTGGCGCTCAGCGCCAGCACCTACAGCCGCGCCAAGCGCGAGGCGCTGGAGCGCCTGGTCGCCCTGCTGCCGTCCGCGCTGGGCGATCTGCCGCCGGCCGAGCCGCCCGAGGCGCTGATCGCCGCGCCGCCGCCGCCCGAGCAGTTCGACTACGAGGCCGAGCTGGAGCAGTACGTGGCCCGGCTGCGGCACGGCGGGCTGGCGCTGATCTGGGGGCCGGCCGGGGTCGGCAAGCGCGACCTGGCGGTGATGCTGGCGGCGCGGCTGCAGGCGCGCGGGCAGAAGGTGATCTGGCACAGCTGCCGCCCGCCCGAGGTCGAGATCAACGCCGGCCTGCGGCTGCTGCTGGCCCTGGCGGCGGCGCTGGCGCTCGACGGGCGCCACGAGCTGTGGGACATGCTCGCGGCCGGCGAGCCCTCCTCGCTGGCCGAGCGGCTCGAACTGCTCGCCGCTGGGTTGAGCGGCCGCCGCTGGACTGTCATCGTCGCCGAGAGCCACTGGCTGGCCGGCGACGACGCGGCGCGCGTGCTGGACGTGCTCACCGCCGCGCAGGAGCGCCGCGACATCCGGCTCGCGCTGGTCGGCCGGCAGCTGCCGGGCTGGGCCGACCCGGAGCGCTGGCCGGCGCTGCCGTTCCCCAGCGACACCGCGGCGCGGCGGGTGTTCCTCGCGCGCCTGAGCGACAGCCCGCGCCAGCGGATGGCGCCGACGCAGCCGCTCGCCGGCGGGCTGCGCGAGCGCGCGATCGACCTGGTCGCCGCCATCCCGATCGAGCTGATCGGCTCGCTCACGGCCGAGGAGATCGAGCAGATCCTGGCAGCGCTCCGCCCGGTCGAGGCGATCGCCGCGACGCTGCGGGCGGCACCGCGCTCGCCTGCTGCCGACCGGCCAGATGATAAGGAGACGAGGAGACAAAGAGACAAGGCGTAGACGCTCGCTCTCCTCACCGCCCGTCTCCTTGGCTCGTGGCCACATCCGCCCGGCACGCCCCTTGCTACCTTCGCCATGGCCATATACAGCCAGAGGAGGTGACCCATGGCGATGGATCTGCTTCAGAAGTTCTTCGGGACGAACCCGCAGCGCCAGCAGGAGTACGGCGAGTTTCTCGACCGCTACCAGCGCGACCCGGGCAGCATCTCGGACGAGGAGGCCGCGCGCCGCTACCGCGAGATGATGCGCAACGCGCCGCCCGACCTGGCCGCCCAGGCCAACGAGCACGCCTTCGGGCAGCTCCCGCAGCAGGACCGGCGGGCGCTGGCCGACCACTTCCGCAGCGCCAGCCAGGACCCCAACCGGCCGTTCGACGGCTATAGCTACAACGACCCGAACGAGGCTGCCGACCCGCGCAACCTCGGGCGCATGGCCGGGCGAGCCAGCGAGCAGGACCCGGATCTGCTCGGGCAGCTCGTCGGCCCCAACTCGCCGCTCAACAGTACGATCGGCAAGGCCGCGCTCGCGGCAGGCGCCGCGTTCCTGGCCAGCCGCGTGCTGAGCGGCCAGGGCGGCCAGGGCGGCCTCGGCAACCTGTTCGGCGGCCAGGGCGGCTCGGGCCTGCAGCGCGAGTCGGGCGGGTTCGACAAGCAGGTGTAGCCCTCACCCCCTGCCCCCTCTCCCGCCGGGAGAGGGGGTTCTTTTAGCCTCCCGATCGGCTACTCTCGGCTCGTCGCCCCAAGATCGTGCTGTAGGCCGCGCACGATCTTGACCCGCACCTTGTTGACGTCGGCGTCGCTGAGCGTGCGCTCCATCGAGCGGAACGTCAGCCGGTAGGCCAGGCTGCGCTTGCCGGCGCCGACCTGCGGCCCCTCGTAGACGTCGAACAGATCGAGCGCGTCCAGGTCGGCGCCGGCGTACTTGCGGATGGCCGCCGCGATCCGGTCGGTCGGCACGTCCAGCCCGGCGATCACCGCCAGGTCTTGGGTCGTCGCCGGGAAGCGCGAGATCGGCCGGTAGCGCGTGGGCTGCGCCAGCTCGATCAGGCGCTCGAGGTCGAGCTCGGCCGCCAGCGCGCGCGGCGCGCCTAGCTCCAGCCGCCCCCGCACGCCGGGGTGCAGCTCGCCCAGAACTCCAAGGGGTCGGGGGTCGGGGGCCGGGGATCGGGAGGTTCCTTCCTGAGCCCTGACCCCTGACCCCTGACCCCAACTGAGCGCAGCGGCCCGGCCGGGGTGGAAGCGCGGGTCGTCGGTCAGCGGCACGAAGCGCAGCTGCTCGGCCAGGTTCAGCCGCGCCAGCAGTGTCTCGACCACGCCCTTCAGGTCGAAGAAGTCGAGCGGCTCGGGGCTCTTGTCCAGCCACGACGGCGTGACGCGCGCGCCGGCCATCGCGATCGCCAGGCGGCGCGGCTGGTCGGGCAGCGGCTGGCCTGGCTGCGGCAGGTAGACCCGCCCGATCTCGAACAGCAGCACGCGCTCGCGCTCGCGCAGGTTCAGCGCCAGCGCCTCCAGCAGCGTGGGCAGCGCCGAGCGGCGCAAGTACTCGCGCTCGGGCGTGATCGGGTTGGCCAGCTTGAGGTGCGCGGCCGGGTCGGCGTCGCCTGGGCTGACCTTCGCGACGCTGCCCATGCTCGTCAGCGAGTAGGTGATCGCCTCGTCCAGCCCGGCGCCGACCAGCACGTCGCGGGTCTTCTCCTCCAGCTCCAGCGAAGGGTTGGCCTGCTGCTCGGGCAGCTCGTCGGCCAGCATGGTCGTCGGGATGCGGTCGTAGCCGTACATGCGCGCCACTTCCTCGCACAGGTCGGCCAGGATGCTCACATCCTGCCGGAAGCTGGGCACCGTGACGCGCGCGGCGCTCTGCTCGCCCAGCACCTGGCAGTCGAAGCCGAGCGGCCGCAGCAGGCCGGCGATCTGCTCGGTCGAGAGGGCGATCCCGAGGATACGCTCGACCTCGCGCGGCGGCAGGTCGAGCACGACCGGCTGCCAGGGCCGCGCGTAGACGTCGATCATGCCCCGCGCGATCGTCCCGCCGGCGATCTGCTGCATCAGGCTAAGCGCCCGGCGCTGCGCCAGCGGCGGCAGCTCGTAGTCGACCCCGCGCTCGAAGCGCCGCGACGCCTCCGAGGGCAGCTTGAAGGCGCGCGCCATCCGCCGGATGATCGTCGGCTCCCAGATCGCCGCCTCCAGCAGCACGCGCGTAGTCGTCTCGCTCACCTCGGTCGCCGCGCCGCCCATCACGCCGGCGACGCCGCCGTTCGGGCCGCTCGGATCGCACACCAGCAGCGCCGGCTGATCGGTGCCCGGCACCGGGTACACGTCGTGCTGCTTGCCGTCGAGGGTGGTGATTCGCTCGCCCGGGCGCGCCGGCCGCACGATCAGGTGCTGGTCGGCGACCTTGTCGGCGTCGTATGTGTGGTTCGGCTGGCCAAGCTCGAGCATCACGTAGTTCGACACGTCGACGATGTTGTAGATCGGGCGCATCCCGGCCAGGGTCAGCCGGCGCTGCATCCACAGCGGCGAGGGGCCGATCGTGATGCCCTCGATCAGTGTGGCCGTGAAGCGCGGGCACAGGTTGGGCGCCTCGACCGTGACCTTCGCTCGTCCCTCGATCGGCGGGCCGTCGGTTCGCAGCTCGATCGGCGGCATGTGCAGCTGCTGGCCGGTCAGCGCCGCCACCTCGCGCGCGACGCCCAGGATCGAGAGCGCGCGGGCGGTGTTCGGCAGCACGTCGATATCGAGCACCGCGTCGCCCAGGTAGTCGCGCAGCGGCAGACCAACCGGCGCGTCGTCCGGCAGGATGATGATGCCCTCGTGCTCGTCCGAGAGGCCCAGCTCCTTCTCCGAGCAGAGCATCGCATCGGACATGACCCCGCGCACCGGCCGGCCCTTGAGCTTCATCTTGACCTTGCCGGCCGCGTGCCCGTCGTACAGCTCGGCGCCCTCCTTGGCGTAGACGCCCTTGAGCGGGTGCGGCAGCCGGCCGAGGCCCCTGTACTGGAACAGGTTCGGCGCGCCGGTGACGACGGTGTGCGGCTCGTCCGCGCCGTAGTCCACGTCGGCCAGCACCAGCCGGTCGGCGTTGGGGTGCTGGCGCACCTCCAGGATATTGCCGATCACGATCTTCTCGGGGTCCCAGGGCAGCTCGGCGCCCGCGATCCCGACCCGCTCGATCTCGGCCACCTCCAGCCCCGAGAGCGTCAGCCGCTCGGCCAGCTGCTCGACCGATATGGAGATGTCGACGAATTCTTTCAGCCAGGAGATCGGAACGCGCATAGTGCCTCCTTTATATCACGGGCGAAGGGACTTGGGATTTGAGGCATGGGACTTGGGATTTGAGGCGTGGGACTTGGGGTTTGGGGCGTGGGACTTGGGATCGGAGATCTGCGCCCTAGCCCCTAGCCTCCACAGTTACCTTCCCCAGCGTAAGATAATCCCCGAGCAATTTTCCTCGCTTGCTGTACACGCCGGCCCGGTCGCCGCTCTGCGGGTCGAACATCCCGACGCGCAGCGTGTAGGCGCCGGGCGCGAGCGTGGCCGGCAGCGCGATCAGGTGGTGCGACTCGACCCAGTCGCCGGCGGCCCACTGCGCCGTCGGGAAGACGCCCGCCTGCGGCTGCCGGTTGTCCTCGGCGACGATCGTGCCGCCCGCGTCCACCAGGTGGACGAACACGACCCAGTCGCGGTCCAGGCGGGCGATCGCGCGCCACGTCAGCGCGAGGTCGAGCGTCGCGCCGGCCCGCGGCGCCTGCTCCATCCGCCAGCCGCGCAGCTCCACGCGCGGGTCGCCGGCCATCCCAAAGCCGCCGTACACCTGCGTGCCCAGCCGCGCCAGCGCATCCTGCTCGGCCAGCGTGTGAAACGGGTAGGCCGGGCGGATGACGCCGAAGGGCAGCCACAGCGCAACCAGGCAGTAGCCAGTAGCCAGTAGCCAGTAGCCAGTAGCCAGTAGCCGGTGCTGCGGGCTGCCGACCGCCAACCGCCGACTGCCGAGTGCCGTCAGGCCCCAGGCCAGCAGGATCGCGATCGCCGGCAGCGCCGGGAACAGCAGCCGCCCCTGCCAGGCCACCAGGCCGGCGGTCAGCGCGAAGCTGACGATCCAGCCGAGCGCCAGCAGCGGCAGCGCCAGGAGCGGCCACCAAAGGCCGAGACCAAGGACGAAGGACGAAAGACCAAAAGATCTTTTTTGGGCTCCCCCAGCGCCTTCCGCCCCAATCGTCGTTTGGTCGTCGGTCAATCTCCAAAGCCAGCCAGCAATCGCTGCGGCCTCAACCCCGCCGAAGCACCAGATCGTCCAGGCCGGCGGCCGGACGTTCATCCAGCCGAAGCGCGCCCAGAACGAGTCGTGCAGCTGGCCGAGCGCGCCGGCCCAGGCGGCCGGGCTCGCGGCGTCGAACGGCTGGGTCGCGAACTCGGCCTGAAACGCCGCCAGGCCGAACAGGTCGCCGTACAGCCGCAGGTTGCGCGCGTACCACCAGCCGCAGACCAGCAGCGCCACGCCCGCGAACGCTGGCAAGGTGACGAGGTGGCGGGGTGACAAGGCGAGCCACCGTGCACCCCCTGATCGTGAGCGCTCCGTCGCGATGCTCCGTTCGAGGACCGACAGCGCCGCAACCGGCGCCAGGATGATCGCGCTCTGCTTGGTGATCAGCGCCAGGCCGAGCACGCTGCCGATCGCGATCGCGTGAATCAGTGGCTGGCCCTTCACCTTCCATAGCGGGGCTTGGGGCTGGGGGCTGGGGGCTTGGGCAGAGCTCGGCTCCCCAAATCCCACGCCCCTAGTCCCAAGTCCGATCGAACCGATCGCCGGTCGTCGCACCGCCAGCCAGAGCAGCGCGGCGCTGAGCGCCACCAGCAGCGCGTCGTTCGTCACCAGCGCCGACACGAACAGGAACTGCGGGTTGAATGCCACCAGGGCCGCCGCCAGGAGCGGGGCCAACGACGAAGGACCAAGGACCAAAGGAGAGCTTGTTTGGTCTTTGGTCTTTGGTCTTTGGTCTGCCAGCTCCCGCGCAGTCAGATACGTCAACACCACCGTCGCCGCGCCGCACGCGACCGAGACGAGCCGCGCCAGGTGCCAGGCCAGCGCGGCGCCGCTCCAGGGCCACAGCTCGCGGCTGCCGTGCGCGACGGCGTTGAGCTGCGCGCCGCCGGCCCAGGTGAAGCGCGGGTTGCCGGGCAGGTCGATCCGGCGCTGGTCGAGCGGCAGCCAGGCCACCAGCGGCGCCGCAAGCGCGTAGGCCAGCGGCGGCTGGTGTCCCTCGCCCGGCACGTCGCGCTGCTCGGGCGCGCCACGCTGCACCGGCAGCCGGCCCTCGCGCGCCACGAAGAACACGTAGGCGGCATGGCCCGGCTCGTCGGGGCCTTCGCCCAGCGGCACCACCGCGCTGTAGAGCGCCGCCAGTGCCACAAACGCCAGGACAAGTATGCTGATTGGCAAATGCTGCTTCAACGAAGAGGTTACAGGTTACAGGTTACAGATTACAGGCCAGGATGCCCTATTCCCTGTCCCTGTCCCCTGTTCCCTACTAGCCGAACTGCTGCAGGAACCGCTCGTCGCCGCTGAAGAACCAGCGGATGTCGTCGATGCCGTACTTGAGAATGCCGATCCGCTCGGGCCCGAAGCCGCCCGCGAACCCGCTGAACTCGGCCGGGTCGTAGCCGCCGTTGCGCAGCACATTCGGGTGCACCATGCCGCAGCCGCCGATCTCCAGCCAGCCGGAGTACTTGCAGATCCGGCAGCCCGTGCCCTTGCACAGGAAGCAGCTGACGTCCAGCTCGGCGCTCGGCTCGGTGAACGGGAAGTAGCTCGGGCGCAGGCGCACCTGCGTGCCCTTGCCGAACAGCCGCTCGGCCATCCCGTGCAGCGTGCCCTTCAGGTCGCCCATCGTGACGCGCCGGCCGACCATCAGGAACTCGAACTGGTGAAACATCATCTCCGATCGCGCGGTGACCTGCTCCATCCGGTAGCACTTGCCTGGCAGCAGCACGCGCACCGGCTCGGGCGCATAGCGCCGCATCGCGTGGATCTGCCCCGGCGACGTGTGCGTGCGCAGCACCACCGGCGGCGCGCCGGGCGGCGTCTCGACGTAGAAGGTGTCCTGCATGTCGCGCGCCGGGTGGTCGGGCGGGAAGTTCAGCATGCCGAAGTTCAGCTCGTCCAGCTCGACCTCCGGGCTGTCCCAGACCTGGAAGCCCATCTCGGCGAAGGTCTCGATCACGTTGCGGATGACGATCGTGCTGGGGTGCAGGTGGCCGACCGCCGGCGCGCGGCCTGGCAGCGTTACGTCAACCTGGTCGGCCTCCAGCTCGTCCATCACGGCGGCGCGCCTGAGCAGCTCCTCGGCCTCGCCCAGCGCCCGCTCGAGGTTCTGGCGGGCCTGGTTGAACTTCTGCCCGACCAGCGGCCGCTCCTCGGCCTGCAGCCCGCCCAGGCTCTTGCTCAGCCGCGCGAGCGTGCCCTGCTTACCCAGGTAGGCGCTCTTCCACTCGGCCAGCTCGCCCTGGCTCTTGATGTTCGCGAGCGCCCGCAGGCCCTGGGCCTCCAGGTCGTTCAGCTCCTCGATCATTGTCATAGCAGCTCTCCAGTAGTCGGCGGTCGGCAGTCAGTACCATTGTTCTGCGACGCGCAATGGCGCTGACGCCAGGCCATTCACGGCAGAGCTGTCGCTAGTCGGTCGTCGAGGCCGCTGTTGCCGGCGCTGTGCAACGGTGCCGACTACTGATTACTGACTACTGACTACAAAAAAACACAAAGCCACGCGCTCGCCAGGGACGAGGCGTGGCCCGTGGTACCACCCTGATTTGGCGCGACCGCGCTTCACACGGCGGCGCCCTCTCGTAGCCCCGATAACGGCGGGCGACCGGAGGCGACTACTTGCGAAACGATGAGCGATGAACGACGAGCGATGAACAGTTAGCCCGTTCAGCGCTCAGCATTCAGCGTTCAGCATTCGGCGTTCACCGCTCGGCTCAGAAGGGAACTTCGGCGGGCTTCGACGGCGGCGGCTCGCAGCCTGTGGCCACCGCTCTCTGGTCGCGTTCACCCGCGTACTCGCTTCGTCACAGCCAACAATTCGTTTGAAGGTTATAGCGTTCGAACGTTCGAACGATTAACTTCTGCCGCGCGTGCGCTGGCGCAGCGCCTCGAACAGGATCACGCTGCCCGCCACCGCCGCGTTGAGCGACTCGGCCCGCCCGCGCATCGGGATGCCGACCAGGCTGCGGGCGAGCGTGCGCGCGTCGTCGCTCAGCCCGTGCGCCTCATTGCCGACGATCAGCGCCGACGGCTGGCGCCAGTCGGGCGCGTAGTAGGGCATGGTCGCCTCGGCGTCGGCCGCGTAGACATGATCGACCAGCGACAGCCGTTCGCCAACCTGCTCCCAGCCGAGATCCTGCTCCATCGCAAGGCGGAAGTGCGCGCCCATCGCCGCCCGCACGACCTTCGGGCTGTATGCATCCACCGTGCCGGCGGCGCACAGCACCTCGGCGACGCCGACCGCCTCGGCGCTGCGCAGCAGCGTGCCGAGATTGCCGGGGTCCTGGATCGCGTCCAGCACCAGGATCAGCCCCGGCCGGCCGGGCTCGACCGCCGGCCAGCGCGCCAGCGCCACCACCCCCTGCGGGTGCACGGTGTCTGCGGCGGCCGCGACCACCTGCGCCGTAGCCGGGTAGGTGTGCGGCAGCTGCTCCAGCCGCGCGCGCAGCCCGCGGCCGGCGGCGGTCTGGTCGAGCTGCTCCGGCGCGTAGAGCGCCAGGTCGAGCGCCCCGCCGTGCTCAAGCGCGTCGGCGACCAGGCGCACACCTTCGAGCACAAACAACCGCTCGCGGCGACGATCTTTTCGGTCGGCCGCCAGCGAGCGGATGCGTTTGACGTGCGGGTTCGCCGGGCTAGCGATCATGCGATTCCACGAAAACACGAAGGTACGAAGCTCGGCGCATGCCTTCCTTCGAGTCTTCGTGCCTTCGTGGTTATTTGAAAGGATCGGTCCTAGCCCGCGGCCTGGACCCGCTCCACGACGCTGCGGAAGGCCGCCGGGTCGCGCACAGCCATATCGGCCAGGACCTTGCGGTCGAGGTCGATGCCGGCCAGCTTCAGGCCGTTGATCAGCTTGCTGTACGAGATCCCGTTCAGCCGCGCGGCCGCGTTGATCCGGATGATCCAGAGCCGGCGGAAGTCGCGCTTGCGGTTGCGGCGATCGCGGTAGGCGTAGGAGAGCGCCTTCATGACCGTCTGGCGCGCAACCCTGATGCGGCGGCTGCGGCTGCCCTGGTAGCCGCTGGCCTCTTTCAACAATTTATTGTGACGCTTGCGCACCATGACGCCACGCTTGACACGAGCCATTGCTTGTACCTATCCTTTGTGCACTCAATAACGTAACACGTACCCGGCGACACCGCGCTGGCGTATCCGGCAAGGCGCTTTTGCGCGCCTCGCCCAACGGTTCTAGCGTGCGTGCTTGGCGCCGTAGGGCATCGCCACGCCGATCATGCGCTCGTTCCCGCTATGCGTCGGCTTGAGCTTGTCGAGCTGCTGCAGCAGGCGGCCGGCCTTGCGCCGGCGGAAGTGGCCCTTGCGCCCCTGCGATTGGACGATCTTGCCAGTGCCGGTGAAACGGAAGCGCTTGGCGGCGCCTTTGTGAGTCTTCATCTTGGGCATTGAACTATTCCTCTTCGTCTTCGTCTTCGTCCAGGTCGGCGTCATCGTCATCTGGCTCGATCGGCGCCTGCTCCTGAGTCGCGGCGGAGGCGGTTTTTTCGCGGCCCGGCTGCGATGGCGCCGCGGCAGCAGCCTTCTCGCGCTGCAGCTTAGCCTTGGCGTTGGGCGCCAGCATCAGCGATAGCGCGCGGCCCTCCATCAGCGGCTTCTGCTCGACGATCGCCACATCGCGCAGCTCCTCGGCCATCTGCTCGAGCATCTCGCGCCCGATATCCGGGTGGAAGATCTCGCGGCCGCGGAAGCGCACGGTAAACTTGACTTTGTCGCCGCCGAGTAAGAACTTCCGCGCCTGCTTGGCCTTGACGTCGAGATCGTGGTCGTCGGTCTTCGGTTTCAGGCGAACCTCTTTCAGCTCGGCCTGCTTCTGGTGCTTGCGCGCCTCACGATCCTTCTTGGTCTGCTCGTAGCGGAACTTGCCGTAATCGACCACACGGCACACCGGCGGAACGGCGTTCGGCGCGACCTCCATCAAATCCAGACCACGTTCTTCGGCGAGCCCGAGCGCCTCGCGCAACGGAACAATGCCCATCTGCACGCCGTTCTCGTCGATCAAGCGCACTTGTGGGGCACGGATGCGATTGTTTACGCGAAACCGATCTCTGATAGGAGCGCTCCTTCTGTGTAGCCGGTAGACAATAGAAAACCTAACCGCCGCAAGGGGGGAAGGTCAGGGCCGTAGTATAGCATCCGGCTGCCATTTCGTCAACTTTTGCAGACTCATCCGAAGA
Source organism: Candidatus Ribeiella danica (assembly GCA_016717335.1). Taxonomy (GTDB): domain Bacteria; phylum Chloroflexota; class Chloroflexia; order Chloroflexales; family Roseiflexaceae; genus Ribeiella; species Ribeiella danica. The sequence continues at coordinate 1,115,040 of JADKFS010000001.1, forward strand.
GTGCTAAAATCGGTCTTGACAAATTGCAGACCTTTGATTACTATAGGGGCGGTTAGCACTCATATGGGGAGAGTGCTAACCGCCCCTTTTACGAACCATGTTGGTTGAGCGACACAAGGAGGTATAGCACGTATGGCAGCCGATTTTCGCATTCGGCCCCTGGCCGACCGCGTCGTGATCAAGCCCGTTGACCGCGAAGAGAAGACCAAGAGCGGCATCTTCCTGCCCGATACCGTCAGCAAGGAGCGCCCGATGGAGGGCACCGTGCTGGCCGTCGGCGAGGGCCGCCTGGACGACAACGGCAAGCGCGTCCCGATGAACGTCAAGGCCGGCGACAAGGTGCTGTTCGCCAAGTACAGCGGCACCGAGTACAAGGTCGACGACGTCGAGTACCTCATTCTGTCCGAGAAAGACATTCTGGGCATCATCCAGGAGTAGTCAGTAGTCAGTATCCAGTAATCCGTACCAGCGCATTGCTCTGCTGTTCATCGCTCGTCGATGAAGTTCAATGGTACCGACTACCGACTACCGACTACTGAAATCTTTATAGAGGAGGTTTTCCAAAGATATGGCTAAGCAGCTCCACTTCAACGAGGAGGCCCGGCGCTCACTCAAGCGCGGCGTCGACATCGTGGCCGAGGCGGTCAAGACCACGCTCGGCCCGCGCGGCCGCAACGTGGCGATCGACAAGAAGTTCGGCGCCCCGACCGTCACCCACGACGGCGTGACCGTCGCCAAGGAGATCGAGCTCAAGGACCCGTTCGAGAACATGGGCGCGCGCCTGCTGGTCGAGGTCGCCACCAAGACCAACGACGTCGCCGGCGACGGCACCACCACCGCCACCGTGCTGGCCCAGGCGATCATCACCGAGGGCCTCAAGGTCGTGACGGCCGGCGCGAACCCGATGCTGCTCAAGCGCGGCCTGGACAAGGGCGCCGAGGCGCTGGTGGCCGCGCTCAAGAGCCTGGCCAAGCCGGTGCGCGACCGCGCCGACATCGCGCACGTCGCCACGATCTCGGCCGCCGACAGCGAGATCGGCGACCTGATCGCCGAGGTGATGGAGAAGGTCGGCAAGGACGGCGTGATCACGGTCGAGGAGAGCAAGGGCATCGCCTTCGAGAAAGAGTACACCGAGGGTATGCAGGTCGACCGCGGCTACATCTCGGCCTACTTCACGACCAACTCGGACCGCATGGAGGCCGAGCTGGAGGAGCCGTACATCCTGATCACCGACAAGAAGATCTCGGCGATCAACGAGATCCTGCCGGTGCTCGAGAAGGTGCTGCAGGTCACCAAGAACCTGGTGATTATCGCCGAGGATGTCGACGGCGAGGCGCTGGCGACCCTGGTGGTGAACAAGCTGCGCGGCACGATCAACGCCCTGGCGATCAAGGCGCCCGGCTTCGGCGACCGCCGCAAGGCCATGCTGCAGGACATCGCGATCCTGACCGGCGGGACGGTGATCTCCGAGGAGATCGGCCGCAAGCTGGACAGCGCGACGATCGACGACCTGGGCCGCGCGCGGCGGGTGCTGGCCGACAAGGACAACACCACCTTCATCGAGGGCCGCGGCGACGAGAAGGCCATCCGCGCCCGGATCGAGCAGATCCGCGCGCAGATCGAGACGACGACGTCGGACTTCGACCGCGAGAAGCTGCAGGAGCGGCTGGCGAAGCTGGCCGGCGGCGTGGCGGTGCTCAAGGTCGGCGGGGCGACCGAGCCGGAGCTGAAGGAGAAGAAGCACCGGGTCGAGGACGCGCTGTCGACCGCGCGGGCGGCGGTGGAGGAGGGCATCGTGCCGGGCGGCGGCGTGGCGCTGATCAACGCGCTGCCGGCGCTCGACAACGTCCAGATCTCGAACGACGACGAGAAGTTCGGCGTGCAGATCCTGCGCCGCGCGCTCGAGGAGCCGCTGCGCACGCTGGCCCGCAACGCCGGCGAGGACGGCTCGGTGGTGATCGCGAACGTGCGCCGGGCGCAGCTGGAGAAGGGCGACACGACCTACGGCTACAACGTGCTGACCGGCGAGTACGGCAGCATGCTCGAGCAGGGCGTGGTCGACCCGGTCAAGGTGACGCGCAGCGCGGTGCAGAACGCGGTCTCGATCGCCGGCCTGCTGCTGACCACCGAGGCGCTGATCACCGACATCCCCGAGGAGAAGCCGGCGCCCCCGATGCCGGGCGGCGGCGGGATGGACTTCTAGGTCACACGGATTTCGCACGGATGGCGCGGAGGCCCTGGCGCGTTTGCGCCAGGGCCTTGTGTGTTGGCGGCGATCATCCCTTGGGGCTACGCGCCCCCGCGCCCCCGCGGGTGTCTCCCGCCCACACCCCTGTCGGGGGGCTGCGCGCCCCATCCCCCAAAAAGAACCCACCTCTGTTGCGAAGCAAGGAGACAAGGAGACAAGGCGAGGGGCCGGGGGCGCGTAGCCCCTGGACCCCAAAATAACCCCGCCTCTCTTGCGATGCTTGACGTACATGCCCGGCTGAATCCAGGCGCGGCGGGACATAACTCGCTCTGACGACGGCTCGCCCCGCGGAGTCAGTTCTATCCCGCTCCGTCGGAATGTTGATGGGCATGCGCCACCATCTATGCAGCTGAGACGAGCTGATTTGCCGGAGGGGGGCCGGGGGAACCGGCGTGGGTTCCCCCGGGCGGGGGCCGGGGGCGCAGCGCCCCGCAAAGACAGCTAGCGCAGCCGCCTGAACCGGCGTGGGTTCCCCCGGGCGGGGGGCCGGGGGCGCAGCGCCCCGCAAAGACAGCTAGCGCAGCCGCCTGAACCGGCGTGGGTTCCCCCGGGCGGGGGGCCGGGGGCGCAGCGCCCCGGAGAAAAGGAAGGACGGCCGTCGGCAGGAGCAGCAGGCGGGGGGCCGGGGGCGCAGCGCTCTGCGTAAGGGCGGCGCGCGCGCCGCCCCAACCGGGGCCAGGGGCGCAGCCCCTTTAACCGAACTTGTAAGAAACTGGTATAATACCCCGCGTAGCAGGAGCTAAGCTAGAGAGAAACACTATGCGCTCTCTGACCACGGATGTCCTGGTGATCGGCGGGGGAGCGACGGGCGCGGGCGTGCTGCGCGACCTGGCGCTGCGCGGGATTCGCGCGGTGCTGGTCGAGAAGGGCGATCTGACCCACGGCACCACCGGGCGCTACCACGGGCTGCTGCACAGCGGCGGCCGCTACGTCGTCAAAGATCCTCAGTCCGCCACCGAGTGCGCCGAGGAGAACGAGATCCTCCGGCGCATCATGCCCCACTGCCTCGAAGACACCGGCGGCTTCTTCGTGATCACGCCCGCCGACGACGAGGCCTACGCCGACCGCTTCCTGAAGGGCTGCCGCGACACGCACGTGCCGGTGAACGAGATCCCCGTGCGCGAGGCGCTGCGCCGCGAGCCGCTGCTCAACCCGCGCATCAGCCGGGTGTTCGAGGTGCGCGACGGCGCGGCCGACTCGTTCCTCGCCACTCACTCCAACGCCGAGGACGCGCTGCAGCGCGGCGCGCAGGTGCTGACCTACCACGTCGTCAAGGCGCTCGAGGGCCAGGAGCGGATCACCGGCGCGATCTGCGAGGATATGCGCACCGGCGAGGACGTGCGCATCCACGCCAGCTATGTCGTGAACGCGGCCGGCGCGTGGGCCGGCAAGATCGCCGGCATGGCCGGCGTCAAAGTGACGGTCGTGCCGGGCAAGGGCACGATGGTGGCGATGAACCACCGCCTGCTCAACACGGTCGTCAATCGCTGCAAGCCGCCCGCCGACGGCGATATCATCGTGCCGATCCGCACGGTCGCGGTGATCGGCACCACCGATGTGAGCGTGCCCGACCCGGACGTGTTCGGCATCGAGCCGTGGGAGGTCGATCTGATGCTCAAGGAGGGCGAGCAGCTCGTGCCGGGCATCAGCCGCGCGCGCGTGCTGCGGGCCTGGGCGGGCGTCCGGCCGCTCTACAAGGACCAGGACGTCAAGGACGACCGCGAGATCTCGCGCACCTACAAGCTGCTCGACCACGCGGCGCGCGACGGCGTCGACGGGCTGATCAGCATCGTCGGCGGGAAGTGGACCACCTACCGCCGCATGGCCGAGGAGGTCACCGACGCGGTCGCCGAGAAGCTGGGCGTGGAGGTCGACTGCCGCACCCACCTGGAGCCGCTGCCCTTCCCGCTCGGGTTTCACTACGAGGCCGGCAGCGGCAGCGGGCGGCGGGCCGAGCGCAAGGAGAGCGACCTGGCCGCACGGAGCGGCGGGTCCGATGGGCAGGGCCTGTTTTGGATGGGCCAGCCGCTGGCGCAGATCGAGTCCGACGACACCTACGGCGACCTGATCTGCGAGTGCGAGCTGGTCACGCGCGACCGGGTGGTCAAGGCGATCACCGAGGGCGGCGCGGCGAACGTGGACGACATCCGGCGCGATACGCGGCTCGGCATGGGGCCGTGCCAGGGCGGCTTCTGCACCTACCGCGCGGTGGCGCTGTGGGAGGAGCTGCGCGGCAGGCAGCCCTCGCCCTCGGTCGCGCTGCTGCGCCAGTTCCTCCAGGAGCGCTGGAAGGGCTTGACTGCGGTCGCCTGGGGCGACCAGCTGCGCCAGGCCCGGCTCGACGAGATTATCTACCTCGACACGCTCGGCGTCGACCTGCTCCCGCAGCCTGCTCAGGACGCCGCAGCTGGCGAAGGGCTGGTGACAAACCACCCCGCGATCGCGACGGAGTATCACTCTGCATAGCGCAGGTGGCAGGTTACAGGCTGTAGGTTACAGGTTACAGGTTACAGGTTACAGGAATTTGCGCTTTCTGTCCCTTGTCCCCTGTCCCCTATCTCCTATTCCCTGTCCCCTGTCCCCTGCCCCCTAAAGAATATGCGCGACACAGTTGTTATTGGCGCCGGACTGGCCGGCCTGATGGGCGCGCTGGCGCTGGCCGAGGCTGGCCGCCGTCCGCTGGTGCTGGCGAAGGGCCAGGGCGCCACCCACTGGACCTCCGGGACGATCGACGTGTGGGGAGCTGGCGCGCGCGGCACGCGCGAGGAGCTGGCCGACCTGATCGCGACGCGGCCCAACCACCCCTACGCGCGCGCCGGATCGGACGGGGTCGAGCAGGCGCTCGAACGCTTCCGCGCGCTGGTGGAGGCGGCTGGCTACCCGTACGCCGGCAGCCTAGAGCGCAACGTGCTGCTGCCGACAGCGGTCGGCGCGCTGCGGCCGGCCGCGCTGATGCCCGCCACCATGGTCGCCGGCGACTCGCGCCTGGCGAGCCAAGGCGGGCCGCCGCTGCTGCTGGCGGGCTTCCGCGAGCTGCGCGACTTCTTCCCGCCGCTGGCGGCGGCCAACCTGACCGCCCAGGGCATTCCGGCGCGCGGCGTCTATCTGAAGCTGCCGCCGACGACCCGCAAGCTCGACTTCAACACCCGCACGTTCGCCCAGCTGTTCGACGACCCGGCCTTCCGCGAGGATGTCGGGCGCCAGCTGCGCGCCGAGCGCGGCGACGCCACCCGGATCGGATTGCCCGCCGTGCTGGGCTTGCGCGACCCGCTTGGCGTCGTGGTCGATCTGCAGCGGCTGAGCGGGGCGCTGATCTTCGAGATCGCCACGCTGCCGCCGTCGGTGCCGGGCATGCGCCTGTTCGCGATCTTCCGCGATGCGATCGTGCGCGCCGGGGGCCGGATGCAGGTCGGCTCGGCCGTGCTGCGCGGCGAGGGCGCCGACGGCCGGCTGGCGGCGGTCTACAGCGAGGCGGCCGCGCGCGAGCAGGAGCACCGCGCCAACGCCTTCCTGCTGGCGACCGGCGGCGTGGCGGGCGGCGGCGTGCGCACCGACCACACCGGCGCGGTCTGGGAGACGGCGCTCGGCCTGCCGCTGCAGGTGCCGGCGTCGCGCGGAGAGTGGTTCTCGCCGCGCTTCCTTGACGAGCGCGGCCACCCGATCTACGGCGCCGGCCTGGCGACCGACGATCGGATGCGGCCGCTCGACGCGGGCGGCGCGGCGATCTACAGCAATGTCGCGGTGGCCGGGGCCGCGCTCGCCGGCGCCGACCCGGTGCGCGAGCGCTGCTACAGCGGCCTCGCGCTGGCGACCGGGTGGCGGGCCGGGCAAATTCTCAGTTCTGAGCTCTAAGTTTTGAGTTAGCGTCTTTCGCAACTCAAAACCCAAAACTCATAACTCATAACTTGGAAAGCCATGATACACGATCATATTGAGCTCTCGCTCGAGCAGTCGCTCGACCACTGCATCAAGTGCAACATCTGCACGGCGGCATGCCCGGTCAGCGCCGTGACCGACCTGTTCCCCGGCCCGAAGTACGTCGGCCCGCAGGCGCAGCGCTTCCGCAAGGACGGCCAGCCGACCCCGGACGAGTCGGTCGACTACTGCTCGGGCTGCCGGGTGTGCAACGAGGTCTGCCCGACCGGCGTGCGGATCATGGAGCTGAACGCGCGCGCGCGCGCCAGGATCGTCGAGCAGAAGGGGCTGCCGCTGCGCAACTGGGTGCTCGGCCACCAGGACTGGACCGGCTGGCTGGCGTGCGGCCCGCAGGCGCTGCTGGCCAACTTCGCCGCTTCGAACCCGCTGATCCGCACCGCCGCCGAGCGGCTGATCGGGGTCGCGCGCAAGGCGCCGCTGCCGAAGTTCAGCACGTACAGCTTTCGGTCGTGGTTCAAGAAGCGTTCAAACGTTCAAACGTTCGAACGTTCGAACGTTGAAACGGCGAAGCGGCAGGTGGTCTACTTCCACGGCTGCTCGACCAACTACTACGAGCCGCGGGTGGGCAAGGCGGCGGTCGAGGTGCTGGAGCGCAACGGCTTCGAGGTGATTCTGGCCAAGCAGGGCTGCTGCGGCCTGCCGCTGCTCTCGAACGGCGACTTCAAGGACGGGCGGCGCTACCACGAGTACAACGTCGAGCAGCTGCTGCCCTACGCCCAGCGCGGCATCCCGATCGTCGGCACCAGCACCAGCTGCACGCTGACGCTCAAGGAGGAGGCGCCCGAGCTGCTGGGCATGCACGAGACCAGCGTGCGCCTGGTCGCCGAGAACACCTACGACATCTTCGAGTTCCTGCGGATGCTGCACGACCGCGGCGAGCTGGACACCGGCTTCAAGCCGATCGAGCGGACGCTGCCCTACCACGCGCCGTGTCAGCTGCGCGCGCACGGCATCGGCCGGCCGGCGCTCGACATCCTCGAACTCATCCCGGGGCTGCAGCTGAATGAAAGTAGCGCTGGATGCTGCGGCCTGGCCGGCAGCTACGGCTACAAGGCGGAGAAGTATCAGATCGCGATGGACGTGGGCGCCGGCCTGTTCGACTTCATGCGCGATAGCGGCAGCGACCTGGCGGTCTGCGACTCGGAGATCTGCCGCTGGCAGATCAGCCACGGCAGCGGGATCGACACCAAGCACCCGATCGAGATCCTGCGCGAGGCGTACGGCTAGACAAGGAGACAAGCAGACAAGGAGACATAATGCTCCTTGTCTGCTTGTCCCCTTGTCTGGTTGAGCTACGGCTGTCGCTTGGCCGGGCGATCGGTGCTCGCAGGGCCCTCGCCCTGGCCCTCGCCGACCCACTGCTCGGCATCGTACTCGCCGGTGTCCTTGCGCGGACCCTCACCCTGGCCCTCGCCGACCCACTCGCCGCTGGTCCACTGCTTGGCGTCGCCGGGGCGGTGCGCGGTCTCGCCCTGGCCCTCGCCGACCCACTGGTGGGCGTCGTACTCGCCAGTGTCCTTGCGCGGCCCGCCCTCGCCCTCGGCCACCCACTCGCCCTTGGTCCAGCTCTCGCCGGACCGGCCGCCCGCCCTTGCGGGCGAGTCGTAGATGCCGTGGCGGGCCGCCGCGCCGGCCATCGCAACGCCGGTGGCAGCGCCCCCAACCGCGCGCTCCATATCGTCGCTCACGCGCCGGCCGCTCTCGTCGTACATCGCGATCGTCGGTCGGCCCGCCGTCGCGGTCTCGGCAATGCCGCGCTGGGTGTCGCGCACGTCCGCGCCGGACGACGTCAGAATGCGCCTCACCTCGGGCGAGTCCTCGTCGCGCGCCTTGACGGCGACCAGGGTCTTGCCGGCACGCACCTGCTCCTCGTAGCCGCGCGCGTCGGCCTCGGGGATGCCGCTGAAATCGATCAGCGCGGCGGCGATCCCGCCGACCACCGCGCCGGTCACCGCGCCGGTGAGCGCTGCGAACAGCGCCCCGCCGGCGATGAACGGCCCGACGCCGGGGATGAGCAGCGCCGCCAGGCCGACCAAGCCGCCCCACACCGCGCCAACCGCCGCGCCCTCGCCCGCCGAGACATCCTCCGTGCTATCGGCCGCGGCCGCGCCATCGCCGCGCGGCGCGATGATCGACACGTCCTCGAGCGGCAGCGGCCCGTCGCGCAGCGTCTCCACGGCGCGGCGCGCCTGCATCGGATCGTCGAAGACACCAATGATCGTGTTCATAGATCTATGCTCCTGTCAGCGTGACTCTCTGCATCTCCAGTATGCTTCCAGGGATATATAGCAAATTGTATGCCAGTTGCTTTGGGCTGAGCCCTCACCCCCCCATCCCCGCTCTCCCGTGGCTACGGGAGAGCGGGGATGGGGGGTGACATGTGCGCGCACGCGCACCATCAGGAATTGCTATAATGAGCGCGCGGCGCTGGCGGAGCGCCGCACGCATGATGTGGAACCTAAGGCAATGACGACCTTGCTACTCGACGCCACGCAGGCGGCGTGGGAGCTGTTTCAGGCCACCGGCAAGTGCGACGAGTCGGCGATCGCGCCGCCGATCCTGCGCTCGTGGCTGCGCTGCAGCGCGGCCGGCCTCGACGCGCGCCGCGAGATCGGCGCGGCTGTGAGCGCCAGCCGCCCGACGCGCGACGCGCCCCAGGCGGCGCTGGTCGCGCTGGCGCGGCCGTATATGGAGGACCTGTACCAGTTCGTCGAGGGCTCGGGCTTCGCCGTGCTGCTGGCCGACCCCGCCCTGACGCTGATCGAGGTGATCGGCGATGCCGAGATGCTGGACGCGCTGCGCGCGCACGGGCTCATGCTCGGCGCCAGCCTGCGCGAGGACCGGGTCGGCAGCATGGCGCTGAACCTGGCGCTGTACGAGGCCATCCCCTGGCAGACGCGCGGCGCCGAGCACTTCTGCGCCTGCTACCACCAGCTGGCCTGCTCGGCGGCGCCGCTGTTCGATGTGAGCGGGCAGTCGATCGGGCTGATCGGCGTGGTCGGGCCGAGCGCCTCGGCGCACGCTCACACGCTCGGTATGGTGATCGCGGTGACGCAGGCGATCCAGGCGCAGCTGCGCAACAACATGCTGCTGGCCGAGACCAACGACCACCTGGCCGAGCTGAATGCCGCGATCGAGGCGATGAGCGAGGGGCTGATCCTGCTCGACGCGCTTGGCCGGGTCAGCAAGATCAACTCGCGCGCCGGGCAGATGCTGAGCCTCTCGCCGCGCAGCGTTGCCGGCCGCATGCTCGACGAGCTGATCGAGCTGCCGGCCGCGCTGGCCCTGGCGCTGGAGCGTCGCCGCGAGATCAGCGACCAGGAGCAGCTGTTCCCCAACCGCAAGGGCTCGGTGGTCGCGCTGTGCAGCCTCCGGCCGGTGTGGGATCGCAGCCGGCGCTACCTGGGCGCCCTGATCACGCTGCGGCCCTCCGACAGCGTGCAGCGGCTGGTGCAGCGCGTCGTCGGCGCGCAGGCGCGCTTCTCGTTCGCCGACATCGTCGGCGAGAGCAGCGCGCTCCAGACGGCCGTGCGCCACGCGCGGATCGCCGCCAACTCGCCCGCGCCGGTGCTGCTGATCGGCGAGGCCGGCTGTGGCAAGGAGCTGTTCGCGCACGCCATCCATAACGCCAGCCCGCGCGCGGGCGACCCGTTCGTCCTGCTCAACTGCGCCGCCGTGCCGCGGACCTTGCTGATGGGCGAGCTGCTGGGCTACGAGGGCGGCCAGGCCGGCCGCGACGAGGGCCGCCCCGGCAAGATCGAGCTGGCGCAGGGCGGCACCCTGCTGCTTGAGGACGTCGGGGCGCTGACGGTCGAGGCGCAGACCAGCCTGCTGCGGGTGATCGAGACGCAGCACCTCATCCGGCTGGGCGGCCAGCGCGTCGTGGCGGTGGACGTGCGGATTATCGCGACCAACAACGGCGACATCGAGCGTGTGGTGGCCGAGGGCCGCTTCCGGCCCGAGCTGTTCTACCGGCTGGGCGTGCTGACGATCGACATCCCGCCGCTGCGCGCGCGCGGCGACGATATCCTGCTGCTGCTCGACCAGATCCTGACGGCGATGAACCGCCGGCTGGGTCGCCAGGTGCTGTTCGCGCCCGAGGCGCTCAGCGCGCTGCGGGCCTACCACTGGCCCGGCAACGTGCGCGAGCTGGAGTCCACGCTCGAGCGCGTGCTGCACATGACCGAGAAGAGCGTGCTCGCGCTGGCCGATCTGCCGCCGACGATCGGCCAGGCCTACCCGGCCGGCGGGAGCGCGCTCTCGGCGCCGCGCGAGCGCCTGTACGACCGGCAGGCCGCCGCCGAGCGCGACGCCATCCTGCGCGCCGGACGCGAGGCCGCCGGCCACCTTGGGCACGCCGCCGAGCGCCTGGGCATCAGCCGGGCCACGCTCTGGCGCAAGATGAAGCTGTATGGCCTCACCAAAGATCACTTCTGGCAGCCGCCCGCCCCCGCCGTCTCGCCGTGATAAGGAGACAAGGTGACAAGGTGACAAGGCGACAAGGTGACAAGGTGACTCGGGGCCTACGCCGTGACCGGGTGGTGTTCAACGTTCAACATTCAACGTTCAACGCTCAACGTTCAACGCTCAACGCTTGGCATTCGGCATTCAACCGTTTCAGAAACGAAGCAAAATGTGCAACAAAACGTTTCACCATTGCAACACGTTTGTTGCATTCTGCGCAAGCCTGACCTCTTGACTTTATTTAAACCTGTGATACGATTGGCGCACTGATGTGAAGCGCCTGTCTCTGTCCCTGGCGCACACATCGTCCAGGTGGGTTTGACGTGCAATGAGGCGCTGTCGAGCACTCGCGCTGGCATCTTCAGGCTACATCGTCCAAACTCCAGCCGCTAATCTTGCGTCACATTCCAGCCTAATCGTTCTTTGGCTCGTCCGCGCCGACTGTGAGCTGCCGATTCGACTCGGTGCACCCGCGCTGGGTGTCTTTGAGTCGGTCTGGTGCGGCTGATTCTGCGACACTATCGCGAAATCAGCCGGCGACTCGCTGCGACTTGCGCGACGTCGTTGCTTTGCTGTGCCCAATAGCGGGTTGCCCGCGCCTGAACAGCACATGAACACTGAAAGCCCTTATCTCCTCCCAGAGAGCGTATCTTTGGAGGCGTACCGCCGGCTGGGCCGGCTTTGTGACCGAACACGTAAGGAAAGGAGGCAGATGTGGCGCGCCGGCACGCGACGTGGCTAGCCGGAGGATGCGCCCGAACAGCGATGGGGCCACGGGGCACCGCGCCCTGATGCGCGGTGCGCGGTCTCACGACACTGGATGGCGCGCCGAATGGCGTCCCCGCTGGACGCCGACCGCTGCGGCGAGCCCACGACCGGTGTGGTGAAAGCTGTTCCTTCACGCAGATCAAGGACGATACCTCACGCACGAATGGAACCTGGCTACCGCGAACTGTAGACAGAGGAGGAAATGGATGCCCGCTACTTTTCTTGGTGAGCTGCTTGGCACGATGATCCTCATCCTGCTGGGCGATGGCGTTGTTGCAGCAGTGCTGCTGAACAAGTCAAAAGCTCAAAACGCTGGCTGGATCGTGATTACGGCAGGGTGGGCGTTCGCCGTTATGTGCGGCGTGTTTGTCGCCAGCGCCTTCGGCGCGGGCGGCGAGCTGAACCCGGCGGTGACGGTCGCGAACATCATCCGCGGCAACGACACAATTATCCAGGGCTTCTTCAATATCGTCGCGCAGCTGATCGGCGCGTTCATCGGCGCCGTGCTGGTCTGGCTCATGTACCTGCCGCACTGGGAGATCACCCAGGACCAGGGCGCCAAGCTCGGTATCTTCAGCACCGGCCCGGCGATCCGCAACGTCACAGGCAACCTGATCAGCGAGATCATCGGCACGTTCGTGCTGGTGTTCGTGGTCTACTCGTTTGGTCCTGGCGGCGGGCAGACCCCCGCGTCGAACATGGGACCGTTCCTGGTCGCCGCGCTGGTGTGGGGCATTGGCCTGAGCCTCGGCGGACCGACCGGCTACGCGATCAACCCCGCCCGCGACCTCGGCCCGCGCATCGCCCACGCAGTGCTGCCGATCGCCGGCAAGGGCGAGTCGGACTGGGAGTACTCGTGGATCCCGGTCGCCGGCCCGATCATCGGCGGCATCATCGCCGCAGTGCTCTTTGGAGTGTTAGGCGGCTAATTCCCACCGACTTAAGGAGGTACAAGGGTGAAGAAGCTGATCAACTCGCCGGAGACCGTTGTCAAAGACGAGCTGGCCGGCATCGCGCTGGCGCATGCCGATCTGGTGAAAGTGCACTACGACCCGGACTTCGTGGTCCGCGCCGATGCACCGGTCAAGGGCAAGGTCGGCGTGATCTCCGGCGGTGGAAGCGGGCATGAGCCGATGCACGGCGGCTTCGTCGGCAGAGGCATGCTCGACGCGGCCTGCCCCGGCGCTGTGTTTACCTCGCCGGTGCCCGACCAGATGCTGGCGGCGACCAAGGCGGTCGACGGCGGGGCAGGCGTTCTGCACATCGTCAAGAACTACACCGGCGACATCATGAACTTCGAGATGGCGGCCGAGCTGGCCGCCGCCGAGGGGATCGAGGTGGTCGCGGTGGTGACGAACGACGACGTGGCGGTCAAGGATAGCCTGTACACCGCCGGCCGTCGCGGCGTCGGCGTCACCGTGCTGCTCGAGAAGATCGTCGGCGCGGCGGCCGAGGGCGGCGCGAACCTGCAAGAGGTCAAGCGGATCGCCGAGAAGGTCAACGGCCAGGGCCGCTCGATGGGTATGGCGCTGACGTCGTGCACTGTGCCGCACGCCGGCAAGCCGACCTTCGACCTGCCCGAGGACGAGATGGAGATCGGCATCGGCATCCACGGCGAGCCCGGCCGCGTCCGCATGAAGGCCGGGACCGCGGCCGAGATCACCCAACTGCTGGCTACGCCGATCCTTGAGGACGGCGTGTTCAGCGGCGGCGACAGCGTGCTGGCGTTCGTGAACGGCATGGGCGGCACGCCGCTGATCGAGCTGTACATCGTGTACAACGAGCTGGCCAAGATCCTCAAGGGCCAGAACATCACGATCGCGCGCAGCCTGGTCGGCAGCTATATCACATCGCTGGAGATGGCCGGCTGCTCGATTACCCTGCTCAAGCTGGACGACGAGCTGACCCGGCTGTGGGATGCGCCGGTTCTGACACCGGGGCTGCGCTGGGGCGTGTAGGTCAGTAGTCAGTAGCCGGTAAGTCAGTAGTCAGTACCGCCGATTTTCGATATAATTCAACGATCTTCGCCGGTACTGGCTACTGATACCTGACTACTGAGTACGGAGGGTAGGATGCGCATCACCGCAGAGCAGGTCATTCGGTTCATCGAGGGTGTCGCCACCCGGATCAAAGAGCATCGCGACGAGCTGGTCCAGCTCGACTCGGCCATCGGGGACGCGGACCACGGGATCAACATGGACCGCGGGTTCACGATGGTGCTCGAAAAGCTGCCGACCGTCGCCGATAAAGACATCGGCACGATTCTGAAGACCGTAGGGATGACCTTGGTCTCGACTGTCGGCGGCGCGTCTGGACCACTGTACGGCACCGCGTTCATCCGGGCCGGGATGGCGCTGGCGGATCGCTACGAGCTGACCCCGGCCGAGGTCGTCGTGGCGCTGGAGGCGGCGCTCGAGGGCATTATGGCCCGCGGCAAGGCCCAGCGCGGCGAGAAGACCATGGTCGACGCGATCGGGCCGGGGATCGATGTCCTGAAAGAGGCCCAGGCCAGCGGCGAGGAGTTCGTCTCGGCGATGCGGCGCTCGGTCGCCGCAGTCGAGGCAGGCATGAAGGCGACCATTCCCATGCTCGCGACCAAGGGCCGCGCCTCGTACCTCGGCCAGCGTAGTATTGGCCACCAGGACCCCGGCGCCACCTCGGCCTTCTATATGGCACAGGTTCTTCTGGAGACGATTGAGAGTATTCAGGAATAGAGCTCTAAGTTTTGAATTTTGAGTTTTGATTTATCGCAATTCAAAACTCAAAACGCAAAACTCAGAACTTTGTCAGACGAGGAGGTCATAACCATGGCAAAGTATGCCGCTGCGGTAGATCAGGGCACCACGAGCACGCGCTTTATGGTGTTCGACCACGAGGGCCGGGTAGTCTGCTACGACCAGAAAGAGCACGAGCAGATCTATCCCAAGCCCGGCTGGGTCGAGCACAGCCCGGACGAGATCTGGGAGCGCACGCAGAGCGTGATCAAGAGCGCGCTGAGCAAGGGCAACATCGACCCGAAGGATATCGCGGCCGTCGGCATCACCAACCAGCGCGAGACCGCGGTGGTGTGGGATAAGAAGACCGGCAAGCCGTACTACAACGCGATCGTCTGGCAGGACACGCGCACCGACCAGATCTGCAACGAGCTGGCCAAGGAGGGCGGCCAGGACCGCTTCCGCGCAAAGGTCGGCCTGCCGCTGGCGACCTACTTCTCGGGCCCGAAGGTCAAGTGGATCCTGGAAAATGTGGATGGCGTCCGGGCGGCGGCCGAGCGCGGCGACGCGATCTTCGGCAATATCGACACCTTCGTGATCTGGAATCTGACCGGCGGCGTCAACGGCGGCGTCCACGTCACCGATGTGACTAACGCCAGCCGCACGATGCTGATGGATCTGAAGACGCTGGACTGGGACGAGGAGATCCTCGGGATCATGGGCATCCCACGCCAGATGCTGCCGCAGATCCGGCCCTCCAGCGAAGTCTACGGCACGGCCGTCGGCGACCTGGCCGGCATCCCGGTCGCAGGCGACCTGGGCGACCAGCAGGCCGCGCTGGTCGGGCAGACCTGCTACAGCCCCGGCGAGGCCAAGAACACCTACGGCACCGGCTGCTTCATGCTGCTCAACACCGGCACCGAGGTGGTGCCCTCCAAGAGCGGCCTGCTGACGACGCTGGGCTACAAGATGGGCGATGCGCCGGCCGTCTACGCGCTCGAAGGCTCGATCGCGATCACCGGCGCGCTGGTGCAGTGGCTGCGCGATAACCTGGGCATGATCTCCAGCAGCGCCGAGGTCGAGTCGCTGGCGGGCACCGTCCAGGACAACGGCGGCGTCTACTTCGTGCCGGCGTTCTCGGGCCTGTTCGCGCCGTACTGGCGCAGCGACGCGCGCGGCGTGATCGCCGGCCTGACGCGCTACGTCAACAAGGGCCACATCGCACGCGCGGTGCTCGAGGCGACAGCCTGGCAGACCCGCGAGGTGCTCGACGCGATGGAGAAGGACTCGGGCGTGTCGCTGAAGGCGCTCAAGGTCGACGGCGGCATGGTCTACAACAACACGCTGATGCAGTTCCAGAGCGACGTGCTGGGCGTGCCGGTCATCCGGCCGAAGGTGGCCGAGACCACGGCGCTCGGCGCGGCCTACGCGGCCGGCTTGGCGACCGGCTTCTGGAGCAACATCGAGGACCTGCGCCAGAACTGGCAGATCGACCACACCTGGGACCCGAAGATGGACGCCGACACGCGCGCGAAGGACTACGGCTTCTGGAAGAAGGCGGTCACGCGAACGTTCGACTGGGTCGAGTAGGATGGCCGAACGTTGAGCGATGAACGCTGAATGCTGAAGGCCGAGCAAGACAGAGGTTTTCATCGTTCAGATGTTCATCGTTCAGCGTTTTCAAGAGGTATGTGATGGTCAGCCTGCTCATTGTCTCACATAGCGCGCAGCTTGCCGCCGGGATCAAAGAGCTTGCCGACCAGATGGCAGGGGGCAAGGTTAAGATCGCGGCGGCGGGCGGCATGGAAGATGGCTCGCTCGGCACCAGCACCGAGCTGATCCGGGCTGGGCTGGAGTCGATCGCTACTCCGGAGGGGACGCTGGTGCTCGTGGATCTCGGCAGCGCCGTGATGAGCACCGAAGCGGTTCTGGAGGCCCTTGGCAACACCCATCAAGTTATGATTAGCGACGCCCCGGCGGTCGAGGGCGCGGTTCTCGCGGCGCTCGAAGCGGCCGTGGGCGCAACGCTTGAGGAGACGGCCACGGCGGCGCTGCAGGCCCGCGAGATGGTGAAAGTACACCACTGACATTGTGTAGATCGTAGATTGCAGATTGCAGATTGCGGATTCATCATCTCAATCTGCAATCTACACTCTACAATCTGCGATCTGGAATGATGTGATGGTAGAGACGACCCTGACAATCAACCACCCGATCGGCCTGCACGCCCGGCCCGCGGCGCTGTTCTACAAGAAGACGCGCGAGTTCAAGAGCAAGATCACGATCCAGAACCTGAGCCGGCCGGCCGGCAAAGAGGTGCCGGTGAGCGCGTTCTACCTGCTTCAGATCGGTGTCGCCCAGGGGCACCAGGTGCGCATCCGCGCCGATGGAGAGGACGAGCAGGCGGCCATCGCTGCGCTGACGCAGCTGATCGAGGAGAACTTCGGGGAGACGTGACCTATGGTGAAGGTTCGAACGTTAGAAGGTTAGCAAGTTAGTGCGCTCGAACGTTCCAACCTGCTAACCTTCTAACGTTCAACAATATATGGGATGGCTATGTCTATGCACCTCAAAGGCGCTGGCGGCGCGCCCGGCATTGCGCTGGGGCGCGCCGCTCGCTATCTGGCGGCTGCGGCCGCGCCCGACCCGGTCGACGCCAGCCCTGCGGCGGCGCTGTCGCGCTTCGCCGCCGCGCAGGCGGCCGCGGCGCGCACGCTGAGCGACCTGGCCGAGCGCCTGCGCGCGGAGGGGCGCGCCGAGGAGGCCGGCATCTTCGACGCCCAGGCGCTGCTGGCCGAGGACCTGTTCCTGACCGACGAGGTGACCCGCATGGTCGCTGAGGAGGGCCAGCCGCTGGTCGCCGCGCTGCTCGCGGCGGTCGGGCAGATGCGCGCCGACCTGGAGGCGCTCGACGACGCCTACCTGCGCGAGCGCGCCGCCGATATGGACGCGATCGGCAAGACGATCCTGGGCGCGCTGCGGGGCGACTCGGGCGCGCTGCGCGACTTGCCCGCCGGCGCGATCCTGATCGCGCCCGACCTGACGCCGGCTGAGACGGCCGAGCTGCGCAGCGGCGTTGTGGCCGGCTTCGCCACCGCCTACGGCGGCCCGACCGGCCACACCGCCATCCTGGCGCGCTCGCTCGGCATCCCCGCGGCCGTCGGCCTGGGCGACGCGGCGCTCGACATCCCCGACGGCGCCGAGGTGATCCTGGACGGCTCGGCCGCGCTGCTGATCGCCGGCCCGACGCCGGATGAGCGCGCCGAGTATCTGCGGCTCGCCGACGAGGCTGCCGCCGGCACACAGCGCCGCGCCGGCCTGCGCGACCAGCCCGGCCGCCTGGCCGACGGCCACCCCGTCGCGCTGTGGGCCAACGTCGGCCACCCCGACGAGGCGCGCCGCGCGGTCGAGTGCGGCGCGGCGGGGATCGGCCTGTTCCGCACCGAGTTCCTGTTCCTGGACCGCAAGACAGCGCCGAACGAGGACGAGCAGCTCGCGGCCTACCGCAGCACGCTCGATACCATGGCCGGCCGGCCGGTGGTCATCCGCACGATCGACATCGGCGGCGACAAGCCGCTGCCGTACCTCGACATGCCGCACGAGGCCAACCCGTTCCTGGGCGTGCGCGCGCTGCGCCTGTGCATGCGCCGGCCCGACCTGTTCGCCACGCAGCTGCGCGCGCTGCTGCGCGCCGCGGTCTACGGCGACGTCTGGGTCATGCTGCCGATGGTCGCGACGCTCGAAGATCTGCGCTGGGGCCGCGCGCAGCTCCACGCGGCGGCCGAGACGCTGGCGGCCGAGTCGCTGCCGCACCGCGCCGACGTCCGGCTTGGCATCATGATCGAGACGCCCGCCGCCGCCGTCACGGCCGACCTGCTGGCGCGCGAGTGCGACTTCTTCAGCGTCGGCAGCAACGACCTGACCCAGTACGCCATGGCGGCCGACCGCGGGCTGTCCGAGCTGGCGGCGCGCTACCCGCACGACTCGCCGGCGGTGCTGCGGCTGATCGCCATGGCGGCCGAGGCGGCCGCGCGCGCCGGCATCCCGATCGGCGTCTGCGGCGAGCTGGCCGGCGTGCCCGCCGCCGCGCCGCTGCTGGCCGGCATCGGAGTGCACGAGCTGAGCATGGCGCCCGCGGCGATCCCGGTCGTCAAAGAGCTGCTGCTCGGCGTGACGCTCGAGCAGGCCCGCGCGCAGGCCCGCGTGGCGATGGGGGCGCAGGGCTAATGCAACGTCTTTTTGATCCCACCTCCCTGCCCCGTACCAGGGGAGGGGGTAGGGGGGTGAGGGCCGACGTTGCACGAGCCCTGCATGAGGGCGTGAACCGCTTGGCATCACCCACCATCCTATGCTATACTGGCGCCTGCGGCGACGAAGCAGAGGAGTACCTGCCAGACGAGCCTCAGCGAGCCGGGGATGGTGCGAGCCCGGCGGCGCGACGGCAGGGAACGGCGCTGTGGAGCTGCTTTTTTTCGAGCGACCGACGTTGAAGGCAGAAGGCAGAAGGCAGAAGGCAGAAGAGTCAAATTCTTCATCCCTCATCCTTCATCTTTCATCCTTCGGTTGGTAACTGGGGTGGAACCGCGCAGCGTGAGCACCCGCTGCGTCCCCAGGCGACATGCGATCGCCTGGGGTTTTTTGTTGGCCCCGGGCCAGGGACGTGGGACGTGGGACGTGGGACGTGGGACAGGAGGCTATCAAGCTACGCCCCAAGCCCTTACCCCCAAATCCCTCGTCCCACAACAATAAGGAGGTTCCAATGCCGGCGACATCGTTGGATCAGCTGGTCTCACTGGCCAAGCGGCGCGGGTTCATCTTCCCCAGCTCCGATATCTACGGCGGCCTGCAGGGGGTCTTCGACTACGGCCCGCTCGGCGTCGAGCTGAAGAACAATATCATGCAGGACTGGTGGCGCACTAACGTCTACGAGCGCGACGATATGGAGGGCCTCGACGCGGCCATCCTCATGAACCGGCTGGTCTGGAAGTACTCCGGCCACGAGGACACGTTCAACGACCCGATGGTCGACTGCCGCAGCTGCAAGAGCCGCTGGCGCGCCGACCACATCAAGGGCAAGTGCCCGAACTGCGGCTCGACCGACCTGACCGAGCCGCGCCCGTTCAACATGATGTTCAAGACGCAGGTCGGGCCGGTCGCCGACAGCGAGTCGTTCGCCTACCTGCGCCCCGAGACGGCCCAGGGCATCTTCGTCAACTTCGCCAACGTCCTGGCGACCACCAGCCGCAAGCTGCCGTTCGGGATCGCCCAGATCGGCAAGGGCTTCCGCAACGAGATCAACCCGCGCAACTTTCTGTTCCGGGTGCGCGAGTTCGATATGATGGAGATCGAGTACTTCGTGATGCCCGGCAGCGAGGATCAGTGGCACGATCGCTGGCTGGCCGACCGCCTGGCGTGGTGGGAGAGCATCGGAGTCAGCCGCGAGCGCATCCAGGTCTACGACGTGCCCAAGGAGGACCTGGCGCACTACTCCAAGCGCACCTTCGACCTGATGTACAACTACCCGACGCTGGGGTACGAGGAGATCGAGGGGATCGCCAGCCGCAGCGACTTCGACCTCGGCTCGCACTCGAAGGACCAGGAGTCGCTCGGCCTGCAGGCGCGGGTGAGCCCGAACAGCCACAGCACCGCGCGGCTGACCTACTTCGACCCGGCCAGCAGCCGGCACGTCGTGCCGTTCGTGGTCGAGCCGTCGGCCGGCGTGGGGCGCTGCTTCCTGGCGGTGCTGTCCGAGGCGTACGACGAGCAGATGGTCAAGGCGCCGCCGCCCGAGAAGCTGGCGGCCGTGTCCGACGCGCTGGCGGCGTTCCTGAAGTCGGCCGGCAAGAGCGAGAAGATCGGCGCCGAGTCGCGCGAGGCGCTGCTGGCGCGCGGCCAGGCGATCGCGGCCGACCTGGCGGCCCAGCTGCCGCAGGTCGAGTCGCTGCTGGCCATGCCGGGCGCCGACCAGGTCGAGCTTGGCAAGAAGCTGCGCGGCCAGGCCCAGCCGCTGACCGACGAGCACTTCCGCACGGTGCTGCACGTCAAGCCGCACCTGGCGCCGATCAAGGCGGCGGTCTTCCCGCTCAAGCGCAACCACGAGGGCCTGGTGGCGCTGGCGAAGGACATTCGCAAGGGGCTGCAGTCGTCCGGCCGCATGCGCGCGGTCTACGACGACACCGGCGCGATCGGCAAGCTGTACCGCCGCCAGGACGAGATCGGGACGCCGTTCTGCCTGACGGTCGACTTCCAGTCGCTCGAAGACCAGACCGTGACCGTGCGCGACCGCGACACCATGGCGCAGGAGCGCGTGGCCGTGAAGGAGCTGGAGGCGTACCTGCAGCAGCGCGTCTAGCTGCTCTCCACCTCAAATATCGCTCCCCTGCCCTCTCCCCTTGCCAGGGGAGAGGGCATTTTTTGGCTGGCTGGCGCCGTGGTGCATGCCTAGCTGCATCCGGACGCTCCTGGAGCGCATACGGTCTCCGGGGGCGCGCGCCCCCGCGCCCCCGCTGGCGGGGGTGGGCCGCCACCCCCGCCGCCCCTGGACCCCAAAAGGAACGCTGTCTCGGTTGCGATGCTTGACGCGCATGCCCGGCTGAATCCACACGGGGCGGGATGTGCACAGGCCGTGCTCGGAATGGTGTGAGGCATAGGCCACTGGCGGTAATGCTGAGGCAGCATCATGTGCCGGAGGGGGGCTGGGGGGAACCGGCGTGGGTTCCCCGGGTACCCGCTGGGTGCCGGGGGCGCAGCGCCCTGGAAAAAGGGGCTGCTGCCGTAACAGAGTCAGGCGGGGGGCCGGGGGCGCAGCGCCCTGGAAGAGTCGAACATGCAGTCGGCACGACCAGCAGGCGGGGGGCCGGGGGCGCAGCGCCCTGGAAGAAGGGCGGGGGTTGGGGGGACGGAGCCCACCACACGCGTAGCTCTTTTGCCACCAGGCGTCCACGACGCTTAACCTCACGCGCCATCCTGCCGCGCTATACTGGTCTTGCTATCAGGGCAGCGCAGGCACGGCGGGGGCGAGCCACGGAGGGCGGATGGGCGCGACCTTGCACATGCGGATGCTCGGCGGCTTTGCTATCGAGCAGCAGGGCGCGCCGATCGCGACGATCGCTTCGCCGCGCCTGCAGGCGCTGCTGGCGTACCTCGCGCTGCACCGCGACCAGCCGCAGCCGCGCCAGCGCCTGGCCGCCGCGCTCTGGCCCGACTCGTCCGAATCCCAGGCGCACACCAACCTGCGCACGCTGCTGCACCGCCTGCACGCCGCCTTGCCCGACGCCGACCGGGTTCTCTGCATTGATGCGCAGTCGATCGCCTGGCACCCCGCCGCCGCGCTCACGCTCGATGTGGCCGAGTTCGAGGCCGCGCTGATCCGTGCCGGCCAGGCCGCACAGGCCGGCGACGACGATGCGGCCGGCGCGGCGCTTGAGCAGGCGGCCCTCTGCTACGCCGGCGATCTGCTGCCCGACTGCTACGACGAGTGGGTGCTGCCCGAGCGCGAGCGGCTGCAGCAGCGGCTGCTGGAGGCGCTGGAGCGGCTGGCCGCCCTGCTGGAGCGCCGCCGTGACTACGCGACAGCGCTCGTGTACGCGCGCCGCCTGCTGCAGCTCGACCCGCTGAACGAGGCGGCTTACCTGAGCCTGATGCGCCTGCACGCCGTCGGCGGCGACCGAGCCGGCGCGCTGCGGGCCTACCACACCTGCGCGACGGTGCTGGCGTCCGAGGTTGGCAGCGCGCCCGGCGGCGCCATCCGCGCGGCCTACGAGCGCCTGCTCGCCGCCGAGGCGTCGCCGCTGGTCGACATGTCGCCGGTGACGCCGCTGGTCGGGCGGGCGCGCGAGTGGGTCGAGATGCAGGCTGCCTGGCAGAGCGCCATAGCCGGCAGCCCGCGCCTGCTGGTGCTTTCCGGTGAGGCGGGCATCGGCAAGACCCGGCTGGCCGACGAGCTGCTCCGCTGGGCCGGCCGCCAGGGCGTCGCCGTCGCAGTGGCCCACTGCTACGCGGCCGAGGGCGATCTGGCCTACGCCCCGGCGATCGCCTGGCTGCGCTGCGATGCGCTGCGGCCGGCGCTGGCCCGCCTCGACGCGGCGTGGCTGTCGGAGGTCGCCCGCCTGGCGCCCGAGCTGCTGCCCGCCCGGCCGGACGTGCCGCGGTCCCGGCCGCTCACGCAGTCCTGGCAGCGCCAGCGCCTGTTCGAGGCGCTCGCGCGCGCCTTTCACGCCGTCGGCCGCCCGCTGCTGCTGCTGATCGACGACCTGCAGTGGTGCGACCAGGACACGCTCGAATGGCTGCACTTCCTGCTGCGCTCCGGCCCGCCCGAGCGCCTGCTGATCGTCGGGACCGTGCGCGTCGAGGAGCCCGCCGCCGCGCAATCGCTGGCTGAGCTGCTGGATGCGCTGCGCCACGAGAGTCGGGCCTCCGAGATCGGGCTCGGCCCGCTGAGCCCCGCGCAGACTGCCGAGCTGGCCGGGCTCATCGCGGGGCGCGCGCTGAGCCAAGAGCAGGCCGCCGATATGTTCGCCGAGACAGAGGGCAACCCGCTGTTCGTCGTCGAGACCGTGCGCGCGGGTTTCGGCGCCGCGCTGACCGCCGAGCGGGGCGCCGCCGCGCAGCCCGCCTCGGCACAGCCGCAATTGCCGCCCGGGGTCCAGGCCGTGATCGCGCGGCGGCTGAAGCAGGTGACGCCCGCGGCGCGCGAGCTGCTGCGCGTCGCGGCGGTGATCGGCCGCTCGTTTGTCTTCGGCGTGCTGGCGCGCGCCGCCGATGCGAGCGAGGACGATCTGGTGCGCGGGCTGGACGAGCTGTGGCAGCGCCGGATCGTGCGCGAGCACGGCCTGGACGCCTACGACTTCACCCACGACAAGCTGCGCGCGGTGGCCTACGAGTCGCTCAGCACGGCCCGGCGGCGCGTGCTGCACCGCCGCGTGGCCGACGCGATCGTCGCGGAGCACGGCGCGAATCTGGATGCCGTCAGCGCGCAGATCGCTTCTCATTACGAGCGAGCCGGGATGCCTGGCCCGGCGGCCTCCTACTACCGGCGGGCGGCCGAGTCGGCGGCCCGGCTGTACGCCAACGCCGAATCGATCGGCTACTACCGGCGCGCGCTGGCGGAGGAGGATGTCGCGCGGGCGAGCGCCCACGCGCGCGCGCTGCTCGACAATCGGCAGCAGCGCCCGCCGGCCTCGCTGGAGCCGGCTGTCTGCGCCGCCGAGGCCGAAATGATCGCCGAGGCGGGCGCGCGCCTGGCCGACGCGCGGGCTTTGGCGCGCGAGCTAGGCTTTCTGTGATCCGATCAGGGCCGCGGCGCGCAGCCGGGCCGCTCGGCCAGCCAGCCGTCGAAGACTACCATGCTGCTGACCGCATCGCCGCGCCCGTCGGCGTGGCGGTCGGGCGCGTAGGGGCCGGACGGGCTGCCCCACCAGTTGCCGCTCATGCCGAGCGGGATCTCGCTCGTCGCGCCGCGGCCGATCTTATTCTTGCGGTAGAACGGATCGAGCGGCGGGCTGTGCCCCTCGATCGCATTCGCCCCGATGTTGAGCGCCAGGCTGAACGTCTGCGGCTGGTTGCTGCGGACGCTGAGCCCGTTCGCGCCGCCGATCAGCGTGTTGCAGACCAGGCTGCCCTGGATCTGCCCATTCGCGAACAGGGTGACGTCGGGGCCGGACTGGCCATCCAGTAGGTTGCGCTGGATGTCGACGGCGATCGTCTCGTCCGCGCGCTCGTTGGAGACCTGCAGCGTCACCGAGCCCTCGCCCAGCCGATTGCCGGTCAGCCGGCTGTCGTTCAGCACCAGGTTGTTGCGCGGCGGGCTGCCGCGGGTGTACAGAGTCTCGAGCGCGGCGCCGTAGGGGATGTCGTTGCCGGCGAACGCGCTGTTGCGGATGTCGACGCGGCTGTTGGTCGTGCGGATCTGGCCCCAGTTGTCGGTCAGCTGCACGTAGTTCACGATCAGGTTGCCCGAGTCGACGATCAGCAGCTTGCCGCCCGCGCCGCCGTTGTGAACCTCGGCGTTCTGCAGCTGGATCGTGCTGCCGGCCGCCCCGACGATGCTCTCCCAGCGCTCGCCGCCGACGCCCACGAAGCGCACCGGCCGGTCGGGCGCCCCGAGAGCCTGCAGCGTCCCTTCGACGATCAGCGAGATGCCGCGGGCAAGCCGGACCTCGACGCCCGGCTCGATGATCAGAGTCGCGCCCGCGGCGATCCGGTAGTCGCTCCTCAGTAGCTGCCCGGTCGACCAGCGCGTGGTGCCGCGCAGCACCTTGACCGCCGCTCCGGCGGGGGCTGGCGCAGCCGGCGCGACTGCGGCCGGGCGCGCCTGCGGCTGAAGGGCTGGCTTTGCCGCACCGGCCGACGCGGCGCCCTGGCCGATCGGCTGCGCGGCGGCGGACGTGATCTTGGCGGCGCCGCCTGCCTGGCTCGGCACGCCGCTCGTCACGGCGCTCACGGCCGAGCGGTTCGGGCTGAACGCCGGCGCGGCCGGCTGGCGCGCCGCAGCTGGCACAGCGGTCGCCACGGCCGGCGCGCTGGCCGCCACGGCAGGCCGGCTGGCTACTGCGGGAGCGGGGGCCGC
This sequence comes from Candidatus Ribeiella danica, assembly GCA_016717335.1. Taxonomy (GTDB): domain Bacteria; phylum Chloroflexota; class Chloroflexia; order Chloroflexales; family Roseiflexaceae; genus Ribeiella; species Ribeiella danica. The sequence continues at coordinate 1,139,737 of JADKFS010000001.1, forward strand.
GGCGGCAGGCCGGCTGACCACCGCGGGAGCCGCCACAGCAGCCTGCGCCCTGCTGCTCGCGCCGCGGGCGGGAAAGAGCAGGGCCAGCGAGATCGTCAGCAGCAGGAACAGCAGCGTGCCGATAAGCATCAGGTTATCGCGCGTCAGATGGATGACGATCGTTCGCCCGGAGCTGCCCTCGTCTGGGTGCTCGCTCATATCCACAGCCCTCCCTGCAACGGCGGCGACTGCGCAGTCCTATTATGAGTCGATTTGTGCTGGATATGCCATCTTACCATAGCCCTGCTGAGGATGCAATGACTTTGTTGGGATGTTGAGCGTCTTGCAACTTCCAGCCCGCGACCAGCGTAGATTCAAGGGACGGGTGCGGGAGACCGGCGCTTGCCGGATCTGCGCCTGTGTGCTACGCTAACGGAGGAGTTCGCGATGGCGAGCGTCACGCCGCCTATGACAAGAGACAGTATGTCCGCGGTCCAGCAGATCCTCTGCCCGTTCTGTCACAAGCCCAATCTCCGCAGGGCGAACTTTTGCCAGCACTGCGGCCGCGATGTCGTGCTCAACAACGATGGGCCGCGCTACTACATCACGCGGGTCATCAAGGAGGGCGGGCAGGGCGCGGTGTACGAGACGATCGACGACAGCGGCAAAGTATACGCGGTCAAGGAGATGCTCGACCGCTTCACCGACCCGAAGGAGCACGCCGAGGCGCTCGCGCGCTTCGAGGCCGAGGCCGAGATGCTGCGCCGGCTTACGCACCCGCGCATCCCGCGCGTGTACACCGACTTCAAAGACGAGGGTCGCCAGTACCTCGCGATGGATTTCGTGCGCGGCGAGGATGTGGAGGAGCTGATCCGCCATCGCGGCGCGCTGCCCGAGAAGCAGGTGCTGGAGTGGGCCGACCAGCTCTGTGACGTGCTGGTCTACCTGCATGGCCATAAGCCCGAGCCGATCATCTTCCGCGATATGAAGCCGTCCAACATCATGATCGAGCCGGACGGCGGCATCAAGCTGGTCGACTTCGGCATCGCCAAGGTGTTCCAGCGCGCCGAGCGCGGCACGCAGATCGGCACGCCCGGCTACGCGCCGCCCGAGCAGTACCAGGGCCTTGCCACGCCCGCCTCCGATATCTACGCGCTCGCGGCGACGCTGCACCATATGCTGACCGGCCGCGACCCGCGCGACGAGCCGCCGTTCTCGTTCCCGCCGGCGTATGGCCTGAACCCGCAGATCTCGAAGCAGACCTCCGGGGCGCTCCAGCGGGCGCTGCAGATGAAGCCTGAGGATCGCTACCAGTCGATCGCCGAGTTTCGTGCGGCGCTGCGGCCGCTCCCGCCGTCGGAGCCGCAGGTGCGCGTCGCCCAGAAGACGACGGTCCTGCCGGCCCAGCTCGCCGCACCGGCGCCTGCCGCAGCTGCGCCCAGGCCGGCCGCGCCTGTGCCGCAGCCGCGGCCCGCACCGGCGCCGGCCAAGCCGGCTGCGCAGCCCCCCCAGGTTGCGCCGATCGCGACCACCCAGCCGCCGCGCCGGCGCGGCGGCTTTCTGCGCTGGCTGCTGGTGCTGCTGCTGGTGGTGGGGCTGACCGGCGCGGTGGTCGTGCTGGCGTTCCCCGATCAGGTCAACCAGTACGTGCCGGGGCTGCTCGGCACGGCGCCCGAGCCGACGCCGGTGCAGAAGACCTATACCATCAAGGGCACGTTCACGCTGAAAGACCAGGAGATTATCGTGCCCGCCGGCCAGGAGGTCGGCGCGGCCTACCGCGAGGCGTTCATCCAGCTGGCCCGCCAGAACCCGGAGTACGGCCCGGAGGCGATCATCAACCCGAACGCGCCGCCGGCCTTCGTGGGCACGCCCGAGAGCCTCGGCCCCGACCCGCAGGGCCGCGGGACACTCTACCGCGCTACGATGCAGGGTCTGGTGCTGGTGCCGCAGTAGCGGCGGGCGAGTCGCATACAAGACCTTCTACTTGAAAGAGCATTCTGGCTGGGGCCAGAGCCGCGGCGGAGCCGCGGCTCTGGCCCCAATCAATATTCCCCGCTCCCAACGGGAGCGGGGGTGTGTCTTGTAGTGCTGCGGTGCGCTGCTCCGCAGCGCACCGCAGCACTACAAGACACACCCCCTCCCCTTTAAATGCGCAAAAACAAAAACCTGCCCCCGCAAGGGGGAGGGGGTAATTCGAGCGCCAGCTCACGACCGAATGATCGCCAGCACCTCGTCGCGCCGCTGCTCCATCTCCTCGCGGCTCGCCACCGACTCGAGGTTCAGCCGCAGCAGCGGCTCGGTGTTCGAGCCGCGCACATTGAAGTGCCAGGTGTCGTAGCTCACCGACACGCCGTCGATCTGCTCGATCTTCGCGTCGCCGTAGCGCTGGGCCAGCTCGGCCATCCTGGCCTTGCCGTCGGCCACGGTCGAGTTGATCTCGCCCGAGATGAAGTACTGCGCCTCCAGCGGCGCCAGCAGCTCCGACATCTTCTTGCCGGTCTTCGCCAGCATCTCCATGATCAGCAGCGACGGGATGATGCCCGAGTCGGCGTAGTTGAAGTCCTGGAAGTAGTAGTGGCCCGAGACCTCGCCGCCGAACAGCACGCTCTCGGCCGCCATGCGCCGCTTGATGAACGCGTGGCCGACCCGCTCGATCAGCGGCGTGCCGCCCGCCGCCGAGATCAGGTTCGGCACCGCCCACGAGGCGCGCACGTCGTAGACGATCCTGGCGCCCGGCTTCTTGTTGAGCAGGTAGCGCCCCAGTAGCGCGGTCATGTAGTCGCCCGCCACGAACTCGCCGCGGTCGTCGATCGTGAAGAAGCGGTCGCCGTCGCCGTCGAACGCGAACCCCGCGTCGGCGCCCTCGCTCGCCACCCGCCGCTCCAGCTCGGCACGGTTCTCGGGCTGCAGCGGGTCGAGCCCGTGGTTCGGCAGCGTGCCGTCCGGGTCGAGGTACATGCCCACCAGCTCGACCGGCAGCCGCGCGTAGACGCGCTTGAGGATCGGGCCGACCATGCCGTTGCCGGTGTCGGCCACTACCTTGAGCTTGCGCGGCGCCAGCGCGTCGACGTCGATCAGCTGCAGCACCGCCTCGACAAACTGCTCCGACAGATCGATCTCGGTCATGCTGCCGGTGCGCTCGGCCGGCGCGTAGCCGTCGCTCTCGACGATCCGGCGCAGATCCTGGATGCCCTCGTCGCCGCTGAGCAGGTATGGCATCTGGCGCACCATCTTGAAGCCGTTGTACTGCTTCGGGTTGTGCGAGGCCGTCACCATCATGCCCGGCAGCCGCAGCTGCGAGCAGGCGAAGTAGTACTGGTCGGTGCTGACCATGCCGATGTTCACCACGTCGGCGCCCTGGTCCATCAGGCCGCGCGTCACCGCGTGGAAGATCTGCGGGCCGGAGGTGCGCATGTCGCGCCCGACCAGCACTTTGTCGACTTTGAGAAAGGTCACGAACGCGCGCCCGATCGCGTAGGCGGCGTCTTCGTTCAGGTCGGTCGGGTAGACTCCGCGGATGTCGTAGGCTTTGAAGATCCCTGGGTTGACGTTCATCAGGCTCCTCCTTCGATCAAAGCCGCGCTGGCCACTTGGCCGGCGTTGTGCGCTGCTACCGGCCCATTATACTCGCAAGATCGCGCCGCCGTGCTCAATGATCTGTCATCTCGTTGAAAAACCGATGACGATTGTTCCACCTTGTGGTATAGTCTCTCTATCCGCTCGCCCGCAACTGAGTTTGACTCGCTGGAACGTAGGAGCGCTATGGTAAAGGTTGACCAGCGCCTGCGCCCGCCGCTGCTCGCGGTGGAGCTGCACTACTTTGGCGTCTCTCGCGATCGGTGGGAGCTGCTGCTCGCTCGCGCGCGCCAGCTCGGCGCGACGGCGATCGTGGCGCGGGTGCCCTGGGCCTGGCACGCGCCGCAGGCCGGCGCGATCGATCTCACCGGCGCGACCGATCCGCGGCGCGATCTGGTCGGCTTCGTGCGGCTGTGCGACCGGCTTGGACTGCTGGTGGTCTTGCGGCCAGGCCGGCTGTCCGACGCGGCCGCCCTGGCTGATGCCCCAGCCGGGCCGCTGCGCCCGCACGCCGAGTCGCGCGCGCTTGGCTCGGCTGGCATGCCGCGGCCCGGCGAAAGCGATCTGCCGCAGCCCGCCGCGCCGCGCCCGGCCGACCCTGCTGCACGCCGCTGGGTCGCCGCGCTCTCCACGGCGCTGCTGCCGCTGCAGGCGCCCGCCGGGCCGATCGTCGGGCTGCGGCTTGGCGGGCCTCAACGGTCCGCTGCGATCGAGCCGGGCCCGACAGCGGGAGATCTCGCGGATCTGGTCGACGCCGATACGCTCGCCGGCTGGCTGCGCGAGGATGGCTGGACGATCGCGTTGGAGCGGCCGGCCGAGCCTGACGACACGCCCGATCTGGGCCTTCTGGCAGCCGCGCCGGCCCTGGCCGACATAGGCGACACCCTGCTCGATCAGCGCGGCGCGCCCGCGCTTCGCCGCGACGGCAGCGCCCGGCCGGGCTTCTGGCGCGCCAAGATGACCTGGATGCTGGCCGGCGCCGCGCACGACGACCTCGCAGCATCACGCGCGGCGGCCAATCTCGCGCTCGGCTACTCCGGCGCGGTCGCGGTCGCGGCCGGCCCGATCGCTCGCCTGGCGGAGCGGCTCGGGCGCGCCGGCCTGGCCTTCGACCTGCTCGACCTCGACGCGGCGCCGCTCGACCGGCTGGGGCGCTACAGCTTGATCGTTGCTCCGGCAGCCGGCTCCCTAACCTCGGCAGCGCAGGCGCGACTAGTGGCCTGTGCGAACCTGGCGCCGATCGGCGACGAGCCGGACGACGTGGATATCGCGCAGCTAAGCTGGCTGGTCGAGTCGCGCGGCGGTTTCGCGCGCCACGCCTGGGCCGATGGCGAGGGGGTCGACCTGCGCCTGCGCCACGGCGAGGTCCACACCTACCTGTTTGTCGAGAACCGGCGGCGCTCGCCCTACAACGGCGTGCTGGCGTACCGCGCGCCGGACGGCGCTGTGCTGCACGTGCACGTCGGCATCGGCAGCAACCGCGCGGGGCTGCTCGTGCTCAGCGGCGACGAGATCGCCGGCGCGGCGATCGACGGCGATGGGAGCGAGGGCGGCTGGCTGGCGCGCGGGCTGCACACCAGCATCGTCTTCAACAGCGGCGCCGGGGGGGTGGCCAGCTGCGGCGACGCGCTGCTGCTGACCGGGCCGCAGAGCGGCCGGTTCCAGCTCCGCCGCGCGGCCGGCTGGCTGAATCTGGCGGCCCACCGACTGCTACTGAGCGGTGAGCTACTGCCGGCGCGCCTGAACGTCGAGGCGACCCACCTGTCGGTTCCCTACATCGCCGAGGACGAGCGCGGTCAAACCGACCTGTACGTGGTGGCGCCCGGCAGCGGCGAGCTGCCGCCGGGATTGCGCGACTACCTCGCGGCGCAGCTGGCCGGCTGGGCCGCCGCGCTGGAGCGCGCGGCCGATCTGGCGTCGGGTCTGCCCGGCGCTGCTGAAGTCGCCGGAGCGGATGCGGCCGCCGCGTTGCGCGAGGGCGCGCGGTGTCTCGATACCTGGCGATCGCGCATCGCCACGCTTGATGAGTATAGCGCGGCCTGGCGCGCGGCCGAGGCGCTGAGCCGGCCGGCGATCAGCGGGCTGGAGCACACGCTCGCGTTGGCCCGCCGCGCCTGCCTGGAGGGCGCGCTCGGCCAGGCCGACTACGACGAGCTGGAGCGGCGGATCGGGCGAGTGCTGGCGGTCGCGGCGCATACGGCGGCGTTGTAGTACAATAGCGGCCAGGCCTGGCTATTACGAAAAGGATGTATGTCTCAACCCCCCGCTAGCTACAACCCCGCCAACCCGCTGATTGTCCAGGGCGACCGCACGCTGCTGCTGGAAGTCCAGAGTCCGCGCTTCGTCGAGGCGCGCGAGGCGATCGCGCCGTTCGCCGAGCTGGAGAAGAGCCCGGAGTACATTCACACCTACCGGATCACGCCGCTCTCGCTCTGGAACGCCGCCGCCGCCGGGCTGCCGGCCGAAGCAATGATCGAGCGCGTACAGGCGTTCGCCAAGTACCCGGTGCCGCAGAACGTCGTGGCCGATATCCGCGAGCTGGCCGGGCGCTGGGGCCGGCTGCGGCTGGAGGAGGCCGACGGCGAGCTGCTGCTGATCTCGGGCGACATAGCGCTGCTGACCGAGCTGGCGCGGCGGAGCGAGATCGCGGCGCTGCTCGGCCCGCGCCGCGGGCAGGACGCATACGCGCTGCCGCCCGGCCACCGCGGGCTGCTCAAGCAGGCGCTGATCGCCGCGGGCTGGCCGGCCGAAGACCTGGCCGGCTACGTCGAGGGCGAGTCGTTCCCGGTCAGGCTGCGATTCGATCACTTTCACGTGCGCGACTACCAGCGCGACGCGGCCGAGGCGTTCTTCGCCGGCGGCGACGTGCGCGGCGGCTCGGGCGTGGTCGTGCTGCCGCCGGGCGCCGGCAAGACGGTGGTCGGGCTGGCCGCGATGGCGCTGATCGGCCAGTCCACGCTCATCCTGACGACCAATCGCACCTCGGTGAACCAGTGGCGTCGCGAGCTGCTGAAGAAGACCGACGTGCCCGAGGCGCAGATCGCCGAGTACACCGGCGAGCGCAAGGGCATCGCGCCGGTCACGCTCTCGACCTACCAGATGCTGACGCACCGGCCCGTCAAGGACGGCGACCAGCCGCACCTGCGCCTGTTCTCCGAGCGCGAGTGGGGGCTGATCATCTACGACGAGGTGCACCTGCTGCCGGCGCCGGTCTTTCGCGCCACCGCCGAGATCCAGGCCCGCCGGCGGCTCGGCCTGACGGCGACGCTGGTGCGCGAGGACGGGCGCGAGGGTGACGTCTTCTCGCTGATCGGCCCCAAGAAGTATGACGCGCCCTGGCGCGACCTGGAGCGGCGCGGCTGGATCGCCGAGGCCGCCTGCAACGAGGTGCGGGTCGGCCTCCCCGACGACGAGCGCATGGCCTACGCGCTGGCCGAGCCGCGCGACATGCACCGGATTGCGGCCGAGAACTCGCGCAAGCTGCCGCTGACGCGCGCGATCATGGACCGACACGACGGCGCGCCGACCCTGATCATCGGCCAGTACCTCGCGCAGCTGCAGTACATCGCCGATAACCTGGCCGCGCCGCTGATCATCGGCAAGACCCCGCAGCGCGAGCGCGAGCGGCTGTTCGACGCGTTCCGGCATGGCGACGAGCCGGTGCTGGTGCTCTCGAAGGTCGGTAACTTCGCGCTCGACCTGCCCGACGCCGAGCTGCTGATCCAGGTCTCGGGCACGTTCGGCTCGCGCCAGGAGGAGGCCCAGCGCCTCGGGCGCATCCTGCGGCCCAAGTCGGATGGCCGCCCGGCGCACTTCTACACGATCGTCACGCGCGATACCCAGGAACTCGAGTTCGCCCACAACCGCCAGCTGTTCCTGGCCGAGCAGGGCTATAGTTACCACATTCTGGATGCCTCCGAGCTGCTCGGCTGATCAGCTCGGCTGCGTGCGGTTTCTAGCCCCGACCCGCTCCTCTTTCGGGGTTAGGTTTTCCCTCCAGCGCATGCTGCAGCGCAGGCCCTCACCCCCTGGCAGGGGGACTCCAAGTTAAAAAAGTCTTTAAGAGTTGTTATCGTTTAGTAACCGTGCGCGCTCGCATTTGTGGTATAATCGCAGCCACAAGCCCTGTATACACGCGATGGTTGGTAAGGTCCCGCGCGGAGCACGAGTTGAATACGGGAACAGGCAGGGAGAGAGTCGGAGCCATGAACGAGCTTGGCGAGCGATTGCGTGAAGCTCGCGAGAGCCAGGGTATCAGCTTACCTCAGGCCGCCGTCGAGACGCGCATCCTACAGCGCTACCTGGTCGCCCTCGAAGATGGCGACTTTCACCATCTGCCGGGCGACGTCTATGCCCGCGGCTTCATCCGCAACTACGCGAACTACCTGAGTCTGCCGGCGGAGGAGCTGATCGAGCTCTACCGCCGCGACCGCGGCATGAGCGAGCCGATCCGCGTGGTGCCGGCAACCTCCTCGCCGCGCATTCGCGGCATGGCCATCCCAAGCTTCTTCGGCGTCTTCTTCGTCGTGCTGGTGCTGGTGGGCGCAAGCTACCTGCTGCTCAGCGCGCTGAACTACGTCGGCGAAAGCTCCCAGAACCAGGTCGCTTCAGCGCCGACCAGCGCGCCCACGCCGCTCCCGCTCGCGACCGCGACGCCAGGGTCGGCTGCGCCGATCGTCGCAGTCGCGCCGACTGCGGCCAGCATCGAGACGCTTGGCCCCGCCGGCGCCGCCACCAGCCCGACGTCTGTCCCGACGCCCCAGATCGACGCGCCGATCGTTGCGGAGGTCAGCATCGACAATGGCGACAACCGCGGCTCGTGGCTGCAGATTAAGGTCGACGGCCAGACGGTCTTCCAAAAAGTGTTAGGCTCCGGCCAGTCTCTGCCGGCGTACCGCGCCCAGCGCGACGTGTGGATTCGCGCGGGGAATGCCTCGGTCGTCTCGGTGGTTATCAATGGCCAGAAGCAGTGCTGCACCGCCAACCCCGGCGAGGTGGTGACGTTCATCTGGCCGCCACGGTAGCGCCCAGGATCAGCGCTATAGCACGTCAGGGGGCGATGCCCCCTCTTTTTATGTTATACTAGCCGCGCTCTAGAGGGTACCAATGCCTGCTGAAAGCACCTTCGATATTGTGTCCGAGTTCGATCGCCAGGAGCTCGTCAACGCCGTCGATCAGACCCAGCGCGAGGTGCGAACGCGCTACGATCTGAAGGACAGCAAGACCGAGATCGACCTGGGCGAGAAAGAGCTGTCGATCACCGCCGGCGCCGAGCTGCATATCGCGGCCGTGCGCGACATTCTGGAGACCAAGGCGGTCCGGCGCAATCTGTCGCTGAAGATCTTCAAGTGGGGCGCCGTGCAGGAGATCGGCGGGATGCGCGTGCGCCAGGCCGCGACCCTGCAGCAGGGCATCCCCGACGAGGTCGCCAAGAAGCTTCAGAAGCTGATCCGCGACCAGTTCCCGAAAGTCCAGCCGCGCATCCAGGGCGAGGCGCTGCGTATCGGCAGCAAGAGCCGTGATGAGCTGCAGTCGGTGATCAAGCTGGTCAAGGAGCACCAGGATGAGTTCGCCGTCGCGCTGCAGTTTACAAATTATCGTTAGCTCAGGTGAGGATTTGGGAGTGGCTATGCTACGCTCAAACCCTCACGGGGAGGTGTGGCGGGGCCGAAAGCCTCGCCACACCTCCCTAAAACATAAGGCAAGATGAAATATCACATCATTACTCTGGGCTGCCCGAAGAATGCTGTTGACAGCGAGGGCATGGGCGGCATCCTGGCGGCGCAGGGCCACACCGCCGTCGCGCAGCCCGACGACGCCGACGTGGTGATCGTCAACACCTGCAGCTTCATCGCCGCCGCGCGCGACGAGACCCTCGGCGTGCTGCGCGAGATGGCCGGCGGCAAGACCCCCGGCCAGAAGCTGATCGCCGCCGGCTGCATGGCCGAGAGCCACGGCGCGATCGTGCAGGGCATCGCCGGCGTGGACGCCATCCTCAGCACGCGCGAGTGGATGAAGATTGGCGAGGTCGTCGGGGCAGACAGGCAGACAGGCAGGCAGGCAAACAGGCAGACAAACAGCAACGGTAACGGCTGGGGCGAGATCATTCCGCTGACGACGAGCGCCCCTCTCCAGTCCGCTGCAGTCTCACCCGTTATTTCGGCCCCCCAGTCTCCCGGCCTCGCGGCCTCCTGGTCTCCAGACTTGGCGGTGCCGGGCGAGTACGCCGACTGGCGCACCGCGGCGATCCGCCGCCACGCCGGCGGCCCCTCGGCCTACCTGAAGATCTCGGACGGCTGCAACCTGCGCTGCGCGTTCTGCACGATCCCGTCGTTCAAGGGCGACATGCGCTCCAAGCCGGTCGGGGCGATCCTGGGCGAGGCCCAGGAGCTGGCGGCGCAGGGCGTCAAGGAGATCGTGCTGGTCGCCCAGCACCTGACCGACTACGGCCGCGACATGCGGCTGCAGGACGGCCTGGCGACGCTGCTTGAGGAGCTGTGCGGCGCGCTGCCCGAGGATATCTGGCTGCGGCTGATGTACGCCTACCCGCACGGTATCAGCGAGCGGCTGATCGCGACGATGGCCGGCCACTCGCAGATCTGCGCCTACCTCGACATGCCGCTGCAGCACGCCCACCCCGACACGCTGCGCCGAATGCGCCGGCCGCCGGACGCCGATCGCACCCGCGCGATCATCCGCGACCTGCGCGCGGCAATGCCGGATATCGCGCTGCGCTCGACCTTTATCGTCGGCTACCCTGGCGAAACCCGCGCGGAGTTCGACGCGCTGCTGGCCTTCTTGTCGGAGGTCGAGCTCGACCGGGTCGGCGTGTTCCGCTACTCGCAGGAGCCCGGAACGCCGGCGGCCAGCCTGCCCGGCCAGGTGCGCGAGCGCGTGACCGAGCGGCGCTGGCACGAGGTCATGCAGCTGCAGCAGGGCGTCTCGCTCGCGCGCAACCGGCGCTGGGAGGGGCGGACGATTCGGATGCTGGTCGAGGGCCAGGGCGAGTCCGAGGATCACCGGCCGCTGGTGGTCGGGCGCTCGTTCCGCGACGCGCCGGAGATTGATGGGCAGGTGTTCGCGTGGGGAAGCGCGCCGGTCGGCAGCTTCGTGAGCGTGCGGGTGACGCAGGCGCTTGAGTATGACCTGTGGGGCAGCCTGTGATATGGTGACAAGGTGAGCGGGTGACAAGGTGAGCTGTTCAAGCTAAGCGTGTCACCTTGTCACTCTTCACCCGGCTCTCTTCAGGCGGCGACGCGAGCCTGCAGCGTCTTCTGGAGCCGGCGCAGCTCGCTCGGGTTGCGGCGGGCCAGGTAGTCGACCATATAGTCGACCGCGGTCTCGCTGTAGTCGTCCAGCAGGCCGTCGAGCACCTGCTGAACCACCATCGTCACGAAGTCGTCCTCGGTGATCGCCGGGGTGTAGACGTAGGCCAGGCCCTCGCGGTGGCGGTTGAGCACGCCCTTCTCGGCCAGCCGGCTCATCGTCGTCATCACGGTCGTGTAGGCGATGTCGCGCTGCTGCGAGAGCTTGCGGTGCACTTTCTTGACGGTGCTTCGCTCGTCCTGCCAGATAATCTGCATAATCTCAGTCTCGAGCGGACCCAGCACTTTGACCAGGCCGTCCTTTGTGGGGCTGAAGCGGAAGCGCATGTTGAGCGGCATGGGGTAGAGCTCCTTTCAGAATGGCGTGTCCGCCGATCCTGTCTCACCTTCGATTTCAACTGGGCAACGATCATACTCGCCGGTCGTGTCACCGAATGTCACGTTAGTCGTCTGGCTGAGGTGTGGTGGCGATTATTGCGGTCCGCGTATGAAGTGTACTAGTTAGCCACCCTAGCCACAATAGTTTTGGATTACTAGCGGGTTACATAAGATTACTGGAAGATTACAACGGGCTGTCATACTACTGGCCGACGACAAGAATATGGCGACTGAGAGGCGGAGTTTCACAGGAAGGCACGCGGCCCGCTCTGAAACCCGAACCGCCGCAATTGGTGTGGCGAGCCGCTACTCAGGTAGTGCTGGTGAGATCAACGATTGTGAAGACAGACATTCGCACATCCATCCAGGAGGCCATGCGCGCGGCGTTTCCGGCTGCCGAGGCGCGCGTTGCGGCCTTCTATGCGATGCAGCAGTACCAGCTCGGCTGGTACGACGATCGCCTCGCGCCGGCGAGCGTCGACCCCGGCAAGCTGCTGCGCCCGCAGCTGACCTTGCTGGCCTGCCGCGCCGTCGGCGGCGATGCGCTGCAGGCGCTCCCGCTGGCCGCCGGCATCCAGCTGGTGCACGACTTCTCGCTTATCCACGACGACATCGAGGACAACAGCGACACGCGCCGCGGCCGGCCGACCGTCTGGCGGCTGTGGGGGCTGGCGCAGGGGATCAACACCGGCGACGGCATGTTCACGGTCGCGCACCTGTCGCTGCACCGCCTGGCGCAGGCCGGCGTGCCGCCCGAGGTAGTGCTGGATGTCTTGTGCCGCTTCGACCAGACCATCCTGACGATCTGTGAGGGGCAATTTCTGGACCTCAGCTTTGAGGGCGACCTGGCGATCGGCGAGGACGACTACCTGGCGATGATCGGCCGCAAGACCGCGGCGCTCACCGCCGCGGCGGCCGGGCTGGGGGCGATCGTCGGCGGGGCCGCGCCGGCCACGGCCGAGGCGCTGTTCGAGTTCGGCCGCAGCCTCGGGCTGGCCTTCCAGATCCAGGACGACGTGCTCGGGATCTGGGGCGACCCGGCGCTGACCGGCAAACCGCTGGCCGCCGACCTGTACCGCCGCAAGCTCAGCCTGCCGGTCATCTACGGGCTGCGCGTGGCCGAGCGACGCGACGCGCTGGCGGCGATCTACCGGCAGACCGAGATCGGCGACGACGAGGTGCGCCAGGCGCTCGCGATCCTGGATTCGGCCGGCGCGCGCGGCTACACCGAGTCGATCGCGGCGCGCTACCACCGCCAGGCGCTCGACGCGCTCGACGTGGCCGGGAGCGGTACGGCGGCGCTGGCGGAGCTGCGCGCGATCGCCGAGCGACTGCTCGACCGCAAGTTCTGACATGCGCGTCGCGCTCCTCACCGGCGAGTACCCACCACAGCCCGGCGGCGTCGGCGACTACACGCGCCACCTCGCCGAGGCGCTCGTCGCGCGCGGGCACGGCGTGCTCGTCTACACCATTGTAGATTGTAGATTGCAGATTGTAGATTTAGGCAGGTCGACCATCCATCGACAGTCTACTAGCGGCGATTTGCGATCGAACTGGGGCTGGCGCAGCTGGCGCGCCGTGATTGCGGCCCTGGCGCAGACGCGGCCGGACGTGCTGCACATCCAGTACCAGACCGGCGCCTACGGCATGCGCCCGGCGATCAACCTGCTGCCTTGGCGGCTGAAGCGGCTGCCGGCGCGGCCCGCCGTCGCCGTGACCGCCCACGACCTGCTGCTGCCGTACCTGTTTCCCAAGGCCGGCCCGCTGCGCGACTGGGTCACGTGGCGGCTGCTGCGCGACGCCGACGCGCTGGTCGTGACGAACGAGGCTGATTTTGCCCAGGTGGCCGAGATTCGGCACATGGAATCTGGGGCTGCTGATCTGCGAACGCGAACCGGCCAGCCAGGCCCCAGGCCCCAAGCCCCAAGCCTTATACCGATCGGCAGCAACATCGATGTGGCCCCGCAGGAGGGCTACGACCGGGCGGCCTGGCGCGCCAGGCTGGGCGTCGCCGCAGGCGAGACGCTGGTGGCCTACTTCGGGCTGATCTCGCGCACGAAGGGGCTGGACGTGCTGCTTGGGGCGCTGGCGCGCCTGCCGGCTACCTTCCGGCTGCTGATCGTCGGCGGGGCGGCGACCGCGCCCGAGGACCGCGCCTACGCCGCCGAGATCGAACGCCGTGCCGCGGCGCTGGGGCTTGGGCCGCGCCTGATCACGACCGGCCACTGCCCCGCACCGGAGGTCTCGGCCCACCTGCTGGCCGCCGACCTTGCCGCGCTGCCCTTCGCCGACGGCGCGTCGTTTCGGCGCGGCAGCCTGCTGGCGGCGCTCGCGCACGGGCTGCCGACGGTGACGACGCCGCCGGCCGAAGGCCAGAGCCCAAAGACCAAGGACCAAGGACAAGCTGCTGGATTTGTCGATCCTCGGTCCCTGGCCCCGCGTCCAGTGGTCGACGGCGAGAGCGCGCTGCTGGTGGCTCCTGGCGACGAGCAGGCGCTGGCCGGCGCGATCGAGCGGCTGGCCGGCGACGCGGCGCTGCGCGCTCGGCTCGCGTCGGGCGGCCGCGCTGTGGCGGCGCAGTTCTCGTGGGACGAGATCGCCGCGCGCCACGAGGAGCTGTACGAGCGCCTGTCGCAGCGCGCAACCGCGGCGCGCGGATCTTCGTCTCTCTCACTGTGACGGGACATACACGGCCAGCAGTACGTGCGCACGCCAGCCACAGCGGCCGCTGTAGGAGCTACGAGAGGGCTAGCCATGGCAACCTTTGCCGACGAGGTGTTTGCCCCGCTCGACCGCGATCTGGAGCTGGAGCGGATCGGGGGCGGCAACGAGACCGAGGTCTATCGAACCGACGATAGCCGCTACGTCGTCAAGCTCAAGGGCGACCTGGGCGGCGCAGCCGAGGAGGCGCTGGCGCAGGCCCGGAGCATGCGCGCCGCCGCCGAGCAGTTCGCCGACTGTCTCGGCCACGAGCACAGCATCCCCTCCTACTACGTCGTCGCCCGCGACAGCGCCGGGCGGGTGCAGGTGCTGGCGCTCCAGCCGTTCCTGGGGGGCGCGCGCCCGCTGTTCGACGTGCGCTACCGCGCGCTGAGCGACGACGAGCGCGCCAGCGTCGCGGCGCAGCTGCGCGAGATCATCCGGCGCTCGCTCAGCTTCTACCGGCAGACCGGCAGCATGCCCGACCTGTATGGGCGGACCAGCGCGAGCACGACTGAGCGGGCTCGCCTGAACACGCTGACGATGCTACCCTGGCGGCTGTGGAGCTTCATGGTCGAGCGCAACCTGCTACGCTCGCACAACCTGATGCTGACCGCCGCACCCGACCGGCGGGTCGTGCTGGTGGACTACGACTTCGTGCGGCGCGGCCGGCTGTACCGGATGATCTACTTTGCGGTGCGCTGGATGCTATTCTGGCGCGATCACCTGCTGATCATGCTGATGCGGCGCGGCAGGGCGGTTCCCAAGGAGGCCGGCTCGTTGGAACATTACAGCAGTGGGCAGTCGGCAGGAGCCAGTCGGCAGTAAGGCGGATCGCATCACAGCGGCATCTCGTTCGTGCGTAGTGGCTCAACGCTTTTGCTCACAGCTTTAGAACGTTGGAACGTTCAAACGGCTCTGTGGTCGAGCAGCTCGCGCACCCGCAGCCCGAGCATGTCGACGCGATACGGCTTGTGGAGCAGGGTTGTGCCGGGGATAGCGACGCTGGCGCTGCGGGCGTGTTCGTCGCTGTCGTCGTAGCCGGTCACGAAGAGCGCGCGCAGCTCCGGGCGGATCGCGCGCATGCGCGCGAGCGCATCCCGGCCGCCGAATCGCGGCATCACCAGGTCGAGCACGACCAGGTCGATCCGCGCCGGGTCGGACTCGAACATATCGAGCGCGACCTTGCCATCTTCGGCCAGCAGCACGGTGTAGCCGAGCCGCTCCAGCACGGTGGCCGCCAGGTAGCGCAGCGATGACTCGTCCTCGGCGACCAGGATGGTCTCGTGGCCGCCGCGCACCATGTGCGACAGCTCGGGCGCGACCGCATCCGAGACGAAGCTTGGCGCCGGCAGGAAGATCGTGAAGGTCGTGCCGTGCCCCGGCTCGCTAGCGACCTGGATAAAGCCCTCGTGCTGCTTGATGATCCCGTACACCACCGAAAGCCCCAGGCCGGTGCCGCGGCCGCGCTCCTTGGTGGTGAAGAACGGCTCGAAGATGCGCTGCTGCGTCTCGACGTCCATGCCGACGCCGGTGTCGCTGACCACGATCTGGACGTAGCGGCCCGGGCGGGCCCAGGCGTAGTTGCGGCAGGCGGCCTCGTCGAGGTCGACCACGCCGGTCGCGATCAGCAGCCGGCCGCCCTCCGGCATTGCGTCGCGGGCGTTCACCGCCAGGTTCATCACCACCTGCTGGACCTGCGCCGGGTCGGCCAGGATCGGCGCCATGCCGGGGGCCTGGCGGATGGCGATCTCCACATCCTCGCCGATGATCCGGCGCAGCATCTGCGAGACCTCGGTGATCGTGCCGTTCAGGTCGACCGTGCGCCGCTCGATCGGCTGGCGGCGGCTGAACGTCAGCAGCTGGCGGGTCAGCGCGGTGGCGCGCATGGCGGCCTTTTCGATCTCGGTCAGCAGCGGGTAGTCGGGCGAGTCCGGCAGGACGTCTTCGAGCACGAGCTGGATATTGCCGATGATCGCCGTGAGCATATTGTTGAAATCGTGCGCGACGCCGCCGGCCAGCGTGCCGATCGACTCCATCTTCTGGGCCTGCAGCAGCTGGTCCTCGAGCTGCCGGCGCTCTTCCTCGGCGCGGCGGCGCTCGCTGATATCGCGCGCGATGCCCTGCAGGCCGACCGGCCGGCCATCCTCGTAGATCAGCCGCGAGCTGACCTCGACCCAGACGCGCGTCGCATCTTTGCGGATCACCTCGATCTCCTCGGCGCTCACCAGCGTTTCCTCTAGCTGGTGCTTCTGCGCCGCCTCGGCGCGCAGCTGCAGGTACTCCGGGGCGAACAGCTGCTCGATGTTCATCGACAGCAGCTCGTCGCGGGTGTAGCCGGTCAGCCGCAGGCCCATGCTGTTGACCGAGGTGAAGTAGCCCTCCAGGTCGTGGGTGTAGATCATGTCGTTGGCGTTCTCGAAGAGGTCGCGGTAGCGCGCCTCGGTGCGCCGCAGCGCGGCCTCGGCCTGCCGGCGCTGGCGCAGCTCGTCGTGCTCGCGCAGCGCCCGACCGACGACGGGCACCAGCCGCTCGAGGTGCGACTTGATCACATAGTCGGTTGCGCCGGCCTTCAGGCTCTCGATCGCCGTCTCTTCGCCGAGCGTGCCCGAGACCAGGATGAACGGCACGTCGGAGTCGCGCGCGCGCAGCAGTCGCACCGCGCTGAGGCCGTCGAAGGAGGGCAGGCTGTAGTCGGACAGCACCAGGTCGTAGCACTGGCGCGCGAGCAGATCGAGAAACTGCTCGCGCGTCGCCGCGTGATCCCACAGGCAGGTGTAGCCCGCCAGCTCAAGCGTCACGATTGCCAGCTCGGCGTCGTACATGTCATCTTCTAGGACGAGAATCCGCAGCTCCGCCGGCATACACCCTCCGTTGAGACGTCTATAGCAGTGGGCAGTCGGCAGGAGCCAGTCGGCAGTAAGACGGATCGCATCACAACGGCATCTCGTTCTTGCGTAGTGGCTCAATGCTTTTGATCACAGCTATAGTGGGTCGCTTGTTTTGAATGTTGCCATTCGCGTGAAACGTGAAACGTGAAACGTGAAGCCCAGACGTATCACTTGCCACCGACAAGAGCGATGCGCATATCAAATGGCCCACTAGTGTGGCAAGTAGCGCGTCGGGACCTCGTTCGTCAGCACCCAGAACAGCCCGATCTGCTTGACGACCTCGACGAACTTATCGAACGCGACGGGCTTTACGACATAGGCGTTGACGCCAAGGTTATAGCTTTCGATCACATCTTGCTCTTCGCGCGAGGAGGTGAGAATCACGATCGGGATGAGCTTCAGCTCGGGGTCGCTCCTGATGCGGCGCAGCACCTCCAGCCCATCGACTTTCGGCATCTTGAGGTCGAGCAGAACCACCATCGGGCTGCCGGGCATCCGATCGGCGAACCGCCCGCGGCATTTCAGGTAGTCCAGCGCCTCGGCCCCGTCGCGCGCGACGACGACCTCGTTGGTCAGCCGATACTCTGCCAGCCCGGCCAGCGCCAGCTCAAGATCAAACGGGTTATCCTCGGCCAGCAGAATCTTTTTCATCAGCATTCTTACTCCTGCCCGTGCCGTGTGAGCGTGAAGTGAAAGGCGGCGCCCTGGTCCAGCCGGCCCTCGGCCCACACCCGCCCACCGTGGCGATTGATGATCCTGCGCACGGTTGCCAGGCCGATGCCGGTGCCTTCGAACTCCTCATCGCGGTGCAGCCGCTGGAAGACGCCGAAGAGCTTGTGCACGTACTGCATGTCGAACCCGACGCCGTTATCGGCGATCGTCATCACGCATTCGCCGTCAGCGGCATCGGACGCGCTGACCGCGATCTGCCCGTGCGCGCGCGGGGCGGTGTACTTGACGGCGTTCGAGAGCAGGTTGACGAACACCAGCCGCAGCATCGCCGGGTCGCCGCGCACAACCGGCAGCGCGCCGATCGTCCAGGATATGCTGCGCTGCTCGAGCGCCGGCTCCAGCTCCTGGCGCACATCTTCGACGATCTGGCTGAGATTCACCGGCAGGGTCTGCATCTCGGTGCGGCTCATGCGCGAGAAGGAGAGCAGGTCGTCGATCAGCTGCCCCATCTTGCGGGCCGATTCGCCAATGATCCGCAGGTAGCGCGCGGAGGTCTCGTCGAGCCGGCCGCTCTCGCGCTGGCCCAGCAGCCGCGCGAAGCCGTCGATATGGCGCAGCGGCGCGCGCAGGTCGTGCGAGACCGAGTAGCTGAAGGCCTCCAGCTCGTGGTTGGCGGATGCGAGCTGGGCGGTGCGCTCGGCCACGCGCAGCTCCAGCCGCTCGTTGAGCCGGCGGATCTCGTCCTCGGCCCGCTTCTGGTCGTCGATATCGGTGGCCGTGCCGACCCAGAACATCACCTGGCCATGGTCGTCGCGCACGGGCACCGTGCGGCCCAGGTGCCAGCGGTAGGCGCCGTCGGCGCGCCGCAGGCGATACTCGACATCGTAGGGCTCGCCGCGCTGCAGCGCCGCGGCCCAGCGCGCGAGGTAGGGCGCCCGGTCGTCGGGGTGCAGCGCCGCGGGCCAGCCATCGTCGCGGATCTGGTCGAAGCTCAGGCCGGTGTAGTCGTACCAGCGCCGGTTGCAGTAGTCGATCCGGCCGCCCGGCCGGGCCGTCCAGAGCACCAGTGGCAGCGACTCGGCCAGGCCGCGGTAGCGCTGCTCGCTGGAGCTGAGCGCCTCATCGGCGCGCTTGCGCTCGACGGCCACCGACGCCAGGTACGCCGCGGTCTTGATCTCGTCGAGCTCCTCGTCCGACGGCACGCGCGGCTGCTGATAGTAGATCGCGAAGGTGCCGAGGATGCGCCCGTGGCTATCGCGGAAGGGCACCGACCAGCAGGCCCGCAGGCCGTGCCGTAGCGCCAGATCGCTGTAGTTGACCCAGCGCGGGTCGGCGGCGATATCTTCGGTGACGATCGTCTCGCCCAGGAAGGCGGCCGCGCCGCAGGAGCCGACCATGGGGCCGATCTCGGTCCCATTGATCGCCGTGATGTAGCTCTGAGGCAGCGAAGGGGCCGAGCAGTGATACACGTATCGGCCGGTATCGTCGAGCAGCAGCACCGAGCAGAGCCCGCCGCCGATCTGAGTCTCGACCTTTCTGACCAGCACCTCGATCACCACGTCGAGCGGCACGCCGGTGGCGAGCAGCTCGAAGAAGTAGCGCTGGCCCTCGAGCGCCTGCTCGGCGCGCCTGCGATCGGTCACGTCGTTGATCAGAACCAGCTTGGCGGGGCGATCGTCGAAGATCAGCTGGTACGAGATCACGTCCACGTCGATCAGCGTGCCGTCTTTCTTGCGGTGCTGCCAGCCGGCAGAGATCGTCCGCTTGCGCGCGGGCGGCCTGGCGAGGTGCACTGTCAGCAGCGACACCTGCTCGGTCGGCCGGATATCCAAGATCTTCATCTGCAGGAACTCGCCGTGCGAGTAGCCGTAGTGCTCGATCGCGGCGCCGTTGACCGCCAGGAACGCCAGGGTCTCGGTGTCGTAGATCCACATCGGCATCGGGTTGTTCTCGAACAGCAGCCGGTAGCGCGCCTCCGAGACGCGCAGCTCCTGCTCGACTGTCGCGCGCTCGGTGATATCGCGGCTGATGACGACGTACCCGAGCCGCGCGCCGTCTGCGCCGGCGATCGCGTGGGCCGAAGAGTCGACTGTGATCGGGCAGCCTGTGCGGGTGCGGTGCACCGCCTTGCCGCGCCAGAAGCCCTCCCGCCGCAGCTGCTCGATCGCGGCCTGCCCGCTCTGGTCGGAAGGGTCGTGCGGCGTGACGATCGCGGTCAGGCGCTGGCCGATCGCCTGGTCGGCGCCCCAGCCGTAGATCGCCTCGGCCGCCCGGTTCCAGAGGCGGATGGACAGCTCGGCGTCGGTGGCGATCACCACGTCGTCGACGCTGCCGAGGATGAGCTCCTGGGCGAGCCACCGATCGGCGGTCGGCGGATTGGCCTGGCGCGCGTCTTCCAGCTGCGCCACGCGATCGCGGAGCCGCTCGAGCTCCGCGATCAGATCGGCCCTGGTTTTGTGCTGGTCTTGTCTCACGTTCAGCCTGCGGGGATGTGCGAGCTCTTGACTGGCGTAGTGGTGCGGCGATATACCCCCTACAGCACCAGCTGGCGATCGCGGACCAGGCGCTGCTTGGTCTTCTTGAACAGGTCGTCGTAGCTCATGCGGCCCATGGTGATCTCATACTTGAAGGCCTGCAGCATCTTATGGATCTCAGCGTCGAGCTGCTCCTCGACCATCAGCTCGTCGCTGATGATCTGCTGCATCGCCAGCCGCAGCTGGCTGTCGTCGCCCTTGAACAGGACGCCGTCGGTCTCGGCGAGCTGCTCGAGCAGCGCGCTGGACAGCTGCTCGACCTTTTCGGGTGATAGCTTCATAGCTCCTCTGGTCGCTTCATCAGCATGCGGTGGGGTGCGGGGCGGCTTCGCCGCCCCGCACCCCACCCTCTGGCCGGGGTAGGTTTTCTCTCAAATATCCCTGAGGATCGATCGAGTCGTTGTTGTAGTGCTGGTATGTCAGGCTACAGTGTATGCGGCTCGACGCGGTTCGTCAATGTAGAAGTATATACGAGGTAGGATCGAAATGATGCGGAGGGGGTTTCTCCGGGGCGCTGCGCCCCCCGGCCGCCCTCCGGCAAATGATACAGTACCAATTGCATTGCTTGTGGCGCATGCCTATCACCATGCTTGCGGGGCGAGTTTCATCTCGCCGCGCCTGGATTTAGCTGGGCATGCGCGCCAAGCATCGCAACAGAGACAGGGTTATTTTGGGGTCCAGGGGCGCAGCCCACTCTACCAGAGGCGGGCCTGCTCCGGCCCGCCGTCGGGCGCGAGCCGCTCGATGTAGGGGATGGCGAGGTGCTCGTAGGCGCGGCGGGTGGCCACGCGGCCGCGGGGAGTGCGCTGCAGGAAGCCGAGCTGCAGCAGGAACGGCTCGTAGACGTCCTCGATCGCGTCGACCTCCTCGGCCAGCGCGGCCGCCAGCGTGGAGAGGCCGACCGGGCCGCCGTTGAACAGCTCGATGATCGCGCGCAGCAGCCGCCGGTCGTTCTCGTCGAGGCCGAGCTCGTCGATCTCGAGCTGCGCCAGGGCCTCGCGCGCGACATCCAGGGTGATCACGCCGCCGGCGATCACCTGGGCGTAGTCGCGCACGCGCCGCAGCAGCCGGTTGACGATCCGCGGGGTGCCGCGCGCGCGGCGCGCGATCTCGTGGGCGCCCTCCGGCGTGGTCTCGACGTTCAGAATGCGCGACGAGCGAATGACGATGTCGTTCAGCGCCTCGATCGAGTAGAACTCCATGCGCGGCACCAGCCCGAAGCGGTCGCGAAGCGGCGAGGTCAGCAGCGCCAGCCGGGTGGTGGCGCCGATCACCGTGAAGCGCGGCAGCTTGAGCCGCAGGTTGCGCGCGCTGGGCCCCTTGCCGACGATCAGATCGAGCGCGAAGTCCTCCATCGCCGGGTAGAGCACCTCCTCGATCGCGCGGTTGAGCCGGTGGATCTCGTCGATGAACAGCACGTCGCCGGCCTGCATGTTGGTCAGCACCGCGGCGAGGTCGCCCGGCCGCTCGATCGCCGGCCCCGAGGTCAGCTTGAAGTTGACGCCCATCTCGTTCGCCAGCACGCCGGCCAGCGTGGTCTTGCCGAGGCCGGGCGGGCCGTAGAGCAGGATGTGGTCGAGCGGCTCCTTGCGGCTCTGCGCGGCGGCGATCGAGATCTTGAGCTGGTCGACCACCTTCTCCTGGCCGATGAACTCGGCCAGGCGCTTCGGGCGCAGGCTCTTCTCGACCTGCTGGTCGTCCTCGCCGGATTTGGGGTTGACGATTCGATCGTTGCCGTCGCTCATTGGGGGGGCTTCCTCAGCACTTCTGTGCGATAGCACGCTGATTATAGCATACCGAGGAGCGTCATGCGATCGGGTGAGCGGGCCAGCGAGTGACTTGGGGCTTGGGGCTTGGGGCTTGGGGCTTGGGATCGGTGATCTGCGCCCTAGTCCCTAGCCCCGACGCGTATCGCCTGCGCTAGATCCACCGCCGCGGGCTATAGCCGAACACCAGCACGGCGCACGCGGCGGCGCTGCTGACGACGGCGATGCCGAGCAGGTCCTCGACCGGCATCACGCCGAGCAGCCACAGGCCCAGGATCTTGCCGGGGTCGAAGAACCAGGCGCCCCAGGCGCCGCCGATCGGGTCGGTGAGCAGCATCCACAGCTCGGCCAGGCCGACGACCCTGAGGATCACGCGGCGGCGCGACCACAGGAACGCGGCATTGCGCGCCCAGAGGATGGCGTGAAACAGCACGCCGGCGACCAGCAGCATTGTCAGATGTGAGAGATGGCCCATGTTCAAATTTTGAGTTTTGAGTTCTGAGTTTTGAGTCGAGGGCGATAACTCAAAACTTAGAACTCAAAACTAAGAACTGCCGTCGGCAACAATAACAGTGATACACCCAAACAAGAGGGTGACGCCGGCGATCCAGAGCCACTCTTCGAGCGGCAGCCCGCCGAGCCAGATGTTCAGGATGTTGGCCGGGTCGTAGTACCACGCGCCGAGCCGCACCGCCAGCACGTCCCAGACCCAGCCGCCCGCCAGCGCGCCGGCGAGCACCCAGGCCAGCGCCCGCCAGCGCCGGGCCAGCGCGCGCCGCGCCGCCGCCAGCAGCACCAGCAGCGGCAGGCCGATAAACAGCGCGAGCCAGATGATGTAGGTCAGGTTTCCGAACATAGCAATCAGTAGGCAGTAGGCAGTAGGCAGTAGGCAGAGTATTTTCTGACTTCCGACCTCTGGCTACTGGATACTCCTCACGATCCACACATCCCAGCTTGCCACGGTCCGCCGCTCCAGCACGGACGCGTGCCGCAGCAGGCCCTGGAAGCGCGGGAAGGCCGGGCCGGTGCCGCCCATCACGTCGCGGTCGCCGAGCGTGCGCGCTAGATCGGCGGCGGTCGCGCGGCCGGCCGGGACAAGCCCGGGCCGCAGCAGGTAGGCCCGGACGGGCAGCAGGTCGACCGCGCGCGTGTAGGCGGGGTAGCGGTCGCCGCCGTTGTAGGGCGCCAGCAGCATGCGCTCGCCAGTCGCCAGGCTGAGCGAGTAGGTGGTCCAGTAGTCGGCGTAGCCGCCCGCCACCTGGCGCTCGGCCAGGAACTGCTGGAGCGCCGCGACCGACGGCTGCGCATAGGGCCTTACGTCGGCCCAGGACCGGCCGGCCGCGCCGAGGTTGCCCAGGCCGACTTGCAAGGCCCAGAAGGCCACGGCCAGCGCCGCGAGCGCGCGCTGGCGCGCGGCGAGCCGGGCCACCCCCAGCGCCAGGACGATCGCCGCGGCCTGCCAGCTGATCAGCAGGTAGCGTACGGCGGTCCAGTCGAGGGTATTGCCGCCAAGCAGGATCATGACCGCCGGCCCGCCCAGCAACAGGGCCAGGGCCGCCGCCGGCTGCTCTTCGCGCTGGAGCGGCGCCAGCGTGAAGGTTGACCAGAGCGTGCGGCGGCTGGCCCACGCGAACGCCGCCAGGGCCGCCAGCACGAGCGCGAGCGCGGCCAGCCAGGGCAGCCGCTGCGCCAGCGGCACGGCGCCGATCTGCGGGAGCGGCGGCAGGCCCGCGACCAGCGGGTAGATGTCGCGCAGGCTCATCCGCAGGCGGACGAACGAGTCGGTCGGGCAGGCCGGCAGGATGGCCGGGGACGGCGCGACGCCGCCGAGCAGCCAGGCCGCCCACTGCGGCGCGTCGCCGGCCAGGAAGCCGGCCGACAGGCTGGCCGCGCCGATCAGCAGCTCGCGCCGGCGCCGGCTGGCGAGCAGCAGCAGCGCGGGGATGCTCGCGCCGACGGCCAGCAGCAGCAGCCGGCTGACGTCGCGCGGGCGCCGGAATGAGATCGCCGGCTCGCACGCGCCGGTGAACAGCACCAGCACGGCCAGCCCGAGCAGGCCGAGCACGATCACCGGCAGCAGCTCGCGCGCGGAGATCCCGACCACGCGGCGGCAGAACAGCGCGAGGCGGCGGTGCAGCAGGCGCCACTCGGGCGTGCCGAGCAGCCAGGCCAGCCCGAGCGCCGCGACGTAGATCCCGGTCAGCGGCTGCGACCACAGGCCGATGCCGGCCAGCGCGCCGATCGCGGCGAGTCGGCCGTAGCGCCGACGCCCGGGCGGCAGATCGGCCCGCGCCAGCAGCAGCATGCCGATCCCGCAGCAGGCCATCGGGCCAAAGTCGGTGATCGGCCGGTAGGTCCAGTGCAGGATGTTCTGGCCGGGCAGCGCCAGGAACAGCAGGCTCAGCAGCGCGACCCGGCCGCCCCAGGTCCGGCCGGCCAGCGCGGCGAGCAGCGCGAGAAAGAGGGCGAACAGCAGCACCGAGCTGAGCCGGATGACGAAGATATCGTCGCCGAAGATCGACATCAGCCCGGCCGCCAGCGCGGGCTCGAGCGTGCCGAGGTAGCCCTGGCCGTACACGTAGGCCGAGAAGCGGCCCGCGAGCATGTGGCGCGCGATCAGCCCGAAGATCGCCTCGTCGCCGTCGAGGTTGGCGGCCCAGTGCAGCGCCGCCCAGGTCTGCACGCCCGCGCCCAGCCCGATCGCCAGGGCCAAGGCCGGCCACCCCGATAGGCGGCGTGACAGCGCTGAGTCAGGAGCTACGCGGCTGGTCGCGCTGTCGCAGGCCAGCGATGTGGCGCCGGGCTCGATCGCCCGGCCTGACGGTTTTGGTGGTTTTGATGTCTCGCGCATGAGTACCTTCGAGGATCGACCTTCCCTTTCGCGGACAGGTTTTTCGTCGAGCGTATCACCGAGCCATAAACAACAATTCCCCCCAACCAGCACCGCTTACGTAGACAATGTTTCGCTTGGCAGCGATCCGCTAGACAGCCGGGGAGGTGTGGAGGTGGCGAAGCCGCCCCGGCACCCCTCTAGGGATATCGCCTTGACACTGTACGGGCGCGATCGATCGCGCCCCTGCGCCTTGAGGGCGATGAACTGTCAAGCTCGATTGAACCATGCCTTAACCCCGGAATCTCGATATCACAGCTTGACACGCCCTACTGCTATGTTATAATCGAGTCACCCCAGTTATCATCATTATATACGAAGGCTGTGCGCCCGTGAGACGACTACGCGTACCTGCCGTACCTGCCCCTGCGCAGATGATCGCCGTGCTTTGTGTCGCGCTCTTCGTCGCCCTCATGCCACCCGCGCGCCCGGCCGCAGCGCTGACACAGCACGCCGATACGATCCCCGCGACGGATTTCACGCTCTCGTGGACCGATAGCACCAAGCCGGTTACGATCAGGCAGGGCGAGCTGATTGGCACAGCCAACTTCGAGCTGCAAAACAACGGCGCGGTGGCGCACACCTACGTGATCTATACGTCCGTCCGCCCAAGCGGGTGGCGGCGGACGATCTCGCCGTCGAGCACGGTGACGGTTCAGCCGGGATCGAGCAACAAGCTTAAAATTGCCGTGCTGATTACGATTCCGGCCGACACGCTGACCGGCACGTATAATCTGACGCTGAGCGCGGCCAAGCAAGACGGCAACCCTCCGGGCGACACCGAGCAGGCCGACGCGCCATTTCTCGTGAAAGTGACCAACGCCGACGGAACGGGCGGCGGTGGGCCGCCGGCCTGCCCGGAGGTCAAGGACCCCGGCGGCGATCTTGACAGCGCCAGCCTGATCCTGGTCGATCGCGAGGAGACACACGGCATCTGCACGGGCGGCGACGAGGACTGGTTCAAGTTCGGCGGAGTCGCGAACAAGGTCTATCGCCTGGAAGTCACCTCGATGGACAGCGGCCTCGACCTGGCGATCGAGCTGTTCGACGACCAGGGCCGCTTCATCGACGGCAGCGACGATAACCCGAGCACGGCCAAACTGACCAACACCATACCGCTGATCCAGACCTTCTACGCCCCGTACAGCGGATTCTACTACGTCCGCATACACGACACGCTCGGGCTGGGCGGCAACGCCGGCTACAAGTTCGTCGTGCGCGGCCAGAGCTACGGCACCGTGTCGGGACGCATCCCGCCCAACCCGTCGGTCTGCAACGACGTCTACGAGCAGGACGGCCTGCCCGAGCTCGCCAACCTGATCATTTCGAACGAGACCCAGAAGGGCCGCCTGCTGTGCCCGGTCGGCGACGCCGACTGGATCAAGTTCTTCGGCCTGAAGGGCTATGTCTACGCGATCACGACGTCGACCAAGGACTACAATCCTCCCGATCCACCCCTTCCTCCGCCGAGCAACCCTCCTGCGCCCCCACCGCCGCCGGGCAAGAGCCCCGAGCCGGGCGCCGACACGATTATGTACCTGTTCGGCCGCGACGGCGTGACGCTGCTAGGCTCGAACAATAACGACGCAGACGGGGGCGGCAACCCGCTCGACTCGCGCATCCTGTTCGCGCCGACCGTCGACGGATTCTACTACGTCCAGGTCAAGAATATCGGCGACATCGGCAACCAGTTCATCCAGTACGATCTGAAGCTGGCGGTCTGCGAGCCCGCCGATAAGTGTGGGGTGCCGGCCGGGTCGGGCACCACGAACTCAACCGAGACGTTCGCGGCCAGCTTGCCGGCGTTTAGCCCGGCCGCCCCCAGCGCGCCGCCCCCGAACTCGAACGACAGCCTATTCCTGGGCGCGAGCGTGCCGCCCGGCTTCGCCGACCTGGCGTTCGCGCGGGTGTGGCAGCGCAACGACCAGCCGGTCGCGCAGCAGCGCGTGGCGCGCGGCTGGCTGTGGGGGCCGCAGCCGCGGACCGTGCGCACCGAGCGCTACGCCCAGGCGGCTGGCGGGCAGCGCCAGGTCCAGTACTTCGACAAGGGCCGCATGGAGATCAACAACCCGCGCGGCGACCGCGGCAGCCGCTGGTTCGTCACCTCGGGGCTGCTGGTGGTCGAGCTGACCAGCGGGCGCATGCAGACCGGCGACGGCGAGTATAGCCAGCTCGACCCGCTCGACCGGCCGATCGCCGGCGACCCGGACGACCTGAGCGCGCCGACCTACGCGAGCTTTGCCGGCGTGACCGATCGCTACCCCGGCGACCGCAGCGGCCAGCTGGTGACCGAGTCGATCAACCGCGATGGGCTGGTCGCGGCCTACGCGGGAACACCGCGCGACGAGACCCGCCTGGTCAGCTTCGTCAGGGAGACCGGCCACAACATCCCGGCGGTGTTCTGGAACGAGCTGAACGCGAGCGGCCAGGTCTACGAGGGCGGCCGCTACCGCAGCGGCGCGCTGGTCGACTGGGTCTTCACGCTGGGCTACCCGATCAGCGAGCCCTACTGGGGACGCATGCGCGTCGGCGGGGCCGAGCACGACGTGCTGATCCAGGCGTTCCAGCGCCGCGTGCTGACGTACATGCCCGACGCGCCGAGCGGCTGGCGGGTCCAGATGGGTAACGTCGGGCGCGACTACTATCGCTGGCGCTATGGAGAGGATTTGCCATCCTAGTTGGTGACCCCACCCCCTGCCCCCGCCCCTACCAGAGGCGGGGGTTTTAGATTCTTGGCATCAGGGTGCGGTTGCTACGCAACCGCACCCTGATGCCGGAAATACCCCCCTCTCCCATTTTGGGGGCGGGGGCAGGGGGAGAGGGATCACCCGAAGCTATGGTGCCACGATGACCGCGTTTGTCGGCGTGGGCACGGGCGCGATGGGCGGAACAATGCACAGGATCTGCGGGACGCCCGTCCGCCCGCTCGAGTCGGTCAGCGTGACCCCGCCGTCGCTGCCGGCCCGGTAGCTGAACAGCGCCAGGACACGGTCGAAGTCGTCGCGCAGGCGGATCGCCACCGGGTATTGGCCGGGCGGCACCGACTGGATGAGCAGGGTGATCTGGTAGCTCCCGTTCGCCTCGGTCGTGTCGCCGTTCACCGGCCGGCCGTCGAAGTAGAGCAGGAACGGCTCCAGCGGCGGCGCTCCTCTACCGCTGATCACGATCGCCGAGCCCGACGTGCAGCTCAGCCGGCCCTGCGGCGTTGGGCTGGGGCCGCCCGTCGCGGGTAGCTGCCCGCCGCCCGTGCTGGGCTGTGTCGGAGCCGGGGTATCCGTGGGCAGCGGCGTCTCGGTCGGCGTGGCGGTTGGCGTGGGCGTGGCGGTTGGCGTCGGTGTGGGGGTGACCGTCGGCGTGGCCGTGTAGATCTGCACCTGCAGCACCGCCGTCTGCTCGACGCCGAAGCGGCTGACCGCGACCAGGTGCAGGTCGGGCGGCACGGTGGTCCCGTCGCTGTAGACCTGCGTGCCGCTGCCGGGGGTCACGCTGACGCTGAGCAGCGGCTGCGAGCGGGAGACCAGCTCGGCGCGCTGGGCGTTGTCGACCTCCCAGTTGACGGCCGCCCGCGCGCCGGCGACCTGGGCGGTCGGGTCCACGGTGAAGCTGATGATCGTCGGCGGCCGGGTGACCAGCCAGAAGATCGCGAACAGCAGCAGCAGCAGCAGCGGGATGATCCAGAGCGGGAACAGCGCGCGGTGGACGAACTGGCCGGTCGCCGTGCGCACTTCGCCTTTCTGGTCGGCCTTGGCCTGGACGGTGAAGCCGCGCGGCTGGGAGCTGCCGAATAGGCGGATCGGGCTCTGCACGACCAGCCGGCTGCGCGATGTCGCGCCCGGATCGAGCACCAGCCGGTCCTGCGGGAAGCGGAAGTCGAGCACCTGCTCGTCGTCCTCGCCGCTCAGGGTGTAGCCGGTCGGCGTGTTTCCGCCGTTGTTGACGATCAGCGTGTAGCCGATCCGGCGCCAGCCGGTCGCGCGCTTGGGCTTCAGCTCAAGGTTGTTCGCGACGAACGGCTGCACCGTCCACTGCGCCTGCGCGGTGCCGGCCTCGGCCGGGTTGTTGCGCGAGCGCGCCTGCACGGTCACCGGGTAGGTGCCGGCGCGACTCTCGGGCGCGCGCGGGACGAGCACCGTCAGCGCGGCCTGCGACTGCGTGCCGGGGAAGAGCTTGTACTCGGGCGGCGCGCCCTGCAGCCAGGTCTTCGGGATGCCGACCGCACTCAGGGTGTAGTGGTCGACCAGGTCGCCCTGGTTGGCGAGCGTCATCCTGATCACGCTGGTCTGGCCGGGGATGAGCGCCGTGGCCTCCTCGTCGAGGATGACGCCGATCCGCGAGACGCTGGCCGGCGCGACGGCGATGTCGGGCGGCGGCGCCACGACGGCTGGGCCGGTCGGCGGGCCGGCGGTCGAGACGTACGACTGAGAGCCGAGCGATGGAGTGTTCGAGGACGGGGCCAGCGCTCCGCCAGGGCTGAACGACGTCAGCGGCACGCCGATCCCAGGCGGCGGCGGCGTGACTCCTGGGGCGGCTATGACCGAGGGCGGCGGCGTGGCGGCGGCCGAGATCAGCCGCAGCCAGAACGGGCCGATCTGCAGCGCGGCGCCGCCTTCCCAGGGCTGCGCGATCTGGGGGCGCAGGCGCACGCCGCCGAGCAGCGTGCCGTTCTTCGAGTCAAGGTCGGTCACGCTGACGCGGCTGCCGTTCCAGTCGATCTGCGCGTGATGCTCCGAGATCGCCTCGTCGTCCAGCACCAGGTCGTTGTCGCCCAGCCGGCCCACCGCGATCCCGTCGCCGCTCAGCTCGAGCAGACGCAGCGCCTGGCCCTGCCGATCGAGCAGCTGGACCTGCGGGATGCTTGCGGAGGGCGGGAGCGCCGGGAATCCGGGCGGCGGCGTGCCAACCATGATCGTCTGCGTGACCGAGCTGCCCAGGGCCGGCGTGCTCTGGCCCGGCGCGGTCGGCGGGAGGGCGGCAGGGCCGGGGAGCGCCGGCACCGCCAGCAGCGTCTGGCCGCCGGCCGAGCTACCGATCTGGGTCGAGTCGCCCATGTCGCCCGCGTTGCCGATCTGAGTGGCGTCAGCCGCGCCGGCCGCGTCGCCGATCTGGGTGGCATCGCTCGCGCCGGCCGCGTCGCCGATCTGGGTGGCATCGCTCGCGCCGGGCACGAGCGTCGTCTCGTCGGGCGGGGCGAGCCGCAGCTGGCCGAGCGCCTGGGCCAGCTCGGCGGCGCCGGCGAAGCGCTGCTCGGGCCGCTTGGCCAGGCAGCGCAGCACGATCGCCTCCAGCTCGGGCGGGCAGTCGGCGCGCAGCAGGCGCGGCGATGGGGGCGCGGTGTGCAGGTGGCCGGCGATCGCCTCGCTGGCGGTGGCGGCCGGGAAGGGCAGCGCGCCCGTGACGAGTTGGTAGAGCACCACGCCGAGCGAGTAGATGTCGCTGCGCGCGTCGGGATCGAGCCCCTGGACCTGCTCGGGCGAGAGGTGCGCTGGCGAGCCGGGCAGCGCTCCGGTGGCGGTCTGCGCGCCGATCTCGGCCAGCCGGGCCAGCCCGAAGTCGGCGACCTTGAGCGTGTAGCCGGCGAAGCCGCGCGCGAGCAGCAGGTTTCCCGGGCGGACATCGCCGTGGACGACACCCTGGGCGTGGGCGTAGGCCAGCCCCTCGGCCGCCTGGCGCGCCAGGTCGGCAGCCTGGTCGAGCGGCAGGGCGCCCGAGCGCTGGCGCAGCAGATCGCCGAGCGAGCCGTCGGGCAGCAGCTCCATGGCCAGGAACGCGCGCCCGCCCTGCTCGCCGGCGTCGTAGATCTCGGCGACGTTGGGGTGGTGCAGCGCCGCGGCGGCCTGGGCGACCGCGCGGAACATGTCCTGGAAGGCCGGGTCGGCCGAGCGCTCGGCCGCGAACAGCTTGAGCGCCGCCATGCGCCCGGTGGCCGCGTGGCGCGCGCGGAAGACCCTGGCCAGCCCGCCCGCGCCCAGCAGGGCCTCGACGCGGTAGCCGCCGATCGTCTGGCCGATCAGGTCTTGATCTGTCATGGATCTGCTCCGAATAAGAGGCTGCGCTTGGCTACCTTGATCCGCCTCTCCCCCTGCCCCCTCCCCGGTCCGGGGCGGGGGTGTTGTTGGTTGCGGTGTGGCGCGGGCGCGCAGCGCCCGTATCACACCGCCGCCCTGGTTCCCCTATGTGGGAGTAGCAAATTGGAAAATGTGCAGGTTGTTCCAAAATCGATTGTGGTTATAGGGATACCGAATCAATATTGCTGGTCGCTCCCTGCCCACACCCATAGTTGGGAATAACGTAGTACCAGTATGTGTTGCCTGCCGTCACATTAAAGTCATTGAAGGCGTTCCCGGCCCTGTTATTGCGTATTTGGGTGTAGGATCCCGGTTGCCCCGTCGTCGATTTGAAGATATCGTAGTTGGGAGCAGTGTCGGTCCAGTCCAAAATCGCGTGTAAGCCCGAGTTTGTGCCCGATGTAACTGTCAACGCTGGCGCTGGCTGGCCGCCACACGGCGTCGGCGTATCGGTTGCCAGCGGCGTGAGCGTCCTCGTCGGCGTATCGCTCGGCGTCGGCGTATCCGTCGGCGTCCTCGTCGGCGTATCCGTCGGCGTCCTCGTCGGCGTATCCGTCGGCGTCGGCGTATCCGTCGGCGTCCGGCTGGGCGTGGGTGTCCGGCTGGGCGTGGGCGTCCGGCTGGGCGTGGGCGTCCGGCTGGGCGTGGGCGTGGACGTGGGCGGCACGGCCAGGTTCGTCAGCGTGAAGACGGCCGGCGAGCTGAGCGCGGGCGAGATATTGGCGCTGACGCTGTACGTACCCACGGCCGTGTTCGCCCTCACGGTGACGCTCGCGCGCCCGCGGCTGTCGGTGGTCGGCTTGCTGCCATTCGGGAAGGTCGCGCTTGCGCCGCCGGCTGGCGCCGTGAAGGTGACCCCCCGCCCGACGATCGGGTTGCCGCCGGCGTCGCGCACGAGGACATCGAGCGGCGCCGCGAAGTTGGTGCCGATCAGGGTGCTCTGCGGCGTGCCGCCGACCACGACGATGCTGGCGGGCGGGCCGATCGCGATGTCGAAGCTGTCGCTCGGATCGCTGTTCAGCGTGTCGACCGAGGCGATCAGCGTGTACCCTTTGCCGGGCTTGTCGATGCTCAGGTTGGTAAAGGTCACGATCCCGCTCTCTGCGTCGACTGTCGTGAAGCCGCTCAGCCGCCCGCCGCCGGGGTTGTTGTTAATCTCGATCGTGACCGTTCCATTGAAGTTGGTGATCACGCTGCCGCTGGCGTCGCGCACCTGCAGCTGCGGCTGCCGGCTCAGCGCGACCCCGCCGGTCGAGTTGCCCGGCTGAACGGTGAAGACCAGCGCGGCGACGTCGACCGGCGTCGGGGTTGGCGAGCCCTGCGCGGCCGTCGCGGTCGGCGACGGCGAGGGTGTCACGAGCGCGACCGCGCTGCCCGTCGGCGTGGGGCTGCCCGCGATCGGCGCGAGGACAGTCGGCGTCCAAGTCACGAACGGCAGCGGCGTCCCGCCTGGGACGAACACGTCGGTGCCGGTCGGGATTTCGGCGATGATCGTCGGGTTGAAGGCAGGCACCTCCGACGCGGCCGCGTCAGAGGTAGCCTTCGCGTTGGCCGCCTCGGTCTGCAGCTGGGCCTGCTGCTCGGGCGGCGCGGCGTTGGCGGTCTGCTGGGCGGAGACGGCGGTCTGCTGGGCGGAGACGGCGGTCTGCTGCGCGAAGGTGGCGCCTGGCGAGGGCACCGCCGCCAGGACGCCGTAGAGCGGCAGCCGGCCGGCGAGCTGGCTCGGCAGCGAGCCGAACATGCACAGCAGCAGCAGCAGCAGCAGCAGCAGCATCGTCGGGATGGACCACAGCGGCAGCAGCGGCTCGCGGATGAACTGGCCCTCGGCCGACTGGGCGCCGGCCTCGCTTGTGGCGCGGACGACGAAGTCGTAGCGCCGCGGCTGGCCGAACACGCGCTGCTGGGTGCCCACCGTCAGCGGCAGGTCGAGGTACTGGCCCGGCCCGACCTCGACCTGCTCGTGCGGGAAGGAGCACGCCAGCAGCTGCTCGTCGTCCTCGGCGCTCAGGCCAAAGTGCTCGGGCGCGTTGCCCATGTTGGTGAGCCGCACGCTGTAGACGGCCTGCTCGCGCGCGCGCGCCCGCCGCGGCGAGAGCTCCAGCGCGCCGAGCGCGAAGGGCTGCACCAGCCAGCGGACGTGCGTCGTGCCATAGTCGGCCGGGTGCTCGGCCGAGCGCGCTCGCACCGTCACGGCGTACTGGCCGGCCAGGCTGGTGTGCGACTCGGGCGGATCGATCGCGATCGGCACGACCGCCTGGCCGCCCGGCTCGATCGGCAACGGCTGGTCCGGCGCGTCGATCCACTCCTCCGGGATGCCTTCGACGGACACCAGCACCGCGTCGGGCGTGCTGCCGCGGTTGGTCACGATCGCGCTGATCAGCGCGCGCCGGCCGGGGATGAGCTCCAGGACATCCTGCCCTGGCGCGAGGCGCACGTCGATCCGGTCGAGCGCCTGGTAGAGCGCGGTGGCACGGGCCGCCGCGGCGGCTGCGGCGGCCGTTGGCGCCGGTCGAGCGGCCGGGGCCGCTCGACCGGCCGGGACAGGTCCGCGCTGCAGCTTGAGCGAGTACGGGCCGATCTGGAGCGTTTCGCCGGGCGCCCACGGCTGGCGCTGCTGCGGGCTGAGGCTGCGGCTGCCGAGCTGCGTGCCGCTGCGCCCGCCCAGGTCGGTGATCCAGGCCTGCTGGCCGTCCCAGTCGATCCGGGCGTGGTTGCGCGAGACGATCGGCGCCTCGAGCACGATGTCGCTGGTGGGCAGCCGGCCGACCGACAGGCCCGCCGCGCCGAGCGGGATGGCCGGGCCGGGCCGGCCCTGTGGGTCGCTCAGCTGCACGTAGACAGTCGGCACGTCGGCGACGCTCGGGGCGGGGCTGGGATGCGCTGCCGCGGCGTCCGCCGGGCGATCTTGGCGCGGAAGGTTTTCCGACATCGCCCCACCTCCCCGTCGTCATACGAGCCTGTCGCGACTCGTGGCTGCTCTCGCGTTTCACGGTCTAGGAGACTGTCTAGCGCTGTCTCTGGCGGGTGGGGTGTGGGGCAGGCGTAGCCTGCCCCACACCCCCACCTTGGGGAGGTCGGGGCCTTCGGCCCTGCCAGACCGCCCCGTCAACATCACTGTGGTGGAGCGCTAGCCCGCCGGCGTGATCCAGCTCCCCACCAGCGCGGTCTGAATGAACTGCGCGGTCGCCTCGCAGGTCTCGTCCCCGGCGACTGCGCGCACCGTCACCTGATGGCGCCGCGATGCGCCGAGCAGCCGCCGGCCGACCTGCACCGCCAGCGCGATCTCGGCGGTCTGGCCGGGCACCAGCTCGACCTCGGCGCGATCGAGGCGCACGCTCAGCGCCTGGTTCGGGTCGGCGGCGCTCAGGGTGTAGCGTGCGGTCGCGTTGCCGTCGTTGGTCAGGCGCACGGTATAGTCGGCCTGCTCGCGCCCCTGGCCTTGTTCGGGCACGATCTCGATGTGGCCGCCCGCACAGCGTGCCACCGACCAGCGCGCGCGCGCCGCGCCAAGCTCGGCCCCGTCGTCGCGCCCGCGCGCGCGCACGACGATCGGGTAGTCGCCCGCCGCGCCCTCGGGGGTGGCCGGGATCTCGATCGTCAGCGCCAGCGTGATCTGCGCGCCGGAGGCCAGCTCGAGCGGGTAGTTGGGCAGCTGCACCCAGTGCGCCGGGATGCCGTCGACGGTGACCGTCAGCGCCGCGTTGGGCCCCTGGTTGGCCAGCTTCACCTGCACGAACGCCGGCGTGCCGGGCGTCAGCGTCAGCGCCTCCTGGCCGGACGCGAACGTGACGGCGACGCGGTCGGCCGCCGGGTCGGCCAGCTCGAGCCCGAGCGTGAACGGCCCGACCTGCAGCGTCTGCTCGATCGGCCAGACCTGGGGTGTGTGCGGCGTCAGCGGCTGGCCGGCGAGCCGGGTGCCGCCGCGCGAGCCGAGGTCGGTCACGCGCGCGCGCCGCCCGCTCCAGTCGATCCGCAGGTGGTTGCGCCCGACCGCCTGGTCGTCGAGCAGCAGGTCGTTGCCGGCCAGCCGCCCGGCGGTCAGCCCGGCCGGCGTCAGCCTGGCGACGCGCAGCGCCCGCCCCTGCGCGTCGTGCACGCGCACCTGCGGCACGAGCGCGACCTCGGGCGGCGTCGGCTGCTGGGGCACGGCGCCGGCGCCGATCAGGCCGCGCAGCGCGGCCGAGAGCTCGGCGGCGCTGGCGAAGCGCTCCTCGGGCCGCTTGGCCAGGCAGCGCAGGATCACAGCCTCGACCTCGGCCGGAAGCTCGGCGCGGCTCTGGCGCGGCGGGAGCGGCTGCTCCTGGACGTGCTTGCGCACCGCCTCGCTGATCGTGCGCGCGCTGAACGGCCGGTAGCCGGTCATCACCTCGTAGAGCACCACGCCCAGCGCGTAGATATCGCTGCGGGCGTCCAGGTCGATGCCCTGGCACTGCTCGGGCGACATGTAGGCGGGCGTGCCGACGGTGATGCCGGCCGAGGTCAGGCCGCTGCCTTCGGCCAGCCGCGCCAGGCCGAAATCGCTGACCTTGAGGGTGTACACGCTGGAGCCGCTGTCGGTTCGTCGCCGCAGCAGCAGCAGGTTGTCGGGCTTGATGTCGCGGTGGATGATGCCGCGCTCGTGGGCGTAGGCCAGCGCGTCGGCGGCCTGGCGCACGAGGTCGAGCGCGAAGTCGATCGGCAGGGTGGTGCGGCCCTCGTTGGCGCGGCGCTCGAGCAGCGTGCGCAGCGAGCCGTCGGGCAGCAGCTCCATGCGCAGGTAGAAGCGCCCGTTATACTCGTCGAACTCGTAGATCTCGACAATGTTCGGGTGGCTGAGCGCCGCGACGACCCTGGCCTCCAGGCGGAAGCGCGCCTGGAAGCTGGAGTCCTGCGCGACCGCGTCGAGCAGCACCTTGACGGCCTCGGGCCGGTCGAGCTTGATGTGATGGGCGCGGTAGACCCGGCCCATCCCGCCCTTGCCGAGCAGCGCGTCGATGCGACAGTTGCCGATTGTCTGCCCGATCAGTTCGCTCACGGACGTCGCTCCAAGGGGCGCTACGTCGGCCTGCGCGCAGCGCAGATCGAGATCTCATATGCTCGCTGTCGAGGCATATGGCTCTACTGGTGATGGGAGTAGCTGGCGATAGATCTATTATACACTAGTTGATCGCCATCGCAATCGCCAATTTGGACGTGGTTCTTGCGAACCTTGCGGTTCTGGGTGGGGGCCGTAAGCTCCCCAAACCTCTCAGGTAGAGCGGATCGTTTAGCTTTACGGCTTGAGAATGGGCAGCACGTCGGGCGGCGTGGCGGTCGGGATGAACGATGGCGTCGGTACCGGCGTGCTGGTCGGCGTGCTGGTCGGCGTCGGCGTCCGCGTGGCGGTCGGCGTGCTGGTTGGCGGCGCGGTCGGCGTGGTCGCGGTCGGCGAGATTGGCTCTGTCGGCTGCTCCTCGGTCGGCTCCTCGGTCGGCTCCTCGGTCGGCGTGGCAGTCAGCGTCGCGGTTGGCCGGGCCGCGGCTGTCGTCGTCAGCTGCGCGAGCGCCGTGGTCGTCGCGC
This sequence comes from Candidatus Ribeiella danica, assembly GCA_016717335.1. GTDB lineage: Bacteria > Chloroflexota > Chloroflexia > Chloroflexales > Roseiflexaceae > Ribeiella > Ribeiella danica. The sequence goes on from JADKFS010000001.1 coordinate 1,176,051, forward strand.
CGCTCGCGGCCGCCTGCGCAGTCGTGGTGGCGAGCTGCTGCGCCGCGGCGGTCGCCGTCTGGCCGGCGCTCGCGAGCACGGTCCCGGCGGTCGCGCTGGCGTCCGGCGTCGCCAGCCCCGTGGCCGTGGGCGACGCGGCAGCGCTTGTCGGCGTGCCTGTCGGCGTGTCGGTCGGCAGGGCTGTGGCGGCCAGCGTCGTGGGCGCGAGCGTGGGCGCGCCTGGCGCGGGTGTCGGCGCGCCGATCTCGCGCGGATTTTGCCGCGACACGGCTCCCAGGATGCCGTAGAACGGCAGGCGGCCGGCCATCTGACTGGGCAGCACGCCGAACATACACAGCAGCAGCAGCGCCAGCAGCGCGGCCGCGGCCGGGAAGGCCCAGCTCGGCACCAGCGCGAGCTGGACGAACTGGGCGGTCGTATCGGCGGCCTCGCCCGCCCCGTCGGTCGGCTCGGCGCGCACGCTGAAGCGCTGGCCTGCGGGCGGGCCGGCCAGCCGACCGGCGCACTCCAGGTCCAGCCGGGCGCTGGCGGTCTGGCCGGCGGCCACCTCGATCTGATCCGGCTCGAAGCTATAGCGCAGCATGCCGAGCTCGTCGTCGGCGGCCAGCCGGTAGCGCGCCGCGGCGTTCCCGGTGTTGTGCACCGACACGCGGTAGCGCGCGCGCGTGCGGCCGCTGGCGCGCGCGGGCGCCACCACCAGCTCGGCCGCGCCGAACGGCAGCACCGTCCAGCGCCCCTCGGCGCTGGCGCCCTCGGCCGGGCGCTCGCGCGAGCGCACCCGCAGCTTGACCAGCCGATCGCCGGCCTCGCTCTCGGCCGCGCGCGGCACCAGCACGGTCAGCGTCACGGTGGCCTGCTCGCCCGGCTTCAGCAGCGTCGCCGTGCCCGCCCCGGTGACCCAGCCCTCCGGGATGCCGCTCACCGTCACAGTCAGCAGGTCGTCGACCGACCCACGGTTGATCAGCAGCACGCGCAGCGGCACCGCCTGGCCGGGCGGCAGCGCCGCCACCGGGCTCTCCAGCCGGATCTCCAGCCGATCGGTCGCCGCAAACGACTGCGACATCTGCCCAAGGTTGAGCGCGCCGGACGCCATGATCCCGATCGGCGGAGTCCCGCGCTGGGCCGGCGGCGCGGGCGGATCGACCCGCAGCAGGTAGGGCCCGACCCGCAGCTGCGCGCCCCAGGGCCAAGCCTGCGCGGCGTGCGGCGTCAGCGGCTGCCCCTCCAGCGGCGTCCCGCTGCTCGACCCCAGGTCGGTGACCGTCGCCTGCCGGCCGTCCCAGCTCACCAGCAGGTGGTGGCGCGACACCCCCTCGACGTCGAGCACTAGGTCGTTATCGGCCGCGCGGCCGACGCTCAGGCTGGGCGCGCCCAGATCGACGATCTGCTGAACGACCCCCTGACCGTCGATCACGCGCAGGCGCGGCGCGCTCGGTCCCGCCGGCGCGTCGCGCGGGGCGGGCGTGCGGCCCGGCGTGACCGGCGTGGCGCTGGTCAGCTCGCTGAGCATGACCGGCATCACCTGGCTCTGCATGCCCGGCGCATCGCTCCTGATCACCTGGCGCAGCGCGACGGCCAGCTCCTCCGCGCTGGCGAAGCGCTCCTCGGGCCGCTTGGCCAGGCAGCGCAGGATGATCGCCTCCAGGCGCGGCGGGATGTCGGGCCGGATATCCCTGGGCGGCGGCGGCGGCTCCTGGATATGCTTGTACGCGGCGTCGACGGCGGTCCTGATGATGAACGGCAGGCGCCCGGTGGCGACCTCGTAGATCACGATCCCGAGCGAGTAGATGTCGCTGCGGCCGTCCAGGTCGATACCCTGGCACTGCTCGGGCGACATATAGGCGGGCGTGCCCATCGTCATGCCGCTGGCGGTCAGGTTGCCGCCGTCGTTCAGGCGCGCCAGGCCGAAGTCGCCGATCTTGAGCCGGGGCGGCTCGCCCGGCCCGCCGGCGAGCAGCAGGTTGTCGGGCTTGATGTCGCGGTGGACCATGCCGTCCTGGCTGTGGGCGAAGGCCAGCCCGTCGGCGGCCTGGCGCAGCAGCTCCAGCTCCTCGGGCAGCGACCAGCCCTCGCCGCTGACGGCGCGGTCGCGCAGGCGCTCGCGCAGCGATCCCCCGGCGATCAGCTCCATCGCCAGGTAGGCGCGGCCCATGTGCTCGCCGAAGTCGTAGATCGTCACGATATTGGGGTGGCTGAGGCTGGCGGCGGCGCGGGCCTCCTTCTGGAAGCGCGCTTGGAAGCTCGGGTCGAGCGCCATCTGCTCGTGGATGACCTTGATCGCCGCGAGGCGATCGAGGGTGACGTGGCGGCCGCGGAAGACCTGGCCCATGCCGCCGCGGCCGAGCAGCTGCTCGATCCGGTAGTTGCCGATCGTCTGGCCGATCAGGTCGGTCATAGTAGTGCTCCGCCCGCCGGCAGGGACGCGCCCGCCAGCGGGTGATCAAACAGGCGAGTCGCCGCGTCAGCGCGGCGGGAGATCGGAGGGAGCCATGATCGCTATCGTAGCGTCAGATGTGCGCTGCTCAGCATCGATTCCGATCGCGCTGGCTCTGACGGTGAACGTGTATGAGCCGGCCGGCTGATCCGAATGGATAAACTGGACCCGCATCGATACAACGCAGCGGTCCCTTTTCATAATCGTGCCGCTCTTGAGCGTAACCGACGATGTGTCGGTGTGGAGCTGATCGGACGGCCGCTCGATCGTCAGGTCGCCGCCGCACCCTTTGTCGGCCGTTTCGTCGTCGGCCACCCTGAGGGTGGGCGCCAGATCGATCGTGAAGGTCACCCCGTCCAGCGGCTCGTCGTTGGTGTTTGTGAGCACGATCGTCATCTTGATCGATGCGTCTGCCACCTGATTGACGCCGATCTCTGCCGGGGCGAACGCCAGCCCTACCTCGGGCTGCGTGGTCGGAACCTCCACCGTGGGTGGCGGCGAGGTTGGCAGGCTCGGGGTGCTCGCGACCTCGGTGACGACTGGCTTCGACGTAGGCGTGATCGGCGTGGGCGACGGGGTTACAGTCGGGAGGGGCGTCGGCGTCGGCGTGTCGAGCAGCACGGTCGGAATGATCGAGCGTGGGGTGTTGGTGGGCAGCACCCCGCCGCCCGACTCTGGCGTCAGCGTGCTGGTCGACTGCGACTCGGGCGTCTGGGTGGGCGTGCCGGGCAGCGGCGTGTCCGAAGCTCCCGGCCGCGGCGTGGGCGTCACGCTCGGCGCGAGCGTCGGCACGGCGGTTCCGGCGGCGTTGGCGGTGGCCAGCGCCAGCGCCAGGGCTGTCTGCGCGGCGCCGCGCTCGGCCGCGGGCGCGGCGTCGGCGGTCTGCCGCGCGGCCACCACGGCGGCGCCGGCCGCGTCGGCGGTAGCCAGGGCGACCGCCCGCGCGGTGGCGTTGGCGGCGGCGGCGGGGTCGAGCGGCGCGGCGTTCGCGGGCAGCAGGTAGCCGATCGGCAGGCCGGCGAACAGGCTGGTGGCTCCCGGCCGCGGCAGGAAGCCGCAGATCAGCAGCAGCGCCAGCAGCGCGCCGGCAGCCGGCAGCGCCCAGATCGGCACGAGCGGGTCCTGGAGGAACTCGCCGTCGGCCGTGAGCGTCCCCTCGCCGGGGTTGGATGCCGAGACGCTGATCGTGTGGCGCAGCGGCCGGCCGAAGATCCGCTGCGGCGGCGCGGCCGTCAGGGGCACGTCGACGACCTTGCCCGGCTCGACGACCACCTCGGGCTCGGCGAAGGCGAAGGCGAGCACCTGCTCGTCGTCGCTCGCATCGAGCGTGTAGCGCGCCGCCCGGTTGCCCAGGTTGGTGATGCGGACGACGTAGCCAGCCTGGTTCTGGCCGCGCGCGCGCCTGGGCGCCAGCTCCAGGCGGCTGGCCGCGAACGGGCGAACGCGCCAGCGGGCGCTGGTCGTCGCCGCGATCGCGGGGTTCTGGATCGAGTACGCCCGCAGCGTGACCGGGTACTCCCTCACGCGGCTCTCCGGCGAGGCCGGCGCGGTGATCGTGATCGGCAGCACCGCCTGGGCGCCCTGGTCGAGCGACAGCATCTCGTTCGGCGTGTCGATCCAGGTCGTCGGCAGACCCTCGATCGCCAGCACGAGCGTGTCGCTCGGCCCGTGGTTGGCGATCGTCACGTAGACGAGCGTCGGCTGGCCGGGCGTGAGCGTGAGCGCGACCTGGGCCGGCGACAGCGCGACGGCGATCCGGCCCTCGCCGGAGGACGACTGGCCGGGCAGCGGCGCCGCCGGATCGCCGAGCAGGCTGGAGAGCAGCGGGTCGGGCTGCTGCGACGCGCGCGCCGCGGCGGTGAGCAGCCGCAGCGTGTACGGCCCGATCTGCAGCGGCTGGCCGGCGGCCCAGACCTGGCGCTGGTCGGGCGGGATGAGCGCGCCGGCCAGCCGGCTGCCGCTGCGCGAGCTGAGGTCGGTCACGTAGGCGCGCCGGCCATCCCAGTCGATCCGCAGGTGCTCGCGCGAGACGATCGGCGCGTTCAGCACCAGGTCGTTGCCGGGCTGCCGGCCGACCGTGATGCCGGCGAGCGTGAGCTGAATGGTCTGAATCAGCTGCCCCTGCGGGTCGAGCAGCTCCACCCGCGGCGCGGCAGCGTTAGGATCGGCCGGCGCGCCGCCCGGCGGATCGTTACCTCGTACCATAGGAGTTGCGCCTTATTGTTCTTGCAAACTCTACAGCTTGGGGCGGGTGTTTGGGGGCGGCTTTGCCGCTCCCAAACACCCGCTCAGGGGAGGCATGAGTCATCCCGTATGGTACAAGCCCCACCCCCTGCCCCCTCCCCTGCCAGGGGAGGGGGTTTCTTGTTCGTGGGTGTGGGGGATGGCACGACAAAGCGAGATTTCCGAATGGTAAAACGTGGAATGAATCATGCCTCCCCAGATTGTCGATCTGATCGCTGTCAGGCGAAACGTGTCGACGAGCTATTGGTCCTGCATAATGATCTTCGGATCGACCCAGACCGCCCAGTCGTCGGTTGCGGTCGGCCCGGCCTCGACGCGCAGCTCGATCCGCACCTGCTTGCCCGCGAGGCTGGAGAGGTCGTAGTGCAGGGATGCCAGCTTGCCGTCGAACCGCTTTCTGGTCGTGCCGAGCAGCGACCGGGTCACGATGCCCTTGAGGTCGTCGGCGTGGTACTCGTAGACCTTGAAGGTGACGCCGTCGGTGAACGAGTCGTCGCGCTGGACGAAGCCGACCTGGGCCTCGAAGTAGGCGCCCTGGTTCAACTTGAACCACGGGAACAGGCCCGAGATCGTCCCGTTCGCCACCATCTTCGGGTGGGTGCGCAGCGCCGAGACCGCCGCCTTGCCATCCTCCAGCCCGATCACGTCGGTGCGCGCGAAGCCGCTGGCGTTGGCCGGGTCGCCCGGCCAGGTCAGGGGCACGCCATCCGAGATGGTCTCGCCGTCCGGCTGCAGCACGCCGCCCTGCCACACGGCCTGCGGCGCCAGCCCTAACAAGGGGACCGCGACGCTCGGGATCGTCGGCGTGGGCGTGATCGTGGGCGGCACCGTCGGCGTCTCGGTCGGCACGACCGGCGGGGCCGTCGGCGTGGCGCTCGGCGGCAGGGGCGTGGCGCTCGGCGGGGGCACGGCGGTCGGCAGGGCCGTCGGCAGGTTCAGCGCGTCCGGGTCCTTGTTATCGGGCACGCCGTCGCCGTCGGTGTCGGGCTTGAGCGGGTCGAGCCCGCGCGCGACCTCCTCGCCGTCCTTCAGCCCATCGCCGTCGCTGTCGGGCTTGAGCGGGTCGGTCCCGCCCGCCACCTCCTGGGCGTCGTTGAGTCCGTCGCCGTCGGTGTCGGGGTTGGCCGGCAGCGTGCCGCGCGCCATCTCGTCGCTATTGATCAGGCCGTCGCGGTCGTCGTCGCCGGCCAGCCAGGTCGCGGTGGCGGTGCCGGCCTGGATCAAGGCGCTGGTCTGGTTGGCCACCGCGGTGCCCTGGGTCTGCCCGAGCACCGCCACGTTGGTGCCCTGCACCACGGCGGTGGCGGTGGCGTTGGCCGGCTGGACGCGCAGGCGATCGTTGGCCAGGTAGGCCAGCGCGGCGCACAGCGGCACCAGCAAGACCATCATGACGCTGATCAGCCAGGCCGGCAGCAGCGCCTTGTGGACGAACTGCGCCGTGAGCGGCGGCGGCTGCTCGTCTTTCGTGCCGGTCTGGACGCTGATGTTGCGCGTGAGCGGGTTGCCGAACCAGCGCCACGGGCCGCGCGCGGTGATGCGCACGTTGGTCGTCTTGCCCGGCGACACCGTCAGCTCGGATGGGTCGCAGCTGTAGCTCAGCGACTGCTCCTCGTCCTCGGCCTTGACCGCGTAGGTCGCGTTCGCGTTGCCCTGGTTGCGGATCGCCAGCCGGTAGGTCGCCTGGCGCCGGCCGATCGCTTTTTTGGGCGTGAGCGAGATGCCGTTCCCGCTGAACGGCAGCACCGTCCAGAGCGCCTGCACGCCGCACCAGTCGCCGGGGTTATCGCGCGAGTGCACGCGCACGACCACCGGGTAGTCGCCGGCGCGGCTCTCCGGCACGCGCGGAACGTTGACGGCGAGCGTGGCGACGGTCTGCATGCCCGGGTTGAGCTGCAGCGCCTGGTCGGGCAGCGTCACCCACTCCGGCGGCACGCCGTCGACCGAGACCGTGAAGTGGTCGACCTTGACGCCAAGGTTGACCAGCGTGGCGCGGATGGTCGTGGCCTGGCCGGTCGTCAGCTCGTAGCGGTCGCGGTCGAGCATCGCGGCGATCCGCTCGCTCTTGCCGAAGCGCGGCGGCAGCTTGGGCGGCGGCTTGGGCGCGCCGGGCCTGGGCGGCGCATCGCCGAGCAGGCTGTTCAGCAGCTGGCCGGCGTCGGGCTGCGCGGCGCGCCTGGGCGGCTCCAGCCGCAGCCGGAACGGGCCGACGCGCACCAGTTCGCGCCAGGGCCACGGGTACGGCAGCTGCGGCGCCAGCTTGTTCCCGCCGAGGTGCACGCCGTTGCTCGACCCCAGGTCGGTCACCGTCGCGCGGCTGCCGCTCCAGTCGATCCGCATGTGCTCGCGCGAGACCTCCTCGGAGTCGAGCACGATGTTGTTCTTCGGCGCGCGGCCGACCGTCAGCACGCTGCCCGTGAAGGTGACGACCTGGAGCAGCCGGCCCTGCGCGTCGGCCACCTCGACCCGCGGCGCGGACGCGAGCGAGTCGAACGAGCGCGCGTCGGCGGTCAGCAGGTCGCTGTTGGGCGGCGGCACCAGCGTGCCGGGCAGCGCCGGGTCGGGCGGCGGCTTGGGCGGCCGGGCGACGTACTCGGTGACGTCCTCGGCCGCGAGCACGCGCCGCAGCGCCTCGGCCAGCTCGGCCGCGGTCGCGAAGCGCTCGGCCGGGCGCTTGGCCAGGCAGCGCAGGATGATCTGCTCGATCGGCAGCGGCAGGTCGGGCACGATCTCGCGCGGCGGGCGCGGCGCGACGTTGATGTGCTTGTGGATGGCGTCGCTCAGGCTGGTGGCGTTGAACGGCGGGTAGCCGGTCGTCACCTCGTACAGCACCACGCCGAGCGAGTAGATGTCGCTGCGGCCATCCATCTGCAGCCCCTCGCACTGCTCGGGCGACATATAGATCGCCGTGCCCATGGTCGCGCCGGTGGCGGTCAGCGCGCTGCCCTCGATCATCTGGGCCAGGCCGAAATCGGCGAGCTTGAGCGTGTAGCGCTCGGCCGCCGAGCTGGCCGGATCGGGCGGCACCAGCAGGCTCTTGAGCAGGTCGTCGGTCGGCGAGGGCGCGGCCGACTGGCGGCGCAGCAGCATGTTGTCGGGCTTGATGTCGCGGTGGATCGTGCCCTGGCGGTGCGCGTAGTCGAGCGCCTCGGCCGCCTGGCGGATCAGGTCGAGCCCCAGCTCCAGCGGCCAGGGCTGCGTCTCGCGGCGGTCGAGCAGCCCGCGCAGCGAGCCGTCCTCCAGCAGCTCCATCGCCAGGAAGAGCTGGCCGTCGGCGTCGCCGGCCTCGTACACCTCGACGATATTGGGGTGGCGCAGCGCCTTGCCGATCTCGGCCTCGCGCTGCAGAAAGCGCTCGCGGACCTTCTTGTTGGCGGCCAGGTTCGGGAACAGGACCTTCAGCGCGACCAGCTTGTTGCTGCGCCGATCGCGCGCGCGAAAGACCTGGCCCATGCCGCCGTTGCCCAGCAGGCCCTCGACCTGGTAGTCGCCGATTGTCAGTCCGGTCAGGTCGCTCATTGATCTAGCTCCAGAATGTACCCGGCATGGGCCGGCTTGTGCGCCTGGATCAGATCTTCGACGAACACGGGGTCGACGCCGCTGCCGGGCGGGATGGTCAGGCGGATCCGAAAGACGAACGGGTCGAGGCCCTCGCCGTCGCTGATCGTGGGGGTCAGCCCGGTGCAGACCTCGATCATCCTGGTCAGGCCGTAGTTGGTGCCGCGCCAGCGGTACAGGTTCATCGCCTCGGCCAGCAGCTGGCGGCGGCGCGGCTCGGGCCAGTGCGCGTTCAGCCCGACGTCGAGCCAGCTCGCCAGCCAGCCCAGGAACGACGTCGGGCAGGTGCGCGGGTCGATGTACAGGTCGATGTGGCTCTGGCGGTCCTCCAGCGGCTCCCAGATCGACTCGAAGAGCAGCAGGTAGCGGCGCAGGAAGTCGTCGTCCTGGAAGATGATCGGCAGGAAGCGCATGTAGCGGCTGGCCGCGCTCTGCGGCGGCCGCATGATCTCTTTCGACAGCAGCGCGTGCGCGCTGAAGCACGGCTCGGCCGGCTGCTCCTGCTCGTCCGGCTCGCCGCCCTCGGGCGGCGCGGGTGGCGGGAGCGGCGGCTCGGGCGGCGTGATCGGTGGCTCGGGCGGCGGGAGCGGCAGCACCCCGGTCTCCCTGGCCGGCTGCCCCTCGCCCGCTTCGGCGGGCTGCTCGCCGGCCTGCTTGGCCGGCTGCGCCTCGCCCGGCTCCGCGGGCTCGTCCGTCTGCGCGGCGCCGACGAGCTGGTAGGTGAACTCGAACGGGCCGATCCGGATGGCATCGCCGGACTGCAGCAGGCGCGGCTGGCTGGCCAGCAGGCGCGTGCCGTTGACCAGCGTGCCGTTGGCGCTGCCGAGATCGATCAGGGTCCAGCCGTGCGACTCCAGCCGCAGCTCGGCGTGCTGGCGCGACACCAGCGAGTGCTGCAGCGGCAGGGTATTATCCGGGTTCCGCCCGATCTTGAACGGCGAGTCCGCCAGCGGGATCGTGCGGACCTTATCCTGGACCCGAATGACGAGCTGTGCGGAAATGGCTGCCACTACTTCCTACCCTCTATCTCGACGTCCACGCTGTGCAGGCCCGAGCAGACCAGCCCATCGCGCGGCACCAGCAGCCGGGGCGCGACGATCTGGGGCGCCCCGGCGGCGCCCGGCTCGGCCATGGTGATCTGGATCTCTCGACGAACTCGACCTGCGGGATGCGCTGCAGCAGGCCCGAGATCTCCGAGACGTGCAGGTCGCGGTCGAACGGCCAGCCCTGGCCCTGCGGCCCGCCGGTGTACGGGTTCAGGTAGCGGTACAGCGCATCTTCGGCGCGCTGCTTCACCTCGGCGATCAGCCCCGGCTCGCTGCGCGCCGGCAGCCGCAGCTTGGCCTTCACCGAGATCAGGAAGAACCGCACCCGCCGCACGTCCAGCGTGACGCCCAGCGGCCGGCGCTCGTTCAGGTAGGCCAGCACGGCCGCGCGCAGGTCGGCCGAGAGGTTCAGCAGCTCGATCGGGATGCTGCCGCTGGTGTTCTCGGCCTGCGGGAGCACCACCACGAACACCTGGCCGGGCTTCGGGTCGGACGCGTCGCCGGGCTGGGCGCCCGGCCCGATGCAGCGCGCGCGCGCGACGCCGGCGACCTGGCAGGCCAGGTACTCGTAGTCGTCGGTGGTCATCGCGCGCGTGCGCGTGCGCAGCACCTGCGGCGCGCGCAGCTTGGCGTCCGCGAGGCTCTGCGCGTCGCGGCCGCCGACGCTCGGCTGGCGGTTGGCGACCCGCGCGACGTACGGGATCGAGGTCTTGAGCACGCTGAGCGCGTTCTTCGGGATGTTGCCGATCACCCCGCCGCCGTACTGGTAGCGGCTGAAGCGCAGCAGGCTGCCCTGCGGCGGCGTCGCGCCGAAGCGGTAGATGTTGCCCTCGGGCTGCAGCAGCGATGGGCCGAACATCAGCAGGCCGCTCAGGCTGTCGAGCGTGTAGTGCAGGTCGTTCTGCCCCGAGCAGGCGAAGTCGGGCACCTCCTCCCACTCCTGCGACGGCTCGTGCGGCGGCTCGACGACCAGGCGGTCGAGCTTCTTGCTGCGCGACAGGATCGGCGTATTCAGCAGCCGGAACTGCTGGCCCGGCGTCCCATCGCTGCGGCCGATCACCTCGTCGCGCACCGTCACGGCGTGGCGCGCGCGGGTCGTGCCGCCGCGCGACTCGACCTCGAGCCGCTTGAGCTTGGGCGAGACCTCGTAGCCGCCGTCGCCCGACTGGGCCGATGTGAGCCGGCAGCGCAGCCAGAACGACTCGGCCTGGCCCTCGATCCGGCCGGACACCATCGGCGGCAGGTGCAGGATGATCTCGCCGGGCTGGTTGAAGCCGCCGGTGCCGTCGTGCTCCAGCTCGCAGGTGGCCCAGCGCGTCAGCCCGCCCTGCCAGACCTGCCACTCCCACGGCGGGTTGCGCGGGTCGACTCCGGCGCCGCGCGCCAGCTCGCAGTCGACGATCAGCGCGAGCACGTGCTGGCTGTGGTCGCGCTCGAGCGCCAGGTAGAACCCGTCGCCGGCGGCCGGCTTCTCGGGGAAGATCTCGATCGCCTGGTTGGGCAGGTCGAGCTGGCGCAGGTCGCGCGTCAGCCAGCCGGCGCTGCCCTCGCGGCTGCGGTTGCGGGTAAACGCGCCGGTGACGAGCGGCGTGCGGATGGTCAGCGCCTCCTCGGTCGTGAAAATGATCGCCGGCATCGTCTCGGTCCGCACGGTCGCGATCTCGGTATCCTCGGGGATGACCACATCGTTCGGCTGCGCCGCGGCCAGGTAGAACGTGACCTGGGCCTGGGCCGGCTGCGGCGGCTCCAGCCGGATGCCGATCATATCGAGGAACTTGACGTACAGCTTGTCGGGCACCTGGTTGACCCGGAACAGCAGCATGTCGGTCATCCAGGCGAACAGCTCGATCAGCGCCACGCCCGGGTCGCTGACATTATGATCGGTCCACTCGGGGCAGTAGCGCGGGATCAGGCGCTTGGCCTCGTCGACGATCTCCTGGAAATGGCGGTCGTCCAGGTTTGGGGTTGGCAGCATACGGTTCTCAGCGGCTAAACGGGCGGATCCATCCCTTCGGGAGCTGCGGCCGCCGCGCGGCGGAGGGGATCGGCGGACATTCGTACCCGGCTCAGTTGGCAGTCTGCAGTCGGCAGTTCTGCCGACTGCCAACTGCCGGCTGCAACCCGGTATGTCCTTCTACGACGCTGTACCAGGGCGCGCTCGGGCTTACTCGCCGGGAATCCGGTAGAACGGAAAGACCAGCGACCGGCTGTCGTGCGTCGCCTTGATCAGGTAGCGGATCTCGATCCGCATGCGCGCGGTGTTGGCCGTGTCGGGCGCGACCCGCACATCCTGCACCTCGATCCGCGGCTCCCACATCGCCAGCGCCTCGCGGACGTAGTAGTCGGCCAGGCCGGCGGTGGTGGCGTCGTTCGGCCCGAAGATCAGGTCGTGGATCTGGCAGCCGAACTCCGGGCGCATCACCCGCTGGCCCTTCGGCGTCAGCAGGATCATGGTGATCGCCTGCTCGATATCGCGCTCGTGGCGCGCCAGCGCGACGCGCCCGCGCGCGTCCACGTCGACCGGAAAGGCCCAGCCGACTCCCAGAAAATCGCTCATCGGCTACCCACCAATCTCGACCGTCGGAAAGCCCATCACGATCACCCCGCCGTGCGCGGTCTGGTCGCCCATCCGCGCCGCCGGCATCCCGCCGATCAGCACGGTCAGGCTGCCCTTGGCGATCAGGTCGGGCGGCCCCGCGCATGTCGCCATGCCGGTGGCGACGGCGGCCGGCATCCCGCCGATCAGCACCGTCAGCACGCCGGGCGGCATGATCGGCCCGCCCACGTGCGGCTGGGGCCCGTTGAACATCGGGCAGGTGTGCATATCTCCGACTCGTGCTGCGGGCGGCATAGGTGCTCCTTTAGTTGATCTTCACCAGCGTCCCCTGGACGTTCAGAATCGCGCTGGATTTGACGTCCAGCATCGCGTTGGCCTGCAGCGACGCGGTTCCGTTCGATTTCAGATCGAGCGAGGCGTTGGCCTGCAGCGACATCGTGGTGTTCGACTTGACCTCCACGCCGGTCTGGCCGGAGATCATAATCTTGCCCTGGGCGCTCAGCTTCAGGTCGCCCTGGCTCTCGAGCGACAGCACGCGGCCCTGGTCGTCCAGCTTGACGGTGTGGCTGTCGGTCTTGACCTCGATCGCCTTGTCGGTGTCGCTGAGCGTCATGATGCGCCCGGCGGCGGTCTTGATCTGGATGTAGCCCTGCGCGCCGCTCGAGTTCTCGTCGAAGCGGATCTCGTAGCCGGTGCGCGTGCGGATGACCCGCTGCTGGACCTTGCCGCTGCTCGACAGGTACGCGGTCTTCTCGGCTTTGGGCGGCTTGTCCTGGCCGTTCCACAGCCCGCCCAGCACGTACGGGTGGTTGAAGTCGCCCAGCTCGAACCCGACCAGCACCTCGTCGTTGACCTCGGGCAGGAACGCGATCCCGCGCTCGGCGCCGCCGCCGACCATCACCACGCGCGCCCAGTCGGAGACGATATCGCTGGAGAGCCAGGGGAACTTGAGCTTCACGCGCCCGAGCTTGTCGGGATCGTCGATGTCGGTCACCACGCCGATCACCAGGCCGCTCGGGATCGAGATCTCCTGCTCGGGTGCAAGCAGGCTCAGGATAGTCTGCGGCTGCAGCCCGGAGACGGTGAAGTGCGTCTCGTAGAGCCCAGGGCCAAAGATGTGGGTCGCGCCGGTGACGAAATAGGTGCCGCCGAAGCGCTTTCCAACGTTCCTGAGCGTGACCTGCGCGCCGGCCACCACGCGCGGGTCGCCGCCGCAGATCCCGGTGGCCTCGATGAACTGACCGGCGTGGCGATCGACGATCGCCTGCGCGAGCTTCTCGGCCGAGGACTGCGTGCGCAGCGGGCGGTCGACGATCAGGTATTTCGCGTCGAGGTTGAACGCCGACTTCGCGACGTTGCCGCCGCTCTTGCTCACCCCGACCTTCGGCGCGACCTTGCTGTCTTTCGCCTGGCCGACGATCTCCTTGCGCGTCTTCGGGTCCCAGCCGCGCGCGGTCACCTCGTTCAGCTGCCCGACCGTCGTCATGCGCGGGCGGAACTCGGCCAGATCCATGCCCCAGCTCAGCTCGACCGGCTGGCCGCGCGCCCCCGGCGGCTCGCAGTGCAGCGTCTTCTCGTCGACGTAGAGCAGGTATCCCAGCGCGGCGGCGCGCGCCTGCAGAAAGGCCAGGTTGCTCTCGTTGGCCTGGATGACATACGGGTGCACCTCGGGGGTCGGGCCGACCTTGGCCTGCAGCCCGACCTCGCCGACGATCTTCTTGATCAGGTCGCCGTCGGTGATATTCACGAAGCGGCGGGCCGTGCGCCCGCGCGACAGGCGGTGCAGCCGGTCGAATGCGCGCACCACCAGCGTTCTCATCCCGTTCGCCAGCACCGGCTCGAGCTCGACGACCTCGCCGCTGAACACGGTGCCGGTGGTGCGCTCGACCTTGGCCGACACCACGATCTCCTTGCCGGGCTCCAGCTCGTCGCTATCGGTCCAGCGCAGCTCGGGGTCCAGCAGCGTGATCGTGGCGACGTCGGGCAGGTGCAGGCTGCTCTCGACCGTGATCGACTGGATCGCCGCGGCCAGCTCCTTGCGGACCGGCTGACCGCCGACCTTGAGGTAGAACAGCGGAATGAGCTGCAGATCGTTACTCATTCGGGATCACCAGAACGGTGCCGGGCGCCAGCTCGCGCACCTGTATCAGGTTGTTCGCCTGCGCGATCAGGCGCCACTTGGTCGCGTCGCCGTACTCGCGGTAGGCGATCCAGGCCAGCGTATCGCCGGCGCCGACCTGCCAGACCCGCTCGCCGCCCGCGCCGCCCGAGGTCGGGTTCTGCGGCGCGAGGTTGGCGGTGTCGCGGACCTGCTGGAAGTTGACGGTGAGCGTCGCGCGCACGGGCGTGCCGTCGCTGAGAAACAGGGTAAACTGCTGCGAGAGGCTGGTGATGACCGCCTCGAACGACCAGGCGGCGCCCCACTGGAACAGCACGCGCGGCGGGCGCCCGTAGTCGTTATTCTTATCCTTCTTGCTGGGGTCGATCGACATCAGCTCCCAGAAGGCGTCGGTGTACTCCTTGCGCACATCCTTGCCCTCGGCGTAGGTGTCGAAGAACAGGTCCATCTTGAGCGTGGCCGACTTGCCGCCGGTGAAGTGCAGGTCGGAGATGTTCTTCGCCGGGACCTTGCCCTCATCCCAGTTGTTGGTCTTGGTCCAGGTATACTCTTTCGGGTTGAACATGCACTTGATCGTATTGCCTTGATCGAGATTCGTGACGGTGGCGTGCGCCAGGCTGGTGTCGGACATGCGCTTCTCCTCGCGGCTATCCCAGGCGGCGGCGCTCGGCCGCCAGGCGTTGCTTGAGCACGGCGTAGACCTGGCGGGCGAGCGCGTCGAGATCGGCGGCCGGCTCCTGCGGCGGCTCGTCTGGCGGCGCGGGCGGCTGGGCGGCGGGCGTGGCCGGCGCGGTCTCGCGCTCGATCGCGGCGAGCGCGACCGGCGCTGCGGCCCTGCTCGCGGGCGGCTGGGCGGCGGGCGTGGCCGGCGGCGGGGCTGCGCTCGTCTGCGCCGCGGCGTCCCACGCCGCGGCGGCCCATCCCGGCAGCGGCTCCCATGGCGCCGGCAGCCCGCCCCAGGCCGTGGCGTCGCGCGGCGGCTCGGCCGCTGCTGCCGGCGGGGCTGCGGTGGGGCTGCCGGCTGGAGCGCCGATCGCAAGCGGCCGGCTCTGCGCCGCCGAGGCGGCCTGAATCGTGCGCGCCTCGACCGCCCGCGCCAGCGTCTCTTCGCTCGCGCTCTCGCTCGACGCCTGGCGAACGACCGGCGGCACGAAGCGCGGCTCGCGCTGGCGCGCCACGTGGGTCAGCTCGTGCGCCAGCAGCCCCAGCGTCTCGGGCGCCGACTCGTCCTCGTGCGCGGCCCCCAGCAGCACCTCCTCGCCGATCGTCATCCCGTCGGCGGCCATGCGGGCGGTCGCCTCGCCGGCCTCGGCGCCACGGTGGACTCGCGCGTCGGCCGGGTCGATCCCGACCAGCGGGCGCAGAAAGCGGCGGGTCGTCTCGGACAGCGGCGCCGGCTGGCTGGCCGGCGCGGCGCGCTGCGCCGTGGGCGCGGCCGGCTGGCTGGCCGCCGTCGCGGGGGCCGTGGGCGCCGCCTGCGACGCGCGGCCGGCCATAGATGGTGCGGCCGGCTGGTGCGCCGGTGTGGCTGGGCCTGTGGCCGCTGCGGCCGGGCTCGCCGGATCCGCTGCTGGTGCGGCCGGCGCGGCGCTCTTCGGCGGCGCGCCGGCCGGACGAGGCGCGTTGGTGGCCTCGAACAGCCGCCTGGCCCACTCCTGGATCGAGCGCTCCTGCGTCAGCGTGCCAAAGCTTTCGTCGGCCTTCGCTTGCTGCTCGCCCGGCTTACTCGCAGCGCGCGCCTCGGGGGGCGGCGCGCGCCGGACGCCGATCTCCTCGATCATGCTGTTGCGCCGTGGCGTCGGGCGCGGGCGCTCCGGCTCGGGCGGGGCCTGCGGCGGCTCGTCGCCGCGCGGGCCGGCCTCGGCCGGGTTTGCGCTGCCGAGCGGCTGCGGCGTGTCGGCGCGCGCCGGCTGGTCGGCGGTGCTCGGCGGCGCGATCTCGATCGGCGCCGCGCGCCCTGCAGGCGGCTGCTCGGCCGGTGTGGCGCTGTCGAGTGGCGCGGCGGTAGACTGCACGGCTTCCTGTCGCTCCACATCCGGCGCGCGCAGGGCTGCCGCGACGACTGTGGCGGCGGGCGGTGTGGCACTGTCGAGTGGCGCGGCGGCGTCGGGCTGTCCCGCCTCGGTCGGCGCTGCGTGTGGTAGGCGTAGCGTGGTGGCCTCGGCGTCGGGCTGCCCGGCTTCGGTCGCGGCTGTGTCCAGCATACGCAGCCCTGCGTCCTCGAGCACGGGCGGCTGCGCCACTTCGGTTGTGGCTGCGTGCTCGATTGCGACCGGCCGCGCCGCTTCGGTTGCGGCTGCGTCCTCGATCGCGGCCGCTGCGCCGCTTCGGTCGCGGCGGCGTGCTCGATCGCAGCCGGTCGCGCCGCTTCGGTTGCGGCTGCGTGCTCGATTGCGACCGGTCGCGCCGCTTCGGTTGCGGCTGCGTCCTCGATTGCGACCGGCCGCGCCGCTTCGGTTGCGGCTGCGTCCTCGATTGCGACCGGCCGCGCCGCTTCGGTTGCGGCTGCGTGCTCGATTGCGACCGGCCGCGCCGCTTCGGTTGCGGCTGCGTCCTCGATTGCGACCGGCCGCGCCGCTTCGGTTGCGGCTGCGTCCTCGATTGCGACCGGTCGCGCCGCTTCGGTTGCGGCTGCGTCCTCGATTGCGACCGGTCGCGCCGCTTCGGTTGCGGCTGTGTGTGGCAGACGCAGCCCTGCGTGCTCGATTGCGGCCGGCCGCGCCGCTTCGGTCGGCGCTGCGTCCGGCAGACGCGGCTCCGGCGCGAGCGCGGCGGCGCTCGCCTGTGAGAGCGCCGGGCCTTTGGGCGGCTCTGCCAAGCCACTTACGTCGGGCGCGGGTGCGGCCGCGAGCCGGGCCTCGTCGCCGGCAGATCGATCGGCGGGCGGCGCTTGTGTCGAGGCCACGCTGCTATCGCGCGGCGGCTCGGGCTGGCGCGGCCGCAGTCGGTCCACAGCCTCGGCGACCAGGTCGGCCAGCGACCCCGTGCTGACGGACTCGCCATCGCGCGGCGGGCGCCCGCGGCGGGTCGCGCGTGGGGCAGTCGGGCTCTCAGCGGCATCAGCGCTCGCAGCCGGGCCGGGCGATGCGCTTTCGGGCGCGGCGGGCCTGGCGTCGGCCGTCTCGGGAGCGTGGCGCGGCGCGGGCGTGCCGCCCAGCATGGGCTGGCCGGGCGTCCCAGGTTCGTCCTGCGGAACAAAGCGGCTCGCATCCAGCGGGCCGTCCACGTCGGCCGGCGCGCCCGGCGCGCCAAGGTCACTCATCTGCGCGGGGCTCGGGCCTGGCGGCTCACCCGGGCCAGGCGCCTCTCCGGAAAGTCCAGCCTGGGCCGGCTCACTCGGCGCGCCAGGGCCGCGCATCTCGGCGGGAATGAGCGGCGCGGCCGAACCGGGCGCATCGCGCGCGGGCGCGGCAGCTGGGCGCGGGAAGGCGGTCGCGCGCGTGGCTTCGGGCGCGGTCGCGGACCGGCTGGCCGGCGTCGGAAGCGGGCCTGCGGAGCGCGCGGCGGGCGCCGGCTGTGGCGGGGGCGCGGCTCTGCCTGGCGCCGCGGCGGGCGACGGGCGTGGGGCTGGCCACGCGCCCGTCGGCAGATCGGTTTGCTCAGGCGGCAGCTCGTCCACAACGTCGGCATGCTCCGGCGGCGGCTCGTCCGCGATCGGCGCCGTGGCAAAATCGAACGCGTCGTCCGGGAGCGCAGGCGCATCCAGCGGCAGGGGCGTATAGCCGCGCGCGGCGGCGAAGCCTTCCGGCTCGCCGAGCGTCCGCAGCATCTGCGACACAAGCTCACCGCGCTGCAGCAGCGGGTGGCGCGCGAGCAGCGCGCCGACGCGCCGGCGCTGGCGGCGCGAGCGGTCGAGCAGACGGTGCACCGACATAGCTACCCCAGCTTCACTCCATCATGCGCCAGCTCCAGCGTCTCGATCGCCATCGCGTGGCCGTCGGCGCTGAGCTGCGGCCCGATCCACTTGACCGGGTACGCCTTGATGAACTCCCAGCGGATCAGAACGTCGCCCTTGACGTCGTAGATCACCAGGCTAATGTTGCGCCGGGTAATCTTGCCGCTGGCGATCTCGGCCTGCCACTTGAAGAACTCGTTCGACCTGGTGATGCCGCGCTTCAGCGTCAGGTTGCTCACCTTGGTGCGCCCGGGCAGGCGGTGGACGTAACCGTTGTTGCCGCCCTCCTCGTACTCCTGGACGACCGTCTCGATCTGCAGGCCGCTCACCTCGGTGAACACCGCTTGTTTCTTCTCATCGATCTCGACGTAGAAGCGGAAATTCGGATTGACATCATCCTTCACGGGTCACCTCGTTTTCGGCCGAGGCGCGCGCTCGCCGCGCGCTCGCTCCAGGCGCAGATCTTCCAGCATCAGCCGATACACGCGCTCGGCCAGCTGCTGCATATCGATCGCCGGGGCAGGCTGCTGGGCCGCCTCGGCCGGCGGCTGCGCGCCGCCCTGGGCGTTAGGCTCGGCTGTTGGCATTGCTCTCCAGCAGATCAAGCATGAAGCGCGTCCCGCAGGTCGGGCACTGCGTCTCGACCAGCCCGCCGCCGTCCTCGTTCACGCGCGCGTACAAGTCCTGCAGATAGATGAAGTCGGTGGCGTACAGGCGCTCGATCACCGCCGGGCCGATCGGCCGGACGGTGCCCAGGCGCGTGATCACCCGGCTGAGCAGCAGGATGCTCAGGTAGGCCTCGTTGGCGCGCACGCGCGGGTCGCGCAGCGGCTCGACCTCGTCCAGCGCGGTCGCGCGGCGCATGGCGCCCTGGCGGTGCAGGTTGCCCTGCTCGTCCACGTAGCCGCACGGCAGCGTAAATTCGAATTCGGTCTGTAGCATCTCGGCTCTTCTGGAGAGGTCTGAAAGGGCTTCGCTCCTCCAGACCTCCCCTCCCATCGGAGATCACTTACTCCACGCGCTTGTAGCCCTCGTGGACGATCACCAGCTCCTCGACGCCGATCTCGTTGTTGGTCGCGTTGGCGGTCGGGCCGGTGAGCTTGCTGGGCCAGGCGTTGGTGAGGTTCCAGCGCGCGATGACCTTGCCGTCCGCGGCGTGCATCCGGATCATGAGCGAGTAGCGCGCATCCTTGACATTACCGTCCTCGACCAGCTTGCGCCACTTCCACATGTCCATCGCGTCGGTAATGCCGCGCTTCAGCGTGATGTCGGTGTACTTCATGCGCCCGGGGATCTTCTTCAGAATCGGCCGCCCGTCCGGCCCGCTAGACTTCTCCTCGACGATCTCGTGCTCGCTGCCCAGGCCGCTGCACTCGCGGAAGGCGCCCTTGACGTGGTCGCCGGCCTCGATCGTGAAAAATGCACTTACTAACGGATCGGGATTCGTCATAGTTGTCTCCTTCGTGGTTGTCTACACGTCGCACAGCCGCAGACGATGGACGATGGACGATAGGCGCATCTCTATGGTCTATGGTCAACGGTCTATCGTTCACCGCCCGCCGTCGCTAGCGCGGAGCCGCCCTACGAGCCGCCGCCGGACCACTGGCTGAAGCGGAAGATCACGAACTCGGCCGGCTTCACCGGCGCCATGCCGATCTCGATGATCAGCTTGCCCTGGTCGCGGATCTCCTGCGGGTTCAGCTCGGCGTCGCACTTGACGTAGAAGGCCTCGTCGGGCGTGCGCCCGAACAGCATCCCGTCGCGCCAGCAGACGGTCAGGAACGCGCCGACGTCGCGCCGGACGCGCGCCCACAGGTCCTCGTCGTTCGGCTCGAACACCACCCACTGCGTGCCGCGCTCGATCGACTTCTCGACGTAGTTGAACAGCCGCCGCACGTTGATGTAGCGCCAGGCCGGGTCGCTGCTGACCGTGCGGGCGCCCCAGACGCGCAGGCCGCGCCCGGTGAACGAGCGGATGCAGTTGACACCGATCGGGTTCAGGGTGTCCTGCTCGCCCTTGGTGATCGGCGTGGCCGAGTCCAGCGCGCCGCGGATGACCTCGTTGGCCGGCGCCTTGTGCACGCCGCGCTCGTTGTCGCTGCGCGCCCAGATCCCGGCGACGTGGCCGCACGGCGGCACGGCCATCGGCTTGCCGTCCGGCCCGCTGACGTTGACCCACGGGTAGTAGAGCGCCGCGAACTTCGAGTCGTAGTTGGTCTCGGACTCGCGCCACTTCTTGACCTGCTGCGGCGTCAGGTCGGGCGGCGCGTCCAGGATCGCCATGCGGTCGGACATGCGCTCGCAGTGCGCGATCATCGCCAGCTGGACCGCCTTGACGCCGTTGGTGCCGAGCGAGGAGAGCACCGCC
Organism: Candidatus Ribeiella danica; assembly: GCA_016717335.1. Taxonomy (GTDB): domain Bacteria; phylum Chloroflexota; class Chloroflexia; order Chloroflexales; family Roseiflexaceae; genus Ribeiella; species Ribeiella danica. Next base: position 1,196,269 of record JADKFS010000001.1, read on the forward strand.
GGGGCCATCAGGTCCGGGCAGCAGACCATCGTGACGTCCTCGGCGATCTCCAGGCCCTCCAGGCCGGAGCGATCGGCCAGGTCGCCGACGAAGTGGTTCGACTGGACCTGCGCCAGCGCGGCCGGCGCGGGCGCCTTGAGGATGTAGTTGCCCAGCTCGGGCGAGCGGTCGGCGATCGAGCCGGTGGAGCTGGCCTCGGCCACCGCCACGAGCTTGCTGGCCTGGCTGACCGTCTCGGCGACCGGCTTGCCCTTGCGGCCCAGGTTGACGTTCTCGTAGACCTCGGGCTCGCCGCCGGGCGCGCTAACCTTGAGCGTGAAGCTGCCGTCGGGCGGGGTATCGCCGGTGGGCGGCCCGATCTCGATCTGGATGTCGCTGGTCGAGGCGCCCTTGGGCGTAAACGTGAGCGAGGGCACAGCCTTCGACGCTCGGCTGGGGATCTGCGCCTGCGGCGCCGGCTCGCTCTTGCCGTTCGCCGCGACCACGCGGGTCACGTAGCAGCGCCCGCCGCCATTGAGGAAGTAGCCGTAGACCGCGTGCGACAGGTAGGCGCCGGCCATATGGGCGTTGCGCCGGCCGGACTCGTCCAGGTTGCCGAACATGTCGACGTACTGCGACCAGTTGGTGATCAGCATGGGCTTGTTGGCTGGGCCGCCGGGCGCGAAGCCGACGAAGGCCGCCATCGCCGTGCCGACACCTTCGATCGGGCGCGGTCCCGACTGAATTTCCTCGATGTAGACGCCTGGGGAAAGATACTCGGGCATGGACGACTCCTTTCATTCAAAGGCCGTACGCTGTCGTATTGATCGCAGAGCTTGTTCTGTTCCTGTCGATCGCCCCTCCCCTACTCCCGCCCTGTCGGGGCGGATAGATGCGGCTTTATCTCGGTGCGCCGTGCCGGCGGCGAAGCAGCGAGCACGACCTGACCTTGCAGCTTAGCTCACCCCCCGGCAGAATCGCCCAGCCGCAGGTCGTAGCTCGGCTCCGGGATATCGATCTCGCGCTGCTGCACCAGCGCGCCCGAGCGGGCCGTCAGCCGGTAGCGCCCCGGCCCAGGAACCCGCAGCCGGTAGCGCCCCTCGCGGTCGGTGCTCGCCCGCAGGGTGCGCTCGCCGGCGCCGACCGCGCCGGCCGCCAGCTTGGCATCCAGCCCATCCCCGCCGCCGACGCGGCGATCGAGCCGCTCCAGCTCGACCGCCGCGCCGCCGAGCGGGGCGCCGGCCGCGTCGCGCACGATGCCGCCGAACCAGGACCAGCGCTCGTCCACGCCGCCAGGCCACGGAACGCGCAGCCCGGCCGTCAGCACCGGCGGGCCGACCGGCAGCCGATCGCGCAGCATCGAGAGCGTGACGACATAGCTCACCGAGGGCTTGATCTGATTCTCGAGCGCGGTCCAGAACTCGCCGGGGCTCTTCAGCACGCCCTCGGGCATGGCGGTGCGGGCGTAGATCGGCTCGCCGCTCTCGCGCAGCGCCCCCTGCAGATACTCGATCGGGATCTTCTCGAAGCGGATGAGCGTCTGCAGCGCGTGCCAGAGCAGGCGGTGCTCGTCCTCGACCTCGCGCGTCCAGGCGGTCACCAGGTACGTCAGGTCGAAGAAGGCCGACGGGCGCTGGCGGAAGGCGATCTGGCCGCCGGCCGACTTGTTCTCCATGCCGTGCTGCCGCAGCTCGCGGTTCTCGCGGATGTCGAACAGGTAGCAGTTCAGAGTTGGTTTTGAGATCCCGGCCGACCACTCGCGGTTCGGGATATCGAAGCTGACCTCGATATCGGCCGGGTCGACCCCGCCGGCCTTGATGAGCAGCTGCCTGATGCTCTCGTCTAGCTCGACAATCATGGCGCTCTTTCTCGCTCACCGAGACTCTTCACTGCGGTGGCTGCGTGGTGCGTCTGCAGAGTGGCCGCACGACACCGCCATCCTGCCCCGCCGGCTCCCGCGCGCGGGAGCGCGGGGCAGCGGCCCATTCGCGCCTAACCCAAGGTTGCTGGTAGGAGTTCTCGTTACTAAACGCGCGGCAGCGCCTTTTTTGTTGCCGGCGCGCGAACCATCTGCCGGATCGTCGGCTGCCGGGCTGCCGTGCGCCGCGCCCGCACGCTCAGCCCGCCTCCTCCTCGGCGCTGCGCTGCGCCGTGGGCGCGGCCGCCCCCGCGGCGACGGCGGCCGCGCTGGCGTCGGCCTGCTGCTCGTAGCTGTCGCCGGCCGGCCCGACCGTCAGCGGCCCGCTGCTGGACATCGACTGCTGCTGGACGACGTGGGTCAGCTCGTGGGCCATCAGGCTGTGGTCGCTCGGGCTGGCGCCGGGGCCGAGGAAGATATCGCTGCCGGTCGTAAATGCCTTCGCGCTAATGCTGCGGTTGAGCTGGGCCGACTCGGCGTCGCTGTGGACGCGCACGTGATCGAAGCTGGCGCCCAGCGCACCCTCCATCTGCGTGCGGGTTCCCTCCTCAAGCGGGGCGCCGCTGCCGCGATTCGCCTCGATCCGCTGCGCCAGGTCCGGGCTGACCGGCCCGCCCTCCATGCCGACCTCGGGCTTGGCCTGCATGAGGCTCTCGTCGTCCTCCTCGGGCGCGCCCTCGCGCTGGGCCAGGCCAGGGTCGTGCTTGGCCTGCACCAGGCCCTCGTCCTCCTCGGGCGCGCCCTCGCGCTGGGCCAGGCCGGGGTCGTGCTTGGCCTGCACCAGGCCCTCGTCCTCCTCGGGCGCGCCCTCGCGCTGGGCCAGCATGCGCGCGATCCGCGCGTTGCCGATCTGGCGCTGCAGCGTCAGCAGCGGGTGCTGGCTCGCCCCGCGGTCGGCCTCCGGCCCGTCGGCCTGAGCGGGCCGTCGCAGCGGGTTCGCGCGCTCGTGCTCGGGGATGTTATGGGTCGGCATGCTTCACCTCCGGTCGTGCTATGCCAGTCCTGTTTCTGTCGAGAGCGGCCAGGCGATGGACGATGGACGATGGACCAAGGACAGGGGACAGGGGACAGGGGGCAGGGGTCAGCATTCGATACCCTATCACCCGGTCACCCGGTCACCTTGTCACCTTGTCACCTTGTCGCAAGCCCCAAGTCCCAAGTCCCAAGCCCCACGTCACCTTGTCACCGTGTCACCTTGTCAGCCCCAAGCCCCAAGCCCCACGCCCCAAGCCTCACGCGCCCTTGTCTCCTTGTCTGCTGCGCCAGGGGCCAGGGCCGGCATTCAACGCTCAACGCTCAACGTTCAACGCTCGACGTTCAACGCTCGACGCTCGACGCTCGACGCTCGTCACACGGTCACTCCTCCGGCCGCAGCGGCATGCCGAACGCCCCGCGCAGGCGGTTCTCCAGCGCGATCGCCCGGCTAAGCGTATCCCGCCCGGTGGCCTGCTGGCCGGCCGTGATCGGCTCGCGCTCGAGCGGGCTCGGCGCCGTGCCGCCCACGAGCGGCAGCGCCTCGACCAGCAGCCGCGCCAGGGCCGTCGCCGGCTCGCGCCGCTCCCAGGCCGCGTTGCCGCCCGCCGGGTCCCAGGCGGCCGGCTTGTAGCCGATCTCCACGTCCGAGCCGGGGCCGGGCGTGCCGTCCGGGCGCGCGGCCGCACTCGTCTCGGCGACGGCGCGCAGGTCGCTGCCGCCGGGCGCGTAGGCGATCCGCAGCCTCTTGCCCGCGCCGGTCAGCGCCTTGAGCAGGTCCGGCCCGGCCGCCTGCAGGAGCAGCCAGTCGAGGTCCATCAGCAGCGCGACCTTGAACGCGCTGCCGCCCTCGAGCCGGATCTCGGACGCGCCGCTCTTGAGCAGGTCGATCACCTTCTGGAGCCGGTCGAAGATCCGCTGCGTCACCGGCCACTCGCGCTTGGGGTCCTGCGCCAGCCCCAGCGACAGCGGCTGGTTGTCGGGGTAGACCAGGAACGCGCCGTAGTCGGTATCCTTCACCTGCGCGCCGGACGCGCTCACGGCCGGGTCGGCCTGCTCGCGCGCGAGCAGCCGCTGGACGCGCTGGTTGCCGCTGCTCTGCTGCAGGTCGCGCATCACCGCCTGGCGCGACTCGCCGGCGGTGGCGTGGGCCAGCACCCCCGATCCGAGCAGGTCGCGCGCCCCATGGCCGGCCGGGCGCAGCGCGCGCTCAGGCGGCGCCTCGTCGGTGGCGCGACGCTTGCGGCGAATAGTGCGTAGCTGTGCCAGTTTCCTGGTGCTCATTGCTTCTACACCAGATAGGTCAAGCACCGGCGGATATTGAGTGGGTCAATTTTGGATCACCTCTATAATACACCTGTGATAGCCCCTATGTCTATATCAAAATCGTTGATCTTTCCCCTGCAGCACGCCCTGGCGCACCAGCGCAGGGCGTGCAGGAGCTTTCGGTTTAATTGACGATAGACGATGCGTGCTCGCACCCACTGTCCATCGTCCATCGCCCATTGTCTACCCGATCCAAGCTGGAGCAGCCGGCGCGGCGCTCGCGCCTACCCCCGTGCCACGGCCAGCCAGCGCCCGAACTCGCTCTCGGTCACCAGCTTGCCGAGCTTCTGGTACTCGCGCTTGATCGCCCGCACCAGGTGGGTCATGTGAATCGTCGTGCCGTCCTCGGCGGCCAGGTAGGCCGCCAGCAGCGCGATATTGCGGATGTTGCCGCCCGACAGCTTGAACTGCTTCGCCAGGAACGCCATGTCCACATCGTCGGCCAGCGGCGCGTCCTGCGGGAAGACCTTGCGCCAGATCCGCTGCCGGTCGGGCTCCTCGGGGAACGGGAAGTCGATCGCCACGTGCAGCCGGCGCACGAACGCGTCGTCCAGGTTCTTGCGCAGGTTGGTCGCCAGGATGACCACGCCGTCGTACTCCTCCATCTTCTGCAGCAGGTAGCCGACCTCGATGTTGGCGTAGCGGTCGTGGGCGTCCTTCACCTCGGAGCGCTTGCCGAACAGCGCGTCGGCCTCGTCGAAGAACAGGATGGCGTTGGCCTCGCGCGCGGCGGTGAAGATCCGGTCGAGGTTCTTCTCGGTCTCGCCGATGTACTTGCTCACCAGCGTCGAGAGGTCGACCTTGTACAGCTCGAGCCCCAGGTCGGCCGCGATGATCTCGGCGGCCATGGTCTTGCCGGTGCCGCTCTGGCCGGCGAACAGCACGTTGACGCCCTTGCCCATGGCCAGGTGGCGGTCGAAGCCCCAGCTCTCGAGCACGGTGCGGCGGTGGCGCACCTGCAGGCAGATCTCGCCCATCTGGCTGATCTGGTCGGCCGGCAGCACGATATCGCCCCAGCTGTAGGTGGTCGCGATCTTGTTGGCCAGGCTGTTGAGCTTCCCGCTCGACTGCGCCCGGCAGGCGGCGTAGAGATCCTGCGGGTGCAGCGGGCGGTCGCGCCAGCGCGAGAGGCTGCGCGCCATCTCGGCGGCGTCGCGGATCTGGCCGCCGCTGAGGCGGAAGGTGCTGGCGAGCGCCTGCAGCGCGGCGTCGTCGGGCCGGTCGCCGTTGAGCTGCTGGCGCCAGATCTGCTCGCGCTCGGTGTAGGATGGCGGGGGCAGCTCGACGCGCACGAAGGACGCGCGCCGCAGCGCCCCGCGCGACTCCCAGGGCCGGTCGAGCGCGACGAACGAGTGGCTGGCGTGACCGTCGAGCGCGGAGAGCAGCACGTGCCGCCACGGGCCGGCGTCGTCGGCGTCCAGCACCGCGCTGGCGCCCTGCCAGATCAGCCCGGCGCCCTGCAGGGTCGCCTCGCGCAGGATGCGCTGGATCGCCTCGGCCGGGCTCAGCTCGCTCTCGCGCAGCCGCTCGAGCGCGACCGACAGCGCCGGCAGGCCCAGCTCGGCGCACAGCGCCTCGGCGATCGCCCCGCGCCCGCTGCCGTAGCTGCCCTGCAGCGCCAGCACCAGCCGGCCGCGCGCGCCCGACACGACCTGGCGCAGCTGCGCGACAAGCTCGGCCGGCAGCACCAGGCTGCCGAGCTGGCGCTGGGGGCGCGACAGCCGCACAAACGAGTCGAGGGTCGAGTCGAGCGCCGGCTGGTCGAGCAGCTCGGCCACGATCCGGTCGTCGATCTTGATGAAGCGGGAGAGCAGCGTCGAGAACCAGGGGGCGGCGTCGCGGCTGCGCTGCCCGTCCTCGAACAGCTGGATCAGCCGGTGGCGCGACAGCGGCGCCTCGGGCGCGAAGGCGGCGCGCGCGGCGGCGCGCTCGTCCTGGCCGGGGCACAGCAGCCGCAGCGCCAGGTCGACCATCGGCCGCTTCTTGGTGACATCGTCCTGGATGTAGGCGTACAGCCGCTCGTAGCGCAGGTCGAACTCCGGCGCGAGCGCCAGCAGGATGACGTCGCGCTCGAAGGCCGAGAGGCCAAACAGCCGCGCGGCGCGCAGGAGCGACGATTGGCGGCCGCTCTGCTCGGCCGCGCGCGCCTCGGCCTCGATCGCGTCGCGCTCGGCCGCCAGCCGGAGGCGCGTCTCGGCTAGGTCGGGCGGGACACCCGGCGCGGACACGCCCAGGATCTCGACCTCGGCGTCGGGGATGTAGAGGCCGCGGTACTCGTCATCGGCCAGCGCGCCGTAGGTCCGGCGGGTCAGCTCGATCTGCCAGGCCAGCAGGCGATGCAGCCAGCCAAACATGGCGCGCAGGTGCGCCCCGCCGTCGCCGCGCCGCTGCGGTTGGATCTCAGTCGCAGGGAAGCTTGCCGACATAACACCATCCTTTGCCGGGCCTCCGCCCTTCATAAAAGAACGCGGATGGGCCTGTTTTTGGAGGGATCGGCGGAGCCGATCGGGTGGCCGCGACTGGCGCCCTGCTGCGGGCGGCTCGAAGGCTACCAGATGCGCCGGCCGGCGTGTCCTTGATGGGAGTGCGTTGATGCGCCCGGATTATAGCATCCTTATGGTCGGTTGGATAGTGGGAATGGGGGGCTGCGCGCTTGGACCCCAAAAAGAAAGCCGTCTCGTTTGCAATGTCTGGTGCGCATGCCCGGCTGAATCCACCCGCGGCGGGAGACAACAGGTCCGATCGGAATGGTGCCAGGCATGCGCCACGACGATCGCATTTGAGGCGGCATCCTTTGCCGGAGGGGGGCCGGGGGAACCGGCGCGGGTTCCCCGGGTACCCGCTGGGTGCCGGGGGGCCGGGGGCGCAGCGCCCCGGAGAAAAGGTGACAAGCTGACAGGTCGCGCCCTCGGCACGAGCAGCAGGCGGGGGCCGGGGGCGCAGCGCCCCGGAAAGGCTCCTGGCGGGGGCCGGGGGCGCAGCGCCCCGGAACGATTCCTGGGGGAGCATGATGAACCGGCGTGGGTTCCCCCGGCGGGGGCCGGGGGCGCAGCGCCCCGGAGAAAAGGTGACAAGCTGACAGGTCGCGCCCTCGGCACGAGCAGCAGGCGGGGGCCGGGGGCGCAGCGCCCCGGAAAGACACCAGCAGACAACCTCGGCGCGTCAGCGCCGCTCGAACACCGCCAGCGCCTCCATGTGCGGCGTCTGCGGGAACATGTCGTAGCCGCGCAGCTCGGCCACCCGGTAGCCCGCGGCCAGTCCCCGCGCGTCCTCGAGCTGCGACAGCGCGTTGCACGAGACGTACACCAGCCGGCGCGGGCGCAGCCGCAGCAGCTCGCGGCAGACTTCCGGCCCCAGGCCGGTGCGCGGCGGGTCGGCCACGACGACGCCGAACCGGCCGGGCGGCTGGTCGCGCAGGAAGGCCAGCACGTCGGACGCAACCACCGCGACGTTGCGCGCCCCGCTCGCGGCGATGTTCCGCTCGGCCAGCTGCGCGCTCTCCTCGAATGACTCGACGCATGTGACCTGCCCGACTGCGTTGGCCAGGTGCAGCGCGATCGTCCCGACGCCGCCGTACAGGTCGGCCACGGCGGCCGGTAGGCGGCCGTCAGCAGTCGGTGCCGCTGAATCGCTCAGATATTCGTCGAGGTCGGCGGTGCCGGCTACCGCATACCGGCGACTGACGACTGACCGCACGTCGTCCAGCAGCGGCAGCAGCAGGTGCACGTTGTTCTGGAAGAAGGTGTTCGGCCGGATCGCCAGCGCGCGCGCGCCCACCCGCATCTCCAGCGTCTCGGCGCCCCAGTGCCGCAGCGGCGCCCCGAACGAGGTGTCGGTCAGCGAGTCGTTGACCAGCCAGTGGAAGCCGGCCACCGCCGGTTGCGCCAGCGCCGCCGCGGCGACCTGCTCCATCGCCGTCGCGTGGGCGCCCTCCTGGTCGGGCGCGGCGGTCACGGCGGCCAGCAGCAGCGTCTCCTGCGGGCTGCGCCGCACCACAATGTAGCGCAGGAAGCCCTCGTGGCTGCGCAGGTTGTAGTCGGGCAGCCCGAGCGCGACCGCCCGCTCGTACACGGCGCGCGCGACCGCGAAGGCCGCGGGCGGGATGAGGTGGCACTCCTGCAGGTCGACGATGTAGTTGAACTTGCCGCCGCGCCGCAGCCCGAAGCGATCCTTGCTGGCGACGTAGTCCATCCGGGTGCGGTAGGCGAACGGCTCGGGCGAGCCGACCATCGCGACCCGGCCGAGCAGATCGGCGGGCAGGTCGCCGGCCCAGAGCGCCTGGAGCGCGGCTCGCTTCGCGGCGACCTGCGTCTCGTAGGTTCGATCCTGGAAGGTGCAGCCGCCGCAGAAGCCGGCCGGCGGCGCGTGCGGGCAGCGCGGCGTCGTCGACTCGCCCGCGCGCGCGGCCTCGACGACCTGGCGGCGGAAGAGCTTGGGTGTCAGCGTCATAACGTTCGTTTCACCAGTCAAAGGTCATCTGCAAGCGCTCGCACAGCCGCTGGTTGTGCGGCGCGAAGTAGTCCGTCAGCCGCCGCCGCAGGCCGGCGTCCATCTCGTCGTAGCGCGGGTAGCTGGGCTGCCGCTCCGATCGCGAGCGCGCGGCGGGCCGATCCAGGAACTCCAGCGTCTGTTGCAGGATCGCGCCCGGGTGAGAATACAGGCGCTCGGCGGCGACGATCAGCAGCTGCTCGCGCGGAAAGGCCGCCAGCCAGCGCTCGATCTGCGGGGCGTAGGCGCCCCGCGCGAGGTACGAGTGGTGCTGGTGGCTGTAGCTCTGGTAGCGCTCGTCGCGCAGCATGCGCTCCTCCTCGCCGGCCAGCCGCTCCGGCTCGCGCTCGATCGCCTGCTCGAACGACAGCGTCTCGAAGCCGCGCCGCCGCTCGTGCTGGTACTGCGAGTAGGCCCGATCGACCGGGTTGCGCAGCAGGGCGATCAGCTTGATCTGCGGCAGGCTCTCGGCGACCCGGCGGGGCACGTGCGGGTGGAACATGTAGTACGGGCTGGCCTCGCCGGTCAGCGGCGGCCGGCGGCCCAGGCGCGGCGGGAAGAACGTCCGATACCAGCCCAGGCCGCGCTCGTAGCGGACGTCGAAGAAGTGCACCTCCTTCGTGAGCGCGGGGGCCACGCCCGGCTGGCCGACCAGCATGTCGTACAGGTAGGTCGTGCCGGCGCGCTGCGCCCCGACGATCAGAAAGCCCGGCAGCAGGCGCGCCCAGGCGGTCCGCTCGCGGTAGGCGTACACGAGCGGCTTGCCCAGGCGCCGCAGCGGGCGGAGCAGCGCCGAGCGCTGGATCAGTCTGCGCATACGCTCGCCTCATCCATCGAAGCCCTCCTCCTCCACAACTCGCCGCATCCGTGAGAGCAGCTGCGACCGCCGCACCGCGTCCAGCAGCTCGGCAGGGCAGGGCAGGGCTTGGAACGTCGCGCCGCTGGCGCGATCGGTGATCTTCCCGCTGGCCAGGTCGATCCGCGCCACGCCGCCGGCCGCAATTGCGAGCGCGGCCGGGCAGACCAGCACCGGCAGCCCGTAGGCCGCGGCGGCATCGGCGAAGGCGGCATCGGCCGAGGCGCAGACCACCGCGGCGAACCCGGCGGCCAGCAGCGCGAGCGCGGCAATGTCGGGCTCGTCGCCGCCGCCGAAGTCATGGCCGGCCAGCAGCACATCGCCCTCGCGCGCCTGCTCGGCGATCGCCGGGTCGACCACCGCGAGGCAGTGCGCGGCGAGCCAGGCCGGGTCGCCGGCGCCGCGCTGCTCCGGCGCGATAATATCGTCGGTTGTGATCCCGTCGCCGACTCGGTGGGCTGTGCCGTAGAGAACCATAGGAGTAGTATACCATCGACTCGGGGACGGCGCCCCCGGCCCCCCGCCTTGCCCCGAAGCCCCGAAGGAAAGGGTGGCGTGGCGCTGGCCGCTATGCTATACTGCCAGGCAAGCTTTCTCCTGCGGCAATCAGCATGACGCTCTGCGGAGCGACCAGGCGCTTGGCGGCCTCGCGCCGGCCGAGCACACGATCTGGAGGCAACAATGCAACAACCACTCACCTCGGTGCAGCTGAGCGGCGCAGCCCAGCCGGGCGGCTCAACCCTGCCCCAGCGACCACGCAACATCGAAGAGACCGGCCTCTCGCTCTCGTTCATCTCGGACATGATCGTGCGCGCGCTGTACCTGATCGGCGAGATGACCGGCCAGCAGATCGTCGACCTGATCCACCTACCCTACGACAACGTGGTCGACCAGGCGATCACCTACTTGCGCCGCGAGCAGATGTGCGAGATCAAGGGCACCGGCGGCATCGGCGAGAAGGCCTACCGCTACCAGGCCACCACACGCGGCGTCGAGCGCGCCAAGGAGATCGGCGAGCGCACCCAGTACCTCGGGCCGGCGCCGGTGCCGCTCAGCATCTACACCGCGATGATGAAGGAGCATACTACCCAGGGGCTGATCATCAACGAGGACTCGATCCGCCAGGCCTTCGCGCATCTGGTGATCGGCGAGGCGCTGCTGCAGCAGCTCGGCCCGGCGGTCAACTCCGGCCGATCGATCTTCCTGTTCGGCCACGCCGGCAACGGCAAGACCAGCATCGCCGAGTCGGTCGCCAAGCTCATGTCCGACTCGATCGTCATCCCGCACGCCGTGATCATCGACGGCCAGATCATCCGCGTGTTCGACCCGATCCACCACGACAGCCTGCCGGTGCCGCCCGGCCAGGAGCACAACTACGACCGACGCTGGGTGCTCTCGAAGCGCCCGATCGTGGTGGCCGGCGGCGAGCTGAACATGGACTCGCTCGACCTGGTCTACGACGAGTACAGCAAGTACTACGAGGCGCCGCTGCAGATGAAGGCCAACGGCGGGCTGTTCCTGATCGACGACTTCGGCCGCCAGCAGATGCGCCCGCGCGAGCTGCTGAACCGCTGGATCGTCCCGCTCGAGAAGCGGCTGGACTACCTGACGCTGCATACCGGCAAGAAGATCGAGGTGCCGTTCGACCAGCTGATCATCTTCTCGACCAACATCGAGCCGAAGCAGCTGGTCGACGAGGCGTTCCTGCGGCGCATCCGCTACAAGGTCGAGGTCGGCAACCCCACCCCGCCGGAGTACCGCGAGATCCTGCGGCGCATCTGCAAGGCCAAGAACGTGCCCTACAGCGACGACGGGCTACGCTACCTGCTCGAGCAGGAGTACACCAAGCGCAACATCGAGCTGCGCGCCTGCCACCCGCGCGACCTGATCGACCAGCTGATCGACATCGCCCGCTTCACGCGCACCCAGCCGACGATGTCGCGCGAGCTGCTGGCGGCGGCGTGCAAGTCGTACTTCGTCGAAGTTTAGGGCCGAGTTTTGAGTTTCGAGTTTTGAGTTTTGAGTTGATCGTCTGAAACTTAAAACTCAAAACTCAAAACTTAGAACTATATGCAGCTGACCCCCGACATCCTGCTGGCCGCCTACTGCCAGGCGCTCTTCCCGATGGCCGACGACGACGGCCAGATCTACTGGTACGACCCCAACCCGCGCGCGATCATCCCGCTCGACGCGTTTCACGTGCCGCGGCGGCTGGCCCGCCGCGTCCGCAGCGGCGAGTTCGAGATCCGCGTCGACACCAGCTTCCGCGCGGTGATGCGGGCCTGCGCCGAGCCGCGGGCCGACCACCTGGGCACGTGGATCTCCGAGGAGATGCTGGACGCCTACGCCGAGCTGCACCGGCTCGGCTTCGCCCACAGCGTCGAGGCCTGGCGCGCGGGGGAGCTGGTCGGCGGGCTGTACGGCGTGGCGATCGGCGGGCTGTTCGCCGGCGAGAGCATGTTCAGCCGCGCGACCGACGCCAGCAAGGTCGCGCTGGTGTACCTGGTCGAGCGGCTGCGGCGCGGCGGCTTCGTGCTGCTCGACTCGCAGTACGTCGTCGGCGCGCACATGCTGCAGTTCGGCACGGTCGAGATCCCGCGCGCCGAGTACAAGCGCCGGCTCAGGCAGGCGCTGGCGGTCGATGCCGTCTTTCCGGTCGATTGAGCCCGCCGTCGTATGCCTACCTCAGCCCCATCTGCTGCTCCAGGTCGGCGATCTGATGCTCCAGGTCCTCGATCTCGATCACCACGCTCGGGTCGACGCTGATGCCGTACTGGGCCTTCTGAAGCTGGCGCTGATACAATCGCTTCTTGAGCACGCTCAGCTGCTGCTCCTGGAGCCGGCGCAGCGAGGGGTCGTTTGGCGGTGGGCTGGCGCTCGCGGGCTGGCTTCCGCCGCCTTGCGCCGGGCTCGGGGCGGTGACAGCGGGAGTGGTGACGGCGGGCTCGGCATTGGGCAGCGCGAACAGGACGCCGTCGGGCGCGCGCATGTACAGCACCGGCGTGGCCCACTCCAGGCTGTTCAAGTAGATCACGCTCACCTCGGCGCGCGCCTCGGCCAGCGCCACGTCGATCGGCATGCCGTCGGCCAGGTTGGTGTAGAACGCGCGCGACAGCTCGCGCGCGGCCAGGTCGCTGATGCGCACCTGGTTGGCCAGCACCGCCGGCACGCCGCTGGCGACGAAGCGGGCCGCCGCGCTGGCGAGCGCCCCGTACAGCGCGCCCTCCGCGCCGACCGAGCCGCTGCATGAGTTCAGCCAGACCAGCCGCAGCGCCTCGCTGTTGCGCAGCGTGCGCCGGACGGTATCGATGTCGACCTCGGCGCGGTTCCCGCTCCGATCGTGGAACAGCAGCCGGGCCGGCGCACCATCCGACGGCGCCTCACCGTGGCCCAGGTAGTGCACGATGTGAAACGGATCGGTGCGCTGGCGCTTGAACAGGTCTTCGAGCGTGGCCCGCTCCAGCACGTCGACGAACACGCGCCCTTTGCTCACCGGCCCCTGGAGCGCCTTCTGGATCTCGGCGATCTCGTCGGCCAGGTCGAGCTTCAGCGGATCATTCGGCTCGCCCGGCCAGCCGGCCACCAGCAGCACCCGCAGCGGGCCGTCGACCGTCAGCTTGTTGCTCGGCATCGCCACCTCAAGGTAGCGCACCAGCGAGAGATGCGACACCAGCGCCAGGTAGTCGTCGAGCGGGTCGTACAGCAGCTCCCACGGCAGCCGCTCGACGTCCTCGGCCAGCCGCAGCTTGATGCGCAGGCCGCCCTTGCCGCGGTCGCGGATCAGCGCGCGACTGACATCATAGAGCTTGCGGATGTCGGAGGGGAACAGCGCCTCGAACAGCTTCTGGCCGATCTGCTGGGGATCGTCCAGCGATGGCATGGCCACCGGCGCGGCGTAGCTGCGCGCCGCCCTGGCCGCGCGCTCCAGCACCGAGCGCAGCGCATCGTGCTGCTCCTGGTCGTACGGTATCTGAAACGGCACCGGCCTGACCTCGCCGGCCGGCGATCTACGCAGCCGGACCGTGCCGCCGCCAACCTCCAGCTCGAAGTCTTCGTATGCTGACGCTTGCTGCATGGCTTGCCTCATCTATCTCTGGAGCGGTCGACTTTCGGGGTTGGCGCGATTGTAGCATATCCCTGTGCTGTCTGCATAGAGCCCGGTTTCCCCTTCTCCCGGGGACTCTTGCTGGCATCAGCGTGCGGTCGCGTAGCGACCGCACGCTGATGCCTAGAATCTGAACCCCCTCCCCGGGCTGGGGAGGGGGCAGGGGGAGGGGTGACCAGATCTAGCCTCCGGCTAGGGGCCTTCCATGCCGGCGGGCCGCAGGATCACGCGCGCGGCGTTGCCCCGGTACACCTGCTCGAGCACGTCGTCGGGCAGGTGCAGGCCATAGATCTGCCAGCGCCCCTGCGGCGGGATCGGCTCGCCGCTGTAGCTGAAGTACTCGTCGTCGGTCTCCAAAAAACGGTAGTACAGCCGGTACGCCTCGGCGTCGGCGGCCGCGTCCAGCCCGAACATGATCCGGTCGGCGTAGCGCAGGAAGAACCGCCGCGCGCTGTAGGGCTGGCGGCCCAGCTCGCCGATCCGCGCGGCGATGTCGACGTAGAAGTTCGGGCAGCGGTCGAGCAGATGGCCGACCCAGCCGAGGTTCTCGGCGTAGCAGCCGACGTGCGCGCCGATGAAGGTGGTGCGCGGGTGGCGGGCCACCAGCCGCGCCAGGCCCTCGACGATCGCCAGGAACGGCGGGAACGGCGGGCTGGGGAACTGCCAGTCGGGGTGGGCATGCAGCTCCTCCCAGCGCTCGTTGGAGGAGTCGAGCGGCTCGAAGAACGCGGCCGGGTCGGCGACGTGGATCATCACCGGCCAGCCCAGCTCGGCCGCGGTCTGCCAGATCGGGTCGAGGCGCGGGTCGTCGATCGCCGCCAGCTCGCCGCGCTGGTCGCGCACGTGCAGGCCGAACGGCTTCCAGATCTTCAGCCCCTGCGCGCCGCGGGCGGCCTGGGCGCGCAGCCGCGCGGCGGCCCACTCGCCGAAGCCGTCGCCGCGAGCGGGCCAGGCGCCCCAGTCCACCCCGCCGAACACCAGAAAGCGCTCGGGCGCGGCCTGCTTGAAGTGCCGCAGGTGGGCGTCCAGCAGCTCCTCGCCCCAGCCGCCGTCCAGGTCCACGAAGTGCGTGATCTGCGCCTCGTCGAGCACGGCCAGCAGCTCCTCGACCGGCCGCCGGTCCCAGCCGCCGCCGAAGGCGCTGCCGAGGTGATTGTGCGCGTCGATCACCGGGAAGCGCGGCCGCTCGATCCAGGTCTGCTGCACGCTCAGCATCGGTCGCGGCGTGTATTCGGAAAGATCCATAGGGCTCCTGCTGTCGGCCGGTCTACGGCCGGCGGTCGGGCGTCAGGCCGGCGGCTCTGGCCCGCACGATCGCCTGGGCGCGGTCGGCCACCTGAAGCTTGCTGAAGATGTTCGAGACGTTGTTGCGCACGGTCTTCGGGCTGAGCACCAGCTTGTCGGCGATGTCGTTGTTGTTATGCCCCTGGGCGATCAGCGCCAGGATCTCGCGCTCGCGCTCGGTCAGCTCCGGGAAGGCCTGCGGCGGCGCGGCCGGGCTGGGCGAGGCGAAGAAGCGCATCAGCCGAACGGCGATCGCCGGGCTGAAGATCGCCTCGCCGCTGGCGACCGCGTGGATGGCCCGCAGCACCTCGGCCTGGTCGGCGCCCTTCAGCAGGTAGCCGCGCGCGCCGGCCCGCATCGCCGAGAACACCGAGTCGTCGTCCTCGAACATCGTGACGACCAGGATGCCGATGTGCGGGCTGGCCTGCACGATCCGGCGCGTCGCCTCGATCCCGTTCACGCCCGGCATGTTGATGTCCATCAGAATGATATCCGGCTGCAGCGAGCCCGCCAGACCGATCGCCTCGTCGCCGCCGGTCGCCTCGCCCACGACCTCCGTGTCTGCAACCGAGCTCAGCAGCGCCCGCAGCCCGTCGCGGAACAGCGGGTGGTCGTCGACGATCAGGACGCGTATTTTTTCCATTGGCGTTTCCTCAGCCTCATTCTTGGATCAAGGAGACGGAAGACGATGGACCAAGGACCAAGGACCAAGGGCCAACGACCAAGGGCCAACGACCAATGACGATGGACGATGGACCAAGGACGATGGACCAAGGACAGGGAACAGGGAACAGGGGACAGGGGACAGGGGTCAGCATTCGATACCCTATCACCCGGTCACCTTGTCACTTTGTCTCCTTGTCGCGCCCAAGCCCCAAGCCCCAAGTCCCAAGCCCACGTCTCCTTGTCGCGCCCAAGCCCCTCGGTCACCCGGTCATCTTGTCATCTTGTCACGACAGCGGCAGCGGCAGCCACACTGTCACGCAGGTCCCGCCGCCGGGCGCGGAGGCGATCTCGCAGCTGCCGCCCAGCTCGGCGGCGCGCTCGCGCATCGAGTGCAGCCCCACCCCGGCGCGGTGCTCGTCCGGCAGCCCCCGGCCGTCGTCGCGAATGTCCAGGGACAGCCCGCCCGACAGCCCCAGGCTGATCGCGCAGTTGCGCGCGTCGGCGTGGCGCACCACGTTGGTCAGCGCCTCGAGCGCGATCCGGTAGGCCGCCACCTCCACCGCCGCCGGCAGCGCCGGCAGCCGCTCGGGCGCGTCGACGACCACGCACAGCTCGTCCCAGCGGTACTGCGCCACCTGCTCGCGCAGCGCCCCGACCAGGCCCAGCTCGTCCAGCGCGGGCGGCCGCAGCTCGTAGACCAGCCGCCGGATGTCGGCGATCGCCGCCTGGGTCTGCGTCTTCAGCTCGGTTACCAGCGCGGCGGCCGCGCGCGGGTCGCGGCCCAGCAGGTTGCGGGCGGCGTCGAGCTTGAGCGTCAGCGTGGCCAGCTGCGGCCCCAGCCCGTCGTGCAGGTCGCGCCGCAGCCGTCGGCGCTCCTCCTCGCGCGCCGTCACCAGCCGCTCGCGCGAGCGCCGCAGGTCGCCGGTCAGCCGCACCGCGTGGGCGGCCACGCCGGCCTGGCGCGCCAGATCGTCCAGCAGCCGTTGGTCGGCCGGCGTGAAGGCTTCGCCCGCCGCGCGCGGCGCCAGGATCAGCTGCCCGACGACCTCGTTCTGATAGGTCAGCGGCAGCAGGAGCGGGTGTGCCACCGGCGTGCTGAGCGCCTCGCGCACGGTCTCGACGATCGTGGGCAGCACCGCGTCGGGCGCCAGGGTCGCCTCCAGGCGCTGGTTGAGGCGCGAGATCACCGCGTAGGGGTCGTCGCGCTCGCCGTACAGCAGCCGGTTGACGCCGCGCTGCAGCCGCAGGCGCAGCGGCTGGAACAGCACCGCCACCAGGCCGGTCGCGATCAGCGAGATCGCCAGGTTGCCGCTGGTCTGGAACAGCGTGGCCAGGTAGCCGACCACCAGCACGTAGATCGCGATCACGCTGGCCGTCAGCGCCCCGTAGACCAGCGTGCGGCTGATGATCACGTCGATATCCCACAGCCGGTAGCGCAGGATGGCCGTGCCGATCGAGATCGGCATGATCAGGATGAACAGGTACACCGGCGTGAAGTACAGCCAGGGGTAGAGCGACATGGCCTGCTCGATCGCGGGGAACAGCATCGGGATCAGGAAGACCAGCGACAAAAACCCGCCGATGCCGATCGCCATGCCGAACACGACCCACTTGGTCTGCTGGCGCTGCACCGGGCTGGACACGCGCCGGTAGCGGTAGATCTGCCCGGCTACCGCGCCGCCGAGGAACAGCGTCCAGAGCAAGCCGACGAGCAGGGCATCCCGGTTGATCCAGCCGTTCATGCCGGGGATGAAGGTGGCCGGCGTCTGGTACAGCACCCAGCCGACCGCCAGCCAGCGCATCCAGCGCGGCGCGAACCGGCCGTCGGGGAACAGGTACAGGAACAGCACGATCCCGATCTGGCCCAGGAACTCGACGCACGTGACCGGCAGCCACCAGCCCGGGGCGCTGTTCTTGAGCGCATTCGTCGTTCCGGTAAACGTCACCGCGCCGAACGCCAGCAGCGCTAGCGAGCCGAACAGGCCCATCCAGTCGTCGGATTTTCGCCAGAAGATGATGCCGGCGACACAGGTAAACACCAGCACCGCGACGATATTGATCGCGATATCGTAGGCGGCGTAGAAGCTGGCCGAGAGCCCGATTGCCTCCAGCGAGCGCAGCTGCGCGGCGCTGATCTGCCCGGTCTCGTCGCAGCTGACGGTCGGGCAGACGATCTGCGCCTGCGCGAACTCCAGCGGGATGGCGGCGATGAACAGTCCGAGCGCGAGCACGGCGATGCCCAGCCAGGCCACCCGCGCCACCGCAAGCCAGCGCCTGCTCAGGCGCGTGGCGCCGGCGGCCGGGTCCTCGCGCGGCTCGGGGGCGATCGAGGCGTACGATGTCATGCGCCGACTCCTTGCGCTGTGCGCGGCAGGGGCAGCAGCGCGCGCACGCGCGTGCCGCCGCCGGGCGCGGAGGCGATCTCGCAGCTGCCGCCCAGCTCGGCGGCGCGCTCGCGCATCGAGTGCAGCCCCACGCCGGCCAGCCGCTCCGGCGCGATGCCGCAGCCGTCGTCCTCGACCAGCAGCTCCAGGCCGCCCGCCCCCAGCCGCAGCAGCACCTGGCAATTGCGCGCGTCGGCGTGGCGCACCACGTTGGTCAGCGCCTCGAGCGCGATCCGGTAGGCCGCCACCTCCACCGCCGCCGGCAGCGCCGGCAGGCCGTCCGGCGCCGCCACCGTGACAGACAGCTCGCCCAGCGCATACTGCCGCGCCTGCTCGCGCAGCGCCCCGACCAGGCCCAGCTCGTCCAGCGCGGGCGGCCGCAGCTCGTAGACCAGCCGCCGGATGTCGGCGACCGCCGTCTGGGTCTGTGTCTTCAGCTCGGCTAGCAGGCCGGCTGCCGACTCGGGCGCGCGCTCGATCAGGTTGCGGGCGGCGTCGAGCTTGAGCGTCAGCGTGGCCAGCTGCGGCCCCAGCCCGTCGTGCAGGTCGCGCCGCAGCCGTCGGCGCTCCTCCTCGCGCGCGCTCACCAGCCGCTCGCGCGAGCGCTGCAGGTCGCCGGTCAGCCGCACCGCGTGCGCGGCCACGCCGGCCTGGCGCGCCAGGTCGTCCAGCAGCCGTTGGTCGGCCGGCGTGAAGGCTTCGCCCGCCGCGCGCGGCGCCAGGATCAGCTGCCCGACGACCTCGTTCTGGTAGGTCAGCGGCAGCAGGAGCGGGTGTGCCATCGGCGTGCCCGTGGCGGCGGCGATCTCGAATCCGGTATCGAAGGACGAGGAGCGGAGGATGGACGGCGAATCGGGAGCGATCGCTTGCCGTTGGTCATTGGTCGTTGGTCGTTGGTCGGCACGCAGGGCGATCGCCACGTACGGCAGCTTGAGCGCCTCGCGCACGGTCTCGACGATCGTGGGCAGCACCGCGTCGGGCGCCAGGGTCGCCTCCAGGCGCTGGTTGAGGCGCGAGATCACCGCGTAGGGGTCGTCGCGCTCGCCGTAGACCAGCCGGTTGACCGCCCGCTGGAGTCGATCGCGCAGCGGCTGGAACAGCACCGCGATCAGGCCGGTGGCGGCCAGCGAGATCGCCAGGTTGCCGCTAGCCTGGAACAGCGTGGCCAGGTAGCCGACCACCAGCACGTAGATCGCGATCACGCTGGCCGTCAGCGCCCCGTAGACCAGCGTGCGGCTGATAATGACGTCGATATCCCACAGGCGCGACCGAAAGATCGCCATGTCGATCGACAGCGGGATGAGCGACATGCACAGGTAGATCGTCGTCTGAGTCAGGAAGGTCGCGGCCAGGCTGCTGCCCCACAGCGGCACGCCCAGCATCCAGACGAGATTCAGGCCCAGGAACACGGCGATCGCCACCGAGACGCCAAACACGACCCACTTGGTCTGCTGCTTCTGGATCGGGTCGGCGACGCGGCGGTAGCGGTAGATCTGGCAGGCCACGCCCAGCGCCAGCGCCAGGTAGTAGGTGTTGAAGTAGATCTCGGGCGGGTTCAGCCACGTCGCCGCAAACCAGATCACCGACCAGGAGGCCCAGAACAGGCTGAGCGGACGGGTCCAGCGCGGCACGAAGCGGCCGTCGGGGAAGATGTAGAAGAAGATCACGATTCCGACCACGGCGAACAGCACCACCGGGGCGGCCAGCAGCATCCAGAACGGATTCCGGTCGAAGGACCACAGCACCTGCGTGAACCCGGGAAACGCATGGCCGAACGTCAGCAGCGTGAGCGAGGCGAACCAGGCCAGCGGCTCGTCGGACTTGCGCCAGAAGATCATGAGCGCGACCGTCGACCACGCGCCGACGAAGAGCAGCTCGAGCGACACCGCGAACAAGGCCCAGCCGGTCAGCGAGATGCCCAGCGCCTGCAGCTCCAGCACGCTCGCCGGGGTGAGCGCCGAGCCGCCGCATTCGATCGCGCACGGCCTGGAGTACAGCGCGAACTCGGCCGGCGCGCCGAAGATGACCTGAATCAGCGAGATCGTGGCGACGATCAGCCAGGTCAGCCGCGCGGCGATCAGCCAGCGGCCTCGCATGCGCGCGGGCGGGGCGCTCGCGCGCTCCAGGCCGACCGGGGATGCCAATGATACGGGCACATCGCTCATAGATGCTCTGCGCAGGGTAACCTCAAATAGATTGTCGCTCCGTTTCAGCAGGCGTCCATTGTATCCGATTCCCTGCCGGCCGGCCATCCGCCATGCGTCTGATTCGGACTCGCGCAACGTCGGCCCTCCCCCCCCTGCCCCCCGCTCCCGCGCGCGGGAGCGGGGGGATTCTTGTCGGCGTCGTGGTGGGGTCAAAGACGTTGCATCAGCGTGTGGCTCACGTTTGTCGTTCGCCGCGCTACGGGGCGGTGGAGCGGCGCGCCTCCCACGCGGTCGCGCCGACGAACGCCCAGCCGCCGATCGTCGCGAGCGCGCCGCCGGCGTAGCCCCAGCTGCCTGGCTGCGCGGGCAGCACCACCGCCGCCAGCCCGAGGTAGATCAGCGCCACGCCCACCAGCAGCGCCAGCGCCGGCCAGCCCGGCCCCTTTGCCGCGGCCAGCGCGCCGCCGAGCGTCAGGGCGACCGGCAGCATCGCCGCGACCCACTGGCCCTGCTGGGCGTGCGCGTTCGACCCGCCGACCTGGAGCAGCAGCGGCCGCCCGACCTCGGGCGCAAGCAGCGCGGCCGCGGCCAGGCTCAGCGCCAGCAGCGGCTTGCTCCAGCCACGCGTGCGCGGCCGGCCGAGCAGCGCCGACCGGTCGGGCGAAACGGCGATGCAGAGCGCCGCCGGCAGCGCGACAATCGCGAGCGTGCTCGGGTCGAACAGCGCGCCGATCGGCCCGAGCAGGGCCGCGGCCAGCGCCAGGAACCGCAGCGGCAGATGCGCGCGCGGCCGCCAGCTCAGCCACAGCAGACTGCCGGCCAGCAGCACGCCGACAAGCGCGCCCCGCTGCGCGTCGTGCCAGCGGTGGATGCTCGCCTGATACGCAGGGCCGTGGTAGCCCGTCAGATCGACCCACGGCGCCAGCAGGCTCACACCGCCGAGCGCGAACAGCGCGACTGCCAGCGCGCCCGCGACGACCCGAAAGGCGACGCCACGCCAGCGACGGCGATCGACCCCTGGTGTAGCTAGAGCTGTCATACGCTCACTCCTCGCGATCGGGGCAAGAGCGAGATGCCGGGCGGGCATCCGGCCTGGGCTTGAACTCGACCGCTCCTGTCGGCAACGCGTCCACTGCGTAAGCACACGATACCATTCGGGCCGTCCCGCCGTCACGGGGCCGGTGTCCCGACTCTTGTCCCGACTCGCGCGGCTGCCCCGGCAAGAGAAACCCCTCGCTCCGGCTAGGGAGCGGGGGGTGGGGGGTGAGGGCAATAGCGTCCAGATGCCATGCATGGGTTTGGATTGCGCTCTGCCTACTGTCTACTGCCTACTGCCTCTACGAGCGGCGCGGCGCAGCCTCGGGGGCGGGAACGTCGGCCGGGAGGACGAGCGGCGGCGCGGCCTCCGCCACGGTGGGCGCGGGCTCGTCGAAGCGGTAGAAGTGCTCGAACAGCACCTGCAGCACCACCGCGAGCGGCACCGCCAGCAGCGCGCCCATCACGCCGCGCGCCTCGGCGCCGATGAACAGCGCGACGATGATCACCAGCGGGTGCAGGCCGACGATGTCGCCGACGATCTTGGGGTACAGGATATTGGCCTCAATGTTCGAGATCACCAGGTACAGCACCAGCACGCCAAGCGCCAGCCAGGGCGAGACCGACAGCGCCACCAGCATCGACAGGGCCGTGACGGTCGCGCCGCCGACGTACGGGATCAGCTCCATAAACGCCGCGGCCAGCCCCAGCGCGAAGGCGTAGGGCACGCCGATCAGCCCCAGCCCGAGCCCGAAGCAGGCGCCGTAGAACAGGCAGACCAGCAGCTGCGCGCGCACCCAGTGGCCCAGCCGCGCCCCGATCTCGCGCGCCAGCGTCGCCGCGGTGGGGCGGTAGCGCGGCGGGAAGAAGCGCGCGATGAAGCGCGGCGCGAACTGCGCGTCGGACGTCAGGATAAAGCCGACCACCAGCACCAGCAGCCCGTTCAGGATGATGCTTGTCAGCGTGCGCCCCAGCCCCACCAGCAGCGCCCCGGCGCCGCCGACCACCGCGCCGATCTGGTCGCTCAGCTGCTGCGCCACGTCGTTCACCCGCAGCGTCTGCCCGAGCGACGGGAAGTACGGCAAGATCCAGCGCTCGGGCAGCCCGAGCACGCTCTGCAGCAGCCCCGGCAGGCTGGCGCTCAGCTGGCCGGTCTCGTCGACAAACACCGGCACCAGGATGCCGAAGGCCAGGCTGACGACGCCAAACAGGCCGATATAGATCAGCACGATCGCCACAAGACGCGGGACGCGCCGCGCCTCCAGCCAGCCGACCAGCGGCGAGATCGCCACCGCCAGCAGCACCGCGATGAACAGGATCAGCAGGATGCCGCTGAAGTTGGCGATCAGCCAGACCAGGCCCGCCGCCGCAAGCAGCAGCGCCACGCTTTTCGCCGTGATATGAACATGGAGCTGTTGTGCCATCGCTCGTACACCTCGTCTACTTCCGCTTTTGGTGTAGTACACTGTAGCAGGCCGCATACCAGTAATCATAGCGCATGTTGGCCGGTACGGTGTGGTACAATCGCAGCCCGAGAGGCGGTTCCGTGGTCGACGTTTCAGACAAACAAAGTGACAAGGTGACGTGCCTTTGGGACCTGGGGCTTGGGGCTTGGGATTTGGGGCTTGGGGAGCTAGGATGTGACAAGGTGACAAGGTGACCGGGTGATTGGTCCTTGGTCCTTGGTCCTTGGTCTTTGGCCCATCGCCCATCGTCCATCGTCTTCCGTCTTCCGTCTTCCGTCTTCCGTCTTCCGTCTTCCGTCGACTACCGACGAGGGTGATAGCGTGACCAGACTTGCTTGGCGTGACACCAGGCTCTCGATCTTCAATGCGCAGGGCTTGCTACTGGCGCTCATGGGGCTTGGCCTGGCGCTGTTCTACTGGGGCGGGGCGCTCGCGCCGGCGCTGCTCGGCCTGGCGATCTTCGGCGCGCTCGCACTGCTGCGGCCCGACCTCGGCCTGCTGTTCGTCCCGCTCGCCGCGCCGCTCTACCTCATCCCGGCGGCGATCGGCGGCATTCGCGCCGAGCCCTTCCTGCTGCCGCTGCACGAGGCCGCGCTGCTGGTGGTCGGCGGCGCCACGGCGGCGGGCTGGCTGTGGCGCCGGTTTGCCGGCCCGCGGCCGCCGACCGGCGATCGGCCGGCGATTGCGGCGCTGGCCCGCCACTACGCGCCGCACGCGCTGTTCCTGGCCGCCGGCGCGCTGGGCGTCCTGCTGGCGGTCGAGCGCTCGCGCGCGCTGCGCGAGTTCCGCTGGGTGGTCGCCGAGCCGCTGCTGTTCTACGCGCTGGTCAAACATCAGCTGGGCCAACGACCAACGACCAGCGACGAAACGCCGCCGTCTGACTCGACCACAGATCGTTGGTCGTTGGTCTTCGGTCCTTCGCCCGCCTTCGCCCGAAACCTGCTGGTCGCGTTCGTCCTGAGCGGCGCGCTGGCCGGGCTGCTCGGGCTGCTGCAGTACATCGGGCTCGACCTCGCGCCGCTGCTGGGCCGGAAGCAGTGCTTCGCGCCCGACGGCGGCCCGTGCGCCAATATCGCCGTCGACGGCGGGCTGCGGCGGGTGCTGTCGGTCTACGGCCACCCGAACAACCTCGGGCTGTATCTCGGGCGCGTCTGGCCGCTGGCGGCGGCACTGGCGCTCGGCGACCAAAGACGAACGACGAAAGACCACATGTGGCAGAGGTTGGCCTTTGGTCTTTTGTCGCTGGTCTGCCTCGGCGGCATCGTCGTCTCGTTCTCGCGCGGCGCCTGGCTCGGCGCGCTCGCGGCCGCGACAGTGCTTGCGCTGGGAATGACCAAAGACGAACGACCAAGGACCAACGAGCGGCGAAATCTTTGGTCTTTGGTCTTTGGTCGTTCGTCGAGGTGGCTGCTCGGCCTCGCCGTCGCCCTGGTCGTGCTCGCCGGGCTGGCGCTCTCGCTGCGCGGCGATGTGACCGCCGGCAGCACGCCGATCCGGCTGCTGCTCTGGCGCGAGGCGCTGAGCTACATCGGCCGGCACCCGCTCGGCATCGGGCTGGACCAGTTCGGGTTCTACCACGACCCCGGCTCCGGCCTGAGTCTGATCGACCCCTCGCTGATCGGCAGCAGCGACCAGTACGCCGCGCACCCGCACAACCTGCTGCTCGACATCTGGCTGCGTCTGGGGCCGCTCGGTCTGATCGCGCTCGGCTGGCTGCTGCTGCGCTTCGTTCGCGCCAGCGCGCGCCGCATCTCCTCGGCTTCGCCAGGGCTGGCCCGGCCGATCGCCCTGGGCGCGCTCGCCGCCATGGTCGCGGCGCTGGCCCACGGCCTGGTCGACAACTTCTACTTCATCCCCGATCTTGCGCTGAGCTTCTGGCTGCTGATCGCGCTGGCGGAGACCTGCGGCACCGATCTGGCTGGATGAAACAATCGACAGCCTCGATTCATCCGCCGTTCACGCGCACTGTTTATGCTAGTACAGCTTTCCAGAAAAGCGCTCCTGGCTTTGCCGGTTGGTTCCGCGGTTCTGCGGTTCTGCGGCCGCGGAACCACGGAACCGCGGAACCAATGGTGGCGGCCCAAACCCCATACGGACGCTCGGACCCCTAGCGCTTGGCCCACGTGCCGGTGGGGGTGTGCCACGAGTCACCGGCGCAGTACGCCGCTAGCGACATGGAGGAGTTGTCATGAGCATGCTTCCGCCGCTGACCCTTGAGCGCCGGCTCGACAGCCGGATCTGGGGCGGCCACACGCTCGGCCCGTGGCTTGGGCTGGCAGACGCGCCGCCGCAGCTGGCCGAGTCGTGGCAGGTCTACGAGCACAACCGCGTCGTCGGCGGGCCGCACGCCGGCCGGCAGCTCGCCGAGCTGGTGACCGAGTACGGCGCGGCGCTGGTCGGCGCGCGCAGCTTCGCGCGCTTCGGCGCCGACTTCCCGCTGCTGGCCAAGTTCATCGACGCCGCCGACCACCTGTCGGTCCAGGTCCACCCCGACGACAAGTACGCCCACGCGGTCGAGGCCGCCAGCGGCTTCCAGGGCAAGACCGAGGCCTGGTACATCCTGCACGCCGAGCCTGGCGCCGACCTGATCCACGGCCTGGTCGCGCCGAGCAGCCGCGAGGAGGTCGCCGCCGCGCTGGCCAGCCGCTCGCTGCTGAGCCTGCTGCGGCGCGTGCCGGCCCGCGCCGGCGACACGATCTTCGTGCCGGCCGGGACGATCCACGCGATCGACGCCGGGGTCATGCTGTTCGAGATCCAGCAGAAGTCCGACCTGACCTACCGGGTCTACGACTACGATCGCCGCGACACGCAGGGGCAGCCGCGCGAGCTGCACATCGAGCGCGCGCTCGACGTGCTCGACTACGCCGCGGCGCCGCCGGCGCTGGTCGAGCCGCGCCGGATCGACGAGGCGCGCACGCTGCTGGTGACCTGCCCATACTTCGCGATGGAGCGCTGGAGCCTCGCCGCGCCGCTGCGGGCCGGCACGACGCCCGAGAGCTTCGAGATCCTGACGGCGATCGACGGCGCGGCCGAGCTGGAGTGGAAAGACGGAGCGCTGCGCCTGGCGCGCGGCGAGTCGGTCGTGCTGCCGGCCAGCCTGGGCGGCTACCAGCTCTCGCCCGAGGGCAGCGCGACGCTGCTGCGCTGCTACGTGCCCTAGCGCAATTGCAGATTGCAGATTGCGCCTGGCGCATATGGATCTGGCGTCGTGATGCGGTCGCGGAGCGACCGCATCACGACGCCGACAAGAATCCCCCTCTCCCGCGCGCGGGAGAGGCGGGCAAGGGGGGTGAGGGCCGACTTTACACGAGCCTTGGGGGCATCATGAAACCTTGACGGAACGCACGCTTTAAGCTACCATCCTGGCTACCAGAACGCGCAAGAAACAACAAGCGAACGACGGCCCGATCCGGGGCTCCTCGCTCGTCGCTTATCGCTCACCATTGAGATCGCTCAGCTAAGGATCTACCGATGACGTACGCCGTCAACCCGACGATCTTTCGCGCCTACGATATCCGCGGCGTGGTGGACGTCGACCTCTCCGAGCAGGTCTACCAGACGCTCGGCCGCGCCGCCGGGACGTACTTCCGCCGGCGAGACGCCGGCCAGAGCCGGCCGCGGATCGTGGTCGGGCGCGACGCGCGGCTCACCTCGCCGGCCTACACCGCCGCGCTGATCGCCGGCCTGCGCGGCACCGGCTGCGACGTCGTCGACGTCGGCATGGTCCCGACGCCGCTGATGTACTTCGCGCTGGCCTACCTCAGAGCCGACGGCGGCGCGGTCGTCTCGGCCAGCCATAACCCGCCCGAGTTCAACGGCCTCAAGCTGCGCCAGTCCGACCCGCGCTTCGGCGGCGAGCCGCTCGACAGCGCGCAGATCCAGCAGGTCGCGCGGCTGGCCAACGGCGGCGACTTCGAGGCTGGCGACGGCGGGTACGAGCAGGTCGACGTCGCCGATGCCTACGTGCAGGACGTCGCGCGGCTGCTCAGGCTGGAGCGCCCGATTAAGATCGTGCTCGACGGCGGCAACGGCTCGGGCGGCCCGCTCGGCCTGCGCACGTTCGAGGCGATCGGCTGCGAGGTCGTGCCGCTGTACATCGAGCCGGACGGCACCTTTCCCAACCACCACCCCGACCCGCTCAAGGAGGAGAACCTGCGCGGCCTGATCCGGGCGGTGCGCGCGCACGGCGCCGCGCTCGGCATCGGCCTCGACGGCGACGGCGACCGGCTCGGCGTGGTGGACGGCCAGGGCGGCATGATCTTCGCCGACCGCTACCTGATCGTGCTGGCGCGCCACGTGCTGGCGCGCGGCCCGGCCCCGATTGTCTTCGACGTGAAGTGCAGCACCGTGCTGCGCGACGCGATCCTCGAGTTTGGCGGCACGCCGGTGATGTGGAAGACCGGCTACACCAACGGCTCGGCCAAGATGCGCGAGGTCGGCGCGCCGCTGGCCGGCGAGCTGAGCGGCCACGTCATGACCGATATCGAGCATCACGCCTTCGACGACGGGACCTTCGCCGGCTGCTACCTGCTGAAGGCGCTGGAGCAGAGCGGCCAGACCCTCGAGCAGGCGCTGGAGCCCTACCCCGCGCTGCCATCCGCGCCCGAGGGCCGGCTGAACTTCGACGAGGCCTACAAGTTCCAGGTGATCGACCACCTGCGCGACACCTTCGCCGGCGCCTACCCGGTCGCTGATGTCGACGGCGTGCGGGTCGACTTCGGCGACGGCTGGGGCCTGGTGCGCGCCTCCAACACCGAGCCGGCCATCACCACCCGCTTCGAGGCGCAGACCTTCGAGCGCGCGGCCGCGATCCGCGACCTGATGCTCGGCGCCGTCGCCGAGTTCAAACGCCTCCACAACCTAACCTAATTGTAGCTTGCAGATTATCACGAGTCTACAATCTACAATCTACAACCTGAAATCACTATGCCACAACGCCGCCTGGTCCGACAGCAATGGGAAGGGATCTACACCGCCGACTTCACGCTGGACGGCGTGGAGCGGCGCTGTCGCCGGCTGGCCGAGACGCTGCGGGTGAGCCGCTGGTCCTGCCTGGTCGCGCACGACACCCGCTTCATGGCCGGGCAGTTCGCGCGCTACGCCTACCGGCTGCTCGAGTCCAGCGGCGTCCAGGTCAGCTTCTGCCCGACCCCCGCGCCGATCCCGTCGGTCGAGCTGGCGCTCGAGCAGCGCCGCGCCGACACCGCGCTGCTGATCTCGGCCGGCAATCGGCCATTCTGGTACAGCGGCATGATCGTGCTCGCGCCGTCGTCCGACCGGTTGCTGCTGGAGGATAGCCAGCTCTCGGCGAGCCCGAGCGAGCCGGCGATCCTGTTCCCGACGCTCACGCTCGACGGCGGGGACCGCACCCAGATCGACCTGCGCGCACCCTACCTGGAGGCGCTCCGCGCGACGGTGGACGTCGAGCTGATCCGCCGCGCGACCCTGACCGTCTTCGTCGACCCGATGAACGGCACCACCAGCGGCTACGTGCCAGCCGCGCTTGGCGAGGGTGGCCAGACCAAAGCGATCGAGATCAACCGCGAGACCGACCCGCTGTTTGGCCGCCAGCCGCCCCAGCCGTCCGAGGCCGGGCTGAACCGTCTGCGCAAGCTCGTGAAAGAGAGCGACTCGCATATGGGCGTCGCGCTCTCGGCCGATGGGCGCGCGATCAGCGTGGCCGACAACACCGGCGAGATCGTGCCCGCGCTCGACCTCACGCTGCTGCTGGCGCACTACCTCAACCACCAGCACCGCCAGCGCGGCCTGGTCGTCGCGCCGCTGCCGCCCGACGGCGTGCGGCCGGCCAGCCTGGGCCAGTGGGAGTCCGCGACCGGGCTGAAGGTCGAGCTGACCGCCGACCCGGCCGCGCGCATCGCCGACGTGCTGGCGCAGGACCGCAACGGCCTGCTCGTGGGCGTCACGTCGGCCGGCGAGATCACGCTTGGCCGCTACGGCACCTCGCCCGACGCGACGCTCGTCGCGCTCATGCTGATCGAGATCGCCGCGCGCTATGGCGGGAAGCTGCTCGCCCTGGTCGAAGAAGCCAAGAAAGCCTGACGTGCCGTGCGACGCCAGGCCCTCGGAGCCCAGACCTGAAGTGGAAAGCTCATGCAGGCACTCGTAAAGCGACTCTCCGCGCTGCGCTACCTGGCCAGGCCGCTCGCACTGGCCTCGCTCGGGCTTGTCCTGATCTCGATCGGGATCGCCTACTTCGTGATCATTCTCTACCGCACCGCCCAGCTGCCGGAGTTCTTCTACTACCTCACGCTCCAGTTTCTCGACCGCTGGGTGCGCGGCGTCGTCCTGGTGGTCGCGGGGCTGGTCGTGCTGGCGGTCGGGGTATGGCAGCTGAGCAGCATGGCCGTCATCCCGCTCACCGCCAAGCCCGGCAGCGAGGACGAGCTGGTGCTCGGCTATCGCCGCGCCATCCGGCCGCCGCGCATCACCGTGCTCTCCGGCGGCGCGGGGATCCTGATCCTCGCCAGCCTCGGGCGCTACGCCAGCCGCCTGACATGCATCACCCCGGTGCAGGACCCGGTCGAGTACTACTACCGCGCCTCCAGCCTGTACAACTTCGAGAACGTGATCTTTGTCCCGCCCATCCCGACCCAGCTGCAGGTCGAGGTCGCGCTGGACGACGGGACGCGCCACAATATCAAAGAGAATGTCTCGCATGAGGCACGGCTGGCGGCACGCCACGTGGAGCACGTGCAGCTGGTCGACGACCAGGGCGAGGGCGCGACCCAGCACACGATCTTTCGCCAGGCGCTCGACGCGATCGGCCAGGCCGACGCGATCGTGCTCGGGCCGGGCAGCCTGTTCGAGAGCATTCTGCCGAACCTGCTGGTGCCCGAGCTGCGCGAGGCGGTGCAGCGCAGCAAGGCCCGCAAGATCTATATCTGCAGCCTGATGACCGAGCCGGGGCTCACCAGCGGCTTCGCGGTCGCCGACCACATTCGCCAGATCGTGCGCTACGGCGGCTTCGCGCCCGACTACGTGCTGGTCAACGCGCAGCGGATCGACCCGGAGGTGCGCCAGATCTACGAGGCCGCCAACCAGTCGCCGGTCTACCTCAACCCGGAGGAGTACGAGGAGACGATCGTCAGCGCAACCGACCGCGTTACCGCGCGCGATGTCGTGGTCGAGGGGTCGGTCGTGATCGAGGCCGACCTGGCGACCTCGGTGGTGCAGCTGACTGCGTCGCTCGACCACCCCGGCGAGGGCC
Organism: Candidatus Ribeiella danica; assembly: GCA_016717335.1. Lineage (GTDB taxonomy): Bacteria > Chloroflexota > Chloroflexia > Chloroflexales > Roseiflexaceae > Ribeiella > Ribeiella danica. Next base: position 1,226,123 of record JADKFS010000001.1, read on the forward strand.
GCACCGTGCGCGTGCTGCGCCACGACCCCGATAAGCTCGCCGCCGCGATCCTTGAGATCTTGCGCCGCGAGTAGTCGCGGTGACAGGGTGACAGGGTGACAAGGTGACACGTACCTTTGGGGCGTGGGGCGTGGGGCTCAGCTTGTCTCCGTGTCTCTGTGTCTCTGTGTCTCCGTGTCTCCGTTGGGGCGTGGGGTTCGGCTTGTCTCTGTGTCTCCGTGTCAGGTAGTCAGGGAATCATGAGTGAAACAGTCACGCTATTCGAGGACGAGGGCTTCCGCCCGTTCCTGCCGCTGTCCTACTCGCGCCCGGTGTTCGACATGCGCTGTGGGCTGTACACGCTGCGCGAGCGTCTGGCGGCGCAGATCGGCCGCCCGCCGACCGCGATCTCGCGGACGCACCTGGCGGTCAGCTATGGCGCCGGGCGCTGGCCGCTCGGCCTGCTGAGCGAGAGCGCGCCGGTCACGTTCGTCAACGGCCGCGCGCTCGACCTGCCCTGGCTGCCCGGCCTGCTCGCCGCGCCGATCAACACGGTCTACGTCGCGGACGCCGACCCGCGCGTGCTCGGCGGGCCGGCGCTGCTCGGCGCGCGCCTCTCGCCGGCCCTGGCGAGCGCGGTCCTGCTCAACCTGCTGGAGCAGCAGGCCGCCGCCGCGCTGGACGAGCTGCGCCGCTTCGTGCGCGTCGTCGAGGTCGAGGCGCGCCTGCTGACCTTCCCGTGGGACCTGATCACCTCGAACGGCGAGCAGATCGTGCGCGACCTGCCCGTGCTGGCCAGGCAGACCGGCTGGCCCACCGCCGCCGAGCGCCCGCCGGCCGATCGGTCGGTGGTCGTCTACAACCCGGACCAGGTCTACCTGCACCCGCAGGCCCAGCTCGACGGGCCGCTGGTGCTCGACGCGCGCGACGGCCCGATTGTGATCGACGCGGCGCGTGTCGAGCCGTTCTCGTTCATCCAGGGGCCGGCCGCGGTCGGCGCTGGTGCGCTGATCTCCAGCGCGCGCATCCGCGGCGAGACGTCGATCGGGCCGGTCTGCCGGATCGGCGGCGAGGTCGAGGCGTCGATCGTCCAGGGCTACAGCAACAAGCACCACGACGGCTTCCTGGGCCACTCGTACCTCGGCGAGTGGGTCAACGTCGGCGCGATGACCACCAACAGCGACCTGAAGAACACCTACGGCTCGATCCGGGTCGCGCTCGAAGGCCTCGGCCAGGTCGACAGCGGCGTGCTCAAGCTCGGCTGCTTTCTGGCCGATCACGTCAAGCTGGGCATCGGGCTGCACCTGAACGGCGGCTCGGTGATCGGCACCGGCTCGAACATCTTTGGGGTGCATGTCACGCCGAAGACCATTCCGCCGTTCACCTGGGGCGGCGAGGTGTTCCGCGAGTACCGGATCGACGGCATGATCGACGTGGCGCGCAAGGTGATGGGCCGCCGCAAGCTCACGCTCGCGCACGACTACGAGACGATGCTGCGCGACGTCTTCGCGATGACGCGCGGCAGCCGCGCCGAGATCGCCGCCGGCGGTAAGCCGCGCGCCGCCTCGCCCGGCTCGCTGGCCGAGGGCGAGGCGCTGCTCGCGCGCGCCGAGGCCGACGCGATCCGCGCCTTCGAGCCGGTTCGGCGCTGACGCCTTGGGGCTTGGGCGTGACGGGGTGACAAGGTGACGTGCCTTTGGGGCTTGGGATTTGGGACTTGGGGCTTGGGCGCGACAAGGTGACAAGGTGACCGGGTGACCGAGTGATAGGGTATCGAATGCTGACCCCTGTCCCCTGTTCCCTGTTCCCTGTCCTTGGTCCTTGGTCCTTGGTCCATCGTCCATCGTCCATCGTCAAACAGGCAGCCGGCCAAACACGCAGAGATGCCATGCCAGAATCCAGCAAGCACATCGTAGCGATCGGCGGCGGCGGCGGGGCCGCACAGGTGCTCAGGGCCGCGCAGCCGTTCGCCGGGCGGCTTACCGCGATCGTCGCCGTGACCGACACCGGCCGCTCGACCGGGCTGGCGCGCGCGATCGGCGGCATTCCCGCGCCGGGCGACCTGCGCGCGACCATCGCGACCTTTGCCACCGACCCGCTGTTCGCCCGGCTGCTGCAGCACCGCATGAGTGGGGCCGGCGTGCCCCAGCTCGAGGGTATGGCCTTCGGCAACCTGCTGATCGGCGCGCTCGCGCAGGTCATGGGCGACTTCGCCGGCGCGATCGCCCAGGTGTCGCACCTGGCCGGCTGCGCGGCCGAGGTCCTGCCGGTCGCGACGGCCGACACCCAGATCTGCGCAGAGCTGGCCGACGGCGCGGTCGTCGAGGGCGAGTTCGCCGTGCGCGGCCTGGGCAAGCCGCCGATCCGACGGCTGTTCCTGCGCGACGACGCGGCGGCCCACCCGCCCGCGCTGGCAGCCATCCGTGCGGCCGACCTGGTCGTACTAGGACCGGGCAGCCTGTTCACCTCGGTGCTGGCAGGCCTGCTGTTCGGCGGCATCGCCGCGGCGCTGCGCGCGGCGCGCGGCAAGGTGGTCTACATCTGCAACACCACCACCCAGCCGGGCCAGACCGACGGCTACGCCGCGCTCGACCATGTCCGGCGCGTCGTGGAGACGCTCGGCCCGGGCGCGCTCGACGCCGCGATCGTCAATCGCAGCCGGCTCGACCAGGCCGCGCTCGAGCAGTACGCCGCCGACGGCGTGTTCTTGCTCCAGCCCGACGACGCCGAGATCGCCGCGATCGGACGGCTGGGCGTCCGGCCGATCGTCCGCGAGCTGACCGAGCAGGTCGGCCCGAAGCGCGCGCTCTGGAATAAGCAGGACACTGTGCGTCACGACCCCGCCGCGCTCAGCGCGGTGATCGAGGAGCTACTGGAGCAATGAGCGAACACCCTCTCCAGGAGATCGCGTGGGCCGGCCGGCCCCTGACGGTGCGCTGGCTGCCGCCGCCCTTCGCGCCACCGCCCGAGCTGGTCACCCAAGCGTACGGCATCTGCTTCACCGAGCACCGCAAGATCGTGCTGGTGTCGACCGGCGGCGGGTATTGGAACCTGCCCGGCGGGACTCTCGAGCGCGGCGAGACGCCCGAGCAGGCGCTCGGGCGCGAGGTCTGGGAGGAGGCATGCGCGCGCGTGGTGCGCTCGCAGTACATCGGCTGCCAGCTGGTCGAAGACCCGCAGGCCGTCGACGGCCCGATCGCCTACTACCAGACCCGCTTCTGGGCCAGGGTCGAGATCTACCCATTCAAGCCGCAGTTCGAGACCGTCGAGCGCAAGCTGGTCGACCCGAATGAGCTGCTGGCCACGCTGGCGTGGGGCGAGGCGCCGAACGCCAAGATCATCCTCGACTGCGGCATCACGGTCGAGAACCGCAACGGCGGCGGCTGCCTCTAATAGATCTGCCCACTCCCGTAGTGACCGGGGCAAAAGAAGCTGGCAGCGCGCTTGAGCAGATCGCTGTACCGACTACCGACTACCGACTACCGACTACTGACCACTGGCACGAGCACACTATGCAGATACACTTCAGCACGACCTGTGAGATCGATCGCCCGCTCGAGCGGGTGCGCGCCGCGCTGGCCGACCAATCGCTCTGGCCGGCGCTGCTGCCGGGCGTCGAGCAGCTCGGCCGCTACTGGCGCTACGGCGCCGAGCTGTACGACCTGCGCTTCGCCGACGAGCCGGCGCGGCTGCGCTGGGAGGTCTCCGATATCGCCGGCGCCGGCGTGCGCCTGTCGGTCGAGGTCGCGCTGCGCGACGCGCGGATCGCCACCGTCGCGGATGTGTCGCTGACGCTCGATCTGCCGACGACCCTGTCGGGCCTGCTCGCGCGCGGCCGGATCTCCCGCCAGCTGGCCGAGCGCTGCCGCGCCGTAGCGCAGGAGCTGACGCGCTTGCTCCACGCGCAGCCGCAGCACGCGCCGGCCGACCTCGCGCATCCACTGGCCGAGCGCTACCCCAACACCGTGGCCGCCTTCGCCGCGATGGGCGCGCTCGACCACCTCGATCGAATAGTGCGGCTCGACCAGGTCTGGGATGGCATCCGGCAGGGCCGCCAGTCGCAGGCCGACGACGCGATCTACGCCCAGGTCCCAAGCCTCGAGCCCGCGGCCTCTGGCGACTTCGACCTGATCTACGCCGGCGGCGGGCTGGGACTGATCCACGCCGCCGTGATGGCCCGACACGGCCGGCGCGTGCTGCTGTTCGACCGCGGCGAGGTCGGCTGCGCCCACCGCGAGTGGAACATCTCGCGCGAGGAGCTGCGCGCGCTCGTGGAGGTCGGCTTCTGCAGCTGGGACGACCTGCGCGACATTGTGATGGCCGAGTACGATACGGGCGTGGTGCGCTTCTACGCGCCCGACCGGCGGAGCGTGACCGAGCTGTGGATGAACGACGTGCTGAACGTGGCGCTCGACGCCGGGGCGCTGCTGCGGCTGGCCCGCCGCACGCTTGAGGCGGCCGGCGGCGTCGTGCTCGACCGGCGCACATTTCGCCGGGTCGAGGTCAGCCAGCCCGGCCCGGTGAGGGTGCGGGTCGAGCTGGCTCGCGACGACGGCGCGATCGAGCGCTACCGCGCACGGCTGCTGCTCGACGGCATGGGCAGCAGCTCGCCGCTCGCGCTGCGGCGCTTCGCCGGCCAGCCCTTCGCCGGCGTCTGCCCCACCGTCGGCACCGTCGCGGCGGGCTTCGTGCCCGGCCAGGCCGACGACGAGCACAACCCGCGCGTCGGCGACATCCTGATCAGCATCGCCGACGCCCAGCGCGGCCAGCAGTATATGTGGGAGGGCTTTCCCGGCCGCGGCGACGACCTGACGGTGTACCTGTTCTACTACGACACCCTCCAGGGAACAGGGAACAGGGAACAGGCAACAGGGCCTTCTGCTGGCCTCCCCCTGTCCCCTGTCCCCTATCGCCTGTCCCCTGATTTGATGCAGCTGTTCGAGGACTACTTCGCGCTCCTGCCGACCTACAAGCGGCCGGGGCCGGATTTCCGGCATATCAAGCCGGTCTATGGCTACATCCCCGCGCGCCACAGCGTTCGGCGGCAGGAGGCGCCGCTCCTGCGCGGCGTGCTGCCGGTCGGCGACTCGGCCGCCCAGCAGTCGCCGCTGACGTTCTGCGGCTTCGGCTCGCACGTCCGCAACCTGGCCCGCACGACCGCGCTGCTGCAGTCGGCGCTGCGCCACGATCTGCTCGAGCCCGCGCACCTGCATCCGATCAGCGCCTACCAGGTCAACGTCTCGCTCAACTGGATCTTCAGCCGCTTCATGCAGCCGTGGCGTGGGCCGGCGGACGTCAACCGGCTGCAGAACGTGTTCCTGCGCGTGCTGAACGACCTGGGCGTGGATCTGGCCCGCCGCTTCTTCCGCGACCGGATGCGCTGGGGTGACTATCACCGCATGATCCTCGGCATGTTCTGGCGCTACCCGCAGATCGCCCTGATCGCCTGGCGCGTGCTCGGCCCGCGCGGCGTGCGCCAGTGGATCGGCGACTACCTGGTCTACACGCGCGCGGCGCTGCTCGCCTGGCTCGGGCGGCGGCTGAGCGCGCCCGGCCGCGCGGCCCTGGCCGCGGGTCTCGAGCGGCGGGCGCCGGCGCTCGGCCTGCGCCTGCAGGCCCGATTTGCCGAGTGGCGAGCGATGGGATGGCTTTAATCTGCCATTGACATCCATTTTTATCTCTCGTATAATCCACTTATGTATGGTGACAAGACGGCTGGCCACGCAGCACGCGCCGCGCACGCCGCAACCCGCATCCATGCGCTACCCCACGCGGCACGCTGAGATCAGCGGCTTTAAAAACCATCGCATATGCGTCGAACCCTTCACGGCGGCAAGACGATAGCGCCTCATTGGTCGTCACGAACGACCAGCCAGATACATTACAGGAACGTCATCGCCCAACATCAACGCTACTACCTGGACCTGTACATGTCAGTTACTCCCTGATCGGACTCTATAGACTCCTGAAGGCCGGGCTCTCACTAGGGCTTCTTGTTGTGTGCCGTGCCTGTCCGGGATGATCTGAAAGCGATCGGGGCGCCGATCCGCTGTAGAGCGCCCGCATAAACAAACCTTCATTCCAATGACGCCGCATTTCACCTGCTGTTCAAAGCCAGACTCTATCCTTAACCAGGGGCAGCTCGCGTCGAGCGCGCTCTTGGTGTTGCTCTTCGCAGTGAATTCTCCGTGTGGCAGCCCAATTCATCAACTCGCTCTGCCGCAGTATGTCTACTTGTTGGCCGGCGACACAGCTCGCCGATAGAAAGGAGCACAGCTATACCCAGAGACACACCAACACAGGCTCTGGCCGGCCCGGCGCCGCAGCGTCGTTCGCTGGTCATCATGCCCCGTCGGCATGAGCTGCCCAAGCCATCGAAGTGTACCGCCGGATCGTTCGATAGAGACCGCAGGCGGAGGAGTTCCAAGTTGCACTCCACATCCACCCGCATCATGAACAAGGAGTGAAACCTCAATGAAGCGGAAGCTCATCGCTCTCAGTATGACCCTGGCACTGCTCGTCAGCGCGCTTGCCGTCATTCCTGTCGGAGCCCACCCAGTTGCTGTGGACGGCTCCCGCAGCGAGTGGTTCGGCGTCGAGCCGGATACCTCCGGCGTCGGCATGGTCGCCCGTAACGCTACTGAGCAGGGCGAGTGGGTCTTTAACGACTCGAAGAAAGACCAGCGCTGGATCAACGCCACCAGCAACATCACCCGCGAGGCCGACCTCGACTGGGTCAACATCACCGGCGACTCGGCCGGCCTCGGCCTGCTCGCGCGCGTCGAGCGCTACAGCGGCGTGACCAACGACCCGCCGCTTGAGCTGATGTTCACGATCGACACCACCCAGGACGCCTCCGGCCAGAAGCCGCTGCCCGCTACTGCCGGCGTCAGCGTGACCAACGACGCGGCCTGGGAGTATGTCGTCGACGTCGCGATCACCGGCAACGCCGACCCGCTCGTGGCAAACACCGGCCCGGGCAAGGTCACGATCTGGAAGAACAGCGCCGCGACGCCGACCAGCGCGAGCTGCAACGCGCCCACCTGCGAGGCGCGGGTCGTCAACGCCGCCGCCTTCCAGGGCAGCTTCGTCGAGGTCCGCATCCCGTGGAGCCGCTTCGACGGCAGCTGGGTCGGTGGGGCCAAGGGTGTCAAGCCCACACCCGACAAGCCCTGGCGCTTCACCGTCTCGACCTACTACAACCAGAACCCGCGCCCGGTCATCATCTCCGATGCGAATCCGTCGAAGGTGATCGATATCCTCGGCGATAAGAGCACCATCGACGACCTGAACGACAGCCCGGCCAACACGATCAACCGGAGCTTCGACGTCTACTTCAACACGACCGGCGAGGTCTACTCGCCGCTGCAGATCACCGAGTTCCAGCCCAACCCGCCCGGCCAGGACGACCCGACCAGGGCCTCGGCGACCGACTCGGAGTGGGTCGAGATCTACAACCCGAACGCCTTCCAGGTCGACCTGTCGAAGTACAAGATCGGCGACGCCAAGGGCCCGAACTCGAGCGTCGAGGCGATGCTGCAGTTCCCGGCCAACAGCACGATCGCCGCAGGCAAGTTCGTGATCGTCGCCAGGGACAAGAGCAAGTTCAACGCTAGGTATGGCGCGAACCCGAACGGCGCGACCGTTTACGGCGTCAGCCAGCTCTCCACCGCCTGGGGCAGCGGCGGCTCGGCGAAGTTCGACCTGGCGAACGGGCCATCTGGCACCACGCTCACATTCCAGGAAGAGGTCGTCTTGCTCGACGCCAAGGACTCGATCGTCGACATGGTCAACTATGCCTGGCCGAACACCACGTCGGACGCGAACAGCGAGCCGATCGTGATCTCGGAGGGCAGCGAGGTTGGCGAGGGCATAAGCTACGAGCGCTGCCCGGCGACGTTCGACACGAATAACAACCGCGTCGACTTCGCCATCCACCCGACCGTGCTCGACCAGACGCCGGGCAAGGCCTGCGTCGCGATCCAGGGCGTCGACCTGAGCATCGCCAAGAGCGGCCCGCAGAACGTCGACTCGACCGTCGACGCGGCGCCGATCCAGTACATCCTCAAGTTCGACAACATCGGCGCCGGGCCGAACCCCGCTAACGCGGTGGTGATCTCCGACACGCTTCCGGCCGATGTGACCTTCGCCAGCCAGGAGTCGATGCCGCCGGCGACCTTCACCCAGACCGGCAAGACGCTCAAGTGGGCGTACACCACGCTGGAGCCGGGCGCCACCGGGATGATCACCGTGAACGTCACGCTCAACACCGGTATCGCGCCTAACACCCAGATCGACAACACTGCCACGATTGCCAGCACGCCGTCGGAGGACCTGGCGCTCTACGGCGAAAACAACTCGTCCACAGCCACAGTGTTTACGCTCGGCCCAGCCGACCTGAGCGTCTCCTCGAACGTGCACGGCCCGATCGCACCGGGCGGTGAGTTCCTGTTCGATATCACGTACAAGAACAGCGGCCAGAACGACGCGAACGACGCGACGATCACCGCCGTTCTGCCGCCGAACGTGACCATCCTCGACTCGGCGGGCGGCGGCAGCCCGAGCGGCACGACCGGCACCGTCACCTGGAACGTCGGTACGGTGCCTCCAGACGGCCAGATCTACAGCATCGTCGTGCGCGCGAAGCTCGCGAACACGGTCCTGCCCGACACGCCGCTGCCGTTCTCGTTCAGCATCACGGTGCCTTCGGGCGACCCGACGCCAACCGACAACGCCTACACCGCGCCGGATATCGTCGCCGGGCTCAACCAGCTGTACCTGCCGCGCATCATGCGGTAGCCCTCACGCTTGAGTACGCCGTCGGAACGAGCGGGCGCGCGAGCAATCGCGCGCCCGCTCTCATGTTGCCGAAGATTCCTGCTACCCAAGCGCCAGGATCAATGGTATAACATCAGCAACGCATGCTCGACACGCCGGCGCGCCCGATCGAGCCGCCGGCCAACCAGAGAGTACGAACGGCATGGACACAGAACAGCGCCTGCTCTGCCTGGCGGCCCGCACAACCCTCGCGCCGGACGGCGAACGAGAGCTACTGGATCTCCTGCGCGGCCCGTTCGACTGGGAGCGTCTCTGGTCGCAGGGCCACCTCCACGAGGTGCTGCCGCTGCTCGCGACCACCATGCGCCGACTCGAGCGGCAGATCGCCGTGCCGGCCCCCTGGATGGCGCGGGCGCAGCGGCGGCTCTACGCGACCATGGTGCGCAATACGACGCTTGCCGACGAGCTGCTGCGCGTGCTCGCGGCATTTCGGCAGGCCGGCGTCGAAGGGCTGCCGGTGAAAGGGCTCGTGCTCGCGGAGACGCTGTACGGCAGCCTGGCGCTGCGCTCGCTCGGCGACCTGGACGTGCTGGTGCGGCCGGCCGACCTGGCGGCCGCACGAGCCGCCCTCGGCGCGCTCGGCTATGCGCAGGAGAGCGAGCCGGGGTTTGAGAACGCGCACCACCCCTTTCACGACCCGCCGTACTACCGCCAGGCCGCCGGCGGCCAGATCTGCCTGGAGCTGCACTGGGGGCTGTGGGCCAGCCGGTTCTATCGCCTCGGGCCGGACGCGCTCTGGGCGCGCAGCGTGATGGCGCGCATCCACGCCACCGACATCCGAATCCTCTCGCCGGAAGATACGCTGCTGCACCTGGCGATCCACCGCTCGCGCTCGGCGCTGCGGCTGCGCTTCGTGTGCGACATCGCCGAGCTGCTCGGCCGCCACCACAGCTCGCTCGACTGGGAGTACGTGCTGGCGCAGGCCCGCGCCGCGGGCGCGCGCACGGCCCTGTTCTACGCGCTCGCGCTCGCCGAAGAGCTGCTGGACGCGCCGCTGCCGCCGGCGATTCTGCCGCGCCTCGGGATCGGCCGGCTCAAGCGCCGCCTGCTTGAGCAGACCTGCGGGGCGGCGGCGCTGTTCCGGCCCGCCTCACCCGACGACCTCTCGCAGCAGCCATCGCTGATGCTGCGGGTCTTCGAGCAGGACGGCCTCGCGCATATTCTCTGGACGATTGGGGCCAACCTCGCCCGGAAGAGCCAGAAGTACGCATACAACCACGGCTTGGGCCGTCGATCCGGCGGCGTCGGCACATCATAATGGCCGTGAACAAACTGTTAGCTTAATACCCATATGCTCCAGCCCAGACCACGATGAAATGAAGAAACTGTTATCGCGAACGCTTGCAGTCTCTGCTATACTGCTCTCAAGACGTACCACGACACAGGATAGAATACTGGATCGCGAACGCAATGTTCGCCGCGCGATCAGCGCGCGACGGTAGCAAGCCGGATCGACCACACAGGCCTGGGAGTATGTATGGACACGACGCCCCCCACTCCAAGCGCGGACGTTACACTGCAGCGTGTCGGCAACGAGGCCATCCTCCACGATCGGCGGAGTGGTCGCGCGCACGTCATCAATGGAGCGGCTGCGCGGATCTGGGAGCTCTGCGACGGTCGCGCCACGCTCGATCAGGTTGTCAGCACCTTCGCCGCACCCTACGACATATCGGCATCTGTCGTGCGCGAAGACGTGATCGCTATTCTCTCCAAATTCCGTGAGCTGGGCGTCCTCGAGTGAGCGGGCAGAACAACTCGCCAGCTACAATGTGGATGCCAAGCACGCAGCCCGACGACATGCCGAAGGCTGGGAATATCGCTCTACCAGCCGTCCGGTACTCGATCCTTGGCGTGCCGCTTGCTGTCCACTCCGACGTTCCAGCGGCGCTCGATCGAGTTGACGAGACCTACGCAGCGTTTCGGCAGGCCAGTGGCCCGCCCGGCGCCGCGCTGGTCGTTCAGCTGAAGAGCCTGGACAGCGACCATTCGTACCTGGTGTGCGACTCCGACGGCTACCAGGAGCGCTGCCCCACCCTGCAGCTGGCGCTGATCGAGCTGTTTGGGCGCATCGTCCAGGGCATGCTGGCGCGGCTGCACGAGCGCGGCGCGTACGCGATCCACGCCGGCGCGGCTGTCTATCGCGGCGCGGCGCTGATCATCGCCGGCAAGAGCGGCCAAGGCAAGACGACGCTCACGCTGGCGCTGCTCGGGCGCGGGCTGGGCCTGCTCTCGGACGAGTTCGCGGTCGCCGAGCCAGGGACGCAGCGGATCATGCCGTACCGGCGCAGCCCGCACGTCCGGCCCGGCACGCCCGATCTCATCCCGGAGCTGCGCTTTCTCAAAGATCGGCCACAGCAGCGGCTGGGCGGCGGGATCGAGTGGGCGCTGGCGCCCGCCGATCTCGAACGGGCCTTCCCCGGCTGCCTGGCGCCCCCCGCGCCGCTGCGCTACGTCCTGCTGCTCGACGGCGCCCCGCGCCCCGGCGACCGGCCCACCATCGCCCCGGTGCCGGCCGCGCTGGCGACGATGGAGCTGCTGCGCGGCACCTGGGCGGCATCGGTCGACTTCGCCGGCGGCCTGGCGCGGCTCGGCGGCCTGCTGAGCGGGGCAGCGTGCGGACGGCTGAGCGCCGGCGCGCTCGACGCGACGCTCGACTGCGTGGTCGGCTGGCTGGAGGCGCACCATGGTTGATCTGGAGCAGCAGTGGCTGCAGCAGGCCCGCCACGCGACCTTTGAAGACTACCGCCGACAGCATGTCAGCGCCTGGATCGCCCCGCGCGGCACCAGCATGCGCCCGCTGATCGGGCCGGACACATGGCTGCTGGTCGAGTTTGGTGCGACGGAGATTCGCCCTGGCGATATCATCCTGTTCCCGCAGCGCGACATCCTGGTGGCCCATCGTGTTGTGGCGCTGCGCCGGAGCGACGGCCGAACGACCCTGATCCCGAAAGGCGACGCAGAGCCGTTCTCCGACCCACACGTTCGCCCCGACGACGTCATCGGCGTCGTGCGGGCGCTGCGCGAGGGCCGCGATGGACGAGCCTTCGGCACCGGCTGCGGCGGCGCATCGGCGCGGACCGCCGCCGGGATCTCACGGTGGCTTGGCCGCGGCGCCCGACTGGCGCACCGCGCCGCCACATTACTACCAGACCCTCTGCGGCGTTCGGCGCTCCGCGCCATCCCGCCGTCTTTACGGGTCGCCGCCCGCATCTTGCTGACACCCTTGCACTGGGCGGCGTGGATCGATAGTTCTACAAATAAGGGAAGGGGGTGAACGACATTATGCAGTACGAGCGTCCTGAGGTTCTTGCAACCTACACTGAGGAAGAGCTGGTCGAGGAGGCGGCCGTTTGCGTCGTCTACGGCCCCGGCGCCTAGTTCACACTCGGTTTTGTGCGCCTCCCAGCGCACAATGCGCGCCCTCAGCGCAAGGGGCAGCCCGGCTGCCCCTTGCGCTGACACAACTACAGGAAACGTCGTGGTACCCCCAGCGATTGAAGCCAGCGCGCTGACCAAGCGCTTCCGCAAACTGCAAACCTATCGCGACCTGCTGCTCTACCCCTGGCGCCGCCCCGATCACCTTGCCGTCGACCAGGTCTCGCTGCGTGTCGAGCGCGGCGAGCTGTTCGGGATTCTCGGCCAGAACGGCGCCGGAAAGACCACGCTGATCAAGATGCTGTGCACCGCCCTGCTGCCCTCCTCGGGCGGCGCGGCCGTCGCAGGCTACGATGTCGTCCGGCAGGCCCGCCAGGTGCGCGAGCGGATCGGGCTGGTCAGCGGCGAGGAGCGCTCCTTCTACTGGCGGCTGACCGGCCGCCAGAACCTGGAGTTCTTCGCGGCGCTGCACCACGTATCTGGGTCGGTCGCGCGCCGCCGGATCGACGATCTGCTGGGTCGGGTCGGGCTGGCCGACGCAGCCGACCGGCCGTTCCGGACATACTCCAGCGGCATGCGCCAGAAGCTGGCGATCGCGCGCGGCCTGCTGAACACGCCCCAAGTGCTGTTCATGGACGAGCCGACCCGCTCGCTCGACCCGATCTCGGCCCAGTCGATGCGGCGCTTCGTCGCCGAGCATATCATCGGCGAGCTCGGCTGCACGGTCATCCTGGCCACACACTCCATGGCCGAGGCCGAGGAGCTGTGCGACCGGCTGGCGCTGATCCAGGCCGGGCGGATCGTCGCGCAGGGGACGATCGCCCAGCTGCGCCAGGGCCTGCACTACGGCGTCCGCTGCGAGCTGCGCGTGCGCCACCTCCCGCCCGAGCTGCCCGAGGCGCTGCGGCGCAGCGCCGGCGTCATCGAGGTGGCGGCAGCCCGCGAAGAATCCGGCCACCTGCTGCAGCTGACCCTCAGCGAAGAGGGGCCGGTGCTGGCCGCGATGCTGCGCGAGATCGTCGAGGCCGGGGCCGATATCTATAGCTTCCAGACACACCAGGTCACCCTCGAAGAGATCTACCTCCACACGCTGAGCCCGGCGCTGCCGGCGCCGACAACGGCAGAGGCGCTATGTTAAGCCAACTGCGGGTCCCGTGGGCCTTCATCGTCCGCGACTTTCGCGTGGACGTCAGCTACAAGCTCGGCTTCATCTTTCGCGTGATCAGCGCGATCCTCACCGTCGCGATCTACTACTTCATCGCCAACGTCTTCGGCGACACGGCCGCACCCTACCTCAAAGCCTACGGGGGCAGCTACTTCGCGTTCGTCGTCATTGGGGTCGCGTTTACCGACTACATGGTGATCGGGACGAACGCGATCGGGGAGAGCATTCGCGATGGGCAGACGACCGGGACGCTGGAGCTGATGCTGCTCAGCCCCACGCGCCTGGCGGTCACGCTGCTCTCGACCTCGCTCTGGAGCTACGTGTTCGCGACGCTGCGGATCGCGGTGTACCTGGTCGTCGGCACGGCGCTGGGCATGAGCCTCGGCAACGCGAACATTCCGGTCGCGCTCGTGGCGCTGGTGCTCGCGATGATCAGCTTCAGCGCGCTGGGCCTGTTCACCGCCAGCGTGATCATCCTGATGAAGCGCGGCGACCCGCTCGGCTGGGGGCTGCGCATCAGCTCGGTGATCCTGAGCGGCGTCTACTACCCGGTCGGCGTCCTGCCGGGCTGGCTGCGGCTGGTCGGCCAGGCGCTGCCGCTGACGCACGCGCTGGAGCTGCTGCGCCGATCGCTGCTGCTGGGCGAGGGGTTCTCGCAGCTCGCAGGCGAGTTTCTCACGCTGGCGGCCCTCGCGCTGGCGCTGTTCGTGTTCGGGCTGCTGGCCTGCCAGATCGCGATCCAGATTGCGCGCACGGATGGAAGCCTATCGCATTATTAGCCCGATACAGTTCAGAGTGGGGGCTGGGCAGGCTTCGCCCACCGCCATACCTCCCCAGCTGCAAAGCTCATCGCGGCCAAGCAAAACCTTGCCTTAGGAAGCTTCGATGGATTGTAAAAGAAGAGGTCCGAGGTCGTTTATAGTTTTGTTGCCAGATATATCAAAAGAGAGGGGGCATCCCAATGCGGCGATTCATTATTCTTTTTGTCTTGCTCCTCACGGCGTGCGGAAGACCGGCCACCGTTGCACCGCCAACATCTCTCCCGCCAACAGCATCCGCCGATACCTCGTCGGCCGACCCGTGCGGGGAGGAGACGCTTCGCGCGTATCGCAATACCTACACGACGATCATCAGCCGCTGGGGCAGCGCCGCGATCAGCGCCGGCAATAAGCCGGCGGCCGAGCTTCCGGCGGTGATCGAGCAGCTGCAGGCGATTGCCGGCGACCTCAACGGCCTCGAGCCGCCGGCGTGCGCCAAGCAGGCCCACGGCGAGAGCCTGCAGGCGATGCAGATGGCGATCGCGGGATATCAGAATCTGGTGGCTAGTAAAGATGCCGGCACCATGATCCGCGACTCGATCGATCAGCTCGCGGATGCGCGTCTCAGGATCGCCGCGCTGCCTGACCAGCCGGCGCCCACGCCGACGACCGAGGCGACCCCCACGATCCAGGCGACCTTCACGCCGCTGCCGACCGTGACGCCGACCAGCACGCCGGAGCCGACCGCGACGCCACTGCCGCGCAAAGGCGTGATCGGCAGCTCGCGCGCGCAAGTCTTCGAGACGCCGACCAGCAACACGCCGATCAAAACCCTGCTCAAGGATACGGCGATTCTGGTGTTCGAGGTGCAGAAGGGCCGGCTGCATATTCGGGCGGGCAGCCTCGATGGCTGGGTCTCGCAGTCGTCCGTCATTATCAAGTAGTCGTACGTTTACAAACCCCACCCCCTGCCCCCTCCCCTGCCAGGGGAGGGGGTTTCTTTTTCGTGGGTGTGGCACGGCGGCATAGCCGCCGCACCACACCCACGAACGATCTCCCCCGCTCCCGGCGGGGGAGCGGGGGCACATGATTCGGCAGCGCGGTTTCGGCTTCGCCGAAACCGCGCTGCCGCTCAACATGCGAGAGAGCGGAGAGATCAAAACACCCCGCTCCCAATCCTGGGAGCGGGGTGTGACGTGGTATCGACAGAGCTATCGCTCCATCAGCGGGATATAGATTGTGCCGCCTTCGTACGGCCTGGGCGTGGCCGTGGCCGTCGGCGTCGCCGTGGCTAGCGGTGTGGCTGTGGCCGTGGCGGTCGGCGTCGCCGGGCGAGCCGTGGCAGATGGCGTCGGCGTGCCGACCGGCACCACGGGGCTGATCGCGATGTAGTTGTGGAAGTAGTAGTCCAGGGTGGCGGTGTCGATCTGGGCCTCGTTGTCGTGGCTCGCCATCACGACAATGCCGCTGCCGCTGTTGACCGTCTGCTTGGTCGAGGTCAGGTTGTTGAGCGCGTAGCCGTTCTTGGTCATGAACAGCGTGCCGGGGCCGGGCGAAAACTGGATCGAGCTCAGGCTGGTCGACTTGTAGTAGATGTAGCCGCCGCTCTCGGTCGAGGTAAACACGTACAGCTTGCGGTTCTCAGTGTCGATCAGCAGGATCGGCCGGGTCTGTTTATCCTCGCGGACGCTCTCCACGTAGGGCGTCCAAGTGTAGCTGCCGCTCTGCTTCTTCGCCACGAGCAGGAGCAGCTGCGGGCTGCCGACGGCGTTGAACGAGGTCTTGACCATCGCGTAGATGTTGCCGGCGGGGTCGGCCTGCAGCGACTTGATGTTGATGTGATCGTCGGCCGCGGAGGGCTGGCGGTAGATCGCCCGGCTAGACCAGATCGCATCCGCCGTGCCGTCGACATGGTAGGCAAAGTAGAACGCGGTGTCGGACGAGCCGGCGAACTGGCCGGCGCTCTCGTTGCTCCAGATCACGCCGATCTTCCCATCGAACGCGACCAGCGAAGAGATATCGTCGGGAGACAGGCTGGTCCACTTCGGGTCGGTGGTCGGCACGACCATCGCGGCAGCGGGGTTCCAGTCGGAGTCGGTCGTGAGGCTGTGGTTGACGTAGACTTTATTGTTCTGCGTATAGGTGACCCACAGCTTTCCGGTGGTATCTTTGTCGAGCACGATCGTCTCGGCGCCGCCGTCGCGGATCGTGATCGGACCAAAGTCGGGGGTGTAGCTTTTCGCCGCGGCGTTGTAGCTGAAGCGATAGAGCACCGCCGGCCAGGGGTAGCGCGTGCCCGCGCCGCTGAGATCGGCGCCGCCGCCGGAGACCACGTAGAGGTACGTGCCGTCCCACAGGCAATCCGCCTTGGTCTCGGCGCGCGTGTCAAGCACGGTGCCGGTGTCGATCCAGGTCTGGTACGTGAGGTTGAGCCAGTAGATGTGGTAGTTGCCGGAGGTTGTGTTGAACAGGCTGGCCCACCAGCGCCCATCGTTGTACCACAGCTTGCTCTGCGGCTTCTCGCCCGTCGGAGTCTGCACCAGCGGCGCGCTAGCGTTCAGCGGCTTGTAGTAGAACGGCATGTCGAGATAGCCGGTCGTGCTCGCCGCGGTCGTCACCTCGACCGGCTGCAGCCCTGGGAACAGATTCATGAGCAGCAATCCGACAAAAACGCAGACGAGTGGGATTGCGGCGCGATACCCCATTGGGAACTCCTTCGCTATTCTCTTCACGGCTGCCTGCTCTCTCCGGCCACCCGGCTGCTACGCCGGCCCGCCCTCTAGCTATCTGTAGCGCGCTGCGCTGAGAGCTAAAGTACTGCTGGGGTTTTGGGGAGGACTTCGCCATCCCCAAGCCCCTGCCCCTTAGCTCTTTGTGCAGCGCGCTGTATCAGCCCGCTTTTTGACCGAGGTGCTTCCCACGCCAGGGCGCCGCACATAAACAGGCCCGCCGGCCCCTTCGGCGCCGCGCGGGCAAACGATGGGAGCAGTGGGCGCGCCAGTCAGGCGGCAACACCAGGAACGACGCTGTTCCACATCAAGCCATACATACGACTACCCGTGGATGCATTTAGGGGCTAGTATAGCCTACGCCGCACACCGTTTCAAATGACATCTTCTTTACGTGGATGCGCCCGCGCCGGCCCGAAAACGCCGCTCCAGTGGCTGCATTTCCGATCAGGACGCGCTCTGTGAGCGCTGGCACACTGGCGCGCAGCTCCAACAGGTATTACATCTTTGTTAAAGCAACAATAAGCATTGGTCATCGTAGGATTATGACGATAGGTGTGCCTGCTCGCTGAATGTCGCGCCTCCACGCCAAAGGTGTGGGGGCCGGCATGCTATAATGCCGCCCGATGATTGACGTTGTCGAATAGCGAGTAGACATGATGCCAGGCAACGAGCCAATCCAACGCGTTCGAATCTATCTCAGCGAGCGCGACGCGGCCGAGGGCCAGCCGCTCTACCTGGCCGCGCTGGAGCGCCTGCGGCGCGAGGGCGCCACCGGGGCGACGGCGCTGCGTGGGATTGCCGGCTTTGGCGCAGGGCACCGCCTGCGCACCTCGGCGATCGGCGACCTGAGCGAGGCACCGATCGTGATCGAGTGGGTCGATCGGCCCGAGCGGATCGCGCGCGTGCTGCCGGCGCTCGACGACCTGCTGCCCGACGCGCTGATCACCGTCGAGGATCTGCGGGTCTACCGCGCGCTGCTGCGGTCGGGCGGCCCTTTCGGCGAACGCACGGTCGGCGAGGTGATGGCGCGCGATGTCGTGACGGCGCGCGGCGAGACGCCGCTGCGCGCGGCGGCCGAGCTGATGCTGGGCCGCGGCCAGGCGCTGCTGCCTGCGCTCGACGAGCGCGGCGGGGTCGCGGGCGTGCTCTCCGACGGCGACCTGCAGCGGCGCGGCGGGCTGCCGCTGCCGGCGCACCTCTTCCCTGCGCTCACGCCCGACGAGCGCCGGGCCATGCTCGACCTGCTTCCGCCGCGCACGCTGGCCGAGACGATGACCGGCGACTCGCGCACGATCTACGTCGAGGCGTCGATCGCCCAGGCGATCAGCCCGCTGGTCGAGTGGGGGCTGGAGCTGCTGCCGGTGATCGACCGCGAGGGCCGGCTGGCCGGGCTGTTCGGCGTGGAGCAGGCGCTGCGCGCCGCCCGACGCGCGCCTGGCGCCGACGAGCGCGTGCGCGACGCCGAGCCGCCCACGCTGGTCGGCCTGGTGATGCAGCGCGCCGTTCCGACGATCGCCGCCGACGCGCCGCTCGCGACCGTGATGGAGCAGCTGCTGGCCGCGCCCGCGCGCTTCGCCGTGGCGCTCGACGCCGCCCGCCCGGTCGGCATCCTGAGCGACCTCTCGCTCGCGCGGCGGCTGGCCGAGCCGCTGCGCTCGGCCTGGCTGGCCGCGCTGCGCGTGCCCGGCGCACCGCTCCCCGGGCTGCCCGAGGCGGCACCCCCACTCACAGCCAGCGGCCTGGCCGACACCGACGCTCCGACGATCGCCGAGCGCGCGACCCAGGACGAGGCGATCCAGATCATGCTCGAGGGCGGCCACGAGCGACTGGTGGTGATCGACGACGACGGGCGCCTGGCCGGCCTGCTCGGGCGGCGGGCGCTGCTGCGGGCGCTGGCCCAGGCGAGCGCGGGCTAGCTTTTGTCTCGGGCGGCGGCGCCGCTGCGCTCCGAGACCCAATACCATTCAAATAACCACCAAGGCATGAAGACACCAAGATTTCATAGCATCCTGAAGCCTTTTGGGTCTTGGTGGTGAAAGCTCCGGTTGCCCCGTATTTGAAAGGTCGTGCTCCTAGACCCAGCCTGGGGAGGTGTGGAGGGGCGGTTGGCCTCTCCACACCTCCCCAGTGGAGAACTCACGCTATGGGCGCACTCTTGGATCGCTGGCTCGCGCGCGCGACCGACTTCCTGCCCACGCTGCTCACGATCGCGCTGATCCTGGTCGTGACGATCGTCCTCGCGCGGCGGACGCAGAGCCTGGTCCGCCGCATCTCCGCGCGCACCCAGGCGCCCGCCGAGATCGTCGACCTGTTCGGGCGCGCGGTGCGCGTGACGATCCTGTCGGCCGGCGTGCTGTTCGTGCTCGACCAGCTGAACCTCAGCCGCGCGGTGCTCAGCTTTATCGCCGGCCTGGGGATCGCCGGCATCGTGATCGGCTTCGCGCTGCAGGATATCGTCAAGCAGTTCGCCGCCGGCGTGCTGCTGCTGATGCTGCGCCCGTTCCGAATCGGCGACGAGGTGAAGATTGGCGCGTTCGAGGGGCGCGTCGCCGAGGTGCAGCTCCGCGCGACGGTGCTCAAGACCTCCGGCGGCGACGAGGTGCTGATCCCCAACGCCGACGTCTACACCACCGCGATCGTCAACCGGAGCCGCCAGATCCTGCGCCGCCACGAGGTCGCGGTGACGCTGCCGGCCGAGAGCGACCTGCCGCGCGCGCACGCGGCGATGGCCGAGGCGCTGGGCGGCGTGCCGGGGGTGGCCGCGAGCCCAGCGCCGGCGATCGTCGCGCTTGGGCTGGATGGGCAGACGGTGAAGCTCGAGGCGCGCTTCTGGGTCGACGAGCGGGCGGACAGCGCGGACAGCGTGAGAACGAGCGTGGTCGCGGCGATGCGCGGGGCGATCGAGCAGGCCGCGGGCGACACGGCGATAAGGCGACACGAAGACGGGGCAACAAGATGACAAGATGACAAGATGACAAGATGCGAACGTGCCAACGCGCCTCAATCACCTTGTCACCTCATCAGGGCTCTTTCTCTTCCTCGCGGGCCAGGTAGTAAGTCATGCTGTGCAGCACGGCCACCGGGTCGATGTGGCGCACCCAGACCGTCTCCGGAACCTGGATGACCACCGGCGCGTAGTTCAGGATCGCGCGCACGCCCGCCGTCACCAGCACGTCGGCGACCTCCTGGGCGCGGCTGGCCGGCACCGCAATGATCGCCAGGCGGACCGACTGCTCGCGCAGCACGCGCTCGATCTGCTCGTCGTTCATGATCGTCAGGCCGTTGATCTCGGTGCCGATCTTGGACAGGTTGCTGTCGAACAGCGCGGCGATGCGGATGCCCTGGCTGCGAAACCCTTCGTAGCGCGCGATTGCCTCGCCCAGGTGGCCGATGCCGACAAGCGCGACCGGCCACTCCTGGTTCAGGCCCAGGATGCGCTCGATCTGGTGCAAGAGCTTCTCGACGTCGTACCCGATCCCCTGCTTGCCGAACTCCCCGAAGTACGAGAGATCCTTGCGGATCTGAGCTGCGGTCACATTGATCCGCTCGCCAAGCTCCTGAGAAGAGACAGAGCGAATATCTTCCTGGAGCAGGTAGCGAAGGCTACGCGCATACAGCGGCAGCCGGCGAATCACAACATCAGGCGGGGTCTCGATACGGTCCACACACGCCTCCGAAGTCGCGGTCACCGGTCGGAAACAACCGGCGTCATACAAGAGCTGTACTGATTTCGTGAAGTGTAGCACTAAGTCTGGCTCATTGTCAAGATTATCACAAATGGCGGGTGGGGCGGCGCCCCCGGCTCCGGTTCAGGCGGCTGCACCGGCTGTCTTTCCGGGGCGCTGCGCCCCCGGCCCCCCGCCTGGTCTCCTGGTCTCCTGGTCTCCTGGTCTCCTGGTCTCCTGGTCTCCTGGTCTCCTGGTCTCCTGGTCTCCGGGGCGCTGCGCCCCCGGCCCCCCGCCCGGGGGAACCCGCGCCGGTTCCCCCGGCCCCCCTCCGGCAAATCAGCTCGTCTCAGCTGCATAGATAGTGGCGCATGCCTCATACCATTCCGGGCACAGTCAGTGCATATCCCGCGCTCAGTAATTCAGCCGGGCATGCGCGCCAAGCATCGCATACGAGACGGCATTCTTTTGGGGTCCAGGGGCGCAAGCCCCGGCCGGGGGGCGGCGGGGGTGGCGGCCCACCCCCGCCCGCGGGGGCACGGGGGGCGCGCAGCCCCCCGAATGCGGTGTGGGGTGTTGACCCACGCGGGGCACGGGGCGCGCAGCCCCCGCAAGCGGTGTGGGGTGTGACCCACGCGGGGGCACGGGGGGCGCGCAGCCCCCCGAATACGATGTGGGGTCCCATATAGGGCACGGGGGCGCGGGGCGCGTAGCCCCGCAGCAGCATCCCGCCAAAACGAGAGCGCCCGTGCTATAATATCGGCGACGCGCCCCCAAGCACGAGGTCAGCGATGCGCCTGGTCTACACGGCCGACTTGCACGGCCATATCGCCTCCTACCGATCGCTGCTCGACTTGGCGGTGGCCACGGGCGCGCAGGCGGCGATCGTCGGCGGCGACCTGCTGCCGCACGCGATCCGGCTGCAGGGCGCGATTGAGTTCCAGCGCGACTTCATCGCGACGCAGCTGCGGCCGCTGCTGGCGGCGTTTCGCGCGCGGCAGCCGGGGGTCGCGGTCTATCTCCTGGCCGGCAACGACGACTGGGCCGGCGCGATCGCTGCGCTCGACGACCTGGAGCGCGAGGGGCTGGCACTCCCGCTGCACGAGCGGGTCTACCCGCTCGTGGCGCCGGGCGGTGGCCAGGGCCTCTGGCTGGCCGGCTACGCCTGCGTGCCGCTGACGCCGTTCAGCATCAAGGACTACGAGCGGCGCGACGACCGGCCGCTGCCGCCGTTCAGCTTCGATATGGCCTACCAGAGCTGGGGCGGCGAGATCCGCCGGGTGGACGGCGCGGCGATCGAGGCCTGGCCGAGCATCGACGAGGCGCTGGCGGCGCTGGCCCGCCAGAGCGACCCGCGCCGGACGATCTACGTCTGCCACACGCCGCCGTCCGACACGCCGCTCGACCAGATGCCGCGCGACAAGCACGTGGGCAGCCGGGCGCTGCGCGCGTTCATCGAGCGGCACGCGCCGCCGCTCACGCTGCACGGCCACATCCACGAGGCGCCTCAGATCACCGGGCGCTACACGACGCGGCTGGGCGACACCTGGAGCGTCAACCCCGGCCACGTCCCGCGCCGCTTCCAGGCCGTCTCGCTCGACACCGACGACATCGCCGGCACGATCGAGCATACCGTGTTCGGACGTTTGAACGTTTAGACGTTCGGACGCTCGAACGTTCAAACGATCATGAGATTCTTCAACAGAAAGGCTCACAACGTGTTCAACGCCATCGGCGAGGTGCGCGAGGCGCTCGGCGCCCAGCAGTATATCGCCTCCGACGAGATTGCCACCGTGATGTTCCTGGCCGAGCGGCTGGGCAAGCCGGTGCTGGCCGAGGGCCCGGCCGGCGTCGGCAAGACCGAGCTGGCCAAGGCATGGGCCGGCGCGAGCGGGCGCGAGCTGATCCGCCTGCAGTGCTACGAGGGCCTGGACGAGACCAAGGCGCTGTACGAGTGGGAGTACGCCAAGCAGCTGCTCTACACCCAGCTGCTGCGCGACAAGCTGAGCGACCTGCTGGTCGGCACGAAGACGCTCGGCGAGGCGGCCGACCGGCTGGCGGCCGAGGAGGACGTCTTCTTCTCCGACCGCTTCCTGCTGCCGCGCCCGCTGCTCAAGGCGATCACCAGCGACAAGCCGGTCACGCTGCTGATCGACGAGATCGACCGCGCCGACGCCGAGTTCGAGGCGTTCCTGCTCGAGGTCCTGAGCGACTTTCAGGTCAGCGTGCCCGAGCTCGGCACGATCAAGGCCAAGCACCAGCCGATCGTGCTGCTGACCAGCAACAACACCCGCGAGCTGTCCGAGGCGCTCAAGCGGCGCTGCCTGTACATCCACATCGACTACCCGCGCCTCGAGGCCGAGCTGCAGATCGTCAACCTCAAGGTGCCGGACCTGCCGCCCAAGCTGGCGCACCAGGCGGTCGAGCTGGTGCAGCGGCTGCGCGGGCTCGATCTCAAGAAGCACCCCAGCGTCTCGGAGACGATCGACTGGGCCCGCGCGCTGGTCGAGCTGAACGCCAAGCACCTCGACCGGGCCACGCTCGACACGACGCTCAGCGTGCTGCTCAAGTACGAGAGCGACCTGCAGAAGGCCAGGAAGGCGATCGGGCGCGACGAGAGCCGCGGGCGAGCCAACTGACAGTTTTGAGTTCTCAGTGTTGAGTTAGGACTGTCCCAACTCAAAACTCAAAACTGAAAACTCAAAACTTTAGAGGAAATAATGGACGACCGTATCATCCAGTTCATCGACGCGCTGCGCGCGGCCGGCGTGCGCATCTCGGTGGCCGAGAGCGCCGACGCGCTGCGGGCGATCGAGGTCGCCGGCATCGCCGACAAGGATGTCTTTCGCGCGGCGATGCGCGCCACGCTGGTCAAGGAGCACCACGACATCCCCGAGTTCGACCGGCTGTTCCCGATGTACTTCGGCGCCCAGGCCCCGCCGATGACCAGCCGGCCCGGCCAGGGGATGTCGCAGGAGGATCGCGAGAAGCTGGCGCAGATGCTCGAGCAGATGCTAGCCAATATGACCCCCGAGCAGCTTCGCCAGCTGTTCGAGTCGATGATGACCGGCCAGAACATGAGCCGCGAGCAGCTGCAGCAGCTGCTGAACGACTCGACCAGCCAGGGCCAGATGACCAACATGTACTACCAGCCCTGGATGACCCGCCGGGCCATGCGCGAGCTGCAGTTCGACCGGCTCGACGAGCTGCTGCAGGAGCTGCTGGAGAAGCTGCGCGAGGCCGGCGTGAGCGAGGACGCGCTGCAGCAGATGGCCCAGGAGGCCCGCGAGAACCAGCAGTCGCTCGGCGAGCAGATCGGCCAGGAGATCGGCGCGAACATGATGCGCCGCGCCGCCGAGGAGCGCCGCGAGCAGAAGCCACTCGACGAGCTGCTCGACCGGCCGTTCGAGCGGCTGCGCTACGAGGAGATCGAGGACATGCGCGGGATCGTCACCCGCCTGGCCTCGCTGCTGCGCTCGCGCGCGGCCCTGCGCCAGCGCCGCGGCAGCAAGGGCACGCTCGACGCCAAGAGCACCATCCGCGCCAACCTCAAGTACGGCGGCGTGCCGATGGACGTGCACCACAAGAAGAAGCACCTCAAGCCCAAGCTCAGCGTGATCTGCGACCTCTCGACCTCCATGCGGCCGGTCGTCACGTTCATGCTGATGCTGGTCTACGCGATGCAGGACCAGGTCAGCCGCACGCGCTCGTACGCCTTCGTCGCCGACCTGTTCGACATCTCGAACGACTTCAACGAGGCGCGCCCCGAGTCGGCGATCGAGACGGTGCTGGAGCGCATCCGGCCGGGCTACTACAACACCGACCTGGGCAACAGCCTGGCGACCTTCGCGCGCGACCACATGGGCACGGTCGACCGGCGCACCACCGTGATCATCCTGGGCGACGGGCGCAACAACCACAACGACCCGAACCTGCGCGACTTCGAGTCGATCAAGCGCCGCGCCCGCAAGGTCGTCTGGTTCAACCCGGAGCACCCGCGCCAGTGGGGCACCGGCGACAGCGACATGTTGCAGTACCAGCCGCTGTGCGACGTGGTGCACCGCGTCAGCAACCTGCGCGAGCTGGTCGACGCGGTCGACTCGCTGTTCACGCGGCGGTAGCACAATAACGGAGTTAAAAGTTCTGAGTTCTGAGTTTTGAGTTGAGGGTAAGCTCAACTCAAAACTCAGAACTCAGAACTCAGAACTGGTGACAGTACTCCCGATTCTGTTATTACGCCGCCATCTCTCTCCGCGCCCAAGGGCGCAGGCCGCTCCTGGTCTGATGGGTGCTACCCACCCTCGCCGTCGCGGCGGCGATGCGAGCGAGCGCGGTGGTCCAAACGCCTTGCGGCTCCCACACGATGAGCCCGCCCCACGCACCTTGCTCCCCATCGGCCAGCGCAGTCGCCTAGCCGCCGGCATCGCTGCCGACGCTGGTAGTCTCTTACACTACCCTTTCACCCTTTGCCGTGGGACTAGGGGCTTGGGATTTGGGACCGGGGCGATGCCCAAGCCCCAAGCCCCTAGCCCCACGGTAGGACTGCTCTCTGTTGCCGTCTTGCGTCGCGGCGGCGTCTCCACCGTCGCGCCCCCGCTTGCTGTTTCGCGGGGTGGCCTTCCTCTCGAAGGATGAAGGATGAACGACGAGGGATGAAAACGTAGCTTCATCCTTCATCCTTCCGCCTTCATCCTTCGAGAGGCCGAGGAGTCGGGAAGTTCCTCTGGAGATTCGCTCCAGCGGCGGCTCGTCACCAGCCTTTGACGACCACAGAGGCGCAGGCATACGCCCGCGCCTCCGGCCTTCTGATCACACATTATACACTGTTCGGGCCGGCGCGCAAGCCGCGCGCTGTCGGGCCCCGGGGCGACGCCGGCCGGGCCGGCGTGCTATAATGCAACGATACATACTCATCGAGAGGCACGCAGGCATGGGGGACTACGACGATCTGCCCACCGGCTACAAGGTGGCGCACATCAGCATTGAGCCGAATATCATCCTCGCGCCGATGGTCGGCGTGACCGACAGCATCTTCCGGCGCACGATCCTGGGGCTGGGCGGCTGCGGCCTGGTCAGCAGCGAGATGACCAACGCCGCCAGCGTGAGCCCTAAGCTGCTCAAGCGCCACCACCAGCTCGACTTCCTGCCCGAGGAGCGCCCGATCACGATGCAGCTCAGCGGCAACGAGCCCGACCTGCTGGCCACCGCCGCCAGCTTGGTCGAGTCGCTCGGCGCCGATATCCTGGACATCAACTGCGGCTGCCCCTCGCCCAAGGTCACCGGCGGCGGCCACGGCTCGGCGCTGCTGCGCGACCTGCCCAAGATGGAGCGGGTGCTGCGCGCGGTCAAGGCCGCGGTCCAGATCCCGGTGACACTGAAGTTCCGCTCCGGCTGGGACGACCAGAGCCTGAACTACCTCGATACCGCCAGGATGGCCGAGTCGGTCGGCGTCGCGGCGCTGGCGCTGCACCCGCGCACCCGCATGCAGGCCTACACCGGCACGGCCGACTGGAGCCACGTCGCCGAGGTCAAGCGCGCCGTCGGCATCCCGGTGATCGGCTCGGGCGACGCGAAGGACGCCGCCGACGCGCTGCGGCGCCTGCGCGAGAGCGGCGCCGACGGCGTGATGATCGGGCGCGGCGCGATGTCCAACCCCTGGATCTTCCAGCAGACCGCCCAGCTGCGGCGCGGCGAGCGGCCGTTCCAGCCCACGCCGGCAGACAAGCGCGAGCTGCTGCTACGCTACCTCGACATGTGCCGGTTCGAGCTGCCCGACCGGCTGGCGCTCAATAAGCTGAAGCAGCTGATCGGCCAGTTCTCGGTCGGCCTGCCCGGCAGCGCCGCGCTGCGCGAGGCCGTCCACCGCTCCGAGACAACCGACCAGGCCCACGACCACATCGAGCGTTTCTTCGCGCTGCACCTCGAGCTTATGTCGGCATGACGAGTTGACATAGGCATAGGGTTGCGGTAACATACGCCAGCGCGATTGGTCGCCACAGTTAAAGACTCATCCCCGGTGCCGCGAGATGTGAGAGCTCCCCCCCATGCTCCGCCCTGGGGTGGCCTCTTGCACGCGCGATACGGACGATCGATAGAGCGGCGCCGGCATGCCGCCCCGCGTTTTGGAGAAGGTATGGACGAGCAGGTTGAGCTTTTCCTACAGCACCTGGCCGAAGAGCGTGGCCTGTCGACCAACACGACGGCGGCCTACCGCACCGACCTCGAGCAGTTCCGCGACTTTCTGTTCGAGCGAAGCGTCTCCGAGTGGAATGTGGTCGTGCATAACGATATCCTGGCGTTCCTGCTGTATCTTCGCGAGCGCCGCTACGCCAACTCGACGGTCGCCCGCCGCACCGCAGCCGTCAAATCGTTCTACGCGTTTCTGACCGCCGAGAGCCTGGTGTCCAGCGACCCGACCGAGCAGATCGACTCGCCCAAGGTCGACCGCTACCTGCCCAAGTCGCTCTCGCCCAACCAGGTGGACGAGCTGCTTGAGCTGCCGTTGCGCGACCCGACGCCCGAGCGTCTGCGCGACAAGGCGATGCTCGAGCTGCTGTACGCGACCGGCATGCGGGTCAGCGAGCTGGTGGCGCTCAATCTGCGCGACCTCAACCTCGAGTCCGAGAGCGTGCGCTGCGTCGGCAAGGCCAGCCGCGAGCGCATCCTGCCGATCAGCGGGTCGGCCGTCACCGCGCTGGAGGAGTACCTCGACATCGCCCGCGCGCAGCTGGCGCGCAGCTCGGCCCAGAAGATCGAGGCGCTGTTCCTCAACCACCGCGGCAAGCGGCTGACGCGCCAGGGCTTCTGGCTCATCCTGAAGGGCTACGCCGAGGCGCTCGGGATCAGCGACCTGACGCCGCACACGCTGCGCCACTCGTTCGCGTCCCACATGATCAGCGGCGGCGCCGACATCCGCTCGGTGCAGGCGCTGCTCGGCCACGCCTCGCTCTCGACCACGCAGATCTACACGCAGCTCAACCACAGCGTGCGGCCCAGCCGCACGGCCAGCCACGAGCCGGCGGCCGAGGCCGACAACGGCGCCTATGAACAGGCCGTCGAGGACGAGGACGAGGTCGTCGCCGAGGATTAGCTGTTTTCCCTCACCCCCCTACCCCCCGCTCCCGCCACCACGGGAGCGGGGGGATTTTGTGTGGCGATGTGCTGCGGCGGGTAAAGAACATGCAACCAGCTGTAGCGAGTGCTTAATCCGGCGCCGCGCTATCCCTGCTACACTGCGCGTATGTTCGCCGACAGAAATCGCGGAGGTACGGGATGAAACGCATGCGCCTGGTGCATCTCTTCTGGATGAGCACGGCCCTGCTGACGATCGTGGTGTTCGCCCTGGCGCTTCGCGGGGGCCGGCCGGCCGCGCTGGCGCCCGCGCCCACCCCGGCGCCGCACTTCTGGAGCGACCCGTCGCTTCGCACGATCGTGATCGCCTCGCCGGCCGACCAGCTCGAGAAGAAGAACGACGTGCTGCTCACACAGCTGCTCGAGGGGCAGCTGCCGAGCGGCGCCAGCCAGGCGACCGTGTTGAGCGACGGCAACTGCGACCCCGACCAGAACGGCATCTCACACTGCCTCAACGAGCTTGTGATCGGGTCGACGCACGTGCTCGTGCGGCACAACCACGATATGAGCAAGGTCCCGTGCCTGAGCCCTGGCGAGCAGGTCAACATCATCGACGTGCCGGCGTTCAGGCAAATGTAGATCGGTTAGGGATTTTCGAATATATAACTGTTCCGCTGGGGAGGTCTGGAGGGGCCCGCAGGCCCCTCCAGACCTCCCCAGTGGTGGGGGTTCGGGGGCGGCTTTGCCGCCCCCGAACCCCCACCACTGGGCTAGTTAAAAAAGCGAGAATCCCTTAGAACGTTCCAACGTTCCAACGGGCTACGACGGCGCGGGGTAGGTCGGCGCCAGCTCAGGCCCGCCGCGGCGCAGCCACTCCTCGATCGTCCGCCCGACCGCGACAAGGCTCGCGGCGCTGATCTTGTCGAGCGTGTCGCCGGTGGTATGCCAGGCCGGGTAGTTAAAATCGATGATGTCGACCGCGCGATAGCCCCGCCGCAGGAAGGGCGTGTGGTCGTCGATCATCGCGAAGCGCTCCTCTGCGACGAAGCCCGCGTAGCCCAGCTCGGCCGCGATGCCCCAGATCGCCCGCTTGATCGGCCCGTCCGAGTTGCTCTCGTAGTAGATCTGCTGGTCGGCGTCGCCGATCATGTCTAGCACGACCACCGCCTGCGGGGCGCTGGCGAGGCTCTCCGCCAGGTAGTTCGAGCCGACCGTCCACTCCCAGCCATCCAGCTCGCCGTTGTCCTCGGCGTCGAAGGCCGCCAGCCAGACCTCGCGGCCAAACTCCTCGGGCCGCACCACCCGCGCCAGCTCCAGCAGCACCGCGACCCCGCTGGCGCCGTCGTTGGCGGCGGGCACCGGGAGGCTCCGCCTGGCCGGGTCGGGGTCCTGGTCGGCGCGGCGGCGGCTGTCGTAGTGCGCGCCGACGATCAGCCGCGGGCCGGCGCCGCGCTTGCCGATGATATTGCGGCAGCCGACCCCTCGATACGCGAAGCCCTGCTCCTCGACCATCCAGCCCTCGGCTTTGAGCTGCGCCGCAATGTAGTCGCCGCACTTCTGCCAGCCCGGCGAGCCGGTATCGCGCGGGACCCACTGCATCTGGGCGCGGGCGTGCTCGATCGCCCGTGCGCCGTCGAACTGGAGCGGCGAGGCCGGGGTGGGCAGCGCCGTGGGCGGCGCCGTGGGCGGCACGACAGTCGGAGGCGGCGCCGTGGGCGGCACGACAGTCGGGGGCGGCGCCGTGGATGGCGCGACGGTAGGTAGCGATGCGATCTGCCGATCGGCTGGCCCGCAGGCGCCGGCCCAGCCGGCTGCGGCCAGCGCGATCGCCCGGCGGAGAAACCGGCGGCGTGATAGCGAGCGGGTCATGGGTTCCTCTATAGCGTCGTGGCGCAATCGTCCTGTGCGGCGCGGCGGCGATGGCGGCAAAAACGCGGGGATAAGGACGGTGGCATGCCGTCACTTATCCCCGCGCGCGAGCCAGGTCATCCAGCAGCTTACTTCGGCTTCTTCTTGGCGTCTTTCTGCTTGTTCTGTTTGGAAGTGTTCTTAGGCGATTTGTCACCCATGCTGATGCTCCTTTCGTCGCTCCGAGCAGGTCACTTGCGAAGATTATAACACGCTCCGCAAGTGGTTTGTGCGGGGCTGCGCGCCCCGTGCCCCGCGTGGGTCCCACACCGCTTGTGCGGGGCTGCGCGCCCCGTGCCCCGCGTGGGTCACTCACACCGCTTGCGGGGGGCTGCGCGCCCCCCGTCCCCCGCGAGCGGGGCGGCCACACGCTGATACGGGGGACTGCGCGTCCCCCGCGCCCCCGCGGGCGGGGGTGGGCCGCCACCCCCGCCGCCCCCCGGCCGGGGCTTGCGCCCCTGGACCCCAAAATAATCCCGCCTCGTTTGCGATGCTTGATGTGCATGCCCGGCTGAATCCACGCGCGGCGGGAGGCAACTGGCCTCGCAGGTATGGTGCTGGGCATGCGCCACCACTATAGGATATGCCACAGACATCATGTGCCGGAGGGGGGCCGGGGGAACCGGCGTGGGTTCCCCCGGGCGGGGGGCCGGGGGCGCCGCGCCCCGGAGAAGATGTGCATGCCCGGCTGAATCCACGCGCGGCGGGAGGCAACTGGCCTCGCAGGTATGGTGCTGGGCATGCGCCACCACTATCGGTATGCCACAGACATCAGTTGCCGGAGGGGGGCCGGGGGCGCAGCGCCCCGGAGCGAAAACCCACCCATCGTTGACAGCCGCGCGCGCGCCTGCTACAATCCGCGCCGCCGTGGCTTGAAAGTCGACAGGTGCTACACCCATGACACTGCTCTGCAATCGCGCGCGTTTCCGGGCCGGGCTGCTGCTGGCCCTGCTCGCGCTGGCCTCCTGCGCGCCGCCCGCGCCGGACACGCCCCGCCCCACCGCCGCCGCGATCCTGGATATCACTGCGGCGCCGACGCAGGATGTCGACGCGACCGCGACGGCCTACGCGCGCCGGCTGGTGCCCTCGCCGACCCCGGCGGGCCTCTACGTCGTCCAGGGCGGCGATACGCTCAGCGGCCTGGCCGAGGATTTCGGCACGACCGTCGAGGAGCTCCTGGCCGCCAACGGCCTGACCGACGCGAACGCGATCCAGGCCGGCCAGACGCTGATCATCCCGTCGCTGATCAGCGGCACGCTGTCGCTGGACACCCAGGCGCTGCCCAGCGCCACCGCCGTGGCCACCTCGACGGCCACGCTCGCGCCGGCGACGCCCAGACCCGCCGCCGCGACGCCGACTCGCTCGCCGTAGCAGGGAGAGAACGCATGACCGCAACCCCGCCGCGCGCCGTCCTCTGGGATATGGACGGCACGCTGCTTCACTCGGCCGAGTACCACTGGCTGGCCTGGCGCGAGGCGATGGCGGCCGAGCGCTACGAGCTGACCTACGAGCAGTTCGTCGCGACGTTCGGGCAGCGCAACGACACCATCCTGCGCGGCTACTTCGGTCCGCACATTCCGCCGGGCGAGATCGAGCGGATCGCCGACGCCAAGGAGCTGCGCTACCGCGAGCTGGTGCGCGAGCGCGGCGTCGCGCTGCTGCCCGGCGTCGAGCGCTGGCTGAGCTCCCTGCAGGACGCCGGCTGGCGCCAGGCGATCGCCTCGGCTGCGCCGCTGCTCAACGTCGCCGCGATCGTGCAGGCGCTGCGGATCGGCCCGTTCTTCGACGCGATCACCTCGGCCGAGGACGTCCAGCGCGGCAAGCCCGACCCGCAGGTGTTTCTGCTGGCGGCCGAGCGCCTCGGCGCGCCGCCGGCGCGCTGCATCGTGGTCGAGGACGCGCCGGCCGGCATCGAGGGCGCGCGGCGCGGCGGCATGCGGGCGATCGGCGTGCGCACCTCACACGCCGCGCTCGATGGCGATATCGTGGTCGACTCGCTCGCCGATCTGCCCGACGATGCGTTCGAGCGGCTGCTCGGCGCCTGATACCGCTTTGTGCAGTGATGCGCCGGATCACCCCACCTCCAGCTCAGATTCCCCGCTCCCGCTCTGGGAGAGGGGGAGCGGGAAAACAGTGTGTGAGCGACGAAAACACCCAGAAAATCAGGTATAATGCCCCCGTTCACAGGAACAAATGAGCGAGGGGCACGATGGACCGGACCTATGTAGCAATCGACGTCGAGACCACCGGTCTAGAGGCCGGCACAGATGAGATCATCGAGATCGCGGCGGTGAAGTTCGCCGGCGACGAGGTGCTGGAGACGTTCCAGCAGCTGGTCAAGCCGCGCCACTCGCTGCCGCTCAAGATCACGCGGCTCACCGGCATCACCGAGGAGATGCTGGCCGACGCGCCGCGCTTCCCCGAGATCGCGCCCGACCTTGTGCGCTTCGTCAAGAGCTACCCGCTGGTCGGCCACTCGGTCGGCTTCGACCTGAAGATGCTGCAGGCCCAGGGCATGCGCTTCGCCCAGCCCTCCTACGACACCTTCGACCTAACGACGCTGCTGATGCCGCGCGCGCCGGCCTACCGGCTCAGCACGCTGTCGGCGGTGCTCGGCATCACGCACGACGAGGCCCACCGCGCCCTCGCCGACGCCGACGCTACCCGCCAGGTGTTCGTGCACATGCTCCGCCGGATCGAGGCGCTCGAGCTGCAGGAGATCTCCGAGATCATTCGCCTGACCGCCAAGATCGAGTGGCCGCTGCGCGACCTGTTCGCCGAGGTCGAGCGCGCCAAGGCCAAGAATGTCTTCCTGGATACAGCACGTTCAAACGTTCAAACGTTCGAACGTTCCAACGTTCCAACGCACGCTCAGGGGGGCGAGCTCATCCCGCTCAAGCCGACCGGCGACGCGCGCCCGCTCGACCTGGCCGAGATCCGGCGCTTCTTCTCGCCCGACGGGGCGCTCGGCCAGTCGTTCGAGGGCTACGAGCAGCGCGAGCAGCAGACCGAGATGTCCGAGGCGATCGCGCGGGCCTTCAACCACGGCGAGGCGATCATGGTCGAGGCCGGCACCGGCACCGGCAAGGGCATGGCCTACCTCGTGCCCGCCGCGCTGTTCGCGGCCCGCCGCGGCGAGCGCGTGGTGATCTCGACCAACACGATCAACCTGCAGGACCAGCTGTTCTTCAAGGATATCCCGGCGCTGCAGCGGATCATGGCATCCGACCAGCGACCAACGACCAACGACCAACGACGAAAGATGAAAGACGAAAGCGAGTCTGTAGGCCAGGAGAGCGCCTCGGCGAGCAAAAGCGCACCTTCGTCCTTCGTCCTTCGTCCTTCGTCAGAGCCGCCGTTCACCGCCGCTCTGCTGAAGGGGCGCGGCAACTACCTGTGCCTGCGGCGCTACAAGGAGCTGCGGCGCGACGGCCGGCTGGTCTCCGAGGAGATCAAGACGCTGCTGAAGGTCCAGCTCTGGCTGCCGGCCACCACCAGCGGCGACAAGGCCGAGCTGCTGCTGATGGACAAGGAGAACGCGGCCTGGGGCCGGATCAACGTCACGCCCGAGACCTGCACCGGCCCGCGCTGCGCCGAGTTCAAGAACTGCTACTTCTTCAAGGCCCGCCGCGAGGCCGAGGCCGCGCACCTGGTGGTCGTCAACCACGCGCTGATGCTGGCCGACCTGGCCAGCGAGGCGATGGTGCTGCCGCCCTACGACCACATCATCGTCGACGAGGCCCACAACCTGGAGGACGTCGCCACCGACCAGTTCGGCTTCTCGGTCGACCAGGCCAAGCTGCTGGAGCTGTTCGACAACCTGTTCGAGGTCGGCGGCGCCAGCACCAGCTCCGGCCTGTTCGCCGAGCTGCCCAAGCACTTCCAGCACAGCGGGGCCGGCCAGGGCGATATGGAGAAGGCCTCGGCGATCGCGCAGGCGGCCGGCCCGGCGGTCACGCGCGGCCGGCAGAGCGTCTACGACTGCTTCAACCTGCTGACGGCCTTCATGACCCAGGAGGCTGAGTCATCCAGCTACGACGCGCGGCTGCGGCTGACCGACGCGGTGCGCCGGAAGTCGCCCTGGGAGGCGATCGAGCGCGCCTGGGAGAACCTCGCGCTGCACCTCACGGCGATCGGCGACGCGCTGGGCAAGCTGGACGCGCTGCTGGTCGAGCTGAAGGACGCCGAGCTGCTCGACTACGACACCCTGCTGCTGCGGGTCCAGTCGCTGCGGCGCTACGCCACCGAGGTGCGGATCAACATCGGGCACATCATCGTCGGCGGCGAGGAGAAGCTGATCACCTGGCTGGTCCACGACCGCACCCGCGACACCCTGGCGCTGAACGCCGCGCCGCTGACGGTGGCCGAGCTGCTCGAGGCCAACCTGTTCTCGCAGAAGGCCACCGTCGCGCTGGCCTCGGCGACCCTGGCGGTCGGCGGCGACTTCGGCTACGTCAAGGAGCGGCTGGGGCTACGCGAGCCGGAGGAGCTGCAGCTCGACTCGCCGTTCGACTACCAGAGCCAGGCGCTGGTCTACATCCCGAACGACCTGCCCGAGCCGAACCAGCGCGGCTACCAGCAGGCGATCGAGGAGACGCTGATCGGGCTGTGTACGGCCACCGGCGGGCGCGCGCTCGTGCTGTTCACCGCCAACAGCGCGCTGCGCCAGGCCTACCGGGCCATCCAGGAGCCGCTGGAGCAGCAGGGCATCGCCGTGCTCGGCCAGGGCATCGACGGCTCGCGCCGGGCGCTGCTGGATCGCTTCAAGGAGTTCCCGCGCACGGTGCTGCTCGGCACCACCAGCTTCTGGGAGGGCGTCGACGTCGTCGGCGACGCGCTCTCGGTGCTGATCATCACCAAGCTGCCCTTCAGCGTGCCGAACGACCCGATCTTCACCGCGCGCTCGGAGGGCTTCGCCGACGCGTTCAACGAGTACGCGGTGCCCCAGGCCATCCTGCGCTTCAAGCAGGGCTTCGGCCGGCTCATCCGCTCGCGCGAGGACCGCGGCGTCGTCGCGGTGCTCGACCGGCGGCTGCTGAGCAAGAAGTACGGCTCGATCTTCCTCGAGTCGCTGCCGCACACCACCGTCCGCACCGGGCCGGCCAAGCAGCTGCCGCTGCTGGCGGCGCGCTTCCTGGTGTAGAGAGTCTGTGACCCCACCCCCTGCCCCCTCCCCTGGCAGGGGAGGGGGTTGGTCTTTTACCAGGGTGCGGTCGCTGCGCGACCGCACCCTGCTCCCATTTCGAGAGCTGGGAGGGGGTTCTCGGGAACAGCAGAATCACCCGCCGGGGATCGCGTTCGCGCGGGCGAAGGCCGCGTAGAGCGCGGCCGACCGCCGCATGGTCCGCTCGCCGGTGCGCTCGTCGAGCGCGTAGAGCCCGAAGCGCAGCCCCCAGCCGTGCGCCCACTCGAAGTTGTCCAGCAGCGACCAGATGAACACCCCGCGCACGTCGGCGCCGGACTCGATCGCGCGGTGGATCTCGGCGAGGTGGTTGAGCAGGTAGCGCGGGCGCTGGTCGTCGTCGGCGTCGGGCAGGCCGGTCTCGGTGACGTAGATCGGTAGGTCGAGCCGGCGCTGGATGCGCCGCAGCGCGCGGTAGATCCCGTGCGGGTAGACCTCGCCGTAGGTCTTGTCGTCCCCGCCGATATCGCTCTGCTCGACGTCGCCGGGCGTGAAGGCGCGGCCGAACACCCAGCGCGGCGTGCGCGAGACGAACGCGACCCGCGAGCGCGTGTAGTAGTTGAGCCCGAAGAAGTCGCACGAGTCGCGCAGGTAGGGCACCTCGCGCAGCTCGTTGCCGAACGGCGGCAGGATGCGCCCGGTGCGCAGCGCGTGCAAGATCACCTGGTTGTTCATGTAGTCGTACAGCGCCGCGGTGGCCAGGTCCTGCGGCGCCGGCGTCGCCGGGTCGAACAGGTGAAAGTTGTGCACCAGGCCGACCTGGTGGGCCGGGCTGAGACTGTGGATCGCCGCGGACGCGAGGGCGTGGCCGTAGAGCATGTTCGCCAGCGCGCGGCGCGCGAGCAGCGGGTTGGCCCGGCCAGGCGGCCACCAGCCGGCGCCGTAGCTCAGCCCGGCGTAGATCGCCGGCTCGTTGATCGTGCACCAGAGCCGGCACAGGTCGCCCAGCCCGGCCACGGCGTAGCCGACGAAGCGCGCGAGGCGGCGGGCCGTCTGCGGGTTGAGCCAGCCGCCCTGGGCCTCGAGCCAGCGCGGGTTGGTGAAGTGGTGCAGCGTGACCATCGGCTCGATGCCGCGCCGGCGCATGGACTGGAGGATCGCGCGGTAGCGCTCGATCGCGGCGTCGTCGAAGAAGCCGTCGCGCGGCTCGACCCGGCTCCACTCGATCGACATGCGGTGGGCGTTCTGGCCCAGCGCGGCGGCCCGGTCGAGGTCCGGCTCGACGTCGCGCCACCAGCCGCAGGCGTCGCCGCTCCTGTCGCCGTTCCAGATCCGGCCAGCTTGCTGCTCCCAATCCCACCACTGGTTGTTGCTGTTCTGGCCCTCGACCTGGTGCGACGAGGTGGCGGTGCCCCAGAGGAAGCCCGGGGGGAATATTCGCGGTGTCATAGGTTCCATCGTAAGGTTAAACAAGGGGAGGGCCTGCGGCCCTCCCCTGGCCCCTCCCCTCAGTTGCCAAGATCAGTGTGACGGCTGGGTCGACGAGTAGTATACCATGCGCCACGGCGCGCTTGCTTCGTGCCCTGGCGCTGGCCGGCTTTCCGGGGGCGGGGCCCGGGGGCCCCGGGGGGGGGCCCCGCCGGCGGCCCCCCGGGCCCCCCGGCCAACAGACCCCCCCGGGCGGCCGGGGGGGGGGGGCCCCCCCCCCCACCCCCCCGGCGGGGGGGGGCGACCGCCCCCGGGGGGCCCCGGGGGG
The DNA here is from genome assembly GCA_016717335.1 of Candidatus Ribeiella danica. Taxonomy (GTDB): domain Bacteria; phylum Chloroflexota; class Chloroflexia; order Chloroflexales; family Roseiflexaceae; genus Ribeiella; species Ribeiella danica. The sequence goes on from JADKFS010000001.1 coordinate 1,262,492, forward strand.
GGGGGGGGGGGGGGGGGGGGCCGGGGGGGGGGGCGGGGGGGGGGGGCAAAAAAAAAAAAAAAGGGGGGGGGGGTGGGGTCCAGGGGCGCAAGCCCCGGCCGGGAGGCGGCGGGGGTGGCGGCCCACCCCCGCCCGCGGGGTACGGGGGCGCGCAGCTCCCGACAGAGGCGCGCTCACTCCAGCCTACGCTCTTGATACCGCTCCGGGGCGTAGCGCGCGGCGAGCAAGCCGGTCGCCTGCTCGACGTCGATGGCCTGTACGAGGACACCTTCCTGCCCATAGGGCAGGTACGCCTGGCACTGGCCCGACGGGGCGATCAGGCTTGTCGCCGATTCCTGGAAGCGCAGCGCATAGTTCACGCTGGCAAAGTAGATCGTGTTCTCGATGCTGCGCATCATCATCGCCTTCTCGTAGTACGGCGCGCTGGCGTCGCCCCACTGCGTCAGGCGGGCGCCCGCTCGCTCGCTGCCGGTGTGCTGGGGATGAAAGACGATTTTGGCGCCGCGCACCGCCGCCCAGCGCACGGTCTCGGGGTAGCGCCAGCCCTCGTGGCAGATCGCCACGCCAAACTTGACCCCGTTGATCTCGAAGAGCTGCCGGGTCGCTCCGGGCACGTAGAACCGCTCTTCGCTCGGGTCGAGCTGGTTCTTGGTCTGGTAGCCCTGAATCTGGCCCTGCGCGTCGATCACGACGGCGACAATCTGCCGGCCCGCCGGCGTGAGCCGCTCCATCCCGAGGATCGTCGCCACCGCATACGCTCGCGCCGACTGCGCCACCGCGTGGAGCGCGCGCTCCTGCTGCGCCCGGTCGAAGGGCGGTACGTCAAAGTCCTGCCCCCGCAGCCCTGGGAGGTAGGCCTCCGGGAAACAGGCGATCTCCGCGCCTTGGGCCGCCGCGTCGGACAGGAGCCGCCTGATCTTGTCCAGGCCGTCGTCAAGCGTTGCGGCGACACCAGGCGACGCCAGCGCAATGATCATGGATGACCTCCGATAAGGGTTCATACATGTATAACCTCCCCAGGCGCCGCCGTCGGGCCAAGGCCCTCGGCTACTGATACGAAGGCCACCTCGGTGGCCTGGGGAAGGTATTCTTTTATGGTCCTAAGCGTGGATTCGGCGGGTTCGGGCCAGGACAACTCCTACTCCTGGGATAAGCACGGCGAGCGCAGTCCGGGCGGCGTTCCACGACCGCGGGATTCTCTGAATCTGGCGGGCGGGCGTAGCCGGCCCTATAGCAGGGGAGGTCTGGAGGGGCCTTCGGCCCCTCCAGACCTCCCCGTCAAAATCGCCGCGGCACAGGGCCGGGCCGGCATCAAGCTGCCAGAAATGAACCGAGCAGAAACCCCAGCAGCCCCAGGGAGCCGCTCAGGTAGAGTCCGCGCATCGACCGGCGGCCCTCAGCGGGTGTTTGACTCCTGAGGAGCTTGATCGCGAAAAAGATGATCAGCATGTCGGTCAGAGAAATAGTGAGCAGATACCGCAGGCCGAGCTCACCCCACCCGATCGGCAGAAAGCTCAACACAACCACGAGCCCAAAGAGCCCCCCTGAGATGCGCAGCGCAGTCTGTTTCCCGCGCACAATCGCAATTGATTGTGAGGCGCGTTTTTGATCGCCCTCGGCATCCATGGCATCCCCGGCAATTTCCTCTGCCAGATCGAAGAAGCCGGCGATCAGGCCAAATACCCAGACCGTTCTGTTCCATGGCTGCCCCACCACAATGCCGCCGAGAATAAACGTGATCGCCACCGACGCGCTCACAATCAGGTTGCCCCACAGCCCCGCAGCTTTCAGCTTCCAGTTGTACAAGAAGCCCATCAGCCAGACAATCAGGCTAAGCCCGAGCGCGAGCGGGCTGAAGACCCACGCCGCGGCAAGCCCGGCCAGCGCTGTGCCGATGCCTAGCGTCATCACCTCTGGCCGCGACAGGCGGCCGGCCGGTAAGGGGCGCTGCGGCGCGTTGATCCGATCGACTTCAAGGTCAAAATAGTCGTTGGTGATGAGGGCCGAGCCGGCCAGAAAGAAGCCGCACGCAAAGCCGAGCCCGACCGCCTTAAGCGGCGGGATCGCGCCCAGCGCAAGCAGCTCCCCAATCACGACACACATGCCCGCCGCGAGTGGGAGCTCGGGCCGAAATAGTTGGATAACGCCGCTGGCTTTCTCTTTGAGTGTCGTGGACGTTTGCATACCGTGTCCCTGCGATCATGCTGGCAGCCTCCACCTGGAGGAGCTCTCGCCCAATCGCGGCATCGCCACAGCCGAGATCGAGGATTCGCTTGCCCGCTATCTCGCCGATGAGCTGGATGATGAGCGGTTTTTCAAAGGAGTCGTTTAAGGAGCCGCATCGGCTCAGCTATCCCATCGTTCAGTTTTGCCTATCGGCAAGCTGAAAGGAAAGGAGCCGCCGACGGGTTACGCCTCGACATGCCCCAGGCTCAAGGGCGATTCCCGGCCTGGCCGGTAGCCCAGCTGGCCGCGTGTCAGGAGGAGAATCAGGAGCGCCAGCACGCCCATTCCGATCGCGAACGGCAGGTCCGTGCCGGTCACGCTTGGGGCCGAGAAGAGCGGCTGCGCCGCGGTCCCAAAGGTGTTGTAGCTGGCGTGCAGGATGATGGCGATCAACACGCTGCCGCCAGTGTGGTTGAAGACCCAGGTGAAGACGAAGACGAGCGCCATAACCTCCAGGAAGAACACAGGTAAGCCGACGTAGAAGACAGATAGATCGGTGCCTGCCCCTCCCTTTTGAGCGGATGTAAGGAAGTCCGGCAGGTGCCAGAATGTCCACATGACGCCCAGGAGCAGGTTCGCCCGCAACGCGCCGTAGCGAGATTGCATGCGCGGCAGCGCAAAGCCGCGCCAGCCCGGCTCCTCGCCCAGCGGCCCGCCCCCAAGAGCGATGATGACAAAGCTTATCAGGTAGCTCGCCGCGGCGTAGGGCGGAAGCCCGCGAAAGCTCGCCAGCGCTCCCGGCAGGGCGCAGATCCCCAGCAACATCAACGCCGGAACGCCCAGCAGGATGAACAGGTACCACTGCCAGCCAGCGCGCCATTGAGTCAGGCGACGCCTTAAGTCGTGCAGGCCTTCTTTCCCTTCGGTGACGCGGATGATGATGTAGGCCGCCAGGGCTGGCCCAAACGATTTGACGATGAAGAAAATATTGTAGAACATGGCAGTGGGCAGGATGCCCCAACCCGCGAGAATGAAGGGGATCAACGTGATCCAGGAGAATGCGTACGCTATGAGGAAGAAGAAGAGCAAAGGATGCTGCCGCATCGCCCGCCGCAGGCCCGTGGGGGCAGGTGTCGATAACGTGGGGGCATGTGAAGTCGTCATGAAAACAATCCTTGACGGCCGCCGAACGGCTCGGCGCTGCGCCGCGCTGCTCTGATAACTTGCCCCATTATATCCACCGGCAGCGGGGAGCGACAGTTCTAAATCGACAACGCCACGTGACGCTATGGTTACAGGCGTGCGCTACAGCGCGCAGATGTGATTGCACCTCGATCGATTGTCGTCAGCGCTACACAGGATGAACTGGTCGCGCACGATCGGCTGCCCGCCGCTCCCAAGCGGCTCATAGGCATTCGGGGCTTCGGCAAGCCGCAGAAGGGCATCAGGCTCTGGCTGCTGTGGCAATACAGGCTCCTGCTCCTGGCAAACCCAGCCTCAACGAACCTCGAGACGTATAGCCACCGTGTCGCCTACCTCAAGGTTCTCTGCTTTTCGAACACTCGCTTTGACGGGCACAACGTAGCGGTCATACAGTCTAATGATAGTGTTTCCGCCAATTGCCATTACTCCAGGTACAACTCCACTGCCTCCTCGTAACCGTTCACCGGGCCGCTGGATGACCTCAAAACTGCCGCAGCTGCCCATTCACCTGCTCGACCGCCAGCTGCTCGCGCGCCCAGCGCACGATCAGCTCCTCCAGCGTGGAGTGACGCACATGGACATCCTTGCCCAGCCGTCGCTCGCCCGCCGTCAGCGCCTTCGCGTCGCACTGTCGCGCAAATGACGAAGACGAAGAGCACAGCGAATGGTCAGTCAAGGCCGCAGCGCCGATCGGTGTGATTGCCGGGAGTGGTCTGCGCTGCGGATCGATCTGTATGCGCGTGCCCAACAGCTCATTCAGCCCTTCCGATAGGTCATTCGGCGACATTGTGCATGTCATTCAGCCGCTCCGATAGGTCATTCGGCGACATTGTGCATGTCATTCAGCCGCTCCGATAGGTCATTCAGCGACATTGTGCATGTCGTTCAGCCGCTCCGATAGGTCGTTCGGCGACATTGTGCATGTCGTTCAGCCGCTCCGATAGGTCGTTCGGCGACATTGTACATGTCGTTCAGCCGCTCCGATGTGTCGTTCAGTGGTTCCGAAAGGCGGTTGATAGTCTTCAACATGCGCTGTATCACGCTGAGCGGCAGCGAAGCACTTACCGCATTGGAACGCGAGCTTCTTCGCTGCGGCTGCGGCCTTCGCTCAGGATGACAATCCGTGAGCATTGTATCCAAACCTCTTGCACGCAGCTCTGCCATGGTGTAGGATAGCAGAGGAGCTGCCTGGCGCAGCCACAGTGCGCTACACTTACCAGGCTAGTCGAACTACTTGCGTGAAAGAGGTGAAACTAGCTATGAAAGAGCAATCACAGAATCATAATAAAGACACTTTACATCAGCAGAAAAAGTTGCTATGATCATCGAGATTACTTATGACGACTAGTTGCGGACGAGATGCTGTAGTTGCGCGAATGTCCGCGAATAGATTGCCTGATATGCGCGTAGATGAGCGTCACTCGCAGATCAATCCGGCGTACTCGACTGCTCGCCGTACGGGAACCACCAGCTCTTGCGCTCCTGCGCGAAGTCCCAGTGCACGTGCTTGGTCTCCAGGAACGCCTCCAGACCCTCCTCGCCCAGCTCGCGCGAGCCGCCGCTGTACTTCATGCCGCCGAACGGCCCGGCGTCGTTGTCGGTCAGCGGGTCGTTGACCCAGCAGGTGCCGGCCTTGACCTCCTCGAAGTACTGCTTGACCTTCCTCGGGTCGCTGGTGTACAGGTTGGCGCCCAGCCCGTAGTCGCAGTCGTTGGCCAGCGCGATCGCCTGGTCGAAGCTGCCGTACGCCATGATCGGGATGGTCGGCCCGAAGGTCTCCTCGCACATGATCCGGTGCGCGTGGTCGACGCCCGTCAGCACGGTCGGCTCGTAGAAGAAGCCGCGCTCGAGCTGCGGCGGCCGGCGCCCGCCGGTCAGGATCTTGGCGCCCTTCGCGCGGGCCTCCTCGACGTGCTCCTCGACCTTGTGGCGGTAGCGCTCGCCGATCAGCGGCCCGATGTCGGTGGTCGGCTCGACGCCCGGGCCGAGCCGCAGCGTGCGCACGTAGTCGACCAGCCGGTCGGTGAACGGCTTGACGATGCTCTCGTGGACGTAGACCCGCTCGGTCGAGGTGCAGACCTGGCCGGCGTTGAGCAGCGCGGCCCAGGCCACCCCCGGCACCGCCACGTCGAGGTCGGCGTCCTCGGCGACGATGAAGGCGTCCTTGCCGCCCAGCTCCAGGTGGGTGCGCTTGACCCGCTCGGCCGCCAGGTGGGCGATCTCGCGGCCGGTGGCGAACGAGCCGGTGAACGCGATCATATGGGTGCGCGGGCTGCACACCAGCTCGCGCCCGACCGTCGCGCCGTAGCCGGTGACGATGTTGACCACGCCGGGCGGCAGGTGGTCGAAGATCTCGGCGAACATGAGCGTGGTCAGCGGGGTCATCTCGCTCGGCTTGATGATCACCGTGTTGCCGGCCGCCAGCGCCGGCGCGACCTTCCAGGACATGAGCAGGATCGGGTAGTTCCAGGGCACGATCGCCGCGACCACGCCGTAGGGCTCCTTCAGCACCATGGCGAGCTGCGACGGCTCGACCGAGGGGATCACGCGGCCGCGGGTGCTGCGCTGCAGCTCGGCGTAGTAGTCGAAGCAGGCCGCGCTCCAGCCCATCTCGTCGCGGTTCTCGACCAGCGGCTTGCCGCCCTCGCGGGTGAGCAGCGCCGCGAGGTCCTCCGTGCGCTCGCGGATCTTGCGCGCGACCTCGTGCAGCAGCTCGGCCTTCTCGTGCGCGGTGGCCTTGCGCCAGGATCTGAACGCCCGGTTGGCGGCGTCGATCGCGCGGCGCGCGTCCTCCTCGCTGCCCATCGGCGCCTGGCCGATCACCTGCTCGGTCGCGGGGTCCTGGACGTCGAACGACTCGCCGGTGACGCTGGCGATCTGCTCGCCGTCGATCCACATTAGCTGCGACATGCGGAACACCTCCCTCGTAGGGCTAACCAGCGGTGGACGTTGAGCGCTGCGCGCTGGCGTCAGTATAATCAGTTCGGCTGCGCCGGGCAAATTGGGGCGTGGCCCCCGTGCCCCCACCTCTGTAGCACCCCAGCGCTGGTACGGGGGGCTACGCGCCCCCCGTGCCCCTGCGGGCGGGGGTGGGCCGCCACCCCCGCCGCCCCCCGGCCGGGGCTTGCGCCCCTGGACCCCAAAAGGAATGCCGTCTCGTGCTGAACGCTAGTGGCGCATGCCCGGCTGAATCCAGACGCGGCGGGAGACAACTCGCGCCTAACGAAGGGTACTGGGCAAGCGCCACAGGCATTGACGGGGGGCCGGTGGCGCAGCGCCCCGGCGCGAACCAAAAGCCAGAGTTATGGTACACTCAGCGTACGCAAACCAACATCACGCGCGCGCGCGCACACTGAAAGGTCAACGTCAGATGCTCCGTCGATCAATCGGCCCCCTGATGCTCCTCGCCGTGCTGCTGGCAGGCTGCGGCACGGCCAGCTCAGGCGGCCCGGCCGGCCCGAGCGGCAGCCCGACCGGCGCGGCCGCGGCGACCGGCAGCGCCGAGCCGGTGTTCGCGTTCTCCGAGGCGGTCGCGGGCAAGAACCGGATCGCGATCGGCCTGATCCGCCAGAACACGCCGCTGAACGAGCCGGCGGCCAAGGTCCACCTGCGCTTCTTCGACCTGGACGAGAACAACGCGCAGATCAAGTTCGAGTCGGACGCGACCTACTTCGGCCAGGGGCTGCCCGCGGCGTTCTACGTCGCCTACCCGAGCTTCGACAAAGCGGGCAACTGGGGCGTCGAGATCCAGGTCCAGCTGCCCGGCCAGGACAAGCCCAGCGTCAGCCGGCAGCGCCTGGAGGTCAAGGAGAGCTCGGCCGTGCCGAATATCGGCCAGCCGGCGATCGCGGCGAAGACGCCGACCGTGAAGGATGTGCCCGACGTGGCGCAGCTCTCGTCCGGCCCGAGCCCCGACCCCGCGATGTACCAGGTCAGCCTCGACCAGGCGCTCCAGAGCGGCAAGCCGACCGCGCTGCTGTTCGCCACGCCGGCCTTCTGCAAGACCGCAACCTGCGGGCCGAGCCTGCAGGTGATGCAGGGGCTGCAGAAGCAGTACGGCGACAAGGTCAACTTCATCCACGTCGAGGTCTACAAGTACCCGTTCGACGACTCGCTCAACCAGCAGGAGCAGGCCGTCGCGAAGGCGCTGGCCGAGAAGCGCGATCTGACGCCCGAGGAGGCCGCCACCGGCCTGGCCGACGCCATGGTGGCGTGGCACCTGACGTCGGAGCCGTGGCTGTTTCTGATCGACGCGAAGGGTAGCGTCGCGTCGCGCTACGAGGGCGGGATCACCAAGGAGGAGATTGGCCCGGCGCTGGAGAAGCTGATCGCCGGGCAGCCGGTGTTTTGAGTGGCGCGTGCCCGCACCCCTGCCCGCTCCCGCGCGCGGGAGCGGGCAGGGGGATGAGGTTTGCAGCGCAGCGCGCGAGCTTATGCCGCGCCCTGGCGGAAGATCCGCAGCGCCTCGGCCAGCCAGTCGACCATCTCGGGGGTGGCCTGGTCGAGCGAGCAGATCAGGTGGGCCACGCCCATGTCGGCGTAGGCGCGCAGGCCGGCGGCCACGTCGTTGGGCGAGCCGAACAGCTGCTTGTCGGGCGAGGGCGGCGAGTCGGGGGTCTTGCCGGGCCGCGGGGTCATCACGCTCACGCCGACGGTGACGGCCAGCGTGGCCGGGTCGCGGCCCTGCTGGGCGCAGGCGGCCTCCAGCTTGGCGCGCCGCTCGGGCAATAGCGTGGGCTGGCCGAGCCAGGCGGTGTTCCAGCTATCGGCGTAGCGCGCGGTGAGCTGGAGCATGCGCGGCCGGGCCGAGGCGATCAGGATCTCGGGGCCGCGGGCGCTGGGGCCGCGCGGGCGCAGCTCGCAGTCCGGCGCGCCGTAGTAGGCGCCGGTGAAGTCGACCTTGCCCTCGCGCAGCAGCGGGACGATGATCTGCAGCGCCTCCTCGAAGCGGTCGACCTTGTGGTCGAACGGCACGCCGAAGGCGTCGAACTCGGGCTGGTGCCAGCCCGCGCCTAGCCCGAGGATCAGCCGGCCGCCGCTGATCTCGTCGACCGTGTCGGCCATCTTCGCCAGCAGCGCCGGGTTGCGGAACGGCACGCACATCACCAGCGTGCCGAGCTGCACGCGCGATGTCGCCTCGGCCAGCGACGCCAGGATCGTCCAGCACTCCCAGATGCCGGCGGTCGGCTCGTCGGGGGAGCGGAACAGCAGGTGATCGAAGACCCATACCGAGTCGAAGCCGGCCGACTCGGCGCGCAGCGCGACCGCGCGGATGTCGGCGTAGCTGGGGGTCGCGTGCGTCTCGTCGTCCTCGGCGATCGGCAGGATGATCCCGATCTTCATCTGGCCGGCATGTTCAGTTGCCAAGATCTCACTCCTTCTGATGCTGCGAGAAACCATCGCCACTCTGGATGAACTCGATCCGGTTGCCGAACGGGTCGGCGGCGTAGAAGCGCCGCACGTCCGGCAGGGTGTCGTCGGGCACGATCGGGATGCCGGCCGCCTCGAGCGCCACGCGGCTCGCCGCGAGGTCGGCCACCAGCAGCGCGGGGTGGGCCTTGCGCGCGGGCGCGAAGGCGTCCTCGACGCCAAGGTGGATCTGGACGCCGGCGCCCTGGAACCAGCAGCCGCCGCGCGCGGCCAGCGGCGCGGGCTTGGCGATCTCGGCCAGGCCGAGCAGCCCGCCGTAGAACGCGCGCGCCTCGGCCTCGCGGCCGGCCGGCATGGCGAGCTGGATGTGGTCGAGGCCGAGGATCTGCATAGCGATCTCCCCACTCTGGAATTGCCCCTCCCCAGCCGGGGGAAGAAAGACTATATAATAGCATCATCCTGGCCTGGCGGGGCGCCGCCGGCGTACGGAATGAGCGGCCGGCTTTCAGCTACGGAGCGCGAGCTTCATGATGCACGACAAACGCATGCCCATGCGCGACGCAGTCGCCGAGCACGTGCGCGACGGGATGTCGGTCGCGATCGAGGGCTTCACCGCCTTCATCTGCTTCGCGGCCGGGCACGAGATCATCCGCCAGCGGCGGCGCGACCTGACGCTGATCCGCATGACGCCCGACCTGATCTACGACCAGATGGTGGCGGCGGGCGTGGCGCGCAGGCTGGTGTTCAGCTACCTGGGCAACCCGGGAGTCGGCCCGCTCTACTGCCTGCGCCGCGCGATCGAGCAGGGGCTGCCCGCGCCGCTGGAGCTGGAGGAGTACTCGCACTACGGCATGGTCGGGCGCTACACCGCCGGGGCGACGCGGCTGCCGTTCTTCCCGCTGCGCAGCTACGCCGGCTCGGATCTGCCCGGTGTGAACGAGCAGATCCGCTTCGTCGACAACCCCTACGGCGCGGGCGCGATCGCCGTGGTGCCGCCGCTGAACCCGGACGTGGCGATCCTGCACGCGCAGCGCGCCGACGCGGCGGGCAACACGCAGCTGTGGGGGCTGCTCGGCGTGCAGAAGGAGGTCGCCTTCGCGGCCGGTCGGGTCGTGGTGGTGGTCGAGGAGATCGTCGACGAGGCGGTCATCCGGGCCGACCCGAACCGCACGCTGATCCCCGGGCTGGTGGTCGACGCGGTGGTGCACGAGCCCTACGGGGCGCACCCGTCGTACGCGCAGGGCTACTACGACCGGGACAACGCGTTCTACCTGGCCTGGGAGGCGATCTCGCAGGACCGCGCCAGGACCGCGGCCTGGCTTGACGAGTGGGTCTACGGCGTGCCCGACCGGGCCGCGTACCTGCGCAAGCTCGGCGACGCGACGCTGGAGCGGCTCAGGCCCGCGTCCGCGCCCGCGGCGCCCGTCGACTACGGCGATTATCGGTGACGAGGCCTGCTGGGGCTTGGGACTTGGGGCCAGGAGTGGATGAAGGAGACAAGGAGACAAGGAGACAAGGAGACAAGGAGACAAGGAGACAAGGAGACAAGGAGACAAGGAGACAAGGAGACAAGGAGACAAGGAGACAAGGAGACAAGGAGACAAGGAGACAAGGAGACAAGGAGACAAGGAGACAAGGAGACAAGGAGACAAGGAGACAAGGAGACAAGGAGACAAGGAGACAAGGAGACAAGGCGGGAAAGCGAAGCCAATTTTCTGACTACTGACTACTGACTACTGACTACTGACTGCGCGACATCACAGTCTCTTTAGCGCGTCACTCCCTCACCCCTCACCTTGTCACCTTGTCAGGGCACGAGGATGCAATGACAGAGACAACCTACACCCCCTCCGAGATGATGATCGTCGCGGCGGCGCGGGCGCTGGCGGGCGCGCGGACGGTGTTCGTCGGCGTCGGGATGCCGAATATCGCCTGCAACCTGGCGCAGCGCACGGTCGCGCCGGATCTGGAGCTGATCTACGAGGCCGGCGTCTACGGGGCGCGGCCGGCGCGCCTGCCGCTGTCGATCGGCGACCCGACGCTGGTGAGCGGCGCCACCTCGGTGATCTCGCAGGCCGACCTGTTCGGGCTGTACCTGCAGGGCGGGCGGGTCGAGGTCGCGCTGCTCGGCGGGGCGCAGATCGACCGCCACGGCAACCTGAACAGCACCGTGATCGGCGACTACGACCGGCCGAAGGTGCGGCTGCCCGGCAGCGGCGGCGCGTGCGAGATCGCGATCAACGCGCGGCGGACGTTCACGATCATGCGGCTGAAGCGGCGCGCCTTCGTGGAGCGGCTCGACTTCGTGACCAGCCCGGGCTTCCTGAGCGGCGGCGACGCGCGACAGGCCGCCGGGCTCCCCGGCGCGGGGCCGCGGCTGGTGATCACCGACCTGGCGCTGTTCGACTTCGACAACCCCGAGCGCGAGCTGCAGCTGACCTCGCTGCACCCCGGCGTCACGCTGGGGCAGGCCCGCGCCGAGGTCGGCTGGGATGTGCGGCTGGCCGCGCGGCTCGCCGACACGCCGCCGCCGACCGCGCAGGAGCTGCATATGCTTCGCGTGGAGCTCGACCCGCGGGGGATGTATCGCTGATAGATCGGGTTACCCGACCCCCTGCCCCCGCCCCTGGCAGGGGCGGGGGTTTCTTTTTCGTGGTTGTGCGCGGCGGCTTTGCCGCCGCGCACAACCACGAACGATCTTCCCCGCTCCCCGCGGGGGAGCGGGGGCAGGCGGGGTGAGGGCCAACTACAGGCTTAGCTGTCGCGCGACTCGAGCGCCATGGCGGCGATCTGCTCGCCCTTGGCGTTGGGCAGGTAGACGTACTTGCCGCCGAGCCAGCCGGCCAGCTGGCGGGCCTCGCCGCGGCTGAGGTAGCTGCGCTGCGTGTCGACGACGATCGACTGGATGTGCGCCTCGGCGAGCTGGCGGCCGAGGTGCTGCAGCTCGGTGGGGATGCCGTCGCGCTCGGCGCGCAGGCCGATGTTGGCGCGCCCGTCGGTGAGCATCACCAGCACGGTCTGGTGGATGCCGCGCCCGCGCGCCTGCTTGGCGACGTCGAGCGACCGCAGCAGCGCGGCGGACAGCGGCGTGCCCCCGCCGGTCGGCAGCAGATCGAGCGCGCGGCGGGCCAGCTCGACGCTCTGCGAGGGCGGCAGCAGCAGATCGGCGCCGTCGCCGCGGAAGGCCAGCAGCGCCACGCGGTCGCGGTGGACGTAGGCCTGCTGCAGCAGCGCCTGCACGGCGCCCTTGGCCTGGCGCATCCGGTGCAGCGCCATGCTGCCGCTGGCGTCCACCGCGAACAGGAACAGCGCGCCGGCCTTGGAGCGGAACTGCTTCACGCGCAGGTCGTCCGCGCGCAGCTTGACCGACGAAGGGCGAACGACCAAGGGCGAATGATTCGTTGCATCGCCCGAGCTTTGGCCGTTGGTCTTTGGTCGTTCGTCGGCGGAGGGCGAATGATTCGTTGCATCGCCCGAGCTTTGGCCGTTGGTCTTTGGTCGTTCGTCGTCCGTCCGCAGTCGCTGCCACGGCGCGGCGGCGCGCAGCGTGGCGGCGATGTCGATCCGGGCGCGGCGCGGGTCGCCGGGGATGGAGCGGATGTGCCGGCCGCGGGTGCCGCTGGTGGTGCCGCGCGAGCCGCTGCGCCCGCGCCGGAGCGCGAGAAACGGCAGGTCGGCCAGGTCGGGCGGCAGCTCGGAGGCGAGCGCGCTCAGCACCTGCTCCTCCGGGACGCTCTGGCTCTTGGGCTCGGATTGCTGCTGGTCGACGTCCGGCTCCTGGCTCTCGGGCGGCTGGCTGCGGTTCTCCTGCTCTTGCTCGGGCGGCGCCGGCTCAGGCGGCGGCTGCGGCATGCGCGTGGCGCGCGGCAGGATCACCAGGCGCACCGCCAGCTCCAGGTCCTCGTGCTCGACGCTCTCGCGCAGCCCCAGCGCGGCGGCGGCGCAGGCCGCGCGCACGGCAAACAGGTCGGCGCGATGCCCCTCAACCCCGAAGGCGAACGCGGCGCCGCTCAGCTGCTCGAGCTGCTCGTCGCTGATCCGCACCCCCGGCAGCTGCTCGCGCGCGGCGCGCACCAGGCCGCGCAGCAGCTCCAGCTCGTCGTCCCAAAGGTTTGAGGCCTGGGGGCTTGGGCTATCATTTCCCTCTGTTCGACCACGAGTCGATCGAGCCCGCGCCGCTGCGCCAAAGTCCCTGGCCCCAAAATTCCGGCGCACGACCTCGGCGCGATCCTGCGCGTTCACGGTCGACGGCAGCGTGAGCAGCAGGCCGACCCGGTCGAGCAGGTGGCGCCGCGGCGCGCCCTCGGCCGGGTCGTAGGAGCCGATCAGCTGGAAGCTGGCGCGCGCGCGCAGGCTCAGGCCCTCGCGCTCCAGCCGCACCTCGCCGCTCTCGAGCGCCGCGAGCAGCAGGTTCGCGGTCATGTCGGGCAGCAGGTTCAGCCCGTCGACGTAGATCGTCCCGCCGTCGGCGCGCGCCAGCGCGCCGGCGCGCGCCACGCGCGAGCCAGCGCGCAGCGTCGCCTGGATGTCGAGGCCGCCGAGCAGCCCCTCCTCGTCGGCGCCGAGCGGCAGCTCGACGAACGGCCCGTCTCCACCCAGCAGGCCGCGAAAGCCGCGCGCCAGGCTGCTCTTGCCGCTGCCCACCGGCGCGGCGAGCACCACGCCGCGCAGGCGCGGCTCGACCGCCAGGAGCAGCAGCGCCTGCCGGGCGGCGTCCAGGCCGACCAGGGCAGGGAATGGAAGTGTATGCTGTGTTGCCATAGGATCGTTTACTCACTGATACAGACGACTCGAAAGCCGCGCATGGGGCTGGCCAGCCCGGGCGAGCGCACGTGGCGGCTGGCGCAGCGCGCCATGGCCTGGTCGCCATTCCAGCTGCCGCCCCGCACCACGACGCCATCCTGCCGCGTCGGGGCGAGCGAGCTGCCGGGGTACGGCCGGTACTTGCTGATCGTCCACTCCTCGACATTGCCGGCCATGTCGACGCAGCCGTAGGGGCTGGCATCGCGCGGGTGGCTGCCGATCGGCGTGGTCGCGCCGGCGCCGCCCTCGGCCGTGTTGCACAGGCTCGCCTCCCACTCGTCGCCCCACGGAAAGGTGCGCCCGTCGTCGGCGCGGGCGGCCTTCTCCCACTCGGCCTCGCTCGGCAGGCGGAACTCCTGGCTGGTGGCCGTGCTCAGCCAGCGGCAGTAGGCCCGCGCGTCGTTCAGGCTGATCCCGGTGACCGGGTGGTCGCGCAGCCGGGCCGGCGGCTCGTCGCCGTGCCAGTAGGGCGGCGTGGGGTGGTCGGTGGCGATCACGAAGGCCAGGTACTCGGCGCACGAGGCCGGGCCGCGGCTGATCCGAAACGCCGGCAGCTCGACCTGCTGCTGCGGGGTCTCCTCCAGGCACCACTCCAGCGGGATGCCGAATCGCAGGGCGCTCGCCCCGGCCTGCTCGGCGGTGGCGCCCAGCAGGAATGACCCGGCCGGCACCGCTACCAGCTCGGGGGCCAGCCGTCGCAATCGCTGAAACATAGTACCTCGTAGAAGGTTCTTGCGAACCTTACGCTTCCGGGTGGGGTTTGGGGGCGGGCGAAGCCCGCCCCCAAACCCCACCCTTATATTGATTAGGCGCCGATCGCCTCGGCCACGGCCCGCTGCACGCGCGTGTCGTCGCCGCTCATATCCAGCGGGTCCTTGCGCAGCCGGTGCCGCAGGGACAGCAGCGCGACGCGCGTAATATCGACCGGCAGCGCCGCCTCGCGCCCCTCGAGCGCGGCCAGCGCCACGGCGGCGCGGCAGAGGGTCAGCTCGCCGCGGTGGCCGTCGATCGAGAGCGCCACGCACAGCCGCGCCGCGGCCAGCAGCGTCTCGTCCGGCAGGGCGACCGCGGGCAGGCGCTTCTGGGCCGCGCGCAGCCGGCGCTGCAGCCGGGCCTGCTCCTTGTCCCAGCGCTCGGTGAAGGCGAACGGGTCGCTATCGAACGCGCGGCGGCGGCGCACGATCTCGACCCGCTCGGCCACCTCGTCGATCGTGGTGATGCGCGCGTGCAGGCCAAAGCGGTCGAGCAGCTGCGGCCGCAGGTCGCCCTCCTCGGGGTTGCCGCTGCCGATCAGCACGAAGCGCGCCGGGTGGCGCACGCTGATGCCCTCGCGCTCGACCACGTTGACGCCGCTGGCGGCCACGTCGAGCAGCAGGTCGACCAGGTGATCCTCCAGCAGGTTGACCTCGTCGATGTACAGGAAGCCGCGGTTGGCGCGGGCCAGCAGGCCGGGCGCGAACGACTGCACGCCGTCTACCAGCGCCCGCTCGATGTCCAGCGAGCCGACCACGCGGTCCTCGGTCGCGCCGAGCGGCAGGTCGATCACCGGGACCGGGCGCACTGAGGCTTGCGGCTTGAGGCTTGGGACTTGAGGCTTCTTCCCGTTCCCAAGCTTCAAGTCCTTCGCGTCAAGCCCCACCGGGTGGCAGTGCGGGCAGAGCGGCGAGGGCGAATCGGGCGCGCAGTTGTAGGGGCAGCCGGCGATCACGCGCATCGGCGGCAGCAGCGCGGCGAGCGCGCGCACGGCAGTGCTCTTGGCCGTGCCGCGGTGGCCCATCACCATCACCCCGCCGATGGTCGGGTCGACCGTGCAGAGCAGCAGGGCCAGCTTCAGCTCGGCCTGCCCGACGATCGCGGTGAAGGGGTAGACCGGCACGCTCGTGTCAGTCTTGGGAGCAGTTCCATTCGTCGCAGTGTGTGTTGCAGTTGTCATCGTCTTCCTACTACCGAGGCAAGGGGACAAGGAGACAAGGAGTGCGGCCTGATCTCGGAATTATGCCCCTCGTCTCAACATCTCCTTGTCTGCTTGTCTGGGTCAGGCATCTCCCGCCAGGGCGACCAGCTCGGTCAGCGTCGGCTGCCGGCTGCGGAAGGCGCTCACGTCGACCAGCCGCAGCAGCAGCAGCGAGCCGGCCAGCATGATCGCCTCGATCAGAAACACAGTGATATAGCCATTGCTCAGGCTGCCGGTGGTCGCCGTGACGATATCGCGCACGACGCCGCCCATCAGCATGCCGGCCCCGCGCGCCAGCGAGTCGGCCACGCCCCACGCGCCGATGAACAGGCCGACCTGCTCGGACGTGGTCATGTCGAGCATCAGCGCCAGGTTGGTCGATGTCGCGATGCCAGTGCCGAAGCCGAGCGCGGCGACCCCCGGCACGAACAGCGCCTGGAGGTCGAGCAGCCCGCTGGCGGCGATCAGCAGCAGGCCGGCGGTAGCGATCAGCGCGCCGAGCAGCGCGCCGGTCTTCTTGCTCAGCCAGCGGCTCAGCAGCAGCCCCTGCAGCAGCAGCGCGACCAGCGTCATCGCGCCCCAGGTGGCCGTGAGCTGGGTGGTCTCGCGGACCGACATGCCGAACTCCTGCGCGCCGTACGGCTCCAGCAGGATGTCCTGGCCCAGGATCGCGGACAGCATCAGGATCAGGTAGACAAAGAACAGCCGTGCCTGCGGGTTGCCCAGCACCGCGCGAACTGCGGCGCGCTGGCTCTGGCGCGACTGCTCGGCCGGCTGCGCGGCGCGGCGCGGCTCCAGCCCGACCAGCCCGAGCGCCGCCAGGCCCAGCGCGGCCAGGCCGCCCATCCGGAAGACCCGCACGAGCTGCGCGTCGCTGTAGGGCTCGAGCGCGCGGCTGGTGATGATCGCGGTGACGATGATGCTGGTGATCATCATGAACCACATGATCGCGATCGTGCGCGAGCGCTGCTGCTCGGTCGACATGTCGCTGGCGAGCGAGAGGTACGCCACCACCGCCAGGTTGTAGCCGAGGCCCCAGGCGCCGAACGCAAACACGCCGACGAGCACGCCCAGCGCGAAGTTATCCGCCATCAGCAGCGCAACGTGCGGCGTCACCACCGCGCCGCCGACGCACAGCAGCGTCCCCAGCGCGATGTAGGGCGTGCGGCGGTAGCCGAACAGCGGGTGCGTGTCGGAGTACTGGCCGATCCAGACCTGCATCGGCGAAAGGAGGTACGGCAGCACCACCAGCACCGCGACGACGCTCGCCAGGATGCCCAGGTTGTAGATCATCACGCGGTTCAGCACGCCGTTGATCAGCACGAACGTCATCGCCACGGCGACGTGCAGCAGGCCCAGCCGGATGTTCTTGAAGATTGACATTCCCCACCCTTTCCCGACAAGGTGACCGGGTGACAAGGTGACCGAGTGACAGTGTTCGCCTCGTCACCTTGTCACCTTATCATCTTGTCACCTTGTCACTGAGGGCGACCCCCTCCAGCCGGTCCTCCATATCGCCGTAGATCTCCTGCAGCGCCGCCAGCGTCGCCTCGTCTGCATGCCACAGGCCGCGGTCGTTGGCCTCCAGCAGCCGCGAGACGGCGTTGCGGGCGGCCTGCGGGTTGGCCTGCTCGAGCCGCCGGCGCATCGTCTCGTCCAGCACGAACGTCGCCGCCGCCTCGTCGAACACCCACGGCGCGACGACATCGCTCACCGCGCTCCAGCCCAGCAGGTAGGTGAAGCGGCTGCCGATCTCGGCCGCACCGGCGTAGCCGTGGGACAGCATGCCCTCGTACCAGCGCGGGTTGAGCAGCTTGCTGCGCGCCTCGACCCGCAGCAGCTCGGCCGCGCTGGCGATCTTGACGCCGCCGGTGTAGCTCTCGGCGTAGCTGAGCGGCACTGACGCGCCGCGCTCGCGCTCGGCTGCCATCTGCAGCGCGCCGCTGTGGCCGTAGTAGTGCTGCATGTCGGTCAGGCCGTACTCGACGCTGTCGATCGCCTGGAAGACATGGTCGACCGTGCCGAGCAGGCCGCGCAGCAGCTCGGGCGCGGCAGCGCCGTGGCGGTCGCCGCCGTAGGTGTAGCCGCCGCGCTGCAGGTAGGTCTCGGCCAGCTCGTCGCGCGTCTCCCAGGCGCTCTCGTCGATCAGCTCGTCCACGCCGGTGCCGTAGCGGCCGGGCGCCTGGGTGAAGATCCGCGCGGTGGCCTGCTCCCAGCTGTGGCCCTGGGCCTGCAGATCGAGCGTGTGGGCGCGGATGAAGTTCTGCTCGGGCGGCTCGTCGGCCGCGGCGATCCGGCGGAACAGGTCGTCGACCAGGTCCAGACTCATCTGGAAGGTGTCGCGGAAGATCGGGCTAATGTTCAGCAGCACGTCGACGCGCGGGCGGCCCAGCTCGGCCGGCGGGATCAGCTCGTAGCGCCAGATCTTGCCCTGCCCGTCGCGCTCGGGCCGCGCGCCGGCCAGCGCCAGCACGACGGCCAGGCTCTCGCCCTCGTTCTTGATCGTGTCCATCGCCCAGAGCGTCTGCGCGACGGTCTGCGGCAGCGCGCCGTGCTCGTCCTGGTGGCGCCGCAGCAGCAGGTCGGCCGCCTGGTCGCCGCGCGCCAGCGCGGCATCGCTCGGCAGGCGCCAGGGGTCGATGCCGTGGATGTTGCGGCCGCTCGGCAGCGCGCCCGCCCCGGCGCGCACCGGGTCGGCGCCGAAGGCCGGGCGGACGTACCCGCCGGCCAGCGCGCGGACCAGCGCGCCCAGCTCGTCGCTCTCGGCCATACGCTGCAGCAGCAGTTTGCCGTGGGCAATGAGCGCCGCCGACGAAGGGCGAACGACCAAGGACGAAAGGGCGCTCTCCCAGCTTGGGCGAGCGGTCGTCGCCGGCTGACTCTTTTCGTCCTTGGTCATCGGTCGTTGGTCCAGGACGAACCGGCGCACGAACTCAGCGCGCGCTCTGGGGATGTCGGCCGGGGCCACGCCGGCGGCGGCCAGCAGCCCCGCGAGGCCGGGGGCGCCGTCGCGCGGCACGTCGAGCGCAGCCTCGACCAGCGCGGCCGCCCGCTCGGGCGCGGGGACGCCGCCGAACACGTGCAGGCCGTCCAGGATCAGCCGCTGCTCCAGCTCGTCCAGGTAGGCGCTCAGGCGCGCGCGGTAGGAATCATCCGGCTCGTCGGCGCCGCGCGGCAGGTCGGGCAGCTCCGGGCACGCGGACGCGGCCCCTGCTTCCAGAGCGGCGCGCGTCTGCGCCAGCTGCTTGTACAGCCCGGCCCGCGCGTAGGGCGGGACCGCGTGGCTGACGATCGTCGCGTAGCCGCGCCGCTTGGCGATCCCCGCCTCGGAGGGGTTATTGAGCGGGTAGAGGTACAGGTTCGGCAGCTCGCCCAGCAGCACGTCCGGCCAGCACTCGGCGGTCAGGCCCAGCTGCAGGCCGGGCATCCACTCGGCGGTGCCGTGCATGCCGACGTGCACGATCGCGTCGGCGCGCCAGACCTCGCGCAGCCAGCGGTAGAACCCGACGTACTGGTGGTGCGGCGTGAAGTCGTGCTCGAACAGCAGCCGCATCGGGTCGCCCGGCACGCCCATCGGCGGCTGCACGCCCACGAACAGGTTGCCCAGCTCGAATCCGTCGATCCGGATCGCGTCGGGGCCGAGCGGCGCGATATCGCCGGGCGGGCTGCCCCAGTAGCGGTCGACCCGCGCGGCGGCGGCGGGCGGCACGATCCGCCGGTAGTCGGCCAGCGCGAGCGCGTAGGAGTCGCCGACGGGGACGCCGCGGGCGCCCAGGCGCGGCAGATCGGCGTCGTGATTCTCCAGCGCGCCGATGCGGCGGGCCAGCTCCGCGGGGCTGGCTGGCGCGCCGGTCACCGTGTAGCCCTCGCCGCTCAGGCGGCCGAGCAGCGCGTGCAGCGAGGCCGGCACGTCCAGCAGCGCGGCGGTGCCGAGCTTGCCCAGGCCGGGCGGGTAGTTGTAGAGCACCAGCGCGACCCGCCGCTCGGCCGGCGGCTTGCGGCGCAGGCTGACCCAGCCGGCGGCCTGGCGGGCCGCGCGCGCCAGCCGGTCGGGCGTGGCGACGATCTCCTGCCCGCTGATCGCGCCGATCACGACCGGCGCGATGCTGCCGTCCATCTCGGGCAGGTCGTACATGATCACCGCCTGCATCGGCGCGACGCCGTTCGCGCGCCAGTGCCGCTCGTCCTGCATCTGCAGCGGCTGGACGATCATGTAGGGCACGTCGATCGCTGCCAGCAGGTCGCTGGCCTTCTCGTGGTACTGGCCGGGCTTGGTCGATCCGGCCGGCCCGCCGACCAGCGGGAAGCCCATCGTGCTGATCAGCAGGTCGATCCGCTCGCGCGCGATCCACTCGCGCACGGCGACGTGCGCCTCGATCCCGCTGACGAAGATCGGCAGCACCGCCAGGCCCTGCCCCTCCAGCTCGCGGATCAGGTCGCCCAGGTAGCTCAGCCCCTGCACGACGTGCTTGCGGAAGGCCAGCAGCGCCACGAGCGGGCGGTCGGGCGAAGGGTTAGCGCCTTTGGTCTTTGGCCTTTGGTCTTTGGCCTTCCGTCGACTGTACCATTTGAGGAACGCGTGCGGATCGGCGAACAGCTCGTCGGCGTCGGGGTGGAAGCAGCCCATCATCGGGATCGGCCGCACCGGCGCGACCTCGAGCGGCTGGCCCAGGCAGTCGCGCAGGATCAGGCGCACCATCTCGGTCAGGTTCGGCGCGTCGGGCTGGTTCCAGTACAGGTTCACGCTGAGCCAGGTGCGGAAGTCCTTGAGCTTGGCCGGCATGAGCGGCAGCAGCTTGGCGCTGATCTTGGTCAGCTTGGTGTAGGCGTACAGCGTGTCCTCGTCGCGCCCGCGCGTGATCAGCTTGAGGATCATCTGCATCGGCTTGGGCAGCGCGCTCTTGCCGCCGGCCACGCGGTACTCGCCGACGCGCGTCAGCTCCATCACCTCGGGCATGCTCTCGAAGGCGAACACCGTCTTCGCGCGCGAGCGCGCGAGCTGCTCGGCCAGCCAGGCGGCCTGGTCGCGCATGTTGATCAGCGTGATGAACAGCACGTCCGCGCCGGCGATCGCGCGGGCCAGCGCCGGGTCGCGCTGCTCGACGTGGCCGTCGTGGAAGCGCATGATCCGCACGTCGACGCCGCCCGCGCGCAGCCGCCGCTCGACGTCGCTCCAGAGGTGCGCGTTGAACCGCTCCATGCCCGTGATGAATGTTAGATTGATCATTCCAGCCCCACTTCTAGCCTTGACCGGGTGACAAGGTGAGGGGGTGACCCGCCAGGGAGACTGTGATGCCCGGCAGTCCGTAATCAGCAGTCGGCAGTCGGCAGCTGCCAGTCGGCGATCGGCAGTCACCGTTCAGCGTTCAGCGTTCAGCGTTCAGCGTTCAACGCCGGTCACCTTGTCACCTTGTCACATCCCAAGCCACGTCCCACGTCACACACTCACCGCCACGCCCTCCAGGCGGTCCTCAAGGTCGCTGTAGATCTGCTGCAGCGCGTCGAGCGTCTCCTCGTCGGCGTCCCAGAAGCCGCGGTCGCTGGCCTCGAGCAGCCGTCGCGCGACGGCGGCGGTGGCGTGCGGGTTCAGGGTCGCCATCCGCTCGCGCATCGCCTCGTCGAGCAGGAAGGTCTCGGCCACGCCCTGGTAGACCCAGCCCTCGACCGCGCCGGTGGTGGCGCTCCAGCCGTAGGTGTTGCCGACGCGCGTCTCGATCTCGCGCGCGCCCTCGTAGCCGTGGGCCAGCATCGCCTCGAACCACTTCGGGTTGAGCAGCTTGGCGCGCGTCTCCAGCCGGACCATCTGCTCCAGCGAGCTGATCCGCCCGGTGCTGGCGATCGCGTCGGCCACCAGCACCGGCGGCCGCTTGCCGCGCAGCAGCTCGACGCTCTTGGTCACGCCGCCCAGGTTCTCGTAGTAGTGGTCGATATCGCTGATGCCGACCTCGAAGCTGTCGATGTTCTGGAAGGTCGCGTCGACCGTGACGAGCGCGCGCTCCATGATCTGGCGCGAGTCGCGCCACTGGCCGTTCGGGCCGTAGGTGAAGCACTTGCGCCCGACGAACGCCTCGGCCAGCTGGCTCTCCTGGTCCCAGGTGCTGCTCTCGACCAGGTGGTTGACGTTGGAGCCGTAGCTGCCCGGCGCGTTGGCGAACACCCGCACCGCCGCCTCGCCCAGGCTCACGCCCAGCTCGGCCGCCTGCGCCAGCGCGTGCTTGCGCACGAAGTTGAACTCGACCGGCTCGGCGGCCTCGGCGGCCAGCCGGGCGGCCTTGTCGAGCAGCCCGATCTGGTGGCTCAGCAGGTCGCGGAAGATGCCGCTGACCGTCACGACCACGTCGACGCGCGGGCGGCGCAGCTCGGCCAGCGGCAGCAGCTCGACATCGCTGACCTTGCCGAGCTCGTCGAGCACGACCCGCGCGCCGAGCAGCGCCAGCGCCTGGGCCACGCCCTCGCCGTCGCTCTTGAGGTTGTCGGTGCCCCACAGCACCAGCGCGATGGTCTCGGGCAGCGTGCCCTGCTCGCGGGTCAGCCGCTGCAGCAGCTCGGTCATCAGCCGCTCGCCGGCCTCCTGCGCCGCGGGCGTCGGCACGCGGAACGGGTCGAGGCCGTGGATGTTGCGGCCGGTCGGCACGACCGCCGGGTTGCGCACCACGTCGTTGCCGGGCGAGGGCGCGATGTAGCCGCCGTCGAGCGCGTGCATCAGGCCGGCCAGCTCGCGCTCGTCGACCATGCGCTCCAGCAGGTCGCCCAGGTAGGTCCACAGCGCGCTCAGCGCGCCGGGGCGGATGTTGGCCTCCTGCTTGAGGTACTCGTCCACCGCCGGATCGAGCGCCGGTCGCCGCGCGCCGGTCGCCGCGCCGCCGGTCCTGCCCTCGACGAACTGGCGCAGCGCCGTGCGGCAGATCTTGTCGACCTGCTCCCAGCGCGCCTGCGCCTCGCGGTCGGTCTTCAGGCGCGCGCGCAGGCCCTCGTAGTCCCAGCCCAGGCCATAGGCCACCAGCTGCGGCAGCGGCGCGACCTTCGGGTCGGGCCGCACGAACGTCGCGACCAGCGCCAGGATGTCGGCCAGCTCGGCCGGCGAGGGCGACGCGCCCAGCACGTGCAGGCCCATCGGGATCATGCGCTGCTCGACCATGATCAGCTCGTGCGCCAGCGCGGCGACGTAGGCCTCGTGCGACGACGGCCCGACCACCCAGGACGAGAGCATGTCTTCCTCGTCCCTGGTCTTGCGCCGCTCGTCCTGCGTCTCGTCGACGCCGATGCCGAGCTTCTCGGCCTGCGCGCGGATGTCCTCCAGCAGCTCGGCGGTCGGCCGCTTGCGGTAGCTGTCCAGGCTGTCCTTGAGCAGCCGCAGCCCCTTATAGAGGCCGGCCTGCTGCAGCGGCGGGACCATATAGCTGACCAGGGTGGCCGCGCCGCGGCGCTTGGCGATCGTGGCCTCGCTGGGGTTGTTGACGCTGTAGTAGTAGAAGTTCGGCAGGCTGCCCAGCAGGCGCTGCGGCCAGCAGGCGCTGCTCAGGCCGGTCTGCTTGCCGGGCATGAACTCGAGCGCGCCGTGCGTGCCGAAGTGGACCACCGCGTCGGCGCCGAAGATATGCTCGAGCCAGGTGTAGAACGCCGCGAAGCCGTGGTGCGGCGAGGCATTCTTAGCCATCAGCAGCCGCATCGGGTCGCGCTCGTAGCCGAAGCTCGGCTGCATCCCGACGAAGACGTTGCCGAACTGCCGGCCGAGGATGTGGAAGTTCTTGCCGTCGTTCAGCAGCTCGCCCGGCGCCAGGCCCCAGAACGGCTCGATGTCGACGTAGTCCGGGAAGTGGCGGCGGTAGTCGGACAGCGACAGCTGCGCGCCGACGTTGCCGTCGGTGCCGTGCAGCATCGCGTTGCCATCCACCACCTGGTGGCGCAGCTCCTCGGCGTCGGCCGGCACCGTAATCGCGTAGCCGGCGTCGCGCAGCTCGAGCATCAGCCGGTGCAGGCTCTGGAACACGTCCAGGTACGCGGCCGTGCCGGCGTTGCCCAGGTTCGGCGGGAAGTTGAACAGCACCACCGCGACCCGCTTCTCGGCGTTGGCCCGCCGGCGCAGCGCCACCCGGCGCGCGACCCGCTCGGCCGCCAGCTCGATCTGGTCGTGCAGCGCCACGAATCGGTCGCCCTCGGCGGTCGGGCCGCCGTAGACCAGCGGCTCGGCGCTGCCGTCCAGCTCGGGGATGGCCACGTTCATCGCGATCTGGATCGGCGTGAGGCCGCTGGCGTCGCGCTGCCACTCCTCGACCCGCTGGAAGGAGAGCGGGATCATGTCGAGGTAGCCGACGTCGAGCGCCTCCAGCGACGCCCGCGCGTCGTCGGGCCGGCACTCGGCCATGCCGCCGACCAGCGAGAAGCCGGCCGCGTTGATCAGCAGGTCGACCTGGGCCTGGGGCTTGGGGCCCGAGGCTTGCGGCTTGGAATTTCGACCGCGCGCCCCTGGCGCCGCGTCCCTAGACCCACTGAAGAACAGCTCGATCGCCGTCCGCATGTCCAGCCCGCCGCTGTAGGCCACCCGCGCCTCGAGCCCGCGCGCCTCGATCGCGCGCACCAGCGCGTCGATATGCGCGGTGTTGCCGCTCAGCAGCACCGTGCGCAGCGAGAGGATGCCCACCGAGCCGGAGTTCGTTTGAACGTTTGAACGTTTGAACGTTTGAACGTTTGAGCGGCCCGTCCGCCACTTCTGATAGCTCGCCAGGTCGGGGAACGGCTCCGGCGCGTCGGGGTGGTAGATCGCGGCTTCGGGATAGTGGATGGGGTCCTGCTCGGGCAGCCGGCCGGCGTAGCCGGGCACGTAGCGATTGATCAGCATGGCCAGCATGCGCTTCAGGTTCTCCGGCGAGCAGTGCATCCAGTACTCGTGCACGGCGATGTACGAGTGCAGGTCGCGCGCCTTGCCGGGGATGTGCTTCATGATCTTGCCCAGGTTGCGCAGCGAGGCCAGCTGGCGGTGGCCCTCGCCCTGGCCGCCCTTGGGCCGGAACTTGCGGATCCACTGCGAGAGCAGGCCCGGCTCGCGGTCATCGGCGCGCTGCTGCAGCACGAACTTGCCCAGCCGGGTGCAGCGGATCAGCGACGGGTTGCTGGTGATCACGCTGGCCGGCGCGGTCGTGGCGCCCAGGATGCGCTGGATCGGCCGCACGAACTCCTCGCCGAACAGCATCGCGCCGAAGATGAAGTCGGCGCCGGCCGCGTCCTGCTCCAGCCGCCGCCAGTCCTCGTCGGATCGCAGCGAGGTGGCGTTGTACAGGTGAATATCGACGTCCACCGCATGCTCGCGCCGCAGCAGCTCAGCCGCCTGGCGCAGTGCCGCTCCGTGATTGCCGTCCATTGTTAGAAAGATGAAGCGCATAGATGCTCCAGAACGATAAACGATGAACGATGAACGATGAATATGCGTCTTCAGCCTTCAGCGTTCAGCGTTCAGCGTTTCAGTCAGGCGGCTACAACTTGTTTGTTCAGACGCGAGCCCGCCCCCGGGTAGTTCGGAAAGCCCTCCAGCCCCTTCCAGCGGGTCGCCTCGGTCGTCTGCTGGGGCGGCAGGCGGTAGGTCGCCAGCAGCCGCAGGCCCAGCGCCGCGCGCAGCCGCGTCGTGCGCGCGATCGAGAGCGGGTCGCTGCGGCCGGCCAGCTGCCGGATCGTCTCGTCGTAGCGGGCGCAGGCGTCCAGGTTGCCGAAGAAGCGCGGGTTGTCGACCGGCAGCGTGACCGGGTAGACCTGGCTCGAGATCTGGTTGGTCAGCCGGATCACCTTCTGGTCGTAGTCGCGCCAGTCCAGCCCGAGCGTGGCGTAGAAGCCGCGGCGCCGCGAGTCGTTCATGTACATCGTCGCGTAGACCGCCAGCAGAAAGAAGCGGATCCAGCGCCGGTTGACGCCGGCCAGCAGCTCGGGCTGGCTGCGCATCAGCAGCGAGAAGAACTCGCCGTGGCGGTACTCGTCGTTGCACCACTTCTCGAACCACTTGAAGATCGGGTGGATCAGGTTCTCGGGCCGCTGCTGGAGGTGGCGGAAGATCTCGATGTAGCGCGCGTAGCCGATTTTCTCGGACAGGTAGACGCTGTAGAAGATGAACTTGGGCTTGAAAAAGGTGTACTTCTTGCGCCGCTGCAGCACGGTCAGGTCGAGCGCCACGTTCAGGTCGGCCATCGTGCGATTCAGAAAGCCGGCGTGGCGGCCCTCGTCGCGGCTCATCAGCTGGAAGATCTGCCGCAGCGTCGGGTCCTTGAGATGCTTGACCATCTCGGCGTACAGGATGCAGCCGCTGAACTCGGCCGTGCAGGAGCGCTCTAAAAACTCGATAAACAGCTCGCGCTCGGGCATATCGTCGAAGTTCGCCAGGAACTCGTCGTTGCGCTTGAAGTGGTTCTTGTTGTAGTCGCGCTCGAACTCGCCGCGGATCCACTCGAACTCCTCGCGCATGTGGTCGACGTGCAGCCGGTCGACCGCCTTGAAGTCGGTCGTGTAGAAGCGCGGGGTGAGGACGGCCTCCTTCAGCGCGTGGCGCGTGGTGCTGCTGAACTCGCCGGGCATCTCCATCATCAGCGGGTTGAAGATAAACATGGGCCACCTCCTCGTGAACGTTTGAACGTTCGAACGTTGAAACGTTGAAACGTTTTACGGGTGCTCGACCAGCTCGTTGATCTCGAGCATGCTGCTGCGCTTGATCAGGTTGCGCTTGAGCCAGCTGGCCCGGAACAGACGTACGCGGCTTGGGTAGGTAATCTCGCCGTCGGTCTGGCCGCCCTGCAGCTTCGGCAGCGACACGATCTCCAGCGTGTCGCCCGGCAGGATCTCGACCCCGGCCGGCAGATCCACATGCAGGTGGAAATGCTCGTGCTCGCTCTGCAGGTGAACGGTCGCATCCGACTCGTCCACGATCTCGTGCGCGTACCAGCGCCACATCCCCGCGCCCACCATCACCGTCGCCAGTGACCAGAGCAGCGCTTTCATCCGGTTCTCCTTCACAGGTTTAGCCGCACCCCGCCCCCCCGCCCGCCATTCGGTTCGTCACCTAGTCGTCTTGTCAGAGTGGTGCACCGCCTCCAGCAGCGTCACGTGATAGAAGCCGCGGCTGATCCGCTGGCTGCGGCGCACCCGCCTGTCCGCCAGCGCCAGCGCCCGCTCGACCACCCGCGGGTCGATCATCTGGATCTCCGTGCGGCGATGGTTGGTCGGGAAGCGCCCGCCCAGCCAGTGCAGCGCCGCCAGCAGCGGCTCGCGCGGCGCGTAGGTCAGCACCAGCGGGCCGCGGCTCAGCCCGGCCAGCCGCCCGCACAGCTGCGCGAAGCCCTGCTGCGGGTAGTGGATCAGCACGTCCAGGCAGGCCACCGCGTCGTAGCGTCCCTCAATGTGCTCAAGGTCGCCGACCCGGAAGGCGGTCCGCTCGCCCAAGCCGGCGTCGCCGGCCGCGCGGGCCGCCGCCGCGACCATCTGCGGCGCGATGTCTACCCCGCTCACGCGCAGCCCGCGCCGCGCCAGCGCCAGGCTGAACAGGCCGGTGCCGCAGCCGGCGTCGAGGACGTGTGGCCTGGGGCCTGCGGCCTGCGGCTTGGGCTCGCCTTCCCCCAGCCCCTCGGCGATCCACTGCTCGGCCAGCGCCAGCATCGTCGCGTGGCCCTCGCGGATCGTGCGTCGGATGCTCGACACCTCGGCGTCGCCGTAGATCGCCTTCCAGCGCTCGAAGCCCAGCCCGTCGAAGTAGTCGCGCAGCTTGGTCTTGTGTTGTTCTGCTATGTTTGTCATTGCGCTTTGGGGCTTGGGGCTAGGGGCTTGGGACTAGGCATCTCAAGCCTCAAGTCCCAAATCCCAAGCCCCAAGACTCACTTCCATCCGCCAATCACGTCGAAGATCTCGCGGTCGCCCAGCGGCACCGGCACCTGCGACATCGGGCCGTTCATCAGGTACGCCGCCATATCCGTGAAGGGCTTGACGCAGGACTCCTTGTCGGGGCCCTCCATCTCGAACAGCGTCTTGCCGGCGAGCCGGCTGCGGCGGATCAGATCGTGGTAGGGCACCTTGCCGATCAGCTGCGTGCCGACCGTCTCGGCGAACTGGTCGAGCAGCGCCGTCCCGCCGCCGAGCTCGTAGTCCACCCGGTTGGCGATGATGCCGGCCAGCTTGACCTTGTAGCGCGCGCTCTTCTGCTTGATCGCCAGGCACAGCCGGTTGGCGGCGAAGATGCTGTCGAAGTCGTTGCAGGCGATGATCACGCCATAGTCGGCGTAGTTCAGCGGCGCCGAGAACCCGCCGCAGACCACGTCGCCCAGCACGTCGAAGACGATCACGTCGTACTTGCCGTACAGCCCGAACTCCTGCAGCAGCTTGACCGTCTCGCCGACGACGTAGCCGCCGCAGCCGCTGCCGGCCGGCGGCCCGCCCGACTCGAGCGTGTCCACCCCGGCGAAGCCGGTCTTGACGACGTCGGTCACGTCGACGTCCTCGACGTGGAAGTCGACCTCGTTCAGCACATCGATCACCGTGCTCTGGAGCATGCCGGTGAGCGGGAACGTGCTGTCGTGCTTGGGGTCGCAGCCGATCTGTAGCACCTTCGCCCCGCCCAGCGCGAGCGCCGCTGAGAGGTTCGCGCTGGTGGTGCTCTTGCCGATGCCGCCTTTGCCGTAGACTGCCAGAATTAGACTCATGGACATGTCCCCCTTAGCTACCAGCTGTCAGCATAAAGCTTTCAGCTTGCCCTTGCCGCGCGTCGCCGCCCCGACGTAGATCCGCGCTAATCATCGCTCGGACACTGACGGCTGACAGCCGGCGGCCGTCAGCTTCGCGCGCGCATCGAGCGAGCGCCCGAACTCCTGCTCGTACGTCCCCGCGTAGCGCTCCAGCGCGGCGTAGACGTAGTACGGCACCACCCGCCCCTCCATCTGCGGGAAGCGCTCGCGCACGAACTGGAGGTTGCGCAGCAGCTTCATCTCGATCACGCTGCGCGCGAACTCCACCCCTTTCGGCCCGCGCCACCGCTGCAGGAACGCGATCAGCTTGCGGATGAGCGCGGGCGGACGGCGCGGCGGATTGCGCAGCATGCGCACGTAGGTGTGCACGCCGGCGGTCCGCTCGCCGCCCGAGGACAGCTCGCCAAGCGCCAGCTGCGGCCGGATGAGATCGAACAGCTCCTCGCCGGCGGCGGTGCGGACGAGCATCCACTGCCAGCCGCCCAGCGGCGCGCCCATATAGCCGACCGTGATGTCCGAGAGCGCGTTCTGGTAGTCGAAGCACGACATGCAGGCCGGCGGGAACACGCCGGTCTGGCCGCCCAGCTCGCTCACGTCCAGGTCGATAAAGTTGACCTTCTCGACGTGCCCGTCCTCGTGCGTCATCCACAGCCGGAAGTCCTGGAAGAACTCGTGGTGCACCACCGTCTCCGGCGACTTCGAGACGACCTGCAGGAAGCGCTGCAGGTTCGGGTAGGTGGTGCTGTCGGTGCAGGGGATGCCGATCACGTACAGCCGCTCCAGGCCCAGCTCCTGCTGCATCGCGCGCAGCGCGTGCACCTGGCAGCCGACGCCGATGAACGCCAGCCGCTTCAGCCCGGCGGCGCGCACCTCGTCCAGCACCTCGAGGTTGGGCGAGATGCACGGCTTGTTGCCGCGGCTGGCGCGCACCTCGTCCGGCGTGCGGGCCAGGAACGGCTGCGGCGCGTAGCGCGTGCCCGGCACCGCGCGCGTCGCGACGACCCCGTCGACGATCCCGCGCTCCAGGAGCAGCGCGCCGATCGAGCTGACGATCCCGCTCCACTGCGCGCCGGGCAGCGGCTGGGCCATCCGCGCGACGTGGATGCTGCGGTAGATCCCCAGCAGCAGCTCGTCGCCGGCCTGGCGGTTGCGCCCGTGCAGCCGCAGCTCGATCTGCTCGGCCTGGTTGCGCACGAACACGCACGCGTGCGCCATCATCGGCCGGGCGCTGCTGCTGCACACGCCGCAGTCGCTGCACAGCTTCGGCCGGCCCTTCAGCCGGTCCTCCTGCGATAGGAGCGTGATTGTCGATATGCTTTTGGTGGGTACGTTCATAGTGATTGTAGATTGTAGATTGTAGATTGTAGATTGCCGCTGAGATAGCTCAATCTGCAATCTGCAATCTACAATCTGAAATTTCTAGCCGCCGAGCGATTCTTTCGCCGCCTGCAGCACGTCCACCGTGATCAGGCCGTGGCCCTGCTGCGCCGCGTACTTCTCGACATTCTTCTGGACCCGGCCGCGCACGAAGAACGGCACCTTCTTGAGCATCGCCTGCGCCTCGGGCGACCAGACCGGGAGACCGGGAGATCGGGAGGCCGGGAGATCTGGTGCTTGTCCAATCGCCACTGCGTCGGCAGCGTCCTGTGGCTCCTCGTCTCCTCGTCTCATTGTCTCCTCGTCTGCTTGCCCCTCAGTCGCCCCATCCTCGTACTCGAGCCCCGCGTCGCCGAACAGGTCGATCAGGTGCTTCTCCATGCCGAGCGTGGCGGTCGTGTAGATCTCGTCCGCCAGCACGTCGGCGCCGTCGAAGCCGAGGATCGGCCGGTAGCCCAGCAGGTGATTCTCGATGTGCGTCGGCGGGGCGACCACCATGCACGGGATGTCCAGCTTGCGGCAGCTGTGGCGCTCCATCTGGGTCCCGCAGACCAGGTCGGGCGCCAGATCGGCGATCCGCGCCGCGACGTCCTGGAAGCGATCGGTCACCAGCAAAGCGCCTGGGGTTTGGGGCTTGGGGCTTGGGGCTTGGACATCTGCTGCGCTCCCAAGTCCCAAATCCCAAATCCCAAGTCCCTCTTCGGGCAGATAGCCCGCCAGCTGCTCGCGCACCCAGGCGGCCTCGTGCGCCAGGTAGGTCCCGGCGCCGGAGATCTTCATCGCCAGCTCGTCGCGCAGGAACTTGACCATGCCGACGGTGTGGGTCGCGTCGCCGAACACGAACGCGCTCTTGCTGCTGAAGCTCTCCATGTCGGCCGTGCGCGCGAACCAGGGCACGCCGCTCGGCGCGCTCATCCCATCCAGCGAGAAGGCGGTCAGCGGCGGCAGCTTGACGGCCGGCCCGCCGGAGCGCGCCCCCACCTCGTTCAGCATCTCGACCAGCCGGTTGAGCCACCTGAGCGTTGGCTGGACCCCGATCGGCGCGTCCAGCAGCGCGGGCGTGCCGAACTGCTCCTCGAGGTAGCCGGCCGCCTGGCGGCCCAGCTCGCGGTACGGCGCGATGTTCACCCAGGCCGCCGGCAGCCGCGCCAGGTCGCCCAGCCCGGCGCCGAGCGGCGCGATCACGTTGAGCCGCACGCCCAGCGTCTGCATGATCCGCCGCAGGCAGATCACGTCGGTGCGCACGTGGAAGCCCAGCGAGGCCGGCCCGAGGATGTTGACGCTCGGGACCTCGCTGAGCGGCTGCGGGCGCGCGTAGCGCTTGACCAGCACCGTGAACAGCCCCTCGGCCGAGAGGATCTCCTGCATCCGGTAGGGGTTGGCGTCGAAGGCCAGCACCTCGGCCGCGGTCCGCGCGCTGTTGGCGATCACCTGCAGGTCTTCCTGGAGCAGGATCGTGCTGCAGCTCGCGCAGACCACGATCAGCTCGGGGTGCAGCTTGGCCTCGACCTGCCGGAGCGTCTCGGGCAGGCGGATCGTGCCCTGCGCCAGGTCGCGCCCGCTGACTACGCTGGTGGTCATCTGCGGGAAGGCGGGCGTGCGCTCCAGCATCGTAAAGATCGGAGTCACGTAGTCGTCGCCCTGCGGCGCGTGAAACACCGCGTGGACCCCGCGCATGCTATTGGCCACCCGCCCGACGCCGTGGTGGGCCGTGCCTTCGTACATCCAGAGTGCCAGCCGCATAACAGTCTCCGGTAGTCAGTAGTCAGTAGTCAGTAGTCAATAGTCAGCACTAAGGGTTCGTAAAAGAATGACGTGACCCAGCGTCTGTGTCATCCTGAGCGGAGGCCGCAGCCGGAGCGAAGGATCTCTCGCTACTGGACGTTCAAGGGATGCTTCGCTGCGGCTCAGCATGACACTCCCAAGGTGGCTGAAATAATACATTTGTGAACCCTAAGCTCTGACTACTCACTACTGACTACTGACTACTAATCAGTGGTATAACGCCGGGCATCAGCCCCGCACTCCAGACCGGGTCGTCGAGCGGGTCGAGCTGGGCGTGGCGCCTGAGCGACTTCGTGAACATGCCCGCCAGCGTGCCCACCCCGGCCCAGCCGTGGATCGGCATGAACGCGAACTCGGTGCTCCACTTCGCCACCACGCCCTGCCCGATCAGCGGGTTGGTCGTCGCCATCGCGCTGATCACCAGGTCGGGCCGCAGCTGCGCGATCGTGTCGAGCTGCCGGTCGAAGTTTGGCTGCTCGACCACCGTGACCCCCTGCAGCGCGGCCAGCTCGCGCGCGTGAAACTTCTTATTAACATAAGTGGTGCTGCACTCGACGATCTCGCAGCCGGCGTGGCGCAGGAAGCGCGCCAGCGGCAGCTCCATCAGGTTGTCGGCGGTGAACAGCACCCGCTTGCCGCGCAGCAGGTCGGTGTGCTCCTTGATCCGCTCCCAGGCCTGCGCCTCGCGCTGGCTCAGGTCGAGCCGCTGGCCGAACAGCGCCGCCAGGTCCTCCCAGAACGCGCGCGTGCCGTCGGGCCCGAACGGGAACAGCGAGGAGAGCAGCGTCGCGCCGCGCTCGCGCGCCAGCCGGCCGGCCACCTTGCCCAGATAGGGCTGCAGCGGGGCCAGCACGGTGCCGGGGCCGATCGGCGGCAGCTCGTGGAAGTGGCTGGCGGGCAGAAAGCCGGCCACCGGGATGCCAAGCCGCGCAGCCTCGAGCGCGAAGTCGTCGGCGATCGTGTCGTTGACCGAGCCGAGAAATACCACCCGCCGGTCGTCGGCGGGGGCGGTCGGGCAGAATGGGATCAGCGCCTGCAGCACCGAGTCCTCGGCCTGGCTGAAGGTGTACTCCAGCCCGCTGGCCGGCACGAACAGCACCGGCAACTCCGGCGTGCTCAGCCGGTCGGCCAGGCCCTGGAACTCGACCTTCATCACCTCGGGCGTGCACGACGACAGCAGAAAGATCACCGAGGGCTTGTGGTCGGCGCGGATCTCATCGATCAGCGCGTCCAGCTCGGGCTGGCTCTTCGAGAGATCGGCCTCCTCGATCAGCGCGACCCCGAAGCGCGGCCGGGCGAAGATCATCACGCCGAGCGCGTTCTGCAGCAGGTGCGCGCAGGTGTGCGTGCCCAGAATGAGAAAGAAGCTGTCCTTGATCTTCTGGTACAGCCAGCCCACGCATGTCAGCCCGCAGAAGCTGTGGTAGAGGCCGTCTTCTTTTTGAATGCTAACCGGGGGCATATCCTCATCCATTTCAGATTGGAGATTGCAGATTGTCGATTGTAGATTGGGCTGGAGCGTCATCTGCAATCTACAATCGACAGTCTGCAATCTCTACGCAGTCGCCGTGGCTTCCATGCTGCGCACGATATCCTCGTGCGTCAGGCCATGGAACGCGGCCACGCTCACGGCGCGCAGCATCCCGACCGCCACCAGCATCACCAGCGCCTCCAGGCCGAAGATCGCCGTGTAGCCGAGCGGCGCGCTCAGCAGCCCGGTCTCGATCAGCAGCGAGTGCAGGCCGCCGCTGATGATCGACGCGAAGCCCATGCCGAACGCCTGCGCCACGCCCCACAGCCCCATGTACATGCCGGTCGCCCCTGCGAACGTCATCTCCATCATCATCGACAGCGCGCCGACATTGTAGGCGCCGGTGCTGATGCCCATGACGATCAGCGCCGGGGTGATCAGCGCGCGCTGGTGCGACACCGCCGCGAGCGTCAGGACCACTAGGCCGAGCGCCGTGCCGAGCGCGCCGGCGCCGGCCAGCAGCTTCTTCCCGATCGGGAAGATGCCGCTCAGCACGCCCACCAGGATCATGCTCGCCAGCACGCCGCCGCCCCAGGTCGAGGTGAACGAGGCCGTCTCGCCGGGCGTCATATTGAACACCTCGCCGCCGAACACCTCCAGGATGGCGTCCTGGATGAACACGCCGAGGATCGACAGGAACACGAACATGAAGAAGGTGCGCACCTGCGGCTGCTCGCGCACCAGCGCCAGCGCCACCCGCAGCGGGTTGCCCGGCGGGGTCATCTCGCGCGAGCGGCGGGTCGCCTCCGCCAGCTCGGCCCCCTTCAGCCGGCGCTCGACCCCCAGCAGGCCGAGCAGCGCCGAGCCGATCACGATCAGCGGCGTCAGGTTATAGAGCTGCTGCATCGACTCGAGCGTGTAGGTCGGCATCACCACCTTGATGGTGATCGCCGAGGCGATCGTGCTCATGATCAGGAAGGTCCACACGACCGAGATCACGCCGCCGCGCGAGCGCTCGTCGGTCACCTCGGCGATCAGCGAGTGGTGCGCGTCGCCGTGCACCGCTATGCCGATGCCGAAGATGATCAGCAGGCCGAAGCCGGCCAGCACCGCCAGCAGCGAGCCCTGGCCCATCGCCACGCCGAGCCGCGGCAGCGCCAGAAACACTACGCTCGTCACCACCGTGCTGGCCAGCAGCATCGGCGTGCGGCGCATGCCCAGGAACGGGTGCCGGTCGGCGAAGCGGCCAAAGACGACCTGGAACGGCGATAGGAAGTTGTGCATGCCGGTCATGATCGTGATCAGCACCGCCGCTACGCCTAGCTCCTTGATCGTGACCCGGTTGAAATTGACCGTCAGCAGGGCGAACATCCAGCCCACGCCGATCTTCGGCAGCGCCAGCCGTAGCGCGCGGATCACGCCCGCGGCCACGCGTAGGAGCGGGTTGCCAGCCGCGGCGCGGCTGGCCGGCGGTTGGACCGTGGCAGTATTCATAAGCTGTTTCCTTTCCATGTAGAAAAGGCGGTCGCCTGGCACATGTAGTTTCGTCTCCGTACTACAGGGGCGGGCGACCGCGTGAATCGTGGCGAGCGAGGCCGCTCCTGTAGGTGCTTCAGACTCTGCACTACAAGAGTATCTGTGCAATTGTAAAAGGTTTGAACGGCACCCTGAAAGGTGAAGATTCGGTAATTTGAGTATAGCATACATTCAATTGCTTTCAATCCTCACAAAACCTCTAGTTTAGATCCACAATAGCTATGCAGATGAGAATTCTTTGTTTTTTCATCACAATCTTTCACGCAAAACCTCCATAAATAGTTTACAAAGACTACGCAACATGCGCGGCGCTGCACACCCCGCCCCTGTCGCCTCCTTTTACGTGTAGGGTTTTCTCGCGAAGCGGTTCGCTTGTCGGATCATCTTCCCCGTACCGCGGCAAAGAGCGCCAGGGCCTATGCAAGGTCAGCCCTGGTGGGGGTTCGGGGGTGGCCAGGTGCCCTGTGGGTGTCGCCCCGAAGAATCATTGGTATCGGTTCTTGGTGGCAAAGTCGCCAAGAACCGATACCACCTGGGGTGCAGGGCACGGTGCAGCGGCCCTGCAAAGAGCGCGCGCGCATAGCTAAAGCGAAGTGGTTGTGCTATAATTGGTCGTGAATTCCGAGCACACGCGGAGAATACCACGCTATGTCGCTCTACGTCCCCACCGGAACGCCCCCGTTGATCAGCAGCGCGCTGGCGCAGATCGAGCGGCGCCTACCGGGCGCGGGCGAGGTGCTGGTTCGCCAGGGGCAGCGCGTTGAGCCCGAAGACGTGATCGCGCGCGCGTTCCTGCCTGGCATCCCCCAGATCGTCAACCTCGCGCGGGCCCTGTCGATCGCGCCGTCGATGGTCGAGCGCTCCATGAAGCGCGAGGTCGGCAATAAGGTCAACCAGGGCGATCTGCTGGCTCGCTCGAGCCGGCTGGGCGGCCGCACCTGTATGTCGCCGATCACCGGCAAGATCGTGGCGGTCGACGGCGAGACCGGCTATGTGACGATCTCGCCCGACCCGGCGGTGTACGAGCTGCACGCCACGGTGCGCGGCCTGGTGATGGAGGTCATCCCCAACTTCGGAGTCCGGATCGAGACCCCGGCGGCGCAGGTCTACGGGGCGTTCGGCCTTGGGCACGAGCGCTCGGGCGTGCTGCGGCTGCTGGTCACCGACCCATCCGAGCCGATCCGGGCCGAGATGATCGACGCGCGCAGCGCCTACGCGATCATCATCGGCGGGAGCGGCATCAGCGCCGCCGCGCTGCGGCGGGCCGTCCAGGAGCAGGTCCGCGGCGTGATCGTCGGCGGGGTCGACGAGTCCGAGCTGCGTACCTTCCTCGGATGGGGCTCGCTCGGCGCGTGGCGCACCGGCGGCGGCACGTGGCAGCTGCCGGCCGGCAACCAGGAGTATGGCCTGACGCTGGTCGTGACCGAGGGCTTCGGCGAGCGCCCAATGTCGCTGCCGCTGTTCGAGCTGCTGGCGCTCCACGATCGGCAAGAGGCCCTGATCGAGGGCGTCACCCGGCTGCGCGGGCCGATGCGGCGCCCGCGCGTCGTCGTCCCGCTCTCCTCGCGCGCCAGCGGTGTCCAGATCGAACCGCCGCGGCCGGCGCTGCGGCCCGGCACCAGCGTGCGCCTGCTCGACAGCGCCCACCTTGGGCAGGTCGGCCAGGTGCGCGCCGTCTCGTCCGTCCCGCGCCGGCTTCCGTCGCGCGTCCGCACACCCGCGGCCGATATCACGCTGGAAGACGGCACATCGCTGCTCCTGCCGCACGCCGACATCGAGGTCCTGGGCTGATCGAATCGGCGGGATGTCCCGACGGCCACGCTGCCGAGCCAGATCACGCGCGAGCCTGCTGAACGCGTGCCGGGCCTGCAGACCCGCACCGGCTCTACCATAGCAGTCGGCAGGAGCCAGTCGGCAGTCAGGCGGATGGCAGCACAACGGCATCTCGTTCGTGCAGAGTGGCTCAATGGTTTTGCTCACAGCAATAGTCGGGCGGCTTGAAGAGACGTAGCAGGCAACCAGGTCGCTCTCGATCATCCTTTTCAAACAGCGTACTAGAGATCACGATCATGAGTCAGGTCACCGCCCCTCGCAGCCAGCCAATGCTCAACGGCCCGGGCGTTGTTCCTCGCATCCTCGTCGTCGACGACGAGCCCTACATGTGCGATGTGTGCATGCGCACGCTCCAGCGCGGCGGCTACCAGGTCGCCGCCACCAGCGACCCGCACGCCGCCGTGCAGATGCTGCGCGGCGACCAGCGCTTCGACCTGCTGCTGACCGACATCAAGATGCCGGCGATGAGCGGGCTGGAGCTGGCCCTGATCGCACGCGAGCAGGACCCGGCGATCGCCATCATTGTCATGACCGGCTTCGCGACGATGGAAAACCTGCAGCAATCGGTCCAGCGCGGCATCGCCGACTTCCTCTCGAAGCCGTTCGAGCTGGATCACCTGCGGCTCGCGGTCGACCAGGCGCTACACAAGCGCACGATCCTGCAGGATAACCTGCGCCTGCAAGCGCTGGAGCAGCTGCTCGACAGCAGCCAGGCGCTCAGCGCCACGCTTGAGCTGGACGAGGTGGCCGATATCTTGCTGCGGGTCTCGCTGCAGCAGAGCGAGTGCCGCGCGGCCTTTCTGCTGCTGGCCGAAGATGGGCTTGCGCCCGCCAGGCTGGTGCCCTCGGCCGTCGGCGGCGAGCTGTTCGAGGCCGGCCGGCAGCTGGCGACGCAGGCGATCGCCGACCAGCAGATCGCGATCGGCCAGGGCGCGGCGTTCTGCCGGCTCGACGGCGCGGAGCTGGGCCAGGCGCTGGCGGTGCCGCTCCGCGCGCAGGGCGGCGTCAACGGGGTGCTGCTGCTCTGCGACGACCGGGCGACCGCGTTTCGGCCCGGCGTGCAGGAGACGCTGACGCTGCTGGCGAACCACGCCGGCGCGGCGCTGCGCAACGCGACTCTGTACGGCGAGCTGGACAAGGCCTACCAGCGCGTGCAAGACCTGGATCGCCTGAAGAGCGAGTTCATCTCGATCGCCTCGCACGAGCTGCGCACGCCGCTTTCGATCGTGCTCGGCTACACCATGATGGTGCGCGACCAGAGCGAGAACGAGCCGCGGCTCTACCTCCAGCGTGTGATGGAGAGCGCCCAGCGGATCAAAGAGATCGTCGACGATATGGTCAGCCTGCGCCACCTCGACACGGGCGAGGAGCAGCTCGCCTCCGACCAGGTAGTCGTCCAGGATCTGATCCATACCGCGGTCGAGCGGATCAAGCCGGCCGTGGCCGAGCGCCAGCAGATGATCGCCGCCGAGCTGTCGCAGCCGCCGCTGCAGTTCTTGTGCGACCATGAAAAAATCCTGCTGATCCTTGGCCACCTGCTCTCGAACGCGGTGCGCTTTACGCCTCACGGCGGGCAGATCGTGGTACGCGCGGCGCTGCAGCCGGCCGGCCTGCCCGACAGCGGCGGCAGCCGGCTGATCCCGCCGCTGCGCGCGCCGTCGCCGCTGCCGTGGCTGGTGATCGCCGTCCAGGATAATGGGATCGGCATCCCGGAGCACGAGCAGGCGCGCATCTTCGACCGATTCTACCAGGTGGCCGACTCGCTCACGCGCGATCACGGCGGCACCGGCCTCGGGCTGGCGCTGGTGCGCGAGCTGGTGAGCGTACTCGGCGGCACCGTGTGGGTAACGAGCACACACAGGCAGGGCAGCGCGTTCGCCTTCGCGCTGCCCTACCGCCAGGCGACGGCCGCCGGCGAGCCGTAGGGACCAGGCAGCAGTTGCTTCGAACGAGGTTTCGGA
Source organism: Candidatus Ribeiella danica (assembly GCA_016717335.1). GTDB lineage: Bacteria > Chloroflexota > Chloroflexia > Chloroflexales > Roseiflexaceae > Ribeiella > Ribeiella danica. The sequence continues at coordinate 1,300,661 of JADKFS010000001.1, forward strand.
AAGGCAAAGAGGACTCATGGCCTACCGACTCTTGATTGTGCCGGGCGACAACGAGGAATTGCGCGCACTGCCGGGGCAGCTCGCCGACGATATCGAGATCAACGTGCTCGACACCGCCAACGACGCGCTCTGGGAGGTCCGCAACTCGGCGCCCGAAGTCATTGTCGCCGATGTGGAGCTACCTGGCATGAGCGGCCTGGACCTGGCCGAGATTCTGCCGAACTTCGGCGTGCCGACCAAGGTGGTACTGTGGAGCCGCTCGCCGAACCGCAAAGCGGCCGAGCAGGCCGCCAGCCACGGGGTGTATCGGTTCTTGAACGGCCCGATCTCGCCGAGCGAGCTGCACAACGCGCTGTACATCGCGCTCGGCCACAAGCGGGCGAGCGTGCCGGAGCCGCCCGCCCCGCCCGCGCCGGCTGAGCCGCCGAGGACCGGCACATCGCTGCCCGAGCGGCTGCGCCGCGAGCGCCCGGCGCCAGCCGCGGCTGCCCAGCCGCCCGACCCGGCCCCGCCCGCGCGCAAGCCCGCAGGGATGGGGCGGCCACGCAGCGGATCGCTGGTGCTTACCACCGAGAGCCTGCGGCCGATCCGCGCCCGTATGGAGGTGCTCTCACAAGATGTTGGCTCGCAGTGCATCATGCTGGCCAACCGCGCCGGCATGTCCCTGACCGAGGTCGGGATCACCGCTGGCCTGCCGTCGATGATCTTGCTGCCGCTGCTCTCCACAAGCTTCTCGACCGCCAACCAGATCTCGCAGATCTTGCACGAGGAAGACTCGACCGCGCTGTACATGCACGAGGGCCTGCGCTACGATCTGTACTGCTTCGACATCCTCCAGAGCTTCATGCTGGTGATCGTCTTCGACAAGAGCGGCACGTCCACCGCCAAGATCGGGTCGGTCTGGGTCTACGCCAAGCGAGCCATCCGGGACATGCAGGAGCTGCTTGGCTAATACTGCTGTTTGCCCTCACCCCCCTATGCCCCCCGCTCCCAACTGGGAGCGGGGGGTATCCTTCATGATTCATCCCACATGTTCCAATTCGGACATCTCGCTTTGTCGTGCCATCCCCACACCCACGAGAAAGAAACCCCTCCTCTGGCAGGGGCGGGGCGGGGTGAGGTTTGTAACATACTGACTCTTGATAGAGCTCGAAGAGTCGCAAGTATTTGCGTTTTGCTATCACCTATGCTATACTCGCGCGCGCCAAAAAGACTGCAATTTTTGACAATTGCCCTGCTATGCAACCTCCCATTCGAACCGATATTTGTGCCTTGATCCATGGGGATTGTGAAAGAGTTCTCAAGTTCTTGTTGACTTTCCAGGGCCCCCATGGTATATTGTTTGTGAAAGAGTTCCCAAAGTCATAATGGAGAAGGGAGCCCAGCTTTATGCTACGTAGTCGCTGGTTCTGGATATTCGCTGGCCTGCTCGTCCTCGGCGTCGTCCTACGGTTCGTGTTTGGGATCGGGATGGTCCAGCACGACATCCACATCTCGGCCGCTGCCGAGCCGCTTGCCTGCATCGGCGGCGAGCGTGTCGGCGAATTCTGCTCCCCCGGCACGATCTTCCCGTTCACCAACTCGCTCCTCATGACGATCCTCACCGACCTGCTGCTGGTTCTGACGATCATCTTCGGCGCACGTAACATGAAGCTCATTCCGCAGGGCTTCCAGAACACGCTCGAGGCGGTTATCGAGGCGTTCTACAACTTCTCCCAGGGCATCGACCGCAAGAATGTCGCCAAGTTCTTCCCGCTCTGCGCGACGATCTTCATCTTCTTCCTGTACGCGAACTTCATCGCGCTGATCCCGGGCGTCGGCAGCATCGGCACCTGCGTGCCCAAGGAGAAGATCGAGACGACGGTGAACGCGCCGGCGGCGACCGAGGGCCAGCCAGCCGCCGCGGAGGCCCAGGCCGGCGGGGCCGAGTCGGTCTTTGCGGGGCTGCCGGTGTACTGCGGCGAGGGCTCGTTCGTCATCCCGTGGCTGCGCGCCCCGGCGGCCGACCTGAACGTGACCCTGGCGTTCGCGATCGCGGCGGTGTTTATGGTCGAGGTCTTCGGCTTCCAGGCGCTCGGCCTGAGCTACCTGACCAAGTTCTTCAACTTTCGTGAAGGGTTTATGGGTGCCTTTGTGGGCATCCTCGAGCTCATCTCCGAGTTCGTCCGCATCATCGCCTTTGCCTTTCGTCTTTTTGGCAACATCTTCGCCGGCGAGGTCATCCTGGTGGTGATGTCGTTCCTGTTCCCGTACCTGCTGCCGCTGCCGTTCTATGGCCTCGAGGTGTTCGTGGCGTTCATCCAGGCGCTGGTCTTCTCGATCCTGACGATGGTGTTCATGCTGCTCGCCACTCTGTCGCACGGCGGCCACGACGAGCAAGGTCACGAGCAGTCGATGCCGCTTGAGGCGGCCGATCTGCCCGGCCACGGCGGTAGCCATTAGATTACCGGTTGGTTGCCCGGCCAGGCACCCCATCAAGGGGCCCGGCGCTTCGCTTAGCGTAACTGTATTCTCACACAGTCCTTAAGGAGGGAAATCATCATGTCGGACGTTGGTTTGCGACTTATCGCCGCGGCGCTGGCAGTCGGCCTGGGCGCGATTGGACCCGGCGTTGGCATCGGCATCATCTTCAACGGCGCGCTCACTGCGATGGGCCGCAACCCCGAGGCTGAGGGGACGCTGCGCACCTATATGATTCTCGGCTTCGCTCTGACCGAGTCGCTGTTCATCTTCGGTCTGGTTATCTCGCTGCTGATCGCCTTCGGCATCGTCTAGCGAATGCGACCGCCTGGCCGCACGACAACGGCGGCAGGCTACGAAGAAGGAGAACGACTTTGGAAAAACTTGGTATCAACGTAGGACTGCTGATCGCTCAGCTCTTCAACGTTATTCTGCTGGTCTGGCTGCTCACGACGTTCCTGTACCGGCCGGTGCTGAACATGCTGAACGAGCGCACGCGCCGGGTGCAGGAGAGCCTGAAGGAGGCCGAGCAGGTCAAGGAACAGCTCGCGCGCGCCAACCAGGATTACGACGCGAAGCTGGGCCAGGCCCGCCAGGAGGCCGCCGCCATCCTGACGCAGGCGCAGGAGCGCGCCAAGCTGCAGGAGACCGAGATCCTCGCGCAGGCGCGCCAGGATGCCGAGCGGATTCGCGCCGAGGCCCGCGAGCAGGCCGTTCAGGAGCGCGACCGGCTGCTGCGCGACCTCAAGGGCCAGATGGCCGAGCTGGTCACCATCACGGCCTCGCGCGTCCTCGGGGAGGAGCTGAAGGCCAACCACGACCGGCTGATCGAGGAGTCGCTGGCCGGCCTGGGACGACAAAATTGATTGTAGGTTTGTAGATTGTAGGTTGCAGATTAACTGCTCTAATCTATAATCTACACTCTGCAATCTGCAATGGAGGTATAGAGTGAGCACGTCGGAGTCCCAGGTATTCGCGCGAGCGCTGTTCGACTCGCTCGTCGGCGGGGCACTGCAGGCGCTGCGCACAGCCGCCTCCCGGCTCGATGTCGGGCGAGGCGACGGCGCGGCGATCGAGCAGCAGGTCGCCGCGGCGCTGCCGGCCGATGCTCCGCGTGAGGTGCGCAATTTGCTGAGCGCCCTGGCGCACGAGGGCGCGCTCGATCGCCTGCCCGGCATCGTCCAGGCGTTCGAGAGCTATAGCCAGCGCGAGGCCCGGCCGCAGACCGGCGAGGTGATCAGCGCAGTCGAGCTGAGCGAGAGCCAGCGCGCGCGGATCACCAGCGAGCTGCGCGACCGCTACGGCAACCGGCTCGAGCTGGAGTTCGGCGTCGATCCGTCGCTGATCGGCGGCCTGATCATTCGTATCGGCGACCAGGTGCTCGACAATAGCCTGCGCGCCCGCCTCAGCGCCATCCAGCGCAATATGCTGGCAAGCTGACCAAGGTCGCGGGCATCGGGGTCGCAAGGTCGTGGGCGGCAGCTGCGCTGTCGCCGGCGAACTGTGGCACATGACCTGCGCGGCGGAGATGGCGTGGCGCATGATGGCGGGCAGGCGACCCCAAGTCCGGGGGAAACCATGCCCGCCGATTTTATATAGCACACACAGGGTAACTTAAGGAGGAGCCGGCGATGGCCGTTGCAACAGAAGAACTGTATCAGCGTCTGCTGAAAAGCATTCAAGAAGGCGTCGACCTGCGTCCGCAGATGGTAAACGTTGGCACCGTGATGTCGGTCGGCGACGGCGTGGCGCGTATCACCGGGCTCGACCAGGTGATGGCGTCCGAGCTGCTCGAGTTCCCGGTCAAGGCCGGGCGCGACGAGCCGGTCTACGGCATCGCGCTGAACCTCGAGCGCGACTCGGTCAGCACGATCATCCTGGGCGACTACCTGAGCATCGAAGAGGGCGACCAGGTCAACTCGACCGGGCGCGTCATCTCGGTGCCGGTCGGCCAGGAGCTGATCGGCCGCGTGGTCAACGCGCTCGGCCAGCCGATCGACGACAAGGGCCCGATCGCCACGACCAAGCTCCGCCCGATCGAGCGGATCGCGCCGGGCGTGATCACGCGCCAGTCGGTGAATACGCCGGTGCAGAGCGGTATTCTGGCGATCGACGCGATGATCCCGATCGGCCGCGGCCAGCGCGAGCTGATCATCGGCGACCGCCAGACCGGCAAGACGGCGGTGGCGATCGATACGATCATCAACCAGAAGGGCAAGGAGCTCGTCTGCATCTACGTGGCGATCGGCCAGAAGCGCGCCCAGGTCGCCCAGATCGTCGGCACGCTCGAGCAGTACGGCGCGATGGAGTACACGATCGTGGTGGCGGCGACGGCGTCGGAGTCGGCCGCGCTACAGTATATCGCGCCCTACGCCGGCTGCTCGATGGGCGAGGAGATCATGGAGAGCGGCGTGACGATCGGCGGCAAGCTGGTCAAGGACGCGCTGATCGTCTACGACGACCTATCCAAGCACGCCACGGCCTACCGGCAGGTCTCGCTGCTGCTGCGCCGCCCGCCCGGCCGCGAGGCCTACCCGGGCGACGTGTTCTACCTGCACTCGCGGCTGCTGGAGCGCGCGGCGCGCCTGAACGAGGAGAACGGCGGCGGATCGCTGACGGCGCTGCCGATCATCGAGACGCAGGCCAACGACGTCTCGGCCTACATCCCGACCAACGTGATCTCGATCACCGACGGGCAGATCTTCCTGGAGGGCGACCTGTTCAACGCCGGCATCCGCCCGGCGCTGAACGTGGGCATCTCGGTCTCGCGCGTGGGCGGCGCGGCGCAGACCCGCGCGATGCGCTCGGTGGCCGACAAGCTCAAGATCGACATGGCCCAGTTCCGCGACCTGGCGGCCTTCGCGCAGTTCGCCTCGGACTTGGACCCGGCCACCAAGGCGCAGATCGACCGCGGCCAGCGGCTCCAGGAGGTGCTCAAGCAGGCGCAGTACCAGCCGCTGCCGATCGAGGACCAGGTGGCGATCCTCCACGCCGCGACCAACGGCTTCCTGGACGACGTGCCGGTCACCAAGGTCACGCAGTGGAAGAGCGACTTCATCCAGTTCCTCCACACGGCCCACCCGGAGCTTGGCCGGGCAGTCTTCGAGAACCGCCTCGACCGAAAGTTCCCGTCGGATACCGTCCGCAAGGCGCTCGAAGGCGCGATCACCGAGTTCAAGCAGACAAGCAATTACTCTGAGTAGTTCTGAGTTCTGAGTTTTGAGTTTTGAGTTTGACGTCGACGACAGCTAACTCAAAACTCAAAACTTAAAACTCAAAACTGGAGAATCCAGTGCCAAGCACACGCGAAATACGCCGGCGCATCCGCTCGGTCAAGAATATGACCCAGATCACGCGCGCGATGGAGATGGTCTCGGCGTCGAAGATGCGGCGGGCCCAGCGCAACGTGCTGGCCACGCGCCCGTACGCCGACCGGCTGCTCGACGTCATGGGCGAGCTGACCTCGCGCGCGGTCGGCCAGCGATCCGGCACGCTGCTGGAGGTCCGGCCCAACGTCGAGCGCATCGGGGTGATCGTGGTGACGCCGGATAAGGGCCTGACCGGCGCGATGATCACCAATGTGCTGCGCCGCACCGGCCGCTTCGTCCTGGACGAACGCGCGCGCGGGCGGCAGGTCGACGTGCTCGGGGTCGGCAAGAAGGGCCGCGACTTTCTCGTGCGCACCGGACAGAACCTGGTGGCCGAGGTGACCAAGCTGGGCGACTACCCGCGGCTGACCGACACGCTGGGCATCGCGACGACCGTCATCAGCGGCTTCCGCGAGGGGCGCTACGACGAGGTCTACGTGATCTACAGCGAGTTCGTCAACACGCTGGTGCAGCGCCCGGCGGTCAAGCGGCTGCTGCCGGTCGAGCCGCCCAACGAGCCGGCCGAGCGGCAGGTCGACTACACCTACGAGCCAAGCCAGGAGGAGGTGCTGCACGATCTGCTGCCGCGCTTCGTCGAGGTGCAACTCTACCAGGCCATCCTCGAGTCGATCGCCAGCGAGCACAGCGCCCGCATGGTGGCGATGCGCAACGCGACCGATAACGCCAAAGACCTGACCCGCGACCTGACGCTCTCGTACAACAAGACGCGCCAGGCGAATATTACCAAAGAGGTGTCCGAGATTGCGTCGGGCGCCCAGGCGCTAGCAGAAACGTAGGGAACAGGGAACAGGTTACAGGCAACAGTCCTGATACCCTGTCCCCTGTAACCTGTAACCTATGGAGGTAGACATGGCTGGAGGAACCGGCGAAGTCACTGATATTATCGGCGTCGTGCTGAACGCGAAGTTCCCGGATCATCAGACGCCCGAGATCTACAACGCAATCGAGATCCCGCTCGAGGGCGGTGGTCGCCTGGTCGCGGAGGTGCAGCAGCACCTCGGCGGCGGCGTGGTGAAGGCCGTGGCTATGAGCACGACCGACGGGCTGCGCCGCGGGATGGCGGCGATCGACACCGGCCAGCCGATCGCCGTGCCGGTCGGCCCGGCCACGCTTGGCCGCGTGTTCAACGTGCTCGGCGACCCGATCGACACCGACGAGCCGGTGGAGGCGACCGAGCGCCGCCCGATCCACCAGCCGGCGCCCTCGTTCGCCGATCAGTCGACCAGCGCGCAGATCTTCGAGACCGGCATCAAGGTGATCGACCTGATCGCGCCGTTCACCCGCGGCGGCAAGACCGGCATCTTCGGCGGCGCCGGCGTGGGCAAGACGGTGGTGATCCAGGAGCTGATCGCCAACATCGCCAAGGAGCAATCGGGCTACTCGGTCTTCGCCGGCGTGGGCGAGCGCTCGCGCGAGGGCAACGACCTCATCCACGAGATGAAAGAGGCCCGGATCGACGAGAACACCACGGTGTTCGACAAGACCGTGATGGTGTTCGGCCAGATGAACGAGCCGCCCGGCGCGCGCCTGCGCGTGGCGCTGACCGGCCTGACCATGGCCGAGTACTTCCGCGATGAGGGCCGCGACATCCTGCTGTTCGTCGACAACATCTTCCGCTTCGTGCAGGCGGGCTCCGAGGTGTCGGCGCTGCTCGGGCGCATGCCCTCGCAGGTGGGCTACCAGCCGACGCTCGGCACCGAGATGGGCGAGCTGCAGGAGCGGATCACCTCGACCCGCAAGGGCTCGATCACCTCGATGCAGGCGGTCTACGTGCCGGCCGACGACTACACCGACCCGGCGCCGGCGACGACCTTCGCGCACCTCGACGCGACGATCTCGCTCGAGCGCAGCATCGCCGCCAAGGGCATCTACCCGGCGGTCGACCCGCTGGCCTCGACCAGCCGCATCCTCGACCCGAATATCGTCGGCGAGGAGCACTACCGCGTCGCGCTCGAGGTCCAGCGGGTGCTGCAGCGCTACAAAGACCTGCAGGATATCATCGCGATCCTCGGCGTCGAGGAGCTGTCGGACGAGGACAAGCTGACGGTGTCGCGCGCGCGCAAGATCGAGCGCTTCTTCTCGCAGCCGTTCACGGTCGCGCAGCAGTTCACCGGCCGCGCCGGCAAGTACGTGCCGATCCCCGAGACGGTCAAGAGCTTCACGCGGCTGCTGGCCGGCGATGTCGACCACATCCCCGAGCAGTACTTCCTGCTGCAGGGCACGCTCGACGACGTGATCGCGGCGTACGAAGCGTCGCGCAAGTAGCCAGTAGCCGGACATCAGTAGTCGGTACCAATGACCATCAATGATATGCATCGGTACTGACTACTGACTACTGACTACCAACAGCTGAGGTTGCTATGCCCATTCATCTTGAAATCGTCACGGCCGAGCGGGTCGTGCTCTCGGACGATGTCGATCAGATCAACGCCCCGACGAAGGACGGCCGGGTGGGCATCCTGCCGCGCCACGCGCCGCTGCTGACGATCCTCGACGTAGGCGAGCTCGACATCATCAAGAATGGCGTCACCACGCCGCTCGCGGTCTCGGGCGGGTTTATGGAAGTGCTGCCGAATCGCGTGACCATTCTGGCGGACACCGCCGAGCGCGCCGACGAGATCGACGAGGCGCGTGCCGAGGCGGCCCGCCGGCGCGCCGAGGAGCAGATCACGCAGCGCAGGGGCGACCAGGAGATGGCGATCGCCGAGGCCGAGCTGCGGCGGGCGATGATCCGGCTCAAGGTCGCGCAGCTCAAGCGCATGCGCAAGCAGTAGTCGTGCGCGAGGCGCGCGGCCTGAAACGTGAAGTGTGAAACGTGTTAGAATGGCACTTACGTTTCATGCTTCACGTTTCACGTTTTGAGGTTCTATGGCGCGGAAAATCGGGATCGACCTCGGCACGGCCAACGTGCTCGTCTACGTCAAAGGCCGCGGCATCGTGCTCTCCGAGCCGTCGGTGGTCGCACTCTCCACGAAGGATAACCGGGTCAAAGCGGTCGGCGCCGACGCGCTGGCGATGCTCGGCCGCGAGCCCGAGAGCATTGAGGTTGTCCGGCCGATGCGCAACGGCGTGATCGCCGACTACGACATCACCGAGGCGATGCTCAAGTACTTCATCAAGAAGGCCAGCTACCCCTTCAGCTTCAGCAAGCCCGAGGTGATGATCTGCATCCCGGCCGGCGTGACGACCGTCGAGATGCGCGCGGTCAAGGAGGCCGCGATCTCGGCCGGGGCGCGCTACGCCTACCTGATCCGCGAGCCGCTGGCCGCAGCGATCGGCGCGAACATCCCGGTCGCCCAGCCGTCGGGCAACCTGATCATCGATATCGGCGGCGGCACGACCGAGGTGGCGGTGATCTCGCTGAACGATATCGTCGTGAGCACGTCGGTGCGGGTCGGCGGCAATAAGTTCGACGAGGCGATCGCGGCGTACGTCAAGCGCAAGTACAATGTGCTGATCGGCGAGCGCACCGCCGAGAGCGTCAAGATCGAGATCGGCGCCGCGCTGCCCCTACCGCGGCCGCTGTCGATGCAGGTGCGCGGGCGCGACCAGGTGGCGGGCTTGCCGCGCACGATCGAGATCAACTCGAACGAGATCACCGAGGCCATCCAGGAGCCGCTGGAGGCGGTGGTCAACGCCACCCGCATGGTCCTCTCCGAGACGCCGCCCGAGCTGTCGTCCGATATCATCGACAAGGGCATGATCATGACCGGCGGCGGCTCGATGCTGCGGCGGATCAACGAGCTGCTGACCGAGGTGACCGGCGTGCCCTGCTACGTCGCCGATCAGCCGGCCAACTGCGTGGCGATCGGCACCGGCCTGGCGCTCGAGCACATCGACATTCTGCGCGACAGCCTGTCGGGCGACGATCTGAACTAGCCCAGCCCCATGCGAACCGTCACAGTCCACCTGCTCAAGCCCGGCAAGGGCACGACCGTGACCTACCAGGGCGCGCTGCTGCATGACGACGGCGCACACCTGCTGCTGCGCGCGCGCTGGGAGCGGGCGCGCATCGACCTCGGCTACGTGGCCTTCGACACGGGCGACCACTTCTACGAGCACTACTACACCGATCGCTGGTTCAACATCTTCGAGGTGCGCGGCACGGCCGGCGCGCTGAAGGGCTGGTACTGCAACGTCACCCGGCCGGCGCAGGTCGACGGCAATACGATCACGTCGGAGGATCTCGAGCTCGACCTGTTCGTGCCGCCCGACCGCCGCGACCTGCTGCGGCTCGACCTGGACGAGTTCGAGGCGCGGCGTCTGGACGCGACCGACCCGGCCGCGCACGCGGCCGCGCTCGCCGCGCTCGACGAGCTGGAGCGGATGGCGCGGGCCGGCGCGCCACCGTTCGACAGCGCGGCGTAGTGCCGGTAGTCAGATGTCAGTAGTCAGAACAGCGACAGCTTGACTGCTCGTCGCCCTTCGTCCGGTAGCGCACGGAAAGCCGCTGGCGTTCTGTAGGGCCAGTAGGCAGTAGGCAGTCGCCAGTAGGCAGCACAGCGACAGCTTGACTGCTCGTCGCCCTTCGCCCGGTAGCGCGCGGAAAGCCGCTTGGCGTTCTTTGGGAGGCACTCTTGCAGCTGCGCGGCAATCGCTCCGACCTCGGGCGGCTCGCCCGGCGGATCGCGCTGATCGCCTGGCTCGGCGGCGCGCTCGCGACGTGCGGCGCGCTCACAGGCACCAGCAGCCCCAGCGGCGTGCCGCTGCCCACCGCGGCCGTGGCGACCCGCACGCCGACCCCGCGGCCGACCGCGACGCCGCGCCCAACCGCCACGGCCCTGCCCACCGGCACGCCGGTGCCGCAGCCGTGGCGCTTCGTGGTGCTGGGAGACACGCGCACCGAGGGCCTGAAGCCGCCCGACGTGACGTATGCGATCGTCGAGCGCGCGGCCGAGGCGCAGCCCGAGATCGTTCTGGCGGTCGGCGACCTGATCAACGCGCTCGACACGCCTGACGAGGTCCGCGAGCAGTGGCGCCAGTGGCGCGCGGCGGTTGCGCCGCTAGGCGCCGGGCGGCAGGCCCCCTGGCTGCTGATCACCCCCGGCAACCACGACGTCCAGGGCCATGGCTGGGCGACCGACCTGCTGGCCGAGGCCTTCCCCGAGCTGCCCGACAGCGGCCCGTCCGGCTACGGCAGGCGAACGTACGCGGTGGACTACCGCGACGTGCGCTTCATCTCGCTCGACTCGGAGCGGATCGACGCCATGCACCAGCTGGGCGCCACGCAGCTCGACTGGCTGGAGGCGCAGCTGCGCGACAACCCGAGACGCTACACAATCGTGTTCAGCCACGACCCGGCCTACCCGGTCGGCCCGCACATCGGCTCGTCGCTCGACGCCTACCCGCAGGACCGCGACCGGCTGTGGCAGCTGCTGCGCGACTACAAGGCGACGGCCTACGTCGCCGGGCACGAGCACCTCTACAACCGCCGCGCGGTCGAGGGGGTCGAACAGATCATCGCCGGCACCAGCGGCTCGTTCGTGTACGCCGGCTACGGCGGCGAGTTCTACCACTACCTGGTCGGCGAGGTCGGGCCGGAGGGGCTCACGATAACAGTCTACGATCAGAAGGGCGCCGAGCGCGACAGGTTTACGCTGGCGCAGTCCCCTTGAGATTCTTAGGCCCTCACCCCCTGCCCCCCTCTCCCGTACGCGGGAGAGGGGTATGTTGAGGCATTGTGGCGGGTTCGGCAGAGCCGAACCCGCCACAGTGCTGATCTGAACCCCCGCCCCTACCAGGGGTGGGGGCAGGGGATGATATGCTTCGCTGCAGCATATGCTTTAGTCGCCGACGCACCTGACGATCTGCGAGCGCCGGAAGGCGATCACCACGCGCTGGTGGTCGTAGAGCGGCCGGGCCTCCTCGAAGACCACGCAGTCGTACCCCTGGCGATCGAGCCACCACTCCATCACCAGGTCGGTCCCGAGGTCGAGGCCGAGCCCGCGCGCCTCGTCCTGGATCTGGCGGCGCTGCTTGCGCCAGTCGGGCCAGCGGCAGATCAGCGGGTGGAATGCCTGCACGTGGTAGCGCTCGCGCGACAGCCCGATCACGCGCGAGACCCAGGATGCCGGGCCGGACTCGCCGAGCGGCAGCCCGCGGCCGGCCGGCGTCCGCTGCTGACTCGCGTGCAGCAGCTCGAACAGGTCGTGGATCGCGCCCTCGCGCGCCCACGCGGCGGCATCCGCGGCCGGCATCTCCTCAATCCGCTCGTCGTAATCCGACACGCGCCGGACGCGCGGCGGCGCCATGATCTGGATCTGCGGGAGCGGGCGATCGCACGGCCCGCCGGTCACGGGGTCGCGCCAGCGCGCCTCGGCCACCTCCATGGGCGGGTCGTGGTGCGCGCGGTAGCGAAAGCCGCGCCGCTCGTGCCCCTGCTGGGCCTCGGCCTGGGCGCGCAGCCGGACCGCGAGGCGCAGCCCCTGGCCGCGCCCGGCGGCCGGGAACCAGTCGCGCGTCGTGTCGAACTGGAAGATCCGCCCTGAGCCGCCTGCCGGCTGCGACAGCTCGTCGTTGCGCCGCCAGCCCGCCCCACTGAGGCCGCTCCACCCGCCGACGATCGCCCGCAGCGGCGCGTAGACGGCCACGGCGTCGTCGGGGCCAGGCGGCTCTTCGTGCAGCCACAGGCCGGGCGGAACGGCGCCCGAGGTCGGCAGCCGGATCGTGCCGCCGAGCACGTGCTGGTCGACGCGGGCGTTGGGCAGCCGGACAGTTGGCTCGGCCGGCGGCCCACTCGCGGGCGCGCCGACTGCCCCGCCGCACGCGATACAGAACTGCGGCGCGTTGGGCGGCAGAGCCGCGCCGCAGTGGCGGCAGAAGCGCGGACGATGGACGGGGGTCTTCGATGCAGGCATAGCGCGCAGCTCCCTGTGCCCTTGCGAGGTTCTGAGGGCGCTCGCCCTCCGGCTCCCCCGCTGACGATCCATTACAATCGGCGTTCTCGCGCCCCTCCCCTGGAAGAGGAGGGGTGTAGGAGCGCGGTGTGGCGGTTTCGGCGGAGCCGAAACCGCCACACCGCCTTCTCGCCCCCGCTCCCCAGCGGGGAGCGGGGGCAGGGGGTGAGCAGAACCACCAGGTAAACCCTCTCAATTATATAACGACGGCGACCGGTCGCGTGCTGCGGCATGCTATGATAGCCCGTCGCCGGCGACCACGGCCGCGCGCTGAGGAGGATGCTATGACACATGAGATTGGGATCGGTCTGATCGGCTACGGCGGGATCGGCCGGCTGCACGCGCTGTGCTACCGCATGCTGCCGCTGGTGTACCCCGACCTGCCGGCGCGCGCGCGGCTGGTGGCGGTGGCGACTGCCGGCGCTGCGTCGGCGGAGCGGGCGCGGCGCGAGCTTGGCGACGTGGAGGTCACGACTGATGCAGCCGAGCTGATCGGCCACCCCGCCGTCGGGCTGGTCGACTGCTGCGCGCCGACCGGGGAGCACGCGCGGCTGGCGGGCGCCGCGCTGGCCGCGGGCAAGGCGCTGCTCTGCGAGAAGCCGCTGACGGCTGGCCCGGGCGAGTCGGCGCGGATCGTCGCGCTGGCGCGCGAGCGCGGGCTGCCTGGCGCGGTCAACTTCCACTTTCGCTGGGCGCCGGCGGTCCAGGAGGCCCGCCGCCTGATCGAGGCCGGGCTGCTCGGCGAGGTCCTGAGCTTCCACCTGCGCTACTACCGCGCCAGCAACCTGCGGCGCGACCGCGTGGCCGACTGGCGCTTCACCGGCCAGGGCAGCGGCGTGCTGGTCGACCTCGGCGCGCACCTGATCGATCTGACGCTGCACCTGCTCGGCCCGATCGCGGCGGTCGCGGCGCGCACGCGCACACTGGTGGCCGAGCGCCCCGGCGCGGGCGGGCAGCCGGTCGCGATCGCGAGCGACGACGTCGCCTGGCTGCAGGTCGAGCTGGCCGGCGGTGGGCGCGGCACGATCGAGGCGTCGAAGCTGGTGCCCGGCGCCGGCGACGACCTGCGGATCGAGGCGTACGGCACGGGCGGCGCGCTGTGCTTCGACACGCGCGACCCGAACAGCCTGCTGGTCGCCGAGGGGCCGGCCGCGCCGCTGGGCGGGCGGCGGATCGTCACCGCGAGCCGGACCACGCCGCCGGCCGCGCTGCCGGGCGCCGAGATGCCGACCAGCACGATCCAGTGGCACCTGGCCTCGATCGCAGCGTTCCTGCAGGCGCTGGGCGGCGGCGCGGCGACCTACGCCAGCCTCGACGACGGGATGCGAGTCGACCAGGTCATCGGCGCGGCGCTCGAGTCGTCCGCGCGCGGCAGCGTCAACGTCGCCATCGCCGCACCATAGGCGCGATCGACGATCGACCGCAGATAGCGCGGGCTTCTTGGTGCCGCCTTATGGGCACAGCCCCACGCCACCGCGATCTGTGGCACAGCATTTGCTCCCTTGCAGATCAAACAAACATATCAAACCACGCTTGAGCGACATGGCCAAGCAAAGGGAGTGAGTATGGACACCACAACAGGTATGATTATCGTCGTTGCCCTCATCCTCGTCGGCGTCGTGGCGGTGATGCTGATGCAGCGACGGCGGACCGACGACCTGCGCAAGCAGTTCGGCCCGGAGTACGACCGGGCGCTGGACGAGCACGGTGACCAGCGCCGCGCCGAGGCGGAGCTTGCAGCGCGGCAGCAGCGCGTACAGAAGCTGGACATCCGGCCGCTCGCGCCGGCCGACCGCGGGCGCTTCGTCGAGGAGTGGCGCGCGACCCAGGCGCGCTTCGTAGACGCGCCGGCCGCGGCGATCGCGGAGGCCGATCGGCTGGTCTCCGAAGTGATGCAGACGCGCGGCTACCCGGTCGGCGACTTCGAGCAGCGCGTCGCCGATATCTCGGTCGACCACCCCACCGTCGTATCTAACTACCGCGCCGCCCGCACGATCGCGCAGGCGAACGAGCGCGGCGAGTCCAGCACCGAGGACCTCAGGCAGGCGATGGTGTACTACCGGTCACTCTTTGAAGATCTGCTCGATATCCGGGAGAAGGAGGTTGCGCAATGACAGAGACTGAACGACAGCGAGACGCGGCGGCCGCAAACCAGCAGCCGGAGGGCCGCAAGCTGAGCACCGCGGATATGGCCGCGGCAGCGCAGCAGGGCAGCACGATCGCCGAGATCCAGCGCGACTCCGTGCCGGCCACCGAGCCGCAGCCGGTCCCGAAGCTGGACAGCGTGGCGCAGCAGTCGGCCGTGCAGCCCACGTCGCTGCTGGCCGTCAACGACACCCACACGTTCCAATCGCGCTGGGACTCGATCCAGACCGGCTTCGTCGACGAGCCGCGCCAGGCGGTCGAGCAGGCCGACACGCTGGTCGCCGAGGTGATGCAGCGGCTGGCCGAGACCTTCGCGCAGGAGCGGGCCAAGCTGGAGGGGCAGTGGAGCCGCGGAGACAACGTCTCGACCGAGGATCTGCGGCTCGCGCTGCAGCGCTACCGCTCGTTCTTTACGCGGCTGCTCGCTATGTAGCCTTCCACGACGTTTGCGGGGGCTGCGCGCCCCCGTGCCCTGCGGGTGTCTCGCGCCCACACGCTGCTCCGGGGGGCTGCGCGCCCCCCGTGCCCCCGCGGGTGGGGGTGGTCCGCCACCCCCACCGCCCCCGGCCGGGGCTCCGCCCCTGGACCCCAAAAAAGATGCCGCCTCACGTGCAATGCTTGACGTGCATGCCTGGCTGAATCCAGGCGGGCCGAAGACAACACGTCCGAATCGGAATGGTGCCAGGCATGTGCCACGATGCATGAACCTGAAATAGCTTTCTTTGCCACAGGGGGAACCGGGGGCGCAGCGCCCCGCAAAAAGGCGCGCTTGCGCATCCTCACAACCCCTGATACACTACGCGGCGCTATGACCACAATCGGCGTCGTCATCGTCTCATTCAACACCCGCGAGCTGCTGCGCGCCTGCCTCGGCTCGCTGTGCGCCTGCGCCCTGCCGCTGCGCGTCGTCGTGGTGGACAACGCCTCGCGCGACGGCAGCGCCGCGATGGTGCGCGCCGACTTCCCGCACGTCGAGCTGATCGATCTCGCGCAGAACGCCGGCTTCGCGGGCGGGACGAATGTTGGCTTGCGCCTCCTCCTGGCAAGACCAACGACCAACGACCAACGACCAACAATCGTGCATCAAACGATCTCTTCGTCCTTGGTCCTTGGTCCTTCGTCATTGGTCGCGGAGCATCTGCCCGACTACGCCCTGCTGCTCAACCCCGACACGGTCGTGCACCCCGGCGCGATCGAGGCGCTGGCCGCGTTCCTGGACGCGCACCCGCGCGTCGGCGCGGTGGGGCCGCGGCTGCTGAACCCGGACGGGTCGGTGCAGCCGGCGGCGTTCCGCTTCCCAACCCTCACGATGACTCTGCTCGACCTGTTCCCGCCCGGCGAGGTGCTGCCGGGGCGGCTGTACGGCTCGTGGTGGCAGGGGCGCTACCCGCAGGAGCCGCGCGCCGGCGAGCCCTTCGCGATCGACCACCCGCTCGGGGCATGCATCCTGACGCGGCGCGAGGTGCTCGATCAGGTCGGGCTGCTCGACGAGCAGTTTTTCATGTACTCCGAGGAGGTCGACTGGTGCTACCGCGTGCGGGCGGCCGGCTGGTCGATCTGGCAGGAGC
This sequence comes from Candidatus Ribeiella danica, assembly GCA_016717335.1. GTDB lineage: Bacteria > Chloroflexota > Chloroflexia > Chloroflexales > Roseiflexaceae > Ribeiella > Ribeiella danica. The sequence continues at coordinate 1,317,119 of JADKFS010000001.1, forward strand.
CGCGCGCGCGCGTGACGCACGTCGGCGGCGCGTCGACCAGCCAGTTTCGCTCGCGGATGCTGATCGCGCTGCACGAGAGCCGCCGGCGCTTCTTCCGCAAGCACTACACCCGGCGCTTCCTGCGCTGCCACACCTGGATCGTGTGGGCCGGCATGCTGCGCGCCGCCCTGCTGGCCTGGCGCGAGCACGCCCGCGGCGCGCTGAGCCGCGACGAGCTGCGGGCACGGCTGTGGGCCTACGGCAAGGTAGCGCAGCTGTGAGCGACGCAGGACCGCCCTCTGGCGACCGCCGCCCGGCGATCGAGGTCGCCACCAATCGCGCATCGCCCGGCGATCGCCGCGCATCGCTATCAGTCGCGATCATCGCGCGAGACGAGCAGCGCCACATCGGCGCCGCGCTCGACAGCGTGGCCGGGCTGGCCGACGAGACGCTGGTGCTGCTCGACAGCCGGACCGTCGACGACACCGCCGCGATCTGCCGGCGCCACGGCGCGCGCGTGCTGGTCGAGCCGTGGCGCGGCTTCCCCGCCCAGCGCAACCGCGCGCTCGACCTGTGCGCGGGCGACTGGGTGCTGTTCCTCGACGCCGACGAGCGGGTCACGCCCGAGCTGCGCGACGAAATCCGCGAGGTTACAGGTCACAGGTCACAGGTTACAGCCGGCCTCGATAGCATGGCTCCTGTCCGCTATCCCCTGTCCCCTGTCCCCTACGCCGGCTACTGGCTCCCACGCTACAACCTGTTCTTCGGGCGGGCGCTGCGCGGCGGCGGCTGGTACCCCGACTACCAGCTGCGGCTGCTCAGGCGCGGGCGCGCGCGCTACGACGAGGCGCGGCTGGTGCACGAGCTGGCCGTGCTCGACGGCGAGGCCGGCTATCTCGGCGGCCACCTGCTGCACCTGAACATCGAGCGGCTGGACGAGCTGTGGCGCAAGCAGGGCGCCTACGCCATCCAGGAGGCCCAGACGCTCTACCGGGCCGGCAGGAGCGCGCGCTGGCGCAACTTCGCCGGGGCGCCGCTGCGCGAGCTGTGGCGCCGCTACATCGCGCTCGGCGGCTACCGCGACGGGGCGATCGGGCTGCTGATGTGCGCGACGCTGGCCTACTTCGAGCTGGTGAAGTATGTCCATTTGAAGGGACTGGAGCGCATAGCGTTCAGACGTTCGAACGTTTGAACGTTTAAACGTCGTATGACGAACCTCGCCATCATCATCGTGTCGTGGAACACGTGCGAGCTGCTGCGACGCTGCCTGACGAGCGTGCACGCCTCGCTGGCGGACTCGGGCATCGCCTACACGATCGTCGTGGTCGACAACCGCTCGTCGGACGGCACGCCGACAATGCTGCGGGCCGAGCACCCCGAGGTGCTGCTGATCGAGTCCGGGCGCAACTTGGGCTTCGCGGGCGGCAACAACCTGGCGCTGCGCCAAGTTTTGAGATCTGAGTTCAAAGTTTTGAGTTATAGTGACGACCAAAACTCAACACTCAAAACTCAAAACTCAGAACTCGACTACGTCTTCCTGCTCAACCCCGACACCGAGGTGGTCGGCGACGCCATCCCGCGGTTGGTGCGCTACCTGGCGGCGCACCCCGACGTCGCGGTGGTCGGGCCGCGGCTGCGCTACACGGACGGGAGCGCGCAGCCCTCGCGGCGGCGCTTCCCGACGCCGGGCACCTACTTCTGGGAGAGCACGCCGCTTGAGCAGCGCTGGCCCGGCAACCCCTGGGCGCGGCGCTACCGCTACGACGACAAGCCCGACGACGCCGAGCAGGAGGTCGACTGGCTGGTGGGCGCGGCGCTGCTGGTGCGGCGCGAGGCGATCGAGCGCGCCGGGCTGCTCGACGCCGGCTTTCTGATGTACTCCGAGGAGCTGGAGTGGCAGCGCCGCATCAGGGGCTTGGGATTTGAGGCTAGGGACTTGGGCAGATCCACACAATCCCAAGCCCCAAGCCCCAAGCCCCAAGCCCCAACAATCATGTATCTGCCAGACGCCGTGATCGTCCATCACGAGGGCAAGAGCAGCGAGCAGGCGCTGGCGCGGCGCTACCTGAACTTCCAGCGCAGCCGCATCCGCGAGGCCGGCATGGTCTACGGCGAGCGCTTCGCGGCGGGGCTGCGGCTGTTCCTGCGCGCGGCCTACACGGCGGAGCTGGCGGTCGAGGCGGCCAAGTGGCTGGTCGGCCACAGGCGGCCGCTGCGCGCCCGGCGCGTCGTCGTCTACTGGCAGGTCGTGCGCGGGCTATAGCGAAGTGCCATCTTGACACTAACGAGAATCCATGCTATAGTTAGTGACACAAGGACACTATGTATCGATCTAAGATAGTGTCACGATCACACTTTATACCGAACTATTGAGGAAGAGCGAGCCCTTCCCACGCGCATCTTCAGCAAGCAACGAGGAGACTGCAATGCAGGCGCAGCTTGATCTTACGGGCACGGCGCGGCCGTTCCTGGCCTATCTGGAGGAGTGGTACAATAACCTGGCGGAGCTGGCGCTGGGCGAGCTGGTGGCCGGCGAGCCGGAGCGGGTGGCGCTGCTCTCGGTCGACGTGATCGATGGGTTCTGCGCGCGCGGCCCGCTGGCGAGCGAGCGGGTCGGGCAGATCGCCCGGCCGGTCGCCGAGCTGTTCCGGCGGGCACACGCGCTCGGCGTGCGCCATTTCGCGCTCACCCAGGACACGCACGACCCGCACGCGCCCGAGTTCGCGGCCTACCCGCCACACTGCCTGCGCGGCACCGTCGAGAGCGAGTCGGTCGAAGAGCTGAAGGCGCTGGCGTTCTTCGCCGATGTGGCGGTGTTCCCGAAGAACTCGCTCAGCTCGCACCTGGGCACCGACCTGGGCGCCTGGCTGGCGCAGCGGCCGGCAGTCGATCGCTTGGTGGTCGTGGGCGACTGCACGGATCTGTGCACCTACCAGGCCGCGATGCAGCTGCGGCTCGAGGCCAATGCCGCCAACCTGCAGCGGCGCGTGATCGTGCCGGCCGACGCGGTCGAGACCTTCGACACACCGCTGGAGGTCGCGCGCCACCTGGGCATTATGCCCCACCACGGCGATCTGCACCACGTGATGTTCTTGCACCATATGGCAATGAATGGGGTCGAGGTCGTGCGCAGGCTGGGCTAGTGGGTCGCTTGACATCAGGAGCGCGGTAGTCTCACGCAAAGTCGCCAAGATCGCCAAGCAGCGTTCTTCCTTTGCGGCTTTGCGGCTTTGCATGAGCCGCTCGCTGGTCAATTGCCTGGGGCACAACCGGTTACAGTCGGCTTCTCAGCCTACGCAAAGGTGAACCGCAGATGATTGTTTTCTTCGGCACTCGCCAGGTCGTGCGCGACGACGACCGGCCGCGCGGCGGGCCGCAGCAGTGCCCGCGCTGCGGCCAGCTGAACGTGTTCCGGGCGCGCCGCTCGCGCCCGTACTTCCACATCTTCTGGATCCCGCTATTCCCAATCGGCGCGGGCCAGCCGCTGGTGGAGTGCCCGAGCTGCCGGGCGCAGTTCGCGGCGAGCTGACGGTTGCGCTCAGCGGTCACCACGAAGGCACGAAGGCACGAAGATGCGCTAAACAGCTCCGAACCCTCGTGTCTTCGTGGTTGGTACGTGAAACACCTTGGCTCTACCTGCTACCTTTGGAGCCTCTATGCGACAACTGACCGCACTTCTGGTGGGCGCGGGCGGCATGGGCCGTGCCTGGGCCAAGAACCTGCACGACTGCGCTGATGTCCGGCTGGCCGGCTGGGTCGACATCCGGCCCGACCTGGCGGCGCAGGCCGCCGACGAGCTGGGGCTGTCCGACGCCTATAGCGGGACCGAGCTCGACCGCGCGCTGGCCGAGGTTCGCCCCGACTTCGTGGTGGACGTCACCGTGCCGGAGGCGCACCGCGACGTGACGCTGGCGGCGCTGGCGGCCGGCGTGCCCGTGCTTGGCGAGAAGCCGATGGCCGACAGCATGGAGCGGGCGCGCGAGATGGTCGCCGCGGCCGAGCAGGCCGGCCAGCTCTACATGGTCAGCCAGAGCCGCCGCTACGACGCGCGCCTGCACGCCCTGTGCCGGCTGGTGGTCGAGCAGATCGGCGCGCCGGGCATTCTCAACTCCGACTTCTACATCGGCGCGCACTTCGGGGGCTTCCGCGACGCGATGCGCAGCCCGCTGCTGCTCGACATGGCCATCCACACGCTCGACGCCGCGCGCTACATCGGCGGCGCCGACCCGCTGTCGGTCTACTGCGAGGAGTTCAACCCGCCGTGGAGCTGGTACGCCGGGGCCGCCTGCGCGACGGCGATCTTCGCGATGACCGGCGGGCTGCGCTACACCTACCGCGGGAGCTGGTGCGCCGAGGGGCAGCCGACCTCCTGGGAGGCCGAGTGGCGCGTGGTCGGCCCGCACGGCACCGCGGTCTGGGACGGCCAGACGGCGCCGCACGCCGAGGTGGTGGTTGGATCGGGCGGCTTCCACGCCAAGACCGAGCCGCGCACGTTCGTGGTTGCGGCCGATGCGCCCTTCGGCATCGCCGGCTCGCTGCGCGACTTCATCCACGCGCTCAGGACCGGCGCGACCCCGATGGGTGAGTGCCACGACAACATCAAGAGCCTGGCGATGGTCTTCGGCGCGATCGAGTCGGCCGCCACCGGCCGGCGAATCCATATAGAACGCAGATGAACGCAGATGTACCCAGATAAGCATAAATTGTAGGCAAACCAGTCTTGGTCGCCTCTCACCTAGTACAAGGTTCCTGAAGTTCGTGTCGGGTTTGGGCTGCCACGATCGGTTCTGCGGTTCTGCAGCTCCGTGGCCACAGAACCGCAGAACCACAGAACCAACTGGCGACAACCAGCAACGAACTTCTGGAAAGCTGTACTAGTCATCCTGTCACAACAAAGGAGGCTCCTCATGCCCGTCGCACTCACCCTCTGCGACCGCTCGGCGGAGATGGTCCAGGCCTGGCGGCGCTACTTTTCGGACGACAGCGGCGCCAAGATCGTGAACCAGAACATGCTGACGCTGGACGTCGACGCGCTGGCGGTGCCGGCGAACGCGTTCGGCTTTACCGACGGCGGCGTCGACATTGCGGTCAGCAAGGAGATCTTCGACTGGCACCTGCAGGATACCTTGCGCGCGCAGATCGATCGCGAGCACGGCGGCGAGCTGCTGGTCGGGCAGGCGCTGGTGATGCCGACCAGCAGCGCCCGCCTGCGCTACGTGGTGGTCGCGCCGACGATGCGCGTGCCCGCCGACGTGAGCGACAGCGTGAACGCCTACCTGGCGATGCGCGCGATCCTGCGGACCGTCGAGGCCCACAACCGCGCGATGAAGGGCAACCCGCCCAACCAGATTCGCTCGCTGGCGCTGCCCGGCCTCTGCACCGGCACCGGCAAGATGCGCCCCGAGCGCGCCGCCTACCAGATGTGGACCGCCTACCGCAGCATCGTCATGGGCGACCTGGACTGGGCCAAGACGCTCGAGAAGCAGGTCGACCACGATCGCAAGATGCGGTCCAGGTAGCCAGTAGTCGGTACCCAGTAGTCGGTACCTTTGCGTTCCGTCACGTCTCATCGATGCTGACTGCTGACTGCTGACTGCTGCGTTCCGTCGCGTCTCATCGATGCTGACTGCTGACTGCTGACTACTGACTACTAGCTTACGCGACGCCCTGCGCCTGCGCCAGCTCGCGCTGCACCACCTGCACCACCAGGTCGTCGAGCCGCTCGACGCTGAACTGGGCCGGGTCGACGTGGTGGGTCGTGGTGTCGCCCGGCGCGCCGCCGCTCTGGCCCGGCTGGTAGGTCAGGAAGATGAAGCGCGCCAGGGTCTGCTGCGCGATCTGCCGGAACACATACTCGGCCTGGTCGCCGCTGTTGCTGGCCGCGATCGTATAGACCTTGACCCCCTTCGCCACGGCCACCTGCGACTCGCGCACGTAGTCGTAGTCCTGCTGGTAGTCCAGGTGCGGCGGCGCGTCGGCCACCAGGAAGACCAGCCGGACAGCGTCGTCGGCCCAGCTGACGCGCTGGACCGCGGCGTGCAGCGCCTCGTTAAGCGACTCGGGCTCGTCGCCGCCGCCGTCGGCTGCGGTGGCCAGCAGCCGCTGCTGGAACGCGGCCACGTCGGGCGTGAAGTCGTCGACGCGGGTCACGTACTCGTCGCCGCGGTCGCGGTAGGCGACCAGCCCGAAGCGCAGGTCCGGCCGTGGCTGGATCTGATCGATCCGCTCGGCGATGCTGGCGATCGTCTGCTGGATCTGGGCGATCTCGTCGCCCATGCTGCCGGTCGCGTCGAGCAGGAACAGCACGTCGAGCCGCGGGCGGGCGGGCAGCGCCTCGGCGTCGCGCAGCACGAAGCTCTGGGTGTTGTCCTGTCCGCGCGTCAGCGTACCCTCGGCGGCGCTGTTGCCCTTGTCGACCAGCACGCGCAGCGTCCTGGCGTTCTCGGAGATTCCCAGCGCGCGCGGGAAGACGATCGTCTTTCCGCCTGCGTAGGTTCGCCCGTCGAACACCTGCTGCTGGCCGTCGAACAGCCGCACCCGCGCGTCGAGCACCGGCTGCTGCCGGCCGTTCGTGACAGTCAGGATGTAGCGCTCTTCGACGTCGACCTGGCGGGCGGGCGGGCCGCTGTACGATCGCAGGTACTCCAGGTAGGTCGCGAAGTCGCCGTTGTCGTCCACCTCGCCGGCCTTGAGCGGCAGGTACTGCTGCTGGTCGTTCGGGCGCGGCGCGGGCGTGGGCAGCTGGGCGACGCCGGCGGCGGCCGGCGCCATCGTCGCGGCGGGGACAATCAGCGCAGCCGAGTCGCCTGCTTTCGATGCGGCGGCGGCTTCCGGCGCGCCGGCCGGACTTACAAGCGGCGCCGCGGGCGCGCTCAGCGCCGGGGCGGCGGTTGGCGCGGCGGCGATACTGCCGGCGGGGCCGGCCTCGGCCGGGATGGAGGTCGGGATGGGCAGCGGGGCGACTGTTTTGACGGCCGCGCCACCGCAGGCCGCCAGCAGCGGCAGCAGCAGCGCGAGCAGCAACAGAAGGGCGACTGGCGTTCGGTGGGCTGAGCGTGGATGGTCTGCCATAGAGGGCCTCCTGCACGTGAGCGTATATCGTCTAGCTCAGTGACGCAGGATGCCGCCGAAGAGTTCCCGCCAAGAATCATGCTACAATAGCTCTCTAATGGCCCACTACAGAGGGGCCCGCCTGTGAGGAGGAGCGACTGAGTGTATGAGAGCGCAGCGCAAGCCTAGGGGGAAGGGTACCAGAGCGGCGGATGGCGGTTTTGGGCAGCGCGAGCACGCGGAGGCGGCCGGCGGTCACGCCGAGGAGGGCGGGCTTGGCCTCGAGCGGATCGTCTTCTTCAGCGACGCCGTCTTCGCGATTGCGATCACGCTGCTGGTGCTGGAGATCAGGCTGCCTGAGCTGACGCCCGAGGCGCAGCGCACGCTCGATTCGGCCGAGCTGACGAGAATGCTGCTTGAGCCTGTCCCCAGGTATATCGGCTTCCTGGTCAGCTTCGTGGTGATCGGCCTCTACTGGGCGGCGCACCACCGCGATTTTCGCTACATCAAGCGCTACGACAACGGGCTGATCTATATCAACCTGTTCCTGCTGATGTTCGTCGTCTTCACCCCTTTTCCTACCGCGGTGCTCGGCGCGTACGTCAACCTGCAGAGCGCGGTGGTCTTCTATGCCATCGTGATGATACTAGTCGGGCTGCTGCACCTGTGGCTCTGGTACTACGCCACACACAACCACCGGCTGGTCGATGAGCGCCTGGACCCGGACCTGATCCGCTACCGTATCATCCGCAGCACGATCACGCCGCTGGTTTTTCTGCTCTCGATCGGTATCTCGTTCTACAGCCCGCTCTGGGCGGTGAACTCGTGGCTGATCATGATCCCCTGCCTGTTGCTCGTCGATCGGTACTACCGCGGGCGGTTCTAGACGCCTGCGGCGCCTCAGGCCCGTGCCGTACCCCTCACCTTTTGCCCCGCACCACACTGCCAATGCTGAGCCCCCTCCCCGTGAACGGGGAGGGGGCAGGGGGTGGGGTGATCAGATACATCTTAATCTTCCCAGAAGGGCTTGACCCACCCGCGCCGCGCCAGCTCGGCCCGCAGATCCAGCATCGCCGTGTAGGTCGGCAGGGCGTAGAGCGTGGCGCCCGCGGGCAGCCGCTCCAGCGCCAGGTCGAGCGCGCGCGCCAGGTCGGGCTCGACGGCCAGCCGCTCCGGCTCAACGCCGGCGTACTTCAGCCGCACCGCCATGTCGGCCGCGCGCGTGCCGCTCACCACCGCCGCGTGCACGTGCCCGCCCAGCCGCTCGAAGTCGGCGTCCCACAGCCACGAGACGTCGGTGCCGTCGGCGTGCCTGTCGTTGATCGCGATCAGGAGATCGATGCCTGGGGCTTGGGGCTTGGGGCTTGGGGCTTGGGGCTTGGGACTGAGGGCATGAGGTTCGGGCTGATTTGCTAGTTTCAAGTCGCTAGCCCCAAGCCCCTCGGTCAGCATGCGCACGGTCTCGCTTGCGCCGACCGGGTTTTTGATCAGCGCCAGCAGCAGCGGCTTGCCCGCCGCGTCGATCCGCTCGATCCGCCCGAAGGCGGCGCTGAAGCCCTCGAGCGTGTCGCGGATGCGCGCAGGCGCGACGCCCAGCAGCAGCGCGGCCGCGGTCGCGGCCAGGGCGTTGAGCGCGCTGTAGAGGCCGGGCAGCGGCAGGCGCAGCTCGAGCGCGCCGCCGGGGTAGCCGATGTAGAGCCGGCCGCCGGTCGTCCCCTCCAGCTCCAGCCGCTCCAGGCGGTACTGCGGTGCCGGCCTGCGCTCCCCGCAGGCCGGGCAGACGTAGTGGCCGATGTGGGCGTAGAACAGCGCCGAGTAGACGTACGGCGCGCCGCAGCGCCGGCAGAACTGCGAGTCGGCGAAGTGCGTCGCCCCGCCGCCCGCGTGGCGCGTGTCCTCCAGGCCGTAGTAGCGCACCTGCGCGGCCAGCCCCTCGCCCAGCGCCGCGACGGCCGGGTCGTCGGCGTTGAGCAGCACCGTCGAGCTTGCCGGCAGCCGCTCCAGCGCAGCGCGCCAGCCCGCGGCTACGCTGTCGACCTCGCCGTAGCGGTCGAGCTGGTCGCGGAACAGGTTGTGGAGCAGCACCAGCCGGGGCGCGGTCTCCTCGAGCGCGCGCGGCAGAGCGGCCTCGTCGGTCTCGAACAGGCCCAGGTCGCCGCGCACGCGCCCCGTCAGCGAGCTGCCGGCCAGCGCCGTGGCGGTCAGCCCGGTCACCAGGTTCGCCCCGGCGCGGTTGTGCAGCACCCGGCGCCCGTCGGCGGCCAGCGTCGCGGCGATCATGCGCGTGGTCGTGGTCTTGCCGTTGGTCCCGCCGACGACGACCACGCCGCCCGGCAGGCCGGCGCTCAGCAGCCGCAGCGTGTCGGGCGCGATCCGCCGCGCGACCACGCCCGGCAGCGTCGTGCCGCCGCCGGCGCGCAGCACGCGGCTGGCCAGGCCGGCGGCCTTTCCGGCGGCGATCGCGGCGACGAGGCGCAGGTTGGGGAGGTGTGCCATAGATGAGCCTTGGGGCTTGGGGCTTGGGGCTTGGGGTTTGGGGCTTGGGGCTTGGGGCTTGGGGCTTGGGGCTTGGGGCTTGGGGCTTGTCCCCTATCCCCTATCCCTGTCCCCTGTCCCCTGTCCCCTGTCCCCTGTCCCCTGTCCCCTGTCCCCTGTCCCCTATCCCCTATCCTCCAGCTCAGGCCGTCAGCGCCGAATGTCGCTCGGGGTGGTGCAGCAGCTGCTCGATCAGCGCGTCCTTATTTTCCCAGAGTTCGCGCACCCATGCCTGGAACCGCTCCTGGAACTGCGGGTCGTCGGCGTAGTTGCCTTCGAGCAGATCGTCGGGGATCGGGATCTCCTTCACGTGGACGATAATGTGCGCGATTCGCCCCGAGAGGAAGTCCCAGAAGCCCTTGCGCTTGCCGGGGTACACAATCGTAATGTCGAGCAGCGAGTTGAACTTCTTGCCCATCGCGGCCATCACGAACGCCAGCCCGCCGGCCTTGGGCCGCAGCAGGTGGCGGTAGGGCGAGGCCTGCCGGGCGTGCTTTTCGAGCGTGAAGCGCGTGCCCTCCAGGAAGTTGATGATCGCGGCCGGCGTATCCTGGAAGTGCCTGCAGGCCTTGCGCGTGGTCTCGAGGTCTTTGCCGCGCAGCTCGGGGTGGCGCGCCAGCTTGGCCTTCGAGTAGCGCTTCATGAAGGGGAAATCGAGCGCCCACCAGGCCGCGCCCAGGATCGGCACCCAGATCAGCTCCTGCTTCAGAAAGAACTTCAGAAACGGGATGCGCCGGTTGAGCACCCGCTGCAGCACGAGGATATCGACGCTTGACTGGTGATTGCAGTCGACTATATACCAGTGGTCGGGCCTCAGCTGGTCGAGCCCGTGAGTCTCCCACGTGCACTTCTGTGTTATGCGCTGCGCCCGGTTGTTGCCGTCGATCCAGCTCTCGGCGATGCCCACCAGCGCGCGGGCGCACCTGCGCCGCCAGAACGGCAGCGGCACCAGCAGCCTGGCCAGGGTCACGGCGAAGAGCGGGATCGACCAGAAGATCAGGTTCGCCAGCATCAGCAGGCTGGTCACAATTCCGCGGATCAGCGGGGGTAGAAAGTGGAGCACGGTCTCTGACTCCTTGCAAGAATAGCTCACATGTATCGACGCGCTGGTACGGCGGCCGGTTGTGCGCTCGGCCAGCGCCGAGGATCGTGCTGATTATAGCATACGCTTGCCGCAGGCTCCGCAGCCGCGGTCTGGCACGCCCCGTGCTGTGGATGGGCTAGGGGTTCTTCTGGAAAGGTTTGGATGAGCCAAAGACCCCTCCAAATCTCCCTAGGCGGGGGTGTGGGGACGGCTTTGCCGCCCCCACACCCCACCACAAAATTCAGAGAGGGATCATGATGAAGCAAAGCTACGACCTGCTGGTGATCGGCGCCGGGCCGGCCGGCGGCGGCGCGGCGGCGGCGGCGGCCGGCCAGGGGCGCAGCGTGGCGCTGGTCGAGCGCGAGAAGATCGGCGGGGGCTGCCTGAACTACGGCTGCGACCCGACCAAGGCGCTGCTGCACGTCGCCCGGCTGCTGGATACTGCCCAGCACGCCGCGCGCTACGGCCTGCGCGTCGACGGGGCCGCGGCCGACTGGGCAGCGGTCCAGGCGCGCGTGCGGGCGATCGTCGACCAGGTGCGCGGCGGGACCGACCCGCAGGCCCGCGCGAGCCTCGGCGATCGGGGCATCGACGCGCTGCAGGGCCAGGCGCGCTTCGTCTCGCCGCACGAGGTGTCGGTCGGCGACAAGCTCGTGCGCGCCGAGCGGGTGATCGTCGCGCCCGGCAGCCAGCCGGCCATCCCCGAGATCGAGGGGCTGCGCGACGCCGGCTTCATCACCAATAAAGAGGCGGTGTACTTGGCGCGCCTGCCCCGGCGCCTGGCGATCGTCGGCGGCGGGCCGATCGGGGTCGAGTTCGCCCAGCTGTTCAGCCGCTTCGGGACTAAGGTGACGGTGCTGGAGCAGGGGCCGGCTATGCTCGCCAAGGACGATCGCGAGCTGTCCGACATGCTGTGCGATCTGCTGGCCGGCGAGGGCATCCGCATGGAGACCGAGGCGGAGATCCGCAGCGCGCGCCGCGTTGCGGGCGCGAAGAGCGTGATCTTCCGCACAAAGGGCAGCGGCGAGGAGGAGCTGCAGGTCGACGAGATCCTGGTCTCGACCGGCTACCTGCCCGACCTGGCGCCGCTCGACCTCGCGGCGGCCGGCGTGGAAACTGCCGACGGGGCGATCAAGGCCGACCAGACGCTGCGCACCAGCGTCGGGCATATCTGGGCCGCCGGCGACGCGCTTGGCGGCTACCAGTTCACCCATGTGGCCTACGAGCAGGGGCGGCTGGCCGGGCGCAACGCCTTCGCCGCCGCGCCGCAGCCGTTCGACGACCGGGCGATCCCCTGGGTCACCTACACCGCGCCCGAGCTGGCGCACGTCGGCAAGACCGAGCAGCAGCTGCGCGAGGAGGGTGTCTCCTACCGGGTCGGACGCAAGCCGATGGCCGAGGTCGAGCGCGCCGTGGCGACCGGCCAGACCGACGGGCTGGTCAAGCTGCTGGTGGGCGACGACGGCGCGATCCTGGGCGGGCACATCCTGGCGGCCGGCGCGGGCGAGCTGATCGCCCCGGTCGTGCTGGCGATGCGCGCGGGCCTGACGGTCGACGCGCTGGCGACGACGATCCTGCCCTACCCGACCCTCGCCGAGGGCGTGCGCTGGGCGGCTGAGGCTGCGCAGGCGGCGTGAGTTTGAATACAGAATGGTGGAAGTGGCGGAAGGAGCGGAAGGGCTGCCAGATCCCGTGCCTTCCGCTCCTTCCGCCGTTCCCGGTTCAAACCTTGCCATCCGTCGCACCGCGCGCTGCGTATACATATAATATGTGCGAAAATGCACAATCGCGGTATACTATTGTTACTCGCATCACAAATCGTCAGGATGATCTATGGCTCTTACGCATCATGGGAACGGCGTCACGGCGGACAGCGGGGCACCTGACCCGCTGATCCGGCTCGACCGCATCTGCAAGAGCTTCGAGGAGGCCGGGCGCGAGCGCGTCGTGCTGCACGAGGTCAGCGCCACCTTCGCGCCGGGCGAGTTCGTCGTGCTGATCGGCAAGAGCGGCTCGGGCAAGAGCACGCTGCTCAACCTCGTCAGCGGCATCGACACGCCCACCGCCGGCGACGTCTGGGTCGCGGGCAAGGATCTAACGCGGCTCTCCGAGCAGGAGCGCACGCTGTTTCGCCGCAAGCATATCGGCTTCATCTTCCAGTTCTTCAACCTGGTGCAGACGCTGACGGTGCTCGAGAACCTGCTGCTGCCGCTCGAACTGAACGGCCGCACGGCGCCGAGCGACCGCGCGCACGCGCTCGACCTGCTCGCCCAGGTCGGCCTGGCCGACCGGCGCGACGCCTACCCCGACCGGCTCTCGGGCGGCGAGCAGCAGCGCATCGCCGTGGCGCGCGCGCTGGTCCACGACCCGCAGCTGGTGCTGGCCGACGAGCCGACCGGCAACCTCGACGCCGACACCGGCAAGCAGGTGCTCGACCTGATCGACACGCTGACCCGCCGCGCCGGCAAGAACCTGCTGATGGTCACGCATAGCCCCGACGTCGTCGGCCTGGCCGACCGCGTGTTCCGCATTACGGAGGGGCACCTCGTCGAAGAGACTCGAGTTATGAGTTCTAAGTTATGAGCGCTGAGTTACGTTCCTCAACTCAAAACTTAAAACTTAAAACTCAAAACTCAAAACTGATCATGCCGCGAACCCTATTCAAGACATCCTTCTCAACTCAAAACTCAAAACTCAAAACTCAAAACTGACTATGGCACCTACTCTTCTAAAAACATCTCTCCGCCACCTGCTCAAGCACCCCTGGCAGGTCGGCCTGGCGATCCTCGGCGTGGCGCTGGGCGTGGCGGTGGTCGTCTCGATCGACCTGGCCAACAGCAGCGCGCGGCGCGCCTTCGCGCTCTCGACCGAGACGATCGCCGGCCGCGCGACCCACCAGGTCGTCGGCGGGCCGAACGGCATGGACGACGCGATCTACCGCATGCTGCGGGTCGACCTGGCTGTGCGCGAGGCCGCGCCGGTGGTGGAAGGCTACGCCGCGGCGCCCGACCACCCCGGCCTGACTCTGCACATCCTCGGCGTCGACCCGCTGGCCGAGGGGCCGTTTCGCCCGTACCTGGCGCCCGCGGCCGGGCCGAGCGGCGACCTCACGGCGCTGTTCACGCAGCCCGGCGCGGCGCTGATGTCGGCCGACACGGCGCGCGCCTACGGGCTGAAGGTCGGCGACGATCTGCGCCTGCGGGTCGGGCCGCGGGTCGAGCACGCGACGCTGCTGGCCCTGCTCGAGCCGCAGGACGACGCCAGCCGCCGCGCGCTCGACGGCCTGCTGGTGGCCGATATCGCCAGCGCGCAGGAGTGGCTGGGCTACGTCGGCCGGCTCTCCGAGATCGATCTGATCCTGCCGGACGGCGGCGCGGGTCAGGCGCTCGCCGATACGATCGGCGCGGCGCTGCTGCCCGGCGCGCGGCTGACCCGCCCGGCGCTGCGGACCCAGACGATCGAGCAGATGACCGCCGCGTTCGAGCTGAACCTGACCGCGCTGAGCCTGCTGGCGCTGATTGTCGGCATGTTCCTGATCTACAACACAATCACCTTCTCGGTGGTGCAGCGGCGCGGGCTGATCGGCACGCTGCGCTGCCTGGGCGTCACGCGCCGGCAGATCTTCGCGCTGGTGCTGGGCGAGGCCCTGCTGGTCGCGCTGGTCGGCGCGCTGGCCGGGCTGGCGCTGGGCGTCGCGCTCGGCCGCGGGCTGATCGGCCTGGTCACGCAGACGATCAACGACCTGTACTTCACCGTCTCGGTGCGCGACGTCAGCCTGAGCGCCGGCCCGCTGATCAAGGGCTTCCTGCTCGGCCTGCTGACGACGCTGGGCGCCGCGGCGGTCCCGGCGTTCGAGGCGACCTTCACCCCGCCGCGCACGGTGCTGCGCCGCTCGTCGTACGAGGACCGCGCGCGGCGGATCGTGCCGCTGGCGGGCGCGGGCGGGCTGGGCCTGCTGGCGCTCGGCGGCGTGATGCTGGCGATCCCCAGCAAGAGCCTGGCGCTCAGCTTCGGCGCGCTGTTCGCGATCACGATCGGCGCGGCGGCCACCACCCCGCTGGTCACCCTGCTGCTGATGCGGCTGGCCCGCCCGGTGCTCGGCCGCGCGTTCGGGCTGCTCGGCCGCATGGCCGCGCGCGACGTCGTCGCCACGCTCAGCCGCACCTCGGTGGCGATCGCCGCGCTGATGATCGCCGTCTCGGTCACGATCGGCGTCGGCCTGATGGTCGGCAGCTTCCGGCAGACCGTGATCGAGTGGCTTGACGCGACCCTGCGCGCCGACGTGTATGTGTCGGCCCCCGGCCTGTCGGGCAACCGCGTCGACACGACTCTGCCGCCCGAGCTGGTCGAGCGGCTGCGCGCCGCGCCGGGCGTGGGGCGCGCGCGGCTCTACCGCAACGTGCCGGTGCAGAGCCAGCTCGGCCAGACGATCGTGGTCGGCATCGAAGTGACCGCCGAGCAGGACCGCGCCGCGTTCAACTTCCTCGAGGGCGACCCGGCGGCGGTCTGGCCAGCCTTCGGCCAGGGGCAGGTGCTGGTCTCCGAGCCGCTGGCCTACCGCCAGGGCCTGCACGTGGGCGACAGCGTCAGTCTGCTGACCGACCAGGGCGAGCGCGCGTTCCAGGTGGCCGGCGTGTTCTACGACTACGGCTCCGACCAGGGCGTGGTGATGATGGACCTGGCGCGCTACCAGGCGGCCTGGAACGACCGCTCGATCTCGTCGCTGGGCATCTACGCCGCGCCCGGCGTCGACGTGGACGCGCTGGTGCAGCGGCTGCGCGGGCTGGTCGGCGCCGAGCAGGTGATCAACATCCGCTCGAACCGCGCGCTGCGCGAGGCCTCGCTCGAGATCTTCGACCGCACCTTCGCGATCACCACCGTGCTGCAGCTGCTGGCGACGATCGTGGCCTTCGTCGGCATCCTGGCCGCGCTGATGGCGCTGCAGCTCGAGCGCGCCCGCGAGCTGGGCATGCTGCGAGCGAACGGCCTGACCCCGCGCCAGCTCTGGGGCATGGTGATCTCGCAGACCGGGCTGATGGGGCTGACCGCCGGCCTGCTGGCGATCCCGGTGGGCGTGATGCTCGCGGCGGTGCTGGTGTTCGTGATCAACAAGCGCTCGTTCGGCTGGACGCTGCTGTTCCGGCTCGACGGCGGGCTGTTCGCCCAGGCACTGCTGGTGGCGGTGGCCGCCGCGCTGCTGGCGGGGCTCTACCCGGCCTGGCGCATGGGCCGCACCTCGCCGGCGCTGGCGCTGCGGGAGGAGTGACAGTGGCATGCCAACACATTATTAGTCGGCGACACCTGCTGCAAGACAAAGAACTACTGCGGCGAGCCTATCAGGATGCCGAGGTCTTGGTGGCAAGCTTGCATACAATGCGGCGAGCTCTGGTTCCAGACCAATACCAGCAAGGTATCCACGAGGAATCTGAGAAGTACGAAACGAAGGTTGAGAGTGAAATAGAATGAGACGTCGGTTTTCGTTGGTTTTTGGTCCTTGGTCCTTGGTCTTTCGTCCGGTAGCCCTGATCGCCGTGGCTGCAATTTTCATGGGCTGCTCCACCTCCGCCTCGCCCGCCCTGCCGAGCGCCCGGATCTCGGCGGTCGAGGCGGTCGGCGGGGCGGCGGCGGCCGGGTTCGCGCGCGCGACCGCGCCGCGACAATTCGTGTTCCCGCAGGACCACGGCCCGCACCAGGAGTACGCGACCGAGTGGTGGTACTACACCGGCAACCTCGACACCGACCAGGGCCGCCACTTCGGCTACCAGCTGACCTTCTTCCGCTTTGGACTGGCGCCTGAGCTGCCGCAGCGTTCCTCGGACTGGGGCACCGCCAACATCTACATGGCCCACTTCGCGCTGACCGACGTGGCCGGGCAGAAGTTCTACGCCTTCGACCGCTTCAGCCGCGGCGCGGCCGGCCTGGCCGGCGCGCAGGGCGATCCGTTCCGGGTCTGGCTGGAGGACTGGAGCGCCGCGGGCGATGGCGCGGGCGGCCTGCCGATGCGCCTGCGCGCGGCCCAGGGCGACGTGGCGATCGACCTGACGCTGGAGGGCGGCAAGCCTGCCGTGCTGCAGGGCGACCGCGGGCTCAGCCAGAAGAGCGCCGAGCCCGGCAACGCCTCGTACTACTACTCGCTGACCAGGATGCCCAGCCGCGGCAGCGTGCGCGTCGGCGCCGACACGCTGGAGGTGAGCGGGCAGAGCTGGATGGACCGCGAGTGGAGCACCAGCGCGCTGGCCGCGAACGTGGCCGGCTGGGACTGGTTCGCGCTGCAGCTCTCCGACGGGCGCGAGCTGATGTACTTCCAGCTGCGCGACAAGGCCGGCGGCGCCGACATCTTCAGCAGCGGCACGCTGGTCGACGCCGCCGGCACGGCCCGCCAGCTCCATCGCGACGACGTGCGGCTCGACGTGCTGGACACATGGCAGAGCCCGCGCAGCGGCGGGCGCTACCCGGCCGGCTGGCGGCTGCAGCTGCCCTCGGCCGGGCTGGACCTGCGCATCACGCCCTACCTGGCCGACCAGGAGCTGCCGCTCGCGACGATCTACTGGGAGGGCGCCTCCAAGATCGAGGGCACCGCCGCCGGCTCGCCCGTGACCGGCGACGGCTACGTCGAGCTGACCGGCTACGCCGAGCAGCAGGGCCGCGACGACGTGCGGGTCAGGTAGCGAGAAGCCAGGGGACAGGGGTCAGGGGATAGGGGTCAGGGGATAGGGGTCAGGGGACAAAACCTGCGGGTCCTTATCTCCCAATCTCCTTGCCCCCTAATATCCTTGCTACGCCACAGCTCAATCTGCAATCTGCAATCTACAATCTGCAATCGGGCTAGTGTCCCTTCAATAGCTTGCGCAGCGCCTCGGCCAGCGGGCCGCCGTCGTCGTCCTCCGCCTCCGCCGCCGGCTCCGCGGTGGTGTAGGTGTAGGAAGGCTTGCCGGCGCCCTCTTTCGCTGGATCGGCTGCCTCTGGGGTCTCCTCGTCCTCCTCGTCCCAGTTCAGGTGCAGCCGCTCCTCGCCCACCAGCGCGACGATGTCGGCCACGCTGAAGCGCAGCAGGCTGACCACCTCGGGGCTGAGGTCACGCTCGTCCAGCGAGCCGGCCAGCCGCACCTGCGGCAGCACCGCCAGCACCTCGTCGAGCGTGGGCGGCGGCACCGGCGGCGCGTCCTCGGAGGCCATCAGCTCGGCCACGTCCGCGGCGGTCGGGATGCCGGTGTCGACCAGCAGGATGGTAGTGTAGACCCTGAAGTACAGCATGCCGAGGATCGCGCGCGTCTCGTGGAGCTGGTGCACCGCGCGGCGCACGCTGGCGGCCTTCTGGCTGGCCTTGATCTCGAAGACCTGGATCGACTTCGGGTCGGGGATGACCACCGCGTCCAGCTCGCGGTACTTCTTGATCGCCGTGCGCCCGCGGTGCTCCTGGTACTCGACGATCCGGCGCTCGGAGAGGGTGAAGCGCTGTGCCAGCCAGTCGCGCAGCGCCGCCTCGGCCTCGCCGCCAAACAGATCGCGCGCGCGCGGCGGGCGGGTCGGGCGCTGGTTGTCCTTGCCGATCATGATCTGGCGGAGGAACGCGCGGTACTGCGGATCGTTCATGTCGATCAGGCGCGCGCGAGAGAAACGTGGGGCCACGGCGGCTGCTCCTTCCGTGCTGGGAGCTGTTCAGGCGGTCTCAGAGCGTTAGCGCAGTCTAGCATGGCCGGCTGCATTGTGCAACTCCTGATGGCTGTTGGGGGCTGCGCACCCCCTGCCCCCCACTCGGTTCGGTCGGGGGCTGCGCGCCCCCGTGCCCCGCGGGCGGGGGTGGGCCGCCACCCCCGCCGCCCCCCGGCCGGGGCTTCGCCCCTGGACCCCAAAATGAACCCACCGCTGTTGCGATGCTTGGCGCGCATGCCCGGCTGAATCCACACGGTGTGGGATGTGCACAGGCTGTGCTCGGAATGGTGTGAGGCATGCGCCACGGTGCTTGTAGTTGAGGCAGCATCATTTGCCGGAGGGGGGCCGGGGGAACCGGCGTGGGTTCCCCCGGGCGGGCGGCCGGGGGCGCAGCGCCCCGGGAGAAAAGGATCGGCCGGGACGAGCGTATGAGGCGGGGGGCCGGGGGCGCAGCGCCTCGGAAAGACTGCTGAGGGCTGGGGCCGTAGCGCCCCCGAACAGGGCTATCGCGGGGGCTCTGGGTCGGCGCCTCCCGGCTCGATCCCTTTGCGCCGCAGGAAGTTGATCGTCTCCACTGCGATCGCCTTGAGCAGCGCCGCCTCGCGCGCGTCCGGCTCGGCGCGGTGGACCAGGCCGCGCAGCACGCGCATCATTGTCGCGGACTGCCGGCTCTTGAAGAACTCGATCCCCCAGAGCGCCCGCTCCAGCGCGGCGAACAGATCTTCGAGCTGGCCGGCCGTGGCCGGGGTGGCTGGAGAGCGGTTCGATGGTGGCACAGCCGCCTCGGCGGCCAGCCGCAGCTCGTAGGCCACCAGCAGCACCGCCTGCGCCAGGTTCAGCGACGCGTAGCCTGGCTCGGTTGGAATCACCATCAGGCTATGGCAGCGGTCGAGCTCGGCGTTGCTCAGCCCGTTGTCCTCGGGGCCGAACAGCAGCGCGACCGGGCCGCCTGCTGCGCGTGCCAGCAGCTCGGGCGCCAGATCGCGCGGCGTCGCTGGGACCGGGCCGGCCTCGCGCGGGCGCGAGCTGGTCCCGACCACGTACACCGCGTCGGCCAGCGCCACGTCGAGCGTCGGGTGGATCGTCGTCGCCGCCAGCAGGCCGGCGCTGCGGTGGGCGATGCCCGCGATGTCGTGCGGGTCGTACTCGGCCGGCTGCACCAGCCGGAGCTGGTCGAGGCCCATGTTCATCATGGCGCGCACGGCGCCGGCGATGTTGACCAGCTTCTGCGGCCGGTGCAGCACGACGACGATGTTCTTGCTCGGTTCCATTGTATCTGGCTTGTAACCGCCTGGGCACACAATCACGGCGATGGTGCCAACCGGGCGGCCTGGCTGCGCCTGTTGTACCATCATCCACGCGCTTTCGCAAGCGGCCGTAGACATCCGCCCCGTGGCGTGCTACAATCGCGCTCAAGACACCCGGGGCCCTCTATGCCGAACTGTCTCGGTCGGCGATTCCTTGGAACGCAGGGATCCATGGGGCCTCTCGCTCCCCGGACCCCCACGCGATCCATGTCCAGTCAAGCCCGGCCAGACTGATGATGCGCGCCGTATCTCATGGTGATGAGCCGGCTGGATAGAGAGGCCACACGGCTACGTTGCGGCGTGTTTGTGGTTCGGTCTTCTGTCCGGTCTACAAGGAGGTAGTACCGATGCGACCCGAACGGAACCTGGGCATGGATTTGGTACGCTGCACCGAGGCGGCGGCGCTGCGCGCCGCGCGCTTCATGGGCCGCGGCGACAAGATCGCGGCCGACCAGGCGGCGGTCGACGCGATGCGTCTCACGCTGGAAAATGTGCCGATGGATGGCGTGGTGGTGATCGGCGAGGGCGAGAAGGACGAGGCGCCGATGCTCTACACCGGCGAGCGGGTCGGCAGCGGCGAGGCGCCCGAGGTCGATCTGGCGGTCGACCCGGTCGAGGGCACCACGCTGCTGGCCGAAGGTATGCCGGGCGCGATCGCGGTGGTGGCGATCGCCGAGCGCGGCTCGCTCTACAACTGGTCGGGCCTTGCATACATGGACAAGCTGGCGGTCGGCGAGGGCGCCCGCGGCGCGATCGACATCAACGCGCCGGTGGCCGAGAATATCCGCAGCGTCGCCAGCGCGCTGAAGAAGCAGGTCGAGGACATCACCGTCGTGGTGCTCGATCGGCCGCGCCACAAAGACCTGATCCGCCAGATCCGGGCGACCGGCGCGCGGATCAAGCTGATCCTGCACGGCGATGTCTCGGCCGGCGTCATGACCGCGATCGACGACCCGCCCGCCGATATTCTGATGGGCATCGGCGGCGCGCCCGAGGCGGTGATCACCGCCTGCGCCCTGAAGTGCGTCGGCGGCGAGATCCAGTGCAAGATCTGGCCGCGCAACGACGAGGAGCGCGCCCTGGCGGAGACCAACCGCCTCGACCTGAGCAAGATCTACCGCACCGAGGACCTGGTGCGCGGCGAGAACGTCTTCTTCGCGGCGACCGGGCTCACCGACGGCGAGTTCCTGCGCGGCGTGCGCTACTACAGCGGCGGCGCGCGCACGCACTCGGTCGTCATGCGTGCCGCCTCGGGCACCGTGCGCTTCATCGAGAGCCACCACCACTGGGATCGGCTGATGAATATCTCCAGCGTCGACTACCTGCACGGCGAGATCGGCTGAGCTGAAGAGTTTCGTCCGGGCGGGCGTGCGGGGGCGGCGAAGCTGCCCCCGCATCTTCTTTTCTGCTGCGCCCGGCGACTTCGCCCCGGAATGCAGCAAGAGGCTTTGTCAGAGGACGCCGACAGTGCTGTGGTCGCCGAGCACCAGCCGGTAGGCGCGCGGCTTGAGCGGCGAGCGGGTGATCTCGACGCTGCGGCCGATCAGGCTATCCTCGAGCCGGTGCGGCAGGTCGCGGATGACGCTATGCTCCAGCACGATCGAGTGCTCGATCTCGCTGCCCTCGATCGTGCAGTGGTGATAGACCGAGGTGAACGGTCCGACGTAGGCGTTGACGATGCGGGTCTGCTCGCCAATGATCGCCGGCCCACGAATCGTGCTGTTGATGATCTCGGCGCCCTTCTCGATGATCACCTTGCCGATCAGCTGCGAGTCGCGGTCGACATAGCCCTCGACCGCGGGCGGCAGCTCGTCGAGGATCAGGCGGTTAGCCTCGAGCATGTCGTCCTTCTTGCCCGTGTCGATCCACCAGCCCTCGTGGACATAGGCGAACACCTGCCGGCCGTGGTCGACCAGCCACTGGATCGCGTCGGTGATCTCCAGCTCGCCGCGCCAGGATGGTCGGATCGCGTCGACCGCCTGCCAGATGCTCGGGTCGAACATGTAGATCCCGACCAGCGCGAGGTCGGATCTCGGCTCGCGCGGCTTCTCGATCAGCTGCACGATCCGGCCCTGCTCGTCGAGCTCGGCCACCCCGTACTGCTGGGGGTTCGCCACGCGCTTGAGCACGATCTGCGCGTTGAAGGCGCTGTGGCCGAACTGCTCGATCAGCGGCGAGATGCCGCCCTGGATGCAGTTGTCGCCCAGGAACATCACGAAGCGCTCGTCGCCGATGAAGTCGCGCGCGATCTTGACCGCGTGGGCCAGGCCGAGCGGGGCCTCCTGCGAGATATACTCGATCCGCACGCCCCAGCGCTTGCCGTCGCCGACGGCGGCGCGCACCTCAGGGCCGGTGTCGCCGATCACGATGCCAATCTCGTCGATGCCCGCGTCGCGGATCGCCTCGATCACGCGAAACAGCACCGGCTTAT
This sequence comes from Candidatus Ribeiella danica, assembly GCA_016717335.1. Taxonomy (GTDB): domain Bacteria; phylum Chloroflexota; class Chloroflexia; order Chloroflexales; family Roseiflexaceae; genus Ribeiella; species Ribeiella danica. Next base: position 1,339,158 of record JADKFS010000001.1, read on the forward strand.
TGGCGACCGGCACGAGCTGCTTGGCGCTGGTATATGTGATTGGGCGCAGGCGGGTGCCCTTGCCGCCGCTGAGCACGAGTCCTTTCATGGCCTGATTGTGTCCTTTGCTGTGCTTGCTGTCGGCCTCAGATTATAGCACTACCATGCGTTTGCACAAACGCCTGGCCGGGGCAGCGGCCCCTCTCAAATGCAGTTTTTTCATGTGAAGCGGGTCGCTCACTGGATACCCCTCCCCCTACCCCCTCCCCTGCCAGGGGAGGGGTTGATCTCGGCATTCGGCTGCGGTCGCTGTGCGACCGCAGCCGAATGCCAGGACAAGCTGTATCCCGCCGTGCCGCGACTCCGCCAGGCATGCGCCACAGCGCTCGCAGCTGGTACGGCCTCATTTGCCGGAGGGGGACTGGGGGAACCGGCCTGAGTTCCCCGGGTACCCTTTGGGTGCCGGGGGGCCGGGGGCGCAGCGCCCCGGCAAAAGGGAGCGTCGTCGGCAGGGCCAACAACCGGGGCCGGGGGCACAGCGCCCCAAAAAAGGGAGTGCCGTCGGCAGACCAGTAGGCGGGGATCGGAGGCGCAGCGCCCCGGCAAAATACCGGCGAGCGCCGGGGGATAGTAAAGAGCCGCCGGCATTGCCGGCGGCCCTCGCGTAAGCGATATACTGATTCTAGCGGTTCGGCCGAATGGCGCCGTAGTAGTGGCTGGTCCAGTAGTCGTCGTAGACGTTCGAGACCTGCACGCCGTAGCGCGGCGTCATCGCGTGGACGATCCGCCCGCCGCCGATGTACAGCGCCACGTGGCTGATGCCGCGGTGCCCGCCGGTGCGGACGAAGAAGACCAGGTCGCCCGGCTTGAGGTTATCCATCGCGCCGACCGAGGCGCCGTAGCGGGTGCTGAACTGCGAGGCCGCGTTGTGCGGCAGGCTCACGCCGAACTTCCCGTAGACGTAGCTGGTCAGGCCGCTGCAGTCGAAGCCGCGCGGGCTGCTGCCGCCGTAGACGTAGCGCGAGCCGACGAACTGCGCCCCGTAGCTGGCGACATCGCCGCTGGCAGGGATGCTCGACAGGTTACCGCTGGCGCCCGGCTTGCCGCTGGCCGCCCGCGCGCTGATCGGCAGCGCCGGGAAGTCCTTGCTCACCGGCACGCGCCGGATCACTCGCTCGGTCGTGTTCAGGAAGTCGCTGAACACCCACGCTTTGGTGCCGTCGCCCAGCTTGATCTGGAACCAGTCCTTGTACTTGCCGACCAGGTCGACTTTGAGGCCGGCATTCACGCCGCCGACCTTGGTGTACTTCGAGTCGGGCCCCTTGCGCAGGTTGACCGCGTTCTCGGCGATCAGGCCGACCATCGCCGGGTTCGGGTCGGGCACCGCCTCGGCGGCCAGCAGCCGCTCGACGATGCCTGCCTGGATGCCCAGGAAGTCGCCTTTGACCCAGCCGTCGTTGCCGCCGGGGATGCCGACGTGAAACCAGTCCTGGTAGCGCTCCAGCAGCTCGAGCTGCATGCCGGCATCGAGCTTCGCCATCGAGACGTAGTTGGTGCCTGGGCCATCGCGCAGCTGCAGCCCGGTCTCGCTGACCGTCGCTACCTTGGGCGGCGGCGGCGGCGGGATCTGGTCGGACTGGACCTCGAACAGCGTGTCGGCCGAGCCCTCGGGCAGTGTCAGCAGCTCGCTCGAAACCCAGTAGGTTGGCTTGCCGGCGCGCTCGCGGATCTGGAACCAGCCGCCGTCGTGGCTGCGGCCGATCACCTGCACCGGCGCGCCCACCGAGATCCGCCCGACCGCGTCGTAGTCGGTCCCGGGGCCATTGCGCAGGTTGATCCGCTCGCCTGCGATCGTCGCGGCGACGACGACCGGCGCCAGCGCCTCGCTGCGCGAGACCAGCGAGAGCGGGATGGGGATGTCGCCGTTATCCTCGAGCGGCGCGTCACCCTCGGCGGCCTGGCCGTCCAGGTTCAGCGGCGCCACCGGGGCGATGATATCGCCGCCGCCGTCGAGCGCGATCGGCTGGCTGACCGGGAGCGGCGCGCTCATCGGCAGCTGGCTCAGCAGGACGGCGATTGGGAGCACCAGGATGACAACTGCGTGGAGAACGTACCGTGCAGGGAGCTTGGTGATGGAGCGGACCGGGGAGCCGAGAGCGGTTCGTACCTGTTGCCACGGAGCCGCAAGCGAACGTGACTGCTGGCTGTGATGCTGGCGACGTCGGTTTGCGCGTTGCTGTAAGTGATCCAGATCTCCGGGATCAAAGGGTAAATGACTCTGCTCGATCATGGAGCAACTCCTCACTCTTGGGCCTCCGGCTCAGCTGGGCCGAAGCGGGGCATCCATACGGGGATGCCGGCGACACGAGCTGTTTTAACTGTGAAGGCCGACGAACTGGGATTGCGCGCGAGTGTATCATAACTTGTTAAAATATGCAAACAATCAGTAACATCTCAGGCGCCGATCATTCTACTGGCCGCGCCGCCGCGCTACAATCAGGTAGAATGGTCGGATTCGCCCTCCCCGCTCCCCATAATCAGCTGCGCCAAGCCCTGCCGAACATAACAATTTGTTCATATCGGCAGCCTGTTTCGCCCAAAGCGACGGCGCTCGCGCCGCTGATGCCGCCACCATCGTGGGTCGTACGATACGCACCCTGACACCCTGCGCTTATGGGTGCTATCCTAATGTATTATCTGCTATTTGTCAATACCCCTTTATTTACCGCATCAGTATGCGCTAAAGCATTGATTAGTGTAAGTAGTAGCATCAAAAATCAGGGCGATTTTGTTTACAATATCGACACTTTGTTGATGAACTACCGTAAATAATTGAAAATCGGTTAGGGCGCTACTGGCCGAGCAGCCGCGCGACGAGCTGGTCGATCGCGCCCGGCTGCACGACCTCGGCCCAGCGGTCGTCGCCGACGCCGAACGAGATCATGTTCTCGTCGAGCGTGTAGCGCTCGATCTGCTCGGGCGTCACGTCGCGCAGCGCCCACGCCAGGCCGATCATCCGATCCTCCGGCAGATCGGTTCTGACGTAGTCGCGCAGCGCGCCGGTGACATTCTCGAGGCTCTTCAGGCTCTGCAGGACGTTTTGCCCGCGCAGCACCGCCAGCACGCCCACCAGCACCGCCTGCTGGCGGCGCATGCGCGCGAAGTCGCTGTCGGGGTGGCGGATGCGGCTGTACATCAGCGCCGTCGCGCCGTCCATCTGCTGCGGGCCGGGCAAAAAGTGCGCGACCGTGTAGCCGTAGTCCATCGTCGGAAACTGGGCGTCGTACAGCTCTTTCTCGACGTCGACCGTGACGCCGCCGAGCGAGTCGATCGCGCCGATGAAGCCCTGGAAGTCGATCAGGATGGTGTTGTCGATCGGGATGCCGAGCAGATTCGCGACCGTTGTGCGCGCCAGCTCGACTCCGCCCCAGGCGTGCGCGGCGTTGATGCGTGAGTACCCGTAGCCGGGGATGGCGACCCACAGGTCGCGCGGCAGCGAGAGCAGCGCGACGCGCCGCCGCAGCGGGTCGATCCGCGCGATGATGATCGAGTCGGTGCGCGGCACGTCGGTCTCGCCCGGCCGCCCGTCGCTGCCGAGCAGCAGCACGGTGACCGGCTCGCCGGCCGGCGGCGCGGCTGGCGTCGGCGTGGCGGGCGCGCTGGTCGGCCGCGGCGTGGCGCTAGGCGTGGCGCTAGGCAGGGGCGGCGCAGGCGTCGGCACGGCCGTCGCCGTCGGCACAGCCGACGGGGCCTCGGGCGAGCTGGTCGCGACGATCATCGCCTGGACGTTCTGATGCGTGCGGGCGACTGTGATCGCCGCCCAGCCGACTGTGATCGCGACGCCCAAGACGATCGCCGCCAGGCTTGCGAGGCCCAGGTACCACAGCCCGCGGCCAATCCGGGCGCCCCACTGGCGCGGCGGCGGCGGCGCTGACGATAGGGGCGGTGCTGGCGCTTGGCGGCGCGCCGCCGACTGGCGCTTGTCCTCCGCCATCAGCAGGCTGGCCAGCAGATCCTGCTGCAGCCCGGCGCGGTAGGCCCGGCAGGCAGGGCAGCCCGCGAGGTGGAAGCCCAGCCGAGCTTGATCCGGGGTAGCGGAGCCGGGCGCAAGGCCCTGGTCGAGCAGGCGGCGCGCCTCTGCACAGTTCATACGATTGTCCTCGGGGGTTCAGATCGCGGCTTTGTGACCGAGGGATTGCGTTCAGCCCGCGTGGGCCGTATTTTAGCATAAATGCGTGTGCGCGGTTCCTTTGACATGCAACCTTTTGACATGCAACCTATTGTGCGCTAGGATGTGCGTGCAACGCTACCAGCCGATACGCCGGAGGGCCCCCATGACCGAGCGAGCCGCGCACGAGGTGCGCGTCGAGGCGATCGACCGGATCTACTGCGAGCTGACCTGGCACGGCCAGAAGCACGCGATTCAGACGCTGACCCGCCCGGAGATCGACCTGACGCTGCCCCAGATGGTGACGCTGCTGGCGATCCACGATCGTGGCTCCTGCCGGATGGGCACCCTCGCCGAGGCGACTCAGCAGTCGGGCGGGACGCTGACGGGCATTGTCGACCGGCTGATCGAGGATGGGCTGGTCGAGCGCGTGCGTAGCGCCAACGACCGCCGGGTGATCCACGTGACGCTGACCGCCGATGGTCAGACGCGCGTGCGCCAGGTGCTCGATGCGCGCCGAGAGGACATCCAGCGCATCCTGGCGTCCTTCGACGCCCACGAGATCGATCAGTTCGAGCGCCTGCTGAGCAGGTTCCTGCAGGGCGTGCGCGGCGCGCTGCCCGCCGTGGATGGGCCGCCGCGCGAGCTTGAGGCCTAGTGGTTCACCACAGTGAGGGTGGGGGTGTGGAGCGGCCTGCGGCCGCTCCACACCCCCACCCGCCAGCTTCAGCGCGGCGAGCCGCTAGATCCAATACCTTTCATAATAACCACGAAGACAGAAGATAATGTATCCCGCAGGTTCGAGACGTGAAAGATGAGGCGCTCACTTGTCGCGCTTCATCTTTCACGTTTTCTGTTTGGCGGCTCGTATCTGACGGGCCGAGCTGAGGCTCCAATGACTGATGTTCCCCGCGGCAGGCGGCTGCCGCGCCGCCGCACTGTGCTGACCGTGGCCGCGCTCCTGCTGATCGTCGGCGCGGTCGGCCTGGGCGTCTACCTCTGGCGTGGCAGCTCGGCCGCGCCGGGCCGCGCCTTCAGCCTGATCTACCCGCGCCGCGACACCCTGATCGCCACGGTGAATGCGACCGGCCAGCTGGAGCCGGCCCAGGTCGCCTCGCTCAGCTTCGCTGCGGCCGGGCGGGTCGAAGCGGTGCTGGCCAGGGTCGGCGAGACTGTGGCACGCGGCGCGCCGCTGGCACGACTCGACACCCGCGACCTCGATCTGCGCGTGGCGCAGGCCCAGGCCGCGCTCGCGCAGGCCCAGGCCAGCTACGACCGGGTCGCGGCCGGATCGACGCCGGCCGAGGTCGCCGCCGCCGAGGCGCAGGTCCAGCAGGCCGGCGGACAGCTCCGCCAGGCCCAGGGCAGCGTCACATCCGCCGACCTGCAGGCGGCGGAGGCCCAGCTCGCCCAGGCGGAGGCCCAGCTCGCGCGGCTCGAGTCTGGCCCGCAGACCAGCGACCTGCAGACGGCCGAGGCCCAGCTCGCGCAGGCTCAGGCGAACCTGCTTACCCAGCGCAACCAGCTTTCGGCCGCGAAGACCACCGCGCAGCTGCAGGTCGATCAGTCGACCAGCAGCCTGACCCAGGCGCAGGCGCGCTACGCCGCGGCGCTCCAGAACTGGCAGTACGTCCAGGAGACCGGCAACGACCCGATCACGCCGCGCGTGCCCGACAGCGCGAACCCCGGCAAGACCAAGCCAAACCGGCTGGGCGAGGCGCAGCGCCAGCAGTACTACACGACCTTCGTGCAGGCCGAGGCGGCCCTGCGCGGCGCCGAGGGCGCGGTCCAGCAGGCGCTGGTGGCGGCCGAGAACGCGCGCCAGGCCGAGGTGAGCAGCATCCAGGCGGTCGAGCAGCAGGTCGCGATCGCGCAGGCCGGCCTCGACAAGCTGCGGGCCGGCGCGGAGGCCGATCAGCTCGCGGCGGCGCGGGCGCAGCTGGCCAGCGCGCGAGCCAACCTGAACAAGCTGCGCGGCGAGCAGCGCGGCGGCGCGCTCCAGGCGGCCCAGGCGGGTGTGGACCAGGCCCAGGCTAACCTTGAGCGTCTGCGCTCCGGCCCGCAGCCGAGCGACCTCGCGGTGGCGCGCGCCCAGGTGCAGAGCGCCGAGGCCACGCTCGGCCTGGCCAGGCTGGCGCTGGAGCAGGCCACGCTCACCGCTCCATTCGCCGGTGTGGTCGCCCAGGTGAACCTGCAGGCCGGCGAGACCCCGAGCCCCACCAAGGCGCCGGTGGTGCTGGCCGACCTGTCGAGCTACCACGTCGACGTGACCGTGGACGAGATCGACGTCTCGCGCCTGGCGGCCGGCCAGCCGGTCACGCTGACGCTGGATGCCCTGCCCGGCCTGGCGCTGCCGGGGCTGGTCGAGACGATCAGCCCGCTGGCCAGCCCCACCACCGCCGTGACTTCGTACCAGGTGCGCGTGACGACGACCGCGCAGGACTCGCGCCTGCGCTCGGGGATGTCGGCGAACGCCGATATCGTCGTCGCGCGGCGGCCGGGCGTGCTGGTCGCGCCGCGGCGGGCCGTGCGCAACGACCGCGGCCGGCTGGTGGCGGATCTCCCGAAGGACCCGTCGATCTGCCTGCTGCCGGTCGAACGGCGGCCTGCGACGGTCGAGCTGGAGCAGCGCGAGGTCACGACCGGCCTGAGCAACGAGCAGCTGATCGAGATCACTGCGGGCCTGGACGAGCAGACCTGCGTCTACGTCGAGGGGATCGACGCGCGCCTGAACATCCTGTTTGGCCCGCCGCCGGGCCTTCGCGGCCGCAATTGACAGGACTTATGCAGACGGCGGCCGAACCCCTCCCCCGTGCCCCCTCCCCTGCCAGGGGAGGGAGCAAATAGATGGCATCGGGATGCGGTCGCATAACGACTGCATCCCAATGCCGTAGCCATTGTCGAAAGTCCCCGCATGAATCTAGTTGAATCAATCCGGGTGGCCTTCAGTAGCCTGCTGGCCAACAAGCTGCGGGCGATCTTGACCATGCTCGGGATCATCATCGGCGTGGGCGCGGTGATCACGCTGCTGGCGCTCGGCGGCGCGATCCAGAACCTGGTCACCAGCCAGCTGCAGGGCCTCGGCTCGAACCTGGTGTTCATCTTCCCCGGCACCAACGACCCCGAGCAGAACCGCCGCGTGCCGCCGGTGCTGACCAACGCCGACGTGGCCGCGCTGGCGGACCCGCTGAACGTGCCGGCCGCCGCGGCGGTGTGCGCCACGCTCACCCGCGGCGGGCTGGTGGCCTACGCCGGCGCCAGCTTCGACGGGCGCGTGGCCGGCGTGAGCAGCAACTTTCTGCAGGTGCGCAACGCCAAGGTCGACCTCGGCAACTTCTTCGATCAGCAGGCGATCGAGGCGCGCTCGCGCGTGGTCGTGCTGGGCGCGAACGTGCGCACATCGCTGTTTCGCGAGGAGGACCCGATCGGGCGGCGCATCCGGATCAACGACGTCAGCTTCGAGGTGGTCGGCGTGCTGGCGGCCAAGGGCGGCAACTTCGGCCCGAGCGACGACGACCAGGTCTTCGTGCCGCTCTCGACCGCGCAGCTGCGGCTGTTTCCGCCGCCGGCCGGCACGATCAACCGCGTGCAGGTCGGCGTGGTCTACATCCAGGCGATCGACGACAAGAGCGTCGACGCGGTGATCGACCAGGCCACCGCGCTGCTGCGCCAGCGCCACGGCCTGAGCTACCAGGACAGCAACTTCACGCTGGTCACCCAGGAGGATCTGATCGCCTCGTTCGGCACGATCACCGGCGCGCTGACGGCGTTCCTGGGCGCGATCGCGGCGATCTCGCTGCTGGTGGGCGGGATCGGGATCATGAACATCATGCTGGTGAGCGTGACCGAGCGTACCCGCGAGATCGGCCTGCGCAAGGCCGTCGGCGCGCGCCGGCGCGACATCCGCGCGCAGTTCCTGATCGAGGCGCTGGTGCTGAGCCTGACCGGCGGCCTGCTGGGGATCACGCTCGGCTTCATCCTCTCGATCGTCGGCACTGTTCTGCTGCGGCGCCTGGCCGCCGACGCCAGCGCGCAGGTGCAGCTTAGCGCGGTGCTGCTGGCGACGATCACCTCGGTCGCGGTCGGGCTGATCTTTGGCATCTACCCGGCCCTCCGCGCCTCGCGGCTCAGCCCGATCGACGCGCTGCGCTACGAGTAACTGGCCGGAATGATCAGCGAATAGCGCCAATCTACGCGAATATCAAGCGCTACATCTGGGGAAATTCGTGCCTTCGTGGTTCTGTGGAAGGCACTGGCTTTAGGGCAGCGCGACGTCGCTCACCAGCGTGACGCCGTAGCGCCTGGGGAAGACCGCTATCAGCGCCGCCGCATTGGTCTGGCCGCCGTCGTAGGCGATCGTCACCTGCTCGTTGCCGGTCTCGGCCGTGAAGCCGCGCACGGCCGAGTTGCGCCGCAGCGTGCCGCGGACGGTCGCGGCGCAGGGCGGGCAGACCATCTTCTCGACGAGAATCGTGGCGCGCCGCTGTGGCGCGGCGCTCGCGGCGACGGGCGCCTGGCCGGCGGGGGGGATCGCCGTGTCGACCTGGCGCGCCGCCAGCGCGGGCAGCAGCAGCCCGAGCAGCCCGTAGGCCAGCGCGAAGGTGGCCAGCAGCAGGGCCGGCTGGCGCCAGCGCGCTATGCCGCGCAGGCCGCAGGAGCTGGCCCGCCGCAGCGCCAGCGCGGTCCCCGCCAGCAGCAGCGCGGCCCCGCCCGCCAGCGCGACGCCCCGGTCGAACGTCAGGCCCGCCAGCGCCGACGAGGAGCCGAGCCCCAGCAGCACCGCCGCGCTCGGCCCAATGCAGCAGAGGCTGCCGACGGCCCCGGCGAGCGCGCCCCAGGCCCCGGATCGTTTCGCCGCTGTCGAGGGGTCGCCCATGCGCGAGCTGCTCCTTCTTTTGGGATGAGTTTGATTCGGTAGCCTATTATAGCGCGTTCCACGTGCGCTTGCATGGACGTTTGCTCCGGGGCGCTGCGCCCGCCTCCCCACCTACAGCAAGGTGCAGAATAGTTGCGCCACAGAGCACATAGAAGGCTCAGAGGGAGTGATTTTGACGGGCAGGTCTGGAGGGGCCGATGGCCCCTCCAGACCTCCCCAAGGTGGGACACCCAACCGCCAAATTCAGTACGGCGAGCACGGCTGCGGGCGACGGGGACGCCCTGCGCTGATGCGGTCATCGCCCGGCCGCCGCTGCTCCCTGTGGCGTCAGCTCGTCGGCGCCACCGGTGCGGTCGCTAGTGCCGGCCAGGCGACCGCGCGCGGTGTCCCGCTGGCCGTGCGCCGGCACGAGGCGCCCGACTTGGCCCAGGCCAAAGGCGGGCATACTCCCATAGATCGCCTCATACTGCCCTGGCGCGACGCGGTAGGTCTCATGCCAGATCCCGACATCACCGCTGCTCACCCGCACCTGTTTGTTGAAGGCGACCCACGCCGGCCAATGCGCGTGGTCGTGGTTGCGAGCGTAGGCTTCGAGGTGCTCAAAGGAGCGCCAGTACTGCACGATCACCCCAGGCGACATGATATGGCCAAGATAGCCTGCCTCGGGATGCGCCGCCAGCTCCTTCAACATGCGCGGCATGGCCAGGAAGACCGGCAGCCATTTATGGATCTTCCACGGCTTGTTGATCCGCATCCCGATCAGAAATACGACAAAGTCGCCGTCCATTTCGGCGGTCATCTTTTGGGCATAGATCCTCGACATCGGCTTGCTCCTGTGGCGAACGATGGGCATACACACAGATCTGTGCGCGCATCGAGCCATACGACGTAGCGGCGGGCAAACGATCGGCCCGGCGAAGCACGCGCCCGATTCGCGGCGCGGATTAGTGCCCGGGCTTTTGGATGTTGGTGTCAACATCGGCGAAGGCCACGGCGCCGTGCCCCGGCTTCTGGATATACTGCTCGGTCGCGCTGGGCGACTGCTGCCTGGCGATCGGGCTGCCTCCCCACACCACACCCAAAGCCACGGCGGCGGCCAGCCCGAGCATAATCAGAGTCTTGTACAGCGTTCGCATCGTCGTCTCCTTGCTGATGGTGGCGTTCATCGCTCACTGCGATGCCCACAGGATACGCGCGGCGCCCTACCCGACTCGCACATCGCTCCTACTGTGCGCCTACAGGCGTCGTACGGCAGAGCGACAGGTCGTCGTCGTAGCGCGCCTGGGCCGCGCAGGAGGCTCGCCAGAGCTGCTCGGCGACCGGCGCGCGTCCGCCCCCGCCAGAGCACCATGCAGGTGTCGTGCGCCGCGTCGCGCAGCGCATCCTCAACATTGGGCGTATGGAACGTCGCTTAGTACTGCCGTGTGATATTATAGTAGTGGGCAGTCGGCAGAAGCCAGCCGGCAGTACGACGGATGGCATCACAACGGCATCTCGTTCGTGCATAGTGGCTCAATAGTTTTGCTCATAGCTATAGGCGATCACTTTCCTCTACCTCATCCATGAGCCGCACCATTGCACAACACAACCCTCTATTCAGATCGTTGATAAAGTAGATCGGGACACGACATGCCCCTTCCGCTAGACGTAACTGCACTGCTGGATGCTTTGCTCGCCGGCATTCACAATACGCTCGGACCAGATCTCGTCGGTGTGTACCTGCGCGGCTCACTTGCGTTAGGCGACTTTATCCCGGCCACCAGCGACATCGATGTTCTTGCTGTGACCGAGTGGCCCGTTACCGCTGCGGAGTTCACTGCGCTTGCGGCCACGCACGCAGACCTTGCGGCATCGCCGAGCCCCTACGCCACCCGCCTGGAGATCGCCTACATTGACCGTGCCGCGCTCAAGCACTTCGCACCCGGCCAGCGTCACCCCACGCTTGGGCAGGGTGAAGCCCTGGCCTGGAGCGAGCATCGGGATAACTGGGTCTTCGAGCGCTGGACCGTCCGCGAATCTGGTGTGACGCTCTTTGGTCCGGCGCCACACACCCTGATCGACCCGATTGGGCCAGAGGATCTGCGCCTGGCCGCGCGTAGCCGCCTGCGTGATTGGGCTGATTGGGCTGACCAGCCCGACGCTCCCGATTTTCTGCTACCCTGCAGCCATAAAGCGTACGTGGTCGAGACGATGTGCCGCGCCTTGTATACCGTGGCATGCAGCAAGCTGGCGAGCAAATCTCGCGCTGTCGCCTGGGCGGCCGCAACCCTCCCTGAGCCCTGGCCTTCCTTGGTCGAGCGGTCACAGATGTGGCGCACCGACCGGACGCTTGATCCTGCGACCGTGCCAGATGTGCTGCGTTTCGTCCATTGGGCGCTTTCGGACGGTGCCACCTTGCTGGGGGGCGAATCGTGCTGAGCGCCGCCACTAACGAGATCGATCTTGCTTGTTTGAAGAGTGCTGGCAGTTATACTACTGCGGTGTATGCGACGAATCAGATTGCCTTTCAGGCGATTCGTCGCATTGAGCGAATCGGCTCGCCAAAGCTACCAGGCGATCAGAGTGGACGAGCTACTGTGCCTACTTGTAGTTATGCATCTCAGGGAGTGACAGGCACGGCTCTCATGGCGCACGTTGCTGCTGAACTGAATCTGCCGAAAGGAATTGGATCGTTGCGATGCCTGAGCAAATAAAGCTGAACGAAGGCCGACGACTCTTTGGCTTGAATCCTCAGGGCTATGAGGACGCTCGGCCCGACTATCCCTTGTGGATATTTGATCACCTTCGGGAGTGTGGAGCGCTCGTCGATGGTACTCCAACCCTGGAGATCGGTGCGGGAACCGGTAAGGCTACGCGGCGCCTGCTGGAATATGGCGCCAACCCGTTAACAATCGTTGAGCCGGATGCGCGTTTCGCCGCTATGCTTGGCGCGGCGGCCAACGCTTCACCTGCAGACTGTCGTGTCGTACACGACAGTTTTGAGGATGTCATACTGTCCGACAATCAGTTCGACCTGATAGCCGCTGCGACGGCATTCCACTGGATCGAACCGACTTCGGGCCTGCGCAAGATCAAGCGCCTGCTCAGGCCCGATGGATTCGTGGCGCTTTTCTGGAATGTGTTGGGCGACCTGGATAAAGAAGATCTGTTTCACGACGCGACGCATAGCCTGCTTGCGCCCTTGGCAGTTGGCCCATCCGAAAAACCTGACACAGTGCCATTCGCGCTCGACCGCGGGGCGAGGCAAGCAGAGGCCGAAGCGGCCGGATTCAAAACGACCGACTATCTTGAGTCCCGGTGGTCGCTCGTGCTTACTACTGTCGAGGTTGGGAGACTCTACGAAAGCTTCTCGCACATCCAACGGCTTGATGCCGACTCACGAGCGAAACTGCTGGACGAACTGATGGCAATAGCCGACATTCAGTTCAACGGAAACGTCGTTCGAAACGTCACGTCTTGTCTCTACGTGTTCTCGTAGTGGTCAACCACAGTGATGTTGCTGGGGATCGCCCCTCCAAGCCTCCCCAGGTGGGGGTGCCCACACACCCCTAGTTGGCAGGATCAGTGTGGCGAGCCACTCGTTGGCACGTACGCGATGCATAACACTTCAAGCCGACGTCGCTTCGCGGCGCGGCTTAATTCAGACGTTCGGCGGATTCATGCCTCTGTTTCTATAGCCAAGGAAGTCAGCTGTTATGCAAATAACGATAATCGCGGGAGGTAGTCGCGGTGATGTTCAGCCCTATGTGGCGTTAGGAAAGGGATTAAAGGAAGCCGGGCATACGGTTCGAGTCCTCGCTCCTCAGGATTACCAAGACCTGATAACAGCCTATGGCTTGGAATTCTTTGACATGGGCGGTGGGGTGAAAACAATGGCGCAAAGCCAGATTCAGGATATCGTCGAGCAAGGCAATATCCTGAAAATTCTGGCGGTTACAGGAAAAGGCGCGCAACAGCTTGCCCTTCAATCAGCCACACAGGGGCTGGTGGCCTGTCAGGGTTCTGACTTGATACTTGCCGGCTTCGCCGGGCTCTCTAATGGATTAGCGCTCGCGGAAAAGCTGAGTATCCCATTCCTTCAGGCTCACTTAATGCCATTTACGCCGACAAGCGAATTTCCCAGTGTCCTGACGCCGCAGCTGCCGCAAACACGGCTAACCAGATGGGCTAATAGCTTGTCGCATCGCTTTGCACAGCAAATGATGTGGCAGATGTTACGCGCCGCCGACAACAAAGCTCGTGCCCAGGTTTTGAAGATGACACCGGCCCCATTCTGGGGGCCATTTGCGTCCCTGCGACAGGAATCACAACCGATGATCTATGGGTATAGTCAGCACGTGATCCCACCTCCTGCCGATTGGCCGGAGTACATTCATGTCACGGGATACTGGTTTTTGGAGCCACCTCCTGGGTGGGAGCCACCGAGTGACTTGGTACAGTTCCTCCAGGCTGGGCCGCCGCCAGTCTATGTTGGCTTTGGCAGTATGCTCAGCCGTAAACCAGAAGAGACCGCAGATTTGGTTTTGAAAGCGTTGGCGCGCGCAGGGCAGCGCGCGGTGTTATCATCGGGCTGGGGCGGGCTAAAGAAAGAGCATGTTCCGGAGACCGTGTGTATGGTTGGCTCAATTCCACATAGCTGGCTCTTTCCAAAAATGGCTACGGTTGTGCATCACGGCGGCGCGGGAACAACGGGCGCAGGACTACGCGCTGGAATCCCATCCATTATCACGCCATTTTTTGGCGACCAGCCGTTTTGGGGACACCGGGTGTATGAGTTGGGGGTTGGCCCGAAGCCCATTCCGCGCCAACGTCTCACAGTCGAGCATTTAGCTGACGCAATTCAGCGCGCTGTGTCTGACACGGCGATCCGGGAGAACGCAGCCCGTCTCGGGGAGCGTATTCGCGCCGAGGATGGAATTGCACGGGCTGTGGCAATTATTGAGCAGAATAGGCACCTTAAATAAGCGGCCCGAAAAGCAGCGCCGGCAATCTGCCTTATTCCGCGCATGCCATCCGTAAAAGCTATGGAGCGGAACGGCTTTCCTCGGTCGCGCGGGCGCAGGAGAGCGCGGCAAAATCGTGCGCGCAACACACCAGGCGTTGTCGCATAATTCAGAATTGGACTTGTACCGCACTGATCAAGATGAAACAGTTCTATCACGAGATCATGGGGTTCCCAATCTATCGTGATTGGGGCAGTTGGATCGAAATGCGGGTCGGGTCGGTGCTGCTTGCACTGCGGCACCATGACCGTCCCTACGATGGGCCAAGCTTTCAGCCTTACTCGGCCGCAGTCCAATTGGCATTTCGGGTCACCCCCGCCGAAGTAGACACCTGTTACAAGGAGTTGTGCGCACACGCGGTCGAGATCCTGGAACCGCCAATCAGCAAGGAGTACGGACACAAGACAGTGTTCTTCAAAGATCCGGAAGGCAATGTGCTTGAAATCTACGCGGATATCTGAGCATCGAGCGAGCAACGCTACTCACTGTCTTCAGATTTGCCACCCTTGAGCAGCGCATAGATCGCCATGGCGTGTCCGTGCCCAAGGTCAAAATCCTGCTTGAGCCAGGCGACGATGTCGCCCGCTTTGACGCCCGGCTTGATGTTCTGTCCATCGGTAAAGCCTTTCTCGGCAGCCAGCCTGCGAAAATCTTCAGGGCCGTTGCCGGTCTTGGCCTTGATGTTGTTCAGGTAGCTTTGGAATGACATGGCAGACCTCCTTACAAGATAATGCTATCCGCCAATTCGCCCTGCTTTGTTGCTGTACACAAGATAGTCGTTCGGCGGAGACGAAAATCGACAGTCGGATCTGACGATCGGCGCTGTATGCGCGGTACAGCGCAGTCATATGCAGAAGGCGCCCAACAGCAACCGCCGGCGGAACGACAATCCGCCGGCGGCGCTGAGGAGGCAAGGAGATGAGCCGACAACCACGTTGAGCGTAGCAGACGTTACCAGCTAGGCCCCGAATCAGCTGTACGCCTGACCGCCACGACCACCCATAGACATTGCCCCGCGCTGGCCAGCGCACAGCACGCGCCACGCTGTTCGACGACTCACCGCTAGGCCCCCTGCGCCAGCGCCTCGATCGCGGCAGCAGCTGGTCGAGGTTGAACGGCTTGGCGAGAAACAGCGCGTCGCCGATCTGCCCCGGCCCCGCGAGGCTTGGGCCGGCGGCGTTCCCGCTGATCAGCAGCGCCGGCGTGTGCGCGAAGCGCCTCGCGCGGAAACATATACCGTTGGTGTGGCCCGCCCTCCCCACGATCGAGCGCGAGCGGACGCGTGAGCGCCCGGCCGATATTGCTTTGGCAAGACGTGTGATAGATCGGGGTGCCGTCCGGATAGATTTCGGTTTTCTGAAGTCCATCAAGGGAATTACGAGGGGAATAGCTACGGCCTCGCAGCGTCAGCCTGAGAAACTTCGCTACGAGGCCGTTCTTGCCGGTTGTCTTGGCTCGCACCTTAACAACCTTCTGTGTTGCCTTGCCTGTCTGTCGCTTATGATACGCGGCAGTCTCCGGCTGGGCAATTTTTGTTGCTCCCACACCGTTGTGGGTGTATCTGAGAATTGGCTCCCCGACGAGGATTCGAACCTCGAACCTACTGATTAACAGTCAGCCGCTCTACCGTTGAGCTATCGGGGATCGCACGCACACTCGAAAGATTATACACAGCTTCACAATCGCTGTCAAATACCAGTAACGCGCAACCAGGGCTAATGTAACGCCTTTGACCCCTCCCCCTTGCCCCATCCCCTGCTCGGGGAGGGAATAGATCTGGCGTCGTGATGCGGTCACGCCCAGGGGCGCCCGGCGACCACACCACGACGCCGATAAGAATCCCCCCTCCCATGCCGGCGAGGGGGGCGAGGGGGGTGAGGGCCGACTTTGCACGAGCCCTGAGGGAGTTGCAGGAAGCCTTGCCGCGCCGCGCGCTGTGCGCTACAATCACCTGGCGCAAAGCCTGCGCGCGGCGCCGGGCCGCCAGAGACAGCCGGCGAGGACGAGAGCCCGATGCCAAAGCCGATCGAGATCCAGCTACCCGGCCACCTCAAAGAGCGGCTGGCCCAGGGCCACCCGTGGGTCTACCGCAACCACGTGCCGCCGGCGCTGCGCCTGCCCTCGGGGGCGTGGGTGCGCGCGCGCTGCGGCGGCTGGTCCGGCTACGGGCTATGGGATGCCGAGCGGCCGATCGCGCTGCGGATCTTCTCCGAGCGCCAGCAGCCCGACGCGCGCTGGCTGCGCGAGCGCGTGCGGGCGGCCTGGGATCTGCGGGCGCCGCTGCGCGCGGCCGGCTGCACGGCCTACCGCTGGCTGTTCGGCGAGGGCGACGGCCTGCCTGGCCTGACGGTCGACCGCTACGGCGACTTCGCCGTCGTCCAGACGTATATGGACGGCGCGGGCGAGCTGATCGACTGGCTGGTGGCGGCGCTGAACCAGGTTGACCCGACCCTGCGCGGGGTGGTGCTCAGGCGCCGAGATGCGGACGAGGATGAGGCGACCAACGACCAACGACCGACGACCAACGAGGCAGATTCTCATTCGTCCTTCGTCGTTGGTCGTTGGTCGGCACTCTGGGGCGCCGCGCCGCCGAAGAGCCTGGTCGTGCGCGAGCACGGCGTGCAGCTGTATGTCGACCTGCAGATCGGCCAGAAGACCGGCCTGTTCCTCGACCAGCGCGAGAACCGCCGCTACGTGGAGGGCGTCAGCGGCGGGCGCTCGGTGCTGAACTGCTTCGCCTACACCGGGGCGTTCTCGCTCTACGCGCTGCGCGGCGGCGCGGGCGCGGTCGTCAGCGCCGACATCGGCAAGGGCCTGGCCGCGGCGGCGGCCGCCAACGTCGCGCTGAACGGGCTCGACGCGGCGCGCCATGAGTTCGTGACCGGCGACTGCTTCGAGCTGCTCGAGCGCTATGCCGGCGAGGGCCGCCGCTTCGACCTGGTGATCCTCGACCCGCCCAGCTTCGCGAAGAGCCGCCAGAACCGCTACGCCGCGCTGCGGGCCTACACCCGGCTCAACGCCCTGGCGCTGCGCTGCGTCGCGCCGGGCGGGCTGCTGGCGAGCGCGAGCTGCACCAGCCAGGTCGGCCCGGAGGAGTTCAAGCAGATGCTCGCCGCGGCCGGAGCCCTGGCCGGCCGGCGGCTGCAGATCGTCCACGAGGCCGGCCAGCCGCTCGACCACCCGGTGCCGGCGCACTTTCCGGAGGGGCGCTACCTCAAGTTCGTGGCGGCGCGGGTGGGCGATGTCGAGTAGTCAGAAGTCAGAAGTCAGAAGTCAGATCTAGGGATTTCGACGTGCCACTGTACGGGCGCGCTCTGGCGCGCCCCTACGCCTGGGGACAATCAACGGTCAAGCGCGATTGAATTATGCCGCATGGTTCAATGCTCGGGATTTCGACGTGCCACTGTACGGGCGCGATATATCGCGCCCCTACGCCTGTGGGGCAATGAACGGTCAAGCTCGATTGAATTATGCCGGCTTCTGACTCCTGGGCGCGGCACCGATGTTGCTGCTCATCGGGAGGACAATTGCAATGAGCGTCTGGCGCTACACAGTCGCGTTGCCCCTCGTGGCCGCCCTGCTGCGGGGCTGCGGCGGAGCGACGCCTGAGCCCCAAGCGCAACCAGGAGGGACAGCAGTGACATTTACGCTCACCAGCCCGGCGTTCGACCAGGGCGCGGCGATCCCGGCCAGGCACACCTGCGACGGCGAGAGCACTTCCCCGCCGCTGCGCTGGGATGGCCCGCCGGCGGCCCAGAGCTTCGTGCTGATCGTCGACGACCCCGACGCGCCGCGCGGGACCTTCACGCACTGGATGCTCTACGACATCCCCGGCGCGCAGCGCGAGCTGCCCGAGGGGCTCGCGAACGTCGGCGCGCTCGGCACGCCCGGCATGAACGATTTCTCCAAGATTGGCTACGGCGGCCCCTGCCCGCCGCGCGGGGGCCCGCACCGCTACGTCTTCACGCTCTCCGCGCTCGATATCGCCACGCTCAACCTGCCCGCCGAGGCGGCTCGCCAGCAGGTCGAGGCGGCCATCCGCGGCCACGTGATCGGCCAGGCCCAGCTCATGGGGCGGTACGAGCGGCGATAGCCGGTTGGCACGTTGGCGCGTTAGAACGTTCGAACGTTCTAACGCGCCAACGACTCGGTCGCCTTGTCACCTCGCCCCCCTTCGAGTATAATCGCCGCGCACCACAACGCGCGAAGATACGCTCGGCGGCGACGATGCCTTCCCGGAACGGCAGCTCGACCTGGCATAGGGGAGGCAGATGGCCAACCTGTTCGACGGCTACAGCACCGGCGGTTTCTTCGACGAGATGTTCGAGGTGCCCGGGCACCCGCGGCCGCACTACCGGCGGCTGCACGAGCGGCTGCGCGAGCTCTCGCGCGACGACTACGACAACCGCCTGCGGCTGGCCGACATCGCGTTCCTGTACCAGGGCATCACCTTCACCGTCTACAGCGCGCACGAGGGCATCGAGCGGATCTTTCCGTTCGACCTGGTACCGCGGATCATCCCGCACGGCGAGTGGCAGGTGCTCGACCGCGGCCTGCGCCAGCGCATCACCGCGCTGAACCTGTTCCTCCACGATGTCTACCACGACCAGCAGATCCTGCGCGAGGGCATCATCCCCGCCGACCTGGTGCTCGGCTCGCAGGGCTTCTGCGACCTGATGGTCGGCGTCGACCCGCCCGGCGGCGTGTACATCCACATCACCGGCACCGACCTGGTGCGCGACGAGCGCGGGCGCTACCTGGTGCTTGAGGACAACGGCCGCAGCCCCTCGGGGGTCTCGTATGTGCTCGAGAATCGCGCCGCGATGAAGCGCACCTTCCCGCGTCTGTTCGAGCGCTCCGGCGTGCTGCCGGTCGAGCACTACCCGCAGGCGCTGCTGGAGACGCTGCGCGCGGTCGCGCCGCGCGGGGTTGATTCGCCGACGGTGGCGCTGCTGACGCCCGGCATCTACAACTCGGCCTACTTCGAGCACTCGTTCCTGGCGCGCCAGATGGGCATCGAGCTGGTCGAGGGGCGCGACCTGGTGGCCTACGACAACCGCATCTTCATGCGCACGACCCGCGGCCTCCAGCAGGTCGACGTGATCTACCGGCGGATCGACGACACCTTTCTTGACCCGCTGGCGTTTCGCAACGAGTCGATGCTCGGCTGCGCCGGGCTGTTCAACGCCTACCGCGCCGGCCGGGTGACGCTCGCCAACGCCGTCGGCACCGGCGTGGCCGACGACAAGGCGATCTACCCGTTCGTCCCGGCGATGATCCGCTTCTACCTGTCCGAAGAGCCGCTGCTCGACAATGTGCCGACCTACCGCGCCGACGATCCGTCGGACCGAATGTATATTCTGGAGCGCCTGGACCAGCTGGTGGTCAAGTCGGTCAACGAGTCGGGCGGCTACGGCATGCTGGTCGGGCCGCACGCCGCCGCGGCCGAGCGGGCCGACTTCGCGGAGAAGATTCGCGCCAACCCGCGCAACTTCATCGCCCAGCCGACCCTGGCGCTCAGCCGCCACCCCACCTTCGTGGACGGCCACTTCGAGGGCCGGCACGTCGACTTCCGGCCGTACATTCTCAGCGGCGGCGAGATCACGATCGTGCCCGGCGGCCTGACGCGCGTCGCGCTGCGCAAGGGCTCGCTGGTGGTCAACTCGTCGCAGGGCGGGGGCAGCAAGGATACTTGGGTGCTGGACGAATAAAGTATGAGTTTTGAGTTCTGAGTTTTGAGTTATCATCAGCGCAACTCAAAACTCAGAACTCAAAACTTAAAATTTAAAACTATGCTCAGTCGTGTCGCCGAATCGCTGTTCTGGATGTCGCGCTACCTCGAGCGGGCCGAGGACGTGGCGCGGATCATTGCGGTCAACTTCCAGGCCTCGCTCGACGCGCCGTCGGTGAGCCAGGAGCTGGCGTGGGAGCCGGTGATCGCGATCACGGGCGATCACGCGCTGTTCCGCTCGTTCTTCGACCGCTTCGACGCCGCGAGCGTGACGGCCTTCCTGACGCGCAACCCCGAGAACCCCAACGCCATCCTGTCGTGCGTCGGCCGCGCGCGCGAGAACGCCCGCGCCGTGCGCGAGCAGATCAGCCGCGAGATGTGGGAGGAGATCAACCGGCTCTACCATATCGTCTCGGGCGCAGATGTGGACGCGATCATCCGCAACCCCTACGAGTTCTTCAGCCAGATCCGCAATGGCTCGCACCTGTTCCAGGGCGTGACCGACTCGACGATGGCCCACGGCGAGGGCTGGGAGTTCATCCAGGCCGGCAAGTTCCTGGAGCGCGCCGACAAGACCGGGCGCATCCTCGACGTCAAGTACACCGCGCTGGCCGCCAAGAGCGGTAGCGAGGGCGCGCCGCTGGCGAGCCTGCAGTGGATCGCCCTGCTCAAGTCGTGCAGCGCGTTCGAGCCGTACCGCCGCTCGCACTCGCAGCTGCAGGCCTGGCGCGTGGTCGACTTCCTGCTGCTCGACCAGACCTTCCCGCGCAGCGTGGCGTTCTGCCTCGAGCAGACCCGCGTCGCGCTGACGCACATCTCCGGCAGCCCGCTCGAGCGACCGGTCAACCCGGCCGAGCGGCTGCTGGGACGGCTGTGCGCCGAGCTGACCTACCTGGACATCCGCGAGGCCCTGGCCGACCTGCACGTCTACCTGGACGATATGCAGCACAAGCTCAACAGCATCGGCGACTCGATCGCCCAGAGCTACTTCATCCCGTCCGCGCTGCCGCCTGGCGACCCGCCGCGCGACCGCTACCGGCAGATTCAGCAGCAGCAGTGACAAGGCGACAAGGCGACAAGGCGACAAGGCGACAAGGCGACAAGGCGACAAGGCGACAAGGCGACAAGGCGACAAGGAGACAAGGAGACAAGGAGACAAGGAGACAAGGAGACAAGGAGACCGGGTGACTTGAAGCTGGCACTTGGTCTTTGGTCCTTGGTCCTTGGTCCTTGGTCCTTGGTCTTTGGTCCATCGTCCATCGTCCATCGTCCATCGTCTTTCGTCTCCCGTCATCGTCCCTCTCGGGGCCTTGGGAACTTCGGATCTACGGCCCAGCTCTTGCTCATTGGGGCCTGGCTACCGACTACTGGCTACTCTATGCGACTGCAGATCGAGCACGAGACAACCTTCAGGTACGACGAGCCGGTGCGCGAGGCTGTGTGCGAGGCGCGGCTGCGCCCGCGCGAGGAGGCCGGCCAGCGGGTGGCAAGCTTCCGGCTGACGCTCGACCCGCCGGCCCCGTTCGACGCGCTGGCCGACCGCTTCGGCAACGCGCTGCACTGCTACAGCGTGCTGCAGCCGCATCGCCGGCTGGTCGTCACGGCCACGAGCGTGGTCGAGACCAGCTCGACGGCGCTGGTCGACGCGCCGGAGCTCTCCCCGATCCAGCGGCACAGCTTCGCCGCCGCCAGCCAGTACGTGCCGCTCACCGGCGAGCTGCTGGCGTTCGCGCGGGCGCACGCGCCGGCGGGCGACGAAGAGGCGTCCGCGCGCGCGCTCATGGACGCGATCTACACTAGCTGCGCCTACGAGGCCGGCAGCACCGATATCTCGACTACCGCCGAGGCCGTGCTGGAGGGCCGTCGCGGCGTCTGCCAGGACTTCGCGCACCTGATGATCGCGCTGTGCCGCAGCCTGGGCCGGCCGGCGCGCTACGTCAGCGGCTACCTCTACGACCCGGCCCTACCCCCCGACCAGATCCTGGCCAGCCACGCCTGGGCCGAGGTCTTCCTGGCGGGCCGCGGCTGGCTCGGGCTCGACCCGACCCACAACAGCGCGACCGGCGAGCACTACGTGCGCGTCGCGGTCGGCCGCGACTACGCCGACGCCGCGCCGATCCGCGGTATCTATCAGGGCGGCGCGCGCGAGACGCTCACGGTGCGCGTGCGAATCCGCGTGGCCGAGGAGCCGGCATCGATCGCGTACTAGCCTCAATACGTTTCAAATAGCCACGAACGCACGAAGACTCCAAGGTTTGGAAGGTCTTCATCTGGCCTTCGTGCCTTCGAGTCTTCGTGGTGAAGCTTCCGAGCGCGCGTATTTGAGCTGATCGGATCGATCCGGAATGTTTCTGCCAGTACGCTAGCGCGTGGCGGGCTGGGCGCGCCGCGACACATAGACCAGCACGATCGCGACGATCAGCGCCAGCAGCCCGAGCGCGACCAGCTTGGCGCGCCGGTCGCCGCCGTAGATGCCGAGCACGCCGAAGCTGGCGCTCAGCCCGTAGTAGAACAGCACGATCTGGCGCGTCGAGAAGCCCAGGTCGCGCAGGCGCAGGTGCAGGTGGTCGCGCCCGCCCTGCGAGGGCGAGCGGCCGGCCAGGGCGCGCGAGACGATCAGCCAGGCCACGTCGAGGATCGGCACGCCGAGCACCAGCAGCACTGTCGCCAGCTTGGCCCCGCCGATGATCGCGCTGACGCCCAGCACGTAGCCCAGGAACTCCGCGCCGCTGTCACCCATGAAGATCCGCGCCGGCGGGAAGTTGAACAGCAGGAAGCCGGCGCAGGCGCCCGCCAGCGCCAGCGGCAGCAGCGCGATCGACAGCTGCGGCGGGTCCTGCCGCAGCGCGTTGAGCGCCAGCGCCAGCGCCGCGATCAGCGAGACGCCCGCCGCCAGCCCGTCGATCCCGTCCGACCAGTTGATCGTGTTGGTCATCCAACCGATCCAGAAGACCGTCGCGGCGATCGCCAGCCACGGGCTGACCTGGTACAGGTTGACCTGCTCGACGAACGGGAAGTTGAACGCCGTGAGGATGATGCCGCGGGCCTGGTCGCCGGGCTGGTAGAGCGTGTGGTCCCACAGAAACGGCCCGACCGCGATCAGGCCGGCCAGCGCTTGGGCGATGAACTTGGGCAGCGGCGGCAGCTCGACCACGTCGTCGATCCACATCACCAGGAAGACCAGCGTGCCGCCGGCCAGCAGCAGCCCCAGCCGCAGCAGCTCGAACCCCGAGCGCCGGATCAGCGGGTCGAGCGCCAGCGTGAGCAGCAGCGCGGCGACAAACCCGCCGTAGATCGCGATCCCGCCGACGTTCGGCGTCGGGCGGGCGTGCAGCCGCCGGCCGCCGGGGTGCGCCACCCAGCCGCGCCGCGCGCACAGCCGCATCACCGGCGGCACCAGCAGGGCGGTGGCTGCGAGGGCGACGAGGAAGGTTCCGATGAGGAGCGTGGCATTGATCAGGTTCATTATATCTATCGTTCAGAGCGGGCGGGCGATGGGCGATGGACGATGGACCAAGGACGATGGACCAAGGATGATAGACCAAGGACCAAGGACCAACGACCAACGACCAAGCGCCAGGTTCAAGGCACCCGGGTCTCCTTGTCTCCTTGTCTCCCTCGCGCCCCAAGCCCCACGGTCACCCGGTCACCTTGTCACCTTGTCACCTTGTCACGCTACCCGGTGCCGAACTGCCGGTCGCCCGCGTCGCCGAGGCCGGGGACGATGTAGCCCTTATCGTTCAGGCGCTCGTCGACGGCGGCCAGGTAGATCGGCACGTCGGCGTGGGCGCTCGTGAGCGCGGCGACGCCCTCCGGCGCGGCGATCAGCCCAAGAAAGATAATCTGCTTGGCGCCCCAGCGCTTCAGGATATCGACCGAGGCGATCGCCGAGCCGCCGGTCGCCAGCATCGGGTCGAGCACCATGCACAGGTCGACATCCACCTCGGGCGGCAGCTTGTTGTAGTAGGTCACCGGCTCCAGGGTGGCGTGGTCGCGGTAGAGGCCGAGGTGCCAGACGTGCGCGGTCGGGATCAGGTCGAGGATCGGGTCGACCATGCCGAGCCCGGCGCGCAGGATCGGCACTAGCCCGATCTGGGCGCCGATCTCCTGGCCGACCAGCCGGGCGAGCGGCGTCTCGATCTCCACCGCGCTGAGCGGCAGGTCGAGCGTCGCCTCGTAGATCAGAAACTGGGTGAGCTCGCGCACCAGCTCGCGGAACTTCTTCGGCTCGGTGATCGTGCGGCGCAGCAGCGTCAGCTTGTGCTGCACCAGCGGATGCGGAGAGATGTGAACGTGTGGCATGCAGCGCCCTCCTGGCTAATACTGGCTGCCCATTATAGCCGATCTCGCGCGGCGGAAATCAGTAGGCTGCCGGCCCTCATCGAGCCGGCGAGTCGCCACGCCGGGGCGGGCAGATCACTCTGCCACGAACTCGCGCCACAGCTCCTCGAACGACCGTTTCGGATCGCGCCAGTACCGCTCCGGGTCAACCGCAATCGGCGGCGCGACGTCGACAACTGTGGGCCGGCTCGCCGCGAAGCGCCGCAGCGCGCCGGCGGCGGCCTTCTCGCGGCCGTCGGCGTCCACGACCCCAAGCGTGCGCTCGCGGATCGCCCGGTCGAGCGGCGGCCTCTGCCACAGCGGCTGCGGGTAGTCGGCGTAGGCGGCTAGCCAGGCGCCGCGTGCCCCTGCGCTACGCAGCCGGTCGAGCGCCTCCTCAATAAAGGCCGCCTGCTCCTCGGGCTCAGCGCGGTATGCGTGCAGCGGCCGCCCGTAGGCGCTGTCGTCGATCCAGCCGGATTGCCCGCTTGGCGCGGTTGGCAGGCCCAGGCTGGTGACGATCGCCGGCCGCCCGGCCAGCGCCGCTGTCAGCGCGTGCATGTAGGCGACATACGCCGCGTGGGCGGGCCGCCCCCGCTCAGGCCGCTCCGGCGGGTCGGCCGCGACGCCCGTCAGGTCGCAATGCTCCGCAATATCCGCTGGGCGCGGGCCTGCGCTGATCGTCAACCCTCGCGCCGAGGCGACGCCCAGCAGCGGCGCCTGGGCGCCCTGCTCGCGCAGCGCCTCACCCATCGCCGCGAACCACTCGGCGACAGCCTGAGCTGAGCCGGGCTTATGGATTCGCTCCAGCCCTTCGCCGAGCTGCCAGGTTTTCAGCGCGGGGTGCGACCGGAAATAGCCGACGACCTCGCGGATGAAGTAGCGCTGCGCGTCCAGCATGGGCGTCGTGTGAAACAGGTCGCGGGTCTGGTTGGTGTGGTAGCTGTCGTCATAGAGCAGCAGCGGGCCGCTGTTCGGGCGCAACACGATCGTGGGACCGACCAGCCGGGCGGCGCTGCGCAGCTCGTCGAGCACATCGACGCCGTTGGCCCAGCCGGGGACTTGGAGCGCCCCCCCGATCGCCACCGGAAACAGCGAGGCGACGACGCCAAGCCCGGACTCCTGCGCTGCGTCGAGCGCATGCTCCAGCGCGCGCAGCGCAGTGCCGTTTATCCGCCGCGCGCCGGGCTGGAAGTCCTCCCAGCGTAGGCAAAAGCGCACGGTGTCGCAGCCCAGCGACGCGACGTGGACCAGCTCCTCGCGAGCCTCGCCGCGGTCGAACGCGCGCCACCAGCCGAGCGCCTTCCGGCGCGGCCAGTAGGTCAGCCCCAGGCTGAACCGGATCGCTTGTGAATCAGACATACCAAGCTCCTGAGCAGCATCTGCCTGCCTCCGCAAGACCGTGTATTATACCCGCTGGGGCGGGCGTGTGCCATCGGGGCGCTGCGCCCCCGGCCCCCCGCCTGTTGCTCGTGCCGAGGGCGTGACCTGTCGTCTGGTCATCTTTTTTCCAGGGTGTGGCGTCCCCAGTCACCTTGTCGCCTTGTCTCCTTGTCTCCTTGTCTCCGGGGCGCGGGCTCCCCCGGCCCCCCGCCCGGGGGAGCCCGCGCCGGTTCCCCCGGCCCCCCTCCGGCAAATGAGGCCGTCTCCATTTCAATGCGCGTGGCCCATGCCTCATACCATTCCAAGCACGGCCTGTGCACATCCCGCTGCGCCTGGATTCAGCTGGGCATGCACGCCAAGCGCTAAAGACGAGGCTGGCTTCTTTTGGGGTCCAGGGGCGCAAGCCCGGGCCGCGGCCGGCCCCTGCGCGCGGGGGCACGGGGGGCGCGCAGCCACTCCTAAAGCGAAGTATAATTGGGCGAGTGTGGCGGCGCGGCCAAGCGCCGCTGATAGCGCGCAGGTCGCGCAGTTGACCAGATGAGACAGAATAGCGGCGCCGCGCCGCCAGGAAGAGGTATATGCCAATCGACGAGTCCCGCTTCCGCCAGGCGATGGGCTACTTCGCCAGCGGAGTGACGGTTGTAACAACCGCAAGCCAGGGCGAGCTCTATGGAATGACCGTCAGCTCCTTCACATCGCTCTCGCTCCAGCCGCCGCTGGTGCTGATCTGCGTCGACAAGAGCGTGCCCACGCACGATGCGATCGCCGCCGCCGGCTGCTACGTGGTCAACGTCCTGGAGAAGCGGCAGGAGCACCTCTCGCGCCGGTTCGCCGTCAGCGGCAACGACAAGTTCAAGGGCATCGCCTGGCACAGCGGGCAGCTCGGCCTGCCGGTGCTCGAAGGCGTGCTGGCGGTGATCGAGTGCAGGCTGCACAACACCCTCGACGGCGGCGACCACACCATCTATGTCGGCCAGGTCGTCGACACCGAGGTGCTCGAGGGCACGCCGCTGCTCTACTACCGGCGCGGCTACCACGAGCTGAAATAGGAGCCTACTGCACGGAGAAGGAGACGACCGATGTACAAGCGTATCATGGTTCCGCTGGATGGATCGGATCTGGCTCAGACCGCGCTGCCCCACGCGCTGGAGATGTGCCGCGCCTTCGGGGCGACGCTGGTGCTGCTGCACGTGCGCGACGCGCGGCAGGGCAGCGCCGAGGCGTCGCGGCGCTACCTGGAGTACACCCGCCGCAGCTACGCCAACACCGACCTGTCGATCGAGCTGGCGGTGCGCGAAGGCCCGGTGGCCGAGGCGATCGTGCAGGCGGCCGGCGACGAGCAGATCGACGTGGTCGTGATGGCGACGCACGGTCGCAGCGGTCTCAAGCGCGTGGTCTACGGCAGCGTCGCCGAGCATGTGCTGCGCGTGTCGGCAAAGCCGGTGCTGCTCGTGCGGGTGCCGGGCACGCAGGCGGAGGAGCCCGAGCCGGCCGCGCGCCCCGCGCCGGCGACCTGATGTATGGTGGGCGCCGCGCGGTTCTTGTTGCGCGAACGCGACCCGCGCGCTATACTGCGCGCTGATGCGCACGCGAGCGATTGCGGCCGCGGCCGGACGATCGGCCGGCGGCCTTCCAAATTAGAGGGTGGGAATGAAGATTGCGATCATCGGGCTCCCGAACAGCGGCAAGACAACCGTCTTCAACGCGCTGACGCGCGGCACGGCCGAGACGACGGCCTACGCCTCCGGCCAGCTCGAGCCGAACGTGGCAACCGTGAAGGTGCCCGACCCGCGGCTGGCGGTGCTGGCAGAGATGTTCCGGCCGAAGAAGAACACCCCCGCCGACGTCCAGTATGTCGACGTGGGCGGGCTCAGCGGCGGCGCGCGCCAGAGCGGCGGCCTGCCTCCCGTGCTGCTCAACTATATCGGCGGCGCCGACGCGCTGCTGCACGTCGTGCGCGCCTTCGAGGACGACACCGTGCCCCACCCGGAGGGCTCGGTCAACCTGGCCCGCGATGTCGAGACGGTCGACCTGGAGCTGGCCTTCTCGGACCTAGCGATCATCGAGCGGCGGCTGGTGCGGCTGAGCGCCGAGATCGGCAAGATGGCCGTGAAGGACCGCGATCTGCGACTGGCCGAGCGCGACCTGCTGGTCCGGCTGCAGGAGCGCCTGGAGTCCGGCACTCCCATCCGCGACGTCGAGCTGAGCGACGAGGAGGAGCGCACCCTGCGCGGCTACCAGTTCCTCACCGCCAAGCCGCTGCTGCTGGTGCTCAACGTCGGCGAGGCGCAGATCAAGAGCGCGCCCGCGGTCGCCTACGAGCACCGCCACAGCGACGTCGTGGCGCTGTGCGGCAAGGTCGAGGCCGAGCTGGCCCAGCTCGACGACGACGACGCGCGCGCGTTTATGGACGACCTGGGCATCAGCGAGGCGGCCCGCGACCGGGTGATCGCCTCGTCCTACCACCTGCTCGGGCTGATCAGCTTCCTGACCGCCGGGCCGGACGAGGTGCGCGCCTGGACGATCCGCCGCGGCACGCCCGCGGTCGAGGCGGCCGGCACAATCCACACCGACATCCAGCGCGGCTTCATCCGGGCCGAGATCGTCGCCTACGACGACCTGATCAAGGCCGGCGGCATGACCGAGGCGAAGAAGGTCGGCACCGTGCGCATGGAGGGCAAGACCTACGTCGTCAAGGATGGGGATGTGTGTCACTTCCTCTTTAACGTATAGCCGTCAGTAGTCAGATATCAGTATGCGGTACCGGCGCACAGCAATGAGTCCCGCCGCCTGTCTGACTACTGACTACTGACTACTGACTACTGGCTACTGACTACTGCTTATGCTCCGCTACCCCCGAAACCTGCGCGGCACCGAGCTGCAGCTCCTGATCACGGTGCTGCTGTTCTTCGCGGCCGGCTACCTGCTGGTCGTCAACGTCACCGGCACCCAGGAGTTCATCCCGACGGTGCGCGGGGTGGCCGATATCCTGTGGCCGTCGGTGCTGCCGTTCCTGCTGTTCCTGGGCATCTCGATCGGCATGAGCCTGCGCACGCCGCGCGCCGACCAGCTGATCCTGCCGCTGGTTGCGCTGCTGGCCGGGCTGGGGTTGCTGCTCACGGCGCGCCTTGAGCCGACCCTGGCGGCCAACCTGCCCGAGGCCTACAGCGGCATCGACGCCAAGCAGTCGGTCTGGGTGACGATGGGCGTGGTCGTGCTGGCGATCATCCTGTTCGTGCCCTGGGACACGCTGTTCCGGCGCTACCTGCGCACCTCGCTGATGGACTGGCTCGACCACCACCGCTACGTCTGGCTGTCGCTGGGCGTCGGCCTGATCGTCGCCACGTTCGTGTTCGGCTCCGACCCGAACGGCAGCGGCGTGCGGGCGTGGTTCAACCTGGGCTTCTTCTACTTCCAGCCGTCCGAGCTGCTCAAGGTCATCCTGGTGATCTTCCTGGCCTCGTACCTGAACGAGCACCGCGAGGTCGTCGCGCAGGGCTACCAGCTCGGCCCGCTGACGCTGCCGCCGCTGCCCTACCTGGTCCCGCTGGTGGGCATGTGGGGCATCGCGATGGGCCTGATCGTATTCCAGCGCGACCTGGGCGCGGCGCTGCTGCTGTTCAGCGTGTTCCTGGCGATGCTCTACGTCGCGACGAACAGCGGCTGGTACGTAGTCGCCGGGCTGACCGCCTTCGGCGCCGGGTCGTACCTGCTGTTCAACGTCGTGTCGATCGTCAAGACGCGCGTGAGCATCTGGCTCGACCCGTGGGCGACCGCCCAGGGCACCGGCTACCAGATCGTCCAGGCGATCTATGCGCTGGCGTCCGGCGGCGTGCTGGGGGCCGGGCTCGGCCGCGGCTACCCGACCGTCGTGCCGGCGGCGCACACCGACTTCATCTTCACGGCGATCGGCGAGGAGATGGGCCTGGCCGGCACGATCGCCGTGCTGATCGCCTACCTGCTGCTGATCTTCCGCGGCTTCCACATCGCCGTGCGCGTGCCGGGCCGCTTCCGCGGCTTCGAGCAGCTGATGGCGGTCGGTCTGACGACCATCCTGGCGGTGCAGACGTTCATCATCGTCGGCGGGAACCTGCGCCTCATCCCGCTGACCGGCATCACGCTGCCGTTCATCTCGTACGGCGGCTCCTCGGTGCTGATGAACTTCTTGATCGTGGGGCTGATCCTGCGGATCTCGGCCGGGCCGGATCAGTAGCGCGGCAGGATGACCGTGAAGCGGCTGCCGCGCCCCTGCGCGCTGCGCACCGTGATGTGGCCGTCGTGCGCCTCGACGATGTGCTTGACGATCGCCAGGCCCAGGCCGGCGCCGGGGTACGGCCGCGCCAGCGAGGAGTCGACCTGGTAGAACGGCACGAAGATCTTCTCGTGGGCCTCGGCCGGAATGCCAATCCCGCTATCCTCGACCCGCAGAATGATCCGCGACGGCTCGTCGGCGAGCGAGACGCGAATGCGCCCGCCGGCCGGGGTGAACTTGATCGCGTTGTCGATCAGGTTGCGGAGGGCCTGCTCCAGCGCCATTGCGTCGCCGGGCAGGCTGAGGGTCGGCTGCAGCGCCATCTCCAGCGTCACCCCGGCCTCCTGCGCCAGCGGCTGCAGCTCAAGCGCCAGCCGCAGCACCATGTCGTAGATCATCACCGGCACGCGCTTGATCTGCGACGAGCGCACCTCCTGGAGGTAGAGCAGGTTGTTGAGCTGGCGCGTCAGCGTGAGGGCGTTGCGGGCGATCACCTCGATCGCGTGCTTCTGCACCTCGGTCAGCGCGCCGAGCGTGCCGCGGTCGAACAGGTCGAGGTAGCCCAGGATGGACGTCAGCGGCGTGCGCAGCTCGTGCGAGAGCGTGGCCAGGAACTGGCTCTTGAGCTGATCGAGCTCCTGCAGCTCGACGTTGGCGGCCTGCAGGTCGCGCACCTGGCGCTCGAGCCGCTCGACCAGCTTGTGGTTGTACTCGCGCAGCAGCGGCGCCTCGACGGCCTGCGGCAGCGCGTCGCGCCTGCCGGCGATGAACTCCTGGAGCTGCTGCGGCAGCTGGCGCGGGTCGATCGGCTTGGTGATGTAGCCGTCGCAGCCGGCGACCAGCGAGCGCTCGCGCGCGCCCACCCGGCTGTCGGCCGTCAGCGCGACGATCGGCGTGCCGCGCAGGTGCTCCATCCCGCGCAGCCGCGTGGTGGTCTCGTAGCCGTCCAGCCCCGGGATGTTGATGTCGACCAGGATGAGGCTTGGCCGGGTCTCGCGCGCCTGCGCGATGCCGCCAGGGCCGTCGCCGGCGAGCAGCACCTCGTAGCCGCGCGCCTCCATAATCCGCCGGACGAGGCGCTGGTTGTCGTCGTTGTCTTCGATGTAGAGAATCGATGGCGTGTTCAAGGCGCAGGCTCCACGTTACGGTTTGTCTGTTGCGTAGGGTGATCCATCTGACAAATGACCAACGGCCAATGACGAAACTGCATCAGCCCGATCGCTTGAACTATTCTCACGGGAGGTCGGTCGTTGGTCTTCGGTCATTGGTCGTTGGTCGGGCTGCGGGCCGAGCGCGCACGGCAGCGTGAAGGTGAACGTGCTGCCCTTGCCCGGCCGGCTCTCGACCCAGATCCGGCCGCCGTGGGCCTCGATCAGCCGGCGGCAGATCGACAGGCCCAGGCCGCTGCCCTGCTTCTCGCCGCGGCGCTGCTGGATCTGCCGGAACTCCTCGAAGATCAGCGGCAGGTGCTCCGGCGCGATGCCGACCCCGCTGTCGTGGACGCTGATCGCGATGTAGGGGGTGATACGGCGCCCGCCGCGCGCCAGCACGCCCGAGCCGGCAACCGGCTCGGGCGCGCGCGCCGTGTCGATCGGCCGCGCGGCGGCCTCGTCGGCCAGCACCACCAGCTGGGCCGAGACGACGATCGAGCCGCGCTCGGTGAACTTGACCGCGTTCGACAGCAGGTTCAGCAGGATCTGGCGAACCTTGCCGGCGTCGGCGCGGGCGCGCGGCAGGCCATCGGGCAGGCTGCTGCGCAGCACGATCGGCTTCTGGTGCAGCAGCGCGCCGACCGTATCGATCACCTCGCCGATCAGCCGATCCAGGTCGACCGGCTGAAGCTCGAGCTCGAGCTTGCCGGCCTCGATCCGCGCCAGGTCGAGCAGCTCGTTGATCAGGTGCAGCAGGAAGCGCCCATTCTGGTTGATCGTGCGCAGGTCCTCGCGCTGCATCAGCGAGATCGGGCCATCCAGCTCGTCGAGCATCACGGTCGAGAAGCCGATGATCGCGTTGAGCGGCGTGCGCAGCTCGTGCGAGATCGCGGCCAGGAACTGACTCTTGAGGCGGTCGGCCTCCTGGGCGCGCGCGAGCGCCTCGCGCAGCTCGCCGGTGCGCTGGGCGACCTGGCGCTCCAGCTCGTTGTACAGCCGCACGTTCTCGATCGTCAGGCCGACCATGCTGGCGTAGGCCAGCAGCTGCGCGGCGTCGCGCGGGTTCACGGCGCGGCGGCTGTAGTGGTAGTCGGCCGAGAGCAGGCCGATGCTCTGCTCCGCGTGCCCAAAGATCGGGACCTGCACGTACGAATCGCTGCGCGAGATCTGCTGCTTGGCCTGCAGGACGCGCGGGTGCTCCCACGGGTTGTCGACGATCACCGCCTGGCCGCTGCGCATAATATCGGCCTCGACCGTCTCGCTGTCGAGCGCGATCGGCGTGGCGTTGGCGGTCGCGATGAACTCAGCCGCCTGGCCCTCGGCGCCCGCGCCGAACGACGCCCCGACCACCCGCAGCGCATTGTTGTCGACCAGGTAGAGCACCGCCCGCTCGAAGCCGAAATCTTCGCACAGCGCGCGCGGGATCGCCTCGAAGAGCTGCCGCGGCGACAGGATGGCCTTGAAGCGATTCGAGACGGTGTTCAGGGTCGCCAGCTGGCGCAGGTTATCCTCCAGCTCGGCCAGCTTCTGATTCAGCGCGTTGGTCATGGCATTGAACGAGAGCACCAGGTCGCCGATCTCGTCGTTGCCGGCCTGCGGCATGCGGTGGCGCAGGTCGCCGGCGGCGACCCGGTGCGCGCCGACCTGCAGCTGGCGGATCGGGCGGGTCAGCAGCGTCGCGAAGACCGCGCCAAGCACCAGGACCAGCAGCACGCTCAGCGTGGACACGAGCACGACCTGGCCGATCAGGCGCTGCTGGCGCTCGGCGATCGCCGCGCCGACCACCTGGGCCGGCTGGATGATATCGGCCTCGGGGATGACGATGCCGACGCTCCAGCCGGCGCTCTCGATCGGGGCGTAGGCCAGGTACACGCTCTCGCCGCGGTAGATCAGGCGCTCGACGCCCTGCTGGCGCTGGGTCATGCGCAGGAACGCCGCGCGCAGCTTGGCGTCGCGGGTCTCGAGCAGATTCTCGGCCTGAAACGGCTCGTTCCAGCGCAGCCCGTCGGCGCGCATGTCGGGCCGCATCAGGATACGGCCGTCCTCGTTGATCAGAAAGGCGTAGCCGTGCGCGCCCATATCGAGCTTGAGCAGATCCTGCTGGATGGTGTCGAGCAGCAGGTCGAAGCCCACCACGCCGAGAAAGTTGTCGCGCGCGTCGTAGAGCGGCGCCGCGCAGGTCGTCACCAGCTTCTTGGTGTTGGCGTCGACGTAGGTGTCGACCCAGACGGTGTGGCCGGCCTCGCGCGCGGCGGCGTACCAAGGCCGCGTATGCGCGTCGAACGACCGCTCGGCGAGCAGCGTGTCCACGATGTCGTGGTCGAACGCGATCACCCCGCCTTCGTCCAGCGCCACGTAGCCGAGGCTGATCACCGAGTAGCGCTGGACGACAGTGCTCAGGATCGGGATGAACTGGCGCGCCCGCGCGACCGAGCGCTCGTACTGCGCCAGATTGCTGGGGGTCGGGCCATCGGGCGAGATCCAGACGCGGCCGCCGTAGTTCGACGGTGGCCGGCTGGCGCTCATCAGCGAGGTGACGTTGGTGGCCAGCCCCTCGACCTGCCGCTGGATGTCGGTCATCGTCGCGTTGTAGAGCAGCGCCTTATCGGCCGCGCGCTTGGCCAGGTTGGCCTCGGCCTGGTCGCGCAGCGCCTCGGTGACGACCTGGGTGGCGGTGTCGCGCGCCGCGGTCAGGCTGGCGAGGCCCAGCGCGCCGACGACGAGCAGCGGCGGCAGCGCGAGGCCAAGCGCCAGAAGCAGCACCTTGGCGCGAATGCTGAGCCGGATAGCGCGAATGAACGACATGTAGCGCCTGCGTAGAGCGAACAGACGAGCGGGCGGCCCGAGCCGGACGGATAGATTCACAGACGTGCCTCGGGCGATCGTATCATGGGCGCAAATGCGCGTACAAGTGGAGGGGATGAAGATTGGCTTACAATTAGGTGGATTCATTTCATTTCTTCCGGGGCGCTGCGCCCCCGGCCCCCCGCCCGGGGGAACCCACGCCGGTTCCCCCGGTTCCCCTCCGGCAAAGAACGCTGTCTCAGTTGCACGACTTGTGGCACATGCCTCATACCACTCCGAGCACGGCCTGTATCCATCCCGCCGTGCCTGGATTCAGCCGGGCATGCACATCAAGCATCGCAACTGAGACGGCCTTGCTTTTGGGGTCCAGGGGCGAAGCCCCGGCCGGGGGGCGGCGGGGGTGGCGGCCCACCCCCGCCCGCGAGGGCACGGGGGCGCGCAGCCCCCCGCAAGCAGTGTGGGCTGCCACACGCGGGGGCACGGGGGGCGCGCAGCCCTCCGCAAGCAGTGTGGGCTGCCACACGCGGGGGCACGGGGGGCGCGCAGCCCCCCGCCAGGTTGCGCCGCAGGCGCGATCAGCATATACTTGCAGTCGACGAACGACATGAACGCGTTTGAACGTTTGAACGTTCGAGCGCTGGAACCTTCAGACGGAGAGCCTGATGGACTACGCCCTGGATCGATTTGAGCGGCAGGTGCGCGAGGCGATCGCGGCGACCGGCAGGGTGCCCGAGCCGCTGATCGAGCTGACCGAGCCGAAGCCGAATATCCCGGCCGACCTGGCCCTGCCCGCATTTCGCGCCGCCAAGGCGCTCGGCCTGCAGGCGCCGCAGCTGGCGCAGGATCTAGCTGCAGCAGTGCGCTTCGCGCCCGACTCGCTGGTCGGCGCGACGGCCGCGGCCGGGCCGTTCTTGAACTTCAGCCTCGACCCGGCCCGGCTCACCGCCGCCGTGCTGGAGGAGATCGAGGAGCTCGGCCCGCGCTACGGCAGCGACGACCAGGGCGCCGGCAAGACGGCGGTGATCGACTACTCGTCGCCGAACGTCGCCAAGCTGATGCACGTCGGCCACATCCGCTCGACGATCATCGGGCAGGCGCTGTACAACATCTTCAGCTTCCTCGGCTACAAGACGATCGGCGACAACCACCTGGGCGACTGGGGCAAGCAGTTTGGCATGAACATCGCCGCGATCGTCAAGTGGGGCAAGCCCCCGGGCGAGGGCGAGGAGGCGCTGGCCCAGATCGACAAGCTCTACGCGCAGTATGCCAGGATGGCGAAAGAAGACCCGGCGCTCGACGACGAGGCGCGCGCTTGGTCGCTGCGGCTGGAGCAGGGCGACGTGACCGCGCGCGAGCTGTGGCAGTGGATGGTCGATCTGACGATCAGCGCCAACCGGCGCAACTACGAGCGGCTGGGCGTCCACTTCGACCATATCTACGGCGAGAGCTTCTACGAGCCGATGCTGGCCGAGGTCATCCAGGAGGCGCTCGACAAGCAGGTCGCCTACCGCGACGAGAACGGCGCGGTGGTGGTGGACCTGGGCAACAGCCTGCCGACCTTCCTGCTGCAGCGCAGCGATGGCGGCACGCTCTACCACACCCGCGACGTCGCCACGGTCAAGTTCCGGCTCGCCGATTTCAACCCGTCGCAGATCCTCTACGTCGTCGGCATGCCGCAGGAGCTGCACTTCCGCCAGCTGTTCGCGCTGGTGCGCGCGATGGGCTACGCCGAGGACGTCGAGCTGGCGCACATCAAGTTCGGCACGGTCTTCGACCAGAACGGCCGGCCGCTCTCGACCCGCGCCGGCAACATGATCTACCTGGCCGACCTGCTCGACGACGCGCACCGCCGCGCCCGCGCGGTGGTCGAGCAGGCCAGCCCCGACCTGCCGGAGGACGAGAAGGACTCGGTCGCCGAGATCGTGGGCGTCGGCTCGGTCGTCTACAACGACCTGTACCAGGACCCGCGCCGCAATATCACGCTCGACTGGGAGCGCATGCTGTCGCTGGAGGGCAACAGCGCGCCCTACATCCAATATATGTACGCGCGCTGCCGGTCGATTATGCGCAAGGCAAGTGAGGGGCCAGGGGTCAGCGTCCAGGGGTCTGAGTTGAGTATGGCAGTTCCTGATCCCCGACCCCTGGCCCCTGATCCCCGGCTGCTGACGCACCCCTCCGAGCTCGCGGTCGTCAAGCAGCTCGCGAAGCTGCCGGGGGCGGCGCGCGAGGCCGGCGCGCGCTACGCGCCGTTCGTGGTCGCGGAGTGGTGCTACGAGACGGCCCGGGCGCTCTCGGGGTTCTACCGCGACTGCTCGGTGCTGCGGGCCGAGACCCCCGATCTGCGCGCGGCGCGGCTGCAGCTGGTTGCGGCCACCGCGCAGGCGCTGCGGAACGGGCTGGCGCTGCTGGGGCTGCGGGCGCCGGAGCGCATGTGAGACAAGGTGACAAGGTGATTGGGGTTTGGGGCTTGGGGGCGTGACGAGGTGACAAGGTGACAAGGTGTCAAGATGAGCGTGGGGCCTGTAACCTGTAACCTGTAACCTGTGACCTGTGACCTGCAACCTACAATCTGCAATCTGCAATCTGCAATCGGTAGAGGGGGGGAGGCGTGTTCGATCTCTCGCGTTTTAGCGCTGTCCTGATGGACATGGACGGCGTGCTGTACCGCGGCCATATGCCGCTGCCGGGCGTGAGCGAGCTGCTGGCGCTGTTCGAGCGCCGCGACATCGCCTACGCCTGCGTGACCAACAACTCGACCCTGACGCCGGCGCAGTACGAGGCCAAGCTGGCGTCGATGGGCATCCGCATGCCAGCCGCGCGCGTGATCACCTCGTCGGTCGCGACGCGGCGCTACCTGGAGCGGCTGCTGCCGCGCGGGACGCCGGCCTACTACATCGGTATGGAGGGGCTGCACGAGGCGCTGTTCGGCGACGGCTACTTCGTGTACGACGAGCGCCACCCGCAGGTGGTCGTGTCCGGGCTGGACAGCGAGGCGACCTACGCGAAGCTGAAGCTCGCGACGCTGGCGATCCGCGCCGGCGCGCGCTTCGTCGG
Organism: Candidatus Ribeiella danica; assembly: GCA_016717335.1. Classification (GTDB taxonomy): domain Bacteria; phylum Chloroflexota; class Chloroflexia; order Chloroflexales; family Roseiflexaceae; genus Ribeiella; species Ribeiella danica. The sequence goes on from JADKFS010000001.1 coordinate 1,375,880, forward strand.
CACCAACCCCGACGCGTCGCTGCCCACCGACGAGGGCCTGGTGCCGGGCGCCGGCTCGCTGCAGGCGCTGCTGCGCGCGGCCACCGACGTCGAGCCGGTCGTGATCGGCAAGCCGGCGCCGGCGATGTTCCAGACGGCGATCGACCTCCTGGGCGCCGACCCGCTGCGGACCCTCACGATCGGCGACCGGCTCGACACCGACATCGCCGGCGCAAAGGCGGCCGGCCTGGCCGCTGCGCTGGTGCTGACCGGCGTGACCACGCCCGAGCTGCTGGCCCAGAGCGCGCTCCAGCCCGACGCGGTCTTCGCCGGGCTGCCCGAGCTCGCTACAGCCTGGGGTGGCTGAACTTCCGTCTCTGGTGAACACTGGCTGACGCGGGGGTTTCGGCTCCGCCGAAACCCCCGCGTCAGCCAAGAATCCCTTTTGGGGGTGGGTTTTGCAGAACGCATGCAGCTGCGCTCGCGGCCCTCACCCCCTGCCCCCTCTCCCGGCCGGGAGAGGGGGTTTCATGATTTGGCAATGCGGTTGCGGCTTCGCCGCAACCGCATTGCCGAACCGTTTTCCCCCGCCCTGGCAACGGTATCCCCGAGGAGGCCGCGACCGGGATGGCCGCCGGCCCGCTGGCCTGCTACCGCTACGACTACCTCGGCGTCAAGAAGCCGCGGCTGGCGATCGAGCAGGGCCACCTGATGACGCCGCCGTCGCCGAGCGAGCTGATCGCCGAGCTGACCATCGGCGCGGGCCGGATCACAAGGCTCATGGTCGGCGGCCGGGCGATCGTCTCAACGGTCCGCGAGGTCAGCCTCGACTGATTCGACCGGCGCGCCCGGCCCGCTCGCCCGCAGCCGCGAGAGCGTGAACGTCTGCGAGAAGCCCCTGAGCTGGCGCTCGAATGTCTCGACCGCCGGCCGCTCGCGCTCCAGCACGCCGCGCACGCCGGGGTCGCTCAGCACCTCGGGCGTGACCACCACGTCGCCGCCCTGGCTCTCGTTCTGCACGCGCGCGGCGATGTTGACGGTCGAGCCGAAGTAGTCCAGCAGATCGTTCGCGTTCACGGCGATGCACGGCCCGCGGTGCAGCCCGAGCTTGACCCGCAGCGGCGGGTCGCCGCGCGCGATCTGCCCCTCGGTAAACTCGCGCTGGATCTCCAGGCTGGCCTCCACCGCATCCTCGGCCGATGGGAAGACCGCCATCACTGCGTCGCCGATCGTCTTGACCAGCGCGCCGCGGCGGCGGGCGATGATCGCCTTCAGGATGTCGAAGTGGTCGCGCACGCGCGCGTAGGCCGGCGTGTCGCCGATCAGGTCGTACAGCTGGGTCGAGCCCTTCAGATCGCTGAACAGGAAGGTCAGGTTGCGGATCGAGACGCCCAGCCCCGGCGCGAGCACCTGCGAGGAGAACAGCTGGCGGAACTCGTCCAGCGCCGTGACGAAGGCGGCGCTCACCGACTGGGCGCTCCAGGCGGTCTGCTCCAGGATCGCCAGCAGGCTGCTGTCGGCGGCGTTCTCCAGCGTTAGCGTGACATCGCCGGGCCGGAGCTGCTGTGCCGTGACGAAGGTGGCGCTCTGCTCAAAGGAGACCTGGCTGGCGCTCGCCCGCGCGTCGCCGGCGGCGCGGAGCACCGCCCAGGAGCCGAGCTGGCGCGTGCGCAGCCGGTAGTCGCCGGCGTCGAGGCGCAGGCGCAGCTGCTTGGTCTCGCCCGGCTGCAGCCAGATCTGCGAGACGATGTGGCGGGTGTTGGCCGGCCCGCCGATGCAGTATGCCAGGTCGGCGGTCTCGCGGATCTCGGGGCTGACGGTGAAGCGCAGCTCGACCGACTCGTCGAAGTTGACGTCGTAGCGGATGTTGCAGGAGCTGCAGTGGGCGTCCTCCGAGAGCGCGCCCAGGCTGGGCAGGCGCGCGCTTGGCCCGCGGCAGCTCGGGCAGATCACATCCCACTCCAGGTCGAGCAGGCCCGCGCGGGTCGCGTACAGGAACAGCCGCAGCAGCTCGAGCCGCTGCTCGCCCCAGGCGTCCGCCAGCGCGAACGGGCGCATCCGGATGACGTCGGGGTCGTCGGCGCCGCGCAGGTGCGCCGCCAGCCGCTCGACCAGCGCAGGCCGCATGCCGAGCAGTCCCAGCCGATCGGCCACCTGCGCCAGCCGGCTCTCGTTCACGCTGGGCCTGCGCTGGGGCGGGACGCTCTGCTCGGCGGCGCGTGCCAGGTCAGCGAACGCGCGGTAGGCCCGCAGCAGGTCGCGCATGAGCTTCCGCTCGATGTAGAGCGGCGCGATGGCGCGGCCAAGCAGCCCGCGCGGCTCGAGCTCGACGATCACGTCGAGGCGGGTGCGGCCACCCTCCAGCGGGCTGAGAGTCGTGCGCGTGCGCAGGCGCCGGACCGGCACCGGCGGCTCGAAGGCGCGCTCGACCTGGTACCACTGCTCGAAGACCCACTCGTAGGGGTATTCGTGCCAGGCCACCGGCATGCCGAGGTAGTGGCTGTTCACGGCGAAGCTCAGGTCGGGCGCGAGTGCGCTGCTCTCGAAGGCCGGGATTCCGATCGTGCGGTCGATCTTGCCGGTGTCGGAGAGCAGCGGCCACAGGCGCTCGGGCGGGGCGTCGAGGTCGAGCGTCGCGCTCAGGGTGATGTTGGGCGAAGCCATGGGGCACCTTCCACGTGGAACCGTACACTTCGCATTATACATAGCTGTACGTGCGTGGACGAGATCGTTTCATTACAATTAGGGCGCTGTGGCGGTTCGGCTTCGCCGAACCGCCACAGCGCCCATCTACACGATGAAGATCAGGCAGCTTGGGGGGCGCGGCGCGACTGGTGGCGTCACCACGGGCTCGCCGCACGCTGCAATCGACAATCTGCAAGCTGCAAAGGCGCTAGCACCTGGTGGCCGACAGAATGCCATAGAACCACAGGCCGCGCTCGAGCGCCTGGTACTGGCGCAGCGCGCCGATCACGTTGCCGTGCTGGACGCGCGAGCGCAGCCCGGCGGCGTGCGCGATCACGGCGAGCGGGTAGCTCCAGCAGGTCATCCGATAGAGCCGGCGCAGCGACGGCCGCGCGTGCGCCGTGACGTCGTCGAGCTGGGCCTCGGCGAAGCCGGCCGCGGCGGCGTGGCGCTCGTGCTCGTCGCGCGTGTCCAGGTCGCCGATCGCCCAGCCATCCAGCCACTCGTGCAGGAGCCGCTCGCCCGGCGCGCGGAGCGGACGCTCGGCGCGGATGTACTCGGCGACGACCAGCCGCCCGCCGGGGCGCAGCAGCCGGGCAGCCTCCTGGTAGAACGCCGCCTTCTCGACCGCGTGGCACAGGCTCTCGAGCGCCCAGACCACGTCGAAGCTGGCGTCCGGGAACGGCGTGCCGGTATAGTCGGCCTGCTCGAAGGCCGCCCGCTCGCTCAGCCCGCGAAGCGCCGCGTAGCGCCTGGCCCGCGCGACCTGGCTCGCCACCGGCGTGATCCCGACCACCGCGGCGCCGCGCTGCTCGGCCAGCCAGAGGCTGCTCCCGCCGACGCCGCAGCCGGCGTCGAGCACGCGCTGGCCGGGGCGGATGCCCGCGCGGTCGGCCAGCACGCGGTTCATGTTCAGCAGCGCGTCGGCGTGGCTGCGGGTCGTCGGGTCGGCGTAGCCGAAGTGGACCGACAGGTTGCTCCGGTTGAGCCAGAGCAGCCGGTAGTCGAGCCAGGTCTCGTCGTAGTAGGCGACGATGTCACGCTCGTTCGTGCGCCCCGGCGCCTGGTCCAGGGTGTTGGTGGGATAGGACATAGCTCTCTCCAATACGATCCGGATGTGCCCGACTAACTACCGACTACTGACTACTTCATATGTGCTGGTGCGCCTGCAGCGCTAGGGCGTGGGGCTTGGCGCATCGATAAACTGACCAAGGGCTTCCTTGACCCGCCGGTAGGCCAGCCGAAGGTGCTCTTCGACCAGGCGCCAGTCCTCGGCCGGGTCGGCCGAGCGGTGGTTGGTGATCCGGTCGACGGCGTCGGCGGCCGCGACGCGGCTCTCGGCCGAGGCCCACAGCGCGGCGGCGGAGCGCCCGAACAGCGCGGCGTGCAGCGCCGCGACGCTCTCGACCAGCGCGCGCTTGTCCGTCTCGTCGACCATCTCGCGGTGGATGACCCAGTAGCGCAGCTCCAGCTCGGCCACCGCCTGCGGGTCGAACGCGTCGCCGTTCGCGCCAGCGGCGATGCGGTAGAACCGCTCCAGGTGATGCCCGACGATGTCCAGGTCGTGGTCCTTGGGGACAAACGCGATCGAGGCGCGGATGACGTGATAGACCGCCAGGAACGAGCGAGGGAACGGGATGCGGAACTGCGACTCGACCAGGTGGGCCATCAGCCCGAACGCGCGCAGCCAGTCGCGATCGTAGTAGGCCCGCCAGCCCTCGGTCTCGTAGTAGGCGATCGCCTCCGGGTTGAAGCGGCGCATGTCCAGGCCGCTGCGGGGCGCGGCGAACGCAAGACCATCGTGCTCTGCTGTCATCGTGCACCATTTCCTTCTAGCATTGCTCCAGGGCATCCATCAATCACAGGACTTACGCGGTGGTGCCCCTCACCCCCGCCTCCCGCTCCCCCGGTCGGGGAGCGGGGGGATGTTGGGAGCGGTGTGGCCGGTTTGGCTTCGCCAAACCGGCCACACCGCCCCTTCTACCCCCTCCCCTGGCAGGGGAGGGGGCAGGGGGTGGGGTCGCAGACGCCGACTGCGTAAGTCCTATCACTCCTGGCCCGGCAGCAGCCCGATCTGGCGCAGCAGGCCGGCGAGATCCCACAGCCGCGTATCCGCGACCGCCCGGTCGCCGCGGTAGCGGATCATGCTGATCCCTTTGAAGCTGATCGGCTTGCCGGTGGCCGGGATGTCCATCATCTTGCCGCCGTGCGTGCCCGCCAGCGACCACTCGACCACCACCGTGTCGCCCTCGGCGATCATGCGGTCGATCCGCACAGAGGCATCCGGAAAGGCCGCGAAGTGCCGGGCGTAGACCGCCGCGATCGCGGCGCGCCCGACCACCGGTCGCACGATCGCGCTGTCGCGCAGCTCGGCGTCGGCGGCGAAGTGGTCGGCCGCCGCGACCGGGTCGTGGGTGTTGAACATGTCAAAGATCTGCTGCGTGCGCGCTTTGAGGTCGGCGATCGACATGGCCGCCTCCTTTCATGGCTTTTTGTGGCTGTTCGTGCTTGCTGGCAGCAGTATAGCGGGGTGGCCCTACAGGAGTCGCACGGGAGTCCTACTGGGCTCTGGCTTTTCGATCATCCCGCCCCTGCCCCGCTCTCCCGCGCACGGGAGAGCGGGGCAGGGGGGTGAGGGCCGGGAGCTACGGTGCCCCGAGCAGGATGATCGGCACGTACACGCTGTCGCTGCCGAAGCCGCCCGCGCCGGGCAGCTGGATCGTGTAGACCGATCGGCCGTAGGTGAACGCGGCGAGCGTCGTCGCGCCGCGGTCGATCGTCAGATATTTGATGACGGTGTTGGGCAGGCCGTTCTGGTAGCGCTGCCACGCCACCGGGCTGGCGTCGATGTCGTTGGTGTAGTAGAAGCCGAAGTGCGTGCCGAGGAACACCTGCTTGCGGTTGTTCGGGTTGACAATCACCGAGGCGGCCGGCACGTCCGGCAGGTTGCTGGTCTTGTCGGCCCAGCTCCAGCTGGCGGCGCTCTCGCAGCTCGCGGCGCAGCTGGCCTGGAACAGGTGGCCCGGCGTGCCGGGCGTGTTGGCGTTGAAGCCGCCCACCGCCGCGTAGACGACCCGGTCGTCGGTCGGGTCGAAGCCCACGCCCAGGATGGCGCGGTTCGGCAGCACGGCGTTGCCGCCGCTCAGGTCGACCCAGTTGGCCGAGGGGTTGGGCGCGCAGGCGAAGCTGGGCGTGTCCACGGCGGCGGCGCTGCAGCTTGCGCCCGTGAAGATATTGTTCGACCACTGCACGTTGCCGTCGTCGGTGCCGACCAGCGCGCTAGTCGGGCTCGAGGGCGCGAGGCGCACGTCGATGATCGTGTTGGCCGCCTTGTCGGTGGTGATGTTGCCCTTGGTCAGATCGGGCGATACCGCCGCCCAGGCGAACGAGCTGGTGCCGCCGGTGCCGCTGGCCCACAGCCGGTAGGTGCCCAGGATGATGTCCTTGCAGCTCGCGCTGGCGCAGTGCAGCTGGTCGAGCACGAACGGCGTGGACCAGTCGCTGCGGTCGACCAGCGAGCCGAAGCTGTACCAGCCGCCGGCGCAGTCGTTGAACGATCCCTGCGCGCCGGAGGTCGAGCAGGAAAGGCTGCCATAGATATACTCGGTATACCAGTTGCCCTGCGAGATCGAGCCGCCCAGCGGGTCGAACGCGGCGAAGAAGCCGTCGCCGCCGTTGCCGCGCGCCTGCCACTGCAAGGCCGCGTTGCCCGAGTCCCAGCTGGCCGAGCCGTTGTCCTGCATCCCGCCGACGGCGTACTGGGTGCCGCCGGCGAAGTTCGCGCCGAGCTGGCCGGCGTAGAACTGCGAGATGTTCAGCCCGCCGTTGATCTGTGTGAAGCCGCCCGCGGCGCCGGTGGCCAGGTAGATCCCGCCGTCGTTGCCGACCAGGAATTTGTTGCTGGCGATCATCGCCACGCCGTGCTGGTCGGGGTGGATCGAGCCGTAGCTCGCGCAGCCGAACGAGTAGACGTTCGCCAGGTCGGCGATCGACGAGACGCCGGTGTAGTCGGCGTTGACGACCATTCTGTACAGGCCGGTGCGGCCGATGTACAGAATCTTGTCGTTGCTTGGGTCGACGCCGACGAACAGGTCGTACCAGTCCTGCTGCTCGAAGTTGCCCGACCCGAAGCAGTCGCGATAGCTCGAATCGCCCGAGCTGGCGATCTGGGTCCAGCTCGCGCCGCCGTTCTGCGTGACCCAGGTGCCGAGCGCGTTGCGGAGGGCGTAGCTCGACACCTGCGCGTAGATCAGCTGCGGGTTCTGGGCCGACTGCGCCAGCTGGATGCGGCCGACGTTGTTGGCTGTGCCGCTGCCGGTGCCGGCCGGCCAGCCGCTGTTCAGCAGCGTGAAGAGCGGCGCGCCTGCTGCCGGCAGGGTGGCTTTGTAGACGCCGTTGCCGCCGCCGATGTTGCCGTAGAGCCTGCTGTTGTACGGGTAGCCGATCGCCACGTAGGCGATGGTCGTGGTGGTGCTGCCGTCGAGCACGATCGACGAGACGCGCTGCGACTGGCCGGCCTGGCTGTGGACGTCGTAGCGCGCCCAGCTGGCGCCGGCGTCGTGCGACATGAAGAAGCCGTGGCGCGTGCCGGCCAGCACGTTGTTCGAGTTGTTCGGGTCGACCGCCAGCGCGCCGATGTTCTGCTCGGGCTTGTCGGGCGTGCCGGCGGCGAAGGGCGTGAAGATGTCAGCGCCGAGCTGCGTCCAGGTCGCGCCGCCGTCGGTCGTCTTCATGATCCCCTCGCCGAACTGGTCGGCCGCGTCGAAGTCGCCCGTGCCGACGTACAGCGTGTTGTGGTTATTCGGGTCGATCGCGATCGCGCCGACCGCCTGGGTGACGAAGTCCTTGCCCTCCCACAGCGGCGCCCAGGTCGTCGCGGCCGAGCAGCAGTTGGTCGTCTTCCAGAGGCCGCCGGCCGTCGCGCCGGCGTAGGCGATCGCCGGGTTGGCCGGGTCGACCGCCACGGCGTTGACGCGGCCGGTCACCAGGCCATACTTGTAGCCGTCCGAAGCGGCGTCGTTGTCGATCGGCGCCGGGCCGAGCGAGGCCCAGCTGGTCGTGCCGGGCGGGCGGGCGGCGCTGGCGGCCGGGCGCGCGGGGCCATTCGGCGAGAAGAAGTCGGCGCCGTCGCGCACGAAGCGCTGGACGTGGCTGCGGGCCCGCGTGCGCCAGGCGGCCGGCATCGTGCCGGCCGGGTAGGTCATCCGGTCGAGCGCGGACTGGGCGCGCTCCTCGATCTCGTCCGACTCATTCTCGGCGCCCTCCTGCGGCACGCCACGGTTGAACGCGTCGCGCTCGCGCGCCCGCCACCAGGCCGGCTCGATCGAGCTGATCGACGAGACGCCCACGATGCTGAGCAGGATCGTGGCGATCAGCAGAGCGGCGGCGATACGGCGACGTCGCGGTCCCTGGGTCGGCATGGCTTGCTCCTTGTGTCGCAATACGGAAACAACTGGTGCTGGCGCCCGCCGCGAACCCCTGTTCCTGGCGCTCATTCGCGCTCTTAGGCATGCTTCAAAGCTACTTTACAGTTTTCAATGCGGCATTGTGGCGTTGGTATGCAGTTGTTCCCTTCCGCAGACGCGCTAAACTGTAAAGCTGAATTGCCTTGTTTTGAAACATGCCTTAGGCATGGTTCAATCGAGCGTGACCGTTCATTGCCCAAAGGCGTAGGGGCGCGATAGATCGCGCCCGTACAGTGTCAAGGCGAAATCCCTGGAATTGAACCATGCCTTACACCTGGGAGCGCAGGAGTCTTGGCTGGTGCGGGGAAACGCCGGCACCAGCCAATGTTCGCCCCCAACCCCTGAGAGGGGCGGGGACAAGGGGGTGATCTGAGCCGCACTGCCTGGTGGGAGCAGGGCATCTACTGCAGGCCGGTCACCAGACCGGCGTACTTCTCCGTCAGCACGCGCGCCTGGTCCTCGCCGCTGCCCTCGGCGATGATATGGAAGAACGGCCCGTCGGGGTCGGGCAGGATCAGCACCCACTCGTCGCCCAGGTCGATCTTGACGCCGTCGACCTGCTCGAGCTTGCGGTCCTGGTACTGCTGGTTGAGGATGCGCATGACCTTGCCCTTGTGCTCCCAGCGGCACGGCACGCGCGCCTGGTGCATGTAGTAGCGCGGCAACTCGTGGATCACCTGCGAGAAGCTGAAGCCGCGCAGCGTCAGCAGCTCCATAATCTTGACGATCGCGAAGATCCCGTCGACGATCGGGTAGAAAGCCGGGAAGATGTAGTTACCGGCGCCGTCGCCGAGCAGCAGCATATCGCGGTTGCTCGCCGCCGTCTGCATCATGGCCGCCAGAGTCGCGCGGGTGCGGACGATCTTGCCGCCGTAGCGCTCGGCGATCTGCTCGAAGGCGCGCGGCGCCGTGACCGGCACCGCCACCGTCCCGCCGCCGTTGACCGACATCGTCAGGGCGGTGAGCGCCGCCAGCGCCTGCGTGCCGAGCAGCCGCCTGCCGGCATCGTCCACCAGGTAGAGCTTCTCACCGCCGCCGTCGATCCGCACGCCCATGTGCGCGCTCAGCACCGGCGTGATTCGCGCCAGCCGCTCCATGCCCTCCTCGAACTCCTGCGCAGTCTGGAACAGGCGGTTGTCGTCGAGGTTGGCGTTCAGCTCGACCACGTCGACCTCGAGCCGGCGCAGGATGTTCGGCAGGATACTGGAGACGTTGGAGTTGGCGTAGTCGATCACTAGGTTGAAGTCGCGCGCGATGCCGCTGAGCGCCTCCTTGCGCAGCGCTTTGAAGAAGGCGTCGGTGTAGGTCTGCTCGATATTCTCGACGTCGGCGATGCGCCCGATCTCGTCGAGGTAGACGCGCCGGTAGTCCTCGCGGAAGAACACGCCCTCGATCCGGCGCTCGGTAGCGGTATCGATGTCGAGGCCGTTCTTGTCGAAGAACTTGATGTCGACCACCCGGTTGTCGAACGGCGAGAGCCGCAGGTGGATGCCGCCGGCCGCGCCCTCCGCGTGGGTGATGTAGCGCGCCACCGGGATGGGCACGCTGTGCAGCTCGGCCACGTTCACGCCGGCCGAGGGGATGCCGGCGATCATCGCGCGCTTGAGCATGCGCGAGGTGTAGTGCGCGTCGCGGTTCATCGTGACGTGGCAGCCGCGCGGGAGCGTCGCGCCGAAGGCGGCGCTGAGCTTGGCGCAGAACTCGGGCGTCAGGTCGATGTTGACCAGGCCGGTGATGCCGTTGCGGCCGAACAGCACGCGCCGGCCCTGCGAGCCCCAGATGATGCTGCTGCTGATCGTCGCGCCCTCGTCGACCTCCTTGCTCGGCCAGATCTTGACGTTCGCGCCGATCACCGCCCCGGCGTTGATGATCGTCTGGTCGCCGACGACCACGCCCTCGAACAGCACCGCGCGGCTCTTGATGTTGCACTGGCGCATCACGATCGCGCCGCGCAGCTCGGCCCGCTCGCCGATGTACGAGTTGCGCCAGATGATCGAGCGGTCGATCGTCGCGCGCGTGTCCACCACCGTGTAGTCGCGGATCGCCGAGGGGCCGTGCACGATCACGCCGCCCTTGATCTTCACGCCGTGGCCCAGGAAGACCGGGCCGAAGAACTGCGCGTCGGGCGCGATCTCGGCGTCGCCCTCGAGCCAGAGGTCGTTCGACTCCTTGTGGCCGACGCGCGGCAGGTCGACTCGGCCCATCATGTAGTCGCGGTTGGCGCGCATGTACTCTTCGATCGTGCCGACGTCGGTCCAGTAGCCCTCGGTGACATAGCCGAACAGCGTGTCGCTCTTGCGCAGCATCTGCGGGAAGACATCCTTCGACCAGTCGGTGATCTTGCCCTTGGGGATATACTTGAACACCTCCGGGTCGAGCACGTAGATGCCGGTGTTGACCGTATCGGAGAAGACCTCGCCCCAGCTCGGCTTCTCCATGAACTGGGTGACGTGGCCCTGCTCGTCGATGATGATCACCCCGTACTCGAGCGGGTTGGGCACGCGCGTGAGCGTCAGCGTGGCGAGCCCGTCGCGGCTATTGTGGAACTCGATGATCTTCGTGAGGTTGAAATCGGTCAGCGCGTCGCCCGAGATCACCAGGAAGGGCTCGCGCAGGAGGTGCTCGGCGTTCTTGACGCTGCCGGCGGTGCCGAGCGGCTGCTCCTCAAGGGCGTAGTCGATATGCACGCCGTGGGCCGCCCCGTCGCCGAAGTGATCCTGGATGACGTTGGCGAGGTACTGGACGGTGACGACGATCTCGGTAATGCCGTGGATCTTCAGCAGCTCGATGATATGGGCCATCACCTGGCGGTCGACGATCGGCACCATCGGCTTGGGCCGATTGATCGTCAGGGGACGTAAGCGCGAGCCCTCGCCTCCGGCCATCACGACAGCTTTCACAGCGCAGCTCCTCTCCTTCGTGGTCGGCGGCTGACTTCATTGCAGTAGTCAGTTGTCAGTAGCCAGTAGTCAGTAGCGCTGACGCATCGCCAAGCGGTTGCGCGCCGTTGATCAGGTTCGATCTCCCTGACCACCGCTAAGGGTAGCGCGTAGTATAGCACGCCGCCTGCGCGCGGGGCAAGACTGAGTCTTTTTTTGCGGGGCGCTGCGCCCCCGGCCCCCCTCCGGCAAATAATGCTTGTGGCATATCCGATAGTGGTGGTGCATGCCCAGCACCATACCTGCGAGGCCAGTTGCCTCCCGCCGCGCCTGGATTCAGCCAGGCATACGCATCAAGCATCGCAACTGAGGCGGGATTATTTTGGGGTCCAGGGGCGAAGCCCCGGCCGGGGGGTGGCGGGGGTGGCGGCCCACCCCTGCCCGCGGGGGTACGGGGGGCGCGCAGCCCCCCGACCAAGCGGGTATGCACGCCCACGCGGGGCACGGGGGCGCGCAGCCCCCCGCATGAACAGACTACAAACCAAAAGCCGGGAGCCGCCTGACAAGGCGACCCCCGGTTCTTGGATGAGCGAAGCGTAGAACTACTTCTGCTTGCGCAGCTCCTCGACGCGGACGGAGAGCTGGGCGATCTTGGCGCTAAGGTCCTCGATGTCGCGCTTGGAGGGGATGTTCAGCCGGTTCAGGAACTCCTCCATGCCCTGCTCGACGCGCGTGGTCACCTTCTCGACCTGCTCCTTCGGGTCGGGCCGGCCCTGGCGCAGGCGGCCCTGGACGTCGCGCAGCAGCTTCTCGGCGTCCTTCTGGGCGATCTCGCCGCGCTCGACCAGCTTGTTCACGAACGCCTCGGTCTCGTCGCGGGTCAGCGCGACCGCGCCGACGCTGGCCAGCAGCAGCTTGCGCACCGTCTCGACGAACGAGGTGGTGGCCTCTTTGCCGTTCTCCACAACCTCACGGACTTTGACTTCGACTTCCTCGGTCATAACAGCACCTCCAGATGCTTATAATCTTGACATACAAGCGACGGTTTATAACGCAGTGCGTTATGGGCAGAGTATAACACGGTGCGTTATCAAAGTCAAGCACTTTGTGCGAGGGGCTGCGCGCCCCCCGCCTGTGGCGGCCCTCAGGGGAACCCGCGCCTCTTCCCCCAGTCCCCCTCCGGCAAATGACTCCGCTTCAATTACGATCGTCGCGGCGCATGCCTGACACCATTCCAATCGGACGTGTTGGGCTCCGCCGCGGCTGGATTCCGCTGGGCATGCGCGCCAAGCCCTGAACGTGAGGCTGCGTCATTTTGGGGTCCAGGGGCTCGCAGCCCCCGACCTAAATGGCTTGACAACACTGTTTGAGTCAGGTATACTTAGTGTGTAAATAACACTATTAGGGAGAGGTGATCATGGCGGAGAACACCGAAAGCTACGATCCGTCTCGCTACGAGCGGCCCTCGGTCACCGTCGACGTTGTGATCTTCACCTTACAGAATCGCGAGCTGAACGTATTGCTGGTGCAGCGCAAGCACTGGCCGTTCGAGGGCTGCTGGGCGCTGCCAGGCGGCTTCACCAACATGAACGAGTCGCTCGACCAGGCGGCGCGGCGCGAGCTGGAGGAGGAGACCGGCCTCCACGACATTTACCTCGAGCAGCTCTACACCTTCGGCGAGCCGCAGCGCGACCCGCGCACGCGCGTGATCAGCGTCGCCTACATCGCGCTCGTCAGCGCCGACAAGCAGACCCTGCGCGCCTCGGACGAGAGCACCGACGTGCGCTGGTTCCCGGTGCGGCGGCTGCCCGGCCCGCTGGCGTTCGACCACGACGCCATTCTGGCGACCGCGATGGATCGGCTGCGCTCGAAGCTGGAGTACACCACCCTGGCGTTCCAGCTGCTGCCCGAGGTCTTCTCGATCCTCGAGCTGAAGTATACCTACGAGCAGATCCTGGGCGAAAAGCTCGACAAGGGTAACTTCTACCGCAAGATCAAGGATGCCAAAGTGCTGGAGGACACCGGCATGCGCCGCGAGGGCCGCGGCCGCCCGACCACGCTCTACCGCTTCCGTCGCAACCGCGGCGACGAGCAGTTCGTCTTTCGCTGGCGCGAGGCGCGCGTCGATAGCGGCGAGGAGTGAGCGAGACAAGGTGACAAGGTGACCGGGTGACCGGGTGACAAGGTGACAAGGAGCGTGGGACTTGGGGCTTAGGGCTTGGGTGCGACCGGGTGACAAGGTGACAAGGTGACAAGGAGCGTGGGAACTTGGGGCTTGGGGCTTGGGTGCGACCGGGTGACAAGATGACAAGGTGACAAGGAGCGTGGGACTTGGGGCTTGGGGCTTGGGTGCGACCGGGTGACAAGGTGACAAGGTGACAAGGTGACAAGGTGACAAGATGACAAGGTGATCTTGGTCCTTGGTCCTTGGTCTTTCATCCTTCATCCTTCATCCTTCATCCTTCATCCTTCATCCTTCATCCTTCATCCTTCATCGCTACTATACGCAAGGAGCCATATGGAATGTACCATCGTCATCGCCCAGCTACGGCCGAAGAAGGGCGACTACGCCGCGAATATCGCCCGGCTCGGCGAGGTGTTCGGGCAGCTCGGCGCGCTCGAGCGCGCGCCCGACGTGCTGGTGCTGGCCGAGACGGCGCTCAACGGCTACTTTCTCGAAGGCGGCGTGCGCGAGACCAGCCGCACCGCCGGCGAGGTCTTTGCCGACCTGCAGGCGACCTATCTGCAGGCGCGCGGCCCGGACGCCCCGCCGCTCGACATCGTCGCCGGCTTCTACGAGCGCTGCCGCGACCGGCACTACAACAGCGCGATCTACGCCACGCTTGGGGCTTGGGGCTTGGGGCTTGGGGCTGGTGGGCTTCTAGAAGACGGCGCTGCGCTGCAAGGCACTCTCCCAAACCCCAAGCCCCTAGGCCCTAACCCCGGCATCCGCCACGTCCACCGCAAGGTCTTCCTGCCCACCTACGGCGTGTTCGACGAGGCGCGCTTCGTGGCGGCCGGCCACCACATCGCGGCGTTCGACACGCGCTTCGGCCGCGTGGCGATGCTGATCTGCGAGGACGCCTGGCACGGCATGAGCGGCACGATCGCGGCGCTGGACGGCGCGCAGGTCGTCTATGTGGTCAGCGCGTCGCCCGCGCGCGGGATCGCCGGGCCGCGCCCGAGCAATGTCGAGCACTGGGAGGACCTGCTGCACCGCATCGCCGACGAGCACGGCGTCTTCGGCGTGCTGGCACAGCTGGTCGGCTTCGAGGGCGGCAAGGGCTTCCCCGGCGGCTCGTTCGTGATCGGGCCGCGCGGCGATCTGCGCGTGGTCGGGCCGCTGTGGGACGAGGCGCTGATCGCGGCGACGATCGACCTGGGCGAGCTGCCGCTGGCGCGCGCCGACCTGCCGCTGCTGGCCGACCTGGAGACGATGCTGCCGCACCTCGAGCGCGAGATCGCGCGGGCGGGGCGGAGCGAGCAGGCGGCCATCCGTTGGGATTCACCTTCAATAGCCAACGAGACAAGGAGACGAGGAGACAAGGAGAAGGCAGATGCGGTGGATAATCTCACCTTGTCACCCCATCACCCGGCCACCTTGTCAGGCTTGCCGGTAGTGGCGGAAAAGCGGTTCGACCCGGCCGACGACTCGCCGCTGCGGATCGACGCCGAGGCGGCGCGGCGCTGGCTGGTCGAGTTCCTGCGCGACGAGGTCGGGCGACGGCGCGGCTTCAGGGACGTGGTGGTCGGGCTGTCGGGCGGGGTCGACTCGGCGCTGACGGCGTTCCTGTGCGCCGAGGCGCTCGGCCCCGAGCACGTGCTGGCCGTGCGCATGCCCTACCGGACCTCCAGCCGCGAGAGCCTGGAGCACGCCCAGCTGGTGATCGACCAACTCGGCATCCGCAGCACCACGATCGACATCAGCGGCGCGGTCGACGGCTACGCGCAGCTCGACCCTGAGATGGACGGGCGGCGCAAGGGCAATGTGATGGCCCGCACGCGCATGATCGCGCTGTTCGACCAGTCGCAGCGGCTCGGCTGCATCCCCGTGGGCACCGGCAACAAGACCGAGCGGCTGTTCGGCTACTACACCTGGCACGCCGACGACTCGCCGCCGGTGAACCCGCTGGGCGACCTGTTCAAGACCCAGGTGTGGCAGCTCGCGCGGCATGTCGGCGTCCCGGCCGCGATCGTCGACAAGCCGGCCTCGGCCGACCTGGTGGTCGGGCAGACCGACGAGGCCGACTTTGGGATCACCTACACGCTGGCCGACCGGATTCTGTACTTCCTGCTGCAGGGCCACAGCCCGGCCCGCCTGATCGCGCTGGGCTTCCGCGAGGCCGACGTCGCGCTCGTCAAGCGCCGGCTCGACGGCACCCACTGGAAGCGGCACCTGCCCAGCACGGCCATGCTGTCGACCACGGCGATCGGCGAGTTCTACCTGCGGCCGCTCGACTACTGATAGGTCTGAGGCGCTACGGTTTCGCGACGCAGCTCGTGGCCCAGGCGCGTCGCGCGCTCAGGGTACTGCCTGGATGCGCTGGGCGATGGCCACGAGCACGAGCGGGAGCGCGCACCACATCATCACCTTAAACCAGCGCTGGTACTGCGCGCTGCGCTGAATGTAGATTGCGAGCCAGAGCGCGCCGCCGACCAGCACCACGCCGATACCCGCGGCGACTGCCGTCGTCTGCGCCAGCGAGAGCGCCACGATGCCGACGAGCGGCACCGCCGCGGCGCCCAGGCAGCGCAGCAGCAGCCCGGTTTGTCCCTGCTTGGTGACGATCGGCATCCATGTGATCAGCTGCGCGCGCACGTCGTCGTAGCCGACGAGCCCGCACGGGATGACGATGTGGGTGCCCTTGGTCGCGGTGCGAATCGCCAGCCCGGTGCCCGGATACTCCTCGATCGCCGTCACCTGCTCACGGCGGATGCTGAGATCGGGCACCCGCGCGCTGCGGCGCGTCACGTCGTCGTCGCTGAGCGTCAGCTCGTAGGTGGCCCACTGCGCGCTGAGGCCGCACAGGCCCACCCAGATCAGCAAGGAACAGAGCAGCAGCGCGACCGCGCCGCCGACGATCAGGCCGATGATCCCCGCCTCCGAGAAGTCGCCGCGATTCGCGGCGGCCAGCGCGATCGCGCCGCCGCCCCCGTAGATCAACATACTGCGCCAGAGGCCGCGCCGGCGCTGGGGGGCGAGCGCCGGCGGGTCAAGCCGATAGATCTGCGACGTCTGTTCGACTGTAGTGCTCCGATATCTACTGTGATGCTCCACACGGCAGACGGACGGCCGGAGACAGCGAGCTATCGTCTTCCGTCTTCCGTCAAAAAAAGGCGGATCGAATATACGACCGGCTGCACTTAGAACCGACCTCCAGCTACATCGCGGCACTGGCGAGCGCCACCCGCTCCCCGCTGCGATACCTGCGCCGCTCGCCGCCGCGCGCGATCTCGACACCGCTGCGCCCGTGCACCTGCCAGCCGTCGCGATCGGAGATCAGCGCGGTGTGCTCGTCGACGCCGATCATCGTCAGCGCCGGCGGCAGGCTGGCGCGCACGAGCGCGAAGATCCGCTGCGGCATGGCGTCGTAGTGCGGGAAGATCACGCTGTGCGGGACCAGGCCGCAGGCGTCGGCGAAGACCCACGGCCAGCCGAGCCGCAGGCGCGGGGCGAGCAGCCGGGCGCCCAGGATCATCGCGCCGGCGCTGCAGCCGGCCAGCACGCCGCCCTGCTCATAGACGTGTAGCACAGCGTCCCATGCCCGCGTGCCGCGCAGCGTGGCCAGCAGGAAGCCCGGCTTGCCGCCCGAGAGGTAGACCACGTTCGCCGCCGCGATCCGCGCCACGATCGCCGGGTCGTCGGCGCCTGCGCGATCCGCGATCAGCGCCGCGTCCGCGCTCGCGCCGAGCGCGGCGAAGTGCGCCTGGCCGCGCGCCGCCCATCCGGCCATCACCCGCGGCCCATCCGGCGCGGAGGCCGTGGGGATGACGACGACGCGCGCCAGATCCGGGCCACCGATCGCGTCGAGCAGCAGCGAATCGATGGGGCGCATCGTGTCGAGGAACTCGCCGGAGCCGACGAGCGCCAGGGTGCCCTTCACGTCTGCTCCTCTTCAGCATCCGCCAGCCGTGCCGCGCCGTTGCGTGGGAGGGGCCGGCTGTGGGAAGCACGTCTGCACACGCGGCCCGCGCAGCGTTTCCGCCAGCGCGTTGGCTTTGTGCTGCGTAGAGTATAGCATAGCCGCCGGCGTCTGCGATCGGTCGGTCAGGCGGGCCGGCCGAGATGCTTGACACTCGAACGCGTCTATGTTAGCTTAAATATAAATATATGAATATTCTAATATTTCCCTAGAGGAAGACTGTATGAACCAGTCGCTCCACCGCTTCAAGGCCGAGTTCTTCAAAGCGCTGGGCCACCCGGCGCGGCTCGTCATTCTCGAGCAGCTGCGCGCTGGCGAGAAGAGCGTGAACGAATTACAGGCCGTGCTTGGTATCGACCAATCCACGGTCTCGCAGCAGCTTGCCGTGCTGCGCCACAAGAACATCGTCGAATCGCGCAAAGAGGGCACCACCGTGTTCTACCAGGTGCGCGACCCGATGATCTTTCAGCTGCTCGATATCGCCCGGGCGATCTTCAACAACCACTTGATTGATATGCAGTCGATGCTCCAGCAGCTTGCCGACACGGCCGAAGCCAGCTGACTGCGCTCGTCGAACGATGGAGAGGAATATGCCGACGCTCTTTCAGAAAATCTTGAGGACGGGCACGGTCACCGAGCCGCTTGCGCCGGGCGCCGACGATCTGTACGACGTCGTCCGGGCGCTCGACGCGCGGGTGAAGCGGCTGTTTGGCCGCGCCCTGGCGATCCGCGAGGTCGACGCCGGCTCGTGCAACGGCTGCGAGATCGAGATCACCGGGCTGAGCAGCCCGGTCTACGACTGTGAGCGCTTCGGCATTCATTTCGTGGCCTCGCCGCGGCACGCCGATATGCTGCTGGTCACCGGCCCGGTGACGCGCAACATGGAGGTGCCGCTGCGCAAGACTTTCGAGGCCACGCCCGACCCCAAGCTGGTCGTCGCCGTGGGCGACTGCGCGCGCACCTGCGGTGTGTTCGCCGGCAGCTACGCCGTGGCCGGCAGCGTCGATCAGATCATCCCGGTGGACGTGTTCGTTCCTGGCTGCCCGCCCGAGCCGGCCGCGATCCTGCGCGGTATCCTCGCGGCGCTGGAGCGCGTGCCGCAATGAATAGGTGGGGTTTGGGGGCAGCTCGGCCGCCCCCAAACCCCACCGGGAGGTATGGCCTGCGGCCCCTCCGCACCTCCCCGCAGCGCCTGTAAAGTTGAAAGGGCTCGCTTTGAACCATGCCTTCGCTCGGGAATTGATATGATGCACGCCCTTTTCGTCACAATGCTCTGTGCGTATGGCTTTGGGGCGCTCGCCGCGCTGGCGGGCGGTCGCGGCGCGCTTGGGCGCGCACTTGCCGCCGCGGGCGCGGTGGTCGGCGCGGGGGCCGGTTCGGCGCTTGGCGCGCTGGTGATCCTTTCAGGAGCGCCGTACGTGGCCGGCGCCCACGCGATCCTGCCCCTCAGCGGGGTCGCGCTCCGGCTCGACGGGCTGGGCGCGGTCTTCCTGCTTGTGATCGGGCTGGTCGGCGTCGCGGCGGCGATCTACGGCTTCGGGTACTCGGCCGCCTACGCGGGCCGCTATTCCCTGCAGCTGCTCGGCGCGATGCTCAACCTGCTGCTGCTCTCGCTCAGCCTGCAGGTGATGGCCGACAACGCGCTGACGTTCCTGGTCGCCTGGGAGGGAATGTCGCTCTCGGCCTACTGGCTGGTCCTCACCGAGCACGATCAGCCGGGGACCGTGCAGGCGAGCATCTGGTACATCGCGATGACTCACGCCGGCTTCGCCGCGCTGATCGCGATGTTCCTGCTGCTCGCCGGCGGCGATCCGACAGCATCGTTCGCCTCGATGCGGGCGGGGTCGGTGGCGCTCGCGCCGCTGGCGCGCGACGCGATCTTCCTGCTGGCGCTGTTTGGCTTCGGCTCGAAAGCCGGGATCATCCCGCTGCATATCTGGCTGCCCATGGCCCACCCGGTGGCGCCAAGCCACGTCTCGGCGCTGATGTCGGGCGTGGTGATCAAGATGGGCGTGTACGGCCTGCTGCGGGTGGCGCTCGACCTGCTCGGCGGCGGCCCGGTGTGGTGGGGCGGCGTAGTGCTGGGCGTTGGCGCAAGCTCGGCGCTGCTCGGCGTGCTCTACGCGCTGATGGAGCACGATCTGAAGCGGCTGCTGGCGTATCACTCGGTCGAGAACATCGGCATCATCCTGATGGGCATCGGCGCGGGCCTGATCTTTCATTCCTACGGGCTGATGTCGCTGGCCGCGCTCGGCTTCATCGGCGGGCTGTATCACACCATCAACCACGCCAGCTTCAAGGGCCTGCTGTTCCTCGGCGCGGGGTCGGTGCTGCACGCAACCCACACGCGCAATATGGAAGAGCTGGGCGGGCTGATCAAACGGATGCCGTGGACCGCGCTGTTCTTTCTGGTCGGCGCCGCCGCGATCTCGGCCCTGCCGCCGCTCAACGGGTTCGTCTCGGAGTGGCTGGTGTTCCAGGCGCTGCTCGGCGGCTTCGCCATCCCGACGCCCGAGGTGGCGGTGATGATGCCGGTTGCCGTCGGCATGCTGGCGCTGACCAGCGGCCTCGCTGCGGCGTGCTTCGTCAAGGCGTTCGGCATCACGTTTCTCGCCATCCCGCGCTCGCCCGAGGCCGAGCACGCGCACGAGTCGCCGCGCTCGATGCTGCTGGGCATGGGGCTGCTGGCGCTGGCCTGCCTGGCGCTCGGGCTGGCGCCCGTCGCGGTGGTGCCGCTGCTCAGCCGAGCGCTGGCCGGCCTGGGTGGCCTGCCCGCCGTCCCGGCGACGTTCACGCTCGGCCTGTCGCTGCGCGCCCCGTCCGGCTTCGGCAGCATGTCGCCGGCGCTGGTCGGGCTGGGCCTGCTGATCGTGCTGGGCGCGATCCCGCTGGCGCTGCGGGCCGCGCGCGTGAATCGCCGACTGCGCGTGAGCGACTCGTGGGGCTGCGGGCGGATCGGGCAGACGCCGCGCATGGAGTACACCGCCACCGCCTTCGCCGAGCCGCTGCGGCGCGTGTTCGCGGAGCTGTACCGCCCCTCCAAGGAGCTGACGATCGACTTCCACAGCGAGTCGAAGTACTTCGTGCAGTCGATCGCCTACCACAGCGCGATCACACCGTGGTTCGAGCAGGCGCTGTACGAGCCGCTCCTGCGGCTGGTGCGATTCGCGGCGCGCCAGGTCCGCCGGCTGCAGTCCGGCTCGCTGTCGATGTACCTGACCTATGTCGCGGTCGCGCTGATCCTGTTGCTGATAGCCGCAAGGTGGTTCTAACGATGATAGGGTACCTCCTGACGGTAGGCCAGGCGCTGCTGGCGCTCGCGCTCGCGCCGGGGCTGGTCGGCTTCGTGCGCTGGCTGAAGGCTCGGCTGCAAAGCCGGCGCGGCGCGCCGATCGTGCAGCCCTACTACGAGCTGCGCAAGCTGTTCGGCAAAGACGTGGTTATGTCGAATAACGCATCGTGGCTCTTTCGCGCCGCGCCGTACATCGTCTTCGGCAGCGCGCTGACCGTATCGCTGCTGGTCCCGCTGATCTTCGCGCCGCTGCCGTTCGACGGCCTGGGCGATCTGCTGGTGGTGGTGTACCTGCTGCTGCTGGGCACGTTCTTCCTCGCGCTGGCCGGCCTCGACCCGGGGACGGCCTTCGGCGGCATGGGCGCCAGCCGCGAGATGACCGTGGCGGCGATCGCCGAGCCGACGATTGCCCTGGCGATCTTCGGCCTCGCGCTGGGCGCCGGCTCGACCAACCTCGGTCGGATCGTGCTGCAGACCCTGGCCGACCCCGCCGCGGCGGTGCGCCCGGGCCACTTCCTGGCATTCGCGGCGCTGTTCATCGTGACGCTGGCCGAGACCGGGCGCCTGCCGGTGGATAACCCGGCCACGCACCTCGAGCTGACGATGATCCACGAGGCGATGATCCTGGAGTACTCGGGCCGCTACCTCGCGCTGATCGAGTGGGCCGCCGCGCTGAAGCTGCTGATCTTCTTCGCGCTGCTGGCGAACCTGTTCATCCCGTGGGGGGTGGCGGTCGTGCTCACGCCGGCGGCGCTGCTGCTGGCGCTCGGCGCGCTGGTGGCCAAGCTGGCCGTGCTGGCGGTCGCTGTCGCCGTGATCGAGACCCGCGTGGCCAAGCTGCGCCTGTTTCGCGTGCCCGAGCTGCTGAGCCTGTCGTTCGTGCTGGCGCTGCTGGCGGTCACATCTTCGTTCCTGCTGAGGTAATCCGATGGACGATGCGCTCTTCGCGCAGCTTTCGACGCTCGGCGCTAGCCTGGTGCTGCTGTTCGGCATCCTCCTGCTCTGGCGACGCAGCCTGCGCGCCTACGTGGGCGCGTTCCGCTGGCAGTCGGTGGTGCTGGCGGCCATGTTCGTCATGGTCGGCTACTTCGGGGCCGACCCGGAGCTGTACTTCGTCGCCGGGTTCTTCCTGGTCGTGAAAGCGATCGTTATCCCGCGCTACCTGGACCGGCTGGAAAAGCAGGTCGGCGCCGAGCGCGAGACGCAGCCGTACGTGAATGTCGCCACGTCGCTGATTGTCGCGGGGCTGCTGGTGCTGCTGGCCTACGCGATCACCCGCCCGCTGGTGCTGGCGAGCGCGCTGCCCACCCGCGAGGGCCTGCCGCTGGCGGTCGGGCTGATCTTCGTCGGGCTGTTCGTGATCATCTCCCGTAAGAAAGCGCTGACCCAGGTCGTCGGCTTTCTCGTGCTGGAGAACGGGATCGCGCTGCTGGCGATGCTGGGCACCTTCGGCATCCCGCTGATCGTCGAGCTCGGCGTGTTCCTCGACGTGCTGATGGGCTTTCTGGTCATGCAGGTGTTCATCTATCATATCCACGGCACGTTCGAGTCGATCGACGTGGACCAATTGAGTCAGCTTAAAGACTGACACGCTGCGGATGGTCGTATGCTCTTTCTGCTCTTGCTGCTCCCCTCGGTCCTGGCGGCGCTGCTGGCCTTTGTCGTGCGCCCCTACCGCGCGCCGGTGGGCTGGGCCGGCGCGCTGCTCTCGCTCATCTCGCTCGGCGCGGCGCTGGCCTTTGCGGCGCTGGCGCTCGCGGGCGGCGAGACGCCGACCTTCGGCCCCGGGCAGCTCTTCCGGGCCGACAGCCTGGCCGCCCTGCTGATGATCTGCGTGGCGTCCGCCGCCGCGCTCACGCTGTTCCTCAGCCCGGGCCTGGGCGGCGAGACGCCGTACGACACCGCGCAGCTGCGCCGCTATCACATCTTCATCAACCTGTTCATCGCCGCGATGCTGCTAGCGGTATCGACCAACAACGTCGGGATCATGTGGATTGCGGTCGAGGCCACGACGATCTTCTCGGCGCTGATCATCCCGCTCACGCTCACCAAGGCCTCGGTCGAGGCGTCGTGGAAGTACATCATGATCGGCTCGGTCGGCATCGCGCTGGCCTTCGCGGGAACGGTGCTCGGCTACTTTGACTTCGTCACCCAGGCCGCGCCGGTCGAGAGCGCGCTGAACTGGCCGGTGCTGCTGGGCAGCGCGCCGCTGCTGCACCCCACGGTCATACGCCTGGCGTTCGTCTTCATCCTGGTGGGCTACGGGACGAAGGCCGGCATCGCGCCGATGCACGCCTGGAAGCCAGACGCCTACGGCGAGGCGCCCGCGCCGCTCGGCGCGCTGATGTCCTCGGCCCTATTCGCCGTGGCAATGTACGCGATCATACGCTGGAAAGTTGTGGTCGACGCGACGGTGGGCGGCGGCTACACCGACAACCTGCTGTTCGCGCTCGGCATGCTCTCGCTGCTCGTCGGCAGCTTCAGCCTGGTGCTGGCGCGCAACTACAAGCGCATGCTGGCGTACTCGAGCATCGAGCACACCGGGCTGATCTGCCTGGGCCTGGGCCTCGGCCCGCTCGGGGTGTTCGCCGCGCTGCTGCACCTGGTCAACCACACGGTCGCCAAGTCGCTGGTCTTTTTCCTGGTGGGCAATATCGAGCGGCGATACGGCTCGCCGCTGATCGAGAACGTGCGCGGGCTGCTCAAGGTAATGCCGTGGACTGGCGGGCTGTTCGCCGCCGGGCTGCTCGCGCTGATCGGCCTGCCGCCGTTCGGCCTGTTCATCAGCGAGTTCGCACTGTTCCGCGCCGGGTTCGCACTCAGCCACCCGTGGCTGATGGGCGCGACCCTGGCGCTGCTGGCGGTGGCCTTTGTCGCCTTTATCAGCCATCTCAACCGTATGCTGTACGGCCGGCCGCCCGAGAGCGTGGCCGTGGGCGAGGCCGGCGGCTGGCGGATCGCGCCGCTGCTGCTCAGCCTTGCCACGCTGGTCGTGCTTGGCCTGACGCTCCCCGCGCCGCTCGCAGCGCTGCTGAACCAGATTGTCGCGATCGTCTCGCGATCGTGAAGGATACGCGCATGACCGACTTCGCCCGCCTGCAATCCGCCCTGGCGCAGCAGCTCGATCGCCAGGTCACGAGTATCCGCATCTGGCGCGGCAACGAGCTGCAGCTCCAGCTCGCGCGGGCCGCCGCGCCGCGCCTGGCCGAGCTGCTGCGCGCCGACTTCGCGGCCGAGCTGCTGCTGATGGTCGCCAACGATCGCCGGGCCGACCGCGGCGTCTTCGAGATCCACTACCTGTTCGCGAACGATCGCGACGGCTGGTTCGTGCACGCCAGCAGCGACCTCCCGGCGGACGACCCGACCATCCCCTCGCTGGCGACGTTCTACTACCCGGCCTCGCGCTTCGAGCGCGAGATCAAAGACCTGTTCGGCATCGAGGCGGCCGGGCGCCCCGACGACCGCCCGCTGGTCCGGCACGCCTTCTGGCCGGAGACGTTCTTCCCGCTGCGGAAGGACGCCGTGCCGCCCGAATCGTTCGAGGACGACGGCACGCCCTTCCCGTTCCTGCCGGTGAGCGGCGAGGGCGTCTACGAGATCCCGGTCGGGCCGGTGCACGCGGGCGTGATCGAGCCGGGGCACTTCCGCTTCAGCGTGGTGGGCGAGACCGTGATCGACTTGAAGATCCGGCTCTACTTCACCCACAAGGGGACCGAGAAGCTGTTCGAGGGCCGCTCGCCCGCGGCAGGCGTCGAGCTGGCCGAGCGCATCTCCGGCGACAGCACGGTCGGCCACGCGCTGGCCTACTGCCAGGCGCTGGAGTCGCTCGCGGGGGCCGCCGTGCCGCCGCGCGCCGCATACCTGCGCGTCATCCTGCTGGAGATGGAGCGGCTGTACAACCATATCGCCGACGTTGGCGCGATCGCGAACGATACCGGCTTCGCCGTCGCCCACGCGCACTGCTTCCGCATCCGCGAGCGGCTGCTGCGCCTGAACAAGCGCCTGACCGGCAACCGGCTGCTGCGCGGCGGCATCATTCCCGGCGGGGTCGGCCGCGCGCTCCCGCCCGACCTCGACCTGGTGGCCGAGCTCGACGCGATCCTGGCCGACTTCGACGAGATCGTCGAGATCAGCCTGGGCAACACGATGCTGATGGATCGATTGGTGGGGACCGGGCAGCTGGCCCGGCAGACCGCGATCGACCACGGCGTGCTGGGCTACGTCGCGCGCGCGTCCGGCATCGACGTGGACGTCCGGCGGGATCACCCCTTTGCCGCGTACGGCGCGCTGCAGGTCAAGGTGCCGGCCTTCGACACAGGCGATGTGTACGCCCGGACCATGGTGCGCGTGGCCGAGGTGCGCGAGTCGGTGAGGCTGATCAAGCAGGCTCTGCCGCACAGCGCGAGCGGGCCGCTCGCCGCGCCGCTCGGCCGGCTGCCCGCGTTCGAGCCGGCCTTCGGCATTGTGGAGGGCTGGCGCGGCGCGATCGTCCACTGGGTCATGGCCGATCGCGACAACACGCTCTACCGGGTCAAGGTCAAAGATCCCTCGTTCGTGAACTGGCCCGCGCTGTCGTTTGCGGTGCTCAAGAACATCGTGCCGGACTTCCCGCTGTGCAACAAGTCATTCAACCAGTCATACTCAGGGAACGATCTGTAGCGAACGTCGTCAAATGTCGATCGCCGTCAGCTCGTGCGCGCCGAGCGTCAGCGAAATCTCCCCGCCGTGATGGAGGTCATGCTCGATCAGGTGCCAGATCACCCACTGGCGTGTGAACGAGTAGTGCTCGCCGCGGCGCTCGCCGGAAAACGTATACGCCAGATCGGCCTGCGTCCAGCGCGTCAGGGCCGCCTGCATCACCTGCCAGGTCGTCGCGAGCCCTTCCGCAAGCTCGGCGGCGTCGCGCGTCGGCATCCCCGGGCGGTCCCACTCCGCCAACGCGGCAAGCGCCTCGCCGCCCTCGCCCATCAGCCCGTGAAGCCAACGACCGCGCGCACCGATCATGTGCGTCGCGATCTCGCCCACTGAGCGAAGGTGCGGGGCCGCGCGCAGCGTCAGCTGATCGGGCGTCAGCGGCCTGAGGGCCTTGATCAGCAGCGCCTGATAGTCGCTCCAGCCCTTGGAGAACGCCGCGAGGGGAGCAAGTGGTTCAGCCATCGATCCGGTCTCCTTTCAGACTTCGCCCATCTGCTCTGCGTGAGCGGTACCCCTACCCAGCAGCAAGATCTGCTCCCTCCTGCTGCGCCAGGCGGCGCGTCTCGATCCACGACTCGGCGGCGCGCTGGGCGCCCACCGGCCCGCCGTACTTGCCGTCGGCGAAGTAGCGCCGGCGGTCGGCGTAGGCCAGGTAGCCGCGGTTGCGATCGTACTCGGCCCGCACGACCCGCCAGGTGCGGCCAGATCGGCGCGGGCGATCGACCGTCTGACGCATCGCATTACGCCAGGCGATCGCGCGGCGCAGCGCCTGCTCGGCCCCGCCGTGCAGCGAGTCGGCAAACTGGCGGTGGATCTCGCTGCTGCCGACATAGACGCGCGCGCGCCAGGCGTGCTCGCCACCATCCGCGCCGGGGCGGTCGATCCGTGTCAGGCCGGTGCGGTCGGCCCCGGCGACGCGCGCGAGCAGCGCATCGAGCACGAACGGCGCGAAGTCCAGCTCCCAGTCCGTCGAGTCGGCGGGTAAAATTTTTCGAATGGTTGGCATCGAATCTCAGCTATGCATGGCGCCGCCCACTCGTGATCGGCGCAAGCGCCATCACACGGCGCGCTCATTATAGCTGAAGTCTGGAGTGCGCCGCGCTGGTGCCGGCCAGGTAGCGCAGCTGTGCTATTCTGAGTCATTATGAGCCTTAGTGCAAGCTGGCGCACCTATGATTCGCCTTGCAGCGACAGACGACAGACGGCAAGTGCATCGTCGATCGCCTCGCAAACTAGGATCGAACAGGCGGCGCTTGCACGTAGTCGGGAGGCATCCGGAAAACGATGTGCCAGACGCGCATCCTGGTGGTAGACGACGAGCCGGACATCCGCACGATCCTGCGCAGGCTGCTGATGCGCGAAGGGTTCTGTGTGGCCGAGGCCGGCGACGGGCTGGAGGCGATCGACGCGGCGCAGCGCTGCGACGTGCAGGCGATCGTGATGGACATCAACATGCCGCGCATGAGCGGCACCGAGGCGCTGCGGCGGCTGCGCGAGATGCCGCGCTTCGAGAAGACGCCGATCATGATCATCACGGGCAACTTCCTGGGCGGCAGCTACACGGCGCCGACCGCCTTCGGCGATGTGACGATCATTCCCAAGCCGCTCGACCTCGACGCGCTGCTTGCGGCGATCCAGGAGGCTGTGCGTCCCTGTTGAGCGGCAAGGGCTAAGGTAAGCAAGAGCTCGCTTGCCGGATACTCCTCCCCTGCCCCTCTCCTCGCCCCCGCCCGTGAAGCGCTTTTGAAGCGCTCGCGGTGCTACACTCGCCCCATCACCAGATCGTCCCCGATGCACGGACGAGCGCACTGCATAAACGGCTAAAAGGGAGGGGTGTTGGGGAGGGCTTGGCCCTCCCCAAAGCCTCATCCAAACGTTCGTTTTCAGCGCAGCGTGCTATATCGCCCATCGTCTACTGTCTGGGCGCACCCATGATGAAAGAGGAGGCACGATCATGATCCTGGTAGTAGGAGCAACCGGCCTGGTCGGTGGCGAGACGTGCCGTCTGCTACGCGAGGCCGGCCAGCCCGTGCGCGCGTTGGTGCGCGCCGCCTCGGCGCCCGAGAAGGTCGCGCGGCTGCAAGCGCTGGGCTGCGAGGTCGTCGTCGGCGACGTG
This sequence comes from Candidatus Ribeiella danica, assembly GCA_016717335.1. GTDB lineage: Bacteria > Chloroflexota > Chloroflexia > Chloroflexales > Roseiflexaceae > Ribeiella > Ribeiella danica. The sequence goes on from JADKFS010000001.1 coordinate 1,403,134, forward strand.
CGCGATCGCGTGTCGCTCGACGCGGCCTGCAAAGGCGCGAACGCGGTGATCACGACCGTCTCGTCCATGCCCTTCAGCTGGAGCCCGCCCGACAACACCGTCGAGACCGTCGACCTGAACGGGCAGAAGCGGCTGGTCGACGCCGCTCTGGCCGCCGGCGTGGGCCACTACGTCTACGTGGCGTTCTCAGGCAACATGGACCGCAACTTCCCGCTGCGCAACGCCAAGCGCGCCGTGGAGGATCACCTGCGCCTGAGCGGGCTCAGCTACACCATCCTGCGCCCGAGCTACTTCATGGAGGTCTGGTTCAGCCCGGCGGTCGGCTTCGACGTTGCGGGCGCATCGGCGACGATCTACGGCGCCGGGCAGGACAAGATCAGCTGGATTTCGCTCGCCGACGTCGCGAAGTTCGCGGTGGCCGCGCTCGACAACCCGGCCGCGCGCGACACGACGATCGAGCTGGGCGGGCCGGCGGCGCTCAGCCCCCTGGAAGTGGTCACGATCTTTGAGGATCTCACCGGCCGTGACTTCACGGTGATGCACGTGCCGGCCGAGGCGCTGGAGGCGCAGCAGGCCACCGCGTCCGACGACATGATGCGCTCGTTCTCCGGGCTCATGCGCTGCTACGCGGCCGGCGACGCGATCCCCATGGAGGCGACGCTGCGCGACTTCCCGCTGGCGCTGACCTCGGTGCAGGACTACGCGCGGCGAGTGGTGGCGGCCGAGCCGGTCGCGGCCGTGTAGCCGACCCAACGGCACGCGCCCCGACCCTTGCGGATCGGGGCGCGTGCCGCGCTCAGGCGAACACCTCATCAGGCTAGAACGGCAGATCCTCGACCGTCTCCTCGACGGCCGGCTCGGCATCGTCCTGCGACTCCTGACGCGGGTCCAGGAACAGGACCTCCTCTGCGCGAACCACCATTCTCCAGCGCTTCTGGCCAGTCTCGCGGTCCTCCCACGAGCGGGTGTGCAAGCTGCCGGTCACGCGCACGCGGCTACCCTTGTGGATCGCGCGCGTGCACAGCTCGGCCAGCTTCTCCCAGGCCTCGACCGGCGTCCAATCGGTCTCGATGACACGGGCGCCGTCCTCGCTCCGCCCCGCCCAGCGCTTGGTCGCAACCCGAAAGTTGCAGACGGCCGCGCCCGACGTGAAGAGCCGCTGCTCCGGCTCCGCCCCAACCCAACCGATCAGCTCGACCCGATTCAGCGTGCCCTTGATCTGTTCCATGACTCGTACCTCTTGTATGTGTTCATCCCATTGTTGCCAGCCACGGCGGCTGGCTTCAGTTACTGTACCGCAGTCGATCGGAGAAGGTTACGGGGCAATATAGTAATTCTCCAACTCCAATTCTGTCATCGGAGCAGTGGGAGCGAGGGCGCAATTACAGCATGCGCTCGATCAGAGCGCCGGCTCGTGGGCCGGGCGCCGCGGGGTGACCGGCCGCTGCAGGTCGCGCAGCAAGGCCGAGGCCTGGTCGTAGGTCAGGCCGTGCGCGACCACGCCGAAGCGCTTGCGCGACTCCATGTCGAGGTCGAGCCCGTGCTGCTGGGCCAGCCGCTCCATCGCGTGGAGCTGCTTCTCGTTGACCGGCGCGCCGTCGGCCGGCCTGGCAGGCTGCGCGGCGCTGCTCGCGCCCGCAGGCGCGCTCGCGGGTGCGCTTGCTTTGGCGCGGCCCGCGTCGCCGTAGGTCTGGCGCTCCTCCGACAGCTTCTTCAGGCCGTCGATGAAGCTGCTGGCCTGGCCCTTCGTCATCGTCACCAGGTCGACGCTCTGCTCCTCGGCGTAGGCGGCCAGCTGCTCGCTGTTCCAGCTCATCTGGTCCTGCAGCGTGGCGATGTAGTTGCGCTGCTTGTCGCTGGCGGGCGAGTCGGGGTCGCGCACGGTGATCGGGGCCGGCGCGCCGATCGTGCTGCGAATGTCGGCGATCTGCGCCTCGGCGGCCTCTCTCTGGGCGCGGTAGATCCGCCAGCCCAAGTCGACCGCCTGGGCCACCTCGTCGTCGGAGGCGTCCAGCGGGAGCGCGATCGTCTCTTCGAGCGTGATGAAGTCTTCGCCGATGCGGATGGCGGCGCGGTAGGTGCGCGCGATCGTGCGCTCGTCGCCGCTCTTGCGTGGGGTTGCCATTGTCCTGTCCTCCCGCCCGGACGGCATGGGCTGGTCGCTCGACCGGGCTACTCTTGTTTATCGTCTGTTCTCGTCCCTAACGTTCGGTCGCTTCAGCCCCGCAGCGCCGCAGGAGAAGGGGTGGCTATAGTATAGCACAAATGTGTGGTTTTAGCAAGATCGATTTGTTTCGCGGGGGCTGCGCGCCCCGGGAGAGTCAACCATTACTCTTCGCCGCGCGCGCGCCGCCGGGCCTGCTCCTGCGCCTCGCGCAGCCGCTCCAGGTCGGCGTCTTGAGGTTTGAGCTTCGAGCTCCGAGTTTTGCCCGCCGCAATGTTTGAACGTTTGAACGTTTGGACGCTTGAACGTCGGTCGTCGGTCGTCGGCCGCTGCGCGCTGGTCGTCTCGCGCGCGCGGCGGCCCAGCCCGACCCGCCGCAGCGCCGCCGCAACGGGCGCCCGCCCGACCATGAGCCGCCGCAGCGCGATGTCGAACGGCAGCAGCAGCAGCGCCAGCCAGAGCAGCGGCAGCCCGATCTCGCGCACCGCGCCCTGGCTGCTGGCGTTGGCGTCGAACGCCGCGGCAGGAGCAAGGTTCACACGCCCGCCGGTGCCGCGCGCGATCGCCTCCAGCAGGGCCGGGCTCGCCCCCTGGCTGCGGTACTCGGCGCTCTGCGGCATCACCGCGCCGGCCGTCACGGCGCCGAACGGCTGGCCGTTGGCGTCGCGCGCGATCAGCTGCACTAGGTACGCGCCTGGCCGCGCTGCGCCCACGACGGCCCGGTACTGCCCGGCCGCGACCTCCCGCAGCGCCAGATCCTGCCCGCTGCCGTCGGCCGCGACCAGCCGGCCCGCGAGCTGCAGGCCGGGCTGCGGGCGCCCCAGGCTGTCCTGCGCCTGGGCGCTCAGCACCAGGTCGGTCCCCGACGAGCTGGCCTGCAGCGCCAGGTTCTGCGGCCCCTGCGGCGGCAGCAGCCAGCCAAGCAGCTGCGCGCTGAAGCGCGGGAACTCCGGCCAGTCGAGCCACTGCTTGCCCCAGCGCCCCTGAAAGTCGCTGGTCCAGGCCAGCCCGCGCCCCAGGCCGAACTGCCAGGCCGCCAGTAGCGGGTCGCCGCGCGGCGTGGACAGCAGCACCTGGGCGGCCTGTCGCGGCGTGGTAACCACGTAGCCCTTGAGCGGCGGGGCGGCGTCGACGCCGCGCAGGATCGGGTGCGGCGCGCCGAGCGTGGGCGTGAAGTCCTGCTCGATGATGTACGGCTCGATCACCGCCTGCGTCTCGTCGGCCAGGATGGCGGGCAGGTTGGCGGCCTGGTTGGTCAGAAAGGTGCGCCCGCCGCCGATACGCGCCATATCGCGGATGAACGGCACGTGCTCGCCCTCGCCGATCGCGATCGAGCTGAGCGTGACCTTGCGCTCGTGCAGCTGGCGCACCAGGTCGAGCGCGCCCTCCTGCTGCACGGTGTCGCCGCCATCGGTGATCGTGATGATGTGGCGCACCGGCTTGTCGCTCTGGTCGACATACTTCGCCGCCGCGGCCAGGCCGTCGTGGATGTTGATCCCGCCGCCGCCCGCCGCGGCGTGGCTCAGCGCCGCGATCGCCTCGTCGCGGCGGCTGCCCGGCAGCGGGCCGACCACCTGGCGCGGCTCGCTGTCGAACAGCACCACCGTCAGCTCGTCGTCGTCGCGCATGAGTGTGGCGATCCGCTGGGCGCCCTCGGCCGCCAGCGAGATCTTGCTGCGGCCGTTCTCCTCGGCGCCCATGCTGCCCGAGACGTCGATCAGCACCACGATGCTGACGGGCGGCAGCCGCACCTGGCTGGGGATGTCCATCGTGACCGGCAGCGCCGCCTCGATCGGCGTGCTGCGCCAGCCGCCCGCGCCGAACGACTGCTCGCCGCCGACCATCAGCAGCCCGCGGCCGAGGTCGTGCACGTAGGCCGAGATCGCCGCCTGGGCGCGGTCGCTCAGCGCGCGCCTGGGCACGTCCACCAGTGCCAGCGCGTCGTAGGCGCTCAGCTCGCCCAGGCTGGCCGGCAGCTGGCCGGGCGCGACGACCACCGCGTCGATCTCGGCCGACCTGAGGGCGGTTGCCAGGCCGGCGGCCTCGTCCGGCTGGCCCTCGACCAACAGCACGCGCGGCTGGCCGCTCACGAAGCTGTAGGCCTCGGCGGCGTTGTTCTCGGGCCGGGCATCGTTCGGCACGTCGACGCGCACGATGTAGCGGTTGAACGCGGGCTGCGCCGGCGGCAGATCGACCTCGAACGTCTGCGCGCCGAGCGGCAGCTGCACCTGCTGGTCGGCCAGCGTCGCGCCGCCCGGCCCGACGATCGTCAGCTGCCCGCGCGTCGCGCTGTTGCTCTCCAGCGTGATCTTCATGCGCAGGCGCTGGCCCTGGCGCGCGGCGGCCGGCAGCTCGACGCCGCTGATCTGCGCGTCCGGGCCGTCGGCAACCCCGCTGAGCGCGACCACGTCGACCGGCACGCCGCGCGAGGCGGCGATCCGCGCGGCTGCCACGGCGTCGCCGGTGGTCTCGCCGCCATCCGAGAGCAGCACCAGCCGCTGGTGGCCCTCGTTCGGCAGCAGCGCCAGCCCGAGCTGCAGCGCGCCGGCGATATCGCTCGCACCGCCGCCCGGCTGCGCGGCGACCTGCCCGAGCGCACGGGCGTCCGAGGGCGTGCGCTCGACCAGCGCCTGCTGGCCGAAGACCACTAGCCCGGCCCGGTCGCCGGTGGGCATGCGCGCCAGCGCCTGGTCGACGAACGCCTCGGCGCGGGCGCGCTGCGAGAGCGCGACCGAGTCGGAGCCGTCGAGCAAAAAGACCGTCGTGACCGCGCCGACCGGCTGGACCAGCTGCGCCCCGGCCAGCCCGAGCGCCAGCCCGGCCAGCGCGATCGTGCGCAGCAGCAGGCTCGACCAGAAGCGCAGGCGCGACAGTCGGCGCGGGACTAGCAGCGTGAGCGCCCACAGCGGCGGGATCAGCAGCAGCAGCCAGAGGAAAGTTGGGAAGATGAAGCTGAGTCGCATAGGTTACAGGTTACAGATTACAGGTTACAGGGTTATCCGGCCTCGCTCCTGTCCCCTGTCCCCTACGCGGTGGGATCAGCAGCAGCAGCCAGAGGAAAGTTGGGAAGATGAAGCTGAGTCGCATAGGTTACAGGTTACAGGGTTGTCCGGCCTCGCTCCTGTCCCCTGCCCCCTGTCCCCTGTAACCTACGTTGTCGCCAGCGCTGCCGCAGGTAGGCGATGCCGTTGCGCTGGTAGACCAGCCACTCGATCACCAGCACGGCCAGCGCCGCCGCCGCCAGCCAGCGCCACAGCTCCCGGCGGCCGACCAGCTCGCTGGTGGTGGCCTGCTGCAGACCGCTGGTCTGCTGGATCTTCAGGCTGGCCTGCGGCGCGATCGTCGACTCGTCGGGGGCGAGCAGGTTCACGGCGTAGCGCTGCCGCGCGATGAGCTTATCGCCCTGCAGCTGCTCGGCCGCGTAGACGCCCAGCGCGTCGGTGTCGGCGTAGATCGCCTGGCCGTTCGCGATCGGCACCGCCGCGACCTGGCCGCCCGGCCGCGTCACGCGCACCGCCGTGATGCTCGGGTCGACCGGCAGCGCCAGCGGCTGGCCCGGCGCGAGTTGGGCCGCCTCGGCGCCGCTGCCCGGCGCGAGGTAGCCGATCATGTTCGAGAGCAGCAGTGGGAACGCCAGCTGCAGCGGCAGGTCGGAGTCGTGCAGGTCGAACGCCAGCACGATGACTCGCCGGCCGTCGCGCTCGCCGGCCAGCAGCATCGGCCCGCCGTCGCCGTCCACCACCACGTGCGCCCAGCTGCCGGGCGCGATCTTGTTCGCCCGCCGCACGCTCACGTCGCTCAGACGGACGTTGCGCAGCAGCGGCTCGTCGCCGGGCGCGGGCCGCAGCGCCGGGAACTCGGTCGTGCCGGTGACCGAGAACAGCTCGGTCGAGCGCGGCGGCGCGATGAACAGCAGGTTGCCGGGCGGCAGCCGGTCCGGCACCACGCCGTCCAGGATCGTCACCGGCACCTGGGCGGCTGTCTCGGTGAAGGTGGCCGTGCTCGCAGGCGCGAGGGTGGTTCGCACGGTCGGCAGCAGCCCCAGCGCGACTTCGAGGAAGCGGTTGCCCGGGCCGACCACCCGCACGGTCGTGCCCTCGCCGACGGTGCTGACCGCCCAGCCGCTGTCGTCGGCCGGCAGCCCATCGGCGCCCGAGCTGTCGACCAGCCGCGCCTCGGCCTTGCGCACCTGCGCGGGCACCTCGAGCACGATCGACTGGGCGTTGCTCGCGCCCGGCTCGATCGCCAGGTTGTAGGCGTTCAGCAGCGTGCCGTTCAGGCTGTCGTCGTAGTAGACGTAGATGTCCATGCGGCGGCTGGCCGCGCCGGCGCCGTAGTTGGTCGCCTGGGCGAACAGCGTCTGGCCGGCGGCGCTGGGCGTGAGCGCGATCGCGCTCACGCCGACGTTCTCGCGCCCCGCGCCGATCGGGAAGTAGCGCACCGTCGCGGGCATCTTGAGGTCGGGCGGGAAGCGCACATTGCCGTCGGAGATGATCGCCACCTCGCTGTCGGCCTCGCGCGAGGAGAGCGCCGCCGCCAGCGTGAGCGCCTGGGCGATATCGCTGCCGCCGCCGTTGCGCGGGCCGATCGACTCGATCGCGTCGCGCAGCTGGCGGCGGTCGGCGTTCCCGGCGGCCAGCACCTCCATCAGCCCGCCAGCGGCGATGATCGTCGCGCGCCCTCCGTCGGGCAGCTGGTCGATCAGGCTGATCGCCTGCTGCCGCGCGGCGGCCAGGCGCGTCGGCGCGACATCGACGGCGGCCATGCTGGCCGATCGGTCGACGATCACGATCAGGTTGCGGCCGGCGATGCCGGCGGTGCGCGCGAACGGCCGCGCCAGCGCCAGCGCCAGCAGCAGCAGCAGCAGCAGCTGGAGCAGCAGCAGGGGGTTGCGGCGCAGCCGCTGCCAGGGCGCGTTGGCCTCCACATCGCGCACGACCCGCCGCCACAGGAAGGTGGACGAGACCCGGCGCTCCTCGCGGCGCAGCTTCAGCAGGTACATCGCCACGATGATCGGGCCGACGACCAGTGCTGAGATCAGCGCCAGCGGAGCGAGAAACGGCATTCAGCTACCCTGGCTCTTCCTCTGGGCTGATGCCCAGGGCACGCAGCTGCGCTGCCAGTCGATCGGCCCGCTGGCGCTCCTGCTCGGCCCGCTGGCGCTCCTGCTCGGCGACCTGCTGGGCTATGTCGCGCGAGCGCTCGAGCTCGACGTATGACTCGAACGGGCGACCGTCTGGGCGGTAGAGCTGCAGCTCCCCGCCCGCCAGCTCGAAGCGCACGCCCAGGCGCGGGCTCACCCAGCCCTGCATCGTCTCGATCGGCGCCAGCTCGCCCTCGGCGCCGATCCAGCCGCTGAGATCGCCACGGTCGGGATCGTAGATGTAGAACTCCTCCACGCCGTAGCGCTCGTAGAAGCGCAGCTTGCCGATCATCTCGGCCAGCGTGTTCCCCGGCGAGAGCACCTCGAACACGACCTGCGGCGCGACGCCGCCCTCGCGCCACTGCTGGTACGATCCGCGGTCGCCTTTCGGCCGCCCAAACGCGACCATGACATCGGGCGCGACCCGCAGATCCGGCCGCCCCTCGACCGGATACCACAGCAGATCTCCGGCGACGAAAACGTTCGGGTCGTCTTTGAACAGCGCGTCGAGGCCGCCCTGGATCGTCACGATCCAGCGGAACTGCCTGGTGTTGTCGGCCATAGGTTGTCCGTCGCTCTCAGGATAGACGATATCTTGTGCCGCGATCGACTGGGCATTCACAACCATAGTCCCATCTCCGACTCAGGCGAACAGCCGCACTACTTAGCTCTACTCCACGCACTGATTTCTACCGCAGCGCCCCGCGCCGCCGCAAGTGCGACAGCACGAACTCCTCGATCGGCACGGACGTGTCGGCGAACAGGTAGTTGATCGCGCGCCCGGTGCAGAAGCTCTCGATCTCGGCTCGCCAGGCGCGCAGGTTCTCGTCGTAGCGGCGCAGCGCGTCCAGGTCGGCGGTGATCTCGACCGGCGCGCCGCCCTCGGCGTCGAGCAGCCGGAAGTCGCCGTCGATTGTGGGACGCAGCTCCTCCGGCGCCAGGGTGTGCACGATCGTGATCTCGAACGGGCGCGACGAGAGCGCGCGCAGCGCGTCTTTCCAGTCGGGGTCCATCAGGTCCGAGCAGAGCAGCAGCGGGCCAGCGTTGCGGGCGGTCTGGATGTAGCGGCGGCAGGTGGCCAGCAGGCTGCCGCTCGCACCGGCCGGCATCCGCTGCAGAAAGTCGAACAGCGGCAGCGCGCCGCGCTTGCCGCGCACGCCCGGCAGCTGCCGCAGCGCTCCGCCACCAAACGCCGTGACGGTCACCCGGTCGAGGCTCGAGAGCGCGATGTAGCCGAACGCGGCGGCCGCGCGCCGCGCGTACAGCAGCTTGTTCGGCTCGCCCCAGTCCATCGAGGCGGTGCCGTCGACCAGCAGGTGCACGGTCAGCTCCTCCTCGGCCACCATCAGCTTGAGGAAGAAGCGCTCCATGCGGGCGTACAGGTTCCAGTCGATCTGGCGAATGTCGTCGCCGGCGACGTAGGCCCGGTAGTCGGCGAACTCGACCGAGCTGCCGCGGCGGGGGCTGCGCCGCTCGCCCTGCATGTCGCCGGCCATCGCGCGCCGAGTCACCAGCACCAGCCGGTCGAGCTTGCGCAGAAAGGCCGAGTCGAAGAGCGGTTGTTGGGGGGCCGTTGTCATGGTTGCGATGTTGAAACGTTCGAACGCTTGAACGTTCGAACGTTTTGGCTCACTCGGCCTTGACGGTCTCCACGATCTGCCTGATCACGTCATCGGGGGCGACGCCCTCGGCCTGCGCCTCGAAGTTCAGAATCACGCGGTGGCGCAGCGCGGGCAGGGCCGCCAGCTTGATATCGGCGAAGGCGACGTTGAAGCGCCCGTCCAGCAGGGCCATAATCTTACCCGCCAGGATCAGCGCCTGCACGCCGCGCGGGCTGGCGCCGTAGCGCACGTACTGCTTGGCCACGCCCGACGCGTCGCGGTCCTCGGGGTGGGTCGCCGTGATCAATCGCGCGGCGTAGGCCATCACGTGGCTGGCGATCGGCACGCTGCGTGCCAGCCGCTGCATCGCCACGATCATCGGGCCGTTGGCGACCTTGCGCGGCTGCGGCGCTCGGTCGCCGGTCGTGCGGTTGGCGATCTCGATCAGGTCGGCCGTGGTCGGGAACGGCACCAGGACCTTGAAGAAGAAGCGGTCGAGCTGGGCCTCGGGCAGCGGGTAGGTGCCCTCCATCTCCAGCGGGTTCTGGGTCGCCAGCACGAAGAACGGGCTGCCCAGCTGGTGGATGGTCTTGGCGACCGTGACGGTATGCTCCTGCATCGCCTCAAGCAGCGCGCTCTGGGTCTTGGGCGTCGCGCGGTTGATCTCGTCGGCGAGCAGCAGGTTGGTGAAGATCGGGCCGGCCTCGAACCGGAAGGCCTTGTGCCCCGCGTCGTCCTCGCTGATCAGCGTGGTGCCGACGATATCGGCCGGCATCAGGTCGGGCGTGAACTGGATGCGGTTGAACGCGCAGTCGATCACGTCGGCCATCGTCCGCACCAGCGTCGTCTTCGCCAGGCCGGGCACGCCCTCGAGTAGCGCGTTGCCGCCGGCCAGCATGACGATCAGAGTCTGGCGGATCAGGTCGCGCTGCCCGACGATCACCTGGCCGACCTCAGACTCGATCGCCATGGCGCGCTGGCGGAACTCCTCCGGGCCGAACCGTTGCGGCTGTGGGGCCGTCATGTAAAACTCCTTGCCATCAGTTGCGGCAGCGCGCCGGGCAGCGGTGGTGCTACGCGCTTGGGAAGCCCAGCAGAACGACCACAGCCCCGATCGCGGCGATCAGAAACGCGAGCCAGGATGCCGCAGTAAGAGCGAATGCGATTGTTACGACGTTCGGTGGGATGCGGACGTATCGTACTCCCCAGATAATCGTTGCGCTGCCGATCAGCACGAGCAGCGCGAGCGCGCCAACTATTGTAAAGATCATACGTTTCACCAGTGCGCTGGCACGACAAGGGGCCAGCGCCTACGAGGTATGACTCGGCCGGGAGGGATTGGCCGCGCGCCCTTGGGCGGTCGCCACCAGCGAGCTGATACCTTGGTCGTCACCTACCTGTTGATTGCCGCACACTACGCGCGGCGTCTGCCGGCCGCGCCAGTACAGCGCGATCTCCATATGTTCATTGGTGGCTCGCCACGCTGATTCCGCTGGGCGGGGTGTGAGGGGCGAAGCCTCTCCAAACCTCCCCGGCAAAATCACTACCGTCGCGGCTCAAGATTCGAGAAGTAATCTCGGACGTAGTCTTTTAGGTGCGGCGGGATGGCACTCTGGTCGAGCGCCTCGCCCGCGGCCCGCTCGTACTGTGGCAGCTGCTGCTGATACGGCACCAGCGCGGGGCTCGACACGCCGGGCAGATTCGCCTGGCCCTGCTGGGTCTGCGTCTCGCCGCCCTGGCCCTGCTGCCCCTGAATGGTATCCGGCTGCCCCTGCGGGTTGCTCGGATCGTAGGGTTGGTAGACTAGGTCGCTGTGGTTGACTCCCCGCCCGCCGCCCTGGTCGGCCTGGTTGGGGTCGTCGGTGCTGCCTTGCCCGCCCTGCTGGCCCTGTTGCTGGCCTTGCTGACCCTGCTGCTGACCCTGGCCTTGCTGACCCTGCTGCTGACCCTGCTGGCCCTGCTGCTGACCCTGCTGCTGGCCTTGCTGGCCTTGCTGCTGACCCTGCTGGCCTTGCTGACCTTGCTGCTGGCCTTGCTGCTGGCCTTGCTGGGCCTGCTGCGCTTGCTGCTGGGCCTGCTGGGCGGACTGGTTGAGATTCTGGCGGCCCTGCTGGATCTGCGAGAGCGCCTGCTGGAGCGCCTGCTGGCCGGACTGCTGCTGCTGGGCCTGCTGGGCTTGCTGCTGGGCTTGCTGAAGCGACTGCTGCGCCTGCTGGGTGTTGCCCTGTTGCAACGCCTGCGCGGCGTTCGAAAGATTCTGCGCGAGCTGCGGGTCGGCCTGCTGCGCCTGCTGCGCCTGCTGGCTCAGGCTCTGCGCGGCCTGCTGGCGCTGCTCGGGCGTCATCTGCTCGATCTGCCGGGCGAGCTTGTCCAGCTCCTGCGCGGCCTGCTCGATGCCGGGGCGCTGCAGCGGCTGGCGCCCCGAGAGGCCCTGCAGGTCGCGGGCCAGGTTCTCCAGCGCGGCCCGGCGCGCGTCGGCGTTCGGGTCGAGCCGCTGCTGCAGCTGGCGCTCGACCGACGAGAGGTCGGCCAGCGCCTGCTCGCGGCTGCCCCCATTTTCGCGCAGCCTGCGCTCCAGCTCGGCCAGCTGCTGGTCGAGCGCGGCGCGCTCCTCGGCCGTCAGGGTCTGGTCTTGCGCGATCTGCTGGCGCAGCTGCTCGGTCTGATCGACCGTCTGCTGGATCGCCTGCTGCACCGCGGCGCGCTCGCGGAGCACCTGGTCCTGCGGATTCGGCAGCAGCGCCAGCGCCAGGCCGATCGCCAGCGGGGCGAGCGACCACAGCAGCGGCCGGCGCTCGATCCGCAGCGGCAGCATCCGCGGGCGCAGGGTATCGGCGTAGGCGCGCGCGTCGGCCTGCTGCTCCTGGTCGAGCGGCTGAACCTCGGCGCGGCCGCTCAGCTCGATCGCCGTGGCCAGCCGCTCGCGCAGATCGAGCTCGGAGTCGACACGCTGCGCCACGCGGCGCGCCGGCAGCGGCCGCAGCAGCAGGTAGCCCAGCACCACGACCAGCCAGAGCGCCGGCGGGACGATCGACCACAGCAGCAGGCGCGGGATCGGCACGAGCCGCCCGGCGAGCTGAAGTAGCGCGAAGCCGGCCAGCCCGATCCACAGCGTGCGGCTGGCCGCCAGCAGTGTATCGCGCAGCCGCAGCCGCGACCGCATGGGCCGCAGCCGCCGCTGGATGTACTCGCCGGTTGTCAGTGCCTGGGCCATTAGATATCGATTCCTCAGATCGCTCAATCCCGCATGCTACCGCGAGCCAGCCTCGTCGCTGGCAAGGTAGGATGCTAATCAGACGGTGTAGCGGGCTTCGAGGTTCCAGTGCCGGGCGTGCGTCCACTGTAGCACAAAGAGGGCGCCAGGTGAATGGACAGCAGCTGAGATGCCGCTCACTCTTCGGTGCGCCGCCAGACATGGCGCTCGCTGACGTGCTGACGCCCGTCGCCGCTGTCCCAGATCTCGATCAGGCGCTCGCTGACGATGGTGACGACGCTGCTGGCCGGCCGCTGGGCCAGCGCGGTCGTCTCGGCGGCTGCGGCGTGCGCGGCGGGCGCCGGGCGGGCCAGCGCCGTGGATGGCGTGGAAGGGCCGCTCTCGATCCGGCGGCGCAGCCAGGCCAGTCCGGCCTCGGCCGCCAGGGCGGCGACGCTCAGGGCAACCGTCTTGCCGAACTGCTGCCAGGTGACGGGGAGCTGGCGGCCCGCGACGGTGAGCGGCGCATCGGTGCGACGGGCCGGGAGCTGTCGTTCAAGAGGCACCCCGCACTTGCCGCAGAATCGGTCGTCCAGCGGGTTGCCGTGCTGACATGCCGGGCAGATACGCTCGACCATCGGCGTTCTCCTTACAGAAAGGTTGCCGTTCTCCTTCAGCAGGCCGGAACTTCGGCCTCAGTATAGCATATGTTGCGCCATCGGGCGCATTCCTGCGGCCCCGCGGCCCCGCCTCCCCGCGCGGGGCCTCCGTAGGGGCGTTCAATTGAACGCCCCTCCATCCCTTTCCCCCTGAGCGCTGCGCCCCCGCTCCCCCGCCTGGGGAACCCACGCCTCTTCCCCCAACCCTCTCCGGCACATGATGCTATCTCAGCCGCAAGCATTGTGGCGCATGCCCACCAGGCCGGCGGGGCGGGTTGTAGGCAGCCGCGCCTGGCTGAAGCCAGGCATGCGCGCCAAGCATCGCAAACGAGGGAGGGTTGCTTTTGAGATCCAGGGATGATGTCGGGGCAGGGGCGGCTACTGGCTGGCGTAGTGCTCGCTCATATACTGTCGCCAGCGCTGCTCGAACTCGCTCGGCGTCACGCCCAGGATGTCTTGGAGCGATTCGGGCGCCCGGATCAAGCGGTTCAGCGCCGCTTGACCATAGGTGTTGACAATGAAGTCAACCAGCGTATAGGCGAACAGGTCGCCAGCCTGAACGGAGGCGTACGACCGTTCCATGTCACCAAAGGACGGGATCTGATCAAACCTGGCGTGCAGATCGCTCTGCCCGGAGTAGAGGATCAGTAACGAGCGCGCTTTCAGCGCAGGGGCTTCGGTCGACGCGCAAATGATCCGGCGTGGCGGCAGCTACTTGTCGCATGATGATCGCTCAGTAATCGCTTGGTGATAGCTACCTGTCGTATGATGATTGCTCGGGTATCACATGACGATAGCTACCTGTCGCATGATGGCTGCTCGGGTGTCGCACGGCGATAGCTATCTGTCGCATGATGACTGCTCGGGTATCGCACGACGATAGCTACCTGTCGCATGATGACTGCTCAGGTATCGCACGACGATAGCTACCTATCGCATGATGACTGCTCGGGTATCGCATGGTCGCTGCGCGCACTTACCCAGCCCCATCCAGCCACATCGCCACGGCGACGAGTCATTGACGGTACGCGATCAGGCTGACCTGGTCGTAGTTCGGCCCGAGGATGTAGAGCGTGCCGCCGCCCTGGAGCCACAGCGCGGTCGCGCCGCTGCTGAACTGCTGCACCGTCGCGCGGGCGGATTGCTCGGGCGTGGTGGGCCAGCCCAGCGACTGGCGCACGAACTTGTTCGACACCCACAGCTTGCCGAAGCCGCGCAGCGGCGCGTAGTGGCCGGCCGGCGGCGTCAGGCCGTAGTCCACCGGGTCGGCCGTGGTCCAGCTGTCGTCGTGGATCTGGTAGACCAGCGGGTGGCCGGGCGCGTACTCCGAGTTCCAGACCCGGTAGATCTTCTTGCCGCCCGCGCCGAGGTCGGCCCAGATCAGCGTGCCGTAGTCCCAGCTCTGCGTGGCGGCCGGCGCGTCGTGGTTCGCCGGCATCGGGCAGCCCAGGTTCTCGCGCCGCAGCGGGTCGCCGTCGAGGCTGGCGCGCAGCTCGTCGGCGATCGGCGTGACGCACAGGGCCGGCGGCGCCAGATCGTAGACGTCGCGGCCGAGCAGGCCCAGCAGCACCTCGTACTGCGTGCCGCGCAGCTCAAGGTGGTGCTCCATCCGGCGGCGCTCGAAGTACTGGACCGTGCCCGACCAGCCACCGTTCTGCTCCTGGAGCGGCTCGGAGATCGGGTAGCCAAAGCGCGCCAGCCCGCCGTTGCTGTTCCAGTAGCTGCGGAAGGGCTCGCACAGGCTGTGGCGCGTCTCGTTGAAGTAGACGCAGCCGCGCGGCAGCTCCCCGACGAACGTCGGGAAGTCCCACCACGAGCGGCCCTGCAGCTCGAGCAGGCGCACGCCCATGCGGCCGGCCATCATGCCGTTGGCGTGGACCTCGATCCGGTCGCGCTCGAACCACTGCGTCCGCCCGACCCAGCTGCCCTCGACGACCTCGTTCGGAATCTCGTCGCCGATCGGGTAGCCGAACACCGCCAGGCCGCCGTTGCCCTCCCAGTAGTCCAGGATCGCGCCCTTGATGCAGTAGCCGGTCTCTTGAAAGCAGCGGGTGCGCTCCTGCGCGCCGGCCAGCTGCGGCAGCGCCAGCGCCGCCAGGGCGACCAGCGCGAGCGTGAGGATAGACATCGTTCGTTTCATATCGGGCCTCTTGCTATGGCTTTCTGAAGCCTTGTCTAATGAACAGAGCGTACGTGGCGCTTCGCCTCCCTCTACCCTTCTCCCCCGCTGGGAGAGCGCTTGGCTGGTAGCTAGATTCCCCCGCCCATGCCAGGCGAGGGCGCATGGGGAGGGGTTGGAATCGCCGCTGCGTAAGTCCTACAATTGAATCATACCGCGGTCGCGGCCGAATTGCACTTCTGGAAGGCTTACGCCGGGCTTCGATCATGCTCACGGCAAGCTGATAGCTCTGAGAGCTGATATAATCCTCGCGTGCGTGCAGCCCAACGACGGAGGCCGCGATGTCCGAGCAACCGAGCGATCTCCCGCCGCTCGATCGGATCGATGAGCCGGCCGCGGACCAGGCCGAGGCCGAGCGCCGGCGGCTGGCCCGGCTGCTGGATCGGCGTGTTGTCGATTCGCTCAATCTGCTGCTGGCCCAGCTAAGCGCCTACGAGCAGACGCTGAGCGCGCACCAGCCATCGCGGTTGGCGCTGGCCGTGCTCGCCAGCCTGGCGCAGCGGGTGCTCCAGCAGGTGCGCGATCTCGAGGAGTCCCTGCGGCCGGCAGTCCTTGACGAGCTTGGCCTGGAGGCGGCCCTGGAGACACTGGCCAGCCAGACCCGCCGCGTGTATGGCCTGCAGGTGACCTGCGCGCTCGATTGGCTGCCCGATCGCCCGCCGTCGCACGTCGCGCTGGCCCTGTTCCGGCTCGCGCAGGATGCGATCGAGCGCGCCGCCGAGCCGGCGCGCGCCCGCCAGGCACACATACGCCTGGAGCGCCGCGCCGAGCTGCTGGTCCTGACGCTCGCCGACGACGGCGCGCCGGAGGCGGAGCGCGAGCTGCTCCACGCGGCGCGCGAGCGGATCGCGCGCTTGGGCGGCTCGGTCGAGGCCGATGTCGGGCCGCACGGCGGGCTGCGGCTGGTCGCGGCCATCCCGGTCGCGGCCCCGGCAGAGCTGACGCCACGCGAGCGCGAGGTCTTGCGGCTCCTGGCCGAGGGGATGAGCAACAAAGCGATCGCCCGCGCCCTGGGCGTGAGCCCGCGCACGGTCAATTTCCACCTCGACAACCTGTACGCCAAGCTCGGCGTGGCCTCGCGCACCGAGGCGGTGCTCGCCGCGCTCCGCCAGGGCTGGCTGCCGCGTGAGACGTAACCCGGTTAAATGAACAGGCGCCCGCTGGTTGTTTGGCGGTTTCGCGCAACCTCGCGCTGTGCGATGATTCCTTCAGGGTAGCTCTGACGAACGCGGCGATTTGGGTGGAACTGTAGGCCTATTACCCGAAGCGGCTCACTCGCCAGATATCGCTCCCTTACAGGGGCGGGGGACAAATTTCCGGCATCCTGGCGCGGCCGCAGAGCGGCCGCGCCAGGATGCCGGAAAGACACCCCCCTCTCCCTTTATGGGAGAGGGGGCAGGGGGTGAGGGAATAATCGCACAGGGCTGTGTAGACCTGAAAAGGAGGAAGCCAATGAGCGAGGAATACGAAATCGCGACCGACCTAGGCCCGCTACAGCTGCTGCTGGAAGACGCGCAGGTCAGCGAGATCTTCGTCGACAACCCCAGCCATATCTCGGTGGTGCGCGCCGGGAAGCTGGAGGACGTCGACGCGCGGTTCGACGACGACCAGCACCTCGTGCAGGTGATCCGGGCGATCTCCGCGCCGCTGGGGCTGCGCTTCGACGAGTCGCACCCGCTGCTCGACGCGCGCCTGTTCGACGGGTCGCGCGTCAGCGCCGTGTGCTTCCCGATCGCGCTGAACGGCTCGACCCTGGCGATCAGCAAGGCGCGCAAGAACACCCTCTCGATCGACGACCTGCTGCGCTTGGGGGCGTGGAGCGACGCGATCGTGACGCTTCTGCGCGGCTGCGTCGCGGGGCGGCTGAACATCCTGGTCTCGGGTGGCACCGCCTCGGGCAAGACGACCGTGATGAACCTGGTCTGCGGCATGATCCCGGCCGACGAGCGGATCATCACCGTCGAGCAGGCCGGCGAGCTCTGGCTGAGCCAGAGGCGGGTGGTGCGGCTGGAGGCGCGCCCGGCCAACCTGGCGGGCCGCGGCGCGATCACGGGGCGCGATCTGCTCGTGCACGCGCTGCGCATGTCGCCCGAGCGGCTGATCCTGGGCGAGCTGAGCGGCGACGAGGCGTGGCCCTTCATCCAGGCGATCAACAACGGCCATAACGGCAGCATGGCGACAATTCACGCCGGCAGCCCGCGCGATGCGCTCGCCCGTCTCGAGATGATGGTGACGTCGTCCGACCCATCCATCCCGCTGCTGAACGTGCGCGAGCAGATCGCCTCGGCGCTGGATCTGATCGTCCAGGTCGTGCGCATGGCCGACGGAATGCGCCGCGTAACGCACGTGACCGAGGTGCAGCGCCTGGAGCGCGAGACGATTGCGCTCCAGCACCTGTTCACCTTCGTCGAGGCGCCGGGCACGCAGCCGTCGCAGGGCTGGTTCGCCGCAGCCGGCCAGCTCCCGGCGTTTCTGACGACGCTGAAGCAGCGCGGCGTCGACCTGCCGCTCGATCTGTTCAGCCCGGCCTGATCCGGAGACGCAGAGGGTAGCGCAACGCCAGGGCAGCGGAGCCAACCCGCGAGTGACACGTAGAGCGCGGATAGACTTTGCTATCCGCCCTCCTGTATCCGCGCGAATCCGCGAGGATCCCGGGGGGGGGGGGGGGGCGGGGGGCGGAAGCGGATTGCGCTCCTGTAGCCGCGCGAATCCGCGCTATCCGCGGATCTTCCTCGCGCTAGCCGCCCGCGTCGAACGGCAGCTCGACCACCTCGCCGCGCAGGTCGCTCCCGGCGATGCCGACCAGCGTGCCGGGCTCGGCGTGGGCCGCGCGCACGTAGGCCAGCGCGATCGGGCCGAAGCGCGGGGAGATCACGATGCTGGTCAGGTCGCCCGACTCTTTGCCGTCGACCTCCAGCTTCGCCGGGAGGACCAAGGACGAAAGACGATCGACCGGAGGCTGATCGAGATCGTCGTTGGTCGTTGGTCGTTCGTCTTTGGTCTTGAGGCGCAGCCCGCGCAGCAGCTTGGCCAGCCGGCCGCGGCTCTCCATCCGCGCGATGATCTCCTGGCCGACGTAGCAGCCCTTCGTGAAGCTGACCGCGTCGAGCAGCCCGGTCTCCAGCGGGATGTACTCCAGGCTCAGCTCGCGCCCGTACGCGCCGTAGCCCTGCTCGACCCGCAGGATATCGAGCGTGGCCTCGTCGAGCGGCGCCGCGCCGCCCGCGACAAGAGCGCCTCGCACAGCCTCCAGCTGCTCGGCCGGCACGTACAGCGAGAAGCTCGGCCCGCCGATCGGCTCGCGCCGCGCCGCCAGCACCCGCGTGCCGGCCAGCTCGATCTCGATGATGCTGTGCAGCGGCAGGCCCGCCAGCGCCGCGCCGGAGACCTGCTCGATCAGTGCGGCGGCCGCCGGGCCGTAGAGCGCCAGCAGTCCGTGCGAGCGGCCGGCCGCCTCCAGCGTCACCTGATCGTTGAAGAAGATGTTCTTCTTGAGGTGCGCCCACACCGCGCCGCCCTGGCCGGGGCTGGTGACGACCAGCAGCGCGTCGTCGAGCGCGTGGACCGTCAGCAGGTCGATCATGCGGCCGATCGGCGAGGTCAGCGCCGTCCGCGCGCCCTGGCCCGGCCTAAGCCGCTCGATGTCGTTGGTCGAGAGCCGGTGTAGCAGCGCCGCGCGGTCGCGCCCGCGCATGAAGATCCGGCCGCGCGCGCCCTGGTCGGCCAGCGCCGCGCCCGTGAGCGCCGCGCGGTAGGCGGCGGGGGCCGATTCAATCGTCTCGTTCATATAAGCTCTCGGCAGGGGCGTTCAATTGAACGCCTGTACGGGCATTTATTCAATCTCACGAGCAGCCGACAGCGCCTGATGCGCGGCCCGGCGCGCTCGTCTGCCGCGCAGCCACAGCGCGATCGCCAGTCCCCAGCCGCCCCACGCCAGCGCCGTGCGGCCGAAGCGCCCGGCCACCAGCGCCACGAACAGCAGGCTCCGCATCGCGCCGATCAGCGCGCGCCGCCCCAGCGCGGTGCGCGCATCGCCCTGCCAGTCCAGCTCGGCGATGCGCGGCAGCAGCCCTCGCTCGATGCAGTCGTCGAGCGAGTAGAGGTAGATCGTATCGGTGTGCTGAGCTGCCAGCAGCAGGTCGCGCCGGAGCGCCGGCCAGGGCAGCGGCGTGCGACCCTCCGCCTCGGCGTCGTCGCTGTCCCAGATCGGGCCCGGGTCGTCGGTGCTGCCGATGCCGACCGCGTCGGCGCTCTCGGCGTAGCTGGCGATCAGCGCGCCGCCCAGATCGTTGCCGAACAGCTCGATCGGCACGCTGCTCGAGCACATCAGCACATCAAGGTCGGAGGGCAGGTCGACGATATCGAGCGCGCGCTGGATCAGGCTCGTCCCCGCGCGCCGATCGTCCGCGATCACCGGCATCTGGAAGGTGTGCACCTCGTAGCCGTCGTGGTGCATCGCCACGACCAGCTCGCGGTAGGCGGTGCGCGCCGAAGGGTAGAGGATGTTCTCGCGCGCCAGCCAGAGCCTGCGGGCCAGCGCGCGCGGGCCGCGCCGCCGGTCGGGCGCGACATCCTCAAGCGGCGGCTCGATGCTGAGACCGATCGCCTCAAATTGCAGCCGGTGCTGCTGCGCCCAACCGTGAAACGCCTGGTAGCAGCCGAACGCGCGCGGGTAGTTCTGCAGATTGAACGCGAACCCCTCCTCCGGCGGCAGCCCGAGGCATCCGACCACCGGGACGCCGCGCTCGTTGAGCAGGCGCACCGCCCTGACGCGCGCGTCGTCCAGCTCGACCAGGCTCAGCGCGACGCCATGCCCCTGCGCGGCCAGCATATCGAGCGCCCCCGGAGCGCGCAGCGCCGCAAGCAGCGCATCGCCGCCCAGATCGGTCGAGAAAATAAGGTGCGGCCGATCCGGCGCGCCGGCCTGCTCTTGCTCGGCGATTAGCTCTCGTTCGGTTGCCACAGTCGCTGCGCTCACTCTCACTCGTATCGATTGGTGAGCGCCAGTGTACCACAGGAAGACGCCGAACGGTGACCGGGTGGCCGGGTGACAAGATGACAAGGTGACCGGGTGACAAGGTGACAAGATGACAAGGTGACAAGGTGACAAGGTGACCGGGTGACCGGGTGACAAGATGGCAAGATGAAAGAGTGTCTTTCAGCGTTCAGCGTTCAACGTTCCGCGTTCGGTCTTCAACGTTCAACGTTCAACGTTCAACGTTCAACGTTCATCCTTCGTCCTTCATCCTATGGTACACTACAGCCACCGCACGACGAAAGGGAAGCTGCATGCCCGCGATTGTCGAGACACGCGGCCTGACCCGCCGCTATGGGGCCACCCTCGCGCTCGACCATCTGACGCTCGAGATCCCCCAGGGGGCGATCTTCGGCTTCATCGGCCCGAACGGCGCCGGCAAGACCACCACCATGAGAATCCTGACCACGCTGCTGCCGCCAAGCAGCGGCGAAGCCTGGGTTGCCGGCCATTCCGTTCTGCGCGACCCGCTGGGCGTCCGCAAGGTGGTCGGCTTTATGCCGGACTACTTCGGCGTCTACGAGAACATCAAGGTCTGGGAGTATCTGGACTTCTTCGGGCGAGCCTACGGCGTGCCGGCCGCCCGCCGCGCCGGCCTGCTCGGCGAGCTGCTGGAGCTGGTCGACCTGAGCCACAAGCGCGAGGCCTTCGTGATGACCCTCTCGCGCGGCATGAAGCAGCGGCTCAGCCTGGCCCGCACGATGATTCACGACCCGGCACTGCTC
Source organism: Candidatus Ribeiella danica (assembly GCA_016717335.1). Lineage (GTDB taxonomy): Bacteria > Chloroflexota > Chloroflexia > Chloroflexales > Roseiflexaceae > Ribeiella > Ribeiella danica. Next base: position 1,423,833 of record JADKFS010000001.1, read on the forward strand.
ATCCTCGACGAGCCGGCCAGCGGCCTCGACCCGCGCGCGCGGATCGAGCTGCGCGAGCTGCTCAAAGAGCTGCGCGCGCTCGGCAAGACGGTGATGATCAGCTCGCACATCTTGACCGAGCTGGCCGAGATGTGCACCCACATCGCGATCATCGAGCGCGGCCGGCTGCTCGCCTCGGGCGACGTCCAGACCATCCTGCGATCGCTGCAGCCGCACCGCACCCTGGAGCTGCGCGTGCTCGAGGGCGGCGAGCGCGCCGAGCAGCTGCTGCGCGCCCACGCGCAGGTGCTCGACGTGCGCCGCGACGAGATCGCGGCCGGAGCGGCGCCGGCCGCCGAAGAAGACGACCGGGCGGCGGAGGTGGCGGCGGATGCCCCCCCGTCCGACTCGCCCGCCCCGCTGACGCTCCTGGCCGACTACACCGGCGACGAGCGCGGCATGGGCGAGCTGCTGGGAATGCTGATCGCGAACGGCGTGGTCGTCTCGCGCTTCGCCGAGCAGGCCAGCGACCTCGAAGACATCTTCATGCAGGTGACCGAGGGAATTGTGCAGTAATCGGACTGCTAACCATATGCCGCTCCTGCCGCCCCTGCCGCGCAGCGCCGAGGCCGAGCTGCTCGACCGGCCGAGCCACGACCTCGCCGCGCTGGCCGACAACCTGCGCGACCTGCGCGACCTCGACCGCTACCTCGGCGGCACGGCGCTGACCTGGCGCGCGCTGCGGCCGATGCTGCAGACGCTGCCGCCAGGCGCGCGCGCGACGCTGCTCGACGTCGCCACCGGCGGCGCCGACGGGCCGCGCATCCTGGCATCGCGCGCGCGGCGCCTCGGCTACGACCTGCGGCCAATCGCCTCCGACCGGCTCGCCGACGTGCTCGGGCTGGCCCGCGCAGCTGGCGCGCGCTTCCCGCTGGTCCAGCACGACGCCCTGGCGATTCCGCTCCGCGACGGGGCGGTCGACTTCGTGACCTGCTCGCTGGCGCTGCATCACTTCGACCCACCCGCGGCCGTGGCGCTGCTGCGCGAGCTGGGCCGCGTCGCCCGGCGCGGGCTGATCGTCAACGACCTGCGGCGCAGCCGGCCGGCCTACTGGGGCGCGCGGCTGCTTGCGCTCGGCCCCTGGCACGCCATGGCCCGCCACGACGGCCCGCTCTCGGTGCTGCGCGCCTACACCCTCCCCGAGGCGCGCGCTCTGGCCGCCCAAGCCGGCATCGCTCACGCGCGCGTGCAGGCCATGCCTCTGTTTCGCATCCTGATCACTGCCACAAATCACCCTACCCGGTGCCCCTGCTAGGGGCTTAGTCATGATTCATCCCAGATGTTCCAATTCGGACATCTCGCTTTATCGTGCCATCCGCCACACCTCCTGACCCCCGCGGGAGCCGAGGCGATCGTTCGTGGTTGTGGCGCGGCGGCTTTGCCGCCGCGCCACAACAAAAAGAAACCCGCTTCACTGGCAGGGGAGCGGGCATGGGGTGGGGCCATCTGCCGCAGTGCAATGCGCAAAAAACCCATCCCGAAAGAGGGGGCGGGGGGGAGGGTAAACAGCGCGCTTAGGCATGGTTCAATCGAGCGTGACCGTTCATTGCCCCACAGGCGTAGGGACGCGATAGATCGCGCCCGTACAGGGGCAAGGCGACATCCCTGGAATTGAAGCATGCCTTAGTGGTAATGTCGGCTCGGTAGAATAGATACGACAATCAATCGTATCTATATGAGCTTATGTCAAACCAAACAGATTCACGTCCAAACATCCGGCGCAAGCTCGTCGTCCAGGCTGCGATCGCCGGCTTGGCACTGGCGCTGCTCGCTTGGCGGTCGTGGCCCGACGGGCGGCTGCGGGTGGTCTTTCTGGAGACGAAAGGCGACGCGGTGCTGGTGCAGACGCCCGCCGGCGGCTACGTGCTGATCGACGGCGGCGCCGACCCGGCCGCACTCACGGCGGCGCTCGGCCGGCGCTTGCCCTTCTGGCAGCGCACGCTCGACGCGGTGGTGCTGACCAGCGCCGACAGCGCGCACTTGCCCGGCCAGGTCGCGGCCCTGGCGCGCTACCGCACCCGCCTCGCTATCGCGCCGCCGACGGTGCCACGCGCCGCGCTGCCGGACGAGTGGCGGCGCCTAATCAGCGAGCAGCGCGCCACCATCCACGCCGTGCAGGCTGGCGAGCGGATCGACCTCGGCGGCGCGACGCTGCGGGTGCTGGCCGCCGGAGATAGCGGCGAGGCGGGGATGGTCCTGCGGCTCGACTATGGGGCGACCAGCGTCGTCTTCGACCAGAGCGGCGGCGAGGCCGACGAAGAGCGGCTGGCATCCCGCGCCGCGCGCCCGGCCAGCCTGCTGGCCTTCCCCTGGCAGCGCGACCCGCACACCCCGCTCGTCGTCGCGCTGCGCCCCCGCGCCATGGTTCTGACCGACGGGCGGCAGGCCGACAAGCCGGCTGAGCAGACCTTTTTGGAGCGGACGATCGGGGGGACGGCGCTGTACCACGAGCGGCTCGACGGGGCGATCAGCTGGGTGAGCGACGGGACACGCGCCTGGGTCGAGACCGAGCGCCAGCGCGGCTGAGGAAGATAGGGCTCGTGAAAACCTGGACCTGCAGGCCTGCGGGGGCGGCGAAGCTACCCCCGCACAACAGATTCTAGACCAGCTGGCTGCGCAGCGCGGTGTTGCGACTCAGGCGGCAGAGCACGTTGCGCTTGACGTTGTACACGTCCTGCACGCTCGCAAACAGGTCGGGGCGCTCGTCGTAGATCTCGCCCGGCTTCAGCCCAACCACGAACGACGCCAGCAGCACCACGCGCTCGGCCTCGCCGTTCAGCTGGTCCGCCACCAGGCGCCAGAACTCAAGTCGACCAACCCGCTCGATCGCCTGCTCGTCGGGCGACACCAGCGGCGCGTGGTCGATCGCCAGCTCCTCGGCCGAGACCATCTCGGACCACGATTGCGAGCGGACGGAGTCGATCACGACTGAGCCGGTGCAGAGCTGCAGATAGTGCAGCAGCGCGGCCAGCGTCGGGAACGTGTCGAAGCGCTCGGGCCCGACCGCGCGCCAGAACTTGGTGAACGCCGCGCCGACGAAGTACTCGCTCGTCTCGCCGCTGCCCGCGAAGGCGCCGCTCCGGCGCACCCAGCTCTCGACCAGCATGCCATACTGGGCATACAGGTGCTCCCAGGCCTGCTCATCTCGCTCCACCAGCGCCCGCCGAAACAGCTCATAGGCAAAGCGCGAGTCGTAGGGCCGGCCACGGTAGAAATGGTCGCTCTCGACGGCGCAGCAGCTGGCGAGCGCCGCCAGTCGCATCTGCCGCGGGTCGATCTGAACGACCGGCTGCGCGAGCGCCCCAACGCCGAGACCTCGGATATCGCCGGACCGGCCAAGGAAGTTGCTCGCCGCATCTTGTGACGTCATCGCCGTCTCCTTTCGAGGGGGTTCTGCTGCTGGAAGCACGTGCCGTATGTCGGCTTGATAGTTCCAGCATAACAGAGCGCCCCTGCGGTACAGGTGCGGCCCGACTGCGGTGAGACTGCGGTGGCAAAATCCTCGTCTTACACTCAACGGCCGCCGGCTACTTCAAGCTTCGCTCGAAAAACCCGGCCACCCGATCGACGTACGCCTGCGGGTTGGCGGCGTAGGAGTGCGCGTGGTCGGCCCCCGGCACCTCCCAGTACTCGGCGGACGGCGCGGCGGCGTGAAGCTGCCGGCCGTGCTCGACCGGCGTGAACGCATCGGCGCTGCCGTGGATGATCAGCAGCGGGCGCGGCGGGATCTTGCCGATCTCGTCGACCGGGCGCGCATCCCAGATCGCGTAGCCGAACAGCAGCCGCCCCATCAGCACCGTCGATGGCAGGAAGATCTGCGGCAGCGGTGTGGTGTTGCCCCACTCTCGCTGGATCAGCGGGTAGATCTCGGCGAAGCTGCAGTCCTCGACCAGCGCCCCGATGTCGGGGTCGTCGGCCGCGGCGCCGATGCCAGCCGCGCCGCCCATCGAGACTCCCAGCACCCCTATGCTGCCGGGCTTGAACCCCTGGCCTTTCAGCCAGTCGACTGCGCCCTCGACGTCGTAGCGCTCGCGGATGCCGAAGCTGAAGTGCGCGTCGGCGCTCTGGCCGTGGCCGCGCAGGTCGATCAGCATCACCGCCAGGCCGCGGTCGTGCAGCGCGGCCGCAAAATCGACGAAGTGCCCCTGGAACTCGTTGGTCCGGCTGCTGTTCCAGCCGTGCACCAGCACCACCGCATTGCGGCTGCCGTCGCGCGGGATGTACCAGCCGGAGATCTCGACGCCATCCTCGCGCGCCGGGAAGCGCACGTCGCTGTAGGTCAGGCTGAGCGCTGCCGGCGTCTGGCTGCCGACCTGGCGTCGCGGCACGGTCAGCACATTGGCGGCCAGCCCCGAGATGATCAGATAGCCGGCCAGCAGCACGACAGCCAGGATGGCTGCCAGTCGTGCGATCAGGCGGCTGGCCCGGCTGCGCGTGCGCGTCGGCGCGCCGGTCTGTGCGGCGGTGCTCATAGCGATTCTCCAGATACATGCTTGTGATCGTGCGGATGCGAATATTGTAGCATGCGCTCACGCAATCGGCGAGGCGCGCTGCAGCACCCAACGGGTCGCCGCCCGCGCGGTACCAGCCCGGCATGGTACAATTCGGCCGATCCTAGAGACAATGCGCTTCAAGTAGCCACGAAGGCACGAAGACTCGAAGATTCTGAAAAACACCGAGCCCAGTGCCTCGCCACCTGGGAAGGGTTGGAGAGGCGAAGCTCCTCCAACCCTTCCCAGCAAAACCGACGGTGGTGAACTACTAGAAGGACGTACGAGGTGCTCCAATGTCCGATCGCCAGCGCGACGACCGGCGCCGCGACGACCGCGAGCGCGACCGCCAGGTCTACTACTTCGCCACGCTCAAGGAGATCGCCGAGACGCTCAACAACGGCGTCAGCCTGCGCGAGACGCTGGCGAGCACCTTGCAGCTGGTGATCGAGCTGCTGCAGCTGCACACCGGCTGGCTGTTCCTGTACGACGACCAGGATCTGTTCACGCTGGCCACGTCTCACCAGCTGCCGCCGGCGATGGCCTACCCCGGCCCGCCCTGGGAGGAGACCTGCGAGTGCCAGCGGCTCGCGCGCGCGGGCACCCTGCGCTTCGGCGCGCAGGTGGTCGAGTGCAGCCGGCTGCGCAGCGCCACCGGCGACCGCAACGGACTGGCCTACCATGCCAGCGTGCCGCTGATCAAGGGCGAGCGGCTGCTGGGCATCCTGAACGTCGCCACGTCGCAGTGGGATGTCTTCACGCCGCGCGATATCGAGATCCTCTCGGCGATCGGCCACCAGATCGCCACCGCGATCGAGCGCACCCAGCTCGCCGACCGCGCCACCCACCTCGCCCTGGTCGAGGAGCGCAACCGCCTGGCGCGCGAGGTGCACGATACGCTGGCCCAGGAGCTGAGCGGCATCGCTCTGCAGCTGGAGGCCGCCGACGCGCTGCTGGACGGCGCGCCCGAGCGCGCCCGAGCGCGCATTCGCCAGGCGCTGGCGCAGGTGCGCGAGAGTCTGGCCGAGGCGCGCCGATCGGTTCTGGACCTGCGGGCCGGGCCGCTGGAGCGCCAGGCGCTGCCGGCCGCGCTCGACGAGCTGGGCCGGCGCTTCGCCGAGGAGACCGGCGCCGCGGTGACCGTGAACCTGGCGGCCGCCGGGCCGCCCCTGCCGGCCCGCGTCGAAGAGGCGCTCTACCGGATCGCCCAGGAGGCGCTGGTCAACGTCCGCCGGCACGCCCTGGCTACGGCGGTGCAGCTCGATCTGCGGATCGAGAGCAACCTCGCCCGGCTGACGATCGGCGACGATGGGCGCGGCTTCGACGCCGGCAGCCAGCCCGCAGACCCTCGCGCGGGCGGCCACGGCTTTGGCCTGATCGGCATGCAGGAGCGCGCGCGCCTTTTGAACGGCACGATGCAGATCAGCAGCAGCAGCGGCGCGGGCACGCAGGTCGAGGTCACGATCCCGATCTGCTAAACGATTCTCCCGAGCGTCGCGGCCCGAGCCGGGCGTCCGTGCCTGTCCCAGATCGGTCTCTCTCCGCGATAGCACGCCGCGCGGCCGAGGCTCGTGCGGGCATACTTCTTGCAATAGCGTCGCCCAAAGCCGATCGCGCCGCGGTGACAAACTGCCTGCCAGGGCCGTCCTGACATTCATGGGCCGCACACTCAACCCCATGCCCCGAGCCACATGCGAATCGAGGGCCGGCGCACGTTTAGTTCATGCGCGGTCTATACTAACAGAGAATATCAGGCCCAGAGGCTCATTGCTGCACCACTCGCTGGTGCGAGCGCTCGGCACTAGCGCGGCTCATTCCCCTCCCGGCGGAGAGGGACGAGGAGAGAAAGCCTGCGGCGCACCAGGACGCGATCGAGAAAACCCACCCCTGAAAATGGGCAGGGCAGCGCCGCGAAAACGCCGACTGTGTAGATCCTATCATTTACATTGACCGCGCCACATTGTAGAATAAATGTGTCAAAGTATAGAAGAAGACCGTGCCCAACGCCTACGAACAGCGTACCCGCATCAACGACCCTTCCGTCTTGTCCCGCTACCTTCCAGACAGCGTCGTCCAACACCTGCTGGATACCACGACATCGCAGCCATCGGACACCGACCTGGGCGTCCATGTCGCGCGTCTGCAAGAGCTACTACAGCTGATCGTTTCCTATGTCCCCGATTATGCCGACGCAAACCGGCGGGCCCTGCCGACCGCGCGGCCCGGCTCGCTCAACCGCAACCACGGGACGCTGCTTGCCGCCGACCTGAGCGGCTTCACCGCGTTCTCGGCGCGCCTTGGCTCGCTCGGCGGCGAGGGCGCCGAGCTGGTCGCACAAACGATCAGCGCCCTCTTCAGCGCCTTGCTTGAGGCGCTCGGCACCTGGGACGGCAGCCTGCTCAAGCTTAGCGGCGACGCGCTGACCGCGCTCTTCAGCGGGCCTGGCCACGCGCGGCGCGCGGTCGCCGCCGCGATGGAGCTGCAGCAGCGGATGGCAGCCTTCCACGCGCTCGAGACGCCGGCCGGGGTCTTCACGCTGCGCATCCGGATCGGCCTGGCCAGCGGCGATGTGCTGCTGGCGCAGGTTGGCGCGGCCGATCGAGTCGAGCTGCTGGTGGCCGGCGCGACCGCCCGGCGTGTGATGGAGCTGCAGCGCCGCGCCGAGCCGGGCGCGGTTGTGATCGGCGGCGCGACCTATCAGGAGATCGCCTCGTTCAGCCAGGTGGTCACGCTGGCGTCCGGTCTCTACCGCGTGATCGAGATCGAGCAGATCGAGCCGCCCGAGCCGCCCGAGCCGATCGTCTGGGTGCCGCGCCACGACCCGATCTGGGAGCTGCAGGCGCTGGTCGCGCGGATCGAATCGCTGCGGCCCTACCTGGTCGATCAGCACCTCTCGCGCATCGCCGACGGCCCGCCGACGCTGGTGAGCGACGGCGACCTGCGGCCGGTAACCGTGTTGTTCGCCGTGCTGTCGGACGCCGGCAGCCTGCTGGAGCATCGCGAGCCTGGCGAGGAGGCCGCCGCGCTCGACCGCATTCAGGTCAATGCCCAGCGACTCTGGGAGATCGTCGGCCAGCACGGCGGCACGATCAACAAGCTCGATCTCCACCCGGAAGGCCATACGCTGATCGCGCTGTTCGGCGCGCCGGTGGCGCAGGGGCGCGACGCCGAGCGCGCAGTGAGCTGCGCCCAAGTGCTGCTGCACGCCCTCGCCGCGCCGGCCGCCGGGTCGGCGCCGCTGCTCGTGCGCCGGATCGGCCTGGCGACCGGGCGGGTGTTCGCGGGCGCGGTCGGCTCGATCGAGCGGCGCGAGTACACCGTGATGGGCTCGGTCGTCAACCTCGCCGCGCGGCTGATGGATATCGCCGAGGACGGCCAGGCGCTGGTCGATGTCGCAACGGCCCAGGTGGTCGCGCGCCGCTTTCACCTGCAGGAGCAGCCGCCGGTGCTGATCAAAGGCTATGATCGGCCTGTGCCGTTTTACAGCCTCGCGGTCGAGCAGCGCTCGCTGCTCAGCAGCCTGGTGCGCACCCACGAGCCGCTGATCGGCCGCGAGGCCGAGCTGGCCCGCGCCCAGGCCGCCGCTGCGCGCGCCCTCGCCGGCCACAGCGCGATCGTGGCGCTCGTCGGCGAGTCCGGCATTGGAAAGTCGCGCCTGCTGGCCGAGATCGCCCGCTCCACGCTGATCACGCGGGCGCCCGGCACGGCGCTCGCCCTCGCGCTCGCCCAGCCGCAGAGCCGTGTGCAGCCCTATGGGCTGATCGCCGAGCTCTTCCGCCAGCTCTATCACCTGCCTGAGCAGCCGGAGGACGCCGCGCGCGGCTTTGCCGAGCGGGTCGCGCAGGATGCGCCAGAGCACGAGCGCTTCCTGCCGCTGCTGCCGACGATCTTCGGGCTGCCCGGCCAGGAGAGCCAGATCACCCACGCGCTGACGCCCGACGAGCGCCGCGCCCGCCTGCAGGACCTGGCCGTCGCCGTGCTGGTCACGCACGCACGCGGCGCGCCCACGGCGCTGGTGCTCGAAGACCTGCACTGGTCCGATGCTGCGTCGCTCGACATCCTGGGCGCGCTGGCAGTCGCGGCCGCCAACCTGCCGCTGCTCATCCTCTGCACCTACCGCGCCGAGGACGCGCCGGCCTGGCCCGCCGCCGAACTGACGTCGATCGAGCTGCAGCCGCTGACGTCCGACCAGAGCCAGGAGCTGATCAACGCCTGGCTCGGCCCGCGGATGCTGACAGAGCAGCTGCGCGCCGCGGTCGTCGAGCGCACCCAGGGCAACCCGTTCTTCATCGAGGAAACCACCCGCGCCCTGCGCGAGCGCGGCCTGGTCGTCGACAGCGAGCCGCCGCTGCCCGCCACCATCCAGGGCGCCCTGCTGGCGCGCCTCGACCAGCTGCCGCTGGAGGAGCGCTATGTTCTGCAGGTCGCCTCGGCGATCGGCCCGCTGTTCACACGATCGCTGCTCGCAAGCGTGACCGACGATCAGGTCGTGCTAGGCCGCGCGCTGGAGCGGCTGGCCGGACGCGGCCTCGTGCGGCTCTCCAGCGTCGACCAGTACGCCTTCGCCCACAGCCTGACCCAGGAGACCGTCTACGAGAGCCTGCTGTTCGCCCAGCGCCGCGCGCTGCACCGCAAGATTGGCGACCAGCTGCGCGACCCGGGCTACGCGCAGTCGGACGTCGACGCGGGCGTGCTGGCATACCACTACCGCCGCGCCGAGGCCTGGCCCGAGGTGCTGGAGTACGCATGGCGCGCCGGCGTGCGTGCGCAGGCGCTCTACGCCGGCGAGATCGCCCTCGGCCACTACCAGAGCGCGCTCGAGGCCGCCAACCGCATCGAGGACGACGCGACCCTGCGCCGCCGCCCGGCCATTCTCCGGCGGATCGGCGACCTACACGCGCTGGCGGGCCGCTATCTCGACGCGGTCGCCGCGTACTCCGCCGCGCTCGCCGCCTCGAACAACGGCCACGAGCAGGCCGAGGTGCTGATCTGCTGGGCTGAGGTCTGCGAGGAGCAGGCGACCTACGACGAAGCCCTGGCGCTGCTTCGGCAGGCTGCGGCGCACCTGAGCTTGCAGGACGAGGCGCTGGCCCTGCGCATCGCCGTGCGGCGCGGCTGGGTGCTGATCCGCCGCGGCGACGCCGACGAGGCTCGCGCGGCTGTCGAACCCTGCCTGCTGCGCCTCGAGAGCCGGCAGCGCTGGCAAGATCTGCTGCTGGCCTACAAGGTCTTCTTCCATATCGCCATGGGCGAGTGCCGCTGGAGCGAGGCGCGCAGCTACCTGCGGCTCGCGCTCAACAGCGCCGAGCGCACCGGCGATATTCGCGAGATCGCGCGCCTGCACAACAACATGGGCATCGTGCTGACACAGGAAGGCGACTTGCGGGGCGCCACGCGCGAGTGCGAGCACGCCGCCGAGGTCATGCGCACGATCGGCGACCAGAACACGCTTGCCAGCGTGGAGGTCAACATCGGCGCGATCTACTACAAGATCGGCGACTTCCCGGCCGCGCTCGATCACTACGACGCCAGCCTGCGGATCGCGACAGCGATCGGCGCGCCGCCAATCGAGAGCATTGTCCGCGGCAACCTGGGCGAGATCTACCGCCGCCTGGGCCGGCTGACCGAGTCGCTCGATCAGCTGCAGCAGAGCGCCCAGCTCTGCCACGCCATGCAGGACGATCTTGGGCTGGCCGAGGCCTATCGCCAGATCGCCGAGACGGATATCGCGCTGGAGCGGCTGGCCGACGCCGAGGAGGCCTGCGCGCAGGCGCTCGCCCGCGCCATCGCCGCGCGCGACAGCCAGGCCGAGGCGATCGCGCACCGGGTCCGCGGCCTGCTGGCGGCCGCTCGGGGCGACGACGACTCGGCGCTCGCCAGCAGCCGGCGCAGCGTTCACATGCTCACCGAGCTGGGCAGCACGCAGGAGCTGGGGCAGAGCCTGGTCGCGCAGGCCGCCGTCTGGCGGCACATGGGCCGGGCCGAGCAGGCCCGAACAACGCTCCAGGAGGCGATTGCGCTCTTCCGGCAGGGCGGGGCCGCCGCCGATATGACTGACGCGCAGAAGCAGCTCGACTTCAACCAGGTCGATCAGTTCGTAAAGGCAGGTACGCTATGAATAAGATCTCGATCGCGGCGATCCTACGCCATCCGCTGGCGATCGCGCTGCTGCTCGCCCTGCTAATAGCATCCGTAGCGCTCACCGCCGGGCAGGCGCGCGCGGGCCGGCCGGCCCCGGCGTCGGCCACGACCGCGACAACTATCACCGGCGACATCACCGCCGATACGATCTGGAATCGCAGCGGCAGCCCCTACCTGGTCGTCAACCCGATCAAGGTGCTCTCGACCGCCACGCTCACGATCGAGAAGGGCGTCGAAGTCCGCTTTAGCCCGGCCGCCGGCCTCACTGTCCAAGGTGGGCTGAACGCCCAGGGCACGCAGGGGCTCCAGGTGCGCATGGTGCCCGACGACAACCTGTCCTGGCTGGGGCTCACCGCCATCCAGCCAGCTCGCAACGTCACCTTACAGTCGGTGACGCTCAAGAGCGCGCTGGCTGGCCTGAGCATTCGGCAGGGCCCGACACCGATGGGGCAGCCGATTCGCGTCGCCGTGCTCGACAGCCTGATCGAGGCCAACGGCACTGCCATCAGCGCCGATCTCGCGTCGGCCAGCGGCTCGCTGCGGCTGACGATGCGGAACACCCTGCTGACCAGGAACGGCATCGGGCTGCTGCTCAGCGGCGACCCGCAGGCCAAGATGAAGGTCAAGCTGAACCACAACAGCTTCACCCAGAACGGCATCGGCATCAAGGTCGTCGGCGTAGGCGGCAAAGGGCTGAAGGCGCAGCAGCAGTGGTGGGGCGACGCGGCCGGCCCCCTGGTCAACACGCCCGCGTGCAGCGCGTCGCCGGCGCCAGGGCTGAGCGCGCGCGACCTGGTCTGCGGAAATGTCGACTACGTGCCCTGGAGCAAGGTGCCGTCCGGGCGGATCATCGTCGATAATACCAGAGAGGTGCGGGTCGAGAGCGAGATCGGGCCGGCGGCGCTGAGCGACGACGAAACCGCCGTCAGCAGCATGGTCACCTTGACCGTGCCGCTCGGCACCTTCGACCAGCCGGTCGATCTGCTGGTAGCGCCGCGTCCGGCTGTCGACCCGACGCTGACCGGCGCAGCGCCGCCCGGAACGCCGACTCTGCTGGCGCTGGAGGTGACTGCCGTCGGCGGCGGGCAGGAGATCCACGCGTTCCCCGGCCGCCCGCCGCTCCGGCTCGACATCAGCTACATCGACCAGGACCTCGGCGGCGCCAGCCCGGACAGGCTGATGCTCGCATTCTTCGACGAGGCGCACGGCGCCTGGAGCTTCGACGGCTTCACGAGCCAGCCTGAGCCGGCCACGCACCACCTGATCGCCTACCTATCGCATCTCACGCGCATGCGCATCACCGCGCGGGGGCCGGACAGCGACTTCGTCTTCATGCCGCTCGTCAAGCGGTAGCGCGCTGCGCCACGATACGAGCAGAGGCCGCCCTGGTGGGGCGGCCTCTGGGTGCCTGGGAAGCGTGTGGTGGTAGCGCCTCGGGCGCCGGGCTACTTCGAGAACCCAAGCCCCCGCTCGCGCATGCTGACGAAGCGCCCCTGGCCGATGACCAAGTGGTCGAGCACCTCGACATCGAGCAGCTTGCCGGCCGAGACGATCTCGCGCGTCACCAGCACATCCTCGGGGCTGGGGGTCGGGTCGCCCGAGGGGTGATTGTGCGCCACGATCAGCGCCGCGCTGTTCTGGCGAATCGCATCCTTGAAGATCTCGCCTACCCGGATCAGCGAGCTGTTCAGCGAGCCGATATAGATCGTCGAGATCGCCTGAACGCGATTCTTGGTGTCGAGCAGCACCGTGCGCAGGTGTTCCTGATCGAGATGGCTCATCTCAAGCATCAGCAGCTGCGCCGCGTCGGTCGGACTCTTAACCTGGAAGCGCTGCTCGTGCTCGACCAGCAGCAGCCGCCGGCCAATCTCCAGCGCCGCCTTGAGCGTCGCGGTCTTGGCCTCGCCCATGCCGTGACGATCGCACAGGTCGTGATAGTTGGCTCGCAGCAACCCCGGCCATCCGCCGCGCTCGACCAGCAGCTGCTGCGCCAGCTGGACGACGTTGGTGCCGGCGACGCCGACGCGCAACAGGATCGCCAGCAGCTCGGCGTCGCTGAGCGCGGACGGCCCGTAGTCGCGCAGACGCTCGCGCGGCTGCTCGCTCGGCGGAAGCTCTTTGATGCGCAGGTGATACTCGGCCATCGTGGTCCCTCGCTACGGCAAAGATTCTCGATCTACTACCGATAATAGGAACCCCGCGATACGGCTGAGCCTGCTCAAACGTTGGAGCGCTCCAACGTTTGAACCGCCTCCTGCGCCCGCGCCACCTCGTCGACCAACATCTGGCGCCGCGCGACCAGATCGCGCACCAGCGCCCCGTGGCGCAGCGTCAGCCAGGTCGCCTCGACCGCCTCGCGCAGCTCATGCCAGCCCTCCCCCCAGCGCAGCGCGACGTAGGCCAGCAGCGGCGACAGGGCCAGCAGCCCGGCACCCCAGCCCACGCCAAGCAGCGCGCCGCAGACGATCGCCGCGACTACCCAGCCCAGCAGGACCAGCCCTGAGCCGATGATCAGCTTGCCGGTGCTGGTGGTCTCCTCGTGCTTGCCAAGCAGGAGCGGCGTGAGCGGCGCCGCCAGACGGTAGGTGCCATAGCTCAGCGCAAACCCCGCCAACGCCGGCAGCAGGCCAAGCAGCAGCGCGAGCGCAAGCCAGGCGATCCTCCCGCGGCGCACCGTGTTCAGCTCCAGATCCCAGGGGTCGTCGACGCCCAGCGTGTGGAGAACACGGGCATAGCGACGCGCGCGCCGTTCGATCGCCGCCAGTCGCGCCGGGTCAGCCTCACGCAGCCGCTGGTAGGCGGCTAGCAGCGCCGCGGTGCGCGCGTGCTGCTCTTCGAGCGAGGCCGGCTCGCGCGTGGCGGTCCAGTCCGCCAGCACTGCGATGCCCTGCAGCACCTCGGCGTTCTCGGCCTGGAGTACCACCGCGTCCAGGTGCGCGTCGATCTGGCCGGTGAGCGCGTCTACCGCGGCGTGCGGATCGGCGGCGTAAGCCGCCGCGTAGTCGCTCAGATCAAACGGCTGGCCCACCACCAGCAGCGCCGCCGAGCGAAACCGGGCCTTGTTCTGATACCACAGGCCGACCGGCACGATCTGCAGATCCATCAGCCAGCCCGCCTCGGCCGCGGCGCTTAGCGCGACTCGCGCCGCGCCGGTTCGCAGCGGCAGCATCATGGGGTTCGAGTGCGTCGTGCCTTCCGGAAACAGCGCCAGCGGTCGCCCGCTCCGCAGCAGCGCCCGGCAGCGCGCGAAGGTCTGCTCGTTGCGGTTGGCGCGATCGCCCTGCGCCCCGCCCTCGCGCCCCTCGTCGCGCTGGCGATAGACCGGCAGCGCATCGAACGCCTCCATCGCCAGCCGGCCGAGCGGGTTGGCAAAGAACGTACTCTTGGCCAGAAACGACATATGCCGGCCTGTTCCGAGCATCATCACCAGCGCGTCGAGCAGGCCGTTGGGGTGATTCGCGACGAACAACACGCGACCGTGCGCGGGCAGATGCGCGCGACCACGCACCTCGATCCGCGGGTAGAACAGCTGGACCAGCCGGAGGATGGCAAAGCGCGCGATCCGCGACAGCATTGGCGGCCCTCTCCTCTATTCGCCAGGGGCGCCGTCCGCGGCAAGTATGGCTCGCGCCTCGCGGACAACCGCACGAACGCGGCCGCGGCGAATGCGCCGCAGCGCGGCGCCGACCGGAAACCAGCGCACCCGCTCGATCTGCTCCTTGGCCTGCGGCCGCGGCTGGCCGCCGGTGGCACGCATCAGGTAATACGTCACCACTTTCTGCCGTCTGCGGCCCGCCTTCTGGATCGTATAGATCACCTGCCGGACCATCGAGCCAACCTCGCCGCTGATGCTCGTCTCCTCGGCAACCTCGCGAGCGACCGCGGCCTGCATATCTTCGTCGGTTTTGATCCGACCTTTGGGCAGCGTCCAGAAGCCGCCGCGCTTCTTGATCAGCAGCAGCTCAAGCTGACCATTCGACGCCCAGCGGTAGACAACCCCGCCCACAGCGGCAATGGGAGGCTCGTGATCAAATACCTCTTGCACCAAAGCACCTAGTCTGAGGCTCATCTTCGAATCCTCCCTTGTCGGCTACTGCGGTGCGGCATCGCATCGCGGTCGGATCCATCTCATCGCGTGGCAGGCCACCTACGGTCATCACGAGCTCCTCCCCCTCGCTCATAGCACAGAGTAGCATGGTCGGGCCGGCATCGAGCGCGCAAGCCCTCTTCGAGATGGCGCTACCGCACTTCTCGGCAAATCGGCAGAGCGATCAGGCAGAAGCAGCGCACCCGCTCGATCATTGTACGGCGTATCACAATCCGCACGTCCACGGTGTAGAACATGGTATAATGCCGCCGTTCTTAATGATCGATTAATATAACAGAGACAGCGCTTTGATGCACGCCACAGGTTCACATTCGCCGATCTCTGGCTCCCATCTTCGCCACTGGCCCCGCTCCCCAAGGCCACTGCTCATAGCGCTGGCCCTGGCGCTACTGCTCAGCGCATGCAGCTCCAGCCAATCTAGCGGGCTGACGCTGACCGGATCGACATCGGTCACGCCGTTCGCCGAGCACCTGGCCGAACTATTCCAGAAACAGCACCCCGGCACGGCCATCAACATCCAGGGCCTGGGATCGAGCGCCGGCATTCGCGCCGCGATCGACGGCGTCGCCGAGATCGGCATGTCATCGCGCGATCTTCAGCCGGAAGAGACCGCCAAGCTCGACCAGATCGTGATCGCGCGCGACGCGCTCGCGGTGATTGTCAACCCCAACAATCCGATCGCCGGGCTAAGCACAGCGCAGATTCAAGGCATCTTCACAGGCGAGATTCGCTCCTGGGCCGAGATCGGCGGCCCCGCCCAGGCGATCACACTGGTCAGCCGAGAGGCCGGCTCGGGCACGTTCGGCGCATTCGAAGATCTGGTGATGAAGGGCAAACCGATCACGACTCTGGCGCTGCGCCAGGGATCAAACGGCGCCATCCGCCAGATCGTCGCCGAAGACCCCAACGCGATCGGCTATATCTCGCTCGGCATCGCCGATCAGACGGTCAAGGCGCTGGCGATCGACAACGTAGTCCCGTCGGTCGAGCACGTCGAGGCAGGCACTTATAAGCTCGTGCGTCCATTCCTGTTCATCTGGCGCAAGGGCCAGCAGCTCAGCCCGCTCGGGCAGAGCTTTGTCGACTATACCATGAGCCCTGCAGGGCAGGATGAGCTGACCAAAGCCGGTCTGGTGAAAGGAACGGCGTCTCGATGAAAGAACGAGGCATTGGCGTCATGCTGCTAGCGACGGCGCTTGGCGCGCTGATCGCGCTGGCGCTGATCACCTACTTTATCTTTCAGGCCGGCGTGCCGCTGATCGCGAAAGTCGGCCTGTGGCCGTTTCTGAGTGGCACGAGCTGGAGCCCGACCAGCAAGCCGCCGCAGTTCGGCATCCTGCCGATGATCGTCGGCTCGCTCTGGCTGACCTTCGGCTCGCTGGTGATTGGCGTGCCGCTTGGCCTGGCGGTCGCGATCTTTATGGTCGAGCTGGCGCCGGCGCGGCTGGCTGTGATCATGCGGCCGGCGATCCAGCTGCTGGCCGGTATCCCCTCGGTGATCTACGGCTTCATCGGCCTGACGCTGCTTGCCCCGCTGGTGCGCTCGACCCTCGGCGGGCCAGGGCTGAGCGTGCTCACCGGCGCGCTGATCCTCGGCTTCATGATCCTGCCGAGCATCATCGCGATCTCGGAGGATGCGATGCGCGCGGTGCCGATCGCCATCCGCGAGGGCGCGTTCGCGCTCGGCTCATCGCACTGGCAGGTCATCACCGGCGTCATCCTGCCCACCGCCCGCTCGGGCATCATCGCCGGCGTCATCCTCGGGATGGGCCGCGCGCTCGGCGAGACTATGGCCGTGATTATGATGATCGGCAACTCGCTCGACATCCCGCTGTCGCCGCTGCAGTCCGCCACCACGCTGACCAGCAATATCGGGCTCGAGCTGGCCTACGCCAGCGGAGAGCACCGCGAAGCGCTGTTCGCCACCGGCGTCGTGCTGTTCATCTTCATTATGATCTTGAACGGCCTGGCTACCACATTCGTGCGCCGCCCGACCTTTAGCCGGAGGACGACATGACCAGCGCGCGAACGCAGCGTTTCGCCTTCGGGTGCATCTGGGCCGCGGCGGTGCTGACGCTGGCAGTGCTCGCGCTCGTGATCGGCCTGATTATGGTGCGTGGCCTGCCCTCGCTTAACCTGGAGTTCCTGACCGGATCGCCCGAAAACCTCGGCCGCGACGGCGGCATCTTCCCGACGATCCTCGGAACGATCGTGCTCGGTCTGGTCGCGCTGCTGATCGCGACTCCGCTAGGCATCGGCAGCGCGATCTATCTGACCGAGTACACCCACGAGAATACCTTCACGCGCGCTATCCGCTTCGGCACCGAGTCGCTGGCGGGCGTCCCGTCGATCATCTTCGGACTGTTTGGCTTCATCTTCTTCGTGACCTACCTGCAGATGGGCTGGTCGATCATCGCGGGCGGCCTCACGCTCGCCCTGATGATCCTTCCGACGATCATCCGCACGACTGAAGAGGCCATCCGGACGGTCCCGCGCAGCTATCGCGACGTGAGCTACAGCCTCGGCGCGACGCGCTGGAAGATGGTCACGACGGCCGTGCTGCCAAGCGCTCTGCCGGGCATCGTGACCGGCGTGATCCTCTCGTTTGGGCGCGCCGTCAGCGAGACGGCCGCGGTGATCTTCACAGCCGGGACGGCGCTGAATGTGCCCACGTCACTCTTCTCACCCGTCCGCACGATGGCGGTCCACTTCTACATCCTGGCTGTGGAAGGCATCTCCCTGGAGAAAGCCTATGCCACCGGTGCCGTGCTGATCATCACTGTCCTGCTGATCAATGTGGCGGCCAGCGCGCTGATCACGCGCCTTGTACGGCAGCAGGTTCGCCGGTAGTAATCCTGCGCCGCCGAACCAATCAAAACTCGGAGATCCCTGGCGCCTTGCGAGCCCTCAACTTCTGACTCCTGAAAGACTATGATTGCAAAAATCGAGTTCGACCACTACACCCTGAGCTACGGCAGCGATACGGTGCTCAGCGACATTACGCTAG
Organism: Candidatus Ribeiella danica; assembly: GCA_016717335.1. Lineage (GTDB taxonomy): Bacteria > Chloroflexota > Chloroflexia > Chloroflexales > Roseiflexaceae > Ribeiella > Ribeiella danica. The sequence goes on from JADKFS010000001.1 coordinate 1,441,618, forward strand.
CAGTTCCGAGCAATAAGGTGATGGCAATCTTTGGGCCGGCAGGAAGCGGTAAGAGCGGTTTCCTCCGCTCGATCAACCGCATGGCCGAGCTGGAGCCGAACGAGCGCCACACCGGCGACGTCCGGATGGACGGCAAGAGCGTCTTCGATCCGAGCGTGGATGTGCCCGGGCTGCGGCGCCGCGCCGCCATGGTCTTCGCACAGCCGGTCGCGTTACCGATGTCGATCTACGACAATGTCAGCTATGGGCTGCGCCTGGCGGGTATCCGCGATAGGCAGCGTCTGGGCGAATCTGTCGAGCGCTCGCTGCGCGGGGCCACACTGTGGGATGAGGTCAAAGATCGGCTCGACACGTCGGGGCTCAACCTCTCAGGCGGCCAGCAGCAGCGGTTGAGCATCGCGCGCGCGCTCGCGCTCGAGCCCGAGGTGCTGCTGCTCGACGCGCCGACGGCCGCGCTCGACCCGATCTCGACCGGCAAGATCGAGGATATGCTGCTCGATCTCAAGGAGCGCTATACGATCATTATCGTGCCGCACAGTATCCAGCAGGCCGCCCGGGTCGGCGACACCGCCGCATTCTTCCTCCGCGGCATCTGCGTAGAGCATGGCGAGGGCAATCAGCTGTTTGTCGCCCCACGTGACAAACGCACCGAGGACTACGTGACCGGCCGCTTCGGCTAGCTGCCTCCTGTTCTCATTGCACGCCGGCGCATCTTTCCCCCTGCCCCCGCTCCCGTCGCGACGGGAGCGGGTGATTCTTGCTGGTTGCCTGGGTTTCGGCAGAGCCTCAACCCAGGCAGCCGCCAGTATTCATCCGCGCCCCTGGCAGGGCAAGGGCAGCGGTGGGGTGATCTGCCGCATCACCGCGCTATAAACGAAAACCTACCCCCGTCATCAACAAATCCCCCGCTCCTGTTGTGGAGCGGGGGACAAAGTGTGCAGTGGAGATTGGGGAGACCAGGCCGCCCTATGGGCACATCGCCGGCACCTGAAGCCGTCGCGCCAGCGACTGCAAGCCGCGATGCTGAAGCGCCTTGACCGAGCCCTCGCTACGACCCAGCTTCTGCGCCACCTCCTGGATCGACAATTCGGACAAGAAGCGCAGCTGAATGACCTGGCGCTGCTCGTCCGTCAGATCCGCCAGCGTTCGGCTCAGCTCCTCATACTCAAGCTTCGTGCCGACACTATTCTCCGGGCCCTCGCAGCTCCCGCCCCACATCTCGAGCGGCACGTGCTGGCGATTTCGGCGCCGGCGCATGATATCGATGGTTCGATCGCGTGCGATCCGATACAGCCAGGCGGAGATCGGCCAGCCGCGATCCTCGTAGCGGTGAATCCCCTCCAGCATGCGCAGAAACACCTCGGCCTGAAGATCCTCCGCCAGCTCGGGCTCGCCGATCCGATAGTAGATGTAGCGGTAGATCGCCGGCGCGTAGCGCTCGTAGATCTGGGTAAACGCGGCCTCATCGCCAGCTTTGGCTCGGGCGACCAGCTCGGAGTCGGTGACGTTCGGCGACATTGTTTGCTTCCTGCTGCAGCCGCTGCTTGGCGGCACTACGACAAACCAGCGATGTAACTGAGGGCAGTCTAGCAGCAGCGGTATACCACTTTATTACCAGCGTCGAGCTCCCTGACGCAGGTTGGCGTCGCGGCTTGAGATGTGCATGTGCCGATATCGCCGACTGAGTGTGACCACAATCGGGGGCGCGACAGCAGGGCCGCGGCGCCCATACCCAAACCGGTGGCCCCGCGCGGCACACCCAGTATGGCCACACTCATCTCATATCAGGTATAATGGAGCCTACCAGGAGAGAGCTATATGGATGCACATAATGAGCGATACGCAATGGTGCGCGCGCAGCTCGAGCGCCGCGGCATCACCGACAGCCGCGTACTCGATGTCATGGCAAGCGTGCCGCGGCATCTGTTCGTGCCGCCCGAGGCACGCGCCCAGGCCTACGGCGATCGCGCGCTGCCGATCAGCGAGGGGCAGACGATCTCGCAGCCCTTTATCGTTGCGCTGATGGCGCAGGCGTTGTGCCTGACCAAACACGATCGCGTGCTGGAGATCGGGGCCGGCTCGGGCTACGCCGCCGCGGTGCTCAGCCTGCTGGCTGGTGAGGTCTACGCGATCGAGCGCTGGCCGGCGCTGGCCGAGAGCGCCGAGCGCCGGCTGCGGGATCTTGGCTATACCAACGTGCATATCGCCACAGGCGACGGCACGGCTGGCATGCCGGCGTACGCTCCGTTCGACGGCATCGCGGTCTCGGCGGCCGCGCCGTGGGTGCCGCTCCCGCTACGCGAGCAGCTCGGCCATGGCGGGCGAATGGTCATCCCGGTCGGCGGGCGCGGCGAGCAGTACCTGCTGCGCCTGACCCGCACCGGCCACCAGATCCAGACCGAGCGGATGGGCGAGGTGCGCTTTGTGCCGCTGATTGGCGAGCACGCCTGGGAGAACGCCGATGACCGGCGATCTACCGCAGACGATGTCTGAGTAATGATCTGATATGTTCGGGGTAGCGAGCGAGGAAACGTGAATAGACTCTTTAGTATGCCCGACGAGAGCGTCTTTCGGGGGCAGAACAACGACAACTTCGAGCTGCTGAAGGCCTGGGCCGGCACGACCCTCGCCTATGCGATTTTACGAACGGGCGCTGCGAACCTGGTGACATCCAGCTTCGTGCAGAATCTGCTGATCTCAGCGATCGTCTGCGGGCTGGCGTTCGTGCTGCACGAGCTGGCGCACCGGATCGTCGCGCGCAACTACGGCGCCGAGGCCCACTTCATCGCCAACAACGGCTGGCTGCTGCTCTCGATCGTGATCGCGCTGGCAGGCTTCTTTATCGCCGCGCCTGGGGCGGTGTGGCACCGCGGCTACCTGACCAAGCGTCAGGGCGGGCTGATCGCGCTGGCGGGCCCCGCCACCAACCTGGTGGTCTCGCTGCTGTTCGTGCTCGCGCTGATCGTGCTGGTCGCCGGCCGGATCGCGGTTCCCGACTGGGCGTTCGATCTCTGCTTCATCGGCTTCAGCCTGAATGCCTGGATCGGGCTGTTCAACATGATCCCGGCAGGGCCGTTCGACGGCGCGAAGGTGCTCGACTGGAGCCCGCTGGTCTTCGGCATTACTGTCGCGATCGGTATTCTGCTGACGTTTGTACTCGGCCAGAGCGCGACGCTGCTGAGGCTGCTGAGCTTATTCGCGTAGGAATTGTCGAATTCTAACGCCACGGTGAGATTTCGCTTTCCACAGAGCCTATGGAAAGCGGTACAGTGATGCCGTGCCGGATGAGCCGCCACGCAACCTATAGTCTCCGTGGCTTGAAGCTCGCATACAAGGAGTGACACCATGCGCATCCCCCTGATCGCCGGGAACTGGAAGATGTACAAGACGATCGGCGAAGCCGTCGATCTGGTCGAGGCGCTGCTGCGCGACCTCGGCGACACCAGCGACCGCGAGGTGCTGGTCTGCCCGCCATACACCGCGCTGCACGCGCTCAGCCCACTGCTGCAGGAGACGCCGATCGCTCTGGGGGCGCAGGACGTCTTCTACGAGGCGCAGGGCGCCTACACGGGCGCGATCTCGCCGGTGATGCTGAAGGATGTCGGCTGCCGCTATGTCATCGTCGGCCACAGCGAGCGCCGGCAGGTCTTCGGCGATAGCGACGCGCTGATCAACCGCAAGCTGCACGCGGCGCACAGCCACGGCCTGCGCCCAATCCTGTGCGTCGGCGAGACCAAGCCGCAGCGCGATGCCGGAGAGGCCGAGACGGTCGTCGTCGGCCAGGTGCGGGCGGGCCTGGCGGGCGTGAGCACCGAGACGATGGGCAGCGTCGTGATCGCCTACGAGCCGGTCTGGGCGATTGGCACGGGCGATACCGCTACGCCGGACGACGCGCAGGCGATGCACGCGACCATCCGGCGGACGCTGGCCGAGCTCTACGACCAGGCCACCGCCGATCAGATCCGCATCCAGTACGGCGGCAGCGTCAAGCCGGACAACGTCGACGTGCTGATGAGCCAGCCCGATATCGACGGGGCGCTGGTGGGCGGGGCGGCGCTCAAGGCCGACAGCTTCCTGCGGATCATCCGGTTCCGCTGATCGCAAACCGGCGCACAACACTTGCTAGACAAAAGACGAAGGACGGAAGGCTCGCACCTTTCGTCTTTCGTCTTTCGTCTTCTATGAGAGGAGATTTATGGAGCTGGAGCTATGGATTCTGCTGCGCCTGGTCATTGCGATGCTGCTGAGTGGGCTGATCGGCTACGAGCGCGAGCGCACCGGCAAAGACGCCGGGCTGCGCACCCATATGCTCGTGGCGATCGGGGCCGCACTGTTCGTGTCATTTACCGATCTCTTCGTGGTCGAGTCGCTGCCGCTGGCTCCGCCCGGGCCATCCGGTAACTTCCGCGTGCAGATAGAGCCACTCGCGACGGTGGAGGCGATCGTGACCGGCATTAGCTTCTTGGGCGCAGGCACGATCTTCGTCTCGGGGAAGGGCAACCGGGTGAAGGGCCTGACGACGGCGGCATCGATCTGGGTGACAGCGGCGGTCGGCATCGCCGTCGGGCTGGAGCGCTACATCCTGGCGGCCGGCAGCACGCTGCTGATCCTGCTGGTGCTACGAATCGTGAACCGGCTGGAGCTAACCCCCGAGAGCCGCGGCGCGGACGAGGGCGCGAGCCAGGATCAGCAGGGCTTCAAGCATGCAGACACGTCGCGCCCGACCTGATGGGCGCTCGACCGCGTGGTCATAATCGAATTGGGGGGAGCCGTAACCATCGTGGAGCACGAGGGAGTATTAGCAGATATCGCTGTCGATGGTCAGGCAATCGTCGAGCGCGGCAATCGCCAGACGACGCAGCAGCGTAAGCGGCACCGGCTTGGTGAGATAATGATCGACATGCAGATATTGGGCCGCCTCGTAGAGCTCGGGCGAGCTATACGCCGTGATCAGAATGATTCGCGAGGCGATCTGGCGCTGACGCACCTGCTCGATTAGCTCGAGACCGTTCATCATGGGCATATGATAGTCGGTGATGATCAGATCAGGAGAACAAACTGCAAGTGCATCAAGCGCCTCCTGGCCGGAAGCAGCAGTTGCGATGTGGCAGTCGACCGCCAGGGTGCGCAGGGCCTGCTCGACCATCAAACGCTGGTTTGCTTCGTCGTCTACTATGAGAATGGAGCGTGATGTCATTGCTGGCCCTCACCACATCGTCGGCGGGAATCCGTTCGTTGGACCTGCTGCGATCATACCCTGCTTACCCTGGGGTGTGGCACGCAAGATGTGATCAGTATGTAGGCGGGGCTGTAATACACGCAACTGCGCGACCGACGTATAGGCGTTTCCATTCACGTATTTGACGCGTGGTCATGTGAATGATATACTTAGCGATATTAAATATCAATAAGGCTATACGTTAGCATATGCGCGAGCCGGGCCGTAGCAGTTTGCTTGGCAGGCGCAGTGAGGTAGGCGAGCTATGGGCTTCAGCGGCGTGGACCACGACCTGTTCGAGCAAGTCGAACAAGCGATTGTGCAGATCGGCTGGCTGGGGCAACGACAATTCATGCAGCTGCTGGCCGACGATCGGTTCGACCTGACGATCCCCCAGTTCCACACGCTGCTGCACCTGAGCTATTGCGACGGCGAGTGCAAGATGTCGGACCTGGCGCGCTCGACGCACCAGTCGGCCGCATCGCTCACCGGCGTCGTCGACCGGCTGCTCGAAAAGCAGCTGGTCGAGCGCGGCCGGCCGCAAGGCGATCGGCGCCAGGTTGTGGTGACGGTGACAGAGCGCGGGCGGTCGCTGCTGCAGACGATCCAGCACGCGCGGCGCGACGAGATGCGCGTGTCGCTCGCACATCTTGAGGCAGCCGAGCTGAACGATCTGCTCCAGCTGCTCAACGCAGTGGTGGAAGGAATGCAGCACACGGTCGAGACAAACGAGCGCGGCGAGAGCCGGGGGTTCAAACACTGACCCGAGAATTGTGGCATACGCGCGACATGGGCGAACCTCCAGACCAGGATGTTCGGTGTAGTGAGTAGCGAGCGACGCACACCACAGCACAATTGTGCACGATCTGGGTCTCAGGCAGCACTCATCTCGATCGTATCAAAGATGTGGTACCATGTGCTCGATCAGTAGAAATTACGCGATGGGCTGAGCGAAAAGTGCCATTCACACTAAATTGCTGAAACAACCCGGGCATGTAGCCTGACAAGCGAGGATAGCAGATGAGTAAGAACAAAGAAACCTCCGAGCGCGAGACGCCAGTGGCGGCGCGGCAAACCGACACCCTTGAGCGGGAGCTGCCGCTGGTGGTGCTGGGAGAGATGGTGATTATGCCTCACATGACCGTGCCGCTGCAGGTCGGGCAGGGGAAATCCTACCGGGCGATGGAGCAAGCATGGGAAGAGGACCAGGAAGTGCTGCTGATCTTCGTCTCCGAGAGCGAGATCGAGGGCTACAAAAACGGCCAGCCGCAGAAGCTGCCGCCGATTGGCGTGATCGCCCGCCTCGAAGAGTTCATCAAGCTGCCCGACGGCACGGTGCGCATCATTCTGGAGGGCCTGGTACGCGCGGCGCTGCACAGCAGCACGCAGACCGAGCCGTTCTACCGCGTGCGCTGCCTGCCGGTGCCCGACCCTGAGCCGGTCGGCATGGAGGTCGAGGCGCTGATGGATACGGTGAAACAGCAAGTAGACGAGTTCGTCGACCACCTTGGCGAGGTCCCGCAGGACGCGGTCGCGTTCGTGCACCGGATCGACAAGCCGGGCCACCTGGCGGACATCGTCACGTACGCGCCCGCGTTTGAGTTCCAGGAGCGGCTCGACATCTTGAATGAGATCGACCCGGTCGAGCGGCTACGCAAGGGCTACATGCTGCTGGCGCGCCAGCTGGAGCTGCTCAAGCTGCGCCAGAAGATCCAGCAGGACACCAAGGAGGTGCTGGATCAGAGCCAGCGCGAGTATTTCCTGCGCGAGCAGATGCGCGTGATCCGGCGTGAGCTGGGCGAGGACGAGGACTCGGACGACCCGATCGACGAGCTGAGGCGCAAGATCGCCGAGCTGAAGGCGCCCGACCACGTGAAAGAGCAGGCCACCCACGAGCTGAAGCGGCTCGCACAGCAGGGCATGAACAGCCCCGAGGCCGGCGTGATCCGCACCTACCTGGACTGGATCTTGAACCTGCCGTGGTCCGAGGAGGACCAGGCGGAGATCAGTATCGCCCAGGCACAGCAAGTGCTGGACGAGGACCACTACGGCCTGGAGAAGGTCAAGGAGCGCATCCTGGAGTACCTGGCGGTGCGCAAGCTGGCCGGCAACAAGATGCGCTCGCCGATCCTGTGCTTCGTCGGGCCGCCCGGCGTGGGCAAGACCTCGCTCGGCCGCTCGATCGCGCGCGCGCTGGGGCGCCAGTTCGTCCGGACGAGCCTGGGCGGCATCCGCGACGAGGCCGAGATCCGCGGGCACCGGCGCACCTACATCGGCGCGATGCCGGGCCGAATCATCCAGGGTATGAAGACGGCCAAGTCGCGCTACCCGGTCTATATTCTGGACGAGGTGGACAAGGTCGGCCAGGATTTCCGCGGCGACCCGACCTCGGCGCTGCTGGAAGTGCTCGACCCGGAGCAGAACAACACATTCTCGGATCACTACCTGGAGATCCCGTACGACCTGTCGCAGGTAGTCTTCATCGCGACGGCGAACCAGCTCGACCCGATCCCCGGGCCGCTACGCGACCGGATGGAGATCATCGAGATCGGCGGGTACACCGAGGACGAGAAGCTGGGGATCGCGCAGGGCTTCCTGGTGCGGAAGCAGCGCGAGTTCCACGGGCTGGGCTTAGAGCAGGTGCAGATCACCGACGCAGCCATTCTGAAGCTGATCCGCGAGTACACCCGCGAGGCCGGCGTGCGCAACCTTGAGCGTGAGATCGCCAGCCTGTGCCGCAAGATCGCCCGCAAGGTGGCTTCCTCGGCCGACCAGAGCGAAGAAGCGCAGAGCTACGTGATCGACGCGGGCGACATCACCTCGTACATCGGGCCGGAGCGCTTCTCGTTTGGCCTGGCGGAGGAGAAGGACGAGATCGGCGTCGCGACCGGGGTCTACTGGTCGCCGACCGGCGGCGACACGCTCTCGATTGAGGTGCTGCCGGTGCGCGGCAAGGGCGCGCTGCAGCTGACCGGGCAGCTAGGCGACGTGATGAAGGAGTCGGCTCAGGCGGCGCTGTCGTACGCGCGCTACCGCGCCGACCAGCTGGGGATCGACCCGAACTACTTCGAGGAGCACAACATCCACGTGCACGTGCCCGAGGGCGCGGTGCCGAAGGATGGCCCGTCGGCCGGCATCACGCTGACCACCGCGCTGATCTCGGCGATGACCGGCCGGCCGGTGCGGCGCGACGTGGCGATGACCGGTGAGGTGACGCTGCGCGGTAAGGTGCTGCCGATCGGCGGCCTGAAGGAGAAGACGCTGGCGGCCCACCGCGCCGGCATCAAGACCTTCATCCTGCCGAAGGACAACGCCAAGGACATCAGCGAGCTGCCGCAGAAGGTGCGCGACGACCTGCAGCTCATCCCGGTCTCGTCGATGGACGAGGTGCTCAACATCGCGCTGACCAGCGTGCAGGAAGTGATCGTCAAGCCCAAGGTGCTATAGCCGCGATCGCGACATGATGTGAGTGAGGGAGCGGCGCGTTGCGCTGCTCCCTCATTTTGTGAGCAGGCGCCCCCCGGCTACAGATGGCGCGCCCGCACGCCGGCGGGCTCAAGCCCGCGGCTAGCCGTACGAAGCCCGCTGCCGCGGGCTGGATCAGGCCGTGTGAATGGCCTTCGGCACGGTAGCCCGCCCATTCACGGGCCAGCGGTTGGCGCGCTGTGCAAAAGAATACGTCGCACACCGCTGAACCGCTGAACCGCTGAACCGCTGAACCGCTGAACCGCTGAACCGCTGAACCGCTGAACCGCTGAACCGCTGAACCGCTGAACCGCTGAACCGCTGAACCGCGTCAGTTGCACGCATATTGCCTTTCTGCTATACTTCCGGGCTGGATTCGGTCCCTGGCGCGCAGCTCTGGGATGCGCCCCGCACAATCTCGTCAACACCGACGCCTCCCGATCACAGACCCTGGAAAGTGAGCAGCTTCGTTGGAGCGTCCAACGACGATTGTAGGGCACATAGCTCCGGATCTGGATTGCCTCACGGCAATCTGGATCCTGATTCGCTTTGACAATCTCGCGGAGGCCGCGCTGGAGTTCGTGCCGGCCGGCCGGACCTGGCAGGATCGGCCGGTCGACTCCGATCCGCATACCATCCACGTGGACACTGGCGGCGGCCGCTACGACCACCACCAGCGCGCGTCGCGCAGCTTGTGCGCGGCCGAGCTGGTGCGCCGCGCCATCGCTCCGAAGGACCTCGCGCTCGAGCGGATGGTCCGGCAGGTCTGCCAGATCGACAACGCGACCGCGCCGCCCGGCGAACTCGGCTTCTTCAATATCACGTCGCTGATCACCGGCTACAATCTGCTGTTCCCCAGCCGGCCGCACCACGTCGCCTACGCGATGCTCAGCAACCTGGACGCCTGGCACGAGCACGAGACGCGCCAGATCCGGCTGGAGACCGCCTTTGCGAACCGGCTGGAATTCGAGACTCCCTGGGGCCTTGGCATCGCGATGGAGAGCGATGACGGCGGGTCGAGCAAGCTGGCCTACCGGAACGGCGCCGTGCTGTACGCCTACCGCGACGGGCAGGGCTGGATGGGCATCGCGGCGCAGTCCCGCTCCAACGTCGACCTCACGCCGATCTACCACGAGCTACAGCAGGTCGACCGCGGGGCCGACTGGTATCTGCACCCGAACCACCGGCTGCTGCTGTGCGGCAGCGCCACGGCGCCGCCGCGGATGCCTTCCCACCTGACGCTGCCCGAGCTGGTACGCATCATCCAGGGCAAGGCGCCGCTATACGGCAGCTGATAGGGATCTTTGTTTTCTAATGACACGACTTACGCGGTGGTGCCCCTCACCCCCCAACCCCCCGCTCCCCAGCGGGGAGCGGGGGGTTGGCGGCGGTGTGGCGGTTGCGGCTTCGCCGCAACCGCCACACCGCCCATCTTCACCCCCACGCAGGTAGGGGCGGGGAGAGGGGAAGCTGAGCGGATCTTGGAAGCGAACCCGAGCGATCGATCAAGCATGAGGAGAAGGGGCGTATGAAAGTCAGAGAGATCATGACCTCCGACGTGATCAGCATACCGGAGGACAGCACGGTTGAGGATGCGGCCCGCCTGCTGGCGCGCTATCGAATCAGCGGCCTGCCGGTGCTCAACCACGGCGGCGCGCTGGTCGGGCTCGTCACCGAATATGACTTAATCTCCAAGCAGGGCCACACCGTCGCGGATATTATGAGCCGGAGCGTGATCAGTATCACCGAAGATACCGACGTCGAGGAGGTCGCGCACCTGCTCACGAACCGCCGGATCAGGCGCGTGCCGGTGCTGCAGGGCGACCAGCTGGTGGGGATCGTCAGCCGGTCGGACCTGATCAAGCAGATCGCCATGCGCTGGGTCTGCCCGAAATGCGGCGAGGTTGTGCGCGGCACGACGGCGCCCGAGCAGTGCCCACGCTGCCACGCATCCAAAGACGTCTTCAGCCAGGAGACGATGCAGCCCGGCATGTAAATTGCATCGCGTTTCTGCGTATGACGTATGACGCAGCTGAGCCCTACAGCCGTGGGCAGCCGGCAGAGGCCAGTCGGTAATAAGCGGCATCGCCAAGGCAGATCGCTCTTGCCGATCGGCTCAATGGTTTTGCTCACGGCGATAGGACCATTCTTGCTGGATTGAACGTTCCGGTGGGGGTTTCGAGGGGCTCCCCCACCGGGACGTCTGGCGGGCCGAACGCGGCCCGTCAAGACTCGAGATCGCGGCCTGGTGCGCCGTACGAAGTACGGTTTATTTCTAAGGAGAGCAGGACGATGACAAAAGGCACAACGTCGCAGCAGGTCGACGCGGCCGAAAATGGGCAGCTCGATCTGTCTGGCGAGGACCCCGAGGCGCTGCGGCAGTACTACTATCAGATGTTGCTCATCCGCCGCTTCGAGGAGCGCGCGGGCGAGATGTACACCAAGGCGAAGATCGGCGGCTACTGTCACCTTAACCTGGGCGAAGAGGCCACGATCGTCGGGCTGATGGCGGCGCTTGAGTCGAGCGACTATATCTTTACCAACTATCGCGAGCATGGCTATATCCTGGCGCGCGGGGTCGAGCCCGGGCCGATCATGGCCGAGCTATTCGGCAAGGAGGCCGGCGTCTCGCGCGGGCGCGGCGGCTCGATGCACCTGTTCGACGCCGAGCGCCACTTCATGGGCGGCTACGCGATCGTCGGCGGACAGCTGCCGCTGGCGACCGGCGCGGCCTACGCGCTGAAATACAAGGGCCAGCCGGGCGTGGTGATCTGCCAGATGGGCGACGCCACCACCAACATCGGCGCCTGGCACGAGTCGCTCAACCTGGCGGCGCTGTGGAAGCTGCCGGTGATCTACTTTGTGGTCAATAACGGCTACGGCATGGGCACGACCGTCGACGAGGGCGCGGCCGAGCCGGAGCTGTACAAGCGCGGCTGCGCGTTCCGCATGCATGGCGAGCGGGTCGACGGCCGCGACGTGCTGGCGGTGCGCAACGCGGTGCGCCGCCTGCGCGAGCGCGCCGAGCAGGAGAACGAGCCGGCCATCCTGGAGGCGGTCAGCTTCCGCTTCCGCGGCCACTCGGTGATCGACGCCGACCGCTACCGCGACCCGGAGGAGGTCAAGCGCGGGCGCTCGCAGGACCCGATCTCGATCTTCTCCAAGCAGCTCTCGGACGCGAAGGTGGCCGACGCCGCCTGGCTGAAGGAGACGGCCACCCGCATCGACCGCGAGGTCCAGGAGGCGATCGACTTCGCCGACAAGAGCCCGGACCCCAAGCTCGAGGATCTGTTCGACTTCATGTACGCCACGCCGGTGCCGAACACGCCCGGCCGCGAAGATGCGCAGGCGATCGCCGACCAAATGAAAGGAGGGCGGTAGCGATGCCGGTGATTACCTACCGCCAGGCGCTCAACGACACGTTGGGCGAGGAGCTGGCGCGCGACCCGCAGGTGGTGCTGATGGGCGAGGAGATCGGTAAGTTCCAGGGCTCCTACCGCATCACCGAGGGACTGCAGAGCGAGTTCGGCAAGCAGCGCGTGGTCGACACGCCGATCGCCGAGGAGGGGTTTGTCGGGCTGGCGGTCGGCGCGGCGATGCTGGGCCTGCGCCCGGTGGTCGAGATCATGACGATCAACTTCATCCTGGTGGCGATCGATCAGGTGGTCAACCACGCCTCCAAGATCCACTACATGTTCGGCGGCCAGGCGCGCGTGCCGCTGGTGATCCGCACGCCGTCGGGCGGGGTCGGGCAGCTGGCGGCGACGCACTCGCAGAGCTTCGAGAACTGGTTCGCCTACTGCCCGGGCCTGAAGGTGATCGCGCCATCGACGCCCTACGACGCGAAAGGGCTGCTGCGCGCGGCCATCCGCGACGACGACCCGGTGATCTTTATCGAGAGCCTGGCGCTGTACGACACCAAGGGCGAGGTTCCGCAGGATAACGACTACACGCTGCCGATCGGCATGGCCGAGGTCAAGCGCGAGGGCACCGACATCACCGTGGTGGCCTACTCGCGCATGACCGTGATCGCGATGCAGGTGGCGCAGCAGCTGGAGCAGGAGGGCATCAGCGTCGAGGTCGTGGATCTGCGCTCGCTGCGGCCGCTCGACCGCCCGACAATCATCAACTCGGTCAAGAAGACCAACCGCGCGGTGGTGATCGAGGAAGACTGGTACTCCTACGGCATCGGCGCGGAGATCGCCGCCACCATCCAGGAGCAAGCCTTCGACTACCTCGACGCGCCGGTGCTGCGGGTCGCGGGCGTGGAAGTGCCGCTGCCCTACGCCGCAAAGCTGTCGCAGGCGTCCAAGCCGAGCGCGCAGGATCTCAAGAACGCGATCCACCGGGTGCTGCAAGGAGGCAAGCGATGGCAGAAGTAACCATGCCGCGGCTCAGCGACACGATGTCGGAGGGCTCGGTCGGGCGCTGGCTGAAGAAGCCGGGCGACAAGGTCGAGAACGACGACATTCTGGCCGAGATCGAGACCGACAAGGCCACGATGGAGCTGCAGGCGTTCGAGGGCGGCTACCTGCAGAAGATCCTGGTGCCCGAGGGGCAGACGGTGCCGATCGGCACGCCGATCGCGATCATCGGCGCGGAGGCGCAGGCCGAAGAGGCGCCGGCAGCCGAATCGTCCGCGCCACCACGCGGCGGGCAGCAGGCGCCGACCGAGGAGGGCAGCCCCGAGGCGAACGCGAAGAACACGGCTGAGAGCCAGGCCCAGACCGGCCAGGCGCCGGCGGCGACGGCCCAGCCGCAGCCGACCGAGCAGACGAACGGCCAGGATGGCGAAGAGCGGGTCAAGGCCTCGCCGCTGGCACGCCGGCTGGCGGCAGAGCACGGAGTCGATCTGCGGCAGGTGCAGGGCACCGGACCGGGCGGGCGGATCATCAAGGAGAACGTCGAGGGCTTCCTGGAAGGCGGCGGCCAGGCGGCGGCCACCCCAGCGCCAGCCACAGCCACGCCCACGCAGGCACCTAGCGCACCCGCGCCCACGGCACCCGCCGCGAAGCCGGCGGCCCCGCCGCCAGCCTCGGCCGCGCCGGCAGGCGAGGTCGTGCCGATGAGCCGGATGCGCCGTGCGATCGCCCGGGCGATGACCGACTCGCAGCCAGGCACGCCGCACATCTACGTCACGGTCGAGATCGACATGGCGGCCGTGATGCAGCTGCGCCGCTCGATCAACGACAGCGGCGCCGCGCCGGTGAAGATCTCGGTCAACGACCTGGTGGTGAAGGCGGCGGCGAAGGCGCTGCTGAAGATCGGCGGGCTGAACCGCAGCTACGCGACCGGCGCGGATGGCCAGCCCGGCATCGTGCAGCACCAGCAGGTGAACGTCAGCGTCGCGGTGGCGCTGGAGGATGGCCTGGTGGCGCCGGTGGTGCGCGACGCCGACAAGAAGAGCGTCGGCACGATCGCGGCCGAGATCAAGGACATGGCCGGGCGCGCGCGGGAGAACAAGCTCAAGCAGAACGAGCTGGAGGGCGCGACGTTCCAGGTCTCGAACCTGGGGATGTTCGACGTGGCCGAGTTCACCTCGATCATTCCGGCCCCGCTGGCGGCCTCGCTCTCGGTCGGCGCCGTGCGGCAGGTGCCGGTGGTGCGCGACGGGCAGCTGGCGGTCGGGGAGATCATGCGCGCGACCGTGAGCGCGGATCACCGTGTCGCGGACGGGGCGACCGCCGCGCAGTACCTGCAGGAGCTGCGCCGGCTGCTCGAGGCGCCGATGAGCCTGCTGGTGTAGCGCCCGAGCGCCGAGAACCGCGAGCCGAGAGCCGGGGCCAGGCAATCTGGTTCCTGGTTCTCGGTTCTTGGTTCTCTGGTATAATGCGCCGGCAAGGCCCAGCTCAACCCACCATTCAGAGGAGCAACTACAGCTATGAGCGCTGCCCAGCCGGATAAACGCGCGATGCACGCACGCGACGTCAGCATCGAGTGGCTCAGAAGTATCAACTACCAGGTCCAGTCGACCTACCGCACGCCGACGATCGAGGGCGTGATCGTGAAAGACCTGCGGGTCAACCTCGACGGCCGCGGCGACGTGATCGAGCTGTGGAGCAAGCCCTGGGTCGAGTCTGAAGGGCTGCTCTACCCGGAGCACGTGTACCAGAGCGCGACCGACTACGGCGTGGTCAAGTGCTGGCACCTGCACGACCGCCACACCGATCAGTTCACGGTGACGCGCGGTAAGCTGCAGGTGACGCTGGTGGACATACGGCCGGGATCGCCGACCTTCGGCCATGTGAACCCGATCTTTCTGGGGGCGCAGCGCCCGCGGCTGATCAAGATCCCGCCGATGATCATGCACGGCTGGAAGGCGCTCAGCGAGCCGGAGGTAATCGTCGTGAACCTGCAGTCGCACGTGTACGACGCGAGCGACGAGTTCAAGTTCCCGTGGAACTGCGTGCTGGAAGAGGTGTGGGAGCCGCGGAACGGGTGAGGGATGAACGATGAACGATGAACGATGAACGATGAACGATGAACGATGAAAATCTCTCCTGGTCATCTTGTCATCTTGTCTCCTGGTCTCCCGGTCACCCGGTCACCTCGTCAGGTCTCCTCGACGGCGTCGCGGATGTGGTTGAGACGGGCGATCCGGCCGGAGCGGTCGATGTCCACCGCGACGACGTCGATCCGCCAGATCAGATCGCGCGGCGCGGCGGTGGCGTCGAGGTAGGCGTAGGCCAGCGCGATCAGCCGGGCCTGCTTGGCGCGACCGACCGACTCCTCGGCCGAGCCCATCTCGTCGCCGCGGCGGGTGCGCACCTCGACGAACACCAGCGCCGCGCCGTCGCGCATCAGCAGGTCGATCTCGCCCGCCGAGCAGCGCCACTTGCGGCCGACCTCGGCGTACCCCTGGCGAATGAGGTAGGCCGCGGCGGCCTGCTCGCCGAAGTCGCCCAGCTTCTTGCGTAGATCAGCCATCGTTCCTCAAACGCAGCGACGCGAAGCCGCAGAGATGGACGTATCCCTCAATCTCTGCGGCTCCGCACCTCTGCGCCTTTGCGCTAGGTTTTGAGCGCCCCTTACGGGTAGATGCCGCGGGTCACCGTCGCGCGCGCGACGCGGTCGACCGCCAGCAGATAGGCGGCGGTGCGCATGTGGACCTTGCGCTCCTGGGCCATGCGCAGCACGTTCTGGAACGCCCCAACCATAATCCGCTCCAGCTGCGCGTTGACCTCGCGCTCGCTCCAGAAGAACTCCTGCAGGCCCTGGACCCACTCGAAGTAGCTGACGGTCACGCCGCCGGCGTTCGCCACGATATCGGGGATGATGAACACGCCGCGCTCGTACAGAATATCGTCGGCGTCGGGCGTGACCGGGCCGTTGGCGGCCTCGCCGATCACGCGCGCCTTGATCCGCTCGGCGTTGCTCGCGGTGATCTGGTTCTCCAGCGCGGCTGGGATCAGGATGTCGCAGGGCACCTCGAGCAGGTCCTGGTTCGTGAGCCGATCGGCGCCGGGGAAGTCGCGCAGCGAGCCGGTGCGCGCCTTGTGCGCCAGCACGTCGGCGATCGGCAGGCCGGCGGGGCTGTAGATCCCGCCCTGGCTATCGCTCACGGCCACCACCGTCGCACCCATATCGTCGAGCAGGCGCGCGCTGGTCGAGCCGACGTTGCCGAAGCCCTGGATGGCGACCTTGGCGCCGGTGATATCGATGCTGAGGTGCCGCGAGGCCTCGCGCAGAATGTAGACCAGGCCGTGCGCGGTCGCCTCGTTGCGGCCCTGCGAGCCGCCGATGTTGAGCGGCTTGCCGGTGACGACGGCCGGGACGGTGTGGCCGCTGTGCATCGAGAAGGTGTCCATGATCCAGGCCATCACCTGGGGCGTCGTGCCGACGTCGGGCGCGGGGATATCTCTGTCGGGGCCGATCAGGAGACTAATCTCGCTGGTGTAGCGGCGGGTCAGCCGCTCCAGCTCGCTGAGCGAGAGCTGCTTGGGGTCGACGATCACCGCGCCCTTGGCGCCGCCATAGGGGATGTTGACGGTCGCGCACTTCCAGGTCATCCACATTGCCAGCGCGCGCACCTCGTCGATCGAGACATCGGGGTGGTAGCGAATGCCACCCTTGGCCGGCCCGCGGTTGATGTTGTGCTGGATGCGAAAGCCGGTGAAGACCTCGATCCGGCCGTCGTCCATCCGGACCGGGAAGTTGACCGTCAGCTCGCGCTGGGGCGCGCGCAGGATCTTGCGGAGGCCGCTTTCGAGGTCGAGCATGTCGGCGGCGATATCGAACTGCCGCTGCGCGTTCACGTACGGGTTCTGGCGCTCAATTGCCATCGGGGTTCCTCCTCGTCGAGTGTTGTCGATCATGACGATGACGCCTGGACCGCGATGTCCAGGAGATACGAGTGTGGGCACACGGCCGAGCCCCCTGCGTTCCCCTCATACAGCCTTCTCTCGAAAACAACACGGCCCAGCGAGCATGGTAGCGCGGATTCTACGCCTGAAGCCGGATCGCCTTGTTCGAGCATTCCCTTCGATCAAACGCGCTCCGGCGTCTGCTCGTACCGTGAGTCCTGAGCGCCCTCGGCAAGTGGCATGGCCCGCCGCCGGGCTCGCGCGCCCGACCATGCGGCGTAGCGGCGGTGCAGGTGTCGACTCTGGCGCGAGTATTGGCGCTGCGCGCGCAGCGCCACCCGGCCGGATGGACCGATCAGCGGCGTAGGCAGAGCGGCCCAGCGCCGCAGGAACCGTTTCAGCGCGACAGACGAGTAGCGGATGACGATATTGCGCCGGCCGACTAGCGCGATGCCGAGCACCAGGAACAGCACTCCCTGGAGCACCGGCAGCACCAGGCCGAGCAGGCCCAGGGCTATCAAGATCCAGCCGACGACCTGACGGACGATCGGCCAGGCCATCCGCCGAGCGGCGGCCAGAAATCGACGATAGTTCTCGAAGCGCTTCCGTTTCATTGCACAAGTATAGCATAGGCCAGGCCACGCGTATATTAAGGGTTGGTTTGAGCGGTTCACGTTCGGCCGAGCACGCGCCGGACGAACGCGCGCTCCTCCGCGCCGAACGCGCCGAGCGCCCAGAGCGCGCCCGCGTAGGCCAGCGGCGCGACGGCGGCGGCGGCGAGCGGCCCAAGCGCGTAGGCCGCCTGCATCGCCGCGCCCATCAGCAGCGCGGCGGCGGCCGGGCGCCAGGCCAGCGCCAGCAGCGGCGGGATGGCGTCCTCCTGGCGCAGCAGCGGCAGGTAGGTGACGTAGAGCACCACCTCGGACAGGACGGTGATCACGCTGGCCAGGTAGATCCCGTAGGCGGGGAAGGCCGCGATCGCGACCAGGTTGGCCGTGAGGTTGAAGGCGGCCATCACCGCGAACGAGCGCGTGATCGAGGCCTGGCGGTTGAGCGCGATCATGATATACTGGGTCAGCCCATTCACGTACGAGAGCGGCAGGAACCAGATCAAGATCTGCAGCGCCCGGTCGGAGACGCCGAGGTACTTCGCCAGCTCCTGCTGGCCGACGAAGACGACCACCATCTCGTGGGCCAGGACCGTGGTAGCGACGGCGACCGGGAAGGCCGCGAGCAGGAGCACCTGCAGGGTGCGGCGGTAGGCGCGGTTGAGGCCGGCGCGGTTGTTCTCGGCGTGGCGCGCGATGATCGGGAAGATCGCGTTGATCAGCAGCGGCGGCAGGATCAGCACGACGTTGATCACGCGGTAGGGCATGCGGTACTGCGCCACCACACCGTCGCCGGTAAACGCCCGCAGGATGAACGAGTCGAAGGAGAACGCGGCGTTGACCAGCAGGCTGTTCAGCAGCAGCGGGAAGGCCGGGCGCAGCAGCGCGCGCGCGAAGCCGGCATCCCAGCCGAGGCGCGGCCGGAACAGCAGCCGGTACTGCAGCGCCAGGAAGACCAGCGCGGTGAGCGTGGTGGTGCCGACGGCGGCCCAGGCCAGGCCGATCACGCCCCAGCCGGCCAGCAGCACGCCGACCCGCGCGAAGACGCTGACGATCTGGGTGATCAGCTCGACCGCGGCGGGGATCTCCAGGCGCTCGCGCGCGTTGAACAGCGCCGTCACGACGTTATTGTAGGCCGACGGGAAGAGCGTCAGGCACAGGATCAGGATGGCCGCCGCGCCGTCGCTCGTGAGCGCGCTGGCGCCGGGGACGAGCGCGGACAGGCCGCCGTAGACGCCGATGATCGCCAGCGCGATCGGCAGGGCCAGCAGCCCGAAGCCCCAGCGCAGGCAGAGCGTGACGCCGAAGTAGCGCGGGGCCTGCTCGGGCTGGCGCGCCACCTCGCGCGTCAGCAGCGTGCCCAGCCCGAAGTCGCTGAAGGTGCCGAGGTAGAGCACGACCAGCAGCGCGGCAAGGTCGTACTGGCCGACGGCGTCGGGCGCGAGCAGGCGGTAGAGCACGAGCGCGAAGGCCATATCGATCGCGCGGACGATCAGGCGCACGACGGTGGGCACCGCGCTGTTCTTCACGACCCGCCGCGCTGTGTTGGCGGTATCCTCGCGGTAGTAGCGGCGCCAGAGCAGCGCGGCCAGCCCCAGCAGCGGCAGCAGCGCCGCGGTGGCCCATAGAAACAGCTTGATGCGGTCTGTTAGCATATCGGGCGATTATAACAAAGATTCAGGGCGGGGCCGCGCAGGCCTGCGGCCTGCGCGGCCCCGCCCGTCTGGATGTGCTTTCAGAGGGAAAGCAGCTGCAGAGCGTACCCTGGCGCGCGCGGCTCTCGTTGTATGAGTCATCAGCAGCAGGCACTACGAGTATACAGAGGAGCATCATGCCAGACAGCCACGAAGCCGAGGTGTTCTCCTGCCCAAGCTGCGGCTCCGCGATTGCGATGGAGGGCGAGCGCGGTGCCTGTGTCTACTGCGGCGCGGCGATCGAGCGTCCGAGCGGGGTCGCGCGCATGCTGGGCGCAAGCTCGCCCGGCGGGTCGCTCACGAAGCCGATCCCGCGCGCGGTGCGGGCGGGTGCGCCGCAGCGCGGCGCGAGCGCCCGGCTGGTGGTCGCGCTGGTGCTGATCGCGGCGCTGGCAGGCTTCGGCGTGGGACGTGCACTGCCCTCCCGAACTGTGGCGGCGCCGACCGCCGGCCCGGGCGCGGCCCCGACGATCGCGCCGAGCAGCCCGCAGGCCGAGGTCGCCCCGATCAGCGCCGGCTCGGTCTCCGACCTGGCGGCCGTGCTGCCGCGCGACGGACCGGGCGGCGACCTGATCGTCTACGCGTACCACAGCGGCAGCAACGGCTCCTCGTTCTACACGGTGGCGCGGATCGACGGCCAGACCCGGGCCGCCCGCTGGCAGAGCCCGGCGCTGAGCAAGGATGCCACCCGCGGCACGCTGGTCGCCAGTCGGGACACGCTCTACCTGACCGACCAGGACAAGCTGCTGGCGCTGCGCCTGAGCGACGGCGCGCCGGCCTGGCAGGTCACGCTGGACGTCGAGCCGCCGAACGGCTGCGAGGAGTGCCTGCGCGTGGGCGGCGACCGCGTGGTGGTGCTGGAGAAGAACGGCGGGCTGCAGGCCTTCGACGCGCAGAGCGGGCAGCGCGCCTGGAGCACGCGGCTGGCGGACCAGCCGCGCACGCTGCCACTGGTCGGCGAGCGGCTGGTGACGATCCAGCCGAGCCAGGACAAGGACGGCCAGCTGCTGAGCTTCCTGAGCATGGCCGGCGGCAAGGCCACACTGCAGCTCGACCCGCACTGCCCGCGCGCGCAGGGCTCGACCGACGACGAGCGCCCCGAGCCGTACTCGCCGTTTCTGTTCAGCGCAGACGGTTCGGCGATGTACACGATCTACGGCTTCTTCAAGCAGTGCGCGCAGGCATGGGACCTGGCCACCGGCAAGGTGCGCTGGCAGGTGCCGATCGACGATCGCCTCGCGCCGGGGAGCTGGTCGCAGGGCAGCGCGCTCCTGACCGAGCAGGCGCTGTTCGCCGGCAACGGCCAGCTGCTCTGGTCGATCGACACGGCCGACGGAAAGGTGCGCATCCTGGACGACGACAAGGAGTACAACCTGACGCCGCTGGCCGAGCGGAGCGGCATGCTGATCGCGCTGGCCTCGCCGAACTGGGACTCGCAGCGCCAGATCTTGTGGGGGCTGGACGCCAAGACCGGCGAGCGGCACTGGCAGTACAAGCTGCAGGGCCACACCTGGCTCGGGCAGAGCTCCTCGGGCGACTGGGAGGCGCAGCTGACGCCGAAGGGGCTGGTGGTGCTGCAGGTGCTGCGCGACGAGGCGCGGCTGGTCGTCGAGACGCTGGACCCGCGCACAGGCACGAGCGCCGGCCGCCAGGAGAGCGAGCTGACTGACATGCACATGCCTGGCCTGCGCCGGAGCCTCTGGGGCGAGGACACCGCCTGGCTGGAGATCGACAGCGACATCTTCGCGGTCGATCTGGCGAGCGGCAAGATTATGTATCATCTGGAGTAGGGCCGGCTGGCGCTCTTCGCCCTCACCCCCTACCCCCTCTCCCGTGTTCGGGAGAGGGGGGATTCATTGCTGGCCGCGGGGTTTCGGCTCCGCCGAAACCCCGCGGCCAATCAATATTTGCCCCTGTCCCAGGCAGCCCCAATTTCACGCAGGCAGGCGCGCGCGCTCGATGTACTCGAGGCTCTGGTGGCGAAAGTAGGTGTTGTACAGCTCGGCGTAGTGGCCGCCGCGCGCCAGCAACAGATCGTGGTCGCCCTGCTCGATGATCCGGCCGTCGCGCAGGACGATGATCCGGTCGGCGTGGCGCACGGTCGAGAGACGATGGGCGATCACGATCGCGGTGCGGTCGCGCAGCACCAGGTCGAGCCCCTCCTGGATCAGCGCCTCGGTCAGCGGGTCGATGCTGGCGGTCGCCTCGTCGAGGATGACGATCGCGGGGTCCTGCAGCAGCACGCGCGCCAGCGCGACGATCTGGCGCTGGCCCATCGAGAGGCTGGCCCCGCGCTCGCCAACCGGGGTGGCCAGCCCGCTCGGCAGGCTGGCGATCCAGTCGCCGCCGCCGACCTGCCGGGCCACCTCGGCCACCTCCGCGTCGGTCGCGTCGGGCCGGCCGTAGCGGATGTTCTCGAACACACTGCCGTCGAACAGGAACGGCGACTGCGTGACAATGCCCAGCCGGGCGCGGTAGGCCGCCAGGTCGAGCGCGCGGATGTCGTGGCCGTCGATCAGGATGCGGCCGTCCTGGAACTCGTAGAAGCGCGCGATCAGCTTGCCGATCGACGACTTGCCCGCGCCGGTGTGGCCGACTAGCGCGAGCGTCTCGCCAGCGTGGATGGTCAGCGAGAAGTCCTCTAGGACGAACGACGAACGACGAACGACGAACGACGAATCCCCCGCTCCATCTTCCACGACGACGGATGAATCGACCGCTGCAGCGCCGTCTCCCTCGGTTGGTCGTTGGTCGTTGGTCGTTGGTCGATCATCATAGCTAAAGTCGACGTGCTCGAACGTGATCCGCCCCTGCAGGTGCGCGACCGACTCGTCGGCGGTCTGGACGACACGCGGCTCGGCGTCGATCAGCGCGAACACGCGCTCGCCAGCCGCCAGGCCGATCTGGAACTGGCTCCAGAACGAGGCGATGCTGGTGAGCGGGAACCAGAACAGCGCCAGGCCCTGGATGAACAGGAACCACTGGCCGGCGCTGAGCCCGCCCTGGCGGACGGTCAGGCCGCCGAAGTAGACCAGCGCGGCGGTGCCGATCCCGGCGATGATGTTCAGCACCGGGAAGATGCTGCTGAACACGAAGCGCGTGCGGCGCGTGACCAGGAACGAGGCCTCGTTGACGCCCAGGAACTCGTCGTAGATCGACTGCTCGCGCCGGAACGCCTTGGCGACGCCAATGCCGCTGATGGTCTCCTGGATGTGCGAGCTGACGCTCGCGCTGATCCGGCGCGACTCGGTGATCGTGCGGCGCGCCAGCGCGCGAAACGCCAGCGCGGCGGCGACGATGAACGGCGCCAGGACCAGCAGGATCAGCGTCAGGCGCGCGCTGACGTAGAACAGGTAGCCGAGCAGCAGCACGATCAGCAGCAGCCGGCTGAGCAGGTCCATCGTGAGCGTGATCACCTGCGAGAACGCCTGCGTGTCCGAGTTGACGCGGCTGACGATCTTGCCGGATGGAAAGGCGTCGTAGAACGACAGGTCGCGCCGCAGCACCGCGTCGAAGGCATCCTCGCGCAGCTTGAGCACCACGTCGCCGACTGCCTCGCTCGATCGCGACTGCCGCAGCATGTTGAGCCCCCAGGAGGCGGCGCCCATCAGCATGATCGCCAGCGCGATCGGCGCCAGGCTGCCGGTGGCCGGCCCCTGCTGGAGCCGGTCGAGGCCGCGCGAGATCACAATCGGCACGCCGGTGTCGACCAGCGAGGTCAGCACGACGGTCACCGCGACGAGCAGCATCTTGCGGGCCTGCGGCCGGAAGTAGCCCAGGATGCGCTCGAGCAGCTGGCGGTCGGTGTAGGTCCGGTCATACGCCTCGGGGTCGAGGCCGTCCATGAGAAAGCCCATCGCTCCTCCAAACCATTGACAAGGTGAGGCGGTGAGGGGGTGACACGGCGAAGGAGGGTTGACCTTGTCACCTTGTCACCGTGTCACCGTGTCGCCGTGTCACAATCTCAGGCGGCCTGCAGCTCCGCGGCCTGCTCCAGCGGCGGCAGCTCGACATCATATCTTGCGAAGATCCGGCGGTAGTGCGGCGAGCGGCGCAGCAGATCCGCGTGGGTGCCGCCGGCGACCAGCCGGCCCTGGTCGAGCACGAGGATGTGGTCGGCCCAGCGGATCTGCGCCAGCCGGTGGGTGATCAGCAGCGTAGTGCGGCCCTGCTGGGCGCGCCGGATGGCCTGCTGGATCTGGTCCTCGGTGGCGCTGTCGATCGCCGAGGTCGAGTCGTCCAGGATCAGGATGCGCGGGTTGTTCAGGAACGCGCGCGCCAGGGCGATCCGCTGGCGCTGGCCGCCCGAGAGCGTCACGCCGCGCTCGCCGACCGTGGTGTCGTAGCCGTCGGGGAAGCCCATGATGAACTCGTGGGCCTGGGCCTCCTTGGCGGCCCGCTCGATCTGCTCCTGGGTGGCGCCCGGCGCGCCGAAGGCGATATTCTCGCTGAGCGTGCGCGAGAACAGGAACACGTCCTGCTCGATCTTGGCGATCTGCGAGCGCAGCGAGTGCAGGCTCCACTCGCGCACGTCCACGCCGTCGATCAGCACGCGGCCGGCGGTCGCGTCGTAGGTGCGGTTCACGAGCTGGGTCAGGGCGCTCTTGCCCGAGCCGGTCTGCCCGACGATCGCGATCGTCTGGCCCGGCCTCGCGGCGAAGCTGATGTCGTTCAAGACCAAGGACGAACGACCAAGGACCAAAGCCGATTCAGCCGGATCATCATGGATCCGGCTCGCAGGCTGACTATTTGGTCTTTGGTCTTTGGTCTTTGGTCTCTCGTCGTCATAGCCGAAGCTCACGTTCTCGAACACGATCTCGCCGGCGATCGGCCGGGCCACCCCGCCGGCGTTCTCGTCCAGGTGGGTCTTGGCGCGGATGATCTCGAGGATGCGCTCGGCGCTGGCGATGCCGGACTGGACGACCGAGAACGAGAAGACCGAGATAAAGGTCGGGAAGCGCAGCAGGTTCATCAGCCCGACCGCGCCGATCACCTCGGCGATGCCGATGCGGCCCTGCTGGTAGAGGAACAGCGCGTGCAGCAGCAGCAGCCCGAGCGCGAAGCCGTAGACCAGCAGCGGCAGGTAGCGCGCCTCGATGTAGCCCTGCTTGACGAAGTAGTCGCGGAACAGACGCGCGCTGGCGCGGTAGCGCCGCCGCTCGGCCAGCTCCTGGGCGCTGGCCTTGACCACCTCGATCCCGGCGATCGTCTCCTCCAGGCCGGCGTTGAGCCTGCCGAACTGGTCGCGCTGCTGGCGCGAGACCGGGCTCAGCCGGCGCATGTAGCGCCGCACCAGGATGACGTAGCTCACGACGAAGGCGAGCGGGACGATCAGCAACTCCAGGCGCAGCGCGGCCATGTAGACCAGCGGCACGATGATGCCCATCATCATCTCGAACGACAGGCTGGCGCCGGGGACGAGCATCCCGCTCAGCTGGCCGACGTCGTCGGTCGCGCGGGCCATGATGTCGCCGACGCGCTGGCGGTCGTGGAACGCCTGGCTCTTGCCGAGCAGGCTGGCGTACAGCTCCTCGCGCGCGTCGGCGGCGATCTTGGCGGCGACGTGCTCGGCCGCCAGGCTGCCGCTGAGCATCGAGATGCCGTCGGTCAGCAGCAGCGCCAGGATCGTCAGCGCGATCGTCAGCAGCCCGCGCGGCGAGGTTGGGCGCAGGATCTCCTCGGCGGCCAGGCCGATCATGACCGGCGCGCGCGCGTAGACCAGCCAGGCCAGCGTGTAGCAGGCCAGCATGATAAAGACGAACAGCTTGTAGTGCGCGAGATGCGAGATGGTCCAGCGCACCGGGCCGCGCTGGTCGTAGCGGCGCGCATCCCTGACGCTAAACTCGGTCTTGTTGGACACACATCCTCCGTGGCACAGGAACAGGCAGATCGGCCATAACAACGGATGTTCGCATCATACCATTGATACGCCGATCGGGCACCCTTCGGAAGGCTGATACTTGGTGGGGCGCCCCCACCCTGCTCCCCTTCCGGGGTTGGTTTTTTGTTCATGGCGCGGTGATGCGCTGGATCGCCCCACCCCCTGCCCCCTCCCCTGCCAGGGGGGGGGGGGGGGGGGGGGGGGGGGGGGGGCGCGGGGGGGGGCCCCCCCCCCCCCCCCCCCTCCCTGGGAGAGGGGGGGTAGGGGGAGCCATCTGGGAAAACCCACCGCCAAAAGAGAGGGGGCGGGGTTCGCACAGCTAGCCGAGCGCCTCAAGCTCATCCAGCAGCTGGTCGAACGTATCCATCGCCGCCTGGATCGGCTGCGGGGTGGTCATATCGACGCCGGCGTCGCGCAGCAGGTCGATCGAGGGGCGCGAGGCGCCGCTGCTGAGGAAGCGCAGGTACCGATCGACCGCGGGCTGGCCCTGCGCGATAATCTGGCGGCTAAGCGCCAGCGCCGCCGAGAGGCCCGTCGCGTACTGGTAGACGTAGAAGTCGTAGTAGAAGTGCGGGATGCGCGACCACTCGAACGCGATCTCGTCGTCGAGCGTGACGCCGGGGCCATGGTAGCGCTTGACCAGCTCGTAGTACAGCTTGCTGAGCATGTCGGCGGTCAGCGGCTCGCCGGCCTCGCTGCGCTGGTGGATGTCCAGCTCGAACTCGGCGAACATCGTCTGGCGAACGATCGTCGTGCGGATGTCTTCGAGCTGCTGGATGATCAGCTGCTTGCGCAGCATCGGGTCGTCGCGGGTCTTGAGCAGGTAGTCGGTCAGCAGCGCCTCGTTGAGCGTCGAGGCCACTTCGGCGACGAAGATCGTGTAGCGGCCGTAGACGAACGGCTGGCTGCGGCGGGTGAAGAACGAGTGCATCGAGTGGCCCAGCTCGTGCGCCAGCGTGAACATGTCGTTCAGCCGATCCTGGTAGTTGAGCAGGATGAACGGCGCGGTCGAGTAGGCGCCGCCGCTGTAGGCCCCGCTGCGCTTGCCGACGTTCTCGTAGACGTCGAGCCAGCGGCTGCGGAAGGCCGTGCCGAGCGCATCGGCGTACTCGGCGCCGAGCGGCGCGAATGCCGCCTGCACGGTGGCGGTCGCCTCGGCGTAGGGCACTGTCACGTCGGCCTGCGGAACCAGCGGCGCGTACAGATCGTAGACCCGCAGCTCGTCCAGCCCCAGGATGCGCTGGCGCACGCCCATGTAGCGGTGCACCCGCGGCAGGCTGTCGTTGATCGTCGAGATCAGGTTGTGGTAGACATCCGCCGGGATGTCGCGCGGGTCGAGCGCGGCCTCGAGCGACGAGGCGTAGCCGCGCACGCGCGCGTTGAGCGCGTGGCTGCGGATCTCGGCGGCCAGCGTGGTGCCGAGCGTGTTGCGGATGCCCTGGTAGGAGCTGTAGTAGCCCTTGAAGGCATCCCGGCGCACCCGCCGGTCCTTGCTCTCCATCAGGCGGCCATAGCGCGCGTGCGAGAGCTGGAGCGGCTGGCCCTGCTCGTCCTCGATCGTCGGGAACGTCAGGTCGGCGTTCGTGAGGATGCCGAAGATCTCGCTCGGCGCGCGGGTGACGTCGCCGAACTGGGCCAGGATGTTCTCGACTTCAGCCGAGCGGACGTGGGCGCGCTGGCGGTTCAGCTCCTCCAACTCGTAGGCGTAGACCTGGAGCTGCGGGTCCTGCGCGAGCCAGCCCGCGATCGTCTCCTGCGGGACCGCCAGGATCTCCGGCTCGACAAAGGCCAGCGCCGCGCCGATCCGCGCCATCAGCGAGCCGGCGCGCTCGTCCAGCGCCTGGCCGGCCGGGTTGGTGCTGTCGGTGTCTTTCAGCAGGCTGGCGTAGACATAGAGCTGGTGCAGCGTCTGTGAGATGTTGTCGCGCAGCGTGAGCGCCCGCAGCAGCTCGGCCGGCCCCTGGCCGATCGTCCCTTGTACCGCGGCGACGTCGGGCAGCAGGCCCTCGATCCGCGCCACGTCGCGCTCCCAGGCCTCGGCGTCGGTATAGATCGTGGTGAGATCCCAGGTGTATTCTGCCGGAGCCTCGTCGCGGCGCGGCACTTTTCGCGTTTCGGTCATTCTGCCCTCCCTCTATAGCGGAGCGATCGTCCACCCTGAATGGCGAGCGCGCGGGCGGCACAGGCCGCTTGGGTCCGCGCGTCGGCCGAAATTGTACCACAGGAAGGCCGGGCGCTGCTGTCGTTATCGATCCCGGGCAGGCGCGAAGCCCAGGATGCCCACAGCCCGCTGGATCGCGTATAATACCAGCCGCGCAGTTTCTATGTAGCGCGCGCTGAAAACGAACGTTTTGGTGGGGTTTTAGGGAGGGCTTCGCCCTCCCCAAGCCCCGCCCCTTTAGCTATGCAGCGCGCTGTAGAGTATGGAGCTGACCTATGTCGTCTGCCGACCCGGCCCAGCGCATCGCCGAGCTGCGCGAGCAGCTGCGCTACCATAACTATCGCTACTACGTCCTCGACGACCCGCTCGTCGGCGATGCCGAGTACGACGCGCTGATGCGCGAGCTGCGGGCGCTCGAGCAGGACCACCCCGAGCTGGTGACGCCCGACTCGCCGACCCGGCGCGTCGGCGCGGCGCCCTCCGAGAAGTTCGTCAAGGTGCGCCACCCGGTCCCGATGCTCTCGCTCGGCAACGCCTTCGACGAGGGCGACCTACACGCCTGGCGCGACCGCGTCGCCCGGCTGCTCGGCGCTGAGGCGGCGGTGACCTACGTGGTCGAGCCCAAGATCGACGGCCTGGCGATCGCGCTGACCTACGAGCACGGCCGGCTCGTCCGCGGCGCGACCCGCGGCGATGGCGAGACCGGCGAGGATGTGACGGCGAATCTGCGGACGATCCCTTCCATTCCGCTCACCCTGCGCGAACCGACCAAAGACCAAAGACCAAAGACCAAAGGCGACGAAAGCTTCACCGCAGCAATGGGCCCCTGGTCCCACGTCCCACGTCCCAAGTTCCATCGAGGTCAGGGGTGAAATCTACATGCGCATCGCCGACTTCGAGGCGCTGAACGAGCGGCTTGCGGCCGCCGGCGAGCGCGTGGCCGCCAACCCGCGCAATGCCGCCGCCGGCTCGCTGCGCCAGAAGGACCCGGCCGTGACGGCCGGGCGGCCGCTGCGCTTCTTCGCCTACGCGGTCGGCCCGTGCGAGGGCGTGCGCCTGCGCTCGCAGTGGGAGACGCTCGAGCTGTTCCAGGCGCTCGGCTTCCCGGTCAACCGCGACCGGCGGCGCTTCGAGGATTTCGAGCAGGTGCTGGCCTACTGCCGCGAGTGGATGGCCCGCCGCGACCGGCTGGAGTACGAGGCCGACGGCATCGTCGTCAAGGTCGACAGCTTCGCGCAGCAGCAGGAGTTGGGCGTGGTCGGCCGCGACCCGCGCTGGGCGATCGCCTACAAGTTCCCCGCGCGCGAGACGACCAGCCGCCTGCTCGATATCGTGGTCAACGTCGGCCGCACCGGCGTGATCACCCCCAACGCCACGATCGAGCCGGTCAATATCGGCGGCGTGGTGGTGCGCAACGCCAGCCTGCACAACGCCGACTACATCGCCGAGCGCGACATCCGGATCGGCGACTATGTGACGGTCAAGCGCGCCGGCGACGTCATCCCCTACATCATCGGCCCGATCGTCGACCGGCGCTCGGGCGACGAGCGCGCCTGGGCGATGCCCGAGCGCTGCCCGGCCTGCGGCACGCCGCTCGAGCGGATCGAGGGCGAGGTGGCCTACCGCTGCCCGAACTTCGGCATCTGCCCGGCCCAGCTGGTCCGCCGGCTCGAGCACTTCGTCTCGCGCGGCGCGATGGACATCGCCGGCGTGGGCGAGAAGCAAGCCCAGCTGTTCGTCGAGCGCGGGCTTGTGAAGGACGTCGCCGATCTCTATACGCTCACGGCCGAGTCGTTCGCCGGCATGGAGGGCTTCGCCGAGAAGAAGATCGCCAACCTGCTCGGCGCGATCGAGCAGTCGAAGAGTCGTCCGCTGCCGCGGCTGATCACCGGCCTGGGCATCCGCTTCGTCGGCGAGGTGGCCGCGCTGGCGCTCGCGCAGGCATTCGGCTCGCTCGACGCGCTGGCGGACGCGACAGCCGAGCAGATCCAGGCGATCGATGGGCTCGGGCCGGCGGTCGCCGCCAGCGTCGCGCAGTTCTTCAGCGTGCTAGCCAACCGCGCGCTGGTCCAGAAGCTCGCGGACGTCGGCGTGCGCACGACCGCGCAGCCAGGCGACCGGCGCCGCCTGGGCGACGGGCTGGCCGGCCTGACCTTCGTCGTCACCGGCACGCTGCCCTCGATGACGCGCGAGCAGGCCGAGGAGCTGATCAGGCTTCACGGCGGCAAGGTGACCGGCAGCGTCACCAAGAAGACCAGCTACCTGCTGGCCGGCGCCGAGCCGGGCGGCAGCAAGGTCAGCAAGGCCCAGGATCTGAAGGTGCCGATCCTAGACGAGGCCGGGCTGCTGGCGCTGACCGGCGAAAGCGCGCCCGATCGCGAGGAGAGCGCCCGCCCGCAGGCGAGCGGCGCCGGCGAGACAGCGCCCGCGGATACGCCGATCGATCAGCTGAAGATGGAGCTCTAGCACCGATGCTTTTTTAACAACCCCCTGGCCCCGCCTCTGGCAAGGGCAGGGGTGAATAGTGGCTCAAGGATCCCCCGCTCCCGCGGCGACGGGAGAGAGGGGCGGGGGCGTGAGACTAGCAACAGCAAGCGCCATTGCTGGTATACTATGGGCTGTGGAAGAACGATCGGAGCGAAATCTACATGGCTCAGCACCCGGCGCCGTGGTCTACCTGGCGCTCGGCTCGAACCTGGGCGACCGCCGGGCCAACCTGCGGGCCGCGGTCGAGCGGCTGGCGCCGCACGTCGCGGTCGAGCAGGTCTCGTCGGTGTACGAGACCGAGCCGGCCTACGTGCTCGATCAGCCGCGCTTCCTGAACGCCGCGCTGCGAGGCCGCACCGAGCTGGAGCCGGCTGCGCTGCTGGCGCTGCTCAAGCAGATCGAGCGCGGGCTGGGCCGCGTCGCCGGGCCGCGCTTCGGCGCGCGCGTGATCGACCTGGACATCCTGGTCTATGACGATCTTGTTATGGCGACCGACGAGCTGACCGTTCCCCACCCGCGGCTGGCCGAGCGGCCGTTCGTGCTGGTGCCGCTGGCCGAGATCGCGCCGCGGCTGACGCCGCCCGGCTGGCCGGCGCCTGTCGCGGCGCTGGCCGCGACGGTGCGCGGACACGGCGATGTGCTGGTACGCAGAGGAGGGCTGAGCGATGTTCCGTCCGAAAACGTGGCGCCCGAGGATTGAAAATTTCCTGGCCTTCTACGCGCCGCTCTCGCGCGTGTCCGTCCCACTGTTCAACGGCCTGGCGCGCCAGCGGCTCATGCGTCGCGGCGTCCAGCAGCGCGAGGCGCGCCTCCAGGGCATCTGCATCAGCTACTACTACAAGGGGCCGGCCGGCGACGCCGGCGCGGGGGCGATCCCGATCGTGCTGGTCCACGGCATCGCCGACAACGCGCTGACCTGGTCGTTCATCTTCAACTCGCTCGCGCGCGGCCACCCGGTCTACGCGATCGACCTGCCCGGCTACGGGTTTTCGAGCCTGCCGCACGGCCGCAACTACACCACGCTCGACGAGATGCGCGATGTCCTGGCCGACTTCTTGCGCGAGGTCGTCGGGGGGCCGGCCCTGGTCGTCGGCAACTCGATGGGCGGCTGGCTGGCGATCAAGCTCGCCTGGGCCGCGCCCGAGCTGGTGAGCGGCACGATCCTGATGGATTCCGGCGGCGCGCCGCTGAACGGCCGCGCGTCGTGGGAGCCGTTCGGCGAGGCGATCGGCATGCGCGACCTGCGCAGCGCGCGGCTGGCGTTTCGGCAGATGTTCGGCGCCGTCCCGGCGCCGCTGCTCTACCTGGGGCAGCACAGCCTCCAGGATCTGTTCCAGCGCCAGGTCGTGCAGGAGTTCGTCTCCAACATGGTCGCGGCGGTGCCCGAAGAGGTGCTGCTGCACCCTGAGGATCTGCGCGACATCCCGGTGCCGGCCGGCCTGGTCTGGGGTCTGAACGACCGCTTCCTGCCCGAGGGGTCGCTGGAGTTCTTCCGCGACAACCTGCCCGACGCGCCCAAGCTGCTGCTCCAGCGCTGCGGTCACCTGCCCCAGCGCGAGCGGCCGCGCTCGGTGCTGCGCTTCATCCGGCAGTTCGCCGCACAGCTCGCCTCTGGGACCAAGGCGCGCGCGCAAGGTGTGGTGATAAGGTGATCGCGCTTGAGGCGCCGCCGTCGGGCTAAAGCCCTCGGCTCCTGCTACGAAGGCCACCTCCGTGGCCTGGGGGCTGAAGGCTGACCGCGGAATACTGCCGGCTGCTAACTGCCGACTGCCGACTCGCGGCCGCCATCATACTCGGCCAGCCAGTCGAGGAACATCGCCACGACCGCCGGGTCCCAGTACGTGCCGGCGCCGGCGCGCAGCCGGTCGGACGCCTCGGCGAAGGAGAGCACGCGGTTATACGGCCGGGTCGTCGTCATCGCGTCGAACGCGTCGGCCACCGCCACGATCCGCGCGCCGAGCGGGATCTGATCGCGCGCCAGGCCGTCGGGGTAGCCGCGGCCATCCCAGCGCTCGTGGTGGTGCCGCACGATCGGGCAGACCGCGCCGGCCATGCGCAGCGGCTGGACGATCCGCTCGCCGATCAGCGTGTGCTGCTGCATCAGCCGGTACTCGGCCGGGGTGAGCGGCCCGCCCTTGCGGATGATCATCTCGTCCACGCCGACCTTGCCGATGTCGTGCAGCAGCGCCCCGAAGCGCAGGGCGAGCATCTGCTCGGCGCCCAGCCGCATGCGCTCGCCGATCGCGAGCGCGTAGCGCGCCAGCCGGTACAGGTGGCCCTCGGTGTAGGCGTCCTTGGCCTCGACCGCGCGCGCCAGCGCGAAGATCACCGCGTCGGCCTGCTCGAGGTGATCGGTGCGGCGCTTGCTGCGCAGCAGCCCGCGGATGCGCACCTCCAGCTCCTGGGGGTCGACCGGCTTCTGCAGGTAGTCGTCGGCGCCGACCTCAAGGCCCTGCAGCCGCCCCGCGCGCGCCTCCTCGACCGTCACCATAATGATCGGTATCTGCCAGGTCTCAGGGTTGTGCTTGAGCGTGCCGCAGACCTCGTAGCCGTCGATGCCGGGGAGCTGCACGTCGAGGATGATCAGGTCGGGCTGGCGCAGGGCGACCGCGCTCAGGGCGGCCTGGCCGTCGGTCACCAGCTCGACGGTGTGGTTCGACAGCTCGAGCAGCGAGGCCAGCGCGCGGCCGGCCTCGCGGCTGTCGTCGACGATCATGATTCGCCCGGGCTCGTCGGCCGACTCATAGGCCAAGGCGTCGATCGCGGTCGTCGCCGGTCCGCTCGTGTGAGGCGGAACCCACATCATGCAGATCCTCTCGTCCGTCCGCATGCATGGTGTGAAGGTGAGTGGCGTGGCGGAGTACGGAGTAAGGGACTCTCAATGGTTCTTCGGGTGGAGATCCGGCGCGGGCGAAGCCCACCTTGGAACCCCCACCTTGGGGGATGTGGAGTGGCCGAAGGCTCGCCACACTCCCCGACTGTCGACATGTCTCAGGCGACCAGGCCCAGAGTATACGGATTGAAGATGAAGAGTTGATGAATTGGGACGACCGGGCAAATGACAGAGGCTATATACTATAGCGCCGGCCGATTGTCAAATCATGGTTAACGGGGCTGCCCCTTGCATCTATCCGTTTACGTATTACAATAGGGCCAGCACCAGTCTGAATGATGCCGTGTCAAGGGGAGCGTATGAGCGAGAAACCCGCCAAAGCTCGGCGGCGCCGGCAAGTACAATATACCTGGACGCCAACCGCGATCCGCGCGCTGCGCGAGCACATGGGGCTGACCCAGCGTGAGATGGCCGACGAGCTGCAGGTGCGCCAGCAGACGATCAGCGAGTGGGAGACCGACGCGCACAAGCCGCACCGCTCGACCCAGAAGACGCTCAGCATGATCGCCGAGCGCGCCGGGTTCACATACGACGAGACGCTCGTGCCGGTCGAGGAGTCGCCCCCAGATCAAGGTTGACATATATCCGATACCGTGTTAAGATAGAAACCATCTGAAGAGCGCCGTGGCGGCGCTCTTCCTTTAGACCTCATTTACACGATTACGTATAAGGACGAGAGGGGGAGGCGATGTTACGGCAGCATTTGCTCCCGTGCGATGAGCTGCGCGCGAGCTACAAGGCCGGCCAGAGCATCACGCTGCTGGCTCGCCGGTACGGCTGCAGCCCGACGACCATCGCCAGCCGCCTGCGCGGCTGCGGGGTGGCGCTGCGCTCGGCTCGCTTCGCAGCCACCCCGGTCGACGAGGCGACTCTGCGGCGGCTCTACCTCGACGAGCGCTGGACGATCGCGGCGCTGGCGGCCTACTTTGGCGTCTCCGCCAGCACGATCGGCAACAAGCGGCGGCGCTACCGGATACCGATACGCCCGCGCCAGGCGGAGAAAGTAAGGGGGTGAACGCGAGACAAGGGGACAAGGAGACAAGGAGACAAGGAGAAGCGGTGTTTGTCGGTCTCTGTGTCTCGCAGTCTCCTTGTCTGGGATGGCTACTTCAGCTCGCGCTTGAGGATCTTGCCGGTCGCGGTCTTCGGCAGCGTGTCGCGGATCTCGACCGAGCGCGGGTACTTGTAGGCCGCCAGCCGCTCCTTGCAGTAGTCCATGATCTGCTGCGCGTCGCCGGACTGGCCGGGCTTGAGCGACACCACCGCCTTGATCTCCTCGCCGAGCGCCTCGTCGTAGACGCCGATCACCGCCACCTCGGCGATCGCAGGGTGGCCGTACAGCACCTCCTCGATCTCGCGCGGGTAGACGTTGAAGCCGCCGCGGATGATCATGTCCTTGACGCGGTCCTTGATGAAATAGTAGCCATCGGCGTCCTTGTAGGCGACATCGCCGGTGTAGAACCAGCCGCCCCTAAGCGCCTCGGCGTTCGCGTCGGGGCGCTTGTAGTAGCCCTTCATCACGTTGTGCCCACGGATGGCGATCTCACCCAGCTCGCCGGTCGGCACCTCGCGCCCCTCCGCGTCGACGCAGCGCATCTCGACGCCCCAGATCGGCGTGCCGATCGAGCCGGGCTTCGGCGACCGGTCCAGGTGGTTGAACGAGGCCACCGGCGAGGTCTCCGAGAGGCCGTAGCCCTCCAGGATGGTCACGCCGTACTTCTTGTTGAAGGCGTGCATCACCTCAACCGGCATGGCCGAGCCGCCCGAGCAGCAGCGCCGCAGCGCGGAGAGGTCGTACTGCTCGGCGCCGGGGAAGTTCAGCAGGTAGAAGTACATCGTCGGCACGCCGGCGAAGTAGGTGACGTGGTCGCGCGCCAGGATCTCGAGCGCTCGCTGGGGCTCGAAGCGCGGCAGCAGCGTGATCGTGCCGCCCGAGTAGAGCAGCGCGTTCATCACGCAAGTCTGGCCGAACGAGTGGAACAGCGGGAGCACCGCCAGCCCGATCTCGTCGCGGTCGGTCTGCAGGATCTTCTCGGCGCCGATGTACGCGTTAAAGAACATGTTGAAGTGACTCAGCTCGGCGCCCTTCGGCCGGCCGGTCGTCCCGCTGGTGTAGAGGATCACGGCGGTGTCGTCCGGCATGGTCTGGTAGGTGTCGAAGGCCGGCGCGGTGTCGGCCATCAGCGCGTTGAGCGGCAGCGCGCCGCCGGGGAGCGACGCCTGGCTGCCGGGCGCCTGGGCCACGATCAGATTCTTGCAGCCCTTGGCCTGCTGGAAGCCCTCGGCCGCCTCGCCGAGAAAGCCCTCCCAGACGATCAGCGCGACTGAGTCGCTGTCGTCGAGGTGATACTCGACCTCGTGGCGCTTGAACAGGACGTTCAGCGGCACCACCGTCGCGCCAAGCTTCAGAATCGCGTAGTAGCAGATCACAAAGTGCGGCGTGTTCGGCAGCATGATCGCCACCTTGTCGCCCGGCTTGACGCCCAGGCCAACCAGGCCGTTCGCAATCTTGTTGGCCGCCCCGTTCACCTCGGCGTAGCGCAGCTTAAAATCGTCGAGGATGATGGCGACCTTGCCTGGATCTCGGCGCGTGCTCTCCTCCAACAGCATTGCCAGATTCAACATCGAAGTGGCTCCTTTCCGCTCCGCGATTCACAGCGTTCGATTCCGCATTGGGCTCGCTTGTGCCAGTGGCAGGGCTCGTGGGGATACGCTGATTATAGGAGAGGCGCCCGGGGATGTCAATCACTTGCCGCCTGCAGCTAGTACAAGGTTCCGGACGTTCGTGTCGGGTTTGGGCTGCCACGATCGGTTCCGCGGTTCTGCAGTTCCGTGGCCACAGAACCGCAGAACCGCAGAACCACAGAACCGCAGAACCAACGGGCGGCAACCAGCAACGAACTTCTGGAAAGCTGTACTAGGGCTGTTGCAACGTCCGTGGGGCTGCGCGCCCTACGCCGCTCAGCGGCCGCCGAGCGAGCTGGCGAACAGCTCGCCGAGATCCTGCCCGGAGGCCGACTCGAGCGCGCGGCGCAGGTCGTCGGGGTGGGCAACGCCGTAGCGGTGCCGCTCCACGTAGCGCCGCAGCCCGGCGAAGAAGGCGTCGTCGCCGACCCGCTCGCGCAGCGCGGCGATGAACAGGCCGCCCTTGCCATACACCGAGGCGTACAGGCTGCCCCACGACGGGTAGCGGTCGACCGAGCGACCCAGGCTGTAGCGCGCGCGCCCGCCCAGCGCCGCGATCTCGCTGGCGAAGTAGTCGTCCGCGGCGGCGGCGCCATCCCACTGCTGCATCACGACGAAGGTGGTGTACTGAGCCAGCGCCTCGTCCAGCCACGGGTCGCGGTAGATGTCGTTGCCGACCAGGCCGTAGAACCACTGGTGGCCGACCTCGTGCGCCACGTCCTGGTGAGTGGTCGGGCTGTAGCCGCGGTCGAGCAGCAGCAGGATGAAGCCGGGGTACTCGCGCGCGTCGCTGAAGCCGCGCCCGGCCTCCAGCACGCAGAATGTCAGAGCGCGGTACGGGTACGGCCCGTAGCGCTCGGCCGTGGTCGCCAGCGACTGGACGGCGCGGCGCAGCACCTGCTGCGCCGCGGCGAGCGGCACCTTGCCGTCGCGGCGGTAGGCCACCCGCAGCGTGACGCCGCCGCTGTCGGCCTCGATGCTGCTGAAGCGGCCCAGCGCCAGCGCCAGCTCGCGCACCGGGCCGCTGACAAGCTCGGTGGTCGCGGTCGCGCCGCGCGTCGTGCGCCCGATCTCCGCGCCGCCGCTGGCCACGGCCCACTCGGCGGGGGCGCTCACGAACGCATGGTACAGGCCGCTCTCGGCGTAGACGTGGTCGGGCATCCGAGTCACGTCGGTGCGCCAGCCGCCATCCCAGACGGCCAGCTGCGGGATCGCGCCGAGCAGCGGGATGGTGTCGTCGGTGCCGTGCAGCGGGCCGGCATGCGCGGTCCAGCTCAGGCTGATCTGCGCGGCGGCGCCGGGCTCGATCGGCCGCGCCAGCGCCAGCCGCACCGCCGTATGCCCGGCCTGGTAGCGCGGTTCTACGGGCTTGCCGTCGACGCGCGCATCGCTCAGCGCGGCCGCGCCGTCGCCGCCGTCGCCGAACACGTCTTGCGGGAAGTTCTGGTACAGCCGCAGCACCACGTCAGGCAGCGCGGCGCCGGTCGTATTCCAGAACAGCAGCTCCAGCTCGCCGCTGAGCCGGCCGGCCGCCGGGTCGACCGCCAGGCGCACGTGGTAGCGCGGCAGCTGCGGGCGCGCCACGTCGGCCGCGAAGGCCGGGCGCATCGCCGCGGCATAGGCAACCTCGCCGGGGTCGAGCGGGCGGGCGTGGAGCGAGCCGGGCAGCAGCGCCAGCAGCACGAGCAGGGCGCACCAGCGCGTCGCCGGCCTTCGGCGCCTGGGCGGCATGGCGAAGCGATCTGCGATCATGTGATGTGCGAGCCGCTCGCGGCCAGCGCCAGCCAGAGCAGCGCGCGCATGCCGGCCTGCAGGCGCGCCGGCTCGATGTACTCGTCGAGCCGGTGCTCGTTGCTGCCGTCGCACACGCCCACGCAGACGGCCGGGATGCCGCGGCTGAGCGGGATGTTCGCGTCGGTGCTAGCGATCGTGTAGCCGATCGTGAACCCCTCGACGTGGTACGACTCCGCGGCGGCCAGCACCAGCGGGTGCTCGGGCGCGATCCCGCCGCTCGGCCGGTCGCCCACCGTCGCCAGCTCGAAGCGCACGCCGGGCTCGGCCGTGTGCGCCGCGCTCACGGCCTGCTCGACCTGCCAGACCAGTGCCGCGAGCCCGTCCGGCTCGACCGAGCGCAGGTCCAGCAGCAGCGCGGCGCGCTCGGCGATCGTGTTGACCGAGCTGCCGCCCTCGATCACGCCGATGTTGAAGCTGCTGCGCGGCGCGCGCGGGACGTCGAGGCGCGACAGCTGCGCGGCCAGCCGCACCAGCGCGTGAACCGCGCTCGGCGCGCCGAAGTCGGCCCAGGAGTGCCCGCCGTCCGCCGCCGCGCTGATGCGGTAGCGCCGGACCCCCAGCCCGGCGTGGATGATCCGACCGGGGTCGCAGCCCTCCAGCGCGATCGCCGCGCCGATCCGGCCGTCCAGCCGGTCGACCGCCGCGCGCATCCCGCGCAGGTCGCCCAGGCCCTCCTCGCCGACGTTGGCGACGAACCAGATCGCGCGCTCGTTCGGGACAGCGTGCCGCACCAGCGCCGCGGCCAGGTGCAGCAGCGCCGCCACGCCCAGACTGTTGTCGCCCAGGCCGGGGCCGTAGATCCGCCCGCCCTCGCGGCGGACCGACAGGTCGGTGCCGGCCGGGAAGACCGTGTCCATGTGCGCGGCGATCAGCAGCCCCGGCGCGTCGCTCCGCCCGTCGCGCCGGCCGTAGACGTTGCCGACCGCGTCGACCGAGACGTCGGCCAGGCCCACGGCGCGCATGCGCTCGGCCACGTAGGCCCCGCGCAGCCGCTCGTCGAACGTCGGCGCGGGGATCTGCTGCACGGCGATCGCGCTCTCGACGATTGCGGCCCGGTCGAAGCCCTGCGCCGCGGCGCGCGCGGCCGGGTCGCGCCACCAGTGCTCAATGGCGTTCATACGCGCTCTACTCCAGCGTGAACTCCTGCCCGGCCGGATAGACGGCCGGCCGACCGCGATGGTAGAGGGTTACGGCGCCCTGGCCGTACACGCGCCAGCCCCCCCCGGGGCCGTCGTCGATCATGCCGGTGCGCTCGTCGACCCCGACGAGCACGCTCTCGGGCAGCAGCGCGGCCAGGCGCGCGGCCCAGGCGCGCCCGAAGGTGTTGTGGTGCGGCAGGACGCAGGCGCGCGGCACCAGGCCCAGTCCGGCGACCACGCGGCCGCCCTGCGGGTCGTAGTAGTGCTCGCACAGCACCATCGCCCCGGCGCTGCTGCCGGCCAGCACCGCGCCGGCCTGGTAGGCGGCCAGCATCGCCCGCCAGCTCGCGCTGCCGAGCAGCGTCTGGCCGAGGTAGTGGGTGAAGCCGCCGAGCAGGTAGATCAGCCGCGCCGCGCCCAGCGCCGCCACGACATCGGCGCGCTCGGCCGAGTCGCGGTCGATCAGCGGCAGCGCGGCGACGTTGCGGGCGCCCAGGCCCTGGAACCAGCGCACGCCGTTGCCGCCGGCGCGCTCGTGGTTGCGGTCGGGCGCTGCGGCGGTGGGAATGATGCTGATGCGCGCCTGCGGCCCGCCGGCCAGCTCGATCGCGCGCCGGTCCGGGTCGGCCATGCGCCCGCCGAACTCAGCGCCGCCCTCCAGCAGAATGTAGCCCACGATCTGTCCCTCCGAGCGCGGCTAGTGCAAGGTTCCGGACGTTCGGGTCGGGTTTGGGCTACCACGATCGGTTCTGCGATGCTGCAGTTCCGTGGCGACAGAACCACAGAACCGCAGAACCAACCGGCGACAACCGGCAACGAACGTCTGGAAAGCTGTACTAGTAGAATTGCAGATTGCAGATTGTGACCAGCGCATGTTGAAGCCATGAGTGCTACAGATCACCCCATTCCACCCCACGCCCCAAACCCCAAGCCCCACGCTCTAAGCCCAATCAGCCCGCCTGCGGCTTATTCCCCAGGATCGCGTCGATCCGATCGAGCAGCTCGGGCGTGAGCTTGGGCGCGACCTCGAGCGCCTTCATGTTCTCGGTCACCTGCGCGGCGCGGCTGGCGCCGGTGATCACCGTGCTGACGTTCGGGTTCGAGAGGCACCAGGCCAGCCCGAGCTGCGCCAGCGTGCAGCCCAGGTCGCCGGCGATCGGCTCGAGCTGGCGGACCTTCTCGACCCGCTCGGGCGTGATCACCGTGCTGCGCAGCCACTCGTAGCCCTCCAGCGACGCGCGGCTGTCGGCCGGGATGCCCCGGTTGTACTTGCCGGTCAGCAGCCCCGAGGCCAGCGGGCTCCAGATCGTGGTGCCGTAGCCCAGCTCGGAGTAGAGCAGCTCGTACTCCTCCTCGAAGCGCTCGCGCGTGAACATGTTGTACTGCGGCTGCTCCATCGACGGCGGCGTCAGGCCGTACTGGCGGGCGACCGCGTCGGCGCGCATGATCTCGGCGGCGCTCCACTCCGAGGTGCCCCAGTAGAACGCCTTGCCCTGCTTGATTACGATGTCCATCGCCCGCACGGTCTCCTCGATCGGCGTGTTCGGGTCGGGCCGGTGGCAGAACAGCAGGTCGACGTAGTCCATCTGCAGGCGTCGCAGGGCGCCGTTCACGCCCTCGACGATATGCTTGTGCGAGAGGCCGGTGTCGTTCGGCCCGTTGCCGCCCCAGAAGATCTTGGTCGAGACGACCAGGCTCTCGCGGCGCCAGCCGAGCTGCTTGATCACGTTGCCCATCACGATCTCGGCGTTGCCGTTCGCGTAGGCCTCGGCGTTGTCGAAGAAGTTGACCCCGGCGTCGTAGGCCGCGGCCATACACTCGCGCGCGACCTGCTCGCCGACCTGGCCGCCGTAGGTGACCCAGGCGCCGAGCGAGAGCGCGCTTAGCTTGATCCCGGCTCTGCCGAGACGACGATACTCCACGATGGTTCTCCTGTTCTCTTCCGCGGCGAAATGCCTGGGCGTATGATACCAGATACGGCTGATCGCTGCTTTCCCTCACCCCAGGGCTGCTGCAACGCCCGTGGGGCTGCGCCCTGCGCCCCATACTGGGCTAGTTAAAAATCGGAGATCCCCGATCCACATCGTCTCCACATCGCTTCTTCACAATCTCTGAACGCGCGCTTGCTAGAATGAGGCTGTCACATGTGGGCCTGTGGCCCACAGCTAGCGGAAATGGAACGAAGATGCGCTCGCTCACCGTCAAGCTCACGCTCGCCTTCCTGGTGGTCGGCCTGATCGGCGCCGTGCTGGTCGCCGTGCTGGTGGGGATGCGCACCCGCGCCGAGTTCGACCAGTTTCTCTCCGAGCGCGACCAGGCCACGCTCTGCGATGCGCTGGCGACCTACTATGCCGACCAGGGGAGCTGGGACGGCGTCGGCCAGCTGCTCGCCGGGTCGCCGCTCGACTACTACAGCCGCGGCATCGCCCTCGTGGATGCAGGCGGGGCGGCGGTGATTGGCAACGAGCGCTACCCGGCCGGGCAGACGGTTCCGGCCAGCGCGCTCGACGGCGGCACGCCGGTGCAGGTGGACGGCCAGACGGTCGGGCGC
This sequence comes from Candidatus Ribeiella danica, assembly GCA_016717335.1. Lineage (GTDB taxonomy): Bacteria > Chloroflexota > Chloroflexia > Chloroflexales > Roseiflexaceae > Ribeiella > Ribeiella danica. Next base: position 1,482,497 of record JADKFS010000001.1, read on the forward strand.
GTGCTGTTCGGCCCGGCCCCTGAGCCGCCGGCCGGCGCCGCGGCGCGCCCATCGCGGGATGCAGCCTTTCTCGATCAGGTGACCTGGGCGACCGAGGTGAGCGCGGGGGCCGCCGCCCTGATCGCGCTCATGCTGGGCGCGGTCCTGGCGCGCACGCTCACCCGGCCGCTGCGCGAGCTGACCGGCGCCACCCAGGCGATGGCGCGCGGGAACCTCGACCAGCGCGTGGTGGTGCGCTCGCGCGACGAGATCGGCGCGCTGGCGACCTCGTTCAACCAGATGAGCGCGGACCTGGCGCGCGCCAGCCGGCTGCGCCAGCAGATGACCGCCGACCTGGCCCACGACCTGCGCACGCCGCTCAGCATCCTGCGCGGCTACACCGAGGGGCTGCAGGAGGGGCGGCTGCGGGGGGCGCCGAAGCTGTACACGATCATGCACGGCGAGGTCGAGCAGCTGCAGCGGCTGGTCGAGGATCTGCGGGTGCTCTCGCTGGCCGACGCCGGGGCGCTCACGCTCAATCGCCGGGCGGTCGACCCGGCGGCGCTGCTCGAGCGCAGCGCGCTGGCCGCGATCGGCCAGGCCGAGCAGCAGGGCATCGCCCTGCGCGTCGAGGCGGCCGAGTCGCTGCCGCCGGTGCTGGTCGACACCGACCGGATGGCGCAGGTCTTGAGCACGCTGGTCTCGGGCGCGCTGCACCACACCGCCGCGGGGGAGATCGTCCTGAGCGCGGCGGCCGACGACGCGCACGTGCGTCTGGCCGTGAGCGACAGCGGGAGCGGCATCGACCCGGCCGACCTGCCGTTCGTGTTCGAGCGCTTCTACCGCGCGGACAAGGCCCGCCAGCGCGTCGAGAGCGACCCATCCGGCCTGGGCCTGGCGATCACGAAAGCCCTCGTCGAAGCCAACCGCGGCAGCATCAAGGTCGAATCGACGCTCGGCGAGGGCACGCGCTTCACCATCACGCTCCCCATCGCGCGGCCGGAAGATGCGGGGCGCGCGGCGCCCGGCCATCCGCTGGCCGCGGCGCACGCCGCCTGAGTGTGGCCGGCCCTCACCCCCCTGCCCCCTCTCCCAGCCGGGAGAGGGGGGATTCTTGGTTGGTAGCGGGGTTTCGGCTTCGCCGAAACCCCGCTACCAGTCAGTATGAACCCCCGCCCTTGGCAGGGGCCAGGGGGTTGGGGCGCGGGCGCCCTACACCAGTGAGAGGAGAGGGGAATATCCGTCTGGCATCGGGGTGCGGTCGCGCAGCGACCGCACCCCGATGCCGAGAATTAAACCCCCGCCCCTGGCAGGGGCGGGGGCAGGGGGTGGGGTGATCCAGTGCAGGCGCAAGATCCATGGATTTTCCCAATCGCTTCCTCACAATGTCTGAATACCGGCTTGCTACACTTGCCTCATCAGAAACAACACACCGCACTTCACCCACTATGATGAAGTCGGGATGGAGGCTCCCATGCAAACCACAGTTCCATTTCCACAGGCCCACGGCCGCGCCGGCGCCCAGCGCCCCCGCCGGCCCTGGCTGCGCTGGCTGATCGTGCCCGTGGTCGTGGCGATCATCGCCGGCGCGGGCCTCTGGTGGCGCGCATCCCAGACGACCACGACGACCACGTCCACCGCCGCCGTCACCCAGGGCGACCTGGCCGTCACGGTCAGCGGCAGCGGCACCGTCGCGGCCGCCCGCACGGTCGACGTGCCCTTCGCGCAGGCCGGCACCGTAACCTCAGTCGAGGTCGCCGTCGGCGATACGGTCTCGGCCGGCCAGACCCTGGCGACGATCGACGCGAGCGATCTCCAGCTCCAGCTGAAGCAGGCCCAGGCCAACCTGACGGCGGCCGAGGCTAAGCTGGCCGTGGCGAAGGGCGGCAGCGCCACCGCCGCGGATATCGCCAGCGCGCAGGCCAATCTCGCCAGCGCCCAGGCCAACCTCACCAAGACCAAGACTAGCAGCGTCACCGATGTCCAGAGCGCGCAGGCCAATCTCGCCAGCGCCCAGGCCAAGCTCGACGCGCTGACCAGCCCGTCGCAGGCCGACCTCAGCGCGGACCAGCGAGCGGTCGACCAGGCCCAGCTCGCGCTGCAGAGCACCCGCAACAGCGCCTCGCAGGCCAAGACCAACGCCGATCTGGCGTTCCAGAACGCCGTCAACGCGCTGACGCAGTCCCAGTCGAAGTACACAGTCGCGCTGAACAACTGGCAGCACGTGCAGGATACCGGCACCGACCCGATCAATCCGACCACGACCGACTCTACCGGCAAGAAGAAGCAGAACTACCTGAACGACGCCCAGCGCCAGCAGTACGCCGACGCGTACATCCAGGCCAAGGCGCAGCTCGACAGCGCCCAGAACGCGGTGACCCAGGCGCAGGTGAGCTACGACACGGCGCGCGCCAGCGAGGCGACCCAGGTGACCCAGGCCGAGGCAGCTGTCGCGGACGCCCAGGCGCAGCTCGACGCGCTCAAGAGCCCGAGCGCCAGCGATCTGGCTTCGGCCCGCGCGGCGGTCACACAGGCGAAGGCCAGCCTGACCATCCTGCAGCAGGGCGGCACGGCCGCCAGCGTCACGTCGGCCCAGGCGGCGGTCACGCAGGCGCAGGCCAACCTCGACAGCCTGACCGCGCCGGCGTCCGACTCGGACCTGGCGTCGGCCCAGGCGGCGCTGACCCAGGCGCAGGTCGCGTTCGACACGGCGCAGACCAACCTGGCCCAGGCCACGCTGACCGCGCCGTTCGCCGGGATCGTGTCGGCCGTCAGCATCGTGCCGGACAGCACGATCGGCGCGGGCACGAGCGCCGTGACGCTGGTGGACCAGTCGAAGCTGCACGTCGCGCTCAGCCTGAGCGAGACCGACGCCGCCAAGGTGAAGGTCGGCCAGCCGGTCAGCCTGACATTCGACGCGCTGCCGGACGCGACGATCGCGGGCACGGTGGCGACGATCGCGCCGGTGGCGACGACCGAGCAGAACGTGGTGACCTACGCGGCGCAGATCACGTTCGACCCGGGCGACACGTCGGTCAAAGTCGGCATGAGCACGACGGCGGATATCCAGATCGACCAGGTGACCGGCGCGCTGCTGGTGCCGACCCGCGCGATCCAGACCTCCGGCAGCACCAAGACAGTGACCGTGCAGCAGGGTAGCGCTCAGGTGACGATCCCAGTGACGACCGGCCTGGCGAGCAACGGCAAGACCGCGATCGTCAGCAGCGGCGGGAATGGCGTGGCGGCGCTCAAGGCCGGCGACGTGGTGATGATCCCCAGCACGAGCGCGAGCACGAGCACGAGCACGACCACAAGCCAGAGCAGCAGGTCGAGCGGCATCAGCAGCCTGACCGGCGGCGCGGGCGGCCCGCCCCCGGGACCGTAGAGCAGCCAGCAGTCAGACGAGCTTGACTGTTCATTGCCTCAAAGGCGCAGGGGCGCGATATATCGCGCCCGTACAGTGGCAAGGCGAAATCCCGAGCATTGAACCATGACTAAATGAGAGGATTCGGGCGCTGCATAGATGGCTAAAGGGGAGGGCGAAGCCCTCCCCAAAACCCCATCCAAACGTTCGTTTTCAGCGCAGCGCGCTATAACACCAGGAACCAGGAGGCCAAGATGAACGCAATGATCCACGTGCACGACCTGCACAAGACCTACCAGATGGGCGATATCGAGGTGCCGGCGCTGCGCGGCGTGAGCTTCGACATCCAGCCCGGCGAGTTCGTGGCGATTATGGGGCCGTCGGGGTCGGGCAAGTCGACGCTGATGAACCTGCTGGGCTGCCTGGACACCCCCAGCGCCGGGCAGTACATCCTCGACGGGCTGCAGGTCGAGCAGCTCGACCGCGACCTGCTGGCGGCCGTGCGCAACCGCAAGATCGGCTTCGTGTTCCAGCAGTTCAACCTGCTGCCGCGCCAGACCGCGCTCGAGAACGTCGCGCTGCCGCTGATCTACCTCGGCGGCGTCTCGGCCGACGAGCGCCTGGCCCGCGCGCAGACGGCCCTGGAGCTGGTCGGGCTGGGCGACCGGATGGGCCACCGGCCGAAAGAGCTCTCGGGCGGGCAGCAGCAGCGCGTGGCAATCGCCCGCGCGCTGGTCACCCAGCCGGCGCTGCTGCTGGCCGACGAGCCGACCGGCAACCTCGACTCGCACTCCAGCACGGAGATCATGGCGCTGTTCGAGGCGCTGAGCCGGCAGGGCATCACGATCGTGCTGGTCACCCACGAGCCGGACATCGCGACCTACGCGCGGCGCGTGCTGACGGTGCGCGACGGGCTGCTGGCCAGCGACACGGCGCAGCCTGGCCGCGCCGTAGGCGCGACGGGCGGGGACATCTCGAATGGCGGCGCCGGCGCGAGCGGGCGGCCCCGGCAGCGACCTTCGATCGTGCGACGGCCGCCGGCAATCAGCATGCGGAGGGCAATATGAACACGCTCACAACGCTCGAGCGGGCGCCCGAGTACACGGCCGAGCCGAACCCACAGATCGTCGCGCTGGCGAGCGGCGGCATCTCGTTCGCCGAGACGGCGCGGATCGCGCTGAAGAGCCTGGTGGCCAACAAGCTGCGCTCCCTGCTCACGGCGCTGGGCATCATCATCGGCGTGGCGGCGGTCGTCGCGCTGATGGCGATCGGCAACGGCTCGCAGCAATCGATCACCGCGACGATCACCTCCAACGGCGCCAACCTGCTGACCGTCCGCTCCGGCGCGAGCAGCTCGTCGGGCGTGCAGGGGCAGGTCGGCACCAGCCAGACGCTCACGACCGCGGACGCCGAGGCGCTGGCCGACCCGCAGAACGTGCCGGATGCCAGCCTGGTCTCGCCCGAGTACAACGGCAATGGGCAGCTGGTGGCCGGCAGCCAGAACACCAACGCCCGCATCACCGGCGCCGAGCCGGCCTACCAGCAGGTGCACAACGCCACGCTGGCGGAGGGCGAGTTCATCACCGAGGAGGAAGTCGGCAGCAGCGCCACCGTGGTCGTGCTGGGCGCGAACGTCGCGACCACGCTGTTCCCGGATGGCGATGTGGTCGGCCAATCGCTGCGCATCAACGGGCAGCAGTTCACCGTGGTGGGCGTGCTGGCGTCGAAGGGCGGCAGCGGCTTCGGATCGAGCGACGACGGCGTGATCGTGCCGCTCAGCACCGCGCAGCGCCGCCTGTTCGGCGGGCGGGCGATCAGCGGCGGGGCGACCCTCGTGTCCAGCGTCGCCGTGCAGGCGAAAGACGCCGACAGCGTGACGGCCGCGCTGAGCGAGATCCAGCAGACGCTGCGCGACCGGCACGAGCTGCCCGCCAGCGGCGACAACGACGACTTCAGCGTGATCAACCAGCAGGACCAGCTCGCCAGCGTGACCGAGACGACCCAGACGCTGACGCTGTTCCTGGGCGCGATCGCCGCGATCTCGCTGGTGGTCGGCGGCATCGGGATTATGAACATCATGCTCGTGTCGGTGCGCGAGCGCACCCGCGAGATCGGCCTGCGCAAGGCGATCGGCGCGCGCGAGGGCGATATCCTGACCCAGTTCATGTTCGAGGCGCTGACGATCAGCCTGCTCGGCGCGCTGATCGGGCTGGCGCTGGGCATCACGATCGCGCTGGTGGTCAACCTGACCGGCCTGATGACCGCGGTGCCCAGCTTCAGCGCGGCCGCGCTGGCGGTCGGCTTCGCGATGGCGGTCGGGCTGGGCTTCGGCATCGCCCCGGCGCGCAGCGCCGCGCAGCTCGACCCGATCGAGGCGCTACGCTTCGATTAGGAAGGAGAACCCCTCCCCCATTCCCCCTCCCCTGCCAGGGGAGGGGGTTGATGTATGGCAACAGGGTGCGGTCGCTGTGCGAGCGCACCCTGTTGCCAGAAGAAGGACCCCGCTCTCCCATAAAGGGTGAGGGAATGGTGAGGGAATATCGATACGCTCAGGTGGCGCGGTCCTCGATCTCCCAGGCGTGGTCGAGCACGTGCCAGGCCACGCGGCGCACGAAGTAGCGCGGCGCCCAGATCGCGCCGCCGCGCGGCCCGCGCTCGGGCAGCTCGCCGCGCACCGCGGCCGCCAGCGCGTCCCGGGCGGCCTGGTGGATGCTGTCGCGCTTCGCGTCCGAGCCCTCCGAATCAGGCTTCTCGAGCTTCCAGGCCAGCCGCGGCAGGTAGGCCGCCTCGACGTCCAGCACGTGCCGAACGATCTCGTCGAGGTCGCGCCCGCCGCCGCGCGGCCCCCGGCGCAGCTCCTTGCCGGTCGCCTCCCGCACCGCCGCGTCGAATGCCTGCCAGCACGCCCGCAGCAGCGCCTGCAATCGCCGCAGCTCGGCGTCGTCGATCGGCCGCGCGTCGCTCGACGGGGCGATGTCGGGGGCGCCAAAGTCGGTGGTCATGCTGCCGTCGAGCCGCTCGACCACCGCGAGCGCGGAGGTGTCGGCGGGCGCCTCGAACGCGATCCCGGCGGCGTGGAGCGCGCGGGCGTAGCGCGGCCCCGCGCCGGCCAGGGCCTGCAGCGCGCCAGCCTCGTCGCGCCCGACCCGACACCAGCCCGGCCAGTCGAGCGCGCCGGCGAACGTGCGCTTCTTGCCGACCTCCAGGTACACGGCGATGTCGCTCGAAGGGTGTGCCATTGTGTGTGCTCCTCTGTGCGTCAATCGAGGGCTGCGCCGCCCTCACGTCCCGCCGGGGCTGGCAGCACGCCCCGTGCTCCCGCCGCGTGTACGGGCGTTCAGTTGAGCGCCCCTACGGCTGCTCCCTTTCTCCGGGGCGCTGCGCCCCCGCTCCCCCAGCGCCTCCGGCAAATAATACCACGGGGCCGCGCGGCCCCAGCCGCCACCTATGGCGAGCTTGGCGCGGCGCGCACGCATGCGGTAGAATAACCGCACACATCGATTCCACATAACACAGGCGGCTGCTATCGGCAGCACCTGCGGTTGCGCATCGACGGCAGGCGCCTGAGCAAGAGAGGAATACAGATGGGCAAACAGAAGAAAGGCCAGGGCAAGTCCGCTGTGGCGCTTGCGAAGCCGGTGGGCGGCATGGCGCTCGCGGCGGGCTGGCCGGTCTACGATGTGCTGCTGTCGCACGGCTGGGAGCAGCAGGCCGCGCTGATCACGATCCTGATCGCGCGCCGCTCCGAGAAATCCGGCAAGGTTGCGGCCGGCATGTTCCTGGTCGACCTGGCATGCCTGGGCGTGAAGAGCGCGCAGGTCAAGCTGTTCAAGGACGTGCCCGAGTACGTCGCCGGGCTGCGCGCCCACGCCCAGCGGCTGCAACCGATGGGGCCGGCCGACTTCAATCTGGCGGCGAAGATCATCTTCACTGGCCTGACGTACGCGGCCAGCCTTGGCTTCAAGCCCGACCCAGTGTTCGCGCAGGCCGAGCCGCTGCTCAGCGGCGCCGACCCGGCCGCTAGCCCGACGCCGGTGCCCACAGGCGGGCCGGAGGGCAAGCCGTTCTTCGTATCGGGGCCGAACGACAACCCGCGCCGGGTCGTCGACCACCTCACGCGGACGGTCGGCGTGGGCAACTTTCACTACATGGTCGGGATGGGGGCCGAAGATCTGGATCTGCTCAGCGATGCGGAGTAAGCGCTCGGCTTTTCTGGGCGCTGCGCCGCCTTTTCTCCGGGGCGCTGCGCCCCCGGCCCTCCTCCGGCAACTGACGCCGAGCCAGCTGCAACGCTCGTGGCCCATGCCTCATACCAATTCGGGCACAGCCAGTGCATATCCCGTTGCACCTGGATTCAGCCAGGCATGCACGTCAAACGCTGACGACGAGACGGCGCTCTTTTTGGGGTCCAGGGGCGAAGCCCCGGCCGGGGGGCGGCGGGGGTGGCGGCCCACCCCCGCCCGCGGGGGCACGGGGGCGCGCAGCCCACGCAGGGGCAGGGGCGCGCAGCCCCCACAAGTGAACAACTATTTATGTACAGCTATTGACAAACGCGCAGCGCCAGATATAGAATGGCTCCACGCTGAGAACGCGCAATTCTCTACTACGTCACCCTATCACGGCAACCTCCAGGGCCGAGGGTTTGTGGCCGCGGCCGTCGCGGCTCTCAGCCCCGACCCCGCGAGCGGTGCCTCTCTCTGGAGAGATCAGTATGGCAAAAGCATTAGTGCTTCGCGCAATTACCGGGTCCGGCGCGGGCCAGCGGCACACGCTGACGGCGCGCAGCAACACTGTCGGCACGGCAGCGTCGAACGACCTGGTCCTGCACGATCGTCAGCTGAGCCCGCGCCACGTCGAGATCCGCCAGGTGCTCGAGCGCTGGTTTGTGGTGCCGCTGGCTGCCGGCGGCCAGGGCATCGCCCTGAACGGCCTGCCGATCACCGGCCAGAGCCGGCTGAACCCGGGCAACGCGCTGACGCTGGGCAGCGTGACCTACATCGTCGAGCTGGAGGAGATCGCGGAGCAGGAGGTCGGCTCGGCGCGCAAGGGCGGCGCCAGCGGCGTGCCGCGGCTCGGCGAGTACTTCATCCGCCGCGGCACGCTCACGGCCGAGCAGGTCAAGCGCGTGATCGAGCGCCAGGCCGCGCTGCAGCGCGATGGCTCGCCGGCGCAGTTTGGCCAGGTCGCCTTCAATATGGGCCTGATCACCCGCGCGCAGCTCAACGCCGCCATCGACGACCAGGACAGCGACTTTCGCGGGCGGTTCTCCGACTGACGCGTCGGCGAAGGGTGGAGGCAGGCGCGCCTCGTCACCCTCTGACCAGCGCCAGCTCGCAGCTGAACCCCGGGCCCAGCACGGCCAGCACCCCATATTCGCCGGGCGCCGGGGCGCCGGCCGCCAGGAACGCGTCGAGCACGAAGAAGATCGTCGCCGACGACATGTTGCCGTGGCCGCGCAGCGCCGCGCGCGTATGGCTCAGCCGCTCGGGATCGACCCCCAGCGCCCGCTCGTAGGCGCCGATCACCTTCGCCCCGCCGGGGTGCAGCACCCAGTGATCGATGTCGTCGACCCCCAGCCCGTGCGGCGCCAGGAACTCGGCCACGTTCTCGCGCATCAGCGTCTGCACGATGTGCGGGATGCGCGACGAGAACACCACCTGCATGCCGGTGTCCACCATATCCCAGCCCATGATGTCGAGCGTCTCGGGCCAGAGCGTGCTCTGCGTGCCGAGGATTGAGACTTGGGGCTTGGGGCTTGGGGCTTGGGGATCTATGCTAGCCTCTAGCCTCAAGCCTCTAGCCTCATCTCCTTCGACCAGCACCGCCGCCGCGCCGTCGGCGAACAGCGACGAGGCGATCAGGTTGCGCTTGGAGCGATCGGCCCACTGGAACGTCACGCTGCACAGCTCCACCGAGAGCAGCAGCGCGCGCTGGCCGGGGAAGGCGCGCACGTACTCGTCGGCGCGCGCCAGGCCGGCCACGCCGCCCGCGCAGCCGAGGCCCCAGATGGGGGTGCGGCGGGTGTGGCTGCCCATGCCCAGCCGGTTGATCAGCATCGCGTCGGGGCTCGGCGCGGCCATGCCGGTGGTCGAGACCCACAGCAGGTGGTCGACGTCGCGCGGCTCCAGGCCGGCCGCCGCCAGGCAGCGCCGCGCCGCCTGCTCGCCCAGCTCGGTGGCCGCCTCGATGAACAGGTCGTTGCACTCCTTGAAGCTGCGCGGCGTGGCGAACCACTCCAGCGGCGCGGCGAAGTGGCGCGTATCGATCTGGGCGTGGCGGAACACCGACAGGTAGCGCTCGATGTCCGGGAAGGCCGGCGCGAAGTGCTCGCGCGCCAGGGCGCGGATGTGCTCCTGCGGCAGCGCGTAGGGCGGCAGCGCGGTGGCTACCGAGCGGATGACGGGCATGGGGTGCGGCTCCCTTCTACCTCATGTTGCGTATATGCACGCAAGCATAGCATGGATCGCGCCACGCGGCTAAGTGGATGTACGTAGCCGGGGCCGTGATCGGATCGGTGTGCCGATACTCCCTTTTTGCGCCTGTTTTGGGCTGGATTTCTTACCAAGTGCCTCCTGATGTGTTACAGGCCCTCACCCCCCCTGCCGCCCTCTCCCATAATAGGGAGAGGGGGATATTGTTAGCCGGTGCAGCGGGTTCGGCTTTGCCGAACCCGCTGCACCGGCCATTACTTACCCCCTCCCCGCGTGCGGGGAGGGGGCAGGGGGTGGGGCCGCGTGCGATGCAAGAGTAGGTTAGCCAGCGAGGGCCTGCCGCGCCGCGAGGAGCCGCGCCAGCGCGCGCTCCTTGCCGAGCGCGACCAGCGTCTCGAACAGCGGCGGCGCGACCGTGCGCCCGGTGACCGCCACGCGGATCGCGCCGAACAGCTGGCCGACCTTCAGGCCCAGCTCCTCGGCCAGCGCGCGCAGGGTCTCTTCGAGCTGGCCCTCGCTCCAGGGATCGAGCGGCGCAAGGTGATCGTGAGCGGCCTGGAGCGCGGCGGCCGCGCCGGCGGCGTCCAGCTTCTTTGGCACCAGCAGGGCCGGGTCGTACTGCAGGGGCGCATCTCCGCGCGCCCCCTGCGGCGCGACATCGCGGAAGAAGAACTCGAGCAGCTCGGGCGCCTCGCCCAGCTCCTCCAGCCGCTCGTGGATCAGCGGGGTCAGCCGGGTCACGTAGGCGCGCTGCTCGGGCGTGGCCGGGTCGTCCACCAGCCCGGCCTGCGCGAGGTACGGCGTGATACGCTCGGCGACCTCGGCCGGCGCGAGCTTGCGGATGTACAGGCCGTTGATGTCCTTCAGCTTGTCGGGGTTCCAGCGCGCCGGCGAGGCCTGCACCCGGTCGATCGTAAAGCGCTCGACGATCTCCTCACGCGTCATCAGCTCGGTGTGGTCGTCGTAGCTCCAGCCCTGCAGCGCCAGGTAGTTGAACATCGCCTCGGGCAGGTAGCCGCGCTCCCAGAAGCGGTTGCTCGCCACGTCGTCCTTGCGCTTCGAGAGCTTGCCGCGGCCATCCTGGCGCAGGATGTTCGGCACGTGCGCGAACACCGGCGGCTGCCAGCCGAAGGCCTGGTACAGCAGCACGTGGTAGGGCGTGCTGGGCACCCACTCCTCGCCGCGGATCACGTGGGTGATGCCCATCAGATGGTCGTCGACCAGGTGCGCCAGGTGGTAGACCGGCATGCCGCTCGACTTGAGCAGCACGATATCCTGCAGCTCGCCGTTGTTGACCGTGATCTGGTCGCCGCCGCGGACCAGGTCCACGAAGCTGGTCGCGCCCGCCTGGGGGACCTTGAGACGCACGGTGTAGGGCCGGCCCTGGGCCTCCAGCTCGGCGGCTTGCTCGGGCGCCCAGTCGCGCTCGGCGCCGCGGTAGCGGAACGCCTTGACGCCGCGCGCGGCCGCGTCGGCGCGCAGCTGCTCCAGCTGCTCCTCGGTCACGAACGACTTATAGGCCGCCCCGGCGGCCAGCAGCTGGTCGACGTGGCTGCGGTAGATCCCGAGATCGTTGCGCTCGGACTGAACGTACGGCGCGTGTGGGCCGCCGCGGTCGGGCCCCTCGTCCCAGTCCATCCCGACCCAGCGCAGCGAGGCCATCATATCGGCGGCCGCGCCGGGCACGTAGCGCTTCTCGTCGGTATCCTCGATGCGCAGGATGAACTGGCCGCCGTAGTGCCGCGCGAATAGCCAGTTGAACAGGGCGGTGCGCACGCCGCCGATGTGGAGAAAGCCGGTCGGGCTGGGCGCGAAACGCACCCGCACCGGCGGGGTGATCTCTGGCATATCGGTCCTCCTCTTTCCGCCTGGATGAGCCTATTATACCAGCTTCGCTTGATCGCTTCTGCATTCATGATTCATCCCACATGTTCCAATTCGGACATCTCGCTTTGTCGCGCCATCCCCCACACCCCCCGCCCCCGCTCCCCCACGGGGAGCGGGGAGATCGTTCGTGGTTGTGGCGCGGCGGCTTTGCCGCCGCGCCACAACCACGAAAAAGAACTCCCCTCCCCTGGCAGGGGAGGGGCAGGGGGTGGGGTTTGTAACATACCGACTACCGACTACGTTGTACCGGCGCTAGGCGGCTCGGCGTCATACTGGCCGATCTGGGGCTGCGGGCGCCGGGCGTGGTGTGGCCCAAATCGGCCGTTGCGCGCGGCGCGGCCGGCGTCGGGCGGGCCGTGCGCGAGGCCCCAGCCAAGCTCAGCGATGTGGTAGGCCGCGTCGGGCCGGCCGATCTGGCGCGCCGCCGTCGTCGCGAAGCGCAGCAGCTCCGGGTCGCGCAGCCACTGCGCCAGCCGGCTCACCAGCGCGTCGGCGTCGGGCGTCCAGCAGCCGGCGCCAAATCGCTCCAGGTGGAGCAGGTTGCCGGACTCCTGGCCGGGCGGGTTGCCGTGGATCAGCAGCGGCCGGCCGGCCGCCAGCGCCTCGCTGACGGTCAGCCCGCCGGCCTTGGTCGCGACGATGTCGGCGGCGTGCATGAGGTCGGGCAGGTCTACAAAGCCGTAGACCTCGGTCGGCGTGCGCCAGGGGTGCGCGCGCAGCTGGCCGGCCAGCTCCTCGTTCTTGCCGGCCACTACCGCGAGCTGCAGCGGCAGTCCGGCGGCGTCGATCGCCTGGGCCAGCTCGGCCAGCTGCCCGACGCCGGCCCCGCCGCCGAGCAGCAGCAGCGCGGTCAGATCCGGACGCCAGCCCAGCTCGCGCCGCAGCGCCGCAGCGTCGGCGCGCGGCCGGCCAAACCTGGGGTCGACCGGGATGCCGGTCGTCACGACGATGCGCGGGTCGAGGCCGCAGCGGATCGCCTTGCGGCGCGCGGTCGCGGTCGGCACCGCGCAGAGATCGCCGCGGCTGGTAAACCACGAGCGGTGGACCGCGCCGAGGTCGGTCACTACTGTGAGCAGCCGCGGGCGCGCTCTGGGGCCGCCGCAGCAGGACGCGACGGCGGCGGTGAATAGCGGGTAGACGCTGATCACCAGATCGGCCGGGAACTCGTCCAGCACCGGCTGGATGCTGCTCTCCAGCAGGCCGGCGACGCCCTGGCTGAGCGCCTGGGCGACGCCCGGCAGCTCGGAGAGCGTGTAGCTCAGGTCGTACAGCTTCGGCGCGCTCTGCAGCTCGTCCAGGTACAGCTCCTCGTAGCGGCGCCACATCGCCGGCGCCTGCGGGTGGTGCCAGGGGTTGCTGACCCGCACGCGCGCCGCGTCGCCGTAGCGCTCGGCGATCGCCAGCTCCAGCGCCTGCGCGGCCGTGCGGTGGCCGCTGCCGGCGTCGGTCGTCAAGATCAAGATCGACGTTGACTCAGACATGGGGTCGCTCCTCGAACAGGCACGAGAATCTTCTTTTTTTGGGCCAGCCGGGGGCAGGTCTCCTCAAGCGCATTCTGATGCGGCATGACTCACGCGCCGATATGTATTCGAAAGTTCCTTGGAAGATAGTCTCTGCTGAGCATGTCAAGAAGCTTGCCACGAGATCGCAGCCGGCGATGGACGATGGACGATGCTGTCGTCGCCCATCTTTCGTCTTCCGTCAAGCTCGGAGCGGAGGGGTGCGCGCTGGGGGTGGAGCGGGGGCGTAAGAAATCAGGAGTCAGGGGTTCGAGGGCATTCCAAAGCCATACCGCGACGACACACGCTCGAAAAGCGGCTGTGGCCTTGCGCTTTGGAAATGCCCTATGCTGCGGCCGGCGCCGCCTCGCAGATCGCCTCAATGCGAGCGATCAGCGTGTTGATGTCGAACGGCTTGGACACCACGTCCAGCACATGCGGCAGGCTGTACCAGGCCTGGATCTCGCGCCGCGTCAGCGCCGCCGAGCAGACGATCACCGGGATGCTGGCGGTCAGCGGGTTGTTCTGCAGGTCGAGGTAGACCTCCAGGCCATTGCGGTACGGCATCGCCACGTCGAGCAGAATGACGCTGGGGCGCCCGCCCTCGGCCAGCGCCAGCCCGATCTCGCCGTCCGGCGCAAGCAGCACCTCGTAGCCGCGGTGCTCGAACAGCAGCTTCAGCAGCGTCCGCAAGTTCGCGTCGTCGTCGATCACCAGCACACGGTGCGCTTCCTGGTGCATACGCCTTCCTCTTTCTGTCGACTGCGGCGCCGCGCCGGCCGTGGTCCGCGTCTTGTCATCTGTTGAGACGAACCGCGCCGCGCGATAGTTTCAGCTTGGGCTTTTTACCCTCACCCCCCTGCCCCCCTCTCCCGGAACGGGAGAGGGGATATTCTTGCTGCATCAGGGTGCGGGCGCTGTGCGCCCGCACCCTGATGCAGCGATTCCTACCCCCTCCCCTGGCAGGGGAGGGGGCAGGGGGTGGGGTGATACTCGCGTGGAGGGCGAGCCGGCTAGGGCTCGACCACCACCGTCCCGATCATGCCGTTCCCGTCGGGCGTGCCGTGCAGCTGGCAGTAGTAGGCGAAGCTGCCGGCTTTGCTGAACGTGACGCTCTTCGACTCGCCCGGCTGGAAGATCGCCGTGTCGAACGATTTGTCCACCGCGGTGGCCGAGTGCGGCTTGCTGCCGTCGTTCTTCCAGGTGATCGTGGTGCCGACCTTGACCTTGATCTCCTTGGGGGTGAACTCGAAGTCTTTCATCGAGACGGCCGCGGCGGCGGCAGGCGGTGGCGCGGCAGCCGGAGCCGGCGGGTTCGCGCCGCCGTCGCCGACCTTAATCACGCCCGACATGCCCGCGCCGCCGGCGCCGCCGTGGAAGTCGCAGTAGAACGGGAAGGTGCCGGCCTTGTCGAAGGTCTGCTTGAAGCTGCCGCCGGCCTCGAGCGTGCCGCTGTCGAACGCGCCGTCGTCGGCGGTCACGGTGTGCTTGCGCTGGCCCTTGTGCGTCCAGACCACCGTGGTGCCGACTGGCACGCTCAGCTCCTTCGGCGTGAACGAGTTGTCGGCGATCGTAACCTCGGAACCGCCCGCCGCCGGCTGAGCCGCCGCGGTTGGCTGGGGTGGGGCCGCGGCGCCAGGCGACGCGGCCGATTTGTCGGCCACGACGACCGTGGCGGCCATGCCCTCGCCGCCCTTGCCGCCATGGAACTGGCAGAAGTACGGGAAGGTGCCGGCCTTGTCGAAGGTCTGCTTGAAGCTGCCGCCGGCCTGAAGCTCGCCGCTGTCGAACGAGCCGTCCTCTGAGGTCACGGTGTGCTTGCGCTGGCCCTTGTGCGTCCAGACCACCGTCGTGCCGAGCGGCACGGTGATCTTGTTCGGCGAGAAGGTGTTGTCGGCGATATCGATGTTGACCGTCTGCGCCTCGGCCGGCGGGGCGGCGGTGGCCGGCGCGGGCACGGCGGCGTCCTGGGTCGGCGCAAGCGGGATGCCGGCCATCAGCTGCGAGTGCTGGTAGGCGGTCAGCACGCCGCCCTCGCCGGGCACCGGGCCAACCTGCTCGTCGCCGTTCAGGTCGACCCCTTGGATGGTCTGCTGGGCCAGCGCGAGGATCTTGAGCACATCCTGCTGCGTGTCGGCGATGCCGCCGGCCGCGCCGATCTTGTCGGCGCGATCGTGGATGTCGGTCACGCGCACGCGCGTGTTCTCGCCGGCGATCTGGACGTGGCCGGCGTGCAGCTTGATCGCGTCGGTCGCGTCAGGGGCGTCGGCGGCCAGCTTGGCGTGGTCGACCATGCCTTTGATGTAGCCGTCCTGCTGGCCGTTTGGCAGCAGGCCGAAGCCGTCGCCGGGGTTCTGCACCTTGCCGTCGCCGTTGATGTCGTGGGCCTCGGAGCCCTCGATAATGTTGGCGATATGCTCGGCGTGAACTTTGACCAGCCGGAAGTCGCCGGCGTCGAACGCGTCCTTCAGGAACTGGGCGTGCCGCTGCACCTCGTCGATCTCCTGGCGCAGCCCGAGCGCGAAGCCGATCTTGTTGGGCGTGTTGCCAATGCTGAACAGGACGTGCCGGATGTGCACCAGCGCCTTGGGCGGCAGCCCGCCGCTCAGCACCACGGTCTTGTTGTTGCTGGTCGCGTCGGCCTCGGCCGCCTGGGTGACATAGACCTGGTCGAAGGTCCCCAGCAGGTTGTCGCTATTGGGCGCGACGTAGGTCAGCGTGGCCGGGTCGCCGCTGGCGCTCAGCGCGCCGAGCGGCAGGCTCTGGTCCTTGCCGCCCAGCCAGGCGGCGTAGACCTGGCCGGCCGGCAGGGCCGGCAGGCCGCTCGCCGCGACGACCACCTCGTCGTTGCGCAGCACCTGGTCGCGCCAGGAGAGCGCGCCGCTGGACGCTGGCGCCGCCGCGGTGGGCGGGGCTGTGGGCGGCGCGGCGGTCGGCGCGGCGATCGTCGGCTCCTTGGTGGTGTCGGCCACGCTCTCGAATGTCGGCGTCGGCTGGGCCGGCGCGGCGGTCGGCGCGGCGGGGGCAGCCGTGGGCGGCTCGGCGGCGGGCGCGCCGCCGCAGGCCCCCAGCAGCAGCGCCACGGTCATCAGCAGTGGACCGGTGAGCTTTCGGATGTTCAAGGCTAAGTCTCCTTTCCAAGAGATTGCACAAAGCTGTGCTGGTAGTCCATCCCAGTGATTGTGCCGGCGAGGTGTGGGGCGGGCTAGCCCGCCCCACACCCCTGCTAAATCGCGTAGCGAGTCACTCGTGCATTATCGAAGGAGCTGTGCGGAAAAGGGAGGGACTTTGGGAGGGCTTCGGCCTCCTGCAAAACCTTACCCGTTTCCGCAAGCCTGACCTGGAAAAGCACTGGTGCGCGATCAGGCAGCATGTTGGGGGGCATCGCTGCGACCTATGGCTTCAACAAGCGTTCGCCCCAATCTGTAAGCTTCAATCTGCAATTGCACTAGGGCGCGGCCTGGGGCTCGCCGTAGATAAAGTCATCCATCACGGCGACGTCGTTCCCGGGCCCGTCGGGCTTCCCGAGCGCCGCCGTGCCGTAGGTGATCCGGACGCGGTGGACGATCGGCTCGGCGAACGCGACGCCCAGGAACGACAGGCCGTTGTCGGAGATCGGCGTCGCGAACGCACCCAGCGATCTGTCGTTGATGTCGAAATACTCGAACGCGGTATGGTCGCTGTCCACGTCGGCGTAGACCGCGCCGAACCCGCGCACCACCGCGGGCGTCTGCGTGCCGGGCACGAAGAACGTCAGATCGGCGATGTTGCTGCCGACCGGCGAGAACATGCGCTCGCCGCTGTAGGTCGTGAAGCTGTTGCTGTAGCTGTCGTCGATGTTGCCGAACCGCGGCGATGCGCCGCTGGGGTTGTCGCCGTCGGCGCTGACCATCAGCCCGGTCCCGGGCGTGTCGAGCACCGCGCCGCGCGCGCGCGGCGGCTTGGTGTCGTTGAACAGGTTCGGCTCGTACAGGTTCGGCGCGGACTGCTCGTCGGTCAGGCCATCCCAGTTGATCGAGCGGTGGCCGCTGGGCTGTGTGCCGGGCGTGCCGCCGTTGTCGGGCGCGCCGAGCAGCGCGCGGTACTCCTCCACCTTCGCGCGGATGTCATCCGGGGTCGCGCCGGCGCCCGTGACGACCACCGGCGCGGCTTGAGCGGCCGGCGCGGCCGGCTGGGCCGTAGGCGCCGCGGGAGCTTGTGCTGCCGTCGGCTGGGCTGCAGGCGGCGGCGCCGCAGGAGCTTGCGCCGCGGTCGGTGCAGTGGTAGGCGTCTGGGCGGCTGGCGCGCCACCGCAGGCGACCAGCAGCAGCGCCGGGATCATCAACAGCGACCCGATGAGTGCGCGGATGTGCAAGGCTGGGTCTCCTTTCGAACACGCTAGAATCTTCACCACGAAGACACAAAGGCGCGAAGGTCCAATCGATATCTTCCAGATCTTCGATTCTTCGCGCCTTCGTGGTTGAAATGTATCAGTGTTGATGCGCCGCGGCCGGACCAGCCGCGACCGCGCGGTTCTCGGGCGCAACGCCGGCCTTGAACGGAAACAGCCCGAAGCCGGACATGAACTGGGCGTGCTCGTAGGCCACCAGCCCGCCGCCCTCGCCGGGGATGGGAGCGATCTCGCCGTCGCCGTTGGCGTCGTCGCCGCGCTGCAGCCACTGGCTCAGCGCCGCCAGCCGGTCGGCCGACTGCTTCGCGGCAGCAGCGTCGCCGGCCTGGGTCAGCTGGAGCGAGAGGTCGCGCGCCTCGCCGGCCCACTGCTGCATGTTCTGCGAGCAGATCAGCACGTGCTCGGAGTGCGCCTTCACCGAGTCGCTGGCGTCGGCCGCGCCCTTCGCGGCGGTGGCGGCGTCGATCGTCGCCTTGATGTAGCCGGCCTGGTCGCCGTTCTGCAGCAGCCCGAAGCCGTCGCCGGGGTTCTGCGAGCGCCCGTCGCCGTTCAGGTCGCCGAACTTCGCGTCGCGCGAGCCGGCCACCAGGTTGTAGACGTGCTCGGCGTGGCGCTTGACGCCGTCCAGGTCGCCGGCGGCCTGCGCGTCGGCCACGAACGCCGCGTGCCGCGCCAGCTCGTCGGTCTGCAGCCGCACGCCGGTGACATAGCCCTGCTGCGCCGGCAGGCCGGGCCCGCTCGCCAGCAGCTGGCCGAGGTACTGGGAGGCCTGGGCCGGCAGCACGCCCTCGAACAGCGGCTGGCCCTCGGGCGCGGCCGGATTGCTGCCGGCCGGCGCCTGGCTGATCACGAAGCGGTTGAAGCGCGCGGCCAGGTTCGCGCCGTCCGGCGCGGTGAAGCTGCCGGAAGCCACGCCCGAGCCGTCCAGCTTCAGCTCGCCGACGCTCTGGGTCGCGCTGCCGTCGAGCGTGGTCAGGAAGGCGACCAGCGCCTGGCCGGCCGGCGGCGGCGAGTCGACCTGCAGGCTGACCACCACCTGGTCGCTGCGCCCCGCGGCGTCGCGGAAGGCGGCGGTGCCGGCCGGCTGCCCGAAGTACTTGGCCGGCAGCGGGTGCGGCGTCGGCTGCGGGGTCGGCGCGGCGATCTGCGGCGCGGCGGCGGCCAGCGCGGGGGCCTGGTCGGCCGGCACCACCTTGATCTTGCCGGCCATGTCCTGCCCGCCGGCGCCGCCGTGCAGCTCGCAGTAGTAGGCGAACTCGCCGACCGTGTCGAAGGTGTGCTTGAAGCTCTGGCCCTTCGAGAGCAGGTCGGACTTGAACAGCGCGCTGTCGTCGGCGGTGGCGGTGTGCGGCGCGCCATCCTGGTTGACCCAGATCACCGTCGCGCCGACCGGGACGACCACCTCCTTGGGGTTGAACTCGAAGTTGGCCATCGGGACGGTCAGCTCGTTCTTGCCGAGCGCGACCGGCTGGACCTGCGCGCCCGTCTCGGCGGTCTGCGACGCGCCGGCGTACCAGGTCACGTAGACCCAGATCCCCAGCAGCGTGACCAGCATGTACATCGTGTAGGCCGTGCGCATGAACAGCTTGTAGTTTTCGAACTTGAGCGCGCGCGGCACCAGCTCGTTGCCGCGCAGCGCCACGAACGTGCCGAACAGCAGCGTGAACAGGCCCAGCAGCGCGTGTATCGTCGCGGCCTGGTAGTAGGTCTCGTTCAGCTTCTGCGGGATGCCGGGCGCGGCCGACTTGAAGAATGACGCGACCATGATCGAGAGCACCTGCACGACGTTGATCGTCACCGCGGTGGTCTGCACCCAGCGATGCACAGTGTAGTGCTTGCGGACTGCCAGGATCATGCCGGTCGTCAGCGTGAGCGCGACCAGAATGCCCAGCACGAGCGAGATGTCGGCCAGCAGCGAGGCGTTCGTCCCCAGGAAGCCCCTTCCGTTCATGTGCGCCTGCCTTTCAATGATGTGTCGGAGCGTCTCTCTACGTTTCATACCACATTCGGATGCAGGGTTACATTATGTCATTCTGAGCGAAGGCGGTAGCCGAAGCGAAGGATCTCTCATTCCAATGCAGCAAGAGATGCTTCGCTGACGCTCAGCATGACACCTGACTTTCTGAACGTGATCATCCGAATTTGGATCAGGTACCAATAGCTGCCTAGACTCGAAGACTCGGTGGCAAGCAGGCTCCTCGATTGGATGTGAAAGGTATCGGATCTAAACTAGACCCTGCGGCTCTTGGTCGTCGACCGGGTGCACGCCGACCTCGCGCGCGATGAAGTCGGTCAGATCGCGCAGGCTGGTGAAGTAGACGTGCTCGCCGTTGCGAACGTGCTGAACCCAGCCCCGCCAGCGCGCGCTCTGCCTGGGTGCGCTGCCCTGCTCCCACCAGATTCGAATGATGAAGGAGCCATCTTGTCGCTGGGTCGGCTCGCTCGACATAGCCCTACTCCGTCTACCAAGTGACGTCTGCCCGATGATACTGAACGTGTGTCGTGCAAGTCTCGTCCGGCCAACGGGCCGCAGAACCTGCGCGACATTTTGGTTCTATCCTTATTTTTCCGCCTGCCCCCTCCATGGATGTGGCTTGTCATGGCGCAGTGATGCGCCGGATCACCCCACCCCTGCCCCCGCCCCTGCCAGGGGCGGGGGTTTCTTTTTGTTGTGGCGCGGCGGCAAAGCGGCCGCGCCACAACCACGAACGATCTCTCCCGCTCCGCGCGGGGGAGCGGGGGTAGGGGGTGCGGGCGCAGCCTACCTCCCCTTGTAAGCTCGGTGGGAGAGGGGGCAGGGGGGTGAGGGCCAATACCAAGCAGTGCAACGAAAGTGTATGTAAAACATGTAAGCAATTGGCGCTAAATGTGTTGCGGCTCCGCGATCAGACTGCAATCGTAGATTGCGATGCTCCTTGGTATAATGAGGCGCTAAAGCGAAACTGAACATGCCGTCTCCGCCTCGACGATGACCTGATAACGCCTCGTAATCAACGTCCTTGATTTCGAAGCTTGTGGGGTTGGGAATGATGATCGAATTCCTCGGTCGAACCGAAGAGCTCGCGCTGCTGGCTCAGGTCATGGCATCCACGAGCGAGCGCTCCGTGGTCGTAATCTCCGGCCCGGGGGGGATCGGCAAGACCAGGCTGCTGCAAGAGCTGAGCGTCGCGAGCCGGGCAATCCCAGGGGTGCGCGTGCTGGAGATCGTCGACTTCGACCTGCCGATCTACGAGATCCCGCAGATCATCGACCGCACGATCGCCCGCCAGCTCCCCGCCGCGCTGTTTGCGCCCTACTTCGAGGCGATCTACCTGCGCCAGGTCGCCGAGGAGGGCGGGGTCGACCCGATCCGCCTGGCTGCGCAGACGCTCGACGCCGACCGGCGCTTCGTCGAGTGCTTCAACCAGGCCGCGGCCGACACCCGGATCGTCCTGCGCTTCGACACGATCGAGAAGATGCAGGGGCGCGCCAGCTTCAACCGCGTGCTCGACATGCTGCTCCAGCTGAAGAACGTCGTGGCGATCTTCGCCGGCCGGCCGCATGGCGACGGCGGGGCCGCCGGCGCCGACGCGCTGTACGACGAGCTGGCGCGGCGCTGTGGCGACGACGCGGCGCTCGCGCGCCTGCCGCTGCAGCCGTTCGACCGCGCGACGTTCCAGGACTACGTCGAGCGCAAGCAGCGCCTGGTCGGCGCCCAGCTCGACGCGCCGACCCGCGAGGTGCTGGCGGTCCTGGCGGCCGGCCGGCCGGTGCTGATCGACCTGGCGGTCGAGCTGAGCGGGCTGGCGGCCGGGGCCGCATGGCTGGCCGAGCTGGCGCGCGACCCCGAGCGGCTGCGGCGCCTGCAGCAGAGCGCGCTGCCCGAGCAGCAGGCCGAGTTCGCCGCCACCGAGCGGCGCTTCGACCGCGAGCTGGTCGCCGGGGTGGCCCAGCTGCGCGACGACCTCGACCGCCTGACGGTGCTGCTGGCGCTGGTCGCGCCGCTGGATCGCGAGAACGTGGCCTCGATCCTGGAGATCGCGCCCGAGCGGGCGGCCAGCCTGCTCGATCAGGCCGGCGCGCGCGTGTCGTTCAAGCTGATCGACGCGGGGCTGATCCGGCTGCACGACGCGGTCGGCGAGCTGGTGCTCGCGCACGTCATCCCGGCGATCGACCCGGACGGGCAGCTGCAGCGCCGCTACCTCGCGCGGGCGATCGAGGCCTTCGAGGAGCAGTCGCACGCGATCCTGGCGCGGATCGGCCGGCTGCGCGCCGACGAGGAGCTTGCGCGCGAGCGCGGCGACCGCGGCGGCGTGCTGGCGCTGTTCGAAGAGCGCGCCAGCCACCAGCGCCGCTACCAGCAGGCGCGCCTGCGGATCGTCGAGTTTCGCTTCCGGCTCGACCCGATCGCGGGGGCCGAGCGGCTGGAGCCCGAGCTGGAGATCGCCCGCCGGCACGGCGGCGCCAGCGCCGACCTCGGGGCGATGTTCAACGCCATCCAGTCGTACTTCCCCGAGCTGGAGCGCCGCTCGCCGCGCCACTACGTGCGCGCCGAGATGCTGCTGGCCAACCAGCAGGTCGCCGACGGCCAGTACGGTCTGGCCGACGCAATCTACCGGCGGCTGGACGACCACGTGACCGAGGAGCGCGCGCTGCGCTTCGATATCCTGCACGGCCGCGGCAATATCCAGATGGGCACCGGCCGGGCCCATGCGGCGATGGAGCAATTCCGCGCCG
This sequence comes from Candidatus Ribeiella danica, assembly GCA_016717335.1. GTDB lineage: Bacteria > Chloroflexota > Chloroflexia > Chloroflexales > Roseiflexaceae > Ribeiella > Ribeiella danica. The sequence goes on from JADKFS010000001.1 coordinate 1,504,763, forward strand.
CCGCCGACCTGGCCCGGCGACTTGGCGACGACCTGCTGCTGGGCCGGGCGCTGCTCTCGTGCGCCTGGGCCGGGCGCCTGCTCGGCCAGCTCGACCTGGCGATCGGCTTCTACCAGCAGGCCTTCGGCCTGACCATCCGGCCCGGCATCTCGCCCGAAGAGGCCCAGGTGCGCCGCGCGACCGCGATGAACGGCATGGCCTACATCTACGCGGTGCAGGGCAAGAAGAGCCGCACCGCCGCCGACTCGCTGCGCCAGGCGATCGAGCTGCGCCAGGGCCTCGGCGAGAGCGGCCGCTTCGCGCTGGGGCAGTCGTACGCGACTGCCGGCGAGGTCTACCTGCACCTCGAGCAGCCGCAGGAGGCGCTCAAGTACCTCGGGCTGGCCGACGACCTGTTCGCCGAGCTGGGCAGCCGCGATCGTCATGATGCGGTGCGGACCAACAAGCCGTATAATCAGTGGATCGCGAAGATCGCCTCGGCGCGCGGGCGCGCCTACCGCGACATGGCCGAGGAGTCCGCCGACCAGGCCGAGCGGCTGGCCTACCTATCGCGCGCCGAGGCCGAGCTGCGCACGGCGGTCGACCTGGCGATCGCGGCCGATCTGCCGCAGGCGCGCTACCGGCTGGCCGGCGTCTACGCCTGCGCGCCCGAGCGCCGCGCGCTGGCGGTGCAGACCTGGCAGCAGAGCCTGAACGACGCGCAGAGCTTCGGCGATATCGCCACCGAGCTGTACAGCGTCTGCCAGCTCGCCCGCATGATGATCTACGGCCTGGAGTCCGGCTACGCCGGCGCCGGCGCGCTCGACGAGTGGCTGGCGCGCTACCGCGAGCGCAACCCGCAGGCCGCGTTCCGCATCGCCGAGGGGCGCTTCGCGATCTACCTGGGCTGCCTGGCGCTGCAGGACGGCGATGCCGCCGCGGCGGCGCGGTACCTGCAGGAGGGGCTGGGCGTGCTCGTCGAGCAGCCCAAGCGCCGGATCTTCAGTTTCGACTGGCACCTGCACTTTCTCGAGCACGACGTGCTGCCGACCTGCGCCCCCCAGGTCATCCGCGAGGTCTGGGCACGCCTGCTCCAGGAGTGGATGGACCAGTGCAAAGGAGTTGAGGCTTGGACGACCTTCGAGCGGTGGCAGCATTGGCCAGGCTAGACGCGCCCCCCGTTCGTGCGCGCCAATTCGTGCTGATGACCGCGCCGGCGCACGATCCGGCTGCGCAGTCCGACTGCGACTGCGCCTGCCCGGCCACGACAGTTCCTCCACGGCCCGCTCGCGCGCTTCAGCCGTGCGCTCAGCTGCGGCTGCACCCACAAGCCAGCTTCATGGAGCTGCACCCCGCGCCCGCGCAGCAGCCCGAGCCACAAGGCGAGCGGCTGGATCTGCTGTTCATCCCCTCGGCGCTCTCGGGCGTGCTGATCGACCGGGCGCTGCGCGAGCGCCTGAGCGCGATCGGGGGGCCGACGCCGCTGGCCGCGCTGCGCGCCGCGCTGCCGATCGAGCTGATCGAGCGCTTCGTCGCGCTGGGCATCCTGGTCGACGAGCTGCCGCCCGAGCAGCCGGCCCCCAGCGACACCCTGGTGGCCTGGCTGCACGTGACCAACGCCTGCAACCTGCGCTGCACCTACTGCTACCTCGCCAAGACCGACGAGCCGATGAGCGCCGCGACCGGCCAGGCCGCGATCGAGGCGATCGTGCGCTCGGCGCTGCTGCACGGCTACGAGCGGATCAAGCTGAAGTTCGCCGGCGGCGAGGCCACGCTCAACCTCCCGCTGATCTGGCAGCTACACGAGCAGGCCAGCCGGCTGGCCGGGCGGCACGGCCTCGCGATCGAGGCGGTCGTCCTGAGCAACGGCGTGGGGCTGAGCCGCGACGGCCTGCGCGAGCTTGCGCGGCGCGACATCCGACTCATGATCTCGCTCGACGGCTTCGCGGCCGAGCACGACGCGCACCGCGTCTTCGCCAACGGGCGCGGCTCCTTCGCCGCGGTGGCGCGAACGATCGAGCGGGCGCGCGAGGCCGGGCTGCGCCCGCAGATCTCGGTGACCGTCTCGGGGCAGACCGCCGGCGGGCTGGCCGCGCTGATGCCCTGGCTGATCGAGCGCGACCTGCCGTTCAGCCTGAACTTCTACCGCGAGAACGACTGCTCGGCCGGCTTCACCGAGCTGCAGCTCGACGAGCGGCGGATCGTCGACGGGATGCTGGCGGCGTTTGGCGCGATCGAGCGGCACATACCGGCGCGCAGCCTGCTCGGCGCGCTGGTCGACCGCGCGAACCTGGCGACGCCGCACGGCAAGACCTGCGGCGTGGGCGAGAGCTACATGGTGATCGACCAGCGCGGCGGCGTGGCGACATGCCAGATGGAGATCGAGCGGCCGATCACGAGCGTGCGCGCCGCCGACCCGCTCGGCGTCATTCGCGCCGACACGATCGGCGTGCGCAACCTGCCGGTGCAAGAGAAGCAGGGCTGCCGCGACTGCGAGTGGCGGCTGTGGTGCGCCGGCGGCTGCGCCGTCGCGACCTTCCGCGCCACCGGCCGCTACGATGTCCAGTCGCCCAACTGTGGCATCTACAAAGCCCTCTACCCGGCCGCCGTCCGCCTGGAGGGGCTGCGCATCCTCAGGCACGGCGCGCGCGAGCGCTTCGCCGTGGCCTGACTCTGGGTGTCACGCCACGACCGCCGCCCCCTCTCACCCCCTACCCCCCTCTCACCCGCTCCCCGCGAAGAAACCCCCTCCCCTGCCAGGGGAGGGGGGAATTAGTGGCTCGGCACGGGGTTTCGGCGGAGCCGAAACCCCGTGCCGAGCTACCGTTTCTTGACAACAGGCAACGCCTCTACTATAATCATCGCGCACAAATCATTCGCATACAAACAGTTTGTAAACAAACGATATTGGGCGACGACCTCCGTTTGCGGCGCTCGAGAGCCGGCTCCTGAAGGGCCGGGTCGCGTGGAGCGATAGCCGCGATCCGACAGGCGGAACAAGGAGCGCCGATGCGGCTGAATCGAATCTGGCCGATCGCCAAAAAAGAGCTGTTCCAGATGCTCCGCGACCGGCGCACGCTGATCTTCATCTTCATGACGCCGCTGCTGCAGCTGCTGGTGATCGGCTACGCCACCAGCGGGCAGATCACCAACATCGCGCTCGCGGTGGTCGACCAGAGCCACACCAGCGCCAGCCGCGACCTGGTGCAGGCTTACTTCGCCTCGGGCCAGTTCGTACCCGGGCCGGCGGCCGGCTCGCTGGGCGAGGCCAAGCACCTGATCGACCTGGGCGACGCGGGCGCGGCGATCATCATTCCGCCTGATTTCGGGCGCAGCCTCGGCAAGGGCCAGCCGGCCGAGATCGGCTTCCTGGTGGACGGCAGCGAGCCGAACACGGCCAACACGGTGCTGGCCGCCTCGCAGCTGATCGGGCAGGCGCACGCGATCAGCATCCAGACGCAGACGACCTCGCGGCGCGCGGCGGCGTTCGACGTGCGGACGCGCGTGCTCTACAACCCGCAGCTCTCCGGCACCAACTACCAGATCCCGGCGCTGATCGGCCTGATCCTGCAGCTCACGACGCTCAACCTGACCTCCGAGGCGATCGTGCGCGAGCGCGAGACCGGCACGATGGAGCAGCTGATCGTCACGCCGATCAAGCCGATCGAGCTGATCATCGGCAAGCTCATCCCCTACGCCGCGGCCAGCCTGTGCGCGGCGCTGCTGGTGTTCATCGCCGGGCTGGCGCTGTTCCAGGTGCCGTTCAACGGCAACCTGCTGCTTATGTTCGCCTTCATGCTGCTGTTTCTGCTGGTCCCGCTCGGCATCGGGCTGTGGATCTCGGCTATCTCGAACACCTACCGCCAGGCCCAGGCGCTCAACCTGCTGTTCCTGCTGCCCGGCTTCCTGCTGTCGGGCAACTTCTTCCCGATCGAGTCGATGCCGCGGCTGCTCCAGTACATCACGTACCTGGTGCCGCTGCGCTATTTCCTGCCGGTGCTGCGCGGCATTTTCCTGAAGGGCATCGGCTGGAATGAGCTGTACCCCCAGGCGATCGCGCTGGCGCTCTGGGCGGTCTTCTTTATGTATCTGGCGAGCTCGCGGTTCAAGAAGACTCTTGGCTGACGACGAGGACGGATCATGAATCGACGTATCATCATAGCGATCGTGCTGGCGGCCGCGCTGCTGGCCGGCGGCGGGTGGTGGCTGCTGGGCCGCTCGGCCGCCGCCGCGGCCGCCAAGACCTTCTCGGGCACGATCGAGGCCGACGAGGTCGATCTGACCAGCGAGGTCAGCGGCAAGGTCGTGCGGCTGCTGGTCGACGAGGGCGCGCCGGTCAAGGCCGGCGATACGCTGATCGCGCTCGGCACTGACCTGCTGGACGCGCAGCTCGCGCAGGCGCGCGCGGCCGAGCAGATCGCCGCGGCCAACCTGGCGCTGGTGCGGGCCGGCGCGCGCGAGCAGGATCTCGCTCAGGCCCAGGCCCAGCTCGACCAGGCCGCTGCCCAGCGCGACGGAGCGCGGCGCGCCTGGCAGAACGCCCAGGCCAGCACGGTCGTCACCCAGGCGCTGGTGCTGGCCGACGGCACGGCCAGGAGCTACGCCGACGCGCAGCGCAACCTCAAGAACCCCCAGGAGCTGGACAGCCAGGTGGTGCAGGCGCAGGCCGCCCGCGACGCGGCCCAGGCCGCGCTGGCGCAGGCGCGCATCAACGAACAGGCCACGCGCGACCGGCTCTCGCTCGCCAAGACCCAGGCCGAGGCGCAGGTCCAGCAGTCGGCCCAGGCGCTGACGCAGGCGCAGGCGCGCTACGCGCAGGCCAAGAGCAACTGGGACTACGTGGACTCGACCGGCAACGACCCGCTCGTGCCGAGCGTCGTCGACACGAAGACCGGCAAATCGAAGCCCAACAAGCTCAGCGACGGCCAGCGCGCGAGCTACGCCGCGCAGCTGGTGCAGGCCGATTCGGCCATGCACCAGGCCGAGCAGGCGGTCCAGCAGGCGACGGTGGCGGCCGAGAGCGCCCGCCAGGCCGAGCAGACCGGCGTGCAGGCGGCCGACGCGCAGGCGCAGGCGGCCCAAACGGCGCTCGACAACGCGCAGCGCGCGCTCGACCACATAACCGCGGTGCGGGCCGACCCGCAGCAGCTGCGCACGGCCGCCGACGCGGCGCTGGCGCAGCTCAACACCGCGCGCGCCGGGGTCGACGCCGCGCGCCTGCAGCGCCAGTCGGCGATCGACGCCGCGGACGCGCAGCTGCAGTCGGCCGCGGCGCAGGTGACCCAGGCGCAGGCGCGGCTGGAGCTGGCGCAGGCGGGCTCGCGGGCCGAGCAGATCCAGTCGGCCGAGGCCCAGCTGGCCCAGGCCAAGGCGCAGGTCCGGCAGCTCGAGGTGCAGATCGGCAAGGCCACCATCACGGCGCCGGTCGACGGGATCGTGCTCGAGCGGGTGATCAACCTGGGCGAGCAGGCCGCGCCGGGCAACATTCTGCTGAAGCTCGGCTCGCTTGCCAAGGTCAAGCTGACGATCTACGTGCCCGAGGACCAGGTCGGCCCGCTGCAGCTGCGCCAGGGCGTGCGCGTGCGGGTGCAGGTCGACAGCTTCCCCGACCGCGCGTTCGACGGCACGATCAGCTATATCGCGCCGCAGACCGAGTTCACGCCGCGCAACGTGCAGACCAGGCAGGAGCGCGCGACCACGGTCTTCCCGGTGCGGATCGAGCTTGACAACGCCGACGGCGCGCTCAAGCCGGGCATGCCCGCCGACGCGACGCTGCCGTAGCGACAGTCGGCAGTTTGCAGTCTACAGTATGTCGAGGGCATTGCAAAGCCATACAGTGACGATAAACTTCGAAAGAAGATTGTGCCAACTGCCGGCTGCCGACTGCTAATTGCTAGGGAACAGGGTGACACGATGGACGACGCGCTCGCAATTGAGTCGACCGGCCTGCGCAAGCAGTTCGGCGGGCGCGTGGCGGTCGACGGCGTCGACCTGCGGGTGCCGCGCGGCCAGATCTACGGGCTGATCGGCCCGGACGGCGCCGGCAAGACCACCACGATCCGGATGCTGTGCGGCGTGCTGGAGCTGAGCGGCGGCAGCGGCCGGGTGGCCGGCTTCGACATCGTGCGCCAGCGCGAGGAGATCAAGGAGCGGATCGGCTACATGTCGCAGCGCTTCTCGCTCTACCCCGACCTCACGGTGATCGAGAATCTGACCTTCTTCGCCGACCTGTTCGCGGTGCCGCGCCAGGAGCGCGCCCGCCAGATCCCCTACCTGCTCGAGTTCAGCGGCCTCAGCGCGTTCCAGCAGCGGCCGGCCGGCCTGCTCTCGGGCGGCATGAAGCAGAAGCTGGCGCTGGCCTGCACCCTCATCCACCACCCCGAGGTGCTGTTCCTCGACGAGCCGACCACCGGCGTCGACCCGGTCGCCCGGCGCGAGTTCTGGCGCATCCTGTACGGGCTGCGCAAAGACGGCGTGACGGTGTTCGTCTCCACGCCCTACATGGACGAGGCGGCCCGCTGCCAGACGGTGGCCTTTATGTCCGGCGGGCGACTGCTGGTGGCCGACGACCCGCGCGCGCTGCGGCGCAGCCTGCGCGAGACGGTGATCGAGCTGAGCGCGCGGCCGCTGGAAGAGGCCCGCACGATCGCGCGCGCCGCGCCGGGCGTCACCGCCGTGCAGACCTTCGGGACCGTGCTGCACATCCTGACCGAGCGCCCCGATCAGACTGAGGCGGCATTGGGGCCGGCCCTGCGCGCCGCCGGCGTGGAGCTGCTCGGCCTGCAGCGCATCCTGCCCTCGGTCGAAGATGTGTTCGTCGCGCTGACCCAAGGCGAGCGAGGGGAGACGATGGACGATAGACGATAGACCGAGGACAGGGGTCAGGGGTCAGGGGTCAGGGGTCAGGGGTCAGGGGTCAGGGGTCAGGGGTCAGGGGTCAGGGGTCAGGGTCAGGGGTCAGGGGTCAGGGGTCAGGGGTCAGGGGTCAGGGGTCAGGGGAGTCAGGGGAGAGGGGCCGGCATTCAACGTTCAACATTCAACGTTCAACGCTCGTCACCTTGTCACCTTGTCAGGGAGCGGAGCGAGCAATGGGCGACACGCCACACACACACAGCCTGCACGCCGTCGAGGCGCACGAGCTGACGCGCACGTTCGGCAGCTTCACGGCAGTCGACCGGGTGAGCTTCGACGTGGCGCCGGGCCAGATCTTCGGCTACCTGGGGCCGAACGGCTCCGGCAAGAGCACGACGATCCGGATGCTGTGCGGCCTGCTGCAGCCGAGCGGCGGGCACGCGCGCGTGCTGGGCTTCGACATCGCCCGCCAGCCCGAGGAGATCAAGGAGCGGATCGGCTACATGTCGCAGCGCTTCTCGCTCTACAGCGACCTGACCGTGCGGGAGAACCTGGAGTTCTACGCCAGCATCTACCAGCTCCCGGCGGCCGAGCAGCGCCAGCGCATCCCCGAGCTGATCGCCATGGCCAACCTGGTCGGGCGCGAGCGTGACCTGGTGTCGAATCTCTCCGGCGGCTGGAAACAGCGGCTGGCGCTCGGCTGCGCGATCGTGCACCGGCCGCGCATGCTGTTCCTGGACGAGCCGACCGGCGGCGTCGACCCGGTCTCGCGCCGCGATTTCTGGGACCTGATCTACGCGCTGGCGCAGGGCGGCGTGACGATCTTCGTGACCACGCACTATATGGACGAGGCCGAGCGCTGCCAGCGGATCGGCTTCATGTACGAGGGCAAGCTGATCGCGCTGGGCAGCCCCGACGAGCTGAAGCGCGACGCGATGCATGGCGAGCTGCTGGAGGTGACTCTGGCGCCGCAGGAGGGCGGCGCGCTGCTGGCCGCGCTCGACGCGCTCGATCGGGTGGAGGGCGTGCTCGAGGCGGCGCCCTACGGCGACCTGATCCACGTCGCCGTGCCGAGCGCGGCGGCGGCGCTCGGCTGGGTGCGCGGCGCGCTGGAGCAGCAGGGCATCGCCGTCGAGGCAGCCCGGCCGATCGCGCCGTCGCTGGAGGATGTGTTCATCTCGCTGGTGCTGGCGCGCCAGCAGGCCGGCGCGAAGGCGGACGGGCTGCGGGAGCAGCTGCGCGGCTGACGCGCCGGCCTGCTGGCGCGCGATCGAGCAGCAGATTGGGGTCGCCGGCGCTCCCGACGGCGTCACCACGCGCTCGCCGCGATCTGCAATCGACAATCTGCAATCTGCAATTGCACTAGAGGATCGGCTCGGGAACGCTGGCCTCCCACAGATCGGCCACATACTCCTTGATCTGCCGCCGCTCGGCCGCGCCGATCCCTCGCCATGGCAGGAAGGCCGCCGGCCGGCGCAGGCCGATCGTCAGAGGTTCGAGCGCCAGGTCGACCCCGCGCTCGGCCAGGGCGGTCGCCAGTTCGCTCACGCCGCTCGGCCGGCGGTCGCCCCGCTCCGGTGGGCTCTGCGTGCCGAAGATCGCGACCTCCAGGCGGCCGAACAGCCGGTGCGGGATGGACTCGCACAGCGCGTGCAGCCGCCGGCTGGCGCGGCCCGCGTGCGTGTATGTCCCCAGCACCAGCAGGTCGTAGCCGGCGATATCGTCCTTCGTGACCCTGGATGCCGGCCGGCAGGAGACGCTCACGCCGCAGCGGGCCAGCTCCAGCGCGATCGCGCGGGCGACCGCGCGGTTGTGGCCGAACCACGACGCGTAGACGATCAGTGTTTTCATACTGTTTCCCCAGTCTTTAGCTGATGAGTTCCTGCGTGTAGCATACTCGAGCCGGGCGCGCGGGCGCGGAAATCTTCGGCAACCTGCCGGGAAGATAAGATCATTTGCGGCTGGCGCTCGCCGGATCACCTCCCTGTGAGCTATTCGCCCTCACCCCCCTGCCCCCTCTCCCAAAACGGGAGAGGGGAATATACTTTCGACATCAGGCTGCGCGCGCTATGCGTGCGCAGCCTGATGTCGAGAATCCGGCCCGCTCCCCTGTTAGGGGAGCGGGCCGGGGGGTGAGGGTCTACCCACAGATCAGACCGGCTGCAGCCCGCCGATCGGCGCCGACGTGGGGCGGGCGCGGCCGAAGGTCGCGCGGCCCCACTCCCACAGCGCGCCGAGCGCCAGCAGCGCCACCAGCAGGCCCACCAGCGGGCCAAGCCAGGGGATGGCGCGCAGGACCACGTACAGCACCAGCCCGAGCACGAGCGGCGCGAGCGGCCGCTCGGCCCATGCCGGCCGGGCGCGCAGCAGCAGCCAGCGGCCGACCATCAGGCTCACGATGATCTCGGCCATATACGCGACAAACCCGACGTAGCCGAGCACCAGCGCCGCGCTGAGCAGGATGCCCAGGCTGACGATCATCGCCACCAGGCCGCCGAGCGTCAGGTAGCCGAACACAATCGCCAGCGCGATCGTCGCCAGCAGCACGCCGACCATCAGGGCGATAAAGGCGACGAAGGCCACCAGGCCCCAGCCCAGGCTGGGCAGCGGCCGCGACTCGATCGAGTCGCTCAGGCGGCGCGTCCAGCTCGGCAGCAGCCACAGCAGCAGCAGCCCAACCAGCAGCAGCCCGACCAGATGCTGGATGTAGCCCAGCCAGGGGATGGCCGGCGCCGTGGTCGTCGTGGCTGTCGTCGTCACGACGGTCTTGTCGTAGGCGGTCCCGCCGGCGATCCGCGCCGAGGGGCTTACCGACGCCACGGCCGGCGAGTGATAGGTCAGCCGGCCGCCGATCCGGGCCGAGTCCGCCAGAGTCAGGTTCGACGGCACGCTGGGCATGGGCATCTGGCCGGCCGGCGAGAACTGGACCGGCGAGGGCCCCTGGTCGCCGTTGAGCGCGATGTCGACGTCGCCGCCGACCGTCCCGCGCAGCTCCAGGCGGTTCATGCCGCCCTTGAGGTTCTTCTCGATGCTGCCGGCCAGCAGCGCCTGGTACACACCGACGAGCACATCGCCGCGCACCACGCTGGAGGGCTGCGCCTCCAGGCTCATGCCGCCGATCGCCAGGTCGCCGCCGACCCGGCCGGACTGGCCGAGCGAGGTCGCCTGGCCGAGCACGCGCACGTCGTCGCCCACCGTGCCGTTGATCAGCACGCCCTGGGCGGCCGCGAGCAGGTCGCCCTCGACCGTGCCGTTGATCGTGATCTGGCCGCCGACCGCCACCACGTCGCCTTTCACGGTGCCGTCGATCGTCACCGTTTTGCCGGCCACATAGAGGTCCTGGCCGATCACCTCGCCGCGGCCGATCACGACATCCTCGCCGCCGCGTGTGTCGGCCGCGCGGGCCGGCGCGGTGGCGAACAGGCCGATCAGCGCCACGATGGCGACCATGACCAGCAGCCACCGGCGCTTCACATTACGAGACAGGTTCATGACTCACTCCTTGCCGGTGACCGCCGCTGGCCGCCGCCGGCACACCTCCGATGTTCCTGCCCTTGGCAGGACCTTTGTACCTTGCCTCCTTATCCTGCTGATGCGCCGCGTGCCCTCGCCCCCCTGCCCCCCTCTCCCGTCCCCACCGGAGAGGGGTATTCTTTTCATGTGCCAGCGTTGCGGCTCCGCCGCAACCCTGGCGCCCATCAGTAATTACGACACCCTGACAGGGGTGGGTTAATCGGGCACATTACCGCTCCGTCATTCGGGCATATGTGTGCAGGTATGGCTCTGGCATGCTCTCGCTATACTGACTACTGACTACTGACTACTGACACGAGCCCTCAGCGCGCCCGGGCCGCCTCCGCCAGCAGCGTCTCCGGCCAGGCGCCCTCGCCGAAGATCCGCGCCTTCCAGCCGGGCAGCAGCCGGTCGAGCAGCGTGGCCTGGGCCATGCCGGTGTAGTAGAAGCGCGTGTCGCCCTCGCTGGCGGCCTGGCGACGCATCTGGCCAAGCTCCTGCGACCAGCGCGACTGGAAGGTCGCGTACCCTTTAAAGTCGGGATCTGCCGCCAGGTCGGGCACGGCCGTGTAGCCCGGCATGGCCGCCGCCTGCTCCCAGATCTCCAGCTCGACATACTTCGCGAGCCCCTCCAGCCACTCGTACCGGCGCTCGTAGCTCACCAGCGCGGGCTCGAGCCGCTGCTGGTCGCGACGCTGGGCGCGCTGGGCCAGAAACTGGCGGGCGAGCTGCGCCGCCTCGGCATTGGTCTGCGCGCGCACCGCCCGGTCGAGCAGGTCGATCTCGGCCTGCCAGGCCTCGCGCATCGCTGGGTCGGCCGCCCAGTAGCGCGACGAGTCCGGGTAGGCGCGCTCGGCGTCGGCGAAGCGTGCCGGCGCGCGCTCGGCCTCGAACACGTGAAAGGCCTCGTGCAGCACGCCTGTGATCTGCACCTCGCTCGGCTGGATCAGCAGCCGGTACGGGAAGATCGGCTTGAGCGGCCCGGGCATCATCTTGCGGAACTGCGCGATCAGGAAGCTGTCGGTCTCCCACTTGGTGGCCATGCTGGCCACCCGCCACCCGCCCACCTGGATCGCGAAGTTCTGCGGGTCGCGCGCGGGCTGGCGATAGTAGGTCTGCCGCTCGAAGTCGTCGCCCGCGACCGCCGACCAGTCGGCCGGTGGCGCAGGGTAGCCCACCAGGAAGGCGTAGTCGTGGTTCCACACGCTGAGCGGGATGTCGGAATCCCCAAAGCCCGGCCACACGACGTCGCCCAGCACGCGCTCGGCGTGCCGCGCCTCGGACAGCCGGGCCTTATCCAGCGGGTCGAGCCGGTCGAGCGCCGCGGGGCCGGTCGGCAGAAACAGGTTGCTCAACCCCGAAAGCGCCACCAGCGCGGCAAGCAGCACGAGCAGGAGGGCACCGGCGAGCTTCAGAGCGCGCCAACGCCGCGCCGGCCGCCGGCCCTGGGTCTGCTCAGAACCGTGCAGGTCTCGAACCATCTGGCCTTACCCTTGTCACATTCGTGCGGCGGATCGTGTCGAATGAGCTAACGTCTCACAGCTGGCTCTCGCGCGCGGCGATCGGCTGCCGGATCACCGTCCTCATCTTCTCGGGGGCCGCGCGCCGCGGGTCGCCCAGGTAGATCTCGTGATGCTTACCTTGCCGCGCGTAGCCCTGCTCCTCGATGAACTGGTGCAGGCGCGCGATCGTCGGCCCTTCGTCGGCGTAGGGGCCCAGATACATAATCTGCGCGGCCGGCCCCTCGCAGTAGCGCTCCAGGCGCAACCTGGCGAGCGTGACGAGCAGCTTCTTCTTCCTGGTCTGGGCCAACGCCTCCTCGAACAGCGCCTGGCTCACCACGTCGGGCTGGGCAATCATCACAGTCCACTTCCACGAGTCCTTGTCCAGCGCCGAGAAGAGCGCCATATCGCTGGACCACCACAGGCCCTCCAGCGGCATCACGGCGACGTCAAGCGCGGCGGGGCCCTTCTTGAGCATAAACTTGATCGCGTACGAGACCGAGTACAGCGCCTCGACCGCCTCGGCGAACTCTGGCGCGGTGTTCGGGTTGCCGGCGCCATCGACCATCACGAACTGCAGCTCCGGGATCTCGACGATCGACGGCTCTTTGGTCGAGGGGCTGTAGAGCTGCTTCAGCTCCTTCCGCAGATCAACTCGGTTCATTGTCGTGATTCCTATATGGTGATCTCAATTATGCATCCTTGTCTATCTTATGTCCGCGCCGCGGTCTGTGGCGAGAAGAAATATTCCCAGGCTGGGAAGATCTGTTCACGACGGCGGGCCGTCTCGCCGCTGGCGGGGCGGCCCGCCCCCGCGGCCCCGCGGGCGTTCTCCCGCCCACACCGCTGCCGGGGGGCTGCGCGCCCCCCGCACCCCCGCCGCCCCCCCGGCCGGGGCTTGCGCCCCTGGACCCCAAAAGAATGCCACCTCAGCTTCAGTGCCTGATGCGCATGCCCGCGCGGCGGGTCACAACCCACCTGGTAGGAGTGTTGATAGGCATGCGCCACAATCATTGCAACTGAGACGACATCTTTTGCCGGAGGGGGGCTGGGGGAACCGGCGCGGGTTCCCCCAGGCGGGGGGCCGGGGGCGCAGCGCCCCGAAGAAAAGCTGACAAGCTGACAAGCTGACAAGCTGATAAGCTGACAAGGTGACAAGGTGACAAGGTGGCCGGGCCGGGGGCGCAGCGCCCCGGAGAAAAGCTGACAAGCTGACAAGCTGACAAGCTGACAAGCTGATAAGGTGACAAGGTGACAAGGTGGCCGGGCCGGGGGCGCAGCGCCCCGGAACAAGCAACGCTCAAAAACCCCGCACCCGAAGGGGGCAGAGGAAGCGAAGCCACACGGATCGCTGGGCAAAGTGAGGCCCCAGGTCAGGTGAGGGAGCCGAACCTGGGGCCGTCAGGCGGCCTAGTGGTACGCCGCCAATGGCGCCGGCGAGGAGAGACACCAGCGACCATATAAATGTGGTTGTGTGGTCCACGCGAGCGTTCTCCGTTCGCGTAATCAGTATAACGCATCGCGGCAGCGCATAGTGGAGAGGCACAACAACCTAAGGTTGTCGCCTCGCAACACTGTTGCACGATGCTCCCGGGCAGTGTTGGCTTCTTTTCACGCCAAGCGGCATGTCTGTGCTACGCTGCTGATCGACGGATATCACTTCCCTACGCTCCAGAGCCCAGCCCACACCTCTCGCCGCAGCTTCCCGACGGCATCATATGACCGACTCGAACGCCATAGCGCGGCACCGCGCGATCTGCGCCACCATCCACACGCTGCCTGCCGCGCACGTGTACTCGGACCTGCAGACCCAGCCGCAGGGCATCGCCGAGGGCGAGGCCGCGGCGCGCCTGGCGCGCTTCGGCCCCAACACGCTCAGCGAGATCCGCCGCACCCCGCTGGCCGTCAGGCTGCTGGCCAACTTCACGCACCTGATGGCGCTGCTACTGTGGGCCGGCGGGCTGATCGGCTTCCTGGCCCAGATGCCCCAGCTGGGCGTCGCGATCTGGGCAGTCAACCTGATCAACGGGGCCTTCAGCTTCTGGCAGGAGTACAAGGCCGAGCAGGCGACCGCCGCGCTCCGCCGCATGCTGCCCAGCTACGCGCGTGTGCTGCGCGACGGCGAGGAGCGGCGCGTGCTGGCCGAGCAGCTGGTGCCCGGCGACGTGCTGCTGCTGGCCGAAGGCGAGCACGTCTCGGCCGACGCGCGGCTGGTCCAGACGGCCGAGCTGCGGGTCGATCAGTCGCCGCTCACCGGCGAGTCGTACCCGGTGCGCAAGACCGGCGACGCCGCCCCGGCCAGCGTGGGCGCCCGCGCCGAGGTGCCCAACCTGATCTTCGCCGGGACCAGCGTCGTCGCCGGCACCGGCAAGGCGGTGGTCTTCGCGACCGGCATGGAGACGGCCTTCGGCGGCATCGCCCAGCTGACGCAGACGATCGGCGAGGCGCCGAGCCCGCTGCAGCAGGAGCTGGCGCACGTCACCCGCACGGTCACGCTGCTGGCGGTCGGGATCGGGCTGCTGTTCTTCGCGCTGTCGATCGCCCTGGCCGGCGTGAACCTGGCCGACAGCTTCATCTTCGCCATGGGGATGATCGTCGCGTTCGTGCCCGAGGGTATGGTGCCGACCGTCACGCTGGCGCTCGCGATGGGCGTCCAGCGCATGGCCCGCCGCCACGCGCTGGTCAAGCGGCTCTCGGCGGTGGAGACGCTCGGCTGCACCACGGTGATCTGCACCGACAAGACCGGCACGCTGACCCAGAACGAGATGACCGTGCGCGAGCTGTGGGTCGCCGGGCGGCGCCTGACCGTCAGCGGCGGCGGCTACGCGCCCGAGGGGCAGATCCTCGAGGCGGACCGGCCGCTGCGGGCGCCGCTGGACGACGACCTGGGCGCGCTGCTGCGCGCGGCTGGCCTGTGCAACGACGCGCGGCTGCTGCCGCCCAACGGCGACTCGCCGCGCTGGAGCATCCTGGGTGACCCGACCGAGGCGGCGCTGCTGGTGGCAGCGGGCAAGGCCGGTCTCGACCTGGCCGAGGAGGAGCGCCGCGCGCCGCGCGTTCGCGAGCTGCCGTTCGACTCGCGCCGCAAGCGGATGAGCACGATCCACCGGCGAGTTTTGAGTGCTGAGTTCTCAGTGCTGAGCTCGAAAGAGAGAGCACTTCGCGTGCAGCACTCAAAACTCAAAACTCAAAACTCAGAACTCGTGGCCTACGTGAAGGGCGCGCCAAAAGAGATCCTGGCGCTGTGCGCCACGGTCCAGATCGGCGGGCAGCCCGTGCCGCTGACCGAGCAGCTGCGTGCGCAGGTCGCCGCCGCCAACGACGAGTACGCCCGCGCCGGCCTGCGCGTGCTGGGCGTGGCATATCGATCGCTGGACGGCGCGTCGCCCCAGCTCCCGGATCTCAAGGCGGAGGACGTGGAGCGCGATCTGATCTTCCTCGGCCTGACCGCGCTGCTCGACCCGCCGCGCGCCGAGGTCGCCGCGGCGGTCGCGCAGTGCCACCGCGCCGGGATCAGGATTGTCATGATCACCGGCGACTACGGGCTGACCGCCGAGAGCATCGCGCGCCGGATCGGCATCCTGCGCGGCCCGTCGCCGCGCGTGCTGACGGGCGGCGACCTGGAGGAGCTCGACGACGACGCGCTCAAGGCCGCCCTGGCCGGCGAGGTCATCTTCGCGCGCGTCGCGCCCGAGCACAAGCTGCGGGTCGTGCGCGCGCTGCAGGAGCTAGGCGAGATCGTGGCCGTCACGGGCGACGGGGTGAACGACGCGCCCGCGCTGAAGAAGGCCGACATCGGCGTGGCGATGGGGCTGGCCGGCACCGACGTGGCGAAAGAGGCTGCCGACATGATCCTGACCGACGACAACTTCGCGTCGATCGTCAGCGCGGTCGAGGAGGGGCGCGCGGTCTACGCCAACATCAAGAAGTTCATCTCGTACATCTTCACCAGCAACGCGCCGGAGGCGGTGCCGTTCGTGCTGTTCGCGTTCAGCGGCGGGCGCATCCCGCTGGCGCTCAGCGTCATGCAGATTCTCTCGATCGACCTGGGCACCGACATGGTCCCGGCGCTGGCGCTCGGCGTCGAGCCGCCCGAGCTGGGCGTGATGGATCGGCCGCCGCGCGACCGCGCCGAGCACGTGATCGGCCGGCCGCTGCTGTTCCGCTCGCTGCTCTACCTGGGCCTGATCCAGAGCCTGGTCGCCATGCTGGCGTTCTACTTCGTCTACTGGACCGGCGGATACTGGGGCCGCTGGCTCGACCTGCCGGCCGACGGGCAGCTCTACCGCTCGGCCACGGCCATGACCCTGGCGGCGGTCGTCGCGACCCAGATCGGCAACCTGTTCGCCCATCGCACCGAGCGCGTGTCGGCCTTTCGCGTCGGCTGGGGCGCCAACCGGCTGGTCTGGCTGGGCATCGCGAGCGAGCTGATCCTGGTCGCGGCGATCGTCTATGTTCCGTTCTTCCAGTGGGTCTTCGGCACCGCCGCGCTCCCGGCGATCAGCTGGCTGCTGCTGCTGGCCTGCGCGCCCACGCTGCTGCTGGCCGACGAGCTGCGCAAGGCGCTGCTACGGGCGACGAACGACGAATGACGAACGACGAACGACGAATGACGAACGACGAACGACGAACGACGAATGACGAATGACGAACGACGAAGACGTTGGTCGTTGGTCCCTGGTCGTTGGTCTTTGGTTATTGGTCCTTGGCCCTTCGCCGGAGGTGAAGCAATGCGAATGATTGTGATCGGCTGCGGGCGGATGGGCGCCGGGCTGGCCCAGGCCCTGGCGCTGCGCGGCCACGCGGTGACCGTGGTCGACGCGGCCGCGGAGGCCTTCGAGCGGCTGGGGCCGGCCTTCAAGGGCCGCACGATCGTCGGCGTCGGGTTCGACCGCGACGTGCTGCTGCAGGCGGGCATCGAGCGGGCCGACGGGCTTGCGGCCGTGACCGCCAGCGACGATGCGAACGTGGTCGCGGCGCGGCTGGCGCGCCTGGTGTTCCGCGTGCCGCGCGTGGTCGCGCGCCTGTACGACCCGCGCAAGGCCGAGATCTACCGCCGGCTCGGCATCCAGACGATCTCGACCACCGCGTGGGGCATCAACCGCATCACCGAGCTGCTCTGCTACTCGCGGCTGGACGCGATCAGCAGCCTGGGCAGCGGCGAGGTGGACATCGTGGAGGCCGAGATCTCGCACCTGCTGGACGGCCGGCCGATCGACGCGCTGGCGACCCCCGGCGAGGTCCAGGTAGTGGCGATCAGCCGCGCGGGCCACACCTTCCTGCCGATGCCGGGCGCGGCCTTCCAGGAGGGCGACCTGGTTCATATGGCCGTGCTGGCGAGCGCGATCGACCGGCTCAAGCAGGCGCTCGGGCTGGCGTGAGGAGATGGCGATGAACGTGCTGATCGTTGGCGGGGGGAAGGTGGGAGTCGCGCTTGCCGCGCTGCTGCTTGCGGGCGGGCAGCGCGTGACGGTGATCGATTCGCGCGCCGAGGTGCTGCCGCGGCTGCGGCGCGAGCTGCCGGCCGCGGCGGTGGTACACGGCAACGGCACCGATCCGCTGGTGCTCGAGTCGGCCAGCGTCCACCAGGCCGACGTCGTCGCGGCCGTGACCGGCGCGGACGAGACGAACATCGTGGTCACCAGCCTGTCGCGCTTCGCGTTCGGCGTGCCGCGCACGATCGCCCGCGTGAGCAATCCAAAGAATGCCTGGATCTGCACGCCCGAGATGGGTGTGGACGTGGCGCTGAACCAGGCCGACCTGATGGCCCGGCTGATCGTCGAGGAGATCGCGCAGTAGCGCGCTGTTTACCCTCACCCCCTCCCCCTCTGCCGCTGGACGAGGGGGTAGGGGGGAGAGGGAGGTAACTCTAGGCTACCCATCGCTATCTTCGGCGGCGTACTTCGCGCTGGCGGTCATGTGTGCGGACTCGCCGTGGGGCGGCTGGATCAGCACCGGGCAGCCCGCGCCGCGCACGACCTTGTCGGCCACGCTGCCCAGCAGCATGCGCGCCACCCCGCCGCGCCCATGCGTGGACATGGCGATCAGGTCGATCGCGTGCTCGCGGGCGTAGTCGAGGATCGCGACCGCCGGCGGGGCATACAGCACGCTCGTCCGCACGAGCAGGCCGCGCGCCCGCATGCGCCCCGCGACCCGCTCAAGGTAGGCCTGCGCCTCGGCGCGCCACTGCTCCAGCACCTGCTCGTCCACCCCGGCCACCTGCGCCGCCGGCGCGTAGCCGAGCATCGGCGGGTCGATCGCCTGGATCAGCGTGTACTCGGCGCCCATCGGCTCGCCGAGCGCCATCGCCGGCTCCAGGATCTCCTCGGACAGCGCCGAGCCATCGAGCGGGATCAGCACGTGCTCGAAGGCCTGCTCGTGCACGCCCTCGAGCATGTCGAGCGCCTGCTCGTGCGGCCGCACCAGCAGCGCCGGCATCGGCAGGCGGCGCATCAGCTTGTCGGCGACGCTGCCCATCCAGACGCGCGACAGCGGTCCGTAGCCGTGCGTGGTCATGACCACCAGGTCGACGGCGGCGGCCAGCGCGTGGCTGTACAGCGCGTCGGCGGCCGGCCCTTCCAGCACAGCAGTGTCGATCGACACATCCCAGCGCTCCGAGAGGCACTCGGCCAGCTGGTTGAGATAGCTTGCCACGCGCTCGCGCTCCGGCTTTGGCGGCTGAACGGCCGGCGCACCGCCGTTGAAAGAGTCGAGCGCGGGCGGCCTACAGGCGTGGACGAGCTCGATCCGCGCGTTGGTTCGCCGCGCGATGCCGAGCGCCAGAGGTAGCGCATATTCGCCGAACGACGAGCCGTCGAGCGGCACCATAATCGTGCGGTACATCATCGTCTCCTTTAATGCCCAGCGATCGGCGACACTGCCGATCACATCCACTATAGCGCGGCGGCGCCGAGGTGCGCGAAAAGGGATGGATCTGGAGCCGTGAAGATCTCTTCACTCTCCAATATGGATCATGGATCATTGATTACGAAATTACCACTAGACGTAGTGCTAGCCTTCGTGATATAATCGCCGCAATCCCAAGAAAAGCTGGACAACTGATAGTCACCGGGGCGCCCTCTCCACGACGAGGGGTTTAAAAGTCTTAACTATTGCGGAGTGGTCTAAGTAGATCGCTCGGGCATATTCGCGACGGCGGCAGGGCCGTGAGCGTGTCTTTTCGCTGCCAACCTGGGGTGAGGGGGCGCGCAAAAGGTCGCGCCTCGCGACATGGCATGTCGGCCATTGGTTAATCGCGCCTCGATCGCACAAGTCTTTTGTGGCGCCGCACTCGAACAGCTCAATCGTTCTGCGCAACGCCGCAGGCGATTCCTGGAGCATATAGGGCGCTTTTACGGGGCAGCGCGTCATTCAGGCCCGCATTCTACTCTTCAATGTAGAGAACAGCGACAGACATGCGCTGGACGCTCGCCAAGATAGGTCCGCTGGCAGCTGGCCTGTTCCTGCTCCTCTCCGTTTTCTGGAGCGGAGAGGGAGCGACGTTTGCTGCTTCTCAGAAAACGCCGATCCTCGCGCCAGCTCCCGCGCCCGCAAGCCCCAGGCCGTTCACGACGCCCGATATGCCGCGCCGGCCGCGCCCAACCGCCGATTCGAACGCCACAGCCATACCGACCAGCAAACCGGCCAAGCCCAGCGCTATCGCGCCGACCGGCACACCGGCGCCGGTGAGGATAGGCCAGACCAGCACGCCTCTGCGCAGCCGCGTCGCGACTGCCACGAGCGGCCCGGACGTCGCCACGCCTGTCAGCATCGCCCACGTGACTGCGATCAGAAACGCCGGGCCAGATGACAACCCAACCGAGACCCCGACCGAGACCCCAACCGAGACGCTCACGCCGACCGAGACGCTCACGCCGACCGAGACGCTCACGCCGACCGAGACGTCCACCGCGACGGCGACCAACACGTCCACCGCGACGGCGACCAACACGTCCACCGCGACGGCGACTGATACGCCCACGCGCACCCCCACGCGTACCCCCACCAATACGCCGACGCCCAGCATCACCCCGACGCCCAGCATCACCCCGACGCCCAGCATCACCCCGACGCCCAGCATCACCCCGACGCCGACGCCCGGGCCGGTCGTCCCGTTATTGGATTGTGTGATCTACAACGAAGACGGCAGCATTACTGTTCGTTTCAGCTACTTCAACCCCAACCCCTACCCGATAACCATGCCGGCCGGCGGCCGCAACCCGGACAACTACTTCACGCCGAACCCGCCCGTCCGCGGCCAGCCATCGGTTTTCCAGCCAGGGTATTGGCAAGCCGTCTTCACCGTGACCGAGAACACCGCGCTGGTCTGGAAGCTGGGCGACTTGCAGCTGACCGTGAATGCGGGCAACAACAACCCGCTGTGCTACACACCCACACCAACGCGCACGCCGACCAATACGCGCACGCCCACCAGCACACCGACGCCCAGCAATACGCGCACGCCAACCAGCACGCCGACGAATACACCCACGCCCACGGCCACGCCAACGAATACACCCACGCCGACTGACACGCCGACCAATACGCCCACGCCGACTGACACACCTACGGCGACGCCAACTGATACACCCACGCCGACCGACACGCCCACGGCCACCGACACGCCGACGGCGACGCCGACCGATACACCCACGCCCACCGACACACCTACGAACACGCCTACTAATACGCCAACTGACACACCGACGGCGACGCCGACCGATACACCCACGCCGACCCACACGCCGACTGATACACCCACACCCACCAGCACGCCGACAAACACGCCAACTGATACCCCGACGAACACGCCGACCGATACACCCACGCCCACCGACACGCCTACGAACACGCCTACTAATACGCCAACTGACACACCTACGGCGACGCCGACTGACACACCCACGCCCACCGACACGCCCACGGCGACGCCGACCGATACACCCACGCCGACCCACACGCCGACGGCGACGCCGACCGATACCCCGACGCCGACCGACACGCCCACGGCGACGTCGACCAGCACGCCAACTGACACACCGACGGCGACGCCGACTGACACACCCACGCCCACCGACACGCCCACGGCGACGCCGACCGATACACCCACGCCGACCGACACGCCCACGGCGACGCCGACCGATACACCTACGAACACGCCGACCAACACGCCCACCGATACGCCCACGGCCACGCCGACCGATACACCTACGAACACGCCGACAAACACGCCCACGGCCACGCCGACTAGCACAACACGCCGACCGACACACCCACGCCGACCGACACGCCCACCAACACCACAGACCCGACCACAACACCAGCCACGCCGACCAATACCCCCAACACGCCGACCAACACGCCCACCATACCCCACGGCCACGCCGACCGATACACCTACGAACACGCCGACAAACACGCCCACGGCCACGCCGACTAGCACACCTACGGCGACGCCGACCGACACACCCACGCCGACCGACACGCCCACCAATACACCCACCAGCACGCCGACAAACACGCCGACAAACACGCCCACGGCCACGCCGACCAATACCCCGACCGACACACCTACGGCGACGCCGACGAACACGCCGACAAACACGCCCACGGCGACGCCGACCAATACCCCGACCGACACGCCCACCAATACGCCTACGAACACGCCAACTGATACACCCACGCCCACCGACACACCGACAGCAACGCCGACTGACACACCCACGCCGACCGATACACCTACGAACACGCCTACCAACACGCCCACCGATACGCCCACGGCCACGCCGACCGATACCCCGACGAACACGCCGACCAATACGCCGACAAACACGCCTACCGATACACCCACTAGCACGCCGACAAACACGCCCACGCCGACCAACACGCCCACCGATACGCCCACGGCCACGCCGACCGATACACCTACGAACACGCCGACAAACACGCCCACGGCCACGCCGACTAGCACACCTACGGCGACGCCGACCGACACACCCACGCCGACTGACACGCCCACCAATACACCCACCAGCACGCCGACAAACACGCCTACTGATACCCCGACGAACACGCCGACCAACACGCCCACGGCCACGCCGACCAATACCCCGACCGACACGCCCACCAATACGCCGACCGATACGCCCACCGATACGCCGACTGATACACCCACCAGCACGCCGACAAACACACCTACGGCGACGCCGACTGATACACCCACACCGACCGACACGCCGACAAACACGCCAACTGATACCCCGACGAACACGCCGACGAACACACCTACGGATACACCCACCAGCACGCCGACAAACACGCCAACTGATACCCCGACGAACACACCTACAAACACGCCCACGGATACACCCACCAGCACGCCGACAAACACGCCGACAAACACGCCCACGGCCACGCCGACCAATACCCCGACGAACACGCCCACCAATACGCCGACCGACACGCCGACGAACACACCTACGGCGACGCCGACCAATACCCCGACCGACACGCCCACCAATACGCCTACGAACACGCCAACTGATACACCCACGCCCACCGACACACCGACAGCGACGCCGACTGACACACCCACGCCGACCAATACGCCTACAAACACGCCTACTAATACGCCGACTGACACGCCCACGCCGACGCCGACTGATACCCCGACGAACACGCCGACCAATACGCCGACAAACACGCCTACCGATACACCCACTAGCACGCCGACAAACACGCCCACGCCGACCAACACGCCCACCGACACGCCCACGGCCACGCCGACCGATACACCGACGAACACGCCGACCAACACGCCCACGGCAACGCCGACCAGCACACCCACGGCGACGCCGACCAGCACGCCGACCGACACGCCCACCAGCACGCCGACAAACACGCCCACGGATACACCCACCAGCACGCCGACAAACACGCCGACAAACACGCCCACGGCCACGCCGACCAATACCCCGACCGACACGCCGACGAACACACCTACGGATACACCCACCAGCACGCCGACAAACACGCCAACTGATACCCCGACGAACACACCTACAAACACGCCCACGGATACACCCACCAGCACGCCGACAAACACGCCCAAAGACACGCCGACCAACACCCCGACCAACACGCCCACCAACACGCCGACCAGATACGCCGACGAACACACCCACGGCGACGCCGACTGAAACACCCACACCGACCAAACACGCCGACAAACACGCCAACCGATACCCCGACAAACACGCCGACGAACACACCTACGGATACACCCACCAGCACGCCGACAAACACGCCAACTGATACCCCGACGAACACACCTACAAACACGCCCACGGATACACCCACCAGCACGCCGACAAACACGCCCACGGCCACGCCGACCAATACCCCGACACGCCCACACGCCCACCAATACGCCGACCGATACGCCCACGGCGACTGATACACCCACACCGACCGACACGCCGACAAACACGCCAACTGATACCCCGACGAACACACCTACAAACACGCCCACGGATACACCCACCAGCACGCCGACAAACACGCCCACGGCCACGCCGACCAATACCCCGACGAACACGCCCACCAATACGCCGACCGACACGCCGACGAACACGCCAACTGATACCCCGACGAACACACCTACAAACACGCCCACGGATACACCCACCAGCACGCCGACAAACACGCCTACGGCGACGCCGACCAACACGCCCACGGCGACGTCGACCAGCACGCCTACCTATACGCCCACCAATACGCCAACTGATACCCCGACGAACACGCCCACCAATACGCCGACTAGCACGCCCACGGCGACGTCGACCAGCACGCCGACCGACACGCCCACCAGCACGCCGACCAATACGCCCACGGCGACGTCGACCAGCACGCCTACCTATACGCCCACCAATACGCCAACTGATACCCCGACGAACACGCCCACCAATACGCCGACCAATACACCCACGGCGACGTCGACCAGCACGCCGACCGACACGCCCACGGCGACTGATACACCCACACCGACCGACACGCCGACAAACACGCCAACTGATACCCCGACAAACACGCCCACGGCCACGCCGACCAATACCCCGACTGATACGCCTACGGCGACGCCGACTGATACACCCACACCGACCGAGACGCCGACAAACACGCCCACCAATACACCGACCAATACGCCAACTAATACCCCGACGCCCACCAATACGCCAACTGATACCCCGACGAACACGCCCACCAATACGCCGACTAGCACGCCCACGGCGACGTCGACCAGCACGCCGACCGACACGCCCACGGCCACGCCAACCGATACCCCGACGAACACGCCGACCGATACTCCTACTGCAACGCCGACGAACACGCCGAGTGATACGCCCACGCCGAACGATACGCCCACGCCCAGCAATACCCGCACGCCCACCACGACGCCCAGCGAGACGCCCACACCCAGCGAGACGCCCACGCCCAGCGAGACGCCCACACCCAGCAACACCCGCACGCCTACCGCCACGCCCAGCGAGACGCCCACGCCCAGCGAGACGCCCACGCCCAGTGATACGCCCACGCCCAGCGAGACGCCCACACCCAGCAACACCCGCACGCCTACCGCCACGCCCACCGATACCCCGACGCCGAGCGAGACGCCCACGCCCAGCGATACACCCACACCCAGCAACACCCGCACGCCCACCGCGACGCCCAGCGAGACGCCCACGCCCAGCGAGACGCCCACGCCCAGCGAGACGCCCACGCCCAGCAACACCCGCACGCCTACCGCGACGCCGACCGATACCCCGACGCCCAGCGAGACGCCCACGCCCAGTGATACGACGCCCAGCGAGACGCCCGAAGAGACCGCGACGCCCAGCGAGACGCCCGAAGAGACCGCGACGCCCAGCGATACACCGACCGAGACGGTGACGCCGAACGGCACGCCAACCGAGACGGTGACGCCTGGTGGCCCGACCGTTACGTCGACCCGCTCCCCGACGAGGACGCCTCGGCCGAGCAGCACGCCGACCCGCACGCGCACGCCCACCCGCACTCCAACCCGCACGCCTCGGGCGACCAGTACACCAACCCGTACGCGCACGCCCACCCGCACGCCGACAAAGACGCCGACGCCGAGTGATACACCCACGCCGAGCGATACGCCCACGCCCAGCAATACGCCCACGCCAAGCGACACGCCTACGCCCAGCAACACACCAACATACACGCCGACGCCGAGCGATACGCCGACGCCGAGCAATACGCCCACGCCCAGCAATACGCCTACACCCAGCAACACACCAACGTACACGCCGACGCCGAGCGACACGCCCACGCCGAGCGATACCCCGACGCCGAGCGACACGCCCACGCCAAGCAATACGCCGACCGATACCCCGACGCCGAGCGACACGCCCACGCGATACCCCGACGCCGAGCGACACGCCCACGCCAAGCGACACGCCCACGCCGACCTATACGCCAACCGTGACGGCGACACCCAGCAATACGCCCACAACGAGCGCAACGCCGACGAGCACGCCATTCCCAACGCCAGGAGGACTCGATTGCCCGCCGACCACGCCCTGCACGCCGACGAGCACACCCTCCCCGACCAGAGTCAGGACGCCGACCGCGACGCCGATCGCGCGCACTCCGCCGCCCGACACCGGCGGCGCTGACCCGTACGTCAACAAAGCGGTCTACCCTGGCGTGGGCCGGATCGGCGACGAGCTGCTGTTCGTCATCACGGTGGGCAACCGAGGCTCCCTGCCCGCCGTGAATGTCGTCGTCAACGACACGCTGCCCGTGTACCTGGATATCCTCGGCGTCAGCGCCGATCGCGGCGTCGTCTCGGTATCAGGGCACACCGTGACGGTCAAGATTGGGACGGTCGAGCCCGGCGAGATCATCACGATCCGCATCCGCACGCGCATCAACGAGCTGGCGCCCGCGCCGCTGGTCGGCTTCAACACGGCCGTGCTCACGACCAGCAGCGCATCCGACAACCCGGGCAACAACGTCGCCATAGCTGAGTTCCGCGTCGTGCTGGTCGATCTCCCGCTGCCGCCAGTGCCGGTGCCGCCCCAGCTGCCCCGCACCGCCGAGCCTGCCGATCGCGGCCCCGCCCCGACGCTGGCGCTGCTTGGCCTTATTCTGCTGGTCGCCGGCCTGGCGCTGCGGCGCCGCGCGCGTAGCTAGCAGTTGCGGCTTTCCCGCGAAGTGTAAACAAACCTTCACGACTATCCCCCCGCCGCGTGATAGCATTAGAGCTGCGGCAGATCCTTACGACCGTGGCTACGCGGAAGCGATAACCTGTCGCCTGGCACTCGCCAATGAGCGACCGGAGCCCGCCGCCCGTCACCTTTCGACGCTGCTCGGCGGGGCCGCTCCACTGCGCTCAAGGAGGACCGCTATGGAGCATCCCTGGTTGCAGTTCTACGATCCCCGCACCCCGCTGACCCTCACCTACCCGGACAAGCTGCTGGATCAGTTCCTGGACGAGGCCGTGCGCGACTACCCCGATCGCACGGCGATCACATTTGTGCTGAGGTACCTGCTGGGCGACAAGATCAGGATCGGCGGGACACTCGACTACCGCCATCTGCGCGATCAGGTCGATCGCTTCGCCACCGCCCTGGCCGACATGGGCGTCCGCAAGGGCGACCGCGTCGCGGTGATGCTGCCGAACTCGCCGCAGTTCGTGGTCGCCTTCTTCGCCGCGATGCGCCTGGGCGCGATTGTCGTCAATACCAACCCGACCTACACCGCGCCCGAGATCCAGCACCAGGTCGCCGACAGCGGCGCCGAGACGATCGTGCTGCTGAACCTGTTCCTCCCGCGCCTGCGCAAAGTCCAGGCCAACCTGCCGCAGCTCAAGCGCGTGATCGTGACCACGATCGACGACCCGCTGCGCTTCCCGGCCAGCGCGCTCGTGCGCCGCGCCCAGCGCCGCGAGGCCGACTGGGTCGACGTGGTGCCCGACGCCACCACCTTCCGCTTCGCCGACCTGCTGGCGCGCTACCCGGCCGCGCCGCCCCAGGTGCAGCGCTCGCCCGACGACGTCGCGCTGTTCCAGTACACCGGCGGCACGACCGGCGTGCCCAAGGCCGCGATGCTCACGCACCGCAACCTGGTGTCGAACACGCTGCAGGCCGAGGCATGGCTGGTCGACAAGCAGCGCGGCGGCGAGCGGATGATGTGCGCGATCCCGTTCTTCCACGTGTATGGGATGACCGTGGGCATGATCCTCTCGGTCTCGCTGGCATCCAACATGATCGTCGTGCCGAACCCGCGGCCGATCGAGTATGTCATGAGCGTGATCCAGCGCGAGCGCGCGACGATCTTCCCGGGCGTGCCGGCCATGTACATCGGCGTGATCAACCACCCCGACGTCGCCAAGTACGATCTGACCTGCGTGCGCGCCTGCCTGAGCGCGGCCGCGCCGCTGCCGATGGAGGTCCAGGAGCGCTTCGGCGAGATCACCGGCGGCCGGCTGGTCGAGGGCTACGGCCTGACCGAGACCTCGCCGCTGACCCACGCCAACCCGATCTATGGGCTGCGCAAGCCCGGCTCGATCGGCGTCCCGGTGACGGACGTCGAGGCCCGGCTGGTCGACATCGAGACCGGCGCGCCGATCCCACTCGGCGCCGACGCCGAGGGCGAGCTGTGCGTGCGCGGCCCGCAGGTGATGAAAGGCTACTGGGAGCGCCCGGAGGAGACCGCCGAGTGCCTGAGCGCGGACGGCTGGTTCCGCACCGGCGATATCGCCCGGACCGACGCAGACGGCTACTTCTACATCGTCGATCGCAAGAAGGATATGATCATCGCCTCGGGCTACAAGGTGCTGCCGCGCGAGATCGAGGAGGTGCTGTTCACCCACCCGGCCGTCCAGGAGGCCGCCGTCGTCGGCGTGCCGGACGCCTACCGCGGCGAGACGGTCAAGGCGTATATCGTGCTCAAGGCCGGGATGCGGCTCAGCGATGAGGAGGTCATCGCGCACTGCCGGGCCAGCCTCGCGCCCTACAAGGTGCCCAGGCTGGTCGAGTTCCGCGCCGAGCTGCCCAAGACGACGATCGGCAAGGTGCTGCGCCGCATGCTGGTGGCCGAGGAGCGCGAGAAGCAGGCCCTGGCGCTCAAGAGCTAGCGCGCCTTTAGCGCAGGGGCTAGCGATTAGGGGCTAGTGCACGTCGGCGGACGTTCGTAGCGGGTTCGCTCGACGGAAGACCGACGACGGGTGACGAATGCCCGCCATCTTCCGCCCAGAGCCAGAAAGGCATGTCCGCCGAGCTGCACTAGAGCTGTGAGCAAAAGCGTTGAGCCAATACGCAAGAACGAGATGCCGACTGGCTCCTGCCGACTGCCCACTGCTATAGAGATGTTTCGCTCATGGCGCGGCGATGCCCTCGTTCGCCCCACCACCACCCGCCGGGGAGCACAATTGCCTGACACGGAGCGTTGGAACATGTAAACGGGAGCACTGGCATGAAGTACGTCTACGGCCCGCTCCCTTCGCGGCGGCTCGGCCAATCGCTGGGGATCGACCCGATCCCGTTCAAGACCTGCAACTGGAACTGCGTCTACTGCCAGCTCGGCCGCACGGTGCCGCTGACCAACCAGCGCCGCGAGTACGTCCCGCCCGAGGCGATCCTGGCCGAGCTGCGCGAGGCACTGGCGGCCCACGCCCCCGGCACGATCGACTGGATCAGCTTCGTCGGGTCGGGCGAGCCGACGCTGCACTCCGGCCTGGGCCAGCTGATCCGCGCGGTCAAGCGGCTGAGCGACATCCCGGTCGCCGTGATCACCAACGGCGCGCTGCTGTACGACCCGCAGGTCCGCGAGGATCTGCGCGCGGCCGACGCGGTGATGCCCACGCTGGCGGCCGGCGACGCGCGGCTGTACCGCGCGATCACCCGGCCGTGGCCCGAGCTGACCTTCGAGCGCATCGTCGACGGCCTGGCCACCTTTCGCCAGACCTACGCCGGCAAGCTGTGGGTCGAGGTGATGCTGGTCAAGGGGCTAAACGACAGCGAGCCGGCGCTGCGCGACCTGGCGGCGGTGCTGCGGCGGATCGGCCCCGACGCGGTCCACCTGACGCTGCCCGAGCGCCCGCCGGCCGAGCCGTGGGTCGAGCCGCCCGACGAGCAGGGGCTGATGCGCGCGACCGCGATCCTCGGCGGCCTGGCCGAGCTGGTGCACCCCGCCACCGGCAGCGTCGACCTGGCCGGCTGTGAGGACGTGGTCGAGGCGGTCGTCGCGGTGATCAAGCGCCACCCGCTGCGCGAGGTCGACGTCGCCCGCGCGCTCGACCGCTGGACCGCCGGGCAGGTGGCGGCCGCTCTGGAGACGCTGGCGGCCGGCGGCCAGGCCAGGCTGGTGATGTGCTACGGCGAGCGCTTCTGGAGCTACGCCGGCGCGCACTACGCCACGAGCAGCACCAGTCTGTGAGGGGTGGGGGTGTGGCGCGGCGGCTTTGCCGCCGCGCCACACCCACGAAAAAGAAACCCCCGCCTCTGGCAGGGGCGGGGGCAGGGGGTGGGGTGTGTAACATACGGGATGACTCAGGACTGTAAAGCTGATCGCCGCTAGGCGAAACTTGTCTAATCGGACTGGCTACTCCGCCACCAGCCGCAGCGCCCCGAGCGCCACGTCGACGCGGATCGTCAGCAGCGGCGTGGCGCCGGCCAGCCCGGCCTCCGTCCAGAACGCGCCGCCCTGCTGCCTGAACCCGGCGCCCACGTCGAGGCTGCCCAGCATCGACTCGGAGACCACCTTCACGGGGGTCGCGGCCGGCACGCGCAGCTCGACCGACGACAGGCCGGTGGTGATGCGCGCGTGCGTGTCGCGCTGCAGCGCGCCGCCAAAGTCGAAGACGAACGCGCCCACGCCGCCCTCCAGGCGCATCTCGGCGCAGTTGGCGTTCGCCAGCCGGCTCAGCTCGATGCCGGCCGCGCCCGCGCTCACCTCCAGCACGCTCATCGGCTGCGGGTTCGGCGCCGAGAAGTCGATCGCGTACTTGCCGGCGCCCTGCCGCACCAGCAGCCGGCTGAGCGGCACGCCGCCCAGGTCGAGCCGGCTCTCGCTGGCGCCCAGCTCGAGCGCCAGCATGAACGGCCGGGTCTTGCCGAGCGCCAGCTCGAAGCTGGGCGGCTGGTCCCACGCGCCGATCATGTCGGGCCAGCTGTACACCTGCGAGATCCGCACGGTGCCGCCCTCCTCGACGATCTTGCAGGGCGCCGCGCCCGATGGGTCGGAGTAGCTGCCGTTGACCCAGCCGTCCCCTTCGCCGGGCACGACCTTGAGGCGGCAGGCGCCGACGCCGATTCGCAGCTGCCGTTCGCCGGCCTCGGGGTACCCGATAGAGATCTCGGTGGTCGCTGGTGTGCTCATCAGGTTCTCCTTTCGTATGGGGAGCGCGAGCGGCGACGCCGCTCGCGCTCCCCTTTTTAACAGGACTCGTGCAGTCGGCCAGCTAGCCGACAGGCTAAGCATGATCGTTCGCCTCCCAGGCGAACCAGCGCAGCTGGTGCATGGTGCGGAAGCCCGACGACGTGAACAGGCGCTGGGCCGCGACGTTCCAGCTAGTCGTGCCGAGCAGCGCGATATCGACGCCCTGATCGGCGAGCAGCCGCAGGCCGGCCAGCAGGGCGGCCCGCCCCAGCCCGCGCCGCCGGTAGGCCGGCCGCGTGCCCAGCAGGTCGATCCAGCCCTCGTGGCGGTAGTGGCGCGTGTCGAAGTCGCGGCTGGCCGAGCACAGGCAGAAGGCCGCGAACGCGCCGTCGGGCGTCTCCGCCACCAGGTCGATCGCCTGGATGTCCTGCGAGCCTTCGCTGAGCGCCAGCCGGTCGCGCACGACCGTCGAGGCCGCGACGAAGACCTCCTGGTGCATGGCGGCCGCGACCGCAAGCTCCTCGGCGCTGGCCACCGGCCGCAGCCGGAAGCCTTCGGGGAGCTGCGGCGCCGGGATCGGCTCGTCGAGCTGGCAGCCCATGCGCAGGATCGACCAGTCTTCCGCGGCGAAGCCGTGGCGCTGCAGCAGCGCGCTGGTGCTGGCGTCTTCGGTCAGCACCGGCACCAGCAGCGTGGGCTGATCGCTGCTGGCCCGCCCCTGCTCGCGCGCGCGCCCGACCGCCCAGTCGACGATCTGCGCGGCCAGTTCGTCGCTCTGGGCCTGCGGGTGGACGCACATCACCAGAGTCGCGCCATCCCAGATGGTCGCGAAGGCCATCGGCGCGCCGGCGCGATTCTCCCAGACGCGGGTGTTGGGCAGTAGATCAGGCCCGGCGGCGCGCAGGTAGTGGCGCATCTCGTGTATCGGCGGCCAGGGATCGACGCTCTCAACCGCACGAGAGGTCTGCAGCAGGTCGATCAGCCGAGGCAGCTCGGCCGAGCCCGCGTAGGGTCGGCTTATCAGCGTCTCCATCGCGACCTCCTGTCTCATCAAATGAGTGCGGGTGGGGTCAGGGCGAGGCTTCGCCTCACCCTGACCCCACCCCGACGATGGACGATACTGTCGCCGTCTATCGTCTATCGTCAAAAGGCGGATCGTATCGCACTACCCCGCCCCGCCACCCCCTCCGCCGCTCGCGCCGCCCGCGCCACCGGCCGCGCCACCGGCCCCGGCCCCGCCGCCGACGCTGCTGTCCGCGCTCGACAGCACCGAGAGGAAGCTCTGGCTGAAGTCCTGCAGGAGCAGCGTGCCGCCGAGCGAGCCCGCGCCGCCGAGTGAGCCCGCGCCGCCTGGGCTGTGCGCGTGCGCGCCGCCGGAGATGATCGGGTAGTACCAGATCGGCAGCGGCTCGGCCGTCGTCCCGTAGATCCGCGTCAGCCGGCGCGCGTCGTCCAGCGCGACCGCGTAGGGCAGCAGCCGGCTGTACTGGCCGCCCGGCGCCAGGTCGGGGGTCAGCCGCTTCAGGTAGCGCTGGAACGCCCGCCAGCGCGCCAGCGCGTCGGCGCCCGCCTGCGTCAGGCCGCGCCCCGCTACGCCGGCGATCAGCCAGGCGATGCCCATGAGCGCGGGGACGGCCGCCAGGACCGGCAGCCACCAGCTGATCCGCGGGGCGAAGATGAAGGCCGGGATGATCGCGACGACGCCAGCCACCATCAGCGCCAGCCCGCCGCCGGTCGCGCGGCGGCGGCTCGCGAGCAGCGCCGGGTCGAGGTAGCCCTGCGCGACCAGCGCCTCGGTGAGGCGCTTGCCCTCGACCGAGGCGACCTTGAGCAGCGACGTCGTCCGATCGCTCAGCAAGACCTCCGTCTGCGCGCCGAACACCGCGTCCAGCACCGCGATCTCGTGCGGCGCCAGATCGGCGGCCGGCTCGCCGGTCAGCCGCAGCGTGACCTGCCTGCTCTTGCCGCGCCAGCCGCCCAGCGTCTCGTGGAACGCCACGAAGCCGCGGTCGGCCAGGTCGAGCAGGGTCGCGAGCAGCGCCTGGCTATCGGTGCCGCCGGCCAGCTTGGCCGCCAGCGCGGGCGGCAGGTCGCCGGGCGGGTCCGGCAGCGCCTCGGCCACAAACCCGCGCGGGCGCGGGTCGCGGCTGCGCCGCCACCAGCCGCCGAGCAGCAGGCCCAGCAGCCCCAGCAGGAGCGCCGACAGCGCCGACAGCGCCACGTTGACGGTCGGCCGCGTGGCGGCGTTGTACTGCTCCTGCGCGCTGGCGGACGCCTGCCAGGCCGGCGTGTCTCCGCCGACGATGCCCTTGGGGAAGCGCAGGCGCAGCGTCAGCTCGCGCCCGGCCGGGATGCCCTCGGCCTGGACTGTCGCCGCGCCGGGCGCGCTGGCGATCTGGCCCGGCTGGTCAGGCGCGGAGACGTCGAGCTGGTCGGCGGGAACGGCCGACGGCAGGCTGATCCGGCCGACCGCCTGCTCGACCGGGTCCGTGCGGTCGGCGAAGACGATCGCCCACCAGACCTCGTCGGCGTCGGCCGCGCGGCGGACCGCGCCGCGCACGTCGTAGCGCAGCACGAAGGTGCGCTCGCCATCGCTTGTCGGCGGGTAGACCCAGCGCACGCGCTGCGCGCCGCCCGATCGCGAGACGCTGAACGTGTACGGCGTCTTGCTCTCGTCGTCGGCCACCTGCTGGAACGCGCGCTCGCCCTCGGCCACGACGATATTGTCGATGCCGTCGAGCCGGCGGTTGGGCAGGTCGCGGTACGCGAAGGTAAACGGGCCGCCGGTGTAGCGCAGCGTCAGCGCCTCGGTCACCTGCAGGCCGCCGTCGGCGCGCACCTGCACGCCCACGTCGATCCGCTGCCACACGAACGTCTTCGCCTGGCCGGCCATGCCGGCGAGCAGCAGGGCTGGCAGCAGCGCCAGCAGCAACAACATGCGTCTCATAACATCCCTCAGAGCTTGTAGCCGATCTGGCGCAGGAAGCCCTTGCGCCAGGCGATCCCGTCCTCGTCCTCGACGCCGAGCGGCGCGCTGCCGTCGACCACGCCCAGGATCGCGCGGCCCTGGGCCGTCTCGGCGACGACGACCTCGACCGGGTTGGCGGTGGCGCAGAAGATCCGGCAGACCTCGGGCACCTGCTTGATCGCGTTGAGCACGTTGACCGGGTAGAAGCCCTCGGCCAGGAAGACGATGAAGCTGTGGCCGGCCGCGACGGCCATGGCGCTGCGCTGGGCCAGCTCGATCATCGCCTGGTCGGTGCCGCTCCAGCGCACCAGGCAGGCGCCCGACGCCTCGCAGAAGGCCAGGCCGAAGCGCACGCCGGGCACGGCGCTCACCAGGGCCTCGTGCAGATCCTCGACCGACTTGATGAAGTGCGTCTGGCCCAGGATCAGGTTGACCGCCTCAGGCTTCTCGATCCGTACGGTTGTAAGCTCCATGGGTCTCGCCTCCATGCTCATGTCGAACAGCTCGCCGCTCTGGCAGTCCGGCTACATGATACCGCCGATCGGGCGCGGCGCCATCGAGCGCCAGCACGATCCGTGCCGGCTCAACTGCCGTGGCTCTGGTGCGATCATACGCCCACGGGGCGCCGCCGCGCGAAAAGAAACACCCCTGCCAGGGTAAAGAGGCCTTTACGATCGGGCGGCTGGCCCTCACCCCCCGGCCCCCTTCGGGGGTGGGTTTTTGTTTTTGCGCATTGTACTGCGGCAGATGATCCCACCCCCTGCCCCCTCCCCGCCGCCGGAGAGGGGATGTGTCCTGTGGTGCTGCGGTGCGCTGCAGAGCAGCGCACCGCAGCACCACCACGAATCCCCCCGCTCCCGCTGGGAGCGGGGGATTCGTGGCTGGGCGGGGGCGCCCCAACAAAAAGGGCCGAGGACTCGTTCGGCTGCCCCGTGGAGCGGCCTGCTCGATTCCTCGACCGATATTGGTGAAGGAATCCTTCCGTCCCCTTATATGCTCGGGGATAGGAGGTGTTTCCTTGGGCCAATCGCCGATGGCTGGTCTCATTATAGGCCAGCCGGGCGCTCGTGGCGTTGTGGTTCGGCAACCCTGCGGCGCGCACATCACAACACGGCCCGGCCGGGCGCGCCACGAGCGGCGCGCCCGGCCGGCCTACGGCGCCTCAGCGCTCCAGCAGCAGCAGCAGCGCGATCACGATCGCGAGCGCGAAGCTCGCCGTCGCCACGAGCGCCTCGCTCGGCCCGATGCTCTTTCGCAAGAAAATCGCCCCGCCCACCAGCCCGAGCAGCGCCAGCAGCAGCAGCGCGACCGCGTTGCCCCAGGCCGTGGCGATCAGCAGCAGCGCGATCATCAGCGCCGCCAGCCGGTCGGACCTCGACTGCTCGCCCATCGCTCCCCTCCGTCAGATCGAGAGCGAGATATCGGCCGCGTGTGGCCGCGCCAGCCGCTGCCAGTCGCTGTAGCTTATCCGAACGACATCCCCGTGCGTCCCGCCGTTGAAGCTGATCTGCTCGCTCGCGCTCAGCGCTGCGCTCACGTAGACCGGCAGGTCGTACAGGTTGCCGAACGGCGGGGCCGTGCCGACC
The DNA here is from genome assembly GCA_016717335.1 of Candidatus Ribeiella danica. Classification (GTDB taxonomy): domain Bacteria; phylum Chloroflexota; class Chloroflexia; order Chloroflexales; family Roseiflexaceae; genus Ribeiella; species Ribeiella danica. Next base: position 1,539,571 of record JADKFS010000001.1, read on the forward strand.
TCGCAGTCCGGGCAGATCTCGCTATACTCCTCCTCGTCGGCCAGCCGCACGATCGTCGCGCCGAGCGCCTTGCGCAGCTTGCGAAAGTCGATCTGGTGGTGCGCCGGGAGCACGACCATGGCGTATGTTCCGTCGAACCACACCAGCACGGTCTTGGCGAACTCGCGGCCGGGCGTGTGGGTGTCGGCGGCGGTCTCCATGGCGGTGTAGTCGCGGCGGTGATGAATGATCTCGTAGGTCACCTGGTGCTGATCGAGGAACGATCGCAGATTGGCGGATACTGCAGGCATGGCGCACGCCTCCTTTCCATACGATTGGCTCAGCAGATCGCGCACTTCCTGGTCGGTCGTCGGCCGAAAGTCGACGTACCACATGCCGACCGCGTGGAACGGGTCGGGCGCGAGCGCCCAGACGATCTCGTCCACGGCGGCACGGATCTCCTCGCAGCTCTCGAGCGCTACCACCGGCACGGCGACGACGACCCGGGCCGGGCCGCGCTCGCGCAGCGCCGTGACGGCGGCCTGCATGCTCGACCCGGTCGCCAGACCGTCGTCCACCAGGATCACCGTGCGCCCGGCGATGTCGAGCGCCGGGAGGCCGCCGCGGTAGGCGCGCTCGCGCCGCTGCAGCTCGGGCCGCTCCTGATCGGCGATCCGCTCGATCGTGGCGCGCGAGATCCGCAGATCGCGGACCACCTCGCGGTTGACCACCAGCACGCCGCCCGAGGCAATCGCGCCCATCGCCAGCTCGGAGTGGCCGGGCACGCCGAGCTTGCGCACCACCAGCACGTCCAGCGGCGCGCGCAGCGCGCGCGCGATCTCGAAGGCGACCGGGACGCCGCCGCGCGGCAGCGCCAGCACCAGCAGATCGGGCCGCCGCGCGTAGGCGCCGAGCTTGCCGGCCAGGGCTCGCCCGGCCGCGGCGCGGTCGAGAAAACGGTAGGCCATGGTTGCCCTCGTAGATCGTGTCGGGTGTCGCGTTGGTCGGCTGCGGTGTGCCTACAGTGTAGCATGCTCGCCCGGCATCGCGCGTGGTAGTTTCTCCACATAATGTGAAGAGAGGTTCTCGCTCCGTAGCCGCATCTTTTCGTTGCGCGCGGCGCGCGGGCGTATGATGAGAGCGCACAGGAGAGGAGGATACGGCGATGACCACCAACCACGACTACCGACCGCCAGCCGCGCCGCTCAACCCGCCCGACGTGCCGATCGAGCGCAAGCTGCGCGAGCTGGAGGGCGACCGGCCGCCGGACGATCAGGCTGCCTACATCGACTGGCGCGACACGGACGCGCTCGGCGGCGAGACGGCCACCGCCGTCGACGAGGGCGAGCTGGCCGCCGGCGACGAGGACGAGCTGCCGGAGGAGGCCGCGCGGCGCGAGCTGCTGGCCGAGATCGCCGACGGCGCGCCGCCGCCCGAGGATGTCGACGAGCTGATCGACGCGAGCGGGCGGCTGGAGCTGCTGACCGAGCTGGAGCTGCGCGCCGAGGAGACCGACGACCCGATCGAGGCGGTCGAGGAGGGCTTTACCTACGTGCCGCCGATCGACCCGCCGACCGTGCCGGGCCACGCCGGGTCGCGCGTGAACGCCGAGATCGCCAGCGGCCTGGGCCTCTCCGCGCTCGACGAGCCGTACGACCAGGGCCACCACGGCAGCTTCCTGCCCGACGACGACGAGATCAGCGCGCGCGTGCGCGAGGCGCTGCGCGCCGACAGCAGCACCTACGCCTACGCCGACCGCATCCGGATCGCGACGCGCGGCGGGATCGTGACGCTGCGCGGCACCGTCGACGACCTGATCGACAACGATAACCTGCTGGCCGTCGCGGCGTACGTCTATGGCGTGGCCGAGGTCGTCGACCGGCTGCGCGTGCGCGGCTGGGGCTAGAGCATTTCAATACATTCTATTGCGACCCCACCCCCTGCCCCCGCCCCTGCCAGGGGCGGGGGTGAAAACTGGCTGGTGCCGTGGTTTCGGCTTCGCCGAAACCACGGCACCAGCCAAGAATCCCCCCTCTCCCGGAACCGGGAGAGGGGGGCAGGGGGGTGAGGGTCTCAGCTACACTCTTTCCAGCAGCTCGCGCAGCTGCGGGGCGATCTGGCGCAGCTCCTCGGGCAGCCCCTCGTCGTGCAGCACCGCCTGGCCGAGCGCCGAGCTCTTGAAGTCGAGCAGCCCGCGCTCGAGCTCGCTCGCCAGCGCCACGTCCTGCTGGATCTTGCCGTCGCGCAGCGTGATCACGCGCTGCGCCGCGCAGGCGACCTCGTGGTTGTGCGTCACGACTGCACTACGATGGGCCGGGCATGGCGACCGCGTCGAGCTTGACGTCGTCGAATGTGGCGTCGATCTCCTGGCTGTTGGTCGCCCCGAAGCGCAGCCGATCGGCCTGCGTCGTCCACGCGCCGCTCGCGCTGCTGGCGAACGGCGCGCCGAACGCGGCGTCGCCCTGCGCCAGAAATGCCTCTAGCACCGCGTTCGCGCCGCTGCCCTTCTTCTGGTGCAGCCCAACCCGATAGATCTGGCCGATCGCCAGCGGCGGCGTGTCCTGGCCGACCGTGGTCGAGCCGATGCGCATGCGCAGGGCGCCGGTGCTTCGCAGGATGAGGTTACCTTCGGTCGTCCCACCGTTCGAGAGGAACGCGATCCGCGCGTCGCTCGACGGCTTCGCGTTCAGCCTGAAGTAGAACGATACGTACAGGTCGCTCGTGGCGGCGAAATTTTCGGTCATGGAGCCGCCGGCATTGTTCGGGACGCGCGCCGAGACCGCGCCCTTGAGCGGGCTGCTCGTCTCGCGGGCGACTGTCCCGGAAACGCTGTCCACGCCGTTGCTCGGGTCGTCCAGGCTGCTCCCCTCGAAGGTGATCGCCTTCAGCAGGCCTGTCGGCGGTGGGCTGTCTAGCGTCTTCGCCGATGCAGGGTCAGACGGCGCCGACTGGTTGCCCGCCGCGTCGAAGGCTGCCACGCTGTAGCTGTAGGTCGTCGCCGGGGCGCGGCCGCCGTCGGTGTAGCTGGTGCCCGTCACGGTGGCGACCGCCGCGCCATCGCGGTAGACCCGGTAGCCCGCCACGCCGACGTTATCGGTCGAGGCGCTCCAGCTCAGCTGGATCTCGCTCGCGCTTAGCGCCGTCGCAGATAGCCCCAGCGGCTGCGTGGGCGGCTCGGTGTCGGGCTCGGGCGGGGGCGTCCCGTCGCTCGGGCCGGGCATGGCCGCCGCGTCGAGCATGGCGTCGTCGAATGTCGCGTTGACCGACTGGCTGTTCGTCGCGCCAAACTGAATCTGGTTCGCCTGCGACGTCCAGGTTCCGCTCGTCAGCCGCGCGAACGGCGTCGCGGGGAAGGCGGCGTCGCCCTGCGCCAGGAAGGCCTCCAGCGCCGCGTTACTTCCGCTGCCTTTGCGCTGGTGCAGCCCAACACGATAGATCGTGTCCTTCGTCAGCGCCGGTGAGAGGCTGCCAATCGACGTGCTGCCATTGCGAAGCTGCAAGGTCCGATTGGTGTTCAGCATCAAGCTGCCGACGCTTGTCCCGGCGTTCGAGATACGGACGATCCGAGCATTGGCGGGTGGGTCGCCGTCAAGTCTCAGGTACAGCGACGCGTAAAAGTCGTCCACGTCGGCGAAGCCCTGCTGGAGGTAGCCGACCCCCGCGACCTTCGCGGACCAGGCGCCCTTCAGGGGCGCGCTGGCGCTTTTGCCGACGCCGCTGCCCGAGGCGCTGTCGGCGCCGCTTGGGCCGGTCAGGCTGCCGAGCTCGAACGTGATCGCCTTGATTGGCGCGCCGGTCGCGCGGCTGAGCGCGAAGTCGGCCGTGACCCTGCCGCTCGCCGGCACGGTCACGGTCGTTGTGGCGCCCGCGTAGCCCGCCGCCGACGCGCCGATCGCTTGGCTCCCGGCGGCGATCCCGTCGATGGTGTAGTCGCCGCTCGCGCCGGTGGTGGTCGTGCCGCGCGCGGACGTAATCGTCGCGCCGGCGATCGGCAGGTTGCTCTTGGCGTCGGTCACGCGCCCGATCACCGTGCCGGTCGGCGCCGGCTGGCTGGATGCGCGCAGCAGCGCCTCTAGGAAGTAGTAGTCGCCGTAGATCAGCCCGGTGTCGTGGGCGTCGGCGCTGCTGGAGGTGTTGTTGCGGGTGCCGCGCAGCAGGATCGACTGGTAGCTGGTTCCCTTGGCCAGGTAGGCCGGCGACGACAGCGAGGTCAGGATCGCTTTGGCGGCGTCGACGTAGGCCGGCCTGAGCTTCGTGTCGGGGTCGCGCTGGCTCAGCTCAAGCAGGCCCGCGGCGGCGATCGCCGCGGCCGAGCTGTCGCGCGGCTGGCCGCTCAGGCTGGGCAGCTCGAAGTCCCAGTACGGCACCTTGTCGTCCGGCAAGTTGCGGACGAAGTAGTCGGCGGTCTTGCGCGCGGTGTCGAGGAAGCGCGCGTCGCCGGTCTCGCGGTAGGCGACCGTGAAGCCGTAGATCGCCCAGGCCTGCCCGCGCGACCAGGTCGACTCGGTGTTGTAGCCCTGCGCGCTGCGCTTGCGCTGCACCAGGCCGGTGTTCGGGTCGTAGACGACCACGTGGTAGGTGGTGCCGTCGGCGCGCACGTGGTTGGCCATGGTCTTGAGCGCGTGGCTGTAGGCCATGTCGTACAACGTGCTGTCGCCGCCGTTCCTGGCCGCCCAGAACAGCAGCTCGATGTTCATCATGTTGTCGATGATCACCTCGAAGCTGCTGGTGTCCGAGGTCGAGCCCCACGAGCGGATGCAGCCGACGGTCGAGCTGTAGCGCTTGGCCAGCGAGCTAGCCGCGGTCAGCAGCACCTGGCGGTAGGCGCTGTCGTTGGTCAGCCGGTAGCCGTTGCCGAAGCTGGTGAAGATCTTGAAGCCGACGTCGTGGCTCGACGTATCGGTCTTCTGGCTCTCGATCCCGGCCTGCCGCTGGATCGCGCGGGTCTTCCAGGCGGCGTCGCCAGTACGCTGGTACATCAGCCAGAGCGCGCCGGGGAAGAACCCGCTGGTCCAGCCGCTGGCGCCGGTCGTGTTCCAGCTCCCGTCGGCCTTGGTGGTCGAGGGGTAGCTCGTGGTCGAAGAGATCGCCGCGAGCGTGCCGTTGAGCTGCTGCGCCGCGAAGTCGAAGTCGCGCTGGACGATCGTGTCGAACGGGTCCTGCGCCAGGGCGGCGCCGGGGATGCCGCTCAGCAGCAGGCTTGCCAGCAGCAGCAGCGTGAGGCCCAGCGAGCGGCGACGGCGTCGCGCCCCGGCTGGGCGAGTCGTTGTCGAGAACATACTCCACCTCCCTTGGTGGCGAGTACGGGCTGTCGGTGGCCGGCAGCCAGAGACCTTTCACATACGAATGCTCGGAAGCTTCACCACGAAGACACCACGAAGACACGAAGGTACGAAGGCCCGGTTACTCCCTTCCACATCTTCGTGTCTTCGTGCCTTGGCGGTTATTTTAAAAGTATCGCGGACAGAACGTCGCTTAAGAATCTGCGAATCGCGCGAATAGCTGGCGCGATATTCGCGGCAATCGTGTCTTGGCTGTGGCTACTTGAACTGGACCTACGAGCGCACCCGGCGGGGAGGGGCGCAGAGCTCGGCAGCCTCATTGTACGACCGGCGGGCGCGCCAGGGCGTAAAGAAGCGTCTACCGCACAAGAAGATCGCTTCACCGCCGATCGTTGCCATGCCATCACGGACTGTAATCATCTATTCTCTCGGCTGCCGCCGATTTCTGCTACGCTGGTCGCGAAGGAGGCGCGTATGCGGAAGATACTGGTCCCGCTCGACGGCTCGGCGCTGGCCGAGCGGGCGCTGCCGCAGATCCGACTGCTTGCGCGCGCGCTCGGCGCGCGGGTGCACCTGCTGCGCGTGATCAGCCACGCCGATCACGACGGCATGGTCGCCCACGAGAGCCTGCTGCTCGCGCGCGGCGGCGCGATCCCGCCGCTGCAAACCCGCGAGCAGCACGCATGGAAGCAGCTGCAGACCCACGCCGATCGCTACCTGGCGGCGCAGGCCGGGCTGCTGCGCCGCGCCGGGATCGACGTCGAGGCCGAGATCAGCGTCGGCCAGCCGGCCAAGACGATCGTGCAGGTCGCCGCGCGGCGATTGCGCGCTGGTGCCGCCGCACTCGCGGGGCGAGCCGAAGCGGGACATCAGCTCATAGCAGCGAGCAGAGAGCTTGGGGCTGGCGCGTGACAAGGAGACAAGGGGACAAAGAGACAAGGTGACGGTGGGCGTGGGGCTTGGGACTTGGGGCTTGGGGTTTGGCATATCGTTATACCGACTACTGACTACTGACTACTGACTACCACCCCAGGAGGATGCGATGGCTGCCAGAGCTTATGTGCTGATCGAGGCCGACCCCGGCCAGATCGACAGCGTCCGGGACGTGCTGCGCTCGCTCCCACAGATCCGATCGGTCGACGCACTGGCCGGCCCCTACGATCTGATCGCAATGGTCGAGAGCTCCGACGAGCGCACGGTCGGCCGCGTCGTGATGGAGACGTTTCACGCGATCGACGGCATTCAGCGCACCACCACCTGCCTGGTGATTCATTCGTAGGCCCTCATCCGCTGCCGTCCGCTCCCGTAGCGGCAGGGGCGGGGGTGGGGTGATCCGGCGCATCCTCGCGCCGTACATATAAACCTCCTTGCGCGTCCTCACAGCGCGGGAAGACGGATAGCGGCGCGCGCCTGTGCCGAATATCCACACTCTATTCCCAGGATCTTCATTATTGCTTCACATTGAAACGCTATCGTTGCACCCACACGTCTTTCCCACGCGATTCCAATCAGCAGAGCGATAGAGCCGCAGCGAGCGTGCCGGCCCCGCGCGGCCGGCGCTCGACGGGTTCGATCTGCTCGCCGCTGTAGGTGATCTGTTTGTCTGGTGCGCCCAGCGTGGAGACGTGGCGCGCGGGCGCATCGCGCCGTCGCCGGTGCCTGCTAGCGGCGACGAAAGAAGGAGGGTATCAGCGATGAAACGTGCAACGACGGTCATTCAGCTGTTGGTTCGCCTGGTCGGGCTGGCCGTCCTGGTCCTGGGCGTGCTGTTCTGGACCGGCAATGCTCTGCAGTTCCTCCCGGTGCATATGCTGCTCGGGCTGGCGCTGGTGATCCTGCTGTGGGCGCTGGCCGGGCTGGCGGCGCGCGCCGGCGTGCATCCTGGCGCGGTCGCGCTCGCGATCGGCTGGGGGCTGCTCGTCCCGGCGCTCGGCATCACGCAGAGCCGGCTGCTGCCAGGAAGCGCCCACTGGGTGATCCAGGCGCTGCACCTGCTGGTCGGCCTTGGCGCGATCGGCCAGGCCGAGGGGCTGGCCCGCAGGATCGCGCGCGCGCAGGCCCCGGCGGCCCAGCCGGGCGACATCGCCGCGCCATCGATCGGCGCGCGCTGAGCCGTGGCCGGGCGGCCAGCTCAGCCGCGCAGCAGCCCGCGCTCGCGGTAGGTCTGCGCGGCCTCGCGCACCAGCGCCGCGCTCTCGGGCGCCTGGTAGTCCGCTTCCAGGCGCCCGGCCAGCGCGGCCAGCTCGTCGTAGGAGGCGCGGCCGGGGCGCAGCAGCTCGTACATGCGCAGGATCTCGGCGTTCGGCACCGCGGTCAGCTCGGCGGCGCGGCGCAGGTTGGCGGCCAGCTGCGGGTAGCCGGCCTGCCGCGCGATCGCCGCCTGCGCCCGCAGCGTCTCGGCGCTGACCTGCAGGTCGTCGATCGCCAACTCGCCCGCCGCGGCGGCGTCGAGCGTCAGCTCGCCCAGCCGGCGGCCGCTCCTGGCGCGCAGCTCGTCGGCGTGGTCGATCAGCGGGTAGCCGTCGTCTTGCTTACTCATATCGCTCCTCGTAATCGCTCCTCTGGCCGGTCGAGGCCACCTCGGTGGCCTCGACCGGCCAAAAAGAAGATTCTTGGAGGGACGAAGTCCCTCCAAACCACCCTTTTCAGGCAGCTTCATACGTGTAAGCCTGGCAGGTTTTGGCGATCCGCAATCTGCAATCAGGCGTCCGGCTCCCAGTCGAAGCGCAGCTCGGCCGGCGGCTCGTCGCGGATCTGCTCGGTCTCGCGGCGGTGCATCAGGGTGGTCTTGACGATCAGCCGCAGCCTGGCCCAGTTGTCCACCTGCACCGGCACCGGCGCGACGGGCTCGCCCCTGGCGTAGCGGGCGGCGTTGCGCCCGATCGCCTCGTAGATCGCCAGCGTCAGGCTGGGCGACTGCGGGAACAGCTCGAGGTTGTGCAGCCGCGCCAGCCCGCTCTTCTGGATCATGGTCGTGCCGCGCGACTGCAGCCCGATCGCGATGCCCGAGCCGCTGAGCAGCGTGCCGGCGTGGCTGATCGCCGCCAGGTCCGAGCTGCGGTAGACCTTGACGATCCGCGCCGTCAGGCCCTCGCGCGCCACGCCGGTGAGGATGGCCGCCAGCACGTCCTCGTGATCCAGCCCGCCGATCGTCTGGGCCAGCGCGGTGCCGAAGGCCGGCCCGACCGCCACGACCACCTCGGGCCGCGAGCCGGGCCGCGCCGGGCCTAGCTCGGCCAGCCGCGGCGCCGGCGCGCCGATCCGGTCGGCGATGAAGTCGCGCGGCGAGCGAACCTGGTGCAGCGCCTGCACCTCGCGCCAGCGCTCGCCGCTCAGACGGTAGCCCGTGCCCGGGCCGCTGTAGTCGTTCGGGTCGTTGATGCCGCTGCGCACGCGAAAGTCCCGGTCGAAGATCGCCGCCGGCTGGAGGTAGTCGCCCGCGACGCGCTGGCGGCCCATCTCCAAAATGTTGGCGGCGACCTGCGGGAAGCCGCGCCGCGCCAGCGCCTCGACCGCGGCCAGGATGGTCTGCTCGCTCGCCAGGAACCGGTCGGCCGCCGCCAGGTCGGCCACCACGTCGCGCGCGGGCATGTCCTCGCTGGCGTGCGCCACCACCGCCGCGTCGACCTCCTCGTCCCCGATCGGCGGGAAGCCCAGCTCGCCGTAGACCGCCTGGATGGCCTGCGCAGCCTGGCGCCGGATCGCCAGCGCCTGCTCCTCCGTGATCGAGCGCGTGCCGCCGTCGACCTGCATGTCGCGCTGGAGCACGTTGTAGTCGTCGAAGTCCTCGGCGTCGAAGTTGCCGCCGCCGAACAGGTTGTCGGCCCTGGGCACGGCGCTGTAGCCCGAGAAGATGAAGTCGGCGCCGGGGATGAACTGCAGCATCAGCTTGGCGGTCTTGCGGATGGCCGAGTGCGAGGCCAGCGCGTCGTTGCCGGAGGCGACCTCGAGCCCGAGCAGCGCGGCCAGCAGGTTTTCGGCCAGCACCGCGCGCACGCCGCCGGGCAGCGACTCGGGCAGCGCGATGCACGAGATCGAGCCGTTCTGCACGCCCTGGCTGCCGGCGCCGCGCGTGACGAGCAGGCAGCGCGCCTCCAGGTAGAGCATCGAGCAGCCCTCGGAGTGGCCCATCAGCGCCTCCGAGCCGGTGCCCGAGGTGAAGCGCACCTTGACGCCGCGCGAGGCGTAGGCCGAGGCCAGGAACGCCTTCGACCAGGGCGTGTCGTCGCCGTCGACGAACGAGCGCTCGGTGCCGTAGACCGAGAGCGTCTCGGCGTAGGTCGTCAGCCCCTTCATCGCCAGGCGCAGCCCGAGCGCCTCCTCGACCGCGCACTGCGTGAGCACCCCGCCGCGCCCGGTCTGGCTGCCGACCAGGATGGCCAGCGCGCTCAGCGGCGCGAAGCGCGCCACGCCCACGGTCGTCTCGATCTCGGCGAACCCGCGCAGCGCCGCCTCGGCCGCGTCGGCGGCCAGCAGGGCCGGGTGCTCGCGCCGGTTGGTGACGTGGGCCTGGTTGGCCGGCGCGCGGCGCACGCGCATCTTGGCCAGGCCGGCCATCATCTCGAGCACGTTCATGTGGCGGATGACCTCGACCAGTCGCGCGGGCGTGCAGCCGACCGCCAGCCGCAGCAGGTCGCCGCGCGGCACGTTGATGTCCGCCAGCATGCGCGCGATCTGCAGCGCCGGCAGCGCCATCGCCTCCTCGGCGACGGCCAGGTCCAGCGCGTGGTCGGCGATGAACAGATCGAGCATGTCGAACTCGGCGCGCGGCCTGCCGTCCAGCTCGACCACCCGGCCGTCCACGACGCGCAGGCTGGGCGTCGGGTCGAACGGGCTGTCGGCGACGATCAGGCCGACCTCGGGCCAGGGCTCGACAAACGTCTCGCGGTTGATGTCGCGCTGCGCGAGGATCGCGAAGCGGCGGGAGCGTTCGGTCATGGTATGGTCTCTCCGCTAGCGTGGTGGGAATAGGATCATCATACCACGTCTTGGCGCAGCGCCCCGCGTTTCTTCCGGGGCGCTGCGCCCCCGGCCCCCGCCGGCAATGATGCTGCCTCCGTTTCAATGCCGGTGGCACATGCCTCGTACCATGCCAGGCGTGGCCTGTGCACATCCCACCGCGCCTGGATTCAGCCGGGCATGTACGTCAAGCATCGCACACGAGACGGTATCATTTTGGCGTCCAGGGGCGCACGTCCCGGCCGGGGGGCGGTGGGGGTGGCGGCCCACCCCCACCCGCGGGGGCACGGGGGGGGCGCGCAGCCCCCCGCAGGCGCTGGCGGTGGCCGACGTCCGCGGGGGCACGGGGGGGCGCGCAGCCCCCGCACCGACTGAGTGGAAGGCAGGCAGCCCGCGGGGGCAGGGGCGCGCAGCCCCAGGCGGGGGCACGGGGGCGCGCAGCCCCATTAACTCACTCTTGCACAATTGACGAATGTATGGTATGCTTCGCGCCATGTTCAAATGGTTTGGTTCCCACGAGTCGCTTCAGATCCTCCTGTTCCCTCAGGATGTTCTTCACCGCTCATCGTTTCCCAGGCCAATGAGCAATGTTTCTGGTTTTATCAAAGGAGTTGGCGAGCGATGAGCTACGCAGACAAGACGATCACCTGTCGGGATTGCGGGATGGACTTCGTGTTTACGGCGGGTGAGCAGGAGTTTTACGCGCAGAAGGGCTTCTCGAACGAGCCGACGCGCTGCCCCTCCTGCCGCCAGGCGCGCAAGGCCGACGGCGGTGGTCGCAGCGGCGGCCGCAGCAGCGGCTACGGCGACAGCGGCGGCGGCTACAGCAGCGGCGGTCGCAGCAGCGGTGGCTACAGCAGCAGCCCGCGCGAGATGCACACCGCGACCTGCGCGTCGTGCGGCAAAGAGGCCCAGGTGCCCTTCCTGCCGCGCGGCGACAAGCCGGTGTACTGCTCGGATTGCTTCCAGCAGCAGCGCCGGTCCAGCAGCCGCTGGTAGATAGCTCGCCAAAGCGCTCCATAAAGGAGGCCTGGGAAGGACAATTGTCCTTCCCAGGCCTCCTTCTTTCGTTGGCGCGCGGCCTGGCCCGGCGGCACGAGACCCTATCGCTCGGCGCGGTCGTCCAGCGCGTCGGACAGCATGTTGCGCGCGTGGGCCTGCTCGGCGATCAGCGCCTGGATCTCGCGCGTGTGCGCTGCCCGCTCCTCCGCCGGCAGCGCCGCGACCTCCGCTCGCCGCCGCGCGAGCTCGCCGTCAATCGTATTAACACGCCGCTGAGCCTCGGCGGATGTCACCGGGAGCAGGCGCGCCCGTAGCCAGTGGAGCCAGCGCATAGCATTCCTCTTTTCGGCGTCGGATCGGGCGATTGAGCACAGTGCTCGGCGCCCAGGGCACGATGCGGCCAGGAGGGTGCCTGTGATCAGTATACCACAGGTGTAGGCTTTTTCCCGGATCGCGACCCGCTGCGCCGTACGCTCACCCCTCGCTCCCGTCGCCGCGGGAGCGGGGGCATTCGTGGCTGGTGGCCGAGTTTCGGCTCGGCCGCCAGTCAGTGGTCACCCGTAGGCGATTTGCTCCAACATTTTTGAGCGCTCCCAGCACGTCTAGCCGCGCCTGCTGCGTGCGTTCGCCCCAAACTATCGCCGCGCCCCGCCTCGGCCGCCAATCGAAGGCACGCTTCCTGCTGCGGAGATCTCTCGTTCGCAGACGCTAAAGAATTTCTGGTCCACGATCGATTTCCCTCTTGACAAGCGCGCTTTCGAGGCGTATATTACAACTATCCTGTTTCACTCCAAATTCAATAGCGCACAAAGCAGGCCGGTCGCGGGAGTTTCAACCAGAAAACCTGGAGCGAAAGCGAGTAGATCGTGGCCGGTCGCGAGGTCAGAAACCGTGTCCTGGTGCTGGACGACGGCGCCGACAATGCGCAGATCGAGCGCGTGCTTAAAGCGCTGGACTCGCTCAACCGGATCCGCATCCTACGCTATTTATCCGACCGTATGGCGAGCGTCAACGACATCGCGGCCGCGCTCGATCTGCCGGCCTCGACGACATCGCTGCACGTCGAGACGCTGGAAGATGCCGGCCTGATCCGATCCGAGCTCGAGCCGGCCAGCCGCGGCCTCCGCAAAGTCTGCGCGCGCATGTTCGACCGGATCGTGCTGGACCTGCCGGTCGCCGAGCCGCCGCGCGACCACGCGGTCGAGATGACCATGCCGATCGGCGGGTTCGCCGACTGCCACGTGACGCCGACCTGCGGGCTGCTGAGCGAGACCGGCATCATCGGGATGCTCGACGACCCGGCCTCGTTCTACGAGCCGACGCGGATGGATGCCCACTTGCTCTGGTTCCACCAGGGCTACGTCGAGTATCGCTTCCCGAATCGGGTGCCGGCCGGCGCGCTGGCCGAGTCGCTTCGGCTGAGCATGGAGATCTGCTCCGAGGCGCCGCTCCACAACCCCGACTGGCCGTCCGATATCACAGTGTGGATCAACGGGGTCGAGCTGGGAACCTGGACGTCGCCGGCCGACTTTGGCGGCGAGCCCGGCCGGCTGACGCCCGAGTGGTGGACGCCCCGCAACACGCAGTATGGCCTGCTGAAGGTCTGGCACGTCAACGAGCGCGAGTCGGCGGTCGACGGCCTGCCGATCTCGAGCGTGACCCTGGCCGACCTAGGCCTGGGCAAATCGTCCTTCGTCTCGGTGCGTATCGGCATCAAGCCGGACTCCGAGCACGTCGGCGGGCTCAATCTCTTTGGAAGTCGATTCGGCAACTACCCCCAGGACCTCGTCCTCCGGATCGGCTATCGCTCCGCTACACGTGCGGCGGCCGGGTGATCGATGCGCAGGTCGCCCGACCTGTCCGTTCTCGTATGAGCTGGGCCACCGCGCGCGCGGCGGCGGGCCAGCCAGCGCGCCGAGCATGTCGCTCGGCCGCATAAAACCGCGCGTGCGCCGAGCGAGCCGGCTCCCTCAACCCATCTGAGGCGCGCGCCATATCTTCAAGGAGGAGTCGATGAGAACCACGGTACGACGGTTGTGTTTGGTGGTTCTGCTGGCGATGATCGCCACGATGGCAGCCGCATGCGGCGGTGGGGGGACGGGCGGCACGGCGGCGACGAGCGAGACAGGCGGTGGCGCGGCGGCCACCAGCGCCCCCGGCGCCCCAGAAGCTACAGCGGCCACCGGCGGTGGCACAGCCAGCGCGGGCGCGTGCTCCGACGCGGGCAAGGGCCAGCAGATCACGATGTGGAGCCCGCTGACCGGCCCCGACGGCGACGAGATGACCCAGCTCGCCAATCAGTTCAGCAAGGAAAACAGCCTGGGCATCACGGTGAAGCACACCGCCCAGCCGGACTACCTGCAGAAGCTGAACACGGCCGCGGCCGGCAACAGCCTGCCCGAGATGACCGTGATCCGCGCCGGCGATATCGGCGAGATGGTCGCGCGCAACGTGCTCAAGGCCATGTCCGACGCCGCGCTGACCGAGGCCGGCGGCGCCGACATGCTGAAGGGCCAGTTCACCGAGGCGGTCTGGAACGCCGGCCAGGTGAAGGATAAGCGCTACACCGTTCCGCTGGACACCCATCCGCTGGTGCTGTACTACAACAAGGACATGTTCCAGAAGGCCGGCATCACCATGCCGACCGACCGGCCGATGACCAAGGAGGAGTTCGAGAAGGCGGTCGACGCGCTCACTAAGGACGGCGTCGCGGGCGTGTCGATCGGCACGGCCTTCCAGACCGGCGCGTGGTTCCAGGGGCTGATCCGGCAGTTCGGCGGCGATATCACGAATGCCGACGGCACCCAGGCGACCTACAACAGCGAGCAGGGCGTGCAGGCGGCGACGTACATCCACGATATGAAGGCCAAGACCACACCCCAGGTCAACGGCGCGGGCGACCCCGAGGTCAAGCTGTTCCAGCAGCAGAAGGCCGCGATGGTGTTCCACGGCCCGTGGCACATCAGCGACATGGTCAAGCTCCCGTTCGTCGGCTTCGCGCAGATGCCGCAGATCGGCAGCTCCTACTCCGTCTGGGGCAACTCGCACCAGCTGGCGATGACGACCGAGGACCCGGCCAAGCAGGCCGCGGCGGGCTGCTGGATCGGCTGGCTGTCGCAGAACTCGGTCCAGTGGGCCAAGGCCGGCCAGGTGCCGGCACGCAAGTCGGCGCGCGAGAGCGCCGACCTGGCGACCGTCTCACCGGCGGTCGCGGCGTTCGCCAAGGAGATCGAGGGTGTGAAGTTCCTGCCCCCGGTCCCGGGCCTCGAGAGCGCGCTGTGGGGCCAGGGCTTCGAGCCCCCGCTCAACGCCTACCTGCTCGGCCAGAGTCAGGATATCAAGAAGGGCCTCGACGACGCGGCGACGAAGTCCGACCAGATCATCAAGGATAACGCGGCGAAGTACAAGTAGTCCGGAAGGTTGAATGCTGAACGCTGAATGAAGAATCGGAGCATGGCGCATCATTCAGCGTTCGGCGTTCGGCGTTCAGCATTACTCAGGGGAGGCTACTATGGCTACTTCGCAGCAGGCCCGCACCCAGGTGACCACCGCAACCAAGGGCACGGCGGGGCGCCGTTTCAGCTGGATACCCTACCTGTTCATCCTGCCGCACCTGATCTTCTTTGTCGCGTTCCTGGGCTACCCGTTCTTCTACGGCATCTACATCAGCCTGTTCAACTTCGACTTTCTGCGCCCAGAGTACCGGCCGTTCGTCGGGCTGGAGAACTACGGCAATATTCTGTTCAACCGCGGCAGCATCCAGTTCGACGACTTCTGGCACGCGATCGGCAACACCGCCTGGTTCCTGCTCTACAGCGTCCCGCCGCTGGTGATCCTCGCGCTGCTGCTGGCGGTGCTGCTCAACGGCAAGTACCCCGGGCGCAACCTGTTCCGCGGCCTGTACTTCGCGCCCTACGCGCTGTCGGTGACGGTCGCGGCGGTGCTGTGGCGCTGGCTGTTCGAGCAGGGCGGCCTGATCGACACCAACCTCAACAACCTCGGCATCCAATCGGTCTCGTGGCTTGGCTCGCAGCCGTGGGCCTGGCTCGCGATCACGGTGTGCACGATCTGGTGGACGATCGGGTATAACACGGTGATCTTCCTGACCGCGCTCCAGGACATCCCCGAGTCGGTCTACGAGGCCGCCGCGATCGACGGCGCGAACAGCTTCCAGCAGTTCTTCTCGATCACCATCCCGATGCTGCGCCCGGTGCTCATCTTTGTGATCACAATCACCCTGATCGCCTCGGCCAACCTGTTCGGCCAGTCCTACATCATGACCGGCACGCAGAGCCGGGTGATCGGCACCGAGTCGATCGTCCAGAAGATCTACGACGAGGGCATCCTGCAGAATCGCATGGGCAGCGCGGCCGCCATGTCGGTCTTCGTCGCCGCGGTGCTGCTGCTCCTCACAACGCTCAACTTCCGCGTCTTTGGGCGCTCGGAGGAGCAATAACGATCCGCGAATTGCGCTCATCCGCGCGACGAGTCGCTTCGACATCGCTCGCGACGAGCGCTCCATTCGCCGATCCCAGGAGTCTTGCTATGGCATCGATGACCGCACCAGTCGAGCGGGCAGGCAGCCGGCCAGCCGGCGCGAACCTCGTGGCGCGGATCGCGCTGTACGTCGTGCTGATCATCATCGCGCTGTTCTTCCTGCTGCCGATCCTGTGGATGTTCACCACGGCGTTCAAGCCGTTCGTGGAGACGCTGCAGCCAACATGGATACCCCAGGAGCCGACGCTGGAGAACTTCACCAGCATCTTCAACGATCCTTCGATCCCCGTGCTGCGCTGGTTCGTGAACAGCCTGGGCGTCGCGCTGGCATTCACGACTCTGGTGGTGCTGCTCGACGCGCTGGCGGCCTACGCCTACGCGCGGATGGACTTTCCGGGGCGCAACGCGCTGTTCGGCCTGCTGCTGGCGACGCTGGTGATGCCCGGCATCATGTTTCTCGTGCCGAACTACCTCACGATCGTCCGGCTTGGCTGGCTGAACAGCTACCAGGGCGTGATCGCGCCCGGCCTCTCGGGCGTCTTCGGGGTGTTCTTCCTGCGGCAGTTCTTCCAGAGCATCCCGAAGGAGCTGGAGGAGGCCGCCTACATCGACGGCGCCTCGGTCTGGACGACGTTCTTCCGCGTGTCGCTGCCGCTGGCCAAGGGCGCGATCGCCACGCTGGCGATCATTACGTTCCTGACGTCCTGGAACGATTTCCTGTGGCCGCTGCTGATCCTGAACGACCGCGAGCTCCAGACGCTGCCGGTCGGCCTGGCGACCATCCAGGGCCAGTACACCTTCGACTACGGCAAGCTGATGGCCGGCGCTGTCGTCACCGCCGTTCCGGTGCTCATCCTGTACGTCTTCTTGCAGCGCTACATCATTCAGAACGTGGCGATGACCGGGCTGAAGGGGTGAGCGACGCAAGGATGAAGGATGAAGGATGAAGGATGAGGGATGAAGCAGCACGCTATGGATGGGAGTCTTGTGGAGCGAACTCGCCCCCAAGCCCCTAGACCCAAGGCCCAAATCCCGCGTCACAATGCCCAAGCCTCGCGCTGGCGGTTGGTCGTCGGTCTTTGGTCGTTGGTCTTTACGCTGGCGGCCTGCGGTGGCGACGGGGCAGCCGTGCAGCCGACCGCGAGCGGCGCGGCGCAGGCGCCGACGGCGGCGAGCGAGCCAACCGCCGCGGCTACAAGCCCAGCTGCCGCGCCGACCGCCGGGCCTACGCCGATCCCGACGCCGGGGCCGGACGAGTACGCCAACCCGGTGATCGACCAGGACTTCCCCGACCCTGACGCGCTCAAGGTTGGCGACGCGTACTACGCCTACGCCACCGGCAGCGGCGGCACGAATCTCCAGTCGGCGCGGTCGAGCGACCTGATCGACTGGCAGCCGCTGGGCGACCCGATGCCGGCCCTGCCGAAGTGGGCCAACCCTGGCTACACCTGGGCGCCCGATGTCTCGCTCGCGCCGGACGGCAAGACCTTCGTGATGTACTTCGTCGCGCGCGACGCGGCCAGCGACAAGCAGTGCATCGGCGCCGCCACGAGCGAGAAGCCCGAAGGGCCATTCGGCTCGCCGGCCGACAAGCCGATCATCTGCCAGGCCGACATCGGCGGCTCGATCGACCCGGCCTCGTTCGTGGACGAGGACGGCACGCGCTACGTGCTGTGGAAGAACGACGGCAACTGCTGCGGCTTCCCGACCTACCTGTACATCCAGAAGACCTCGCCGGACGGCTTGGCGCTGGAGGGCGAGCCGACGCAGCTGATCAAGAACGACCAGGCATGGGAGGGATCGTTGATCGAGGCGCCCACGCTCTGGAAGCAGGGCGGCAAGTACTACCTGTTCTACTCGGCCAACAGCTACGCCGGCGCCGACTACGCCGTCGGCTACGCGACCGCCGGCCAGGCGCTCGGCCCATACCAGAAGGCCGCGGGGCCGTTCCTGAAGACCAGCTCGACCCGCGGGCCGGTGCTCGGGCCGGGCGGCCAGGATATCACGCTCGCGCCGGACGGCAAGACGGTTATGCTGTACCACACCTGGGAGCCGTCGGTCAGCTACCGCAGCATGAGTATCGACGAGCTGACGTGGAGCGGCGACACGCCCGAGCTGCAGGCGGCGTACCGCCTGCCCGAGCCGAAGCCGTAGCGTTATCCGCGAACTGCGCTCATCTGCGCGAATTGGTTGAGGTACTCTTCGCGTCAACTCGCGTGATTAAGCGGATGGCGTGCACGACCCTAAGCCACTGGAAAGACCCAGACAGGAGGAGAAGATGCAACGACGTATCTCGCGGCGATGGCTGCCGCTCATGCTCGCGCTGCTGCTGACGGCGTTCGTCAGCCCGGCCGCCGCCGCCACGGGCACCTACCGCAACCCGCTCGACATCCAGATCCCCGGCGACGGCAAGGTCGAGAGCTGCGCCGACCCCTCGGTGATCTACGGGCAGGACAGCTACTGGTACATGTACTGCACCACCGACCCGCTCAACGGCCAGGACCGAAATGCCAGCGGCGACCTCAACTTCCACTTCATCCCAACCCTACGCTCCTACGACATGGTCCACTGGACCTATGTCGGCGACGCGTTCGAGGCGCGCCCGGGCTGGGTCGCCGACGACGCCGGCCTGTGGGCGCCGAACGTCGAGTACTTCAACGGCCAGTACTACCTCTACTACACCGCCTCCTGGACGGATGCCGGCGGCAGCGCGATTGGCGTCGCCACCGGCCCGACGCCGGTGGGCCCGTGGACCGACAGCGGCGCTCCGGTGGTGGAGCAGGGCGCGAGCGGCCCCGGGCGCTGGGTATTCGACCCGGACGTGATCGAGGTCGGCGGCACGCGCTATATCTACTTCGGCAGCTACTTTGGCGGCGTGTACGTGCGCCAGCTCTCGGCCGACGGCCTGCACTCCGACCCGGCGACGCAGATAATGGTCGCGATCGATAACCGCTACGAGGGCGCCAACGTGGTCTACCACGGCGGCTACTACTACCTGTTCGTGTCGGCCACCGACTGCTGCCGCGGCCCGCTGACCGGCTACAGCGTCTTCGTGGGGCGCTCGGCCAGCCCGACCGGGCCGTTCGTCGACCGCGAGGGCGTCTCGCTGCTGGCCGGCCGGGTCGGCGGCACCCCGGTGATCAGCATGAACGGCAACCGCTGGGTCGGCACCGGCCACAGCTTCGTCGTGACCGACTTCAGCGGGCAGGACTGGCTGTTCTACCACGCCGTCGACCGCGAGGACCCCTATTTCGAAGGGGCGGTCGGCTTCACGAAGCGCCCGGTGCTGCTCGACGCGCTCGACTGGGTGAACGGCTGGCCGACGGTGCGCGGCGGCCAGTGGGCCTCGGACACGCCGCAGCAGGCGCCCGCTGCGCAGCCTGGTGAGAAGACCAACTACAAGACCAAGCTGGTCAAACCGGACGAGCTTGGCAACCTGATCGGCGGTCTTTCGGACGAGTTCGACGGCGCGGCGCTGCGCCCGCAGTGGAGCTGGGTGCGCCAGCCCGACCCTGCTACAGCCGGCCTGGATGGCGGGACGTTCCGCTTCGACACGCAGGCCGCCGACCTGTTCGAGGGCAGCAACAACGCCTCGGTGCTGATCGAGGATGCGCCGAACGGCAACTACGTCGTCGAGACCAGGGTCAAGCTGAATCTGCCGGCCGAGGGCTGCTGCTTCAACTATGTCCAGGCCGGACTGGTGATCTACGGCGACGACGACAACTTCATCAAGCTGGCGCACGTCTCGATCTGGAACACGCGCCAGACCGAGTTCGCCAAGGAGCTGTTCCCGGTGCCCAGCGGTTACCCACGCTACGGCAACACCGTCGTCGGCCCGCCGGACGAGTGGACCTACCTGCGGATCGTCAAGCGCACGCAGGGCGGCGAGGAGCTGTACACCGCCTACACCAGCCGCGACGGGCAGCACTGGGTGCGCGGCGGGACGTGGACGCACGATCTCGGCAGCGACGCGCGGATCGGCCTGGTGTCGATGGGCGGGTCGGGCTTCACCGCGAACTTCGACTACGTGCGGGTGTATACTGTGCACCACTAAGTTCTTCGGGGCGGGGAGGGCCTGGGGAGGGCCATGGGCCCTCCCCCACCCACGTATGAAGAGGCGCTAAGATATGTTCAACCTGAGCAGCCACCCGCACCGCCGCTACAACCCGCTCAGCCGCGAGTGGGTGCTGGTCTCGCCGCACCGGACCCAGCGCCCCTGGCAGGGCCAGGTCGAGCAGCGCGCGCCCGAGCAGCGCCCAGCCTACGACCCGGCCTGCTACCTGTGCCCGGGCAACGAGCGCGCCGGCGGCGAGCGCAACCCGGCGTACGAGAGCACGTTCGTGTTCACGAACGACTACGCCGCGCTGCTGCCGGACACCCCGGCCGGCGAGCTCGACCGCGGCGGGCTGCTCAAGGCGGTCAGCGAGCGCGGCACCTGCCGGGTGGTCTGCTTCTCGCCGCGCCACGACCTGACGCTGGCCGAGATGGCCGTGGCCGACCTGGCGCAGGTGGTCGACGTGTGGGTCGCGCAGTACGAGGAGCTGGGCGCGCTGCCGCAGATCGGCTACGTGCAGATCTTCGAGAACCGCGGCGCGATGATGGGCGCCAGCAACCCGCACCCGCACGGCCAGATCTGGGCCAACGAGCACATGCCGCTCAACCTGGCGCGCGAGCAGGAAGCCCAGGCCGACTACTTCGCCGCCCACGGCCGCACGCTGCTGGCCGACTACCTGGCGATCGAATTGGACGACGGCGCGCGAATCGTCGACGCGAACGATCACTTTGTCGCGCTGGTGCCGTTCTGGGCGGTCTGGCCGTTCGAGACGCTGGCGATCAGCCGGCGGCCGACCGGCGCGCTGACCGACCTGTCCGCCGAGGAGCGCGCCGGCCTGGCCGACATCCTGAAGCGGCTGACGACGCGCTACGATAACCTGTTCCAGGTCTCGTTCCCCTACTCGATGGGCTTCCACCAGCGGCCGACCGACGGCGCGGCGCACCCGGAGTGGCACCTGCACGCGCACTTCTACCCGCCGCTGCTGCGCTCGGCCACCGTGCGCAAGTTTATGGTCGGCTTCGAGATGCTGGCCGAGCCCCAGCGCGACATCACCGCCGAGACCGCCGCCGAGCGGCTGCGCGAGCTGCCTGGGGAGCACTACCGTACCAGTGACAAGGGGACAGGGGACAGGGGATAGGGGATAGGGGACAGGGGACAGGGGACATTCTCTCACCCGGTCACATGACTACGACAAGGGGCGACAATGAACTCTATAAAGCTCGGCCCTGCCCCGGCAGACTTTATCTGGGCCAGCGGCGTCGAGGACACCTTCGTGCCGCAGACGCGGCCGGGCCACCGCGCGCTCGACGAGTACGAGCTGATCGGGCACTACCAGCACTGGCGCGCGGACCTGGCGCTGGCGCGCCAGCTGGGCATGCAGGCCATCCGCTGGGGCGTGCCGTGGTACCGCGTCGAGCCGCTGCCGGGCGAGTTCGACTGGCGCTGGACCGACGAGGTCATCCCTTACATCGTCGAGGAGCTGGGCATCACGCCGATCGTCGACCTGATGCACTACGGCTGCCCGTTCTGGCTACGGCGCGAGTTCGCCAGCGACGACTACCCGCGCGCAGTGGCCGCCTACGCGGCGGCGTTCGCGCGGCGCTACGGGCGGCTGGCCCGCTGGTACACGCCGCTGAACGAGCCGATCGTCAACGCGCTGATGTGCGGGCAGCGCGGCCTCTGGCCGCCCTACCTGCGCGGCGACGGCGGCTACGTCAGGATCATGATCCAGCTCGTCAAGGGCATCCTCCGCACCGTCGCGGCGATCAGGGAGGTCGACCCCGGCGCGACCATGGTCCACGTCGAGGCGACCGGCCTGAGCCGCGCGGCCCGCGCCGACCTGGAGGTGCTGGCGGCCGAGGATCAGCGGCGCGGCTTCCTGTGCTACGACCTGCTGACCGGCCGGGTGACGCCCGACCACCCGCTGTTCGGCTGGCTGCTGCGCAGCGGCGCGAACCCGGCCGACCTGGCCGCCTTCGCGCGCGACCCGCTGCAGCTCGACGTGCTGGGCCTGAACTTCTACCCGCAGTGGTCGACCCAGCAGATCGCGGTCGACGCCAAGGGGCGGCTGATCTACCGCGCGGCCGAGAAGGACGGCGCCGGCTTCGGGCAGCTGATCGAGGACTACTACCAGCGCTACAAAGCGCCGGTGATCGTGACCGAGACCAGCGCCAAGGGCAGCCAGGCGGTGCGCTCGCGCTGGCTGGCCGCCTCGGTCGCCGCGATCCGGCAGCTGCGCGAGTCCGGCGTCCCGGTGCTCGGCTACACCTGGTTCCCGATGTTCACCATGATCGACTGGCGCTACCGCTTCGGGCGCGAGCCGCTCGAGAAGTACCGGCTGGATCTCGGGCTGTACGCGCTCGACGAGAGCGCCGACGGGCGCTGGCGGCCCACTCCGCTGGTGGAGCAGCTCCAACGCTACGTCGCCGACCCTGCTCAGTCAATTGGAACGCTGAACGCTGAACCCTGAACGCTGAACGTTTGAACGTTTGAACGTTTGAACGTCGGAATTGCCGACCGCCGACCGCCGGCTGAACCCTGAACCCTGAACCCTGAACCCTGTACCCTGTACCCTGTACCCTGTACCCTGATGGCTGCCAACCGCCGACTTCTAACTGCTGGCTGCTGACTATGGAGACATACCTCAACCCGGTCTACCACCACAGCTTCCCCGACCCGTTCGTCCTCAAGTTTCGCGGCGAGTACTGGGCCTACTCCACCGGCGTGTGCCCCGACGGCCGCTGCTTCGGCGTGCTGCGCTCGCGCGACCTGGTGAGCTGGGAGGATGTCGGCGGGGCGCTTGAGCCCTTGGCCGAGCCGCACCCGCAGTACTGGGCGCCCGAGGTCACCTACCACAACGGCCGCTTCTACCTGTACTACAGCGTCGGCGACGAGGTCAACATGCACATCCGCGTCGCGGTGGCCGATCGCCCGGCCGGCCCGTTCCTGGACAGCGGGCGGCGGCTGACCGGCGAGCAGTTCGCGATCGACGCGCACGTGTTCGTCGCCGCCGACGGCGCCTGGCATCTGTTCTACGCGACCGACTTCCTCGACCGCGCGCATGTGGGCACCGGCACCGTGCGCGACCGGCTGCTCGATCCGCTCACGCTCGAGGGCCGGCCGACGCCGGTGGCGCTGCCGCGCTACGACTGGCACGTCTTCGACCCGCGGCGCGCCGAGAAGGGCGGGGTGCGCTGGCACACGATCGAGGGGCCGTTCGTGCTGGAGCGCAAGCGCCGCTTCTACCAGATGTTCAGCGGCGGCAACTGGCAGAACCTGAGCTACGGCGTGAGCTACGCGCTGGCCGACCGGATCGACCAGCCCGGCGAGTGGCGCCAGGTGGCCGACGGCGAGCGAGTGCTGCCGGTGCTGCGCACGCTGCCCGGCCAGGTGATCGGCCCCGGCCACAACTCGGTCGTGCGCGGCCCCGACAACATGCAGCTCTACTGCGTCTACCACCGCTGGTCGGCCGACGGCGGCGAGCGCGTGCTGGCGATCGACCGGCTGGACTGGGCCGGCGAGCGCATGCTGGTGCTCGGCCCCAGCCATACGCCGCAGCTCGCCCCGGCGCCGCCAGTTCTCGCCGACTTCTTCGACGACGAGCGCGAGGGCGGCCTGGGCGAGCCCTGGGCCTGCGCGGGCGGGCGCTGGGCCGCGCGCGAGGGCGCGGCGCTGCAGCTGGAGCCGCGCGGCCGCGCCCTCGCGCTCGCGGTCGCGGGGCAGAGCTTCGTCGCCGAGGTCAGCCTGCGCGCGCTCGGCCAGGCGCCGGGCGGGAGCTACGGGCTGGCGCTGGGCGACCAGGCCGAGGTGCTGCTGGCGCCCGCGCGCCGCGAGCTGATCGTCCGCGCGCGCGACGCGAGCGGGCGGCGGACCTACCGGCGCCGGCGGTTGCCGGCCGACTTCGACGCGCGGGCCGACCACCTGCTGCGGGTCGAGCGCGACGCCGGCCAGGTCGCCGTATCGCTCGACGGCATCGCGCGCTGCACGGCCCGGCTGGCAGCCCCCGATGGCGCCGGCACGATCGCGCTCGTGACGAAGGACTGCGCGGCGGCGTTCGCCGGGTTCGCGCTCAGCCTAGGCTGGCAGGACACCTTCGCGGATCAGGGCGCGAGCCCCGCTGACCGCGGGTGGCAGGCCGAGCGCGGCGGCGACTGGCGGATCGAGGGCGGCCGGCTCTACTGCGACGGCGGGTCGCGCGGCACAATCGTCAAGGGGCCGCCGCTGGAGGCGTACGAGCTGGTCGTGAGCGTGCGGCTGGAGGAGCAGCCAGGGGCGAGCGGCTGCTATGGCTTCTACCCGGCGCTGCGCGACGGCGACCGCGGCCCGCTGCTCACCGTCGAGCGCGACGGTGCGGGCTGGGCGCTGGTGCACCGCGAGGGCGGCGCGGCGCGCGCGACCGCGCTGCCGGGCTTCGCCGCGCTCGACTTCCAGCAGTTTCGCTTCCGCAAGCAGGGCGGGCGCCTGGCGATCAGCTGGGAGGCGCGCGATCTTGGCGAGATCCCCGCGCCGGCGCAGCCAACCCGGATCGGGCTGCACGCCGACCACGCGGCGGTCGCGTTCGACATGGTCCGCGTGGCTGCCCTTTCCGCGTAAGAAGGCTAGAGGTTACAGGTCGCAGCAGAGCGCGACCTGCGACGTGCAATATCAGCTACATGCGCGCTTCACGTTTCACGCCTCACGCTTCACGTCTCACCACTTGAATGTAGGTTGGAGCAGCGATGACCCGACAGCGGATCAGCCTCGACGGCCCCTGGGAGTTCTTCCCCGACCCCGAGCGGCGGCTGGGGCGGCAGACGCTCGCTCGCGACGGCGCGCCGCGCCCGATCCTGGTCCCCGGCCCCTGGCAGGCCCAGTTCGACGACCTGCGCGACTACAGCGGCGTGGCGTGGTACCGGCGCACCTTCGATGCGCCGAGTTTTGAGTTCTCAGTTTTGAGTTCTGAGTTCGAAGACGGACCGGATCAACTCAAAACTCAAAACTCAAAACTCAAAACGTATGTCGTGCACTTCGGCGCCGTCGACTACCACGCGACGGTCTGGCTGAACGGCCGGCGGCTGGGCGAGCACGAGGGCGGCTACCTGCCGTTCGAGCTGGACGCCAGCGCGGCGCTGCGCCACGACGGGCCGAACGAGCTGATCGTGCGCGTCGTGGACCCGAGCGACGACACGACCATGTTCCCCGAGTTTCCCTTCGCCGAGATCCCGCACGGCAAGCAGAGCTGGTACGGGCCGATCGGCGGCATCTGGCAGAGCGTCTACCTGGAGGCGCGCCCGGCGACCTTCATCGACCGCCTCCAGGTCACGCCCGACGTCCCGGCCGAGCAGGCCCGGGTCGACGTGCTCCTGAGCCGCCCCGCCGAGCGCCCGCTCGCCCTGGAGCTGACCGTCGTCGACCCGCGCGGCGAGCGGACCGCCCACCGCCACACGATCGAGTCCGGCCAGCAGCGCCGGGAGGCGCGCATCCCCATCCCCGGCCCGCTGCTGTGGGACACGCGCAGCCCGCAGCTGTACCGGCTCGAAGCCACGCTGACCGATGATTCGACCAACGACCAACGACCAACGACCAACGAACAGGCCGGGAGGCAGGCAGGTGGCGAGGCGAGCGCCGATGTAGATTCGTCGTTCCTCCTTCATCCTGCATCCTTCATCCTTGATGCGCTGGCGACGACCTTCGGCATGCGCACGATCGCCACCTCGCCGGACGGCCACCTGATGCTGAACGGCCGCACCCTGTACCTGCGCGGCGCGCTCGACCAGGACTACTACCCCGGCATGATCTACACGCCCTTCGGCGACGCCGAGCTGGACGAGCAGTTCGCCAAGGCCAAGCACATGGGGCTGAACTGCCTGCGAACCCACATCAAGATCGCCGACCCGCGCTACTACGACGCCGCCGACCGCGCCGGGATGCTGATCTGGACCGAGCTGCCGAACTGGGAGAACCTCACCGTCGACGCGCGCCGGCGCGCCCGCGACACCCTGCAGGGCATGGTCGAGCGCGACTGGAACCACCCCTCGATCATCATCTGGACGATCATCAACGAGGGCTGGGGCGTCGAGCTGGCCGTCAACGCCGACCACCGCGCCTGGCTGGCCGAGACCTACGCGTACCTGAAGGCGCTCGACCCACACCGCCTGGTGGTCGGGAACTCGCCCTGCCTGAGCAACTTCCACGTCGTCACCGACATCGAGGACTTCCACAACTACTACGCCATCCCCGACCACTACCGCAAGTGGTGCGACTGGGTGCAGACCTTCGCCAGCCGGCCGTCGTGGACGTTCGCCCACAGCTACGAGAACATCGACTCCTGGCGGGCCTACCTGCGCGACCCCTGGAACCCCACGCCGCGCACCGCGGCGCCGGAAGTGGTGCGGCGCGGCAACGAGCCGATGGTCGTCTCCGAGTTCGGCAACTGGGGCCTGCCGGACGTGGCCGGGCTGCGCGCGTGCTACGGCGGCCAGGAGCCGTGGTGGTTCGAGACCGGGATCGAGTGGGGCGACGGCGTGGTCTACCCGCACGGGATCGAGCAGCGCTTCAAGGCGTTTCACCTGGATAAGATCTTCCCGACCTTCGCGGACCTGGCGGCGGCGAGCCAGCGCATGCAGTTCACCGCGCTGAAGTACGAGATCGAGCAGATGCGCCGCCACGCCAGCATCGTCGGCTACATCATCACCGAGTTTACCGACGTCCACTGGGAGTGCAACGGCCTGCTGGACATGTGCCGCAACCCCAAGGCGTTCTACGACGTGATCGGCCAGATCAACGGCGCCGACGCGATCGTGCCGGACTGGGAGCGCGTGGTCTTCTGGGAGGGCGAGCGCTGCGAGGTGCGGCTGGCGTTCTCGCACTTCTCGGGCATGGACCTGCGCGGCAGCCGGCTGGAGTGGCAGCTCGACCTGTGGCCCGAGGTCGGCGGGACCTTCGAGGATCTGCGCTTCCAGCCGACCCAGGTCACCAGCATCGGCACGGTGATCTTCCAGGCCCCGGCGGTCGAGCAGAGCGTGCGGGCGCGGCTGGAGCTCCGGCTGATCGACGCGGCGGGCCAGCAGGTCACCTGCAATCACCACGAGCTGTACATCTTCCCGCGGCGGCTGGCCGCGCCCGCCACCGCGCACGACGGCGTGCCCATTCAGGTGTGCGCGCCCGACTCGCCGGCGCTGGCGGCCACGCTGCGCGAGATCGGCTACCAGCTGACCGACGACGTGCGCGGCGCCGACCTGGCCGTCGTCGAGGTGATGACCGACGAGATGCGCTGGCGCGTGCAGAACGGCGCGCGGGTGCTGTGGATGGCCGACAAGCCCGACTCGCAGCAGACCTTCCTCGGCGCGCTCGGCATCGCGCAGCGCAAGGGCCGCAGCTGGCAGGGCGACTGGGCCAGCAACTTCAACTGGATCAGGCAGGACCGGATCTTCAAGGACATCCCGACCGGCGGCATGGTCGACTTCGCCTTCGCCGACCTAATCCCCGACCAGGTGATCGTCGGCCTGAGCCCGCGCGACTACGCCGCCGACGTGCACTCCGGGCTGTTCGTCGGCTGGCTGCACCACACCGTCGCGCTGGTGGCCGAGCGGCACTTCGGCAGCGGGCGGCTGCTGGTCTCGACCTTCCACCTGGGCGAGCAGCTGCAGGACAGCCCGGTCGCCCGGATCATGCTGAGCGACATGCTGGCGTACCTGGTTCGGCCGGTGACGAAGGGCGAGCCGACCTACGTCGAGGCGCCGGTCATGCCGGACATCTGATCGGCCTGTCGGCTAGGCTTTCCTTCGATCCTTCCAGGGTTGGTGGTCTGTTTACAGCGCAGGTATCCGCCCGATCACCCCACCCCCTGCCCCCGCGCCTGCCAGGGGCGGGGATTAGGTTTCTGGCATCTGGTGCGGTCGCAAGGCGACCGCACCAGATGCCAGAAGAGCAACCCCCCTCGCTCAGCGAGGGAGAGGGGGGCAGGGGGGTGAGGGATACCAGCTCAGCTACTCATCCCGCGAGTCAAGGAACCGCGAGATCCGCTCCTCGAGCGCGCTGTCGGCGACCAGCACATCCTGGGCGCGCTCGCGGCGCGGCGAGCGGCCGACGCTGAAGGTCACCGGGTTGCCCCCCCGGATCGCGTCGAGCACCGCATTCGTGCTCGACTCGGTAGCGTCGACCGCGACCCGGAAGCCGTCGCTGTAGTAGCCCGCGGCGCCGCTGCCGGCGGCCTGCCTGGCCAGCATCTCGCCGTCGCGCTCGCCGATCAGCCGGCCGGCGGCGGCGCCTAAGCCGGCCCCCATCAGCGCCGACGCCAGCGCCAGCAGCGGGCCGACGATCAGCATCGGGTTGCTGCCCGTGAGCGCCACCGCGCCGGCCAGGCCGAGGATCAGGCCGAGCACGCCGCCCAGGGCCCCAACCGCAAACGCGAACGCGTTGCTCTGGATCGACTTCGTGCGCTGGGCCTGCTCGCCGACCAGGTAGCGGGTCAGCGCGCCCGCCTCGAACGAGAGCCGTATATCGTCAAGGGGAAAGCCGAGGCGAAAGAGTGCGCTGATTGCCCTGTATGCGTCCTGCTGGCTGGCGAACAATGCCATAATCGTTTTCATGTCCCTCCTCCTCTTCCACAACGAAATACATCAGCGGCCGGTCGAATTGAGCGGAGATAGGCTCCGCTCTTATTTTGTGCTGTTCGTCCCCAGCAAGCGGCATACCAAGTATTGGCAGTTTCGATAGGTTTCTTGCGAGATTTACAGCCGCATCCCGATCTTCTTACAGGTGTCGGTCTACTGTGGATCGTATTCCAGGGTGACCGGGCGCATCACTGCGCCACAAATAAAGCGCCTACCACAACGGGCAAGCGATGAGACGATCGCGCGACTCAGCAATGCCGTGCAATCGCCTTATGGAAGAAGGCGACCAACGTATCGACGTGCGTGTCGAACGCGAAGCTGTGCCGCGCGGCGCGCATGTTCGCGGTGAGCGCGGCCACGCGCGCGCGGTCGCGCAGCTGCGCGGCAAGGCCCTCGAAGTCGTCGAAGAATATGCCGACGTCGAGCTGCTGCGCCAGGCGCTGCACGGCGACTCGCGCGCCGCGGTTGTCCTTCAAGATCCAGGGCAGCCCGGCCGCGGCGTAGGTGCCCAGCCGCGCCGGCAGGTTCAGATCGTCCCAGCTCGCCCGCCGCAGGTCGCCGCCGTTGAGGCTCTCGAACACGTGGAACCAGGCCGCGTCGTACTGCGACAGCTCGCGCACCCAGGCGTCCGGCTGGACGGCCGGGTGGATGTGCATGTAGCCGGTCGCGACCCCATTCTTCGTCCAGCTCGGGAACCACTGGTGAAAGTGCTCGCCGTAGAAGTGGACGTGGATGCCGGCCGCGGCGATGCCCTCGAACGGGTCGAGGCCGAGCGGGCGGCCCGGGCAGACGGTGTGGATCTGGCCGTCCTGCGCCGAGAGCTTGGGCGCCCAGTCGTCGCCGAACCAGTCGATCTTCGGCAGGTCGCCGTCGAGCACCAGCGACGTCTCGGGGCCGAACATGCCGTCGGTGGCCAGCTGGAACCACTCGTAGCTCTCCTGGCTGGTAAAGATCCGGCCGTCGCTGCCGCCGAGCACGCGCAGGAGCGTGGGCCACAGCCCCTTCTCCTGGCAGATAAGCGGCCCCTCCTTGAAGTGGTACACGAACGGGATGCCGAGATCGGCGTCGAGCACCTCGCCGACAAACTTCACGGCCTGCCAGTTGAGCATGGCGTAGATCACGTCGGGGCGGGCCTCGCGCACCCGCTCGCGCCAGCCCCGGCCGAACGGGATATCGGTGATGTTGCCGAACGGCAGCGGCCCGGCGGTGTCCCACGTCTCCGGGCCGGGCAGCCAGAGGCCGTACAGCTTGTGCCCGCGCTCCTCCAGCGCCACGATCCGCTCGGGGTTGAAGCCCAGCTCGCCGACGACCAGGATCTTCAGCCCGCCTGGCGCCGGGAGGTCGCGCGCCGCGGCGAAGCGCCCGAAGCGCGCGCGCTCGTCCACGCGCGGGCCATGGCTCGGCTGCCAGTTGAGCCACTCGCCGCGGCCGATGGCGTAGTGCTGGCGGTAGCGCGAGAGCCCGCCGGACAGCGCGGTGCCGGCGATGATCTTGTGGCGCTGGTCGGGGTGGTCGACCCACTCGCAGGTGATCGCGCCGGCGTAGCCGAAGCGCGCGCCGCGCTCGGCCAGGGCATGCCAGAAGTCGCGCTCCAGCGTGTCGGAGACGACCTCGGCGCGGGTGAGCCATTTTAAGCCAGGGGCTTGGGGCTTGCGGCTTGGGGCTTGCTCGCGCGCCAGGCCCCCTGCCTCTAATCCCAAACCTCTAGCCCCTGGCCCCGCCTCCTCGTGGTCGCGCCGGTGCATCACCTGGACCAGCGCCAGCAGGTTGCCGCTCGTCAGGAGCGACTCGCGCGTCACCGGCGGGGGGTTGGCGAGCGCATCGGCCTCGCGGCCGACCGCGGCCTCGCCCTGCAGCGTCGGCTCGTAGCGCCGGTAGGCCCAGCGCAGCCCGCCGTAGGCCAGGTAGACGCCAGGGTCGCGATCGAGCAGCGCCACCAGCGCGGCGAGGTGCTCGGGGTAGTAGACGTCGTCGGACGGCAGGTAGGCGATGTAGCGCCCGCGCGCCAGCGTGGTGGCCTGGTTCAGCGCGGCGCCGAGCCCGCCGTTGCGCTCGATCCGCCAGTAGCGGATGCGCGGGTCGGCCAGGTACGCCGCGACGATCGCGCCGGTCTCGTCGGGCGAGCCGTCGTCGACGACCAGCAGCTCCCAGTCGGTCAGCGCCTGCGCCAGTAGGCTCTCGATCGCGCGCCGGATGAAGGCGGCCTGCCGGTAGGTCGGCATGAGCACCGAGACGCGCGGAGTTTTGAGTTTTGAGTTTTGGGTTTTGAGTTGCTCAGACATTCTATGGTGCATTCCTAGAGTTCGAAGCGATGAGTCGTGAGTCCGGTAATTTCGTTTGCCATTTGGGAAGGTTCGCGGGAATCAAGACTAACTGCCGATCACCTTTCTAAAGAACTCGATCAGCCGGTCGGCGTGGCGATCGAACGTGAACTGCTCGCGCTGGCGCCACACGCTCGCGCGCAGCCGTGCCATCAGCCGCTCGTCGCGCAGCTGCGCGCCCAGCTCGGCCATGTCCGAGAAGAACAGCCCGAGATCGTGCTGGCGCGCCAGCGCCTGCGTGGCCACGATCGCGCCGGGGTTGTCGCCCTGCAGCAGCGGCAGGCCGGCGGCCACCAGCGGGCCGATCCGGGCCGGGTAGTTCATGTCGTCGAAGGTGGCGCGCCGGATGTCGCCGCCGTTCTGGCTCTGGAAGAAGTGCAGCCAGCCCGCGTCGTACTGCGACAGCTCGGCCACCCAGCGGCGCTGATCGACGTTCGGGTGCAGGTGTAGGTGCGCGGGCGCGATCTGGCGTACCTCGTCGATCCAGCTCTTCCACTGGCCCTGCGTGAAGTCGCCGTACACATGCACGTGGACCCCCTGCCCGGCCAGCTCGCCCATCGTCCAGGGGTGCAGCCCGATCGGCCGGCCCGGCACGACTGTGTGGATCTGTCCGTCGCGCTGCGAGAGCCGCGCCGAGCGCTCGGCCGCGAACCAGTCGCGCTTGGGCAGGTCGCCGTCGAGCACGAGCGACTGCCGGTCGCGCAGCTCGGGTGCGACGGTGGCGAACCAGTCGCGCATCTCGGGGCTGGAGTAGATCTGGCCGTCCGAGCGGGTGCACAGCTCGATCAGCTGCGGCCAGACGCCCTTCTCCAGGCAGACGAACGGCGCCTCCTTGCAGTGCCAGACGAACGGCACGCCGGGGTTCTCGGCCAGCACGTGGTGGGCGAAGCGCACCGCCTGCCAGTTGAGCAGCGCGTAGATCACGTCGGGCTTGATCCGCCGCAGCGCCGCGCGCCAGCTCGATCGCGGCAGGTCCTCGACGTGGCCGAACGGCAGCGGGCCGACCGTGTTCCACCAGTACGGCTCGGGCGTCCACAGGCCGTACAGCTTGTGGCCGCGCTCCTCCAGCGCCAGCACGCGCTCGGGGTTGTAGGCCAGCTCGCCGACCAGCAGGATCTTCAGGCCGTCGGCGGCGCGCGGCGTGTCGGGCCGCTCGCGGAAGCGCCGGTACAGCTCGACCTCGTCGATCAGGTTGCCGACCGAGCTGTGGAAGCGCAGCGGCTGGCCGACGCCGTAGCGCACGCGGTAGGGGTTGATCCCGCCGAGCGGCTCGCGCAGCAGCTTGTGGCGCTGCAGCGGGTGGTCGACCCACTCGCAGGTCACATGGCCGGTCCCCACGAAGTCGCCGCGCTCGCGGAGCCTGGACCAGAACATGCGCTCCAGGTCATCGGTCACCAGCTCGCCGCGCTCGATCCACCGAGGGGCTTGGGGCTTGGGACTTGGGGCTTGGGACTTGGGGCTTGGGGCTTGGGGCTTGGGGCTTGGGGCTTGGGGCTTGGGGCTTGGGGCTTGGGACTCCAGTCTAGACACTGACCCCTGTCCCCTGTCCCCTGTCCCCTGTCCCCTGTCCCCTGTCCCCTGTCCCCGGTCCCCTGCCTCGCATCGATGCATCACCTGCACCAGCTGCAGCGGGTAGCCCTCGATCTGGCCGGCCGCGCTCTTGTTGTAGTGGTGCCGGGCGCCCGAAAAAGCCAGGATCGCGTCGGGGCGCCGCTCCAGGCAGGCGGCCAGCTCGGCGAGATGCTCGGGGTAGTACACGTCGTCCGAGGGCAGGTAGGCGACCAGCGGCGCGCGCGCCAGGTCGAGCGCGCGGTTGAGCGCCGCGCCGAGCCCCACGTTGTGCCTGAGCCGCCGGTAGCGCACGCGCGGGTCGTTCAGGTAGCAGGCCACGGCTGCGCGCGTATCGTCGGGCGAGCCGTCGTCGACGATCACCAGCTCCCAGTCGGCCAGCGTCTGCGCCAGCAGGCTCTCGATCGCCCGCCAGACGAACGCAGCGTGGTCATAGGTCGGCATCAGCACGGAGATGCGGGGCATACGACAATCCTTGATTGATTAGGCACGGTTTTGGGTGGGGTGCGGGGGCGGGCGTAGCCCGCCCCCGCACCCCACCAACTGTAAAAAGGTAAAAGGCGCCTGGGCTTTTGCCTTGGTCAATTCGCACGAGCGGCGCGGGAGCGCTTGACCTTCGATCGCTCCGGCAGCTCGAGCGGCGTCGCGGCAGGCAGCTCCAGCACCGACTCGCTCTGGCCGACCGCGCGCGACCGGATCTCCTGGCGCCCGCCGATCGTGCGGTAGAGCTTGAGCGCCTGGGCCACCACCTGGTCCATGTTGTAGTACTTGTAGGTGGCCAGCCGGCCGACGAAGTGCACGCCCTTCGTGGCCTCGGCCAGCGCCTTGTACTTGTTGTAGACCGCGGTGTTCTCGGCGCGCGGCACGGGATAGTAGGGATCGCCCTCGTCCTGCGGGTACTCGTAGACGATGCTGGTCTTGGGATGCTCCTGGCCGGTCAGGTACTTGAACTCGGTCACGCGCGTATAGGCGTAGTCGTTGGGATAGTTCACCACCGGCGCCGGCTGGTACACCGCGCCGCCGTGCGTCTCGTGGACGAACTGCAGCGAGCGGTAGGGCAGCTTGCCGTAGCGGTAGTCGAAGAACGCGTCGATCGGGCCCGTGTAGATCATCTCGCGGAAGGGAATGATGTCGACGATCTCGCGATAGTCGGTGTTGAGCATGATCTTGATATTCGGGTGGTCGAGCATGCGCTCGAACATGCGCGTGTAGCCGTGCAGCGGCATGGCCTGATACGTGTCGGTGAAGTAGCGGTCGTCGCGGTTGGTGCGCGTCGGCACCCGCGCGGTCACCGAGGCGTCCAGCTCGGACGGGTCGAGGCCCCACTGCTTACGGGTGTAGCCGCGGAAGAACTTCTGGTACAGGTCGCGCCCGACCTGGCTGACCACCACGTCCTCGGAGGTGCGGATCTGCGCGCGCGGCTCGGCCAGCGAATCCAGGAACTCCGCCACCTCGAAGGCGGTCAGGTTGAGGCCGTAGAGCTGGTTGATCGTGTCGAGATTGATCGGCATCGGCAGCAGCATGCCGTCGACGCAGGCGCGCACCCGGTGCTGGTACGGCCGCCACGCGGTGAACTGCCCCAGGTAGTCGAAGACCTCTTTGGAGTTGGTGTGGAAGATGTGCGGGCCGTACTTGTGCACCAGTATCCCGTCGTCGTTGTAGTGGTCGTAGGCGTTGCCACCGATGTGCGGGCGGACATCACAGATCAGCACGCGCTTATTTGCCTCGCGGGCCAGGCGCTCAGCTAGCACGCTGCCCGCAAACCCCGCACCCACGATAAGAAAATCGAACATTCCTGCTGCTCCTTGGCTAGGTCTCTTGAATATGCCCTAGCTTTCCGGCCGGCCAATCCAGGGCACGAATTGGGGGGTGAGCTTCCACCCAACCCCCGCCGCTGCCCGCTCGATTGTCCGGTGTGCGACCTTTAAGCCCCGTGCTCCATAAGATAACGGCCCACGCAAGCGCCGAGCCGCGCAAGAAAGTCCGACTTCCGCCGGACCATCTGGCTGCTCCTGATTGCACCGGGCCTATCAATACCATTCTGCATGCTAGGGCTACAGGCAAGCTTCGTGCCGATAACACTCTTCTCAGGCGCCGCACCAAGGCATTTTTCAGCGGCAGGGCCCGTCAGCCCCGGCTCGCTCTGCCCCTGCGCCCGCCGCAGCTCGGCGGAAAAAGAGCACAGGCTGTGGTACACTAAGCGCAGCGTACCGCAAGCCCGATCCACATAAGAGGGAGGCTTGGAGGGGGCCGCGCCCCGCCAAATAGAAGGAATAGCCAGATGATCAGTGTGCTCGCGCGCAATGAGCGCATCACCCTGGGGGCGGCGCTGGTCGCTACGTTGCTCGCGGCGGCGCTGCACTACAGCGGCGGCGGGGCCGTGCTGTCCTTCATCATCGCCGGCGCCGCGCTCGCCACGCTCGCCGCCGTGGTCGGCGACGCGACCGACCAGCTGGGCGAGCGGCTGGGGCCGGGCGCGACCGGCGTGCTGCAGTCGGCGATCGGCAACCTGCCGGAGCTGTTCGTCGGCATCTTCGCGCTGCGCGCCGGCCTGGTGGCGGTCGTGCAAGCGGCGCTGATCGGCTCGATCCTGGCGAACAGCCTGCTGGTGCTGGGGCTGGCCTTTCTCGTCGGCGGCCTGCGCAACGGCACGCAGCGCTTCGCCTCCGAGTCGCCGCGTATGATCGCCACGCTGACGCTCCTGGCCGTCGCGGCGCTGGCGGTGCCCACGCTCGCGCATAACCTGCACACGCCCGCCGACGCCCACGAGGACGCCCTGAGCGTCGCCTGCGCGATCGTGCTGCTGTGCGTCTTCGTCGCCAGCATCCCGGTCTCGCTGAAGGGCGGCCCCTCCGCTATCCCGTCGCGCGGCGAGAAGCGCCCGCACGGCTGGCCGCTCGGGCTGACGGTGGGGGTTCTGCTGATCGCGGGGCTCGGGGCGGCGTTCGTGTCGGACTGGTTCGTCGAGGCGCTCGAGCCGGCCATCGCGACGCTGCACCTGTCGCAGACCTTCACCGGGCTGGTGATCGTGGCAATCGCCGGCAACGCGGTGGAGAATGTGGTCGGCATCCAGCTCGCGATGGCGAATAAGGCCGACTACGCCGTCAGCGTCATTCTGAACAGCTCGCTGCAGGTGGCGCTGGCGCTCACGCCTGCGCTGGTCCTGCTGAGCTTTTTCGTCAGCAGCACCCACCTGACGCTGGTGCTGCCGCCGCTGCTGGTCGCCGTGCTCGGGCTGGCCGCCGCGCTGGGCACCGTCATCGTCTACGACGGCGAGTCGATCTGGCTCGAGGGCGTCGCGCTGATCG
The DNA here is from genome assembly GCA_016717335.1 of Candidatus Ribeiella danica. GTDB lineage: Bacteria > Chloroflexota > Chloroflexia > Chloroflexales > Roseiflexaceae > Ribeiella > Ribeiella danica. The sequence goes on from JADKFS010000001.1 coordinate 1,575,136, forward strand.
GCCTGTACGGCATGGTCGCCGCATCATTCTGGTGGGGGTAAGCGGCCATATGCTCGATCTGCTGGACAAACATAGCTTCATCGCAATCTGCCTGGCGGTCGCGCTCGAGGAGCTTGGCATCCCGATGCCCATCCCGACCGACCTGCTGATCCTGTTCGCGGGGATCAGGGCCAACCGGCAGCTCGACCACCTCGGGCTCTGGTTCGTGCTGCTCAACCTCGCGTCGGTCGTGGGCGCGAGCGGGCTGTACGCGATCGTCCGGCGCGGCGGGCGCCCGCTGATCGAGCGCTACGGGCGCTACATCCACCTCGGGCCGGCCCAGCTGACCCGCGCCGAGAACCTGCTGGCGCGCGGCGGCTGGACCAGCATCGCGGTGGGGCGCGCGATCCCCGGCCTGCGCTACCTCGCAGTGATCGCCTGCGGCCTGCTGAAGATCCCGTACCTGCGCTTCGTGACCGCACACATCGCCGGGTCGTCGGTCTACATCGCCGTGTTCCTGGCGCTCGGCTCGCTGTTCGGCCCGACGATCGTCCAGTACATGCACGTGCCCGAGGTGGAGCTGCGCCTGATCTGGCTGCTGGCGCTCGCGCTCGGCCTGCCGCTGCTGCTGGCCTGGCTGTGCTACCGCGGCCACGCCGAGTACCGCGCCGCGCCGTCGCGCCGGCGCACGCTCGGCGCGATCCTGCTGGCGAGCTTCGCCGGGGCGACCTCGATGGCGGCGGCATGGGCGGCGGCGGCGACGCTCGCGACGCTGCTGGGCCAGCCGCAGCAGCTGAACGTGACCTTCTCGCTCGCGAACGCGCTGCTGGGGCACGGGCTGCGCCCCGCCAGCGCCTACATGCTGATCTACAGCGCGCTGCTGATCCTGTGCGTGGCGATCGGCGCGGTCTTCTACGAGCTGATCCTGCCGGTGATCGCGGCGCGCGGCACCTCGCTGGTGCGGCAGGCGCTCGGGCTGGCGCTGCTGTGCATCGTGCTGGTCAGCAGCTTCCTCACACCTGCGCTGCTGGCCTCGCCGCGCGGCCCGATCGATCGCTGGTGGGAGGCCGGCGGCCCGCTGCTCGGGCTGGCGCTGCTGGCAGGCATCCTCTGCTACGCCTTCACCACCGCCTGCGCGCGCGCGCTGGCGATCGCGATCTTGCCCTCGCGTCGCCGCGCCGAGCCCGCCCCGGCCCCACCGCCCGAGCCCGCGCCTGCCCCCGTGGTGGCGGCTCCGGTCGAGCCGCGCCGCCCCCCCGGCGACGACGCTCGCTCGGAATGAGCCCGCTAGAGCACCGCTGGAGAATCCGCGAGCCGCGCGAATATTCGCGAATAGATTGCCTAACATTATTGTAGGCTGTACGGTATTTTGTGCGCCGCGCTGTACGACTACGCCGCTTCCCAAAGCGCCGACGCTGTGGTTTCATCATTCTATGTATCGAGCCCAAGGACAAACTGACTACTATCACTACGGAGGCAACCATATGGACACTGTCAACGCGCCCGTGGTCGGGCTGACGCTTACCGGGCTGGCTGGGGTGATCGGGCTGAGCATCGCGCGCCGGCATGCCGCTCGACGCAACCACGAGACGAAGGCGCGCGCCGCACGGCTGCAGGCGCTGCTGCAGCACGGCCGAACGCTCGAGCAGGCCGAGGCTCAGCTCGCCCGCGAGGCGGCCAGGGCCGCCGGCGCCTAAGCCCTCGCGACACCGCAGGTCGCACCGTCACCCTCGTGAGCGGGCTGCGCGCCCCCTGTGCCCCCGCGGGCGGGGGTGGGCCGCCACCCCCGCCGCCCCCCGGCCGGGGCTCTCGCCCCTGGACCCCAACATGATGCCGTCTCGTTTGCGATGTCTGACTCGCATGCCCGGCTGAATCCACGCGCGGTGGGATATGCACCGGCTCTGCTCGGAAGGGTGTGAGGCATGGGCCACCAGCCGTGCACCTGAGACGGCATCATGTGCCGGAGGGGGGCCGGGGGCGCAGCGCCCCGGAGAAAAAGTGGTACACTGGTGACATCCCATTTTTACACCACATTTGGCTCGCGCGGCGAAGGCGACCCTGGCCGGGCTCGGCATCGGAGAGCGTGATAGAGGCACGACTCCTGCAAAGGGCCGGGCAAAATCGACCCTGCAGCTCAGCGCTGTCGAGTGCTGGCATGCCTCTGGGCGCCCGCGCCTAGTCGCCTGGTCGGAGATGAGAAAGGCTGAAGCGATGCCGTACTTCACACATCAGGGCGATCGGCTGTTCTATCGCGAACAGGGCGACGGTCCGCCGCTGCTCGTCCTGCCGGGCAACACGGCATCGTCGGCGTGCCACCTCGGCGAGCTAAGCCACTTCGGGCAGCGCTACCGCACGATCGGGCTGGACTTCCTCGGCACCGGCCAGTCCGCTCGCGTCGCGAGCTGGCCGCACAACTGGTGGGCCGCGGGGGCCTCGGCCGCCGTCACGCTGCTCGACCACCTTGGGATCGAGCGCTGCATCGTGATGGGCACCAGCGGCGGCGCCGCCGCGGCGCTGCTGATGGCGCTGGACGCGCCGGGCCGGGTGCGCGCGGTGATCGCCGACAGCGAGGTCGCCCGGTTTCCCGCCGCGGCGCTGCAGGTGCTGCTGATGGATCGCAACCAGCGATCAGAGGGCCAGCGGGCCTTCTGGGAGCAGGCCCACGGCGACGACTGGGAGCAGGTTGTCGACGCAGATACGGCGATGCTGGCGAGCTACCTCCCCACCGGCATCGACTACTTCGACGGCCGGCTTGGGAAGATAAGCTGCCCGGTGCTGCTGACCGCCAGCCTGACCGACTCGCTGCTGCCCGCGGTGGCGCCGCAGCTCTGCCAGATGGCCCAGCAGATCGCGCAGAGCCAGCTGTTCCTCGTGAACGCGGGCAACCACCCGCTAATGTGGACTCGGCCGGATGAGTTTCGCATGGCCGCGGACGCGTTTCTGGTCGCCTGCGGCGGGGCTTGATCCTTCGTTCCCCCGCCCCTGCCAGGGGCGAGGGTAGGGGTGAGGGCCAGCGCCGCAATCGCTTATGCGGGGCTTGGGCCTGCTGCGCCGACCTCCTCGCGCAGCGCGAGCAGCCGGCCGGTGCCGACCTGCTCGAGCTCTTCGGCCACGCGCCCGTCGCCCAGGATGAACGCCTGCAGTGCCGCGTGCGGCAGCGCCAGCACGACCAGCGGCGTCAGCGCGACGACGCTTGCGACCGGCGGCGCGCCGCGCAGCAGCTCCAGCTCGCCGAAGAACTCCTCCGGCCCGAGCTGGGCGATCGGCCGCACCGTGGCGGGCTGATCGGGCTTCGGCTCGGCGCGCGCGAGCACGGCGGCGCGGCCCTCCCTGATGATGTAGAACACGCCCGAGGGCACGCCCTGCCGGACGATCACCGCGCGCGCGGGCAGCCGCTTCTGCTGCGCGATATGGGCCAGGCCGCGCAGTGTGTTGCGCGGCAGGTCGGCGAACAGCGGGATGCGCTCCAGCAGCCGCAGCGTGGCGCCCGCGTCGGCGCCACGCCCTGCAGCCGGCCCGGCCGCCCGCGCGGTGGCGCTGAACAGCTCCGCCGGGATGAACAGCAGGCTCGACGCGATCGCCGCCCGGTAGGTCGCGCCGGCCGGGCTTCCGGCCGCCAGCTCCGCCGCGCCGAACGAGTCGCCGCGGTGCAGCTCGGCCACGACCTGCCCGCCGCGGGTTACCACCACCTCGCCGGCCTCGACCACCCAGACGCCCGGCGCGGGCAAGCCGGCGCGCCACAGCTCCGCGCCGGACGCGGCATCCTGCTCGACCATCACGTGCGCCAGCGCGGCCAGCTCGTCGTCGTCGCAGCCCAGGAACTGGTCGACCTGCCGGAGCAGCCGCAGGCGCATCTCGCGGATGCCGCCAAAGGCATCGGACAGCTCGCGCGCCCAGGGCGTGTCGGGGAAGCAGTAGCGGCTGGCGGTCTCGCGCTCGGGCCACGGCAGCGCGTCGTAGGCCGACTGGATGGCCCGCCGCGCGAAGGCGGCCCCGGCGATCTGCTCGATCGTGGCGACTGTGTAGCGCAGCACCTCGGCGTAGCGCGCGCCCTGCCGATCGAGCGGCAGCGCCAGCACGGCCGGCGCGATCCGCGCGTGGTCGCGGTCGAGCGTGACATCCCAGTTCGCCGTCGCGGCCAGCACGTCCATCCGGTCGTCTAGCGCGCCGGTGCGGCGCGCCCCGTAGACGGCGCGCAGCAGCCGGTAGCAGCCGGCGTAGCAGAACTGGAACGCGCGCGTCAGCCGCTGCTCCTCGCTCGTGCTCGGCGCGTGCGGCCAGGCGCTCTCGTCCGGCGCGATCTGGCGCAGCGTCGCCAGGTGGACCAGCCAGGCCGCCGCCCACAGCCCGGCCGCAAGCGCGTCGAGCGCCGGCACGGGGGCCTCCAGGCCGGCGACATACGCGGCGGTCTGCGCCAGCCCAGCCAGCCAGATCAGCAGCCACGACCAGAGCAGCCGCGAGTCGCGCAGGTCGAACAGCTGCGGCAGCAGCAGCGCGAGCGCGAGCGCGCCGAAGTAGGCCGGCGCGGCCGCGGCGACCTGGGCGGCCGGGTTGACGAACGGCGCCGCGAGCAGCGCCCCCGCCCCCACGACGAAGGCCAGCATCAGCAGCAGCGCGGTCGCGATCAGCTCGCGCGCGGCCGCGAGCCGCAGGTCGACGTCGAGCAGCGCGGCGAAGCCGCCCAGCAGCAGGAACACGAACGCCAGGCCGTCGGCGGCCAGCCCGACGAGCGCGCCGGCCGACCCGGAGCGCGCGACCGCGGCAAGCACGGAGAGGCCGGCCACGATCGCCAGCGCGTCGAGCGTCGGCGCGACGGCGGCGCGGCGGTAGTCGGGCCGCAGCGCCAGCAGCGCGCCCAGCGCGACCGCCCACAGCGCCGGCACCAGGGCCGGCTCGGCCCAGCGGGAGAGCGGCCCGGCAGAGCCGGTCGTCGTCCAGGCGATCCCGAGCGCCGCAACGACCCCGAGCGCGGCCAGCAGCGCCGGCCGGCGGCCGTAGCCGCGCCGGATGAGCCAGGCCAGCCCGGCGCGGCCGAGCCCCAGCCCGGCCAGCAGCAGCCCGGCCAGCAGCGGCGCCACGACCAGCAGCAGCAGCGCGGCGGCCACGGCGCGCTGGAGCGGCCCGCCCGCGCCCCAGAGGTTCCGGATTGCGCCGAGCAGGTGCCGGTTCCAGAACTGCACCGCGAAGCCGATCGCCACCAGCGAGTACAGCAGCGTCAGGATGCCGTAGATCGTGAAGAGGCGCTCCTCGGATGAGAACTGACCAAGGACCAACGACCAAGGACCAACATGCGTGGCTTGTTCTTTGGTCGTTGGTCTTTCGTCGTTGGTCATGCGTAGCGCGGCCTTCCGCCAGATTGGCCCGCTCACGAACGCGATCGCGCGGCGGCGCAGGTCGGGCAGGCGCAGCAGGTCGACCAGGATGAAGTAGCCGTCCAGCTCCAGCAGCGGGTTGGCGTTGAACAGCGTGGCGATGTAGCAGGTGAAGGCCAGCTTGTACAGCACGCCGGCGAGCGGCCCCGCGGCGACCGCGCCAGAGAGCACCAGCAGCGCCGCCAGACCGCCGACGAACAGGTCAGACATCGGGCCGGCCGCCGAGACGAGGATGCGCGCGCGCCGCGGCGAGCGCCAGATGTCGCTGGTGTCCACGAAGAAGGCCGGCAGCCCGAAGTAGAGCATCACCCCGCCCGAGCGCAGCGTCCGGCCGAAGTGCTTGACCGCCAGCGCGTGGGCGCTCTCGTGCAGCAGGATCGAGAGCAGCACGACCACCCAGAGCGTCGCCAGATCGAGCGGCACCGCGCCGCTCACCAGCGCCGGCGCCGGCCGGATGCCGACCAGCATCAGGGCGAACGCGAGCAGGCCGGCCAGCGACACCGCCCCCCAGATCGCGGCGAACGCAGGCGTGAACAGCAGCCGGCCGAAGACGCGGTCGATCGCGCCGTACAGCTGGTCGATCCGATCGAGCTGCCAGGTCTTGCCGGACAGCGCGCGCAGGACGCGGCGGCCCCAGCCCTCGGGCATGCGCGCGTCGAGCGCGGACGCAACGCCGCGGTAGACCCCGACCGGCCGATCGGTGAGAAAGCCCTCGTCGCGCAGCGCCGTGACCAGCTCGCCGATCGGCAGCAGCTGCCTGAACTTCAGGAAGGCCTGGGTTGCCAGCTGAGCCACCGTGCGCGTGCCGTCCATCTGGTGCCAGATCTCGCGCTGCGGCGCGGTCAGGCGCAGGTAGTTGCCGCGCGGGCTGCGGATGACCGTGAAGGTCTGGTCGCCGTCGGCGATCTGCTCCTCGGCCACGTCCGGCACGGCGCACGGGCAGTACTGCGCCGGGTCGATCCGCTGCGCCAGCGCGGACCACAGGCCGGTGGCGGCCGGCGCGCCGCCCAGACGCTGCTCGATACCGCGCCACAGCCCGCCGTCGCCGGGCGCGGGCGCCTCGGCGGCGCGCGCCAGCCCGGCCCACAGCCCGCCCGGCGCGTGGTGCGCGAAGGCGTCGCGGTGCTCTTGGATGCCTGCCATAGAACCTACCTATATGTGCTCGAAACAACGCTGTGAAAGCTATGTATATGATAACGTATCGGGCGAAGCGTTTGGCACGCGGCGATATGATGATAGAATTGATGGCATGAACGACCGACCGACGACGTGGGCGCTGGCGAAGCGGGCGACGCAGCACAACCTGACGCCCGCCCGGACAGACTGATGGGCAGCAGAGATGCGCCGGCCGGCCGGGCGCGGCGCGCCGACGCGCTGATCGGGGCGGGGCTGGCGGTGGCCGCCTTCGCGCTCTACCTGGCCACGCTGCTGCCCGGCCTCGGCAGCGGCGACACGGCCGAGTTCCAGCGGGTCCTGCCGACGCTCGGCGTGGCCCACCCGACCGGCTACCCGCTGTATACGATCCTGGGCTGGCTGTGGAGCCAGCTGCCGCTCGGCGGCGCGCCGGCCTGGCGCGTGAGCCTGCTCTCGGCCTTCGCGGCCGCGCTGGCGGTCGGCGTCGTGTATCTTGTCGCCCGCGCGCTGGGCCAGGCCCGCGTGGTGGCGGCCGCGGCCGCGCTCGCGCTGGCGGCCTCGCGCACCTTCTGGTCGCAGGCCACGATCGCCGAGGTCTACGCGCTGGCCGCGCTGCTCCAGGCGCTGCTGCTGCTGGCGCTGCTGCGCTGGCGCGGCGGCCGCTGGCCGCTGTGGGTCGCCGGCCTGCTGCTCGGGCTCGGGCTGGCGCACCACCGCACGATCGTGCTGATGATCCCCGGCGCACTGCTGTTCGTGGGGCTAGGGGCTAGGGGCTTGGGGGTGGGGGCTTGGGGCAAGGAACCATCTTCAAGCCTCAAGCCCCAAGCCGGATACGCCATTCTAGCGACGCTGGCCGGCTGCCTGCTGTACCTGTACCTGCCGCTGCGCGCGCCGCCCTGGCTCGACTCGTGGCAGACGTTTCTGCAGCATATCTCCGGCTCGGAGGCGCTCTCGGTCTGGCTGACGATCGACGCGCCGGGGCGGGTGGCGCTGGAGCACCTGCGCGAGCTGGCGCAGCGCCTGATCTGGCCGCAGCTCTCTCCGGTCGGCGCGCTGCTGGCGCTGGTCGGCGCGCTGCGGCTCTGGCGGCGCGACCGCGCATCGGCGGCGCTGCTGGTATCCGGCTACCTGCTGACGCTGCTGTTCTGCGTGCTCTTCTACGTCCAGGACGTCGAGGTCTTCATGATCTCGGCCCACCTGATCGCGGCGCTGCTGATCGGCGCGGGGGCCATGGCCGCGCTCGAACGTTTGAACGTCGACACGTTGTCACGTTCGCGCATTCAATGGATCAGCCGTGCGGCAGGGCAGCCAAACGTTCAAACGTTCAAACGTGCTAACGTGCTAACGATCGCGCTCGTGGCGCTGCCGGCCTTCCTGCTGGCGAGCAACCTGCCGGCCATCCGCGCCGCCAACACGCCGGCAGGCGAGCTAGCCGCCCGCGCGCTGCTGGCCCAGCCGCTGCCCGAGGGCGCGCTGCTGCTGATCGACTGGGAGTCGGTCGAGCCGCTGCGCTACCTCCAGCAGATCGAGGGCCGGCGCCCCGACGTCGAGGTCCGCCCGCTGAACGCCGACGTCGTGCGCCAGGATGTCGACGCGGCGCTGGCCGCCGGCCGCGCGACCTACCTGCTGCGCGCCCAGCCCAGCCTGGGCCTGGCCCAGTCGCCCGAGGGGCGGCTCTGGCGCGTGTCCGACCGGCCGCTGGATCTGCGCGCCGCCAGCCCGGCCGACCAGCGCTGGCAGGACGGCATCGCGCTCACCGGCTACACGCTGGGGCGCGGCCCCTACCAGCCGGGCCAGATCGTGCCGGTCACGCTCGGCTGGCGGGCGCTGGCGGCGCCGCGCGCGAGCTACACCCTGTTCGTCCACATCGTCGGCGCCGACGGCAAGGTCTGGGGCCAGCAGGACCGCCCGCCGGCCCAGGCCGCGACCGACCGGTGGCGCGCCGGGGATCGTGTGGTGGATCTCTACGGGCCGACGCTGCCGATCGACACGCCGCCCGGCCGCTACGACGTCGTGATCGGCTGGTACTCCTACCCGTCGCTGGAGCGGCTGCCGCTCGCCTCGAGCGCGGCCGACAGCCTCACGCTGGGCGAGATCGAGGTCGAGGCGCTGCGGTAAGTGTCGCCGGGCGGACAGTGCGCGCTGAGCCTTTCTCTTGCTCGCTCAGCCAGTCGGCAATAACCTGGCCGATCGCGTCGGCTTGCTTGAGCAGCACAAAGTGATCGCCGTCCACGCCATAGTATGAGCCGAGCGGGCCGGCGCGCCGGCTGTACTGCTGCGCCAGCGCGGCTGGCATGCGCTCATCCTGGAGCCCCTGAATGATCAGGGCGGGCAGGTTGGCGCTGGCGGCTTCGGGATCGGAGCCGGAGATGAGGATGATCCCGCGTACCTGTGGGCCAAGCCCGGGGGCTAGCCGGCTGACTCCAACGCCACCATTCGAGATTCCCGCCAGGTAGATCCGGTCGATCCCGGCGCGCTCGAGGTATGCGATTGTCTCGTGGAGCGTGCGCTCGCCCTGCGGCGTCCACCAGTCGCCGCGCCAGCTGGCCGAGGGGCATGCCGTAAGCCCGCCGATCCGCTGCGCGGCCCGCGCGACCAGCCAGCACTGCATGGTGAAATTGCCGCCGAAGCCGTGCAGGAAGACCACGCCGAACCGGGGGGCCGTGCCGGCGTCTGGTGTAAAGATCAGCGTGTCAAAGGCCTCGGCCTGCTGCCGGCCAAGCGTCGTGCTGAGGAAGGGCGAGAGCGGCGTGGCGCCATCATTCCGCATCGTGTGATATGCCTGGGCCAGCGCGGGCACGAGCTGCTGATCTTCCAGCGGGGAAATGATCCCAGCCATGCTGCCCACGCGCTCGCCGAACAAAACGATGTCTTGCTCGTCGAATAGGCGATTGAGCCAGCGGATGCCGCCCGAAGAGGGGAGCACGGTGAGCGTCGCGCTCGCGCTAGAAGCGGGCCGCGCGATCCGGAGACCCGCCAGCAGCAGCAGCAGCAGCAGGCTCGTGCGGGCCAGGCCGCGATAGCGCGCGCGGCGCAGCTGCGCGGTGATCATTCCGATCACCGCGCAGCTGCTGATGCCGAGATAGAGTCCGCCGATCAGCGTGATGGGCGTCGTGAAGGCCAGGCCGAGCAGCAGGCCGAGCGGGAGGGCCGCGATGGCCCCGGCCAGGACGACGAGATAGCGGATTGCGATGCGCATGTCGGTCTCGACTTGTGAGATGTACGACTGTCTTCTCCAGCATCTGCTATTATCGCCGAATCTGGCCGCGCCGTCGCAAGAGGCAGGCGATCTATCGTGGAAAGGGGCGGGGTTTCAGAGGAGAGCCTTCGACTCTCCTCTGAAACCCCGCCCCCACGCTTCGGCGCGGATCGGCTGCTCTCCTATAGCTGTGAGCAAAACCGCTACGATAGTGTGGCTACCTGCGCGCCAGCGTAGTCAGCGTGGCGACGGCGGCGACGGCGGCGACGACGTGGAAGACGATCAGCAGGCCGAACCCCTGCGACGTGGCGCCGGGGAAGGGCGCGCCGGCCGGGTTGGCCATCAGGCTCAGGTTCGGCAGGATCGAGACAACCAGCGCCACCAGGGCGACGATGCGGAACGTTCGGATCGGCCGCCTGGCGCGCCGGCCGATCAGCGCGAACACGAGCGCGCCCAGCCCGACGCCGATCGTGGTGAAGAAGACGATCGTCGGCGACTGCAGCGGCGGAAACTCGGCCGGCACGTCGACCAGCGCAAGCACGATCCCGCGGGCGACCAGGTTCGCGACGATCGCCGCGACAATTGCCAGCGGCCCGACCCACCAGATCTTATAGACTGCGACCTCGCCTTTAGGAGCGGGCGCGGCGGATGCGGAAGCGGAGCGAACAGACATTGAGATCCCTCTCCATACCTTTGGCCGGTCGCAGGCACACTTGCGCCGCGACCGGCCAAAAAAGAATACTTTTGGGCGGGCGAAGCCCCTCCAGACCACCCTTTTCAGACGGCCTGGCGCGCCGCGCTGAGTAGCTCGCCAAGCTGCGCGGCGACCTGGCGTAGCGGGTCGCCGGTATGGTACACGCGGCTGAGAATAAGGCCGCCCTCGATCGCGGCGGTGATGAACAGCGCCAGCTCGGCCGGCCGCGCGTAGCCGCCCTCCGCGAGCCTGGCCTCGAACGCGCCCTGCAGCCGGCCGTACGCCTCGCGGCAGGCCTGGTTCAGGCGAGCGTTGGTCGTCGCCGTCTCCATCGCGACCGCCGTCAGCGGGCCGCCGCCGCGAAAGCCGGATGCCTCGACGAAGTGGGCGATGCCGGCGACGAAGGCAGGTATGCCCTCCGCCACGTCGCCCGCCTCCAGGCTGGCCTGAATGCGATCCGCGACGTTCTGGCCCGCCCGCGCGATCGCCGCCTCGGCGATCGCGTCCTTCCCCTCCGGGAAGTAGTAGTACAGCGACCCTTTGGGCGCCCCGCTCTCCTTGACGATCTGGCTGAGCCCGGTGGCGTGAAGCCCCTGGCTCTCCATCAGATCGCAGGTCGCCTCGATGATCTGATCTCGTGCGGAGCTCATCCCGACGTACCTTTGGCAGTCATTTCACCACCTGCTCTTGTCAGAGCTCTACCGATATCTTGCCAGGCCCGTGGCGGGATTATAACGACTGGTCTATATACTGTCAAGAGGTGGGCCGCTGGCGCTAGGGCTTATGCGCAGTCGGCCCTCACCCCCTGCCCCCCTCTCCCGCGCGCGGGAGAGGGGGATTCGTGGTGGTGCGGCGGTGCGCTGCAGAGCAGCGCACCACCGCACCGCCGGACACGCGCCCTCCCCTTCCAGGGGAGGACGGGGGGGGTGAGGGTCAGCCTTCTCAGCTCTCGTTGCGATCGCCCTCGATCAGCACCCGCCGCAGCACCTTACCGATGAACGAGCGCGGCAGCGCCTCGCGGAACTCGACCGCGCTGGGCAGCTTGTAGGCGCTCAGCCGCTCGCGCAGGAACTGGATGATCTCGTCGGACGTGGCGCTCTCGCCGCGCCGCAGCACCACGAACGCCTTGACGTCGGTCTGCCCGCCGTCGCGCGGGATGCCCGCCACGGCCGCCTCGAGCACCTTGGGGTGCTCGTACAACACCTCCTCGACGTCGCGCGGGTAGATATTGTAGCGCCCGGCGACGATCATCTCCTTGCGCCGCTCGATCACCTGGAAGAAGCCGTCCGCGTCCATGCGCGCCAGGTCGCCGGTGCGCAGCCAGCCGTCCGGCAGCAGCGCCTCGGCGGTCTCGCCCGGCCGATTCCAGTAGCCCAGCATCACCTGCGGGCCGCGAACGAGCAGCTCGCCGATATTCCCGGCCGGCAGGTCGGCGCCGCTCGCCAGGTCGACGATCTTGGCCTCGGTGCCGGGCAGCGGCACGCCGATGAAGCCGGGCCGGCGCGCGTCGCCGAGCGGGTTGACGTGCGTGACCGGCCCGGCCTCGGTCAGGCCGTAGCCCTCGACCAGCCGCGCGCGCGTGAGCCGCTCGAAGCCCTCCTGGACCTCGACCGGCAGCGGGGCCGCGCCGCTGAGGCAGGCCCGCAGCGACGACAGGCCGTAGCTGCGCACGTCCTTGACCTCGCTGATCGCCGCGTACATGGGCGGCACGCCGGGGAACAGCGTCGGGCGGTCGCGCCGGATGGCGTGCAGCACGTTCTGGGTCTCGAAGGTCGGCAGCAGGATCATGGCCGCGGCCAGCGCGACGGCGAAGTTCATGCACGAGGTCATGCCGTAGGCGTGCGAGAACGGTAGCGCGCACAGCACCCGCTCGCGCCCACGCCGCAGCTCCGGCACCCACGCGCTGGTCTGGGCCGCGTTCGCGACCAGGCTGCGGTGGGTGTGCAGCACGCCCTTGGCGTCGCCGGTGGTGCCGCCGGTGTACAGGATCACCGCCGGCTGCGCGGGCGCCAGGTCCGGCAGCCCTTGGCCGTCCGCGCGGGCATCCTCCAGCATGCGCGCCATCCAGAGCGAGCGGCCGGCCTCCTCATCGGGCACGCGGTGGCCCTCGCGCTCCTGGCGCAGCAGCGTGAACAGCCGCCGCTGCGTGGCCGGCAGGTACTCCTTCAGGTTGGTGTAGATCACCCGCTCGAACGCGACTCGCTCGCGCACCTGGGCGACCAGCGGGTGGAACATGCTCAGCGCGACGATCGTGGCGGCCTGCGCGTCCTCGACCTGGCGGATCAGCCCGCCGGCCTCGTGCAGCGGGTTGGCCAGCACCACCACCGCGCCGGCCCGCAGCGTGCCGTAGTAGCAGATCACCGCCTGCGGCACGTTCGGCAGCACCAGCACGACCCGCTCGCCCGGCCGGACGCCCGCGCGCACCAGCCCGCGCGCGAAGCGGTTCGCCAGGTCGTCCAGCTCGGCGTAGCTGATCGTCGTGCCGTAGAACAGGATCGCCGGCGCGTCGGGGAAGTCGCGCGCGGCGGACGCAAGCAGGTCCGGCAGCGCGATCGGCGGCACCGCGATCTCGTGCGGCACGCCGGGGTCGTAGTGGCTCAGCCAGGGCTTGTCCGTCATGGATCTTCCACCTTCCGCGACTCTGCCGGGCGGTAGTCGGTTATCAGCGTGCGCTATCGCTCTGTTTCTTGGGGGGCGGCTCTTATTGTAGCAGATTTGGTTGCTCCGGGGCGCTGCGCCCCCGGCCCCCCGCCTGCACTCTTCCGGGGCGCTGCGCCCCCGGCCCCCCGCCTGCACTCTTCCGGGGCGCTGCGCCCCCGGCCCCCCGCCCGGGGGAACCCACGCCGGTTCCCCCGGCCCCCCTCCGGCAATGGATGCCGTACCAGCTGCAAGCCTCGTGGCGCATGCCCAGCACCATTCCCAGCGGGGCGGAATACAATGCGCTACGCTCGCCAGGCGTTGGTCGTTGGTCGTTGGTCGTTGGTCTACCGTCTATCGTCTTTCACCCGGTCTCCTTGTCTCCTTGTCTCCTTGTCTCCTTGTCTCCTTGTCTCCTTGTTCGGGCGGGGGCCTGCCCGCCCCCTGCCTCCTTGTCCGGGGCGCTGCCCTCGGGGGACCCACGCCGGTTCCCCCGGCCCCCCTCCGGCAATGGATGCCGTACCAGCTGCAAGCATCGTGGCGCATGCCCGGCAATATTCCCAGCGGGGCGGAATACAACGCGCTACGCTCGCCAGGCGTTGGTCGTTGGTCGTTGGTCGTTGGTCTACCGTCTATCGTCTTTCACCCGGTCTCCTTGTCTCCTTGTCTCCTTGTCTCCTTGTCTCCTTGTCTCCTTGTCTCCTTGTCTCCTTGTCTCCTTGTCTGGGGCGCTGCGCCCCCGTACAAGCGCGTGGCGGCCCCCCGCTCTACCACACAACAGGACCGATAGGCTATAGGCAGAAACGTTAAAAATCATTACGATGCCCTTGATCGCTGCCCCACCATGTCCCGTGGACCAACCCCATCACATCGTCACCCAGATCCACATCACCGCAAGGGGGGAATCGCATGAAGATTGACACGACCAAGCCCAGCACAAGCCGGATCTACGACTACGTGCTCGGCGGCCACCACAACTTCGAGGTCGATCGCGCCGCCGCCCAGCAGATCCTGCAGGCGATGCCCTCGTACCCGAACTGGGCGCGGCTGAACCGCTGGTTTCTCCAGATGGTCGCCGAGCAGTGGGCCGCCAGCGGGCACGCCAGCATCCTCGACCTTGGCTCGGGCATGCCGACCCAGGGCCACTTCCACACCGTCGCGCCGCACGCCAAGGTGCTCTACTCCGACATCGATCCGATGACGGTGGCCTACGCGCGCGAGGTGATCGGCGACAACCAGTCGGTGGGCTACCTGCAAACCGACATCCGCGAGCCGGACGAGCTGATCGCGGAGGCCGATCGGCTCTTCGGCGGCGAGCGGCGGGTCGCGATCGGGTTCATCGGCATCTCGTACTTTATGGACGACGACAGCCTGGCGAAGATTGCCCAGGCGCTGCACCGCTGGGCCGCCCCCGGCAGCGTCATGGCGCTCTCGTACGCCTATCTGGCTATGAACGACGGGGCGGTGCAGGAGAAGCTGGAGAACTTCAAGCGCAACTCGGCCCAGGTGTTCATGCGCGACGAGGAGCGGGTGCGCGCGCTGATGGGCGGCTGGAAGGTGCGCGAGATTAAGCCGCTGGCCTCCTGGCTGGGTGTCGACCACCTCGTGCAAGAGGCCGACCGCGAGGGAGTTGGCGCCGAGATGTACGGCGTGATGCTCGAGCACGAAGGCTAAAACATCATGAATGATACGCTACAGGGGCTCAGGCCCCAGCTGGAGCAGCAGGTCGCGGCCGCGCTCACCAGCATGTCGATGAATAACCGCGGCACCTTCCCGCCGTTCCGCATCCCCACTGCGGCGCAGTCGCTCGTCGGCGGGATGTTCGCGGGCACGAGCGACGACGCGACTGCCGCGGCGCGCGCGCTCGGCACCGCGCTGGGGCAGGCCGGCATGGGCCTGCCGGCCCTGCTGGTGGCGCAGGGCGCTGCGCTCGACCTGATCGCGCGCGCGGCCGACCCGGCCTCGGGCGCCGTGGCGTTCGCCAGCGGCTACTTCGGCGCCGTGATCGAGAGCCTGGTCGTGGCCGACTCGGCCGAGCTGGAGCGCCAGCGCGTCGAGATGGAGCGCGCCTACCTCAACACCGTCTCGGAGCAGCGCGAGCAAGAGGAGCGCCTGCGCAGCGCGATCCGCGAGCTGTCGACGCCGATCGTGCCGGTCTACGAGGGCATTCTGGTTCTGCCGCTGGTCGGCTCGGTCGACAGCCGGCGCGCCGCCGAGATCACCGAGCGGCTGCTTGAGGCGATCTCGGCCAGCCAGGCCGAGATCGTGATCATCGACATCACCGGCGTGCCGCTGATCGATACCAGCACGGCCAACCACCTGCTGATGACTACGCGCGCCGCCAGCCTGCTCGGCTCGCAGGTCGTGCTGGTCGGCATCGGCGCCGAGGTCGCCCAGACGATCGTCCACATCGGGATCGAGCTGCGCGGGCTGATCACGCTGGCGAACCTGCAGGCCGGCATCGCCTACGCGCTGGAGCGGATGGGGCTGAGCATCCAGCCGCTCGCCGGCGCGCGCAAGGCCGCGTAGAGCCTTTTCTTCCATTCCTCTCCCGCCCCTGGCGGGCGATTTCCCCCCTCTCGGGGGGATTTCTGTTTATGGCATACTGATGCCCTCGATCACCCCTCCCCCTGCCCCTCCCCTGCCAGGGGAGGGGGAATAGATCTAGCGTCGTGGTGCGGTCGCTCCGCGACCGCACCACGACGCCGACAAGAATCCCCCCTCTCCCGTGGTGACGGGAGAGGGGGGCAAGGGGGGTGAGGGATAGGAGTGAACGCATCCGCCCGACTTGTGATAGGTATCACAACAAGCGCTTAGAAATTCGCCGATCGTCGTGTATAATGGCATTGCCTCTGGCACACGTGACCGCCGATCGGGCGCAACCATGCTGCGTCGCCCTCCCACAACACAGCCAATGCCAGCGCCCGATCCTGCAGATAAGGAGGTAGAAATGGTCCGCCAGATACCCAGGCAGGCCCTGCTAGCGGCCGCGCTCGTCGCCGTTGTCGCCCTGATCGCCGGCTGCGGCGGGCCGGCCGCGGTGGCCCCCGCCGTGCAGACCGTCGTGATGCCCCAGACGGTCGTCGTCCAGCAGACCGTCGAGGTGCCGAAGGAGGTGCTGGTCACTCCGACGCCGGCGCCCAAACCGGCCGGCAGCAAGATCGTGCTGCGGGTCGGCACCGGCGACGGCGGCGAGGGGCTCGTCCCGCACTCGCAGATCATCGAGAAGTTCGAGAAAGAGAACCCCGACATCCAGGTGCAGCTTGAGCCGGTCGGCAGCGGCGACTACTACGCGCGCATCCTGACCCAGATCGCCGCCGGCGACCCGCCCGACATCCTGCAGATCGGCGACGACGCCGTGCCGATGTTCGTCGAGAAGGGCGCGTTCGTGCCGCTCGACGACCTGATCAAGAGCGCGAAGTACCCGCTCGACGCCGGCATCTACCTGCCGGGCCTGCTCGCGCCGGGCCAGTGGAACGGCAAGCAGTACCTGCTGCCGAAGGACTTCTCGCCGCTGGCGGTCTACTACAACAAGAAGCTGTTCGACGCCGCCGGCCTGCCCTACCCCAAGGAGGGCTGGACCTGGGATGACTTCCTGAAGACCGCGCAGGCGCTCACCAAGACCGGGGCCGACGGCAAGACCACCCAGTGGGGCGTGCAGTTGCCCGGCCCGTGGACCACCGGCTTCGAGTACTGGGTCGCGGCGGCCGGCGGCCGGCTGATCAGCGAGGACGGCACGACGTTCGCGGGCTTCATGGACTCGCCCGAGACCACCGCCGCGGTGCAGTTCTACGCCGACCTGTACCACAAGTACAAGGTGGCGCCGCCGCCGGCCGATATGAGCGCCTTCGGCGGCGGGAACACCGAGTTCGACAACGGCACCGCCGCGATGCGGCTGTTTGGCCGCTGGCCGCAGGCCGGCATGAAGACCAACCCGAACATCGCGCTCGGCGTGGTCGGGCCGCCGGCCGGCAAGCAGCGCGCCAACGTGCTGTTCTGGGGCGGCTTCGGCATCTCGGCGCTGAGCCAGCAGCAGGAGGCGGCCTGGCGGTTCCTGCGCTTCTACGTCGGCGAGCAGGGCTCGCTGGTCTGGAAGGACTGGGCGCTGCCGGCGGTCAAGTCGGTGGCCGAGTTCTCGGGCCAGCTCACCGACCCGATCGAGGGCGTGTGGCTGGGCGAGCTGAACCACCTCGCGCCACGCGCCTACGTCGCCACGCCCTACTGGGGCCAGACGGCCGACCCGGCGCTGCGCAAGGTGCTCGAGACGGCGATCATCAAGCCGGACAGCGACATCCCGGCGCTGCTGAAGACCGCCGCCGCCGACGCGCAGAAGGCGCTGGCCGAGCAGCAGTGAGGCTAGGGGCTAGGGGCTAGGGGCTAGGGGCTAGGGCATATCGGCACACCCCCCCAAGCCCCAAGCCCCAAATCCCAAGCCCCATCACCTTGTCATCTTGTCATCTTGTCATCTTGTCACCTTGTCACCCTGTCACCCTGTCACCCTGTCGCCCTGTCGGATTGAGGAATGCAACTGGTCAAAATCACCAGACCGCGCGGCTCCCGGATGCGCAGGCGCGAGACGATCACCTTCTACCTGTGCATCTCGCCGTGGCTGATCGGCCTGGCCTGCTTCGTCGCCGGGCCGATGCTCGCCTCGTTGGCGATCAGCTTCACGCGCTGGGACCTGCTGAGCCCGGCTCGCTTCATCGGGCTGCGCAACTACCAGCGGATGGCCGCCGACCCGCTGTTCTGGCAGTCGCTCAAGGTGACGGCCAGCTACACGCTGCTGTACGTCCCGACCGAGCTGGCCGGCGGGCTGCTGCTGGCGCTGCTGATGAACCAGCGCGTCTGGGGCATTCGCTTCATCCGCACGATCTACTACCTGCCGTCGGTGCTCTCGGGGGTCGCGTTCGTGATCGTCTGGATGTGGCTGTTCCAGCCCGAGGCCGGGCTGATCAACGCCGGCCTGGCGCTGCTCGGCATCCAGGGGCCGCGCTGGCTGGCCGACCCGGACACGGCGCTGTACGCGCTCTGGCTGATGAGCATCTGGGGGCTGGGGCGCGCGGCGGTGATCTACCTGGCCGGGCTGAAGAACGTGCCGCGGGAGCTGCACGAGGCCGCGGCGATCGACGGCGCGAACGGCTGGCAGGCGTTCTGGGCCGTCACCATCCCGCTGCTCTCGCCGACGATCTTCTTCAACCTGGTGCTGAGCGTGATCGGCACCTTCCAGACCTTCACCAGCGCGTATGTGGCGACCGACGGCGGGCCGCTCGACTCGACCCTGTTCCTGGTGCTGTACGTCTACCGCCAGGCGTTCCGGCAGTTCAACATGGGCTACGCCTCGGCGCTGGCCTGGGCGCTGTTCCTGGTCACGCTGGCGCTGACGCTGCTGGTGGTGCGCTCGGCGCGCAGCTGGGTCTTCTACGCGGGGGAGCGCCGATGACAAACCGTGGTCTCGCGCGGCGCGGCCTGGCCACCGCGCTGGTCTGGGGCGTCGCGATCGTCTTCCTGGTGCCGCTGGCCTGGATGCTGTCGTCGTCGCTGAAGCCGGACTACCAGATCTTCGAGATCCCGCCGCGGCTGCTGCCGAGCCCGCCGCGCTGGGCCAACTACCCCGAGGCGCTGCAGTTCGTGCCGTTCGGCCGCTACGCCGTCAACACCCTGGCGATCAGCGCGCTCACGATCGTCGGGCACCTGCTCTCGTGCACGCTGATCGCCTACGCCTTCGCGCGCCTGCGCGCCCCCGGCCGCGACGCGCTGTTCCTGGTGGTGCTGGCGACGATGATGCTGCCCTACCCGGTGACGATGGTGCCGCTCTACATCGTGTTCAGCCGGCTGGGCTGGGTCAACACCTTCCTGCCGCTGACCGTGCCGGCCTTCTTCGGCAGCCCGTTCTACATCTTCCTGCTGCGCCAGTTCTTCATGGCCATCCCGCCCGACCTGGAGGACGCGGCATGGATCGACGGCGCGAACACGCTGCAGCTAATCTGGTTCGTCATCCTGCCGCTGGCGCTGCCGGCGCTGGCGACCGTGACGATCCTGACGTTCCAGAGCACCTGGAACGACTTCCTGCCGCCGCTGATCTACCTGCAGAACCGGCAGCTCTACACCGTGACGCTGGGCCTGCAGTTTTTCCGCACCACCTACACCACCAACTGGTCCTACCTGATGGCCGCCTCGCTGGTGACGATGCTGCCGGTGGTGGCGGTGTTCTTCGCCGCGCAGCGGCTGTTCATCGAGGGGATCACCCTGACGGGTGTGAAATCGTAGCTTTTGGTAGCCCTCACCCCCCCTGCCCCCCTTCCGGGGGTAAGTTTTCTTGTGTATGGCGTCACCGTGCGGCCGGATCACCCCACCCCCTGCCCCCGCCCTGCCAGGGGCGGGGAAACGGTAGCTCGGCACGGGGTTTCGGCTCCGCCGAAACCCCGTGCCGAGCTAATAATCCCCCCTCTCCCGGCGGGAGAGGGGGCAGGGGGTGAGGGCCTGCGGGGCATCAGCATGCGCTGCAGAAAAAGCCTCCCCCCCTCTCCCAGCCGGGAGAGGGGGGGTTGGCATCCCGATGCCACATATGCTGCGCTAACCCTTATGAGGGTGGGATACAGAAGAAGAGTATCAGGAGAGTGTGACGGAGCCGCGCGCGGTTCCGGCGCGCTGCGAGACGGCGGACAGCGACAGCTCGCCGCCGGCGGGCGCGCGCACGACCCACTCGAGCTTGCGCAGGTGGTCGGTCGGGAAGTCGTCGCCCCACAGCGCGCGCTTGTTGCTGCGCCCCTCGAGCTGGCCGATCTCCTGGTAGGACTCGCCCACCAGCAGCTCGGCGCCGGCGGGCAGGCTCAGCCGCACCTCGATCGGCTGGACCGCCTTGCGCTGCTGGGCCTGCTGGCTGGTGTAGGTCGGCAGGAAGCCGCTGTTGGCCAGCACCGCGCGCAGCCGGTAGGCGCCCTGGCCGAGCGGCTCGGCCGCCAGCTCGCGCAGCTCCAGCCGCGGCAGCATCCGCGCGAAGGCCAGCACGAAGCCGGTATTCGGCTCGAGCGTCGGCAGCAGGAACTGCGGCGGCGGGTTGCCGAAGGTCTCGCGCTCGATCCAGCCGCCGATCTCGACCGGCCCGAGCTGCGGGTGCTCGAACGGCCGCCAGCCGACGAAGCCCTTGCCGCCGAGCTGCGCGTCGTTCCACGCCAGCAGCTTGAGGTCGTCCTCCTCGGGGTGATCGCGGAACCACTCGATGAACTGGCGCTCCTTGATCCCAGCCTCGCCGACCATATCCCACAGCTCGACCGTCAGCGCGAACACGCCGTGCTGGTCGTAGGCCCAGTCGTCGAACGCGCCGCGCATGACGTCGCGCGGGTTGTAGCGAAAGATGTCGTAGACCGCGCCGTGCGGGTAGCCGGTGAGCTGCTTGCCGCGCTCGCCGATCTCCTTGTAGGTGTAGACGTCGTCGAGCTGCATGCTGTCGTCGCTCTTGTCGGAGAACGGGCGCAGGATCACACCGCTGAAGGTGTGGTAGGTGATCGCCCCGGAGATGTTCGGGTGGTCGGCGTAGAACTGGGCGATCGCGCGGATCTCGGGCTCGGAGAAGGGGTACGGGCCGGCGCCGAAGTTGATGCCCTCGGGCCCCCAGATGTAGGCGAAGTTGCGGTTGAAGTCGAGCCCCTGGCGCGGGTGGGCGACCTTGACCTCGTAGCCGTCGTAGCTGCGGATCAGCCCCTCGGTGTAGACCCGGTAGTAGCTGCCGCCGTCCTCGTCGGGCGCGCGCCGGCGCATCAGGCGCGGGTCCTTCTCGCTGATCTTCCAGGCGCCGTCGGGGTCGGGCACGCGCATCTGCAGGATGCGCCCGTCGCCGTCGACGTCGTGGGGGTACAGCCCGTCGCGCTCGTCGGCGTAGGGGTAGGGCCGCGTGCCGCTGCGCACATACACCGGCGACGTGAAGTACTGCTCGGCGCCGTCCGGGTTGACGCGCGGCACGATGTAGAGCGCGCGCTGGTCGAGCAGCCGCCGGATCGCCGCGTCGCGCTCGTAGCCCTCCAGCAGCGTCTGGATGACGTGCAGCGCGCCCATCGAGCCGGTGACCTCGGTGGCGTGGATGTTGGCGTCGAGCCAGAAGGCCGGCTTCTCGGCGGCCGGGCCGCTGGCGCTCTGGGTGATCGTCATGCACCAGATCTCGCGGCCCTCCCAGCTCTTGCCGATCGAGCCAAGCGCGGCGAGCGACGGGTACTCCTCGGCGAAGGCCTTGAGCGCGGCCTCGATCTCGTCGTTGCGGTAGTAGCGGGTGAAGTCGATCTGCGGCATGCCATCCCTCCCTCAAGCGTAAAGCGCAGAGCGCACAGCGTCAATCAGGAGTATAGCATCGATCGGGCGGCCGAACCACTCCGATTGGTCAGGGCTGCGCCCCTGCACCCCGATCCACGTCGCGTCCCACCGTGCGTGGCCCAGTGGCACATGCCCGGCAGAATCCACACGCGGCGGGATGCAACCCGTCCCGACGGAATGGCGATGGACATACGCCACAACGCTTGCGGCCGAGGTGAGATCATTTGCCGGAGGGGGCTGGGGGAACCGGCGTGGGTTCCCCCAGCCGGGGGCGCGGGGGCGGAGCGCCCCGGAAGAAGGAGATCGTAGGGGCTTGACCGCCTACGCCCGCCGGTTGGCGGACGCATGCCCATTGCGCCGCACCGCCGAGGCGATCGGGGAGGCGATGTGGGGAGCGGGCATCGCCACGATCTCAACGCCGCCAGCCGGGGCGGCGGTGGTCGGAGCTGCAGGTGGAGAGGGCGGCGTCCGGGGCGCGCCGCGCCGCGCAGGGGCCGCCAGGCCGAGCTGGTGGAGCAGCTGCGGCCGATCCTGCAGCGCCACCCGCGCGATCTTCAGGAAATCGGCCATCCAGGTATCCAGCGCGGCCAGCGCCTCATCGCGCGCCCTGGTCGTGTCCTGCGCGGCGCCCTTGCGCTGCCGACGCGCGGCATCGCTAAGTCCGACCGAGTCGATCTTGCGCTGGCCGTCTGCCAGCATCGTCGCAGTGATGCCGAACGCTGCAAGCTTGCCGAGAATGTCGGGGTTGGATTGGGCGTTGGCGTAGAACTGATGGGCCTGGGCCAGCCAGCTGGCGAGGCCGCGCTTACGGCGAGCCAGCAGCCCCAGCTTTTGCAGCGCGCCGCGGTCCTGCTTGAGCGCGACCCGCGCGACCTTGACGTGGCGCATAAAGGTGTCGCTGGCCTGACGCTGGGCCGCGTCGAGCGTGTCGGCGGCGGCGAAGAGGCCGCCGTAGTCGTCTTTTTGCTGCTGATACAAGGCCATCGCGGCGTCGCGCAGCGCTCGGCCCTGCTCTAGCCGCGCAATCGTGTAGCCGTATGTGGCGAGCGCCGCCTGGAGACCAGGGTCGGCTAGTGCGTTGGTGATCGCGACCTGCGCGCGGGCCAGTCGTCGCTCGATGCTTGCTTTGGTTTGAGACATGTGGAAGCTCCTTGGTGCATTGTTGTTTTTCGATGTTGCGCGAACGTTTTTCGCCCTTCCTTCGCCATCTCCGCCCCTCTACCGCGGCAGTTTTCGCCCTTCCTCCGCCATCCCCGCCCCTCTACCGCGGCAGTTTTCGCCCTTCCTCCACCATCCCCGCCCCTCTACCGCGGCAGTTTTCGCCCTTCCTCCGCCATCCCCGCCCCTCTACCGCGGCAGTTTTCGCCGTTACGCTGGCATCTACCTCCTTTGCTCCGCCGTTTGTGCCCCTTGCACTGGCGGTTGTCCCCACTACGACGACGGTTTCCATACCGCCCAGCGCGCTCGCCGGTGGGTGCGGCGCATCCGAGACGGCTACGACACAATATCATAGCTTGTGGGCTCGAACAATAGGAATGAAGGGGGGATGCCGGGTAGGACATGCGGGTGACCGCTGGCGCGCCTAGTGTGGGACTGTTGCGGCATGCTTGGGGATACACACGGCCTCGATCGGCCGCAGCGAGTTGCCGCCGAGCACGCGCGCCTCTTCGGCAGGCGGCAGGCCGATCGGCCGAATCTTCTGCTGCACGTGCGCGCGCCAGTCGTCGGCGAAGCTGCCGAGGTGCGGGATAAAGAAGACTGGTGATGCAGCGCGGTGATATTTGGTGGGCAACGCTGCCCGACCCGCAGGGTTCAGCGGCAGGATATCGGCGTCCGGTCCTAGCCCCCAAGGCGCAGGGGCGCCATCGATCGCGCCCGTACAAGGTCACGGCGAAATCCCTGCCCCAAGGCGCAGGGGCGCCATCGATCGCGCCCGTACAAGGTCACGGCGAAATCCCTGCCCCAAGGCGCAGGGGCGCCATCGATCGCGCCCGTACAAGGTCACGGCGAAATCCCTGTCCCCAAGGCGCAGGGGCGCGCTATAGCGCGCCCGTACAAGGTCACGGCGAAATCCCTGCCCCCAAGGCGTAGGGGCGCGCTATAGCGCGCCCGTACAAGGTCACGGCGAAATCCCTGTCCCCAAGGCGCAGGGGCGCGCTATAGCGCGCCCGTACAAGGTCACGGCGAAATCCCGAGCATTGAACCATGCCTAAGCGAGGCGCCGCCTCGCAGTATGCTCGCGCCTACCCTACCCTGGCTCTGTTGGCTTTCACGCCGGCCAGCGGCGCCGCGCTGGATTAGCGCGGCGCGCTACGCGCCTGGCCTGGTGTCGTAGAGGTCGACGCGAGCGGCGTCGGCGGAGCGATGGAGAAGGTTTGAGCTCTGAGCTTTGAGCTCTGAGTTACAGTACCCATCGGCTCAAAACTCAAAGCTCAGAGCTGTCAGCGGTTGCGGCTGGCGAGGAAATCGATCACGTCGATCTTGGTCACGATCCCGACGACCTGGCCGCCCTGGAGGACCACCGCGGCCTGGCTGCGGCCGAAGATCGGCGTCAGCTCGTCGAGCGGCATCTCCGGGTCGACGGTGGCGACCTCGTGGGCGTGCAGGTCGGCGATCGTGTGGTCCATCGCGCCGCCCGAGAGCAGGTAGTCGAGCAGGTCGCTCTCGCCGATGATGCCGTGCAGCCGGCCGGCGTCGTCGACCACCGGCAGCTGCGAGATGCCGTGGGTCTTCATCTGGCGGATGGCCGCCTCGATGCTGGTGTCCTCGCCGGCGCTGATCACCTCGCGCGGGCGCGCGGCGATCAGGTCGCCCACGGTGGACGACTCGAGGAAGCCGTTCTCGCGCATCCAGTTGTCGTCGAAGATCTTCGAGAGGTAGCGCGAGCCGCTGTCGGGCAGCAGCACCACCACGACGTCGTCCTCGCCGAGCGCGGAGCCGCTGCCGCGCAGCCACTTCAGCGCGCCGGCCGCCGCCATCCCGCACGACCCGCCGCAGAACAGGCCCTCCTCGCGCACCAGCCGGCGCGTCATCGTGAACGACTCGCGGTCGTTGACCTGCACCACGTCGTCGATCACGTCGAAGTCGAGCGTGGCCGGCAGGAAGTCCTCGCCGACCCCCTCGACCTTATACGAGTGCGCCGGGCCGAGCTCGCGGGTCTGGAAGTAGTGGTGCAGCAGCGAGCCGACCGGGTCGACGCCGACGATCTTGATGTCGGGGTTCTGCTCCTTCAGAAAGCGGCCGGTGCCGCTGATCGTGCCGCCGGTGCCCATCCCGGTGATGAACGCCGCGATCCGGCCGCCGGTCTGGCGCCACAGCTCGGGGCCGGTGGTGCGGTAGTGCGCCTCGGGGTTGGCGGCGTTCCAGTACTGGCCGGCCAGGATGGCGTTGGGGGTCTCCTCGGACAGCCGGCGCGAGACCGAGTAGTAGGAGCGCGGGTCGTCGGGCTCGACGGCGGTGGGGGTGATCACGACGCGCGCGCCGAAGGCGCGCAGCTGGCGGATCTTCTCGTCGCTCATCTTGTCGGGCATCACAAAGATCGTCTTGTAGCCCTTGATCGCCGCGGCGATCGCCAGCCCGACGCCGGTGTTGCCGCTGGTGCCCTCGACGATCGTGCCGCCCGGGCGCAGCCGGCCCTCGCGCTCGGCCGCCTCGATCATGGCCAGGCCGATCCGGTCCTTGACGCTGCCGCCGGGGTTGAGAAACTCCACCTTCGCCACCAGCGCGGGGCGCACGCCGCGGGCGACCTTGTGCAGCCGCACCAGCGGCGTATTGCCGATCGCGTCGAGGATCGTCTCTTTGATATCGGGGGTGCCGACACGGTCAAGGGTGTCCACAGCGGTCATGCGAGATTCCTCCTCAGTGCTGTCTCTGTCGCTCGTCGTCGAGCCGGCGCGGCGCTGCGCCCGCCGGGCACATGCTACCACGAAACGGCTTGGCCCGGTGTGTCGGGGCTGCGCCAGCTCTTTTCCGGGGCGCTGCGCCCCCGGCCCCCCGCCCGGGGGAACCCACGCCGCTTCAGGCGGCTGCGCCAGCTCTTTTCCGGGGCGCTGCGCCCCCGGCCCCCTGCCTGCTGCTCGTGCCCAGGGCGTGACCTGTCACCTTTTCTCCGGGGCGCTGCGCCCCCGGCCCCCCGCCCGGGGGAACCCACGCCGGTTCCCCCGGCCCCCCTCCGGCAAAGAATGCCTGTGGCATATCCGATAGTGGTAGCGCATGCCCAGCACCATCCCTGCGAGGCCAGTTGCCACCCGCCGCGCCGTGATTCCGCCGGGCATGTGCATCAAGCGCTGAAACTGAGGCGGGATTCTTTTGGGGTCCAGGGGCGCAGCCCCGGCCGGGGGGGGGGTGGCGGCCCACCGCCCAACACGCGAGGCGCGCAGCCCCCCGAAAGCGGTGTGGGCGCGCAGCCCCGGCGGGGGCACGGGGGCGCGCAGCCCCCGGAAGAGATGTGAAGATACTCGCCTTGCCACCTTGTCGCCTGGGCAGCGCGCCATTTAGGCGCTGGAACGCCACATCGTGGCGCTAACAATGTAAGCCATTACACTTTCATCAGTCATGCAAGCTCTCTACCCCTTGTTGGCGCGCCAGCGTAAAATATGACTGTTGACCGTAAAACTTGGGTGTGGTAGAATAGCCGCGATCATCGTTCGATGGCAGACGATCGACGCGCGAAGAACGGTCGGCAGCGAGCCGAAGCCGCTGACGACCCGCCGCGCTGATCGGGCACTCTCCCCATCTGGGTTCAGGATACACAGCCAGCACCGTGCCGCCCCGCCCAATCGTCGGGCGTATGAGGAAGGAGCTTCGCATGGCGGATTCCGAAACGCTACTCCAGCTTGGAATCGATGCCGCGCGCGAAGGCAGACGCGACGATGCGCGAAATCTCTTTGGCTTGCTCACGCGCCAGGAGCCCGACAATGCGCAGGCATGGCTCTGGCTCGCCGGCGTCGCCGAGGGGCCCGAGCAGCGGCGCGCCGCGCTGGAGCGCGTGATCGAGCTGGACCCGACCAACGAGATGGCGATCAAGGGGCTCCAGGCGATGAATGCCGCGTCGGGCTCTCAGTCGGGCGCGGCGACCGCCACCATGGCAGCCGTGCCGCCCGCGCCGCCCCCGCCGCCGGCGCCCGAGCGCGAGCTGACCGAGGAGGAGCGCTACGCCGCCGAGCTGGACTCGGCCTTCGACGACTACGACGCGCTGCCGCGCGTCGAGACGCCGCACCGCGAGCCCGACGAGACTGTCGAGCTGGGCGCCGATCGGCCGACGACCCCGCGCGGCAGCGCCCGCCAGCGCAGCGCGGCCCGCCGCGGCGCCACGCCGGTGCGCTCGTCCGACGAGGACGACGATCTGTACGGCGCCCCGCGGCGCAGCGCGCTCAGCCCGCTCGCGCTGGGGCTGCTGGCGCTGATCGTCGTGTTCCTGCTCGGGTTCCTGATCTACAACCTGGTGTTCAACCGCGGCAGCAATGTGGCGCGCAACCAGGCCGCGACCACCACGGCGATCGCCGCCAGGACCGCGGCCGCGGGCGGGGCCGCCGGGCAGCCCACCTCGGCGCTGCCGGGCGGCGGCGGCATCCTGACGGCTACGGCCACGCTGACCGAGACGCCGCCGCTGACCAGCACAACCGCCCCCGAGCAGCCGACCCCGGTTGCGCCCGGGCCGAACCCGGCGCCGGTCGCCAACCCCAACCTGCAGACCGTCGACATTGGCGCGCAGCTGCAGGCCAACGGCTGGACCTACACCTACCCCGACCCATCGTACGTGCTGGTGCTCGGCAAGCAGGTCGGCAGCTTCACGGCGCAGGGAACCTACGTCCACGTGCTCGTGTGGGTCACGAACAACACTGGGGCCGACGCGCCGCTGCCGGCGAACTTCTTCGCGCTGAAAGACTCGAACAACAACGTCTACACCGGCGCGCCGGATGTGGCGAATGCCGCCGTGCAGCGCGGCATCAACGCCGACCGCAGCATGGGCGACCCGATACCGGCCAACGGCGTGCCGACCAGCGTCTACCTGGTCTTCGATGTCGCGTCGGGCGCGCAAAACGTGGCGCTGTTCGCCGCCGGCAACAACGGCCAGGGCTGGGTGCTGCTGCCGTCGGTGCCGTAGGCGCCGGGCCCGGCCCCGATCGAAGACGGTTTGAACAGGCCGGGGAGGTGCGAGGCCACAGCCCTCGACACCTCCCCCAGGCGCTGCCCCGAGCTACCTACTTCGCGCGAACCATCGTGAGAACCAAGGGCAAGAACCTGTGTATCCGCATCGGCGCCAGGTTCTCCGCTCTTGGTTCTCGACTCTCCGATCGACCTGGCTTCGCGGCGACGCCCGCCCCCAGCGCGGCGTCGCCCTGTGGTTGAAGGTGTGAGCGAGCGTGCCTAACACGACAGATGAGCAACAGCCCCCGAGCGGCCCGCTGCCGCCGGCGACGGTCGCCGCGCTGCTGGAGACGGCCACCCGCGCGCGGCGCAGCGGCAATATCCCGGCGGCGCGGGCGCTGCTGCGCGCGCTGAGCCTCCAGCAGCCGGACTCGTCCCAGGTCTGGCTGGCGCTGGCGCTCGTCGCCGAGACGCGGATCGAGCAGCGCCGCGCGCTGGAGCGCGTGATCGCGCTCGATCCCGCGAACTCGCTGGCCCAGCGCGGGCTCGCGCGCATCGGCGCGGTGGACACGACCGCCCCGCCACCGCAGCCGGCCGGCGGCAGAGTCACGCGGCGGCTGGACGACCAGGCCCCCGAAGGCGAGGCGACGATCGCAGCCGCGCGGGACGAGGCCGGCGCCCGCCCTGCCGCGGCGCTGACCCCGACCGCGCCGTCGCCGGAGGAGCGCGCGCAGGCGCTGCGCTGGCCGCTCTACGCGATCATCGTCGCCTCGCTGATCGTCGTGCTGGTCGCGGCGCTGCTGCTGCGGCCGGAGTGGTTCGCCCGATCCGCGTCATCTCCCGAGCCGACCCCGGCGCTGGGCGCCGGCGCGCCAACGGCCGCGCCAGCCAGCGCAGCGCCGACGATCGCCGCCAGCGCAGCGCCGGCCGCCACCGCAGCGGCCCAGCCGACGCTCGCGCCCCAGCCCAGCGCGACGCCCGGGCCGACGGCGACCCCCGAGCCGACGATGCCGCCGGGCCTGCCGCCGGGCGAGATCGTCACGCAGGGGCAGTGGCACGCCATCCTGATCCGGCCGGACTACGCGATGCTGCTGGAGGGCAGCATCGGGGCGCTCCAGCCGCGCGGCCGCTTCCTGCTCGCGCTCGTCGCGGTCGGCAACGACGGGGCGGCGCCCGCGCGCATCCCCAGCGATCTCTTCGCGGTCGTCGATCGCGAGGGCAACCGCTACGCGCCGCTGCCGGCGGCCTCGACCGCGTACCTCGACAGCTATGGCCGCGGCCAGCGCGGCGACCTCAGTATGGAAGACGCCATCCCGCCCGACGGCGGCAACAAGAGCGTCCCGCTGATCTTCGACATCCCGCAGGGCGCGCGCGACCTCTCGCTGGTCGTCAAGGGCGCGCCCAAGGGCTGGGCGATTAGCGGATCGTAGCCCCTCACCCCCCTGCCCCCCGCTCCCGCGCGGGAGCGGGGGGGGATTCTTGTCGGCGTCGTGGTGCGGTCGCTCTGCGACCGCACCACGACGCCAGATCTATTCCCCCTCCCCTTTTAGGGGAGGGGGCAGGGGGTGGGGTCAAAGACGTTGCATCAGCCCT
The DNA here is from genome assembly GCA_016717335.1 of Candidatus Ribeiella danica. Classification (GTDB taxonomy): domain Bacteria; phylum Chloroflexota; class Chloroflexia; order Chloroflexales; family Roseiflexaceae; genus Ribeiella; species Ribeiella danica. The sequence goes on from JADKFS010000001.1 coordinate 1,604,138, forward strand.
GAGGCGCAGAAGATCAGGGTCGAAGACCCAACCCAATAATGCTATAATACGAGCGAATCGACGACGGCGCCGGCCGGGCCGGGCCTTTATACGCGCGGAGGCCATCCCGGCGGCGGGCTGCCCGCGACACGACTATGGACGAACAACGTGCGGCAAACGGGCGGGGGCGAGCCGAGCCGCCGCGCGACGGCGGCATGCGCGTGATGGTGTGCGTCGGCTACAACCCGGCCTCGCAGCGCCTGATCCAGCGGGCCGCGTATCTCGCGCGCGCCCTGGGCGGCGAGCTGATCGCGGTGCACATCCAGCCGGCCGAGAGCCAGGCCCCCGGCTACCAGACGATGCTCGAGCACAACATGGATCTCGCGCGCCACCTCGGCGCGCAGATCGTCGTCGAGCGCGGCTGGCCGCTGGCCGAAGTGATCGCGCGGGTGGCCCAGGAGCGCGGCATCACCCAGATCGTCATGGGCGAGTCGGCGCGCAGCCGGCTCGACGAGGTGCGGCGCGGCTCGCTGGTGCGGCAGGTGCTGCAGGCCAGCCACGGCATCGACATCTACATCGTGGCCGACCCGGACTGATCGCGCCGTGCCCCCCCTCCTGACAGAAACCTTAACCATAAAGGCTTGCCCATGTCGGATGCACCAGGCCCACCCGCTACGCAGCCGGTAGAGGCGTTCTGCCAGTCCAGCAGCATGGCCTACCTGCGCGTCGGCGAGACCGGGCCGGGCGTGCTGCTGCTGCACGGCTGGAGCGCCTTCAAGGAGATCTGGTGGTCGACGCTGCAGGCGCTGGCGCCGCACGCCCGCGCGTTCGCGCCCGACATGCCCGGCCACGGCGAGACGCCGCTGCTCGGCAGCGTGCGGATGAGCCAGATCGCCGAGCGGGTCACACGGTTCTGCGCGGCGCAGGGGCTCGATCAGGTCGCGCTGATCGGCCACTCGATGGGCGGCAACGTCGCGCTCGAGCTGGCGCTGGACTACCCCGGGCTGGTGAGCCGCCTGATCCTGGTCGACCCGGCCGCCGACCCGCCCAACATGCCGCCGTATACCCGATCCTACCTCGAGCCCTCATACGGCTGGACAGTGCTGCGGGCCAGCATGGCGCTGGCGCGGCCGCTGGCGCTGCTCGGCGACCGGGTGCCGCACGCGCACGGCGGCGGGATCGTGCTACCGGCGCTGCGGCGGGTGACCTACATGGCCCGCCACGACCCCGACGCGCTGCGGGCGCTGCTCGACGGGCTGTTCGCCAACCCGATCGGCCCGCGCATGGCCGAGGTGCGCGCGCCGACGCTGGTGATCACCGGCGAGTTCGACCCGCTGGTGCCGCCGGCGCTCTCGCAGCGCGTGGCCGCGGCCATCCCCGGCGCGCAGTACACGGTCGTGCGCGGAGCAGCGCACACGCCGATGGACGAGCGCCCGCGCGAGTTTGCCCGAGTCGTGCTCGACTTTCTGATGAGGCTTGAGGCTTGAGGCTTGGGGCTTGGGACTTGGGGCGTGGGGCTTGGGGCGTGGGGCTTGGGGCGTGGGGCGTGGGGCGTGGGGCGTGGGGCGTGGGGCGTGGGGCGTGGGGGGGGTGTGGGGCTTGGGGCTTGGGGCTTGGGGCTTGGGGCTTGGGACTTGGGGCTTGGGGCTTGGGGCTTGGGGCTTGGGACTTGGGGCTTGGGGCGGGGGGGCCTGGCTTGTCTCCTTGTCTCCTTGTCTCCTTGTCTCCTTGTCTCCTTGTCTCCTTGTCACTCGGCCACGGGAGGGCGGCGTGGACTTTCCCCGCACAACCATCACCGTCGCGGGCACGCAGCCGGTCCGGCTGAGCGTGATCGACGTCGGCCCGAGCGACCCGGCCGCGCCGCGCGGGACGATCGTGTGCATCCACGGGGCGGGCGGCCAGGCCGAGCAGTGGAAGAACCAGATCGCGGAGTTCAGCCGCGAGTACCGCGTGATCGCGCCCGACCTGCGCGGCCACGGGCGGTCGGAGCAGCCGCGCTCGTCCTACTCGCTGGAGGAGTTTCTGTGGGATTTCACGCAGATGCTCGAGCAGCTCAAGGTCGAGGAGCCGTTCGTGCTGATGGCGCACTCGTTCGGCGGGCCGATCGCGCTGACCTTCGCCGCAGCGCAGCCGCAGCGCCTGAGCAAGCTGGTGCTGGTCGCCACCGCGCCCGAGATGCACCTCAACCCGCTCTACGAGCTGGTGGTGAAGCTGCCGCTGCCGCTGCGCACGCTGGAGCGAGCCCGGCCGCTCCTGATGCCGCAGCTGCACGCGCCGATGTTCGTGCTGCAGCGCGTGCTGGCCGGCACGCTGTTCCCCTGGCGCGGCTGGGCGCTGCTGCCGGCCATCCGCACGCCGACGCTGATCATCGGCGGGCAGTTCGACTTCATCGTGCCGGTCGCAGTGCTGCAGAAGATGCGCGCGGAGATGCCGAACGCCCGGCTCGAGGTGGTGCGCTACGCGCGGCACCTGCCGCAGATCGAGCGGCCGAGCGCGGTCGACCGCCACATCCGGTCGTTCATCGCGCGGCGGCGCAGCTGGCGCGGCGAGCACGAGGAGGAGGAGCTGACGCCCTAGTCAATTGCAGATTGCAGATTGTCGATTGCAGATTGCCCAGAGCGCATTCTGATGCGATTGGAGCGAAGATCATGCCCGAACAACCTGCTTGATTCTACACTAGATCAGCTCACCGCCACGGCGGACCAGTAGGGGGTTGCTCAATGGACGATCCACGCCTCAACCACATCCTGGCCCAGCGGCGCTGGCACGCCCGCCCCGAGCGGCTGGTGCTGGTCGGGCTGGCGCCGGCCGAGCGCGCCGCGGCGGCGCTGCTGCTGTCGGAGAGCGCGGCGCCATTCGCGCAGCTGATCGCCGAGCCGGGCGAGCTGACGCTGCTGCTGCCCGAGGACGAGTGGCGCGCGCGCGGCGCGGCCTTCCCGCGCGCGCGCCTGCAGGGGCCGCTCCGCGCGATCACCTTCGACCTCGACCTGCCCGACGACCTGGTGGGCTTTCTGGCCGCCGCCGCGCGCGCGCTGGCCGCGGCCCGGGTGCCGATCCTGGCGGTCTGCAGCTTCTCGAAGGACCACCTGCTGGTGCGCGAGGCGCAGCTCGCCGTCGCGCTGGCCGCGCTTGAGGCGCTCGCAGAATAACCCCACCCCTACCAGGGCAGGCGGCCAAATCCTGGCATCGTGGTGCGGTCGCTGCGCGACCGCACCACGATGCTAGATGGATAACCCCCCTCTCCCAGGCGTGGGAGAGGGGGGCAGGGGGGTGAGGGGAAAAGCGGGAGAGCCTGCGCGCTAGCGCGCCACGAGCGGGCTGTATGCCCCGAACACCGGCAGGCCGGCCAGCTCGCGGTAGGCCCAGAACGACTGGCGGATGAGCGTGGGCGTGCCGCTGGGCTCGTAGCACGCGTCGATGCAGCCAGGGCTGAAAGGGATGCGCACGACGCCCCACATCTGCGCGTTCGGCCCGGTCGCGGGCGGGAAATCCTCGTACTTGAACCAGAACACGTTCGCGATGTCGCCGCGCGCCGCCAGGTTGGTGTAGACCTCGCGCATGAACCGCACCTGGGCGACCTCCCCACCGGCCTGGATCACCTTGTAGTACCCCAGGTTGTAGCCGATCTCGGTGATCCAGATCGGCTTCGCGCCGTCGCCGACGGTCTGCAGCATGGTGCGGATCTGCGTGATGCGCGGCAGGATCTTGAGGTAGATATCTTCGTAGACCCCCTGGATCTCCGCGCGCGGTATGATCTCTTCCGGGTAGGGGTGGAACGCCACGCCGTCGACCGGCCAGGCGCCCTGCGCGTTCCGGTAGTCGGTGAACGCCGAGATGTACATCTGGCGCAGGTACTCTTCGTCGGTATAGTAGAATGTCTCCGGCTGGCTGGACGTGCGCCGGTTGCTGGTGCCCTTGGGGTGCAGCCCGCCCGAGACGATCAGCGTGTCGGCCGGGCAGCGCGCGGGCGCGTGCAGCCCGTCGGTGTTCTTGCAGACGCGGTAGAACTTGGCCTGGATGCGCGCGACGTAGCTGGGGTCCAGGCCGGCGTAGGCCAGCCGCGAGTCGAGGTTGGTGCCGTCGCCGAACAGCCGGTTCACCTCGTTGAAGATCTCGAAGGCGTGCACCCGCCCGGCCTGCGGGTCATGGCCGTCGTAGTGCGCCGCCACCCGCATGGCCTCGTCCAGCCACTCGATCATGTACTGGTTGAGCGCGCTGCCGTAGACCGGGTGGGTGAGATTCGCCGGGGCGATGTTGAGGTAGATCGGGTAGTACTCGTCGTGGTCGCCGACGCGAACGACGTTGCGAATGCTGTTGGTGGAGAGCAGCCCGAGCACCTTGAGGCCATACCTGGGCGCGACCGTGCCGATGAAGTAGTCGTACTTCGCGAAGTTGACGTGGCCGTCCGGGTCGGCGATGAACTCCAGCCGCACCCAGCGCACCCCGGCCGTCTGCAGCAGCGCGCCCATCGTGTCCTGGAAGGTCTGGTTGGGCGCGCCCGGAAACGCCGGGTTGGTGCCGAACTCGTAGAACGGGTCGCGGATCGCCATGCCCATGAACTCGGCGTCGAGCGCGCCGGGCGCGGCCGCCTGCTGGCGCATAGGCTCCTCCGTGCGCGGCGCGGCCGCCGCCGGCAGGGCGAGCAGCGCGAGCAGTACGAATACCGAACGAAGGCGGCGCATTTCCTGATCCTCTCTAGCTGGCACGCGCCCAGGTGTGATCGTCTTTTAGAGGACGCGTCGCGCTAGTATACGGTTGCGGGCGCGCGAGGTAAATGAGAGTGAGCTGATAAGCATTGGTGACTCTTCCGGGGCGCTGCGCCCCCGCCCCCGGCCCCCCACCTTGTCACCTTGTCACCTTGTCAGCTTTTCTCCGGGGCGCTGCGCCCCCGGCCCCCGCCCGGGGGAACCCGCGCCGGTTCCCCGGCCCCCCTCCGGCAATGGATGCCGGATCAGTTGCAATGATCGTGGCGCATGCCTGGCGCCATTCCGATCGGACGTGCAGCCCCCCGCGATCATCGCTACTCCAGCAGCCTGCGCAGCAGCTCGTCGTCGTCGCGCGCGGACGGTTGGCGGCTGGCCTCGGCCAGGCGGCGCCGCCTGACGCGCGCCTCGCGCGCCAGGCGCGCGTGCATGTCGGCGCGGATCTGCAGGCCCCATCCGATCGTGCCGAGCAGCAGCAGGCCGATCAGCGCCGCCAGCGGCCAGAACCACCACGGCCGCCCCTCGTCGCCGGCCGGGGCCGGCGGCCCGGCCGGCGCCGGCAGCTCGGGCTGGGCCGCGCCCTCGCCACGCGCGGGGGGCCGCAGCTGGGCCCGGGCGACCGGCTGGGCCTGGGCGCCCTGCGGCTGCGGCCTGGCCGCGCACTCGGCGTCGATGCCCTGGTACTCGCGCGCGAGCGCCGCGAGCCGCACCTGGCCGAGCAGCCCGGCGCCCGGCGCCGCGCCCGGGATCAGCTCGAAGCGGGCGCGCTCGAAGTACTGCACGCTCTTCTGCCCGCCCGTCGCGGCGTCCGGCTCGGACAGCAGCCCGCCGATCGGGTAGCCGAAGACCGGCAGCCCGCCGTAGGTCTGGAAGAACGCCTTGAAGCGCGCGTCCGCGATCGCGTCGCCCTCCAGGTTGGTCCGGCGCGGCAGCTCGCCCGCGCCGTACTTCTGCCGGTAGACCGCCGCGCCGATCAGGGCGCCCGAGACGCGAAACGGCCAGTCGAGCTCTGGGTGCAGCTCGAGCCGCTGCCGCTCGGTGGTGAGCACGGCGGCGGTGGTGCGGCAGTCGCTCGACAGCTCCTGACGCGCCGGCCCGAGCGGCGCGCCGAACACCGCCAGCGCCTCGGAGGGCGAGCGCGGCGTCGTGCCGCCCAGCGTGCCGAACAGCTGCGCGAAGTCGCCTGCGAGCGGCTGGGCGACGCCCGGCAGCGCGAGCGCCGGGCAGATCTCCACGCGCCCGCCGAGCGCCGCCGGGTCGGGGCCGACCTGCCGCTCGCCGCCGGGGTCGCGCATCTCCAGCCGCACGTGCGCGAGCGCGTCCTCGTAGCCCTGCGGCGGGATGGGCGCCGGGCGGGTGTCGTCGTCGACGTGGATGGTCGGCAGGTAGCGGTAGCCGCTGACGCGCACCGCCCCGCCGGCGCCGCGGGTGACGCCGACATAGAGCACGACCGAGGTGGCGCTGTAGTAGGGCGACTGGAACGCGCCCTGCGAGGCCAGGAAGTTCGCCAGCGAGTAGATCACCAGCGTCTTGCGGCCGTTCGTGTCGAGGAGGTCGACCGGCTGCAGCGTGTGCGACTGCGAGCCCAGGATCACGTCCGCGCCGGCCGCCGCCAGCCGCCTGGCGCCCTCGACCTGGATGGCGTCGGGGTAGAACTGGTACTCGAAGCCCCAGTGCGCGGCAACCACCACCAGGTCGGCCTCGCGGCGGGCCTGGGCGATCGCGTCGAGCGCGCTCTGGCGCAGGCCGCCCTGCTGGCCGTAGTCGTCGGACTGCCACAGCAGGTTGACCTGGCCGTAGGGGTCGGGGATGCCGTTGGTGCCCCAGCCGAACGAGAGGAACGCCACCTTGATGCTCGCGCCATCGCGCGAGAGCGTGAGCGGCAGGTAGGGCGGGCGCGTCTGGTCGGCCGCCGCGCTGGCGACCGCGCCGTGCTGGGCGATGCCGGCCTGCTGCAGCACCCTCAGCGTCGCGTCGAGCCCCTCGGGCCCACGGTCCATGATGTGGTTGTTGGCGGTCGAGACCAGCCCGATGCCGGCGTTCCGCAGCGCCGCGGCCAGCCTGGGGTTGTAGTTGAAGGCCGGGTAGCCGGTGTACGGGCTGCCCTCGAGCATCGCCCCGTCGAAGTTCGTGTAGGCCAGGTCGGCCGCCTTGAGGAACGGCCGCAGGTGGTCGAACAGCGCGTCGTAGCCCTGCGCCTCGCCGACCGCCTGGATATTCTCGTGCGGGAAGGTGTCGCCCGTGGCGGCAAGGGTGAAGTGCACGTCGCCGGGGTCGCCCGCGCCGCAGCTATTCGCGGCCAGCAGCGGCTGGTCGAGCCGGTCGTCGCGCTGGGCCGGCGGCGCGGCGCGACCTACAGGGGGCAGCAGAGCCAGGGCTGGCACGAGCAGCGCAAGCGCCACGATCGGCCGGGCAAACCGCGCGACAGCCAGACGCATACGGGGCTCCTGATTCAGGGCGAGCGCGGGAGCGACCTACTCGGCGACGAGCTGGTGGTAGTCGGCAACGCTGATCGTAAAGCGGTAGCCGAGCGCCGTATGAACGTGGACGTACTGGCGGGCGGCGTAGTAGGTGACATCCTCGACATTGTGGCCAGCCAGCTCCACAAGCCCGTCCTCAGTGCTATACCCGGTCACACGGCTGCCCGCCGGGCACTCACTGCTGTTCGAGTCGATCACGGTGAGCAGTGCCTGCTTCATTTCATACCTCTCTGGTGTGGGCGGCGCGCGGCCGGACGCCCCGACCAGCTACGCTCCCGGGTGGCCGACGCACGCGATTGTGCCAGGTGCCACTGTGTACATGATAGCACGCCTGCGGCGAGTATGCCTGCGCGGGCGTTTTCGCTCCGCTCCCAGCTTGGGCGGGGGGCTGCGCGCCCCCGTGCCCCGCGTGGCTCGCGCACCCGCACCCTCTGGGGGCTGCGCGCCCCCGTGCCCCGCGTGGGTCACACCCCACACCGCATTCGGGCGGCTGCGCGCCCCCTGCCCCGAGCGTGGCTCGCGCACCTGGATCCTCCGGGGGGCTGCGCGCCCCGCGTGCCCCGCGTGCCCCGCGTGGGTCACACCCCACACCGCATTTGGGCGGCTGCGCGCCCCCCTGCCCCCGCGGGCGGGTGCATCCCCAGCTTGGTCGGGGGGCTACGCGCCCCCCGTGCCCCCGCGGGCGGGGGTGGGCCGCCACCCCCGCCGCCCCACGGCCGGGGCTTCGCCCCTGGACCCCAAAATGAGGCCTCCGCTGTTGCAATGCTTGGCGCGCATGCCCGGCTGAATTACTGCGCGGCGGGACATAACTCGCCCCGCGGAGTCAGTTCTATCCCGCCCCGTCGGAATGTTGATGGGCATGCACCACCATCTATGCAGCTGAGAGGAGCTGATTTGCCGGAGAGGGGCCGGGGGCGCCCAGCAAAAAGAAACACTCAGGCCACACCATTTCGACAAAGCCTTGTAAAGGAGATGCTAAACGCAGCCAATCCTCACGCGAGAAACCATCCTATCGCCAAAAGTTGCGAATCATTGCAATGTGCGCTAAGATGGAGGCATCAAACGCAGTTTTACAAAAGAGGAGGCTAATAATGCCGCAGATTCGTAAACTGACGCAGGCCGAAGTCCAGACGCTCGAATATAAGTCCAAAGGGCAGCGAAAGCAGACCGAGGAGCAGTACGACACCATTCTGAGCGAGTACGCCCCTGGCGATTATGGCGAGGCCGAGCTTGGGCCAGACGATAATCGCCTGACCGTCCGCAATCGCCTGCGCGCGGCGGCGACGCGGCGCGGCCTGCAGATCGAGTTCAAGCGCACGGGCCGCGACAAGATTCGCTTCCGTATCGTCGGCTGAGCCAGTTGCTTGTGCGGGGGCTGCGCGCCCCCGTGCCCCGCGTGGGTCAACACCCCACACCGCATTCGGGGGGCTGCGCGCCCCCCGTGCCCCCGCGGGCGGGGGTGGGCCACAACTCACTTCATCGGCATAGTGTTGGGCGAATGATGCGCCACGACGCTTGCACCTGGTACGCCATCACTTGCCGGAGGGGCGCCGGGGGCGCAGCGCCCCGGAAAGACAGCTGGCGCAGCACCCCACACGAATCACCGCAGCAGCGACGCCCCGCCATCCACAAAGATCTCCACGCCCGACACGTGGCGGCTGAGATCCGACGCCAGGAACAGACAGGTGTCCGCGACCTCCACCGGCTCGCCGACACCTTTGTCGACGGCGGGGCTGCCCTTCGGCAGCTTGACCTCGATGCCGATCTTCTCCACGTTGCGCTGCTCGGTGCGCTGCTGGATGTTGGTGTGGATGAAGCCCGGGCAGATCGCGTTGCAGCGAATGTGGTGCTGGCCCAGCTCCAGCGCGATCATCTTCATGAAGGCGACCTGCCCGGCCTTGGACGAGCTGTAGGCGCTCGCGCCAGGGTTCGAGAACGTGCGCGTGCCGTTCACGCTGCTGGTGATGATGATGCTGCCGCCGCCGTTGCGCTTGAGGTGCGGGACGGCAAAGTGCACAGTCAGATAGGTCCCCCTGAGGTTCGTGTTCAGCGTGCGGTCCCACTCCTCGGGCTGCAGCTCGTCGATCGGCGCCCAAGTGCCGTTGATCCCGGCGTTGGCGAACACGATGTCGAGCCTGCCGAAGCGCTCCACCGCCGCGTCGATCGCGCGCCGCACCGCATCAGCATCGCTCACATCGCACGCGACGAAGATCGCCTGGCCGCCATCCGCCTCGATCTCGGCGCGCACGCGCTCGCCCTCCTGCGCCGTCATGTCGGCGATCGCGATAGCCGCGCCCTCCTGCGCGAAGCGCCGGGCGGTCCCCTCGCCAATGCCGCTCGCGCCGCCGGTGATGAAGGCGACTTTATCGTTTAGCAGACCCATCGCATATCCTTTCTGCATAGCTGCTCGCCGCCGTTCGGGAGCATGAACCGTACCACCGGCGCCGGGACCGCGCCCGTGCCGTATGGCATACCCCTTGCTACTCTGGGGGAATGGTTCACCGCCAGGATATCAGGAGCAGGGCAGCGCGGCTCAGCTGCGAGGGGACCTGCCAGGAGGGAGATCTATGCGATCGACGCAACTTAGCCTAGCCAGTGCAAGAAAGATGAATGTCGGCTACAACGAGCGGATGGTCTCCGTGATCGGCGGGCCGCTGGTCGCGCTCTACGGCCTGTCGCGCGGCTCGCTCGGCGGGCTGCTGCTGGCCGCCGCCGGCGGCGAGATGCTCTACCGCGGCCTGTCGGGCCACTGCCCGGTGTACCAGGCGCTCGGCGTCAGCACCGCGCGGCAGCAGGACGGGCCGCTGCAGGTCGAGCACAGCGTGACGATCAACCGCCCGGCCGAGGAGCTGTACCGCTACTGGCGCGACTTCGCCAACCTGCCGCGCTTCATGAAGCACCTCGAGTCGGTGCGGGTCGACGGCGACGACTGCTCGCACTGGGTCGCGCGCGCGCCGGCCGGCACGACGGTCGAGTGGGACGCCGAGATCACGGCCGATCAGCCCAGCCAGCTGATCGCCTGGCGATCGCTGCCGGGCGCCGACGTCGACAGCGTCGGCGAGGTGCGCTTCGAGCCGGCGCCCGGCCAGCGCGGGACGGTCGTGCGCGTCTCGCTCAGCTACAGCCCGCCGGCCGGCGCGGTCGGCGCGGCGGTCGCCAAGCTGTTCGGCGAGGAGCCGGGCCAGCAGATCGCGGGCGACCTGCGCCGCTTCAAGAACATCGCGGAGGCCGGCGAGATCCCGACGACCGAGGGCCAGCCGTCCGGCAAGCGCTCGGCGATCGGCGCGCTGCTGAAGCCCGAGCACAAGCCCGCGGGCGCGGACGATGCCGCGCGCATCGCGGATACGCAGCAGGGGCAGCCGCAGAAGCCGATCCAGCCAAAGAAGCCGCCCGTGACCCAGGCCTCCGAAGAGTCGTTCCCAGCCAGCGACGCGCCGTCGTGGACCGGCACGGGCTCCGGCGGGCTCGAGCGCGAGGCCGGCGCGTAGCGAGAATGCGCTGGGCACTGCCCCTCCAACGTGGAGTGGGTGAATAGGGGTTGGTGCTGGGGTTTCGGCTCCGCCGAAACCCCAGCACCAGCTCAGAATCCCCCCTCTCCCAGGCTTGGGAGAGGGGGGCAGGGGGGTGAGGGTCTGCAGCGCAGGAAGTTGCGCGCGAGGCAGAACATACCCCACGAGACCGTAGCGCTCGCAAGAGCTATAAGGGAGTCTTAAATGAAAGCCCTCTGCTGGCATGGAAAATACGATGTGCGGGTCGAGCAGGTGCCCGACCCCGAGATCCTCAACCCGCGCGACGCGATCGTCAAGATCACCTCGACGGCGATCTGCGGCTCCGATCTGCACCTGTACGACGGCTACATCCCGACGATGATGGCCGGCGACATCCTCGGCCACGAGTTCATGGGCGAGATCGTCGAGGTCGGCCGGGAGGTGACCAACCGCAAGGTCGGCGACCGCGTGGTGGTGCCGTTCACGATCTCCTGCGGCCGCTGCTTCTTCTGCCAGAATCAGATGTGGTCGCTGTGCGACAACTCGAACCCGAACGCCTGGATGCTGGAGAAAACCTACGGCAGCTCGCCCTCGGGGCTGTTCGGCTACTCGCACATGATGGGCGGCTACGCCGGCGGGCAGGCCGAGTACGCGCGCGTGCCGTTCGCCGATGTCGGCCCGATCAAGGTGCCCGACGGCCTGACCGACGAGCAAGTGCTGTTCCTCTCCGACATCTTCCCGACTGGCTACATGGCGGCCGAGAACTGCGACATCAAGCCCGGCGACACGATCGCGATCTGGGGCTGCGGGCCGGTCGGCCAGTTCGCGATCAAGAGCGCCTACCTGCTCGGCGCCGAGCGCGTGATCGCGATCGACAACGTGCCGGACCGGCTGCAGATGGCGCGCGCGCAGGGCGGCGCCGAGACGATCGACTTCTCGAACGAGGAGACGCTCGATCGCCTGAAGGAGCTGACCGGCGGGCGCGGCCCCGACGCCGTGATCGACGCGGTCGGGCTGGAGGCCCACGGCACCAGCATCGACGCGCTCTACGACCAGGTCAAGACCTCGCTCTCGATGCAGACCGACCGGCCGCACGCGCTGCGCGAGGCGATCACGGCCTGCCGCAAGGGCGGCACGGTCTCGATCCCGGGCGTCTACGGCGGCTTCCTCGACAAGTTCCCGCTCGGCACGGCGTTCAACAAGGGCCTCACCTTCAAGATGGGCCAGACCCACGTCCAGAAATACCTGGGGCCGCTGCTGGAGCGAGTCGAGCGCGGCGAGATCGACCCCTCGTTCGTGATCACCCATCGCCTGCGCCTGGACGACGCGGCCAAGGGGTACCAGATGTTCAAGCATAAGGACGATGGGTGCATTAAGGTGGTGCTGCAGCCGTAGCCCTCTTCGCGGGGCGGTCCCTCCAATGACACAAGAGAGAAGATCTATGAATAGAATGACTGGACTCGCCTTTGCCGCAGCCGCCGGGGCCACGGCGGTCGTCGCCGGCCGCGCGCTGCGCCGGCAGTACGACTTGCGCGGCAAGTCGGTGCTGATCACCGGCGGCTCGCGCGGGCTTGGGCTGGCGCTCGCGCGCGAGCTGGCCGACCGGGGCGCCCGCCTGGCGATCGTCGCGCGCGACCGCGACGAGCTGGAGCGCGCCCGCGCCGACATCGAGGCGCGCGGCGCTGAGGTGCTGGCGTTCCCCTGCGACGTGCGCGAGCAGCGCGCGGCGCAGCAGGCGGTCGAGCGCACCGTGGCGCGCTACGGGGCGATCGACGTGCTGATCAACAACGCCGGCATCATCCAGAGCGGGCCGATCGAGCACATGCAGATCGCCGACTTCGAGGACGCGCTGGCGACCCACATGTGGGGGCCGCTCTACACCATGCTCGCGGCGGCGCCGCACATGCGCGAGCAGGGCGGCGGCCGGATCGTCAACATCGCCTCGATCGGCGGCAAGGTCGCCGTCCCGCACCTGGTGCCGTACACCACCAGCAAGTTCGCGCTGGTCGGCCTCTCGGATGGGATGCGGGCCGAGCTGGCCAAGGACGGGATCAAGGTCACGACCGTCTGCCCCGGGCTCATGCGCACGGGCTCGCACGTCAACTCGCTGTTCAAGGGCCAGCACCAGAGCGAGTTCACCTGGTTCTCGATCATCGACTCGCTGCCGGTCAGCTCGATCGACGCCCAGCGCGCGGCCCGCGCGATCGTCGATGCCTGCCGGCGCGGCGACCCGCAGCTGGTCGTCTCGGTGCAGGCCAAGGCGATCGCCCTCGTGGCCGCCGCGCTGCCGAACCTCACCGCGCGCGGGCTCAAGCTCATGAACTGGCTGCTGCCCGGCCCGGCCGGCGCGCCCGACGGCGACCAGGCCCGCACCGGCTGGGAGAGCCGCTCGGGCTGGGCGCCCTCGCTGCTCACGCGGCTCTCCGACCGCGCGACCGAGCGCTACAACGGGCTGAAGGGCCACGCCCCAATCGTCTGAGATTGTTCGGTTGCCCCTCACCCCCTGCCCCCCTCTCCCGATGGGAGAGGGGGGTATTCTTTTTGCATCAGGTGCGGTCGCAAAGCGACCGCACCTGATGCAAAACATCTGCCCCCTCCCCTGAGAGAGGAACAGGGTGATCTGATGCCTCACTGCACCGTGGAAGCGGAAACCCGGGTTGGCGGTGTGGTGCCAGCGCTTCGCGCTGGCACCACACCGCCAACTTGTTCCCCCTCCCCTGGCAGGGGCGGGGGCAGGGGGTGGGGTCTCCACTATAAATTAACGCATTGCGTTAGCGCACTGCGTTATGGTATCATTAGAGCCATCAGCCTTCGCTGCCCACAGCGCCGAACAGAGCGATTGAACCGGTCGAATGCCTGCAATCGAGGGCGCTCACGATCGATGCCGGCCAGTCGTGCTGCTCATTGCTATAAGCCGCTAGCAGTCGGAGTTCACATGTCTGCACCAATCCCCTACGATCACTACCGGTGCCTGGCTCAGCGTCTGACCGAGGAGACATTCGGCGCCCACGACGGCGCCGACGCGCTAATCGTTCGCACGCCCTGGACCGGCGAGGTGCTTGGGTCGGTTCCCTGCCTCACGCCCGCGGACGTCCAGTCCGCCGTCCTGCGCGGCCGCGCCGCGCAGCCGGGCTGGGCCGCGCGGCCGTTTGCCGAGCGCGCGCAGATCGTGAAGCGCTTCCACGACATGCTGCTCGCGCGCGAGGCCACCATCCTCGATCTCATGCAGCTCGAGACCGGCAAGGCGCGCAAGCACGCGCTCGAGGAGATCCTCGACACGGCGATCGTCGCGCGCCACTACTCCATTCACGGCGAGCGCTACCTGCGCGCCGAGCGGCGCCGGGGCGCGCTGCCGGTGCTGACCTCCAGCCGGGAGTATCGCCACCCGCGCGGGCTCGTCGGCGTGATCGCCCCCTGGAACTACCCGCTCAGCCTGGCGATCACCGACGCGCTCCCCGCGCTGCTGGCCGGCAACGCGATCATCCTCAAGCCAGACAGCCAGACGCCTTTCACGGCGCTCTGGGCCGTGCGGCTGCTGGTCGAGGCCGGCCTGCCCGCCGACGTGTTCCAGGTCGTCACCGGCGCGGGCGCCGAGCTGGGGCCGGCGCTGATCGACGGCGTCGATTATGTCACCTTCACCGGCAGCACCGCCACCGGCCGGGTCGTCGCGCGGCAGGCGGCCGAGCGCCTGATCGGCTGCTCGCTGGAGCTTGGCGGGAAGAACGCGATGCTCGTGCTCGACGACGCCAACCTCGGCATGGCGGTCGAGGGCGCGCTGCTCGGCTGCTTCGCCAGCGCCGGCCAGCTGTGCGTCTCGATCGAGCGCATCTTCGTCCACCAGCGCCTGTACAGCGCCTTTCTGTGGCGCTTCGCCGAGCGCACGCGCGCGCTGCGCCTTGGCGTGGGCTTCGGCTACGACATAGAGATGGGCTCGCTGGTGGGCGCGCGGCAGCTCTCCACGGTGAGCCGCCACGTCGAGGACGCCGTGGCGAAGGGCGCGGAGGTGGAGGCCGGCGGGCGGGCGCGCCCCGACATCGGCCCATACTTCTACGAGCCGACCATTCTCGCCGGCGTCACTCCCGCGATGGAGATCTACGACGAGGAGACCTTCGGCCCGGTCGTCGCGGTGTACCCGGTCGCCTCAGCCGAGGAGGCGATCGCCAGCGCCAACGCCAGCCGCTATGGGCTGAATGCCAGCGTCTGGACGCGCAACCTCGCGCGCGGCAGGGCCGTAGCGCAGCGCCTGCAGGCCGGCACGGTCAACGTCAACGAGGCCTACGCCGCCGCCTGGGGCTCCGTCGACGCGACGATGGGCGGCGTCAAGGACTCGGGCCTGGGCCGGCGCCACGGCGCCGAGGGGATGCAGAAGTACACCGAGCCGCAGACGGTCGCGGTGCAGCGCCTGCACCCGATCGACGCGCCGTGGGGCTTTCCCAGGACGCTGTACGCGCGCGCGATGATCGGCTACCTGCGCGTGATCCGCCACATTCCCGGCCTGCGCTAGCGGCCGCGCGGCTCCTCGGGCGTGGGGACGGGCGGCTCGGCGCCCAGGCTGCCGAAGCCGGTCTCGCCGTAGCCGCCGGTCACGCCCGGGTCGGTGTCGCTGCCGAGCCCGCCCGTCTCGACCTCGGCCAGAGGCCGGCCGCTGGCGGATCGCGCGGCGTTGCCCAGCGTCTCCCACACCGCCTTCTCGCTCAGCTGGTAGCGCTGGGCGATCGCGTACACGTCGTCGCCCGCCAGCGCCGCCCCTACGATCTCGCCCTCCTGGCCCGGCAGCCGCTCGGCGATACCCGGGTCCTGCCGCAGCTGCTCCACCAGCCTGGCCAGCCGGTCGCCTGATGTCGTCATTGGGTGCCCCCTTCCTTATGACCGGATTTACGCGGTGGTGCCCTCACCCCTGCTGCTCCCCAGGGGGGCGGGGGGATGTTGGTGGCGGTGTGGCAGGTTTGGCGAAGCCAAACCTGCCACACCGCCTATTTTCACCCCCTCCTCTGCCAGGCGAGGGGGCAGGGGTTGGGGTCAAAGACGCCGACTGCGTAAGTCCTGTCAATTTAAAGCGCTACTGCATGCAACAAGCGAGCCGTCACTCGAGCAACCGGTGTGTTACCGGCGTGGTCGCCCACGGCACGCTCACTGCTATAGTGGACACCAGGGGACTTCGTTTTCCTATGAGCCCAGTGGTTGTGCGGGGTGGCCACGCCGCCCCACCAGACCGCCCCCGTCGAGCGCTACACATTCAAAAGTTCCCACGAGAAGGAGGAGAACAAACGATGGCAGATCAGGTTACCAAACAGATCATCGTCAAAGCCGACGTCGGCCAGGTCTACGACGCCTGGGCCAACTTCGAGAACTTCCCGTTCTTCATGAAGAACATCAAGGCGATCGCCAAGACCGGCGAGCGCACCAGCCACTGGGTGATGCAAGGCCCGCTGGGGAAAGACCTGGAGTGGGACGCCGAGACGACCCGGCTCGACCAGAACAAGCGGATCGCCTGGAACAGCCGCGAGGGCGGCGACATCCAGACCAGTGGCCAGGTCACCTTCGTCGAGCTGCCCCAGAATCAGACCCAGATCACCGTCACGCTGCAGTACGTGCCGCCGGCCGGCAAGGTCGGCGAGGTCGTCGCCGGCATCTTCAGCGACCCGGAGCGCCGGCTTGAGGAGGATCTGAATAACTTCAAGGCCTACATCGAGGGCAGCCAAACGCGTACCGCCATGGCCTGAGCGCCGCGGCTTCTGGCACGCAATCTGCAGCCATCCCCGCCTCAACGAAGCGGGGATTCGCGCCGGAGCGACGATCGCGGATCGTCGCTCCGGCGCTCTGCATACTGCATACCGGCCAGGAGATGAACCATGCCGAGAAAACCTCTACTCGCATACCTCGTCGTCGCCGCGCTGCTGATCGCCGGCTGCGACCCGACAGCTTCGTCGAGCCAGCCGACCGCGGAGGCGAGTCTGCCGACGGCAGAGAGCCCGGCCGCCGCGGCGCTGGCGACCGAGTCGTCTACGAGCGCGGCCACCGCGACGGCCAGCCCGACCGCGACGGCGGCGCTTACCGACACGCTGCAGATCGAGCGGATCACGATCAACGCGGCCGGCGAGCTCGAACCGTCCGTCATCACGGCGACGGCCGGCCTGTCGATCGAGCTGACGCTGGTGAACCGCAGCGAGGCCGACGCGCTGCTAACGTTCGATCTCGCGCCGGCGGGGGCGCTCGGCATCCCGCTGCCGGGCGCGCCGAGCAGCGCCGCCGCGACGCTGCCCACACAAACTGAGACGGCCGTCGTCACTCCGACGGCCGCGGCCGGGCCGACCGCTGTGCCCGAGCCAACCGCCCGGCTGATCCTGGTGCCGACCTTTAGCGCCACCAGCGTCGGCTCGACCACCACGGCGGCGACCAGCACGGCCACGGCATCCCCCACGCCCAGCGCCACGCCAACCGCAGTCGTGACGGCGACCGCTATGCCCACCTCGGGGCCGGGCGGAGCGCAGGCCGAGCGGATCATCCGGCTGCGCTACGACCAGCCGGGCAGCTACGAGGTGCGCTGCGCGCCGCCTGGGGCGGCGGAGCCGGCCGGCTGCATCGGCACCGTCACGATCGCGGTCGTGCCGCCAGGCAGCGCCCCGGCGCCCTCGGCCACGCCGGCCGAGAGCAGCTCCACCATCGTGCCAATCGCGAGCACGTCCACCGTCACGCCGCCCGAGGGCACCGCTACCGTCACGCCGCCCGAGGGCACCGCCACCATCACCGGCACGGCTATCGTCAGCGGCACCGCGACGCTGACCGTCACCGCCCTGGCGACTGCGGAAGCCGCCGGCACGCCCACCGCGACCACCGTCGTGACGACAACCGCGACGAGCGTGCCGTAGCCGGCGGAGCGTCCCTCACCCCCTGCCCCCTCTCCCGCCGGGAGAGGGGGTTTCATGGTTCGGTAGAGCGGTTGCGGCGAAGCCGCAACCGCTCTACCGAACAGCGTTCCCCCGCCCCTGGCAGGGGCGGGGGCAGGGGGTGGGGTGATCCGGCACAGCCCTGCGCCATAAACGAAAAACCGCCCCGAAAGGAGCGCCAGAGCGGCGAGCGCGGAGACGGCGCCCGGCGCGCCTAGCCGATCAGCACGACATGGAGCTCGCGCGGGCCGTGCGCGCCCAGCACCAGCGTCTGCTCGATATCGCCGGTGCGGCTCGGCCCGCTGATCAGCGTGAGGTTGCTGCTGTCGGCGAACATATCCGGTCCGTGCCGCTCCTGGAGCGCCGCCAGCGCCGCGCCAAGCCCGCGCACGATCGTATCGGCGCGCAGCACCGCGATGTGGACCGGGGCGACCAGCGAGGCCAGCCGGCCGCGCCCGGCGCCGCTGCGCAGCACCAGCGTGCCGCTCTCGGCGATGCCCGCGTCGGCGCCGGAGATGCAGGCCTGGGCCGGCTCCAGCTCCTGCAGCCGCTCGGCCCGGCCGGGCCCGCCGATCCGACCGTCGAGCGCCCGCACGCCCAGATCGGCCAGCAGCGCGTCGAGGCCTGGCAGCCCGATCTGCTCGCGCTCCCAGGCGACGACCGCCGTCGCGCCGGAGCGCCGGAGCAGGGCGCCGATCGTCGCCAGCGCCTGCGCGTCGTCGGCGCAGCGGTGCGTGTGGCCCTCCAGCCGCGCCAGCTCCTCCGCGAACTGCCCCACGAGGTCGGCCTGGGCCGGGTGGACGAACGGCGGCGGCGCGTGCGGCGCGCGGCCCGCCTCGGCGGCGAGCGCTTCCCGGCTGCTCGCCAGGCTCGCGCGAATCCTGGCGAGCATACGCTCGCGATCGTCAGACATCGCGCTCCACCTCCGCGGCGCGGCTGCTGGCAAGCCAGGAGCGCGACCGCGCCACCAGCACCGTCACAGCCATGATGCCGACCGAGATCACAAACTTCACCAGATCGCCGATCTCGACATGCAGCCACAGCTTCAGCAGTAGCTCCACGCCGATCGCCAGCAGCAGCAGGTAGGCAGCGTGCTCCAGCGTGGGCTCCCACTCGATCATGCGCGTGAAGATCGTCGCGCCGAAGCGGATGATCACGATCCCGATCCCGACGCCCACGATCACCACCCACAGGCGATCCGAGAGCGCGACCGCCGCGACTACGTTGTCCAGGCTGAAGGCCATGTCGGCCAGGTTGAGCGCCAGCACCACGCTCCAGAAGCCGCGCTGGTGGTGCAGGGGCAAGTGGCCCTGCTTGGCCTGGCGCTCCTCCTGAAGCAGCTCGACGAAGTGCCACCCGCCCAGGTAGAGCAGGTAGAGTGCGCCGATCGCCTGGACCCACGACAGCCCCACGATCACGCTCGCCAGCGCCAGCATCAGGATGCGCCCGGCGTAGGCGCCGAACAGCCCAACCTTCAGCGCCGCGTCGCGCTGCGACCCGAGCGCCCGGTCGGTCCAGCCGAAGGCGCCGCGGAGCCGCGCCGGCCACGGGGTCGTGCGATCGTCCGGCAAGTGCGCGACCATCGCGCCCATCACCGCGGCGTTATCGATCGACAGAATGCACTCCAGAAAGACAAGCTGAACAATCGTCGTAAGGATCGTGAAATCCACATTGATGACCTTCCGAATTGCCTGGAACAGACCGTGGCCACATCTGCGCCCGCCGCACCCTCACGTCCGATCCTGCTCGTCCCAGAGCTCAGTAAACGATGTTGGCGCGAAGGCCGGGAAGTCGCGCTGGCTGGTCCAGCCGCTCAGCGGCGGCGGCAGCCAGCCAATCTGCCCGCGGATGGCGATCAGGCGGCTGCCCAGCGAGGCCAGCCGGCCGCCCATACGGTAGAGCGACGGGTTGGTCATCATTGTCCTCCAGCCCGCGAACGCGGCGCGCTCGGCCGGGTCGCCGCGGCCCTGCGCCACCGCGTCGGCGCGCAGGCGCAGCAGCAGATCGGGCAGCGCGATCCGGACCGGGCAGGCCTCCTGGCACGCACCGCACAGGCTGCTGGCCTGCGGCAGCTTGTCGACGTCCGGCAGATCGGGCTGCAGCAGCGGCGTCAGCACCGCGCCGATCGGCCCGGAGTACACGCCGCCGTAGGCGTGGCCGCCGATCGACTGGTAGACCGGGCAGTGATTCAGGCAGGCGCCGCAGCGGATGCACATCAGCGCCTCGGCGTACTGGCCGCCCAGGATCTTCGAGCGCCCGTTGTCCAGCAGCACCAGGTGAAACTCCTCGGGGCCGTCCGGCTCATCCGGGCGGGCCGGGCCGGCGACGATCGTCGTGTAGACCGAGAGCTTCTGCCCGGTCGCCGAGCGCGCCAGCACCTGCAGCAGCACGCCCAGGTCGTCGAGCGTCTCGACCACCCGCTCGATCCCCATGATCGCGACGTGGATGCGCGGGCAGGTGGTCGTCAGCCGGGCGTTGCCCTCGTTCGTGACCAGCGCGATCGCGCCGCTCTCGGCCACGCCGAAGTTGACACCGCTGATGCCCATATCGGCGCGCAGAAACTGCTGGCGCAGCGCGCGTCGGGCCGCCTGAGTCATCGTGGGGATGTCGTCGGTCGGCGGCATGCCCAGGTGCTGCTCGAACAGCGCCGAGACCTGCTGGCGGGTCTTGTGGACCGCCGGCGCAATGATGTGCGAGGGCGACTCGCCGGCGAGCTGCACGATGTACTCGCCCAGGTCGGTCTCGACGACTTCGAGCCCGGCCTGCTCCAGCGCCGGGTTGAGCCGGATCTCCTCGGTCGCCATCGACTTCGACTTAACGATCAGCCGCGCGCCGCGCGATAGCGCCAAGTCGGCGATATAGCGCCGGGCCGCCTCGGCGTCTGCGGCCCAGCAGACCTGGCCGCCGCGCGCCTCGACCTGGCCGGCCAGCCGATCGAGCAGCTCGTCCAGGCGCGCGAGCGCCCCGGCGCGGATGGCGCGGGCCTGGTCGCGCAGACCGTCCGAGTCGGTCAGCGCCGCAAGCGCGCGCGCGCGCGCCCCGATAAAATGGCTGATCGTGCGGCCCAGCGCCCCCTGCAGCGTCTCGTCGCGCAGCGCGCCCTCGACCCGGTCGTAAAATGGAATTGCCTGAGTCGTCACCCTGCAGCCTCTTCTAGCGATGGGCGGAAGACGATGGACCCGAGACCAAGGACGATGGACGATGGACCGGAGACCAAGGACGATGGACGATGGACCCGAGACCAACGACGATGGACCGGAGACCAACGACGATGTGCCGGAGACCAAGGACCAAAGACCAACGACCAAAGACCAAAGACGGTGGCGGAAGTAAGCCACCCTGTCACCTTGTCTCCTTGTCTCCTTGTCTCCTTGTCTCCTTGTCTCCTTGTCTCCTTGTCTCCTTGTCTCCTTGTCTCCTTGTCTCCTTGTCTCCTTGTCTCCTTGTCTCCTTGTCTCCTTGTCTCCTTGTCTCCTTGTCTCCTTGTCTCCTTGTCTCCTTGTCGTTCCCCAAGCCCCAAGCCCCAAGTCCCTAGCCCCACGGTCACCTTGTCACCCGCTCGCCCCACGCGCACCGCTCACGCCCGCGCCTCGACCATATTCGCCAGCACCTCAGCGATATGGCGCGCGCGCGTGCGCGACCCGGCCCGGCTGAGCCCGCCGGCGATCTGGGTCATACAGCTCACATCCCCCGTGACCAGCAGGTCGGTCTCGCTCGCGTGGACGGCGGCCAGCTTGCGGCCCAGCATCGCCTCGGAGATCGCGTGCTGCTTGATCGCGAACAGCCCGCCGAAGCCGCAGCACTGGTCGGCGCCGGGCAAGGCCACCAGCTCGGCCCCCGCAACACATGACAGCAGATCGCGTGCCTGGCGTCCCAGGCCGAGGAAGCGCAGGCCGTGGCAGGCGTCGTGGTAGGCGATCCGCCCCTCGTAGCGCGCGCCGACGTCGGCCGCGCCCAGCACGTCGACCAGGTACTCGGTCAGCTCGTAGGTCCGGCCGGCCAGATCGGCGGCGGCGGCCTGGTGGCGCGTGCCGTGAAACAGCTCCTGGTAGAGGTGCCGGATCATCGCCGCGCACGAGCCGGATGGCAGCACCACGTCGCCCTGGCCGCGCAGCAGCTCGAGCGTGCGCCCGGCCACCGCGTAGGCGTCGTCGCGGAAGCCCGCGTTGAACGCCACCTGGCCGCAGCAGAGCAGCCCGCGCGGCACGTGCACCTCGCAGCCCTGGGCCTGCAGCAGCCGCGCGGCCGCCAGCCCGACGTTTGGGTAGACCTGGTCGACGATGCAGGTGACGAACAGCGCGACGCGCCGGGATGCCGACTTCGACATGCTCTGGGCTCCCTCGCAGGGCTGGCTGAACAGCGTGGATCGCGGCTATTATACTATACCGCCGAGGACATGCTCCCCATGCTATAATATTCGCCGCGGGCGCGGTCAATCTGGCCGTTCCGGCGGCAGCGAGGAGCCGATCATGTCCGAGCTGAACCCGGTCCTGATCAAGGAGCTGCGCGGGCGCATGCGCGGCGCGCGCGCGTTCACGGTGCTCACGATCTACCTGCTGATCCTGAGCGGCGTCATCCTGCTCTTCTACGCCGCGATCTCCGGCGACTCGAACATGGATCTGAACAGCGGCCGCACGATCGGCAGCGATCTGTTCCAGCTGATCGCCGGCGTCGCGCTGATCGAGGTCTGCGTGATCACGCCGGCGCTGACGGCCGGCAGCATCGCCGGCGAGAAAGAGCGCCAGACCTACGACCTGCTGATCACCTCGCTGCTCTCGCCGTGGCAGATCGTCTGGGGCAAGCTCGCCGCGGCGCTCTCGTACGCGCTGATCCTGATCCTGTCGATCGTGCCGATGATGAGCCTGGCGTTCCTGTTCGGCGGCGTCAGCCCGATCGAGGTGCTGATCGCGCTGGTCGGCCTGCTGACCACCGCGCTGTTCTACGCGACGATCGGCCTGTTCTGGTCGGCGGCGCTGCGCAGCACGCTCGGCGCGACCAGCCTGGCGCTCGGGTCGATCATGATGATGCTGCTTGGCATCCCGTTTCTCGGGCTGATCTTCTCGCTGATCTTCGGCCGCGAGCTGTCGCCGGAGTGGATGAACTCGGCGGCGTTCGCGTACATCGCCGGGGCCTTCCTGTACAGCCACCCGTTCATCGCGCTGTACGACGCCAAGACCCAGATCGCCAGCGGCAAGAGCCCGTTCTTCACCAGCGTGCCGATCGGCCCGGACCTGTCCGCGCGCAACACCCTGCTGGCGCCCAGCCCCTGGCTCGCCTACGTGCTGCTGGCGCTGATCTTTACCGCGATCCTGCTGTTCCTGAGCGTGCGCATGCTCCAGCCCGAGCCTGCGGAGCCGCCGAGCGCGGCGGGCCGCCCGGCGCCGGCCGAAGAGTAGCACGCCGGCTGCACAACCCCGGCCTGTTTCCCTCACCTCCCTGCCCCCGCTCTTTTGGGGGTAGTTTTTTCCAGATAGCATCTGGACGCGATTGCCCTCTCCCCCCTACCCCCCCGCTCCCAGCGGGAGCGGGGGGATTCGTGGTGCTGTGGTGCGCTGCTCTGCAGCGCACCACAGCACCACAGGGCACACCCCCTCCCCTGACAGGGGAGCGGGTAGGGGGTGGGGTCATCTGCCGCAGCGCAATGCACAAAAACCCACCCCCGAAAGAGGGGTATCGGGGAGGGGTATGCGGCAAGCGAGCTGCTTGCAGGAAACGTCAAGACTGATAGAGCGGGGGCGAAGCAGATGTGAAAACCGCAGGAAGCCTCACGCCTGCGCGGCGAGCGCGAGCGCCCCATTCTTGGGGCGCAGCTCGCGCAGGCGCGCGAGCGAGTCGCCGGCAGCCTCGTGGACGTTGATCTCGCTGTCCTCGAGCGCAGCGATCAGCGCGGACAGCACCTCCGAGGTGGCGGCCATAACCCCTACCCGCCCGAGCGTGCGGGCGGCCGCCTCGCGGGCGTACGGGTCGGGGTCGGCGAGCAGATGGGTCAGCTGCCTCACCAGGATCGGCGCGCTGGCCAGCTCGCCCAGCTCGCCCAGCACCAGCGTGGCGGCGCAGCGCACGAAGCTGTCCTCGTTCAGCAGGCAGGCCGAGAGGTGGTCGAGCAGCTGTGGCGAGGTCATGTGCTCGCGCAGCATTCCGATCGCGCGGGCGGCGGCAACGCGCGTCTCGGCGTCGCAGTCGTGCAGGGCGACCCGGATGAGCGTCTTCTGCAGCAGCGCGCCCGGCGGCTCGGCGATCAGCCCGAGCATGCGGGCGGCTGCGGCGCGCACGTGCGCGGCGCTGTCGGTCAGCCCGTCGTGGATGAGCACAAGGTCGGCCGGGGTGTAGCGCCCGTTGCGGCTGCGCAGCGCGCGCAGCGCCTCCGAGCGCGTCTGCCAGCCGGGGTCGTTCAGCGCGCGCCGCAGCTGGCCGAACTCGCCCGGGAAC
This sequence comes from Candidatus Ribeiella danica, assembly GCA_016717335.1. Taxonomy (GTDB): domain Bacteria; phylum Chloroflexota; class Chloroflexia; order Chloroflexales; family Roseiflexaceae; genus Ribeiella; species Ribeiella danica. Next base: position 1,628,104 of record JADKFS010000001.1, read on the forward strand.
ATGTCCAGCTCGCGATCGAGCGTCGCGCGCAGCCACTCCTCGCGCCCGCCGTTCAGCCGCTGGCGCACCAGCGCGACCGCGTGCAGCTCGATCAGCAGCCGCTCGATCGTCGCGCGAATCTCCTTGCTGGCGCGCAGCTCGCGGTCGACTTGGGTGGCCGACTGGTAGCGCATGCGCGTGGCGCGCTGGACGATCTGGTCGGCGCCAGGGGTGTGTGCGATCGCCGCCAGCGTGAGCACGGCCGCGATCGGCTCGCGCTGAAAGGCCTCCAGAAACGGCTCAAGCGTTCGCGCGACCAGGAAGGAGAGCAGGCTCGGCGCGCCGGCGAGCTGGATCTCCTGACGCGGGTTGCGCGCGAAGCCGCTCATCTGCTCGGCGATCTGGCGACGCCATGTTTCCTGATCGAACATGTTTGTTTGCAGCCAGGGCTCTTGCGCGATTCAACGCATGTGGAACGCCCGCGGCCTTTCCTCCAGTACAGAAAATTATAGCATGTAGTGCCCTCAAAAGCTACGGGCCATTGCTTACGGGAAGGTTACAGCGGCCAAAAATAGGACTTCAGTACTACTCCCCCCTGCCCCCCTGTGGGGGGTTGTCTATGGCGCAATGCTACAGGGGAGGGGGTTTCTTTTTCGTGGTTGTGGCGCGGCGGCAAAGCCGCCGCGCCACAACCACGAACGATCGCCCCCGCTCCCCGCGGGGGAGCGGGGGTCGGGGGGTGTGGGGGATGGCACGACAAAGCGAGATTTCCGAACGGTAAAATGGGGTGAGGGCCAGCATAGGCCCGAGCGGGCGAGGGCGCGCTAGCGCTGGTGATGCACGTAGACCGGGGCCGGGCCGAGGGCGAGCGTGATCTTGCCGCGCGGCACCGCAAGCCGGCCCGGCGCGCCTTCGATCGTCGTCACGCCGGCGACCTCCGAGCGGCTGCCGATGCTCGCGACCAGCCCGTCGGGCGCCCAGAGCACGTCCAGCGAGCTATCGCCCTGGCTCAGCTGCAGGTCGTAGGCCTCCGGCCCGCTGATCGCGATCAGGTCGTCGAGCGCGATCGAGCCCGCCCCGATAAAGCTGTCGGCGCCGTCGTCGAGCACGATCGCATCTACGCGCGCCGGGAAGTCCAGCTGGCCGTTGCCGCCCTGGCTGATGCGGTTCCACGGCGCCACCACGCCGCCGATCGGCGCCTGCAGCAGGCGCCAGCCGGGTGGCCCGACCGCGCCGAGCGCGTATTGCAGCAGCTCGCCCTCGGCGTCGCGCAGCCAGAGCTTGAGGGTGTGGCCCGAGCCGTCGCCGTAGACCCAGATGCCCAGCGCGTAGGTCTGGCTTGGGATCAGCACGGGCCGGTCGCGCCGGAAGATCACATAGTCGTTGCCGGAGGTCGGGAAGCTGTAGCCGAGCTGCGCCGCCCTGCGACCGCCGTGCTGGCGCAGCTCAAGCGGGCTGAAGGTGCCGTTGGCCTGATCGCCGCGGCGCCAGGCCCCGAATGTCTCGAAGTCGATCACGGTCGTGCGCGCGAACAGGTCGCGCATGCCCACCAGCTCAGCCCCGGCAAGCTCGCGGTTGAGCGTCTGGAGGGCGTAGTACGCCGGCTTGGGCCTGCTGTAGTCGTCGTAGCTCGCGCCGGCCGCCACCAGGCCATACGGGTTGCCGGGGTCGTCTTTCAGCGTGTACCAGAAGATCTTCTCGATGCCTGATCGCCACAGCAGCAGCATGGCGCGCACCAGCATGCTCGCCTGGGCCTGCTCGTCGACCAGGCCGGACGAGTCGCGATCGCCCGGCCCGCTCGACCAGCCGACCTCGGTCGCCCAGATCGGCTTCTCGCCCCACTGCGTCGAGAGCGCGCGCACGGTGTCGGCGGCGGCCGCGATATTACCGCCCTCGGGCGTCGCCGGGTCGACGTAGGGGTGGACCGCCAGGATATCGAAGCTGTCCCAGGCGCCGGCCTCGGCGACCCGCCGCAGAAACGTCGTGTCGAATGGGCTGCAGCCGCCGATCAGCACCTGCGCGTCGGGCGCGGCGCGGTGGATGGCGGCGCCGGCGCGGATCAGCAGGTCGGCGTACGCGGCCGGGTCAGGCGCGGGCTTCCAGAACAGCGGGTTGTCCGGCTCGTTCCAGACCTCCCAGTGGTGGACGTAGCGGCCGTAGCGCTGCACCACAGCGTAGGCGAACGCGGCGAACGCCTCGGGGTCGGGCGCGTAGAACGAGATGTCGAACGAGGTGTCGCCGGTATAGGGCGTGGCCCAGCCGGGCGGGTGCCCCAGCACGCCGACGACGTTGATCCCGCGCTGCAGCAGAGCGCGGATCGCCGCGTCGGTGTAGCTCCAGTCCCAGGTGTCGGGCGAGCGCTGGATGCGATACCAGTGGATATCTTCGCGCGCCCAGGTCACGCCCGACTGTGCGACAATATCGGCCGGGACGGCCATGCTATTGGGGTCAGGGTAGCGGGTGGAAAGGTGGGTGTTCAGTCCAAACGGCCCCGAGCTGAGCGGCGCGACCGAGCGCTCCGGCGCCGCCGGGGCCGGCCGTGGCGCAGCGGCCCAGGCGAGCAGCACGCAGAGCGCCAGCAGGATGTTTGTTCGACGACGTCGCACTGCGGTCCCTGTCAGCTGCGGCGAATACGAATCTTCGCTGGAGTGCGCTGGGGTGGCTGCATGTCCGGGGTGTATTCTACCATAACCTGTCCAAATGTGACGTTTGCCCGTTTGCTCTGGCCCGTCACACCAAGCGCTGGCCGCCGTCCACCGGCAGAACGACGCCGGTGACGTACTCGGCCTGGGCGAGGTAGACCACCGCCTGCGCCACATCCTCGGGGCTGCCGACCCGGTGCAGCAGCACGCTGCGGGCCGCGCGCTCGGCCTGCGCGGGCGTCCAGTCAGCGGGCAGCAGCACCGGCCCAGGGGCGACGGCGTTGACGCGCACGTCGGGCGCCAGGTCCTTCGCCAGCGCCTCGGTCAGCGTCACCAGGCCGCCCTTGCTGATCAGGTACGGCGTGTGGTTGCGCCAGGGCCGCAGCGCGCCGACGTCGGCGATGCTGACGATTGCGCCGCGCGTGGCGAGCAGGGCCGGCGCGGCCCGCTGGGAGACAAAAAACGCGCTCCGCAGGTTCGTGTCGATCAGCTCATCCCAGCGCGCCTCAGTCACCGAGCCGATTGGCGTGCTGCCCCAGATCCCGGCGTTGTTCACAAGGAGGTTCAGCCGCCCCCAGCGCGCCAGCACGTCGTCGACGACACGCTCGGCCTCTGCGACGACTGACAGATCGCCGGCGATGATTGAGGACTCGACGCCAAGCACGGATAGCTCGCGCTGCAGCGCCCGCGCCGGCTCAGCCGAGCGGTGATAGTGGATGGCGACTGTCGCGCCGGCCTGCCCAAGCGCCAGCGCGATCGCTCGGCCAAGCCGATGCGCCCCGCCCGTCACCAGTGCGACGCTGCCATGCAGATCCATAGACGCTCCTCGCTCCGTCTCGCACATCCACGGCGGCGTTGCGCTGCGGCGTTGCCGCCTGTTGTACACCACCAGGCCACTTTTGTCCAGTAGCGGCTGCCGCCATCGGTCCAGCGATCTCGTGGCGGGCCGCGATCGCAGCCGTGGCTGAAATCGTCGCCGCGCTGTCACGAAACGACGGCAGCGGCCCGAGTACGCTGGTAGGCGTCTCCGTCGGCGGGCTCGCAAGCGTGGGCGTGTCTGTCGGCGCCGGGGTATCGCTTGGGATCGGCGTGTTGGTCGGCGCTGGCGTGTCGCTCGGGATTGGCGTGCTCGTCCACACGGCGGTGGGCGTCGACGTCGGGACCGGCGTCGGCGAGATCCGACCCCGGGGCGTCGACGTTGGGATCGGCGTCGGCGTGTTGCTCGGCACGGGTGTGTTGCTCGGCGTCGGCGTGTTGCTCGGCACGGGCGTGCTGCTCGGCGTCGGCGTGTTGCTCGGCGTCGGCGTGATCGAAGGTATGCTGATCGGCGTGCTCGTCGCGGTGGCCATTCCCGTCGCCGTCGCCGTCGGCATTCCCGTTGCGGTTGCCGTCGGCATTACCGTCCCGGTTGCCGTCGGCGTCGCAGTGCGGGTGGGTGTCCGCGTGGGCGTGCGCGTCGCTGTCCGCGTGGGCGTGCGCGTCGCTGTCCGCGTGGGCGTACGCGTCGCTGTCCGCGTGGGCGTGCGCGTCGCTGTCCGCGTGGGCGTGCGCGTTGGTGTCGCCGTACTGGCTGGCACGCGCGTGGGCGTGCGCGTCGCCGTCCGCGTGGGCGTGCGCGTGACTCGCGGCGTCCGGGTTGCCGTCGGGACTGGCGTCTTGGAGGGCACCGCCGTCGGCGTAGCAGTAGCTAGCTGGCGCGTTGGAGCAGTAGTCCTAGTCGGGGTGGTTGTCGGCCGACGCGGTGTCGCCGAGGGCGTCGCCGACGGCCGGGTCGACACCGCGCTGGTTGGCGAGGCGGACCCAGCTGGCACCGCACTGCTGCGGCTGGTTGGCGCCGTCGGCGGGCGGGGCGGACTCGCTGGGGATGGGTCCGCGCCCGGGTCGCTCGCGGCACCGGCGGGGGTCAGATCGAGCGTCACTGCCGCGACAGTTGCCTGCGGCCGGGCAGGCGGCCGGGCGGCGGTAGAGCTGGCCAGCCGATCCTGCGCATCGCTCACGGGCAGCGCTGTCGGCAGCACGGCCGCCGGGACGACGAGGTTGAGCCCAGCGACGGCCGCGGCCGCGTCGCGCTCGGCCGCATGCGCCGCCTCCGGGTTCAGCGGCGGCAGCGCGATCACGCCCGCATCCCAGATGCGATAGTCGGCGCTCATGCGGGCCAGCAGACTCTTAGGGTAGATCTCGCCATACGGTATCACCAGCTCCAGCATGAGCTGCGCGACGAAGCCGACCCCGACGAGGCACAGGGCGAACGTGATGAACACGAGCAGGAGCAGCGGCCAGCGCTCGCGCCGCCGCTGAGGAGCCTGCTGCGTTATGTCAGATACTCCGTCCATTGCGCTGTCTTACTCAACCTAGTACAGAGTTACGAACGTCCGTATGGGGTTTGGGCCGCCACCATTGGTTCTGCGGTTCTGTGGTTCCGCGGCCGCAGAACCGCGGAACCAACCGGCAAAGCCAGGAGCACTTTTCTGGAAAGCTGTACTAGGCCTGGGCTGTCACACCTGCGATCCGGGTTCGGCGGAAGACCGGAGACTGAGGACGGCAGCCAATCGTCGTCAGGCTTCTGTCCTCGGCCCGGCAAATCCGGATCGCAGCTCCGATTGGCCGCACTAAGCGCGGGCTGTCAGATACCCCAAGCTCGCGCCGATCAGGCCGCGGTCGCCAGATTCGAATCCTTCAAGCGCGGATCGGCTAGGATGCACGGCAGGATGAAGCTAAATGTGCTTCCCTGATTCGACGTATGCTCCAGCCAGATCTTGCCGCCCTGGCGCTCGATCAGCTCGCGCGCGATCGCCAGCCCAAGCCCGATCCCGCGCTCGGCCGAATTGATCCCCTCGGCCCCGCGCGCAAATCGGGTGAACAGGTGCTCGCAAAAATCATGGCTGATGCCGCGGCCTGTGTCGCTGATATCGACGCGAACGACCGGCCCGCCGTTCGAGGCTTTGATCGCCACCGACCCGGCGTCGGTGTAGCGCCGCGCGTTGTCGAGCAGCTGCTGCAAGACCATCCGCAGCTGCTGCTCGTCGGCCAGCAGCTCCGGCAGGTCCTCGGGGATCGCCACAATCAGATCGAGGCCCTTCGCGGCCATCGCGCCCCTGACCGGCCAGAGCATCCCCTCCAGCACCTGCGGCAGCCCGACCGGCTCCAGATCGACCGTCAGCGTGCCCGACTCGAGGTTGGCGATCGTGATGACATTATTCAGCAGCGAGGTCATGGTCTGCGCATGCTTGCGCATCGACTCGATCAAGAGGCGCTGCTCTTCGGTCAGCGGGCCGACCATGTTGCGCAGCAGCAGCTCGGAGCTACCGCCGAGCACAGTCAGCGGCGTGCGCAGCTCGTGCGAGATCGTGGAGATAAAGTTGGTCTTGGCACGATCGACCGCGACCGCGCCCGTGAAATCCTGCAGGACGTAGACATCGCCGAGCCGCTCGCCCTCGCCGCTCAGCACTGGGGCAAACGCCACCCGCACGACCCGATCGTGCAGCTGGTACAGGTCGGCTGGGCGCGTCTCGCCAAACGTGAGCGCCGCCTGGCCGAGCGGCTTGAGCGGGATGTCCTCGAAGCAGCGCGGCCCGGCCTGCCCGTCGGCGAGCGCGAGCACCGCGCGCATCGCCCGGTTGATCAGCACGATCTCGCCCGCCGGGTCGCACACGACGACGCCGTCGGTGATGCTCTCGACGATCGCGGCGCGCTGGCTGGCCTCCGAGCGCACCACCCGGTACAGATCGAGCAGGTGCGCGGTCATATCGTTGAACGACCGCGCCAGGATGCCGACCTCGTCCGAGGCGACTACCGAGCTGCGCCGCTCGAGGTCGCCGCTGGTCACCGCCTCGGCGGTGCTGACCAGATCCTCAAGCGGGCGGGTGATCTGCCGCGCAACGAATAGGCCCAGGCCAATGATCGCCAGCATCAGCGCGACCGTGAGCGCGGCCAGCGGCAGCCGGGCGGCGGCCCATGGCCCGGTGACGTAGTCGCGGGCAAGCGCGACCGAGATCAGTCCGACCACGGCGCCGCGAATGCGCAGGGGCGCATATGCGAACTGGTAGTCGCGCTGATTGACGCTGACCACGTCGAAGACGCTGCGCTTCTGCGCGATCGTGAGATCGCGGATCGACGCGACCAGGTCGGGGCGGATATTCAGCGCCGCCAGGCCGTTGGCCGGCTTGGTCGTGCTGACGAAGGCGGCCCCGTCCTCGGCCCGGTAGAGCGCCAGGATCGCCGCCTGCGACTGCGCGCTCAGCTCCTGGAGCAGCGAGTCAAGCCGCGTCGCGATGATCAGCCCGCCGACGATCTTGTTCCCGTGGACCACAGGGGCGACCGTAAACAGGTAGCCGGGGCTTTTATCGCCCAGATCGAGCAGGCCGGCGTACTTATCGCCCTGGTCGTCGGTCTGGCCCGCCAGGATGCGCGGCACGAACCACAGACCCTGGAGCGAGCGCGTGGGATGTGCGAAGCGATCGAGGGTGTCGGACGGCTCGTTCAGACGCTCCCAATCGACCAGCGAGCGCCCTGTGCTGCTGAACGCGATCAGGCGATCGAGCCGCACGCTGCGCTGCGAGCTGATCCGAAAGTAGGGGTCCAGCGCCCGTTCCAGCGCGGCCGTGTCGTCGTTGGCCAGCGCGTCGGCCACCGCCGGCGCGTCGGCCGAAGGGTTGGTCTGGGCAAATGCAAGCTCGCGCAGGAACACCAGATTGTCGCCCTCTTGCTTGACCAGCTGATCGCCGGTATCGCGGGCGACCTGTGCCAGCTGGTTGTTGAGGCGCTCCTGCGCTGTTCCGGCGATCAGAAGAAACGCCACGCCCGAGCCGCCCAGCGCGACAAGAAGCGTCAGCAACAAGTAGGGGACGATGATCTTATATTGGAGGTGCGAGCGAAGCGCATGGATCAGGCGCATGGTCTCTACCCTCGGCGAGGCACATTGTTGACGTGACTGCGATGGATGAGGTAGGCCAGGCCGGGCCTGCCTCGGGAAAATGTGAGCGTAAGGCGCCGAATATAAGTATAGATCGAGCACGGCCGCCTATCAAGGCTTTGACCTTTTCTATATATTACAATCCCGATAACATTTCTGTCAGATCCAGAGCGGCGATATGCGTGGTCGGGCGCGCCCGATCTGGTCACTGGGAAGCCGTAAACGACCCCGCAGAGGTGGTGCGCTCAGCCGCAGCTCGCGATCGGCGCTCGCTCGTAGGCATGAGGTCATGTAAAGCATTCCGATGCGGAACAACGCCAGCGCGGCCAATTGTGATACGATGTTCATCTTTACCCGAATTTGACGTTTGGGCATGGTCATGGTATGCTCGGCGTCGGTCGATGGCCCCGAACTGCCATCGGCCAGCATCCATGAACGAGCAGACAACCAGGGAGTTTTCATGCCACGACCGCACCGCGTGCCACGACCGCACGTCTCAATCTTCGATTCCAGACGCCGCCTACGCCCAGGGGCTATCATCACAGCCCTGGCTCGGCTCCTCTCACTCCTGCTCATCCTGAACATCTTCGCCACAGTAGCCCACGCGGCACCACAGCTCTGGCTCCCCACGCCACCCGGCGAGGCCTGGAAGATCATCCAGGGCTACGGCTGCGGCACCCACGGCAGCTGGGACCGCTACTCGCTCGATATGGTGAGCGCGGATGGGCAGACCTATGGCGCGCCGGTTCGCGCCGCCGCCGACGGGCGGATCTGGTCGTGGACCGCCAAGAGCGGCACGCTGATCCTGGACCACGGCGGCTTCTACACGATGTACACGCACATGGCCAGCGCGGTGACGACCAAGCTCGACACCTTTGTCGCGCGCGGCACGATCATCGGCGCCGTGGGCGACCGCGCGACGCGCGGCAACCCGCACCTGCACTTCACCGCGTTCACAGGCAAGGGCGCCGACGCCTACCCGCGCAAGTCGGTGCCGCTGAGCTTCGCCGAGGGGTACGATCTGCCTGATCTGGGCGGCTGCAACCAGCACGGCGGCGAGCGGCTGGTCGCCGGCGCGCAGCACAACGTGGCCGCGGGCGGCGTGACCTTCGGCGGCGACACGCAGCCGCAGCGCTGGTATAACGCCGACCGGCGGATCGAGTTCAGCCTGCCGCCCGGCGCGGCCGGCCTCAGCCAGGCCTGGGACAGCGACCCGGGCGCGGACGCGCCGCAGTTCAAAGACGCCGCGGCCGGCTATGTGCAGCTGGCCTGGGCCGGGGAAGGTCTGCACACGCTGCAGGTGCGCTACTGGGATGCCGCAGGCCAGCCGGCGCTGGCGACCTACGGGCCGATCGGCTACGACAGCACCCCCCCGCAGGCCATCGCTCCGCTCGGGTCGCTCGCGGTCGCCGCAGGCGCGCCGACGACGCTGCGCTGGGGCGCGGCGGCGGACAACGGCTCGGGCGTGGCTGGCTACCGGATCTACATCGGGGCCGACCCGAGCGGCACATCGGACTGGTTCGCCCCTACGCCCGAGGTCGAGACGCCCGCGCTCGGGCCGGGCAGCTACCTGCTGCGGGTCCAGCCGATCGACTACGCCGGCAACGCGGCGGCCTGGGCGACGATCGGGCAGATCGCCGTCGCCGAGTGAGCGCGCGCGAGCTGAACGCTGAGCGCTGAGCGCTGAGCGCTGAACGTTGAGCACCGAGCGTTGAACGCTGAATGCTCAACGCTGAACGCTGCACCCGGTCACTTTGTCACTTTGTCACCTTGTCACCTTGTCACCTTGTCACCATACCCAACCCCCTAGCCCCTAGCCCCTAGCCCTTGTCACCCGGTCCCCTTGTCATCTATAATGTGGCGCGTCACCTTTCAGCGAAGAGGGGGAATGAAGTGAAGTTTGGCGCGCACATGTCGATCTCGGGCGGCCTGCACAAAGCGTTCGGCCATGGCGAGCGGGCCGGCTGCGACACGATCCAGATCTTCAGCAAGAACCAGCAGCAGTGGCGCGCAAAGCCGCTGGCCGAGCAGGACATCGCGCTGTTCAAGGCCGAGCGGCAGCGCACCGGCTTCGGACCAATCATCGTCCACGACTCCTACCTGATCAACCTGGCCTCGCCGAGCGACGAGCTGTGGGAGAAATCGATCGCCGCGTTCGCCGACGAGCTGGAGCGCTGCGCGGCGCTCGGCATCCCCTACCTCGTCACCCACCCCGGCGCGCACACCGGCTCGGGCGAAGCGGCCGGGCTGGCCCGCGAGGCCGCCGCGCTCAACCGGCTGCTCGACGCCGGCACCGGCGGCGACGTGATGATCTTGCTGGAGACGACCGCCGGGCAGGGCAGCTGCCTGGGCTACCGCTTCGAGCAGCTGGCCCGCCTGATCGAGCTGACCAGCCACGCCGAGCGCCTCGGCGTCTGCGTCGACACCTGCCACATCCTGGCGGCCGGCTACGACATCCGCACCGCCGAGGCATGCGCGGCCACATTCGAGGAGTTCGACCGCGTCGTCGGGCTCGGCCGGATCAAGGCCTTCCACCTCAACGACTCGCAGAAAGAGCTGGGCAGCCGGGTCGACCGGCACAGCCACATCGGGGCAGGCTGCGTCGGCCTGGAGGGCTTCCGCGCGATCGTGAACGACCCGCGCTTCGCCGAGCTGCCCATGATCCTCGAGACGCCAAAGGGCGAGGACCTGGCCGAGGATATCGAGAACCTGGCGAAGCTGCGCGAGCTGATCGCGCCTTCGACACCCCACCAACAGAACACCCCCTGATCGCGCGCCTTGCGGCGAAGATCAGGGGGTATTGGTCACCAGGGTCGCCCAAACCTATGCTACCCCTTCACACTGCCGACCGTCAGGCCGCCGACGATGTACTTCTGCAACATCAGGTAGACCACCGCCACCGGCACGGCGATGATCAGCGCCATCGCGGTGAAGCGCGACCAGGGCGTCTGCGCGGCGTACTGCCCGACCATACCATACAGCGCCATCGAAAGGGTAAAGTTCTTCGGCTCGGTCAGGAACTGCCACGACAGGTAGAACTCGGTCCAGCCGCCCAGGAATACCAGGAACGCCGTCACCGCCAGCACAGGCGTCGCGAGCGGCAGCACGATCCGCAGGAAGGTCTGGTTGCGGGTCGCGCCGTCGATCGTCGCGGCCTCCTCCAGCTCCCTCGGGATCGTGTCGAGGTAGCCCTTGAGATTCCAGATCGCGAACGGCAGCGCGCCCGAGGTCATCGCCAGGCCCACGCCCAGCAGCGAGTTGCGCAAGTTGAATCCGCCGATCACCACGCGGTTGAGCAGCACGAACAGCGGCGCGATGCCCGCGACGGCCGGCAGCATCAGCACGCCCAGGACGCCCAGCATCAGCTGCGATCGCCCGGGGAACTGCAGGCGCGAGAAGGCGTACGCGGCCGTCACCGCGATCGCCAGCGCGAAGACCGTCACGCCGCCGGCGAGCAGGATCGTGTTCAGCGCGAGCTGCGCGAACGAGACCGGGTTGGTGGTCGGCTGAGTCAGAACCGCCTTATAGGCGTCCAGGGTGGCGCCCTCGGGGATGAGCGACGTCGGGCGGTTGAGCGTGCTCGGGTCGATCGACTTCGCGACCACCCAGAAGATCGGGTAGAGCACCGTGAAGGCCAGGAGCAGGCAGATCGCCTGGAGCAGCAGCTGTGTGCCCAGCGTCAGCTGGCGCCCTGCCGACGTGCCGCGCCGGCGCCGCGCCGATGGCCGCGCGGGGGCAGGAGGATTGATCGTCGCCATAGCTCGTCCTCTTCCAACTTACAATCTACAGCAAGACTTGTCGGGTGTGCCGGGCGCCGGATAGTACCCGGCCGAGAGCGAGTCGCTCCTATTCGGCGTAGCTCGCCGTCGCCTTCGCCAGCCGGTTCGTAATCAGCGTGAGCACCAGCAAAATGAGGAAGACGTACACCGCGAACGCCGAGGCAATGCCATACAGCTTCTGCTCGTTGACCAGGCGGTACGCCCAGGTCACGAGCAGCTCGGTGCGGTGATCGGGGCCGCCGCCCGACAGGAAGTAGGAGAGGTGAAATAGGTTAAAGGTCGTAACAAAGCCGTAGATCGCGAAGGGCAGCATCGCCGGCCGCAGCATCGGCACGGTAATGCTGAGGAACTGCTGCGTGCGCGAGGCGCCGTCGATCTCGGCCGCCTCATACAGCTCCTTCGGAATGCTCTGCAGCGCGCCGGTCGCCACCACCGCGTTGAGCGGCCAGCCCAGCCAGATGTTGGTCACGAGCATCGCGTAGTACGACAGCGGCAGCGGGATCCAGGGGATCGGCAGATCGTACGAGTCGAGCCAGCGAATATGCACCGCCTGACTGGAGCCGAACCAGCCGGTGATGGTCGTCAGCAGGCCGTTGATCGGGCCATAGTCGGTATCCCACATGTTCTTCCAGACCGTGGCGACGATCAGCGCCGGGATGACCACCGGCAAGACATAGATCGCGCGATAGATCCGCTTGCCCCACAGCCCCTCGGTGTTCAGCAGAACCGCGATCAGCACGCCCAGAACAACGTGGATGACCACGTTCGAGAACGCCCACCACAGGTCGAACGCTAACGTACCCCAGAAGTTGAACCCGGTGAAGGGCATGTCGTTCGTGAGAATGCGGACGTAGTTGCTCACGCCGACGAAGTTTGGCGCCGCGGCATTGGCGCGCAGATTCTTCAGGCCAAAGTCGGTGAACGACATAGACCTGGTACAGCAGCGGGTAGAACGTGATCACGCCCATCACGATCAGCGCTGGCAGCAGGTAGGTGTACGCCGCGCGCGTAGCATCCGAGCGCTTGCGCATCGACTTCCGTTCGGCCGCCGGAGTGTTGGACTGTACGTTAACTGTAGCCATGAAGCGCTCCTTGGTTAACGACCAGGGACGGGAACCGGCGCCGAGCGAGCATGTCAGTGGCCGCACGCCGTTTCGCAGTGTTCCCCATCAACGAGAGGTGTTTCGTGGTCGCGCATGAAGACCAGACGGACAACATCGTCGCCAAAGAGCCGCGAGGGAGGGTACGAGTGCGATGACGCCCGCGTGAAGACCTTGAACGCGAACCGCGCGGCATCTATGAAGCGAGAGGTAGGTACGTGTCGCCTATGTGGTATACCACAAGCTAGCGGCGCCGCGCAAGTATGTCGAACAGTGGCAAGCCCAGCTGTTGTCGGGGCGCGGGCGCCGGACGAACCGGCGCCCGCGCGAGCAGCCTTACTTACCGTTGGCCTTGTCCATCGCGGCGCAGGTATCCGTGGAAACCTTCGCCGGGTCTTCGCCCTTCTCGATCACGTTGTTGACCGCGTCGCCGAACGGTCCCCAGAAGTTATCGAGCTCTTTCGACTGCGGTCGCGCATAGCCGGTCGCGGCCGCGTCGGCGAAGCCCTTGGTCACCGGGTCCTTGATCTCGATCGTCTTGTCGGCCGGAACGTGGCCGGCCACGTCGACGTAGATCTGCTCGGAGGCCGGGTTGGTCAGGTACAGGCCCAGCGCCACCGCGCCCTCGACGTTCTTGGTGTTGACGTTGATGTAGAAGCCGTCGGTGCCGGTCAGCGGGCCGGCCGGGCCCTTCGGGCCGGCAGGAACCGGCGCAACGCCGACCTTGTCGCCCAGGGTCTTCTTGTAGTTACCCGTCGCCCACGGGCCGTTGATGATCGCGTCGACCTTGCCGGTCTGGAAGGCGTCGTCGGCCTTGCCGCCGTCGGTGAAGAACTGCGCGCCGGCATCCTTCAGCTGCTTCAGGTAGGCCATCGCCTCGCCGAAGGCCGGGTCGAGCGCGCACTTGCCGGCGTCGTCGACGATCTTGCCGCCAAAGCCGGTGAAGAAGCCGACGTTGTGGTAGGCGTTCTGGTTGATCGCCAGCTTCAGGCCGCCCTTGACCGCGGTCAGCAGCTCGTCGGTGGTCTTCGGCGCGGCCTTGACCGTGTCGCTGTTGTAGAACATGGCCACGGCCTTGAGCGACTCGGGCACGCAGTACAGCTTGCCGTCGACCATGCAGCCGTCGACGGCCACGGGCAGCAGGTTGTCCATGTGGCCCTTCATCTGGGCGTCAATCGCCATCAGCAGGTCCGCGCGGACTTCCTTGCCCAGGCTGTCGTTGGGGGCGATGAACATGTCGGGGCCGCCGCCGGCCGCCGCCTCGGTCTCGAACTTGTTGAAGACCTGGTCGAACGGAACCTCGAGCACCGTGATCTTGGCGTCAGGGTTGTCGGTCTTGGCCTTCTCGATCAGCTGGTTGATCGCTGTCTCCTCGGCGCTGCCGGCGCCGTAGGCGTGCCACAGCGTAACCTCGCCGGTCACTTTCGGGCCCATCGCGCCGCCCGCCGCGGGGGCCGCAGTCGCCTCAGCCGCCGGGGCTGCCGTCGCCTCGGCCGCGGGGGCCGCAGTTGCCTCAGCCGCCGGGGCTGCCGTCGCCTCAGCCGCCGGGGCTGCCGTCGCTGCGGCCGGGGCTGCCGTCGGGGTTGCGGCGGTGCCGCCGCCACAGGCCGCCAGGAGAAGCGCCATCAGGCCGATGACGCCGAGGAGTTTGAGCATACGATGCATACCTGTCCGCTCCTTTGCTTGGAATCTGATACTGATAGACAATCGGTACGTCGAACTATACGAAGTGGTGGGATGAGTATGGATGGCGATGCCATCCATCATACCATACTTTCACCCCCTTTCAGGGATTGCCCAGCCTACCGGCAAGCTGGTACGAGTTGAGTGGAAGTCGCTACCTGACGCAGCCGACAGTCCGCAGAATGCAGGTTGTCGCTGCTGCCGACTGCCGGCTGCAACCCGATAGGTATTTCTACCTCAATACGCTAGATCAGTGCCGCTGCCTGGCTCGCCGCCTGGGTGGAGCGCGCCAGCGCCGGGACGCTAAAGACTTGCTGCACGACGATCGAGACGGCGCCGATCGCGACGACATCCGCGCCAAGCGCGCCGGGCACGATCTGGACGTGGTCCACCGCCGCCGCCAGCCCGCGCCGCCGCAGGGCGGCCCGCAGCGGTTTCAGCAGCGGCTCGCCGGCTTTGGCAAGGCTCCCGCCGACGACAACGCACCCGGGGTTGACCATATTCAGGAGGCTGGCGATCGCAACGCCCAAGTGCGCGCCCGCCTCGCCGATCAGCCGCGCCGCCATAGGCTCGCCGGCCCGCGCGAGCGCGACCAGATCGTCCATCCGCTCGCAGGCCAGGCCGGCCGCGTGGGCCCGCCGCAGCAAGGCCGGCGCGCCGACGACCGCTTCCAGGCAGCCCGACGATCCGCAGCGGCACTCCGGGCCATCCTCGTCGACCATCAGGTGACCGATCTCGCCGGCCGACCCGATGTCGCCGCGGTACAGCCGCCCGTCCAGAATCAGGCCGGAGCCAACCCCGGCGCTGCCTAGGTACAGATACGCGACGTTCTGTCGGCCGCGCGCGGCGCCCCAGCGGTGCTCAGCCAGCGCGCCGAGATTCGCGTCGTTCTCGACAAACACCGGCAGGCCCAGCGCGGTCTCCAGCAGCTTGCGCAGCGGCACGTCGTGCCAGCCCGGCATCACCGGCGGCGCGATCGGGCGCCCGGTCGCGAAGGCCAGCGGGCCCGGCACGCCCACGCCCACGCCAAAGATCTTCGCCCGCGACAGGCGCGCCGCCGCCAGAGTCTCGTCGAGCAGCCTCGCCACCTGCGGGATGCAGATCGACGGTCCCTGGCTAATGTCAATGGGGCACTCGACGCGCCGCAGCACCTGCGCGGCCAGATCGGTCAGCAGCAGCGTCATGGTCGTGTTGCCAAGCTCGATGCCGACCACAAAGCCGGACTGGTAGTTGAACTCGATCATGATCGGCCGGCGGCCGCCCTGGGAGCTGCCGATCCCGGTCTCACGCACGAGATCGGAGGCCAGCAGCGCCGCGATAATGCTCGAGACGGTCGATCGGCTCAGGTTGCTGCGGCGCGCCAGCTCAGCCCGCGAGATCGGCCCCTCCTGCCGCAGCAGGCCAAGCACGATCCGCTCGTTCAGCTCTCGCATGAGCGCGAGATCAGCCGGCTGAGATTCGGCCATCCGATCGAGCTCCTCGCTAACCAGGTAGGACATGGTTCTTGCCAATGTGACCGTCTTCTTGGATGGCCTGTGAATCGGCGCGCGGCCCCTCCAAACGGTACAGCTGAGCCATGCCAGGGGAAACTATGTCTAGGCCGGATTCGAACGATCGCCACAAGAGTAAATCGGTTTAGGTAACGTGATGGTGCAGATACTATCACAGCCTGAAAAGTTTGTCAAGAGATCAAACAAATGCCCGCTGGACAGATAGCGAGTCTTTTCGTACAATGCGCCAGTATTCCAGCGAAGGACGAGCGACGAGCAGCGAAGCGGCCGCACTGCGGCCTCGGCTGGCGTCATTCGTCCTTTGTCAGGCGCCCGTCGACCTCTGCCGATACCGTATCCCTTAAGGAGGCTCCGTGACTATCACCAGCGCAGATCTGCTCTTCACCCCGATTCCCCAGCGGATCAGTCGCCTGCGGGAGCTGGCGTTCAACCTCTGGTGGAGCTGGCACCCCGAAGCCCAGGATCTCTATCGCCAGATCGACCCCGAGCTGTGGGAGCAGGATTACCACAACCCGGTCGATTTCTTGCGCGATGTCCGACAGCGCCGGCTGGAGGACGCCACCGGGGATGCCGGCTACCTGCGTCTGTACGACCAGGTGATGGACTCCTTCGACCGCTACATGAGCGCGGACCGCACCTGGTTCGCACAGACGTACCCCGACGCCAAGGCCGAGACGATCGCCTACTTCTCGGCCGAGTTCGGTCTGCACGAGTCGCTGCCGATCTACTCGGGCGGCCTGGGCGTGCTCGCCGGCGACCACGCGAAGGAGGCCAGCGACATCGGCCTGCCGTTCGTGGCGGTTGGCTTCCTGTACCCGCAGGGCTACTTCCGGCAGCGGCTCGACCAGAGCGGCTGGCAGGAGGCGATCTACTCCAAGCTGAACTTCGCCAACGTGGCGGCCTCGCCCGCGCTTACGCCGGATGGCCGCGAGGTCGTCGTCGAGGTCGATCTGCCCGGCCGCACGATCTACGCCAAGGTCTACCGCATCCAGGTCGGCCGCATCCCACTGTTCCTGATGGACACCGATATCCATCCCAACAGCCCGCAGGACCGCGAGCTCTCGGCGCGCTTGTACGGCGGCGACCAGGAGATGCGCGTCGCGCAGGAGATCGTGCTCGGCATCGGCGGCGTGCGCGCGCTGCGCCAGCTCGGCTACAGCCCGACGGTCTGGCACATGAACGAGGGCCACTCGGCCTTCCTGGTGCTCGAGCTGGCGCGCGAGCAGGTCAAGCAGGGCGTGGCCTTCGCCGATGCGATGCAGCGCATCCAGGCCAGCTCGGTCTTCACCACCCACACGCCGGTCCCGGCCGGCAACGACGCCTTCCCGCTGCCGCTGATCGAGAAGTACTTCTGGCAGTACTGGTCGCAGCTCGGCCTGAGCCGCGACGAGTTCGTGAACGTGGCGCTGCAGCAGCAGAGCTGGGGCCCGACCTTCGCTATGACGGTGCTGGCGCTGAAGGCCTCCGAGCGGCACAACGGCGTGAGCAAGCTGCACGGCCACGTCGCCCGCGGGATGTGGCAGTGGCTCTATAATGGCAAGAGCCAGGACGAGGTGCCGATCACGTCGATCACCAACGGCGTGCACACCGCCACCTGGCTGGCGCCCGAGATGCGCCGCCTGTTCGAGGCCTATATGGGCCAGGACTGGGAAGATCACATCGACGATGTGGCAATGTGGGAGAAGATCGCCGATATCCCCGACGCCGTGATGTGGGAGGCGCGCCGTTCGCTCAAGCGGCAGCTGGTCGAGTTCGCCCGCGAGCGCACCCGCGAGCGGCACCTGCGCCTCGGCACGCCGCCGGTGGTCTGGCCGGTGCTGGACGAAAACGCCTTCACGATCGGGTTCGCGCGCCGCTTCGCGACCTACAAGCGCGCGACGCTGCTGTTCAAAGACCCCGAGCGGCTCAAGGCGATCCTGAATCGCTGGGATCGGCCGATGCAGATTGTCTTCGCCGGCAAAGCGCACCCGGCCGACGACCCCGGCAAGCTGTTCATCCAGCAGGTCTACCAGATGTCGCAGCAGCCCGGCTTCATCGGCAAGATCCTGTTCATCGAAGAGTACGATATGTGCGTTGCGCGCCAGCTGGTGCAGGGGGTCGATCTCTGGCTGAACACGCCGCGCCGGCCCTACGAGGCCAGCGGCACCAGCGGCCAGAAGGCCAGCCTGAACGGCGCGCCGAATATGAGCATCCTGGACGGCTGGTGGCCCGAGGCGTACGATGGGCATAACGGCTGGGCGATCGGCGAGGAGCGCGAGTACGCCAACCTAGAAGAGCAGGACTGGCTTGACTCAGTGCATCTCTACCAGCAGCTCGAGAGCGAGGTCCTGCCGGCGTTCTACGACCGCGGTAGCGACGGCATCCCGCACAGCTGGCTGAAGTGGAGCAAAGCGGCGATCGCCACGGTCGCCCCGGTCTTCAGCACGCGCCGTATGGTCAAGGACTACGCCAACCGGCTGTATATGCCGGCGGCCCAGTCCTCGGATAAGGTGACCAAGTGACAGGGTGGCAGAAATGACCGGGTGAGCGCATCACCCGGTCATTTCTTGCCACCCTGTCACGGCTTCTGCTGCCAACAAGCGCGGGGGTGACAAAGCGAGCCAATCTCGCTTTGTCACCCCCACACCGTGTCACCCTGTCAGGTTCTACTGCTGGCCAAGCTTGCGCTTCAGCTCCGCCAGCTCGGAGTCGACCTCGCTATCGCGCTCGAGGTTGCGGAACTTGCTTTCGAGCGTGCCCTGCTCCAGCTGCGACATCGCGTCGGCCTTGGCGAGCCGGTCGTCCACGCGCTCCTCAAGCTGGTCGAGCTTGTCCATCGCGTTGATGTTGCCGATGCCGCGCACCGTGCGCTGGATGGCCTCCTGCGTCTGGGCGCGATTCTTCTTGGCGACGATCAGCTCTCGCTTCGCCCTGGTCTCCGAGATCCGGGTCTCGAGCTGCACCAGCGCCTGCTGCAGCTGCTCGACCTGCTCATCCTGGGCGTTGGACTGCTGGGTGTACTGCTCGGCCAGCTTCTGCGACTGGACCTTGCGGGCCAGGGCGGCCTTGGCCAGGTTCTCGTCGCCGGCGCGCAGCGCCGCCTCGGCCTTGCGGGCCCACTGATCGGTCTCGGCCAGGTACTGAGCCTCTTTGTTGTTCAGCTTGGTGGCGTCGGCCATGGCGGCGGCGACGCTGGTCTTGGCCTCGTACAGCTCGTTGTTGAGCTGGCGCAGGTACTCGTCCGCCATCTTCTCGGGGTCCTCGGCGGAATCCAGCATGGCATTAATGTTCGCGCTCAGTAGGTCGCGGACGCGGCTAAAAATGGACATTGTTCCGTCCTCCTTATTCGTTGCGATCTTCCAGCGAATGTACGACGATCATCGCGCGGCGTGCAACTCGAAGACTCGGGCGGGTGTCTGAGTCTATTCTAGCACAAAGCGACCGCGTGATTCAACCATGGGATGTACGCTGCTCAGGAGCGAAAGGTTTCAGGACCTGTGGGGCTTGGGGCTTGGGGCTTGGGGCTTGGGGCTTGGGATTGACCGGGTAACAAGGGGACCGGGTGACCAGGTGATGTTCCTCGTTCCTCGTTCCTCGTTCCTCCTTCATCCTTCCAACGGCCGCTTGGCGGGCACGCCCGGCGCGCGCGGGTACTGCGGCGGCGTGGCGCCGATCTTCTCGACCACCACCAGCGCGCGCGGCTCCAGGCCGGGGATATCGACCCGCTCCACGTCGACCAGCCGGCCGCCCAGGCGCTCGATCGCCGGCTGCGCGGCCTGAACTTCCTCTTCGATCCGCGCGCCCTTGGGCGCCAGAAACCGGCCGCCGACGCGGCACAGCGGCAGGCAGTACTCGGCCAGCACGCGCAGCTCCGCGACGGCGCGGGCCACCGACACGTCGTAGCGCTCGCGGTGCGCCGGGTCGCGCCCGATCGTCTCGGCCCGCCCCACGACGACCTCGACCCCGGCAAGCCCCAGCAGCTCGGCTATGTGGCGAAGAAACGCGGCCTTTTTCGCCACGCTCTCCACCAGCGTCAGCCGGATCTCCGGCCGCAGAAGCTTGAGCGGCAGGCCCGGGAACCCCGCCCCAGCGCCGATGTCGATCAGGCTGGCGGGCGCTTCGCCCCAGCTCAGCGCGCAGCGCAGCGAGTCGAGAAAGTGGCGCGAGACGATGCCGCGCTCGTCGGTGATCGCCGTGAGATTCACGCGCTCGTTCCAGCGGCGCAGCTCGGCGGCATAGGCAGCGAACTGATCGAGCTGTGCCGGCGTCAGCGCTACGCCCCAGCCGGCGGCGGTTGTCGCAAGCAGGTCCATCATTCACACGTCAACGTCCGAACGTTCCAACGTTCAAACGCCCTAAAGGCCGAGGGCGACGATCTGCGCCTCGGCGCGCTCGCGCCAGGCCGAGGCCGGCGCCAGGTCGGCCGCCTGGATTAGAGCGCTGCGCGCCGCCGTGCGCTCGCCCAGCAGCGCCAGCGCGCGGCCCAGGTAGTACGACGCCTCGGCGCTGCCGGGGCTATGCCGCTGCGCCTGCTCGGCCGCAGCGCGCGCGCCGGCCGGGTCGCCGCAGCCCATCCGCGTGGCCGCCAGCGCTATCCAGGTCCGCGGGTCGTCGGGCAGCGCGCTGGCGGCCTCGGCAGCGGCCGGCTGCCCAGCCTCGCAGAGCTGGAACGAGGTGTCGATGTGGAACCGGGCCAGCGCCAGCGCGTAGACGCCGCGCTGCTCCGGCGGCGCGGCGTCCAGCGCGCGCTGGTACTCCTCGGCCGCCGCCATATAGTCGTGCTGCGCGGCGTACCATTGCCCCCAGGCCAGGTACGTGTCCGGCGCGCGCGGCCCCAGCGCGCGCGCCGCGTCGAGCTGCGCCCGCGCCCCCGGCTCGTCGCGGCTGGCCAGGTACGCCAGCGCCAGCAGCGCGCGCGCGCGCGGCTCCCCCGGGTGGGCGTCCACCAGCGCCCTGAGCCGCCGCAGACCCTCGGCGCGGTCTCCGGCGCTCCAGCGCGTGTAGGCGGCGTACGCGGCCGCGGACAGCGCGCTCGGGCTATCCGGCGCGACGGCGGCAAACTGCGACTCGGCCAGCGCGTAGAGCCCCGCGCGCAGGTAGATCTGCCCGAGTAGCTGCACGCGCCGGTCGGAGGGCGCGTCAAGCGCCTCGGCGAGCTGACGCGGCTCCGCAATCGTGGCCGGCAGGAGCGGAGCCGCCCAGTCAATGCTCGAAGTGGGAGCGGGGCGGTCCAGCCGATCCAGCTGCGCCAGCTCGTCCCGCGCCGCCGCAGGATCGCCCGCGGCATGCAGCAAAGCCAGGCGGCTGTAGGCCAGCGCCCGCCAATCGCGCGGCAGATCCACCTGCAGCGCCGCGCGGTAGCTCGCCTCGGCGCCGGCATAATCCGCGATCGACAGGAAGCGCTCCGCCTCGAGCACCCGTCGGAGCGAGAACAGCGGTGAGCCCGCTTCGATAGCGCCCCAGAGCCGGGCTGCCTGGTCGAACTGGCCTGTCGACGCCGCCACGCGGCCCTGGTAGAGCCGGGCCAGATCGTAGTCGCGCCCGCTCAGGCCGCGGCCGAGCGCCGACGCCAGCGCCTTGTCCGCCGCCTCGCGCTCGTCACGCACAGCGTAGACGATCCCGAGGCGAACCAGCGCCGGCGCAAAGTCGGGCCACCGCTGGACGATCGCCCCGTACGCCAGTCGCGCGTCGTGGTAGCGAGCCGCCGCAAACAGCGTGTCGGCGCGGCGCAGCTCGTTCAGCGGGTCGGCGCGAAACACCAACCCGGCCGCCTGCCAGAGCGCCAGCAGGGCCAGCGCTAGCGCCAGCAGCGGCAGGGCCGATCGACCTATTCGGCTGGTGGGCAGGCCGCCCTGCTCGCGCACAACACGCTCCTCGCTCGACGATCGGGCTGAATCATACGCGCAGGCGCGACACACGTCAACCTGCGGCCAAACGCTCAGATTCGGCAGCAGTACAGGACTGATGCAACGTCTTTAACCCCACCCCCTTGCCCCCTCCCCTAAAAGGGGAGGGGGAATAGATCTGGCGTCGTGGTGCGGTCGCAGAGCGACCGCACCACGACGCCGACAAGAATCCCCCCGCTCCCGCGCGGGAGCGGGGGGCAGGGGGGTGAGGGCCGACCTTGCACGAGCCCTGGGCAGCAAGTAAAAACCAGTTCCATATTTGTGTATTTTCGTGTATAGTCATGTTCTCTACTATAGAGCAGTTCTGCACATGTGTAATGGCCGTCGCAATTGCACGTCGTTCTGCGGGAGGAATAGCGATCGAACCGCGCGTCAGGCGGGCCGCGATGGTGCATGTCTTGCTGTCAACGCACTCGTTGCCGGCGCGCAACAGTTGTTTCGCCGCGCGTGGGTCTCGCCAGGAAGCTGACGCTTATGAACGTAGGAGCCGCGATGAGCTTTCAGCCTGTTCTGGTTGTCGATGACGATCCGGCCATCCTCGACATGATCGCCGAGCTCTTAGGCTACGAAGGGTATGATGTCGTAACAAGCAGCGAAGGTAGCGCAGCGGTGGAGATCGCTAACCTCCACGCCCCCGCGCTGATCCTGCTGGACCTCATGATGCCGAAGATGAGCGGCTGGCAGGTGATCGCGGCGCTGCGCGCCATCCCCCAAACACGCGCGATACCGGTGGTGTTGCTATCCGCACGTCGCGACCTTGCGACGACGGCGAGCGAGCTGGGCGTTGAAACCTTCCTCGAGAAACCGTTCGAGCTGGACGATCTGCTGAAGGTCGTCGAGCGCTATGCCAGGCCCAAACCGTACAGCGGGGCCGCCGACCACCTGCCCGGCTAGCTGCAACCCGAGCGACAACAGAAAGGCGGTGTGACGCGCGTGCGTCACACCGCCTCTCTTTCTGCCCGGCTCCGCTTGACAAAAAACGCCCCCTCAGATACCATGCGCTCATTCGCATGATATAAACATCTGTCCATATTATGAACACAGCGGCAGGCTACAGTGGCACCCAGGCAATTCGCCGCGCGGTCGCGGTCCTCAAGGCCTTTGGGCCTGACTCCGCTCCGCTCACAGCCCAACAGATCAGCCAGCGCACCGGGCTGAACCGCAGCACGGTCTACCGGCTGCTGAGCGCGCTCGACCACGAGGGGCTGGTCGCCTTGGACGACGCCGGGCGCTACCGGCTCGGCCCGGATCTAGCCATCCTCGGGGCGCTGGCGCTGCGTCAGATCGATCTGCATCAGGTCGCGCTACCCTTCCTGCGAACGCTTGCCGAGCAGAGCGGCGAGACGGTCGACCTCGAGATTCTGCACGGCAGCCAGGTGCTGCTGGTCGAAGAGATCGAGGGCGCACACCTTCTGAACGCGGCCAGCAACGTCGGCACGCTCTACCCGGCGCACTGTACGTCCACCGGCAAACTGCTGCTGGCCGACCTGCCGCCCGCGGAGCTGGCGGCGCTGCTCGCTGGCGAACTGGCGGCGCCCGGCCCGCGCGCCATCACCGACGCCGCCGCGCTGCGCGTCGAGCTTCAGGCCAGCCTGGCGCGCGGCTACGCCACCTCGTACGAAGAGCTTGAGGCGCACCTGCACGCGGTCGGCGCGCCCATCCGCAATCATCGCGGGCGCGTTGTCGCGGCTATAAGCATCTCGGGCCCGGCCGCGCGCCTGCCGCCCGAGCGCGGGCCGGCGCTCGCAGCGCTGCTCCTGGAGGCCTGCGGCGCGATCTCGCGCGCCCTGGGGTATCGCGAGACAAAAACCGCGCGATGAGAAGACGGCGGAAGATCGAATCTTGAGGCGCTATGCAGCCCGGCAAGGAGGAGCAATGGACCTCACCAGCTTCACATTCCAGCCCGACCTGTCGCTCGCCACGACGATCCCGGCGAGCTGGTACCTCGACCCGGCCATGCTCGCGATCGAGCAGCGGCGGATCTTCGGCCGCAGCTGGCAGCTCGTCGGCCGGCTTGAGCAGCTCCAGAAGCCCGGCGACTTTTTCACCTGCTCAATAGTCGACGAGCCGCTGGTGGTCACCCGCGCCGGCGACGGAACGATCCACGCGTTCTACAACGTCTGCCGCCACAGGGCCGGGCCGGTCGCGCAGGGGGCCGGCAGCCGCAAGCTGCTACAGTGCACGTATCACGGCTGGACCTACGAGCTGGACGGGCGGCTGCGCAACACCCCCGAGTTCGAGGGTGTGCGCTGCTTCGACCCGGCGCAGAGCGGCCTGGTGCCGGTGCGCGTCGACACCTGGGGGCCGTTCGTCTTCGCCAACCTCAGCGACGACGCCCCGGCCCTGCGCGAGATGCTCGGCGCGATCCCCGAGGAGACCGGCCACGTGCCGCTCGAGCGCATGGGCTTCTACAAGCGGGTGGACTACGAGATCGACTGCAACTGGAAGGTCTACGTCGACAACTACCTGGAGGGCTATCACATCCCGATGGCCCACCCGGGACTCTTCAAGGAGATCGACTACGGCGCCTACCGGGTCGAGGCCGAGCGCTACTACTCGAAGCAGCACGCGCCGATCCGCGACAAGCCCGACTCGCTGCTCCGCCGCAACCTCGCGGACGGCGCAGACGCGCAGGCGCTCTACTACTGGGTATTCCCGAACCTGATGCTGAACGTCTACCCCGACAACCTGCAGATCAATATTATCCTGCCGCTGGGGCACGATCGCACGCTGACGATCTTCGAGTGGTACGTGCTCGACGTCGACCGGCCCGAGGTCGCGGCCGATTTCCACAAGTCGTTCAAGTTCAGCGACGTGATCCAGAAGGAAGATATCGACATCTGTGAGGCGGTGCAGAAGGGTCTCAAGTCGCGATCCTACGACGTCGGGCGCTTCTCGGTGCTGCGCGAGAACGGCGTGCATCACTTCCACGGGCTGCTGGCCGAGTTCCTGCAGAGTTAGAATCCGGAGCGGCGGAGCAGCGGAAGGAGCGGAAGATCTGGTGCAGGCCGCCGCTTCCGCTCTTCCGCCTGTTCCGCATCTTCCACGTTCAAGCTCCCCCGGTTGCCCCCACCTCGACCGCGCGCTATACTACGGCCACATGGCAAGCGTCATACCGATTCTAACGCCGTAGCGTCGCGGGCGTAAGGCAGAAGCATTGCCGATTTGCCGGAAGTCTTATCTACAGCGTTGGTCAGAAGCCAGTGATCAATAGCGCACGATCGCATTGTAAAGGGGCAACGCTACTGATCACTGGCTTCTGACTTCTGCTCTACAAAGCGAGGTCGACGATGACCACACTCATGCTCACAGGCGAGCCGCTGACGATCGACGACGTCGTCGCTGTGGCGCGGGCCGGCCGGCGCGTCGGGCTGGCGCCGCAGGCGCTTGAGCGCATCCACAAGGCCCGCGCGCTGGTCGAGCGGATCGTCGCCGACGAGCAGGTCTGCTACGGCGTGACCACCGGCTTCGGCGCGCTCAGCAAGGTCCACATCCTCCCCGAGCACCTCGGCGCGCTGCAGCACAACCTGGTGCGCAGCCATGCCGCCGGGGTCGGCGAGGCACTGCCGCCCGATGTCGTGCGCGCGATGCTGCTCCTTACGGCCGCCAGCCTGGCCCGCGGCGCCTCCGGCGTGCGCCAGGTCGTCGTCCAGGCCCTGCTGGACCTGCTCAACCGCGGCGTCGTGCCGCTGGTGCCGTCGCGTGGCTCGGTCGGGGCCAGCGGCGACCTCGCGCCGCTTGCGCACGTCGCGCTGGTGCTCATTGGCGAGGGGCAGGCGGCGATCGCACCGACCAGTGACCAAAGACCAACGACCAACAGCAGAGAGTATGATCCTTTGGTCCTTCGTCCTTCGTCCTTGGTCAGCGGCGCGGACGCGCTCGCCCACGCCGGTCTTCAACCGCTCCACTTAGAGGCCAAAGAGGGCCTGGCGCTGCTCAACGGCACCCATATGATGGCCGGCATGGGCGCGCTGCTGCTCCACGACGCCTGGCGGCTGCTCCACGCCGCCGAGGTCGCCGCCGCTATGAGCCTGGAGGGCGCGCTGGGCACCCACGTCGCGCTCGACCCGCGCATCCACGTGCTGCGCCCGCAGCCCGGCCAGTCCGCCTGTGCGGCCCGGCTGCGCGCCCTGCTGCACGGCAGCGCTCTCCCTCAGAGCCACCGCGACGACCCGCGCGTGCAGGACCCCTACTCGCTGCGCTGCATCCCGCAGGTGCTCGGCGCCGCGCGCGACTCGCTGACATTCGTCGAGCAGGTGATCGCCAACGAGCTCGGCGCCGTCACTGACAACCCGCTGATCTTCGTCGGCGACGGCGCGGTCGTGTCCGGCGGCAACTTCCACGGCCAGCCGCTCGCCACCGCGATCGACCTGCTGAAGATCGTGCTGGCGCAGATCGCCGGCTTCTCCGAGCGGCGCGCGTTCCTGCTGCTCAGCGCCTGGGAGCCCGAGATGCGCCTCCCGCCGTTCCTGACCCCGCAGCCGGGCGTGCAGTCCGGCCTGATGATAGCGCAGTACACCGCCGCGGCGCTGGTTGCCGAGATCCGCGCGCTGGCCCAGCCCGCCTCGGTCGCCAGCATCCCGACTTCGGCGGGGATGGAGGACTGGAACAGCATGGGCGCGACCGGCGCGCTCCAGGCGAGCCAGGCGCTCGAACTGGCGCGCAGCGTCGTGGCGATCGAGCTGCTCTGCGCCGCCCAGGCGCTCGAGCAGCATCGGCCGCTCCGCTCCGGCCGCGGCGTCGAGGCCGCCTACGATCGCCTGCGCGAGCGCGTCCCGGTCCTCACCGCCGATCGCCCACCGTCCCCCGACATCGCCGCACTCGTGCGGCTGATCGCCGAGGGAGCGCTTGAGCAATGATGCGCCGGAGCACTCCACATCGTGGTGCTCCCCCTCAGCCCCTGCCCCTGCTCCCCACCGGGGGAGCGGGGGATATATTGTTGCGTTGGTGTGCGGCGCGACATGCGCGCCGCACACCAACGCCAACTGTCCATCCCCTCCTCGCGCACGGGGAGGGTGTGTCCTGTGGTGCTGGGGTGCGCTGCAGAGCAGCGCACCCCAGCACCACCACGAATCCTCCCCTCTCCCGCTGGGAGAGGGGGGGTAGGGGGTGAGGGCAACAACAGATCAGTACCCGCCCACGATCGCCGCGAACCCGTCTAGCGGCGTGCCGCCGGCCACCCGCCGCCGCGGCAACGCCATCATATCGCTGTAGTCGCCGTCCCAGCGCGTCGTCGTGGCGCTCTGGTAGCCGGCAGCGCGCACCTGCTCCTCGATCGCGGCGTTGTAGATGCCGGTCGGGTAGCAGAAGCTCGTCACACCGATCCCCAAGCGCGCCTCCAGGTCGGCCTTCGGCTGGGCGATCTCGTAGCCGGCCGTCGCGGCGTCGAGCGAGGTCAGGTCGTAGTGGTTGACGCTGTGCGCCCCAAGCTCCATGCCGGCGTCGCGCAGCGCGGCCAGCTGCTCCCAGCTCATGTAGCCCGGCTGCCCCACCAAGCCGCTGACGATGTAGAAGGTCGCGACCATGCCGTAGCGCTGCAGCACCGGCAGCGCGGTCGTGAACGCATCCTCGTAGCCGTCGTCAAACGTCAGCCCGATCGGCTTCAGCGGGCAGGCGATCTCGCCGCGCATGCAGCGGGCCAGCATATCCATCCGCACACCGACGTACCCCTGCTCGTGCAGCCAGGCGATCTGCTGCTGGAAGTCGGCGGGCGTGATCGACAGGTTATAGCCGAGCGGGTCGGTGGCCTCGTCGACATCCCGAATGTAGTGGTACATCAGAATCGGCACCGGGCCGGCCAGCGGCCCCATCTCCGGCGGTGCCGCTGGCGCCAGATCAGCCGGGCCAGGCAGGGGCGGTGTGCTGGTTGGCGCGGGGATGGCCGTCGGCGCCGCCGTCGACTCGGCTTGGGGCGACAGCTCCGAGCCGACAGGAGGCGTCGCCCGCGCCGCCGCTGGCTGCACACTATCGGTCGGGCGCTGCGCCGGCGTGACTCCGCTATTCAGTGTCGGCATGCGAACGCGCGCCGTCGGCAGGGGCGCTGCGGCTAATCCAGCGCTGGCGGGCGAGAGCACCGCCGAGGCCAGCGGCAGCCCCAGGCCCAGCAGAAGCAGCGCCAGCGCGAACATAAACCGGATCGACAGGCGGTTGTAGGTGCGGCGATCGATCGCAATCCTCGCTTGCAAGTTTATTGTCATGGCGATTATAGCGCGAAACGCTGCCGTTTCCAATCCGATACGCACTTCATCCCACCGCCTTCTACTGCCCACTGCCATAAAGCCTGCGCCAAACAAGAGTACTGTCCGACAACGTGCCTTCAGTACCAACTGGTGGCTTGACCGCCTCGTCGCTTCCGTAGTATCCTGCGAGATGAAGCCGATCATTCCACGCTGCATGACCTCACTAGACGTAGGTACTTGTGCTCACACCCAACCCTGCTGAAAATCAGGCCGTCTCCCCCATCACTATGGATGTTCTCCTGGTGCAGCTTGCGGGCGAGCTCTATGCCATCCCATCGGCCAGCGTGCGCGAGGTGATCCGTTATCGCGCCTACACTCCGGTGCCTGGCGCACCCCCAGCGCTGCCGGGAATCCTGATCCAGCGCGGCGCGATCGTGCCTGTGGTCGAGATCTATCCGCTGCTTGGCATCGATCGTGCCCCGATCACACGGGCGAGCCGGCTCGTGCTCGTCACGCACGGCGATGTCGACATGGCGATGCTGGTCGACATGGTGCTCGACCTGGCTGCCATACCGGCCGACGCCGTCGAGCCCGCGCCGGTGGCGCTCGACCCGGCGCGGGTGCGCTTCCTGCGCGGCGTCGTCCAGCACGAGCGCCAGTTCGTCGCCCTGCTCGACCTGAACGAGCTGATCGCCGGGCTGAGCGCCTGAGGAAAACGATGGCCGAGGATCTGCTGCTGATCGTCAAGACTGCGCTGCACCGCTACGCCGTTCGGCGCGCCGATCTACTCGACATACGCATGATCGCCGACCCGGCCACGATTGAGCGCGGCATGTTCGACCGCCCGTGCCTCGGGGTAGAGCTTGGGACGCTGCTCGACCCGGCCGACCAACCGTCGATCGCCCGCCGCCACGCGCTGATCGTGCCATTGCGTCGGAAATATATCGCCCTGCTGGTGGATTACGTGGACACATTCCTGGAGCGGATCCAGTGCGCGCCGCTCCCCGCTCTCTTGCAGCAGCGCCTGCGCCAACCCTGGGCGATCGGCGCGCTGGCACTGGGAGACGACGTCATCGTCGAGCTCGATCTGCGCGCAGTAGCACGCAGCGCGCTGCTCAGCCGCTCGGATCTCGGTTAGGGGCCTTCGGGTATGAATGAGTCTAGTGGTGGGGGTTCGGGTGCGGCTTCGCCACCTCCGAACCCCCACCACTGGGGAGGTCTGCAGGGGCCGAAGGCTCCTGCAGACCTCCCCAGTGGTGAAGAACAAAGGCACACCTTCTATGGAACAGATCTCTCCACACCACCGCCTCGGCCGCACCGTCGCCGATCTGCAGAGCGACGCAGGCGACCGATCGCGGCTGCTGAACCGGCTGGCGCTCGGGATCGGCCTGGTTGCGGTATTTGGCGGCGTCACGATCCTCGTGCTCGGCTGGCTCGAGGTCCTGTCTGGCCGCAACCTCATCCCTGCCGCGCTGGTCTGGATCCTGCTGGGATGCGGCATTGCCGCGGGCACATTCTGGCTCACGCGCCGTAGGCGCCACCAGCTCGCGATTACCATGTTCTTGTACGGCAACGTGCTGTACGTCACGCTCGCGATCTACCTGATTGGCGGCGTCGGCGGGCCAATGTTCGTCGCTTACCTCGTTCCGGTGATGGCCGCCGGCCTGTTTGGCAAAGCCGGCGACGGCATCCGCCTGTTCCTGGTTTCGCTCGCCTGCTACAGCGCGCTCGTGCTGCTGCAGATTCTGAGCCTGATCGGCCCGGTCGTGGCGCTCAGCGGCGCCGGCCAGACGATTATGACACTGCTCGTGTTCGCCGCGATCGGCGGCCTGCTGGGCTACCTGGCGTTCCTCTGGTCCACCAGCACGGCCCATTTCGTCAGCCAGGTTGGCGAGCAGGCCGAGGCGCTCTTCCAGTCCAACCAAAAGCTGATCGAGAAGAATATTCAGCAGGTCGAGCTGGGGAGCGAGCTTTCGTCGGCCGCATCCCAGCTGCTCGCCGCATCCCACCAGCAGTCCAGCGGCGCGACCGAGCAGGCCAGCGCCGTCACCCAGGTCAGCACCACGATCGAGGAGCTGGGCTCGACCGCGCGACAGATTGCAATCGCCGCCGAGCAGGTCGCCGAGGCATCCCGCCAGACGCTGGAGAATCTCAGCGAGGGCCAGGACGCGGTCGACAACAGCATCCAGGCGATGGAGCGCATTCGCAACCGGATGCAGGATGTCTCGACTCGGGTGCTCAACCTGGGCGAGCGATCCCAGCAGATCGGCGAGATCATCGACCTGATCAACGACCTGTCGGACGAGACCCACCTCTTGGCGCTCAACGCCGCGATCGAGGCAGCCGGCGCCGGCGAGCACGGGCGTCGCTTCGCCGTCGTCGCCGCCGAGGTGAAGAGCTTGGCCAACCGCGCGCTGGCCGCCGCAAAAGAGGTCAAGGGCGTGATTGCCGAGATCCAGAAGGCCACCAACTCGGCTGTCCTGGCGGCCGAAGAGGGCGGCAAGGAGGTCGAGCGCGGCGTCGAGCTGGCCCACAGCGCCGGCCAGGTCATGGACGCAATCGTGATGGTGGCCGAGCGCACGGCGCAGAGCAGCGCCGAGATCAGCCTGGCAACCGCTCAGCAGCAGAGCGCCAGCGAGCAGGTGGTCGAGACGATGCGCGAGATCGCCGACGTCGCTCGACAGACCGCCGCCGGCTCGCGCCAGATGTCCGAGTCGGCCCAGATGCTCACGGCGATCGCCGAGCGGCTGCACGGCATCGTCTACGAGAGCGCCCGGCCCGGCCCAAGCCGAGCGGCAATGGACGCGATCGACCAGCGAATGTACAGTATCGCAAACAATGGGTCTCGTGATACATAAATGGACCTGAGCGTCTTCCACAATCAGTTCCGCGACGAGACGGCCGAGAACATCCGTGCCCTCAACGAGGGCCTGCTGGCGCTCGAGTCGCTCGCGCCCGGCGCCGAAGGCCGCCGTGAGTATATCGACGCGATCTTTCGCGCGATGCACACGATCAAGGGCTCAGCTCGGCTGCTCGGCTTCGAGCAGGTCGGCCGAATCGCGCACACCTGTGAGCACATCCTCGGCGCGGTGCGCGAGGGTCGCCGCGAGCTCGATCGCGCCCTCGCCGACGACCTGCTGCTTGGCGGGGACGCCATCCTCGATCTGCTCAACGCCACGATTGAGGGCCTCCCCTCGCAGGTCGATGTCGAGAGTCTGGTGCTGACGCTTGGCCGCGGGCGCGGCCTGGAGAAGCCGCAGGCCCCAACTCCAGCTCCGGCGACGACCGCTGCCGCTGCGCCCGACGCAGCCATAGCCATGCCGCCTTTGTCTACACCCACGCAGCCGGCATTCCCAAGAACCGCCCGCGCGGCTGTGCGCCAGACGATCCGCGTGCGCGTCGACCGGCTCGACCGGCTGCTCAACCTGGCCGGCGAGCTGGTGGTCGGCCGGCAGGCCCAGTCCACACACCTTCAGGTCATCGGCGAGCTGCACACGCTGATCGCGCAGCAGGAGCGCACGCTGCTCAACCTGGAGCGCGAGCTGAAGCAGCTGCGTTTCTCGCCCATGCAGCGCGAGTCGCTCGATCGTCACATCAACGGCGCGCTCAACATCGGCGACCGGACGAGCAAGCTGATCCGCTCGCATATCGAGCGCTTCGAGCAGCACGCCAACCAGACTCACCAGCTGATCGAAGATCTCGAGCAGGAAGTGATGGCCGCGCGCCTGCTGCCAATCTCGACCGTGTTCACCAACTTGCCGCGCGCAGTCCGCGAGCTGGCGCGCGAGATCGACAAAGAGATCGAGCTGACCCTCACAGGCGAGACGATCGAGCTCGACCGCAAGATCATCGAGGCGCTCAACGACCCGCTCCTGCACCTGATCCGCAACGCGGTCGACCACGGCATTGAGCCGCCCAGCGAGCGCGAGCAGGCCGGCAAGCCGCGCCAGGGCGCGATCGAGATCAGCGCCCAGTCGCTCGGCCCCTACGTGCACGTCGTTATTCGCGACGATGGGCGCGGCATGGACCCCAAACGACTGCGCGAGGCCGCAGTGCGCCGGGGCATCTTCTCGACAGAGACGGCGGCGGCGCTCACCGATCAGGAGGCGCTGGAGCTGGCCTTCCTGCCCGGCTTCAGCACCGCGCAGATCATCACCGATATCTCCGGGCGCGGCGTCGGTATGGACGTGGTGCGCACCAATATTGTCGAGCTAGGCGGCCAGGTACAGGTCGAGTCGCAGCCTGGCATCGGCACGACCATCACGCTGACACTGCCGCTGACACTGGTGACGACACGGGTGCTGCTGGTCGAGGTGGGCGAGCAGATCTTCGCGCTGCCGGCCTCCGGCTGCCAGGGAAGCACCTGGGCCTACCCCGAGAACGTGAAGACGGTCGAGGGCCGCGCGATGCTCCAGCACGATGGCCGGCTCGCATCGCTGCTCCGCCTGGCCGACCTGCTCGACATCGGCAGGGCGCAACCGTTCCCGGCGCGGCGGCGGATGCCCGCCATCGTGGTAGGGGCGATCCAGCGCCCGCTGGCGCTGCTGGTCGATCGACTGCTCGACGAGCGCGAGGTCGTCGTCAAGCCGCTTGGTCCGCTGTTGGAAAAACAGCGCCGCTTCAGCGGGGCCACACAGCTTGGCGATGGCCGGCTGATCCTGCTGCTCAACCCGGCCGCGCTGGTGCAGGCGGCGCGCGGCATGTCGCTGACGACGCCGATGATCCAGCACGATCAGGCCCGGCGCCACGCCAGGCTGCTCGTCGCCGACGACTCGTTCACGACGCGCGAGCTGATCCGCACGATCCTGCAGTCGGCCGGCTACGAGGTCACAACCGCCGTCGACGGCTTCGATGCCCTTGACAAACTACGCGCCAGTGCCTACGATCTCGTGGTTAGCGATATCGAGATGCCTCGTGTAGATGGCTTTCAGCTCACCAGCCAGATTCGCAGCGACCTTGGCCTACCCGACTTGCCGGTCATTATCGTCACCAGCCTGGCCTCTGAAACGCACCGCCGCCGTGGAATGGAGGTCGGCGCGCAGGCATATATCGTCAAGAGCCAGTTCAACCAGAACAACCTATTGGAGACGGTTCAACAGCTTCTCGCCTGAACGTTTTGCCCACCAACCCGGAGTACGACATGACAGAAAAAATCCTCGTCGTAGACGACAGCAAACTTGTGACAGATATCGTCAGCATGCGTCTGACCATGTACGGCTATGCGGTCCAAATCGCGCATAGCGGCGAAGAGGCGCTGGCGATCGTCGCCGACCAGGCGCCCGACCTGATGGTGCTCGATGTCCAGATGCCTGGCATCGATGGCTATGAGGTCTGCCGGCGGCTGCGCGACGACCCGGCGCTCGACGACCTGCGGATCATCATGCTCACGTCCAGCGACGACAAGCACGCCGCCTTCGAGGCTGGCGTCGACGACTATTTGAATAAAGATATCGACCTGCTCAACCTGCCGAATCGCGTCAAGATGATCCTGGAAATGCATTAGGCACCGGTTCGCTTGGCGGCCATCAGCTGCACAATCTGGAGGTAGTAGGAGCGGCATAGTCGCGCACACTGCCCAACCCCAGGCTGTAACGCTCGTAAGAGCCATGTCCTATGAGCCACCCAATCCGCGTCGTGGTTGTCGACGACTCAGCGGTGATGCGCCGTGTGATCACCGGCCTGATCGAGCAGGACCCGGCGATTCAGGTTATCGGCGTGGCGCGCAACGGGCGCGAGGCGATCGATCTTGTGATGGAGCTGCGCCCCGATATCGTGACGATGGATGTGCGCATGCCGATCATGGATGGCCTCGCGACGACCGAGCATCTGATGGCCTACTGTCCGACGCCGATCTTGGTCGTCACGGCGTCGCTGGCCAGGCACGATGTCGACATCACATTCCGAATGCTGGCGGCTGGCGCGCTAGAGATCTTCGAGAAGCCCTCCGGCGCCGATCCACGCTCGCTCGAGCGCGCCGGGCATACGCTGATCCGGCGTATCAAGGTGCTCGCGCGCGTCAAAGTGGTCACGCATTTGCGCGGCCGCCGCAAGCCGGCAACTGCTGTTGAAGCGCCAGGTGCCAACGACATAGCTCGCCGCGGCGATAAGCTGGCCAGGCGACGAGACGAGACGATGGATTCGCACCATGCAAAATCTCACCCCACCGCAGCGCCAGCGCGTCAGCTTGCTGGTGCAGGGACGCCGGATTTCTCGCTGGTTGTGATCGGCGCCAGCACAGGTGGCCCACGGATCGTCAATCAGCTGCTCGCCAGCCTGCCGGGCAATCTGCCTGCTGCAATTCTGGTCATCCAGCATATCGCTGCGGGGTTTAGCACCGGCATGGTCGATTGGCTGGCCCACGCCAGCACGCTTCCGGTGGCGCTCGCGCGCGAGGGCCAGCCAATTCGGCCAGGTGAAGTGCTGGTGGCCCCCGACCAGCACGATCTGCTGATCACCCGCGAGCTCTCGATTCACCTGAGCGAGAGCCCACTGCTGATCCAACGACCCTCGATCGACATCTCGATGCAGGCCGCCGCTGAGGTCTTCGGCTCGCGCGCGATCGGCGTTCTGCTGACTGGCATGGGCCGCGATGGAGCATTCGGGATGCTGGCGATCAAGCGGGCGAACGGCCACACGATCGCGCAAGACGAAGCGACGAGTACGATCTTTGGCATGCCGCGCGCCGCCATTCAGCTCGGCGCGGCGATCGAGGTCCTGCCGGCCTCGCGCATCGCGGGGCGGCTGGCCGAGCTGTTCAAGGAAAACAGCCAGGTAGTCGCCGGACAAGCTAGGCAGGGCACGCCATGACACTCGAACGCAAACCAACCAGCCGAGCCGACCAGCCTGCGCCCACGCCCGGCGGCGCCCAGCCCGCCCTTCTGGCGCCCGAGCAGTTCACCTGGCTGCGCGATCTGCTAGCCGACTACAGCGGCGTCTACCTCGACACGTCTCGGCAGCGCTTGCTCGAGCACGGCCTGGCCCAGCGTCTCGAGGCCACTGGCGACAACCTGCGCGCCTACGAGCGGCGTCTCCGCCTGCCAGGCGGGCAGGATGAGCTTCGCCGGTTGGCCGAGCTAGTGCTGAACCATGAGACCGTCTTCTTTCGCAACGGGCCGCACATACAAGCCTTGCGCCAGGTGTTACTCCCCGAGATCCACGATCGCAAGCCGCGCGGCGCGCCGATCCGGATCTGGAGCGCCGGCTGCTCCACCGGCGAGGAAGCTTACTCGCTCGCAATTGCTGCGCTGGAGACATTCGGCGGCCCATCCACGCGCCAGGTCGAGATCTGGGCCACCGACCTGAGCGAGCCGGCGCTGCAAAGAGCGCGCGAGGGCAGCTATCGCGGGCGCTCGCTGCAAAACCTGCCCGCCGATCTGCTGAAGCGCTACTTCGAGCCCAGCGGCGAGACGTATGTCGTCGGTGATGCCGTGCGCCCGCTAGTTCGGTTCGAGCTGCTGAACCTACTCGACCCATTCCCCAGCAGCGCCCGGAATGTCGATATTATCTTCTGCCAGAATGTGACAATCTACTTCCAGCTCAAGACCTGTCAGAGCCTGATCGCGCGCTTCTACGAGTGCTTGCCGCCGGGTGGAATGCTCTTCCTCGGATTTTCCGAGACACTCTGGAACATTTTCGATCGATTCAATACGCGAGAAGTCGAGGGCGCATACGTTTACTACAAGGGGGCGTTAGAATCAGCCCCGCCAACACCCGAGCTGGGCGTTCATCCGCTTGGCGCACGATCACACCGCAAGATGGAACAGCAGCGCACAACTCGTCTGGCGCCCGCGCGCCACAACCGTAGCGCGGGCGTATCTCGTGAACCGGCCAAGGCATTCTATGATCATGCGAGGCCGGAGCAGACACACGCGCGCGCCGATGCCGACGCGCTGGCGAAGGGCCGCGCGCTGATCGAGCAGGGCTTGATCGACACAGCGCTCGATACGCTGCGGTATATCTCGCCGCAGTCGGCCTATGCGCCCCAAGCGCTCACCCTGATCGCGCGTGGCCACGCCGACCGCGGCGATCTCGATCTTGCGGTGGCCGAGGTCAGGCGCGCACTTGAGATCGATGCCCTGAACGAAGACTCCTACGTGCTGCTTGGCATGATCTACGGGCGCCAGCACCAATGGGACTCAGCCATCCAGCAGCTCGAGCGGGCGCGCTACCTGAGCCCGGAATCAGCGCTGATCTCGTTTCATCTCGCCGAGGCCTACCACCAGGCCGGGCACCCAGGAAAGGCCGCCCGTGAGTACCGTACCACCCTGCGTAAGCTTGAGCACCATCCGCCCGGCGCCGTGATCGAAGGAGTGGCGGTCGGTTGGCTCCGCGAGGCATGCCAGCGACAAATCGAATATTTGCCGCGTCGAGCGTAGGTGCGAACAAGGGGCGTCAAGCCCCTTTACTATCCCTTATAGTAATGATGAGAGCTACGCGACAATCGAATCGACGTCGTTTCCAAGCGACCCTGCTCGGTCACACGCGCCGGGCGCCCACGGCCCAGCCGCGGCCCAGAAGCGGCCCTGCCCTCGCGCCATCGGCGGCGAGCCTTGTCGAGCTGCGCCGCCAAGCCGAGATCGAGCAAGACATGCTCCTGGCGCGCGACATCCAACAGGGGCTACTGCTGGAAGCGGTGCCGCGGCTGCCCGGATGGGAGATCAGCGCCATCTGCATACCAGCACGCGACCTGGGTGGCGACCTGTATGATTTTCTGCCATTCGACGACAGCCGGCACGGTATCATGATCGGCGATGTCTCGGGCAAGGGGCTACCGGCGGCGCTGCGCATGGCCGTCGCGCGGACGGTATTTCGGCACGCGGCGCGACGGGGCGAGCCGCCCGGCCCAACGCTGGCCGAC
This sequence comes from Candidatus Ribeiella danica, assembly GCA_016717335.1. Classification (GTDB taxonomy): domain Bacteria; phylum Chloroflexota; class Chloroflexia; order Chloroflexales; family Roseiflexaceae; genus Ribeiella; species Ribeiella danica. The sequence continues at coordinate 1,664,631 of JADKFS010000001.1, forward strand.
ACCAACCGCGGCGTGCTCTCGGAGATACCGCAGGGCATGGTCACGATGCTCTACGCGATGCTCGACACGCAGCGCGGCCACCTGCGGTTCGCCAACGCCGGGCACAACTACCCGGTGCTCATCAACGGCCAGGTCTCCGAGATCGAGCTGTCGGGATTGCCGCTCGGCGTGGATGGCGACAGCGAATATGTCGAGATAAGCGCGGTGCTTCACCACGGCGATACGATCGTGCTCTATACTGATGGTGTCATCGAGGCAAGTGCGCCAGGTGGCGAAATATACGGCTACGATCGACTGGAATCCACGCTGCGCGCGAACGTCGGGCTGAAACCGCGCGCGCTCGTGGCGGAGCTACTGCGCGAGCTGCGCTCGTGGAGCGGCAGCGAGCAGGCCGACGACATCACCATGGTGATCGTGCGGCGGCGGCTGGAGCAGCTGAGCGCCGAGCTGCGTAGCGTCACCGGTGACGTCCTGGGGAGCGATCGGGCCGAGCTGATCTGGTCGACGCTGGCGCTGCCAAGTGCCGATGCGCCGATCGCAGCGTGGGATGACATCCTGCCGCTCATCGTCCGCATCGTGCAGAGCCAGTTCGGGCACGGCCTGGCGCGCGAGCTCAATGGACAGCTGAGATTGGCCTTGGAGGAATATCGATAGAACCAAGAACCAAGAACCAAGAACCACTAGTCGCAACACCGGTTCTCGGCTCTCGGTTCTCGGTTCTCCCGAAGCGGGGGAGCGACCGAGATGACCGTGAACGAACCAATCAACTTCATGCCGCTCGACCTAGATACCTTCGCCGGGAGCGAGCGTTTCATGGCCGGCACGCGCCTCGGCGCCGCGTTCAGCCAAGGTATCCGCGCGTATCTGCGCGCGGCCTACAGCGACGCGATCGAGCACTTCAAGGCCGCGCTGATCGCCGCCTATGTTGAGGGCGAAGAGCAGGCGCAGATCTACGATCGCGAGCGCGCGATCATCTACCTGTATATTGGCAATGCGCTCGCATTTCAGGACGACTGGGACGGCGCGCTGCGCGAGTATCTCGAAGCCGTCCAAACCGACCCCCAGCTAGCCGAGGCGCACTACAACCTGGGCGTGGCCTTCGCCGCCCGCGCGCAGCTCGACCGCGCGATTGCCGCGTTTAAGGAGGCGCTGGAGCACAACCCCAAGCTCTACGAGGCCCACTTCTCGCTCGGCCGCTGCTACCAACGGCTGGACGACGCCGGCCGCGCCTATATCCACTACGATCAGGCCTGCAACGCTCGCCCCCAGGCGGCCGAGCCGCGCTACTATATGGGCTTGATGCACCAGAGCCACGGCGCGCACGAGCTTGCACAGCGCTGCTTCACCGAGGCGCTGCGCGTCGAGCCGACCTTCGTCTCGCCCGAGATCCAGGACGAGATGCTGGTCATCCGCTCGGAAGAGGAAGTCGCGCAGTGGTACTACCGGCTGAGCCAGGACCTCAAGATGCAAGGCTACGAAGAGGAGGCCGAGCGGATCTACCGGGCCTTGCTCCAATGGCGCGTACAGGAGCACCACGCCCGCTACCTGCTGGGCAACCTACTGGCCCGCGCGCGGCGGCTCGACCAGGCGACCGAAGCCTACGGGCAGATCCCACCGCAAGACCGACACTATGTCGACGCGCAGATCCGCATCAGCGCCATCCTGAAACTGCAAGGAAAGCTCAAAGAGGCGTACGAGGTGCTGTTTGAGTGCGCCAAGCTCCACCCGAACAACGGCAAGCTGTTCTTGAGCATGGGCAAGCTTTTGTATGATATGGGCAAAAACCAACCGGCCGTGCGCGCGTTCGAGCGAGCTGTCCAGCTGCTCCCGCATGACCCGCAGGCATACTACCTGCTGGGCTTTATGTACAATGCGATGGGCCACGAAAACTGGGCGCTGGCCGCCTGGCGCAAGGCCGTCGAGCTGGCCCCCGAGGCGCACTCGCTGCGTTACGACCTGGGCTATATGTATATTCGGCGTGGTCGCCCCGACCTGGCAGTCAAAGAGTTCGAGCACGTGCTTCAGTTCTGGCCCGAGGATGTCGAGACGAACTTCATGCTTGGCCTGTGCTACAAAGAGCTGATGGAGCCGGGGCGCGCCATCCCACTCTTCGAGAAGGTGCTTCGTCGCAATCCGCGCCACACCCAGGCGCTCTACTACCTTGGCGCATCCTACCTCCAGATCGGCAACGCCTCGCTAGGCAAGGCATACTTGCGCCGCTACGATCACCTGGCCCGCCAAGAAGAGCGAGCTACGATCGCTCAACCTCCCCAGCGCTCACTGCGAATATCTGAGGTGCGCGTGCTGGAAGCCGGCGGCAACACATTCGACCGAGCCGGCGGGAGCGGCATTGCAGCTTCTACGCCCACACCACGCACACCGTGACGTACGCATGACCCCAACATCCACATCTCTCAGTTGCCCATTGGCAGTTACCCCGCTCCGATCCAGGCGAAGGAACGGTATACACTCAACAATGCGCGACGTAAGGATGGCTGATGGAACGAGTGTTCGTCAATATTCCGTCCAACCCGATTTTCGAGCGCGTCGTGCGTGCGAGCGCCGGCGAGCTGGGCCAGGCGATTGGACTGTCGGCCGAGCGAATCGAAGACCTCAAGCTAGCCGTCAGCGAGGCCGTGAACAATGCGATCGACCACGGCAATCAACGCCAATCCACCAAGCTGGTCGAGGTCACCTTCATCCTGGACGCCGAGAAGCTCGAGGTGCACATTCGCGACGAAGGGGCAGGGATCAGCCGAGCGGACTTTTCACGCCGGATCATTGAGGAACAGAACCTCGACAGTGGTATGCATCGCGGGTTCGGGATGTATCTCATCAGCGCTCTAGTCGACGACTACGAAGTCAACTCATCGCAGCATGGAACCGTTCTGACCCTGCGTCTATACCGGAAGGATACCCTCAATGAATAATGAAGTCATCATGCGAGAAGAGTTTGGCGATGTGGCGGTGCTGCATATTATGACAACCAGTGTCGATACAAGCTCGGCCACGGCAATTGAGGCGAACGCCACACAAACCTCGATGCGCCCGATCACCGTCCTCGATTTCGAACATGTGGCATTTATCAACTCGGCGGGGATATCAGCGCTGCTCAAGTTCGTGGTGTCGGCGCGCAAGGCCGGCAATAAGCTCTTCGCGATGAACGTTAGCCCACATCATCAAAAGATCTTCAAGATGGTTGAGATGTCGCGGTTCATGCCCACGATCGAGGAGCGCGATCTCGCCTCGTATCGCTAGCGCATTACTCGCCGGCGCTCGATACACGGCGCGCCAAGGGGGCAACCCAACGAGCACAACCGCAGCCGGAAACAGCATCCTTGCACAGAGCTACCGACAGACTACGCCACCCATCTCGGCACATGACAGGCGGATTACAGTTCAGTCAGCCGCATTCAAGACACGTAACTTTATGTGTGACATCGCGTTAACATGTGGTAAAATGAGATATTCGTTTATGTTCGTTGAGGATCAACATTCCTAGCAGCCTCCACGGCAATCCGGTTATACCGAATTCGTGGCGGCTCCGCTCTACCGTAAGCGTCACTCTCTACGTATAGATCTCGTTTAACAAGGATACGGAGGTCATAGTATGTCGTTGCAGACCAATCCGGCCGTAACCAATGGCGCTGCCCCGCACGTCCTGATCGTCGAGGACGATGCTGCCACCCGCCGGCTATACAAATTCATGCTGACGAACGGCGGCTACCCGGTCCTGGAAGCTGAGGACGGCGTCATGGCACTGGAGCAACTGGCGCAGCACCACTGCGACCTCGTCATCACCGATATGAACATGCCGCGAATGGACGGTATGGAGCTGATCCAGGCGATCCGGCGTGACTATAATAATGTCTATGTGATTTTGATCACTGCATTTGGCACACCTGATACCGAGAAGCAAGCTCGGCGCATCGGCGCGAATGATTACCTGGCCAAGCCGTTTGACTTCGAAGAGCTGGAGCGCCGGGTGCGGGCGTTCTTCCAGAGTCGTGCAAAGCCTGCGTGACCGCCAACCGTATGGCCGATAGCACACAAGCGCCTGCAGCGCCGCAGTCGCACTTCGCGGAGCCACCCGGAGACCTCGCTTCGTCGTCTCCATTCGGATCGCTCGATAGATCTCCTGACTTTTACGAGGTCTATACTCAGCTCATCGGTACGCTACGCGAGCACCTCATCTGCAGCGGCATTGCTGTTCTGGTTCCCTGCAACTTAGCGATTGCTGTGCCGGCACAGTATGGCCCACAGCCACTGCCCACACCAATTGCCCTGAGCGTAACTGAGACGCACATTCTCACCCATATCACTCGAACCGGCCGGACGCTGACACTGCGCCGGCCGGCGGCATTTCGACCGCCTCTTCCCGCTCCCGCCAGCGATCTCGCCTGGATTGGCGCGCCAATCATGATCGGCGACAGCCTGTGCGGCTGCCTAAGCATGGTTGGCAGCTTTCGGAGCGGCGACGAGCGGCTGGCCCTGAGCTTCGCCCAACAGGCCGCGACCACCCTGGACTGGGCGTTGCGCTACCGCCTCGCCGAGCGACAGACACGCCAGGCGCGCCTGCTGATCGACCTCGATCAGCGAATTGAGCAGACGAATGACTCGATCGCGTCGCTCGACCTCATCCTCGCGGCGGCGATGGCGCTCACCAGCGCAGCACACGGCTGCATTCTAACCATCCAGAACGGGCGCGCGAGCCTGCTGGTGCGGCGCGGCTACACCCAGGAAGAGGCGACTCTTCTGATGCAGATCCCGCCCAGCCTCGACCGAGGGCTGACCGGCCGCGCTTATCAGACACGCTCGATCGTACGCTCAGCCGACATTCTGCGAGACCCCGAGGCGCTGCCCGCTCTATCCGGCACGCGCGCGCATCTGGTCATCCCGATCTATTCAGCAGATCAGATCTATGGGCTGATCGACCTCCAATCGCCGCAGCCAGATGCGTTCCACGCCAACGACGATCCGCTGCTGCACACGTTAGGAAGACGCGCGGCAGCCATTATCGGGCAGCAGCGCACAGATCTGCCGGTGGCGCATACCAGCGATGGCGTTCCCGCGCACGATCTGCTGCTCGCGTCGCGCCTGGCTGTCGTCACCGATCTAGCCGCGGGCGTAGCGCACGAGATCAACAATCCGCTAACAACCATTCTCGGCTATACCCACCTGCTGTTGCGCGACCAATCGCTGCCACAGGCGGCGCGTGACGACATGGGACAAATCATGGTCGAAGGCCAGCGAATCGCCACGCTGGTCGAGCGCTTCCTGCGCTTCGCACAGACGACGTCGAGCGGCAAGCAGCCGCTGTCTATCGGCGAGCCGCTGCTGGATGCCCTGGGACTGCTCAAAAGCCAGCTGCAGGAGAGCGACGTTCAGATCGAGATCGACATCCCGGCCGACCCGCTGCTGATCCTCGGCCAGTCAGCCCAGCTCGAACAGGCCTTCGTCGACTTGCTCCAAAATGCTATGGAGGCTATGGAGACGAGCGATGAGCGCAAGATTCGAATCAGAGTCAACGAGCAGAACAAGTGGGTGCGGGTTTCTATTGCCGATACAGGCCGCGGCATCAGGCCGGATCTGCTGACGCGAATCTTTGAGCCAGGGTTCACAACGAAGGTAGACAAAGGGATCTCGCGCGGGTTGGGGTTGGGGTTGTACGCCACCCACACGATTATTCAAAATCACTGGGGCCGGATCGATGTCCACAGCCAGGTCTGGCAAGGGAGCACATTTACGGTCTATCTACCGGCGATCTGAGCGTAACTTTGTATCCTACGAACCGTTATAACAAGAGAAGCCCGAACGCACTCTTGTGCCGATCGAGGGATGGACTGCGTATGAGCGTGACACCGACTAGCGGACAAGCCCCAACGCTCTCCTCGCGACTGCTCGTGGTCGAGGACGACACCAACGTGCGCGATTTCTGCGTGCGCCTGCTACGTATGAATGGCTACCAGGTCGCGGCGGCTGAAAATGGCCGCATCGCACTGGAACGGCTGAAAAACACGCAGTACGATCTCGTGTTCACCGACCTGCAAATGCCCGAGATGGGTGGGATCGAGCTGCTCCACCAGCTGCGCCAGCACCACCCCGAGACCGATGCGATCGTCTTCACAGCCCACGCGACCGTCGAGACGGCCCGTGAGGCGCTGAAGCTCGGCGCGTTCGATTACCTGACCAAGCCGGTGACCGTCGACGATCTGGAGCGGACGGTCCGACGAGCGATGGAGTGGCGGCGAGTGCGGCTGGAGAAGCAGCGCCTCTCCGAAATCGTCGCGCTCTACGAGATCAGCCAGACGTTCACCTCGACCCTGGACACGGCGACGGCGGTGCGCGAGATCGTGCGGCTACTGTGGCGGCGCTTCTCGCCACGATCGCTCTCGCTCTCGCTGTTCCACCCGGAAGACGATCAGCTGGAGCTGCTGGCGCAGCGCGGAGCGGTGATCGACTGCGCGCCGGGCATGCGCGCCCCAGTCGCTGGGCATCACGAGGCGGCGATCCTACAAGCCCACGGCGATCTGGTCGGCGAAGAGCGCGAGCTAGTGGGGCCGAGCCATCTTGCCTGCCTGACGCTTCGGACGAATGACCGGCCTGTCGGCGTGATCCAGATCTCACGCGGCGCCGACCAGCCTGGCTTCGACGGCGACGATCGGACGCTGCTCAAAGTCTGCGCCTCGCAGATCGCCGCATCGATCGACAACAGCCGGCTCTACCAGCAGCTCAAGGATCAAAATATCCAGACCATCGCAGCGCTTGCCGCGGCGATCGACGCGCGCGACCCGTACACCGCCGGCCACTCCGAGCAGGTGCGCCGCTACGCAGTCCGTCTCGGCGAAGTGCTCGGCCTCTCGGCCCAGCGGGTCGAGTACATCCACTACGGCGCGCTGCTGCACGACATCGGCAAGATCGGCATTCGCGACTATATTCTGCTCAAGCCAGGCCCGCTCACGGAGGAAGAGTACGCGATCATGCAGACGCACCCGACGATCGGGGCCGACATCCTGCGCAAGATCAAAGCGCTGCGCGATGTCATTCCGATCATCGAGTGCCACCACGAGCGCATGGACGGCCAGGGCTACCCGCGCAGCATGGGCGGCCCGCACATTCGCGAGGAGGCCCGGATCGTAGCGATCGCCGACGCATACGACGCGATGACCTCACATCGCGCCTACCGCAAGGCGATGGAGCCCGAGCAGGCGTTTCACATTTTGCACAACGGACGCGACACGCACTGGGATGGTCAGTTCGTCGAGGTATTCGTGCAGATGATGTCGCAGGAGGGAGCGTCGCTGATCCTCCCGCGAGCGCGGGCACCGCAGCTGGCCGTGAGAGGGATGCTCGACCAGCCGGTGGCCGTATCGCTCGATACGCACGAGTAGAATGCGCTAAAGACGATCTCTTGCTTACCTGCCCTCTTGGGGCAGGTTTTCGTTTATGGCGCAGTGATACAGCGAATCATGCCAACCCCTGCCCCCTACCTGATCAGATAAGCGATGGGCGAGTTCGGCTCCGCCGAACTCGCCCATCGCCCCAACACACCCCTCTCCCTGCGGAGAAGCTATGCTCCTACGCCATCCCCATCGCCATTGAAGCTGATCAGCACGTTCTGGCTGCGCTCCTCTTCATCCGGCTCCTCAACCGAGAGCGCGGCCACGTGGTCGGTCCTGCCGACGTTGAGGATCGTCACGCCCTGCGTGGCGCGGCCGAGACTCGAGATATCGGCCGCGAGGCAGCGCATCACCGTCCCGCCGGTCGTAATGAACGTCAGCAGCGAGGTGTCGCGCACCACGCGCGCGGAGGCGATCTCGTCCTTCGGGCGAAGGCGGAGCGTAATCACGCCGCCGGTGCCGCGGCCCTTGGTCGGATACTCCTCGACGGCCGTGCGCTTGCCAAAGCCGTTCTTGGTCACGACCAGCAACGCGGCGTCCTTCTGGACCAGATCCATGCCGACCACGCGGTCGTTGTCGTCGAGGCTAATCCCGATCACGCCAGTGGCCGGGCGGCCCATCGAGCGGACCTGATCCTGCAGGAAGCGGATGGTCTGACCGCGGGCGGTGGTCATGAGCACGTCCTCGTGGCCGTGGGTCATCGCCACCCAGCCGAGCAGGTCGCCGTCTTCGAGGCCAATCGCGATCAGGCCATTCGATCGAACCTGGCTGTACTCCTTCAGGACCGTACGTTTGATCTTCCCGCGCACGGTTGCCATAATCAAGTACTCGGCCTCGTCGAAATCAGGCACGGACAGCACCGAGGTCACCTGCTCGCCCGGCTCAAGCGAGATCAGGTTGACCAGCGGCAGCCCCTTGGCGGTGCGGCCCGCGTCGGGCACCTCGTGAGTCTTGAGCTGATAGACCTTGCCGCGATCGGTGAAGAACAGCAGGTCATCCATGGTATTGCAGGTCTGGATATGGCGCACCACATCCTGCTCGCGGGTGACCATGCCCTTGATGCCACGGCCACCGCGCCGCTGGGTGCGGTAGGTGTCGGCGTTGATACGCTTGACGTAGCCGCGCTCGGTCAGCGTGACCAGCACCTTGACATCGGGGATCAGATCCTCATCGCTGACCTCGCCGTCGGCATCGGGGATGATGCGCGTGCGGCGCGCGTCGCCGTACTTCTCCTTGAGGTATTTGAGATCCTCTCTGATCAGGTGGAGCACCTTGCGCGGGTTGGCAAGGATATCCTCCAGCTCGCCGATCAGCTTGATCATCTCGCGGTACTCGTCCTCGATCTTCTTGCGCTCGAGCGCCGCCAGGCGGCCGAGCGCCAGATCCAGGATCGCGCTGGCCTGGATCTCGGTGAGCTTGAAGTTGCTGATCAGGTTATTGCGCGCCGAGTCGCGCGTGCGCGAGTTACGGATCGTGGTGATGATAGCGTCCAGGTTATCGAGCGCGATCTTGAGGCCTTCGAGGACGTGAGCGCGGGCGCGAGCCTTCTCGAGATCGAACTGGGTGCGACGGCGGATGACCTCGCGGCGGTGATCGATATGCTCCTGGAGCATCCGCTTGAGCGTCAGCACGCGCGGCTGCAGGCCGCCCTCGACCAGCGCCAGCATATTGATCCCGAAGGTCGTCTGCATCTGGGTATGCTTGTAGAGCGCGTTGAGCACCTTCTTGGGCTGCGCGTCCTGCTTGAGGATAATCACCAGGCGCATACCGCTGCGGTCGGACTCGTCGCGCACGTCGCGGATGCCCTCGATCTTGCGCTCCTTAGCCATCTCGGCCATCCGCTCCTGGAGGCGCGCCTTATTGACCTGGTAAGGCAGCTCGGTGACGACGATGTTGTACGAGCTGCGGGCCGCCTCTTCGATGTGCGCCTTGGCGCGCAGCGTGATATGGCCCTTACCGGTGCTGTAGGCGTTCACAATCCCTTCGGTGCCGAGGATCATGCCGGCGGTCGGGAAGTCCGGGCCGGGCATGATCTGGATCAAGTCCTCGACGGTCGCGTCGGGGTTATCGATCAGGTGAATGATCGCGTCGCACAGCTCGGTCAGGTTGTGCGGCGGGATGTTGGTGGCCATACCGACGGCGATGCCGGCCGCGCCGTTCAGCAGCAGGTTTGGCAGCCGCGCGGGCAGGACGGTCGGCTCGCGGAAGGTGCCGTCGAAGTTATCCCGGAAATCGACCGTATTCTTATCGATATCGAAGAGCAGCTCTTCGGCGATGGCCGAGAGGCGCGCCTCGGTGTAGCGCATGGCCGCGGGCGGGTCGCCATCGACGCTGCCGAAGTTGCCCTGGCCATCGATCAGCGGGTAGCGCATGTTCCAGGGCTGGGCCAAGCGGGCCAGCGCATCGTAGACTGCTGTGTCGCCGTGGGGATGCATCTTGCCGAGCACATCGCCGACGATACGCGCGCACTTTTTATATGGCGTGCTGTGCCGGATACCCATATCCCACATGCCGTACAGGATACGCACCTGAACCGGTTTGAGACCATCGCGCGCATCGGGCAGCGCCCGCGACACGATGACGCTCATCGCGTATTCCAGATAGGCCGTGCGCATCTCGTCGTTGATGCTAACCGGCCGGACGATCCCGATCTCCATGGTGCCTCCAAACGCGATCAGCGGCGGCATGTTGGCCGCCAGCTGACAAAACTCGTGCTTCACACATGTCCCGATTTAGGCATATTATACCGCTAAATCGATGTTTTGTCCATCAAAATCAGCACATATTTTCTGAATCATTTCCTCTTTCTTCTGGGGTGAATTTTTCGTTCGTTGGCGCGGCAGTGTGCCAGATCACCCCACCCCTGCCAGGGGCAGGAGATGAGGGACAACAGGCCATCAGTGCCCAACCAAACAATTAGGAAGCAGCGCCTTCGCCGGCGGGGCGCGGCAGGCCGCGAACGGCGACAGGGCCAAAGCCGAGGTAGTCGCACGAGGTCAGCTGGTAGAAGACGCCATCGACCAGGCCCTGCGTCGCGATCGACCAGTCGTGCGGGCGATGCAGATGGCCGTAGACGCAGGTGGCAGCCCCAGCCGCGCAGATCCGGCGGGCAAACTCGGTCGGCTTGCGGTCGATGAAGGGGGGATAGTGGAACATGACGACGATCGGCCTCGCGCCCGCGGCGAGCTTGCGGGCAGCCGACAGCGCCAGCTCAAGGCGCACCAGCTCGCGGTTGTAGACCACTTGGTCGGCGGGGGCGGTGAAGCCAGGCGTCTCAGGGGTGATCCAGCCACGCGTGCCGCAGATCACGACATCGCCGAGATCGAGCGCATCGCCCTGGACGATCGAGATCGATTCCGGCAAATAGCGGCGGACGCGGCCAGGGCTTTCCCACCAGTAATCGTGATTGCCGCGCGAGAGGATCTTGCGCCCCGGCAGGGCGGCGATCCACGCGAGATCAGGCAGGGCATCAGGAAGCTTCAGCGCCCAAGAGATATCGCCGGCAACCAGCACCGTATCGTCGTCGCGCACACGATCGCGCCACGCCGCCGCGATGCGCTGGGGATGCTCCTTCCAGCGATCGCCGAAAATATCCATCGGCTTGGGCTGAGCCGACGAGAGATGTAGGTCGGAAATCGTCCAAATCACCGCGCTATGATACCAGACAGGCGGGCGCTTGCCAAACCAAGACAGTATTACAGGCAGACCTACTACAGCGCATGTTTCTCTGTTCCGGCAGCGTGACATAGATCATAGTCTTGGTGCTCTCAATCTTCTATAATGGCATCATCACGATGATGAGAGGACGAGAAGCGGGATGAACAAGCCTCAGGCGCTCAGACATGTCGCCGCCTTCGCCGGGCTGAGCGACGACGAGCTGGTGCTGCTGGCCAGAGGCACCGGCTCGCAGGCATTCGAGCGCGGCGAGATCATCTTTCAGCAGGGCAGTATCGGCAGCGCGCTCTACATCATCGTGACCGGCCAGGTGCGGATCTACACGACGACCGAGGCCGGCCAGGAGCTGACGGTGACGATCTTCCACGACGGCGATTTCTTTGGCGAGATGGCGCTATTCGACGGCCAGCCGCGCGCGGCCAGCGCCTCGGCGATGTGCAGGACGACGACTCTGACGCTGCACCGCGCCGCCTTTCTGCACACGATCAGCGCCTGCCCGCCGATCGCGGCCTCGGTGCTGGAGATCATGGCGCTGCGGCTACGCCAGAGCAATACAGTCGCCGAGCAGCTCGCCAGCCTATCGGCGTCGCAGCGGGTGGTACGCCAGCTACGCGACCTGGCGGCGCGCTATGGTATCGCCGACGGCAGCGACATCCGGATCGATCTGCATCTAACCCAGGACGACCTGGCCAGCCTCTCCGGCACCACGCGCGAGACGGTCAACCGCGTGCTGTCTCACCTGCGCGACCAGGGGCTGATTCGCGTCGAGCGCGCGCGCGTGAGCGTGCTGAACATGCCCGAGCTCGAGCACTGCGGAGACTAGCACAGCTTTCCCGAAAAGCGCTCCTGGCTTTGCCAGCTGATTCCGCGGCTCTGTGGTTCTGCGGCCGCGGAACCACAGAACCAATGGTGGCGGCCCAAACCCCATACGGACGTTCGTAACCTGTACTAGCGCAATTGCAGATTGTAGATTGCGACTAGGGCATAGTGAAGCCAGGGAGGCTAGCGACTACGCCCGACAGCCTGCCTGCTTTTGCACTAGGACAGCTCGGCGTACATTCACGCAATCCCCGATCCATCAAGCTGATCGCTGCAAAGCGAAACCTTCGAGGAGTGAGCATATGTTCTACCTATTCCTACTGGCCCATCTTGTCGCCGACTTCGTGCTGCAACCATACTGGCTGGTGCTGCGCAAGCGCCAGTGGGACGGGCTCCTGATCCACGGCGGGATTGTGCTGGCATGCATGCTGGCACTGCCGCTGATCGACGGCGGGGTGCTGGCGCTCTGGCCAGCCATCCTGGGGGTCACGGCGGTGCACATCGCCGCCGACTGGTGGAAGGTGCGCTACGGCGACCGAATACCAGGCCCACCGATCGGCCCATTCCTGCTGGATCAGGTGATCCACCTCACAACGCTGGGCGTCTTGCTCAGCCTGATGCTGCCCGGCGAGCAGGTGTGGGCGCTCACCGCGCCGGCCGCCTACATGGCGCTGTATGTGGCTGCATACATCGTCGCCGCGTTCGCGACGCCGATCGGCGTGATGATCTGGCTCGACCCGGCGTTCTCGAACGCGGCGCTTGCCGGCGGGGCGCGGGTTCGCAGCCTGCTGGCCGGCGTGTCGGTGGTCTCACTGACGCTGTTTGGCGGCCTGCTGGCCTTGCCGGCGGCGCTGCTCGGGATGGCTCTGGTCGTGCGCCACCCGCGCTCGAACCACCCGCTCGACATGCCAGCCGGGATGCTGGCGGTGCTGGCGATCGGAGCGGCGCTCGGGACAGCGCTGGCGATGATACGGTAGCAGTGAGGGGTGAGGCGCGAGCGCCTCACCCCTCACTTGTTTCAAGAGAGTGTGGCCATACTGTCGTGTGGCCACACTTTTTTCATGGTCGGGCGGCTACTCCAGGTAGCCGCGCAGGCTACGGCCGTAGTGCGGGTGGCGCAGCTTGCGCAGCACGCGCGCCTCGATCTGGCGGATGCGCTCGCGAGTGATGCCGAACTCGCGGCCGACCTCTTCGAGGGTGCGATACTGGCCGTCGTACAGGCCATAGCGCAGCTGGATGATCCGTCGCTCACGCTCGGGCAGCTTCTGGAGCACGATATCGATCTGCTCGCGCAGGATGTGCTGCGCGGCGCTCTCAAGCGGAGCGACGCTGCCCTTATCTTCGATGAAATCGCCCAGCACCGAGTCTCCCTCGGTCCCGACCGGCGACTCGAGCGAGACGGTCTGCCGGGCGGCCTCAAGGGCGCGGCGCACCTTCTCGGCTGGAATCCCCAGCTCGCCGGCGACCTCGTCCGGCGTCGGATCGTGCTCAGTGGCCTGCTGAAGCCGGTTCGTCGTGCGCAGCACCCGGTTGATCGTCTCGCCGACGTGAACGGGCAGGCGGATCGTGCGGCTCTGATCGGCGATCGATCGGGTGATCGCCTGGCGAATCCACCAGGTCGCGTAGGTCGAGAACTTATAGCCGCGGTGGTAGTCGAACTTCTCAGCCGCGCGCATCAGGCCGATGTTGCCCTCCTGAATCAAGTCCAGAAACGACATGCCGCGCCCAAGGTATTTCTTCGCGATCGACACAACCAGGCGCAAGTTGGCCTGGATCAGGTGCTCGCGCGCGACCTGGCCCTCGCGCGCCCAGCGCAGCAGCTGCGCGCGCTCGTCGCTCGCGAGGTCGCCACGGCCGATCCGCTCGCTGGCCCGCTCGCCTCGCTCGACCTGCTGCGCCAGCAGGCGCTCTTCCTGGGCGGTCAGAAGATTCACGCGACCGATCTCGCGCAGGTAGATCCGCACCGGGTCGTCGACGCCGATGCCATCCTGATCGAGCTCGGTGTCCAGGCCATCCGCCTCGGGCTCATCGGCATCGTAGGCGGGGGGAAGCGGAATAGCCTGAGCATCGGAGTCGAACATCGTTCCATCGGCTTGGGAGTTCGCGTGGAGGCGTTCGAGGAGGTCAGGCGACTGTTCGGGAGCGGGGTGGTACTCGCGGCTTGGTGCAGAGGAGGGGTGCCGCTGCTCACGGGCCTTGGACATCAGCAGATCGAGTGTATCGTTCACTGGGTCCGGCTTTCTATCAAGAGGGCTCCATGTTATGCAAAGTGCACTATAGCACAAAAAAGCATCATCTTCAAGAGCCATTTTCGACGACCTGGCTACGTACAACGAAAACTTTATCCTTGGGAAAATCTAAAATTGCCAGGGCTGGACGCATATCCCCCCTCTTTGAGGAGCGCGACCCTATCCATCAGTATAGGGTCAAGACTCTCCTTCTGGTGATTTTCATCACGATTGTCAATTGTTACTATAGACCGGTGCAGCAGCGGGCGTTTGGTCAGCTCCAACCGTGTTATAATCAACAGCGCTCCTCCGGCTTCCACCTCGGCGGCACGCGCTCTGCAGGCCGATAGGAAGAGCGGCCGGCCATCCTGCCTACAGCGTCGAGCAGCACGATAGAGCCATTCTGATGCAACGCCACGCAGGGCCTGCGCGCTCGATACCGGCTCGACCATGGTGCTCCATGCTCTCGCTGTTGCCGCATCCCTCGCACACACGAGCACTGATCGGCTGGTAGGATGAGCAAAGGAGTGGCAGTTCATGAAGATCTTTCTCGACACTGCAAACATCGACGAGATCCGCGAGGCGGCGAGCTGGGGCATCCTGAGCGGCGTGACGACCAACCCAACCCTGATTGCTAAGGAGAAGGGCGCGGATTTCAAGAGCACGATCCAGGAGATCGCAACTCTGGTGGATGGGCCGATCAGCGCCGAGACGATCTCGCTGGATGCCGAGGGGATGGTGCGCGAGGGCCACGACTACGTGCAGTGGCACCCGAACGTGATCATCAAAGTGCCGAGCACCACCGAGGGGCTGAAGGCGATCTACCGGCTGGCGAAGGACGGCATTCGCACCAACGTGACGCTGTGCTTCAACGCCAGCCAGGCGCTGCTCGCAGCACGCGCCGGGGCGTTCATCATCAGCCCGTTCATCGGGCGGGTCGACGACACCGGCGTCGAGGGCATGCAGCTCATCCGCGAGATCGTGGATATCTACCGCAAAGACCCTGAAATCAAGACGCTGGTGCTGTCGGCCTCGATCCGGCACCCGCGCCATATCATCGACTCGGCGCTGGCCGGGGCCGACATCGCGACCTGCCCCTTCAAGGTGCTCGAGCAGAGCATGAAGCACCCGCTGACCGATCGTGGCATCGACCAGTTCTTGAAGGATTGGAAAAGCCGACAGTAGAGCGAGTATTCAGGAGGTAGAAGTCAGCAGTCAGAATTGTCGACGTGAGCGTCGTGCATCACTGCGTTATTCGCCGGTGCTTCTGACCCCTGACTCCCGGCTCCTGACTCCTGAAAGGATTTCATCGTGGCAGAAGCTTACACCGACCAGGATCAACTCACCGTCAACGCGATTCGCATGCTCTCGATCGATGGCGTGCAGCAGGCGAACTCGGGGCACCCCGGCCTGCCGCTCGGCGCCGCGCCAATGGCGTACGTGCTGTGGAGCCGCTTCCTGCGCTTCAACCCGAGCGACCCGCAGTGGCCGAATCGCGACCGCTTCATTCTGTCGGCCGGGCACGGCTCGATGCTGCTGTACAGCCTGCTCTACCTGGCCGGCTACGATCTCTCGCTCGACGATCTCAAGAGCTTCCGGCAGTGGGGCTCGAAGACGCCCGGCCACCCCGAGTACGGCCTGACGCCAGGGGTCGAGGTCTCGACCGGCCCGCTCGGCCAGGGCTTCGGCAACGGCGTCGGGATGGCGATCGCCGAGGCGTTCCTGGCGGCGACCTACAACCGCGCCGACCACGCGCCGATCGACCACTACACCTACGCGATCGTCAGCGACGGCGACATTATGGAGGGCGTGGGCGCCGAGGCGGCCAGCCTGGCCGGGCACCTCAAGCTCGGCAAGCTGATCTATCTCTACGACGACAACCATATCTCGCTGGACGGGCCGACCAACCTGGCCTTCACCGAGGATGTGCTGCAGCGCTTCGACGCCTACGGCTGGCACACGCTGCGGGTCGCGGACGGCAACGACCTTGAGGCGATCGACCAGGCGATCCGGGCCGCGCAGGGCGACGAGCGCCCCTCGCTGATCGCGGTGCGCACGACAATCGGCTACGGCAGCCCACTGCAGGACACCAGCAAGGTCCACGGCAGCCCGCTAGGCCCCGAGAATGTTCGCAAGACCAAGGAGTTCTACGGCTGGGACCCCAATGCGACCTTCGCCGTGCCCGAGGCGGCGCTGCAGCCGCTGCGCGCGGCGGGCGCGCGCGGCGCCGGGCTGCAGCAGGCGTGGCAGCGCCAGCTCGACGCCTACGCCGAGGCATTTCCAAGCGAGGGCGCGCAGCTCCGGCTGGCGCTGGCCGGCGAGCTGCCGGCCGGCTGGGACGCCAATCTGCCGCACTTCTCGCCGGCCGACGGCGAGCTGGCGACCCGTCAGGCCTCCGGCAAGGCGCTGGAGGCGATCCGGGCCAAGGTGCCCTGGCTGATCGGCGGCTCGGCCGACCTGGCCTCCTCGAACGAGATGCCGGTCAAGGGCGACGTCAGCTTTCAGCCGGGCCAGTACCAGAACCACAATATCTGGTTTGGCGTGCGCGAGCACGGGATGGGCGCCGCGCTCAACGGCATGTCGGTGCACGGCGGCGTGCGGGTCTACGGCGGCACCTTCTTCACCTTCTCCGACTACATGCGCGGCTCGATCCGCGTCGCGGCGCTCTCGGAGTACCCGGTGATCTACGTCTTCACGCACGACAGCATCGGCCTGGGCGAGGACGGGCCGACGCACCAGCCGGTCGAGCAGCTGGCCTCGCTGCGGGCCATGCCGAACCTGGTGGTGATCCGCCCCGGCGACGCGAATGAGAGCGTGGTCGCCTGGCAGATCGCGATCGAGCGGACGCATGGCCCGACCGCGCTGGTGTTCAGCCGCCAGAAGCTGCCGGTGTTCGACCAGACCAAGCTGGCGCCGGCGCAGGGCGCGCGCAAGGGCGCCTACACGCTGCGCGAGGTCGAGGGCGGCACGCCGGACGTCATCCTGATCGGCACGGGCTCGGAGGTCGCGCTGGCAATCGAGGCGAGCGACGAGCTGGCGAAGCAGGGTGTGCGCGCGCGGGTGGTCAGCTTCCCGAGCTGGGAGCTGTTCGAGGCCCAGCCGCAGGCGTACCGCGACAGCGTGCTGCCGCCCGACGTGGGCGCGCGCGTGTCGATCGAGGCGGGCGTGGGCCAGGGCTGGCACCGCTGGGTCGGCGAGGGCGGCGCGGTCATGAGCGTCGACAGGTTCGGCGCCTCGGCCCCCTACAAGGAGATCTACAAGGAGTTCGGCCTGACGGTCGAGCAGGTCGTCGCGCGGGCGCTCGGGCTGCTCGGGCGCGGGGGCCAGGCCAGCGGAGGCGACCACGTGCCGGGCGTGCAGCCCTCGGGTGCGGAGGGGCACTCGTAGCCAGTAGCCAGGCGTCAGTAGTCAGCACGACGTTGCGCTGTTGATCCCCTGCCCCCTCTCTCGTCACTACGGGAGAGGGGGCTTATGTTTCTGGCATCACGATGCGATCACACCTATAGCAGTGGGCAGTCGGCAGGAGCCAGTCGGCAGTACGACGGATGGCATTACAAAGGCAGCTCGTTCGTGCATCGTGGCTCAATGGTTTTGCTCACAGCTATAGATGGTGCCCGGCGGCCACATCCTGATGCCATCTATGTTGCCCCGCGCTCCTGGCAGGGCGGGGCAGGGGCGATACGCCGGATAAATTGATTGTCATTCACTTGTCACCACAAGCATATTCACAGCGGGGTGATCATGCGTACAATAGAATAGTCTCTCCATATCTACGATACCTGGGGCTACCGATGAGCGACCGTGCCGCAACTGAACCCAGGCTGGAAGAGTACACCCAGTCGTTGCGCGAAGACTCGCTCCTCGCGCTGCTGCGGAGCGCCGGCGTCGCGGGCCTGATTCTGTTCGCCGCCGGCCTGGTGGCGACGAGTCGGAGCGCGCTGCTGCTGCCGGTTAGCGGCATGCTGCTGGGCACGTACTGGCTCGCCGACCTGGTGCGCCGCCGCGGCGCATACGGCTGGGCGGTCGTGCTGTTCCTCAGCGGCGCGCTGGCGGCGATCAGCGCGACGGGCCTGTTCTACCCGCCGAGCCAGAACCCGTTCATCTTCTTCACCCCGCTGGTCGTCGGGGTCGCGGGCGTGCTGCTGCGGCCACGGGCCGGTTTTGTGGTGGCGACGGCCGCCGCAGCGCTGCTGGCCATCGCCGCGAGCGCGAGCGGCCATGGCGACCAGATCTCCCGGCTGCCGTTCCTGGCCTCGGTGCTGCTGGGCTACCTGAGCGCCACAGTCGCGATGCTGTCGGCGCAGAGCTTTTTCGCCGCAGCCGAGTGGGCGATCGACAGCTACCACAAGGTCGAGCGGCGCGAGGCCCAGCTGTTCGAGAGCGAGAAAAAGCTGCAGCGCGCGCTGCACGAGCAGGACTACCTGAACGGCCAGCTGCAGGCCTCGAACAAGCAGCTCGAGCGCGCGCGGGCCATCGCCGAGTACGCCAACCGCATGAAATCACAGCTCGTCGCGAACATGAGCCACGAGCTACGCACGCCGCTGAACGCGATCATCGGCTTCTCGTACATTCTGAAGCAGGAGCTCAAGGGCCCGCTGACAGCCGATCAGCACGACTATCTCGCGAGAATCTACGACTCGGGCGACTACCTGCTCAAGCTGCTGAACGACATTCTGGACAACGCCAAGCTGGAGGCCGGTCGGATCGAGCTGCAGTACGAGCCTACCCAGATCGAGCCGATCATCCAGGACGCGCAGATGACGGCGAGCAGCCTGGCGCTGGGCAAGCCGGTCGAGCTGCGCCAGGAGCTTGCCGCCGACCTGCCGCTGGTCTACGCCGACCGTATGCGCGTCGCACAAGTGCTGCTGAACCTGCTGTCGAACGCCGTCAAGTTCACCGAGCGCGGCACGATCACGGTGCGCGCGTACGCCGACCAACGACCAACGACCAATGACCAGCGACCAGCGACCGGCGACCACGGAGCGGGCGTGTTGGCACTTGGTCTTTCATCCTTCGTCACCGTCGAGGTCGAGGACACCGGGATCGGGATCGCCGGCGAGCACTTCGGCCTGATCTTCGAAGAGTTTCGCCAGGCCGACGAGAGCATGTCGCGGCGCTACGGCGGCACGGGCCTGGGCCTGCCGATCAGCAAGCGGCTGGTGGAGCTGCACGGCGGCGAGCTGACGGTGCAGAGCAGGCTCGGCCAGGGGTCGATCTTCCGCTTCAGCCTGCCGGTGGCGACAGACGAGCAGATCGGCGGGACGAACGACGATATGGGCGAGCTAGTCGCCTACACTGAGGAGCTGACATGACGATCGAGCGGCCCGAGGACGCCTATATTATCCTGGTCGAAGACGACCCAAACTCGTACCTGGTGGTCGAGGAGCTGGTCAAGCATGCCGGCTTCAAGCACTTCTACCACCGCGGCAGCGGCGCGAAGCTCGTCCAGCTGCTCGAGGCGCTGCCGCGGGTCAACCTGATCCTGCTGGACATCGGGCTGCCGGGCGAGGATGGCTTCTCGGTGCTGAAGCGGCTGCGCGCCCACCCGCAGACGGCGCAGGCGCACATCGCGGCCGTGACCGCCAACATTATGCACCAGACCAGGCTGCGCGCCAAAGACGCCGGGTTCGACAGCTTCATCAGCAAGCCCATCCGGCCCGACAAGATCTGCGACCAGATGCGCGGCATGCTGAGCGGGAAGACCTACTGGTGGTAGACGGTTGACAAGCGGCCGCCAAATCGCTATACTGCGGTCCAATAATTGAATAGCTGCTCATCGAGAGGGGTGGAGGGACCGGCCCTGTGAAACCCCGGCAACCCCCTATGAAATGCGGAACGATGAACGCAGAGCGATGAATGGCTCGAACGAAGCCTCATCGTTCATCGTTCATCCTTCAGCGTTTCGGGGAAGGTGCTAACTCCGACAGCGCAAGCTGGGAGATGAGGACAATGATGTGACCCTCATGCCCGCGCATGGGGTTTTTTTGTGCCACGGGTGTGGTCGGGGGCGGGCTTCGCCCGCCCCCGACCACACCTCCCC
Source organism: Candidatus Ribeiella danica (assembly GCA_016717335.1). Taxonomy (GTDB): domain Bacteria; phylum Chloroflexota; class Chloroflexia; order Chloroflexales; family Roseiflexaceae; genus Ribeiella; species Ribeiella danica. The sequence continues at coordinate 1,684,793 of JADKFS010000001.1, forward strand.
AAGGGTAAAGCTGATCGCGGCCAGAGGAATGGAGAGGAACACCACATGACCAAACATAGGGCCAGGCCTACCTACCTTGAGGCGCTCAAACAGCGCGTGCTGCTCTACGACGGCGCGATGGGCACGAGCATCGACATGTTCAACCTGACGGCCGCGGACTTCGGCGGCGAGCGCACGCACGGCAACCGCGACTACCTGGCGATCACGCGGCCCGACGTGATCGAGCAGATCCACAGCTCGTTCATGGAGGCGGGCTGCGACGTGCTGGAGACCGACACCTTCCAGGCGACCCGGCTGCGGCTGGAGGAGTGGGGCCTGGCCGACCAGACCGCCGAGCTCAACCGCGCCGCGGCCCGGCTGGCCCGCAGCGTCGCCGACCGCTACGAGGCCAAGGATGGCCGGCCGCGCTACGTCGCGGGCTCGATCGGGCCGACCGGCAAGCTGCCCTCGTCGGACGACCCGGCGCTCTCGGACATCAGCTTCGACCAGCTCTCGGAGATCTTCTTCGAGCAGGCCGGCGCGCTGATCGAGGGCGGCGCCGACGTGCTGCTGGTCGAGACCAGCGTGGACATTCTGGAGGTCAAGGCCGCGCTCGACGGCATCCGCCGCGCCAAGCAGGCCGCCGGCAGCGACGTCGCCGTGCAGGCGCAGATCTTCCTCGACCTCTCGGGCCGCATGCTGCTGGGCACCGAGGTGCCGGCGGTGATCGCCACGCTGGAGGCCATGCCGGTGGACGTGATCGGGCTGAACTGCTCGACCGGGCCGGAGCACATGCGCGAGGCGATCCAGTACCTGTGCGCCCACTCGCGCCTACCGATCTCGTGCATCCCGAACGCCGGGCTGCCGCTCGAGGTCGACGGCGAGACGGTGTACCCGATGGAGCCGGAGCCGTTCGCGCGCATCCTGGCCGAGTTCGCGAACGAGTACGGCGTGAACGTGGTCGGCGGCTGCTGCGGCACCCGGCCGGCACACATCGCGCAGCTGCGCGCGCAGATCGGCTACGACCGCGCCCCGACGCCGCGCGAGATCGAGTACATCCCGAGCGTCTCGTCGGGCATCAAGGCGGCGGCGCTGCGCCAGGATGTGACGCTGACGATGATCGGCGAGCGGGTCAACTCGCTGGGCTCGCGCAAGGTCAAGAAGCTGCTGCTGGCCGACGACTACGACGGCGTGCTCGAAGTCGCGCGCGAGCAGGTCGACAGCGGCGCGCACCTGCTCGACGTGGGCGTGGCGATGACCGAGCGGCCCGACGAGCGCGAGCAGATGGTCACGCTGCTCAAGAAGCTGACGATGAACGTCGAGCTGCCGCTGGTGATCGATACGACCGAGGCCGACGTGCTCAAGGCCGCGCTGGAGATGTACCCCGGCCGCGCGGTGGTGAACTCGCTCTCGCTGGAGGGCGGGCGCGGCGACAAGATCGACCGGACCATGCCGCTGGTGGCGCGCTACGGCGCGGCCACGATCGCGATGACGATCGACGAGGAGGGCATGGCCCACACCGCCGAGCGCAAGCTGGAGATCGCCCAGCGGATCGCCCGGATCGCGAACGACGAGTACGGCGTGCCGAACGAGGCGCTGATCTACGACGTGATCACCTTCCCGCTGGTGACGGGCCAGGCCGAGCTGCGCGGCTCGGCGATCGAGACGCTGAACGGTATCCGCGCGGTCAAGGCCGGCGTGCCGGGCTGCTTCACGGTGCTGGGCGTCTCGAACCTCAGCTTCGGGGTGGCGCCGCACGCCCGCGCCGCGCTGAACTCGGTGTTCCTCAAGCACGCGGTCGAGGCGGGGCTGGACCTGGCGATCATCAACCCGGCCCACGTCACGCCCTACGCCGAGATCCCGGCCGAGCAGGTGGCGATCTGCGAGGAGCTGATCTTCAACCGCGACGAGAACGCGCTGGCGCGCTTCATCCAGTTCTACGAGGCGAACGCCTCGGCCGAGAAGAGCGACTCGCGGGCCGACCCGACCGAGGGGATGACAGTCGGCCAGCGCCTGCACTGGAAGATCGTGCACCGCAAGAAGGAGGGCGTCGAGGAGGACGTCGACACGCTGATCGCGCTGGGTCTTGAGGCTAGAGGCTTGAGGCTTGGGGCGGAAGCCGCGCGCGTCATGGACCCCGAAACGCAGTCGACGCCGCAGGGGGAAGTTGCGGTCGGCGTGCTGAACGACGTGCTGCTGCCGGCGATGAAGGAGGTCGGCGACCTGTTCGGCGCGGGCCAGCTGATCCTGCCGTTCGTGCTGCAGAGCGCCGAGGTGATGAAGAAGACGGTGGCCTACCTGGAGCGCTACCTCGACAAGATCAATGGCTCCAGCAAGGGCAAAGTCGTGCTGGCGACGGTCTACGGCGACGTGCACGACATCGGCAAGAACCTGGTCAACACCATCCTGTCGAACAACGGCTACACCGTGTACGACCTGGGCAAGCAGGTGCCGCTGAACAGGATCATCGAGAAGGCGGTCGAGGTCAACGCCGACGCGATCGGCCTCTCGGCGCTGCTGGTGAGCACCTCGAAGCAGATGCCGCTGTGCGTGCAGGAGCTGCACCGGCGCGGGCTCTCGTTCCCGGTGCTGGTGGGCGGCGCGGCGATCAACAAGCAGTATGGGCAGCGGATCATGTTCGTCGGCGAGGAGGAGCCGTACGAGCCGGGCGTGTTCTACTGCAAGGACGCCTTCGAGGGGCTGGAGACGATGGAGAAGCTGTCCGACCGCTCCACGCGCGCGAGCTTCGTCTACCAGGCCAAGGCCGACGCGGCGGCGACGCTGCACCAGAAGCAGCGCGGGCGCGTGGCGCTGGCCGAGCTCGGCAAGGCCAGCCAGGGCGGCGAGCAGGTGCGCTCGAAAGTCCGGCGCGACGTGCCGGTCCCGACGCCGCCCTTCTGGGGCGCGCAGGTGGTCACGCGGATCAAGCTGCAGGACGTGCTGGACTGCCTGGACCGCAACGCGCTGTACCGGCTGCAGTGGGGCGCGAAGAACGCCAAGGGGGCCGAGTGGGAGCGGCTGAAGGGCGAGTTCGACATCCGCGTGCGCGATCTGATGCGCGAGGCCGAGCGCGACGGCTGGCTGGAGCCGAAGGTGGTCTATGGCTACTTCCCGGTCCAGGCCGCCGGCAACGAGCTGATCGTGTACGATCCGAAGAGCGTGGGGCTAGGGACGTGGGGCTTGGGGCTTGGGTCGGAGAACAAGGCTCAATCCACAAGGCCCAAGCCCCAGGAGCTGACGCGCTTCGTGTTCCCGCGCCAGCCCGAGCGCGAGCGGCTGTGCCTGTCCGACTACTTCCGCTCGGTCGAGGATGGCGAGTTCGACGTCGCGGCGTTCCAGATTGTGACGATGGGCACGCGGGTGGACGACCTGACCGAGGAGCTGCAGGAGTCCGGCGACTACAGCCGCTCCTACTTCATCCACGGGCTGAGCGTCTCGCTGGCCGAGGGGCTGGCGGAGTACACCAACCGGGTGGTGCGCCAGGGGCTGGGGCTGCGCGGCGAGCGGGGCAAGCGCTACTCGTGGGGCTACCCGGCCTGCCCGGACCTCGACGAGCACGGCAAGCTGTTCGCGATCCTGCCGAGCGACCAGATCGACGTCTCGCTGACCGAGGCGTTCCAGCTGGTGCCGGAGCAGAGCACCGCGGCGATCGTGATCCACCACCCCGAGGCCAAGTACTTCTCGATCGGCTCGGCGCGCGAGCGGGCCGAGGGCGACGTGGAGCAGGTCGTCGCCTAGCTGCAGTCACGGAACTACTGAGCGACCGAACCACAGAACCGCGGAACCGAGCTGAGCAGGTTCCGCGGTTCTGTGGTTCAGTGGTTCTGTGGGCGAGGGCGCCACCCTTCTGCCCTATTCGAGCGAGAGCGTCTGGTAGATCCGCTGCCACTCGGCCAGGGTGACCGTCTCGGCGCGGCGGTTGGGGTCAACCCCAGCGGCCTCGAGCGCGGCGACGGCGCGCGGCTTCTCGATCTTCACGCCCATAGCGGCCAGGCCGGTCGGCAGCGCGTTGGAGAGCTTTTTGCGCGCCTGCAGGAAGCCGGCCTTGACCAGCCGCAGCAGCGCGTCCACCTCTACGTCGACGGCCGGGCGCGGGCGCATGCGCAGCCGCAGCACCGCCGAGTCGACCGCCGGCGCCGGCACGAAGCTGGCGGCCGGCACGCGCGCGATGATCTCCGGCTCGGCGTAGATCTGCACCGAATGGGCCAGCACGCTCAGGTCGCCCGGCCGCGCCGCGATCCGCTCGGCCACCTCCCACTGCACCAGCACGACGATCAGCTCGGGCCTGCGCGCCGCCTCAAGGAAGTGGCGCAGGGCGGCCGAGGTGATCGCGTAGGGCAGGTTGGCGACGACTTTGTAGCCAGGGGCTTGGGGCTTGGGGCTTGGGGCTTGGGAGTCGGGCGCGCCAGAGCTAGCCCCAAGTCCCAAATCCCAAGTCCCAATCAATCGGTCGGGCGGCAGGTTGAGGATATCGCCCTGCACGATCGACAGGCGCGGGTCGCCGGCAAACTCCTCGCGCAGCCGCTCGCACAGGCGCCGGTCGAGCTCGACGGCGACGACGCGGCCGGCCCGCTGCAGCAGCTCCCACGTCAGCACGCCGAGGCCCGGCCCAACCTCGACCACGGTGTCGTCGCGCGAGAGACCGGCCGCCTCGACGATCGCGCCGAGCGCATCGCCGTCGATCAGAAAATTCTGCCCCATGCCGCGAGTCGGGCGGAGCTCCAGCGAGCGCAGCGCGGCGCGGACGCGACTAGCGGTGATGTAGGGGTTGTCCATAGTTTTGAGTTTTGAGTTTTGAGTTTTGAGTTTTGAGTTACGCTACTCAAAACTCAAAACCCAGAACTTACGAGAGTGGGATTGTCACGCGAACGGTCGTGCCCTGGCCCGGCGCCGACATCATCTCGGATGTGCCGCCGATCAGCTTGGCACGCTCCTCGATGTTCAGCAGGCCAAACGACCCGCGCTTTTCGTAGGATTCCAGGACCTTCTGCAGATCGAAGCCGCCGCCGTCGTCCTGGACGGTGATCTCGAGCGTCGCGGAGGACTGCTTGAGGCGAACCCAGATATGCTCGGCCTTGGCGTACTTGAGGGCGTTGTTGATCGCCTCCTGGATGATATTGAACAGCGTGCCCTCGGTCCGGGTGTCGAGGTTGGCGCTGATCTCGCTCGACTCGAGGATGATCAGGGTGCCGTTGCCCTGGAAGCGCTCGAGGTACTGGCGCAGCGTCGTGTCGAGCCCTTGGGTCTCGAGCGCGAGCGGGCGCAGCTCGAACAGCATCGTGCGGACCTCGTGGGTCGTGCGCTTGGCCAGCGCGCCGAGCTTGTCGAGCTCGGAGAACACCCGTGAGGGGTCGCGCTCGAGCAGCCGCTTGATGAACTCAACGTTCATCGTGATCGCGGCGAGCGCCTGGGCCGGCCCGTCGTGCAGATCGCGGGCGAGCTGGTGGCGCACCTCCTCCTCTTTCGAGAGCAGCTTGGAGCGCTCCTGGCGCAGGTCGTGGACGAGCTGGGCGTTGTGCAGCGCGATGATCGCGTAGTTGGCCAGCGCGACCAGCATGCCCAGCTGCTCCTGCGAGAAGGCGCGCTCGCGATCGCTGGCGATCAGCATCAGGCCGTAGGTGCGGAGCGCGGCGCGCAGCGGCACCAGGCAGGTCGCCTTGCACGACGCCAGCGCCGAGATCGGCCGCAGCTCCGGCTCCTGGCTGATGTCCTCGATGATGCACGGGTCGGACGAGCGCAGCACCATGCCGACCCGCCCGCCCTCGACCTGCAGGCGCTGCATCCGGTCGCCCTCGCGCAGCCCGTAGGCGGCCGCGATGAACAGCTCGTCGGCCTGGCCGGTCGAGAGCAGCACCATCGCGCAGGAGTGCGGCACCAGCTTGCGGCTCTCGATCAGGGCCGTGTCGAGCACGCTCTGGTAGTTCATGGTCGTCGAGAGCGTGTAGGCGACCTCGTAGAGCGAGCGCATCTGATCGCGGTAGGCGTTGGCCTCGATCAGGGCATCCTGCTGCTTGCGCTCGGCCAGCGCGACAATCATCCGGTTCGTGCTGGTCCAGCGCTCGGCCAGGCTGGCGGTAAGCCATGGGATGCAGATCAGCGCGGCGGATCGCAGCAGCAGGCCGACCAGCCCAAGCACCTCGTAGGGGGGCGTGCCGTTATTCGGGCCGACCCGCGCGAAGAGATACGCGACGATGTACGTGGTGGCGGCATAGACTCCCGCCAGCAGGCTGGCCGCCGGGCGCAGCCGGAAGGCCGCGCTGACCAGCGGGATCAGATAGATCGGGTAGAACAGGTCGCGCGGGTCGTGGCTGACATACGTGAACAGCGAGATGAAGATGATATCGACGGCGAAGGAGGTCGACAGCAGCAGGCTAAGCGCGGGCAGAAACAGGGCCACCGTCGTCAGCAGGTTGTAGAACGCGTAGCACCAGACCAGCAGCAGCACCGGCGACATCGGCAGGACGATCGGCCAGAGCGGCTGGCCGACCAGCAGCCAGGCGATCGCCGCCAGGAGCGCGAGGATAGCCCAGCGCGCCGCGATATAGAAACGGTCGCCGCTCAGCAGCTGCCAGCGAGCGTTCGATCTGGTGGACGATGCGGTTGTCGTTGGGGATACGCTCATATTATAGCTGATCGGGCAGCATGGCGGCCCCGCCGTAGCGCTGCTGCAGGTAGCCTTTCAAAAGCTTGCGCGCGTGATACAGGCGCGATTTCACGGTGCCCTCGGGGCAGTCCAGGATGGTCGCAATCTCGCTGATCGAATAGTCCTGCAGGTAGTGCAGCACCAGCACGGCGCGATGGTTGGGCGGCAGCTGGTCGAGCATCGCCCGCACCGTGGCCTGAAGCTCGTGCTGCTCGGCGATATGCTCGGGCGAGCGCAGCGCCGGGGCGCGCAGGCGCTCGGCCAGGGCGTGAAACGGCTCGCTCCAGAAGCTGCGGCGCCGGGCCTGGTTATAGGCGAGGTTCGCGGCAACCCGATAGAGCCAGGGCAGCAGCGGCAGCGTATCGTCGAGCTGCGCGGCGTGGCTATACAGGCGATAGAACGTATCCTGCAGAATCTCCTCGGCCGTCTCGGCATCGCGGGTGATGCCGTACGCGAGCTGGTGGATCTGGCGCTGGTAGCGAGCAAACAGCAGCTCCAGCGCCGCGATCTGCCCCTGGGCAACCTGGCGAAGAAGTGCGGCGTCGTCGCCGGCGTTGTCAGGAAGGCATCTCTCGCTCATATGCGTGTCGTTGACTCCTTTGTCGACGACCCTTACGATCATTCAAAGCAGGTGGGGCGTGGGGAGAACCTTCCCCACGCCCCACCGCGCTACATCGCCTTGAGCGCCTCGATCGAGGATTTGACCACCTCAGCGCTCTTCTTGACCTGCGCCATCTCCGCATCGTTCAGCGGAAGCTCGATCACCTTCTGGACGCCGCCGGCGCCGAGCACGACCGGCACGCCGAAGTACATATCGCTGAGGCCATACTCGCCCTCCAGGTAGGCCGCGACGGGCAGCACGCGCTTCTTGTCGCGCAGCACCGCCTCGACCATCTGGACCGTGGCGGCGCTTGGCGCGTAGTAGGCGCTGCCGGTCTTGAGCAGGTTGACGATCTCGCCGCCACCCTTGCGCGCGCGGTCGACGATCGCGTTGAGCCGGGCCTCGGGGATGAACTCGGTGACCGGGATGCCGCCGATCGTCGTAAAGCGCGGCAGCGGGACCATCTCATCGCCGTGGCCGCCCATCAGCATCGCCTGAATATCCTCGACCGACACGCCGGCCTCCATGGCGATGAAGGTGCGATACCGTGCGCTGTCGAGCACGCCGGCCTGGCCGATCACGCGCTCCTTGGGGAACCCGCTGACCTGCCGGGCCAGGTAGGCCATGGTGTCAAGCGGGTTGTTGACCATGATGATGACCGCGTTGGGCGAGAGCGGCGCGGCCTTGGAGATACAGTCGCGCGTGATATTGGCGTTCACCTTGATCAGGTCTTCGCGGCTCATGCCCGGCTTGCGGGGCGCGCCGGAGGTGACGACGATCACGTCGGAGTTGGCCGTATCGGCGTAGTCGTTGGTGCCGGTGATGTGCAGGTCGAAGCCTTCGATCGGGCTGGACTCGAGCAGGTCGAGCCCTTTGCCCTGCGGGATCCCCTCCACAATGTCGACCAGCACGATGTCGCCGAGCTCCTTGGCCGCGATCCAATGCGCAGCTGTCGAGCCGACGAAGCCCGCGCCAATCACAGTGATTTTCGGTCGCATATGTCTCTCCTTTTTCAACCACACGACGAACGCACAAAGACGTGGGAACCTTTATATTCAACCATGTCTGCGGATCGCGGCGGTTACATTTTCTTAACGCCTAGTATAGCACTAGTCGCATCTCTGCTCGTCAGCGCTGCGCGGCCGCCCGCGCCCTGAGCTTGTCGAGCGCGGCCAGGAGATCGGATGGCAGCGGCGACTCGAACTCGGCCCAGCTATTGGTCGACGGCAGGGCGAACCCGAGCCGGTAGGCGTGCAGAAACTGCCGAGTCAGCCCGAACGTCGCGCGCGGCTTGCGCGGGCCGTAGAGCGGGTCGCCGACGACGGGCCGGCTCTTGTAGGCGAAGTGGACTCGGATCTGGTGCGTCCGCCCGGTCTCGAGCCGTGCCTCGATCAGCGTATACTCGCCCAGATCCTCGAGCACCCGCCAGCGCGTGCGCGCCTCGCGCCCGCCGGCGACGATCGCCTGGCGCATGCGGTCGGTCGGGTGGCGCGCGATCGGCGCGTCGATCAGCCCCTCCGGCTCCTTGAAGCGCCCCTCCACGACGACGAGGTAGGCCTTAGCCATCGTGCGCGCCTGCTGCTGGGCCTGCAGGTGATGGCGGGCCTGGTCGTTCCGGGCGACCACCAGCAGGCCGGAGGTGTCGCGGTCGAGCCGGTGAACGATGCCGGGCCGCAGGTCGCTCCCAACCGTAATATCGGGGTAGCGCGCCAGCAGCGCGTTCACCAGCGTGCCATCCAGGTGCCCCGGCGCCGGGTGGACGACCATCCCGGCCGGCTTGTCGATCACCACGACATCCGCATCCTCGTAGACCACTTCGAGCGGAATATCCTGGGCCACCAGATCGGTCGGCTGCGGGATCGGCCGGTAGATCGTGACGACATCGCCGACGTGGAGCTGTGCGCTCGGCCGCGCGTCGCGATCGTTGAGTCGAATGTGCGCGTCTTCGATCAGCTGACGGGCATAGCTGCGCGAGAGATCGGGCACCTTCGCCGCCGCGAAGCGATCGAGCCGCTGCCCCTCGTCGTCGCGCTCGACCAGCAGGCGGACAACTTCCTCAGTCAAATCCCGAACTCCATCCCCTCAAGCGCCCACGAGCCGCCACGAGGCGCAGCGAACGCGGGCCGGCTACTGCCGATCGCTGCCGCGCGGCCACTGGTCCTGGCCGAGCAGCTCGCCAAGCAGCGCGTCGTCGGCCGGGGCCGGGCCGGCAGCGCCGCTCTTCTCGCCGATCAGCACGAGGTAGCCGGCCAGCATAATCACCCCGACTGTGATCGCGCTATCGGCCGCATTGAAGATGCCGGGGAACCAGCTCACGTGCACGAAGTCGATCACGAAGCCAATCCGCAGCCGATCGATAATATTGCCGATCGCGCCGCCCACGATCAGGCCCAGGCTCAGCTGGACCCACGGCCGATTATTCGGCAGCTGGTAGCGGTAGAAGAGTATCGCGCCGATGCTGATCAGCACCGACGTGATGGTGAAGAAGTAAGGGATATTCTGGAACAGCCCGAAGGCGACGCCGTTATTCTTGACAAGCGTCAGGCTGAGCCACGAGCCAAGCAGCGGCCGCGAGCTACCTTCAATCGGACCTAGCTCACGCCAGATCCAGGCCTTACTCAGCTGATCGATGAAGATCACCAACACCGCGACCAGTGCCGGCCGCGCCCAACGTTGCCGTAGCTCCTCGCGCACGTCGATCTCCGATACGTGATTGGCGAAGCGGGAACGTCGAGGAGCGATCGGTCCCGCTGGCGGGGGAGCCCGCGGCCCCTCCCACGCCTCACGGCGGCACGGTCTCGAACGTGTCCTACGACGCCAATCGCTTGATGTTCCAAGGGCAGGGCCGCCGCATCAGCGCTGGTGCTCGACCTCAGACTGACAGGTAATGCAGAATGTGGCGGAGGGGTGGGCCTCAAGCCGCTCCAGGCCAATCTCTTTGCCACAGCGAGCGCAGATGCCGTAGGAGCCTTCGTCGAGCCGGTGCAGCGCTAGCTCGACCTGATCGAGCAGCGACTTGGCGTTGCTGCGCAGCGCCAGATTACGCTCACGCTCAAACAGCTCCGAGGCGTCATCGCCAACGTGATTCCCAACGCCAGAATCGTCCTGCTGGCTCTGGGTTTCGATCACCAGATCCTCGATATCGCGCTGCAGCGACTGGCGCTGTTCCTCGAGACGTGTGCGGATATTCGCGAGTGCTACTTCACGTGCCATATCCCCACTCCTTTCCGTAGATCCCCGGCTACCATAACCACGGCTCGCATCCTCGCGAGAGATCGGAGTCGTACGCCAGCCGCCTCGTGCAGGCGGTCACGGATTCCGATCCTGAGCATGGGGCGTGATAGACGATCGGCGATAGCTGACGCTATGGATAGCGATGGTCAGAGCGCCGATCGTATGTGCGATAACCTGTACTAAGCGAGGTGTGAGCCGACCGTTGGTCGCTCCACACCTCGCGGGCTGTCGGGCTCATTATTACGAAGCGGAACCTTGTCAATGAAAATTATACCATATCGTGATGCGGGCGACTGTTTAGGGTCGTAAACAAAAGGCGCACATAGCGCACCGCAGACAGGCGACAAGGTAGCCCCCACATTGCCGCGCCGGAGCGAGGCAACGTGGAGGCAGACAGGCTAAGCGCTACCGTCTGGGCGCCTGTCAGAAATTGCGCGTGGCGCCGGGGCGCGCCGGCGCATAGACCAGGTCGACCAGGCGAGCCAGGCCATAGGCCAGGAGCGAGTAGACGATGATCCCGACCAGCGAGGCCCACTCGATCAGCGACCCGCCGATCGCCGGCTCGGCGAAGATGCCCTGGAAGGGCAGCGCGAAGGGCCGGCTCAGCCCATAGATCAGGCCGACGAACGGGCTGACCTCGTTGGCGCCAAGCAGCAGCAGCACGAACCGCAGCAGCAGCAGCACGTTGATCGCGCCGAAGACAAAGTAGATTACCTGCTTGACCCGATCGGCCGTGGCCGCGCGCCGGGTCGCGTCGCTAGGCACGCGCACGTGCTCGGACTGGACCACCTGGTCGCCGTAGGGGCCGGCGACGCGCTCCTGGTAGATCTCGCGCGAGGCGTCGTCCAGCGGCGCGCCGGCGGAATCGGTCACCGTCTCCTGGTAGATCTCGCGCCGCTGCCCCGCGGGCCGGTCGGTTTCGCGATAGCGGTCAGGCTCAGTCATCGTCGTGCCTCCTTTTGATCCAGATCGTGTGTCTGGCATGGCAGGAGAGCATGAGTGCAATTGGCGTGCCGGGAGATTGATCTGGCCGGAGCGGGGCTTCGGCACAGCCAAAACCACCGCCCCGGCCAGGTTTCTCCCATCTACTGGCTGCTGACTGCGCTCTGTGCTGGCGCTAGGCCGTATCGACCGGGCGGTAGCCGCCCAGCCCGCTCGGCGTGAATGTCTCGCCAAGCGAGTGGAGCAGCGAGGCCACGATAATTAGCTCCTCGCGCAGCGCCTCGCGCAGCGCCTCGGGCGTGCGCTCCGACCACAGGTCGCCCAGGTCGGTGACATTCGTCCCGACCAGCTGGACATACGCCAGCGTCGGGCGCTCGCCGCTGCTGCGATAGCCGCGCCGGACCTCGACGGCGATGTACTCTGTCGGCGTCGGCATATCGGGCGCGGCGCGGCGCAGCGCGGCGCGGACGGCGGCGTTGAACCCGCGCGTCAGGTCGACATCGCCGCGGTCGCCCTGGCTGCGCACGTCGACGGTGTAGGTCCAGGCCAGCTCGAGCACGCCCGGCGAGATCTCGCGCCCCTCGGAGTGCAGCTGGTGCGCCGGCGTCCAGGTGAAGCTCAGCTCGACCCACGGGGGCGAGGTGCCCTCGGTCAGCGGCTCGGGGTGCTCGGGGAACAGTTCAACGCGGTAGATGCGCTCGAGCGTATCCGGCTGTACGCTCTCGGCCAGCAGATGGTCGTGGAGACCGGCCATCAGCCAGGCATCTTCCAGGCCGGCCGCAATTTCGTCGTAGGTGATCACGCTGTTCCTCTAGCTGAAGTTTAGTGTTGCCTATTGTACTGCTAAGCGCAGGCGCAGGCAACTGAGACTTGCTCCGGGGGCTGCGCGCCCCCACGTCCCCGCGGGCGGGCTGCGCGCCCCCCATGCGCTGCAGTCGGGGGCCTGCGCGCCCCCACGTCCCCGCGGGCGGGCTGCGCGCCCCCCATGCGCTGCAGTCGGGGGCCTGCGCGGCCCCCGTGCCCCCGCGGGCGGGGGTGGGCCGCCACCCCCGCCGCCCCCCGGCCGGGGCGTGCGCCCCTGGACCCCAACATGATGCCGCCTCAGCTTCAGCGCTTAACGTGGATGCCCAGCAATATTCCTAGAGCGGCGGGTCACAACCCGCCCACTCGGAATGGTGCTAGGCATGCGCCACGATCATTGCAGGTGAGATGGCATTCTTTGCCGGAGGGGGGCCGGGGGCGCAGCGCCCCGCAAGCAAGCGCGGAGCCATGGAATAGATCTTGCGCTTGAACCGCTCGTGTCTATCGAAGGATTCACAAGGAGCAGCGGCCATGTCCGACGGCACAGGTGAGAACAGGCGCGTCTTCGTGGTGCTCAACCCGATGGCCGGCAGCTGCATGGCCGAGGACGTGCGGCAGACGCTGGCGCGCCATTTCCAGGATGCGTACGAGGTCTACGAGACCACCGGCGCCGAAGAGGAGAACGTTGCCGAGATCGTGCGCGCGGCGCTCGCGCGCGGCTTCGGGATAGTCATGGCGATCGGCGGCGACGGAACGGTCTCGGATGTTGCCGAGGCGCTGGTCGGGACCGATGTGCCGATGGGCGTCGTCGCTGCCGGCACGGCGAATGTGTTCGCCCGCGAGCTGGAGCTGCCGCTCGACATCGAGGGCGCCTGCGCGCTGGTGGCCGACAGGCACGCCACCACGAGCGTCGACGCGATGAGGATCGGCGACAAGTACTTCGTCCTGCAGATCGGCATCGGCCTTGACTCGCTGATGATCCGCGATACCGACCGCGCCGCCAAGCGCCGGTTCGGCCGGGCCGCCTATCTCTGGACCGCGTTCACCCGGCTGATCGGCTACCAGCCGGTGCGCTTCACGATCCTGGTCGACGGCAAGCGCAGCCGGCCGCGCGCGCTGCAGGTGCTGGTCGCCAACGGCGGCGTGCTCGGCGTGCCGCCGTTTCGCTGGGGCCCGCACATCCAGCCGAACGACGGGCGGATCGACGTCTGCATCGTGAGCGCGCGCACCGTGCTCGACTACCTCGGCGTGACCTGGCACATGCTCACCGGCCAGCAGCGGCGCGACCGCAACGTGCGCTATATTGGGGCCAGGGACAGCATCACGATCAGCGCCGACCAGCCGCTGCCGGTCCAGGCCGACGGCGAGATCATCGGCGAGACGCCGATCCAGATCCAGGTGGTGCGCGACGCCGTGCGCGTGATCGTGCCGGCGACCGAGCAGGAGCAGCCGCGCGAGGCGGTCGACGCCGAGCTTGTCGACGCAGAGGCATAGCGTATGGAGCAAGAGCAGATTCCCCCAGCCCAGCCGCGGCCGGAGCGCGAGCCGGGCGACGCGCCGCCGCACCCGTGGGCCGGGCCATCCCCCGAGGCAAAGGCCGCGGCCGAGCCGGCCAAGGAGGCGGTCGAGCGCGCGCTGAGCGAGATCCAGACGCCCGAGCAGGCCGAGCGGGTCGTCGCCGAAGTGACCGCCGCGACCGCCGGTACAACCGAGCAGGAGCTGCGCGAGCAGACGCCGGCCGCGCCCGAGCCAGCCCAGGCAATCCAGTCGGCCGCGGCGACGCCGGGGGCCGAGAAAGCCCCCGCCACGCTGGTCGAGGCCGCCCGCCAGGTGGCGGCCAGCTCGGGCGAGACCCGCGAGGCGCTGGAGCAGGCGCTCCACGCCGCGACGAACCCGAGCCAGCAGGCCGTACAGGCGCCCGAGACTCAGGCGCGGCTCGATCTGCTGCGCGAGGCGATCCTGAAGCAGATGAAGCCGTACCAGGCGCTCGACGCGCGCGTGTTCCTGGCGATCAACCACCTGCCGCACAACGATATCTCGAACCAGCTGATGTACGTCGTGACGGCGGTGATGAACGGCGGCTTCGGCTGGATCGCCGGCCTGATGGTCGCCGCGGCGCTCGACCACAACCGCGGGCGCCAGTCGCTGCTGCAGGTCGTGCCGCCGCTCTGGTTCGCCACCATGACCGTCGAGTACCCGATCAAGTACTACTTCCGGCGCAAGCGGCCGTTCATCGACATCGTCCAGGCGATCGCGGTCGGGCGCAAGCCGGGCACCTTCTCATTCCCGTCGGGCCACTCGGCCGCGGCGTTCGCGGGGGCCTGGCTGCTGCGGCGCCACTACCCGAAGCTCACGCCGCTGTGGTACGCGATCGCTGGGCTGGTCGGCTTCTCGCGGATCTACCTGGGCGCGCACTACCCCGGCGACGTGCTCAGCGGCGCGCTGACCGGCACGGCGCTCGCCGAGGCGACCCGCTGGGTGATCGACCAGGGGGATGAGATCGTCGAGCCAACGCTGGTGGAGCGCGCGGTCAAAAAGCTCAGCTGAGCGTTTGAGGGTTCATAAAAGAATGTCTTCACCTCGCCGTAGTAGATCGACGGCACGCCCGGGTAGGTGGGCAGCAGCGCGGCCGCCGGCCGGGCGCGCGCCACATCCTCACCCCCGTCCCTGGCAGACTCACGACAGTAGGTAGCCCTGGCACCAGCCATGTTTCATCCGCGCCCCAGCTGGAGACCGGGTGGTACGCTGGAAAATGGTGTGATGGTTTCGGCTCCGCCGAAACCATCACACCATTTTCCACATCCCCCCTCGCCCGGCGAGGGGTTCGACTCACCGGCTGTGTAAGCCCTGTGGTAGAGTAAAGCGGTTTAGCCATAGCATACCCCATCCTTCGGAAAATTGACCAAAGTGCAACTATGCCATAGCATGTAGCAACGACAGTCGCAGGCGACCGACGGCGCATAGCCAACCTCTCAGCTGGCCGCAGCACCGCCGGTGGCTCGGGGAAGATCCGCCTGGGCCAAGGGGAAGCAGCCGATCGAGCCTGGCGGCGCTCACGCTTGATGCGCCGGGCCGTTTTGGCGACACATTGAGAGGGAACTATGTTGACAGACCGCACCGCAGGTATCCCCACGATGGAGTTTCACGTCGCCCGCGACGCACGCGATCGCTACCGGTTCGACGACTCGCTCTACTCGATCAGCGGCGACGTCATCCTTGCCAACTTCCACGCCGCGCGGGTCTTCGCCCAGCGGATGAACCAGAAGCGCGATCTCGTCAATTTCCCCGAGCAGGCGGTCAAGGCCTCGCAGATCAACGCCATGGGCCTGATCCATGAGCTGACCCACTATATGTTCCGCATTTACCGCGAGCAGCACAACCCGCGTATGCTCGAGGAGGCGCTGGGCTGGCTGGGCAGCCAGGTCGGCCCGGCCGCGGTCGATACCGCGCTGAAGAAGTTCGTCGACGAGTTCCCGCCGCTGGCGATCTACAAGCGCGATGCCGACAGCGCGACCTACCTGGCGGGCCAGACCGGCGGCATGCCCAACCGCGAGGTCGTGCTCGAAGAGCTGCTGATGCTGTGGCTGGAAAACGCCAACCCGGCCTTCGCGCCGTTCCTCGAGCTGTTCGACGACAAGCGGCTCGAGAAAGAGACGCCCTACCCGGGCGTGATCTCGTCGCTGCACCAGTTCTTCGGCTCGGCCGCCGTGAGCGCCGGCGAGGGCGGCGGCGCGGCCGGCACGATCGCCGGGATCTTCGGGCGCCAGAACCTGCTCGACGTGCTGCGCGCCCCCGCGCAGGCCTCGCCGCACTCGCTCGAAGGGCAGCTCGAGTTCATCCGCGAGCGCTGGGGGCTCTCGCTCGGCAAGTTCTTCTACCGCCTGCTCGGCGGCCTCGACCTGATCAAGGAGGAGAACAAGCCGGTCTTCTTCGGCCCCGGCCCGGTCGAGGTGCCGGTCTACGGCTTCGGCGGCCTGGACGCCGAGCCCGAGCGCTTCAGCCCCGACAAGGACTGGATGCCGCGGCTGGTGCTGATGGCCAAGAACGCCTACGTCTGGCTCGACCAGCTCTCCAAGACCTACGCGCGCCCGATCGCCACGCTCGACCAGGTGCCCGACGAGGAGCTGGACAAGCTGGCGCGCTGGGGCGTGAGCGGGCTCTGGCTGATCGGCCTGTGGGAGCGCAGCGCCGCCTCGCAGCGGATCAAGCAGATCATGGGCAACCCCGACGCGGTCGCCTCGGCCTACTCGCTGTTCGACTACCAGATCGCCGGCAAGCTCGGCGGCGAGCCGGCCTGCCAGAACCTGCGCGAGCGCGCCTGGCAGCGCGGCATTCGCCTGGCCAGCGATATGGTGCCCAACCACGTCGGCATCGACGGCAAGTGGGTGATCGAGCACCCCGACTGGTTCATCTCGGTCGACCAGAGCCCCTACCCGGCCTACAGCTTCAGCGGGCCGGACCTGTCGTGGGATCAGGGCGTCGGCATCTTCCTGGAGGACCACTACTACACCCGCAGCGACGCGGCGGTGGTGTTCAAGCGCGTGAGCTACGGGAGCGGCGAGGAGCGCTATATCTACCACGGCAACGACGGCACCAGCATGCCGTGGAACGACACCGCCCAGCTCGACTACCTCAAGGCCGAGGTGCGCGAGGCGGTGATCCAGCTGATCCTGCACGTCGCGCGGCAGTTCCCGGTGATCCGCTTCGACGCCGCGATGACGCTGGCCAAGAAGCACATCCAGCGGCTGTGGTTCCCCGAGCCGGGCAGCGGCGGCGCGATCCCGTCGCGCTCCGAGCACGCGCTGACCAAGGCCGAGTTCGAGGCGCTGATCCCGAACGAGTTCTGGCGCGAGGTCGTCGACCGGGTGGCCGCCGAGGTGCCCGACACGCTGCTGCTGGCCGAAGCGTTCTGGCTGATGGAGGGCTACTTCGTCCGCACGCTCGGCATGCACCGGGTCTACAACAGCGCCTTCATGCATATGATGCGCGACGAGGACAACGCCAAGTACCGCTATCTGATCAAGCAGACGCTCGAGTTCGACCCCGAGATCCTCAAGCGCTACGTCAACTTCCAGAATAACCCCGACGAGCGCACGGCGGTCGAGCAGTTCGGCAAGGGCGACAAGTACTTCGGCATCTGCACGGTGATGCTGACGCTGCCGGGGCTGCCCATGCTCGGCCACGGCCAGATCGAGGGCTTCTCGGAAAAGTACGGCATGGAGTACCAGCGCGCCTACTGGGACGAGAAGGCCGACCAGTACCTGGTCGAGCGGCACGAGCGCGAGATCTTCCCGCTGGCGCACAAGCGCTACCTGTTCGCCGGGGTCGAGAGCTTCCTGCTGTACGACTTCTTCACGCCCGACGGCGGGGTGGCCGAGGATGTGTTTGCCTACTCGAACCGCTACGGCGACGAGCGCTCGCTGGTGGTCTACCACAACAAGTACGCCAGCGTGCGCGGCTGGGTGCGCAGCTCGGTCGCGTTCTTGGTCAAGTCCGACGACGGCGAGGAGCGCAAGCTGGTCCAGCGCACGCTCGGCGAGGGGCTGGAGCTGAGCGGCGACGAGGCGACCTTCTACATCTTCCGCGATCACACCGGCGGCCTCGAGTACATTCGCAGCGGCCGCGAGCTGGTCGAGCAGGGTCTGTACGTCGAGCTGGGCGCCTACAAGTGCGACGTGTTCATCGACTGGCGCGAGGTGCGGGACGATGCCCTGAACCAGTACTCCCACCTGGCCAACTTCCTGGCCGGCCGCGGCGTGCCGAGCATCGACGAGGCGCTCAAGGAGATCTTCCTCCAGCCGATCCACTACGCGTTCAAGGAGCTGGTCAACGCCGATCTGTTCAGGCGGCTGATCGACGCCGTCGCGACGGAAGACCAAAGCCCAACGGCCAACGACCAGGCTGTCGCGACGGAAGACCAACGACCGACGACCAACGACCAAAGCCCAGGTGTTCAGGATGAGATCGTAGCTGAGGATGGGGCAGACGACGCAGAGGATTTGGTCCTTGGTCCTTCGTCCTCGGTCGTCGCGGCGCTGCTGGACGAGGTCGAGCAGAAGGTGCTGAATCTGCTGCAGGAGATCAAGCAGTTCACCGAGAGCCCGGGCGAAGCGGCGCCGATCGCGCGCGAGGTGCGCGACGAGGTTGCCGCGATCCTGGAGCTGCCGACCATGGACCAGCGCTTCGCGGACGACGCGCCGGTCGCCGCGGCGATTGGCGCGGCGAGCGCCAGGCTGGATCACAACACCGCGCTGTGGGGCAGCCTGTTCGGCTGGGCCTTGATCCACCCGCTGGGCAAGCTCACCGGCGCGGCCGACTACGCCGAGCAGAGCCGCAGCTGGATCGACGAGTGGCTGCTGGGCCGGATCATCGCCGGCGCGCTGCGCGATATTGGCCTCGACGAGCAGGCCGCCGCCCAGGCGATCACGGTGATCAAGCACCTGACCAGCCACCAGGACTGGTTCCAGGCGCCGGGCATGGCCCAGGTCTCCCGGCTGCTCGGCACGCTGCTGGCCGACCGCGAGGTCCAGCAGCTGCTGCGGGTGAACCGCTACCAGGGCGTCCTGTGGTTCGACAAAGACGCGTTCGAGCGGCTGCTGCAGTGGATGCTGCTGCTGGCGGTCGTCTCGATCAGCGCCGACCACACGCAGGCGCAGGCCGAGGCCGTGGTGATTCTCGACGCGGCCTACGGCACGGTGACGCAGCTGCGCGACGCCGCGGCCCAGTCGGGCTACCAGGTCGAGAAGCTGCTGGCGCTGGCGCAGGGCTAGCGCGTCGCTCGGCCCCTGCAAGGGTGACAAAAGACGGAAGGCGACGCGAGTCGTCTTCCGTCTTCCGCTTTCCGCTCAAGAACAGGCGGTGGCTCCGCCGAGCTGACCTATAGCTGTGAGCAAACGCATTGAGCCACGACGCACGAACGAGATGCCGTTGTGATGCGATCCGTCGTACTGCCGACGGCCCACTGCCCTAGCGGCGCACGATCGGCAGGTAGACCAGCCCGCGCGGCAGGCCAAGCACCGCAAAGCGGCGCGCGCGATCGCTCGTCGTCGTCACCTGGTTGCCCGCCTGGTCCACCTGCGTTGGCAGATCGACCCAGCGGTGGGCGGCCGCATCCCAGTAGGCGATCCGCAGGCTGCGCTCGTCCACGCCCGCGACAAGCGCGTCGTCGTAGTGCGCCGTGAGCGTGAACGGGCGCGTGAAGACGCTCACCGGCGCGCCCAGCAGCGTCTGCGCCTCGACCGCGAACGCCGGGCCGACAGGCCGCAGCGCCGTCGTCGCCGGATCGATCGATTGCCGCGTCAGGGTCGCGCTCAGCGGCTCGGTGACCGCGCCGGGCGGGAAGGCCAGGGCGATCGAACTCAGGCCGACCGTCTCGGTGAGCCATCCACCGGCCTCAGGCGTCACCACCCCTGGGGGCGGCACGATGTCGTGGGCCACGCGAACCGTCAGGTCGGTCGTGCCGGCGCGCAGCAGCACCGGGGTCGCCTGCGCATAGGTCGCCGCGCGGTCGTAGAACTGGTGTGGGTAGCCGGGGACCTCGTAGGCCAGCCGCACATTGTCGCCTAGCACGTCCAGCCCCTCGAGCTCCAGCATCTGCACACCGCTCTCTTCGCTCTCGAACCGGAATGTCATGAACGTATTCGTGTCGGTGTAGACGCGAACCTCTCCGTTGGTATTGCCCAGCGGCGTGCCGTCGGCATCCAGGAGCGTATAAAAGAGGATCGGATAGCGCACGACCTCGACTGTGCGATAGTTCAACCCTGGGTAGAGCGGCACGAGGGTTGCCTGGTCGAAGCGGGTCGTGTCGCCGATGTACTGGTCCGGGAAGCCGTCGACGTGGATGCGGATGCGGAAATCCCCGCCGGTCAGCCAGCCGAGCTCGAGTCCGATCCCGCCATTCCCGTCGGTTGTGCCATCCCACTCGAAGACGCGCCCGCTCGCCTGCTCGATCGCCACGTGCGCGCGCCGGTTCTCGATCCGGTATGGCCCGTCTTTCAGCGTGAGGCCCAGAATCGTGGACGGCCTGAGGATGCGGGTGGTCAGCTGGTTCGCGCC
This sequence comes from Candidatus Ribeiella danica, assembly GCA_016717335.1. Classification (GTDB taxonomy): domain Bacteria; phylum Chloroflexota; class Chloroflexia; order Chloroflexales; family Roseiflexaceae; genus Ribeiella; species Ribeiella danica. The sequence continues at coordinate 1,705,048 of JADKFS010000001.1, forward strand.
GCGCTGCAGCACCACCGGTGTGGCCGCGCCCGGATCGAATACCCGGTCGTAGAACTGATCGGAGTAGCCTGGAACCCCGCTATACTGCAGGTAGAGCGGGACGCCAAACGGCACCGTGGAGTCATACCACTCGCTTGAGCTGAACTCCGCCGTGAAGACGCCGTTCGCGTCGGTCGTAAACGGGACCCATTTCATATTCATACCGCGATCCCACTGCGCCGTCAGCCAGCCGCTGATGCCGGGGATCGGCCGGCCGGTCGGATCGTCGATCAGCGTGACGGTCAGCGAGGGCGGTTTCACCAGCCGCGTGGTCAGGCTGTTCGGGCCGGGGCGCAGCGGGATCAGGTCGGCGGTCTCGAACGTCGCCTGGCGATCGGCAAACTGGTCGAGGTACCCGGCGAAGCGGTACTCGATCCGTACGCTCTGATCGACGATCTGGGCAAATGGCAGCGTGAACGAGCCGTTTTCATCGGTCTGAAGCTGCGCGCGCATAAGCTGCGACGCGCCGGAATAGAAGGTCACCTCGCCCCAGGCGCTGCGGACTGGCTGGCCGGTCAGGTCGTCCAGCAGCGTGTCGCTCAGCACTGTCTCCCGGAGCAGCCGGGCACTCAGCCGGGTCATGCCGGTCCTGAGCCGCACCGGGTCGGCCTGGGCCGGCGCAAGCTTTCGGTCGTAGTACTGCTTCGGGTATCCGGCCAGGGTATGTGCGATCTGCACGTCCTGGTCGACCAGGCGCGCGAGCGTGACGGTATACACTCCGCTCGCGTCCGTCCGGAACGGCTGCTGCTCCAGCAGCGCCCCGCCAGCGTAGATCTCTAGCGTGCCCGCCGCTCCCACGAGCGGCGCCCCTGTCAGATCGTCGAGCAGCGTGCTCGCCAGCGTCGTAGAGACCAGGTGCGTGGTCAGCGTGGTGCGCCCGACGGTCAGCCGCACCGGCGTGGCCCGGTCGAGCGCGGTCGCGCGGTCGTAGAACTGGCGCGGGTAGCCGGGCAGCCTGTAGGCCAGCCGCACGTCCTGGTCCATCAGCGTTCTGAACGCCACCGTGAAAACGCCGCTCGCGTCGGTCTTGAATGGCAGCTGATCGAGCAGCAGCGTCCCCGAGTAGACCTCCAGCGTGCCGGCGGCGTTGCCAACCGGCAGGCCGGTCGCGTCGCTGATCAGCGTATCGATCAGCTTCGTCGCCTGGAGCCGCGTGGTAAGCGCGTTATTCCCGGTGTGTAGCGCCACCGGGTCGGCCTGGCCGAGCGACGGCTTGCGGTCGAAATATTGAACCGGGTAGCCGGTCGCCTGGTACGCCAGCCGCACGTCCTGGTTGATCATAGCCATAAGCGACGCCGTGAAGACGCCGGTGGCGTCGGCAGTGACGCTCGCCGTCTCCAGGTAGGTCGTCCCGGAGTAGACCTCCAGCGTGCCGACGGCGTTGCCAACCAGCAGGCCGGTCGCGTCGTCGATCAGCGTGTTGACCAGCGTCGTCGCGCGCGCCAGCCGGGCTGTCAGGGCCGTCTGGCCGCCGCCAATCACAACCGAGTCGGCCAGATTCAGCGCCGGCTTGCGGTCGTAGAACTGGCGCGCGTAGCCAGGCACGCCGGCATAGCTCAGCGCGACGCGCGCGCCGATCGGCGTGTTGAGCAGGGTCACGCTAAAAACGCCGCTGGCAGAGGCGGTGAAGCGCTGGCTTTCCAGCAGCAGCGTGCCGGAGTAGACCGCTACATAGCCGCCGGCATCCTTGAGGGGCAGCCCGTTTGTATCGTCCAACAGCGTGTTGAGCAGGGTCGGCGCTGCGAGCAGGCGCGTAGACAGAGTGTTGCGACCTGGCGCGAGTGCGAGCGGCGTCGCCTGGGCGAGCGTGAATGCGCGGTCGTAGAACTGGCGCGCGTGCCCGGCCACGCGGCTGTACTCCAGCTGCACATCCTGGTTGAGCGGCACATCGAATGTTGTCGTATACACGCCGCTGGCGTCGGTGCTGAACCAGTGCGACTCGACTACGGTTGTGCCGATGTAGGCTGACAGCAAGCCGCTCGTATTGGTGATCGGCTGCCCGGCTGCGTCGTCCAGCAGCGTGTTGACCAGCGTGTACCGCGGGAGCAGGCGCGTGGTCAGCGTGCTAGGCCCGCTTTTCAGCGGCACGAGCGTCGCCTGGCCGAGAAGCGGCTTGCGATCATAGAACTGCGTCGCGTATGCGGCTATGCGATAGCGCAGCGCAACATCCTGATCGATTGGGGAGCCGAACGTCGCAGTGTACACACCGCTGGCGTCGGTCGTGAACCAGGCCGAATCGATCTGTAGCGTTCCGGAATACACGTCGAGCGCGCCGTAGGTGTTGGCGATCGGCTTTCCAGTCGTGTCGTCCAGCAGCGTATTCTTCAGCGTCGTGAACGCGATCAGCCGTGTCGCCAGGGCGTTGCGCCCGTAGCGCAGTGCGACCGGGGTTGCCCGTGCGGGCGCGATCTGGCGATCGTAGTACTGCGCGAAGTAGCCGGCCAGGCCGGTGTATTCCAGCGTAACATTCTGGCTGATCAAAGTGGTGAAAGTCGCGCTGAAGGTTCCGCTGGCATCGGTCGTGAACCGCTGGCTTTCCAACCGGAGCGTGCCGGAGTACACGTTTACGATCCCATCCGTCAGCCGCAGTGGAGTACCGGTGAGATTGTCGACGAGGGTGTTCACCAGCGTGGTAGACGGAATCAGCCGCGAGGTCAGGCGGTTCGTCCCGCCGCGCAACGGCACCGGGCGGCTCGCCTGTGAATCGAGCGCGCGGTCGTAGTACTGCGCGGGGTACCCGGACAGCCCGCCATACTTGAGATGCACGCTCTGGCTAATCAACGGTGTAAACGTAGCGGTGAAGGTGCCGCCGGCATCGGTGGTGAACGGCTGCTCGTCCAGCACGGTCGCTCCATCGTATACCATCACGTGGCCGGATGTACTCGCGAGCGGGAGCCCGGTCGCGTCATCCAGCAGCGTATCGACCAGCTTCGCGGAAGGCACCAGACGCGCGGCAAACCCATTCTCTCCGCTCACCAGTCGCACGACGGCGGCTTGGGAGAGCGCGCCAACCCGATCGAAATACTGGCGCGGGTAGCCGGTGAGCCCGGCGTACTCCAGATGCACGCTCTGGCTGATCAGGCGTGTAAAGGTCGTGCGAAAGCTTCCATTCACATCGGTGGTGAATGGCTGCGTCTCCAGGCTCGTCGTGCCGGAGTAGACCGTCAGCGTGCCCGAAAGCCCCGCTATCGGCCACCCGGTCAGATCGTCGAGCAGGGTATTTGTCAGACTAGTCGCGGGCAGCAGCCGGGTCGTGAAGGCATTCGTACCCTCTCGCAGCAGCCGAGTATCGGCCTCGTCAACTGTCGGCCGTCGATCCTCGAACTGCGTTGGGTAGCCAGCTATCTGGCTGTAGCCGAGGCGCAAGCCTCCGCTGATCGGCCCGCTGAACGTCACCCCGAATCTACCGAGCGCATCAGTCTTGAAGGCGGTCGTCTCGATCGGCGTAACATCCCGGTAGATCGTCAGCACGCCCGCGCTGTTCCGTATCGGCTGGCCGGTCAATCCGTCGACGAGCGTATTGTCGATCGTCGTAGTCGGCAAGCGAATCTCCGCCAGGAGCGCGTCGGGGTAGTTGCCGTCGGTATGCTGGCTCGGCGCCGTCGTGGGGAAATCGGTCGACCAGGTGGCGCCGGTGACGTAGACATGCCCGGCGCCGTCGACGTCGATACCATAGCCGACCTCGTGCGAGCTGCCCCCAAGGTAGGTGCCGAACAGCAGGGCGTTACCGGCGCGGTTGAGCTTGGCTACGAAGGCGTCGGGCGCGCTGGCCAAGCTCGCCTGGGTGGGGTTGACCAGCGGGAAGCTGTCCGACTGTGTATCGCCGGTGATGTAGGCGTATCCATCGTGGTCGACGGCGATGGCGAAGGCTCGGCCGCTGGCCACATAGGTGCTGTAGACCAGCGCGCTGCCTGCCGGGCTGAGCTTTGTGACGAAGACATTATCGCCCGGTTCTGGCTGTGTTCGCATCGGCTGCGCCAGCGGAAAGCCGGTCGAGTAGGTTGAGCCGGTCAGGTATGCGCTCCCGGCCGCATCCACGGCGATGCCATGGGCGACATCGCCGCCGCTGCCGCCCAGATAGGTGCTGTAGATCAGCCGGCTTCCGTCGCCGCTTAACTTCGACACGAATACATCGGTATCCCCAGCGAATGCGCTCTGAAACGCGTTCTTGGCGGGGTAATCGCTCGAACTGGTGTTGCCGGCGACGTATGCTGCGCCGCTTGCGTCCACTGCGACGCTCTGCGCAGAGTCTGCGCCACTCCCACCGAGGTACGTGCTGTAGACGAAACCGCTGCCATCCGGCGTAAGCTTGCTCACAAACCCTTCCATAGTGCCGCTTGAGACCGCCTGCAGCGCGTGAACCGTGGGAAAGGTCGTCGACAGTGTTTGGCCAGTGATAACGGCCGAGCCGCTGGCGTCGACCGCGATGCCATGCGGCTCGTCGGCGCTGTTGCCTCCCACCAGCACGCTGTAGACGAGCGCGCTCCCGGTTGGGCTGATCTTCGTGACAAACGCTTCTTGCGTAGCGCCCACCGGCGGCAGCAGCGCGCGGCTGGCCGGAAAGTCGGGGGAGAGTGTCTGCCCAGTGATGTAGGCGTTGCCGTCGGCATCCACGACGATCGCCAGCCCGGTATCCTGCTCGGTTCCTCCGAGATACGTGCTGTAGATCAGCTGCTTGGCCGGGCTGTACTTCGCCACGAACGCGTCGGTGCATAAGCCGAGGATCTCAGGGAACTGGCAGGTCGTACCGCCGAGAGTGCTTTGTAGCGGGCTGGCGAGCGGGAAGTCGTCCGACACGGTACTGCCGACCACGTAGATATTGCCGGCCGGATCGACCGCGACTCCCCAGCCGATATCCAAGGCGCTGCCGCCCAGAAACGTGCTGTACTCCAGCGTCGGGTCGATCGTCAGCGGGTAGGCCGCGTCGTACTCTCCGAGCGCGAAGCCGATCGAACCGTCGGCGCCGATCGCGTAGCGCGCCGGCACCGCCACGCGCCGGCCGTCGATCTCCTGCCACGCGGCGGGCGCTCGCTCGACCAGCGCCTGTGCGCCGCCGGGCAGCTCGACACGCAGATCGCCGCTTGCCTGGTCAACGCGCACGCTGTCTGCCCCGTCGTAGCGCCAGCGGATGCGGCCGGGATCGCCCCCGGCGGCGACTACGTAGGTGCCCTTGAGCTGCCCGCCCAGGCCGTCGTAGCGCAGGTCGACGCCTGGGTAGAGCGCGGCGTAGGTGATGCCGGCGTAGGTCGGCAGGTTCACGCGCCAGCGCGCGGGCTCCTGGCCGCGAAAGTAGCTGGCGCGCCCGGGCAGCCGCTCGCCGCCGACCAGCCGCGCGGCCGAATCTTGGCCCTCGAAGCGTAGACTGACAATCGTGGCGGCGCTGGCGGTATTGGGCGCGCGAGCGCCGCCCTGCTGCGAGGGCGGCGGAGGCAGCGACAGCACCACTTCGTCGAGCGTGAAGAGCAGCGAGCCGCCCAGGCCGTGCGCCTGAAACCGCACGCGCGGATCGAGCTGTCCGGCATTGGGCACAAACGAGAGCGGCAGCCGATCTAGGCTGGGGCCGGCGTGCGGCTCCGATGGTCCGGCCGCCGGTGGAGTCTGCGGAGCGACACGAGGCTGGCGGGCAGCGGTCAGGGCCGCGAGCAGCAGCAGGGCGAGGCAGGCGAAGGGCAGGCGGCCGGCCCGTGCAGCCCAGGCCGGGCGAGGGTAGAGCGTGTGCATAGACGTTCCCTGATCAGATCACGATCAGGCAGAGTCTAGCACACGTCCCCGCCGAATTCTAGATAGTACTATGGCGATTGGCTAACACTTCTTTAATCTTCTCATGCGGGCACTCGCACCCGCCGCGCGCCGACCGCCAGCGCCGGCTGCGACAGGCCAAAGCCGTGCAGGCGCTCGAGCTGGCGCAACAGCACCTGGTCGCCGCGCAAGCCGGCGCGCTGGCTTACCACGTGGCGCAGCGCCTCGACGGCCAGCGGCGCCAGGTTCACGCCCGCCGCCATGTGGGTGAGCTGGACGGCGCGCGCGGCATAGGCGACATTGTTCTTCGGCTCGATCCGGTCGAAGTCCTCGAAGAACCAGCCGCACGAGGTAAACATGCGCTGGCGCTCGCGCTGCGCCTCGAGCAGCGCGTGTATGCGGCCGACGGTCTCGGCCGGCAGGCGGCGGCCGGCGGCCGCGCCAATCAGCTCCGCAGCTGTCAGATCGCCCAGCATCACGTGGATGTAGCGGTGGCGCAGCGCCCACGGGTCGGCGATAAACGGGCGCAGCACCGCGGTGTAGGCGCTGTCCAGCGCCGCAGCCAGCCGGTCGAGGGCGGCTCGCAGCGCCGCCTTCCAGCGCCCGGCCGGCGGCGTGCAGCCGCAGTCGTCCATCCAGCGCGCGACGCCGTGGTGGCAGCTCCACGACGTGCGCTCGCGCACGCCGATCGACCAGCGCGGCGGGTGCTCGCGCAGCCAGCGCGCCGGGAACGTCGGCTCGATGCCGCTCTGCTCGCTCGACGCCGTGAGCAGGTGCGCCAGAAACATATCGCGGAAGGGCTGGTGGTGGCCGTACAGCTCGCCGTCGCTCGCGACCAGCACGAGCTGCGGCTCGCCGCGCTGCGCTTTCTCGGCGCTGTACTGCGCGGGCAGGTCGTACAGCGCGAATGTGTCGGCGTTGGCCGTCATCGCCGAGTCGAAGCTCACCCGGCCGCTCAGCCCCTGGTGGTAGAAGAACGCCGCGATCGAGCGCCCGCCGGGCAGGCCGACGCGGTACGGCTCGGTTGTGTCGAGCGTGTCGGCCTCGGCCTGCCAGGGCGCCAGAATCGTAAACTCGACCCCATAGTCGGCCATGATCGCCAGCGTCTCGGCGTCCACCGCCGTCTCGGGCAGCCACATGCCCTGCGGGCGGCGGCCGAAGCGGTGGGTGAAATCGGCGACGCCCCAGGCGATCTGAGTCTCCTTGTCGGCGCGCGTGGCGAGCGGCATGATCGTGTGGTTGTAGCACTGCGCGATCGCATTGCCGACGCCGTGGCGCCGCACATTCGCCCGGTCCTGCTCGACGATCAGCCGGTACGCCGCGCGGTCGTACGACTCCATCCAGCTGAACAGCGTCGGGCCGACGTTGAAGCTGATGCGCTCGAAGTTGCCGCGCTCGGCGTTCGGCCGGTAGCACTCGGCGTGGATCCGCTCATTCCAGTTCTGGTATGGCGCGGCGCCGGGCTCGTGCGGGATCGCGCCGGTCAGCGGGTCCTCGCGCGCCGGCTGGTAGAAATGGCCGTGAATACAGATCGATCGAGCTGTCATAGCCGCCTCTTTACAATGTAGCGGGTTTGGAGGCGGCTCCACCGCCCCACGCCCCCACCCGAACTGTAAGGTTCGCGAGAGCTGTGTCTACCAAGATAAACGCCCGGAGCCCGGCGAAAATCGGCCGAATGATGACAAACAGATTACTACTGGCGGGCGCGCGCCGGGCCGCGTGCTATAATGGCCGACGGTAGGCGACGAGCAAACGATGTGGGCTCACCATGAAAGTTCTCATTCTGGGGGACGACGGACGCACCCACGCCCTGGTGTGGAAGCTCTTCAACAGCCCGCTGGCGAGCGAGCTGATCTGCGCGCCCGGCAACGGCGGCACCGGCCCGCTCGTCCCCGCGGCCGACCTCGACACCGCCGACGCGGCCGCGATCGCGCGCTGGGCCTTCGACGAGGGCGTCGACCTGATCGTGCCGGCCGGCAGCCGCCCGCTGCACGACGGCCTGGTCGACGAGGTCGTCTCGCTGCACATCGGCGTCTGCGGCCCCTCCCAGCGCTCGACCGTGCTGGAGCACAGCCGCTGCTACGCCAAAGAGTTCATGCTGCGCCACCGGCTGCCGGCCGCCCGCGGGCGCGCCTTCACCGACCTGGACACCGCCGAGAAGTACCTGGCCACCCTCCCGCCGCCGGTGATGATCAAGGCCGACCACCCCTCCGGCGGCGAGGCCGCCTACGACGACCGCTACGCCGCGATCGAGGGACTGCGCGAGCTGTTCGCCACGCGCACGCTCGAGGGCCGCGGCGACGGAGTGGTGATCGAGAGCCAGCTGAGCGGCGCGCGCGTGGTCCTCTCGGCCTTCACCGACGGGCACACCGCGGTCCCGCTGCTGCCGGTGCGCCTGTACGACCGGGTCGAGCAGGGCGACGGCGGCGCGCTCGCGCGCGGAGTCGGCGCGCACACCGGCAACTCGACCTTCGCGCGGCGCCTGGCCGAGTACCTGCACCAGAAGTTCGTCCTGCCGATCGTCGCGGCGATGGCGAGCGAGGGGCTGCCCTACTGGGGCATCCTGGGGATCGACTGCATCGTCACCGAGCAGGGCCCGCGGCTGACCGGGCTGCACGCGAGCATGCGCGAGGGCGAGGCGCAGGTGGTGCTCCCGCGCCTGGAGGACGACCTGCTGCCGTGGGTTCAGGCCATGATCGCCCAGCGCCTGCACGAGCAGCCCGCGCCGCAGTGGGCGCCGACGGCCAGCGTCGGGATCGGCCTGACGGCGCGCGGCTACCCGCACCACTTCCCGGTCGGCGGGGCCATCCAGGGGCTGGAGGAGATCGACGAGGGCGTGCTGGTGTTCCACAGCGCCACCGAGAGCCCGGCCAGCCTGCGCTACACGCCGCGCACCAGCCGCGCTGCCAGCGCGGGAATCCTCGGCGGGCTGCCGGGCTTCCCGTTCTTTGGCGGCGGTGCGCCCAGCGCGCCGCACACCACCGGCGGCCTGGTCGCGACGATCGTGGCGATGGGCGCGACGCTGGCCGGCGCGCGCGGCCGCGCCCTGATCAACGCCGAGCGGATCTCGTTCGAGGGCCGCACCTTCCGCGGCGACATCGGGGCGAAGGAGTTCGGGTAGCGTTCAGCCTGATTGCAGATTGTAGATTGTAGATCGCGGATCAAACCCCAAATCCCAAACCACGCTATCGTCGCCAGCCGCGCGCGGACGCCAGATCGTTGGCGAGCAGCCCCAGCAGCACGCCCTGGCCGCCGTGATCCTCGAAGCGCGCCCGCTCGAACCACTGGACCACGTACTGCTGCCCGTCGCCCAGCGTCTCCACCTGCGCCTCGGAGATCGGCTGGCCGAACAGCGCCAGACTCTCGGCCGGCGTCTTGCCGCGCCGGCCGTCCAGCTCCAGGCCGTGCGCGCGCCAGTAGCTCAGGAACGGCTCGCACAGGCTGTGCCCGGTCGCCTCGAAGAGCTGGCAGCCGGGCCTGGGGGCGGCCTTCGGGAACGCGAACCAGCTGCGGCCGGCCTGCCGCAGGATGGTGTCGCCGAGCCGGCTCAGCAGCACGTCGTAGGGCGCGCGATTCTCGGGGTGCAGCTCGAAGCGATGGCGCTCGAAGTACTGGACCGTGTAGTCGCGCCCGTCCTCGCCGCGCTCGACAAACTCCTCGCTGGTCGGGTAGCCGAAGATTGGCAGGCCGCCGTTCGCGCGCCAGTAGCTCAAGAAGGTGCCCCGCAGCGTGTGGCCGGTCTCCGCGAAGAACGCCGCGCCCGCGCCGGGCGGCGCCACCGGGGCAAAGAAGCCGGATTCGTCGGGGCCAAAGCTGAAGTTGAGCGTCGCCACGCCCAGCGGCGTGCCGCTCAGCCTGACCCGCTGCGACGCCGTCGTGCTGCCGGCCACGCTCACGCTCACGCCGTAGTCGCCGGCCGGCAGGCTGTCGAACTGGTAGAAGCCCCCGCCGTCGGCCTGAGTCTGCCGGCCGCTGCTCAGCGTGACGATGACCGGGCCGGCCGGGGCATCCGAGACGACGCCCTGGATGCGCGAGCGGCTGAGCGCGCCCGGGTCGGCGGCGAGCTGAACGGCGCGCAGCACGTTCAGGCGCCCATAGCCGTACTCGGGGTCCTTGCCGGGCGCGCCCTGGTCGTCGGCGGCCGCCTCCAGGATCTCGGCGAGCTGATCGGCGCTGAGGTCGGGCCGCAGCGAGAGCGCCAGCGCGGCGGCGCCGGCCACGTGCGGGCACGCGGCCGACGTGCCCTTGGCCTGGCTGTAGCCATCGCCGCCGTCGGGGCTCCAGAACGTGCTCCACACATCCACGCCCGGCGCGGCGATGTCGACGAAGCTGCCGGTGGTCGAGAACGCCGTCACCCCGTCGGTGCTGGTCGTCGCCGAGACCGCCAGCACGCTCGGGTAGGCGGCCGGGTAGTTCGGCAGATTGCCCTCGTCCTGGCCGTTGCCGGAGGCGGCGACGATCAGCGCGCTGTGGTCGTGCGCGTAGGCCACCGCGTCGCGCAGCACCTGGGTGTCGTTCGGCCCGCCCAGGCTCATGCTGACGATCCGCGCGCCCTGGTCGACCGCCCAGCGGATGCCCGCCGCGATCGTCGCATCGTTGCCCTCGCCGTGGCTATCCAGCACCTTGACCGGCAGGATCGCGCAGCCCCAGCAGACGCCGGCGATGCCGATGCCGTTATCGCTCAGGGCGGCGGCCACGCCGGCGGTGTAGGTGCCGTGGCCCTCGTCGTCGCGCGGGTCGGCGTCGTTGTTGGCGAAATCGTAGCCCGGCCGCAGCTTGCCGGCCAGGTCCGGGTGCGTCGGCGACACGCCGGTGTCGAGCAGGGCGATCGTGATCGCGCCGCCGGTGGTGATATCCCAGGCCTCCTCGGCGTGAATGGCGCGCAGCGCCCACTGCCGGCCGATCACCGCGTCGTTGGGGGCGCGCAGCGCCCGGCGGAGGTAGTTCGGCTCGGCGTAGACCACGGCGGGGCTGGCGGCCAGCGCGGCGGCCAGCGCGCTCAGGTCGGCGGCCGGGCCGACGCGCACGCGGTAGGTGTCGCTGTCGCCGCCAATTGGGCGCGCCAGGCGCACGCCAGCGCCGCGCAGGATGGCGTTGAGCCCGTCGGCGTGTGGGCCGCTGGCGCGCGCAGCGATCGAGAGCGCCGCGCCGGGGCGCAGCCGAAGCACCAGCTCGCCGGCAAGCGCGCCGCGCGGCAGCTGCGGCGCGGCGGATACGCCTGCGGGCAGCAGTAAGAGCAACAGTATCGTAGAGCAGAGCCGCCTGATCATGCGCGTTCTCTCAAAGCCGGCCGGTCGCGCCCGCCCAGGTGCGCGCGCCCTGCCACAGCGAGTGGAGGGTACATTCTAGCAGAATTTCTTTTTTCGGACGGCTAACGCCCCCGGCCCCCCCTCGCCTACTCCTCCTGCGGCGGGCGATCCGATTCTTCCGGGGCGCAGCGCCCCGCACAACAGACAACAGACGATAGACGATAGACGATAGACGATGGCCTGGTGAGCCGAGCGCGGCGCAGCGAGTCACAAGCCGCCCCGTCGGAATGTGGAAGGGCATGCGCCGCAATGCATGAGCTTGAGATGGCATATTTTACCCGAGGGAGCGGGGGGGCGGGGGCGAGCCCTATAGCTGTGAGCAAAAGCATTGAGCCAGTACGCACGAACGAGCTGCCGTTGTGCTGCCATCTGTCGTACTGCCGACTGGCTCCTGTCGACTGCCCACTGCTACAGATCGATCGCCACCGGTGTCAGATACGAAGCATGCTGCAAGCCACACATACGGCTCCACAATCGCCACCGGTTTCACATAACGCTTGACACTTTGCCACAATCGTAGTAGGATGCGCGCAGCTCATCCAATCGAAAACAGCACGGGCCGGCCGGTGCGCCAACACCAGCCGACCCGCTAACCCCGAGCCTGGAATCAGCAGGCGTCGAGGCTACCGCGCATTGTACCACACTGCGTGGCGGCAGCGGCTCCTTCGCTTTGTCTGCGGGGGGGCCGCTGTTTGTTGGGCGCGCCGCAGAGCCGAGAACCGAGAACCAAGCACCGAGCAATGATCGCTGTTCTTCGTTCTTTGGTCTGCGCTCGCCCACATGGATGGGCCGTGGGAGTCCCCGTTCGCCTTCCGCACGTACGGGGCGGGTTGGCTGGCTTCCCGTCCCGTACACCCGCCGCGCCAATTGCAGATTGCAGACTGGGTAGCTCGATCTGCAATCTGCAATCTACAATCACAGAGGAGGTACAGGTGAGCAACTACACGATCGACGAGCTGATCGCCCGCTGGAAGCGTGAGGAGCTGACGGTCGAGCAGGTGATCGGGCAGATGCTGCTGCTGCTCAAAGAGCAGGAGCGCAGGATCAAGGATGCCGCCAAGGGGGCCGCCCAGCTCGCGGCGGGGAGCAGCGAGGCGGCGCGGCACGAGCGCTAGAACGAGGCTAAAGCTTGTGAGCCGGCCGATCGACGGTCTCAATGCTGCGCCTGCAGCTACCAGCTACTCGACATCGCGGTACGCCCGCGCGACCAGCCAGGCGCCGAGCGCGATCTCGACCACGCCGGTGGCCCGCCCGACCGTCTCATGCTCTGCGAACCAGCCGACGAGCCGCTGCCACGCCGGCAGGTGCAGCGCTTCGACCCAGATCAGCATGTGGCGGCGCGGCGCAAACAAGAAAGCGAATCCGTCGCCGATGATCAGCGTGCCAAGTATCTCGTACAGCCGGCGTATCAGCATAGCGCTCTCCAGACCATCCGTCAGAGCCAGCGCAGCGGTCCGCGCCGGTAATGCCGGCGAGCTGCGCGATCAACCATCATGCAATTGCCGTACCGGGGGCGGCCTCGGCGGGGTGCGATTGCCTCGTTTGCTTATTTGTGTGATGACGACCGAGCGCAGGCGTCGGCACCCGTAGCGGCGAGGGTAGACGGCGCAGTGCGCTCGTGGTTTGGGCGCGCTACTCGTGCTTGCGGCTGACAGCCTCCTGCCCGGCCAGCTCGATCAGCTGCCGGCCGTCGCGCTCGGCCCACACGCCGCATGCGCCGCCGCCCGGGCTGGTGGCCAGATCGAGCGGGCGGCCGTCCATGCGCAGCGCCGGGTGATAGAACTGCGCGACCTGCTCGGCGGCGCCCTCGATGTAGTGACCGATCAGCGCGCGGCGGAAGCGGTCGGCAGTGCTGTTGGGGTAGCTGCCGTGGACCAGCGCGCCGTTGAAGAACAGCACGTCGCCGGCGCCCATCACCACCGGCCGGGACTCCACGCCTGGCGGCAGCGGCACCGTCACATCGGTGAAGCTCACGCGCGTGTCGGCTTTGGTGGTGCAAAGGAGCGGCCAGCTCTGGCTGCCCGGCACGATCTGCATGCAGCCGTTGGCCTCGTCGCAGTCGTCGAGCGCCATCCAGGCGGCCATGCAGCTGCCCGGCTGGGCCTTCAGGTAGAAATTATCCTGGTGCAGCGCCTGGCCGCGCGCGCCCGGCGGCTTGAAGTACAGCATCGTCTGGACGGCGTACGGCTCGCGGCCGAGCAGCCCGCGCATGCAGGCGTTGAGCCGCTCGTCCAGCAGCCAGCGCAGCGAGACCTCGTCCCAGCGGTGCATGTGGATCATGCGCGGGTAGCGCTTGAGCGGGTCGTCGCTGGCCGGGTCGGCGCCCACCAGGTCGCCGGGGTACGCGCCGCGGCGCCGCAGCGTCATATAGTGCTCGCGGTAGCCCGCCACCTCGTCCTGCGCGAACAGGCCCGCGACGACCACATAGCCGTTTTCATGGTAGAATCGTTTGTGCGCCTCTGTCAGCATCGGCGGTCTCCTCGTGCGAGTGCGGCGAACTGCTCGGGGGTATTGTGCCACCATTCCGCCCTGCGCGCCAAAAGGTTGCGCTCGACGATATCCCGCAAGTAGCTATCGGCCAGAAACTCATCGATCTTCCTGCCGCGTAGTGGCTCCAATTTCCTCAAGCACTCGCCGAGTCTGGTCAAGCGCCGCTCGATACCGACGAACTCCGGCCTCATGGGCTCCTCCACGTATCAGGTCGGCCCGCTGCTCGCGCAGGGTCCGCACGCTATCGCCGTAGCGGCTGAGCACGTCGGCCTCGAACTCGACGCGCGCGGCCAGGTCGCGCTCGAACAGCCGCCGGCCCTCGGCAACGACGGCGTAGGCCAGCTCAATGGGCGCGCGGCGTAGCGGCACCAGGTCAACCGCCGCGCCGCCCAGCAGTCTGGCGATCTCGCTGGCCATCTGGTAGCGCCGCTCGGGCGACATCGGCTGGTCGGTCAGCACGGCGATGTCGTAGTCGCTTGACGGCGCGGCCCGCTCGCCCCCGCGCGAGCCGAACAGGTAGGCCAGCACGACGTCATCCTGTGCGGTGAAGTAGGCGTGCAGCTGCGCTAGCTCAGTGTACATGCTCACACCGATTGATCCAAAGCTTTTGAAAACAGCCTTATAGCAGTGGGCAGTCGGCAGGAGCCAGTCGGCAGTAAGACCGATCGCATCACAACGGCATCTCGTTCTTGCGTATTGGCTCAATGCTTTTGCTCACAGCTATATTATTGCACAGATTGCGCCGGTTGTCTCACGCCGATTGCGCGAAACCTTCTGACCAATCAATCACACGGATTATAGAAATGATCCTGGTGCAGCGCCTGGCTGCGCGCGCCCGGCGGCTTGAAGTACAGCATCGTCTGGACGGCGTACGGCTCGCGGCCGAGCAGCCCGCGCATGCAGGCGTTGAGCCGCTCGTCCAGCAGCCAGCGCAGCGCGACCTCGTCCCAGCAGCCTGCTGATGTCACCTCGTGCTGCGTCAAGGACGTGCCGCCACTCATAAATACCGAGCCGCTATTACAAGTGTAGTGCATCCCTCACGAACAAACCTCAGTTGTCCCTTAAACCCTCTTCAGCGCACATAACTGCACCCAACAAAATCTCAGTACCGCAATCATTCGGCAACCATATTGAACTACACCTGCATGTCGTAGCGCGCTACAATCCAGCAGGTGTGGATGCGCTTGTGCTCGATGAACGGAAAGGAGGTACTTCTACCGATAGTTACGATGACATCGCACGTCATGCTGGAACGGCTGAACGACATGCGCCATGTCGCCGAATGACCTATCGGAACGGCTGAATGACATGTCCCATGTCGCCGAATGACCTATCGGAGCGGCTGAATGACATGTCCCATGTCGCCGAATGACCTATCGGAACGGCTGAATGACATGCGCCATGTCGCCGAATGACCTATCGGAGCGGCTGAATGACATGTCCCATGTCGCCGAATGACCTATCGGAACCACTGCGTGACACATCGGAAGGGCTGAATGAGCTGTTGGGCGCGCGCATGCAGATCGATCCGCAGCACAGACCACGCCTTGGCATCACACGCGTCGGAGCTGCAGGCTTGCCTGACCATCCAGCTGTGCTCTTCGTCTTCGTCGTTTTCATTCCACAACCAAAGGAGCACCCCATGAATGCGTACTCGGCCAGGACGATCGCCGACCAGCTGAATGTCGCGCGCCTGGCGATCAGCAACACCCTCACCGACGACGAGATCGCCCCCTTGCATAGCAGCGTGTGCGGGAGCCTCACCACAAAGACACGCAGGCACGCAGGCCGAGTGCTACCTTTCACATCTTCGAGTCTATGTGCCTTCGTGGTATGTCAATCTGCAATCTACGCTGGAGGGGCTGATCGTGCGAGCAGCTGACGGTCGAGCAGGTGATCGGGCAGCTGCTGCAGTTGATAAAGAGCAGGGGCACCGGATACGCGAGCTTGCGCGGCAAGCAAGCGGCGAGCGCGCGGCGACAAGTGCGGGGGCGGGGAAGTGACCGGCGCCGTAGGGGGAAGGGGAAACCGGCCGTGATTGATGCTCGTCCGTCGTAACTTACGGCGTTGAACACGACGAACACGCCTCTGGTAAGCACCAGGGGCGTGCTACGTTGTCAAATCTTTACTGTTCCACCACGCCGGCGCGTGATAGAATAGCGCCATTCCTGGGGGCATACGTTTGGATCGATGCGTCCTAACAGACGGCCCGGCTGCCCATTCGAGCGACACACAATAGGAGATACCTGTATACAGCAGTAGAAGCTGGCTTCTCATAGTAGAAACGGCACGCTCCAGCTACTTCTAGTTAGGCCGTGTTTGTGGAAAGCGATGTGTTTCGATGCGCCATAAGGAAGCGAGCAATGTGTTTCGATGTGCCAAAAGAAAAAGACAGAATGTGCTATACTAATTATCTGTCCACCATCTTATGAGGCAAGGTATGAGTCCGATAGCGCTTAACTTTGGGCCAATCGCTCGTACCGCTGCCGGTGGTCAAGATGACACCGTTAATCTTGCCTCTCTCCCCCTCCACGTGCTTCTCAATGCACTTACTGCGGCCACTAGCGCCGAAGAATTTATTGCCTGGTTATGGCACGATCTTTACAAACCAGCCTTTCAATGGGCAAGAAGAACCGATGGTGGCTTTAATTGGCTTCATATCCCAGGGATCGGTGCATTCCAAACTGCTGAGAAGATTTTCGCAGCACGTACTGGTGTTCGAGAAGGATTAGTATCTACCCACCATCCAAGAGTAGTGAACTCACATCCTGAACTTAAATCGCTACCTCGCTTTCCAATTCTGGAAACAGATATTCTATCAGATCAGGGTGATCAGGTTAATCTTGGATCGAAAGTTAATTACATTCAGCTGAGTATTGTTGCTGAACCAGCGCTCGCTACGGCGCTTGTTCGTGCTGCTATTGCTGATGCCTTTATTGAGGTAGTAACGCGAGATATTGCCGTAGCGCTTCAAAAGAAATTACAATCGAAAGGTACTCCCATAAAGCGCGTGCGCTTTGAGTTTAAAAGCGTTTCTGGACTTAGCTTTGCTAATCCTTTTGACGACACAGAGCTATGGGACAAAGTTGGGAAATACTTCGATGTGCGATTTGATGGCACAACATTTGTCATTGAACATGTTACACCACTCTCAAAACCGACGGCTATTCCATTTGAAACAGTCTTCACAGCCGACCTAACAGGCGAGCCGCTTATGCCTAGCGAGCTTATTCACAATACTATTTCTCTTTCGGAACTACTTGTCCTTTATCAGGATAGTCGAACGATTATTATTGCTATACCACAAAAGGGGATTTATCCCATTGATCAACCCAAGCTGGCTAAATTAAAACGACAAACAATAGCCGCTACACGCAAACGACTTGATGCCTTTGACGTACTTACGACGGTAAGTGGTGTTGATTATCTACAGGTAGCATTTGATACACAAACAGAAATTCGTCCTCTCCTATGGAACAATAAAGAGACAAAGCGACCGCTCGAAAAAGTTTCACTTCGTCCATCTGAGCTTATAGCGGAAGCACGAAATGACCCATCAAAGCGAGTATGTCGAATAACAGGGACACCTTTTACAAGCTCACTTGCTTCCAGTCCAACAAGCCTCAGCGATCTCTTCTCTAGTTCGTTTGTAGACACGGAGTTCACCGGACTCACTGGGGACATCTCACCGCTTGCCCATTTCTATCTACTCAACTCGCCGAATTCGGAGGGTGCAGGCAAAGCAGGCGTTCCTAAGCGGGCCTCACTACGCGGCTCCTTTATGCTGTTAGCTCCTGCATCGCATGTTGCCTTCGACGAAGGCCAAGCGCACGCCATTGACCGCCCGCTCCTAGATCAAGGTGGTCGTTTTGCAAACACGCTCAGTCGCATCACGACAACCACACAAGAGTTTACGCTTTTTCAACAAATGTCGCGCCGTATTATCGCCACTTTATGGCAAAGCATAGCCCCAGGCGAACCATTACCGTTACCATATCTTGGGGCAATTGCACTTACCCATAAGCAAGCGCAGTCGATCAAGTTAATGCTGCCAAAACTTAAACAGGTTTTCACGGATGTCAAATTACACGTCTACCCATTCGAAATCACGGTACGCCCTGCTATTGAGGTCGTCATCGAAATAGCGCTGGCCGATCAGAAGCATGCGGGAAAACACACATTGTTGAAGACTACTCCACGAATTGTGACTATTGAACCGCGCTCAACATTGCCACTACTGATAGATGACAAGGTTCAGATCAATGTGACTGCAGAACTATTTGAACGAGCTGAGATGCTCTATCGTCTTATGCAATCGTTACCTCGTCAGAAACGGAAGATACGGCAGTCCGATCTTTGGCTCAAATTGATACTGAACAGCAGCGATCCCATAACCGCGGTGTTTGAAAGCGCACAGGCGACCATTGACTCGAAGAAGCTACCGAAAAACAGTTCGATGGAACATGCGGCATTTGGGGATGCTGAGGGTTTTTGGCTTCAACATTTTGATACCGATAGTCCAGGGCAAAGTTGGGATGCTTACGAGCAGCAGCGTCTCGAAACCACCACAACCCTTGAACAATTTCCTGCGATCATGTTGCTTATCCGCGCATTGCATGACCCAGATACGAAAGGATCACTGCCATGACTCAGCCGCAGGACAAGAAGCCTAAAAAGCCATTAGAACAAACGCTTGCGGAGGCGCTGCAAGCAGCAAGAGATCTTGATCTCCAAAGTCCACGGGCCGACGCTGTACGGCTGGCTGTTCAGGCACTATTGCTTATGCGTGGTGGAATGAATCCTGATCTCTTTGCCAAACAGGATCGCAAGTTTAATCCCTATCCTGCATTAGTCAAATATATTCGTGCATCTAACACAGAAACGCTCGGTGCATTGGCTGATGACGTGCTCCGCAATATCTCGCCCGAATTCATCACGCTACGATCCCTAGGTTTGCCTGCTGAGGAAATCTACCGTTCAGATGAATTGGGACTGCGAGCGATGACGTTGCTTAAAGAGGAAACAACCCCGCTGATCATGCTCATGAAGCGGCTCTATCAGGAAGCGCGTGGATTTGATGAAGCTGATTCGGCGTCTAGTGAGAGTTCTACGCCAAGCGGAGCATAGTACAAACAACACTATAGTAAGCCTACCTGATTTGTAAAAGCGTCTCGGACGTTCTCGCTGGGCTCGGCTTCCTAATGCGGAAGCCAGAATAGCCCGTTTACAAATCAAGTAGGAATGCTATAACTATTCGCGGAAGCCGGTAGTACATTCAAAGGAGAGGCATAATGACATCCACAACCACCCCATCGCTTGTCAATGTCCGGCTCACCTTGGCGTATCTGGCAGAGCAACCAGTCATTCATACTGATGAGACAATCGGAAATATCAGTAAACTCAAGAAGATGCGCGTCATTTATAACGGGAAACCGGAGTCAGTCCCTGCCCTTTCTGGCAACAGCTTTCGTGGTCAATTGCGTGACATTCTCGCCGATCAGCTTTGCGCTAGCTTGAGCGACAACGGTGCAGCCCGCCTCACGTTCAAGAACAACGATGCGTATGGTATCCTCTACAGTGGCGGTGCGTTGGGAGAAAAGAATACTAGTGCGGCGCTACTCAAGGATTTCCAAGCATCTATCCCTTCCGTGCGGCTCATGGGCGCAGCCTTCGGAAACGTCATGTTGCCCTCGAAACTGGCCGCGACTCACATTATCCCTTGCGCTGAACAAACACGGCAAATCGTACAAAATATGTACGATGCGTTTGACCCGCATCTCTTTCCCACAGAGGAAGCATGGCCGAAAGCTCGCGATCTGTTATTCAATGATGGGCCACTGACCCGGAAGGATGATGGGCGTGACCTTACACGACAGCGTTTTGCGAACCCAAGTAATACAGCGCAAGCAAACCCTATATCAGAAGATTTAGATGATGCAGAGCGTCAAAAAGGCCAGCAGATGATTTACTACGTCGAGTGTATTCCTCCCGGCACGTGGCTCTTACAACAACTTTACTCGAAGCTTCCGCTCGATCAACTTGAGCTAGGGTGCCTCTTTGACGGGCTAACCGCTTTCCTCGAACAGCCCGCAATTGGTGGGCGCAGCGCCGCAGGGTACGGTCAAGTGCGCGTCACCATTCGAGGAACTGTAGGCGATCAAAATATCTCCTGGCCGAGCGAATGGCCGCAGAGTGTCACAACTGCAATACAGACCTATCAACAGTATTTGAAGAATCAGCAAGAATCCATTCGCACTGCGCTGATGGTGCAAAAATAAGAGGCAGAATAATGAGAAGCCACAACCCTGCTACAACCGCGCTTCAGGCAGACCAACAAGCCCACGCCGCTCTATCGGCAGCGCAGTGGACTTTTGGGCCTACGGACGATTTAACTATCTACAAGCTACACCTAGATTTAGCCACACCTGCGATTGTAACGGAGGAGAAAGGCAATGCGCCAGCAATCGGGCTACCAACGCTTGACGGATTTTTGAGCTATGTGGCATTTCGGGCTGCGCTTGGTGATGCCGTACAAACAAATCTGAGCATGGCACAGTCGCTGATTTGGCAATGGAATGTCGCTCTCCGTGATCAAAACATGTGGATTGATTTTCCACTTCCACTCCGCGAGATACAGCTACCTGATATGCCCTCGGTATTCGATTGCTCAATCGGGCTACCAAGCGATATGGCAGGAAACCTTATCATTCCAGCAGGCTCCCTCTTTGCCAATGACATAACCTTTACAGTCTATCCCAACGTAATCGACTCTATTCCATTACGCCGTCGAGTGGCCAACCCATTTGGGCGACCAATAACGCTTAACAGAGAACTGGAAACAGCGGAAGGTTCAAATAAAGCACTCGACAATCGCCTATATTTTCCGCTCACGACACGTTATACCTTCTTGTTTCGAGGTGACAGAAAAGGAGTTGAGCGATTACTGCATTACGCTCAACAAGAATACATCGGCTTAGGCAAAAAGACGGTGCTTGGTCATGGGCAAATTGCTCGATTTGAAATTGACATAGCTCAAAATACGGGTGCGACATTTACATACCCGATATTAAGCAAAACACAAACTTCTCTCATTAAGAATTTACCGTATAATTATATACTTCGCGTCAGAAATGCACAAGATATACCACAACAAACAGAAAATGAACAGCTCTTTGGATGCAATCAATTCAGCCTGACTGCTGTTATAGAATCATTTGGCGCCTATCGCGCCCCCTATTGGCATCGTAATCAACGAACTCAGATTATTCGATACGGCTCAATTATTCAACCTCGGTAAAAGAGAAACCTCAATTTTACATCGTTATACCACGAAACGCAGCCTAACACGGCATACCAGTTGACCACCTCCGGCGCGCAAGATTCTAGCGATTTTGGAACGTGATCCCACGCGCTTGCGGCGGCTAATGCGCCACTCGTTGGGCGGCCAGGCAAATCATTACAAAGCCAGTTGCCTTCATTTGACTGCGCTCCGTTCTGCTCCTATACTTGCCATAGCAACAGATGCGGAGATCCAAAATGGACCGCAAATTCTTGGGCGTCCCGCTGGTCGTGTGGGGCACCCTCTGCATCGTACTCACCATCGTCTGGTCCATTTTCTGGCCCCACCAGAAAGCTGCGACGACGACAGGGCTTCGCTTTGTTATTTTGCGATGGTTCCACGCCTTGGTCTGGCTCTTGCTGGCGATCGCCGCCTTTCTGGCCGCCATTGATGGGCTCGGCGGGCCAGCCCTCGCCCGTACGGTCGCCTTTCTCTCGTTGATCGCCTATCTCGTGTTTCTCGTGACGCTGAACACCACTTCCTAATCATACGGACCAGTCGCATACCTCGCCAGATTTCTCGTCTATAGCTGTGAGCAAACCCATTGAGCCACGATGCACGAATGATATGCCGTTGTAATGCCATCCGTCGTACTACCGACTGGCTCCTGCCAACTGCCCACTGCTATAATCCACACAATCGAGGCTCGAATCGAAACGGGTAGGAGCGTAGCTCCTACCCGTTTCGCAATCCGTGCGATGACCTACAAACCCTAGATATCCAGGTTCCTCACCTCGAGCGCGTGGGTCTGGATGAAGCGCTTGCGCGGCGGCACCAGGTCGCCCATGAGCATGGTGAAGGTCTCGTCGGCCTGCTGGGCGTCCTCGAGCGTGACCTGGCCCATGGTGCGGTTGAGCGGGTTCATGGTCGTCTCCCAGAGCTGCTCGGCGTTCATCTCGCCGAGGCCCTTGTAGCGCTGGATGTGGACCTTGTCGCGCGTCTCCTTGGGCAGCGTGTTCAGGTAGGTGTCGCGCTCGGCGTCGGTGTAGACGTACTTCATCTCCTTGGTGTGCTTGATGCTGAACAGCGGCGGCTGCGCGATGTACAGGTGGCCGCTGGTGATGATCGGCCGCATGTAGCGGAAGAAGAACGTCAGCAGCAGCGTGCGAATGTGGCTGCCGTCCACGTCGGCGTCGGTCATGATCACGATGCGGTGGTAGCGCAGCTTGGTCAGGTCGAACTGGTCGCCCACGCTCGCGCCGATCGCGGTGATCAGCGTCCTGACCTCGTTGTTCGACAGCATCTTGTCGAGCCGGCTCTTCTCGACGTTCAGGATCTTGCCGCGCAGCGGCAGGATGGCCTGGAAGCGCCGGTCGCGGCCCTGCTTGGCGCTATTATGGACGAACACGCCGCTGGCGAGTGCGAAGTTGTGTGTGTGCGGCACCTCAATGTCGTAGACGTCGAGCCGCTCGTCCAGCTGCTCGACTGAAACGACTCGGTGGTTGTAGTTGGCAACCGTCTCGTAGGCTCGCGCCTGGTCACCATCAAAGTAGCGCTGGCAGAACGTGTCGAAGCGCAGCAGTGACTTATCGCCGGCCTGCCGGCGATATGCCTGGTATGCATCGAGGTCGAGCGCCCCCTCTTGGACATACTGCCTGAGCGCAGCCACTGTCTTGCGGTAGTACGTCTGGTTGAGCGCCGCCTTGCGCCGCGCTCGGAACTCCGGCGTCCACTGCTCCTTCGTCTTCTCGCTGCGCCACGCGAGCAGTGTGTCATCCTGCCACTGAGCCTTAGCAAGATCAGCCAATGTCGCTCGCGCTTCTGGGTTGGCGGCAAAGTAGTGCTGAACGCGCTCCGACTGCGCCTGTCGATTGGCTTCGCTGGCCCAGTACTCGCGTTGCGCGCGAGCGAGCTGCTCGGCATTCTGCTGGCGATATGCTTCGTTTGTTGCATAGAACTCACGCCACTTCTCGCCCATGTAGGCCCTGTACTCTTCGTCGGCCCACTGCGCCTGTGCCTGCTCGGAAATGACGCGGCGCGTGCCCGGCTGGCGCATACGCTCGCTCATCGCGGCGCGGAACTCATCGCTCTGATGGATCGCGCGGCATTTCTCGACGACGTCGGGCCGATGCAGCGTGCGTCCCACATGCTCGCGATGCAGTGCCAGGTGTACGTCGGCCGGCAGACGCTGAATATTCGTGGGATTATTGTTGCGCTTGTTGAAGTCGATATGATGGCAGTGATCGCCATCCGCCTCAACGTAGACGCCGTGCCAGCGATTGTACCAGTCGGCCAGCGTGTGCGTGAATAGCCAGGAGTCGGAGCGCGGGTTCCATGCCATCTCGTATCCGTCGATCGTGATCCCGGATTCGCGCCTGTCCGACAGCTTCCGATAGAGCGGCATGAGCGAGTCGCCGCCGGTGAGATCGGCAGCTGGCCTGTAGCTGCCGTCGCGCAGCATGAATCGGTGGTCGGGCGTGCAGACGAGCGTCTCGCCGTTGTCGAGCGTGACACGCACGACCTCGGCGCCCCGCCTGGTCACGCGCGGGTTGACAATGCGCTCGATCCCGATCGTGCCATCGTTGCGGATGGTGTAGCAGAAGTGGTCTTTGCCAGCAGCCTGCTCCGCCACGATCTCCTCGAAGCTCAGCGCGCGACCATCTGCCAGCGCTACTCTCGTATCACCCGAAAAGCAGCCGCCGGCCGAGTCGCCCTCCACGATGTAAATTTCACATCGCGCCGGGTTGGTGTCCGAGCAGTCGGCCAGCTTGCCGGGCAGCGAGAAGCCCTCCATCGCGCTCTTGCGCGCCGTCTCGCGCACCTTCTGGACGGCCAGGCGCGTGCGGGCGGCCGAGACGCACTTCTCGATGACTCGCTTGGCGTCGGCCGGGCTCTCCTCCAGCCAGGTGTTGAACGCGTCGCCGAACACCGACGAGACCGCGCTGGTCGCCTCGGGGCTGACCAGCTTCTCCTTGGTCTGCGAGCTGAACTGCGGGTCCTGCAGCTTGACGCTGATCACCGCGGTCAGGCCCTCGCGCACGTCGTCGCCGGTCAGGTTGGCCTCGTTCTCCTTGAGCAGGCCCTTGCCGCGCGCGTAGCTGTTGATCACGCGGGTCAGCCCGTTGCGGAAGCCAGTCAGGTGCGAGCCGCCGTCGGTGTTGTTGATGTTGTTGGCGAAGGCGTAGATCGAGTCGGTGTCGTAGGCCTCGGTGTACTGCAGCGCCACCTCGACCGCCACGCCGTTCGAGTCGCGCTCGACGTAGAACGGCAGCTTGTGCAGCACGCTCTTCTCTTTGTTGAGGTGCCGCACGTACGAGCGAATGCCGCCCTCGAAGTAGAAGTTGACCTCCGAGCCGTCGCGCTCGTCGGCGATGTGGAAGCGCAGCCCCTTGGTCAGGTAGGCCATCTCGCGGAAGCGCTGCACCATCGAGCGGAAGTTGTAGTCGATCCCATCTTTGAAGATCGTGTCGTCGGGCATGAAGTTGACGGTGGTGCCACGCCCCTCGGCGCTGCCGACCGGATGGACCGGCCCGACCGGCTTGCCGGTGTGGTACTCCTGCATGTACAGCGTGCCGCTGCCGTTGCGCACCTCGATCCGCATCCAGGTCGAGAGCGCGTTGACCACGCTCAGGCCCACGCCGTGCAGGCCCGACGAGACCTTGTACGAGTCCGAGTCGAACTTGCCGCCGGCGTGCAGCACCGTCGCGGCCAGCTCCAGCCCCGAGACCTTCTTGGTCGGGTGCAGGTCGACCGGGATGCCGCGCCCGTTGTCCGACACCGTCACCGACCCGTCGTTGTGGATGATAATATCGATATGGTCGGCGTAGCCCGCGAGGGCCTCGTCGACCGAGTTGTCGACTACTTCGCGGATCATGTGGTGCAGGCCGTTGATGTCGGTCGGGCCGATGTACATGCCCGGCCGCTTGCGCACCGCCTCCAGCCCCTCCAGCACCTGGATCCGGCTGGCGGTATAGTCGCTGCTCTGGTTTGCCCTGGTTGCGTCAATCGTCATGTCTCTGTCTCTCACTCTTGTACAGTAGTCAGTAGCCAGTATCCAATAGCCCTGTCATCGTGTGATCGCCGCTAGCCGCGCGCCTTGAGCCCCGGCGGCTGGGCCGGCGCGCTCTGCCAGCGCCGCAGCCGCTCGCGGAAGAAGGCCATGCGCGCCGCCAGCAGCCCGCTGCCGATATAGGCGCTGCCGACGATCGCGACGATCATGCCGGCGGTCGAGCCGGTCAGGCGGGTCCAGATCACGCCGCTGCCGAGCGTGATCACCAGCGCGATCGCCAGGAAGCCGAGCGTGCCCCAGAAGTTGCGCCGGACGACGTTGAAGCTGGTGTGGATCGCCTGCAGCGGCCCCTGCTCGCTCATGACGATCGCCTCGGAGTAGAAGCCGATGTAGATCCGCAGCCAGAACACCAGCGCGAACAGCACCTCGACCACCAGCAGGCCGAGCGCCTGGTTGAGGTAGAGCAGCACCGCGGCGAAGAACAGCAGCGGCAGCCCGAGCGCCAGCCCCACGCCCAGCATGATCCCGATCGAGCCGAGGATGGTGAGCGCAATCCGCAGCGCGCGCCGCAGGCCGGAGATGCCCGGCCACTCGCGCCGCACCGCCGCGCCGACATACGACAGGAAGATCGAGCTGAGCGCCAGCGCCAGCGCGTTGATCAGCAGAAATGCCAGCAGCGCGCCGCCGAAGCTCGAGATCTCGATCGTGTCGGGGCGCTGGCTGCTGATCGGCCGCAGCACCTCCGGCACGCTCGGCACGCCCGGGCTCTCCGCGTCCAGCGGGCCGACCACGTACATCCGCAGCGTCGGGATCGCGTTCAGCACCGCCAGCTGCTGGCGCAGGTCGACCCCGCCGCTCGCCAGGAATTGGTCGTAGAGCACCTGCAGGCTGCCCTGCTGGGCCGCCGGCTGGCTGCTCCGCACCGCGTCGATCACGCTGCCGATCAGCGGGCCGAGCGACAGCGGGGCGCCAAACCACAGGTATAAGTTCAGGACGATCGGCGCCAGCAGGAGCCATGGCCGCCGGTTGATCGACACATACCCCTCGCTAATCGAGTCGATCAGCGTCGCGTTTTGAGGCTTCGTAATGGTCAAAGCGCTTCTCCTTTAGCCTTCCCATTATACCATATTTCGGCGGTTTCGGCTTGGTGTTTGAAACATGTGTGCTTCCGGGCGCTGCGCGCCCCGGCCCCTCACCTTGTCAGCTTGTCACCTTGTCAGCTTGTCATCTTTTCTCCGGGGCGCGCCCCCGGCCCCCCGGCACCCAGCGGGTACCCGGGGAACCCACGCTGGTTCCCCCGGCCCCCCTCCGGCAAATGATGCCGTACCAGCTGCAAGCATTGTGGCGCATGCCCAGTACCGCTAACACCGGACGGCGCTTCATCGGCATTGAGCGCGTACCAGCTGCAAGCATTGTGGCGCATGCCCAGTACCCTTCGTTGGGCGCGGGTTGCAACCTGCCGCGCGTGGATTCAGCCGGGCATGCGCGTCAGGCATCGCAAGCGAGACGGCATCTTTTTGGGGTCCAGGGGCGCAGCCCCGGCCGGGGGGCGGCGGGGGTGGCGGCCCACCCCCGCCCGCGCGCCGCGCAGGCGCACTATGCCGCCGCGGGGTGAGAGGGGGCGCGCAGCCCCCCGCAGCGGGCTGAAAGCCCCTAGTGCATACTGCCACAGAGAATGTTATAATGCTGCTCCACTGTTTATTACTATGAAGGACGACGGTGCATGCTGACCTATGAGAATTTTGTGGCGGTGCTGCTCACGGCGATCGAGCAGACCGATCTGAATATCGCGTACACCCAGGAGCTGCTGGATACGCACGCGCTTGGCCGCAGCCTCAGCATCACCTGCCTGCCGAACGGCGTCGAGGACGACCGGGCGCCCGAGGAGCCGCCGCTGCGCGCGGTGATCGCATTTCGCTGGTCGCCCGAGTTCACGGTCTTCTCGCTGCGCGGCGGCCTGCCCGACGGCTTCGACGGCATCGTCGACGAGCGCATCCTGGCGTCCTCGGCCGGCGTCGGGCTGGAGATCGATCTGACCTATACGCTGCCCCTGACGACCGACCCGCTCTACGATCTCAGCGCGGTGCCGCAGATATCGCGCGCGGTGCACGACCTGTACGCCAGCGCCGTGCCCGATAGCGAGAACCCGGTGCGGGTCGAGCTGGCGCTGGCCTTCCCGCAGGGCCAGTCGGCGCGCATCAAGTCGCTCACCATCCACCAGGCCTGGCCGATCGGCGACGCGCTGTTCGACTCGGATCTGCTGGCCGATATCTTCGAGGAGCTGTGCGGCGAGCTGCACGACGTGCTCGAGTCGCTGGCCGAGGTCTACCTCCCCGATGGGCGCGAGACTCCGTCCATCTCGCAGGAGATCGAGGATCTGCCGTCCGAGCGGCGCTACCTGAAGCCGCCGACTGCCTAGAGCCAATACCTGACGGAGTGTTAGCTATGCGCCACGCGCTCCGGTCCCCGGTCCGCGAATATGGCGTCGCGCTCTGCGCTGTGCTTGCCGCTCTCCTGCTGACCCTGGTAGTCCGGGCGACGCTGGGGCCGATCTACTTTCCGCTGCTGCTGGCCGCCGTGATGTTCAGCGCCTGGTATGGCGGGCTGGGGCCGGGCCTGCTGGCGACGGCGCTCGCGACGCTGGCGAGCGGCTACATCCTCCTGCCGCCCTCCTACTCGCTCAATCTCAACCGGGAGGCCCTGGTGCAGCTGGCGACCTTCGTGCTGGCGGCGCTGTTCATCAGCTCGGTCAGCGAGGCCGGCCACCGCGCGCAGGCCGCGCTGCGCGATCAGGGCGAGCGGCTGCGCGTCACGCTCGCCAGCATCGGCGACGCGGTGATCGTGTCCGACGCGGCCGGCGGCGTGACGTTCATGAACCAGATCGCCGAGGATCTGACCGGCTGGGGCCAGGCCGACGCGCACGGCCGCCCGCTCGACCAGGTCTTCCGGATCATCAGCGAGCAGGAGCACCGGCCGGTCGAGAGCCCGGTCGCGCGCGTGCTCCGCGAGGGGGTGGTGGCCGGGCTGGCCAACCACACGCTGCTGATCAGCCGCGGCGGCGAGGAGATCCCGATCGACGACAGCGCCGCGCCGATCCGCGACGAGCAGGGCCAGGTCGCCGGGGTGGTGCTGGTGTTTCGCGCCATCGCCGAGCGCAGGCGCGCCGAGGAGGCCCTGCGCGCCAGCGAGCAGCGCGCCCGCGCCCTGGCCGACGCGATGCCGCAGGCGGTCTGGACCGCCAGGCCGACCGGCGAGATCGACCACTACAACCAGCGCTGGTACGACTACACCGGCGCGACGCCGGAGCAGACCATGGGCTGGGGCTGGCAGGCGGCGCTGCACCCCGACGACGTGCAGCGCTGCGTCGACGGCTGGGCCGAGTCGGTGCGCACGGGCGCGCCCTACGAGATCGAGTACCGCTGGCGCCGCGCCGACGGCACCTACCGCTGGCACCTGGGCCGCGCGCTGCCGGTGCGCGGCGGCGACGGCCGGATCGTGTTCTGGGTTGGCACCGGCACCGATATCGACGACCAGCGCCGCGCCGCCGACCAGCAGCGCTTCCTGGTCTCGGCCGGCACGCTGCTGGCCGGCACGCTCGACTACACGACGACCATGGAGCGCATGGCCCAGCTGGCGGTGCCCGCGGTCGCCGACTGGTGCACCGTCGATATGCTGGACGAGCAGGGCGTGCTGCAGCTCCTGGCGATCAGCCACGTCGACCCCGACAAGGCCCGCTGGGCGCGCGAGCTGCGCGAGCGCTACCCGATCGATCTGGCGGCGCCAGCCGGGGCGCCGCAGGTGCTGCGCACCGGCCGTCCGGAGATCTACCCGGAGATCTCCGACGCGCTGCTGGAGGCCGTCGCGCACGACGCCGAGGAGCTGCGGCTGCTGCAGGCGGTCGGCTATCGCTCGGCGATGGTGCTGCCGCTGCAGGTGCGCGGGCGCGCGATCGGCGCGCTCACCCTGGTGGCGACCGAGTCGGGGCGGCGCTACGGGCCGGAGGACCTGGCGCTGGCCGAGGAGCTGGCAGCCCGCGCGGCGATTGCGATCGACAACGCGCAGCTCTACCGCGAGGCCCAGGAGGCGATCCGCGCCCGCGACCAGTTCCTCTCGATCGCCTCGCACGAGCTGAAGACGCCGCTGACCTCGCTGATGGGCTACGTCGACCTGCTGTGGCGGCGCGCCAGCCGCGACGGCAGCCTGGCCGAGCGCGACCTGCGCGCCCTGCGGATCGCCGGCGAGCAGGCCGGCCGGCTCAACCGGCTGGTCGGCGCGCTGCTCGACCTCTCGCGGATCGAGAGCGGCCAGCTCAGCATCGAGCGCGGCGCGCTCGACCTCGGCGCGCTCGCGCGGCGGCTGGTCGAAGAGGGCCAGCAGATGATCGATCAGCACGCGCTGGCCTTCGACGGCACGGACGAGCCGCTCGTGGTCGTCGGCGACGAGCTGCGGCTGGAGCAGGTGCTGCAGAACCTCATCCAGAATGCGATCAAGTATAGCCCGAGCGGCGGCCAGGTGAGCGTCCGCGCAGAGCGCCGCGACGACACTGCATGTGTGAGCGTGCGCGACCACGGCATCGGCATCCCGGCGACCGCGCTCCCGCGGCTGTTCAGCCGGTTCTACCGCGCGCCCAACGCCGAGGAGCAGCAGATCAGCGGCATGGGCATCGGCCTGTTCGTCGTCAAGGAGATCGTGCATCTGCACGGCGGCGAGATCACGGTCGACAGCCATGAGGGCCACGGCAGCTTGTTCACCGTCTGCCTGCCGCTCGCCAGCGGCCTGCGCGACATCCCGGCCGCAAAGGAGCGCTCGCGATGACTATCGAAGACGATCTGGAGGGTGAGCCGGGCGCCGGCCCCCCGCCACCGCAGGGCCCCAGCACGGCGGCGCAGGCCGGCCTGCAGGACCAGCGCGGGCTGGCGTTTCTGGCTGAGGCGAGCGCCCTGATCGGCAGCTCGCTCGACTACGAGGCCACCCTGTCGAACGTGGCGCGGCTGGCCGTGCCGACGATCGCCGACCAGTGCGTGGTGGACATCGTGCGGCCCGACGGCGCGGTGCGCAGGCTGATCGCGGTCGCCGGCGCCGCCGTGACGGTCGGGCGCGAGATCGAGCGGCACTACCCGGTCGACCAGGCGAGCCCGATCCCGGCCATGCACGTCATCGCAAGCGGCCGGTCGCAGCTGCTCCCCGAGATGCCCGACGACGAGGGGTCGGCGGCGCGCGGCTCCGAGTCGCTTGAGCTGATGCGCAAGATGAACGTCCAGTCGGCGATGATCGTCCCGCTGGTCGCCCGCGGGCGCATGCTCGGCGCGCTCTCGCTGGGCATCACGACCTCGGGTCGGCGCTACGACCCCAACGACCTGGTGCTGGCCGAGGAGCTGGCCCGCCGCGCGGCCCTGGCGATCGACAACGCGCGGCTGTACGAGGCCGAGCAGCACGCCCGCGCCGCGGCCGAGGCCGCCGCCGATCGCACCGCGCGGCTGCAGTCCGTCACCGCCGCGCTGGCCGAGTCGCTCACGCCCGGCCAGGCCGCGCAGGTGGTCGTCGAGCAGAGCGCGGCCGCGCTTGAGGCGAGCGCGGGCCTGGTGTCGCTGCTCTCGCCGGACGGCGCCGGCCTGGAGGTGATCGCCTCGGTCGGGTACGAGGCGAAGCTGCTCGAGTCCTGGCGGCGCTTCCCGATCTCCGCCGCCGTCCCGCTGACCGACAGCGTGCGCTCCGGCGAGGTGGTGCTGGTCGAGACGAGCGAGGATCGCACATCGCGCTACCCCAGGCTCGCGGCGGTCGCCACCCAGCACCGGGCCTGGGCCTCGCTCCCGCTGATCGTCGACGGGCGGGTGATCGGCGGGATGGGCCTGAGCTTCGCCGAGCAGCGCCGGTTCAGCGCGCCCGAGCGCGACTTCATGCTCGCGCTGGCGCGCCAGTGCGCCCAGGCGCTCGACCGCGCGCGCCTGTACGAGGCCGAGCGCGCCGCGCGCGCGGCGGTCGAGGCCGCCCAGGCACGCCTGGCGTTCCTGGCCGAGGCCAGCACCGCGCTGATCTCCTCGCTCGACTACCAGACGACCCTCTCGACCGTCGCGCGGCTGGCCGTGCCGGTGCTAGCCGACTGGTGCGTGATCGATGTGATCGACGCCGACGGCGCGATCCGGCGCGTCGCCGGATCGCACGCCGACCCGGACAAGCGAGCGCTGCTGCAGCGGCTGCTCAGCTACCCGCCCACCCGCGCCGGCGCCAGCCCGGTCGTCCAGGCGCTGCGCTCGGGCAAGCTGGCGGTCGCGGCCGAGGTGCCGGACTCGATGCTGGTCGCCTCGGCGTACGACGACGAGCACCTGCGGATCGTGCGCGAGCTGGCGCCGGCGGCCTTCCTGATCGTGCCGCTGCGCGCCCGCGAGCACGTCCTCGGGGCGATGACCCTGGCCGTGGCCGAGTCGGACTGGCGCTACGGCCCGGCCGACGTGGCGCTGGCCGAGGAGCTGGCCCGCCGCGCGGCGGTCGCGATCGACAACGCGCGGCTCTACTCCGAGGCGCGCTCGGCCGTGCGCGCCCGCGACGACCTGCTCTCGATCGTCTCGCACGACCTGCAGAACCCGCTGCAGGTGATCAAGAGCCAGGCCGAGCTGCTGCTGCGACGGGCCGCGCGCGCCGGCACGCTGGATGTCGAGCAGGCCACCGCCGGCCTGGTGCGGATCAACGGCGAGACGACCAAGATGAACCGGCTGATCGGCGAGCTGCTGGACCTGGCGCGCCTGCAGGTGGCCCAGGCGCTCGACCTCGACCGCCAGCCGATCGACCTGGTCGCGCTGGCGCGCCGCGTGGCCGCCGAGCGGCAGCAGTCCACCTCGCTGCACGCGATCCTGGTCGAGGCCGCCGCGCCCGAGCTGATCTGTCACGTCGACGGCGTGCGCCTGGAGCGGCTGCTCGACAACCTGCTCTCGAACGCGATCAAGTACAGCCCCGGCGGCGGCGAGGTCGTCGTCGCGGTCGCGCGCGAGCGGGACGGCGGCGACTGGGCCGTGCTGACGGTGCGGGACCGCGGGATGGGTATCCCGGCCGACGATCTGCCGCGGATCTTCGACCGCTTTCACCGCGGGGGCAACGTGGCGGGCAAGATCGGCGGGACCGGCATCGGCCTCGCCAGCGCGCGCCAGATCGTCGTGCAGCACGGCGGGACGATCAGCGTCGCGAGCGTGGAGGGCCAGGGCAGCACCTTCACGGTGCGCCTGCCGCTCGCAGCCGGCGGCTGAGGAGCTCCGGGCGAACACCTGGCGGCAGCGACACGAACCGGCGCGGGCTCCCGGGGTACCCGCTGGGTGCCGGGGGGCCAACGCGCAGCGCCCCGGAGAAGCAGCGTAGCGAAGCCCGATTGACTCCCCGCCCTGCATCGCCTATACTGGCATTCACCACACTATCGAGATCGAACGAAGAAGCCGGAGCGCCAGCTTGGCGTTCTCTGCGCAGCCTCTGCCCCGCCCCTGCCGCCTGCTGCGCTGCCGGGGAGAATAGGCGCGAGCTATGACGACGAGACCGCGGCGGCAGGCCGCATCCTCCCGCCGCAGGTTGCAGCAGCCGGCGCTTCCCGCCCCGCCATCGCCGGAGGTCGAGCGCCACGGCGAGCCGGCGGCAGGCCCCGCCCAACGTCTGGTTGGCTCGCCGCTGCCGGCCCCGCGCCCGGCCGATATTCTCGCGCTCCAGCGCGCAGCCGGCAATCGGCAGGTGCAGCGCGCGCTCGCGGCCCGCCGGCCGCTCCCCCCGGCAGCGCCGCCTGGGTACGCGGCCGTGATCCAGCGGCTGCGCCTCGTCGAGGATAAGAAGACGGGCAAGCTGCGCGAGGCGAAGGCCGATGAGGATGATGCCCTCGACGTGGCCAAAATGACGCCCGGCCAGCGCGCGATCTACCGCGAGCGTATCCGCACCGAGAAAAGCGTGAAGCTCGGCGAGCAGTTCGACCAGGCGCTGAAGAAGAGCACGCCGGCGCTCGACAATATCGAGGACATCTATACGATCAATGACGAGCTGGAGGCGCTGGAGCTCAGCCAGAAGAGCAAGCAGCCGCTGGACGCGTCGCTCGTCAAGTCGATCGCCGCGAAGCTTCAGGATGCGCAAATACTGCTCCAGACACTGCAGCGCGGCGAGGATATCGTGCTGTACCGCGGCGTCGTCGCGGAGTACACCATCCGCCTGAAGGCGCTCGATCCGAAGCAGAAGATCGGCGCGGTCGTCGAGGGGCAGCGGGCGCAGATCGTGATCGCCCCGGCCGATCGCCAAGCCTACCGCGACGATGTTGCCAACTCGGTCGCCTGGGGTGGGCTGGCCGAGGCGAACCGCGTGGCCGAGAACTTGAACCTGCGCGTGAGCATTTTTCGCATCGACGCCAGGGGCCGCTACCAGCGCGTGATCACGATCGGCCCGGCCGGCGGCCAGAACCACGGCATCGACCTGCTGCACCTCGGCGATCACTACGTGGCGGTTCGCGGGGCGCTTGCCGGCCAGCCGGAGGGCGGCGAGCGCGACGAGCAGCTCAAGACCAAGCCGGACGGGAACTGCCTCTACGAGGCGCTGTACATCGCAGCGCACCAGGCCAAGCCCACCGACATCCAGCGCCAGGCGTTTATTGCGAATACTCGCCAGTGGCTGTCCCAGCACCTCAGCGACGCCGAGATCGACGCCAGCATCGTCGCGATCGTCTCGCAGGGCGATGTCGCCGGGCTCGGCCCCAAGACCAGGACGGTCCTGGCCGCAAAATCCCGCGCGGAGAAGGTTCGGCAGTACGACGAGAAGACGCTCGCCCAGCTGACCAAGCCGCTCGCGCAGCTCGACCAGGCCGACCAGTTTGGGTACCAGGAGAAGGCCGCGACCTACCTGGAGGAGCGCAAGAAAGCGCCCGACTCGGGCGCGACCGCGGCGGCCTTCGACGCGCTCGAAAGGGCGCTGAGCAGCGCGCGCCACGCGCTTGAGATGCAGCGCTGGGCCGCCAAAGCCGGCGATATTGTGCTGCCGATGGGCTGGTGGGAGTTCGTTCGCGCCGGCATGCCGAAAAAGGCCACCTCAGAAAAGAAGGCGTGGCTCGACAGCCTCATGAGCGCGCGGGATGCTGCTGTGGCATATAACCAGGGCGCCGGCGCGCCGAAGCTGGACATCCCCGGGCTGCTGGAAAGGCTCGACACGATCGAGGACAAGATGAAGCGGATGGTCGCGCCCGGCGCCGAGGCGGATGCGCTGCAGGAAGACAAGAGCGAGGCCGCCAAGATCGCGATATACCGCTTCGTCACCGAGGATGTGCGGCTCGCGCGCGCCCGCCTGGTGCACCTGTTCCAGCTGGCCGAGGGCAGCACGTTTCGCATGGGCGGGCCGGGCCTGCGCCCGGATCTGCACTACGACTTCTACCCGGAGAACGAGACCGAGGAAGGACAAGGCGCGCGGGCGACCTACGCGCCGAAGGGCTTCGGCAAGGCGGAGTCGCAGCTGGTCACAAGCATGATCGACCCCAAGGGCAGCCAGCCCAAAGGCATGCAGGAGGGCCTGACCGCGGTTGCGCTCAAGCGAGCATACCCGGATCGCTTCTCGAACATCGTCCGCTCGGAGGACCCGCACGTCGAGTATTTCGATAACGCGGGCATGCCCTGGGACCAAAAGTCGCCGGTCTCGCACGGCCGAGTGAGCACCGACGAGATCATGACGGGCATTTCGGGCAAGCTGAATGACCGGTACAAACCAGGGCGGCTGGATCGAAAGACCGGACTGATGGTCGATGACCCCAACGCGCGGATCGGCATTGTCCTCGACTGCACCTACATGAACCACAATGACTACGTGCGGCTGTGGGCCGCGCTGATCAAGCGATACTCCGCCGACGTGCTGAGGACGCACCTGATCGAGATCAACGTCCCCTTCGCGGCGGAGGACAAGACCGCCCGCGCGAAGGCGTCGAAGGTCAGCACCAACACCTCAATTCTTGACGGCTGCCGGGTGGGATCGAACGAGCAGCCCAAGGCTGTGGGCAGCGGCGCGAGCGGCACGATCTACGCCGTCAGCCTCGCAAAGCTGACAAACCACGTGGCTGAATTAGGCAAGGTCATCGGAGATATTCGCAACAACGGCCGTGATATGATCGAGCCGGATGACCCGGTCTATCGGAATCACAACTTCGAGCTGCCGAACCGGAACTCGTACTTCCTGAAATTCTACGCCGGGCCGAGCGACTTCCCCGACGGCTCAAAAGTGCGCCTGGTCTACGACAAGCCGAACAAGCTCTTCTACATCACGGGCACGCACTACAACCCCTGGATGCCGGCCTACGGCGATGAGCATATCCGCAACCCGTTCTTCTTGATCGAAGAGTGATTGGTGTTTGTTTTGCCGGGGCTGCGCGCCCCCGTTCCCCGCGTGGGCTGCCCGCCCCGTGCCCCCGCGTGGACTGCCCGCCCGTGCCCCCGCAGGTATCTCTACCTCAGTCCAGCTCGCCTACGCGGCGCGCGGGCGGGGGTGGGCCGCCACCCCCGCCACCCCCCCGCCGGGGCTTCGCCCCTGGACCCCAAAAGTAATCCACCCTCGTTTGCAAGGCTTGACGTGCATGCCCGGCGGAATCCACACGCAGCAGGTTGTAACCTGCCCTCGTGGGCATAGTGTTAGGCATGAGCCATTGGCATTGAAACTGGGGCAGCATTTCTTGCCGGAGGGGGGCCGGGGCGCAGCGCCCCGAAAGAACCCAGCAGTGCGGCCAGGGGGATGAGCAGAAAATCAGGTGACTGTAACACGATCTTAACCACCTCTTACCTTACGTTATCGCGTGCGTTCAGCTATAATGGAACAAGCAGACCGTCGAAAGCCAATTAACGAAGTTTTATCTATTGTCGTTTTGGGCGCGTATCTATTGCGCGAGTCGCAGCGTTGGTATAGGTAGTGACCTATCACAGCGCACGGCTCCGTCTCAACCGGCGACGCGCACAGACGTCGAGAGTGATATGGTCAGTGAACTAGACCTGGAGCTGCCGAAGGTCATCGCGCAGGCACAGCTGGGTGACCCGGGCGCCTTCGGCGAGCTCTACGCCAAGTATGCAGGGCTGATCCTGCGCTACTTGTACGCGCGACTGCGCGATCAGGAGGGCGCCCAAGATCTGACCCAGGAGGTGTTCGTCCGAGTCATCAAAGGCATCGGCGGCTTCGAGTACCGTGGCGAGAAATCGTTCCTTGGCTGGCTGTATACGATCGCCAACAATGTGCTGATCGGGCAGGCTCGCCGCAAGCGCGCGATCTCGACCCCACTGGACGATAGTATCGAGGTCGTCGACCCGCGCGGCCAGGAGGCGGTGCTGTCGATCTACGACCGCGTCTCGCTTCAGCAGGCGATCAGCCAGCTGACGCAGGACCAGCAGCAGGTGCTGACGCTGAAGTTCTTTGCCGACATGACGAACAATGAGATCGCCACGACGATCGGAAGGACCGAGGGGGCGGTGAAGGCGCTCCAGCACCGCGCGCTCCAGTCGCTTCAGCAGATCCTGGTGCGCGAGGGGCGCGAGACACTGCTGTCGAAGGAGTACGGGGCGAGCGGCGACAGCTGGAGCGGCTGGGACGAGTCGATTAAAACTCGCTCGCTGGAGAGCGACGATCTACCCGGATCGAATCAACGATAGGTTAGGAAGCTCTGCTCATGCAGATCGAGGAACGCAGCTTATCAGAGGGCCTGCCCGAGAGCCTTGACCAGGCCCTTGTGCGGCTCAAAGCTGGGGAGAGTGTGGAGGCTTGCCTCACCAATTACCCCCAGCACGCGCCTGCGCTCGAGCCGCTGCTGCGTGTCGGCTCCCTCGTGCGTCTGCAGGCGGCGACGCCGCTTCCATCTGAGCTTGAGGATTGGCTCTCCGACGGGGCGCGCGAGTTCGCCGCGCTCGCCGAGCAGATGGCGCCGCGCTACGCCCGCCGGCCCCGACGCGCGGCCGCGCCGGAGCAGCCAACGCTCGCCGATGTGCTCGACCGTGGGCTGGCGCGCGTGCGCTCCGGCGATTCGATCGGGCGCGCCCTGGCCGAGCACCCCCAGCAGGCCGATAACTTGAGGCCGCTGCTGCAGGCCGGCGCGCTGCTGCGCGCCGAGGCCACGACCGCGCTGCCGCCCGATCTGGAGGCTTGGCTGTCCACCGGCGCGCGCGAGTTCGCGGCGATCGCCGAGCATCTGGCCCCGCGCGCCGCACGCCGCAAGGCCGCCGCCCGCCCGATCACAATGCGGCGCGCCGCTATCGCCATCGCCGTCGTCGTCGCGATGACCGGCGCGGTCGATACGGTCTCGGCCCAGAGCATACCCGGCGATACGCTCTACCCGTGGAAGCGGGCGCGTGAGAATATCTCGCTGGTGCTCGCCACCGATGCCGGGCAGCGCGCCCGGCTGCAGGTGGAGTACGCCGGCCGCCGCCTGGATGAGCTGCACTCGCTGGTGAACACGCCCAATACGGTCGACTCGGCCCTGGTGCTGGAGACGGTCAACAGCCTGCTCGACAGCGTCCAGGGCGCGATCGCCGAAGATCGGCGCGCCCCTGGCGTGAACGTGGCCGGCGACCTCTCTCAGCTGCTCACCGAGGCGCAGACGACGATCGACCAGGCCTCGACGGTCGCCCCGCTGGCCGCGCCTGACCTCAGCCAGGCCAGCGCGCGGGTCGACGCCATCGCCCTGGAGATCCCTGAAGAAAGCGAGCTCTCCACCGGCGGCGTGCCCACAGAGGCGCCGACCCCGAGCACATCCCCCGGTAGCGGCGGCGCGCCGGGCGGTGGGGTCGACAACCCGACGGCGACGGCGAGCCCTGGGAACACGGCGATCAGTCTGACGGTGACGCCGACCAGCGAGCCGAGCCTGCCGGGGACCGCGACGCCAGTGCCGATTGGGTCGACCGCCACGGTCACGCCGCCGGTGGATCAGTCCGGCATCACGCCTACCGCAAGCGCGGGGACAGTGCTGACATCCACGGTCGTGCCGCCGA
This sequence comes from Candidatus Ribeiella danica, assembly GCA_016717335.1. Lineage (GTDB taxonomy): Bacteria > Chloroflexota > Chloroflexia > Chloroflexales > Roseiflexaceae > Ribeiella > Ribeiella danica. The sequence goes on from JADKFS010000001.1 coordinate 1,742,869, forward strand.
CCGGTGGACCGACCGACACGCCGGTGCCGCCCACCGACACGCCGGTGCCGCCCACCGACACGCCGGTGCCGCCCACCGACACGCCGGTGCCGACGGCGACGCCCGTGCCGGTGACCGAGCAGCCGACCGAGCCGCCGCCGCCGACGCTGCCGGCGACCACACGTTCGCCGCGCGCGACCCCGACACCGACCGATGTGCCGCCGACAGCGACGCCGACCGACGTGCCGCCGCCCACCGACACGCCCACCAACGTGCCGCCGCCTACCGACACGCCGACCGACGTGCCGCCGCCCACCGACACGCCCACCGACGTGCCGCCGCCCACCGACACGCCCACCAACGTGCCGCCACCGACTGAGACGCCGACGCCGTAGGCGCCAGGCGCAAAACAAAACCCCCGCCCCGATCGGGGCGGGGGTTTTGTCTGCCCGCTTCGCAAAAGGCCCACGCGTGAAAAGGGCTCAGGGGCGGCAATGCCGCCCCTGAGCCCCCACTGACGATCTGGCGCGCGGTCACTCGTAGATCCACGGATCGGCGCTGCGCACGAACTGGACCAGCTCGTGCTCCTGGAAGAACAGCGCAACCTCTTTCTCGCCGTTTTCGGGCGAATCCGAGGCGTGGATCAGGTTGCGCCCGATCTCCACCGCGAAATCGCCGCGGATGGTCCCCGGCGCCGCCTGAGCGGGATTCGTGGCGCCGACCGTATTGCGCACGATTGCGATCACGCTCTTGCCCGTCACGACTGCGACGACGACCGGCCCGGATGTAATATACTCGACCAGGCCGGCGAAAAAGGGCTTCCCTTCGTGCACCGCATAGTGGCGCCGCGCGAGCGCGTCGTCGATTCGAATCAGCTTGAGCCCGGCCAGCTTCAGCCCGCGCCGCTCCAGCCGCGTCAATATCGGGCCGATCAGCCCACGCTGCACAGCGTCGGGCTTCAAAATGATCAGTGATCGCTCCATGTTGTTCGACAGAACTCCTTTCTGAGTGGCATTCGTGTGAAAAGCTTGCCCGATCGCAGCCAGGATCGGGTGGTCCGCCACAGCGCTGTTGCGGGGGAGGCTCGGCGCGCCAGGCAGCTCTACCCCCGCGCCGAGTCCGTGTGGCGAGCCAACCGTTTTGTTTCAAACAGGCGCTTGGAATGTGCTGGATCTAGATCGGCACAGCCTCGCTGATCCGCTTGGAGGCGCGGCGCATCTCCATCTTCACCAGCCCGAGGTTGACCATACGCTGTGTGATCACGACCAGGATCAGCTCTTTCGCCTCGAGCATCAGGATCGAGCCCTGCTCGGCATCGATGATCGAGTCCAGCAGCATGCCCACGCCGATCCGCTTGGTCGCCTTATCGATCTCGCCGAACACCGCGGCAGACATCGCGCCGAGAATCTCGGCGTCTTCCTCGTCCATAAGTGTGCTGGCGACGACCAGCCCGTCTTTTCCGACGAGCAGGCTGCCGATGACACCATCCACTCGGATCAAGTCTTCGACGATCCGTCGCATCGTTTCTGCCTTTCCTTTGGTGGAGATCACTTGCTAGCATGCGGCACACGAGCAGCCGACCGCCCAGCTACCGGCTCGCACGATATTCTGCCGGGTGGCGGGCGTGGGGGAGGCTTTTCGCCTCCCCCACGCCCCAGCACGATCCCAGCGGCGGGCCAGCTACATTCTCCAGCAGTACTCGTCCACGGCTTCGCGCAGGCGGCCCTGCTTGGAGTATGCGTCGCCGAGCGCACGGTGGAGGCGCTGGAGCGACTGTCGGTCGTCGTTGTACGCGATCAGATCATGCAGCTCGTCGACCACGTCTTCGAGCAGCCGGCTCTGCTTGATCAGGAGCTTGTACTGCCGAAGCGCGAGGTCGAGCTGCCCGATCTGGCCGCTGACCCGCGCGACCGAGAGGCGCAGGACATCGTTCTCAGGCTCGATATCCAGCTGGCGCAGGAAGGCGTCGAGCACGTCGTTGCCGGTGTTGGTCACGCGGGCCGCCTCGGCGGCGCGCTCGGCCGCCCGATCGTTCGCGCGCGGCCGGGCCGGCTCGGGCGGCTTGGCGGCCTGCCGGGCCGGGGGCTCGACCGGCGCAAGCGGGGGCGGCGGCGCGGCCTGCTCCACCTGGGGTGGCTGCTCTGCCGCCGGCGGTGGGGTGGCGGGAGCGCTCGGCGGCGCCGGCTCGTTTAGGCCAAGCGTGACGATATCCTCGGGCAGTCCCGACGATGCCGGCTCGCTGAGGCCGAGCGCGGCGATCTCGTCGTCGGAGAGGCCCAGCTCGCTCAGCGAGAACGGGGTCATGTCGGGCTCGTCGGACGACGACTCGGGCGCGGCGGCCTCGCCCGGCTGCTCGGGCACGGAGATGTCGCCCAGGCCGAGCGAGTTGATCTCCTCATCCGAGAGGCCCAGCTCGCTCAGCGAGAACGGCGTCATATCCGGCGCTTCGAGCTGCGGCGACGGCTGGCCGAGGCCGAGCGCGGCGATCTCGTCGTCGGAGAGGCCCAGCTCGCTGAGCGAGAACGGGGTCATGTCAGGCTCGTCGGACGGCGACTCGGGCGCGGCGGCCTCGGCCGGCTGCTCGGGCACGGAGATGTCGCCCAGGCCGAGCGAGTTGATCTCCTCATCCGAGAGGCCCAGCTCGCTGAGCGAGAACGGCCTGGTATCGGACAGATCGCCCATCGTCGCGGGCTCGCCGGGTGCCTCCCGTCCGGCCTCGTCGGGGGCCAGGTCCAGGTCGCGCGTCGGTGCAGCCGGGCGCGGCTCGGGCGTGTCCGGCTGCGCCTCCCAGGCAGGCGACTCCTCGGTGGCCGGCCCCTCTTCGTAGTCGGCGTCCATATCAATGATCTCGTCGCCGTCGCGGATCTCGATGCTGGCTGCGTGCAGCTGCTGGCCGATCGCCTCGATGCGCGCCGTCTCGGCCTCGGGGTCTTCGAAGTTGGCCATGATGTCGGAGATATCGACGTAGCCCTGCTGGCGGCCAAGCGCCATCAGGCGGTCGAGCACGAGATCGCCGCTGGTCGTCTGTGGCGCGAGATCAGCTCGTGGCGGCACAGGCGTCTGCGCGGGCGGCGACTGGCCCCACTGGAGATCGCCGCCGTCAAGCCCTTCGAGCTCCTCCTCGGTCAGGCCAAGGCCGACCTCACCGCCGTCGTCCTCCGGCTCGACGGCCCCGAGGCCGAGCGCGCCGATCTCCTCGTCGGAGAGGCCCAGGTCGGCCAGCGAGAACGGCTTCAGGTCGCTAATCAGCAGCGACTCTTCCTCGCTGGGCGCAGGCTCTTTGGTCATGCCCGGCGCGGCCGCCTGCGGCTCGGCGGCGATCGGCGGCTGCGGCTCGGCCGGCGGCTCGCCTATGCCGAGCGCGGCGATCTCCTCCTCGGAGAGGCCGAGGTCGGCCAGCGAGAACGGCTGGACCTGGCCGGCGGCGAGCGCGTCCTCCAGATTTTCGATCTCGGGCGCGGGCGGGGTGGGAGGCGAGCCGGCCTCAAGCGCGGCGATCTCCTCGGGCGAGAGGCCGAGGTCGGCCAGCGAGAACGGCTGGACCTGGCCGGTGGCGAGCGCGTCCTCGAGATTTTCGATCTCGGGCGCGGCGGGCGCGGGCGGGGTGGGAGGCGAGCCGGCCTCAAGCGCGGCGATCTCCTCGGGCGAGAGGCCGAGGTCGGCCAGCGAGAACGGCTGGACCTGGCCGGCGGCGAGCGCGTCCTCGAGATTTTCGATCTCGGGCGCGGCGGCCTCGGGCGATTGCTGGGCCGGCGTCTCCGCCTCCTCGCGCAGCGGCACGTTGTCCAGCGAGAACAGGCCCAGATGCTCGTTGTCGCCGACCGAGACGGGCGGCAGCGGCTCGGGCTCGCGCGGGCCGGGCGTGTTGAGGTGCTGGTGCTTGAGCTTGGCAAAGATCGACGCCTCGGCGCTCAGCGACTCGTCGCGCCGCGTCTTGGCGAAGTCGGGCTGCGGCTTCTGCGATGCCTGCTGCCAGCTGAAGCCGCGGTTTTCGGAGGCGAAATCCTCATCCTCGGCGACGTTCTCGTTTTCGGTGCTCTCCGGCCCTGGGAAACCCGAGACGCGCGGGCGCGGCGCGGGCGGCTGGGGCGGCTCGTCGAGCGAGAAGGGCTGCAGGGAGGTCGGCAGGTCGCCCATGCCGGCGGTCGAGCTATCCGATCCGAGATCCAGCTCGTCGATCGAGAAGGGCTGCAGGTCGATCGGCAAGTCGTTCAGGTCCGACAGGTCCTCCGCCGGCGGGGCGGGCGGCACCAGGTCGCGCGGGAAGACCTGCGTATCGTACGAGCGCGGCGCGGGCGGTGTGCTGTCGGGCTGCAGGCTCTCCAGGCCGGCGATCTCCTCGGGCGAGAGGCCCAGGTCGGCCAGCGAGAAGGGCGTCAGGTCCGACACCTCGTCGCTCGGGGGCGCGTCCTCCTGCCGGGGCGCCTCCTGCCGGGGCGCGGCGGCGCCCATGTCAATGCCGGCGATCTCCTCGGGCGAGAGGCCCAGGTCTGCCAGCGAGAAGGGCGTCAGGTCCGACATATCATCGCTCGGAAGCGCCTCGATCGGCCTGGTTGTGTCCTGCTGGGGTGTGCTGGCGCCCAGGTCGAGACCGGCGATCTCCTCGTCGGAGAGGCCCAGGTCGGCCAGCGAGAAGGGCGTCATCGTGGGCTCTTCCGCGCTGGGCGGCTGCTGCGCGGCGGGGGCCGCGCTCGGCAGATCGATGGCGGCGATCTCCTCGTCGGAGAGGCCCAGGTCGGCCAGCGAGAAGGGGGTCATGTCCGGCTCGGCCTGGTCAGTGGCGGCCTGCGCCGGCTCTGCGGCAGCGGCGGTCGGCTGCGGGGCGGGCGCGCCGCCGGTCAGATCGTCGAGCGAGAAGGGCTGCATATCGATGCCGAGGTCGAGGTTCTCGCTGGAGAGATCGACCGGCACGATCGGCGGGGGCGGCAGCGGGGGCGACTCGAGCGACAGCAAGCTGGCCAGGAAATCGTCGGCATCCGCGGCCGGGACGACCGGGGCGGGCAGCGGGCGCGCGGCGCGCGGCCGCTCGGCGCCAAGCGTGCCTGCGGCGATGCCAGCCGGCGTGATCGCCTCCATCGGCCGCGTGGCGTCGAGCTGCTCCTGCTGCTCGGCCGCGCGGCGGCTGCGCCAGGCGGCCTCGTCCCACTCCTCGATCGTCGGCTCGGAATCGCGCACCTGCGGCAGCGTCTCGAACAGCGCCTGCGCGACGGCCTGGTACGGGTCCATCCGCCAGGCGGCCTGCCAGTAGCGCTCGCCCTCGGGCTGGCCGCCGGTCATCAGCAGGTAGCCGAGCAGCAAGTTAGCCTTGAGCGACTCGGGCCGCTCGGCAATGATCGTGCGGCCGAGGTCGATCGCCTCCTCGTCCTGCCCATCGCGCCAGAGCGACTCGGCCAGCGCGACCATCGCGTCGTGGCGGCCGGGCTGATCGGCGAGCACCTGGCGGAACTCGGAGATCGCCTGGGGCAGCATATGGCCCTTCGCGTACAGGCGGGCCAGGCCGGCGCGGCTGAGGCGCAGCTGGGCGTTCTCGCTGCCCCAGCCCTCGGTGTAGAGGCGCAGGAGCTGGCTGCGCAGCTCGGTCATATCCGGCTTGATCTCGAGGGCCTGCTCGAACTCGGCAATCGCGCGGTCGAGCTGGTTGCGGCGCTCGCAGGTGATGCCCAGGCCGACGTGCGCGGGGATATTCTCGGGGTCCGAGCGGAGCACGCGCTCGAACGACTCCTGCGCGCGGTCGAGCTGGCGGTTCGCCAGGTAGGCCTCGCCGAGAATGCGATAGGCCTCGAGGTTGTCGGGGTACGCGTCGAGGATATGCTGGGCGAGCCCAATCGCACGGTCGAGGTCATTGCTTTCGAGCGACTGCCGTGCTTGATCGTAGGCCGCTTGCAGGCTCATGCTTGCCATTTCGGTCCTCCCGCCGCCGGAGCAGCGCAGCTGGGGCTTGAAGTGTAATATTTTACGGATGGAAGTGTGCCTTGTTTTCCCGAAGGCAGAGTAGTGCTGTATAATGTGTAAAGCTACGGGGCTATTATATCGCAAGCGTCAAGGCACTGCAAGGGGATGGGCGTGACGCGATGGTGCGTCATGGCACACGGAGGCGATTGTATCACGGAAAAACCCAGGATGCAACCATCGCGGCGGCGCCGAGCGCGGCGGGCGCCGCGGGGGACGCAGAAGCGGCGTGTATGGCCGATGGCCGTACACGCCGCTTTCAGCTTTACAGATCTGGTCGGGGCGACTGGATTCGAACCAGCGACCTCCTGAACCCCATTCAGGTGCGCTACCAGACTGCGCTACGCCCCGCCGACGATCCGACGTGCGTCATTGTAGCCTGGGAAGGTGCTTCTGTCAACCGGTGGTCTGCGGGGGGCTGCGCGTCCCCGACCCCTTGCAAGGGCTGCGCCCTCCGATCCAATTCGTACCAACAGCGTGTGGGTGATCGTGGGCGGGCTCCGCCCCCCACGCCCCCCGCTGGGGGCGGAGCCCGCCCCCAGACCCCCTGCAAAGAATGCTACCTCACATTCAGCGCCGGTGGTGCATGCCCGGCTGAATCCAGGCGCAGCGGGTAGCAACCCGTCCGGTAGGAATGTTGATAGGCATGCGCCACTAGTGTTGCAATCGAGACGACATCTTTTGCCGGAGGGGGGCCGGGGGAACCGGCGTGGGTTCCCCCGGGCGGGGGGCCGGGGGCGCAGCGCCCCGGAGACAAGCTGACAAGCTGACAAGCTGACCAGGTGACCGGGTGACCGGGTGAAGGACGGTAGACCAACGACCAACGACCAACGACCAACGACCAAAGCCTGGCGAGCGTAGCGCGTTGTATTCCGCCCCGCTGGGAATGGTGCTGGGCATGCGCCACGATGCGTGCAGCTGGTACGGCATCACTTGCCGGCGGGGGGCCGGGGGCGCAGCGCCCCGGAGACAAGCTGACAAGCTGACAAGCTGACCAGGCGGAGGGCCGGGGGCGCAGCGCCTGAAAAGGGGAGCCGTCGATAGATCGCTTAGAGCGGCTCGACGCCGAACTCGGCGATCTCCTCGGCGAAGCGCTCGATCTCGCGCTGGCTGCGCAGCGCGGCGGCCTTGCGCAGCAGCGCGCCGCGGTCGGCCTGGCCGACGAGCACGGCGCGCTCGAGGTACTGGCGCAGGTACTCCTTGATCAGCCGGAGCGACTCGGCCGCGAGCGGCTCGCCGTCGAGGTACGACTCGACCGCCGCGGCCAGCCGGCCGGTCTGCTCGGTCATCCAGTAGTGCGGCGGCCGCTCGACTGGAAAGGGGTACGGGTAGTCGGCGCTGGGCTGGTAGATCAGCTCGCCGATCTGTTCGGGCTCTGGTTGCATACGGTAATTCCTCGTGCTGCGATCCGTCTTGCTCCCGACTGCCGACTGCCGACTGCGGCAGTGCGCTATGCGGAGCATCTTCCCTTCAACGCACGCTTCCCTTGTTCTCATGCTGAGGGCTAGGGCAGGGATGGCGACTCGCATGATCATACCACAGGCGGCCGCGGGCTTGGCGGGCGAGCGGCATCCGAGGCGGCCCGAAGCACCGCCAGCGTTGCCAGATAGAGCGCTTTCGGGTATCATAAGGCCTCAGCGTAAAAAGATAAGCGTGTGACCATCCCACGCTTGGTGGCCGCACAAAAAGAGTTGGCCGGGCGAGCCAGGCTGGGCTGGCGGGTATTGCGGGATCTGTGACGCGAAGAGCTTCCGAGAGGAGGTGTGCCGCCAGACTGGCGCGGCGCAAAAATTACGAGAAAGAGGCCAGCTCGCGTGCGACGATTTAGACGTTAGCGTACGCGCGGCCGGCACAAAAATTGGCCTATTGACGTGTTGGAGCGAGAAAGTCATGCTAACTCATGGGAGTGATGTCCGCGACGGTCATCGTTGGTTTCGGGCCGATTTACATATTCATACGCCTGCTTCGGAAGATTATGCGGAGCCACATGCAACCTATCTAGAGATCCTACAAGAGGCCGAGCGCCGCGAGCTGGAGATCATCGCATTCACCGATCACAACACTGTTCATGGCTATGAGCAGATGCGGCAGGAGATCGACTTTTTACAGACGCTGGAGCGCGCGCAGCGGCTGACCGAGGAGGAGCAGCGCCGCCTGGCCGAGTTCCGTCGGCTGCTGGCGAAGATCTGCGTTCTGCCCGGCTTTGAATTTACCTCGCACTTTGGCTCGCACATCCTGGCGCTATTCGCGTCCGATCGGCCGATCAGCCTGATCGAGGCGACGCTGCTGCAGCTCGGCGTGCCGCCCGACCTGCTGAAGCGCGGCGCCTGCGCCGTGCCCGACACGCGCCACGTGACCGAGGCCTACGAGATCATCACGCGCGCCGGCGGCATGGCGATCGCCGCGCACGCCAACGGGCCCAACGGCGTAATCACCGAGACGCTGCGCATGGGCACCAGCGGGCAGGCGCGCGTCGCCGCCACGCAGCACCCGGCGCTCCAGGCGCTGGAGTTCGTGAACTTCTACACCGACCACGAAAAGTTCACCTCGCCCGGCTTCTACAACGGCAAGACCGAGCACTACGACCGGCGGATGTTCTGCATCCAGGGCTCAGATGCCCACCGGCTGCGCCGCACCAGCGCCGGCGACGGCAACGCCTGGCACCGCCACGGCATCGGCGACCGCTACGTCGAGCTGCTGCTGCCGGACAACTCGTACGCCTCGCTCAAGGCGCTGCTGGCCTCGCAGGACTTCGACCGGGTGCGCGTGCCCAAGCGCGACCAGAAGCAGTGGGAGATCGACACGATGCGCTCGGGCCAGCCGAGCGATCGCCAGATCCTGCGCCCCGGCAGAACCGATGCGCTCGACCTGCTCTGGCGCGACGTGGCGGCGCTGGCCAACATGGGCGGCGGGGTGCTGATCGTCGGGATCGAGCAGGAGAGCGCCGGCGTCGTCGGCGTGGCGCGGCCCGACCAGGTCAGCGAGCAGCTGCGCCGGCAGGTCCAGGAGCAGATCACCGCGCAGCCCTACCTGACGATGGAGCTGATGAACTACGAGGGCCGCGATCTCGTGCGCGTGGAGGTGCGCGCGCCCGACCACCCGCCGTACATCAGCCGCGACGGCGTGATCTACGTCCGCCGCGGGAGCGACACCGTGCCGGCCGACCGCGGCGAGGTGATCCAGCTGTGCCGGCGGGCCATGGCCGAGGGCGCCTCGTCGCCGCTCGACAACGGCCAGGATCTCGATCTGCCGCGCAGCGGCGTCGAGATCGTCAGCGCGCAGAAGCGCGCGGGCGCCTGGCTCTACGAGGTGCGCGACCTGCGCACGACCGCCGGCGTCACGCGCGACCGGGCGCAGGGGCTGTGGTCGTACGCGATCAGCCGCTACGAGGACCTGCGCGATGGGCGGATCGACATCCAGAGCCAGGTCAAGTGGCGCGGCCGGCTGGGCCTGTGGCGGGCCTACCGCCAGGGCAACCGCACTAAGTACGACCTGGTGCACCGCGACGCGAACGGCGTGATCGACCACGTGTTCTTCGGCGTGTCGGACTGGGGGTTGGGCGAGGGCTGGCAGGCGCTGCTGGGCGAGCGCATCGGCGAGACGGTCGAGAGCGAGCCGCGCGCGTTCCGCGAGGACGAGCCGGAGCCGCCGGCCGAGAACGGCAACGGCGATGGCGAGATCGCGGCACTCGAGGGCGAGACCCTCTGGGGCGAGCGGCGCTACCGCTGGCGCGGGCGCGGCGGCCTGTGGCACATCCGGCGCGACTTCAGCCAGGAGCCGCGCTTCGACCTGGCGATGAAGGACAAAGAGGGCGTGACCGTGCAGGAGTTCCCCTCGGTCCCGAGCGAGAAGCTGACCGATGCCTGGCTGAACCTGATCCGGGTGGGCCGGCCGCGCACCGGGATCGAGGTCGTCAGCATCCTCTCGGACGACGAGGGCGAGCAGCGCTTCGTCTTCCGCAACCTGCGCACCGGCGAGGTCAGCAACACGCCCTGGCGGCTGCAGGACATCGAGGAGGGGACGGTGCGGCAGTACGCCGCGCGCATGGCCATCCAGGACCTGCCGATCGACGAGGAGAAGGTGCGCTGGTGGGGCAACATCGGCTACATGCGCCCCATGCGCAGCCAGGTCGACCTGGTCTACCGCGACGAGGGCGGCGTCGACCACATCTACTACGCGGCGCGGCGCGACGAGCTTGCCGGCGAGTGGCGCGAGCTGCTGGAGGAGTACGGCGAGGTCTGACCGATTGTAGATTGTCTCGAAAGACAAGGTTTCGCTTGACAGCGATCCGCTTTACAGTTGGGGAAGTTTGGAGGGGCCTCCGGCCCCTCCAAACTTTTGAGGTGGGGTGTGGGGGCGGCTTCGCCGCCCCCACACCCCACCCCGAACTGTAAGGCTCGCAAGAACCATGCCTAATCTGCAATCTACAGGGCCTGGTTGTAGCTGCCGATCTTCTGCGGCTGGTGCCGGCGCATGAGCTCGCTGGCACGCTGCTCGTCGTCGCGATCGGCGACTCGCACTGCGACCACCACCCCGCCCGCGCGCACCGCCCGGTCGAACGCCTCGGCCTCCTCGGTCGGGATGCCGAGCCCGCTGAAGGCGCCGACCAGCCCGCCGAGCGCTGCGCCGCCCATCGCGCCCAGCGCGGCGGCGATCGGGCCGGCCGCCAGGATCGCGCCGATGCCCGGGATGGCCAGGGCGGCCAGGCCGGCGATGCCGCCCAGGATCGCGCCGACCGACACGCCGGTGGCCATCCCCGAGTCGGCCTTGGTCTGGCCTGTGCCGATCTCGGGCGGGCTGCCGGGGCGCTGCATCACCAGCGAGACATCCTCGGACGGGTAGCCGGCCGCCTCCAGGTCGCGCACCGCGGCCTCGGCCTCGCTCTGCTGCTCGAACACCCCCACGACGATGCGCGACTTGAGGTTGGGGACGACCCCGTCCGGCCCGCTGCCGGGGTCGTCGGTCTTCAGCACCCGGTCGCTCGCCTGGTAGCGGTTCTGACCCTCGGCGAACTGCTCTCGCTCGGTCTCAGCTGGCATGCGTGTGCTCCTCTCTTCTCGCGCTGCGCGCGGCTCTTTTCTGCTTGCGCAGTAGGGTAAGGGTTTCTCGGAGGGCCGGAGGCCCTCCAAACCTCCCGTTACGCCAACGCTTTTGGCGAGCAAGAGCTGTGCCGCCCGGCTGCGCGATGGCGAGCGGCGGCATATTGCTTGCAGAGCCGGCGCTGCGACGCTACAGAGAGGAGAAGGAGACCATGAGCGAGAAGCAGCCCAAGCAGCAGAATCAGCCGCCGCAGCACCAGGATCGCCAGCCCGGCCTCGAGTCCGAGATGACGCCGCGGCCGCGCGCCGAGGACGCGCAGTACCGCGGCAGCGGCAAGCTGCGCGGCCGGGTCGCGCTGATCACCGGCGGCGACAGCGGCATCGGCCGCGCGGTGGCGATCACCTTCGCCAAGGAGGGCGCCGATATCGCGGTCGTCTACCTGAACGAGCACGGCGACGCGCAAGAGACGCGCCGGCAGGTCGAGCAGGAGGGCCGGCGCTGCCTGCTGATGGCCGGCGACATCGGCGACGAGGCGTTCTGCCGGGATGCGGTGGGCCAGGCGGTCGCCGAGCTGGGCCGGCTGGACGTGCTGGTGAACAACGCCGCCGAGCAGCACCCGCAGGAGAGCATCGAGCAGGTCAGCGCCGAGCAGCTCGAGCGCACGTTCCGCACCAACATCTTCGCGATGTTCTACCTGACCAAGGCGGCGCTCAAGCACCTGAAGCGCGGCGGCGCGATCGTCAACACCGCCTCGGTGACGGCCTACAAGGGCAGCCCGCAGCTGCTCGACTACTCGGCGACCAAGGGCGCGATCGTGGCGTTCACGCGCTCGCTGTCGATGTCGCTGGTCGAGCAGGGCATCCGCGTGAACGCGGTCGCGCCCGGCCCGATCTGGACGCCGCTGATCCCCTCGACGTTCCCGGAGGAGAAGGTGGCCAGCTTCGGGGCGGACGTGCCGATGAAGCGCGCCGGCCAGCCCGAGGAGGTCGCCAACTGCTACGTCTTCCTGGCCTCGGACGACTCGTCGTACATGTCCGGCCAGGTGCTGCACCCGAACGGCGGCGAGATCGTGAATGGGTAGCTCGCCTGGCGGCGAGTGCTCCGGGCGATCCCGGCCCCCTCTTTTTTCGGGCGAAGTGGTTCGCTTGATGGATACCCCACCCCCTGCCCCCTCCCCTGCCAGGGGAGGGGGTAGATTCTTGGCATCGGGGTGCGGTCGCATAGCGACCGCACCCCGATGCCAGAATGATGCTTCCGCTTGTTTCTGCCGGGTGCGGGGGTAAATATTGGCACAAGAAGCCCCCTCTCCCAGCGGGAGAGGGGGCGGGGGGTGAGGGCCTACCGCAGCGTCAGCGGGATGAACAGCAGGTGGTTGGCGACCGTCAGCGAGGTTGTCTCGCTGTCCGGCTGCTCGCCGGCGCGGGCGAGGTCGGCCGGGCTGCTGGCGATCGAGAGGCTGTGCTGCTTGGGCGTGCCGGTGACGGCGGCGTTGTCCAGGTGGACCACCACCGCGATCGTGCCGCCCTCCAGGTAGGCCAGCGACGGGATCTTCCAGCTCGGCTTGCCGCCGGCCACGCCCTGGAAGGTCACGCCGGCCGGCGCGGTCTGGCTCACGAACGAGACCTGCGCGGGCAGCTGGTCGGCGATCGTGATGTCGAAGGCGTCGGCCTCACCGTAGTTGCCGTAGGTGATTGTGTAGGTGAAGTTCTGGCCGGGGACGGCGTCCTGCACGCCGGCCCAGGTCGACGCGACGCCCAGGTCGGGCGGGCCGGCGGTGATTAGCCGGTGGGTCGCGACATTGTTGTGCAGGTTGGCGGCCACCTCGGACGGGCTGCTCGCGATGCCGACGCTGTTCACGACCTCAAGGTCGGCCGCGAGGCCGGGGTCGACCGACACGGTCAGCGTGATCGTGCCGCTGGCCTTGGATGCCAGGGGGCCGACGGTCCAGGTGAGCGGGGCGCCGGCCGGGCAGCTGGCCGCCGGGGTGATCGTGCCGGACGAGATCGTGGCCGCGGCGGAGAGGCAGGTCAGGCCGCTCGGCAGGGTGTCGGTGATCGTCACGCTGCTCGCGGGGGCCGCGCCGGCGTTGCTGAAGGGAATGATGTACTGGATGGTCGCCCCTGGCCCAACCTCGACGCTCTCGGGGCCGTCCTTCGAGATGCGCAGGTCGATCCCCGGCACGGCGGTGCACGGCGCGCCGGGCGTCGGCTGGTCCTGCAGATCGGCCTTGGTATGCACGAAGAAGTCGATCCCGCTGTCGTTGGTGTCCTGGAGCGCCGGGCAGCGGTCGTAGCTGGTGTTGTTGGCCACGCTCGGCCCGGTCAGCAGAATCGGCCGGTTGTCGGGGTCCAGGCCGGTCGCGGGCGGGCCTAGCGGCTTGTTGTAGGCATACTGCACCATGTCGACGATCGTATCGCTCGGGTCGAGCAGCGCGATGCTCTCTTTGAACGACAGGTCCTTGTTGGTGTTCTGGAGCGAGATCTTGCCGCTGCCCCACTCGGCATACGGCGCGAGCGCGCTCATGTCGAGGACGAGGCTGTCGGGCACGCTGGGGTTATCGCGCTTGAAGATCGCCGGGTCGTTCACGACCAGGATCGTCTGGCCCCCTGTCAGGGTCCGGTTGGCGGGCAGCTGCAGCATGCCCTGCGAGCCGCCGCGGTAGGGCTGGTCGCCGATCTTGTAGCCGGCCAGATTGACCGAGAAGGCGTTCGGGTTGTAGATCTCGATCCACTCGCCCTTGGGGTTGCTGGGCGGGTCAGGTACGAACTCGGAGATCACCAGCGGGGCGAACACCTCGCCGCTCGCGTTGAAGTGCAGCTCGACATACGAGTCGATCGTGTCGTTGGCCAGCTCCGTGGCAGTGTCGAGCTTGCTCAGCACGTCGATCGCGCGCGAGGCGAGCGCGTCCTTGATCGGCCGAGCCGCGTGGTCGCTGTAGTAGGTCGAGACGGTGAAGCGCAGCGAGCTCTCGGGCAGCGGCTTGCCGCCGATCTCGCTCCAGGGCAGCTGGATCTCCACGAAGCTGCCGGGGCCGCTGGTGGACGCGGCGCTGACCAGCTGGGCCGCGCCGACCGTGGTGGAGATCGTCGGCGTCTCCCACTTCCAGAGGGCCGGCGCGGCGCTGATGGCCACCGTGTTCTGCGGGCCGGGCTTGAACTGGGTCTCGACGACGTACTCCCACTTCGCGGCGCCGCTCACCTTGGTCGCGGCATCGTCGGGCAGATCTTGCAGGCCCTGGGCGTGCGCGGCGTCGCTGTCGATCGAGATCATCAGCTGGACCGGCGGGTTGTTCGAGATGCCGGTGTAGCGCTCCAGCTTGACCAGGAAGGAGATGTTCTGGGCGTCGGACGTAACGGCGAACTTATCCAGGTCGGCCGCGCGGGTGATGGTGCCGGTGGCGGCGACCGGGGTCGTCAGGTCGACGTAGCGCTGGTCGTTCTTGGCGTCGGACCAGATGAACTCGCCGCGGCCAGCCGCGTCGCGGGCGATCGCGCCGATGTTGGGCTCCGGCGGGCCCTTTGCGAACCAGTCGGACCGGCTGGTGTCGCTCGGCGTCACCGGGTGGGCGGAGGCCGGCACGCCGAGCAGCAGGGCGACCAGGAGCGCCAGGAGCGAGAAGCGTTTCAGGTTCTGTCGATTCAAGCGATGACTCCCTGCGGAAGATTCCGCGCTACAATGAAGCCTGTGATGCGATGCGCTGCGGGAGGTTGTTTTTGTCTATCACAATCACTTAACGGCTGTAGCGCGGCCGGCGATACTCTTTCCGTATAAATATTTGCTCACGGGCGCTGCAAGAGATTGCAGCGCTCCAGGTGCTGCTGACCCTCTCCCCCTACCCCCCCTCTCCCGTTGGGAGAGGGGGGATTCGTGGTGGTGCTGCGGTATGCTGCAAAGCAGCGCACCGCAGCACCACAGGACACACCCCCGCCCCTGACAGGGGCGGGGGCCGGGGGAGGGGTGATCCGGCGCGGCCGGGACACAATCGCGTCTTTTTACACAATGTTGACAATCCGCTCACGTATCCCCTAGAATAACCGCACTCCCCGATTGGTTTGATCTGAGGCCTTTGTTACCAGCGTCCTCGCCCCGACGCCGTCATTGTCGCGTTCTGGCAATCTTGATAGCAGGAGGTCTGAAGCATGGCAGATCATGGCGCGCCGGAGGTCGATCTACTGATCGACGGCCGGCGCGTGCCGAGCGCCAGCGGCGCACGCGCCCCAATTCGCAACCCCGCCACCGGCGAGGTTCTGGCGCGCGTGGCGCAGGCCGGCGTCGAAGACGCCCAGGCGGCGGTCGACGCGGCGCGGCGCTCGTACGAGGGCGGAGCGTGGCGACGCGCCACGCCGGCCGAGCGCGCGCGCGTGCTGCTGCGGCTGGCCGATCTCATCCGCGCGCACGCCGACGAGCTGGCGCGGCTGGAGTCGCGCAACGTCGGCAAGCCGGTCGGCGAGTCGCGCGGCGAGGTGGCGATGGGAGCGGACTGCTTCCAGTACTACGCCGGCCAGATCGCGACCTTCGGCGGGCGCACGGTGCCGGTCTCGGCGCCGGGCATCGGGCTGACCTTCCGCGAGCCGGTCGGCGTCTGCGCGCTGATTGTGCCGTGGAACTTCCCCTTCGCGATCACCACCTGGAAGGTGGCGCCCGCGCTGGCGCTGGGCAACTCGGTGGTGGTCAAGCCGGCCTCGGCCACGCCGCTGACGGCGCTGCGGCTGGGCGAGCTGGCGCTCGAGGCCGGGCTGCCGCCCGGCGTGCTGAACGTCCTGCCCGGGCCGGGCGGGGCGGTCGGCGCCGCGCTGGTGACGCACCTGGCGGTGCGCAAGATCTCGTTCACCGGCTCGACCGAGGTCGGCGCGGGCGTGATGAAGCTGGCGGCCGACGATATCAAGCGCGTCTCGCTGGAGCTGGGCGGCAAGTCGGCCAACCTGGTGTTCGCCGACGCCGACCTGGAGAAGGCCGGCGCCGCGGTCTTCAGCGTGTTCGGCAACGCCGGGCAGGACTGCTGCGCGCGCAGCCGCGTGCTGGTCGAGCGGGCGGCCTACTCGGAGTTCGTCGAGCGCTTCGTCGAGCGCACGCGCGCCCTGCGGATCGGCGACCCGCTGGACGACGCGACCGAGATCGGCTCGCTGATCTCGCCCGAGCAGCGCGCCAAGGTCGACGGCTACGTGCGCAGGGGCGTCGAGCAGGGCGCGCGGCTGTGCATCGGCGGGCAGGTCAAGCGCGGCGGCGCGTACGAGGCCGGCAGCTACTACGAGCCGACGGTGTTCGCCGACGTCGCGCCCGACAGCGTGATCGCCCAGGAGGAGATCTTCGGGCCGGTGGTGTCGATCATCCCGTTCGACAGCGAGGAGGAGGCGATCAGGCTGGCCAACGGCACGATCTACGGCCTCTCGGGCTCGCTGTGGACGCGCGATATCGGCAGGGCGCTGCGGGTGGTCCGCGCGGTCGAGACCGGCGTGATCTCGGTCAACACCAGCTGGAGCGTACACCTGGAGATGCCGTTCGGCGGCGTCAAGCGCAGCGGCGTCGGGCGCGAGCTCGGGCCATCCGCGCTGGAGCACTACAGCGAGCAGAAGAGCGTGTTTATCTCCGCCGAGTAGTCAGATATCAGTAGTCGGTAGCCAGTACCGCTGAGATACCTGGATTTCGATGTTCATCGTCGATTCTGACTACTGCCTACTGACTACCGACTACATCATGAGGTGATATATGAGCCACGGCCCCGTCCCCGGCATGCTGACCCGCGCCGAGCTTGGCGATCTGATCGAGCGCGGCGAGATCGAGACGGTTCTGACGGTCTTCCCCGACATGTACGGCCGGCTGATGGGCAAGCGCATCACCGGGCACTTCTTCATGAGCCACGTGGCCGACGGCGGGATGCACGCCTGCGACTACCTGCTGGCCTGCGACATGGAGATGGACGTCATCCCCGGCTACAAGTACACTAGCTGGGAGACCGGCTACGGCGACTTCCACTGCGTGCCGGACTTCTCGACGCTGCGCCGGGCGGCCTGGCTGCCGCGCACCGCCATGATCCTGTGCGACCTGTTCAGCCAGCACGAGGAGGTGGTCGAGGTCGCGCCGCGGCGGATGCTGCAGCGCCAGCTGGCGCTCGCGCGCGAGGCCGGCTTCACGGTGATGGGCGGCTCGGAGATCGAGCTGTACGTCTTCGACGACAGCTTCGCCGGTGCCAAGGCCAAGAGCTACCACAACCTCCAGCCGATGGGCAGCTACAACGAGGACTACCACATCCTGCAGGGCACCAAGGAGGACAACCTGGTCGGCGCGATCCGGCGGCACCTGGACCACAGCGGCGTGCCGATCGAGTTCAGCAAGGGCGAGGCCGGGCTGGGCCAGCAGGAGATCAACCTGCAGTACTGCGACGCGCTGGCCCAGGCCGACCGCAATGTGATCTACAAGCACGCCGCCAAGGAGATCGCCTGGCAGCAGGACAAGGCGGTCACCTTTATGGCCAAGTGGGACGAGAAGCACACCGGGTCGAGCTGCCACCTGCACGTGAGCCTGTGGGACCCGGACGGCGAGCGCAGCATGTTCCCCGGCGACCAGAAGATCGGGCCGGTGATGGCGAGCGACACGTTCCGCTGGTTCCTGGGCGGCTGGATGAAGCGCGCGCGCGAGTTCGCCGCCTGCTACGCGCCCTACGTCGCCTCGTACAAGCGCTACCAGTCGCGCTCGTGGGCGCCGACCGGGATCGCCTGGAGCTACGACAACCGCACCGCTGGCTTCCGGGTGGTCGGGCACGGCCCGTCGCTGCGGGTCGAGTGCCGGCTGCCGGGCGCCGACGCCAACCCGTACATCGCCTACGCCGCGACGATCGCGGCCGGGCTGGACGGCATCGCGAACAAGGTCGAGCCGCCGCCGATCTTCCAGGGCGACATCTACGCCGCGCAGGACCTGCCGCGCGTGCCGACGACACTGCGCGAGGCGATCGACGAGCTCGAGCGCAGCGAACTGGCGCGGGCGGCCTTCGGCGAGGATGTGGTCGAGCACTACCTGCACTTCCTCAAGACCGAGCAGCGCAAGTTCGACGAGGTGGTGACGTGCTGGGAGCGCGAGCGGTTCTTTGAGCGAGCGTGAAGCCGTCAGCGGTCAGCGGTCAGCCGTCAGCTTCTCATTCGGGTTTCATCGAGATCATTGTGAATGCTGATAGCTGACAGCTGGTAGCTGATAGCTAAAGGAAAGAATATGCGACTTCAAGATAAGGTGGCTCTTATCACGGGCGCCGGCTCGGGCATCGGCCGCGAGGCGGCGCTGCTGTTCGCTCGCGAGGGCGCGAAGATCGTGGTGGCCGACGTGAACGACGCGGCCGGGCGGGCGGTGGTGGACGAGATCGGCGCGGCCGGCGGCGAGGCGGTCTACGTCCACGCCGACGTGTCGAAGGCCGCCGACGCCGAGGGGATGGTGCGCGCGGCCGAGGAGAGCTTCGGCAAGCTCAGCGTGCTGTTCAACAACGCCGGGATCATGCACGGCGACGACGACAACGCCATGACGACCGAGGAGGATGTCTGGGACCTGACCATGAACATCAACCTGAAGGGCGTGTTCCTGGGCTGCAAGTTCGGCATCCCGGCGCTGCGGCGGGCCGGCGGCGGCTCGATCATCAACGTGGCGTCGTTCGTGGCGATCCTGGGCGCGGCCACCCCGCAGATCGCCTACACGGCCAGCAAGGGCGGTGTGCTGGCGATGAGCCGCGAGCTGGCGGTGATCCACGCGCGCGAGAACATCCGCGTCAACGCGCTCTGCCCGGGGCCGCTGCGCACCGAGCTGCTGATGAAGTTCCTCAACACCGAGGCGAAGAAGCAGCGCCGGCTGGTCCACATCCCGATCGGCCGCTTCGGCGAGGCGCGCGAGATCGCCAGCGCCGCGCTGTTCCTGGCGTCGGACGAGTCGTCCTACGTCACGGGCGCGAGCTTCGTGGTGGACGGCGGGATCACGGCGGCGTATGTGACGCCGGAGTGACCGAGTGACCGGGTGACTGATGACTCATCACCTTGTCACTCTTAGGCATGGTTCAATGCTAGGGATTTCGACATGACACTGTACGGGCGCGCTATAGCGCGCCCCTGCGCCTGTGGGGCAATGAACGGTCACGCTCGATTGAACCATGCCTTAATGGTCATTTGTAGCACACTCTATCGGATGCCTAAAAACGACACGGGAATGTATAAACTTGCATTCTGCGTATCTGCGAGTATACTGAATATTGTGCCCATTGAACAGTAGAGGGCATATATTGTGATAGGGAAAAACCATGTTAACCCGTCTAAAAGTGTCCGGTTTCAAGAATCTTGTTGATGTTGATGTTCGTTTTGGGCCATTTACGTGTATAGCGGGCGTTAATGGAGTAGGGAAATCCAACCTATTTGATGCTATCCATTTCTTGAGCGCTCTTGCTGACCGTCCACTACTCGACGCTGCTTTATCCGTCCGTGATGAGGGCAAACGGACAACCGATGTCCGTAGTCTTTTTCATCGTATAGGTGAAACATATGTAGATGAAATGTCTTTTGAAGTGGAAATGATCGTGCCACAGGAAGGTGTAGATGATTTAGGACAACAAGCTAAAGCGCGCATCACATTTCTTCGATATGCTGTAACGCTGGCGTATCGCAAGGATGATAGCTTCCAATCACTAGGCTCACTCGAACTCACGAGGGAAGAGTTGACCCATATCAAACTTGGAGATGCGCATAAACACCTATTATTCGGTCATAAGGCAGCGACTTGGCGCAAATCAGCAGTAAAAGGAGAGAGAAGATCGCCATATTTCATTTCAACAGCAGGGGAAGGTGCTAATCGTGTTATTAAGCTTCATCAGGATGGTGGAAGTAGCGGCAAACCTCTATCTCGATCAGCCATAAGCCTACCACGAACGGTACTATCTGCAACAAATGCTGCCGAAAGTCCTACTGCCCTTCTTGCTCGACGGGAGATGCAATCATGGAGATTATTGCAACTTGAACCCTCATCACTTCGTAGACCAGATGAATTTACATCGCCCACGCGCTTAGGATCAGATGGTTCTCATCTTGCAGCAACACTCTACTATCTTGCTCGAATCGATACGAATCGCAAAAAAATCGAAACACAACAAGAACATGTAGAAGCTCACGTCTATGCCCAAGTTGCCAACCGATTATCACAGCTAATTGATGATGTATATGATATATGGATCGATCGCGACGAGCGACGTGAATTATTAACATTATACGTAACAGATCGAAATAACACATCTCACCCGGCAAGAGCACTCTCTGATGGAACCTTGCGCTTTCTAGCCCTAACTGTTCTTGAATTAAATCACGATGCAAAAGGTTTACTGTGCTTAGAGGAACCTGAAAATGGCATACATCCAGATCGAATTCCTGCAATGCTTCAGCTACTGCAAGATATCGCTACAGATGTTGATGAACCAATAGGGTCAGATAATCCACTACGACAAGTAATCATCAATACTCACTCTCCAGCTGTCGTCATGCAAGTCCCTGATGACAGCTTGCTGGTTGCCGAATTAAAAGAAACAATGCGATCAGGTAAACGTTTTCAGCGAGTAAGCTTCAGTTGCTTACCTAATACTTGGCGTCAAAAGTCACCGGAAGGGGTGCAAGTTGTCTCAAAAGGTAAGTTACTGGCGTATTTGAATCCAGTTATAACTGAACAGTCGAGCCATAAGATCAATGGCAAGACAGCCTCTACACTATCACGTACAGATGCCCAACGGGTAGTAGATCGAAAAGACATCCAACAGCTTCTACTCCCCCTTGGAGAAACACAGTGAGAGAACTTCGCTATACTTTTCTGTCTGATGGCCCAGCGGACAAGGCGCTTCTTCCTGCACTAACGTGGTTACTTCGTGAGCAAGGCGTCAAAATTGCGATTCAGTCCTCATGGGCAGATCTAAGAAGACTACCTATACCACCAAAGACCCTATCAGCGAGAATGCTTCGGAGTATAGAATTATACCCTTGTGACTTACTGTTTGTTCATCGAGATGCTGAAACAGAACCACATCAAAAGCGTGTAAACGAGATCAAAACCGCAATTACCTATATTGCACAGAAAACATTGATGCCGCCTGTAGTGTGTGTTGTCCCAGTACGCATGCAAGAAGCTTGGCTTTTATTTAATGAGCCGGCAGTTCGCAGAGCATCTGGCAATCCAAATGGTAAAATACCCCTACAAATTCCTCGTATCGATAGTCTTGAAAGAATAGCAGACCCCAAGAGTCTATTAAACGAACTAGTACGTGAAGCAAGTGGCCTAAGTGGTCGACGACGAAAGAATCTACCTGTTAGCTCATATGCCCAGAGAGTGCTTGAATTCGTTGACGATTTTTCGCCACTCCGAAAATTAACAGCATTTGCCGCATTGGAGTATGAAGTTCGGCAGGTGGTGGCAGATCATCTTATGGCAAGCTTTCCACAGAAATAGACTTCATTCACTGGCAGTCTACCTCGTTCGTGTTGATGACGTTTTTCGAGCACTTTGCGAGCATTCCAAACGGGACGCCAACGTCGCGATTCCTCGTATCAAAATGAAGTGGGTAGACCACCTATTCACTATGTATGATTGAAGAACTACGATCTAAACCTTGCAACTCACCGATCGATTCTGACGTTCTGGTCGTCGGCGGCGGCGTGGTCGGCTGCGCGGTGCTGTGGGCGCTGTCGCGCTACGACCTGCGGCTGGCGCTGTGCGAGGCCGAGAGCGACGTCGGCCAGGGCATCAGCCGCGCGAACACGGCGATCGCCCACACCGGCTTCGACGCGCCGCCCGGCTCGCTGGAGGCGCGCCTGGTCACGCGCGCGCACCTGGGCTTCGCCGCGCTCTGCGCCGAGCTGGGGGTCGACCTGCGGCCGTGCGGGGCGCTGATGCTCGCGCTGGACGAGCAGGACCCGGCGCGGCTGGACGCCTACCAGGCCCAGGCCGCCCTGAACGGCGTGGCGGTCGAGCGGCTGACGCCCGCGGCGGTGTACGCGCGCTGGCCGTACGTCAACCCGGCGGCGCGCGGCGGGCTGCACATCCCCGGCGAGGCGTCGGTCGACTCGTTCGCGCTGACGCTGGCGTACGCCGAGGTGGCGGTGGGCGCTGGCGCGGCGCTGCTGCTCGACGAGCCGGTCGAGGCGATCGAGCGGCGCGGCGAGCGGCTGCTGGTCACTACCACGCGCCGCCGGATCGCCGCGCGCTACGTGGTCAACGCGGCCGGCCTGCGGGCGGATATGGTCGCGGCGATGGTGGGCGACCGCTCGTTCGCGATCCGGCCGCGCAAGGGGCAGCTGCTGGTGCTCGACCCGGCCGACGCGCCGCCGATCGACACGATCCTGCTGCCGACGCCGACGCCGCGCACCAAGGGCGTGCTGGTGGCGCCGGCCGCGCACGGCAACCTGCTGCTCGGGCCGACCGCCGAAGACGGCGACGACCGCGACGACTGGGCGACCAGCGCGGACGGGCTGGCGGCGATCCGCGCCGGCGCGCGGCGGCTGGTGCCCGCGCTCGACGCGCTGCGCCCGGTCGCCCAGTACGCGGGGGTGCGCTCGGTCGGCGACGCGGGCGACTATATCATCCGGCCGGCCGCCGGCTGCCCGCGCATGATCCACGTCGCCGGGATTCGCTCGACCGGGCTCTCGGCCTCGCCAGCGATCGGCGCGCACGTGGCCGAGCTGCTGCAGGCGCAGGGGCTGGCGCTGGCACCGCGCGCGAGGCCACCGGCGCGACGGGCACTCCAACCCCGCGCGGCCACGGCCGACGATCGCGCGCTCGCGCGGCTGGTCGAGCGCGACCCAGGCTACGGGCAGATCGTCTGCCCGTGCGCGATGGTCAGCGCCGGCGAGGTGCGCGCCGCCGTCCACGGCGCCGTGCCGGCCCGCACGCTCGACGCGCTCAAGCGCCGGCTGTGGGTCACCGCCGGGGCATGCCAGGGCGCGCTGTGCATCGCGCCGCTCACGGAGCTGCTGGCGCGCGAGGCGGGGCTGGACGCCGCGCAGGTGCGCAAGAATGTCGCGGGGTCGGAGGTGCTGGCCGAGTAGCGCTCCGCAGGAGCGAGCGGCGGGGTTCGAGACAGCTACGCGACCCCGAACCCCGCCACTGGGGCTTTCACGCGCAGCGTTTTTCATACGAAACACTTCGTTCACCGGATATCCCTCCCCCATCCCCTCCCCTGCTGGGGAGGGGTGAAATACTTGGCATCTGGATGCGGTCGCTGCGCGACCGCATCCAGATGCCAGATGAATACCCCCTCTCCCAAGCGTGGGAGAGGGGGGCAGGGGGAGAGGGAAACCAGAGCGCTCGGAGCCGGTATGCTCGCAGCAGACCCGACAGCGATCCTCGCGAATCGAAGCTGGGATGTCCTGGTCGCCGGGGCGGGCGCGGCCGGCTGCGCGGCGGCGCTGGGGGCGCGCGCGTCCGGGGCCGGCGCGGTGCTGCTGGTCGACCTGGCGGGGCGGCGCGGCGGCGCGCTGGCGGCGATGGGCCTGCTGGACGCGCAGGGCGACGACGAGGCGCTGGAGCAGGCGGGCGTGCGGCGCAGCTACACCACCGCGCTGCTCGAGATCGTCGAAGGGCTGCGGCTGCGGCTGCTCAGCCCCGGCGGCGCGTGGCGCGCGCGGGCGCGGGCGGTCGTGCTGGCCACCGGCGGGCGCGAGGAGACCCGCGCCAACCTGGCGCTGCCCGGCACGCGGCCAGCCGGCGTGCTGACGGCCGGCGCGGCGCTGCGGCTGCTGACGACGACCGGGCGGCGGCCGGGCGGGCGAGCGGTGATCGCCGGCGGCGGGCGCTGGGCTCACGTCGCGGCCGGGGCGCTGGAGCGGGCCGGCGCGTCGATCGCGACGATCGTCCCGGCGGTGGCGCGGGTCGACGGCTGGCCGCGCGTCTCTGGCGTCGTGGCGGGCGACGGGCGGCATGAGTGCGACCTGCTGGTCCTTGCGACTAGGCTGCTGCCCTGGCTGCCCCCGGCGCTGGCCGGCGCGGCGGGGCTGCCGGGCGTGTTCGTGGCCGGCAGCGCGGCGGCTGGCGAGCTGGACGAGCAGGCGTCGGCCGAGTCGGGCGCGGCGGCCGGGCGTGCCGCGGCGGCGTGGGCGCTGGGTGACAGGGGGACAAGGTGACCCTGGGGCTTGAGACTTGGGGCTTGGGGCGTGAGGCGTGGGAGTGACAAGGGGACAAGGGGACAAGGGGACAGGGGGACAAGGTGACAGGGGGACAAGGTGAGAGACTAGCCTTCTCATCTCCTTGTCTCGCGGCCTCCTTGTCTCCTTGTCAGGGAGCAGGGCGTGAGCGACTACATTCTCGGCATCGACCAGGGCACCAGCCAGACCAAGGCGCTGATCGTGGATCGCGAGGGGCGGGTGCTGGCGAGCAACACCGCGCCGGTGCAGACGACGATCATCGGCGAGACGCGGATCGAGCAGGACCCGCACGACATTCTGCGCTCGGTCGTGGATGCCTGCGCGCCGCTGCTGGAGCGCTACCCCGCTGCGGTCGCGGGGCTGGACAACCAGGGCGAGACCTGCCTGCTGTGGGATGCGCGCAACGGCACGCCGCTCACGCCGGCGATCTCGTGGCAGGACAAGCGTGGCGCGGCGATCTGCCAGGAGCTGGAGGCGGCCGGCCACGGCCCGCTGGTGCGCCAGCGCACAGGATTGCTGCTCGACCCATACTTCTCGGCGACCAAGCTGGCGCAGGTGCTGCGCGAGCAGCCCGAGCTGGCACGCCGCGCGGCAGCCGGCGAGCTGCTGTTCGGCACCGTCGACACCTGGCTGGTCTGGCAGCTCAGCGCCGAGCGGCTGCACGTGACCGACCCGAGCACGGCGTCGCGGACGCTGCTGTACAACATTCACACGCTGGCCTGGGACGACGAGCTGCTGCGGCTGTTCGAGATCCCGGCGGCGATCCTGCCGCGCGTGGTCCCGTCGGCTGGCTACGCGGGCGAGATCGCGATCGGCGAGCGCCGGCTGGCGCTGCACGGGCTGCTGTGCGACCAGCAGGCCGCGCTGTTCGGGCAGGGCTGCCTGACGCCCGGCAGCGCGAAGTGCAGCTTCGGCACCGGCGCGTTTCTGCTGCTGAACGCCGGCCCGCGGCCGGTGGTGAGCGAGCATGGCCTGCTGGGCACCGTGGCCTGGCAGACGCCCGAGCTGACGCACTACGCGCTCGACGGCGGCGTGTTCGTGGCCGGCGCGGCGGTCGAGTGGCTGCGCGACGAGATGGGCGCGATCGGGCACGCGGCCGAGAGCAGCGCGCTGGCCGAGTCGGCCGACCCTACGACGACGCCGCTGTTCATCCCGGCGCTGGCCGGGCTGGCCGCGCCCTACTGGCAGCCCGAGGCGCGCGGCACGATCTTCGGGCTGAGCCGCGGCAGCGGGCGCGCCGAGCTGGCCCGCGCGACGCTGGAGGGGCTGGCCCAGCGCGTCGCCGATGTCGTCCAGGCCATGCAGGACGACGCCAGGCTGACCCTCTCCAGCCTGCGGGTCGACGGCGGCCCCGCGCGCAACCGGTTCCTCATGCAGGCCCTAGCCGACAACCTGGGCGCCGAAGTCCAGGTTGCCGCCGAGGTTGAGTCCACCGCGTCAGGGATTGCCCATATGGCCCGCCACCACGCGCACGGCGTATCGCTCGACGCAATCGCCGCGTCGTGGCGGGCAGCGGAGGTTTACGCGCCACAGATCACGGCCGACCAACGGGAGGCAGGCCGGGCACGCTGGCGACGTGCGGTCGCACTGGCGATGGAGATGTACCGGGCCGATAGCGGACGCTAACAGAGGAGGTTCATCCATGTCGATTGAACAGACCGCGGGCTCCGTCAACAAGGAACAGGTCGAGGCTGCGAGCGAGCACGCCATCCACGACGCCGACGTCCGAGAGCTGCACAGCCTGGGCTATGCCCAGGAGCTGCTGCGGCGCATGAGCGGGTTTTCGAACTTCGCGATCTCGTTCGCGATCATCTGCATCGTGGCTGGCGGCATCACCGCCTTCGGCAATGGCCTGACCGCGGCCGGCGGCGCGTCGATCGGCATCGGCTGGCCGATCGGCGCGCTGTTCGCCTTTGTCGTCGCGATGGCCATGGCCCAGATCGCCTCGGCCTACCCGACCGCCGGCGGGCTATACCACTGGAGCTCGATCCTGGGCGGCCGGGGCTGGGGCTGGGCGACCGCCTGGTTCAACCTGCTCGGCCTGATCTTCGTGGTCGCGTCGGTCGACGTGGGCCTGTTCTTTCTGCTCAACGGCCTGATCCTGGGGCCAGTCTTCGGCCTCGACCTCACCCAGATCGGCAACCTGGGCTTCTTCGGCTCCACGTTCAACGTCCCGCAGTTCATCATTGTCTCGCTGATCGTCGTCACGCAGGCGCTGTTCAACCACTTCGGTATCCGCGTGACCACGCTGCTGACCGACTTCAGCGGCTACCTGATCTTCGCCACCGCGATCATCTTGACGATCGCGCTGGTCGCCTTCGCGCCCAGCCTTGACTTTGGCCGGCTGTTCACCTTCAAGAACTACACCGGCGACCCCGGCGCCGGCCTATGGCCGCAAACCGACAGCATGCTCAAGGCGTTCCTGCTGGGCCTGCTGCTGGTCTGCTACACGATCACCGGCTTCGACGCCTCGGCGCACACCTCGGAGGAGACCCGCGACGCGGCGCGGATCGTCCCGCGCGGCATGCTGCAGGCGGTGTTCTGGTCGGGGCTGTTCGGCTACATCATGGTCTGCGCGTTCGTGCTGGCTATGCCGAGCGTCGACGAGGGCGCCGGGCAGGGCGCCAACGTGTTCTACTGGCTGCTGGGCGGGTCGGGCATGCCCGGAGCGATTCGCACGCTGCTCAGCATCGGCATCGTGTTCTCGAACTACCTGTGCGCGCTGGCCGGCCTGACCTCGCTCTCGCGCATGACCTACGCCTTCGCGCGCGACGGCGGCCTGCCGTTCTCGAACGCGCTCAAGACCGTCAGCCAGATCTACCGCACGCCGGTGGTGGCGATCTGGGTCGGCGCCGCGCTCACGATTATCGGGACGCTGTACGCCCCGGCGTTCTTTGTCCTGGCGGCCGGCTGCGCGGTCTACCTGTACCTCTCGTACGCCATGCCGGTCGCGGCCGGCCTGCTGGCCGAGGGCAAGACCTGGAACCACAAGGGGCCGTTCAACCTGGGCGCGTTCTCCAAGCCGGTCGCGGTTCTCGCGATCGTCGGCGCGATCGTGCTGGCGTGGGTCGGCTTCCAGCCGCCGAACGAGAAGGTGCTGTACGTCGGCATCGGAATGGCGATTCTGATGGTGATCATCTGGTTCGCGTTCGAGCGCCGGCGCTTCGAGGGGCCACCGACCGGCGAGAAGATCCTGCAGCGCCAGGCCGAGATCGCCGAGATCGAGGCGCGGCTGGGGCAGGCCAAGTAGTGTAGGTGGCCCTCACCCCCTTGGCATCAGGCTGCGGTCGCACAGCGACCGCAGCCTGACGCCAAACAATCTCCCCCGCCCCAGGCAGGGGCAGGGGCAGGGATCATAAAGAGACTCTACTGCACCTCGCGGCGGGCCACGCCCTCGTCGAGCGCGGCCTGCGCGACGGCGGCGGCGACAGCCGGCACGATCGCGCGGTTGAACACGCTCGGGATGATGTACTCCTCGCTCAGCTCGTCGGGCGGGATCACCGCGGCCAGCGCCTCGGCCGCCGCCAGCCGCATGCCCGGCGTGATCGCGCGCGCCCGCACGTCCAGCGCGCCGCGGAAGATGCCCGGGAAGCTCAGCACGTTGTTGATCTGGTTGGAGTAGTCCGACCGCCCGGTCGCCACGATCCGGGCGACGTCCTGCAGCAGCTCGGGGTCACCCTCGGGGATGGGGTTGGCCAGCCCGAACACGATCGCATCGTGGGCCATGCGTCGCACCATGTCGGCGGTCAGGATATTGCCGACCGACACGCCGACGAAGGCATCGGCGCCGACGAGCGCCTCGCGCAGGCCGCCGGAGCGCCGCTCGCGGTTGGTCGACTCGGCCACGTAGCGCTGCATCGGCGGCAGCCCCTCCACGTCGTCGCTGCGCAAGATCCCGCGCAGGTCGCAGGCGGTCACCTCGCCGACGCCGGCGGCCAACAGGTTCAGGATGATCGCCGTGCCGGCCGCGCCGACGCCGTTCACCACCACCCGCACGTCGGCCAGCCGCTTGCCGACGATCTGCAGCGCGTTGCGCAGCGCCGCCAGCACGACCACCGCCGTGCCGTGCTGGTCGTCGTGCATCACCGGAATGTCGAGCCGCTCGCGCAGCTGCTCCTCGACCGAAAAGCACTTCGGCGCGGCGATGTCCTCCAGGTTGATCGCGCCGAACACCGGCGCGATCTGCTCGACCGTCGCCACGATCGTGTCGGCATCCTGGCTCTGCAGGCAGATCGGGAAGGCGTCGATGTCGGCCAGTTCCTTGAACAGAATGGCCTTGCCCTCCATCACCGGCAGAGCCGCCGCCGCGCCCAGGTTGCCCAGCCCCAGCACCGCGCTGCCGTCGGTGACGACCGCCAGGCTGTTGTGCTTGATCGTGAGCGTGTGCACCGCCTCGGGGTAGTCGGCGATGCGGCGGCAGACCCGCGCCACGCCGGGGGTGTAGACCATCGAGAGGTCGTCGCGGCTCTTGAGCGGCACGCGGCTCTGCACCCCCAGCTTGCCGCCCAAGTGCGCCAGAAAGACCCGGTCGCTGGCCTGCAGCACCTCGACGCCGGGGATCTGGTTGAGCGCGGCGACGAGCTGCTCGCCGTGCTCGTCGTCCTGCACGCGCACCGAGATGTCGCGGATCATCACGCTGCGCTCGGCGCGCACGATGTCGATCGCGCCGATGTCGCCGCCGTTCTCGCCGATCGTGGTGGTCAGGCGGCCCAGCATGCCTGGGCGATTGGGGATCCGGCAGCGGATCGTGAGCGGGTAGGCGATCATGTGTTGTGTTCTCCTCAGTAAAGACGCAACCGTCATTGTCGTTCACCCCTCCCACCACGGGAGGAGATGCTATTGTTGGTGGTGTGGCCGCCCGCCCTCACCCCCCTGCCCCCCGCTCCCGTCACCACGGCAGAGGGGGATTCTTGGCCGATGGCGTAGTTTCGGCTAAGCCGAAACTACGCCATCGGCCAGTGTTGACCCCTGCTCCAGGGGTGTGGAATCATCTGGGCAGCGCGGCGCGCAGCTGCGCCAGCCCCGCGTCGACGTGCGGCTGCAGGCCGGTGCGCAGACCGAACAGGATCTCGTTGAATGGCATCACGAAGCGGTAGAAGGCCATGCGCTCGCGGAATGTCGGGTCGACCTCGCGCCGGTACGCGGCCAGCGCCAGCTCGGCGAAGCCGGCGCCGTAGTCGTCCAGCAGGCCGGTGAAGTCGAGCGCGGGGTCGCCAATCGCGGCGTCGCCCCAGTCGATGATCCCGCTGACCGTGCCGCCGGCCGGGTCGACCAGGATGTGGTCGCCGCTCAGGTCGCAGTGGGCCAGCGCGGGCCGGAACCGGAAGTTGGCGTCGTGCTCCAGGAAGCCGGCCCAGCGCCGCGCGACCCGCGCGCGCGCGTCGGCGTCGAGCAGCGGCAACACGCGCGCCTGCACGTCGGCGTACTGGTTGCGGTAGCGCAGGCGCCACTGCGCCGCGTCGCCGCCCTGCACCCCGCAGCGCGCGGCCTGCTCGACCGGGAAGCCGTGCAGGTCGCTCAGGAAGCCGCCCAGCTGCGCCGCGATCCCGGCCCGGCCCAGGGCCGCGAGCAGGCCGGGGCGCAGCTGCTCGCCCGCGAGCATCCGGTAGCCGACGAACACCTGCCGGTAGGGCGGCCGGCCGTCCCAGACATACGCGAACCGTGGCAGCGGCAGCGCCACGCGCCCGGCCAGCGCCTCCAGCAGCAGCGCCTCCATGCGATACTGCGGCTCGACGTCCGGGCGCTTCGGGAAGCGAAAGATCAGCTCGCCGTCGACCACGACCGCGACGCTGTCCCAGCCCTGCGAGACGAACTCGCAGGTGTTGATCGCAAGCTCGGGGAAGCAGGCGGCGATGATGTCGCGGTAGTGTTCAGTCATCATGCATGTTGTCCCGGCTGCGCGACAAGGAGACAAGGAGACAAGGAGACAAGGAGACAAGGAGACAAGGAGATAGACCGAAACTCCTATCCCCTATCCCCTATCCCCTGGCCCCTGGCCACGCCTACCACCCCTTCACGATCGTTCTTGCGAGCTGGGCGGCCTTGCCGGTGTAGCCCTCGGGCGTGAGCGCGCGCAGCTCGGCCTTGACGTCCTCGGAGACGTCGAGCGTCTCGACGAAGGCGCGCAGGTCCTCCAGCGTGAGCGCGCGGCCGCGGGTGAGCCGCTTGAGCACCTCGTAGGGCTCGGGGTAGCCCTCGCGCCGCAGGATCGTCTGCACCGCCTCGGCCAGCACCTCCGGGTGGGCCTGCAGGTCGGTCCGCAGCCGCTCGTGGTCGACCGCCAGCCGGCCCAGGCCGCGGGCGATCCGGCGGTGCGCGAACAGGCTGTGGCCGAAGGCGACGCCCAGGTTCCGCAGCACCGTGCTGTCCGACAGGTCGCGCTGCAGCCGCGAGATCGGCAGCTTGCGGCTGAAGAACTCCAGCAGCGCGACGGCCAGACCCAGGTTGCCCTCGGCGTTCTCGAAGTCGATCGGGTTGACCTTGTGCGGCATCGTCGAGGAGCCGACCTCGCCGGGCTTGGGCGCCTGGACCAGGTAGCCGTCGCTGATGTAGCGCCAGAGGTCCTGGCAGAGGTCGATCAGCAGCGTGTCGGCGCGCTTGAGCGCGTCGCACAGCTCGGCCAGCGAGTCGTGCGGCTCGATCTGGGTGGTCAGCTGCAGCGGCTCCAGGTCCAGAAAGCGCACGAAGGCGCGGCCGAACGCCAGCCAGTCGACCTTGGGCAGCGCGGCGGCGTGGGCGGCAAAGGTGCCGCTGGCGCCGTTGAGCTTGCCGGTCAGCTTGATCTGCGCCAGCGTGGCGTGGGCGCGCCGCAGCCGCGCGACGAACACGGCGACCTCCTTACCGAGGGTCGTCGGCGTGGCCGGCTGGCCGTGGGTGCGCGCGAGCATGGGCGTCTCGGCCTCGCGCAGCGCCAGCTCGTGCAGCGCGCCGCCGAGCTGGGCCAGCGCCGGCAGCAGCACCAGGTCGCGCGCCTCGCGCAGCATCAGCGCGTAGGCCAGGTTGTTGATATCCTCGGAGGTCAGCGCGAAGTGGACCGCCTCCTTCCACGCGCCGAGGCCGAGCCGGTCGAGCTGCTCGCGCAGCCAGTACTCGACCGCCTTGACGTCGTGGTTGACCTTGCGGTCCCACGCGGCGATCGCCTCGGCGTCCTCGGGGCGGAAGGCGCGGTAGAGCCCGCGCAGCTCGGCGACGGCCTGCGCGTCGAGCGTGGGGACGAAGGCGATGTCGCGGGCCTTCGTCAGAAAGATCAGGTACTCGATCTCGACGCGGGCGCGGTAGCGGAACAGCGCCGCCTCGCTGAAGTAGGCCTCCAGATCGGCCACGTCGGCGCGGTAGCGCCCGTCGAGCGGCGAGAGCGTCGTCAGCGGGTAGGTCACATGGCCTCCATCTGGGTAAGTTCATGTCGGCGAGCGTGCCGCCGTATGATAGCACGAGTCGTGGGTGGCTGCGCCCCACTCCCCCGCTGGGGGCGCTGCGCCCCCCGGCCCGCCTACTCCTCCTGTGGAGGGCGATCCGATTCTTCCGGGGCGCTGCGCCCCCGGCCCCCGCCCGGGGGAACCCGCGCCGGTTCAGGTGGCGGCGCCAGCCCTTCTTCCGGGGCGCTGCGCCCCCGGCCCCCGCCCGGGGGAACCCGCGCCGGTTCAGGTGGCGGCGCCAGCCCTTCTTCCGGGGCGCTGCGCCCCCGGCCCCCCGCCCGGGGGAACCCGCGCCGGTTCCCCCGGCCCCCCTCCGGCAAATGATGCCGTACCAATTGCATTGCTTGTGGCGCATGCCCATCCACATTCCTGCGGGGCGGGTTGCCGTCCGCCGCGCGTGGATTCAGCCGGGCATGCGCGTCAGGCATTGCACATGAGGCAGCATCATTTTGGGGTCCAGGGGCGAAGCCCCGCCCGCGCGCCGCGCAGGCGCACTATGCCCGTGCCGCGGGGGCGTGGGGCGCGCAGCCCCCACACCACATATTTTTAGGCTATAATGAGCGCGCCCAGCACCGACACCGCAGCGCCAGGCACACAACCTGCATGCGCTTGAGACGAAGGACGAGACACCGCCGCAGGCGCGGCCCCTCGTCTGTTATCTGTCGTCTCAGCGCGGCACGCGCGGAACGAAACGCAGCCATGGCCGACCCGACCCTGGAGTTCGACTATATCGAGTACGACGGCGCGCGCATGACCAGCGTGGTCCGCCCGGTGATCGTCGAGACCCCCTGGGCGCTGTTCGTGGACCGGCGCGAGTGGGTCACGTTCATGTGCTCGCCGGTCGGCCTGCACCAGCTCGCCCTGGGCTTCCTGCTCTCCGAGGGCGCGATCGGCGGGCTGGACGACGTGTGGCAGCTCAGGGTCCATCTGGACGAGCGCCTGGTCTACATGTACTTCCCCGAGGCGGGCCTGAACGGCGAGATCCGGCTGCCGACCTGCGAGGAGGCGATCGGCAGCATCGACGTGCGGCTGCGCCGCCCGGCGCCGGCCCGGCCCGCCAGGCGCATCCTGACCTCGGGCTGCGGCGGCGGGGTGACGTTCGACGATCTCTCGGGCGAGCGCCCGCCGCTGCGGAGCGACGCGCAGGTGACGGTCGAGCAGGTCGCCGCGCTGATGGGCCAGCTCAACGACGCCGCCTCGCTCTACCGCGCCAGCCGCGGCGTGCACTCCTCGGCGCTGGCGGACGGCGAGCGGCTGCTGGTGCTGGCCGAGGACGTCGGCCGCCACAACACGCTCGACAAGATCCGCGGCGCGTGCATGCTGGACGGGATCGCGACGCGCGGCCGGATTCTGATCAGCAGCGGGCGGATCTCGTCGGAGATGATCACCAAGGCGCGCAAGATGGAGGTGCCGATCGTGATCTCGCGCACCTCGCCGACGGCGCTGTCGATCCGGCTGGCCAGGGCCTGGAATATGACGCTGATCGGCTACGTGCGCAGCCGGCGCATGCGCGTCTACGCCGGGGCCGAGCGAGTCGGCCTCGCGCAAAGCGCGGGCGAGTCCTAAGCGCCTCGCCTGTTGCCTTTTGCCTCTTCCGGGGCGTCGCGCCCCTGGCCCTCCGCCTACTCCTCCTGCGGAGGGCGATCCGATTCTTCCGGGGCGCTGCGCCCCCGGCCCCCCGCCCGGGGGAACCCTCGCCGGTTCAGGTGGCGGCGCCAGGTGCTTTCCGGGGCGCTGCGCCCCCGGCCCCCCGCCCGGGGGAACCCTCGCCGGTTCCCCCGGCCCCCCTCCGGCAAATGATGCCGTACCAATTGCATTGCTTGTGGCGCATGCCTATCACCATGTTTGCGGGGCGAGTTGCATCCCGCCGTGCGTGGATTCAGCCGGGCATGCGCGTCAAGCGCTGGAAATGAGGTGAGTTTATTTTGGGGTCCAGGGGCGAGAGCCCCGGCCGGGGGCGGTGGGGGTGGCGGCCCACCCCCACCGCGGGGGTACGGGGGCCGCGCAGGCCCCCGCAGGTCGAGTGTGAACGATCCCCACCCGCGGGGGCACGGGGGGCGCGCAGACCCCCGGAAACACTGGGGGTGCAGCCCACGCAGGGGCACGGGGCGCAGCCCCACGCTCCTTTTAGTGTATAATAGGGCAGCTCTACCATATTGTACCCATATCTGCGCGCGCCACCCGCGCCGTTCGAAGACGGCGTGGCGCGACTCGTATCGCCAGGCCCATCGGCCCGGCGCGGCTACGCTACCGTTCGGCCTGCCGCCGCTCGCTCTGGAGACGATCGTATGCACGCTGAACTGCAAGCTCGCCTGTCCCAGCTGAGCAATGACGTCCGCACCGGCCAAGTCGACCGCGCGGCACTGTTCTGGCTGAAGGTGTTCGCCGATGCGGCGATAGCTGATGCCGGCCAGGTGCGCTCCGATCGCTGGGTCGAGGCCGGGCTGGACGCCGCCCGCGCGACGCCCGGCCTGTCGGCCACGGCGCTGCCCCCGCGCCAGCAGCTGATCGCCCGCTACGACCTGTTCAGCTTCGTCCGCATGCGCGACGCCGCCGAGCTGCGCGGCGCGGCGCTGGCCGGCCTGGACTGGCAGCGCAAGTACCACGTCGGCCTGGTGCCCGAGCTGGCCGGCGACCTGGCGGCGCTGCAGGCCTGGGCCGACCACCACTGGGCCACGCTCGGCGGCGTCGCGCCCGAGCTGGTCGCGCTCGAGGCCACGCTGGAGCGCCACCGGCCGTGGGGCCGCGCCGGGCTGATCGAGGCCCTGCACGATACACAGGCGATCTTCGGCGGCTGGCTGCCGCGCGACGCGGTCGAGCGGGTGGCCGCCGCGCTCGACCTGCCGGCGGCCGACGTGCAGGGCGTGATCGAGTTCTACGAGATGTTCCACGACCACCCGGTCGGCCGCCGGGTCGTCCGCGTCTGCCAGGATGGCCCCTGCGGCATGGCCGGCGCCGACGCGCTGCTGGACGGCCTGTGCCGGCGGCTCGGCGTCGAGCCGGGCCAGACCACCCCCGACGGCGAGTACACGGTCGAGCCGGTGCGCTGCCTGGGCCTGTGCGACCGCGCTCCGGCCGCGCTGGTCAACCACCAGCGCTACGGCTGGCTCGACCCGGCCGCGCCCGAGGCGCTGCTGGACGGGACCCCGCCCGTGGAGACGCAGATCGTCGGCGGGATGATCCGCCTGGCGCTCGCGAACGTCGGCGTGGTCGACCCGACCAGCGTCGAGGCCTACCGCACCCAGGGCGGCCTGGCCGCGCTGCACAAGGCGCTGCGCATGTCGCCGGCCCAGGTGATCGAGGAGGTCAAGCAGAGCAAGCTGGTCGGGCGCGGCGGCGCTGCGTTCCCGGCCGGGCTGAAGTGGCAGCTTACCGCCGACAACCCGCCCGGCCCGCGCCACGTGATCTGCAACGCCGACGAGAGCGAGCCGGGCGCGTTCAAGGACCGCGTGCTGCTGGAGGGCGATCCGTTCCGCATCCTGGAAGGGCTGATCATCGCGTGCTACGCCGTAGGCGCCGCGCAGGGCTTCGTCTACATCCGCGGCGAGTACCACCAGGGCTACCAGCGCATCAGCGGCGCCGTGCGCCAGCTCGAGGCGGCCGGCTACCTGGGCGAGAACATCCTGGGCAGCGGCTTCGGCTGCCGGGTCGAGGTGCGGCGCGGCGCGGGCGCGTATATCTGCGGCGAAGAGACCGCGCTGATGGAGAGCATCGAGGGCAAGCGCGGCTTCCCGCGCCTCAAGCCGCCGTTCCCGACCACGGCAGGGCTGTGGGGCCGGCCGACCGCGATCAACAACGTCGAGACGCTGGCGAAGGTGCCGGGGATCATCCTGTACGGCAGCCGCTGGTACAGCAGCCTGGGCACCGGCGACTCGACCGGGACCAAGCTGTTCGCGGTCAGCGGCTCGGTGCGGCGCCCCGGCGTCTACGAGGTGCCGTTCGGCGTCACGCTGCGCCACCTGATCGACGACCTGGCCGGAGGCCTGCGGCCCGGCCGCGCGGTCCAGGGCATCCTGACCGGCGGCGCGGCCGGCGCGTTCCTCACGGCCGAGCAGCTCGACACGCCGCTGAGCTTCGAGGACTTCAAGCAGGTCGGCGGCACGATCGGCGCCGGGACGCTGATGGTGTTCGATGACAGCGTGGACCTGCGCGACATCCTGGCCAGGATCGGCGGCTTCTTCGCGCACGAGAGCTGCGGCAAGTGCTACCCCTGCCAGATCGGCACGCAGCGCCAGGCCGAGATCCTGCGGCGCATCGCAGATGGGCAGGCGCGTCCGGGCGACGCCGACACGCTGCGCGAGCTAGGCGCGGTGATGACCGACACCAGCATCTGCGGGCTCGGCCAGGCCGCCGCGCTGGCGATCCTCAGCGCGCAGCAGCGCTGGCCCGATCTGCTGCGCCCGGCTGCGCCGGCGAGCGGAAACGGCGCCATGCCGGTCATCGCGCTGCAGTGACCCTGGCAAGCGCCGCCGCGCGCGGCCCGCCGCGATTCGATGACGACGTGGCAACGACGAGACTCAGCGCAGAGGAGCATGACGATGGATGTCTCACCCCCGGATGTGATCGCCCTCACGATCGACGGCCGGCCGGTCCAGGTCGCGCCCGGCACGACCATCCTCGCGGCGGCGCGGCAGGCCGGCGTCGAGATCCCGACGATCTGCTACCACCCGAGCCTCACGCCCAACGCGGTCTGCCGGCTCTGCACGGTCGAGGTGGCCGGCGCGCGCACGCTGCAGCCGGCCTGCGTCGTGCGCGTCGCGCCGGGCATGGCGGTCGAGACCGAGACGCCGCGCGTCCGCACGGCCCGCAGGGTCATCCTGGAGCTGCTCGCGTCGACGGTCGACCTGCACGACGCGCCGGAGATCCAGGCCCAGATCGAGCGCTGTGGCGCCGACGCGGGCCGCTTCGCAGGCGGGCAGCGCCGCGAGCACCCGGTCTACGACGACAACCCGTTCTACATCCGCGACTACTCGCAGTGCGTGATGTGCTGGCGCTGCATCCAGGTCTGCGCCGAGGACGTGCAGCACACCTTCGCGCTCACCTGGGCCGGCCGCGGCTTCGCGAGCCGTGTCGGCACCGCCTTCCACGAAGATATGCCCGACACGACCTGCGTGTTCTGCGGGAACTGTGTCGGCGTCTGCCCGACCGGAGCGCTGAAGGGCAAGGTCGAGTACGATCTGGAACGTTAGAACGTTGGAACGTTCCAACGTTTTAACGCTTAAGGAGGTCGAAACGTGCAACCCGATCGCGTGGTCCGCTCGACCTGCCCCTACTGCGGGGTCGGCTGCCAGGTCCAGCTGAACGTCAAGGGTGACCGGATCATCCGGGTCGAGGCGCCCTTCGACGCCGCGCCGAACTACGGGCGGCTGTGCGTGAAGGGGCGCTTCGGCACCGACTTCGTCGGCCACCCCGCGCGCCTGACCACGCCGCTGATCCGCGCGACGCCGCGGCTGGAGGGCCGGCGCACGCCCGCGCGCGGCGCGGAGGACTGGCGCGCGGCCAGCTGGGACGAGGCGCTCGACCTGGTCGCCGCGCGCCTGATCGAGCTGCGCGAGCGCCACGGGCCGGACTGCATCACCGCCAACGCCTGCGCCAAGGCCACCAACGAGGATAACTACCTGCTACAGAAGTACCTCCGCGCGGTGATCGGCACCAACAACATCGACCACTGCACCCGGCTGTGCCACGCCGCCAGCGTGGTCGGGCTGCAGCTGGCGATCGGGTCGAGCGCGATGAGCAACTCGATCGCCGAGATGAAGGACCTGGAGTGCTTCATCATCACCGGCTCGAACACCGCCGAGAACCACCCGGTGATCGCGACCTTCCTGAAGCAGGCGGTGCGCAGGAACGGCGCGAAGCTGATCGTGATCGACCCGCGCCAGACCGAGATGACCCGCTTCGCCCAGCTGTGGCTGCGCCAGCGGCCCGGCAGCGACGTGGCGCTGTTCACGGCTATGGCGCACGTGATCGTCGAGGAGCAGCTGTACAACCGCGACTTCGTCGCGAGCCGGACGGAGGGCTTCGCCGAGTACATCGGCAGCCTGGAGGAGGCCACGCCGGAGTGGGCCGCGGCGATCACGGGCGTGCCGGCCGACGACATCCGCGCGGCCGCGCGGACCTACGCCGGCGCGCGCGCGGCCGCGATCTACTGGGGCATGGGCATCAGCCAGAGCAGCCACGGCACCGACAACGCGCTGTCGCTGATCAACCTGGCGCTGCTGTGCGGCCATATCGGCCGGCCGCTCACCGGGCTCAACCCGCTGCGCGGCCAGAACAACGTCCAGGGCTGCTCGGACGTCGGCGGCATCCCCGGCTTCTACACCGCCTACCAGCCGATCGGCGACCCGGACGCGCGCCTGCGCTTCGAGCAGGCCTGGCGCGTGCGGCTGCCCGAGAAGCTCGGCCTGACCACCACCGAGATGGTCGACGGCATCCTGACCGGCCAGGTCCGGGCCTGGTACGTGATGGGCGAGAACCCGATGATGAGCGAGCCGGACCTCAACCACGCGCGCCACGCGATCGAGCAGCTGGAGTTCTACGTCGCGCAGGATATCTTCTTCAACGAGACCAACGTCTACGCCGACGTGATCCTGCCGGCGGCCGGCTTCGCCGAGAAGGACGGCACCTACACCAACTCCGACCGGCGAGTGCAGCGCGGCCGCAAGGCGCTCGATCCGCCCGGCCAGGCGCGCGCCGACTGGCAGATCGTCGCCGAGCTGGCCCGCCGCACGCTGGCGCTGCAGGGGCGCGACGACGACGGCTGGCGCTACGCGCACCCGTCCGAGATCTGGGAGGAGCTGCGCCAGGTCACGCCCGAGTTCTACGGGATCACCTACGAGCGGCTGGAGCGCGAGGGCGGCGTCCACTGGCCCTGCCCCTCGCTCGACCACCCCGGCAGCCCGTTCCTGTTCGCCGACGCGTTCCCGCGTGGGCCGGGCAAGCTCTGGCCGGTGTCCTACCGCGCCACCAGCGAGCAGACCGACGAGGAGTACCCCTTCACGCTCAACACCGGGCGGGTGCTGTACCACTGGCACGGCGGCACGATGACGCGCGGCTCGGCGCTGAACCAGATCTGGCCCGAGTGCACCGTCGAGCTGCACCCGCGCGACGCCGCGCGGCTGGGGCTGCAGACCGGCGACTGGGCCGAGGTGGCCAGCCGGCGCGGCGCGATCGTGGCCAGACTGCTAGTGACCGGCCGCTCGCCCGAGGGCGTCGTGTTCATCCCGTTCCACTTCGCCGAGGCGGCCGCCAACACCCTGACCGAGACGCGGCTCGACCCGCGCGCCAAGATCCCCGACTACAAGGTCTGCAGCGTGCGGGTCGGCCGCGCCCCCGCCGCGCCGCGCCCACCCGGCGCCGAGCTGCCGCTGACCGACCGCGGCGCGATCAAGAATCCTGTTCAGCGGTAGCTGGTCTTTCGACCCCACCCCCCCCCGCCCCTGCCAGGGGCGGGGGTTATGACTTGCCGGGCCGGGGTTTCGGCTACGCCGAAACCCCGGCCCCGGCAAAGAATCCCCCCTCTCCCGCGGCGACGGGAGAGGGGGGCAGGGGGGTGAGGGCCAAGCGCACTGGGATGCGAACGGTTAGAATTCCCCCGGAGGGGGCAGGGGGGAGAACTGCCAGCGCAGCGCTAGCCATAGAAGTCGGTGAAGCCCTCGGCCTCCAGCCGCTCGAGCATGCGCCGGACCTTCTCGGCCGACTCGGGGAATGGCGCGGCCGCCACATCCTCCGGCTCGACCGCCGCGGCCTTGCCCCAGGCGGCCTGCGGCCGGCCCAGCAGCAGCTCCAGCAGCGCCGCCAGCGCGCGCCGCAGCCGCGGCGTGTCGTCGCCGCGCAGCTTCGGCAGCACCTTCTGCTTGATCTGCTGGTCGAGCGCCTGCTGCGGCGGCAGCACCCCGCGCGCCCGCTCGACGTAGCGCAGCATCTCGGCCACGGCGCGGTAGCCGAACGCCTGCCCGGCGCGCGCCATGATCGCGTGGACCTGCGCGATAACCTCCCACGCGGCCTCGTCGACCGGCTCGCGGTAGCTGCGCCGGAACGCCGCCAGGTCCACGTCGGTCAGCTCGATCACGTTCGCGCGGTCGAGCAGCTTGTCCGAGAGCGTGTGGGTGCTCTCGTCCACGTTGACCGTGCCGGTGATCCGGACGTTCAGCGGCAGCCGGAACGGGTTCTCCAGCAGCTCGCCGCCCGCCGTCTCCACCGTCGCGCCTGGCGCGCCCAGGTCGATCAGGTGGTCCTCGGTCTCGAGCGCGGACAGGATCGGTGCCAGGTAGTACTCCGGCCGCGCCAGGTTCATCTCGTCCAGGCAGGCGAAGTAGAGCGTGGCGGGGTCGGCCGCGGCGCGCTGCAGGAAGCGCAGGAACGGCGTCGGGTGGAACTTGCCGGTCAGCGCGTTGTAGTAGCCCAGCAGGTCGCGCGCGTTGTGCCAGTCGGGCTGGACCGCGACGAGCAGGTAGTGGTCGTTGTCCTGGCCGCGCGCGAGCGCCTCGCCATACACCGCGTCGG
The DNA here is from genome assembly GCA_016717335.1 of Candidatus Ribeiella danica. Classification (GTDB taxonomy): domain Bacteria; phylum Chloroflexota; class Chloroflexia; order Chloroflexales; family Roseiflexaceae; genus Ribeiella; species Ribeiella danica. Next base: position 1,782,896 of record JADKFS010000001.1, read on the forward strand.
CGTACAGGCGGGTCAGGCGGGTCTTGCCGGTGCCCGAGATGCCGGGCAGGATGACCAGCGGCTTGGTCTGCAGGGCCACGTGGTAGGCGCGGATCAGCGAGTCGGCCAGGGCGAAGCCGCGCGCGTGGATGCGCTCGACGATCGTCTCGATCGGCGGGAGCGCGGCGGGCTGGTAGGCGCCGGCGCGGCGCTCGCGCAGCACCGCCGCCCCGTAGGGGTCGAGCGCCTCGGCCTGCTCCATGATCGCCTCGCTCAGCGGGAACAGCGCCAGCGCGTCCTCGATCGCCTGGTCGGCGAACTCCGGCCGGGCGATGCGCGGGTCGTCCCAGCGGTAGGCGAAGCCGGCCAGCAGGTAGGCCGAGCCGCGGCTGGCCAGGTAGCGGTCCATCCACGTCTCAGACAAGGAGACCGGGAGACCAGGAGAGGGGGATGCCACGCCGCCCTGCTCTGTTTGTCCCCTTGTCTCCTTGTCTCCTTGTCTCCTCGTCTCCTTGCGGTCGACGAATCGCACCTCGTCGACTCGCTCGACCAGCGGCAGCCAGATCGCGCGGCCCTGCTCCCAGACGTGGCGCAGGTCGTCTTTGCGCTGGCGCGACGCAACCTGCAGCGCGACGACGATCAGCCGCTCGGCACCGCTGACGACGACGTAGATGCCGCAGCCGCGCGGCGGGCGATCGAGCGCGAAGTGGTAGTCGTCGATCGGCGCGCGCTCGCCCGGCCCGCGGTTGACGAAGCGCAGGCTGCGGAAGCTGACCTCGTAGAGCGGCCATGCGCGCGGGAAGCGCTGCTCGCCGGACGCCCGCAGCGCCTCGGCCAGCGCGTGCAGAGCAGGATGCAGCCGCTCCTGCACGGACGCCCAGCGCTCGCCGACGCCGGGCGTCCGCAGGGCGTCGAGCGCCTCGGCGGTAAATCCTGTGAATTGTGGGGTGGTGGGCGTGGGCATGCGCTCTCACTGCTTGCTGCCGGCGGCGATCGGTGTGGTGGCAATCGCCACCGGTTTCAGATCACATGATACCACTTTCGGGGGCTGCACGCCCCCGTGCCCGCGCCGGTGCTTCGCCCCTGGACCCAAAAGCATCCAGCCTCTGGAGTGTCTGGGGCTGCGCTTCCCCCGAGCCCCCGTCGGCGAAGTGGGGTCATATGCCGTAGTGCAATGCGCAAAAGCTCACCTCCAAAAATCCCACTCCGTGCCGACGGGAGAGGGGCCGGGGGTGAGAGCCTAGCCGCTATCGCTATGCTCGGCAAGCATCTCGCGGAGCTGCTGGCGCAGAACCTTGCCGCCGGCGTTGCGCGGCAGCGCGTCGACGAAGCGCACGCGCTTCGGCGCCTTGTAGCCGGCCAGCCGCTCGCGGCAGAACGCGATCGCCGTGGGCTCGTCCAGCGCCATGCCCGGCCGCAGCCTGACGAACGCAGCCACGATCTCGCCCCAGCGCGCGTCCGGCACCCCCAGCACGGCCACATCCGCGACGGCGGGGTGCGCGAGCAGCGCCGCCTCGACCTCGGCCGGGTAGACATTCTCGCCGCCGGAGATGATCAGGTCCTGGCGCCGGCTGACGACGTACAGATAGCCCTCATCGTCGAGATAGCCAAGGTCGCCGGTGTGCAGCCAGCCGCCGCGCAGGGCGTGCGCGGTCTCGTCGGGCAGGTTGGCGTAGCCGGCCATCACAGTCGGGCCGCGTACGAGGATCTCGCCGACCTGGCCGGGAGCGGCCGGCGCGTCGTCGCGCTCGATCCGCAGCTCGGTCGGCAGGAGCGGCTGGCCGGCCGAGCCGAGCTTGCGCAGCGCGTCGGCGGGCGCGAGCGTGGCGACCTGCGAGGTCGCCTCGGTCAGCCCGTAGGTCTGCACGACCGGCAGCCCGCGCGCGGCGCATGCCTCCAGCAGCGGGCGCGGCGCGGGGCCGCCGCCCAGGAGCACGCAGCGCAGCGTCGGGGGGTAGGGCCGCGCGCCGCGCTGGTCCAGCATCCGCTGCAGCATCGTGCTGACGACCGAGACGATCGTGACGCCCTCGTCGTCGATCGCACGATCGACGGCGGCCGGGTCGAAGGCCGGCTGGACGATCGCCGTGATGCCGTAGATCGCCGCGCGGGCCAGGATGGACAGCCCGCCGACGTGGAACAGCGGCATGACCGCCAGCCAGCGATCGTCGGCGTGGCTGCCCAGGTTGAGCGCCGAGCCGACCGCGCTCCACCAGTAGTTGCCGTAGGTCAGCATCGCGCCCTTGGGGCGGCCGGTCGTGCCAGAGGTATAGATGATGGTGGAGATCTCGGAGAGGTCGATCGTCTGCTGGAGCTGCACATCGCCTGAGGCAAGCGGCAGGTCGGCGACCGCGCAGCCGGGCGGCGGGGCCGGAACGAGCCGCAGCGCCGACTCGGCCAGCGGGGCGTGCTCGGCATCGTAGATCAGCAGCCGGGCGCCGGAGTCGGCGAGCTGCCAGGCCAGCTCGGGCGCGACCAGGCGCGCGTTCAGGGGCACCAGCGCGGCGCCGGCGCGCGGGGCCGCGTGGGCGAGCGCCACGAACTCCGGGCTATTGCGCAGCAGTAGCGCGACCCGCCCGCCCCCCGCGCCGAGGGCGAGCAGCGCGCGCGCGTTCTCAGACGCGCGCCGATCGAGCTCGGCGAAGGTCCAGCGCGTCGCGCCGGAGAGCAGGGCCGGGTGATCGCGCGCGACTGCGGCGCGGTGAGACAGCCAGTTGGGCAGAGTTTGAGACATCTGATTGTGGCTCGGTGTCGCGCGGACCTATGGCCCGCGCGACACCGAGGTATATAGGGCGTGCAGCGCCAGCACGCCCGAGCAAAATACGAACCCCCTCCCCTGTGAGGGGAGGGGGCAGGGGGTAGGGTCACTCAAACGCGCACGCGGGCTAGAACTTGGTCCAGAGCGCCTGGTTGTAGACCTCGTGGTGGAACTGGATCTCGCCGGTCTTGATCAGGCTGCCGAGCAGGCGCGGGCAGCGGTCGGCGGAGGCCTGCTTGAGCTCGGCGTACTTCTCGGCCACATCGCCGCCCAGCAGCGACGCGACGAACTCGCTGGCGCGGAAGTTCTCCATCGCGGTGTAGATATTGTCCGGCAGGTAGAGCTCCTCCGAGCGGATGCCCGGCGTCAGCGGGCCCTCGAGGCCGGTCTTCAGCAAGCTGTAGATCGTCAGGTAGGGGTTGGCGTCCGGGCCGACCGAGCGAACCTCGACGCGGGCCGACTTCTCGTTGCCGATCGGGATGCGCACCATCGAGCCGCGGTCGACCGGCGAGGCCTTGATCTGGTTCGGCGCCTCGAAGTGCGGGTCGAGCCGGCGGTAGGCGTTCACGCTGGCGTTCAGCACGAGGCAGATGTCGTTCGCGCTGGTCAGGATGCGGTCGATGAACTGCCAGCCCTCGTCCGAGAGGCCCTCGGCGCCGGTGCCGTAGAACAGGTTCTTGCCGTTCTTCGAGACCGACAGGTTGGTGTGCATACCGCTGCCGTTCACGCCGGTGACCGGCTTGGGCAGGAAGCTGGCGGTCAGGTCGAGGCGATTGGCAACCTGGCGGCAGATCAGCTTGTAGAGCAGGATCTGGTCGGCGGCGATCGATGCCTCGGTGTACGAGTAGTTCATCTCGAACTGCGAGGGCGCGACCTCGGGGTGATCCTTCTCGTTGGCGAAGCCCATCGCGCGCTGCACCTCGGCGGCCGTGTCGATGAACGAGCGCAGCGGGTCGCCCGGCAGCGAGTGGTAGTAGCCGCCCTCGTTGACGAACTCGAACTGGCGCGTGTCGCGGTAGCGGCGCTCGGCGTCGCGGCCCTTGAACAGGAAGCCCTCGATCTCGTTGGCGGCGTTACAGGTCAGGCCCTGCTTGGTGTACAGATCCTCGGTGTACGCCTTCAGGCGGGCGCGCATGTCGGCCGTGTAGGGCGAGCCGTCCTTCTCGAGCACATCGCCGAAGACCAGCACCTTGCCGGGGCCGAAGACGTCGGCCGGCAGCCAGTAGAAGGCCGGCCAGTCGATCGCGAGGCGCAGGTCGGACTCGGCCTGGCGCGAGAAGCCGCGGATGGACGAGCCGTCGAAGGTCAGGTTGTCGGCCGACTTGAGCAGGAACTTCTTGTCGTAGTCGAGCATGTGCAGCCGGCCCCTCAAGATCCGCGAAGCAGACCGTGACCGCCTTGATCCGCTTCTCGTCGGTCAGGTAGCGCATGCGCTCCTCGCGCACGGCGTCGATCGACTTGCGGGCGAGCCGCTGGGCCTTGGCCTCAAGGTTCAGCTCTTCGAGCTGGTCGTACGGGATCTCGAGAAAGTCGCGGAGCGGGTTACTCATTGCCGTCACTTACCTTTCCAAATACGATGAGATGTCGCGTTCGACACATATGCCGTGCGGTTGACATCAGCCTGCTGCGCCGGCGGAGCGCCATCCGCCGCCGAAGCGTTCGATCTGCCGGTCGTCGAGGGTCACGCCCAAGCCTGGCGCGGCGGGCACCTGCATCGCGCCATCGCGAGTGACGAGTGGGTGGGGGAGCAAGTCGCCGGCGAGCAGTGCGCCGGTGGCGAGCCCACAGGCAAGCGACGGCATCGGCAGCGTTGCGGCGAGGTGCAGTGCCGCGGCAACGCCGACACCACTGTCGATCGTTGTAGTAACCAGCGTCTGGAGGCCGGCCGCCTGGGCGAGCGCGACGATCTCGCGGCTGCGCCGGAGCCCGCCGGCCATCATGGGTTTGACGATCAGGACATCGGCGGCGCCGGCTGCAATCACCTGCCGCGCCTGCGCGGGCCCACCGACCGATTCATCGGCGGCGATCGGTGTGCCGACAGACGCGCGCACGCGTGCCATTCCGTCCAGGTCGCCAGCCGCAACCGGCTGCTCGACCAGCTCGAGATCATAGCGCTCCGCTGCGCGAATGATCGCGATCGCCTCCGCCACGTCCCAGGCGGCGTTCGCGTCGAGCCGCAGCCGCATGTCGGGCGCGAGCATCGCGTGAACCGCCGCGATCCGGGCAAGCTCGGCCGCGCGGGTGTCGGCCACGCCGACTTTGAGCTTCACGCATTTTATACCAGCTTGCGCCGCCCGTCCAACAGCGCGCTCAGCAGCGGCCAGATCGGCTGCGCCGATCGTCGCGTTCACCGGCACCTGCGGCGCTGCGTGCGGATCGAGCAGCCGCGCCAGCGGGAGGCCGGCGGCGCGCGCCTGCAGATCGCAAAAGGCAGTGTCGAACCCGCACATCACCGCCGCGGCGCCCGGCGCGCTCGCGTCGAGCCGATCCAGCAGCGCGGCGGCCTGATCGAGATCCCGCCCGAGCAGCCGTGGCGCCAGGCCATCGATCAGCGCGAGCGCGTCCGCGAGCGTGCCACCACCAAAGGCCGGCAGCGGCGAGGTTTCACCCAACCCCTGCCGCCCGTCGGCCGCGGTCACACGGATGATCGCGCCTGCACGCGCCGGCTCGCTGCCATGCGCGGTGGTAAACGTTGCCACATACGGAATCCGAAATGGCAACCAGGCGACGTGAGCAATCCGATTACTTGGACCTTGCCACTGATTAACCACGTTTCATAAGTATACAAAAAGTTGCCGGGTTGCGTCTTTGTACAAATCGCCGAAAGATCGCGGCCTCATTTGGGATGAATATCACAGGAGGGTGACCTTCTTCGTGGCTCCCCTCGCCTGCTGCCCCCGCTCCCCGCCAGGAAGGGGGAATACTGGAAGCGTCTGGCGGTTTCGGCTCCGCCGAAGCCGCCAGACTACTTCCCATATCTCTCGGGGCAGGGAAGGGTTCGACTCGCCGACCGCCTACGTCCTGCCATCTCACAGGAGCAGCCCGAGCGCAAACAGCGCGCCGAACAGCAGGTGCAGCCGGCCGGTGCCGGCCAGGACGCGGTTGAGCGGGCGGCCCTGCTCGGCCAGCACGGTTCGAACCATCTGAACGGCCAGGGGCAGGGTGAGCAAGGGCAGCAGCGCCCAGGCGCTCGTCAGGCCAAGCAGCACGCCGAGCGGCAGCAGCAGGTAGGCCAGTGCCACCAGCGCCAGGTACTCGGCGCGCGTCGCGCGGCGGCCGATCAGCACCGCCAGGGTGTGCTTGCCGGCCAGCCGGTCGGTGTCGATGTCGCGCAGGTTGTTCACGACGATGATCGCCGTGACGATCATCGCGACCGGCAGGGCCGCGAACCAGGCCGCCGCCGGGACCGTGCCGGTGTGCAGGTAGGCAGTGCCGCAGACCGCCACCAGGCCGAAGAAGACGAACACGAACAGGTCGCCCAGGCCGTGGTAGGCCAGCGGGTAGGGGCCGCCGGTGTAGAGCACGCCCGCCGCGATCGAGAGCAGGCCGATCGCCAGGATCGGCCAGCCGCCGACCAGCACGAGGTACAGCCCGATCAGCGCCGCCAGGCCAAACACCACGATCATGGCAGCGCGGACGGTCGACGGCGGCAGCAGCCCGCTCTGGGTCACGCGCACCGGCCCCAGGCGCTCGGCGGTATCGGCGCCCTTGTGAAAGTCGAAGTAGTCGTTGGCGAAGTTCGTGCCGATCTGGATCAGCACCGCCGCGAGCAGCGCCGCGACGAACGGCAGCGGCCGAAACGCCATCCCCGCGACGGCCGCGCTGCCGACCAGCACCGGAACGACGGCGGCCGGCAGCGTCGGCGGGCGAGCAGCCATGAGCCAGATCTTGGCCGTGCTCGGGCGGGCAAGAGGAGCGTTAGTAGCCATACACCACCTGAAAGTTTTGAGTTCTGAGTTCTGAGTTTTGAGTTATGTGCTATCAACTCAAAACTCAGAACTCAGAACTGGATTAGGGGAACCGCCTGAACCTGCGGAAGTTGGGCCTGCGCTTCTCGACGTAGGCGTTGCGGCCCTCCTGGGCCTCCTCGGAGAGATAGTACAGCAAGGTCGCGTCGCCGGCAAACTGCTGCAGCCCGGCCGCGCCATCGGCGTCGGCGTTGATCGCGGCCTTGAGGAAGCGGATGGCCATCGGGCTCTTCTCGAGGATCTCGCGGGCCCACTGGACCGCCTCGTCCTCGAGCCGATCGAGCGGCACGACCGTGTTGACCAGGCCCATCTGCAGCGCCTGCTGGGCGTCGTACTGACGGCAGAGGTACCAGATCTCGCGGGCCTTCTTGTCGCCGACCATGCGCGCCAGCAGGTTCGAGCCGTAGCCGCCGTCGAAGCTGCCGACCTTCGGGCCGGTCTGGCCGAAGATCGCGTTCTCGGCGGCGATCGTCAGGTCGCAGACGATGTGCAGCACGTGGCCGCCGCCGATCGCGTAGCCGGCGACCACGGCGATCACCGGCTTGGGGATGATCCGGATCAGGCGCTGGAGATCGAGCACGTTCAAGCGCGGCACCTTGTCCTTGCCGACGTAGCCGCCCTGGCCGCGCACGTGCTGGTCGCCGCCGGAGCAGAAGGCCTTCTCGCCCGCGCCGGTGAACAGGATGACGCCGATCGACTCGTCGTCGCGCGCGCGGCCAAAGGCGTCGATCAGCTCGATCACTGTCTCGGGCCGGAAGGCGTTGCGCTTCTCGGGGCGGTTGATCGTGATCTTGGCGATCCCCTCGCCTTCCGCGTCGTGCTCGTAGATGATGTCGGTGTACTCGCCGGCCTGCTTCCATTCGATTGGCATTGGTTTCTCCTTTATACGCAGTTCGTCACAGGGCGTGCGCTGGCGCGTCGTTTGCCCTCACCCCCCTGCCCCCCGCTCCCGTGCGCGGGAGCGGGGGATTCATTTTGGTATCACGATGCGGCCGCTGCGCGGCCGCATCGTGATACCAAGGGTTTGGCGCGGGCGGGGGACGGGCTGGGGCGATCCGGCGCATCACCGCTCCACGGCGAAAAAACTACCCCGCATCGGAATGTGGATGAAACAATGAGCGAAATCACCATTTCTCTTACGCCTCAGCGCCGCCGAGGAACCGCAAAACGGCGCGCGTGAACAGGTCAGGCTGCTCGAGGTGGACGGCGTGGCCGGCGCCGGGCACGACCGCGACCTGCGCGGCGGGCAGGGACGCTGCCATGGCGCGGGCGATCACGCAGTACTTCGTGTCGCGCTCGCCGGCGATCAGCAGCGCCGGCATGTCCAGCTCGGTCAGCCGATCCCACAGCGGGCTCTGGCTCCCGGCGCCCATGCCGCGCAGGCTGTTGGCCAGGCCGCGCGGGCTGTTGCGCAGCCGCTGCGCCCTGAGGCGCGCGCGCGTCGCGCGCGGCAGGTCGGCCTGGCTGGCGAACAGCGGCAGGCGCTCCCAGCGATCGACGAAGGCGGCCAGCCCGTCGCGCTCGATCGAGTCGGCCAGCGCCGCGTCGGAGGCCACGCGCGCCGCACGCTCGGCCGGGTCGGCGATGCCGGGCGAGCCGCTCTCGACGACCAGCGCGCGGGCCCGCTCGGGCGCGGCCGCGGCCAGCTGCAGCGCCACGCGCGCGCCCATCGAGTAGCCGAGCAGGTCGGCCCGCGCGACGCCGAGCGAGTCGAGCAGCGCCAGCAGGTCGTCGACGCAGCGCTCCATGCGGTAGCGCCCGGCGTCCGGCGGCGCATCCGACCGGCCGTGCCCGATCAGGTCGACGGCGATCGTCCGCCGGTGCGGCGCGAGGCGCGCGACGTGCGGGCGCCAGGTCTCCGCGCCGCCGGTGAAGCCATGCAGCAGCAGCAGCGCCGGCCCGGCGCCGCCCAGCTCGACGTTCAGGGTGATGTCGTTGATATGGAGCAGCATGTCGCACTGGCGATGGACGATGTGGCTGTCTGCCATCGTCTATCGTCGATCGTCCGCCTTCAGCGCTTCGGAGACCACCCGCCAGATCTCGCGGTGCAGCGTCACGTTGCGGTCGCGGTTGGTCGCCAGCTCGACGATGTGCAGGCCGCCACCTTCGATTCCGCGCCGCGTCGCGGATCGGAAGTCGTCCCAGCTCGCGGCGCGGGTGTGGCGCGCGCCGTACATCTGGGCCAGCGGGCCGAAGTCCAGTCCGTGCGGCGTGCCGAACAGCGTCTCGAAGTGCTCGGGCGCGGCGGCCTGCGGCAGGAACGAGAAGATCCCGCCGCCGTCGTTGTTGAGCAGGACGATCGTGAGATCGAGGCCGTGCTGCTTCGCCGCCAGCAGGCCATTCGAGTCGTGGTAGAACGAGAGGTCGCCAATCACCAGGACAACCGGTCCGGCGCCGGCGGCGCTGGCGCCCAGCGCGCTCGACACGACGCCGTCGATCCCGTTGGCGCCGCGGTTGGCGAGCAGCCGCACCAAGCGCTCGCCCCCGCCGAAAAAGGTGTCCAGGTCGCGCACGGGCATGCTGTTGCCGGCGTAGAGCAGCGCGCCGTTGGGCAGCAGCCCGGCCAGCTCGGCGAAGACCTTGCCCTCGAACAGCTCGTCGAGCCCGGCCAGGTGCGCCTCGATCGCGGCCCGCGCGAGCCGATCCGCGGCGCGCCAGGTGTCGGTCCACTCGGTCAGGCCGGCCTCGGGCACGAGCGGCAGCTCGGCCAGGAGCGCCTGGCACAGCAGCCGCGGCTCGGCGTAGACGACGTCGGAGGCCAGCAGGGTCGGCTCGTTCCAGCCGTCGCCGCCGTCGACGACAATCTGGCGGCAGGCGCTGTGGCGCTGGAAGTAGAGCAGCAGCTGCTTGGAGGTCGGCATCGCGCCGAAGCGCAGCACGACCTCGGGCGCGACCTGCTCGACGAACGCGACGTCGCGCAGAAACGCATCGTAGCAGTCCAGCACCAGCGCGCGGTCGTGTTCGCCACAGCGCAGCCCCGAGAGCGGGTCGGCCAGGATGGGGTAGCCCAGCGCGGCGGCCAGGCGCACGACGGCATCGGCGAGCGCCGGGTCGTCCTGCGGGCCGCAGACGATCAGGCCGCGGCGGGCGGCGCCCAGGTCGGCCGCCAGCGCGGGGACGACAGCCGGGTCGGGCGCGCGCGGCCCCGCAGCGACCGCGACGTAGGGGCGCTCGCCCGGGCGCTGCTCGAGCGTGGCGGGCGCCGGGCCGGGCAGCGGGATGAGCGGCTCGCGGTAGGGGCAGTTGATATGGACCGGGCCGGCCGGTGTGCGGCGCGCCGTCGCGGCGGCCCGCGCGGCGACGATGCGGACGTAGCGCAGCATCTCGGGCGCCGGGTCGGGCTCGGCCAGGTCGACAAACCACTTGGCGTGCACGCCGAACAGGCGGTTCTGGTCGATCGTCTGGGGCGCGCCCGAGTCGCGCAGCTCGTGCGGGCGGTCGGCCGTGAGCACGACCAGCGGCACGCGCGCGTAGAACGCCTCGACGACGGCGGGCATGAAGTTGGCGGCCGCCGTGCCCGAGGTGCAGACCAGCGCGACCGGCTCGCGCAGGGTTTTGGCCATCCCCAGGCCGAAGAATCCCGCCGAGCGCTCGTCGACGTGCATCCACAGGCGCGCGGCCGGGTGGCGGGCGATCGTGAGCGCGAGCGGCGTCGAGCGCGAGCCGGGGCAGACGCAGAAGTTGCGCACGCCCGAGCGCACCAGCTCGTCCACAAATGCGCCGACCGCGGCAAAGGCGGCGTGCTGAACGCTCATGACATGCTCCCGCCCAGGACAGAGAGCATCGGGCGCAGCTTCAGCGACGACTCGACGTACTCGCGCTCGGGGTCCGAGCCGGCGACCAGGCCGCAGCCGGCGAACAGCGCGGCCTCGGCCCCGCGCAGCAGCGCCGAGCGGATCGCCACCGCGAACTCGCCATCGCCGCGCGCGTCCATCCAGCCGATCGGGCCGGCGTACCAGCCGCGATCGAGCCGCTCGCGCTGCGCGATCACCGGCAAGGCCGCCGCGCGGGGGTACCCGCCGACCGCGGGTGTCGGGTGCAGGCGCTCGACCAGCTCAAGGATATTCAGATCGCCCGGCGCCTGACCGACGACCGGCGTGAACAGATGCTGCACGTTCCGCAGCTTCATCAGGGTCTGCGCGCCGAGCGGCGCGCAGGCTACGCCCGCGTCGGCCAGCGCATCGGAGATCGCGCGGACGACGAACGCGTGCTCGGCGCGGTCCTTGGCGCTGGCGAGCAGCTCCTCGCCGAGCCGCCGGTCCAGCTCGGGCGTCGCGCCGCGCGCGATCGAGCCGGCCAGGCAGGTGGCGCGCACGGTGCCGCGCGAGAGGCGCACCAGCCGCTCGGGCGAAGCGCCCAGGAAGCAGCGGCTGCCGTGTGCCACCGCGAAGATGAAGCAGTCGGCGTAGCCGTCGCGCAGGCGCGCCAGCGCGCGCGCCGGGTCGAACGGGCGATCCCCGTGGACCAGACACTGGCGCGCCAGAACGACCTTGCGCAGATCGCCGTGGCGCAGGTCGCGCTCGAGCGAGCGCACCAGCTCCTTCCACTGCTCGGCCGGCGGGACATCCTCGGTGCGCAGCTCGCCGTCGGCCGGCTCGAAATCGGAGCGATCAAGCTCGCCGTCGAACAGGTCAGCCACGCGCAGCGCGATGTCCACCTCGGACAGCAGGTCGCTGTCGGGCCAGACCAGCGTGTTGATCGTCAGCCAGGACTCGCCGTCCTGGCAGGTCAGCATGTAGCGCGGCAGCACCATCAGGCCATCGGGGTAGCCCTGCCACAGCTCGGTCGGCGGCCGAGTCGGGTCGAAGGCAAAGCCGCCCATCAAGATCGGGCCGGTCGCCGGCAGGTCCGAGCGATTATCGATCACCGCCTCCGCGCACAGGGCCCGCCAGGACGCGGCGGCCTGCTCGAAGCGGCGCGGCCCCTCGGCCACCAGCCGCCAGGCCGCGTCCACGCCGGCGATGGCGATCTCCGCGCCGGGGCTCGACCAAAACAGCCGGTCGTCGGCCAGCTCGGCGCCGCGCTCGAAAAACGCGATCGGATCGTATACCGGGGCACGCTGCACGACGCTGACCAGCACAGGGCCGCGCCCACGCTGCGCCTGCTCTCGGGCCGCGCTGAGCAGCGATTGAATACGGTGTTCCTGGAGCACGAGAGACGAGTCGATAATCATGCTGATTCACTTTCCACTGGGAAGGTCTGGCGGGTGGCCTCGGGCCTGCCCGCACCCCCACCACTGGGCTAATCAAAAACGAAGATCCCTGACACGCCAGCCGCTACACAACGCGGTGTTCGGCAAGGGACGACGCTCCCATGAAGACTTACGAGGCGCCGGCCTCGGCAGATCTTCCGGCATACAGCTCTGATAGCAGAAATTGTACCAAAATTCACAACACTTGTAAACGAATGGCGCGGGGCGCGGCCGCCCGCGCGCTACTCGACATCCGGGTTGAGCATGACGTAGTGGATGTGGTCCTCCCAGGCGCCGTTGATCTTCAAGTACTTGCGCGACAGGCCCTCGTCGACGAAGCCGAGCTTCTCGACGACGCGGCGCGAGCGGGCGTTGCGGGGCATCACGTTGGCCTCGACGCGGTGCAGCCCCAGCTCGTCGAAGGCATACGCGATCGCGCGGCGCAGCGCCTCGGTGATCAGACCGCGGTTGATCTCGGCCTGGTCGATCTGATAGCCGAGGTGGCACGACTGGAACGAGCCGCGGACGATATTATTGAACGCGACGCTGCCGATCGCGGTGGCGAAGGCGGCGTCCTCGCGCCTGAACAGCCAGAGCCGCAGCAGCTGGCCGCGGCGGATCAGCTCCAGCTCCGCCTCGAGCCTCTCGCGCTGGAAGGCCAGCGTGTAGAACTCGGCTGGCGGCGCGGGGCTCCACTCCTGCAGGAACTCGCGGTTGCGGGTATAGAAATCGAGGACTCTCTCCGCAAACGGCGCGTCGAGGACGCGCAGGGTCAGGCGATCGGTGTGCAGCTCCAGGTTGTCCAGCATGCTCATTCCTCCAGGATCGTGCTGCGCCTAGTATAATACGAATTCCTCAGGTGCCGTTGGCTATCGCTTGTCGGGGGCGCCGCCCCCGTGCCCCGGCGTGGGCTGCGCGCCCCCCATGCGCTGCAGTCGGGGGCCTGCGCGGCCCCCGAGCCCCCGCGGGCAGGGGCCGGCCGGGGCTTCGCCCCTGGACCCCAAAATGATGCTGTCTCTGTTGCAATACTTGGTGCGCATGCCCGGCTGAATCCAGGCGTGGCGGGAGAAAACACACCCTTCAAAAGTGTTACTGGGCATGCGCCACAGTGCTTGCAGTGGGTACGGCATCAATTGCCGGAGGGGGGCTGGGGGAACCGGCGCGGGTTCCCCCAGGCGGGGGGCCGGGGGCGCAGCGCCCCGGAAAGAAGCTGGCCGCAGCCTCCTGAACCGGCGCGGGTTCCCCCAGGCGGGGGGCCGGGGGCGCAGCGCCCCGGAACAAGGCCAGCGCAGCGCCCCGAAAAGCGGCAGCGGCGCAGCCGCACCTATGGTATCTTTAATGCTGAGGAAGCGGCAGAGGCCCCGCAGCGACTCGCCGCATCTGCTATCTTGCTATGAGGGAGGGAAAAGAATGACCCAGGTACTCTTCATGATCGGCGCGATCCTGCTGACGCTGCCCGGCGTCACATTTCGCCTGCTCGGCGTGCACGTCGATCCGCTGGTCGACTCGGCGATCTATGGTATGGCGGTGGTCGGCGCCGCCTTCCTGCTGTCGTGGGCCGCCGAGGTCGCGCAGCACGACATCCCGCGCGCGCTGGCGCTGACGATTCTGGCGCTGATCGCCGTGCTGCCGGAGTACGCGGTCGACATGTATCTGGCCTGGCAGGCGGCGGGCAAGCCCGAGGAGTATGGGCCGCTGGCGCTCGTGAACATGACCGGGGCCAACCGGCTGCTGATCGGCCTCGGCTGGCCGGTGGTGGTGGTGATCTACTGCCTGCGGGCGCGCCGGGCCGGCCGGCCGGCCGATGGGATCACGCTCGACCCCGGCCAGAACACCGAGATCCTGTTCCTGGGCATGGCCACGCTCTACTCGTTTCTGATCCCGATCAAGGGCACGCTCGACCTGATCGACGTGGCCGTGCTGGTGACGATCTTCGGCTTCTACGCCTGGCAGGTCGCCCAGGGCGAGCACGTCGAGCCCGACCTGATCGGCCCGGCCCGCACGATCGGCCAGCTCGCCGATACGCCGCGGCGCCTGGTCACCGTGCTGTTCTTCCTGATCGCCGGGGTGGCGATCTTCCTGGTGGCCGAGCCCTTCGCAGAGGCGCTGATCGATGCCGGCGTCGAGGTGGGGCTCGACAAGCGCACGCTGGTGCAGTGGCTGGCGCCGCTGGCCTCCGAGACGCCCGAGTTCATTATCACCGGCGTCTTCGCCTGGCGGCTGCTCGGCGCGGCCTCGCTGGGCGCCCTGGTCTCGTCTAAGGTCAACCAGTGGACGCTGCTGGTCGGCACGGTGCCGCTGGTGTTCAACCTGGCCAGCTATGTGATCGGCAAGCCGATCCCGGCGGCGCTGAAGCTCGACCAGATCCAGCGCGACGACCTGCTGCTGACCTCGGCGCAGTCGGCCTTCGCGGTCGCGATGCTGCTGGGCCTGCACCTGTCGCTCTGGGAGGCCGGCCTGCTGACGGCGCTGTTCCTGATTCAGCTGATCATCCCCGAGACGCATATGGCGGTGACGGTGATCTACCTGGGGCTGAGCGTCTTCTTCGCGGTGCGCAACCGGGGCCATATCGTCGATGCCATCCGCGGCCTGGGGCGCCGGCCGGCTTCGCCCGAGGTGCAGGGCTAGCGTCAGGAGCCAGGAGTCGGTACAGCGTCGTGGTGCGCTCTATCGGATCGGAACGGTGATGGCATCAGGGTGCGGTCGTAAGCGGGAGAGGGGGGATTCGTGGTGGTGCTGCGGTGCGCTGCTCTGCAGCGCACCGCAGCACCACAGGATACACCCCCTCCCCTGGAAGGGGAGGGGGCAGGGGGTGGGGTCATCTGTCGCAGTGCAATGCGCAAAAAAAACCACCCCCGAAAGAGGGGCAGGGGTGGGATCTCACCAGCTCTCGAACATGAGCGACGCCAGGTAGTCGGTGATGGCGCCGATGTTGGCCCCCGACATGTTGCTCAGCACGATCACTGTCACGTGGTCGTCGGGGTAGCGCGCGATCATGGTCTCGAAGCCGTCCATCAGGCCGGGGTGACTGATCTTGCGGTGGCCTGCGGCCGTGTCGATCTTCCAGCCGTAGCCGTAGTTGCGCGCGTGCGGGGTCCACATCGCGTCGAGCAGCGGCGCGGGCAGCAGCTGCGTGGTGTAGAGCGCCTGGTCCCAGCGGTACAGGTCCTCGACGGTCGAGTACAGCCCGCCGGCCGAGAACAGCGTCGAGGGGTCGAGCGGCGGGGCGGGCTCGCCGAACACCCGGTAGCCGAGCGCCTGCCCCTCGCCCGGCGCGGCGCCCAGCGCGAGGCCGCTGTCGCGCATCTGGAGCGGCTCGAAGATCGCGCCGCGCATGAAGTCGGCGTAGGGCTGCCCGGCGACCCGCTCGATGATCGCGCCGAGCAGGACGTAGTCGGAGTTCTCGTACATGTAGCCGCTGCCCGGGGCGAACAGCAGCGGCAGGTCGCGGAAGCGCGCGATCAGGTCCGCCGGCGTGGCCGGCAGCATCTGGGTCTGGTCGTACGACGCGAAGTCGGTGTAGTTCGGCAGGCCCGAGGTGTGCGTCAGCAGCTGCTCGATCGTGATCGCGCGCCACGCTGCGGGGCAGCCCTCCAGGTAGCCGCAGATCGGGTCTTTGACGTCGAGCTTGCCGCGCGCCTGCAGCAGCATGATCGCGGCGGCGGTGAACTGCTTGCTCATCGAGGCCAGCCGGAAGCGCGTCTTCGCGGTGTTGGGCACGCCCTGCGCGGCGTCGGCCATGCCGTAGCCCGCGCTCAGCAGCACCTGCCCGTCGCGGGCGATCAGCACGGCGCCCTGGAATAGCCCGGCGCCGACGAGGTCGTTCAGGTAGCCGTCGATGATCCGCCCGAGCGGGCTGTCCGGCTGCGCGGCCGTGGGGCTGGGCGCGGCCGTAGGGATGGGAGCGGCGGTCGGGGGCGCGGTCGGGCTGGGCGCGGCCGTAGGGATGGGAGCGGCGGTCGGCTGGCCGGACGGCTGCGCGGCAGATGTTGGCTCGGGCGCTGTATCGCCAGCCCGCACGCGCAGCTGCCATAGCGGGCTGCAGGTCGTGAGCACCAGCAGCAGGGCTATGCCGGTGATGATCACCGCTTGTGTGATTCTGCGCAAGGCTGAACTGCCCTCGTGTCAGTGGTGGTGATGGCCGAGCAGGCTGCCGGGCGGCGCCCTACGATGCAGGGCCGCAGTGCGCCGATTGTACTGCAAGTCGCAGCCATGGTCAATGAGCGTACTCTGGTGCGCTGTACCCCTCTTCCCCCTTCCCCGCTCCCATGGAGACGGGAGTGGGGGATTCCCTGCCGGGCAGGCGTTCGCCCCGCCGCTGAGAGTGAAGGTGGAACAGGGCCTACGCAGTCACACGGTTGTTTCGTGCTACAATCGTGCCTGACGAGCGGCGCGCGGCCGCGCCGTGTTTGCCTGCGGTTTCCAGTGGCTGTAAGAGAGAAGGGGCGGATGTTGAAGCAGTCGCCGGTCTGGCTTGAGGGTATCGTCTTCCCCGCGATCGACCCGGCCCGCGCGCTGCCGGAGCGGGTCGACGTGGCGGTGGTCGGCGGCGGGTACACCGGGCTGGCGGCGGCGCTCGCGCTGGCGCGCCGCGGCGCCACAGTCGCGCTGCTGGAGGCTCACACGCTCGGCTGGGGCGCCAGCTCGCGCAACGGCGGCATGGTGCTGACCGGGCTGAAGCTTGAGGCGCCGCAGCTGGTGGCGAAGTATGGCCTGGCGGCGGCGCGTTCGCTGTTCGCGGCCTCGCTCCGCTCGATCGACTGCGTCGAGCGGGCCGTCGCCGAGGAGCGGATCGACTGCGGCTTCCAGCGCAGCGGCCACCTGCTGCTGGCCAGCAAGCCGGCGCACTTTCGCGCCATGGTCGACGAGGCCGCGCTGATCGAGCGCGAGTTCGGCCACCCGGCCCGCGCGGTGCCGCCGGCCGAGCTGCGCGGCGAGATTGGCTCGGGCGTCTACCACGGCGGCCTGCTCGACCAGGCCAGCGCGGCGATCGACCCGGCGCGCTACGTCGCCGGATTGGCCAAAGCGGCCGAGCGCGCCGGCGCGCTGCTCTACGAGCGCACGGCGGTGACGGACATCCGCCGCAGCGGGCCGGCCTGGGTCGTCGGCACGGCGCGCGGCGCGCTGCGCGCCGGGGCGGTGCTGGTCGCAAGTGGCGCGTACACCGGGCCGGCCACCCCGGCGCTGCGGCGGCGGATCGTGCCGCTCGGCTCGTACAGCATCGCGACCGAGCGGCTGCCCGAGCCCCTGGCGCGCGAGCTGAGCCCGCGCGGCCGGATGATGTTCGACTCGAAGCGGCTGCTGTGCTACTTCCGGCTCACGCCCGACCGGCGGATGCTGTTTGGCGGCCGGGCCGGCTTCTTCCCCGAGACGCCGGACATCGTGCGCCGGAGCGCGGAGATCCTGCGCCGCGCTATGCTCGCGGTCTTCCCGCAGCTGCGCGACGCGCGGGTCGAGCACGCCTGGGGCGGCACGCTCGACGTGGCCTTCGACATGATGCCGCACGCCGGCGAGCTCGGCGGGCTGCACTACGCGATCGGCTACGCCGGCCACGGCGTGGCGATGGCGACCTACCTGGGCAGCCTCCTCGGCGCCGAGCTGGCGGGCGAGGCGGCCGAGCGCCCGCTGGCCGGGCTGCCGCTCCCCGGCGCGCCGCTCGGCCTGTACGACGGCCGGCCCTGGTTCCTGCCGCTCGTCGGCGCATGGTACCGGCTGCTGGACTGGCTGAGCTAAAGGGCTCGCACGGATCATACCACTGCAACTGAGTATAATAGTCACACGTCTGAACAAAGGGTAAGCACATCGCAGCACCGGCGCGGCCTCGTGCCCCGCCCGTACCAATAAGGCTGACATATGTCGGTGACAAAACGCCGCATCCCTTGGACATACGTGATGAGCGGCCTGCTGCTGGCGGTCCTGCTGGCGCTGGTCGTGCGAAGCTGGGATCAGATCCGCGTCAAGGGGCTTGAGGCTGTGGCGCTGGTCGAGGCCGCCCGGCCGATCTGGCTCGTGCTGGCGGCGATCGCCATTCTGGCAGGCTTCCTCTGCGCGGGGCAGATCTACGGGCGCGTGCTGGCGACGCTCGGCTACAAGGCGCCGCCGCTCTGGCTCTCGGCGGCGTCGCTGGTCACGATCCTGCTCAGCCAGGCGCTGCCGGTCGGCACGGTCGCCAGCTACGCGTTCCTGACCACCAGCCTGCGCCGGCGCGGCGTGCCCGCCACCAGCGTGGCGGTGATCGCCAGCCTGGAGCTGCTGAGCTGGGGCGGCGCGATGCTGATCCTGTTCGTCTACGGCATGATCTACGTGCTGGCGACTACCAGCAACAGCTCGATCGCCAGGGCCTCGCTCACCGGCTTCGGCACGGTCGTGCTGCTGATCTGCGCCTACCTGTTCGTGGGCAGCCGCCCGCGCGAGACGCTGCACAGCTGGGCAATGCGGGCCAAGCGCGTGATCGAGCGGCTGTTCGGGCCGATCTGGCACGACTCGCAGGTCCAGCGGATGATCGACGAGCTGGCCCACAACCGCCAGCTGATGATCGAGCAGCCGGCGCGGGTGCTCCTGCTGATCTGCCTGCAGCTCTCGATCTTCACGCTGCACAGCGTCGCGCTGCTGGCGATCCTGCGCGGGATGGGCATCGCGATCGCCCCGCTGGCCGCGCTGGCGGCCTACGGGCTGGCGCTGATCGTCAGCACCTACACGCTACTGCCGGCCGGCGGCGGCACGGTCGAGGCCGCGCTCACCGTCGCGCTGACGGTGCAGGGCGTGCCGCTGGAGGCCGCGCTCGGCGCCACGGTGCTGTTCCGGCTGTTCAACTTCTGGCTGCTGCTGCCGGTCGGCCTGCTCTGCTACCGCGCCCTGATGCGCCCGGCCGCCGACCAGCGGCCATTCGATGCCGCTCAGCCGATCGCGCCGCCCACACCATGCGGCGAGCCAGAGGATCGCTAATGCCTGACTTTCGTGGCGGAGCGCGCCCCCGGCGCTCCGCAGGCCCTCACCCCCTGCCCCCTCTCCCGTGGCGACGGGAGAGGGGGATTCTTGGTGGGTGCCAGGGGTTCGGCTCGGCCGAACCCCTGGCACCCACCAATGTTCACCCGCGCCCCTAGCAGGGGCGCGGGCAGGGGGTGGGTGATCCAGGGCAGTAGATTATCATGCTATAATGGCGCCGCAGGAGCGTCTTCCCTATGGCTAAAGTCACTATCTCGCAAATCGCTAAAGAAGCGGGTGTTTCCAAGACAGCCGTCTCCTTCGCGTTCAACGATCCCTCGCAGCTTGCGCCGGGCACCGTCAAGCATATTCGCGAGATCGCCGAGCGGCTTGGCTACACCCCCGACCCGATCGCGCGCAGCATGACGACGCGCCGCACCAACGCGCTCGGCCTGCTGCTGCCGCAGGATATCGCCACGTCGATGTCGAACCCGTTCTACACGCAGTTCATCCGCGGCATGGGCAAGATCTGCGGCCGCGCCGGCCTGACGCTCATGCTCGTGCCGCCGCTGTGGGGCTCGATGATGAAGGCGATCCCGCACGCGACGGTCGACGGCTTCGTGGTGGTCGGCCTTGAGGTCGACCGCGGCGAGATCCTGCTCATGCGCCAGCGCGACATGCCGTTCGTGATGGTCGACAGCGAGGCGCCCGCGGATGTGCCGAGCGTGAACGTGGACGATCGCAGCGGCGCGCGGGCGGTGATGCGGCATGTGCTGTCGAAGGGGCACCGCCGGATCGCGATCGTCTGCATCGAGTCGGGCAAGGCCGGCCAGATCGAGGAGTACACCGGCACGCTGGCCGCGCGCCTGGCGGGCTACCGCGAGGCGCTGGCCGAGCGCGGCCTGTCGATCGACGATCCCGAGATCACGGTCGTCGAGGCGCCGACGAGCTGGGAGGGCGGCCAGGTTGCCTTCAATCGGCTGTGGGCCTCCGACAGCCGCCCGACCGCGATCGTGGCGATGAGCGATATTATTGCGATCGGCGTGATGGAGGCGGCCGGCGCCTACAAGCTGCACCTGCCGCGCGATCTGTCGGTCGTCGGGTTCGACGATCTGCCGGATGCGCGCTACATCCGGCCTGGCCTGACAACGGTTCGCCAGCCGGTCGAGGAGAAGGGCCAGCTGGCGGCCGAGGTGCTGGTGGCCGCGCTCGAGAAGAGCGGCGAGGTCAAGCACCACGTGCTGCCGACCGAGCTGGTGATCCGGCACTCGGTCGGCGCGGCCCGCGAGGCGTGATCGCGCCCTGGCCGTGAGGCAGATCGCTGTCAAGCGAAATCTTGTCTATGGCGATGAGTAGAGCGGAGGTTCCTATGCTGATTATTGGCGCGCTGATCACCCTTGGCGGCGCGGTCGCGTTCCTGGTCCTGGGCGCGCTGACGCTGTTTGGCGGCCTGAACGCGACCCAGCGGCAGGTCGTGCCCGGCTTCCGCCCCGACCGGCCCGGCGCCGGCGAGCGCGCGCTGACGCTGCTGGGCGTCTGGGGGCCAATCGCGCTGGTGGCGCTGCTGTGCCTGCTCGCCGGGATCAAGATGATGCAGGTGGTCGTGGCCGCCTTCTAGCCTTGTTGGTGGCCCTCACCCCCCTGCCCCCCCTCTCCCGTTCTGGGAGAGGGGGGTATCCTTACTGGCGGCAGCACGCGGTCGCTTTGCGACCGCGTGCTGCCGCCAAGAGCGTGGCCCCTTCTCCTGGGAGGGCGGAGGATCTATGGCAATGGTCAGAAGCGTTGAGCCGTGCCACCAGCCGCCAATCGCTTTGTGCTGCCTCAAATCTACTGACTACTGGCTACTGACTACTACTCTAGGCCAGCGCGGCAGCGCTCCTGATCGTCTGCTCGTAGGTCTCGTCGCGGCCGCGCAGCTGCAGCTCCTCGCCGAGCAGCCCGGCCTCGTCGAGCCGCTCCAGGCGCACCTTGCGCTGCAGCGGCGGCATCCCCTGCACCTCCGACCGAGCCACCGCGCAGTCGGGCTGGCTGTCGCGCGCGACCGAGAAGCGCGCGCGCTGGCACTCGATCGTCAGCGCCGCGAGCCGGTCCAGCACGTCCTCCTTTGGCTCGGCCTGCCGCAGCTCGACCGTTACCGCCTGGCCGTCCGGCCGGGTCAGGCCCAGCGCGCCGGCGGCCTGTCGCCAGCCCAGCCGCGAGGCCAGCCACGCCAGCAGCAGCAGCGCCTGGCTGCGGTCGTCGGGCGCGCCGGCGCGCACCTCGTAGTCCACCACCACGCGCGTGATCTCGGCCAGGTGCGCGGCCATGGCCGCCGTGTCGAAGAACTGCGCGGTCAGCTCGCGCCAGGGCGTCAGCCGGCTCCACGATAGGTCGCTGACGCGGGTCGTGCCGAGCATCCCGGCCATGCGCCGGAGCCCGTCCGCCGGCGCGTCGAACGTGGCGCTGTCGACGATCACCCGGTCGACCATATCCGCGAGCCGGGCGAAGCGCGGGTCGTCGAACGGCTCGCCGCGCGGCCACCACAGCATCACCGGCACGTCGGGCACCAGCAGCGGCAGGATGGCGCCGGGCACGCGATCGACCGCGGCGCCGCGCGCCTCGATCGTGATCTGCTCGCCGCAGACCTGCGACCGGCCGGGGCTCGGCAGCAGGCAGTGCGCCTGGACCCAGGCGTCCAGCTGGTCTTTCGGCGAGTTTGGCGCGGCGCTGATCACGATCGCGCGGTTGGGGTGCCGGGCGGTCAGCTTGGCGATCATCTCGGTCGCGCGCTCGGCCACCCGCCCGCCGCCGGTGATCACGATCAGGTTGAGCACGCAGGTGCGCGTGACGGAGCGCTGCTTCTCGCCGCTCTCGCCCTCGGCGGCCTGCTTCCAGAGCTGGCTCAGCTCGCGCTCGATCGCGCGGACGTCGATGTGGGTGCGCTCGCCGAGCGCGGCCGTGTTCGTGCTGTTGATCATAGGTGGCCTACCTTGATAGTGCGCCCTCTCAGCGCAGGGGCTTGGGGCTTGGGGCTTGGGACTTAGGATGCTGGTGCGCGTCGAGCGGCTCGACGCGATTTGCAATCTGCAATCTGCAATGGCCCAGCGCCCACCAGAGCGCCAGCGCCGCCGCTTCTCGGCCGAGGGCGCTAGCCTCCGCTAAGGATCGACCAGAACAGCGGGCCCATCAGCAGGTAGCTGGCGGTATTGGCGGCCAGCATAGCGATCCAGATCGTGCGCCAGGCGTGCGCCGAGAGCAGCCGCAGCACGCCCGCCTCGATCACGATCGAGAGCGCCCACGCCCCCACCAGAAACGGCAGCTCCAGCGCCGGCGTCCAGAAGTTGATGATCACAAAGCAGCCGAGCAGCCCGCCGACCAGCGCCGAGGCCGCGTTCGCCGCCAGCGAGTCGCGCAGCGAGCGCCAGAACGTGCCCCACTTGAGCAGGCGCAGCGCGACCGCCTCGATCAGCACCACGCCCAGCAGCAGAACGATCCCAAGGGTGGCGCCGGCGGCGAAGAACACCGGGCCGCTGGCCACGTCGGCGATGATTAGCATACACTCCCCACTACAGCCGACGCCAGGCGCGCCACTCCGCGCCGAGCAGCCGGTCGGCCTCCTTAGGTCCCCAGCTGCCGGCCTCGTAGTTCGGAAACGTCGGCGGCGGGCTCATCTCCCAGCCCTGGTGGATCGGCGTGATCAGCGACCACGACGCCTCGACCTCGTCGCTGCGGGTGAACAGCGTCGAGTCGCCCAGCATCGCGTCGAGCAGCAGCCGCTCGTAGGCCTCGGGCGACTCGACGCCAAACGAGGCGTTGTAGCGGAAGTCCATCGACACCGGCCGGATCTGGTTGGCCTGCCCGGGCACCTTCGAGTCGAACCGCAGCGTGATGCCCTCGTCGGGCTGGACCTGCATCGACAGCACGTTCGGCTCGATGTCGCTCAGCGGCCCGCCGTCGAACAGCATCAGCGGCGCCGCGCGGAACTGGATCGCGATCTCGCTGACCCGCTTGGGCAGCCGCTTGCCGGTGCGCAGCAGGAACGGCACCCCCGCCCAGCGCCAGCTGTCGATGAACAGCTGCAGCGCCACGTAGCTCTCGGTGGTCGAGCCGGCCGCGACGCCCTCCTCCTGGCGGTAGCCCGGCACGGCCTGGCCGCCGACGCTGCCGGGGCCGTACTGGCCGCGCACGCTGTATTTATCGACCGCCTCGGGCGCGATCGGCCGCAGCGCCCGCAACACCTTGACCTTCTCGTCGCGCACCGCGTCGGCGCGGTAGCCGATCGGCGGCTCCATGGCGGTGAGCGTCAGCAGCTGCATCAGGTGGTTCTGCACCATGTCGCGCATCGCGCCGGCGCGCTCGTAGTAGCCGCCGCGCCCCTCCACGCCGACCGTCTCGGCCACGGTGATCTGCACGTGGTCGACGTAGCGGCGGTTCCACAGCGGCTCGAAGATCCCGTTCGCGAACCGAAAGACCAGGATATTCTGGACCGTCTCCTTGCCCAGGTAGTGGTCGATGCGGTAGACCTGCGCCTCGTCGAAGACCTTGTGCACCTCGGTGTTGAGCGCGCGCGCGCTGCCGAGGTCGCGGCCGAACGGCTTCTCGATGATGATCCGCACCCAGCCGCCGCCGGCCGCGCGGCTCAGCCCGGCCGCGCCGAGCTGCTGGATGATCGTCGCGTAGGCCTCCGGCGGCGTCGCCAGGTAGAACAGCCGGTTGCCCGCGGTGCCGCGCTGCTCGTCGATCTGCTGGAGCTTGTGGGCCAGCGCCGCGTAGCCGCTCGGGTCGTCGAATGACGACTGGATGTAGAAGGCGCCCTCGGCGAAGCTCTGCCACAGATCATCCTGCACGCCGCTGCGCGAGAACGTGCGCGCGTCCTTCAGCAGCGAGTCGCGGAAGAACTCGTCGCTCCAGTCGCGCCGCGCGAAGCCGACCACGCTGAAGCCCGGCGGCAGCAGCCGCTCGCGCTGGAGGTTGTAGAGCGCGGGCACCAGCTTGCGGTGGGTCAGGTCGCCGGTCGCGCCGAAGATCACGACTGTGCAGGGCTCGGGCGTGCGCTGCATCCGCATCCCGGCGCGCAGCGGGTTGGTCGTGGTGGGGGTGTCGGTCATTGGCATGTTCCCATTGTCATCCTCTCACACCATCGTCTTCCACGCCGCCTGCGCCGTCGTCGATGTACGCGTTCGCGCGCGTCAGCAGCGCCCGCTCGACCGGCGGCAGCTCCTCCCAGCGGCGGCCCAGCCAGCTCACGCCGGCCAGGAACGCGTCGGCGCGATCGACCTCGGGGCAGGCGCCGCGCAGCAGCTTCCAGAAGCCCGGGCCGTGGTCGTGGTGGGTGACGTGCGCAAGCTCGTGCGCGACGACCGCCTCGAGCACCCAGCGCGGCATGTGGCGCAGCGCGGCGTTGAGCCGGATCGTGCGCGTCGCCGAGCTGTAGCTGCCCCAGCGCGCCTCCTGCGTCGTCACGAACTGGACCTGCGCGACCGACGGTTTGTTCGGGAAGCGCGCCGCCACCTGGTGAGCCAGGTCCAGCGCGCTCTCCTCGGCGTTGATCTGCCGCGCCCGGACGCGCCGGACCAGCCGCCGCGCCAGGTCGGGGATGACCTGGTCGAGCATGGCCTGGGGCGTGTTCAGCGGGGCGCTCACCGACAGGGTCGAGTCGCGCAGCCGCGCGTTGATGTTCTTCACGCGCTTGCGCTCGACCAGCAGCGTCAGCGTGACGCCGTCGACCGTGATTGTCTGCGGTTGGGCGGTTGACATTGCGCAATTATACCCTATCCGCCGCCTCAGCGCTGGAATCTGGGCGTGGGTGCGAACGTGACCAGGAGACAAGGTGACAAGGGGACAAGGGGCTAGGGGCTTGGGGCTTGGGGCTTCACCCTTCACCCTTCATCCTTCATCCTTCATCCTTCAGCGTTCGGGTTGGCCCCGACCCTTAGCAGCACGAACAGCGCCGCGCCGGCGAGCCGCAGCGCGCTGGCGGCGAACAGCCCGGTGGCGGTGCCGAAGGTGTCGGCCAGGAAGGTGCCCGCCGTCGGCGCGAGGAAGGTCGCCACGTAGGTGGTCATCTGGTAGAGCGCGATGTACGAGGCGGTATGGCGCGGCGGGCAGGTGAGCAGCAGCAGGTCAAATAGCACCAGATCGATCCCGGCGCCGAAGATCCCGGCCATCCCGGCGTAGATCGGCAGCGGCCCCACGCTGTGGGTGAGGCCGGTCAGCAGCGGGTAGAGCACCAGGCCGAACGCGCAGACCAGCAGCACGATCTTGTTGCCCCGGCGCTGCGAGATCGCCGCCCAGCCGAAGTAGGCCGCCAGCAGCACCCCGCTGTTGACCATGGTGATCACGCCGATCCACGAGTCGGAGGCGTGCAGGTCGCGCACCCAGTAGAGCGGGAACAGCGGCAGCGACAGCGTGAGCCCGCAGCGGAACACGAACTGGCTCAGCAGAAAGCGGCTGTAGGGGGCGTTGTCGCGCACAGCCGCCGCGCTCTCGCGCAGCCGCCGGCGCCAGGGCAGCCGCGTATCGCCGGCGTCGTCCGGCTCGCTGTCGGGGATGACGATCCGGCTGGAGAAGATGAAGCTGAGCAGCCCGCCGGCGAACGAGCCGATGAACACGGCCTGGTAGTTGATCGGGAAGCGGATCTGCTCCAGCAGCCAGCCCGCCAGCGCGACCGTGATCGCGGTCGTCAGGCCCAGCACCGACCAGCGCCGGCTCATCAGGTAGTAGCGCTTGTCGGGGCCGGCCACCGCGCCCATCACGACCGTGAACGCGACGTTGACGATCGTCTGCGGTACGGTCGCGATCGCCCAGATCACGATGATCGCGATGGGCACCAGCTCGATCGGGAAGAAGAACGGCGCCAGCCCGGTGAGCGCGTAGGAGCCGAGTACCCAGACGCGCGCCCGCGAGTACCACGGGACGATATTGCGCTGGCGCTCGAGCAGCCGGCCGACCGGCAGCGCCAGGACGATACCGGTCAGCGCCGGCATCGAGGTCAGCAGGCCGACCAGGAAGGGCGAGGCGCCCAGCCGCACCAGGAAGACCGAGAGGAACGCGGCGACGCCCGACACCAGCCCGACGCCGATCCCGTCGATCAGGACATTGCGAACATTGCGCTGCGCGACGCTGGCGGGTCGGCTGACCCAGCGCGCCAGCGCGGCGCCTTGTCTCGTCAGCGAGCTGAATAGATCCATTGTTGGCGGCGATTCGTTGTTGGCGTGCCTGCGGCGCGCCAGGCGGAACGCCGCCCATTATACCCGGCCTGCCGGGCGTGCGCTTGACGCCACCGCCCCGCCTCAAGACCTATCTTGGCCCGACGAACGCCGTGGGGGCGATGGCGACGATGGGGATTGGGATGGTGTGTCGTCCACACGACATGGCTGCCCTCTACATGTATGTCCGACGATCGGTGGAGAACAGCTAGACCTTTCGGCCATTGCCGCGAAGCCTGAAATGAGCTACTATCCTCAGACGCTCATATCACGAGGAGGGCACAGTGTTGTCTATAACAGAGCAAGAGCTTTCGAGCATACAGCCTGACGACTCCGAGAAGCCCGACCGCGCTGTGCCGGAGATCGACCAGCGGGCGGTGCGGCGGCGCGTGTTCGGCCTGGCCTGGCCGGTGATCGGCGAGAACTTTCTCGAGACGCTGCTCGGCATTATCGACACGCTGCTCGTCGCAGGCATCGGCTCGGTGGCGATCGCGGGGGTCGGCAGCGCGCTGCAGGTGATGTTCTTTCTGATCTCGGCGCTGAGCGCGCTGGCGGTCGGCAGCGCGGTGCTGGTCGCGCAGGCGGTCGGCGCGGCCGACCCGCGCCGGGCCAGCCAGCTCGCGCGCCAGTCGCTGCTGTGGAGCGGGATCATCTCGATCCCGCTGGCGCTCGGCGGGCTGCTGCTGGCGGCGCCGATCATCGGCCTGTTCGGCGTCGAGCCGGCGGTCGCGCGCATCGGCGTGGACTACCTGCACGTCACGATGGGCACGGTCGTCGTGCTGGTCGCGCTGTTCATCGGCGGCGGGGTGCTGCGCGGCGCCGGCGACTCGCGCACGCCGATGCTGGTGACGGCGATCGCGAATGTGATCAACGTCGGGCTGGCCTACGGGCTGATCTACGGCCACTTTGGCCTGCCCGCGCTCGGCCCGGTCGGCAGCGCCTGGGCAACCTTTATCGCTCGCGCGCTGGCGCTGCTGCTGCTGATCGGCGCGCTGTGGCGCGGCAGCAACGGCGTCTCGATCGGCGGCCGCGGCAGCTGGCGGCCCGACATTAAGGTGGCGGCGCAGGTGCTGAGGATCGGCGTGCCGGCCGCGCTGGAGCAGCTGCTGGTCTCGGGCGCGTTCCTGGCGCTCTCGGTGATCGTCGCGCACCTGGGCACCGCCGTGCTGGCGGCCCACCGCGTCGCGTTCAACGCGCTGTCGCTCGCGTTCCTGCCCGGCATCGGCTTCGGCGTCGCGGCGACGGCGCTGGTCGGCCAGAGCGTGGGCGCGCGGCGGCTGGCCGAGGGCGCGGCCGCGGCGCGGGTGGCGACGGTCTGGGCGGTGGTGTGGATGGGCTCGATCGCGGCGCTGCTGTTCGCCTTCGCGCCGCAGGTGCTGCGCCTGTTCAGCGCCGACCCGGCGGTGATCGACGCGGGGTCGGCCGGGCTGCGGGTAGTCGCGCTTGCCCAGCCGTTCTGGGCGGTGCTGTTCGTGCAGTCGGGCGCGCTGCGCGGCCTCGGCAACACCTCGTTCCCGCTGATGGTGTCGGGCACCGGCATCTGGCTGTCGGTCGGCATCGCGCTGGCGCTGGTCACCACGGTCGGCGGTGGCCTGATGTCGGTCTGGTCGGCCTTCCTGGTCGTCGCGCCGGTGATCGCGCTGCTGATGTGGCGGCGCTTCCGCCGCAGCGTGGCCGAAGCCTAGACCAGGAGACCAGGAGAAGAGGCTAGTATAGCTTTCCAGACGTTCGTTGCTGGTTGTCGCCGGTTGGTTCTGCGGTTCTGTGGCCACGGAACCGCAGAACCGAATCGTGGCCGCCCAAAACCCGACCCGAACTCCCGGAACCTTGGACTAGTCTCCTGGCCTCCTTGCCAACAATCCGTGTCCCTACTTCTCCTCGTCGGGCCGGCGGTTGACCCCATCCCAGCTCCAGTCGATCGGCGGGGCCGGCTGGCGCGCGGCGGTCTCCGGCTCGGGCTCGATCGTGATCCGCGTCGCGACCAGCACCACCACGAAGAAGATCGCCGCGATGCCGGCGACGATCAGCGTCGTCGTGACGGTCTCGCTCTGCGCCAGCTTGGCGATCACGGCGGCGAACGGGAAGATCGCCAGCGCGATCGCGAGCACGGTGCCGAGCTTGTTGTACATAAGGTCCTCCGCGAGTCTTCAGGTTTTGCGCTCAGGGCGTGCATTATAGCATACGATAGCTTTTGCGGGGCTAGGCGCCCCCGCGCCCCCGCGGGTGGCCTTCCCAGAGCTGGTACGGGGGGCTGCGCGCTCCCCGCGCCCCCGCGGGTGGCCTTCCCAGAGCTGGTACGGGGGGCTGCGCGCTCCCCGCGCCCCCGCGGGTGGCCTTCCCAGAGCTGGTACGGGGGGCTGCGCGCCCCCCGCGCCCCCCGCGGGTGGCCTTCTCAGAGCTGGTACGGGGGCTACGCGCCCCCCGCGCCCCCCGCGGGTGGCCTTCCCAGAGCTGGTACGGGGGCTGCGCGCCCCCCGCGCCCCCGCGGGTGGGGGTGGGCCGCCACCCCCACCGCCCCCCGGCCGGGGCTTCGCCCCTGGACCCCAAAATAGCCCAGCCTCGATACAAATGCTTGACGCGCATGCCCGGCTGAATCCACGCGCAGCGGACGGCAACCCGCCCCGCAAGAATGTGGATGGGCATGCGCCACGATGCATGAAATGCCACCGGCATCATTTGCCGAAGGGGGGCCGGGGGCGCAGCGCCCCCGGAAGAAGGGCACACCTCACTTTTTCGCCACCACCTGCTATAATAGACCGATAGCCTGCTACTGAACTGGAAGGTCATGCTACAAACATTCGTGCTCCCCGGCGGTCTGCGTGTGCTCGTCGACGAGCTGCCGCACACCCATTCGATCTCGCTCGGCTGCTTCGTCGGCGTCGGCTCAGGCCACGAGGACCGGCCGGTCAGCGGGATCTCGCACTTCATCGAGCATATGCTCTTCAAGGGCAGCCAGCGCCGCCCGAACCCGCGGCTGATCTCCGACGCGATCGAGGGCGTCGGCGGTATTCTGGACGCCTACACCGGCTTCGAGTCGACCGTCTACTACGCCAAGGTCGCCGATATCCACTTCGACCGCGCGCTCGACGTGCTCTCGGATATGCTGCTGGCCCCCTGCTTCGACGCGAAGGATATCGAGAAGGAGCGCCGCGTGATCAGCGAGGAGCTGCGCCAGACCGAGGATACCCCCTCTGAGCTGGTGCACCTGCTGCTCGACGGCGCGATGTGGGGCGACCAGCCGCTTGGCCGCGATATCGCCGGCGACGAGGCCTCGGTGGCGGCGCTGTCGCGCGATCAGGTGATCGAGCACTGGCACCGCCACTACAACCGCGCCAACATGGTGATCTCGATCGCCGGGAACCTGCCAGCCGACCGCGCCGTGGCGGCGCTCGAGCAGGCGCTAGCCGGGATGCCATCCGGCGAGGTCGCGCGGTTCCTCGACAGCCAGCCGCCGCTGCCCGGCCCGGCCCTGGCGCTGCGCAGCGACGACAGCGAGCAGGGCAACTTCTGCCTCGGCTTCCCCGGCATCCCGCAGGGCGACCCCGACCGCCGCGCGATGCAGGTGTTCGACACGGTGCTCGGCGGCGGGATGTCCTCGCGCCTGTTCCAGGAGATCCGCGAGGAGCGCGGCCTGGCCTACAGCGTCGGCTCCTACAGCCGCGAGCACCACGACGCCGGCAAGTGGGTGGTCTACGGCAGCGTCGAGCCCGACAACCTCAACGAGTGCGTCGCCACGGTCATGCGCGAGCTGCGCGGCGCGCTCTCGCACGGCATCACCGACGAGGAGCTGCAGCGCGTCAAGGAGCAGGTCAAGGGCGGCATCCTGCTCTCGCTCGAAGATACCTGGTCGGTCGCCTCGCGCAACGGCTCGCACGTGCTGCGCTACGGCCGGGTCATCCCGGTCGAGCAGGTGGTCGCCGAGGTCGAGGCGGTGACGCGCGAGGACGTGCTGCGAGTCGCCGGCCGGGTGCTGCGCGAGGACGCGATGCACATGGCGGTGATCGGCCCGTACGACGACGGCGAGGAGCTGCGCCCGCTGCTGACGCTGAGGTAGCGCGGGGACAGGGGACAGGGGACAGGGGACAGGGGGCAGGGGGCAGGGGGCAGAACGTCGTTGAGCGGCACTACGCCAATCGCTGTCCTGTCACCTGTTCACTTGGTCATCTTGTCATCTTGTCATCTTGTCATCTTGTCAGGAACAGTATGACATTGACTATCACACAGGCCCGCCCCGACGAGATCGAGACGCTCGTCCCGCTGCTGCTGCTGGCCGAGGAGTCCGAGCCGGGGCTGCGCTGGGGCCTGGCGCACCTGGTCGACGCCGTGTACCGCGCCGACGACGGCGATGCGCTGGTCGGCGCGGCGACCATGCAGTGGCGCGCCGACCCGTGCGAGCTGATGGAGCTGGCGGTCGCGTCCGCGCGCCAGGGCCAAGGAGTCGGGCGGCAGATTGTGGACTGGCTGCTGGACGAGGCCAGGCGGCGCGGCAAGGCCGCGATGCTGGTCGGCACCGCCAACGCCAGCATTGGGAATATCGCGTTCTACCAGAAGTGCGGCTTTCGGATGGACCACGTCCGCAAGGACTACTTCTGGTACTACCACGAGCCGGTCTACGAGAACGACATCCGGATCCGCGATATGCTGGTGTTCCGGTGCGAGCTGGGCAGCCCCACAGCGGAGCGGACCTAAAGCAGTGGGCAGTCGGGAGCCAGTCGGCAGTACGACGGATCGCAGCACAACGGCATCTCGTTCTTGTGTGCTGGCTCAATGCTTTTACTCACAGCTATAGGGAGCGTGAGCTGCCGATCGAGCCGTCTGTCACCATGTCACCTTGTCACCTTCGTCAGGAATCAGGGGTCAGGGGTCGGCGTTGAACGTTCAACGTTCAATGTTCAACGCTCGTCACCTTGTCACACAGGCAGCGTGAGCTATGCGACTAGCGATTATCGGCGCCGGCGCGGCCGGCCTCGCGGCGGCGCGCGCGCTGCGGCGGCTGCGGCCCGACCTGGCGATCACGGTCTACGAGCAGTACGACCGCCTGGGCGGGCGGCTGCTCACCGGCCGGCGCGGCGGCTTCGTGTTCGACCACGGCGCGCAGAACCTGCGCGCGCCAACACCCGAGCTGGCGCGGCTGCTGGCCTCCGAGCTGCCCGCCGCCGACCTGCGCGACATCGGTCTGCCGGTCTGGACGTTCGACCGCGCGGGGGCGATCGCCGAGGGCGACCCGGCCATGAACGCCGAGCCGAAGTGGGCCTACGGCGCGGGGCTCGACACGCTCGGCCAGCTGCTGGCCGACGAGCTGGACGTGCGGCGCGACGCGCGAGTCGGCAGCCTCCGACAGGCGACGGACGACGGGCGACCGGCGAGCGCGCCTGGATCGGCCGAGCAATCGTTGGCTGCTGATCGTTGGTCGCTACTCGACACCAGGGGCCAGCCGCTCGGCGCGGCCGACCTGGTGCTGCTCACACCCCCGGCGCCGCAGGCCGCCGAGATCGTGGCGGCGAGCGAGCTGGGCGCAGGACCAAAGCAGACCCTCTTAGCCGAGCTGGCGCGGGTCGTCTACCGGCCCTGCGTCTCCGTGGCGCTGGCCTACGACCGGCCGGTCGCGCGCCCGTTCTACGCGCTGGTGAACATCGACCGCGCCCACCCGATCGCCTGGCTGGCGCTGGAGCACGCCAAAGGCCCGCAGCGCTGCCCGCCCGATCACAGCCTGCTCATGGCTCAAATGGGCGCGCGCTGGAGCGCCGAGCGCTGGGCCGCGCCGGACGGCGAGCTTGCGGCCGAGGCGGCCAGCCAGGCCGGCAGGCTGCTGGGCGAGGAGCTACACGCCCCGCTGTGGTCCGATGTCCATCGCTGGCCCTACGCCCTGCCCGACGGCGGCGCCGACCTCGCGGCGCTCAACCGCGCGGCCGGCGGGCTGTTCTTCGCCGGCGACTACACCGCCGGCCTGGGTCGCGTCCACCTGGCGATCGAGAGCGGCTGGCGCGCCGCCGATCTCATCGATCGCGCGCTGCCGCACTGATTTTCCTCGATCCAATCCGCTTGAGTCCCCGGCCCTCACCCGCTGCCCCCTCTCTTTCGGCTGAGAGAAGGGGGCAGTGGGTGAGGGAACCCAGCGCAGCTAAAAGAGCTAAGCAACTCCTAAGAATGCCGTAAGATCTGTCGTAGTATAATGGGACTAAATGCAAAGGGCCGCGCGCCCGTGTTCGTTGGAGGTTCTATGGCTACACCTGATATCAAGGCCGCGCCGCCGCCCTCGCCCGAGCGCAGATTCTCGAGCCGCGCCCTGCTGATCGGCTTGGTGGCCACGCTGGCAGTTGGCGCGCTGGTCGTGCTGAGCCTGAGCGGGGCCGGATCGGATCTCGCGGTGCCGAGCGGCCAGGGCAGCGTGCTGGTGCTCGCGCCGGCGGCGTTCCTCGCGGGCGTGTTCAGCTTCCTCTCGCCCTGCACGCTGCCGATCCTGCCGGCCTACTTCGCCTTTACCTTCCAGGCCCGCCGCGAGCGCGTCGTGCTCATGACGATCATGTTCTTCCTCGGCCTGGCCACCACGATCGTGCTGCTCGGGGCGAGCGCGACCGCGCTGAGCCAGGTGTTCTTCCACGGCCTCTCCTCCAGCGGCCGGCCGGTCGAGCTGAACCTCGGCTTCACAGTCCTCAAGCTCGTCAGCGTGCTCGACCTGGTGCGCCTGGTCGGCGGGCTGCTGATCGTCGCGTTTGGGCTGATGAGCATCCTCGGGCGCGGCTTCACCGGCCTGAAGCTGCTCGACCGGCCGTCGGCCGGCGCGGCCGGATCGTTCCTCTACGGCGCAACCTTCGCGTTCGGCTGGACGGCCTGCGTCGGCCCGATCTACGGCGCGCTGCTCACGCTGCTGGCGACTCAGGGCATCGTGGTGCTGCAGGGCGCGGTGCTCGCGTTCATCTACGCGCTGGGTCTGGGGATGCCGCTGATCATCGTGGCCTCGTTCTTCAGCCGGCTGGGCTCCGGCTCGCGCTTCTGGAAGATCATCCGCGGCCGCGCGCTCGAGGTCAACCTTGGCTTCACGACCCTGCACCTGCACACCACCAGCCTGCTGAGCGGCCTGATGCTGGTAGCGGTGGGCGCGCTGCTGGCCAGCGGCCAGCTCTCGTCGCTCAGCCAGTGGTCGCAGCAGACGCCGATGGGCCAGTGGGCGGTCAACCTTGAGCAGGGCGTCGAGCAGCTGTTCTTTGGGCGCTGACGCGCGGTTCTTTCGGGGGCTGCGCGCCCCCATGCCCCCATTCGGCTGGTGCGGGGGGCTGCGCGCCCGTGCCCCCACTCGGCTTGTTCGGGGGGCTGCGCGCCCCCCGTGCCCCCGCCGGCGGGGGTGGACCGCCACCCCCGCCGCCCCCCTCCCGGGGCTTGCGCCCCTGGACCCCAAAATGATGCTGTCTCACGTTCAGCGTCGGTGGCGCATGCCTAACTGAATGCGGCGCGGCGGGATGCAACCCGCTCCCTCGGAATGGTGCCAGGCAGGCGCCACGACGATCGCAATTGAGGTGGAATCATTTGCCGGAGGGGGGCCGGGGGCGCCGCGCCCCGGCACAGTAGGATCGCGAGACCAATGCCATCAGAACCAGATCGCCCTATCAAGCGCGCCGCCGGCTGCGTCGCCTATCGCTTCGACGAGAGCGGCGCGCCGCTGATCTTGCTCATCCACGACCGCTACGGCAGCTGGTCGCTGCCGAAGGGCCATCTCAAGGACGGCGAGAGCGAAGCCGACGCGGCCGCGCGCGAGGTTCTCGAGGAGACCGGCGTGACCGGCCAGGTCGGCCAGCTGGTCGACCGGATTGGCTACACCGTCCGCACCAAGAAGGGCGATCTGCGCGCGAAGCAGGTCGCCTTCTTCCTCATGCGCGCCGCCGATACAGTGGCGACCCCCCAGGCAGACGAGGGCATCAGCGCGGCCGGCTGGTTCGCGCCCGGCGAGGCGCTCGCGCGGATCGGCTACCAGCAGGTGCGCGATCTGCTCGCACAGGCGCTTCAGATGCTTGCCGAGCGGCCCGCCTGATCTTCCCTTCTCTTACAAGCGTGGCGCTGCTCAGATCACCCCTGCCCCCGCCCCTACCAGCGGTGAGGGCAGTACCCCCATGGCACGCCGCGTGCTATCTATCAGTTCAACACGAACAACGCACGAAGCTGTGGTGGGGACGTGGTGAGTTCGAGGGGCCGCTTCTCGTTCTCTTTTTGTTTTCAATGGTAGAGAGATAGGCTTGAGGAGGAGAGTTATGACCTACGATCCGAACCGCACGACCTCGGGGGCGACTCAGCGCGAGCTCGACCACACCGCCGACCGCGCGCACGACACGATCGACCGCACGACCAGCCAGGCCCACAGCGCCGTCGACAGCGCGACCGACAAGGCTCAGCAGGTCGCCGGCGACATCAAGGAGCGCGCGCAGCAGGCTGCCGACAAGGCGCAGGACCTGGGCAACCAGGCTGTCCAGCGCGCCGACGCCGCGACCACCACGGTCGGCGAGAAGATGACCGACGTGGCGCAGACCATCCGCGAGAAGGCCCCCGCCAGCGGGCCGGTGGCGGGCGCCGCCGACACCGCCGCCGATACACTCCAGCGCGCCGGCAGCTACCTGCAGCAGCAGGACCTGACCGACATGCGCGCCGACCTGGAGAACCTGATTCGCCAGCACCCGATCGAGTCCCTGCTGATCGGCTTGGGCGTCGGCTACTTGCTGGCTCGTAGCACGCGGAGGTAGCCATGGCCTTCGAGCGCGAACGCGATGCGTCGGTATCCCAGCTGCTGAGCGGCATCGTCGGCGATGCGCAGGAGCTGGTGCGGAAAGAGATCGCGCTTGCGCGCCAGGAAATTCGCGAGGAGATCGGCAGCGCCAAGGATGCCGGTGTCAAGCTGGGCATCGCCGGCGCCGTTCTCGGCGTCGGCGGGCTGCTGCTGGTGCTGGCGCTCTCCCAGGCGCTCGCCGATCTGCTCAACTGGCCGACCTGGGCCGGCTACGGGCTTGTCGGCCTGGTGCTGGCGATTGCCGGCTACGTGCTGTTTTCCTCGGCGCAGAAGCGCATC
The DNA here is from genome assembly GCA_016717335.1 of Candidatus Ribeiella danica. Lineage (GTDB taxonomy): Bacteria > Chloroflexota > Chloroflexia > Chloroflexales > Roseiflexaceae > Ribeiella > Ribeiella danica. Next base: position 1,817,952 of record JADKFS010000001.1, read on the forward strand.
AAGCAGATCAGTCCGGTTCCTGAGAAGACGGTTGCAACGATGAAGGAGAATGTGGAATGGATCAAAGATCGGACAACATCCGACAGGACATAGAGTCCACTCGCGCCGCGCTGGACGAGAAGCTCGATACGCTGGAGACCAAGGCGCGCCAGACGTTCGATCTGAAGCACCAGGTCGCCGAGCGGCCATGGATGATGCTTGGCGCCGCCGTGGCGGCCGGCTATGTGCTGGGCAGCCTGGGCGGCGGCGACGACCACGAGCAGCGCTGGCAGGGGCAGCCCATGACGACGACCGACTACAACCAGCACGCCACGCGCGCCGACACCAGCCGCTCGAGCATGGGCGAGACGGTGCGCTCGGGCGCGGATAGCTTCCTCTCGCAGTTCGACGACGAGATCGATATGCTCAAGACCGCCGCCATGGCGACGCTGAGCAACTTCCTGCGCGATGCCGTCAAGGAGTACGTGCCGGCGCTCGGCCGCCAGCTCGACCAGACTGCCAGCGATCGTGGCAAGACCCGCTCGACCGCCCCGGGCGCGTCGAGGTCGGAGCTGTCCGGCGCGTCGAAGTACTACGACGTGCGCGAGAGCCCGGCCACGGCCAACTACGAGTCGATCCCGGAGACCACCTCCTACGGCTCGAACATGGTCGATCGCGACGCCGAGCACGCCACGCCGTACTACCCGCCCGGCTCGTCCGGCGCCCGCGAGCGCAGCGTCGGCGAGCACACGACGTAGCGCGGCGCTATCCGCCTGAATTGCGACGCCTCCCCCTTTGCAGGGGGAGGTGTTTCATTTACGGCAGGATCACCCTACCCCCTGCCCCCGCCCCTGCCAGGGGCGGGGAAACGGTAGCTCGGCACGGGGTTTCGGCGGAGCCGAAACCCCGTGCCGAGCCAATAATCCCCCCCCTCTCCCGTTGGGAGAGGGGGGGTGAGGGCCTGCAGGGCATCAGCATGCGCTGGAAAAAACCTACCCCGAAAGGGGGCAGGAGTGCGGGCCAGCAACCCTCGGGTAGAGGTAGATCGGGATAGCGCGCGGCGCGTTATCCCCACCAGCTGTCGATGTCGTCGAGCGTGCTGGCGGCGGCGAGCAGCAGCTCGGCCCCGCCGAGCCGGCCGAGCGTGTCGGCGGCCCACTCCAGGCACCTGAGCGTCTCGGCCCGCCCGAGCGCAGCGGCGATGCGCAGCGCCTCGCCCAGCAGCTCGTGCGCTAGCGATTGGTCGAGCTCGGCCGCGGCGCGTGCGACCGCGACGAGCGCGCGGGCCCGGTCGAGCGGGCGCGCGACCGCCTGGGCGGATGCCTGCGCGGCGGCCAGGTCGCCCTGCGCGGCGAGCGCCGCCGCCAGCGCCCCCTGGTAGCGGCTGCGCTGGTCTGGCTCGCGGATGCGCTCCAGCGCCTCGATCGCCTCGCTCATGCCGCCCTGCGCCACCAGCGGGCCGGCGATCGCGACGTAGGCCCGCAGCCGCTCGGCCGCCGGCTCGATCCGCATGGCGCGCAGCTGTGCCGTCGCCGCCGATCCGGCGCGCGCCCGCGCGATCGCCAGCTCAACCTCGCTGCGCGCGCGCTGCCCGATGTCGACGATCTGCGCGGCCAGCCCGAAGGCTTCGTCCCAGCCGCCGCGCGCCGCGGCTAGGCGGGCCAGCTCGTCGAACGCCCAGTCGCGCTCGTCGTCGTCGTCGATCACATCGGCGACGATCCGCGCGTCGGTCTCGTTGCCGATGCGCGCCAGCGCCACCGCCACGCGCGACTGGGCGCGGTCGCGCTCCTCGTCTTCTTCGAGCAGCGTGATGGTGTGCAGCGCCGGCTCGAGCCGCAGGACGGTCGCCTGGGCCGCCGCCAGCGCCGCGACGAGCGGCGCGCGGTCGTCGCCGGTGAGCCCCACGATCGAGCCGGCGGCCTCGTCCAGCGCGGCGCCGGCGTTCGGCGGCCGCAGCAGCGCCAGGTCGATCAGCGCCTGCGTGCGCACGATCCGGTCTTCGATCAGCCGCACGCTCTCCAGCGCGGCATCGGGCTGCCCGGCCGAGGACAGCGCCAGCGCCACGTGCGCCAGCGCGCGGTCGCACAGGCTGGTGTTGGTGAGCGGCGCCAGCCGGCCGGCGGCGTGCGGGTCGCCCTGGCGTGCGGCGTCGCAGGCCAGCTCGCCGCGCGCCCAGGCAACCGCCGTCTCGGTCCTCAGCGTGCCCAGCACGGTCTCGCCGCGCTCGGCGTCGCCGGCGAGCGCGTGGCCGACGGCGACCTCGGCCATCGCCCACTCGTGCATGGTGCCGTGGCCGATCGCGTACGCCACCTCCTCGGCGCGGGTGCGCTGGCCGCGCGCGAGCAGCCAGCGCACGACCTCGGTCTCCAGCAGGCCGCGCCGCTCGGCGTGGCCGATCCGCGCGGTGATGCCGAGCGCGGTCTGCGGCTGGCCGATCGCGATCGCGGCGCGCGCGAAGGCCACCAGCGCCTCCTCGCGCTCGTCGCGCCAGGCCCGCGACGGCCCGGGCGTCTCCAGGTCGAGCGCTTCCGAGAGCAGGCGCATGGCCGATGCGCGCATCCGCTGCGCATAGCAGGCCTCGCCGAGCCGCCGCAGCGCCTGGGCCTTGTCCTGGCTGTCGGGCAGCTGGTCGAGCATCTCGCGCATGCGCTTCAGCGTTGCCTCGCGCGCGCCGCCGGCCGCCACCGCCGCCTCGAACGCGCCGGCCGGCGCGTCGGGCGGCAGCGTCCGCCCCAGCAGCGTGAGAATGCCCGCCAGCGTTGCGTGGCGCACCAGCCGCAGCGTCTCTCCGCCGCGAGCGGGCGCGCGCAGCAGCCAGGCCATGTCCAGGGCGGCCGGGCGCATCGTGCCGTTTGTCCGCTCGCGCGCCATCGCCCACGCGCGTGTCGCCAGCTCCGGTGCATGCGCCGCCCGCGTCGCCTCGTCGCTAAGCGCGATGTGCCGCGCGAGCTGCCGCACCAGGTAGCCGTCGCTCTCCTCGCGTAGCCGCTCGGGCCGGCCGCCCGCCCGAGCAGACGCCAGCGCCACATAGCTGGCGTGCGTCCCCGCCAGCGCGTCGCCGGACTGCGCGGCCACGAACTCCCAGGTCGCGCTGTGGTAGAGCCGCACCCGCCGGTTGACGATCTCAAGAAACGCGAGCCAGCGGCGCGCCCAGCCCCGCAGCTCGCTTGCCGGGCTGCCGGATAGCTCGGCCGCGAGCGCGAGGTCGAGCGGCTCGCCCGCCGCAGCGACCAGCTGGGCCATCTGCCGCTCGCGCAGATCGAGGCGCTCCCACCAGATCCGGTGCAGCGCATCCAGCCCCGCCGGAAGCGCCCCCGGCTCGATCGTGCCCGACCGCAGCAGCAAGGCTGCCAGGCGCGCGTAGAGGAACGAGCCCATGCTGCGCTCGGCGATCGCGGTCGCGGCCTCCGCCGCGCAGCCAAGCTTGGCGGCCACCTGCGCCAGGGTGCGCGTCAGCTGCGCGTCCTGCGCCGGCATCGCCACGTGCGCCAGCGGCCGCAGCGGAGCCGAGCCGGGCGTGCAGGCCAGCACCAGCACGACGCCGCGTGGCACGATCGCCGGGAAGGGCGGCGCGATCGGCGCGGCCTGGGCGCCCGGCATCCGATCGATCAGCACGACCAGCGGGTCGCCGACCGGGCGCCCAGCGCCGGCCTCGGCCAGCAGGCGCTCCAGCGTCGTCGCGTCGCGGCCCGCCGCGGGCGGCACCAGCTTGAGCGGCAGCGGATGCAGCGCCAGCAGCTGGGCGCACAGCGCCTCCAGCCCGGCGCCCGCGTCGTCCTCGGGGAGCCAGAAGGCATACGGGTGGCTCTGGGCCAGCCGGCACAGCAGCGTGGTCGTGCCGCAGCCGGGCGGCCCCTCCAGCGCGAGCAGGCCGCCCTGGGTCGCCCGTATGCGCTCGTCGAGCAGCGCGAGCAGGCCCGCCCGACCGACGAAGCGCGCGCTGCGCTCGGCGATCCGGCGCGCCTGCGCGGCGAGCGAGCGCCCGGCCTGCGCCTGGAGGTGCGGGAATTCGGCCAGCGCGGCCAGCGCCGGCGGAGTCTTCAGGTCCATTGCTGCCTCGGCGGCGTGATCCATCAGCCGTTGACTCTACTCTATAGTGGTGGTAGCGGTCAAGCGGGACCCCTGGCAGGTGTTTTTCCGGGGCGCTGCGCCCCCGGCCCCCGCTTGTTCCTTCACCAAGGGCGATTCGTTTTTCCGGGGCGCTACACCCCCGGCCCCCCGCTTGGGGGAACCCACGCCGGTTCCCCAAGCCCCCTCCGGCAAATCAGGCTGTCTCCATTTCAATGCCAGTGGCGGATGCCTCACACCATTCGAGCAGGGCCTGTGCACATCCCGCTGCGCGCGGATTCAGCCGAGCACGCGCCACCAGCGTTCAGCAAGAGACGGCATCATTTTTGGGGTCCAGGGGCGAAGCCCCGGGAGGGGGGGCGGCGGGGGTGGCGGCCCACCCCCGCCCGCGGGGGCGCGGGGGGCGCGCAGCCCCCCGCAGGCTGTGGGAGTGCCACGAGCGCGGGGCGCGGGGGGCGCTTAGCCCCCGACTGCATAGGGGCGCGCAGCCCCGCCGGGGCGCGGGGGCGCGCAGCCCCCGCACAAGGCTTGCCAATCTGCGATACAATATCCCGCGTACTCGGAGGCCAAGCCATACGATCAGGAGGGCCTGGATCGTGAACGTACAGAGCGTTGAGTCCGCCGCCAGCGACTTCCGCCGCGCGCGCAAGCGCGCCGCGATGCGCGACATCGTCGCCAGGCTGACCGGCCGGCCGGCCGATCTGCTGCCGTACGAGGAGGTTCGCCGCAAGCTCAGAGGCCACGTCAGCGGCCGGCGCGAGCTGCGCGATATCCCGCTCGACGCGATCGTCGGCAGCGTCGGCCGCTACACCGACTTCACGCGCGACTTCCTGCCGCGCAACAATAGCGCCGGCGCGCGCTGGGCCGGCGTCAAGCGCGCGGTGGACCAGCTCACCGGCGTCCCGCCGATCGAGGTCTACCGGATCGGCCAGGCCTACTTCGTGCTCGACGGCAACCACCGCGTGTCGGTCGCGCGCGAGAACGGCGCGAGCTCCATCCAGGCCTACGTGACCCCGGTCGACACGCGGGTGCCGCTCACGCCCGATGTCTCGCCCGACGACCTGATCGTGAAGGCGGAGTACGCCGACTTTCTGGAGGCGACCCGCCTGGACGAGCTGCGCCCCGACGCCGACCTGAGCGTGACCGCCGCGGGCCAGTACTCCCGGCTGGAGCAGCAGATCGAGCAGCGGCGGGCCGAGCTGGCGCGCCAGCTCGGCCGCGAGGTCGCGCTCGACGAGGCCGCCGCCGACTGGTACGACGCGACCTACCTGCCGGTCGTGCAGGCCATCCGCGAGCAGGGGATCATGCACGACTTCCCGGGCCGGACCGAGGCCGACCTGTACCTGTGGATCGCCGAGCACCACGCCGCGCTCGAGCAGGCGCTCGGCTGGAAGATCAATGCCAGCCAGGCGATCGACGACCTGGCGACCCAGCACAGCCAGCAGCCGCGCCGGGTGGTCGCGCGCCTGGGCGAGCGGCTGCTCGACGCGATGACGCCCAATGTCCTGGATACCGGGCCGGCGCCGGGCTCGTGGCGGCAGGGGCGCCACGCCTCGCCGCAGGCCGATCGGCTGATCTCCGATCTGCTGGTCGCGATCAGCGGCGAAGCGGCCGGCTGGCAGGCGCTCGACCAGGCGCTGTTCGTCGCGCGGCGCGAGGGCGCCCGGCTGGCCGGGCTGCACGTCGTCGCATCGGCCGAGGCGCGCGACAGCGCCGCGACCCAGGCGGTCCGCGCCGAGTTCGACCGGCGCTGCGCCGCGGCGGGCGTGACCGGCAGCCTGGCGGTCGAGGTCGGCGAGGTCGCGCGCGTGATCTGCGACCGCGCCAGGTGGACCGACCTGGTGGTCGTCAGCCTGTCGTACCCGCCCGGCGTCGAGCCGATCGCGCGGCTGCGATCGGGCTTTCGCTCGCTCATCCAGCGCTGCCCGCGGCCGATTCTGGCGGTGCCGAGCGCGAATCTCGGCGTCGCCAGGGCGCTGCTGCCCTACGACGGCAGCCCCAAGTCCGAGGAGGCGCTGTTCGCCGCCACCTACCTGGCGCTGCGCTGGGGGCTGGAGCTGGACGTCCTGACGGTGATCGAGGGCGAGCAGATCGACGCCGCCGCCCAGGAGCGCGCGCGCCGCTACCTGGAGGAGCACGCGGTGCAGGCGACCTACCATATCAGGCCCGGCCCGGTCGCCGAGACGATCCTGCAGACCGCCGAGGAGCAGCAGAGCGACGCGATCGTGATCGGCGGCTACGGCTTCAACCCGCTGCTCGAGATCGTGCTGGGCAGCGCCGTCGACCAGGTGCTGCGCGAGAGCCGCCGGCTGGTGCTGCTGTGCCGCTAAGGTTTTGGGTGGGGTTTGAGGGCGGCGTAGCCGCCCTCAAACCCCACCTTGGGAGCTATCGAGGGATCTTCGGCCCCTCGGTAGCTCCCCAAGAAGAACGACGATCATGCTAAACGACCTATTCACCAGCATCCTGGCCGCGCTGCTGAGCTTCACGATCTACCTGCTGGCCGGCGCGGTGATCTTTCTGTTCTTCTTCCTGGTGGGCCGGCTGCTGGCCTGGGGTGTCTTGCGCTTCGCGCAGTACCGCGCGCGGATGCGCGGCCGCCAGCTCAGCGCCCAGCGCATCGCCACCCTGCACGGCCTGGCGCACTCGCTCATGAACGGCCTGGCGGCGCTGCTCACGCTGATCTTCATCCTCGGCCAGTTCATCCCCGCCGGCTCGGTCGCCACCACCCTCGGCCTGTTCAGCGCCGGGATCGGCTTCGCCGCGCGCCCGTTCCTCAGCGACGTGCTGGGCGGGATCGTCCTGCTGCTGAAGGACCAGTTCGCGCTGGGCGAGAAGGTCGAGATCGGCGACCGGATCGTGATCGGCGTGGTCGAGCGGGTCGGGCTGACCAGCACGCAGCTGCGCGGCGATGCCGGCGAGCTGTGGATCGTGCCGAACGGCGACGTGCGGACGATCCGCAACTTCTCGCGCGGCAGCTTCTCGCCGGCCAACCTGCGGCTGACGCTGCCGACCAGCCGGCTGGGCGAGGCGATCGAGATCCTGCAGACGATCATCGCCGACCCTGGGCGCGACGTGATCGAGCCGCCCGAGATCATCAGCGAGGCGGGCGAGATCGGCGAGACGACCACGCTGACGCTCAAGGTCAGGGCGCGCCACGGCGCCGCGCAGCACGTGCGCCGCCGGCTGCTGGCGCGCCTGCAGCACGAGCTGGACGAGCGCCAGATCATCAGCCGGGCCCACCCGGCCGACGGCCACGGCGAGCCCGATGTAGGCGCGCTCCACGAGGGCGCGCGCGTGTGAAAGGAGGTGCCTTAGCCAAGGTTTCGCTACCTCCCGACCCAAAACTACCAGGTGACATTTTCGCAGATCGCTCGTCTTTTGTACCAGGGCCGGCCAGGTCGCCGGCAGACGCTAGCATCGAAAGGGGAGCAGAGCATGTTCAAAGGGTTCCGCGACTTCCTGCTACGCGGGAATGTGGTCGATCTGGCCGTCGCCGTGATCATCGGCGCGGCGTTTGGCGCGGTGGTGAATTCGCTGGTGAAGGATGTGTTCACGCCAATCATCGGGGCGATCGGCGGGCAGCCCGACTTCGCGGCCGTCACGCTCGGGCCGATTATGATCGGCAATTTTCTCAACAGCGTGATCGCCTTCCTGATCATCGCCGCGGCGGTCTACTATGTAATCATCCTGCCGATCAACCGTATCACGGCGATGCGCGCGAAGCAGGCACCCCCCGCAGCGCCGCCCGCCCCGACCAAGGAGGAACTGCTGCTGACCGAGATCCGCGACATCCTCAGGTCGCAGCGCTCGTAGACGCGGCTGGCCACGCTCGATAATCGCCGTCCACTCGCAACGTACAAGGAGGCCACGATGTCTCACAAAATCGGGGAGATCAAAGATCTGGACACCGAGATCCAGGCGAAGCTCATCGCGGCGGGGATCACCACGGTGGAGCATCTGCTGGAGCAGTCGGCGACGCCGGCAGCGCGCGCGACGCTTGCCAAGCAGCTGGAGGTGAGCGGCAGCCAGCTCACCGAATGGATCAACCGCGCCGACCTCATGCGGCTCAAGGGCGTCGGCACCGAGATGGCCAACCTGCTTGAGGAGTGCGGGGTCGACTCCTGCAAGGAGCTGCAGCACCGCGTGGCCGAGAACCTGTCCGCGAAGCTGAAAGCCACCAACGACGAGAAGAAGATCACCCACCACGCGCCTTCGCTAGCCCAGGTCGAGGCGTGGATCGCCGAGGCCGCCGGCTTCGCGGCGGCCTAGCTCGTCCTCACCTCACCTCGCCCCGACCCCCGCCCCTGCCAGGGACGGGGGTCGTTTTTGTCACCAGCGCAGCCTGGTGCCAAAGCAATATCCCCCTCTCCCGGCTGGCAGAGGGGGGCAGGGGGGCGAGGGTTAACAGTGACCGCCACAGGCGGACTCAACCGCGCCGCGGCTCGCCGTAGCGGCGGGCGCGGCGCCGCGCTACAAGCCCCCCGGCGCCGAGCAGCAGCCCGAGCGCGACCAGCGCCGCCAGCGGCGCGCCGGGGCCGTCGCCGGTGTTCGGCAGCGAGGCCGGTTGGCCGCCGGACGCGGTCGGCTGGCCGCCCGGGCTCTGGCTGAAGTCGAACGCGCTGAGCATATTGCCGGTCTGCGCCTCGCGCGTGCCCAGCGGCGCGAGCCCGTAGCGGCCCTCGATGAAGGCCAGGATCGAGGTCGTGTCCATCGGCGAGTGGTCGACGTAGCCCTTCCTGGCGTAGGGCGAGATGATCAGCGCCGGGACGCGCGAGCCGGGGCCCCACTGGTCCATCTTGGGCGGCGCGACATGGTCCCAGAACCCGCCGTTCTCGTCGTACGTGACGATGATCGCCATATCCTTCCAGGCCGGGCTCTTCTGGAGCAGGTCGATCAGCTCGGCGACGTGCCGCTCGCCGCGCGCGGTGTCGGTGTAGCCGGGGTGCTCGTTCTCTTCGCCGAGCGGCTTCACGAACGCGACCGCCGGCAGGGTGTTGGTCTGGATCGCGTTGTAGAGCTCGGACTCGTCCTTCAGGTGCTGCTGGCGGCCGGCCGTGCCGTCGCCGTAGTTCTGGAAGTAGGCGAACGGCTGGTGGTGGAACTGGAACAGCTTATCGGGCCGCCCGGCCAGCGCGTCGTTCCAGCCGCCCGAGTACCATGCCCACGAGATACCCTTCTCATTCAGGCGGTCGCCGATCGTGGCCTTGGTCTGCGGCGGCACTAGGTGGTCGGCCGCGACGGTGGACGGGTGCGGCGCGTAGACCGTGAAGGAGGTGTTGATGCTGTAGCCGTCGGGCGTCACGGCGCCGTCCTTGACCATCGCGCCCGTGCCGTCGACCTGCGCGACCATGTCGGCCGGCGCGTTTGGAAACGTCGGCGCGCAGGCGCAGACCAGCCAGATGTGGTTCAGGTACGACCCGCCGAACGCGCCGTGGAAGAAGTTGTCGGCCAGCGTGTACTGCCGGGCGTAGCTGTAGAGCGGCAGCCGGGTCGTCTCGTAGTAGCCCATCGTCAGGCCGGCCGCGTCGCTGACCGCCGCGAACTTATCCATCTTGCCGCCGTCGATCTGCATCTGCTCCTGGTAGAAACGATGCACCAGGTCGCCGGTCTGCTGGTTCAGCGGCACGAACTCGTCGATGTTGAACGGCTTGTTCGGCAGGTTGGCCGGGAAGCGCGCGTCGGGGCCGAGCGGCTTCACGCTGGTGTTGGTCGGCTGTGGCAAGGTCGCGTAGGGGGCGCCGCTCATGTCCACCTGGGTTGCGGCGGCGCCGGCGTTCAGCAGGCCGTTGGCGCCGGGAAAGCCGCCGTACAGGTTGTCGAAGGAGTGGTTCTCCAGATAGATGACGACGATGTGGTTGATCGGGTTGGCCGACTGGGCCATGGCCGGGCTTCCGACGCCGACGAGCAAGCTCGCGATCATAAGCAGGACCGCGATCCACCGAGCTGGTCGAGCCATGTCATCTCTCCTTATGCCTGTCCACGCCGCGTGCGCCAGTGCACGATCGGCTCCTGGGGGATGCGGAGAGCGTAGCATAGAATATACCAACAGATGAGTTTCCTTATCCCCCTCTCTTCTTTCTCCCGCGGGGTGAGGCTTACAAGGGCTGGCTGGCGCCAAGATTACCCTAGCCCCCGCGCCTACCAGGAGCGGAGATTAGTTCTGGCATCAGGCTGCGGCCGCTTCGCGGCCGCAGCCTGATGCCAAAAATAATACCCCCGCTCCCAGAATGGGAGCAGGGGGGTCAGGGGGGGTGAAGGTGAATATCTAAGCGTCCGCCGCGACGACGCGGTTGCGCAGGACGCCGATCCGGTCGATCTCGGCCTCGATCAGGTCGCCCGGCTTCATATACTCCGGGGGCGTGCGGCCCAGGCCGACCCCGCTGGGCGTTCCGGTCGAGACGATCGTGCCCGGCTCGACCGTCTGGCCGAGCGAGAGCACCTCGATGATCGTCGGGATGTCGAAGATCAGGTCGCCGACGCTCGAGTCCTGGCGCGTCTCGCCGTTCAGCCGCAGCCGCAGGCCGAGCGCCGCCGGGTCGCCGATCTCGTCGGCGGTGACGATCCACGGCCCGGTCGGGCAGCCGCGGTCGAGGCTCTTGCCCTTCCAGAACTGCAGGTGCCGGCTCTGCAGGTCGCGCGCGGAGATATCGTTGAGGATCGTGTAGCCGAAGACGTAGTCGAGCGCGTCGGCCCGGCCGATGTTCTTGCCGCGGCGCCCGATCACGAAGGCCAGCTCAACCTCGTAGTCCAGCTGCCCGGTGACGCGCGGGTCGAGCGGGATGTCGTCGTCGGGGCCGCACACGGTGGTGGCCGCCTTGGTGAAGAAGACCGGGTGCTTGGGCAATCGCGGCTCGCGGCCCTTGGCGATCTCGGACTCGTAGGCGTGCGCGACATAGTTCATCCCCAGGCAGATCACATCCTGGCGCAGTCGCGGGATCGGCGCAAGCAGCCGCACCGCGCCGAGCGGCAGCGTCGTGGCGGCGCGCTCCAGCGCCGCGCGGGCGCGCTCCAGCAGCTCGGGGCCGCCCTCGATCAGCGCGAGCATGCTCGGCGCGACGTCGTCGAGCGCGACGACCGTGTCGCCGCGCACCGCGCCCAGGCGGGCGCCGCTGCCGTCGTGGTACGTAACCAGGCGCATCGGGTTCTCCTCAGTTCGGTCTAGACGCGGATCACACAGGCGGGGGCGCCGCGTGCCTCACTGTGACACTTGGTCAATCGTACCACAGATCCAGGCGTGGGATGCGCGGCGTGGAGCTGGGCTGGCGGCAGCCTTCAGCCTTCAGCCTTCAGCCTTCAACGTTCAACGTTCAGCATTCAACATTCAGCCTTCAACGTTCAGCCTTCAGCCTTCAACGTTCAACGTTCAGCATTCAGCCTTCAACATTCAGCCTTCAGCCTTCAACATTCAACGTTCGCGGTGGGCGTGGGCGGGGCGGCGCGCGGGCGGAACACCCCGCGCAGCGTCAGCGCCACGCGCGCGAGCGGGAGCGGGCGCGGCGCCGGCAGCGCGCTCAAGTAGTCCAGCGCGGAGCGCTCGCCCGCCTCGACCAGCGCCGCGCCGCGGCTGAAGTCGTTGTAGGTCAGGTTCTGGCCGACCGTCAGCCGGATATCGTGGACGGTGACGCCGCGCTGGTGGGCCAGGGCGACGGTGCGGCGCTCCTGCTCGTGCTGGCGGCTGAGCATCGCGTTGAGCGACGAGACCAGCGTGTGCAGCAGGCCGTACTTGCCGCCGGCCGTCATCTCGTCGACGATCTCAAGCGTGTAGATCGTGCGGGCGCCGCGCACGATCGCGTGCGAGAGCGGCAGGTTCGCCACGACCGCGCCGTCGACCAGCCACTCGTCGCGGTAGCGGTAGGGCGGGAAGAACGGCGGGATCGCGGTGCTGGCCAGAATCGCGTCGAGCAATGGCTCGGCCGGGTCGGCGCCGAAGAGCCGCAGCTGCCCGGTCGCGAGCGAGGTCGCCGTGACGATGCACGGGATCTGCAGATCCTTGAAGCGGCGCACGTCGGGGGGGAGCGTCGAGAGCACGAAGCGGGCGAAGCTGCCCTGGCCGTGCAGGCTGCCCTGGCCGGTCAGGATGCGCCAGCCGGCCGTCAGCGGGTTGCCCGGGAACACGTCGGCGCGGCGGACTTGGGCCCAGCCCGCGGCCAGGCGCCGCGCGCCCGCGGCGGTCGGGTCGGCGGCCAGCGCGACGCCGTTGAGCGCGCCGACCGACGTTCCGACGATCAGGTCCGGGCGAATGCCGCGCTCCAGCAGCGCCTTGAGCGCGCCGGCCTGCAGCGCGCCGCGGTTCCCCCCGCCACTCAGCACGAAAGCGATCATTGTTGTGCTCCTCTGCTAGCCACCCCGTCGTGACAGTCGGGACACAAAGCCCCACATCGTGGCGATGTGGGGTGTTCAATAGTACGCGCCGTGAACAATCTAGGCTTACAATCATCATAGCACGGGCCGGGGCAAGAATCAAGCCATTCTTCTGTGGCGCGTCGTCCCGCGCCGAATCACCCCACCCCCTGCCCCCGCCCCTGCCAGGGGCGGGGGTGGATAGTGGCTGTTGCGGCGGTTTCGGCCCTGCCGAAACCGCCGCAACAGCCAAGAATCCCTCCTCTCCCGTTTTGGGAGAGGGGCAGGGGGTGAGGGATTCCAGCGCATCTGCATTGCGTTCTGCAAAAACCACCCCCAAAAGGCCCCCTCTCCCATTCTGGGAGAGGGGGGCAGGGGGTGAGGGAATCGAGCGCCAGGCTTAGCGGCCGCCGGTCGTCACCAGCGTGAAGCGCACGATCCGGTCCTGCACTAGCTCGGCCTCGTTGGTGCTGTTGGGGAACTTCGGGTCGAGCGTGCCGACGATCAGCCGGTTCGGGTCGATGCCCTGCTGGGCCAGGAACTGCTGGACGCTGAGCGCGCGCGACTCGGCGAACGACCGGATATCCTCCTGCGAGAAGCGTCCCGGTGGCCCCGGCCAGGCCGCGCTGCCCTCGATCTTGAGGTACAGCCGCGACGAGCGCAGCACCGGCAGCACTTGCGCCGTCAGATCCTCTGACGCCTTGGCCGTCAGGCGCGTGCTCTCCGGCTCGAAGTCGATCTTCTCCAGCGGCAGCTTGACGACCTCCTGGGCGTTCTGCTGCTCCTCGGCCGAGAGCTGCGGCAGGTCGACCTTGGCCGTCAGCAAGAAGGTATTGTTAGCCGGCGGCTCGGTCGAGAAGAGCCGCGAGTCTTTCGACGACCCAAGCGCGAAGCGCCCGTCGACCAGCTGGTTGAGATCGGCCTGCGGCGGACTCTGCCCGGCCCGCGCCCAGATGCCCTGCGCCTCGCCGAGCCGGCTGACCAGCAGCTGCGGCCGCTGGAACGCGATCTGGTTGGCGTTCAGCGTCGCCTGGGCCAGCTTCTCCAGCGAGCCCGCCAGGTCGCCCGGCTTCTCGATAAAGGTCCAGTCGGGGTGGCCCCACTGGATGATCGCCTGCTCGGCCTGGTCGGGCGCGTCGATCATGCCCTTGAGCGCCTCGAACCAGGCGTCGTGGAACGCCTGGATCGCCTCGGGCTTGTTGTCGATCGCCGGGCGCGAGCTGATCAGCACGTCGAGGATCGCCCGCAGCTTGTCGGAGGCGATCACCACCTTGGCGCCGGCCTGCTCGGCCGCCAGCACGTCCGGCTCCCAGGCCGAGACGGCGTCGCTCTGGCCGTCGGTGTAGACCTTGACCGCGTCGGCGACCTCGGGCTGCGGCGCGAGCGTGACATCCTGCGGCCCCAGGCCGGCCAGGCTGAGCGCGTAGTACAGGAAGTACTCGCCGACGCTGCCCTGGCTGAAGGCGATCTTCTTGCCCTTCAGATCGTTGATCGTCGCGATCTCGGGCTTGGCGACCAGCTTGTCTGCGCCGGCGCTCTCGTCGATCACGGCCGTGATCGCGCCGATGCTCGGATCTGACTGGCGCGCGAAGCCGTCGAGCGTGGTCGCCAGCACATCCCACTCGCCGCTCTTGAGCTTGGCCCAGCGCTCCTCCTCTGAGGGCGCCGCGCCCTCCAGGCCGAACGGCACCAGCTTGAGGTCGTAGCCGCGCGCCTTCAGCAGGCCCTGGACCTCCATGATGATGCCGGGGTAGTAGGTCGGGAAGGCGTCGAAGGCGAAGGTGACCGTGCCCTTGCTCGGGCTGCCGGCCTGCACCGTCGGCGCCGGCCCGCTGACCGGCGCGGTCGGCTGGGCTGCCCCGCCGGCGGCGCTGGTCGGCCGCGGCGCGGCGGTCGGCGCCGTGCCGCCGGGCACCGGCGACGCGATGATAATGATCGGCGCGGTGGTCGGGCTGGCGGCGCCCGGCAGGCCGCACCCGCCCAGCGCCAGGCCGAGCGCGAGGATCAGCAGCGGGATCATGCGAAAGGGGCGCATAGGTGGCTCCTTACTTCTTATGATGAGAGGCGAGCCCAGTCGTCGTGCACGGGTGCTCGTATCATGTGGTACGTATTCCCACGATGGGTGTTTCACGCTTCGCTCTTCCAGAGGCTCAGGGTCTACCTTAAGTGTACCACACCCGGGGCGCTGCGCCCCGGTCCCCGCCTGGCGCGCCCGTGCCAAGCAGCGCTCCCCTTCTTCCGGGGCGCTGCATCCCCGGCCCCCCTCGGGCAAAGAATGCCATCTCAATTGCACGGCCGGTGGCGCATGCCTCACACCCTTCCGAGCACAGCCTGTGCCCATTCCACCGCGCGTGGATTCAGCCGGGCATGCGCGTCAAGCATCGCAAACGAAGCTGCTACTGTGCCTTGTGCTGCTGTTCGCTCCAATGTGCTTCGAGTGTATCGAGCTGGCGCTGAACATCGGCCTTTTGCGTCTTTTGTTTTGCGAGTGTCAGATCGATCTTTCGAATATTATTCTCAGCATCCTCGATCTCCAGCTTGACATGCACTGGAGTATCAAGCCCATACTCAGCATCCACAACGTATGGCACTGTTGCACGAACCACTTGTTCACGTCAACTATATTATGGTGCGGATTCTAGAACATTCAAAGATAGACGCCACAACGATCGGGGAAGGCTTCTTCACTCACTTTGTGAGCCAACCTTACCCTGTGAATTTCAATTCCCGCGATCCGACCCTTCGGAATGCTGCCGGGCATGTGCCACCTACTGTGTAGCCAAGACGAGATTATTTGCCGGAGGGGGACCGGGGGCGCGGCACCCCGGGAGCAGGACGATGGACAATGGACGATAGACGATGGCCGGCGCTCCGAGCGCGGCGCGGCGGATCATAGCCCACCCCGTCGGAATGCTGCCGGGCATGTGCCACCTACTGTGTAGCCAAGACGAGATTATTTGCCGGAGGGGGACCGGGGGAACCGGCGCGGGTTCCCCGGGTACCCGCTGGGTGCCGGGGGGCCGGGGGCGCAGCGCCCCGGAAGAAGGGGAGCGCTGCCGGCACGACCAGCAGGTGGGGGCCGGGGGCGCAGCGCCCCGGAAGAAGCTGAACGCCGTCGGCACCGGCGCACCAGGCGGGGGAGCCGGGCGCGCAGCGTCCCGAGAGAATGCCTCGCGGGGCACGGGCGCGCGCAGCCCCCGCAAACCGCCCAAGCAGTTGATGGTATACTGAGCCCACACGCGTTTACCAGAAAGACCAACAGCTATGCACTACTGCCCTGGCGCGCTGCACATGCATACGCTCTACTCCGACGGCAGCGGCACTGTCGAGGACCTGGCGCGCGCCGCGCGCAAAGCCGGCCTGCGCTGGATCATCATCACCGACCACGACACGCTTGAGGGCAAGCCCTACGAGGGCTGGCTCGACGGCGTGCTGGTGATCGTCGGCCACGAGATCACGCCCGACCGCAACCACTTCCTCGCGCTCGATATCGACGAGGTGATCCCCAATACGCTCGCCCCGCAGGATTATGTCGACACGGTGTACGAGCGCGGCGGATTCGGCATCATCGCGCACCCCGACGAGCACGTCAAGAACGACTTCAAGGACATCTACCGCTGGGACGACTGGCGCGTCGATGGGCCGCGCGTGCGCGGCGGCCGGCCGGCCGGCATCGAGCTGTGGAACCACCTGAGCGACTGGGGCGAGCACCTGACCCAGCGCAACAAGGAGCTGCTGTACCTGATGCCGCAGCTCGGCCTGAGCGGCCCCTCGCGCGCGACGCTGGCCTGGTGGGATCGGCTCAACATGTCGGGCAAGCGCACCTTCGGCGTTGGCGGGGTCGACGCGCACGCGATCAAGCGGCGCGCGCCCTGGGGCCAGATCGAGATCTTCTCGTATCGCTGGACCTTCGGCTCGCTGACGAACTACCTGCTGCTGCCCGATCCGCTCTCCGCCGACGCGCCGACGGCCATCCGCCAGGTCTACGACGCGCTGGGCGAGGGCCGCTCGTACTTCCTGGACCGGCACGTCGGCGGCTGCCCGGCGCTGCGCTTCGACATGACGCAGGGCGGGCGCCGCTGGGAGATCGGCGCGTGCCCGCGCCTGGGCGACGGCCCGCTCGCGCTCGCCGCCGACGCCGGCCGCGCCGCCGACCTGCGGCTGGTCCACGATGGGCAGGTGGCGGCCGAGGGCACCCGCTCGCTGCGCTACGACGTCGCGCGGCCGGGCGTGTACCGGCTGGAGGCCTACCGCGGCCGCCGGCCCTGGCTGTTCACGAACCCGATCTATGTCGAGGGGTGAGGCGATGACAAGGTGACCCTGGGGCTTGGGACTTGGGGCGTGGGAGATGACAAGGTGACAAGGTGACAAGGTGACCCTGGGGCTTGGTCCTTGGTCCTTGGTCCTTGGTCCTTGGTCCTTGGTCCTTGGTCCTTGGTCCTTGGTCCTTGGTCCTTGGTCGTCCGTCCATCTCCAAAAGACCGATTCAGATCTCCGGATAGAAAGCGAGATCGATAGTGAGCGACCCAACCTTGCGCGACGAGCTTATCGCGCTGACCGGCGAGCTGATCGCCATCCCCTCGATCGCCGAGCGGCCCGACCAGCTCCGGGCGGTGATCGACTACGCCGAGCGCTACGCGCGCGCGCTGCCCGGCGTGCGGGTCCACCGCGCTGAGTCGAGCGGCAAGCCCAGCCTGATCGCGACGCTGCGCGACACGCGCTCGCCCGCCGTGATGCTGAACGCGCACCTGGACGTCGTGCCGGCGCGGCCCGAGCAGTTCTCCGCGAGCGTGCGCGACGGCCGGATCTACGGGCGCGGCAGCCAAGACATGAAGGGCTCCGGCGCGGTGCTGCTGCGGCTGCTGAAGGATCTGGCCGCGCTGCCGCAGCCGCCCGACGTCGGCTTCATGTTCGTGAGCGACGAGGAGATCGGCGGCGAGCACGGCACCGGCCACCTGGCCCGCGACGGCTGGGGCTGCGGGTTCTTCCTGGCGGCCGAGCCGACCGACATGCAGGTCTGCTACGCGCAGAAGGGCGTGCTGTGGGTCGAGGCCAGCCTGCCCGGCAAGCCCGCGCACGGCTCGCGACCGTGGGACGGCCAGAACGCGATCGCCACGCTGCGCGACGCCCTGGTCGCGCTCGAGCGGCGCTACCCGACGCCCGACGAGGCGGCCTGGCTAACGACGGCGGTGCCGACGATCGTGAGCGGCGGCTCGGCGCATAACCGGCTGCCCGAGCAGATCGTCCTAACGCTCGACGTGCGGCACATCCCCGAGGAGCGGCCCGAGGACGTCGTCGCGGCGCTGCAGGAGTGCTTTACGGGCGGCGAGGTGCGGCTGGTGCTGCCGCCCTTCCCGCCGCTGGCCACCGACCCCGACGACGCGGGGGTGCGCCGGCTGGCCGAGTGCGCCGCCGCCGTGACCGGCCAGCCGGCCCGGCTCTACCGCGAGCACTTCGCCTCGGACGCGCGCTACTACAGCGACAGGCACATCCCGTCGGTCTGCTTCGGGCCGGTCGGCGCCGGCCTGCACTCCGACGAGGAGTGGGTCGCGGTCGATAGCCTCGTGCAGCTCTACGAGAGCCTGCGGCGCTTCGTGCTTTAGATACTTGGGTGGCCCTCACCCCCTACCCCCTCGACGGCGGAGCGGCGAATAGCTGATGGTGGAGGTGTGCGGCGCGCTTAGCGCGCCGCACACCTCCACCATGATATTTACCCCCTCCCCGGGCGCGGGGAGGGGGCAGGGGGAGGGGCGCCGAGGCAAACCCAACTGGTTTGATGGAACCTTGCAGCATCCCACGTCGTCTGCAAAAGGGAGAGGGTATGGGGGAGGGCGCAGCCCGCCCCACATCCCCCAACCCAATCCGAGGGATTCGGATAAGAACAAGAAAGCGACCTCAATGACAACGAACGCTCGATCGACATCACCGTCGAGAAGGCTGATCTTCCTGGCCGCCGAGGCGCTGGGCGGCGCGGCCGCCGGGCTTGTGCTAGCCGCCGCGCTTGGGTTCGCCGGCGCGCGCGTCTTCGCCGGGTCGAGCTCGGGCTGGGGCGACCTGGTCGCCGCACTCATGGGCTCGCTGATCGGGTATACTATCGGCGTGTCCGCCGGCGTCGCCCTAGTCGGGCGGCGGCTGGGCCAGCGCGGATCGTACTGGCCGGCCCTGCTCGGCAGCGTGCTGGGCGTCGCGCTGGTGCTGCTCGCCGCCGAGCCGCTGCGCCTGAACGCCAGCCCCGCGCTGCTGCAGGCGACGTTCGCGATTGTCGCGCCGATTCTGTCCGCGCTCATGTTCACCATGGGCCTCAGGTTGAGAAAGTAAGCTCACGATGTCACACACCCGCTTCAGCATCCTGCCCCCGCCGGCCGCCCCCGCCCGCTAGGGCAGGACGGCCCCCAGGTCGCAGACAACAGGTTCCAGCTACTCCCTTCGGGGCGAGGTGTGCGGTGGCTCTGCCGTCGCGCATCCTGTCGCGCCCACAGATTGTGGTCGCGCTCCACCCAACGGGACGTTGTGTAGCTCTGCGCCGCGCCTCGGCCCCCGGCCGATCCTGCCCTCACGCCCGCCGGACGATATGCCTGTGAGGAAAGGATCATCATCCCATGAACACGTCCCTCGATCCCCGCGCCGACTCGCGCCGCGGGGTGCTGCTGATATTGCTGGCGGCGATGCTGTGGGGCACCGTCGGGATCACCACGAAGTCGATCTACGGCCTGGCCGAGACCAACGCGCTCTCGATCGGGTTCTTCCGGCTGGCGATCGCGACCCCGGCGCTGCTGGTGGCCTGCTGGCGCGCGCTCGGCCGGCGCGCGCTGCGGATCGCGCCGCGCGACCTGGCGCTCATGGCGCTGATCGGCATGGCGCTGGCGTTCTACCAGGTCTGCTACTTCGCCGCGATCGCCCGCGTCGGCGTGGCGATCGCCGTGCTGGTCACGCTCTGCACCGCGCCGGTGATGATCGCGCTGCTCTCGGCGCTGCTGCTGCGCGAGCGGATGAGCCGCGCGGTCGTGCTGGCGCTGGCCTGCGCGCTGGCCGGCACGGTCATGCTGGTCTGGACCGGGCCGGGCGGCGCGGTGCCGCGCGACACGCTCGCGGGCGTGCTGCTGGCGCTCGGCTCGGCGCTCGGCTACAGCGTCGTGGCGCTGTGCAGCCGCGGCCTGGCCGGCCGCTACCACCCGCTCCAGCCGATCACGGTCGGCTTCGCCGCAGGCGCGCTCATGCTGCTGCCGTTCGCGCTGGCGACCGGCCTGGCCGTCAGCTACCCGACGGACGGCTGGCTGCTGCTACTGTACCTGGGCCTCGTCCCGTCGGCGCTGGCCTACGTGCTGTTCCTGGGCGGAATCCGCCACACCACCGCGACGGTCGCCAGCATCGTCACGCTGGCCGAGCCGCTGACCTCGACTATGCTAGCGTGGCTGCTATTCGGCGAGCGGCTCGGCCCGCTCGGGCTCTTCGGCGCGGCGCTGCTGCTCGGCGCGATCGGCCTGCTGTACCACGGCGAGTCGCGCCGCGCGCAGCTGGCGACGGCCTAGTGACAGCACACAGTTGTCAGTCGTCGGTAGTCAGTACGACCATGGCATTACAAAGCTGCACAGTGACGTTACATGCCCGAAAAGCTCGCAAGGGAGAGTGGGCATGCTTGGCGGGCACCGGGGTTTCGGCTCCGCCGAAACAACAGGGGCGGGGATGATGATTCATCCCGCATTTTACAATTCGGACATCTCGCTGTGTCGTGCTATCCCCCACACCCCCTCCCCCGCTCCCCGGGGAGCGGGGGCGATCGTTCGCGGGTGTGGCGCGGCGGCTTTGCCGCCGCGCCACACCCGCGAAAAAGAAACCCCCGCCCCTGGCAGGGGCGGGGGCAGGGGGTGGGGTGATCAAGCACAGCACAGCCAAAGCACCTTCTCAAACCGGGAGGGATGTGATAGAGTGTTGAGCCACGACAGCCGCCTTCCATACCAGCCAGAGGGGTTTCTATGAGACAGATCGCGCTGCTCAGCCTGCTCGCGCTCGTGCTAGAGGCATGCGGCGCCGGCGCGCCCAGCACCGGCCAGCCAACGCCGCCGCTGCCGATCGTTCAGCCCACGGCGGCCGTGCCCACGATCCCGCCCCTGCCCACGCGCGAACCGGCCGCGGCGCCCGCGCCGGAGCAGCCCGCCGAGCCAGCCGGGGCGCCCGCGGACTCGGCCGGTCAGGCGCGCGGCGGCTACGCGGCGCTGGTGCTGCTCAAGGGCGCCGCGGTGATGCTGGAGGAGACCGCCCGGCAGTACCAGAGCGGCCAGCTGCAGGGCGCCGAAGGGGCCGGGCGGCTGATCGGCATCGGCGCTATTCTCAGCTCCGCCGACCAGCAGCTCGGGCAGGACGCCCCCGCGCCTGGACTCCAGCAGGCCTGGGACGCCGGCCGCGGCGTCGCGCCGCTGCTGCGCGACGTGCTGACGCGCTGGCTAAGCAACCAGATCAGCGCGGCGAACGTGCCGGGCGCGCTCCAGCCCGCCCAGGAGCGGATCGACAGCCTGCTGGCGGACGCGGAGCGCAGCCTGGCGGAGCAGTACGGGATCGACGGCGCGGAGCTGGCGCGCATCCGCGAGGGCGCGATCGCAAAGCTGCGCCAGAGCCTGCAGGGCGCCCCCACGCCCGCGCCGTAGCTGCAGTATCTTTCACACACGCAGGGGCGAGATCTTCACCACGAAGGCTCGGGAGGGCTACTATAGCAGTGGGGGATCGGCAGTAAGGGGGTGAGCCGCCACCGCCGCCGGCCGGGGCTTCGCCCCTATGGCTGTGAGCAAAAGCATTGAGCCACTACGCGCGAACGAGATGCCGTTGTGATGCGATCCGTCGTACTGCCGACTGGCTTCTGCCGACTGCCCACTGCTATAGGCCCCAAAATCACCCCGTCTCTGTTGCGAAGCTTGGCGCGCATGCCTGGCTGAATTCAGGCGCGGCGAGATACAACCCGCTCTGGGGGCGCAGCGCCCCGGAAACAAGCCGCAGATCGCACACCTCAGCCGGGCTGATGAGATCGATGATACAATACCCTGCCCGCACCCAATCGCGCCCTGACACAGGAGAGATACCGCCAATGAACCCTCAGCGCCGCACACGGATTATTCTCTCGACGATCGGCCTGGTCTGCGTCGCGATCTCGATCGCGCTGAACTTCATCGCGCCGCGCACGCTGTGGAACTGGGGGCTGCTGCTGGCCGCGCTGGCGTTCTTGTTGCTCTCGCGGCGGGCGCGCTGAGGAGAGGGCTGCGCCCCTGGACCCCAAAAAAGATGCCGCCTCATGTTGAGCGCTTGACGCGCATGCTTGGCTGAATCCATGCGCCTCGGGATACAACCCGCCCTGTCGGAATGCTGATAGGCATACGCCACAATGCTGGCAGCTGAGGCAGCCTGATTTGCCGGGGGCCGGGGGCGAGGGAGCCTCCAGCCTCTGGCGTATTGTAGTGAGATGCGGTAATATACGATCCGCTGTGCCGCTCGGCCTTGTGAGACGCACATCGCCTACTATCGGGAGGTGTCGCAGGTGACGATCGTCGTGGTTGGCGCGGGCGCGATCGGGCTGCTGGTCGCCGGGCGGCTGGCGCAGTCGGGCCAGCGCACCGCTCTGCTGGCGCGGCCGCGCACCGCACAGGCGATCGACCGGGACCGACTGAGCATTCTGCAGGACGGCGCGCGCCAGGTCGTCGAGGGCCTTGCCACGCTGACCGACGCCGGCGCGCTTGAGCCGCACGACCAGCCCCCCGATCTGGCGATCCTCTGTGTCAAGAGCTACGACACTGCCGACGCCCTGGCCGCGCTCGATGCGCTGCGCCCCCGGTCGATCCTGACGCTCCAGAACGGCATCGGCAACGAGGAGATCCTGGCCGGGCGCTTCGGCGCGGGCCGGGTCGTCAGCGGCGCGATCACGGCCTCGGTCGAGATCGAGGCGCCGGGCAGCATCTCGGTCGCCAAGCGCGGCGGCATCGGGGTCGCTCCAATGAGCGCTGAGTCGCATGCCGCCGCCGGCCAGGCCGCGGCCGCGCTGCGCGGGGCGGGCTTCGAGGTGCGCGAGTTCGCCGACTACCGCGCGCTCAAGTGGTCGAAGGCGCTCTTGAACATCCTCGGCAACGCCACCGCCGCGATCCTCGACATGCCGGTCGCCCAGATCTACGCCGATCGGCGGCTGGTCGCGCTGGAGCGGCGCGCGTTTCTGGAGGCGCTGGCGGTGATGGACCGGATCGGGATCGCGCCGGTCAACCTGCCGCGCAACCCGGCGGCGCTGCTGGCGCTCGCGATGCGCTGGGCCCCGGCCGCGCTGCTCGACCCGCTGCTGCGGCGCCTCGTCGCCGGCGGGCGCGGGGGCAAGCCGCCCTCGCTGCAGCTTGAGCTGGCGCGCGGCAACCCGCGCTCGGAGGGCGCGTTTCTCTACGGGGCGATCGCGCGGGCCGCCGAGCAGGCTGGCGTGGCGGCGCCGGTCAACCAGGCGCTCTGGGACACGCTCCTGGCGATTGCCGGCGGCTCGACCGCCTGGGACAGCTACCGGCGCCGGCCGGAGCGGCTGATCGAGCTTGTCGGCCCGATCCGATAGGCGATATTCGATAGGTGGTTCTGGCGCGGGCGCAGCCCCCAGAGCCTCCATCGGGTGTGCTACACGCGCTCAGGCAAAGAAGTTGGCGTTCTGAAGCCTTTGCGGGCTTGGCGCCTTTGTGCGAGATGAATACGTTCCCGCCGTTCTAGAACCGCCTCGACCCTCTGGCATACTACTTGCACGAAAGTGAAGGGCTGCAGCGCGTACTGCCGCGATCGCGCCTGGCCCGGCGGTCGTTGTACACCGGCCGCGCAGATCGCGGGCCCAAGGAGAAGCCAATGTCGGCGTCCGAGCTTATTTCAACAGCGCTGCTGATCGCCGCCGCATATCTCGCCGGATCGATTCCTTTCAGCTTTCTGGTCGCGCGCGCGCGCGGCGTCGATCTGCGCACGGTCGGCAGCGGCAACGTCGGCGGCGCCAACGTGTGGCGTTCGTGCGGCTTCGGGCCATTCATTGTCGCGGCGGCGCTTGATATTTTGAAAGGCACGCTCCCTACGCTGGGCGCGCTGCTGCTGCTGCCCGGCCGGCCGATCGCGACCGTGCTGGTTGGGCTTGGGGCGATCCTGGGCCACACATTCCCGCTGTTTCTGAAGTTCAAGGGCGGAAAGGCGGTGGCGACGAGCACCGGCGTCCTGCTGGCGCTGTTCCCGCTGCTCATCCCGTTCGGCATCGCGGCGTGGGCGCTCGCGTTTCTGCTCACCCGAATCTCGTCGGTCGCCTCGCTCTCGGCCGCGCTGGTCGTGCTGATTCTCGGCACCGGTCTGTTTCTCACCGGGCAGCTGCCGCTCGCCTATGCCCTGTTCATCTGGCTCCTGGGCGTGCTGATCGTCTACCTGCACCGTACCAACATTCAGCGGCTGCTGGCCGGGACCGAGAGCCGCTTCGGGAAGCTGTTCTGATCGCTGGGCGGGGCAGCGCGAGCCTACGGCTCGCGCTGCCCCGCCCTTTTTATGTTCAGCACTGGCTGAAAACGCTAGCGGAACGTACCCTGGCACACGTCGACGAGCTGCGCGCAGGCGCTCCGCGCGTCTTGCTGCCAGCGCGTGTCGCCGAGCTGGCGCAGCGCCCAGGCGCGGTTGTACAGAATCACCGCGCGCCGCTGCTGAGTCTCGGCGCTGTCGGGCTGCTGGTCCAGCGCGGCCAGCGCCCGGTCGTACGCCTCCACCGCGTCGCGGAAGCTGCCCTGCTGGTAGCCGGCGATGCCGACCTTGGTCCAGGCGTCCGCCCACACGTCGCGCTGGCTGGCATCCTGGAGCGCTGCGCCGCTCGCCTGGGCCGCGCCGGTGTAGTCGAGCCGGCTGGCGTAGGCGTCGGCCAGGTTGCTGTAGAACAGGCCGGTGCCGCGCGGGATCGCCAGCAGGCCGGCGGCCAGCAGCGACGCGACGATCAGCGCCCGGCCCAGCAGGCGCCGCCGCGGCAGCAGCAGCGTGTACAGCGCATCCGCGGCCACGTAGGCGCCCCACAGCAGCATCCCGATATTCAGCTCCGCCTCGGGCAGCGCAGCGCCGCCAGTGGCCAGGTACAGCAGCACCGCGGCCAGCCCAGTCGCGCCGACAATCCAGGGCCAGCGGTCGGGCAGGCTCAGCGCGCGCGTCAGCGCCAGCGGGCGCGCGACGAACCAGTAGGTCAGCGGGATCAGGATCATGACGCCGCTGAAGGCCAGCATGTTGACCGCCACATATGCGCCGAACGGCAAGGTTTGCAGCCAGCCGATCCAGCTGTTCGCGGCCGAGACGCACAGCAGCAGCAGCGCGCCGCCAGCCACCAGCAGCGCGCCGGCCTTGCTTCGCAAGACGTCGAAGCCGCCGTCCTCCTCGGCCGTCTGGTTGCCGGCCCGGCGCAGGTGCAGCCCGATATCGCGCCGCAGGCCGCCGTACCAGCCGGTGATGCCGTCGATCCGCAGGTCGCGCCCGTCGGCTGCCTCCAGCATCGTTAGCGAAAACAGCGCCACCGGCCGCAGCCAGAGCCTACGGTCGACCCTGACCCAGCGCCCGATCTCATCCCAGCTGATCCGCTGGGCCAGCGCGCCGCGATAGTCGTAGCGCGCGATCTCGCGCTCGCCGGTGATCAGGTAGTCGGGCTGCTCGCGCTCCAGCGCCTCCAGCGGCAGAAAGATGATCACCGCCAGCGCCACCGCGGTGTAGATCGCCAGCCCCAGCGCGCCAAGCGTCAGCAGCGCTACCAGCACGTTCCCGATGTTGTAGATGGTGCGTATGTCGACGATCGGCAGGTTGCCGACCCGCTGAACTACCGTCGTCGGGGCGACCAGCGCGGTCAGCACGAGTGCAAGCGGGGCGATCCCCAGCACGAGCGCCTGGACCAGCGGCAGCAGGCTGCGCGGGAAGCGCGCGACGTAGCGCTTCTCGGGCTCCTGATCGAGCAGCATGTCGATCTGGCCCGAGACGATGCCAGGGCCGACGCGCCGCTGCCAGGCGCGCACACCATAGAGCGCCAGCTCGCGCGCCGCAGTGTAGCGCAGCGATCGGAAGCGCGCCAGGCTGCCGCGGTAGCTCTCCAGCGCCGCATCGGCCGCGCCCGTGTCGGCGGCGGCGCGGCCCTGCAGCGCCAGCACGGCCGCCTCGCCGCGCGCGTCGCCGATCGCCCGAAAGCCGGCCAGCGCCTCCGCCAGGAGCGCCTGCGCCTCGGCGGTCCGGCCGAGCTCGAGCAGCACCGTCGCGCGATCGCTGTCGAGCCAGAGCCGCCGGTAGGGGTCTTGCCCGGCCGGCCGCGCGCGCAGCTCGTCCAGCTGGGCCAGCGCCCGGTCGGCGTAGCCGAACAGCAGCGCAATCTCGGCCTGCCGGCGGTCGGCCTGCAGCTCGCCGGCCGGGTCGGCCAGCGCGGCGAAGGCCGCGTGCGCCCGGTCGAACCAGCCGAGCGCGGTGCGGTAGAGCCGGATCAGCAGCCAGTTCTGGTACGCCGCCAGGTAGCGCGGGCGCGGGAGCATCGTCGCGCCCCGCAGCAGCGCGACGACCAGGGCGAACGGCAGCGCCAGCAGGCTGTACCAAGCCCAGCCCAGCCCGCCCCAGAGCGGCGACCGTGCGAAGGACGGCATGTGCCAGCCGCCGGTGTTGATCCCCAGCCCGCGGTAGGCCTCGCCCAGCCGCAGCATGACCTCGGCCGCCCGGCGGCGATCGCCCGCGCGCTCGAACCAGGCCAGGCTGCCGCCGTACAGCTCGATCGCGCGCGCCCACTGCCCGGTCTCGGCCAGCACGTCGCCGAGCGTCTGGCCGGCCTCGGCCGCGAGCGCCGGGTCGAGCCGCGGCTCGGCCAAAAGGCGATCGAGCACCTCGGCGGCATCGTCCAGCCGTAGCGCGGACCGGTCCAGCCGCGCCCGCAGTGAGCGAAGCCACAGCTGCCCGGTGGCCGTCAGCGGCGTCTCGCCCGCAAGCTGGAGCAGCGCCTCGGCGTCCGCCAGCCGGTAGGTCGCCTCGGCCTCATCGAACTCGGCGCGCAGCAGATCCAGCCCGGCCTGCGGATCGGCCACTAGCCGCTGGTACAGCGCCTCGCGCCGCCAAAGATCCCAGGCGCCGGACGGCCGCATTCCTGCCGGCGTGACCTGGCCGGCAACAGCCGCCGCGGCCCGCCGCTCGAAATCGCCGGCCAGGCGCCGGCTGATCGCGCGCAGCTCCTCGGGGCGCTGTGCCCACCACTCCGCCAGCAGCGCGCCGCGCACCTCCTCCGGAAACGCGTAGCGCCCTTCGCCAAGCGGCCGCACGAAGCTGTAGCCGGCCAGCAGCGCGAGCACGCGCTCGCCGCCCTCCGCGCCCTCGCGCAGCACCCCCAGCACCGCCAGATCCCACCAGCGCGGGATCGCGCAGCGTCGCAGCACCTCGGCCTGGCGTGGACCGGCCTCGGCCAGCACGCGGCGAAAGGTGGCGACGATCAGATCGCCGGAGGCGCTATCGTCCGCCGTGGCGGTGGATGCTGCGATCAACCGTTATCTCCAACGTTCAGCAGTCCGCAGTCCGCAGTCCGCAGTCCGCAGTCCGCAGCCTGCAGTCCGCAGTCCGCAGTTCCGGCGCGTTGAAACGTTCCAACGCTCCAACGTTCAACGTTCCAACGTTCCAACGTTCCAACGCTCCTCGCCCCGCTACCACTCCTCATCCTCCACCTTCGGCCGGGCGGCCAGCTCAAGGTTGTCGCCGATCAGGCCCATCACCTGCGGGTTGCCCGCCACCGCCTGGCACAGCACCTCCGCCTGCGCGTCGGTGATGTTCGACAGGCCGCGCCGCTCGCGCAGATACTCGGTGACGTAGCCGCACTCCAGCAGGTCGAGCGACGTCCGGCCGAGCAGCTCGTTCCACTCGACGCCCATTTCCGGCAGGCGCCGGCCCGCCAGCACCGCCATCACGTTGTCGAGCCTGCCGTCGCGCATCCGCGTCAGCAGCTGGCCGATCACCCAGCGGTCGGCCGCGCTCGCCACCCAGCGCTCCGGCTCGAGCGACGTGCGCTCGTAGGTGTCGAACAGGAACACCACCCGCGTCTTCGCCGCCAGTGCGGCCAGGCAGTCGAAGAACGCCGCGTTGACGCGGTCCTCGATCGCCTGCCGCAGCAGCGGGTTGTCGCTCTGGATCACGAAGGAGTTGTCGCGGATGATCGTGCTGCCGATGTCGCTGATGTTGATCGACGAGCTGGTCAGCACATTCTCGGAGCCGACGCTGACGTTGATCGGGCCGGTCGCCGAGCCGGCGGCCGAGAGCGCGACCCGCGCGGTGGTCGCATCGTTGATCGCCTGGGTCAGCGCGTTGAAGCTCTCGGGGCCGAGCGAGTCGCGGCAGCGCCGCACCAGCGCCAGCCCATCGTAGGCCTGGCCGTCGGCGAAGTCGATCTGCGCCAGCGGCAGCCTGCGGCCGGACGCCTCGGCCGCGAGGGTCCGCATCAGCCAGGATTTGCCCAGCCCCGCGCCGGCCGTGATCAGCATCACCCGGCGGCGCGTCTGGCCCTCCAGCATCCTGCGGAAGATCTCGCCCTGGCGAACCCGGTTGACGAACAGCTCGCGGAGGGTTTTACTCATAGCAAGACGCTACAACTAATACACGTTCAGCTCAGGGCCGGGCGGGCGGCCGGCGAAGCGCGCGATCCGCAGCTCGTCGATATCGATCGTGTGGGCCCGGCCGTCGAGGATCTCCTCGGCGATCAGCAGCCCCGTCGCCGGCGAGTGCATGATCCCGTGCCCGCTGAAGCCGCTGGCGTCGACGTAGCTCGGCAGGTCGGGGTGCCGGCCCAGGATGGGCATGTGGTCGGGCGTGATCTCGTAGAACCCGGCCCAGCAGAGCTTCTCGGCCAGCCCGGCCTGCTCCAGGATCGGGAAGCGGCGCAGCCCGCTCTCGATCACCGTGTCGAGCCACTCCCAGTCGACCTGCAGGTTATGGCTGGGCGGCTCGGCCGGGTTCGACATGCCGAACAGCACGTTCTCGTGCTCTTTGCGCATGTAGAAGCCGCTGCCGACGTCGATCGTCAGCGGGATCGGGCCGGGGATGCGCGGGAACGGCTCGGTCATGTAGATGCAGCGGCGGTAGGGCAGCACCGGCACGTCCAGCCCGGCCAGCGCGCCGACCGCGCCGGCCCACGAGCCGGCGGCGTTGACCACCACCTCGCAGCTGATCGGGCCGGCCGGCGTCACGACCGCCCGCACGCGGCCGCCGGCCACCTCGATGCCGATCGCGGGCGTGGCGCGCTGCAGGCGCACGCCCAGCGCGCGGGCGCGCGTCAGGTAGCCGAGCGCGATCCCGTGCGCGTCGCAGTAGCCGTCGTCGGGGCCGAACGTCGCGCCCAGCAGCCCGTCGGTGCGCGTTTGGGGGATGAAGCGCGCGGTCTCATCCGGCGTCAGCAGCTCGACGCGCGCGCCCAGGCGCCGCTGCATCGCCGCGTTCTCCTGGTACTGCCGCCATGTCTCGGGGTCGTCGATCAGCAGGAGGTAGCCGACCTGCTTAAGATCGGCGTGGCCGCCGACCTCCTCGGTAAAGTGCCTCAGCCGCTCGATGCTGTAGAGCGACAGCTGCACGTTGACCTCGGTCGAGAACTGGTGCCGCACGCCGGCGGCCGCGCGGGCGGTCGAGCCGGTGATCTCGGTCTCGGCCTGCTCGAGGATCAGCACGTCGCTGCAGCCGCGCGCCGCGAGGTGATAGGCGATCGACGCGCCCATAATCCCGGCGCCGACGATCACGACCGTGGCGGTTTGCTCGCTCATGAGCGACTCCTGAACACAATGCGCTGCTGTGACCGACTGAGCAGGCTGTATTGTAGCCGTGGTTCAGGATAGCGTCAATCAGAAGATGGCTCTGTGTCAGCGCTCTTTCCGGGGCGCTGCGCCCCCGGCCCCCCGCCTTGTCATCTTGTCATCTTTTCTCCGGGGCGTGCGCCCCCGGCCCCCCGCCTGGAGCTGTTCCGACGGCGGTGCTGGATCGTTAGCAGCCACCTTGTCATCTTTTCTCCGGGGCGCTGCGCCCCCGGCCCCCCGCCTTGTCATCTTGTCATCTCGTCGTCTTGTCATCTTGTCATCTTTTCTCTGGGGCGCTGCGCCCCCGGCCCCCCGCCCGGGGGAACCCGCGCCGGTTCCCCTAGTCCCCCTCCGGCAAATGATGTCTTCTCGGCTGCATTGCTGGTGGCACATGCCCAGCAGTATTCCCAGCGGGGCGAGTTGCGTTCCGCCGCGTCTGGATTCAGCCAGGCATGCGCATCAGGCATCGCAAACAAGGCGGCATTCTTTTTGGGGTCCAGGGGCGCAAGCCCCGGCCGGGGGGGCGGCGGGGGTGGCGGCCTACCCCCGCAAAACGCGCGCCGCGCCCCTAAAAGATCGGCTTCTGGCGCAGACGCACGATCGCGCTCACCGTGCCAAGGCCGACCGCGATCGCCACGATGATCAGCGTCGCGCGGACTGTGTCGGCCAGGCCGTCCAGGTAGTTGTCGTTCACGAAGCCGAGCACCGCGCGGAAGGCCGGCACGCCCGGCACCAGCGGGATGTAGCCGGGGATGGCGAACAGCGAGGACGGCACCCGCAGCCAGCGCGCCAGCAGCTCGGCCAGCGCGCCGATCGTCAGCCCGCTCAGGAAGGCCGCGACCTCGATCGGGAAGCCGCCCAGCAGCGTGGCGCTATTGCGCACCGCCACCGCCGCCATGCCGGCCAGCGCTGCGAGCGGGAGCGCGCGCCCTGGCACGTCGAACAGCACGGCGAAGCCGCCGGCGGCCAGCAGCGCCATCGCCATCGCCAGCAGCAGGTTCGGCTGCGTCGCCGTGGTGATGACGACCCGCGCGCCGGTGACCAGCAGCATCGCCCACACGCCTACGCCGATCGACATGACCGCCAGCAGCGCGGCCGTCGCCCGCGCCGTGCCGGAGACGATGTCGCCGCGAAACAGGTCGGCCGTCCCGCTCACGAGCGGCACACCCGGCACGAGCAGCAGCACCGAGGCGGCCAGCGCCGTCGCGGGGACAGCCAGCAGCGCGAACGGCCCGGGGAGCCAGCGCGCCAGGTTGAGGTTCGCCAGCCCGTAGGACATGAACAGCGCCAAGCCGCTGGAGAACGCGGCCACGATCGCGGTGGTCATCAGCCGGTCGAGGTTGTGGTGCAGCAGCGTGTGGCGCAGGTACTGGGCCACGCTGGCGGCGATCAGCACGACCACGAACTCGGCAAAGCCGCCGCCGAACAGCACCGCGAACGCGGCGCACGCGACCCCAACCGCCAGCGTCGTCTGCCAGACTTTGTAGCGGCGCGGCTGGCTCGCGATCGTGTCCAGATCGGCGCGGGCCTGGTCGAGCCCGATCTCGTGGCGATCGATCCGCCGCGAGACGTCGATCACCGCATCCATGCGGCTCAGGTCGACGCCGCTCTTGGTCACGCGCAGGATGCGCGTGCGGTGCTCGCCGTGCGAGACCGCGGTCGCCAGGATACCCTGCGGCGTCACGTAGATGTCCATCCACTCGGCGCCCAGGCCGGTGCCGATGTGGTGCACGGTCTCCTCGACCCGCGAGGTGTTGGCGCCATTCTCCAGCATGATCTGGCCGGCGCGCAGCGCGGTGTTCAGCACCTCGCGCAGCTCCTCGCGCGAGAGCGACTCGTGCCCGGCGCTCGCCTCGTCTACCGGCAACACAGCTTTCCCTATCATAGTACATGTCCTTTAGACAAGGTTTCGCTTTGCGGCAATCAGCATTACAGGTTGGGGGGTGTGGAGGTCCCCACACCTCCCAACAGTGGGGCTTTGAGGGCGGCTTCGTCGCCCCCACGTCCCACCCCGAACTGTAAGGTTCGCAAGAACCATGTCTTAGCACGAGACACCAGACCACAAACAGCTCGGATCGGCATCGCCCAATCTTCACAGCTGTGTGACCTGGTGTCTCAGTAGTTGGAGACAGCCGCTGGCTCGTCTTGCAAATGCTCTAGAGTGCGATCACCCGCTACGCTTCGCGGGCTTGCCCGGCCGCTTGCCCGCCGCGCCTGGCCGGCGTATCTGCGCGCCGTCGTCCTCGCCAGGCTCCTGCGACTCCTCACCCGCCAACTCCTGGGGGTCGGGACTTGGGGCTTGGGACTTGGGACTTGGGACTTGGGGCCTGACGTTCCCATGCGCTGGCGCTGCTTCCCTAGCCCCTTGCCCCAAGCCTCTAGCCCCAACGTCGTCGCGCCACGCCAGCCGCTCCCGGATCGCCGCCTCGAAGCCGCGGCCGGTCGGCTCGTAGTAGCGCCGGCCCTGCAGGTTGGGCGGGAAGTGCTCCTGGTCGACCCGCGCGTCCTCCTGGTCGTGGGCGTACTTGTAGCCCTTGCCGTAGCCCAGCCCCTTCATCAGCCGGGTGGGCGCGTTGCGCAGGTGCAGCGGCACCGGGTCGTTGCGCGTCTCGGCCACGTCCTTCATCGCCTCGCCGTAGGCCGAGTAGACCGCATTGCTCTTGGGCGCCTGGGCCAGGTAGACGACCGCCTGGGCCAGCGCCAG
The DNA here is from genome assembly GCA_016717335.1 of Candidatus Ribeiella danica. Classification (GTDB taxonomy): domain Bacteria; phylum Chloroflexota; class Chloroflexia; order Chloroflexales; family Roseiflexaceae; genus Ribeiella; species Ribeiella danica. The sequence continues at coordinate 1,849,830 of JADKFS010000001.1, forward strand.
GTCGCCCTCGGGCTGGCCGAGAAAGTGGACCGCCTGCTGCGCCGCGATCGTCAGCGGCAGCGCCTGCGGGTCGGCCAGCCCGATATCCTCGACGGCCATGCGCACGACGCGCCGCACGATATAGAGCGGGTCCTCACCGCCGTCGAGCATTCGGCCGAGCCAGTAGAGCGCCGCGTCGGGGTCGCTGTCGCGCACGCACTTGTGCAGCGCCGAGATCGCGTCGTAGTGCAGCTCGCCGCTCTTATCGTAGCGGGTGGCGCGGCTCTGCAGCGCGTCGCGGATATCGTCCACCGTGATCAGCCGCCGGTCGCCGAGCGCGGGCGGCTTGGCCAGCACGGCCGCCTCCAGCGCGTTGAGCGCGGTGCGCGCGTCGCCGTTCGACATATTGATCAGGTAGCCGCGCGCGTCGGCCGCCAGCATCGCGCTGTACTCGCCCAGCCCGCGCTCCTTGTCGGAGACCGCGCGGTCGACCAGCACGCCGACCTGCGCGTCCGAGAGCGACTCGAGCACGAACACGCGCGCCCGCGAGAGCAGCGCGGAGTTGACCTCGAACGAGGGGTTCTCGGTCGTCGCGCCGATCAGGATGATCGTGCCGTCCTCGACGTAGGGCAGGATCGCGTCCTGCTGGGCCTTGTTGAAGCGGTGGATCTCGTCGATAAACATGACCGTGCGCTGCTGGAACATACCCAGGCGATCCTGCGACTCCTTGACCACCCGCCGCAGGTCGGCCACGCCGGCCGACACGGCCGAGAGCGGCTCGAAGTGCGCGTTGGTCGTCTCGGCGATAATGCGCGCCAGCGTCGTCTTGCCGCTGCCGGGCGGCCCCCACAGAATGATCGAGAACAGCGTATCGCCGGCGATCGCGCGGCGCAGCAGCCGGCCCTCGCCGACGATCTGCTCCTGGCCGACAAACTCGTCCAGCGAGCGCGGGCGCATGCGCGCGGCCAGCGGCGCCTGGCGCTGCAGCGCCTCGTCGCGCTGGGTATCGAAGAGTGTTTTTTGCGCTTTGGGCATGGGTCAATCCATTCGATGTGTGCCTGTTTCCGCGCCTCCAATAATACCACATCGCCCGCGCGGGGCTGCGCGCCCGCCTGCTCCCCGATCACCCCACCCCCTCTGCCCCTGCCAGGGGCGGGGGTGAGCACTGTCTGGTGCGGGGGTTTCGGCTCCGCCGAAACCCCGTGCCGAGCCACCGTTTCCCCCTCTCCCGTTGGGAGTGGGGGCAAGGGGGTGAGGGCCTGCAGGGCATCAGCATGCGCTGGAAAAAAACCTACCCCGAAAGGGGTTGGGGGGTGAGGGCTTACAGCTCAGCCGCGCGCAGCGCGCCAACCATCAGTCACCTCCGCTCTGGTACCTATCCAGTACGCCGAATAGGTCGAAGTGGGATAATCGGGCTATTGAGATCGATCTGCCAATCGCGTATGCTCTATATCAGTAGGGCGCTGAACTTTGATAAATAAAACGGTTGGCGATCAAACGTCCCCCCGCGCAGTCATCCCCCATGCGGCCTCGGCCATCTCCCAAACACCTCGGACGCCACCGTGACAACAGAGAGCGCCTTTTACCACCAAACAAGCAATCAGCCGCCGGCCTCTAGAGCCGGCGGCTGATTGCTTTTTGGTGCGCGATCCGAATCGTCCCGCGCCGCTTCGGTCTTGCCGATGTAGAGCGTATCGGAATGCTATCGCTGTGCCGATTGAGTCGCGAGCTGCGCTCCTCTACGCGAATATCACGCAATGTGCTCGCGAGCATTCGCGCAGCTCGCGGACTCGCTAGCGCGCCTGCAGGCCCGAAGCTGAGATCAGGCGCGCCGCCGCCCCCACCCCAGGATCGCCAGCAGAATCACCGCGCCGATCACCGCGACGACGAAGCTGCGGATATTGAAGCCGAAGTCGAGCGAGTTGCCGGTGAGCAGGTTGTAGAGGAAGCCGCCGATAAACGCGCCCACCACACCCACGACAATGTTCAGCAGACAGCCCTGCCGCTCATTCGTCCCTGCGATCATGCTGGCGACCCAGCCGGCGATCGCGCCGAAGACGATCCACGCAAGCCATCCCATAGCTACCTCCCTTTTTCCTCAAAGGACCTGAAGGCTACCACGGCGGCTATTGTACCAGAAAGCGGTTCGTTCGCCGCTACCGCTCCCCGTGCTGCCGTCCTTGCCGGGGGTGAATCCCATCGCGCCAGCCAAAAATACCCCCTCTCCCGCGGGAGAGGGGGCAGGGGGTGAGGCAACTATCACAAAGGAGAAGCAGGCCTCCTACCGCCCGGCCAGGCCGGTGGTGGCGATGCCCTCGATGAAGTAGCGCTGCGCGAACAGAAAGATCACCAGGGTCGGCAGCACCGCCAGCACCGAGCCGGCCATAATCAGGTCGACGCGCGCGGCGTACAGCGCCTGCAGGTCCATCAGCCCCTGCGTGACGACCTTCTTGCTCGGGTCGCTGATGATGATCAGCGGCCACAGAAAGCTATTCCAGGCGTACAGAAAGCCGAACGTCGCCAAGGTCGCCATGGCCGGGCGCGCCAGCGGGATAGCGATCTTGAACAGGATGCCCCAGCGGCTCGCCCCGTCGATCATCGCCGCCTCTTCCAGATCGCGCGGCAGCCCCATGAAGAACTGGCGCAGCAGGAACGTGCCGTAGGCGGTGAACAGCCAGGGCACGATCAGCGCGGTCAGCTTGTCGACCCAGCCAAACGCGATCATCAGCCGGTACATCGGGATGATCAGCACCGCGAACGGCACCATCAGCGTCAGCAGGTAGATGAAGAACAGCTGGTCGCGGCCGGGGAACTCCAGCCGCGCGAACGCGTAGCCGGCCAGCACCGAGGTAAAGACCCACCCGGCGACGACCCCGATCGTCACGATCGCCGAGTTGATCAGCTGCGTGCCGAGCGGCACGATGCTCAGCACCTCCAGGTAGTTCCCAATCTGCAGCACCTCGGGAAAGAGCTTCGGCGGGATCTGGACAACTTCCGACGAGTTCTTCAGCGACGACGCCAGCATGTAGATGAACGGAAATGCAATGACCAGGCCGGTGATCAGCAGAAACGCATAGGCCAACCAGCGCTCATATGGCTTCTGGAGGAAAAGACCGCGCTCCATAGCACCCTCCAAAGGAGCAGTCTTGAGTCTTGAGCTTGGGGCCTTCAGCCCATCAACCTTGAGCTCAGGCCAAAGCTCGTACCGTGACCCTCAAAACTACTCGTAGTTGACCCAGCGGTTCGAGACACGGAACTGCACGAAGGTGATGATCAGAATCATGATCGTCAGCACCCAGGCCATCGCCGAGGCGTAGCCCATGCGGAAGCTGATGAAGCCCTCGCGGTACAGATTGACCACCACCGTCAGCATCGAGTCGGCCGGGCCGGCGTTGTTGCTGCGCGTCCAGCCCAGCGCGAACGGGACGTCGAAGACTTGCAGGCAGTTGATCAGCGTGGTCACCAGCACGAAGAAGCTGGTCGGCGAGAGCATCGGCACCGTGATCTTCATGAACTGCTGCCAGCGGCTGGCGCCGTCGATGCTGGCGGCCTCGTACAGCTGGCGTGAGATGCCCTGCAGGCCGGCCAGGAAGATCACCATGTTGTAGCCGACCGTCTTCCAAGAGAAGACCAGGATCACGCTCCACATGGGCAGCGGGATGCCGAGAAACGATGTTTCGATCGAGGTGAGCCACGATTGCCGCGAAAGGCCGACCAGGCTCAGCGCGTAGTTGAGGAAGCCGAAGTCGAAGTTGAGCAGGTATTTCCACAGCAGCGACACGGCGACGACCGAGGCCACGACCGGGATGAAGAATAGCGTGCGAAAGAAGGCCCGGCCGCGCAGCTGCTCGTTCAGGAACACCGCCAGCAGCAGCGCCGGTATCATCGACAGCACCATCGTCGCGGCCGAGAACACGAACGTGTTCCACAGCGACTCGTAGAAGATCCGGTCGCTCAGCACGTTCGCGTAGTTCTCAAGCCCGATGAAGCGCGTCTCGCCGGCCAGGCGCGAGTTGGTGAAGCTCAGGTACAGCGACATTCCAAGCGGGACCGCGAAGAAGACGACAACCCCCAGGATAGTGGGCAGAAGCATACTATAGGCGTCAAGCGCCTCGCGCAGCTTCTTTGCGCTGACACTGCGACGTGCCGATCCCTGCGCGAGCGTGGCCTGCACTTTGCTCATGGCTGCCTCCCCGTCGATAGTCGGTAGGTCGTAGCCAGCCGCCGACGCCAGCCCGCATCGCGCGGGGCACGGCAGCTGACGACTGGCTACGGCCTACGTAGACCTACTTTTTGAACGCGGCGGTCGTCGTCTCACAGGCCTGCTTGCCGAACTCCTCCGGCGTGATCTTGCCGGCGGTCATCTGGCTCCACAGCTTGCCGAAGCCCGAGCTGTAGTCGGCCCAGCTGCCGGTCCACAGCGGCGACTCGAGCGCGGCGTACGATACGCCATCGAGGTAGGCCTGGTTGTTCGCCGGCGGCGTCGCCTTCAAGAAGGCGTCGACAGCGGCCTGGTCCTTGCGCGGCGGGATGTTGGTGCCTAGCGCCGCGACTTTGCCGGTCGCCTCGGCGCTCGTCAGGACCTTCAGCACTTCCCATGCGGCGTCGGGGCTGACGGTTTTGGCGTTGACCAGGTACGGGCCCCAGAACAGCCAGGTGCTCTTGGCCTTGCCCTCCGGCATCACCGCCACGTCCCAGTTGAACTTGGCGTTGGTGCGCACGCCGGGGGCGAACCAGCGGCCATTGAAGTACATGCCGACCTTGCCGGCGTTGAACAGCGCCTCGCCGTCGGCATCGCCCGGCACAATCAGCTTGTCTTTGAACAGACTGTTGACATACGTGGCGCCGGCGATCGCCTCGGGGGTGTTCAGGCCGCAGGCGGTCTTATCGGCATTGTAGTAGCTGCCGCCGGCCGAGTAGATGAAGTAGCCATCGGGGCCCCACCAATCGCCGAAGCCCAGGCCGTACTGCTGCTTGCTGGCGTCGGTCAGCTTCTTGGAGCTCTCCAGCAGCGCGTCCAAGTTCCACTTGCCCGCGGCGGCCAGCTCCTTGGGGGTCTGCAGGCCGGCGGCCTTGAACAGATCCTCGTTGTAGTATACGACCATCGTCGAGATGTCGCGCGGCAGGCCGTAGATCTTGCCGTCGCGGCTCAGCTCGCTGATCACGTTGGGGTAGAAGTCGTCGATCTTGAAGCTGGTGTCCTTGTCGATCAGCGGCTTCAGGTCGAGGATCGAGCCGGTGGCGACGAAGTCGGCCAGCTCGACGCCGCCGATCCAGAAGATGTCCGGCGCGTTGCCGGCGGCGATCTCGGTCTTGAGCTTCTCGAAGTAGCCCTGGTTGGCGCCCGCGTCGTAGACGGCCTTGATGTTCTTGCTGCCTAGCTTGTCGTTGACAATCTGGTTCAGCTCCTCGTAGACCTTCTGCTCGGCCGCGTCGCTGTAGCGCGTGCGCCACTTGATTGTCGCCGCGCTGCCGCTCGCCGCGCCGCCGCCGGCCGCCGGAGCTGCCGTTGGGCTGCTCGCAGTGCCCCCGCCCTGCTGCTGCGTCGAGACGCCGCAGGCCACCAGCACGATGGCGGCAATCACTGCCAGGCTGAACAGACCGAACATTCGCTTGATCTGCATGACCGCTTTCCTTTCGTTAGTGGAATTTGTATGACGCTCAATGTTTCTTCCGCCGGGAACGTTCGAACGTCTCAACGTTTGAACGCTGCCCGCCGTCGACGGGCGCAAGCCGTCCGTGCCTCCATGTCTCTGCGCCGCTCACCTCCTTAGCGCTGCTCCAAAGCAAGCTATTCGGACATATGTAGACGTTGTATCGCTTTGATAAGACTTCGCCGTGCTGCCGACTGCGAACGCTGAACGTTTGCACGTTTGAACGCTGGAATTACCGACTACCGACTGCGAACGCTGAACGTTGAATGTTGAGCGTTGAATGCTGCCGTCTGCCGACCGCGTACCGGCACTAGCTCCGCGGTGGCCCCGTGGTGCCGCGGGTAATGAACTCCGTCGATATCACTGTCGCGGGGGGCGGGGCCTGCCCATCCAACAGCGCGAAGACCGCGCTGGCAGCAGCGCCGCCCAAGGCGAAGCCGGGCTGTCGTACTGTCGTCAGCGGAGGGGTGGCGAGCACCGCGGTTGGGATATCGTCGAACCCAACCACCGAGAGGTCGGGCGGGACATCGATGCCGAGATCCCTGGCCGCGCGCATCACGCCGATCGCCATGCGGTCGTTCAGCGCAAAGATCGCGGTCGGCCGCTGGGACTGCGCCAGCAAGGTCTGCCCGGCCTGCTCGCCGCTCTCGACTGAGAAATCCCCCTGCGCGATCATCTGCTCGTCCAGGCGCAGGCCGACCTCGCCAAGCGCCTCGCGAATGCCGCGCAGCCGCTCCTCCAGCGCGAATGGGCGCAGCACGCTGCCGACGATACCGATCCGCCGGTGGCCGAGCACCAGCAGGTGCTGCATCGCCCGCAGCGCCCCGCCATAGTCGTCGGCGTGCACCGCGTGGATGCTGCTGTTGCGCGGGTAGCCGATCACGACCACCGGGGCCTCCTGCCGGCCGAGCGCCTCGGTGAACTGCAGCAGGTCGCTGGTCTCCAGCACGACCGCCCCGTCGATCACGTCGCTGCGCATCAAGCGCACGCAGGCGCTGGCCGCCTCGGCAGGGGCGCGGGCCGTCGAGAGCAGCAGGTTATAGTCGCGCGCGTTCGCCTCATCTTCGATGCCGCGAATACACTCGAGCAGGTGGGGGTCGGCAAATAGCTGGTCGGGGGTATAGGGGATCAGCAGGCCGAGGATGAATGAGCGCCGCTTGCTCAGGCCGCGCGCGCGCTGGCTCGGCACGAAGCCGGTCTCGGCGATCACTCGCTCGATCCGCGCGCGCTTCTCGGCGCTCACGTACCGGCGGTTGTTGAGCACCTTTGAGACGGTCGCCACAGAGACGCCGGCTAGCTCCGCTACTTTATCAATCGTCGTCATTGGCGTATCACATCAACATCGGTGTGAGCGTAACAAGGGTACGGAAGCGCAGCCTAGCTGTAAAGTGTTTTTTGGGGATGTAGGGCTGATTGAGTCGAGAGCAGCCAGGTGCGCGATATCTGAGCGGGCTGGTAGACTGCCGCGCTATTCGGCAATACAGAGACGTATCTCTGATGACGTCTTCCCGATCCCAGGGTAGGAAACCGGTTGCTTGCGATCATATAGTAAAGCGGTTTCCGACAGCATACACCACTCTTAAAGATTTGTCAACTATCAATTTTAGTCTCCTTCCCGCTCCGCATTCAAGCTATCGATTTCTCACAGAGCTGTGCTACACCCCGCCCTCGTACCCCCTCCCCTGGTAGGGGAGGGGCAAGATTCATGGCAGCAGGGCGCGGCTGCTTTGCAGCCGCGCCCTGCTGCCAAACGTATACCCCCTCTCCCATTTTGGGAGAGGGGGCAGGGGGTGAGGGTAAGCAGTACAGTAAAGTATCTATGCGCGGTCACGCGCAAAGCCCCGCGGCGCGGTTTGTCATATCTCGCTGCTTTATGGTAGGATAGCTGCGCCGCGCGCCAGCGCACCGCGAAGTGTATGACTGTTCAGGAGTAGCTATGACTCGCCCCGGCTCCGGCGGCCGCATCGAAGTAATCTGCGGCTGTATGTTCAGCGGCAAAACTGAGGAGTTGATCCGCCGGCTCCACCACGTCCAGATCGCGCGCCAGCGGCTGCGCGCCTTCACCCCTCGCCGCGACACGCGCTACTCGGTCGGCAACCTGGTCAGCCACAACGGCGTGCGGATCGAGGCGCTGCCGATCGACTCGATCCACGAGGTGCCCGAGCACATCCAGGACGACGTCCAGGTCATCGCGCTCGACGAGCTGCACTTTTTCGAAAGCGATCCCGACGCGATCGTCGCGATCTGCCAGGCGCTGGCCGACCGCGGGCTGCGGGTGATCGCGGCCGGGCTCGACCAGGATTTCCGCGCCGAGCCATTCCCGGCGATGTCGCGGCTGCTGTCGGTGGCCGAGCAGGTCGACAAGCTCTACGCGATCTGCGTGCGCTGCGGTGCCTATGCCACTCGCTCGCAGCGGCTGATCGACGGCCGGCCCGCGCCCTACAATGCGCCGACGATCGCGGTGGGCGGGCTCGACATGTACGAGGCCAGGTGCCGCGCCTGCTTCGAGCCCCCGGTGCGAGCAGATCAGGGTTATAGATCGGCGTAGGCTCCCTGGGACACTTGAGCCCGCTCCTTCGTCGTTCCGCAGCTTCCCGGTGCAAAGGACTGCGCATGCTTGCCGAAGACTTCATCGCCGCAAAAAAAGCCAGCTGGGAGCGCCTGACCGGCATCCTCGACAAGTCACAGCTCGGCGGCCTCGTCACCCTGTCGGCCGAGGAGCTGACCGAGCTGGGCCGACTGTACCGCGGCGCGACCTCGGACCTAGCGGTTGCCCGGCGCGACTTCGCCGGCCACCGCGTCGCGGAGTACCTCAACAGCCTGGTCGCCCGCGCGCACGGCGCGGTCTACCAGAGCCGGGCGGCGCGCCGCCGCGGCATCGTCGAGTTTTTCACGGCCACGTTCCCGCGAACATTTCGCGCAACCTGGGGCTACACGCTGGCGGCGTTTCTCATGTTTCTGCTGCCCGCGCTCGTGAGCTTCGGGGTCGCCTACCAGGACCCCGCCGCGGGCGCCGCGCTGTTCCCTGGCATCGAGGACCGCATCCAGGACATTCGCGACAAACATGAGTGGTGGAAGGATATCAACGACGAGGGCCGCGCAGCCTCGGCCTCGTTCATCATGACCAATAACATCCGCGTCGCGATTCTGGCGTTCGCCGGGGGCGCGCTGCTGGGGGTCTTCACGCTCTACATCCTCGCCCAGAATGGGCTGATGCTCGGCATTGTCGCCGGCGCGGCCCAGGCACTCGGCTTCAGCGCGAACCTGTGGGGCTTTGTCGCGGCCCACGGCATGATCGAGCTGAGCGTCATTTTCATCGCCGGCGGCGCCGGGCTGCAGCTCGGCTGGTCGGTCGTTCGCCCCGGCCTGCTGACCCGCCGCGCCGCGCTCGTGCTGGCCGCACGGCGGGCCGCCCAGCTGCTGCTCGGCTGTATTCCGCTGCTCGTCGTCGCCGGCACGATCGAGGGCTTCGTCTCGCCCTCGAATCTACCGCTTGCCGCCAAGCTGGCCGTCTCGGTGGGCTCGGGCGCGCTGCTGTACGGCTACCTGCTGCTGGCCGGGCGCGAGCGGCGCAGCATGCGCTACGGGTAGCGTGAAAGCGTGATCAGGCGATAGGGCGATGCGGGCGAGGGGATGATCGGGCGAGGGGGCGATGGGCGAGGGGGCGAAGGGGGTGATGGGCAATGCGGGCGAGAGGGTGAGAGGATATAAGCGGACCTGTCTCCTTGTCTCCTTGTCTCCTTGTCTCCTTGTCTCCTTGTCTCCTTGCCTCCTTGTTAGTCCAAATCCCAAGCCCCAAGGATCTCCTCACCTTGTCGCCTTGTCGGGATGAGGTGTAAGGACGAGCTGGTCGCCGACGGCGGTGCCCGTCGCCTCGATCACGCCGGCAGGCAGCTCGATCACATAGCGGCCGCGCGTTGGCGCCACGCCGGCGTACGGGCGCCAGGGCGGCATGGCCGCGCGCAGTCCGGCGACACGATCAGACCGATCGACGAACAGCACGTCGATCGGTATCCGCATAAAAAAGGTGTGGATGCTCCACTCGGGGTAGATGATCAGCGCGTAGCTCTCGGGCAGGGCCGCTCGCCCGATCAGGCCGCGGCCGCGCGCCCAGAACGAGCGCGCCAGCTCAGCCCGCGCCGCCAGCGTGTGGCCGCGGGTCTGGTTCGTGATGTGGATCACCGGCGGCTGCGGCATCGTGCGCCTGTCTCCGCTCGGGCGGCGGCAAGGCTGATCAGACGCCGCTGAGCGACTGCATCAGCCGCGGGATCGCCGGCCCCAGGATCACGACGAACAGCGACGGGAAGATCAGAAACGCCATCGGGATCAGCATCTTGATCGGCGCCTTGTGGGCCGCCTCTTCGGCGCGCTGGCGGCGCCGGATGCGCATCTGGTCGGACTGAATCCGCAAGATCTTCCCGATCGACACGCCGAGCTGCTCGGCCTGGATCACCGCGGCGACGAACGTCTGAATGTCCTCGACGCCGGTGCGCTGCGACATATCCTTCAGCGCATCGCGGCGAGCGCGACCGAGGCGCGTATCGGTGAGCACGCGCTTGAACTCAGTCGACAGCTCGTTATCCCACTTGTCTGCCACGCGCATCAGCGCGAGATCGAAGGCCAGGCCCGCCTCCACGCTGATCGTCAGCAGATCGAGCGCGTCCGGGAGCGCCTTGACGATATTGTGCTTGCGCTTCTTGATCTGCTGGCCGAGCCACATCCCCGGCAGCAGGTAGCCCAGCACGGCGCCGATCGCGCTGTACATCAGCGCCTTCGACGTCTCCATGCCCTGGCTGAACGTGACCACGACCGTGATCACCAGGAGCAGGATGCACAGCCCCATGCGCATCCCGGAAAACATGACCGGCGTGATATTGCCGGGGTTGCCGGCCTGCTGAATGTTCAGCCGCAAGCGCTCGGCGCTCTGCTTCGGGCCAACCTTGCCCAGCTGGCCCAGGACGGCGCGCGCGAGTGGGACGAGTACGCGCTGGCTGAACGGCTGCTGCAGCTCCAGCTCGTCCAGCGTCATCGTCCGCTCGGTAAACTGGCTCAGGCGCTCGCCAATGGCATCCGTCTGGGCGGGCTGCATCATCATGATGACGAGCAGCCCGATGATCGCGACCAGAACCACTCCGAGCGCAACAATAATCGGACTCATCACGTCACCTCACACTTCAATATCGACGATCTTCATAATCACGAAGAAGCCGCTGATAATCATCACCAGCGCAGCCACCGGCAGGCAGCACCACGCCTCCGGCGGCATGCCGAACTTAAACATCGGCGACATGTAGTCCGGGTTGATCACGGTGATCGCGACAGCCAGCACGACCGGCAGCGCCGTGATCACATAGGCGGAGATGCGCCCCTGTGCCGTAAGCACGGCGATCTCGCCCTTGATGCGCACGCGCTCGCGGATGGTGTGGCCGATCGTCTCCAGGATCTGCGCCAGGTTCCCGCCAACCTCGTGCTGGATATTCACCGCTGTGATGAGCAGATCGAGGTCGTCCGAAGGCACGCGCCGCAGCAGGTTGCCGAGCGCCTCTTCGGTCGAGAGCCCCAGGCCGATCTCCTGGACGACGCGCCGGAACTCGCTTGACATCGGCGCCGGCGCCTCGCGCGAGACCAGGTCCATCGACTGGAGGAAGCTGTAGCCGCTGCGCAGCGAGTTGGCCATCAGCGTGATGCCGTCGCCGAGCTGGTTGTTGAACGACTTGATCCGCTTGCGCGCGGCGTACGCGACGTACAGGTTCGGGGCGAACGAGAATAGAATGCCGCCGACCAGCGCCGAGAGCAGCAGCGCCGCCGTGCTGGCGCGGCCGATAAACGCGCCGGCGGCCACGCCGATCGCTGCGGCCAGGATCTTCATGCCGATGAACTCGGTGACCGTGAGCTTGAGATCGGCGCGTGCGAGATCGCGCGCGATCTTGCTGCCCTGCTTGCCCTTGCTGACCGCCGCATCAATCTTCGCCAGCGGCTTAGCCTCTGGGGCCGCGCTACGATCGGTTCGCCCGGCAAACTGGCTCAGTCGATCATCGACGCTTCGCGCGCCCGCCGCTCCGCCGAGCGACCTGCGGCCCAGCAGGGCGACGACCACGACGAGCAGTAATAATACTCCGCCGACGAAAATCAGCGTCGTTGAACTCACTGGCAGGCTCGTCGGAAGCTGCATACTGGGATCCTTTCCAGCCTATAGCTGTGAGCAAAAGCATTGAGCCAGTACGCAAGAACGAGCTGCCATTGTGATGCGATCCGTCTTACTGCCCACTGGCTCCTGCCGACTGCCCACTGGTATAGAGGTTCTCGGTCGTGCCAACCCTCCCCGCCGTGGGATGCTTGGTCCTGCGACTCCAGCCCTCCGCTGCGAGAAGCTTAAGGGGAGGGCTGGAGAGGTGTAGTCGCTCCAACCCTCCCGTTTCCGGCAGCCTCTTAGAAAAACGACCGCTCGCCGGCGTAGCCGAAGATATTCGGCGGCAGGTAGATGTTCTGCGCCTCGAACAGCTCGACGAACTTGGGCCGAATGCCGGTCGGCCGCAGCTGGCCGATAATCTTGCCGCGCTCGTCCATGCCGGTCTGCTCGAACATGAAGACATCCTGCAGCACCACCACATCGCCCTCCATCCCCTGGACTTCGGTGATATTGATGATCTTGCGGGTGCCGTCCTTGAGGCGCGCCTGCTGGACGATCAGGTTGATCGCCGAGGCAACCTGCTCGCGAATCGCGCGCACCGGCAGATCCATGCCCGCCATCAACACCATGGTCTCGATCCGGGCGATCGCGTCGCGCGAGCTATTTGCGTGGAGGGTCGTCATCGAGCCATCGTGACCGGTATTCATCGCCTGGAGCATTTCGAGCGCCTCGCCGCCGCGGCACTCGCCGACGACAATCCGCTCGGGCCGCATACGCAGGCAGTTGATCACCAGGTCACGAATGCTGATCTCGCCCTTGCCCTCGACATTCGGCGGGCGCGACTCGAGCGTCACGACGTGATCCTGGCGCAGCTGCAGCTCGGCGGCATTCTCCACGGTGATGATCCGCTCGTCTTCGGGGATAAACGACGAGAGCGCGTTCAGCGTCGTCGTCTTGCCCGAGCCGGTGCCGCCGGAGACCACGACATTCAGCCGCGCGCGCACGCAGGCCGAGAGGAACTCGGCCATCTCGCGCGTCAGCGTGCCGAAGCGGATCATGTCCTCGATCGTGATGCCTTCCTTCTTGAACTTGCGGATGCTCAGGCACGGCCCGACCAGCGAGATCGGCCGAATCACGGCGTTGACGCGGCTCCCGTCCGGCAGGCGCGCGTCCACCATCGGCGACGACTCGTCGCAGCGGCGCCCGAGCGGCGAGATGATCCGGTCGATCACGCGCATCACGTGCTCGTCGTTATTGAAGATCACATCGCTGCGCTGCAGCTTCCCTTTGCGCTCGATATAGATATTGCGCGGGCCGTTGACCATAATCTCGCTGATCTCGGGGTCGTTGAGCAAGGTCTCCAGCGGGCCAAAGCCCAGGATATCGGCGGCGATGCTCTCGAACATCCGCGCGCGCTCGCTCCGGGTCAGCACGATGTTTTCGCTATCGAGGATCGAATTGAAGATATCTTCGACCTGCTGGCGCACCTTAGCCGCGTTCGAGAGATCCAGCTTCGGGTCCAGCTCGGCGATCAGCTTATTCTGGACTCGGCCACGCATATCGGCAAACGCATGATCTTCGCGCTCGCGAGGCGCCACGGCCAGCTTGGGCGCGTCGAACGACGCCGGGCCCTGTCGGGCGGTCGGGGCGCTGGTATCCGGCAGCCCGGACGAGCCGCCGATACGTTTCAGCAATGACATAGCAGAACCTCCTTACGGGGATGGCGTAGGGCTAACGTTTCGTCAGGAGCCGGCCGAACAGCCCGCGATTCTCGGGCGCCTGGGGCGTCGGCGGCTTATCGCCGGACTTGACGGCCACACCGCCGCGCGCGTTGCTGATCAGGGCGGCAAGCGCGAAGATATCCTTGGCGGTCTGGTGGCTGCGCTTCTCGATCACCAGCGGCACGCCCTGGTTGATCGACAGCGCCATCTCGTGCGCCGCATTCCCGATCTGCAGCGCGACCTTGTGCTGAATATTCTCCTCGACATTCTCGATTCGAATGCCGAGCCGGCCGTCGGCCTTGTTCAGCACCAGCAGGATCTTCTCGGCCTTATACTCAAGCAGCTCGGCGACCTCCAGAAACAGCTTGATGTTCTTGATGCAGGGCATCTCCAGCGTCATTGAGCGTCACGATCCGGTCGGCCATGTCGAGCACGGCCAGGGCGCGATCCTGGAACGACGACTGCGTGTCGACCACGATATAGTCGAACTCCTTGCGCAGCTGCTCCAGAATCGCCCGGAGGTGATCCGAGGTCACAAGCTCGCCGGTCTGCGGGTTGGGCGGCGCCAGCAGCACCTTGACCTGCGAGGTGTGCGTGGCCAGCACATCGTTGATCAGGTCGCGGTCGAGCTCTGTGATCCGGTTGGACAGATCGGAGATGGTCTTGCTCGAAACCAGGTTCATGATCACGCCCAGGTCGCCGAAGATCAGGTTGCCGTCGACTAGCACGACCTTCTTGCTGGTCATCTGGCGCAGCGCCACGGCCAAATTAGCGCTGATCACCGACGTCCCGACGCCGCCTTTTGGGCTGAAGACCGCGATAATCTGCCCCTGCGCGTTCCCGCCGGCCTCGCCGCCGCTGGCCGCCTCGATCGGCGACGTCGAGACATAGCGACGCTGCGTTGTCTGCAGGCGATACACGTGGCGAATCGCGTGGTACAGCTCCTCGGCGCTGATCGGCTTGGTCAGAAACTCACGCGCGCCCGCCAGCATCGAGCGCCGCAGGTAATCTTGCTCGCCCTGCACGCTCATCATGATGACCTGGACCGTCGGGACCTGGCTCAAGATCGCCTCGGTCGCCGCGATACCGTCCATGTCGGGCATGTTGATGTCCATCAGGACGACGTCCGGCTGGTGTTGCTTAGCCATCGCCACGGCCTCACGGCCGGTGCTGGCTTTAGCGACGACCTGTATGTCCTTCTCGAAAAACAGCAGCTTTTCGAGATTGTCGCGCGTCTCGGCAATATCGTCGACGATCAGGACATGGATCTTAGGCTGATCAGGCATGCGGTTCTCCTCATACCGTCAGGGCGTCGGGGTAGGTGTTGCCGTCGGCGCCGAAATCGGCGCGCTCGTGGTCGCCACCGGCGTCAGGTCGGCTGGCGAGATAACGTCGGGCGGCAGCCCGTTGGGAAGCGGCAAGCCGAACTGCGAGACCAGCAAGGACAAGGTCGACCCGAGGGTGGTATCGACGGCCGTATCGCCGCGGCCGCGCAGCACCAAGGTGATATTACCGGTCTCGACGGAAAACTTCAAGATCTCGGCCTGCTGGTCGGTCAGCGCCAGGACCAGCAGCCACTGGCCGGGCTGGAACGTGCCGGTGCCTACAGTCTGGGCCGTGCTGGCGGGCTGGCCCTGGGCTTGGCCCTGCGGCTGGCCCTGCGCCTCGCCGGCGGTCGGCGTTCCCTCGACCACAGCCGGTTTAAGGATCTGCAAGATCTGGACATTCTGGATGAGCGTCTTGGTCGTATGGAACTGAGCGGTTTCTTCTCGGAATACGATCTGGCCATTGTCGCCAAAGCCAGGGCGTATAACTGTGCGCTGCACATCGAACGATACCAGGACATCGACAAAATCATTCGGCTTGATCAGATCGGCCACGCCGGTGAGGTTATCGACCTGGAACGGCACTGCCTTCGGGCGTGCCTGGTTGGGCAGCGCCGTCGGGATCAAAATAGACAAGCCCGGATCGGTGATGTCGGCGCGCCGAATGCGCTCGTTGAAGCCGAGCGGGCGCAGCGTCTGCTTGTTCGCCAGCTCGCTCGGGCTGGTGAAGTACTGGCCCGGCGCACTGTTGTACTCGCTCTCGGGGATATCGGATGTGGTCAGAAACGTTTCAGTATCGGTCAGCACAGTATTGCTCGGGATATCAATACGTGCGACGACAATCTTACGCTTCAGGTCCTGTGTCGGCTGAGCAGTCTGATCGACTGATTGCACCGGCGGCTGGGAAATGACGAAGTAGACCAGCGCGCCAGCGACGACGATCAGAATGACAAGCAGCAAAAGAAGCCGGCCTCCACGCCTCATGTGCCATCAACCTTTCTTTCAGCAAGCATGCCCGGTCGCAGGTGCCTGAGCAAGTATTATAGCACAGGCTGACAAGCATGCACAGAAACGGGCTTTGGGAGGCCAACAACGACGGTTAGCCTCCCTCTGATACGGAACGTCGTGATGCGATGACACGGTATCGATTCCCATCTAGTGCCGGGCTATCGGGATCAAGACCTGCCAGCCGAGCGAGGTGACCGTGACGGTCTGCGCGACCGAGACGTTATTGCCCTCACCGCTCGCACCTTCGCCGATCAGGTCGTAGGAGTCGGTCGCGACGATAACCTTGTAGGTGCCCGGGTCCTTGAAGTACTTCTTGATGTCTACGGGCTGCTCTGTCAGCGTGTCCTTCCACGCGGCGTCCGGGATGAGATATGCGGCCTTCGCCGGGAACAGGTTCTTGTTCAGATCGGCGAACACCTTGCTGCACTGGTGATTGGCGTCCGACATCGGCAGTGTTGGGGCCGGCCAGCTGCTCGGGTTCGGGCCGTAGATGCAGAGATCGACGAAGAACGAGCCGCCCTGCTCAAAATTCGCGGGCAGTGTCTGGTTCGGGTTCGCTATGTTGACATTCTGGATGACGACGTTCAGCCCCAGAAACGCCTGGGTGTTGGTGTTATAGCGTCCGCTGAAGGACTTCAGGTTCAGGTCGGGGTTGCCCGGAACAACGATCGTGATGCTCACGTTCAGCAGCGCCGGGGTGACTTTATAGTTGTTGGTGAGCAGGTGCGCGCGGTACTGCAGGCAGCGCGCCGCCAGGTTGCCCACGCCGGTCGAGTTCTGGCCATCGCCTGAGTAGTGGCTGTCGGCCGATCCGTCGAGCCGCTTCCAATCAGCCTCGGACCAGCCCGGATTCGAGCAGTTGCCGGCGGAAGAGATGCGATACCACATCTCGATGTCGGGGTCGGCGGTGCTCCGATCGATCAGCGTCGCCCAGCTAACCTCCTGCACCTGCGCGCCGGTGTAGTTTATGTCGTACGGCTTCGAGAAGTACCAGGCATCCGCCGCGTAGCCAGTCGAGGCGGTATCCTCGCTGCCGCCGATCAGCCCGTAGAAGACGCTGGTCGAGCCATTATCATCCTCTTTATTCAGGTCGGTCGTATCGCCGCGGCCGCCGAACACGTAGATGAACGCCGATCCGACGACCGTGCCGCTGGTGGGCACAATCGCGGTGCCGTGGAACGCGCGTGGGAACCGCAGCGCGTTGCTCTTCAGGAAGTTGGTGCCGCCGCCCTGGATGTCGGGCGGGAGCTGCTCGTTGAACTGATGCAGCTTCATCGTGTCTTCGACATAGCTAGTCAGAACACCCTGGTCGGGCTCCGAGCCGCCGTCGGGGATGCCGCCGACCATGTAGAGCGAACCGCGATAGGTGGCGCCGCCGAGGCCATGGCGCGTCTGCGGCAGTGTCCCCTGCCAGGTGGTATCCCAGGCCAGCGAGCCATTGGCGTTGATCAGAGCCCGGTAGGCTAGGCTGCTGTAGGTCGGCGATGTGGGCGGCGACCCCTGTGGATCGCCCGGGCTGGTTTGGCCGCCGACTACGAACAGCACATCCTGGCTGGCGCCGCCAAGCGTGACCTCGTAGTGATCGGCGACGGAGGTGGCGCTATACAGGCCGGGCGCGCCCTGCACCGGCAGATCAGCCAGCGTATCCCAACCGAACGTCCCAGTGCTGGGCTTCAGCAGCTGGCCGTCCGCGCCGACCTTGGCGTAGAACACCGCCTTCATCGCCTCGCTGATCGACCTGATTGAAGCGCCGGTGCCCGCGCGATATTTGCGCATGCCGCCGATTACATAGACGTAGGTCGTACCATTAATAGTAATGCTCTGCGCCGAGGCCGCCTGCGCGCCCAGCTGCAGATTCGGCGAGCCGGGCTGGCTGGTCGGGAGCGAGGGGCCGATCATCCAGCCGGTGATCCGGCCGTCCACGCCGACGATGCCGATACGGACGCCGAAGCTCGAGAAATCGACCGTGCTGCTCGGCTGGGACGTGTTGCCGCCGATCACATAGATGAAGCCGCCGCCGCCAGTCACCGGCACCGAGGTGACCGCCGGCGAGTTAATCTCGGCCACAGCGGGGCTGAGGCCATAGGCGCTCTGGTTCGACCCCTGCACCTTGATCAGCGCGGGCTCGGGCTGCCAGTCCTCGATGAATGCGCCGGTCACCTGGTTCACCGCGGCCGACCAGACCTCCGCCACAGACTGGTAGGTTTGGCTGGTGGCATTCCAGGTGCTGCCGCCGATCACATACACGCGGTTACCAACCGCGGTCGCGCCCATAAGCGTCAGCGATTTCTTCAGGTCGAACGGCGAGTCGGTCCACTGTTTCAGCAGGCCGATCGGCCCGAGCTGCACAGCACCGGCCTTATCGGGCAGCTTGGGCTGCGGTACTACCTTCTGGAGCGAGCCGAGCGCAGTCCGCTGGAAATAGCCGCGGCTGAACTGCACGATCGTATTGTCCAGCTCGCTCTGCGACAGGGCAGCGCTGGCGGCGCGCGGCGGCAGCGCGCCCAGCGCCAATATGCCGATGAATAACAATAGCAGCAGACGTGCGCCTAGCGGGCGATGTATCTGAGCGGGCATCATGATCACCTCACGCTATTGGCTAAGGTGCACAGAAACCGAGCGGAGAGAGTGCCGACGCACCTCCACCGCCCGGCTCCTGGCTACCGATAGCTTCTAGGACAACGCATCACTTACAAAGAACTGCGTCGGGGTCGAGATCGAGCCGTACCGGATCGAGCAGCTTTGAGGCGCCCAGCAGATCTTGTGGCGTCAGGGTAAATGTCTTATCCTGGACGACCTGGCCGTTCACGATCAGATGGTCGTACTTCCGTGAGAAGCCATCCCCCTCGGGCGCAGCAGCCTTATAGTAGACATATGCCTGCATATGATAGATCCCCGGCGCCAGGCCGCTCGTAGCCGGGATCTCGACGCCCAGCTTGCCGCCCAGGCCATCCTGGCTAATCGGTATGTAGTTCTGGTTGCTGCCGCGCGGGTCGGTCCCAGTCCCGGTCCAGGGCACGTTCACGGGTGTGTAGTTCTGATCGTACAGCTTGAGATACCCGTGGACGCCGAGCGGCTGCGGCGGGGGAGCCGTGACCGTACCGACATGCCCGGAGTCGATGTAGTTGATATAATCGGGGTTGCCGGTTTCGGTGCAGGGCGCCTCCACTTTGTCGCGGATCTGGTCGAGAATGATTTTGACGAGATCCGGCGTGGTCGCGAGGTAGAGCATCTTCGGGTTGGATGCGACCTCGTCCAGGCCGAGCGGGTTCACGTTCGCCAGCGCGACCACGAAGAGCTGCATGTCATCGTAAGCCTTCTTCAGCTTGCCGGCCTGTGTAATCATCGCCGAGATCGGCCGCTCGCCTTTCGGGTTCGCCGCATAGTTGTCCTGGTCGTACTGGCAGCGGGCCGTGTTCAGCGCGCGCTCGTCGCCGTTGAACTCGGGGCAGACATCCTTGGCGTAGTTCCAGTCGCCGTTCAGGAACACATTGGCCACGCCGTCGGTCAGGTAGATCACCACGTGCCGGTACGAGAGGCCGTTGGCCGGCGCGGGCGGCGGGCTACTGGACAAGATCTGGGTCGCCTTCTGCAGCGCCTGGGGGCCAGGCGTGCTGCCGGAGGTCCGATACGAGTCACCATTGTACTTTCCGGCATCCAGGACCGACTGCTTGAGCGCGGCGGCCTGGTCGACGCCGTACCAAGTCGTCCCGCCGTCGATCTTTGTGGTGCTGAAAGAGATGATCCGCATCCTGTCGCCGTCCTTCATCGCGTCGATGAAGCCGCCGTTCTGGATCAGCGCCTGCTTGAGCACATAGACGCGGCGCTGCTCTTTCGTCTTCCAGTAGTCGTTACCGCCGTTGCAGTTCTCGGCCGCGAGGTTGCCGACCGCCTCGCACTGCAGGGTCGCGCCCGTACCATTTTTATTGCCCTGGCCGGCGAAGTTCCAGCTCATCGAGCCCGAGACGTCCATAATGACCTCGAACGCGATCGGCGCGCTCGACTGGCTGCGCGACCAGCGCGGCTTGAGGAAGACCGGAGCGGTGATGCCGAGCTTGGCCGCCGCCACCGCGGGCGTGCTCAGGCAGGCGATCGAGTTGGCCGAGCCGACATAGACCAGGTCGAACCAGGCGTTGGCGCCATTGCCGCCGAACCCATCCAGGTAGAACGCGCCCAGGCCGGCGACCTGGAACTTGGTATTGACGCCCTGGTCGATCGCCGGGTCCACGATCGGCAGGATCATGATATCGTTCCTGACATGCTCTTGCAGCGCGTCCTCAACCGCCTTGCTGCCGCTAAAGCCGGAGTTGCCGTAGAGCCAGTCGTCGGCGTTGAGCTCGCCCGGCTTGATCGGGTACACGACCTTGCCGTCGACAATCGGCGGCTGCGAGTTCGGGTCGGGCCAGGGGGTGACCTCCTCGAAGCCACTGCCGAGCGTGCCCGGGATCTTGAGCATCGCCGCAAGGTTGGTCGCATCGCCGGCCTTCTGAGCCGCCTGCCAGCGCAGGTAGCTGAAATTGCCGGGCGCGTCGGCGTTATCCTTCAAGTAGATCCGCCGCTTGGTCAGCACCGTCGGATAGTTCGGGATCTGGTATTTGTCATCCCAGTAAGGCTTGACCTGCTGATTCGGGTCATCCGGCATCTTGAACTTGTTATTCGCAATCGTGCTGGACTGAATTGCGATCGGGTAGACGCCCTGCACCGCCGGGCAGCGGCCGGCGAAGGCCTGCGCCTTGACCGGCAGCGTTGGCCGCTGCAGCACGCGCGCGAAGTAGGTGTCGACCGCGCCGTTCACCTTGACCTCGATATAGGCCGCGCCGGTCGGAACCTGAACGCACGAGCCGATATTGCAGCTGCCGATGTAGTCGCCCTTGGAGTTGAGGTAGTGCGCCTGGATGATGCGCTGGTTTGACCCCGCCACATCGTCGGCCTGGCCATAGATGCCGTCGATCTTGTTCGACTTCAGCGACTGCTGGATCACCTGGCCGACCGCCTGGTCGCTGACGCCCTGGATCATCGCGTTCATCCCCGCCAGGGCGGCCGCGTTGGTCCCCCGAACGGTGTTGCGCTGCTGGGCGTAGTCGTTGCCGACATCGACGGCCAGACCGACCGCGCCGATCAGCACGACGATCAGCAGTGCGATCAAGGGAATGCTTTGGCCTGCGGCCCTGGTGCGTGTCAAACGAGCGTTCATAGCCTATCCTCCATCGATATCGTTGATCCGGGCGTGAGTAGCATTGTGCTGGTGGTTGCCCGGCTCTTTGCCAGATTGGTCGTGCTTACTGCCTACAGCGTCACACCGATCGAAGACGTGCACGGCTGGGAGCTGTTCGCGGTCAGAGTCTGATGGCCGATCACATAGTTGGCGGGGCCGGCGCCGGTCGTGAGCGTTCCGGTAAAATTCGCGTTGAGCCAGATGGCCGACGCGTTATTAACCGTTGTTCCGACAAAGTCGGGCACGATACACATCGCCGGCCCTGGCGGGGTTGGCGTGCCGCCGACACCGCCGCGCGAGATGCTGTCGCGGATCGGCATGATGTAGGCCGACTTCAGCGGGACGACGCGCGAGAAGGCCGGCGCGAACGGGAAGATCATCTGGTGCACCGACCGGACCGTCACGCGAATGTAGCAGGCGTGGGTTGATGTGCTCGGGTCGTCGCAGGGGATATTCTCGGGAGCGTTGGACGAGACAACCCTGGTCGGGTCGCCGTCTTCGCTTTCGTCGAGCAGCAGCTCGGTGGAGATATTCGCCGTAATGACGCCCGGCTCGCCGCTGTCGTCGATGCCGTTGCCGTTCAGATCGAGCAGGTTGACGAAGCCGATGCCGCCCTTGGGGCCGGACTCGTGGCGCACGTGATCGATGATGGTGGCAGTATCAAGCACGCGCTTCTTGGTAGCCGAGTCGGTCAACAGCCAGCGGCTGCCGTAGGAGGCGCCCTCCTGGGCAGCGTTGTGCAGGCCCTGGAGCGCGAAAAACATCATGCCGATGTCGACGACGGCTGCAAGCAAAAAGAAGATCAGCGTCGCCGCGAGCGCGAACTCGACGATCGCCTGGCCATAGGTTCGTGCGCGTCGTAGCATTCTCATCCTCACGGTTGGCACGCGATCAGATTCGGGGCGTTCGGGTTATCGCCCAGCGACTCGATCGACCGGCGCGTGCTGGCGCGAACCTGCATCGTGCCCTGGTTGCCGAAGGTAATCAGCCGCCAGAAGGGCGTCAAGGGCTGGATGTTGTAGACCAGGTCGATCTGGATCGGCTGGCCAAGCTGGCGCTTGTTGTTCGGGTAGCTGATCGCGAAAGTGTTGCCATTCTGGCCGCTCGCCAGATCGCGGAACATGACCTCGGGCGTACCTTCGAGCGTAGAGCTGAGGATCGTCGACACGCACAGGTCGCCGCGGTTCAGCGGGCTGACCTTGCTGAGGTACGGCGGGATCTCGGCGGCCTTCTCGGCGCCGTTGCGGGCAGCCTGGTAGACGGTCGCGTAGCCGAAGACGTACCAGCCTATGTCGATGATGCCGAAGATCAGCAGCAGGATAAAAGGCAGGATCAGCGCCATCTCGACTAGCGACTGGCCGGATCTGCTATCAGCTCGCTCTTGCATGCTCGACGCCTCTCCTAGAGCAGTTGGGAGCCGCATCTCGCTCCCCGCCAACAAACTAATTTGCCCACAATCGCTCAGCCTAACGCGCGAGCGGGCCTCTGGCATCCGCTGCGCGATAGCTGTCTGGTGTCGCCTGGCCCAAGGTCCTTTTGCGGCTCTCTAGCCTGATTATACGGCTCGGCCACGAATTGGAACAATAGGACGAAGGTACTGAATGAGCCGAATATGACAATTTGATGACAGATATGCCTTAGAAGGAGGGTGGCGCAGGCAGAACTGGTGCGAGCGGCGGCGGCGCGGGTACTTGACAATCGGTTTTATCGTCGTTATAGTGAGCTCCACATCCGATCTGACACCGCTGGCGATGACACCCGCCTAGCCACGCTCGGTCGCGATGCCCCACAATGTTTGAAGCAGCTCGTGTCTCGCCTATTCTCGATAACTGCGCAGCCGTACGCTTCGCCAGGGGGTGGAGGCTGGGAGATGGGTGGGAGCGCACGGCAAAGGATCTATAGGCTATTATGGCAGACAAGCTTGTAATCGTCGAGTCGCCGGCAAAGGCGAAGACGATTCAGAAATATCTTGGGCGCGGGTTTCGCGTCGAAGCCTCGATGGGCCACGTCCGCGACCTGCCGAAGAGCGACCTGGGCGTCGACGTCGACGGCAGCTTCGAGCCGGTCTACGAGATCGCGAAGGGCAAAGAAAAAGTCGTCGCCGCGCTGAAGAAGTCGATCCGGCAGGCCGAGGCGGTCTACCTCGCCACCGACCCCGACCGCGAGGGCGAGGCGATCGCGTGGCATATCACCCAGGCGGCCGGCATCCCGCGCGGCATGCCGATCTACCGGGTCGAGTTCAGCGAGATCACGCGCAACGCCGTGCAGCATGCGATCAACCACCCGCGCCAGATCGACCGCAACCTGGTCGACGCGCAGCAGGCCCGCCGCGTGCTCGACCGGCTGGTCGGCTACAAGCTCTCGCCGCTGCTGTGGGAGAAGGTGATGCGCGGGCTCTCGGCCGGCCGCGTCCAATCGGTCGCGGTGCGGCTGGTGGTCGAGCGCGAGCGCGATATCGAGGCGTTCGTCACCCAGGAGTACTGGTCGATCGAGGCGGATCTCAGCAAGCAGCCGGTAGCCGGCGCTCGGCCGGCGGCCGAGCGCAAGGATGCCTTCCGCGCGACGCTGATCGAGCGCGCCGGCAAGAAGCTGGACAAGTTCGCGATCGGCGATCAGGATGCGGCGCTGGCGATCGTCGCCGACCTCGACGGCGCGCAGTATATCGTCCGCAAGATCACGCGCAAGGACAAGCGGCGCAGCGCCGCGCCGCCGTTCACCACCAGCACGCTGCAGCAGGAGGCCGGCCGCAAGCTGGGCTTCTCGGCCAAGCGCACGATGAGCGTGGCCCAGCAGCTCTACGAGGGCGTGGACATCGGCGGCGAAGAGGGCACGGTCGGCCTGATCACCTACATGCGCACCGATAGCTTCAACATCGCGCGCGAGGCGCAGGAGGAGGCCCGCCAGGTCATCCTCGAGCGCTACGGCCAGCCGTACCTGCCCGAGAAGCCGCCGATCTACCGAACCAAGGCGAAGGGCGCGCAGGAGGCCCACGAGGCGATCCGGCCGACCTCCAGCCACCGCACGCCCGAGGCGCTGCGCGAGTCGCTGACGCGCGAGCAGCATCGGCTGTACGAGCTGATCTGGAAGCGGTTCATCGCCAGCCAGATGGAGGCGGCGCTGTTCGACAGCACCACGGTCGATATTGGGGCAACGTTCAAACGTTCAAACGTTCAAACGTCCGAACGTCCGAACGTTGATCCGTATACATTTCGTGCAACTGGCAGCGTCCTGAAGTTCCCCGGCTTCCTGGCGGTCTACAACGTCAGCCTGGACGAGGGCGAGGAGGACGAGGACAGCGAGCGCCGGCTGCCGCCGCTGGCCGAGCGCGAGCCGCTCGACCTGCTCCAGCTGCTGCCGATCCAGCACTTCACCGAGCCGCCGCCGCGCTTCACCGAGGCCAGCCTGGTGAAGGAGCTGGAGCGGCTGGGGATCGGCCGCCCGTCGACCTATGCCCCGACGCTGGCCACGATCGTGGACCGCAAGTACGTCGAGATCGGCGAGAAGAAGCTCATCCCGACGACGCTCGGCCGAGTCGTGACCGAGCTGCTGGTCGAGCACTTCCCGAGCATCGTAGACTACGGCTTCACCTCGGCGATGGAGCAGCAGCTGGACGACATCGCCGAGGGGCAGAAGCAGTGGGTGCCGGTGCTGCGCGAGTTCTACGGCCCGTTCGAGCACACGCTCGCGGCCGCCAAGCAGACCATGCGCAACGTCAAGCGCGAGGACGTGGCCACCGACCTGACCTGCCCGAAGTGCAAAGAGGGTCGCCTGGCGATCAAGTTTGGGCGCAACGGCGAGTTCCTGGCCTGCAACCGCTACCCCGAGTGCGACTTCACCAGCGACTTTCAGCGCGACGGCGACGGGCAGATCGTGCTGAACGCCGCCAGCACGCCCGAGCTGAGCGACGTGATGTGCAATGTCTGCGGCCGGCCGATGGTGATCAAGAAGAGCCGGTTCGGCCCGTTCCTGGGGTGCAGCGGCTACCCGGAGTGCACCAACACGCGGCGGATCGGCAAGGACGGCAAGCCGGTGCCCCTGCCCGAGCCGACCGGCGTCGTCTGCCCGAAGTGCGGCGCGGGCGAGCTGATGCAGCGGCGAGGCAAGTTCGGCCGGCCCTTCTACGGCTGCAATCGCTACCCCAAGTGCGACTACCTGGTGAACGACCTGGCTGAGGTGGCGCAGTACGTGCCGAGCGACGGCGCGGCGAGGGCGCAGGAGCCGGCGTCCGCGAAGGGCGCGGGCGGGCGCGCGAGGCCGGCCACGAACGGCGCCAAGCCAGCGCGGGCGGCCGGCACGACCAAGACCGCCGCGCGGAGCGCGCCGGCCAAGGCAAAGGCCGCCACCGCCAAGCCGAGCGCGACCAGGGCAAAGGCAGGCACGGCCAAGCCGAGCGCGGCCAAGTCATCCCGCGCCGCGCCGGCGCGCACGGCGAAGGACGGCAAGGCGACGGCAGGCGCGCGCAGCACGACCAAACGAAGCCCGTCCTAGATCGCTGGAGCCATCACCCCCAGCCGCTTCTCCTGAGCGCGGGAGAGAGGGCTGGGGGTGGATTTTTCTGGGGAGGGGCATGCGGCAAAAGAAACCGCCGCCGAAACGTCCGACAATAGTACTACACTACATCGGGACTGTGCGCCCTTGATCCGGCGAGGCACGCTCTGGCATAATAGCCAGAAAACCGATGTAGGAGTAGGACAATGCAGCATCTTCGGGGGCTGGCGCGGCATCGGCTCGCGCTTGCCGCAATCGCTTTCCTGGCCGGCGTGATCGTGCTGACGTGGAGCTGGCTCGGCCGGCCTGCGACGGTCGAGCCGCCGGCCGACCAGAGCGCGTTCGTGCTGGCGCCGGAGCAGGACGAGCCGATCGCCGCCAGCGAAACCACGCTACCGGCGGCAGAAGCGGTCGTCGTGTATGTCAGCGGAGCGGTACGATCGCCGGATGTCTACCAGCTGCCGGCGGACGGGCGGATCAAGGACCTGGTGCTGGCTGCCGGCGGGCTGACGCAGGATGCCGACTCGGAGCGCATCAACCTGGCCGAGCGACTGAAGGATGGCGAGCACGTCCACATCCCGCGCCAGGGCGAGCCGGCGCCGAGCGGCGGCGAGCCCACGAGTGCGGCTGAGAGCGCCGGGCTGGTGGACATCAACAGCGCCGGCGAGGCCGAGCTGGGCGAGCTGCCCGGCATCGGCCAGGCGCTGGCGGCGCGCATCGTCGAGCATCGGGACGCGAACGGCCCATTCAAATCGGTCGAAGACCTGCGAAACGTCAAAGGGATCGGCGCCGCGCTGCTCGCGAAAATCGCCTCGCTTGTCACGGTTGGGCCATAGGCTCGGATTGCAGATTGCAGATTGCGCCCAATCAATCTACAATCTACAACCTGCAATTGTGTAGAGGGGGTGGAATATGCGCCGAACCAAGATTGTGGCCACGATCGGCCCGGCCAGCAGCAGCCCCGAGGTGATCGAGCAGCTGATCGCCGCTGGGATGGACGTGGCCCGGTTGAATTTCTCGCATGGGACCCATCCCGAGCACGCCCGGCGAATCGCGCAGCTGCGCGAGAGCGCGCGCAAGGCCGACCATCCGCTGGCCATCCTGCAGGATCTGCAGGGGCCGAAGATCCGCACCGGCAATCTGGTGGACGGCCAGCCGGTGCACCTCCGCGCCGGCGACACCTTCACAATCACCACGCACGAGGTCGCCGGGACAGCCACGCGCGTCAGCACGACCTATGCGGCGCTGCCGCACGATGTCAGCCCCGGCGACCGAATTCTGCTCTCGGATGGACTGATCGAGCTGCGGGTGACCGAGGCGAGCGACGACGAGGTGCACACCACCGTCGTGTTTGGCGGCGAGCTGCGCGAGCACCAGGGGATCAACCTGCCGGGCGTGAACGTCAGCGCCCCGGCTCTGACCGACAAGGACATCGCCGACCTGGAGTTTGGGCTGGCGCAGGGCGTCGACTACGTGGCGATCTCTTTTGTCCGGCGCGCCGCCGACCTGCAGGACGTCAAGACGCGCATCCAGGCCGCGGGCAAGAACACGCCCGTGATCGCGAAGATTGAGAAGCCCGAGGCGCTCGACGACCTGGCGGCGATCCTGGAGCTCGCCGACGCGATTATGGTCGCGCGCGGCGACCTGGGCGTGGAGATGCCGGCTGAGCAGGTGCCGCTGGTCCAGAAACAGCTGATCGAGGCTTCTAACGAGGCCGGCCGGCCGGTGATCACCGCCACGCAAATGCTCGACTCGATGATCCGCAACCCACGGCCGACTCGCGCCGAGGCCAGCGACGTCGCGAACGCGATCATCGACGGCACCGACGCGGTGATGCTCAGCGGCGAGACCGCCAACGGCCTCTTTCCAGTCGAGTCGGTCCAGATGATGGCCAAGATCGCCGAGGTGGCGGAGACGAGCGGCCGGCACGCCGAGCACTCAGCCGTGCCCCAGCTGATCTCGAGCGCGCGGCAGGGCGTCTCCAAAGCGATCAGCGCGGCGGCCTGCGCGATCGTGAGCGTGCTGCCGGTGCGCGCGATCGCGGCCTTCACGGTGAGCGGGACAACCGCGAGGCTGGTGTCGAACCTGCGGCCAACGGTGCCGATCCTGGCGTTTACGCCGTCGGAGTCGGTCTACCACCAGCTCGGGCTGGTTTGGGGTGTCACGCCGATCATGTGCGAGTACGTCGACCGGCTGGACACGCTGGGCGAGCGGGTCAGCAAGATACTCGTCGCGCGGGGCTTCGCGCAGCCGGGCGACTCGGTGGTGGTCACCGGCGGCCACCCGATCGCGGCGCGCGGCGCGACCAACTTCGTCAAGGTGCAGCAGATCCCGGAGTAGCCTTACCATGATCT
Source organism: Candidatus Ribeiella danica (assembly GCA_016717335.1). GTDB lineage: Bacteria > Chloroflexota > Chloroflexia > Chloroflexales > Roseiflexaceae > Ribeiella > Ribeiella danica. The sequence continues at coordinate 1,877,704 of JADKFS010000001.1, forward strand.
CATTTGCTCCTCATCTTGAGTTTATCTGAGCGTAGTATGCTGACTGCATAAGAGTAGCAGTGTGGTGCGATACGTATCGACAAACCGAGAGGCGCATCATGGGCGATATAGGTATTCCAGAGCTGCTGATCGTACTGGCGATCGTGATCGTCGTCTTCGGCCCTGCCCGCATCGCCGGGGTTGGCAAATCGCTTGGCCAGGCGATCCGCTCATTTCGAAGTGAAGTGCGCAGCGAGAGCGAGCCGCCATCGAGCGGGGACGAGAAGCCGATCTGATAATTCTCACCTTCTGTGGGGCCGCGCTGATCCTACGGTGGATGAGCGCGGCCCCACATCTCCACAGGTGGGGTACAGGGGCGAGTATGGCCAGCAGGCTGGTGCCGGCCACAAGAGGTTGCTCGCCAACACCAAAAGAGCGGGAGATAGCGCAGCCCCCGGCGTCATTGCCGGGGGCTGCGCTGTTGCGCAGCCTCAGAGCACCATGCCGCGCCGGACCTCGCGCGGGTCGCAGATCATCCCGCCGTAGCGGCGCACGACTGTGGAGAGAGCCACGCGAACCGCCACCTGCGCCTGCGGAGTATCCTGCGCGCCGGTGCCATCCACCAGCGCCTCGCCGCGCACGGGGTCGCCAGCATGATAGACAATGCGCAGGTCGGCCCGGCCAAAGACGTGCATGGGGTAATCCCAGCGCTCGTCGGCGGGGAGCGTATGGCGGTAGACGAGCCCGAGCGCGCTGAGCGTGTCGCACATCTCCTGGAGCGACGGCGCCGTCTCCAGGTAGGCAAACAGATTCGTGCTCATCGTCGAGACCTTTCCTGCTGCCCTCCCGGCAGCCGTCTCCGTTGATTGAATCGAGGGGGTGCAGTGCGCCAGTGAGGGGGGCATTGTACTACGTTTTGTGCGCGCTCGCATGGATTATTCTGTGATACGGATCACCCTCGTTCGTGGTTGTGGCGCGGCGGCAAAGCCGCCGCGCCACAACACAAAGAAACCCCCGCCCCTGGCAGGGGCGGGGGCAGGGGGTGAGGCCAGGGTAGATGCTAGCAGTTGGGCGTCCAGAAGCTGTTCGGATCGCCGCAGCTCTGGGTATCCGGCGGAGTGACCTGCGGGCCGGCGCTGCCCTGCGCGCCGTCGATATTGGTCGGGCCGCCGAGCGTGCCGTCGCCGAAGTTGGTCTCTTCCACAAAGGGCGCGGCCGGCTCGGGCGGCGAGTCCAGCGGCACACCTTCAAACGTCCCACCCTTGACGTCGAACTGCGCGATCACCAGGCGCCCGCTGTCGACGCCGCTGGCCGTCAGGCTGTAGCGGCCGAGCGGCAGGCGCTCGTCGATCCCAATCTCGGCGTAGAAGTCGCCGTTGCCGTCCGCCACCTGCGTCGGCAGGCCGCGCACCGAGCCATCCGGCAGGGTCAGCCAGACGCCGACCGGCTCCCACTGCGAGAACAGCGTCCCCGAGACGGCAATCGCGTCGCCGTTCTGCCTGGTCGCGGCCGGGAACGGGTAGGCGACGCGCAGCTGCGCCCAGCCGCTCGGCGTCGACGTGCGCCCGCGCAGCTCGAAGGGCGCGAAGACCTGGTAGTGGCTGGTGAGGCCATAGGCGGTGAAGGTGTACTTGCCGGTCTGGTGGACGCTGGTGAACGTGAAGGTCGACTCGAAGTTGCCGGCGTCGCTGGCGACCTGGGTCGGGTGGCCGATCACGCTGCCGTCGGGCTGGGTGATCCAGACGCCGACCTGCTCGTTCGGGTAGAAGCCGGCGCCGTGGATGTTGATCAGCGAGTCGTGCTCGGCGAACGCGTCAAAGGTGCCGTTCTTCCAGACGGCCAGCTTGGCCGGGCTGGCAGCCGGCGGGGCGCTGGGGCGCGCCTTGACGACGAAGAAGCCCACAGCGGTCTGGCCGCTATTGTTGCCGTACGCGGTCATCTGGTAGCAGCCGTAGGGCCACTTGTTGGTGATCGGGTAGTCGAAGTACAGATCGCCGGCAATGTCGGTCTGGAAATCGGTGGTGAAGTTGGTCGGCATGTTCACGACGCCATCGAGCAGCAGGGCCGCGAGCGGGCTGAAGATCTGCCCGTCGGGGAAGCTGAACGTCACCGTGACCGGCTCGCGATCCCAGAACCCGTGCAGCTCCGAGCCGAAGTAGCCATCCTGGTAGTCGGCCTGCGCCTGGCCGCCGGTGCGGTCGCAGGAATCGGAGGTGGAGCCGTGCACAATATAGACCGCGGCGGCCGACGAGCGCTGGGCGTACCCCACGGCGATTAGGCCGATCACCAGCGCAAAGATCAGCGCAAAGCGGCGCCGTCGCAGTGTTGGAAACATAGGCCTTGTCCTCCTCGTTACAAAAAACCGAATCGCGCCCTAGAGGTATGCCGCGAGGTTTCTCGGATGCGACTCCTGCAGAGCGTAGGCACCACGGCCCGGCGCACAGCCACATCCGGCGCGCTGCCGAAGATAAATGCCGCCGCTTCGCCGCAGAACGAGCGCGGGCGAGCGGCGAGAAGTGAATCCGGCTTTCTGGTACAATAGGCCGGATCTCAGACACTAATCTCAGCAGCGTATCAGGAACCTGTCATCTAAATCATAGATCGAAGTCAAAGAACGACCTAGATCGGTACATGACGCGAAGATGACACTAATGTATAAGAGTTGTAAAGACTATGTGGCCGAAGTACTACCTCCTGACGGCCGTGCTGGCTCTGTCCAGCGGCGCGGCCCCCGATGACCCGGTCGCGCGGCTGTCGGCCGGCCCGATCATCGGCCTGATCCTGGCGATCGTGGCGAGCTCGCTCGCGCTGGGGATCGCCTTTGGCGTGCGCCGCCGCATGGACCAGATCGCCGGGCCGCCGCCCGACGACGAAGAGGACTGAGGGCCGGCGGCGTTGGAGATCAGCGGACGCCGACCCCGCAAGGTCACCCTGGCGATCCTGGCGCTGATCGCGCTGGCCGGCTGCGCCCAGGCGCCCGGCGCAGCGCTAGGGCCTCCGCCGGCCACGCAGGCGCTACCGCCACTGCCATCCCCAAGCGTGCCGGCGCGCACCGATCCGCCACCGACCGCGACCGAGCGGCCCCGGCCAACCGCACCCGCGCCAAGCCCGTCGCCAACCGCTGCCGCGACGGCGACGCCAGCGCCGAGCCCAGCCGGCACACCAGCGCCGACTCTGGAGGGCGACCTGGTCGCGCGCACAGAGCGCCTCGACATCTACCGGCTCAATGGGAGCGTGCCGATCACGGCAGTGCTCGACCTAGCCCCCCAGATCGAGCGGGCGATCGACCGAGTCGGCGCGCGGATGGGCGCGCGGCTCAGCGGGCGAGTCGCGCTCCGGTTCGAGCCGCCGCAGCAAGGCCCCTGCGCGATCCGCGGCCTGACGCTCTCGCACCAGCGCACCATCCGCATGTTCTACGGTCCCACGACGACGCCGGCGCGGCTGCTGCCGATTGCCGCGCACGAGCTGGCGCACCAGCTTCAGCACGACTACTACGGCTGGGCGGCGCACCAGCGCTCCGACACGATTCTGCTGGAGGGGCAGGCGACCTGGGCCAGCGGCGACTACGCGATCGGCGCGGACGGGCGGCCGGAGTGGGCCAGCCGGGCGGAGCAGGCGCTGGACGCCGGCGAGCTGCTGCGGCTGGACGCCGACCTCGAGGCCGACTGCCACACGACGACCCGCGGCGCGGCGTACACCGGGTGGGCCGCATTTGTCGCGTTTCTGATGACCCAGGGGCGCGAGCGCTTCGATGCCCTGTACCGCAGCGGCGGCGGCCACACGCCCGGCTCGGCCGACTACGACGGCGTCTACGGCAAGTCCCTGGCCGAGCTCGACCAGGAGTGGCGGGCCTGGCTGACCGTCCAGCGCGCCGCCGGCTCGTCACGACAGCCGCGCCGGCGTACAGGCTCGCTCAGCGCGGCTGCAGTCGGCAGTCGGCGTTCAAACGTTCAAACGTTCAAACGTTCAGCGTTCAGCGCTTGGCAGTCGGCAGTCGGCAGTCGGCAGTCGGCAGTCGGCAGTCGGCAGTCGGCGTTCCAACGTTCCAACGTTCCAACGTTCAAACGTTCAGCGTTCAGCGTTCAACGTTCAGCGCTTGGCAGTCGGCAGTCGGCGTTCAAACGTTCAAACGTTCAAACGTTCAGCGTTCAACGTTCAACGCTTGGCAGTCGGCGTTCAGCGCTTGGCACTGAACTTGATGTATGCGCAGAGAGAGCAGCGCATTGTGTCGTGCAAGATCCAGACGCTCCTACAAGTTCGAGATCGGTTCGACAGGTACGGTGTAGGATGGGCGAAAGGTCAATAGATCGGCCCTGCGCACGAAGGCCCGCCGCGGCCGATTTTCGACAGGCGCGACCCACCAGCTCAGCGTTATAGCGCGCACCGGGAGAGATCTAGCGGGCCCCGCTCAGCCGTATACTGATATGTAACGAATCGGCGTCGATAAAAGACAATATTGTTGATAAACAATTACAGGAAAAGAGCATGGTCTACGCGACAAGACGATTCGAGTTTTCGGCGGCGCACCGCTACTGGCGCGACGACTGGAGCCCCGAGCAGAACGAGCGCGTATTTGGCAAATGCACCAGCCCGTACGGCCACGGGCACAACTACACGCTCGACGTGACGATCAAGGGCGAGCCCGACCCGGTCACCGGCATGATTATGAACTTGGTCGATCTGAAAGCGATCGTGGGCCAGGTGCTGGAGGAGTTCGACCACAAGCACCTGAACGAGGACACGCTCTACTTCAAGCAGCGCATCCCGACGACCGAGAACATCGTGCGGGTGCTGTGGGGGCTGATCGCGCCGCGACTACCGGCGGAGGCGGCGCTGGCGCGGCTGCGGCTCTACGAGCTGAACGACCTGTGGGCCGAGTACGATGGCGCCGACCAGGCGAGCTTCAGCCGGTCCTACAGCTTCTCGGCGGCGCACCGGCTGCACGCAGCGACGCTATCGGACGAGCAGAACCGCGCGATCTACGGCAAGTGCAACAACCCGAACGGGCACGGGCACAACTACACGCTCGAAGTCACGGTCGGCGGCGCGATCGACGGCCAGACCGGGATGGTGATCGACCTGGTCGAGCTGGATCGCACAGTGCGCGGGGTGCTGGACGGCCTCGATCACCGGCACCTCGACCGCGAGATCGCCGGATTCGCCGACCAGACCTCCACAGCCGAAAACATCGTCGTCTACCTGTGGGGCGAGCTGGCGCCGCCGCTAGAGGGCAAGCTCCAGTACCTGAAGCTTTGGGAGACGAAGAACAACGTGTTTGAGTATAGCGGGAAGTAGTCAGTAGTCAGATTTCAGTAGTCCGCACTTGCGATGTCCAACCACTGCGGAGATTCTCGCTGCCGGCTACCGACTACTGACTACGGCCATTTGGAGACAACAATGAGTACGAACGGCAACGGACACATGACGCTGCGCGAGCGCGCGGTCGGTGAGTTTGACAGGGCGGATCATGCCGACCGGATTGTACCTGGGCGAGGCAAGCTGGAAGGCATGACCTTCGACAGCAACGAGCAGGTCGAGGAGGCCGTGCGCACGATCCTGACGCACATCGGCGAGGAGCCCGATCGCGAGGGGCTGCTGAACACGCCCAGCCGCGTGGCGAAGATGTACGCCGAGCTGACGGCGGGCTACCGGGTCGATCCCGAAGCGCTGATCAACGACGCGATCTTCAGCGTCGACTACGACGAGATGGTGATAGTCAAGGACATCGACTTCTACAGCTTGTGCGAGCATCACATGCTGCCGTTTATGGGCCGCGTCCACGTCGCCTATGTCCCGAACGGCAAGGTGATCGGGCTGAGCAAGATCCCGCGGATCGTCGAGACGTTCGCGCGCCGGCTGCAGGTGCAGGAGCGGATGACCGTGCAGATCGCCGACTTCATCGACGCGGCGCTGCACCCGCAGGGCGTGGCGGTGGTGGCCGAGGGCATCCACATGTGCTCGGTGATGCGCGGCGTCAAGAAGGCCAACGCCAAGATGATCACCTCGGCCATGCGCGGCGTGTTCCGCAGCGACCCGAAGACGCGCGCCGAGTTCATGGGGCACGTGGACCGGACGCACGACCACGAGTGAGCGGGACAAGGAGACCGGGAGACAAGGTGACAAGGTGACAAGGTGAGATTATTCGCGATCTCTCACCCCCTCACCTTGTCACCTTGTCATTTTGGGAGTAAAGCGTTGAAGGTTCTTATCGTCATTGGGGCCTCAAAGGGCATCGGCCGGGCGACGGCGTTGGCGCTGGCCGATTCGGGCAGCCACCTCGTGCTGGCCGCGCGCGATGGCGTCGCGCTGGAGCAGGTGGCCGCCGAGGTTCGTGCGCGCGGAGCGGAGGCCACCGCCGTGCCCTGCGACGCGACCGCCGAGCCGCACGTGCGGCGGCTGATCGACACGGCCGCGGGCGTGTCCGGGCGGATCGACGTGCTGGTCAACAGCGCCGGCGGGGCGGTCGTCGCGCCGCTTGAGGAGCTGACGCTGGCCGACTGGGAGCAGTCGCTGCGGGTTGGGCTGACCAGCGTGTTTCTGACGTGCAAGCACGCCGCGCGCCACATGCCGCAGGGCGGGCTGATCGTCAACGTCGCCTCGGTCGCGGCCCGGCAGCCGTTCCCAACCTGGTCGGCCTACGTCGCCGCGAAGCACGGGCTGCTGGGCTTCTCGGGCGCGATCCGCGAGGAGCTGCGCCCGCGCGGCATCCGCGTGACGGTGGTGCTGCCGGCCGCGACCGACACGGCGCTGTGGGATGCGCTGCCGGGCGAGTGGAACCGCGCCAACATGCTGCGGCCGGAGGATGTCGGCCGGGCGATCGCGCAGCTGGCCGCGCAGCCGGCCTACATGGCGACCGAGGAGATCGTGGTCGGGCATGTGGCCGGGCGACTGTAGGCAGATACCAGCAGTCAGTAGTCGGTACCATCGCGCTCGATGGGTTACAATGATACTGATTACTGATTACTGACGACTGACTACGGCGTATGGCAACAGAGACAACCCGCGTCGCCGCTCTTTCCGACATCCCCCCCGGCGCAATGCGCTACGTCGAGGTCGACGGGCTGCCGATCGCGCTGGCGAACGTCGGCGGGACAATCTACGCCTTCGGCGATGCGTGCCGCCACGAGGGCGGGCCGCTCTCCTCGGGCGTGCTGATCGACGACACTGTGACCTGCCCCTGGCACGGCTGGACCTACAGCATCCGCACCGGCAAGGCGATCGTACCGCCGGTCGGCATCCGCATCCCCACCTACGCGGTGCGCGTCGAGGGCGAGGATGTGTATGTCACGATCGATTGGCCGGATTGAGGCAGGCGGCAGGCGGCGTTCAAACGTTCAAACGCTCAGCGCTTGGCAGTTCGTCCCCCTCTCATCGGGCAAGTCCCTGGCCCCAAGCCCCCCTCAGAATCGATCTATGCTATAATTTCGGCGCATAGAGCTAAGGATAAAACGATGCCACAAACGCGCCTGAAAGGGCAGAGCGGCGAGCGCATCGCGACATTCGCGCCGCCGGCTCACTCCGAACGAAATCCGGGCTGCCCGCTGGACCTGGGCTGGGTCGAAGAGATGCGCGTCAACCGGAGCGCCGTCGAGCGCCGCACCGCGACGCTGCCGGGCCGCCGCACGGTCAAGCAGGACTGGCAGGCCGCCTGGCTGCTGCGGGCGATCAGCTGCATCGATCTGACGACGCTCTCGGGCGACGACACCCCCGGCACGGTGCGGCGGCTGTGCGGCAAAGCCCGCCAGCCCGTGCGCGCCGACCTGCTCGATGCGCTGGGCGTGCCCGATCTGACGGTTGGGGCGGTGTGCGTGTACCACGCGATGGTGCCCACGGCGGTGGACGCGCTGCGCGGCTCGGGTATCCCGGTCGCGGCGGTGTCGACCGGCTTCCCGGCCGGGCTCAACCCGTTCGAGCTGCGCGTGCGCGAGATCGAAGCCTCGGTGGCCGCCGGCGCGGGCGAGATCGACATTGTGATCACGCGCCAGCACGTGCTTGGCGGCGACTGGCAGGCGCTCTACGACGAAGTCAAGACCTTTCGGGCGGCCTGCGGCGGCGCGCATATCAAGACCATCCTAGCGACCGGCGAGCTGGGCACGCTGCGCAACGTCGCCAGGGCCAGCCTGGTCTGCATGATGGCGGGCGCCGACTTCATCAAGACCTCGACCGGCAAGGAGCCGGTCAACGCCACGCTGCCGGTCAGCCTGGTGATGGCGCGGGCGATCCGCGAGTACCAGGAGCGCAGCGGCCACAAGGTTGGCTTCAAGCCGGCCGGCGGGATCAAGACGGCCAAGCAGTCGCTCGACTGGCTGATCCTTATGAAAGAAGAGCTGGGCGACGCGTGGCTGCGGCCGCAGCTGTTCCGCATCGGCGCCAGCTCGCTGCTCGGCGACATCGAGCGCCAGCTCGAGCACCACGTCACCGGCCAGTACTCGGCGTCGTTCCGGCACCCGATGGCCTAGCCGATTGCAGATTGTAGATCGTAGATTGCAGATTGAGGATGTGCCTCTGCAGTCTGCAATCTGCAATCTGCAATCTACAATGGTGGTAGATATGGCTTCACATATAGCAGACATCTTCGAGACGATGCAGTACGGCCCGGCCCCCGAGAGCGCCGCGCCGGCCAACGCCTGGCTGGATGCACACGAGCGCCGCTTCGGGATGTTCATCGACGGGGTGTGGACGCCGCCGGCCGACGATCGGCTGTTCGACAGCGTCAACCCCGCCAATGGCAAGCCGATCGCACGCGTCATGCAGGCGGCCCAGGCGGACGTGGACAACGCCGTAGCCGCCGCGCGCCGCGCCTTCGCGAGCTGGTCGCAGGCATCCGGCCACGCGCGCGCGCGCTACCTGTACGCGCTGGCGCGGCAGATCCAGAAGCACTCGCGCTGGCTGGCGGTGCTGGAGACGCTCGACAACGGCAAGCCGATCCGTGAGACGCGCGACATCGACATCCCGCTGGTCGCGCGCCACTTCTACCACCACGCCGGCTGGGCCCAGCTGATAGAGTCCGAGCTGGCCGGCTACGCCCCGATCGGCGTGGTCGGGCAGATCATCCCCTGGAACTTCCCGCTGCTGATGCTGGCCTGGAAGATCGCGCCGGCCCTGGCGATGGGCAACACGGTCGTGCTCAAGCCGGCCGAGTGGACCTCGCTGACGGCGCTGGCGTTCGCCGAGATCTGCCAGGAGGCCGGCCTGCCGCCCGGCGTGATCAATATCGTGACCGGCGACGGCCAGGTCGGCGAGATGCTGGTCCGCCACCCCGGCATCGACAAGATCGCGTTCACCGGCTCGACCGAGGTTGGGCGGCTGATCCGCCAGAGCACCGCCGGCAGCGGCAAGAAGCTCTCGCTCGAGCTGGGCGGCAAATCGCCGTTTGTGGTCTTCGACGACGCCGACCTGGACAGCGTGGTCGAGGGCGTGGTCGACGCGATCTGGTTCAACCAGGGCCAGGTCTGCTGCGCCGGCTCGCGGCTGCTGGTCCAGGAGGGCGTGGCGACGCGGCTGATCGCGAAGCTGCGCGCGCGGATGGAGAAGCTGCGCGTCGGCGACCCGCTCGACAAGACGATCGACATCGGGGCGATCGTCGCGCCGACCCAGCTGCAGAAGATCGAGCGGCTGGTCGAGCAGGGCCGCGCCGAGGGCGCGACGATCTGGCAGCCCTCGTGGGCCTGCCCGACCGAGGGCTACTTCTTCCCGCCGACGCTGTTCACCGAGGTCTCGCCCGCCGCGACAATCGCCCAGGTCGAGATCTTCGGGCCGGTGCTGACGACGACGACCTTCCGCACGCCGGCCGAGGCGGTGGCGCTGGCGAACAATACGCGCTACGGGCTGGCGGCGAGCATCTGGAGCGAGGACGTCAACCTGGCGCTCGACATCGCGCGACAGGTCAAGGCCGGCGTGGTCTGGATCAACAGCACCAACCTGTTCGACGCGGCGGCGGGCTTCGGCGGCTACCGCGAGAGCGGCTTCGGGCGCGAGGGCGGGCGCGAGGGGCTGTACGAGTACGTCAAGCCGAACGTCGACGAGCGCCCGCCGACCGACGACCAGGTCTACGGCGGCGTCTCGGCGCCGGGCGGCGAGCAGCCGCACAACGGCAACGGCCATCAGCCCGACAGCGTCTACGGCCCGGCGCCGATCGTCGCCCCGCCGATCGATCGCACGCCCAAGCACTACATCGGCGGCAAGCAGGCGCGGCCCGACTCGGGCAACAGCCGGCGGGTGTACGACGCGCGCTGCCGGCTGATCGGTGAGGTCGGCGACGGCAACCGCAAGGACATCCGCAACGCGGTCGAGGCGGCCCGCACGGCCGCCGGCTGGGCCGGCCAGACGGCGCACAACCGCGCGCAGATCCTGTTCTACATCGCCGAGAACCTGAGCGCGCGCGCCGACGAGTTCGCCCGCCGGCTGACGATCACGACCGGCGCGAGCCCGGCGCGGGCGGAGCAGGAGGTCGCGGCGACGATCGAGCAGCTGTTCACCTACGCCGGCTGGGCCGACAAGTACGACGGCGCGGTGCACGGCACGCCCTTCCGCACCGTCACGCTGGCGGTGCCCGAGCCGATCGGCGTGGTCGCGATCGTCTGCCCGGACGAGTACCCGCTGCTGGCGTGCGTGACGACCCTGGCCGCGACGATCAGCATGGGCAACACGATCGTGCTGGTGCCCTCGGAGCGCCACCCGCTCTCGGCGACCGACCTGTACCAGGTGCTCGACACCAGCGACCTGCCGGGCGGCGTGGTCAACATCGTGACCGGCGCGCGCGACGGGCTGGCGAAGGTGCTGGCCGAGCACAACGACGTCGACGCGATCTGGTACTTCGGCGGGGTCGAGGGCAGCGCCATGGTCGAGCGGCTCTCGGTGAGCAACCTGAAGCAGACCTGGGTGAGCTACGGCGAGCCGCACGGCTGGCTGCGCCCCGGCCCGCACGCCGCCGAGATCTTCCTCAAGCACGCGACGCAGGTGAAGAATATCTGGGTGCCGTACGGTGCGTAGCCAGTTTTGAGTTTTGAGTTTTGAGTTGCAGACGAACTCAGAACTCAGAACTCAGAACTCAGAACTGAGGAACGTATGGATCTACACGAGGCCATTCGCAAGCGCCACACGACCAACGGCGCCTTCGCCGACCGGCCGGTCGACCCCGAGCACAAGCGCACGATCCTGGAGCTGGCGGCCCGCGCGCCGTCACACTTCAACTCGCAGCCCTGGCGCTTCGTGGTGGTCGAGGACCCGGACCGCCGCAAGGCGCTCGGCCGGGTCGCCGGCGAGTCGATGCGCGACCTGATGGAGGACGGCCGCTTCTGGCAGCAGTACCGGCGCTACTTCCGGCTGACGCCCGAGGAGGCCGCCGCGACGAAGGACGGCATCCACATCGACAACATCCCCGGCGTGCTCAAGCCGTTCGCCAAGTACATCTTCAGCGAGCGCGGCGCGGCGATGATGAACACCTTTCGCGTGCCGAGCGTGCTGGGCAACGACGCGCGCAAGCTGGTTGAGAACTCGCCGCTGCTGCTGGGCATCGCGCTCTCGCACGAGGTCTACAAGCCCGGCGAGCTGACCGGGCTGTACACCATGATCTCGCTCGGCGCGGTGATCCAGACGATCTGGCTGTCCGCCACGTCGCTGGGGATGGGCTTCCAGTTCATCTCCACGCCGCAGGAGATCCCCGAGAAGTGGGCGCTGATCAGCGCGCTGCTGGGCGTCCCCGAGGGCTATGAGCTGATGGTGCTGTGCCGGCTCGGCTACGAGGACCCGGCGATCAAGCGCCCGACGATCGACTGGTCCTCGCCGCAGCGCAAGGGGATCGACGAGCTGGCGTTCCAGGAGGAGTGGGGCCGGCCGGTGACGATTGAGGAGGTCGAGCTGTAGGCAGCGCCACTTGCGAGGCTTAGAGGTGGCCCTCACCCCTGCCCCTCTCCCGCTGGGAGAGGGGCAGGGGTGGGGTGATCCGGCGCAGCAGCACGGCACCGCTTCAGGCGGCCTGGTGGGCGAGCAGCGCCTCCAGGCTGGCGACCAGCGCCTTTAGGCTGACCGGCTTGCTCATGTAGTCGTTTGCGCCCGCGGCCAGGCAGCGCTCGCGATCGCCCGGCATGGCAAAGGCGGTCACCGCGATGATCGGGACCTCCGCCAGCTCTACGTCGGCGCGAATTCGCCGGGTCGCCTCCAGGCCGTCCATTTCCGGCATCTGCATGTCCATGATCACAATGTCCGGCCCGACCTCGCGCGCCCGCGCCAGGGCCTCGATGCCGTTGCGCGCGACGACGACCCGGTAGCCCTTGACCTGCAGGTAGTCGGCGAGCGTCGTGATATTGATCTCGTTATCCTCGGCCAGCAGGACCACCGGCTGCTCGTCGGCCGCCAGAGCCGGCGTCAGGCTGAACGACGTCTGCACCACCGCGTCGATCTTCGACGGCAGCAGGTTTCGCAGGGCGGTCTTGAACTGCGGCAGCGTGACTGGCTTGACCAAGGCGGCGTTCGCGCCGAGCGTCAGGCCAAGCTGGCGATCGTCCTCGGCGGACAGCACCAGCACCGGAATGGCGCGCATGCGCGGATCGGCCTTCAGCTGGGCCAGCACATCCCAGCCGGAGCAGTCGGGGAGCTGGATATCCAGCAGAATGGCGTCGGGCTGCACCGCGAGCGCGCGCGCCAGCGCATCGCGGCCATGCGGGTGGGTCATATATTCGACGCCCAGCTGGCTCAGGTACAGGGAGAGCTGGCCGGTATCCGCCGGCGAGCCGTGAATGATCAGCGCCCGGCGGATGAACGGTATCGGCGAGGTCGCGCGGGCCGGCGGGGCCAGCGGCGCCGAGGGGCTGCTCAGCTCGAGCGCCTCGCTCCACGGGAGCGACACGGTAAACCGGCTGCCCTGCCCGACCACGCTCTCCACCGCGACGCTGCCGCCATGCAGCTCGACCATCCGAGCGACCAGCGCGAGGCCGAGCCCCGAGCCCTCGTACTGCCGCCTGAGCCGGCTGTCCAGCTGCATAAAGGGCTGGAACAGCCGGCTGAGATCCTCCTGCGCGATCCCGATGCCGGTATCCGAGACGGTGAGCCGCACGACCTGGGCCTCGCGATCGCCGGCAATCGCCAGGTTCACGGCGCCGCCTTCGGCCGTAAACTTGACAGCGTTGCTCAAGAGGTTGACCAGGATCTGCTTGAGGCGGCGCTCATCGGCGTAGACGATCGACACCAGCGGGTCGATCCGGGTCGAGACCTTGATCTTCTTGTTCAGGGCCTGCTGCTTGACCAGCTGCAGGCTGGCCTGGCACACCATCAGCAGATCCAGCGACTCGCACTCCAGCTCCATCTTGCCGGCCCCGATCTTGGCGAGATCCAGGATATCGTTGATCAGCTCAAGCAGGTGCCGGCCGCTGTGCTCGATCATACGGATCGGCTTCAGCTGCAGATCGTCCAGCGGCTCGTAGATGCCTTCCTGAAGGGCTTCGGAGAGGCCGAGGATCGCCGTGAGCGGCGTGCGCAGCTCGTGGCTCATGCTGGCGAGGAACTCGTCTTTGAGCCGCGAGGCGCGGGCCAGCTCGACATTCGCAGCGCTCAGATCCGCCGTCCGCTCCTCTACCCGGCGGGCCAGGTGCGCGCGCTCGGCTTCGAGCGCAGCCTGCGCCTGGATACGCTCGGAGATGTCGCGGAAGAGGATGACCGCCCCGGCGATCGTCCCGTGGTCGTGGATTGGCGTGCTCACATACTCGACCGGGAAGCTCGTCCCATCCTTGCGCCAGAACACCTCGTCGGTGCGATGCTGGATGTCGCCCTCGCGCAAAGCAGAGGTGATCGGGCAGGCATCAAAAGGATAGGCCGACCCATCGGCTCGGGTGTGGTGCGTGTGCGCGTGCATCTGCTGGCCGATCAGATCGTGGACATCCCAGCCGAACATGCGCGCCGCGGCGGGGTTGAGAAAGGTCGTCAGCCCTTGCGCGTCGACCCCGTAGATCCCTTCGCCGGCCGAGTTCAAGATCAGCTCGTGCTGATCGCTGAGGCGGGCAAGCTGGGTATGCTGAGATTCCAGCGAGTCATACGCGGCGCGCAGGTGCGCGAGCATATTCTGCAAGCGGCTGCTGAACTGGCCGAGCATCACCAGCGTGACGACGCAGATCGCCAGCAGCGAGCTCAGCCGCAGCAGATCGAGGATCGTCGTCGGCAAGCGCGACCTCTCCGGTACCAGCTCGCCCAGCACCACGATCAGGATGATGTTGGCGCAGCAGCTGAGCAGGTAGGAGGAGACATGCTGCCGTGGGGCGTAGTGCAGCAGCACGGCGGCGATCAGCAGCGGCACGACGGCAAAGCTCGGGTACAGGGCGGGCTGCAGCAGCGTGAGCATGAGCGTCGCCACCATCGAGCCAAAGCCGACGAGGTAGGTAGCACGATACCGGCGCCCGTGCCGGAGCTCGACCTGCGCCATCACTGTGAGCATCCCGTGCATCCCAATGCTCGCGGCGCTGGCGATCGTGCGCCAGTCGCTGAAGAGCGCGCCCATCACGCCGTAGGCGATCGCGAAGCTAATCACGGTCGGCGCAAGCCACCGCAACATCTTGGACAGGCGCAAGTCCAGGTTATCGTGCTGCAAGATCATTGGTCAGCGTCCTCACGAACTCACGGAAAGGGCCGGCCGGTAGCGCGCCGTGGCGATCGACCAGTCTACATTGGCGCGGATCCACACGTGCAGGCTCTGCGCATAGCGCTGCGCAAGCTGGTCGTGCTGGTCGGAGATATGCAGCGTCGCGCAGAGGTGCTGCAAGGCGCGAACTTCGGCGTCGTGCTTGCTCACCACATACTGGACCGCGTCGTCGAGCGGGATGCCGCGCTCGTGATGCACGATATAGACCAGGTTATGCACATCGCCGCGCGCCATCTCCTTCGGAAACGAGATCAGGTCGTTGAACCAGCTGATGATGTTGTTCGTCATCAACGACAAGCTCCGGATGATCGGATGCTGCCTGACGGCCGCGGGCAAGGTGGTCTGCTCGGCGATCTCGATCAAGGCCAGGAAGCAGAACACCGCGCTTGTAAACGGGCGCATGTGGAGGTATTCCGGCTCGTGCGGCACCCGCTGTGACGCGCGATTGCAGGCCTCCCACACGCTTGCGGCGAAGCTGGCCTCGACACAGCGGACGAAGCGGTGCATCCACGCGGCGCCACCCTGGGCCTGGAGCCGATTTGTCAGGTCGTGCAGGGCGTGGTAGCGCGTGTCCTCGTGCGCGGACGGCGCCGCGCCGCTCATGATCGCGATCAGCCGGGCGTGCAGCGCGGCAAGCTCGACCGGCTTGAAGCCAAGCTCGTGCTCGTCGAAGGCGTCGTCCAGCAAAAAGAGCCAGGTATTCCAGTCGGCAATCAGCCTGAGCGCGGCATCGGGCGCGGTCGGGTAGGCGCGCGCCATAAAGGTGCCGTACTGCAGCTGATCCAGCCGCGCGCGGGCGCGCGCCGAGCGCACGAGTGTAAAGCGATGCGCCCAGGCCATCGTGGCGTCCTGCACGGAGCCGGCGTATGGACTCATCGCTGATGGGAATGGGCAGAAGACCATCGGTTGATGTTCCAGAAAATGTTCGATCATAGGCAGTATCGTTTACGATGACGCCGGATTCTTCACACGCTAGAGCATCGGATTGAGGCGATAGTACCACACCCCGGCGGGATCGATGTAGACACAATGGCAACAGGCGCGTAGCGAGCTTGCAATCAAGCCGGTCAGCGCCAGACAATGCTATAATGGTGGCGATCTACCAGCCGACTGCTAACCGCCGCCGCGGCATGAGAGATGGCTCTTACGAGCTTTACAGCTTGGGGTAGCGGCCTGGGGCCAGCCCACAGACCGGTACCTTGGGAAGGTCCTGAGGGAGCCTTCGGCCGCTCCACACCTCCCCGAGATGTAAAAGGGTGGGGATTTGAGAAGGGCGCTGCCTTCCCCCAGGCCCTCTTCTCCTTTTGGTTCGGCGCTTACCGCGAAGGAGACCTCACCATGATCCGCCATATGGTCATGTTCAAGAAGAAGCCGGAGACCGACGATGCGACGATCGAGCAGATCATGGACCGGCTCGAGGGGCTCTACGGCGACATTCGAGGGCTGATGGGCATCCGCTGCTACCGCTCGCTGCCCTCCGACCGGCCGGTCGTCTGGACGTTTCTGCTGGACTGCACGCTCGCCGATACTGAGGCGCTGAAGGAGTATAGCGGCCACCCCAAGCACGTCGCCGTGAACGAGTGGATGTCGCCGTTCCTGGAGTCGCGCGCCGTGATCGACTATGAGGAGTAGCCAGTGACTCAGCCGCAGCAGCTGCCGCAGCTCGCGCTGCTCGACCGCCTGGTGCGCGCGCTGCAGGCCACGCAGCACGTGCGGGCCGCGTTTCTGCGCGGGTCGTTTGCCGGTGGGCGGCCGGACACATACTCCCGCCTGGACCTGCTCGTCGTCGCCGACGAGGGCGAGCCCGAGACGCTGCTGACGATGGGGCGCGAGGCCCTGAGCGCGTCCGGGCGCGCCCTGTGGATCTCGACGCCCGACCCGGGGCTGGCCCGCCTGCGCGCGCTGTTCCCCGGCCCGATCCGACTCGACCTCGCGATCGTCACGCCCGAGGCGCTGCCGGCGCACGCCGGCTGGCGGGCGCTGTTCGACTACGACCAGCTGCTGGACGGCCGCGTGGCCGCGCGCGCTCGGGCCGAGCCGCTGCTGCCCGAGCACGTGCTGCAGCACTGCGATGAGTTCTGGTGGAACCTGTTCAGCAGCGTCGGCCAGCTCAAGCGCGAGCAGCTCTGGATGGCGCTGCATGTGCTGGGCGACTGCCGGGCCGGGCTGGCGCAGATCATGCGCTGGCGGCGCGACCCGGCGCGGCCGTTCGAGCACTTCGCCGACCTGGAGCGCCACCTGTCCGCCGAGGACCAGCAGGCGCTGGCCCAGACGCTGGCGGGCTACGACCTGCGCGAGATCGCCCAGGCGCTGCTCTGCGCGGCCGACGCGTTCGACCCGGCGGCGCGCGAGGTCGCGGCGCGCGTCGGCGCGGAGTACCCGTCGGCGCTGGCACACTCTGTCAAGGAGTTCTTCATCCGCGAGTTCTGGTCGCTGCTCGCGCCCGGCACGACGATCAGCGCCTGAGCGGTGGGGGTTTGAGGGCGGCTTTGCCGCCCCAAACCCCTATCAGCGGCCTAGCTTATGCGAAGGGGGGAGACGTTGCACCCCAGCACCAGATCCGACCAGCGGCAGCCGCGCGGCCAGCTGATCGCCCGGCTCGCGGCGGCGATCGGCGCCGGCGCGGTGCTGCAGCGCCCCGAGGAGCTGATGCTCTACGAGTATGACGCCAGCGCGCTCGACATGGCCGTGCCCGACGTCGTCGTCGTCCCCACGAGCACTGCTGAGGTCGCGGCGGCCGTGCGGATCGGCGCGGCGGCCGGCTGGCCGGTGGTGGCGCGCGGGGCCGGCACCGGCCTCTCGGGCGGCTCGGTCGCCGCGGCCGGCGGTCTGGTGGTCTCCACGGCGCGGCTGGACAAGATCTTGCAGATCGACCCAGCCAACCGGGTCGCGGTGGTGCAGCCCGGCGTGGTGAACGTCGACCTGAGCGCGGCCGCGGCGCCCTACCGCCTGCACTTCGCGCCCGACCCGTCGAGCCAGAAGTCGTCGACGATCGGCGGGAACGCGGCCGAGAACGCCGGCGGCCCGCACTGCCTCAAGTACGGCGTCACCACCAGCCACATCCTCGCCGCGACGGTGGTCCTCTCGGACGGCAGCGTGGTGCAGCTGGGCGGCGAGGCGCCCGGCGCGCCGGGCTACGACCTGCTCGGCGCGTTCGTGGGCAGCGAGGGCACGCTCGGCATCGCGACCGAGCTGACGGTGCGGCTGACGCCCGACCCGGAGGACGTGCGCACCTTTCTGGCGATCTACGACGACCCTGCGCCCGGCTCAGGGCTAGGCCTGGACGCCGCCTCGGACAGCGTGTCGGCGATCATCGCGGCCGGGATCGTGCCGGCGGCGCTGGAGATGTTCGAGGGCCAGGGGATCGCGATCGTCGAGCAGTCGGTCCACGCCGGCTACCCGCTCGACGCGCGCGCGGTGCTGCTGATCGAGATCGACGGGCTGCGCGAGGAGCTGGATGCGCAGGCCATGCGGATCGACGCAATCTGCACGGCCAACGGCGCGCGCGAGCTGCGGGCCGCCCGCGACGAGGAGCAGCGCAAGCAGCTGTGGGCCGGCCGCAAGGGCGTGCTGGCGGCCTGCGGGCGCCTGCGGCCGCACTACCATATTCAGGACGGCGTGGTGCCGCGCTCGCGCCTGACCGAGGTGCTGCGCTTCACCGAGGAGGTCGCGGCGCGCAACGGGCTGATCATCGTCAACGTGTTCCACGCCGGCGACGGCAACCTGCACCCGCTGCTGCTGTTCGACCTGCGCGAGCCGGGCGTGCGCGAGCGGGCGATCGCGGCCAGCGAGGAGATCCTGCGGGCCTGCGTCGCGGCCGGCGGCACGATCAGCGGCGAGCACGGCATCGGACTGGAGAAGCGCGACTACATGAGCTGGATCTTCTCGCCCGCCGACATCGAGGCCATGCTGCAGCTCCGGCGCGCCTTCGACCCGCTCGACGCGATGAACCCGTGCAAGCAGCTGCCCAGCGGGGCGTCGTGCGCCGACATCAAGACCGCCAGGGGCGCGGCCAGGGCGATCGCGGCGGGGGCGTGGATCTAGCAGAGGAGCGACTGACTGTGCCGAAGAAACGAAGCCAGCCGCGGCGCCCAGGCACGGGCGGCACGCCGCAGCAGCTCCAGGAGGGGATCGACCAGGCCGACTCGCTGATCAGCCGCAAGCGCTGGATCGAGGCGCGCGCGATCCTTGAGCCGCTCGACCAGCGCTACCCCAACCGGTACGACGTGCTCGCCGGCCTGTCGAACATCTATTTCGAGCTGAACGAGTACGGGCGCTACCTGGATGTCGCGATGCAGCTGGCGCGACTGGCCCCGCGCAACCCCGACATCGCGCTGATGCTGGCGGGCGCCTACCTGAGCAACATCATGCCGGTGCTGGCGCTGCGCAGCTTTCGCCAGGTGCTCAAGCGCTGGCCCGAGCACCCGCGCGCCGACGATATCCAGGCGGAGATCGCGCAGCTGGAAGGCAACATCGAAGCGATCCTGGCCAGCCTGGGGGTCGAGGGCGAGCAAGGGCTCGAGATCGCGGCGCTGCACGAAGAGGCCCGCGCGCAGCTGGCTCGATCTGTGGACGAACGCCGACCCGAACAACCCCGCCATCGCCGAATATCGCCAGCGGCTGGACAAGCCCAACCTGCGCGAGCGACTGTTCGGCCGGCGCAGCTGAGACAAGCATGAACGCACCGCTCGACACTGTAGCGCTCGCTCCATCCAGCGCGGACGAGCTTGCCGAGGCGCTGCGCGAGGCCGCGGCGGCGGGCCGGACGGTGGTGCCCTGGGGCGCCGGCACGCTGCAGCACCTAGGCGGCCCGCCCGACCCGGCGGCGCTGCGGCTGAGCACGGCCGGCCTGAGCCGGGTGATCGAGTACAACCCGGCCGACCTGACGATCACCGCCGAGGCCGGCCTGACGCTCGGCGCGGCTCAGCAGCTGCTTGGGCAGCACGGCCAGTGGCTGCCGTGGGACCCGCCCACGCCTGAGCGCGCGACGATCGGCGGGCTGCTGGCGGCCGGCGCGAGCGGCCCGCTGCGGCTCGGCTACGGCACGCCGCGCGACTGGGCGCTGGGCATGCGCGTGGCGCTGGGCGATGGGCGGCTGGTCAAGAGTGGCGGCAAGGTCGTCAAGAACGTGGCTGGGTACGAGAGCCACAAGCTGCAGATCGGCGCGCTCGGCACGCTGGGAGTGATCGCCGAGGTCACGCTGAGGGTCGCGCCGCTGCCGGAGCGGGGCGCCACGCTGGTCTGCGCGTGCGGGTCGTGGGCCGATGCGCTGGCGCTGGCGGATCGGCTGCGCGAGCGCCCGATGGCGCCGGTCAGCCTGATCGCCGGGCCGGCCGAGGGCCGGGGCGTGCAGGTCGCCGCGCGCTTCGCGGGCGTGCCGGCCGCGGTGGAGCGACAGCTGGATGCGGCGAGGGCCGCGGCCGCGGCCAGCGGCGCGTCGATAGCGATACCATCGGCGGAGCAGGCCGGCGCGCTCTGGCGCGAGCTGGCGCTGTTCCCTGCGCCGGGTGGCGCGGCGCGGCAGCATGCGCCCGCCGACCCGATCGAGCTGGTGATCCGCGCGGGCGTACGCCCGTCGGCGCTGGGCGCGGCGCTCGACGCGCTGGGGAGCAGCGCGCCCGCCGGGGCCGCGCCGCGCATGATCGGGTACGGCGGCGTGGGACTGGCCTACGCGCGATGGCGGCTCGCGGAGCGCACGCCGGCTGGGGAGATTGCCGCCGCGATCGGCGCGGCGCGGGCCAGGCTCGCCGGCGGGGGCGGATACGCCGTGATCGAGCACGCGCCGGGGGCGCTGCGGGGCCTGCTTGACCTGTGGGGCCCGCCGCCGCCAACCCTGGCGATCATGCGCGCGCTCAAGGCGCAGTGGGACCCGCACAGCGTGCTGAATCGCGGCCGCTACGCGGGCGGGCTGTAGCGCAGGGGTTTCCTTCTAGCCATGAGTCATCCCGTATGTTACAAACCCCACCCCCCGCCAGGGGAGGGGGTTTCTTTTTCGTGGGTGTGGCACGGCGGCAAAGCCGCGGCGCCACACCCACGAACGATCTCCCCCGCTCCCCGCGGGGAGCGGGGGTCGGGGGTGATCGCTTACTCCTTCGTGCCGCCGAACAGCCCGCCCAGGCCGCCGAGCATGCCGCCGGCCTGGCCGGCGATGCCGTCGATCGCGCCGCTGTTGAGCGCCATATCGACGTAGCCGGCCATCGACTCGGGCAGCTTGGACTTCAGAAAGTCGATCACCGTCTGCGCCGCGGCGCGCGCCTGGTCGGCCGGAAGGCCGGTCCGCTCCGTGATCAGCTTGACAACTTCTTCCATTGCGATCTGCTCCTTCTGTGTTTCTGCGTACAGCCGGCTCGTGCGCCAACCCCGATCCGTCACCCATCTCAGGACGCGGCGCCGGCGGAAAAGTCACCCCGCCGCCCCGCGCGACCAGGATACCAGGAGTCGCCCGATCCGTCGAGCCGCGAGCGCCGAGCATGCCTT
This sequence comes from Candidatus Ribeiella danica, assembly GCA_016717335.1. Taxonomy (GTDB): domain Bacteria; phylum Chloroflexota; class Chloroflexia; order Chloroflexales; family Roseiflexaceae; genus Ribeiella; species Ribeiella danica. The sequence continues at coordinate 1,898,789 of JADKFS010000001.1, forward strand.
CGCGCGTGGGCCAACGATCTGCGCCATGCCAGCCGCGCCAGCGATCGGTTGCAAAGCGCCGGGTCCTGTGGTAAAATCCCAGGCAATAGGCGGGTAGCTCAATTAGGCAGAGCAGCGGTCTCCAAAACCGCAGGTTGCAGGTTCGATTCCTGTCCCGCCTGCCAACGCCATCGTATATGATGGATATCAGCGGAGAGATGGCCGAGCGGTTTAAGGCAGTTGTCTTGAAAACAACCAGGCGCAAGCCTCGTGGGTTCGAATCCCACTCTCTCCTCCAGGACAGCTGTTGGTAGTCGGTATCGTCGGTGGCGGGGAGCGCTGCGGAGTACTGGGTATCGATCGCTGGCCGCTGATGATGGGGAGGTCGCATAGTCGGCCTAGTGCGGCGGTTTGCTAAACCGCTAGGGGAGCAATCCCCTCGAGGGTTCGAATCCCTCCCTCCCCGCCAACCCGAGGCCGGCACGCGCTCTGCGCGTGCCGGCTTTGTGGTTGGCGGGGAGTCCGTGCGTTCCGGGGCGCTGCGCCCCCGGCCCCCCGGCACCCAGCGGGTACCCGGGGAACCCGCGCCGGTTCATGTGGCTGCGCCAGGTTTTCTCCGGGGCGCTGCGCCCCCGGCCCCCGCACGTGACCTCCGTAGGGGCGTTCAATTGAGCGCGTTGCGGGCGGCCGCGGGTTGGCCTGCTCGAGCCGCCGGCCCCGCACGTGACCTCCGTAGGGGCGTTCAATTGAACACCCCTCCCTCCCCTTCTTTCGGGGCGCTGCGCCCCCGCTGCGCCCCCGGCCCCCCGCCTGGGGGAACCCACGCCGGTTCATGAGGCTGTGCCTGGAATCTTTCCGGGGCGCTGCGCCCCCGGCCCCCCGCCCGGGGGAACCGGCGCCGGTTCCCCCGGCCCCCCTCCGGCAAATGATGCCGGATCAGCTGCAACGATCGTGGCTCATGCCTGGCGCTATTCCGAATCATGTGTGTTATCTTTCGTTGTGCCTGGATTCCGCCGAGCATGTGCATCAAGCTTCGTAATAGAGACGGGGTGATTTTGGGGTCCAGGGGCGCAAGCCCCGGCCGGGGGGCGCGCAGCCCCTGCTTGCGCTATGGCCCAACATGAGCTATTATTGTGCACTTGTTCACAGGCACACACACCGCGATCCAGGCGTACACCACGGGCCTGTGCTTGACTTCAACGTATAGAGCGGGTCGAGCCGACCCGTTCCCTGCCGCCGCAGGCAGCGTGGTACGCCGCGCTGCCTGCTTGTTTTTTGAATCAGTTTAGGAGCTATTTGAATGAACGCTCAGGACCAATCCGGCACGCTGCTCATCCCGCCCTATGGAGGCACGCTGATCGATCTGATGGTGCGCGGCGAGGAGCGCGCGCAGCTGATCGAGCAGGCCAGCCGCCTGCCCGCCATCCAGCTCTCGACCCGCTCGCTGTGCGACCTCGAGCTGCTGGCCACCGGCGGATTCTCGCCGCTGGATCGCTTCATGGGGCGCGATGACTACGAGCGCGTGGTCCACCAGATGCGTCTGACCAACGGCGCGCTGTTCCCCATACCGATCACGCTGCCGGTGAGCCGGCAGACGCTGGCCCAGATCGGCGACCAGGTCGCGCTGCGCGACTCGCGCAACAACCTGGTGGCGGTCATGCGGGTCGACGAGGTGTTTAGCTGGGACGCGCAGACCGAGGCCGCGATGGTGCTGGGCAGCACCGACATGCGCCACCCGCTGGTCTCGGAGATGAGCCGCTGGGGCGAGGCCTGCATCTCGGGGCCGCTGCAGGTGATCGACCTGCCGCAGTACTACGACTTCGTCGACCTGCGCCGCACGCCGGCCGAGGTGCGCGAGATCCTGGGCGGCATGGGCCGCAAGGACGTCGTGGCGTTCCAGACGCGCAACCCGCTGCACCGCATCCACGAGGAGCTGACCAAGCGCGCGGCCGAGGCGATCGGCGGCAGCCTGCTGATCCACCCGTCGGTCGGCATGACCAAGCCGGGCGACGTCGACCACTACAGCCGGGTGCGGATCTACCGCTCGCTGGTCGAGACCTACTACGACCCCAGCCGCACGCTGCTGAGCCTACTGCCGCTGGCGATGCGCATGGCCGGCCCGCGCGAGGCGCTCTGGCACGCGATCATCCGGCGGAACTTCGGCGCCTCGCACTTCATCATCGGCCGCGACCACGCCGGGCCGGGCAACGACAGCACCGGCAAGCCGTTCTACGGCCCCTACGACGCGCAGAAGCTGGTGGCGCAGCACGCCGACGAGATCGGCGTCCAGCCGATCCCGTTCAACGAGCTGGTCTACCTGCCCGACCACGACGAGTACGTCGAGGCCGACCGGGTGCCGAGCGGCGCGCGGGTCGCGTCGATCTCGGGCACGCAGGTGCGCGACGACTACCTGGCCAAGGGCCAGCCGCTGCCGGAGTGGTTCACGCGCAAGGAGACCGCCGAGATCCTGGGGCAGATGTTCCCGCCGCGCCACGAGCAGGGCTTCTGCATCTGGTTCACCGGCCTGAGCGGCGCCGGCAAGTCCACCACCGCCGAGGTGGTCACGTCGATCCTGCTGGAGCGCGGCCGGCAGATCACCGTGCTGGACGGCGACGTGGTGCGCACGCACCTGAGCAAGGGGCTGGGCTTCAGCCGCGAGGACCGCGACACCAACATTCTGCGGATCGGCTTCGTCGCCAGCGAGATCGTGCGCCACAACGGCGCGGTGATCTGCGCGGCGGTCAGCCCGTACCGGGCGGCGCGCAACGAGTGCCGCAAGATGGTCGGCGACGACCGCTTCGTCGAGGTGTTCGTCGACACGCCGATCGAGGTGTGCGAGCAGCGCGACGTGAAGGGGCTGTACAGCCAGGCGCGCCGCGGCGAGCTGAAGGGCTTCACGGGCGTGGACGACCCGTACGAGGCGCCGGTCAACCCCGAGTTCGTGATCGACACCGTCGCGCAGACGCCCGAGCAGAACGCGCGCCGGATCATCGCCTACCTGGAGCAGCGCGGCTTCCTGCGGCCGGCCTACACCAACGGGCGGGTCGCGGCCGCGGCCGAGCTGGTGGGCAAGTAGCACCACCGCTCAAAGAGCCACGAAGCCTCGAAGATAGGCGGGCGTTGCCCGCCTATCTTCGAGGCTTCGTGGCAAGCAGATTGCTTATCCTTCCAGCGGCGCTGGCCCTGCCGCTGCCCCAACTGCTGTCATCCGGCGCAATCCTTCTGGAGCAATGTCTCGCTTCCCAAGAATGCTTGGCGATGCCAGGTATACATAAAGCGAGCTAACCCTTGCGGGGCAGTTGGTTTGTGTTATAATGGTGCCCTTCCTTGTGAAGAAAAGGGATAATGCGAACACACGCGGGATTTCACAGATCACGAGCCAAGGCGGCGCTCTGCTCTGTGGCGAATCCTTCGGCGGATCATGAGCATGTCGATGATAGCTTCGCTCTATCGGTACCGTAGCTTTATCATGCGATCGGCCTGGACGGAGCTGCGCGACCGCTACGCTGGCTCGGGGATCGGCGTGTTCTGGAATATCCTGGTTCCGCTGATCCAGATCGCGATCTATATCTTCATCTTCTCTGCGATCCTGGGCGCGCGCGCGGTCGCCGGGGGCAGCTCGCTGCCGCCGAGGTTTGCGTTCGTCCTGTTTCTCTGCACGGGCATGCTGCCGTGGCTATCGTTCGCGGATAGCATCTCGCGCGGCACGCAGTCGCTGGTGCGCAACGCCTCCTACCTCCAGAAGATGGCGCTGCCGGAGGCGATCTTCATCGCTCAGTCGGCCCTGGTTGGGTGCATGACGGCGGGGATCTCGCTGGCGCTGCTGTTCGTGGTCGGCTTACCGATGGGCCTGCCGATCGGGTGGTCGTACCTGCTGATCCCGGTCGTGCTGCTCCTCTTTCAAGCGCTTGGATTTGGCCTCTCGCTGACGCTGGCCTCGCTGAATGTGCTCTTTCGCGACATCGGGCAGGCGATCGTGCTGCTGCTGCCGATGTGGATGTGGATGACGCCGATCGTCTACTCCGAGACGATCCTGCCGCCGATCGGGCAGGCGCTGATGCACTGGAACCCTGTCTACGGCTTCATCACAGCCTTTCGCGATATCTTTCTGAAGAACCAGGTGCCCGGGCCGGCGACGTGGGGCATGATGCTAGGCTGGGCGGCGGCCAGCATCGCCCTGGGCTACCTGGTCTTATCGAAGCTGCGTTTTGAGATCCGGGATGTGCTATGAGTTCGGATCGGGCTATCCAGGTAAACAATCTCGGCAAGAAGTTCAAGATATACAAAAAGCCCTGGGATCGCGCGCGCGAGTGGCTGACGCGCAGCGCGCGCACCTATCACGACGACTTCTGGGCGCTCAAAGATATCTCGTTCGAGCTGCGCCGCGGTGAGTCGCTTGGCGTTATCGGCCAGAACGGCGCGGGCAAGAGCACGCTGCTCAAGATCCTGACCGGCGCGATGTACGCGACCGAGGGCAGCTACCGGATCGACGGGCGCGTGCTCTCGATGCTCGAGCTCGGCACCGGCTTCAATATCGAGCTGACCGGCCGGCAGAACGTGCTCAACAGCGCGCACCTGCTGGGGTTTCCCGAGAACTACATCGCCGCGCGCATGGAGGATATCGAAGCCTTCGCCGACATCGGCGACTTCTTCGACCGGCCGATCAAGATGTACTCCTCGGGCATGCGCGCGCGCCTGGCCTTCGCGATGTTCGCCTTTCTGGACTGCGACGTGCTGATCATCGACGAGGTGCTGTCGGTCGGGGATGTGTTCTTCACCCAGAAGTGCTACGAGCGGCTCGACCAGCTGCGCGCGCAGGATACGGCGATGATCATGGTGACGCACAACATGAGCGTCATCCAGCAGTACTGCCAGCACGCGATCGTGCTCGACAAGGGGCGCGTGGCCTTTGCCGGATCGGTCTCCGAGGCGGCGATGCACTACTTCTTCATCAGCAACGCGCCGAAGACCTCGGCCGCCCAGCCTGGCCGCGCGAGCCGAGCAGCTGCGGCGGCGCCACGGTTCGACGGGTCGATTGTGAAGCGCTCGCAGGGCGACCCGACGGCAAGCCACAACAGCGACTGGGCGCCCGGCCAGATCCACTGGCCAGCCGAGATCGTGTTTCGCGATATCAGCAGTGTTATGTCGACCGGCGAGAGCTGGGCGCGCTGCACCGCGATCGCGCAGTGCGACGACGACGGGCGGCCCTGCAACATGTTTCGAGCGGGCCAGCGGGTTCACTGGTACTACGAGTTTGAGGCGCTGCAGGACCTCTACGAGCCGAGCGGCGTCGTCACGATCATCAATGATAAGAATATTCGGGTGCACGGGAAGAATACGATTCAGCTGGGAGTTCGGCCGAAGCAGCCGCTGCTCAAAGGGCAGCGTATCCGCTTCCACCAGAGCACTGTGCTGAACCTGACGCCCGGCGAGTATACTTTTGGCATTGGGCTGTCGGCACGCAGCGCCACCGACGACGGCACGTTCGCGGACAAAGGGTTTCTGGCCAACAATGTTGTGCGTGCCGGGTCTTTTCATATCATATCTCCGCCAGGGCCACATCTCGGGTTGTGTGACCTGCCGGGCGAATGCGAGGTGGAGCTGTGCTCGTCTACCTATCCTCCTATCCCCGATCTGGCAACACGTGGGTAAGGCACCTGATCCGCCACTATTTTGGCTACCGCAGCGCCTCGATCTACCCGGAGCCGCAGGGCGCGCCCAATCTTGATGTCCGGCCGGATGGCTCATACGATATATTCTCGTACTATGAGCTGCCGCACAAGCCCGGCTCGCGGCTGCCGATGCTGGTGAACAACTGCAGCTCTATTCTCAGCCCCCAGCTGCGTGGCGAGCTGAGCGCGGCGGAGGAGTGCTTCTTTCTCAAAACCCACGAACTGCCGTTCGACCAGTACTTCGCGGGCGAGTATGTCGTGCACCTCATGCGCGAGCCTGGCCCGGTCTGCTGGTCGTACTACAATTTTCTGCGCAAGAACGAGCCGGCGCAGTTCGCGAACCTCTCGCTCAACCGCGTGATCAAAGGGCGCGTGCCGTTTGGCTCCTGGAGCGACCACGCGCGGGCCTGGCTGGCGGCCGGCGAGCAGCTGGGGCCGCGCTTCTGGATGCATCCCTACGAGGATATCTCCACCCAGCCCGAGACGGCCTTCGCGGATCGCCTGGCTGCCTTCACCGGGCTGACCTACCAGGTGCCAAAGAAGCCGCTCCCCGCGCTCGAACAGTGGCACCAGCAGGCGCCGACGCTCTACCGCAAGGAGAAGGAGTCGCGCTGGAGATCGAACTTCTCGGCGGCGCAGCTCCACCGCGTCCTCAAGTACCACGGCGAGATGATGGGGCGGCTCGGCTACGACACCGCCGCCTACCAGACGACACTGCGCGACCGGCTCAAGAGCCTGGTGCCGTTCGCCGGGCGCGGCCAGCAGCGGGGGCCTGCCGCTTCGTGATAGGCAAACAGAACAACCGTATCGTCGTCACCGAGTACCCCAAGTCGGGCGGCTCCTGGGTCGTGAGCATGCTCGGAAGCGCGCTTGGGCTACCCAAGCGTGACGTGTACATCGGCAATGGCTACGATCGCTTCGACGTCTCGAAGCATCCCTGGTATGCGGGCGCGCCCGATTTCAACCTTACCGAATCGTGCGTGATCAAGAGCCATGAGCTTCCTGGCTCTACGTGGCTCGCATTCCCGGCGCAGTTCATCCATATGGTGCGCGACGGCCGCGATGTCGTGGTCTCCAAGTACTTTTATGAAAAAGACTTCTGCGTCGCGAACGGGATCTACGAGTCGTTCGACGAGCCGTTCGATCTGTACGTGCCGCGCGTGGCTCGGGAATGGCGCGACTACGTGCTGGCCTGGCTGGACGTCTGCCCTTTGACCTACAGGTATGAGGATTTCCTGCGCGATCCCTTCGCCGCCCTAAAGCAAGCTCTGGTCGACCTTGAGGGTGTCGTCGCGGACGAGCGGATACACGCGGCTGTGGCGGCAAATACCAAGGAGGAGTTCAGCCGCTCGTTGGAAAAAGTGTTCAAGTACAGCTCTTTCGTTCGCAAGGCGACCGCGGGCGATTGGCGCCAGTATTTCAGCGACGAGCATATCCGTGTGTTCGAGCAGATTGCCGGCGACGCGCTCGATCGGCTTGGGTATGCGCGCGCGCGACACTGGCCCTCAGACCAGCCGGCTGAGCAATCGGCGGCGCAGGTATCTGGCGCAGGAGTGGTCGTGCAGGGCAGCACAGCGGTGTGGGAAAGCGCGGGGCGCGCGCAGCCTACGGATCGCCAGCAAGATCGTCAACCGAGCGGCCAGGCAAGTGGAGGTAGAGGGATGTCGACAGAAGCTCGCTGCTGGTGTGGCAACGTGGACCTGGTGCCCTTCTCAGCGCAGTATCTGCGCTGCCCGGCCTGCGAGACGCTGATCACGGCGGAGATGCCGGCGCCGGAGTTTACGTCGGTCAACGACGACGAGCGCGATTTCTACGGGCGCGAGTACTGGTTTGCGCACCAGGAGCAGGATCTGGGGCAGGCGAATATCGTGCGGCGCGCGCGCAGCGACCTGCCCGAGCGCGCCTTGCACTGGCTGCGCGCGCTGCTCAAGTACAAGCAGCCGCCGGGGAAGGCGCTGGAGCTGGGCAGCGCGCACGGCGGGTTCGTCGCGCTGATGCGCCTGGCCGGCTTCGACGCGAGCGGACTTGAGCTGAGCCCCTGGGTGGTCGACTTCGCGCGCAAGACGTTCGAGGTCCCCATGCTGCTCGGGCCGATCGAGGATCAGCAGATCGAGCCGGGCTCGCTCGACGCAATCGCGCTGATGGATGTGCTCGAGCATCTGCCTGATCCGCTCGGCACAATGCGGCGCTGTCTCGATCTGCTCAAGCCCGATGGGGTCCTTCTCATCCAGACGCCACGATATGCCGAGGGCAAGACCTACGACGAGATGCGGGCCGAGTCCGATCGGTTCGTCGAGCAGCTCAAGCACGAGCAGCATCTCTACCTGTTCAGCCAGACCGCCGTCCGCGAGCTGTTCGATCGCCTCGGCGCACGGCATCTTGCGTTCGAGCCGGCGATCTTCGCCCACTACGATATGTTCCTGGTCGCCAGCCGCGAGCCGTTTACGCTGTCGCTTCCACAAGCGATCGAGCAGCACCTGGGCGCCACCCCGAGCGGGCGGATCGTGCAGGCGCTGCTCGACATGGACGAGCAGCGCGCCAGTCTTGGTCGGCGCGGCGCCGAGCTGGAGCACGCCGCTCAGGCTGCCGGGGTCGCACAAAGCCGCGTCGCGGCGCTCGAGGCCGACGTCGAGTATCTCAAGAGGCAACTGATCGCGGCCGAGGCCGACCGCGCGGCGCGCCTGCAGGTCATCCAGTCGCAGGGGGCGCGGATCGGCCAGCTCGAGGCCGATCGAGCCGGCTACGCCAAAAACCTGCGCCTGCTGCTCCAGAAGACCCGGGCGCGCGGCCTGCTCCGGGTGGCGCGCTCGCCGCAGCTACGCGGCATCGCCGAGCGCATCGCCCGGTCGATTCGCCGCACGAAGCTGCAGGGCGCGCGGATAGACGCGACGCCATCCCAGAGCGCGGCGGTACAATCGGTGAGCATCAAACAGCCGAACAGAGCCACAAATGGCGCGGGAAAGCCGGTGGCGGCCGACACGAACGATCTGATGCGGCAGATCCGCGATCCCAAGACGGCGGAGCCGCTCAATCTGACGCCCGCCATGACCGACGAGATCGTCCGCCAATTGCAGGCGCGCGGTTTTTCGGTCCAGGAGCTTACGCTCGACCCGGCCGAGTACCGCGAATACTTCGCGCAGGCGGGCTACACCAAGCGATACCCCACCTATTACACGTTCAACCTCCCGGAGAAATCACTCGAGCACTTCGTCGCCGCCAAGCTGCTCGAGCTGCATCCTGACGACGTATACATCGACATCGCCAGCGAACACTCGCCGGTGCCGGACATCTACTCACGCCTGTTCGGCTGCACCAGCTACCGGCAGGATCTGGCCTACCCCGCGGGTCTCAACGGCGATCGAATCGGCGGTGATGCCGCCGCCATGCCAGTGCCAGACGGATTTGCCGCGAAGATGGCGCTACACTGCTCCTTCGAGCATTTCGAGGGCGACGCCGACATGCGGTTCATCCGCGAGATCGAGCGTGTTTTGCGCCCGGGCGGTAAAGTGCTCTTCGCGCCGATCTACCTGTTCCGCGAGTATGCAATCCTGACCGATCCGCAGGTGGCCGTGGAGCAGCGGGTGCCATTCGAGGCGGATGCGGTCGTCTACTGCAAGCCAGGCTGGCAGAACCGCCACGGCCGCTTCTACGACCCCGCCCACTTGGCGGACCGTATCAAGGGCAACTTGGGCGCCATGCAGATGACTATTTTCCGCGTGACGAACGCAACCGCAATCGATCCAAGCTGCTACATTACATTCGCGGCGATGATCAGTAAGCCCTAAGCGGCTGTCTGAAGCGCAGGGGGCGAGCGGCCAGGCACCCACATCCTGAGGGTATCCGACGCCAAACCACCCTTTTCAGGCAGTTTCTCAACAATAGAAACGACAGGTGGCCCGCCGGGCTTTCTGCCGGGCACAGGCATAGCAGCGCCGATGGTTGACAAAGAGCTCGCAACAGACTCACGGCTCATCCCAGGGCTGGAAGACATTCCCGCATTCCAGCCAGACGAGCTGAACATTTTGATCCTGAACTCGCACCTGCCGATCTTTCCGGGCGGCGGCGGCGTCGAGTACCTGACGACCAGGGAGCTGGCGTCGCTGGCCGGCCATGTCGGGCTGGTGTCGATGGCGCATACGCGCGACGATCTCAACAAGGTGCAGGGCTTGGCCGATGTAGGCGCCGAGCTCTATCTCTGGCACAGCCCCGCCCTCGATGCCGCCCCCGCGCATGGGCGACATCCGCGGGCCGCGCGCGTGATCCACGACTGGCTGAGAAGGTCCGTCGACGCGGCGAAGGCCTGGCCGCGCCGGCCGGCCGATACGATCATCCTCGATAGCTGCTACCGCAACATGGCGGCCGGCCTGATCGACGCGCTCGGCCGGCGGCCATGGCAGGCCCTCGCTGTGATTGAGAGCAGCGCGGCTACGATGGTCGACTACACGCCGCGCCAGATGGCCAGCATCCTGGTGATGCACGATATTCGCTCGGTGGTCTACGAGCGACAGGCGCAGACCAGCGCCTCGCTCTGGGAGCGGCGCCGGCTGATGCGCCAGGCGCGGCGCTACTACAGCTTCGAGCGCGACCACTGCCAGCGATACGACATGGTCGTCACTGTGTCGCGACCCGACGCCGACTGGGTACGCCGGCACTATCGCCCGAAGCGTGTGATCACGGTGCCGCTGCCGGTCGACGCCACGTACTTCGCGCCGTATCCGGCGGCGAAGGAGGTGCCGGGACGGATCGTGTTCACCGGGCTGATGAACCACCCGCCCAACGCCGACGCCGCGATCTACTTCGCGCGCGAGGTGCTGCCGAAGGTGCGCCAGGGCACGCCGCAGGCCGAGCTCTACGTGGTCGGCCGGCACCCGACCGCCGAGGTGCAGGCGCTCGCTCGGCTGCCCGGCGTCCACGTCACCGGCGGGGTGCCGGATATCCGCCCCTTTCTGGCGGAGGCGACAGTGGTGGTGGTGCCGCTGCGCTTTGGCTCAGGCTCGCGGCAGAAGATCCTCGAGGCGTGGTGCATGGAGAAGTGCGTGATCTCGACGACGATCGGCGCCGAGGGGCTGGCCTACCAGGACGGCGCCAACCTGGCGATCGCCGACGACGCCGACAGCATGGCCACGACTGTGCAGCGCGCGCTGAATGATGCGGCGTTTCGCGATCAGCTGCGACACGCCGGGCGCGCGGTGGCGACCAGCACGCACGCGCCCCGGCGGATCGCCGCCGACTACTACCGCGAGATTCGGGCGGTGGTTACCGAAAAGGCCAGCCAAGACGTCCCGATGCGGGTCGCGCTCGACATGCGCTGGATGCTGCCGGGCATGGCCGGCGGGCTGGAAAACCTGGCGCGCTCGTTCATGCGCCACCTGATCGGGCTGGATCGCTACAATCGGTACACGGCGATTCTACCGGCCCGCTGCCGCTACGACTTCGATCTGCGCGGGAGCGACAATATCCGGGTCGTCAGCAGGGATGCGTGGGCCGAGTACGCGCATCGCCTGCGCCGAAAAGTCTCGCGCGCGCTCCACGCTCGGCTGCGCCTCGACTACTGGGAGTCGCCGGAGGTGGCCAATCTGCGCTTCGCGCGATCGCTGGACGCCGAGATGGTCTACTCCTTTCCGGGGTATATCCATCCCGACGTCTACCCGCTGCGCCAGGTCCTGCTGGTGCCCGACATTCAGCACGAGTACTTTCCCGAGTTCTTCGACGAAGGCGCGCTGGAGGAGCGCCGCCGGCTCTACGGCGACGCGATCCGGCGGGCGGATCATATCTGCGCGATATCGGAGTTTACGCGCCAGACGTTGATCGAGCGCCTGGGCGTGTCGCCTGAGAAGATTACGGCGATCCCGCTGGCCGCCGACCCGATCTTTACCCCGGCGGCTGAGCCGGCCGCGGACGCGCTGACGCTGCGCAAGTACCGCCTGCAGCCAGGGACGTATCTGTACTTCCCGGCGCACACGTGGCACCACAAGAATCACCGCACGGCGATCGAAGCGCTGCGCATCCTGCGCGACAGGCATGGCCTCCGCCCCACGCTGGTCTGCAGCGGCGGGGCGCGCGAGGCCCAGCCGGCGATCGAGCAGCAGATCGGCGCGGCGAGCCTACAGGGCCAGGTGCGCTTCCTGGGGTACTGCCCGCGCGACGACATCCCCGCGCTCTACCGCGGCGCCGCGGCGCTGGTCTTTCCATCGCTGTTCGAGGGCTTCGGCATGCCGGTCCTAGAGGCGATGGCGAGCGGATGTCCGGTCGTATGCGGCGATACCACCAGCCTGCCCGAGATCGCCGGCGACGCCGCGCTGCTGACTGACCCGGCCGACGCCGAGGCGCTCGCCGAGGCGATCAGGCGCGTGCTGGGCGACGGCGAGCTGCGCGGCGAGCTGCGCGAGCGCGGGCTTCGGCAGGCCGCGCAGTTCTCGTGGCACCGCCACACGCTGGAAACCATCGGCGTGTTCTATCGCGTGCACCGCCAGCTACGAGCGATGTGAGATACTGACTATGCAGAGATTTCCGCGAATATCGGTCGTGACCAGCTCCTATAACCAGGGCGCGTATATCGGCCGCACGATCGAGAGCGTGCTGGCGCAGAACTACCCGAACCTGGAGCATATCGTCGTCGACGGTATGTCCAGCGATGAGACAGCCGAGATCCTGGCGCGCTACGGCCACCTGCGCGTGATCCGCGAGCCGGACGAGGGCCAGGCCGACGCGATCAACAAGGGCTTCCGTATCGCGACCGGCGATATCCTATGCTTCCTCAACTCCGACGACACGCTGCTGCCGGGCGCGCTCCACCGCGTGGCGCAGGAGATCGACCCGGCGCGCGGGCGCCACGTCGTGCTCGGGCGCTGCCGCTTCGTCGACGAGCACGACAGCTTCATCGGGGTCGAGCACCCCAGCTCGTTCGAGAGCCACCGGCGCGTGCTGGAGATCTGGAAAGGCTACTGCATCCCGCAGCCGGCGGTCTTCTGGACGCCCGAGGTCTGGCAGCGCTGCGGGCCGCTGAACGAGCACGAGCGACTGATGCTGGACTACGACCTGTTCTGCCGGTTCAGCAAGGAGTACACGTTCCACTTCGTGGACCAGGTGCTCGCGACCTACCGGATGCACTCGCAGTCGAAGACCAGCTCCGTCACGGATGAGCAGCGGCTCGAGCAGGCCATCCAGGTGAGCCGGCGCTACTGGGGCGCGCCCGGCAGCGCGCAGTTCTGGCAGATTCTGCTGTCCTACGGCGCATTCCGCCTCGATCGGCGCCGCCGTGCGGTCGCGCTGCTGCGGCAAGGCCGCGAGTCGTGGCGACGCTCGCAGCGATTGCGGACGCTGCCGTACCTGGCCGGCGGCGCGCTGCTCGCCCCCGACGTGGTGGGCGACGTCCTGCTGCTGCCGCTGCTGAAGCCGCGCCTGCAGAGCCTGCTGCAGAAGCGCATGCGCCTGAAGCGGTGGGTCAAGCCGTCCAAGCTCGCGCCGCAGACGCTCGCCTGGCGCGACTTCGTGTCGCTGCACGCCGATAGCTGGGCCGGCCCGACCTTCATCACCGAGGTTGATACCTCGCCCGATCATACCCTGATCGAGCTGGCGGGCAGCACCGGCGGCTTCCGCATGCCAAGCCCGCTCGAAGTGAACCTGTATCTCGACGACCGGCACGTGCACTGCGAGCAGGTCGGCCGCGGCCAGACATTTGCGCTGAGCGTGCCGCTGGGCGATGTCGCGCCAGGGCGCCACGAGCTGAAAGTGGTGTCGAGCACCTTTGTGGTGCCGCACGACTACATGGGCATTGGTGACTATCGCCCGCTGTCGTTCAAGCTGACGAAGCTGAAACTAACCTAAACGAAAGCAGAGGTGAGGACGATGAGCGATGTTTTTTGGCAAGACAAGCGTATTCTTGTGACCGGCGGATCGGGCTTTCTCGGCTCGTACGTTGTCGATATGCTCAAGCAGCGCGGGGCGCGGCCCGAGGCGATCACGATCCCGCGCCGCGCGACCGACGACCTGCGCCAGATCGATGTCTGCCGGCGCGTCGTCGCGGGCCAGGATGTGATCATCCACATGGCGGCCACGGTCGGCGGCATCGGGATCAACCGCGAGAAGCCGGGCGAGTTCTTCTACGATAACCTGATGATGGGCGTGCAGCTCATGGAGGCCGCGCGGCAGGCCGGCGTCGGCAAATTTGTCTCGATCGGCACGATCTGCGCCTACCCCAAATTCACGCCGATCCCGTTCCACGAAGAGAACCTGTGGGACGGCTACCCCGAGGAGACCAACGCGCCCTACGGCCTGGCGAAGAAGATGCTGCTGGTGCAAGGCCAGGCCTACCGCCAGCAGTATGGCTTTCGGTCGATCTACCTGCTGCCGGTGAACCTGTACGGCCCGCGCGACAACTTCGACCCGCGCTCGTCGCACGTGATCCCGGCGCTGATCAAGAAGTGCGTCGAGGCGATCGACAGCAGCGCGCCGGCGATCGAGGTCTGGGGCGATGGCTCGCCGACGCGCGAGTTCTTGTATGTCGAGGACGCGGCAGCGGGGATCGTGCTGGCGGCCGAGCGCTACGACGGCGACGACCCGGTGAACCTGGGCAGCGGCACGGAGATCTCGATCCGCGACCTGGTCGAGACGATCGCCCGGCTGACCGGCTATCACGGCGGGATCGTCTGGGACGCCAGCAAGCCGAACGGCCAGCCGCGCCGCCAGCTCGACGTCGGCCGGGCCGAGCGAGCCTTCGGCTTCCGCGCGCGCACCTCGTTCGAGGAGGGCCTGCGCCGCACGATCGAGTGGTATCGCGAGCGCCGCTCAGAGCTCGGCGATAGCCGTGAGCAAAACCGTTGAGCCAATACGCAATGAATCTGGCGTGGTGGTAGCGTGGACATTTCGCCAGGATCGACTATACTTGCCGAGGCGTCGCCGCGCTCCACAGACGCTCTTCAAGAAATCGAGGAATGCTAGGGTGCACATCCTGATCACCGGCTCAAGCGGCCAGATCGGCACCAACCTCGCGCTGCGGCTGCTCGACATGGGGCACCGGGTCTTCGGCATCGACAAGCGCGTCAACACCTGGACCGACCGGGTGACCACGCTGCTGCAAGACCTGGCGGCGCCCTACCGCGACTTCGCCGGCGGGATCGGCAGCGTGCCGTACCCGCGCTGCGATATCGTCGTGCACCTGGCCGCGAACGCCAAGGTGCACGAGCTGGTGCAGCACCCGCACCGCGCGATGGAGAACATCGCGCTGACCTTCAACGTGCTGGAGTACTGCCGCCACAACCGGCTGCCGATCATCTTTTCGTCGTCGCGCGAGGTCTACGGCGACATCCACCGCTACATCACCGAGGAGCAGCACGCCGACTTCTCGTTCACCGAGAGCCCCTACTCGGCCAGCAAGGTCGCCGGCGAGGCGCTGGTCTACTCGTACGCGCGCTGCTACGGCCTGCCCTACCTGGTGTTCCGCTTCTCGAACGTCTACGGCCGCTACGACAACGACATCGAGCGGATGGAGCGCGTGATCCCGCTGTTCATCCGCAAGATGCGCCACGGCGAGCCGGTCACGGTGTACGGCCAGGAGAAGACGCTCGACTTCACCTACGTCGACGACTGCGTCGACGGGATCGTGGCCGGGATCGAGCGGCTGAGCAGCGGCCGGGTCGCCAACCAGACGATCAACCTGGCCTACGGCCACGGCAACACGCTGGTGCGCATGGCCGAGCTGATCGCCGAGGCGCTGCGCGTCCCGCCGCAGATCGAGATCGAGCCGGCCAAGCGCGTGGGCGAGGTCACGCGCTACATCGCCGATATCAGCAAGGCGGTCGAGCTGCTCGACTACCAGCCGAAGGTCCCGCTCGACGAGGGCATCCGCCGGGCGGTCGCCTGGTCACAAACGTTCAAACGTTAGAACATTCAAACGTTCGAACGTGCAACACCAAGCAGACAACGTGAAACTTCCGAACACTCAGCCGCTCGTATCAATCGTGACGCCGTCCTTGAACCAGGGCGCCTTCATCGCCGACGCGATCGAGTCGGTGCTGGCGCAGGACTACCCGAACGTCGAGTACCTGGTCGTCGACGGCGGCTCGCGCGACGAGACGCTGGACGTGCTGCGGCGCTACGCGGGCCGGGTGCGCTGGCGCTCCGAGCCCGACGGCGGCCAGGCCGACGCGATCAACAAAGGGGTCGCGCTGACGCGCGGCGAGATCGTCGGCTGGCTCAACGCCGACGACGTCTACGCGCCGGGCGCGATCGCGCGCGCAGTCGGCGAGCTGCAAGCGCACCCCGCGGCGGCGCTGGTCTACGGCCAGGCCGAGTTCATCGACCGCTCCGGCACGCCGCTCGGCCCGTGCGCCCAGGTCGAGCCGTTCGACCTGCACCGCCTGATCCACCACCTCGACTTCATCGTCCAGCCGGCGACCTTCTTCCGGCGCGCGGCCTTCGCCGCGGTCGGCGGCCTGGATGCCGGCCTGCGCTACTGCCTGGACTACGATCTGTGGATCAGGCTGGCGCTGCGCTACCCGGTGCGCTACCTCCCCGCGCCGCTGGCGCGCGCGCGCGTCTACCCGGAGACGAAGACCGCCAGCGGCGGGCTGGAGCGGCTCGACGAGATCGAGCGCATGGTCCGCCGGTACGGCCGGCGCAGGCTGCCGTCGCTGTTCTACGGCGAGATGGTCCGGGCCTGCTGGCATGCCGGAGTGCGCGCGCTGGCCGGGCGCGAGTGGCAGCGCTGGCGGTCGGCATGGGGGCGCGGCGGGTTCTACTTCGGCGCCTACCTGGCCCGCAAGGTGCGCTATGGGCGCTGATGGTGGGCAGCCGGCCTGGGCGGCGCTCGCGCCCCAGCCGCTGGTAACGATCGTCACGCCCTCGCTCAACCAGCGGCAGTTCATCGACGCGACTATTCGCTCGGTGCTGGCGCAGGACTACCCGGCGATCGAGTATATCGTCATGGACGGCGGGTCGAGCGACGGGACGCTGGACATCCTGCGGCGCTACGACGGCCGGCTGACCTGGGTGTCGGCGCCCGATCGCGGGCAGGCCGATGCGATCAACCGCGGCTGGCGGCGCGGCGGCGGCGAGATCCTGGCCTGGCTCAACTCGGACGACGTCTACCTGCCGGGCGCGGTCAGCGCCGCGGTCGCCGGCCTGCGCGCGCACCCAGCCGCCGTGGGTGTCTATGGCGATTGCGATTACATCGACGAGCAGGGGCGCCTGATCGACATGCACCCGGCCGCCTCGTTCGACTACGCGGAGCTGGTGCGCACCGTGCTGACGCCGATACCGCAGCCGACGGCATTTCTGCGCCGGGCGGCCGTGGAGGCGATCGACTACCTGGACGACAGCCTGAGCATGGTGCTCGACCTCGACCTGTGGCTGCGCGTTGGCCTGCTCGGGCCGCTCGCGTACCTGCCGCGCCGGCTCGCGCGCTTTCGCGAGCACGGCTCCAGCAAGACGGTCGCGCGCCAGGCCCAGGCGGCGCCTGAGATCCTGGCGGTCTACCGGCGGCTGTTCGCCCGCACGGATCTGCCGCCGGACGTGCGGGCGCTCGAGACCGAGGCGATCAGCGGCGCCCTGATTCTGGCCGGCAACTCGCTGCTCATGGCCGGCCAGCTGAGCGAGGCGCGCCGCTATGCGCTGGCCGGGCTGCGCCGCGCGTCGCGGCGCAGCCGGCTGACGGCGCTGAAGATCGTGCTCATCTCGGCGCTCGGCCAGTCCGGCCTGACGACGTACCTCGCGGGCCGCCACCGGCTCAAGCTGGCGCTGCGCGGGCTGGCACTTCGCCGCCGGCAGGCGGGGCCACCCGCATCGTGAGCGCGCCGCGCCGCATCCTGTACGTCCAGCACACCGCCGACCTGTACGGCGCGAGCCGCGCGCTGCTGCACCTGGTCGAGGCGCTCGACCGCGAGCGCTACGCGCCGCTGGTGGCGCTGCCGGCCGACGGGCCGCTGGTCGGCGAGCTGCGCGCGCTCGGCGTCGAGCCGCTGATCGCGCCCTACCTCCAGACGCTCTGGGGCCAGGTGGTGCGCTCCTGGCGCGTCGTTCCGTTCGGCCTGGGCCTGCTGCCCTCGGCGCTCGCAACCCGCCGGCTCATCCGGCGGCAGCAGGCCGACCTGGTCCACAGCAATGTCTGGACGATCCTCTCCGGCGCGCTGGGGGCGCGGCTGGCCGGCGCGCCGCACGTCTGGCACGTGCGCGAGATCCTGCCGCACAGCGGCGGGCTGAAGCCGGCGCTGGTCGCGCTCAGCCTGCGGACCGCCGACCGGCTGATCTGCGTCTCCGAGTCGGTGGCGGCCCAGTTCGCCGGGCGGCGCGGCGCCGAGCGGGTGCGGGTCGTGTACGACGGTCTGCCGCTGGAGGTGGGGCGCGGGATGAGGGGCTTGGGATCAGGGGCTAGAGGTTTAGGGCTAGTCTCTGGAGACGAGGCGGGCCAGCAAGCCCCAAGCCCCAAGCCCCAAGCCACAGGGGTCTGGCAAGCCCCAAGCCCCGAGCCCCAGGTCCCAGGCGACAACGAGCTGCGGATCGGGGTGGTCGGCCGGCTGCACCCTCAGAAGGGCCAGGCCGACCTGCTGCGGGCCTTCGCGCTGCTCGATCCAGGGCTGCGCTCCGCCAGCCGGGTGCTACTGGCCGGCGGCGCGTCGCCGGGGCACGAGCGCCAGGCGGAGGAGCTGGCGGCGCTGGCGCGCGATCTGGGGATCGCCGAGCGTGTCAGCCTGCTCGGCTTCGTGGCCGACACGCGCGACCTGATCGCCTCGCTCGACCTGCTGGTGCTCCCCGCAACGCGCGCGGAGGGGCTGGGCGGCGTCCTGCTCGAGGCGATGGCCGCGCGCGTGCCGGTGCTGAGCACCCGCGCCGGCGGCACGGCCGAGGTCGTCGACGACGAGGAGACCGGGCTGCTGGTGCCGCCGCAGCAGCCCGCCGCGCTGGCGCGGGCGCTGGCGCGGCTGCTGGGCGACCCGCAGCTGCGGCGCAGACTGGGCGCCGCGGGCCGCCGCGCGGTCGAGCAGCGCTTCGGCGCAGATAGCATGGCCAGGCAGGTCGAGCGCATCTACGCAGAGCTGCTTGGGTAGACCTTGCTGTTGGCCATCCCCTGAAAGGAGGCAAAGAAGTGAGCCCAATCAGGCCGGAGGCCGGTACGTGGAACGAGATATGCTATAATGCCCTGTGCGCTGAAAAACCAGAGCAATCCAGATTTGCGCATGACCTCTTTTCGTAGCAGTGCGCGCTGGTGTGTATGCGAGTGCTTCACGTCGTCGAAGCGACTATCGCCGGGGTACGAACCCATGTCCAAATACTCGTAACTGGCCTGGACCGACGGCGTTTCCAGCCCGTTGTCGCGTGCCCGCCGCACCGCGAGCGCTCCTTTGGCGATCAGCAGTTCGTCAGCTATCTCGCAGGCGCCGACATCCCTGTGGTGCCCATCGCGATGCGCCGCTCGATCAGCCCGGCGGCCGATATCGCGGCGCTGCGCCGGCTGGTCGGCCTGCTGCGGCGCGAGCGCTTCGACATCATTCACCTGCATAGCTCCAAGGCCGGCTTCCTCGGCCGGCTGGCGGCGCGCATCGCCGGCGACGCGCCGACCGTGTACAGCCCGCACGGGTTCGCGTTCCTCGGCCGCCACGGGCGCGGCCAGCGCATGCTGTACCTCACGCTGGAGCGGCTCGCCGGCCGCCTGGGCGATCGACTGGTGGCGGTCTCGCCCGGCGAGCGGGCGATCGCCATCCGCGAGCGGATCGCCAGCCCCGAACGCGTGGTCTGCATCGAGAACGGCATCCCGCCGGCCATGCTGCCCGCCGCCTACGACCGGCTGGCCCAGCGCGCGGCGCTGGGCCAGCCGGGTGATGCCCCGCTGATCGGAACCGTCGCCCGGCTGACCGCCCAGAAGAACCCGCGCCTGTTCCTCGACGCGGCGGCGCTGCTCCTGCGCGACCTGCCTGGCGCGCGATTCGTCTGGTGTGGTGGTGGCGATCTGGCCGAGGCCGCCCGGCGCTACGCGGCGGAGCTTGGCGTCGCCGAGGCATGCCGCTTCCTCGGGCACCGCGACGACACCCCGCAGATCATCGCCGCGCTGGACATGTTCTGGCTGACGTCCGACTACGAGGGCCTGCCGCTGGCGCCGCTCGAGGCCATGTCGCTGGGCGTGCCGGTCGTCGCGACCGACGTCGTCGGCACGCGCGACCTGCTCCGCGGCGTGGCGGGGCTGCTGGTGCCGCCCGGCGATGCCGGCGCCCTGGCGTCGGCCGCGCGCGGCCTGGCCCGCTCGGACGAGCGGCGCGCCAGGCTCGGGCAGGCCGGCCGCACCTCCTACCTGGAACATGGAACCGCCAATCGCATGATTGACGCGGTCGAGCGCCTGTACGAAGACCTTGCGGCCACACACGATCGCCGTGTGCCGGTCGCTTCCGCCGTCGCCTGACGCGGATGCGCCAGCCCTACGGTTGCCGCCGTCGACGCCGTCGCAACCATAGGCGCTCAAACCTCGACCCGCAGCAGGATCGCTGCACGCCCTCACCTGCCGGATGGCGTTCACCGCGCGTGAAGCCGCCAGCGGCACGGATCGAGCGCACGCGGCGAGTATGTCGGAGAGGTGAAGCTGACCTATGAAACCACGAACGACAACCAATCTGGATGTCCTGGTGATGATCGGCAGCATCCTGATCACCGAAGGGCTGCTCGTCCTGGCGATGGTCGTGCGGCAGCGCCTGCCGCTCGGCCGCCCGCTGGAGCCGGGGAACGACCTGGTGCCGATCTCGCTGTACCTGCTCGTCGGCGTGATCTGGTTCACGATGCAGATGATCTTCTCGACGCCGCGGCTGGTGCGGAACGGGCAGCTGATCGAGGGGCTCTGGCGGCTGGTCACGGCCGTCGGGCTGGCCTCGCTCACGTTCGCCGGCGCGCTGTTCCTCTCGTTTCGCGAGATCTCGCGGCTCTACTTCATCTACTTCGTGCTGATGGACCTGGTGGCGCTGGTGCTGTTCTACGGCGTGATGCGGCTGTTGGTCCGGCGGCAGGGCGGGCGGTCCGAGGCGCACCGGGTGCTGATCGCCGGCGCCGGGCGCAACGGCCTGCGGCTGGCGCATGGCCTGATGGCCCAGTGGAACGGCGCCGGCCCGGTGGTCGGGTTCGTCGACCTCGACCCGAGCCTGGTCGGCAGCGACGCCGAGGGCTGGCCGATCCTGGGCACGCTGGACGACGCCACGGCGATCATCGAGCGACATGCGATCGACGAGATCATCATCGCGCTGCCGCTGGAGGCCCACCCCGCGACAGTCCAGCTGGTGCGGCAGCTGCAGGCGGCGCCGGTCCATATCCGGCTGGTCCCCGATTTCCTGGACTTCGCGGTGATGGGCGCCAGCGTGAACTACCTCGAGGGCCTGCCGGTGGTCGGGCTGCGGGTGCCGGCGATCAGCGACGAGGCGCGGATCGCCAAGCGGCTGTTCGACATGGCGGTCAGCGCGATCCTGCTGGTCGTGCTGGCGCCGGTGATGGGCGTGATCGCCCTGCTGATCCGCCGCGACACACCTGGGCCGGCGATCTACCACGCCGAGCGGCTGGGCGAGAACGGCCGGCTGTTCCAGATGTATAAGTTCCGCACGATGGTGCAGGATGCCGACCAGCGCTGGGGCGAGGTGGTGATGCGCGAGCCCGACGGCAAGCTGCGCTTCAAGCAGCCCGGCGACCCGCGGATCACGCCGGTCGGGCACTGGCTGCGCCGCACCAGTCTGGACGAGCTGCCGCAGCTGCTCAACGTGCTGAAGGGCGATATGAGCCTGGTCGGGCCGCGCCCCGAGCTGCCACTGGTGGTGCGCGAGGAGTACGAGCCGTGGCAGTGGAGCCGGTTCACCGTGCCGCAGGGCATGACCGGCTGGTGGCAGATCCACCGCCGCGGCTACGAGCACCAGCACCTCTGCACCGCCGACGACCTGTACTACATTCAGAACTACTCGCTGCTGCTCGACATCCGCATCCTGGCTCGGACGGTGCTGATCGTGCTTAGCGGGCAGGGGGCCTACTAGTATGGCGCGGCCGACATCGCTGCCGCGCCCGAGGCTGCCTGACGCCGCGCCGGCCACGCCGCTGGTCGAGCGGGCCGCCGCGCGACCGGACGCCGGGCGCGTGCGGCTGGCGCTGGTGCTGCTGATCGCGCTGTGCCAGGGCGCGATCTACCTGTGCCTGCTGCCGCCCTGGCAGCACTACGACGAGCCGACCCACTTCGAGTACGCCTGGCTGATCGCCAACCGGCCCGGCCTGCCGCAGCCCGGCGACGAGGACCGCGCCATGCGGCGCGAGCTGGCGACCACGATGCTGGAGCACCGCTTCTACTGGAACCTGCCCAAGCCGAACCTACAGGCCAAAGCGGCGGGCATCAACGTCGGCATCTCCGAGCTGGGCCACCCGCCGGCCTACTACCTGCTGGTGAGCCTGCCGCTGCGCGCGGCGCGGCAGCTGGATCTGGTCAGCCAGCTGTACCTGGCGCGCTCGGTCTCGCTGATCCTGTTTCTCATGACGATCGCGATCGCGGCCGGCCTGGTGGCCGACCTGACGCCGCCGGGCCACGATCTGCGCTGGGCGGCGCCGCTGGCGATGGCGCTCATCCCACCGTTCGTCGACCTGATGACAGCCGTCAACAACGACGTCGGTGCGGTCGCGGTGCTCTCGCTGTTCCTGTGGGGCGCCGTGCGCACGATCCGCGCCGGCCTGACCTGGCGCCGGGCCGCCTGGATCGTCGGCGCCGCGCTGCTGGCGGCGCTCACCAAGAATACCGCCGCGATCGCGCTCCCGCTGGCGCTGCTGGTCATCCTGATCGCGTTCTGGCTGCGGCGCAGGTGGCGCTGGCGCTGGCTGGCCCTCACCACGGCCACCGCCGTCGGCGCGGCGCTCGCGCTCACCTTCGGCTGGGGCGACGCGGCCTACTGGTACCGCGGCGTGAGCGACAGCGCCCAGGCGAGCGCGACACGCATCGAGACCGCGGCGGCGCCGCTCGGCAGCCGCGCGCTGCTGCTGGAGGCGCCGGCCGGCGGCCGCACGCGCATGCTGATCAACCCGATCGTCCGCACGCGCGCCCCGCGGCTGGCCGGGCACACGGTGACGGCCGGCGGCTGGCTGTGGGCCGACCGGCCGGCTGTCGTCGCCACGATCGGGCTGGAGTACACCGCGGCCCAGGTGGCCGGCATGACCAAGCTCACCCAGCCGATCAGCGCGACGACTACGCCGACGTTCGTGGCGTGGACCCTGGCCGTGCCGGAGCAGGCCGGCGTGCTGCACTATATCGTCACCGCGCGCGCGCCGGCCGGCGCGCCTGGCCCGGCGCGCCTGTTCCTCGACGGCGCACTGCTGGTCGACGGCGCGTTCCCGGCCGGCCAGCCGCCGACCTTCGGCGACGCCGCGGCCCAGAGCGGAACCTGGGCCGGCCGCCCGTTCGCCAACCTGGTGCGCAACCCCTCGGCCGAGGACGGCTGGCCGCGCCTGCGCCACTGGCTCGACCAGGCGCTGGAGCAGTACATCCACCGCTCGCCGTCGCAATCGCTCGCCGCGCTGCTCGACACCGAGCGGCTCGGCGCGCTCGCCATCCCGATCCTGGTCCAGCCGGCGATCGACAGCTTCGTCGAATCGTTCGCGTGGAACAACGTCCGGCTGAACCAGCCGATCGTCCGCTACATCGCCCGCGGCGTGGCGCTGCTCGCGCTGCTCGGCTGCCTGGCCTGGCTGCTCAGGCGCCGCGAGCGCGACCCATCCCAGCGCCCGGCGATCGTCTTCCTGGCGCTGGTGGGGCTGCTGGTGTGGGCGAACACGATCCTGCGCCCGCTGCCGCTGCTCGACGACCTGTACATCGTGCCGGCAGCGCGCTACACCTTTCCCGCGATCATCGCCACCACCCTCGCGGTGGTGGGCGGCGTCCGAGCGCTCGCGCCCGCGAGGCTGCGCCGCGCCAGCCTGCTCGGCCTGGTGGCCGGCCTGATCTGGTTGAACGCGATCTCGATCCAGACGATCTGGTCATTCTATGCGTCGTTGCCGACGAGCTGATTCGCCCTTCTCCCGACCATCATAGGAACGGGAACAGGCGCTCTGGGAGAGATGTTTCGTTTATAGCTCAGCGATGGGCCCGATCACCCTACCCCCGGTACCCGCCAACAATCCCGGCGCTGCCGTAGCGAGGCGAAAGGGGGGCGGGGGCCTGCGGTACACCGGGACGCGCTTCCGCAACAAACCTACCCCAAAGGAAGGAGCGGGGGGGCCGCCAAAACGTCCACCGTGTCAGCCTATACGTGAGAGAAACCATGCTATCAACACTGCTCCAGCGCAACCGCAATCCCCTGGTAGGCTTCCTGCTCGTCCTGGTCGTTCTCCTGGGCGCGTCGGCCGCGCCGCATGCGCCGGCGCACGCAAGCGACGAGCATCCCGCGACCGCCGCGACCAGCGCGGCCGCCGCAGCTGCGACGGGCGACGGCGCGACGACGGTGTACATGCCGCTCGTCGCGAACAACTACCCCTGGCAGTCGCCGCTGGGCGTGCAGGCCGACCCGCGCATCACCGGCGGGCTGATCCTGACCCGCACGGTCGACCTCAACGTCGGCTGGGCGCGCGTGGCCCCGATCTCGTGGCGCTTGCTGCAGCCCACCGAGGGCGGCCCGATCAACTGGGGCAGGCTGGCCGGCTTCGAGAAAGAGGCGCGCAAGCTCAAGGAGTACGGCATCAAGCCCGAGGTCGTCGTGTTCGACTCGCCGCACTGGGCGACGATCAACATCCCCTACCCGACCTCGTGCGGCGCCATCCGGGCGGATAAGCTCGGCGCGTTCGCCGCGTTCATGAGCGCGCTGGCGACTCGCTACGGCGCGCCCGAGTTCAACGTGCACCACTGGGAGCTGGGCAACGAGATCGACGTCGACCCGCGCCTGGTGCCGCCGGACAACGGCTACGGCTGCTGGGGCGATATCAAAGACCCCTACTACGGCGGGCGCACCTACGGCGAGATGCTCAAGGCGGTCGTCCCGACGATCCGCGCGGCCGACCCGCTCGCCCAGATCTGGATCGGCGGGCTGCTGCTCGATAACCCGAACACGACCGAGCCGAACCGTGGCCGGCCCGAGCTGTTTCTGCAGGGCATTCTCGCCGCCGGCGCCGCGCCATACTTCGACATCGTGCCGTATCACGCCTACTCGCACTACGCGCACGCCGTCGTCGACGCCGACCTGGGGCTGGGCGGGCCGTGGGACAGCTGGGGCGGCCTGGCGGCCGGCAAGGCGCGCTTCCTCCGAAACATCATGCAGCAGTACAACGTGGACAAGCCGCTGTTTCTGAACGAGACGGCGCTGCTGGCGACCGACCTCACGCCCTGCGGAACCGCCTGCCCGCCGCCCGACGCGGCCTTCTACGAGATGCAGGCGATGTACCTGGTCCGCGCGTTCACCAGGGCCTTCTCCGAGCATGTCCAGGCGATCACCTGGTTCACGATCAATGGCCCCGGCTGGCGCTACAGCGGCCTGACCGACGCGAACTACAACCCCACGCCGGCCTACCGCGCGTTCCAGGTCTTCAGCTCCCAGATCACCGGCGCGATTGGCTCGCCCACGCCGATCGACTACGGCAACGGCGTGGAGGCCTACGCCTACAACAAGGGCGATCGCCAGATCCAGGCCGTCTGGGCCAAGCAGGACCAGACGCTCGCGATCTCGATCCCGCAGGCCAGCTTTGTCGCAGCCGTCGATCGTTATGGCAACCCGGTTTCGGCCATTCCCAACGGCACGGACTACGTGGTGCTGGTGCGCTTCGACCCGATCTACGTGACTGTGCTGCAATGAAGCTATCTGCCTGCCGCCCGCCCGGACGGCAGGCGCGCGCCGCGCGCCTGCTGCTGATCGCCCTGCTGTTCGTGCCGGCGCTCACGGCCGGGCGCGGCGGCGCCGCGATTGGGCGGCAGGGCCGCGGCGATCCGGTGGGGGAGCCTTCACGCGCCCAAACGAGCGCCGGCGGCACGATCTACCTCCCGCTGATACTCGGGATCGACCGCTTCGCGATCGACACGCCGATCTGGTCGCACGCCGGGCCGCCGGCCGCGAGCGAGGTCGCGCTGTTCCGGCACAGCTTCAGCCTGGCCGCGCCGCTCAGCGCCCCCACGCTGGCGCTGTTCGCCGACACGCGCTACGAGGTCTGGCTCGACGGCGCCTGGCTCGGGCGCGGCCCGGCGCGCTTCTCGCGGCAGACGCACGAGTACGACGTCTACCCGCTCCAGCCGCTCGGCGCCGGCCAGCACCTGATCGCGGTGCTGGTGCAGTGGGCGCCGAACGTCCGGCGCTCCGAGTCGACCGCGCCGTCGCTCCAGGCGCACATTCAGCAAGGCGACCTAGTGGCGGCGCGCAGCGGAGCCGGCTGGAAAGCCCTGCGCTCGGCTGCGTGGCGTGAGGACGCCGCCCCCGTGCACGCCTGGCGGCTGATCGGGCCGACCGAGCTGCTCGACCTGCGCCAGCTGCCGCAGCGCTGGAACCAGCCGGACTTCGCGGACGCGGGCTGGCCCAGCGCCGTCGCGGCCGCGGCCACACAGGCGATCGACCAGCCGCGCTCGATCGCGCAGCTGGCAAATATCCCGATGCCCGCCGTCGTCCGAGAGGTCGGCGCGCTCTCGCCGGGGCGGGCGATCGCCGATATCGCGGCGGCGGGCGCGCAGTCGATCAGCCTCACCGCACTGGCCGACACCACGCTGACCGTCGAGACGCTTGCGGTGCCGGATGCGGCGACGGCCCAGACGATCAGGCTGGACGGCGGGGCGCTCGGCTGGCGATCGAGCGACGGCCGGCCGGATGTGCTCGTCGCGTCGCGGCCGATCGCCGCGGGCGCGCACGCGCTCTCGTTCAGCGGCCCGCCGCAGGGCATCACCTTCAGCATCTCGCGCAGCGGCATCGCCGGGCCAAACCTGCCGATCCAGCAGGGCAGCAGCGCCGGGCGGCGGGTGCTGCTGGCAGAGCCGGTGGCGCAGCCCGGCGCGGTTGCCGTCTCCTACGCCAGCGGGGTGGATCTGACCTTCAAGAGCACGCCCGCGTACGCCGTGCTCGACCTTGGCCGCGTCGTCCACGGCCGCGTCTCCGCGAGCGTGAGCGGGCCGGCCGGCACGCTGGTGGACATGGGCTGGGATGAGCGGCTGTGGCGCGGCACGCGCCCGCTGCCGTACCCAGGCTCGCTGCACACCGAGTGGAACCAGACCGACTCGTGGGCGCTGGACGGGAGCACGCGCGCGATCACCACGATCGACGCGCGCGCCGGGCGGTACCTGCTGATCGCCGCCTGGGGGCCGGGCACGGTTCGCCTGTCCAACCTGCAGGTCAGCGAGGAGCGCTACCCGGTCGAGCCGCGCGGGCGATTCAGCAGCTCCGACCCGCTGCTCGACCGGATCTGGCAGGTCGGCGTGAACACCCTGTACCCGAACATGACCGACGCCTACGCCGACCCGTGGCGCGAGCGCGGCCAGTGGTGGGGCGACGCCTACGTCGACGATCACGTCAACGAGGCAGCCTTCGGCGACAGCCAGCTGCTCGCGCGCGGGCTCCGGCTGATGTCCGAGGGCATCGTCGACGGCCAGGCCGCGGCGCTCGCCCCCAACGGCAGCGACACGCACCTGATCGACTACGGGATGCTGTGGGTCCAGAGCCTGAGCGACTACGAGCGGCGGACCGGCGACGCGCTGCTGCCGGCGCGGGTATACCCGCCGCTGCGCAGCCTCATGCAGAGCCTGGAGCAGCGCGAGAACGCGACCAGCGGCCTGCTCGACCTGCCCTACGACGAGTGGTGGCGGACCGCCCTGGTGGACTGGCCGGCGTTCTACAGCCGCTACGGCCAGTCCACCGCGCTGAACGCGCTCTACTACGAGACGCTGCGCTCGGCCGCCAGGATCGCCGACAGCGTGGGCGACCTGGCGCGCGGCGCGGCCTGGCGCCAGAAGGCGGACGCGCTCAAGCGCGCGATCAACAGCCGCCTGTACCTTCCCGCCGAGGGCCGCTACATCTCAAGCATCCTCGACGGCAAGCCGCTCCCGCCGACGCCGCACGCCCAGGCATGGGCGCTGGCCTTCGACATCGCGCCGGAGCAGGATCGGCAGCGGATCGCCGACGAGCTGGTCGCCTCGCTCTCGGCCGACCCGACCACGCCGAACGTGGATATCTACGGCATGTTCTGGGTGCTGGAGGGGCTGGGGCGCGCCGGGCGGATCGCCGACGCCAACGAGATCATCCGCCGGTACTACGGCTCCCTGCTGGACCGCGGGGCGACGACCTGGTGGGAGCGCTTCAACTCGGACAAGACCTACCAGGAGAGCCTGTCGCACGCCTGGGGCGCCGCGCCGACCTGGTTTCTGACCACCTACGTCCTGGGGGCCCGGCGGATCGACCCGCAGACCTGGGCGCTGCATCCGCAGCCGGGCGGGCTGGCGCGCGTCGCGGGGGCGCTGCCGCTGGGAGCGGGCGCGCTGCAGGCCAGCTGGGAGGCCATCCAGTGCGGGGCGAACCTGCTCACGCTCGACGCGCCTGGCGGCACGCAGGGCGAGGCGCTCGTGCCGTACAACGACGACGCCACGGTTCTGACGCTAGACGGCGTCGTAATCTGGCGCGATGGCGCGCCGCTTGCCCCTGGCGTGGTCGGAGTGCCGGGGGGCGTGCGGGTCGCGCTCGCGGGCGGGCAGCATCGCCTGCAGGTGCAGCACCAGTGCTTCACGACCTACCTGACCCCGGCCGGCCGCTGAGGGGCTTACAAAGCGCCAGCGCGCGCCATACGATGAGGGTGCTGTGGATGCTAACTACACGCTCGCAGCCGAGTCGCCGAGCGTCAGGCTGCTGAAATACCTCCCGCTCGTGTGGGCCGGGGCCGTGACCGCCGGGCTGTTCGGGCTCCTGCGCGGATGGGGGTACGACGACCCCTACATCACCTACCGCTACGCCGAAAACCTCGCGCGCGGCTCAGGGTTCGTCTACAATGCCGGCGAGCGCGTGCTGAGCACGACCACGCCGCTCTACGCGGCCATCCTGGCGCTGGCGAAGCTCGCCGGCGCCGATATTCCGCTCGCAAGCAACCTGATCGCCTCCGCCAGCCTGGCGATCGGCGGCCTGGCGATCTGGTGGCTGGGGCAGGCCTGGCAGACGCCGGTGGCCGGCGCGGTCGGGCTGCTGCTCTACCCGCTCTCCCCAATGCTGTCCAGCACGATCGGCGCCGAGACCGCGCTCTACCTCTGCCTGGTGCTGCTGGGCTTGCTGGCCTACACGCGCGAGCGCTACGCCTGGGCGGCGGCCCTGCTGGCGGCCGCCGCGCTGGCGCGCGCCGACGGGCTGCTCGCCGCGGCAGCCTGCGCCGGCCACTTTCTGATCGCGCGGCGCCGGCCGATCCCGTGGCGCGCGCTCGGCCTGTACGCGGCGCTGCTCGTGCCGTGGCTGCTGTTCGCCTGGGCCTACTTCGGCACGCCCTTCCCGGCGACGCTGGAGGCCAAGCGCCACCAGGGCCTGCTGCCGGTGAGCGAGCAATTTCTGCCCGGGCTGCTGCGGCTCGTCCGCGACAGCTACTGGCGCGCGCCGAGCTACCGGCCGCACCTGGTCGTCGCCGCGCTCGGGCTGTGCGCCGGGCTGGCCCGCCGGAGCGGGTGGCTGCTGATCATCTGCTGGAGCCTGCTGTACGCGGCGGCCTACACCGCGCTCGGGGTGACCAGCTATTTCTGGTACTACGGGCCGATCGCGCTGGGCTTCGTCGCGCTGCTGGGGCTGGGCGGAGAAGCGATCTTCAATACCGCGCGGCGCGTGGCCGCGCTCGGCTGGGCCGCCGCCGCCGCCACGCTGCTGGTCGCCATGCTGCTCGCGCCGCAGCTGGCGTCGCTGCGCTACCAGGTCACGCACCCCGACCAGCGCCTGGCGATCTACCGCGCAGCCGGGCTCTGGCTGCGCGAGCGCACGCCGCCGGACGCCAGCGTCGGCGCGCTCGAGGTCGGCATCATCGGCTACTACGCCGAGCGGCGAATCGTCGACTTCGGCGGGCTGATCCAGCCCGAGGTCGCCCGCCAGCTCACCCCGGCGACGAGCTACGACGAGGCGGCGGTCTGGGCCGCCGACCGCTACCGCCCCGACTACCTGGTGCTGCGGCCGGGCGCGCTCCCGGCGCTCGAGCGCGCGTGGGTGGCGGGGCACGGCTGCCGGACCGCCCAGACGCTCAGCGACGCGGCGTACGACGCGCAGCTGGTCGTGTACGACTGCAAGGAGTGATGCCCCGGATCGCCACTCTCGTGGGGGTTCGGGGGCGCAGCCGCGCGGACGTTGCAACAGCCCCGCCAATGTTAGAAACCTATCACACAGGTTCCGCGTCTGTATGGTACAATCTAGCACAGCTCGGTGGGACGAACTGCCTGGTTGATGACCATAGACGATAGACAATAGGCGATGGTCGCGTGCCTATCGTCGTCTATCATCCAGCGAGAACCCGAGACAGATTTCAGGAACACTGTACGAGCACGATGCCTGATCGACTCCGCCCCGATCGCAGACAGCCCGCAGCGACACCCGGCGCCCGCTTGCGGCCTGCGACCTGTGACATGCTGGTGGCCTGACATGATCGCGTTAAACGACCTCCTGGCTCCTGAGACAACCGTGCCCGGCCTGCGCGGCGAATACAAGATCATCGGGCTGATCGGCCGCGGCGGGATGGGCGCGGTCTACCGCGCCCAGCGGCTCTCCGACGGCACGCTCTGGGCGCTCAAGGAGATGCGCGCCCAGCAGGACGCGCCGCCGGCCGAGGTCGAGGAGAATCGCCGGCTGTTCGAGCAGGAGGCCGCGCTGCTCGAGTCGCTGCGCCACCCCAACCTGCCGCTGGTCGCCGACCGCTTCGAGCACCAGGGCCGCCCGACCCTGGTCATGGAGTTCGTGCCGGGCCAGACGCTCGAGGACCGCATCCGCGAGACCAACGCGCCGCTGCTCGAGCAGCAGGTCGTCGGCTACGGCATCCAGGTCGCGCGGGTGCTGCACTACCTGCACACGCGCACGCCGCCGATCATCTACCGCGACCTGAAGCCGTCGAACATTATGCTGACCCCCGACGGCGTGCTCAAGCTGATCGACTTCGGCGTGGCGCGGACCCACAAGCGCGGCAAGTCGAAAGATACCGTCGCGATGGGCTCGGCCGGCTACGCGCCGCCCGAGCAGTACGGCAAGGGCCAGACCGACGCCCGCTCCGATGTCTACGCGCTCGGCGCGACGCTGCTGCACCTGCTGACGAACATGCCGCCCATTCCGCTGCAGACGCCGGCGCAGGGCGGCATCCGCAAGCTGAACCCGTCGGTGGACGATCAGACCGAGGGCGTGATCATCCGCGCGATGGCGCTCGACCCCAACGCGCGCTTCCGCGATATGGCCGAGCTCGAGCAGGCGCTGATGCACTGCCTCGACGGCCCATATGTCGACCCGACCGCCCGCGCCGCGCCGCTGCCGCCAGTCCAGCCGCCTGTGGCAAGCCCGGCCGCGCCGACAATCCCGGTCGCCAAGTTCCAGCCGTCGACCGCCGTGCAGCCGCTCCAGCCCACGCAGCCGCCCGCCGTGAGCCCGCAGCCGGGGGCGGCCGGGCCGACCTGCGGACGCTGCGGGCGCGTCAACAAGCCGGGCGCGCGCTTCTGCGCCGGCTGCGGGGCCCCGCTTGGCCCGCCGCCGGTCGCGCGCCTGCTGATCACGTCGCCGCGCGGCTCGTGGGAACAGAAGCTCGACCGCATGCCGATGCGGATCGGCCGGCGCGACCCGCGCCAAAACCACTACCCCGAGCTGGACCTGGCCGAGCACGACCGCGGGATCGCCTCGCGCAACCACGCGATCATCCACCGCGACGGCGACTACTATTCGATCACCGACCTCGGCTCGACCAACGGGACGCTGCTGAACGGCGCGCTCTTGTCGCAGCGCCAGCCCCAGCGGCTGCGCACGGGCGACCGGATCAAGATCGGCGAGGTCGAGATCGAGTTTCGCGGCAGCTAGACGTGACAAGGTGGCCCGGTGAGGGGGTGACAAGGTGAAATACGCCTTCAACGCCACCTTGTCACCTTGTCACTCTGTCACCTTGTCAGGTGGTAGATGGTACAAGCACTTATCCTGCGCGCACCCGGCATCAACCGCGACGAGGACGCCGCCGCAGCCGTCGAGCTGGCGGGCGGGCGCGCCGATCGCGTCCACGTCAACCGCGTCGTCGAGGGCGCCGCGCGCCTGGCCGACTACGGGCTGCTGATCATCCCGGGCGGCTTCTCCTACGGCGACCACCTCGGCGCCGGCAAGCTGCTGGCGGTCGACCTGGTCCACCGCCTGGGCGAGCAGCTGGACTCGTTCGTGGCCGACGGCCGCCCGGTGATCGGGATCTGCAATGGGTTCCAGGTGCTGGTCAAAGCCGGGATCCTGCCTGGAACGCAGAACGATGAACACAGAACGATGAACGATCGTGCGCTTACTTCAGAAGATCATTCAGCGTTCAGCATTCAGCGTTCAGCGTTTCTAGCGACGCTGACAGACAACCAGTCCGGCCGCTTCGAGTGCCGCTGGGTGCGCCTCGCGGCCGACCCATCCAGCCGCTGTGCATTCACGCGCGGGATCGAGCGCCCGATCGAGGTGCCGGTGGCCCACGGCGAGGGCCGCTTCGTGGCGCGCGACAGCGCGACGCTCGCGGCGCTGCGGGCGGGCGGCCAGGTGGCGCTGCGCTACGTCGCGCACGACGGCGGCGCGGCCGCGTACCCTGCCAACCCGAACGGCTCCGACGACGCGATCGCCGGCGTCTGCAACCCGGCCGGCAATGTGCTCGGGCTGATGCCGCACCCCGAGGACGCGATCCTGCCCCAGCAGCACCCGCGCTGGACCCGCGAGCCCTGGCGCAGCGAGGGCGACGGGCTGGCGATCTTCCGCAATGCGCTGCGCTACGCGCAGCGCATTTGAGCGGCCTTCCCTGCCCCTGCCGGGGCGTATTCCAATGCGCTGGATGCCCTCACCCCTCCCCCCGCTCCCCCGCCGGGGAGCGGGGGATATGACTGGCGACGGAATGCGGCGCGCTTCGCGCGCCGCATTCCGTCGCCATCAATCGAACCCCCTCCCCGCGCACGGGGAGGGGGCAGGGGGTGGGGCCGATATGGCGTTACGGTAACGCCTACGGGCAGGGGGTGAGGGCCGGGAGATCCGAGCGCCGCCGGCGCGCCGCTACGGAGCGGCGGGCGGCGACGCATCCACGAACCACTTCTTGCCGACCTGCTCGAAGAACCCCTCGCGGCGCAGCTGGTCGAGCGCGCGGTTGACCTCGTCGCGCAGCTGGTAGGCCTCGACCGGCACGGCCAGCGCGTACGGCTCGAGCGTCAGCGCCGGGCCGACGGTCTTCAGCCCCGGCGCGTGGCCCAGGTCGATCAGCGCCGAGGCGTTGTCGACGATCGCCGCGTCGAGCCGGCCGCGCCGCAGGTCGGCCAGCACCTCCGCGGCCGTGTCGTAGTCCGATCGCAGCGTGATGCTCGGGTCGCCGCCAGCCAGCCGGCGCGCGTAGGTGTCGGCGTCCGACCCGAGCGGCGCGCCGATCGTCCGCCCGCCCAGCTGCTCCTGGCCGGCCAGCGGCGACTGCGCCGGGACGACCAGCACCTGACCGGCGTTGAAGTAGAAGGTCGAGAAGCCGGCGCGCCAGCCCTGCTCGGGCGCGTACGGCAGCGCCGACGCCGCCATGTCGGTGTTGTGGTTGGACAGATCGTCGTAGATCGAGTCGAGGTTGGCCGAGACGAACTCGGCGCGCAGGCCAAGCTTCTCGGCCACCGCGCGCGCCAGGTCGATGTCGTAGCCGATCGGCTGGCCGCCGACCAGGCCCGAGAACGGATAGTAGCCGAAATCGACCGCCACGCGCAGCGTGCCGCGCTGCCGCGCCGCCGCCCAGACCGGGTCGGGGCCCTGGCCGGCCAGGCTCGCGCCCAGCTGGGTCACAGTCGCCAGCGCGGCGTAGAGGGCCAGGACGATCGCGGCCGCGATATCGGCCCGGCGCCACCCGGCCAGGTAGCGCCGCAATGCATCCAGACGGCGTGCTCTCATCGTACGCTTATTCAACGTTCCTTGATCTTCATTCCTCGATAAAGTATACTGCAGGGAACCTCTTTTAACCATTACGTCGGGCAGCCTCACGCGCAGATCTTTGCGCGCGAGTCGTGCGTTCATACGCCAATCACAGGGTGATGACGATGGAACAGAATCGCGAATCGCAGCAGCCGACCGCCTTTCCGCCAGCCTACCCCACCCCGCAGCAGCCCTACTACCCGCCCTCCCCGGTCGCCAGGCCTGGCCGCTGGCTGCGGCTGCGCCGTACCATTCGGCTGCTCCTGCGGCGGCTGCTCTACGGCGCGGCGGTGCTCGGGCGGGCGCTGCGCCCCTACGCCGCCTTCATCTTCGTCATCGTCGCGCTGCTCGGCGTGATCGGCTGGATGAGCTTCATGCTCTGGGGGCCGAAAGAGAGCCCGCCTGCCTTCAGCCGCGCCGAGTCGCTGCCGCCCACCAGCGCGATCGAGAGCTTCATCCGCGGCCAGCAGAACTTCAACGCCGACGTGATGTGGGAGGCCTTCAGCTCCGACTACCAGGCCCAGCAGCTCGCCAGCGGCGCCTCCAAGGCCACGCTCCAGTCGCGCGCGAACAGCGAGCGCAGCATGGGCCTGAAGTACGTCCACTACGACTACATCGGCGGCATCCAGGCCAACTCCGGCAGCATGTACTTCTACTCGGTCGACCTGACGCTGCAGAACCAGCGCGGCCGCTTCCCGATCGTCTTCATCGCCGACGCCGACGGCAAGATTACTGAGATCGACTCGCCCCTGACGCGGCTCGGCCAGAGCAGCGGCGGGCAGTAGCCCACCGAATCGTTGGAACGTTTGCACGTCCTAACACGACAACCGGCTAACGACTCTGATTAGGGAGAGAAACGGAGACCGCCCATGGCGCTTGAACCGTACCGCCCGCCCTCCGACGGCCGCTACCGCGACGAGCTCGATCGCGAGATCGACCAGAAGCTCGACAAAGCCCTCGAGCGCTGGCCGACCAGGCTCTGGCGCTTCGCCCGGCGCGCGCTGCTCCTGGTGGTCGGCCTGTACCTGCTGTGGAAATACGTCTCGCCGACCGCCGGCGTCTGGCTGACCCAGGGCAACCCGGTGCTGGACACGCTGATGTTCGTGTTCCAGATGGTGCTGACGATCGGGCTGGCGATCATCCAGTTCGTCGCGATCTTCTGGTTCCTGGGGCGCGGGCGCACCTACTGGGTCAAGCCGGGCGAGACCGGCGTGTCGTTCAAGGACTACCGCGGCAACCCCGAGGTGGTCGAGGCGGCCCAGCGGATCGTGACGCTGCTGAAGGGCGTGAAAGAGTTCAAGGACATGGGCGGCGAGGTCACGCGCGGCCTGCTGCTGATCGGCCCGCCCGGCACCGGCAAGAGCTACCTGGCCCAGGCGATCTCGACCGAGGCCGGCGTGCCGTTCGGCTACGCCAGCGCGCCCTCGTTTCAGAACATGTTCGTCGGCGTCGGCCCGCTGCGCGTGCGTATGCTCTACGGCAAGGCGCGCAAGCTGGCCAAGGAGTACGGCGCCTGCATCCTGTTCATCGACGAGATCGACGCGATCGGCGGGGCGCGCAACTCGAACATGGCCGGCGGCGGCGGCGGGATGGGCATGGGCGGCGGCTTCATGGGCATGATGGGCGCCGGCATCCTGAACGAGCTGCTGCTGCAGATGGACCCGCCGCCGCAGGAGGTCAAGTGGTGGCGCAAGCTGCTGCGCAACGCCGGCCTGATCAAGAAGAAGGTCGAGATGCCGCCGGTGCTGACGATCGGCGCGACCAACATCGCCGAGACGCTCGACGCCGCGCTGCTGCGCCCCGGCCGCTTCGACCGCAAGATCGCCGTCGACCGGCCCGACGCCGACGGCCGCAAGGAGATCATCGACTACTACCTCAACAAGGTCAAGCACGAGCCCATGCCGATGGACCGCATGGTCTCCGACACGATCGGCTACACGCCCGTGGCGGTCAAGTACGTGATCAACGAGGCGGTCATCCACGCGCACTTCGACGGGCGCCAGGCGATCAACTACTGGGACTTCACGCGCGCGCGTGAGATCCACGAGTGGGGCCTGCGCCAGCCGATCCGCAATATGACCTACGAGGACCGCCGGCGGATCGCCTACCACGAGGCCGGCCACGCCTACGCGATGGTCAAGCTGCTCAAGAAAGAGCGCCTGATCAAGGTGACGATCATCCGCCACGGCGGCGCGCTCGGCCTGGCCGCGCCCAAGCCGGTCGAGGAGACCTACACCTCGACCAAGGAAGAGGAGCTGAACGACATCCAGATCTCGCTGGCCAGCCGCGCCGCCGAGGAGATCTTCCTGGGCGTGCAGATGACCGGCGTGACCTCGGACCTGCAGCAGGCCACCGTGCGCGCGGCGCTGCTGATCGGCGCCTTCGGCATGGACAACAGCTTCATCTCCTACCTGCCGATGGGCATGGACGGGCTGCTGAAGTCGGTGGCCGGCGGCGAGATGAAGGGGCGCATGGACGCCATCCTGAACGATGAGTACCGCAAGGTCAAGCGCATGATCGAGCTGAACAAGGAGGCGGTGATCGCAATTGCCGAGGCGCTGATCCTGCGCAACGAGCTGACCGACATCGACGTGAACGAGATCCTGGCCCGCGTCGAGGCCGAGCACCCGTTCACCGACGCGCGCAAGGCCGAGGAGCGGCCGTTCGGCCTGCTCTCCACCCGCGCGCTGCCCGAGCCAGTCAACGTGCGCCGCAATGGCCGCCAGAACGGCAGCGGCGCGCTGAACGGCAACGGCGCGTCGCCCGATCAGCAGCCCGCGCCGGTCACGGTGCCGCTAGCCTCGCAGCCGCCCGCCGAGCCCGGCCCCGCTGCCGCGCTCGACCAGGCCCCGCCGCCCGCCGAAGACGGGTAGCGCTGTTTTCCCTCACCCCTGCCCCCTCTCCCATTCTGGGAGAGGGGGCTTTTTCAATGTGCGGCGCGCCCCCTCTGCCCCACTGGGCCTGGTCCCGTGGTGCCCTCACCCCCTGGCTCCCTCTCCCAGCGGGAGAGGGGGAATTATGGTCGGCAGCGCGGTGGCGGCTGCGCCGCCACCGCGCTGCCGGACAGTTTGACCCCCGCCCCTGGCAGGGGCGGGGGCAGGGGGTGGGGTGATCCTGCGCATCCCTGCGCCATACACCAAACCCCCGCGAGGGGGTAGGGGGCGAAATCAAAACAGACGGATTTCAAAACTGTCAGCTCCCCGGCGGGCACTGTACTTGCATGCTCATAGGCTTTCCGCTATAGTAACGCCATGCGCGCGCTTATTACCGGAATCAACGGTTTTGTCGGCGGCCACCTGGCCGAGCACCTGCTCGCCTCGGGCGGCTGGGAGGTCTGGGGGCTGGCCCGCCACCCGTCGGGCGACCAGCAGCCGGGCGGTGCCCAGCTGGTCGTGGCCGATCTGGCCAACCTAGAGCAGACCAGCGCGGCGCTCGAGAGCGCCCGGCCCGACGTCGTCTTTCACCTGGCCGGCCAGTCGAACGTGCCGCGATCGTTCGCCGACCCGGCCGGGACGCTGCTCAACAACACGCTCGCACAGCTCAACCTGTTTCAGGCCGTGCTGCGGCTGCGCCAGGACCCGCTGCTGCTGATCGTGGCGAGCAACGAGATCTACGGCCAGGTGCGCGCGGAGGACCTGCCGCTGAGCGAAGACACGCCGCTGCGGCCGGTCAACCCCTACGCGGTGAGCAAGGCCACCCAGGATCTGCTGGCCTTCCAGTACCACGTCAGCCACCGGCTCCGCACGATCCGGCTGCGGCCGTTCAACCACATCGGGCCGCGTCAGGGCGAGCAGTTCGTCGTCGCGGCGTTCGCCGCGCAGATCGCCCGGATCGAGGCCGGCCTGCAGGAGCCGCTGATCCGCGTCGGCAACCTGGCGGCCGAGCGCGACTTCACCGACGTGCGCGACATGGCCGCCGCGTATGAGCTGGCGGCGCGGCGCGGTCAGGTGCCGCAGGCCTACAACATCGGCGCGGGTCGCTGCGTCAGCGTGCGCTGGCTGCTCGACACGCTGCTGGCGCTGTCCGAGCGCGACATCGCGGTGGAGCCCGACCCGGCGCGCATGCGGCCGGCCGACGTGCCGCGCGTGGTGAGCGACTGCCGGCGCTTCCACGAGCACACCGGCTGGCGACCGCGCATCCCGCTCGAGCAGACGCTCCACGACGTTCTCGAATACTGGAGAAGTAGAGTTTTGAGTTTTGAGTTTTGAGTTCGGCGGCTTCAACTCAAAACTCAACATTCAAAAACTATGATTATTGGGGGAATTATGAAAGCTGTCATTCTTGTCGGGGGTCTGGGAACGCGCCTGCGTCCGCTGACCTGCAACACACCCAAGCCCATGATTCCGCTGGTCAATCAGCCGTTCATCGAGCACATGCTCGAAAGCCTGCGCGACCAGGGCATCGACGAGGTGGTCCTGGCAGTGCAGTACCTGGCCGACCGCTTCCGCGACGCGCTGGGCGACGGGTCGCGGCTCGGGCTGAAGGTCCATATCGTCGAGGAGCCCGAGCCGCGCGGCACCGCCGGCGCGGTCAAGAACGTCGAGCACATGCTCGACGGCACAACGTTCGTGTTCAACGGCGACGTTATGACCGACCTGGACCTGCAGGCCATGCTGGCCTACCACCGCGAGCGCGGCAGCGTGTGCACGATCGCGCTGACGCCGGTCGATGACCCGACCTCGTTCGGCCTGGTCGAGACCGACGCGACCGGGCGGATCGGGCGGTTCCTTGAGAAGCCGCGCGCGGAGGACGTGACGACCAACATGGTCAACGCCGGCACCTACATCATCGAGCCGCAGGTCTTCCGCTACGTGCCGCCGCTCCAGCACTACATGTTCGAGCGCGGCCTGTTCCCGGTGCTGCTGCAGACCAGCGACCCCATGTACGGCTACCCCTCGCGCGCGTACTGGACCGACGTCGGCAAGCCGCAGGCCTACCTGGAAGTTCACCACGACATCCTGATCGGCAAGGTGCGCTACAAGTTCCGCGGCCGCCAGATCGCCGACCGGGTGTGGGCCGAGAACGGCGCCGACATCCACGAGACGGCGCAGCTGGTCGGGCCGATCGTGCTGGGGCCGGGCGTGCAGATCGGCGCGGGCGCGCGGATCATCGGGCCGACCGTGATCGGCGCGCGCAGCGTGGTCGCCGCCAACGCGACGATCGAGGCCGCGGTGCTCTGGGAGGACAACCTGATCGGCGAGGGCGCCTGGCTGCGCGCCTGCGTGGTCGGGCGCGGCAACCAGATCGGGGCCAAGGCCCACCTGGCCGACGGGACGATCGTCAGCGACAACTGCGTGATCGGGGCCGAGAACCGGCTCGAGCGCGGCATCCGCGTGTGGCCCGGGACGCAGCTCAAAGAGCAGGCGATTTCGTTCCAGTAGGCTGGCGCCCTCACCCCCTGCCCCCTCTCCCGTTGGGAGAGGGGGGATTCGTGGTGGTGTTGTGGTGCGCTGCTTTGCAGCGCACCACAACACCACAGGGCACACCCCCTCCCCTTCAAAGGGGAGGGGGCAGGGGGTGGGGTCATCTGCCGCAGTACAATGCGCAAGAACAAAAACCTACCCCAAAAGTGGGCAGGGGTAGGGGGTGATCCTAGACGCGCACAGCGCCAATTAGGACTGGCGCTTGATCTTGTCGAGCACGCCGCGATCGTCGATACGCCGCTCGGTCGCGGCGCTGGCGGCGCCGGCCGCGGGCGCTGGCGCTGCGGCGGGCTTGGCGGCGCTGGGCGGCGGCGCGGCAGGCGCGGCAGGCGCGGCCCGCCCGCCGAACAGATTGGCCACCCCGCGCACCAGCACAGCCAGCGTGACCACGACCGCGAGCCCGAGGAACAGCAGCGGCAGCCCGTCGTGGAGGATGCGGGCCACCGCGTTGCTCCTCACCGTCGCCGCGAAGCTGGTCTGCTGCTCGGTCGCGTAGCGCAGCAGGTAGCCGACAATCAGCACGCCGTTGAGGATGCCGAGCAGCGCGCTGGACAGCCGCTGCTGGAACGATAGGCTTTTCGGCCGACTGAGCAGCATGCCGCTGCCGTAGCCGACGAGCAGCGCGCTCCACAGGAAGACCACGCAGCTCACGATAAAGGTGATCCGCTGTGGGTCGCCGCCGACGAAGCGGCTCGCCAGCGACTCGCCCCACTGCGGCCCCCAGAAGCTCACCAGGGCCGTGCCGCCGAGCGTGCCGAACAGCGCGAGCATACCGCGGCGCGGGTCGCGGAAATACCCGATCAGGCCGAGCACCAGGACCACCATGCCGATGAAGATTGTCAGCGCGAGCGCCATGATAGCCACCCTTTCGCGTCCGCTCGTACGCACCATTGTAGCACAAGCGTCACGCTTCCGCGAGCGCGCCCGTCTGCCGCGCAGGGCTCATGCCAACGTCGGCCCTCACCCCCCTTGCCCCCGCTCCCGCGCGCGGGAGCGGGGGGATTCTTGTCGGCGTCGTGGTGCGGTCGCGCAGCAACCGCACCACGACGCCAGATCTATCCCTCCTCCCCTGCCAGGGGAGGGTGCCAGGGGGTGGGGTCAAAAGTTGACAAGCCGCGGAATCCTGGCTATAATGCCGTTCGTACGTGCCGAGGTGGCGGAATTGGCAGACGCGCATGGTTGAGGGCCATGTGCCCGAAAGGGCATAAGGGTTCAAGTCCCTTCCTCGGCACCACTACGGGCGATTAGCTCAGCTGGTAGAGCGCCTCGCTTACACCGAGGTTGTCGGCGGTTCGAGCCCGTCATCGCCCACCAGAGCAAGAGTTTTGAATTATGAGTTTTGAGTTTTGAATTCGTACGGGCTCAACTCAAAACTCAGCACTCAAAACTCAAAACTCCCGGAGGGCCAGGGTAGCTCAGTTGGTAGAGCGCGTGTCTGAAAAACACGAGGTCACCGGATCGTCCCCGGTCCCTGGCACCAGCATTGAGAAGCGGTCGAAGACAATGACGTCTTCGCCGCTTCTCTGCTTTTGTGGCGGAGCGGGTCTTTCTGGCGCCGGGTCAGTTGTGGAGCAGCGGCGCAGCTTTAGGCACTTGAGCGCAGCCAGCGCAGGCGCCGAGAGTCGCCGCCGCTACGACGTCCCCGGCGTCGCGCAAGTGTCCATATCGCCCGACTGCAGCCCATCCTTCAGTGCCATCTGGCGCTGCTCGGATGACCCATGCGTCCACGACTCGGGCGAGACGTAGCCCTGGGTCTCTTGCTGGATGCGGTCGTCACCCACAGCGGCCGCAGCGTCCAGGCTCTGAGCGATCTCCGCGTCAGTCACCTTCGTCAGGTAGCCGGTCTCGGTGGCGTGGTACGCCCAGATGCCCGCCAGGCAGTCGGCCTGGAGCTCAGTCAGCACCGCGGCGCTTGTCGGCCCGGTGTCGCGCGCGCCAGCCGGCGTCTCCAGCGCGCCAGTGAGTTTCTGGACGTGGTGGCCATACTCGTGCGCCAGCACGTACGCCTCGGCAAACGAGCCGCCCTTGGCACCAAAGCGCGTGCGTAGCTCCTCGAAGAAGCTTAGATCCAGGTAGACCTGCTGATCGTTCGGGCAGTAGAACGGCCCCACCGCGGCGTTGGCGTAGCCGCAGGCGGCGTCGGTTGCGTCGGTGAAGAGCACGAGCTTGGCGGGGGTGTAGGTGCTCCCCCGGCGAGCAAACTCATCGGTCCAGAATGACTGGATGCTATTGACGAAGCCCACAATGCGGCAGTCCTCACGGGCGTTGGCATCCACGCCCGTCCGGCACTGCTCCTGCAGGCTACTGGTTGAGCTGGGACTCTCCACCGATACCGATGTCGGCGGCTCCACCAGACCACCCAGCTTGGACGGGTCGACGCCCAGCAGCAGCGCCACCACCAGCACCACCAGACCGAGCCCACCGCCGCCGATGGCCACTGCGGTACCGGCCCCCCGGCCACGCCGGTCCTCGACCTGGGATGGGTCTAGGCGCGATCGATCGTTAAATGGCATTGGTCTGTCCTCCCCCCCTCACGGCGAACTTGATGTGCGCAGCTGACTATTTGTGCGTCCGCTACAGCAGCGGGCAGTCGCAGGACCCAGTCGGCAGTACGACGGATGGCAGCACGACGGCATCTCGTTCGTGCGTAGTGGCTCAATGGTTTTGCTCACAGCTATACGGCTTCGACCTCTAGCTACACGGCACGACTTGCAGCTTGCCCTCCGCATCGGGTGCAAGATTTATGCCATTGATGCCAGCCACAACCTGCAGCGTGGCCGCGACCTGGATCAGTAGCTGAGCGTTATTCGCGGATCAATCCGGAACAGGCTACCGGGGTTCTTTGGTGGTGGCTGTACGCCAGCCCGACACAACCGAGGTGGTTGCGCAACACGCGAATCCCCCGGCCCCTTTGCAGCGGTAGCCATGCACAACACAGCGGCTCATCGCTATTCGTCGCTCAGGAGAGTCTATGAACACACTAACGCAGATCGCTCTCCCCGTACAACCGCTGCTCAGGTCCACACTCGCTCGGCGGGCTGCGGCATACGCGCAGATCGAGGCCGCGCGGACCATCGAGAACTGGGACTACGCCGAGGAGCAGCTCGCCGCGATCGTGATGCTGGTGCCGCCGGCGCAGCGGCGTTCGTTTCATGCGCTGGTCGGCGAGGCCCGCAGCAGTCGCAGGGCGGCATAGCGCGGAGGGGCCGCCCCACGGCTGCGCGGGTTACGCAGGCCGCAGCCGCAACGTCACCGGCTCGCGCTGGCCTGCCGTCTCGATCAGCAAGCGGAAGCTCTTCGGCTCCTGGCGATAGCTGCCGGCCGAGAGCTCGGCGCGGTAGCCGCCGGGGTACTGGGCCGCCGGCACAAAGATCTCGGTCGGCGCGTCGATCGCCGGGTCGGGCCGCCAGGTAAACTCGAATGTGCGAGTCGCCAGATCCCAGCGCATTCGCTGGGGCGTGCCGGCCGTCTTCCGCGCGTAGGGCCGCACCAATCCCGCCAGCGCGCGGCCGCCCGAGTTCATATCCGCGGCATCGCTCTGCTGGTCGCGGCTGAAGATCGACAGGTCCTCGTCGTTCCACATGTCGCCGCGCTCGTTGGTATTGTCGGACGTGTAGTTCCAGATTGTATAGTTTAGCAGATGGGCGTCCATCCCGTCAATATAGGCGTCCAGCGCCGCGACGTGCGTCGCGAAGTCGCCGCTCCGGTAGGCCACCTTGTCGTCCAGGTCGAACGGGATGCCGAACTCGCCGATCACGGTCGGGATGCCGCCCATCTCCTCGACGCCGGCATGTTTGGCGCCCCCAAGCTGCGCCGCAAACGCCGCCAGGACCGCCTGCTCGCCTGTGATCGTCTGCCTGGTGTTCCAGTCGTTTGTGAGATCGCGATCGTAGTGCTTGGTGATCAGCGTGCGCACGTCGTACCAGTGCGCGGCGTTCACCACG
This sequence comes from Candidatus Ribeiella danica, assembly GCA_016717335.1. Classification (GTDB taxonomy): domain Bacteria; phylum Chloroflexota; class Chloroflexia; order Chloroflexales; family Roseiflexaceae; genus Ribeiella; species Ribeiella danica. The sequence goes on from JADKFS010000001.1 coordinate 1,941,844, forward strand.
TTGGGCGGGTCGCCGGCGCCCCAGTGGGGATGCCCGCGCTGCGGCACGCCCTCAAGGAAGATCATCGCGCCGGGATGCACCGCGCGGATCGCGTCGGTGAAGCGCAGCGCGAAGGGCTTCAAGTACTCGTTCGGAAAGTCGATCGTGCCGCCCGCCGCGCGCACGAAGTGGTGCGGCCGCAGCAGCCGCGCCGCGCCGCCCTCGTCGGTCCAGACCCCGTTCTGCTTCCAGATGCACCCGAAGCCATCGCGCCAGACCGACAGCCCATCAGGGTTCACCCGCGCCGTGCCGATCTGCTTCGGCCCCTGTAGCGTCGTTTCCCAGACCGGCAGCTCTTGCGGATAGCCCGCGCCCAGCAGCATCGCCTGAAACGGCGTGGGGAGCGGCCCCGCGAAGACCATCGGGTCGACGGCCTGCAGATCGGCCAGGCCGATGAAGCCGTAGCCCGGCTCGTTCAGCGTGTCGTAGCCGACGACGTTGGGCAAATCGCGCAGCCGCCGGGCGACCTGCACGATGCTGTCGATGTAGTGGCGCTGGAGATACTCCTGGATCGGCGCGCCCTCGACCGTCGTCGCGGGCGCGAAGTCGTTCCCGCCGAAGAACAGCGTGAACATGGTCGCGGCGCCAAGCCGCGAGTAGTTCGACGGCCAGATCATGCGCGGGAACGGGTCGCCCTGTATCTGGTGCGTGAATGCAGCGCCGGTCGCGTCCAGGCGCGTGATGTCCAGGCCGATCAGGTCGAAGAGCCAGCCCGGCGCGCCGTCGCCGCCGGTCCAGCGGCTCCACACATCCTGGTGCGGGTCGATAAAGCACTGGATGTCGTACTCGGCGGCCTTCTCGACGATCGCCCGGATATAGGCGAGGTACTCCTCGTCGTACTGGCCCGGCCCGGCGTGCTCGATCGCCTCCCAGGTGACGAGCAGGCGCAGGAAGGTCAGGCCCCAGGCGCGCAGGCGGCCGAGGTGCTCGTCGGCCTCTTCCAGCGGAAACGGCCGGCCGACGAACGACACGTCGCGGTGCTCGAAAAAATGCTCACGGCGATAGGTCGCGCCGTTCGGCCGGCTGGGGACCTTGGTGCTTCCGCCCAGGTTGGCGCCGCGCAGCAGCAGCGCGCGGCCGGCCTCGTCCTTGAACCAGATGCCATCGGTATGTATCATACTGGTGTCCTCCTTCTGCTCCGCGTGCTCGTGCCAACGATTGTTTTCGCGGTGATGACACGCCGATACGATTGCCGCGCCTTGGAGGGGGCTTTTCCCCTCCAAATCACCCCGTCCCGCGAGAGCGGATGGTCAGCCCCCTGTTCCCGTTTCGACGACCGCATCGGCATAGGCGACGAACGCGTCGACCGTGTCGCGATTGGCCCAGCCGCCGCGCTCCTGGAGCGCCTGCGGCAGATCCCAGTGATACAGCATAAAGCCGTCGGGGAATCGTGATTGGAGCCTGGTGTCCTCCAGAGAGCATCCAGCGACGCGCGGCGTGCTGGCGACATCCGCCGCCTGCTCGCCGACGCCAAGATGCTGGCGTCTATTCGATCAGTCGTTCTCCAGCAGCTCCAGAATCGCCCCTAGCTGCGGGCCGCCGTCGAAGTACGCGTAGCGACCGCCAGTGTATTCGCCGCGCTGCACGAGCGGGAGGCCTTTCGCGTCCAGGTACGCCGTCTTCTCCGACATCCCTTGGATCTGGAAGGCAATGTGGTGCAGGCTATCGCCGTGCTGGTCGAGCTGATCCTTCCAGGTGCTCGGCTCGCCGATCGGCTCGATCAGCTCGATGTCCACCTGTCCCATGTGAAAGAACGCCAGCTTGGCGCGGGCGTCCGACGGCTTTCCCTCGTATGCGGTTCGCGCGCGCTCATAGCTATCCGTAACGATGATCTCGGGCATCGGCAGGCCCAGGATCTCCGACCAGGCCCGCGCTTTCGCTTCGATATTTCGGACGATGATGCCTACCTGCGTCACCGTCGTGGTGCCGAGTGCTGGCTCTATCATATAGATCCCTCCGTCTGTTAGTCTAGGGCCTATAGCTGTGAGCAAAACCATTGAGCCACTCTGCACGAACGAGATGCCGTTGTAATGTCATCCGTCGTACTGCCGGCTGGCTCCTGCCGGCTGCACACTGCAATAGCGAGAGATTGGAGATTGTGTCCAACTATGTATCCAGCTGGCCCACAGGCAGCCCAGCCGGCAGCGGCGCCGGCCGGTCGCACGTGCTGGTCAGCTCGACGTGCCGCCCGGTCGCCGATGCCTCAAGGATCGCGTGCATCGTGTCGAGCACATGCCAGGCCATATCGCCGCTGGCCCGCTGCGGGCGGCCGGTGCGGATCGCGTAGGCCAGGTCGGCCACGCCGATGCCGCGGCTGTTCTCGGTATGGCCGTGGGCGATCGCCACCTCGCGCCCCGTCTCGGCGCCGGCGTCGCGCAGGCGCACCGGGCCACCGAAGGTGTTCGGGTCGGGCACGCCCAGCGTGCCGCCCGAGCCGTAGATCTCGATCGACGGCAGGTACTGATCCCACACGTCGAAGCTGGTCACCAGCGTCGCGATCGGGCCGCTGGCAAAATCGAGCACGCTGGCGATGTGCGTCGGCGCCTCAACCGCGATGGTCTCGCCGCGCTTGGGCTCGCTGCGGATGGTGCGCTCGGGGAAGGTGATCCGCGCCGAGCCGGTCACGCGGCGGATCGGCCCGAACAGCGCGATCAGCGCGGTCAGGTAGTACGGCCCCATATCGAACAGCGGGCCGGCGCCTTCCTTGAACAGAAACGCCGGGTCGGGGTGCCAGTGATCGGGGCCGCGGCTGAGCATTTGGCCCATGGCCGCCACCGGCTGGCCGATGCCGCCCGCGTCGATCAGCTGGCGGCAGGTCTGCAGCCCACCGCCCAGGAAGGTGTCGGGCGCGCAGCCCACCCGCAGCCCGCGCGCGCGCGCCTCGTCCAGCATCAGCCGCGCGTCTGCGCGGCCGATCGCGAGCGGCTTCTCGTTGTACACCGACTTGCCGGCGCGCAGCGCGGCCAGCCCGACGGTGCTGTGCGCGGCGGGGATGGTCAGGTTCAGAATGAGCTCAACCTCCGGGTCGGCCAGCACCGCGTCGACGGCCATTGCGCGCGGGATGTTGAACTTCGCGGCCTGGCTCGCGGCGCGCTGCATGTCCAGATCCGCGCAGGCAACGACGTCGAGGAGCGGCCAGGTGGGGCAGTTTTGTAAATAGATGCTGCTGATATTGCCGCAGCCGACCACCGCCATTTTGACTGGTTTCAGTGTCATACAGAACCTCTCTTATGCGATACGCGGATAGCACAGATAGCGCGGATAATGGGACCATGAAGTGTCTTCAGACTCATCCGCATTCATGCAAAGAACCCATCCGCAAAGAGCACAAAGATGAAGCTTCAGTCTGCGCGTCCTTTACAGTGATCGTACCTGCTTGAGCGCACGTTGGTAGAACCTATCCGCAATATTCGCGTAATCCGCGGATCAAACCGTTCCGTTTTATCCGCTGATCGTCCTACTGGCGCACTAGCCGCGCATCAGGGCGATCATATCACGGAACAGCTCCAGGTCCTGCCGGAAGTCGGACGGCGGCGTCTTGGGCGCGCGCCGCTCGACCACATTCGTGTAGAACGCCTGCCACTCGGCCACGAACGCGTCGCCCCAGGCCGGCAGCTCGGCGCGCTCGATCGCCCCGCCCTGGCCGTTGGCCTCGGTGATCAGCAGGCGGATCGGCAGGTTGCGCACATACGGCGTGTCGTACTGCACCCGCAGCACGCGGTTCTCGCCGTAGACCTCCAGGTGCGCGTCGAAGCGCGGGATGTTGTCGATGCCGGTCTCGAACTGGCACACGTAGCCGCCGTAGTCGAACGTGGCGGAGAGGTACAGCCCGTTCCGGCGCTGCGCTACGGAGAGCACGCGCTTGGGCATCCCGATCAGCTCGCGCATCGCCGAGAGATCGTGCGCGCTCAGGCCGAGCAGCAGCCCGTAGGCGCTGCGCAGGTCTGGCGGCGCGTCGCCGATCGCCTCGCTGATGCGCTCGTCGCGCAGCTGTTTGCCGGCCGCGATCACGTCGGCGGGGACGTCGTCGCCGCGCACCACCTGTGAGGTGCCCTTGACGAACAGCGCGTTCCAGCCGAGCACGTCGTGCACGCGCGCCAGGCGGATGTCGCCCAGCTCGGGGACCAGGCGAACCGCCTCGACAAAAGCCGGCGCGTAGCGGCGCATATACCCGACCTGCACGGTGACGCCGGCCGCCGCCTGGGCGGCGCTGATCGCGTCGGCCTCGCGCAGGGTCATGCACATCGGCTTCTCGATCAGCACATGCTTGCCGGCCGCGATCGACGCCAGCGCGACCTCGGCGTGGTAGGCGTCCGGGTTGGCCACCAGCACCGCGTCCACGTCGTCCTGCGCCACCAGGTCCTGGTAGGTGCGGTAGCGCTTCGCCACGCGCCACTGCTCGCCGACGGCCTGCAGCACCGCCGCGCTCACGTCGCACAGCGCCGTCACCGCGAACCGCTCCGGCAGCTGGGCCAGGCTGGGCAGGTGCATGATCTGCGTCACCTCGCCGCAGCCCACGATTCCGACTCGTAGTCGTGGCATAACGTGTACTCCTCTTTATCAAGAATCGTTCGGGATGCCGTCGAAGAAGGCCCGGAACATTGAGGTGGCGAACGGCAGCTGCGCTACGGTGTAGAGGATGATCACCGAGTAGTAGGTATTGACCAGGTTGAGCGTGCGAAACAGGATGAACAGCGGGATCAGCGCCAGCAGGATCGGGAACATCTGCACCAGAAACAGCCCCGTGCCGTAGGCGGCGAAGATGCGCGAGCGAAAGCGCGAGAGCACGTAGCCCGCCAGCGTGGCGGCCAGGATGCTCAGCGCCATCCCGCCGCCAGCCATGATCAGGCTGTTGAACAGGTACTGGAAGAACGAGGTGCGCTCGGCGACGTAGATGTAGTTCACCAGCGAGGGCGCCTCCGGGGCCAACGAGGTCGACGAGAGGATCGCCGAGGTGCTGCGGAACGAGTTCAGGATCAGGCTGATGATCGGCATGTCGATCACGATCACCAGCAGGGCCATGAGCGCAAACAGGCTCCAGCGCACCAATGGTTTATGCGTTTGCATAGCTATGCTCCTGTTAGCAGTCGGCGTGATGCGGCGGTACCGCCGCATCACGCCGACTGCTGACTGCTGGCTCTCACGACTCGCGCTGGCGGCGCAGCAGGACGATCGCGAAGAGCGTCAAGACCAGCATGGTGAAGAACGCGATCGCCGCTTCTATCACGATGGATGCGTGTCAGGCCGGCAGCCGTCCGGAGCGCCACGCAGCATCAGCGCTTGAGGCACCTGTCAGGCGCGCAGGGCGCCTGGCAGCTGCTCGCGCAGGTAGGCCAGGCTGCGCGCGACGCTCGCGACCGGGTCGCGCGGGTTGTCGTGTTCGACGATGTACCAGGCCGCGCCGGCAGCGTGGGCTTCCGGCAGCAAGTGGGGCCAGTCCAGCGTGCCCGATCCGACATCGGCCATGACGACGCCGCCCTGCAGCGCGTCTTCCGGCCGCTCGCCCTTGGCCGCCAGGTCTTTCACATGCACGCGCAGGCACCGGCCGGCGTAGCGACGCAGGACTTCGCGCGGGTCGACGCCCGCGGCGGCGATCCAGGCCAGGTCCGGCTCGAAGCCGAGGTCCGGCCCGGCGCTCTCGAACAGCCAGTCGATCGCCAGCCTGCCGTCGATCTCGACTATCTCCCAGTTGTGGTTGTGGTACAGCAGCCGCATGCCCGCGGCCTCGCAGCGCCGAGCGAGCTCACCCAGCAGGTGTCCGGTCTCCTGAAATACGCGCGCGCGCTTTTCGTCACGCAGCGCGGGGATGTAGGGAACGACGAGCGTATCGTTGCCGATCGCCTGGTTAAACGCGATGATCTCGCGTGTGTGGGCCTGGAACGCGTCGAGCTGCAGGTGGGTCGAAATAACCCGCAGGCCATGCTTGTCCAACAGCGCGCGCAGCTCGTCGGCGCTGCAGCCATGGTCGCCGACCGTCTCCACCGCGGTGAAGCCGGCCGCTGCGACCTGCGCAAGCATCTCGTCAAAGCTGCCCGGCAGCATTCGCAGGCTGTACAGCTGGACTGCGATCGGTAGGGATGTCGCTTGATTCGTCATCTGTCTGTCCTCTCTATTAGGGCCTGTCTGAAACGCCAGCCACCCTTGGCGAAAGACGAATGACCAAGGGCGAAAAGCGTGCGCCTAGCCGCTTTCGACAGCACGGCGTGCTTCTTTTCAGGTAGCTTCTTCTATTCCACTCACACACAACGCGCAAACTCAGGCCACGGCCAGCAGCGTTGGGTGGAGGCGCAGCCAGGCCCACCCCAGCACGGCCGGCGAACCATCGCCGCGCGTCGCGTGGATATCCAGCCAGTAGCGACCAGTGGCGGAATCCCAGCCGTCTACGGTCGCCACCACGCGCAGCGTCGTCCCCACGAGCACGGGCGCGACGAAATGAACCCGCAGCGTCTCAAGGCTGGCCCCCGGCGGCGGCACGCGCGCGGCCAGGCGCGCGGCGATGTCCGCAACCAGGCCGATCAGATAGGCGCCCGGCGCGACACGGCGCGACATAGCCGTCTGCTGCGCAAACACCGATTCGCCGTGCACGGGCGAGCGCTCGCCGATAAGCCCAGCCCACAGGTGGACGTCGGTCGCGGTCACCGTCTTATACACTTCGTATCGAAACCCTTGGGGGAGGAGGCTGCCCTGCGAACGTTCCATCATCGGCCTCGCCATTGAGCTCGAACGCGCACTATTGAGCAGGGGGGGGGGGGGGGGGGGGTGGGGGGGGGGGGGGGGGGGGGGGGGGGGGGGGGGGGGGGGGGGGGGGGGGGGGGGGGGGGGGGGGGGGGGGGGGGGGGGGGGGGGGGGGGGGGGGGGGGGGGGCGGGGGGGGGGGGGGGGGGGGGGGGGGTTGGGGGGGGGGGGGGGGGGGGGGGGGGGGGGGGGGGGGGGGGGGGGGGGGGGGGGGGGGGGGGGGGGCGGGGGGGGGGGGGGGGGGGGCGCCCGGGGGGGGGGGGGGGGGGGGGGGGGGGGGGGGGGGGGGGGGGGGGGGGGGGGGGGGGGGGGGGGGGGGGGGGGGGGGGGGGGGGGGGGGGGGGGGGGGGGGGGGGGGGGGGGGGGGGGGGGGGGGGCGGGGGGGGGGGGGGGGGGGGGGGGGGGGGGGGGGGGGGGGGGGGGGGGGGGGGGGGGGGGGGGGGGGGGGGGGGGGGGGGGGGGGGGGGGGGGGGGGGGGGGGGGGGGGGGGGGGGGGGGGGGGGGGGGGGGGGGGGGGGGGGGGGGGGGGGGGGGGGGGGGGGGGGGGGGGGGGGGGGGGGGGGGGGGGGGGGGGGGGGGGGGGGGGGGGGGGGGGGGGGGGGGGGGGGGGGGGGGGGGGGGGGGGGGGGGGGGGGGGGGGGGGGGGGGGGGGGGGGGGGGGGGGGGGGGGGGGGGGGGGGGGGGGGGGGGCTTCGGGGGGGGGGCCGCGGGGGTCGCCCAGGCGCGACTGCGCAGGCAAGCAGGCTGGGGGAGGGGAGCGCGAGAGGAGGTTGAATGCATACCTTAACCTCTTTTCTACCACAGGGCAACACCAGTAGTGGTAGTTTTCGGAAGATTTTCCGGTAAGATCCTACCAATTCTTACAGCCCAGCCGCCGGATACAGCCGTTGCATCTCTGGTCTGCGCTACCTTGGAACACTCTGCGTCGGTGCTGCCAGTGTAGCAACGCGGCGCCGGGTACGGTATCAGGGAGGCCCCGGATGGCATATCCGTAAGAAACCTGACAGTGTAGTGGCCCACTATAGTGATTTGCTGGGGTGGGCGCGGCCAAGCCGCGCCCACCCCTCCCTCGAATCGCCTACTCTGTCCAGCCCGAGCGGATCGCCCAGACGATCGCCTCGCTGCGCCGCCTGACGCCCAGCTTACGGTAGACATTCTTCAGGTGGTAGTGCACGGTCGTCTCGCTGATGCCCAGGTGCGCGCCGATATCGCGATCGGATTTTCCGGCGGTCAGCTGCCGCAGGACATCGCTCTCGCGCGCGGTCAGATCGATCGTCGCCGCGGCATCGCCTTCCAGCTGGCGTGCGGGCAGCTTCGCCACGATTCGGCGGCTGGGGCCGGCGGCCTCACCCGCGCTGCGCGCCTGGATGGACTCGGCGATCGCCTGGAGTGCGTCCTGTTCCGTCAGCCCTGCGGCCAACTCATTGCCAAGCAGCCCGAAGACAAACGCCCGATTCTGGTAGCCCCGCAGCACGAACACGCGCGACGCGGCCGGCGCCGGAGCCGCAGGCTCGGCCAACATCAAATCCGGCGCGTCGGCGAGCGACATCTCGATCAGCAGCGTGTCGGGAGCGAGGTCCTCGAACAGGTGGCGCGCCTCTTCCAAGATGTGCATGCCCGCGCCGACGAGCGGATGGTCGTGCGCGAGCACAACATGAATTGTGTCCAAGGTCAACTCCTCACACGCTTGTCGCTCAGAGATCCGGCGGCGTGGGTAGAGCGCCGGGGCGCGCTATACCGACGTCACAGCCCGACAGCTCTCCCGCTCGATCAGGGTCGGCTGCAGCACTACCATCTCCGGTGTGCTGGCCGGGTCGTGGATCTGCCTGAGCAGCAGCTGAATGATGGCCCGCCCCATCTCGGCGATCGGCTGCGCGATCGTCGTCAGCTCGGGCATGATCGCGATGGTGTAGCTGATGTTGTCGAAGCCAATCGCCGAAACATCACCCGGGACACGGCGCTGCGTACGGACGAGCCCCTTGATGACGCCCAGGGCCATTTGGAACGTGCCAAAATCTCGTCGAGCGCCGTGACCTCGACTGTTGCTGCGGCAAGGACAATGCCGTCGATCTGTTTGGCCAGCAGCATCTGCACATACTCGCGCTCCTGGTCGACCGCCCAGCTCGAATTGCCCAGCAGCACCCCGTACCCTGCGGCATAGCCCGCGCGCTCCACCACCTGCGCCAGCTCCCCCCAGAAGGGGAGCCGCGACGCTGGGGATCATCTTGCCCCCTTGCCCCCGCCCCTAAAAGGGGAGCGGGAATAGATCTGGCGTGGTAGTGCGGCTGTTTTGCGACCGCACCACCACGCCAGATAAGAATCACATCTATTCCGCTTTTATAAGAGCATCGAGAGCGCGGCTACGTACATGATTTTGATTACAGGATGATGACAGCCGAATCCTATCGCCGCCGCCCAGCGGTATCCCGACATCCGGAGGAATGCCAGGCTGAGCTCGACGAGTCGTCCTTTGTGTAGCAGCTGAAAGAAGGTGGCGATCATGTCGTTGAACCATGAGCAGCTGGGCCAGCTGGCCGACTGGCTCACGCGCGTCCGTCCGGCATGGCCGGCGTGCCCAAACTGTGGGAAGCATGACTGGAACGCGTACGCGGACCTCCAGGCGGTCGCGCTTGCGCCGGGGGCTCTGTGTCGAGGGCTCTGGACAAGCACCGCGATGGTGCGGATCGGCTGCGGGCAGTGCGCCTATGCCGTGCTCGTGCCCGCCGAGACGGTCGGCGTGCTGGCGCTCGCGCCGTGACGAGCGCGCTCTACCCCGCTTCCGGCGGCGCGCGGCCAGGCGCGGCGAGGCGCGAGCAGCCGCGGGATAGCGTGGCCCCGCCCGCAAAACACGGGCCGGCAGAATTTGCATTCTGCCGGAGGCTGTGATATAATCCCGGCCGTAGCGATGCGGGAGTGGCTCAGTTGGTAGAGCGGCACCTTGCCAAGGTGCAGGTCGCGGGTTCGAACCCCGTCTCCCGCTCCACAATAACCCGGCTGGGGAGCGACAAAGTCAGGTGCGCGGCTCTTAGAGCAGCACCTGACTTTTGCTTTGCGGGCGCTCCTGCTTCGGCGCGCCGCTCAAGGGGCAGCCATGATCCTATGCCTGAACGCGAACGCGGCGATCGACAAGACGGTGGTGGTGAGTCCGTTCCGGCTCAACGCGATCCACCGGCCGCGCCAGGTGCTGGCCGCGCCGGGCGGCAAGGGCGCCAACGTCGCCAGGGGCCTGCAGCGGCTGGGCGAGACAGCGGTCGTGGCCGGCTGGGTCGGCGGCTTCAGCGGGCAGTTCATCGAGGCCGGCCTGCGGCGCGAGGGCATCGCGACGGCGCTCGTTCAGGTCGACGGCGAGTCGCGCACCTGCCTGTCGATCCTCGACCCCGAGCAAAACACCCTGACCGAGATCTACGAGCGTGGCGAGCCGATCGCGCCCGCGCAGGTCGATCAGCTCAAGGCGCTGCTCCAGTCGACCGTCGCGCAGTACGCGGCCGTGACCTTGTCCGGCAGCCTGCCGCCAGGTGTGCCCAGCTCGTTCTACGGCGAGCTGCTGGAGATCGCGCGCGCGGCCGGCGTCCCTGGCTTCCTGGACAGCGGCGGCGAGGCGCTGCGGCGCGGGCTTGAGATCGGGCGGCCGCGGCTGATCAAGCCGAACGCGCATGAGTTCGCCGAGCTGGTCGGGCGGAAGCTGGACCGCCCGGCCGAGATCGCGCAGGCGGCCGTCGAGCTGTCCACCCGCCACCAGACGATCGTCGCGGTGTCCTTGGGCGCCGACGGCATCCTGGCGGCGGATCGGAGCGAGGTTGTGCGCCTGCGCCCGCCGCGGCTGGCGATCCAAAGCGCGGTCGGCTCGGGCGACTGCACGCTCGCCGGGATCGTCTACGGCCTGACCCGCGGCCTCTCGCTCGAGCAGGCGCTGCGGTACGGCGTCGCCGCCGGGACAGCCAACGCCCTGACGGTTGGGGCGGGCTACTTCGAGCTGGGCGATTTCGAGCGCGTGCTCGCGCAGGTCGCTCCCGTAGATGTAGTATCATAGCCGCTGCGGCGCCTTGCTGGCGGCCGGCCGCACGAAATGAGGGGGCATGCGCGAAGAGTCTCAGCCGCGCGAGCAGGCGGCTGCCAGGCGCGGGCGATCCCGATCGATCGCCGGAGCGCTGGCATGGGCGCGTAGCGCCATCCCGAGGAGCAGCTCTGTGACGACGATCCTGGTGATCTCGCTCGGCGCGGCGCTGGGCGCCAACCTGCGCTACGCGGTCTCGATCTGGGCCGCGCAGCGCTGGGGCGCGGCGTTCCCCTACGGCACCATGCTGATCAACGTGCTCGGCAGCTTCGCGATCGGGCTGGTGCTGGTGCTGGCCACCACGCGCATCCCGCTCGCCACCGCCTGGCGGCTGCTGATCGTCACCGGCTTCCTCGGCGGCTTCACGACATTCTCGACCTTTAGCTACGAGACCTACGGGCTGCTGGTCGGCGGGAGCTGGCTCGAGGCCGGGCTGAACATCCTGGGCAGCGTCGGCCTCGGCCTGGTTGGCGTGTTCCTGGGCGCCGGCGTGGCGCGGATCATCCCTTGATAGGAAAACCGATGGAGCAGAGCCAGAGCGCACAGCAGGTCTGGATCTTCATCTCGGAGAGCGACCAGTGGCAGCACCGCTCGCTGTACCTCGCCATCCTGGATCTCCTGCGCCACGAGGGCGTGGCCTGGGGCAACCGCCGTGCGCGGCCTGGCCGGGTTTGGCGCGCACGGCCGGCTCCACACCGCCGCGCTGGTCGAGCTGGCCAGCGACCTGCCGATCACGATCGTCTTCGTCGACCGGGCCGACCGGGTGGAGCGGCTATGCCGCAGCTCAGCGCGATGGTCCAGGGCGGCCTGATCAGCACCGTGCCGGCCACCATCCTGCACGCCGGCCACCGCAGCCCCGGCCCGTTCCCGGCGCAGCTCAGCGTGGCCGACGTGATGACCCGCGACATCGCGCAGGTCGCGCCCGACACGCCGGTGAGCGAGATCGTCACGCTGCTGATCGACCGCGCGCTTCGGGCGCTGCCGGTGGTCGACGCCCAGCGCCGCGTCGTCGGCATGATCACCGACGGCGACCTGCTCGCGCGCGGCGGGATGGACCTGTCGGTCGACGTCCAGCGCGCGCTGCCGCTGCCGGAGCGCGCGGCCGAGGTCGCCTCGCTGAGCGCGCAGCCGCACCGCGCCGCCGACCTGATGACCCCCGACCCGATCACGCTGCCGGCCGCGACCCCGCTGGCGCAGGCGGCGGCGGTGATGGCCGATCGACAGCTGAAGCGGCTGCCAGTGGTCGACGAGCAGGGGCGCCTGGTCGGCATGGTCAGCCGCTACGACCTGCTGAAGACGGTGGCCGAGGGGCTGCGCCAGCGCCCGGCCGAGCCGTGGCAGCTGCCGACTGGCGCCCCGGCGACGGTGGGCGAGATCATGATCCGCGACGTGCCGACGGTGCACCGCGAGACGCCGCTGACCGAGATGCTCGACAAGCTGCTGGAGACCGAGAAGCGGCGGGTCGTGGTGGTCGACGACGCCGGCCAGGTGGTGGGGATCGTCACCGACGGCGATCTGCTCGAGCGCGCGGCGCGGCGCGTGCGGCCCAATGCGCTGCGGTCGCTGGCGAGCTGGTTCGGCGGCGGAGCCCGCCCGGAGGGGCGCGAGCTGGCGGCCAGCGGGCGCACTGCCGCCGACGTCATGACCAGCCCGGTGGTGACCGTCCGCCCCGACACGCCGATCGCCCAGGCCATCCAGCTGATGATGGCGAACAAGATCAAGCGCCTGCCGGTGGTCGACGAGCGCGGCCGGCTGGTCGGGCTGGTCGGCCGGGCCGGCGTGCTGGCGGCGATCAGCCACCCGCACAACCCGCCGGACGCGCCCGCGTGATCGGCCACAGGGCTCGTGCAACGTCGGCCCTCACCCCCTCTCCCAGGCCTGGGAGAGGGGGATTCTTGTCGGCGTGGTGGTGCGGTCGCGGAGCGACCGCACCACCACGCCATATTCATTTCCCCGCACCTGGCAGGGGCGGGGGCAGGGGGTGAGGCGATCAGGCGAGCGAATCGCGCTTGACAAGAGCCCGCGAGGGATATATTATTAGCGCCGTTATGAACAATCGAACTTGCAACTTCAATACGCTGCGCCGCCGCACCCGTCGTCCGACCCGCGAGGGTCCAGAGGGCGTGTAAGGGCGTGGGCTTAGAAGTGGCACCCGCGCCCGACCGGCGCGAGAGATCGTGACGATGCCCCTGGACCGGATGGGTCCAGGGGTTTTTGTATCTACGGGGGCCTGCGATGATCAAGGTTGGCATCTACGGTGTGACGGGCTACGCCGGCTATGAGCTGCTGCGCTGGCTGGGGCGCCACCGCGAGGCGCGCGTCGTGTTCACGACCTCGGAGTCGCAGGCCGGCAAGGCGCTGGCCGACGTGTTCCCCGGCCCGCTCGACACGCCACTGCTGGCGCCCGACGACGCGCCGCTCGGCGAGGCCGACCTGGTCTTCCTCGGGCTGCCGCACGGCGTCTCGGCGACGGTGGCGCAGCGCGCGCGCTGCCGGCGTGCGCGTGATCGATCTCTCGGCCGACTTCCGGCTCGACACCCCCGGCGACTACCAGCGCTGGTACGGCCACGTCCACCCCGCGCCCGAGCTGCTGCCCGCGCCCTACGGCCTGCCCGAGCTGAACCGCGCCGCGCTGGCCGACGCCGGGCTGATCGCCAACCCCGGCTGCTACCCGACTAGCGTGCTGCTCGGGCTGGCGCCGCTACTGCGCGCCGGCGCGCTGACCGACCGGACGGTGATCGTCGACTCGAAGTCGGGCGTCTCCGGCGCTGGCCGCGCGCCGAAGCAGAACACCCACTTCGTCGAGGTCAGCGAGAGCCTGTCGCCCTACAGCATCGGCCGCACGCACCGCCACGTCGGGGAGATGGAGCAGGAGGCTGCGCGGATCGCCGGCGGGCAGGCCGCGCAGATCATCTTCACACCATACCTGCTGCCAATTAAGCGCGGCATCCTGAGCACGATCTACGCGCGCATCCCCGACAGCTGGGGCGAGGCGCAGGCCCGCTCGCTCTACGCCGAGGCCTACGCCGGCGAGCCGTTCGTGCGGCTGCTGCCGGCCGGCCAGCTCGCCTCCATTGCCCACACTGCCCACACCAACCAGTGCGCGATCTCGCTCACGCTGGCGCAGCCGGGCCTGCTGATCGTCGTTTCGAGCATCGACAATCTGGTCAAGGGCGCGGCCGGGCAGGCGATCCAGAATATGAACGTGATGTTTGGGCTGCCGGAGACAGAGGGCCTTTACGAGTTCTAAGTTTTGAGTTTTGAGTTTTGGGCTAGAGTATCGATACGATCTCGTTACATGCATCTGCTAAACCCAGAAATGGGTTTCGGCACTACGATAAGTAGGAGGCATGGCATGCGGGAAAGTATCATTCAACAGAAGAGCTTTGCGTTTGCGCTGCAAGTCGTTCGGCTCTATGCAAAGCTTCAAGAGCAACGAGAGTACGTGTTATCCAAACAGTTGCTCAGAAGTGGAACGAGTATCGGGGCAAATGTCGAAGAGGCGACGGCAGGGCAGAGCCGCAAAGACTTTCTTGCCAAAATGGCAATAGCTTCGAAGGAAGCTAGAGAGACACGATACTGGCTGCGGCTTTTACAAGCCTCTGATATCGTCAATATCGAGATGGCGAATGAACTCGACAGCATCGAAGAGATCATTCGCATCTTGACGTCGATCGTCAAGACAACCGGTGAGGCTATATGATCCCCCAGAAGGTCCAAGCTCAGAACTCAGAACTCAAAACTCAAAACTCAAAGCTCGTCCTCAAGATCGCCGGCAACGAGCTGGACGACCCGGCCTTCGTGGCCGAGCTGGCGCGCGTGGTGGCGGCGATGCGCCCCGCGCCGGTGCTGGTGCACGGCGGCGGCAAGGAGATCGGCGCGATCCAGCGGGCGCTCGGCGGCGAGCCGCGCTTCGTGGCCGGCCTGCGCGTGACCGACGAGACCGCGCTGCAGGCGGCCGAGATGGTGCTGTGCGGCCTGATCAGCACCCGGCTGGTCGCGGCGCTGCTCGTGGCCGGCGCCGACGCCCTAGGGCTCTCGGAGTCGACCGCGGGCTGATCCGCGTCGAGAAGGCGCGGCACCCCGCGGGCGACCTGGGGCGCGTGGGGTCGCCGGTGGCGGTGCGCGCCGAGGTGCTGCGCGGCCTGATCGATGCCTCGGTCGTGCCAGTCGTCGCGCCGATCTCGCTCGGCCCGGATGGCGCCTACAACGTCAACGCCGACGAGGCCGCCGGCGCGGTGGCCGCCGCGCTTGGCGACGCAGAGGTCGTGTTCGTCACCAACGTGCCGGGGGTGTTGGCCGGCGGGGCGCTGGCGCCGCGGCTCAGCCGGGCCGAGATCGAGGCGCTGATCGCCGACGGGACGATCAGCGGCGGGATGATCCCGAAGGTGCGCGCGGCCCTGACCGCGCTGGCCGCCGGCGTGCGCGCCGCGCGGATCACCAACCTGGCGGGGCTGGGCCAGGGAGCCGGGACCGTGATCGTTGAAACGTTGGAACGTTAGAACGTTGGAACGTTGGAACGTTCTAACCTGCTAACGATCGAGCATATTGCAAAGGAACATGGGCATGATCACTCGGGTCTTCGAAGACCAGGTCTATATCACCGCCGCGCCATCCGGCGCGCCGATCGTGCGCCAGGCGACCGAGGCGGACGTTCACGCGATCGCGCATATCGTGAACGAGAACGCGCGCCAGGGCCACCTGCTGCCGCGCAGCCCCGAGAAGATCCGCCACAGCCTGCCGCACTGGCTGGTGGCCGAGCTGAACGGCGTGGTCGTCGGCATCGGCTCGCTGGTCGAGATGAGCCCGACGCTGGTCGAGGTGCGCTCGCTGGCGGTGCTGCCGGCCTACCGCAGCTACGGGATCGGCGCCACGATCGTGCGCGGCCTGGTCGAGCGGGCGCGCGAGCGCGGCTTCCCGACGGTCTTCGCGCTGACGCGGGCGGTGTCGTTCTTCGAGCGGCTCGGCTTCCATGTGACCGACAAGGAGCGCTTCCCCGAGAAGGTCTGGACCGACTGCGTCGTCTGCCCGCTCCAGCTCGCCTGTGACGAGACGGCGGTGGCATACGAGCTTTGAATCCGGAGCGGCGTTTGAGGATCCGCCGATAGCGCGGATAATCGCGGATACATTAAGATTAGCGTATCCGCGATTATCCGCATTATCCGCGGAGTTGAAGATCCGCGGATAGCGCAGATTCACGCGGATAACATAGGCACTCTATCCGCGATTATCCGCATTTTCCGCGGAGTTGAAGATCCACGGATAGCGCGGATTCACGCGGATATAGTAAGATTAGCATATCCGCGATTATCCGCATTTTCCGCGGATCACATATGGCAGCAATCGAACGCAAAGGCGCGTGTGGGCCGGGCAGCTTCGCGACCTTTGCTTTTTTATTGTATAATCGACACAATACATCAACATAAGGTTAAAGGGACTGATGACACAGCGAACACCAGCGCTTCTGGCGCTCGAGGACGGCACGACCTGGCCTGGCGTGGCGCTTGGCGCGATCGGCGAGCGGGCCGGCGAGGTGATCTTCAACACGGCGATGACCGGCTACCAGGAGGTGCTGACCGACCCGTCGTACCACGGCCAGATCGTCGTGATGACCGCGCCGCACATCGGCAACACCGGCGTGAACCTTGAGGACGAGGAGAGCGTCAAGCCCTGGCTGTCGGGCTTTGTGGTGCGCGCGGCCAGCCCACGGGTGAGCAGCTGGCGCGCGACCGCGTCCCTCGACGGCTACCTGTGCGAGCATGGCGTCGTCGGCATCAGCGGGGTGGACACGCGCGCGCTGGTGCGGCACATCCGCGAGGCCGGCGCGCTGCGCGGCGTGATCTGCTCGGCCGAACCCGACGCGCGCCGCCTGGTCGAGGCCGCCCGCGCTGCGCCCTCGATGGAGGGGCTGGACCTGGTGCCGCGCGTGACGTGCGCCGAGCCGTACCACTGGGCGCCAGGGATCGGGGATCAGGGATCAGGGATCAGGGAGTGGCTTCAACACGCTGAACCCCAGCCCCTGACCCCTGAACCCCCGTTCCACGTCGTGGCCTACGATTTTGGCATAAAGAGGAATATTTTAAGGCTGCTGGCCGGGCGCGGCTGCCGCGTCACGGTCGTCCCCGCGGCGACGCCGGCGGCCGAGGTGCTGGCGCTCGATCCCGACGGGGTCTTCCTTTCGAATGGGCCCGGCGACCCGGCGACCGCGACGTACGCGATCGCGGCGGTGCGCGACCTGCTGGGCAAGAAGCCGGTCTTCGGCATCTGCCTGGGCCACCAGATCCTGGGCCTGGCGCTGGGCGGCGCGACCTACAAGCTGCGCTTCGGGCACCACGGCGGCAACCAGCCGGTGCGCTTCGAGGACAGCGGCCGGGTCGAGATCTCCAGCCACAACCACGGCTTCGCGGTCGACAAAGGGTCGCTGCCGGATGGCGTCGAGGTCACGCACGTGAACCTGAACGACGGCTGCTGCGAGGGCCTGCGCGCGCGCGACCTGCGGGCGTTCAGCGTGCAGTACCACCCCCGAGGCTGCGCCCGGCCCGCACGACGCGGCGTATCTCTTCGATCAGTTCGTGGCGCTGATGGAGGCTGAGCGAAGCTAACCACCAAGGCACCAAGACTCGAAGGATTTGTAGCACTATGAGCTATGCGCCAATCTCAGAAAACTTGGTGCCTTGGTGTCCTGGTGGTTAAATCTAAGGAAGCATAATGCCAAAGCGCACTGACATACACACCATCCTGATCATCGGCTCCGGCCCGATTGTGATCGGCCAGGCCTGCGAGTTCGACTACGCCGGCGTGCAGGCGTGCAAGGTGCTGCGCCGCGAGGGCTACCGGGTCGTGCTGGTCAACTCGAACCCGGCGACGATCATGACCGACCCGCAGTTCGCCGACGCGACCTATATCGAGCCACTCACGCCCGAGATCGTCGAGAAGATTATCGAGCGCGAGCGCCCCGACGCGCTGCTGCCGACCGTCGGCGGGCAGACCGGGCTGAACCTGGCGATGCAGCTGCACAAGAGCGGCGCGCTCGAGCGTCACGGCGTCAAGCTGCTGGGCGCCTCGCCCCAGGCGATCGACCTGGCCGAGGACCGCCAGCTGTTCAAGCAGGCGATGCTGGCGGCCGGGCTGGGCGTGCCCGAGGGCGACACCGTCACCAGCGTCGATCAGGCGCTGGTGCTGGCCGCGCGGATCGGCTACCCGGTGCTGGTGCGCCCGTCGTTCACGCTGGGCGGCAGCGGCGGCGGCATCGCGCGCGACGAGGCCGAGCTGCGCGATATCGCCGATCGCGGCCTGCGCGCCTCGCCGGTGCGCCAGGTGCTGATCGAGCAGTCGGTGCTGGGCTGGAAGGAGTTCGAGCTGGAGGTCATGCGCGACCGGGCCGACAACTTCGTGGTGGTCTGCTCGATCGAGAACCTCGACCCGATGGGCGTCCACACCGGCGACTCGATCACCGTCGCGCCGGCGATGACCCTGACCGACCGCGAGCTGCAGCGGCTGCGCGACATGGCCAAGACGGTCATGACCACGATCGGCGTCGAGACCGGCGGCTCGAACGTGCAGTTCGCGGTGGACCCGCGCAGCGGCAGGCCGCTGGTGATCGAGATGAACCCGCGCGTCAGCCGCTCCTCGGCGCTCGCCAGCAAGGCCACCGGCTTCCCGATCGCCAAGATCGCCGCGCTGCTGGCGGTCGGCTACACGCTCGACGAGATCCCGAACGATATCACCAAGGTCACGCCGGCCTCGTTCGAGCCCAGCCTGGACTACGTGGTCGTGAAGATCCCGCGCTGGGCCTTCGAGAAGTTCCCCGGCGTCGACCCGACCCTCGGCCCGCAGATGAAGAGCGTCGGCGAGGTGATGGCGATCGGCACGACTTTCAACGAGGCGTTCCAGAAGGCGCTGCGCGGGCTGGAGATTGGAGCCGTCGGGTTCGGAAGTCAGAAGTCAGTGGTCAGTGGTCAGAATATCAATGAAGAACAGCGCGATTCAGCGGTCCTGACTACCGACTACCGACTACTCGGTACTCCTCTGCCCGGCCGCATCTTCGCCGTCTCCGACGCGCTACGGGCCGGCGCGACGGTCGAGCAGGTTGCCGAGGCGACCGGCTACGACCCCTGGTTCGTTGAGCAGATGACCGAGATCATCGCGCTCGAGCGCGACCTGGCCGGCCACACGCTGGCGAGCCTGCCGGCCGATCTGCTGCGCGAGGCCAAGCAGAATGGCTTCTCGGACGCGCGGATTGCCACCATTCTCCAGGGGTCAGGGATCAGGGGTCAGGGGTTAGAGGCTGTGCCCGATTCCCGATCCCTGATCCCCGGTCCCCGACCCCTGGATGAGATGGACGTCCGCGCCAGGCGAAAGGCCCTCGGCGTCATCCCGGTCTACCACCGGATCGACACCTGCGCGGCCGAGTTCGAGGCGCACACGCCCTACATGTACAGCACCTACGCCAGCGCCGACGAGTCGGAGGTCACCGACCGGCCCAAGGCGATCATCCTGGGCGGCGGGCCGAACCGGATCGGCCAGGGTATCGAGTTCGACTACTGCTGCGTCCACGCCTGCTTCGCGCTGCGCGACCTGGGCTATGAGACGATTATGGTCAACTGCAACCCCGAGACCGTCTCGACCGACTACGACATCGCCGACCGGCTCTATTTTGAGCCGCTGACGCTCGAGGATGTGTTGAATATCTGGGAGCGAGAGTGCCAGGGACTTGGGACTAGGGACTTGGGACTAGAGTCTCAGCCCCAAGCCCCAAGCCCCAAGCCCCAAGCCCCGGTTCTCGTCCAGTTCGGCGGCCAGACGCCGCTCAACCTGGCGAAGGGCCTCGCGGCGGCCGGCGTGCCGATCTGGGGCACCTCGCAGGACGCGATCGACCTGGCCGAGGACCGCGGGCGCTTTGGCAGCCTGCTGCGCGAGCTGAACATCGAGCAGCCCGAGAGCGGCATGGCCTCCGACCTGGCGGGCGCGCGGCGGGTGGCGCAGCAGATCGGCTACCCGGTGCTGGTGCGGCCGAGCTATGTGCTGGGCGGCCGCGCGATGGCGATCGCCTACGACGACGAGGGCCTGGAGCGCTACATCGGAGAGGCCGCCGCCGTCAGCGCCGGCCAGCCGGTGCTGATCGACCGCTACCTCGAGGACGCCTTCGAGGTCGACGTCGACGCGGTCGGCGACGGCGAGCGCGTGGTGATCGGCGGGATCATGGAGCACGTCGAGGAGGCCGGCGTCCACTCCGGCGACTCGGCGATGGTCATGCCGCCCTACAAGGTCAGCGCCTACCACCTCTCGATCATCCGCGACGAGACCGAGCGGATCGGCCTGGCGCTGGGCGTGCGCGGCCTGATGAACGTGCAGTACGCGATCAAGGACGACGTGGTCTACGTCCTGGAGGTCAACCCGCGCTCGTCGCGCACCGTCCCGTTCATCGCCAAGGCCACCGGCGTGCCGCTGGCGCGGATCGCCGCCCAGGTGGCCGCCGGCAAGACGCTGGTCGAGCTCGGGCTGACCGAGGAGCCGGCGCTGGACGGCTTCTTCGTCAAGGAGGCGGTGCTGCCGTTCGACAAGTTCCCCGGCGCCGCCGTGTTCCTCAGCCCCGAGATGCGCTCGACCGGCGAGGTGATGGGCCACGCCGCGCACTACGGCCACGCCTTCGCCAAGGCCGAGATGGGCGCCGGCCAGAAGCTGCCGCTCGGCGGCGCGGCGCTGCTGACGGTCAACGACTTCGACAAGGGCGCGATCGGCAAGATCGCGCGCGACCTGGCGGGCCTCGGCTTCACGCTCTACGCGACGCGCGGCACCGCCGACTGGCTCGCGCGATTGGGCCTGCCGGCCGTGCCGGTCAACAAGGTCTCCGAGGGCCCGCCGCACACCGCCGACCTGATCGGTGCCGGCCAGGTCGGGCTGGTGATCAGCACGCCGCTGGGCTCGCGCGCCTACGCCGACGGCCAGGCCCTGCGCGCCGCAGCCATCCGCCACGGCGTCATGCTGGTCACCACGCTGACGGGCGCGGCCGCGACGGTCTCGGCGATCCGCGCGCTGAAGGCCAAGGAGCTGTCGGTCCGGTCGCTGCAGGAGCACCACGCCGCCGGTGACAAGGTGACAAGGTGACAAGGTGACAAGGTGACAAGGTGACAAGGGACTTGGGGCTGGTACAAGGTTCCGGACGTTCGTGTCGGGTTTGGGCTGCCACGATCGGTTCTGCAGCTCCGTGGCCACAGAACCACAGAACCGCATCGTCGTATCACCCGCTCGCCTTGTCACCTTGTCAAAACTAGGATGATTTAGAATGGTCAATATACTCACGGCCGAGATGCTCAACGCCGAGCAGCTGACGAAGACCACGCCGCCGCAGAATATCCAGAGCGGGCGCGAGGACTACGAGCAGGGCCGCGTGACGATCGAGAGCGTCGAGGGCCGCACCGCGCGCATGCTCGTGCGCGACCACAAGACCGGCCGCCCGTACCAGGTGATGATCTGGCTGCAGGCCAGCCAGATCTCGCTCACGTGCACGTGCCGCGAGAACTATATGTGGTACGCCTGCCGGCACCGCGTCGCGGCGTTCATGGCGCTGCGCGACCACCCGAAGCAGCACCCGCCAAAGATCTGGAAATCCGTGCTCGAGCAGGCCAGCCAGGCCCCCGAGCGCCGGACGGCGGCCAACTTCGGGCCGATCGTCTTCAGCCTGCAGGATCGCAGCGGCAGCTGGGTGGTCGCGCCCTACACGCTGGCGGCGCGCAGCTTCGCGCCCGACCAGCTGCGCGACAAGGAGGCGATCGCCGCGGCGATCGACGCCGGGCTCGCGCCGCAGGCCCGGCCGCTGCGCTCGCGGATCAGCCGCCACACCTACCCCAACGCGACCGATCACGAGATCGCCGCGGCGAACCTGGCGACCGGCAACCCCTACGCCATGTACGGCTACGCCTACGGCCGCGAGACCTCGTACTACGAGACGACGCTGTCGTTCCTGCCGGGCTGCCTGGTCTACCTCGGCGAAGAGACCAACCCGCTGCAGCAGCGCATCGAGGTGCTGCCCGAGGCCGGCGAGGTCGAGGCGGTGCTGGCCCAGGGCAAGCAGGGGCTGAAGCTCACGGCGCAGGTAGTCGCCGGCGAGCACACCCTGCCGCTGCGCAAGGGCAAGACGCGCGTGATCATCGCCGATCCGCTCTGGCTGCTGATCGACGGCATGCTCGTGCGCGTAAACGCGCCCGGCGGCCTGGCCGGCGCGCTGATCGAGTACCCCGACCTGACCATCCCGCCCGAGGACCAGGACGACTTCCTGGATCAGCACCTGCTGCCGCTGACCGAGCGGGTCGCCGTCCGCGGCGACCTGGTGCGCTGGGAGGAGGTCGACGTCGAGCCGGTGACGCGGCTGTACCTCAGCGAGCCGGGCGGCGAGCTGCAGGCCGAGCTGCGCTTCGGCTACGGCGGCTACGAGCTGCCCTACGAGAAGCGCCTGCCCGAAACGAGCACGCGGCGCAAGCCCGGCACGACCGAGCTGGCGCGCGTCAAGCGCCGGCCCGAGCGCGAGCAGGCCAGCTGGCAGGCGCTCTCGTCGTTCGGGCTCAAGCGCGGCCCCGAGCCGCAGATCTTCCTGCTGCGCAAGGGCACCCACCCGGTCGACTTCCTGCTGCACCAGGTGCCACGCCTGGCCGAGGCCGGCTCACGATCTACGGCGAGGAGGCGCTGACCACCGCGCGCGTCAACCGCAACAAGCCGACGATCTCGTTCGACGTCACCAGCGGGATCGACTGGTTCGACGTGCGCGCGAACGTCAACTACGGCGAGCTGGCCGTCGCGCTCAAGGACATTCGCCAGGCGGTCAAGAAGCGCGAGAAGTACATCAAGCTGGCCGACGGCTCGATCGGCGCGCTGCCGGAGGACTGGATCGACCGCTACCGCCACCTGCTGGCGCTGGGCGACGAGCACGGCGAGGACCTGCGCTTCTCGAAACACCACATCACGCTGCTCGACCAGCTGCTGTCCGACGCCGACCGCGCCCGCACCGACGAGGAGTTCGAGCGCCGGCGCGAGAAGCTGCGCGGCTTCGAGCGGATCGACCCCAGGCCGCTGCCGCAGGGCTTCATCGGCGAGCTTCGGCCATACCAAAAGTTCGGCTACGACTGGCTGCACTTCCTGCGCGAGTACGGCTTCGGCGGATGTTTGGCGGACGACATGGGAACAGGAAAAACCGTCGCCCCCCCCAACTGACGGGAAGTCTGAGGGGAGCGAGGGCAGGCCAGACCTCACTCGGACCTTCCGCGCCGCCTTCTCCTCGGGGCCTTTGCGCGCTCCTACATGCACCGCGTCGCGTCCGCAGCGCAGCGTGTCTGGGACGGGAATGCTCCCCGCCCGCCGCGTCGGCGGTTGCGCTTTCCACATGCGCGCGCCTACGTATCTTCCGCACCTATTTAATGGCTTGATTGCGGCAGGCTCGGCTTTGCCCGATGGCTTCACAGCGGCGAAAGCACAGCTTCTCGCCAAGTATCTCTTATACGATACACACGAGGTACCCCTCGAAGCTGGTAGCGAAGCCGTTACAGCTCGAAGCGCGTTCGCCTTTTGGAATGCACTTCATCAGGATCACGCTCTCGCCAGTTTGGAGCTGTCGCAACGACGCGGGCGGCTGAGCAGGCGTCAGCAAAGGGTCAAGGGCGGCGCAAACGCTCGGGCAGCGATCTGGAAGACTGCTTAGCTCAGACCAGCTGCCGTCAAGGTCTTCTACTGCCGTATTAAAGCAATCGAGGAGATCGAGTACGAAGGCTGGGTGTACGATTTCGAGATCGAACAGCATCACAACTTCGTGGCTAACAACATCATCTGCCACAACACAATTCAAACCCTGGCGTTCCTCCAGTCGCTGTACGAGCGCGAGCCAGATCTGCCGGCCACGCTGCTGGTGCTGCCGCGCTCGCTGCTGTTCAACTGGCAGCGCGAGGCCGAGCGCTTCACGCCTGATCTGCGGGTCTACATCCACGCCGACCAGGGCCGCATCGACGACTCGAGCGAGTTCGGCACGCACGAGCTGGTGCTGACGACCTACGGCACGATGCTGCGCGACGTCGAAATGCTGCGCAAGTACGAGTTCCACTACCTCATCCTGGACGAGTCGCAGGCGATCAAGAACCCGCTGGCCGAGACATCCAAGGCGGCGCGGCTGCTGCGCGGCGCGCACCGGCTGGTGCTCACCGGCACGCCGGTCGAGAACTCGACGCTGGAGCTGTGGTCGCAGTTCGCCTTCCTCAACCCCGGCCTGCTGGGCAACCTGGACTACTTCCGCGAGGAGTTCGTCAACCCGATCGAGCGCCAGCAGAGCGGCGATACCGCCCAGTTCCTGCGCAAGATGGTCTACCCGTTCATCCTGCGCCGCACCAAGGACCAGGTGGCGCCCGACCTGCCGCCGCGCACCGAGCGGGTGATCGTCAGCGACATGGAGCCGGCGCAGCGCAAGCTGTACAACAAGCAGCGCGACTACTACCGCGCCCTGCTGCTGGGCCTGATCGAAAACGACGGCATGAACGACGCGCGCATGCAGATCCTCGAGGGGCTGCTGCGGCTGCGCCAGATCTGCAACCACCCGCGGCTGGTGGACGACAAGTTCAAGGGGGCGTCCGGCAAGTTCGACCTGCTGCTGGAGACACTCGAGACGCTGCGGGCCGAGGGGCACCGCGCGCTGGTCTTCTCGCAGTTCGTGCAGATGCTGACGCTGGTGCGCGAGGCGCTCGACGCGCGCGGCCTGCCCTACGCCTACCTCGACGGCCAGACCCGCGACCGGCAGAGCGCGGTCGACCGGTTCCAGAACGACGAGTCGATCCCGTTCTTCCTGATCAGCCTCAAGGCCGGCGGGGTGGGGCTGAACCTGACCGCGGCCGACTACGTGTTCCACATCGACCCGTGGTGGAACCCGGCGGTCGAGATGCAGGCGACCGATCGCACCCACCGGATCGGCCAGGACAAGCCGGTGTTCGTCTACAAGCTGGTGGTGAAGGACTCGGTCGAAGAGAAGATCCTGCTGCTCCAGGACCGCAAGCGCGAGCTGGTCGAGCAGGTGATCGGCGCGGAGGGCGGCGTGTTCAAGTCGCTGACCCGCGAAGATGTCGAGGTGCTGTTTACATAGGGGCTGCGCCCCTCCACCCCCGTGAGTGGGACGGATACCCCACCCCCTGCCCCCTCCCCCTGGTAGGGGAGGGGCAATAAATCTGTCGTGGTGGTGCAGTCACGCCCAGAGGGCACCCGGCGACCGCACCACCACGACGACAAGATCCCCCCTCCCCCTCTGGAAGAGGGGGGCAGGGGGGAGAGGGCCACAGGCACAACAGACAAAGCAACACATTCAACAAAGGAGCGAACCAACCGTGACGAATCGACCCAAGGTCAACAAAGTCGTCCTCGCCTACTCGGGCGGCCTGGACACCAGCATCATCGTGCCGTGGCTCAAGCAGAACTACGGCAACCCCGAGGTGATCTGCTACTGCGCCAACCTGGGCCAGGACGACGAGCTGGGCGGGCTGGAGGAGAAGGCCAGGCCAGCGGCGCGTCCAAGTGCTACGTCGAGGACCTGCGCGAGGAGTTCGTGCGCGACTTCCTGTTCCCGCTGCTGCAGTCCGGCGCGATCTACGAGCGCAGCTACCTGCTCGGCACGTCGGTCGCGCGCCCGCTGATCGCCCGCGGCCAAGGCCGCCGTCGCGCTGCGCAGGGCGCCGACGCGCTGGCGCACGGCTGCACCGGCAAGGGCAACGACCAGGTGCGCTTCGAGGTGACGTCCATGGTCTTCGCGCCACACCTGAAGGTGATCGCGCCCTGGCGCGAGTGGGATATCCGCTCGCGCGAGGACGCGCTCGACTACGCCGCCGAGCACAATGTCCCGGTCAGCGCCTCGCTCAAGTCGATCTACAGCCGCGACCGCAATATCTGGCACCTCTCGCACGAGGGCGGCATCCTCGAGGACCCCTGGAACGAGCCCGAGGAGGCGATGTACACGCTCTCGACGTCGCCCGAGGCCGCGCCCGAAACGCCCGAGTATGTCGAGATCGGCTTCGAGGCCGGCGTGCCGGTCAGCGTGAACGGCGAGCGGCTCGGGCCGGTGGCGCTGCTGGCCGCGCTGAACGCGCTGGGCGCCCGCCACGGCGTCGGCCGGGTCGACCTGGTCGAGAACCGGCTGGTCGGCATGAAGAGCCACGGCGTCTACGAGACCCCCGGCGGCACCATCCTGCGCGCGGCGCACCAGGGGCTGGAGCAGCTCGCGCTCGACCGCGACACGCTGCACTACAAGGACGTGATCGCCCACCGCTACGCCGAGCTGGTCTACAATGGCCAGTGGTACGCCGCTGCGCGAGGCGCTGGACGCGTTCGTCAAGGTCACCCAGCGCAACGTGACCGGCGTGTCGCGGATCAAGCTGTACAAGGGCGGCGCGATGCTGGTCGGGCGCAGGGCCGAGAAGGGCCTGTACGACCCCGGAGATCGCCAGCTTCACGATGAGCGAGACCTACGACCAGAAGGACGCCGAGGGCTTCATCAAGCTGTTCGGGCTGCCGATGTGGGTGCGCGCTGCTCGACGCCGGCGACGAGACCCGCGGCGTGTTTCGGTCGCAGGAGTAGCCCTTCGATGACCGGGTGACCGGGTGCGGGGGTGACCGGGTGGCGAGGGTCTTGGGGCTAGGGACTTGGGAGTTTGAAGCCTGGGATTTGAGGCTTGGGACTTGGGGCGGCCACCTTGTCTCCTTGTCTCCTTGTCTCCTTGTCTCCTTGCCTCCTTGTCTCCTTGTCTCCTTGTCTCCTTGTCTCCTTGTCTCCTTGTCTCCTTGTCAAAATAGCGTGGAGCGCAATTTCATGACCGAGCTACCAAACACCCTCGACCGCGTCCAGAGCTTCACGCGAGAAGGGCGATCGCTCGTCCTCGACTGCGGCGGGCCGCGCGTGGCGGTGAGCGTGCTGACGCCCACGCTGATCCGCGTGCGGCTGGCGCCGGGCGGCGAGTTCGCGCTGCGCCGCTCCTGGGCGGTAGCTCGCGCCGACGAGGAGTTCGCCGCGGCGCCGTTCGACCTGGCCGAGTCGGACGGCGCGATCGCGCTCGACACCGGCGCGCTGACGGTGCGGGTCGAGCGGGCCGGCTGCCGGATCTCGTTTGCGGACCGGCAGGGGCTGCCATTCTGCGCCGACGCGCCCGGCGTGCGCTGGAGCGGGGTGGCGAGGTCGCCTGCGCCAAGCGGATCGAGGCCGGCGAGCACTTCTACGGCTTTGGCGAGCGCACCGGCCAGCTCGACAAGCTCGGCCGCCACATGACCAACTGGGCCACCGACCCGGCCTGGGGCCACGGCCCCGGCACCGACCCGCTCTACCTGGCGATCCCGATCTTTATGGCGCTGCGGCCGGGCCTGGCATACGGGCTGTTCTTCAACAACAGCTGGCGCAGCGGCCGACATGGGCGCGGAGCGGGCGGGCGCCTGGCAGATGCGCGCGGCCGGCGGCGGATCGACTACTACGTTCTGCACGGCGCCGCGCCGGGCCAGGTGGCCGAGCAGCTGGCCGGACTGCTCGGCACGATGCCGCTGCCGCCGCGCTGGGCGCTGGGCTACCACCAGAGCCGCTGGGGCTACATGTCCGAGGCGATGGTGCGCGAGATCGCCGGCGAGTTCCGCGCGCGCGACATCCCTGCGACGCGATCCACTTCGACATCGACTACATGGACGGCTACCGCGTGTTCACCTGGGACGCGCGGCGCTTCCCCGACCCGCCCGCGCTGCTGGCCGACCTGCGGCGCGAGGGGTTCCGCGCGGTGACGATCGTCGACCCGGGCGTGAAGATCGACCCGGCCTACGGCGTCTACCGCGACGGGCTCGAGCGCGGGATGTTCATCCGCCGCGCGGACGGCGAGGTCTTCCACGGCTACGTCTGGCCGGACGACTCGGTCTTCGCCGACTTCACGCGGCCCGACGTGCGCGCGTGGTGGAGCGAGCGCCAGCAGGCGCTGCTCGACGCCGGCGTGAGCGGGATCTGGAACGACATGAACGAGCCGGCGGTGTTCAAGCTGCCGTTCAGCGAGGGGGCCGGCGACGTCGGCACGATCGACCTGGACGCGCCGCAGGGGCCGGCCGGCGAGCGCACCACCCACGCCGAGGTCCACAACCTGTACGGCTACGGCATGGCGTGGGCATCTCGGGCGTGCCGTTCGTCGGAACCGACATCGGCGGCTTCTTCGGCAACGCCAGCGGCGAGCTGTTCGCGCGCTGGATGCAGCTGGGCGCGCTGACGCCGTTCTGCCGCGGCCACTCGGTCAGCGGCTCGGAGCGCCATGAGCCGTGGGTCTTCGGCCCGCGCGTCGAGGCGATCTGCCGCGAGTACCTGCAGCTGCGCTACCGGCTGCTGCCGTACATCTACTCGCTGTTCTGGCAGGCCACCCAGACCGGCGCGCCGGTGCTGCGCCCGCTGCTCTACCATTTTTCCGACGACCCGGGCACCTACCAGATCCACGACCAGGTGCTGCTCGGCCCGTTCCTTATGGCCGCGCCGATCTACCAGCCCGGCCGCAGGTCCCGCGCGGTCTACCTGCCAAAAGACGTGTGGTACGACTGGTGGACCGGCGAGCGCATCGACGCCGGCGCTGGGCCGCGGCCGATACTCGTCCACGCGCCGCTGGAGCGCATGCCGCTGTACGCGCGGGCGGGCGCGATCGTGCCGAGCGGGCCGGCGCTGAGCCACCGACGAGCGCCCGCTCGACCGGCTGACGCTCGACCTGTTCCCGGGCGACGGGGCGCTCACGCTCTACGAGGACGACGGGCACAGCTTCGCGCACGAGCAGGGCCAGCTCTGCACCACGCGCTACGAGCTGCGGCTGGCGGGCGACACGCTGACTCTGACGATCGGCGCGCGCGAGGGCGGCTACGCGCCGCCGGCTCGCGAGGTCGCGCTGCGGGTCCAGGGGCGAGACGGCTGGAAGACCGACGACCCGATCGAGCTAGACGACGACGGGAGGCAAGACGGATCGTATTTCGCCGGCCTGCGGGCTAAAGCCCTCGGCTACGGCTACGAAGCCCGCTACGCGGGCTGGCGTGGTAGCGCCTAAAGTCCCTGGCTACGGCTACAAAGCCCGCTGCGTGGGCTGGCGTTGAGCGCCGATCTGTTTTGTTTGAGCAGTCAGAACTCGTCGGAGCGCTCGAGCTCATCGAGCAGCGAGCCGCCGGCGTGGTGGGCCTTCTGATTGAGGACGTAGGCTCTCACGATCTCGATCGAGCGCTTGCTGACGGTAAATGCGCCATACCCATCTTGCCATTTGAAAGGAGGATCGGGGCGTATTGCGTGGTTAACGGCGTGAGCGCTGGCGCCCTTCACCTGCCCGACGAGCTGTGAGATCGACAGCATGGGATCGAAGCGCACCAGCAGGTGAACGTGGTCGCTCATTCCACAGATTGCCAGCGCGGCACAGCCAAGACTGCGACACTTGGCGGCGATGAGGGAGTAAACCTCAGCCTCAATTGCCGGCGTGATCAAGGGTTCTCGGCGCGATGTAGACCAAACACAATGAAGATAGAGCTGTGTGTAAGATGCCATGACAAGCTCACTTTGCGAAAGATAAAGAACCTTCCTACTGGCCATCGTACGCGGACGGCATTACCAAACGACGCGGCGAGGTTCGCCAACTAGCGAGGACCTCGCCAACCAGCCCGGCGGACCTCGCCAACCAGCCCGGCGGGCTTCGTATCCGTAGCCGAGGCGGGTCTGCCCGAGGCGGCCCCCAGCCCGGCGGGCTTCGTATCCGTAGCCGAGGGCTTCAGCCCGAGGCGGGTCTGCCCGAGGCGGCCCTGAAGGCGGCCCCCAGCCCGGCGGGCTTCGTATCCGTAGCCGAGGGCTTCAGCCCGAGGCGGGTCTGCCCGAGGCGGCCCTGCCCGAGGCGGCCCTCGGCCCGAGCCAACCCAGGGAGAACCAAACACATGCCCGATCTCGAATCCTTCACCCTCGCGCGCGGCTTCCGCGCGGCCGCGGCGGCCTGCGGGCTGAAGACCAGCAGCGCGATGGCCGCCTCGCAGCTCGACGTCGCGCTGGTCGCGGCCGACGGCCCGTGCGCCGCCGCGGGCGTGTTCACGACCAACCTTGTCAAGGCCGCGCCGGTGCTGTACGACCAGCAGGTCCTGGCTCGCGGCGCGAGCGACATCCGCGCGATCGTCGCCAACGCCGGCTGCGCGAACGCCGTCACCGGGCCGCGCGGCCTGGAGGACGCCCAGCGCATGGCGGCGCTGGCGGCCTACGGGCTGCGCTGCCAGCCCGACCAGGTGCTGGTGCTCTCGACCGGCGTGATCGGCCGGCACCTCGACATGGACAAGCTCGCCCAGGGCATCGCCGAGGTGACCTCGGCCGGCGCGGCGCGGCGCGGCGCCGGCCTGGCGGCCCAGGCGATCATGACCACCGACACCCGGCCGAAGGTCGCCGCGCGCCAGGTCGCGGTCGGCGACGCGCAGGTCACGATCAGCGGGTTCTGCAAGGGCGCCGGCATGATCCACCCGAACATGGCGACGATGCTGGCGATCGTCACGACCGACATCGCTGCGCCGGCCGATCTGCTCGACCGAGCGCTGCGCGCCGCCGTGGCACGCAGCTTCAACCGCATCAGCGTCGACGGCGACATGAGCACCAACGACACGGTGCTGCTGCTGGCCTCGGGCGCCTCCGGGTCCACCTGGCCGCAGCGAGCGCAGTAGAGAACATCTCGGGCTCAGTGCCTTCCGTGGCGTTTGAAAGCTTTACCGCGGCGCTGACCGAAGTCTGTACCGACCTGGCAAAGCAGATCGCCAGCGACGGCGAGGGCGCCACCCGTCTGGTCGAGATCACCGTCACCGGCGCGGCCGACGAGGCACAGGCGCACGTCGTGGCCGACAGCATCGCCCGCTCGCCGCTGGTCAAGACCGCCGTCCACGGCGGCGACCCGAACTGGGGCCGCGTGCTGGCCGCGGCCGGCTACAGCGGCGCCGCGATCGACCCCGACCGGCTCGCGCTCAGCTTCGGCGCGCCGGGCGGCGCGCGGGTGCAGGTGGTCGCAGGCGGCCTGCCCACCGAGTACGACGAGCGCGCGGCCGCCGCGACGCTGCGAGAGGACCCGGTCTACATCACACTCGACCTGGGTCTCGGCGACGCGGCAGCGACCGTCTGGACCTGCGACTTCAGCGCCGAGTACGTGGCGGTCAACGCGCACTATACGACCTGACATTGTGGGTTGTAGGTTGCAGATGGCAGATTGAGCATAGCAATCTACAACCTACAATCTGCCATCTACAATCGGAGGCATTATGTGGGGCGGACGCTTCTCCGGCACACTTGACGAGCGCATGGCGCGCTTCAATAACTCGTACCCGTTCGACTGGCGGATGTGGGCCGAGGACATTCGCGGCAGCGTCGCCTGGGCGCGCCAGATCCGGCAGGCCGGCGTGATCACGGCCGACGAGCTAGGCGAGCTGGAGCGCGGGCTCGCGGCCGTGCGCGCCGAGTTCGCCGAGGGCCGCTTTCAGGCGCTGCCGGCCGACGAGGATATCCACGGCGCGGTCGAGCGGCGCCTGGGCGAACTGGCCGGCGCGGTGGCGGGCAAGCTGCACACCGGGCGCAGCCGCAACGACCAGGTCGCGACCGACGTGCGGCTGTGGACGCTCGGCGCGATCGAGCGGGTCGACGCGGGGCTACGCGAGCTGCAGGGCGCGCTGCTGGCCCAGGCCGAGGCGTCCGGCGACGCGCTGATGCCGGGGTACACGCACCTCCAGCGCGCCCAGCCGATCCCGCTGGCGCACTGGCTGCTCTCGCACTTCTGGCCGCTGCAGCGCGACCGCGCGCGCCTAGCCGACTGCGCGAAGCGCGCGGCGGTGCTGCCGCTCGGCTCGGGCGCGATCGCCGGCACGCCCCTGCGGGTCGACCGCGCGGCGCTGGCGGCCGAGCTTGGCTTCGCCGAGATCAGCCCGAACAGCGTCGACGCGGTCAGCGACCGCGACTTCGTGGCCGAGTTCCTGTTCTGCGGCGCGCTGGCCGGCGTGCACCTGAGCCGGCTGGCCGAGGACGTCATCCTGTACAGCACCAGCGAGTTCGGCTTCATGACGCTCGACGACGCCTACGCGACCGGTTCGAGCCTGATGCCGCAGAAGAAGAACCCCGACTCGTTCGAGCTGCTGCGCGGCAAGGCCGGCCGCCTGATCGGCGGGCTGGTCGGGCTGCTGACGGTGCTGAAGGGCCTGCCGGCCGCCTACGACAAGGACCTGCAGGAGGACAAGGAACCGCTGTTCGACGCGGCCGACACGCTGGAGCTGGCGCTGCAGGTGGCGGCCGGCGCGATCGCCACCGCGCGCTTCCGCCACGAGCGCATGCGCGCCGCGCTCGACGACGCCATGCTGGCGACCGACGTGGCCGACTACCTGGTCGAGCGCGGGGTGCCGTTCCGCGAGGCCCACCGCGCCGTCGGGGCGCTGGTGCGCGAGGCCGAGCGGGTCGGCGTCTCGCTCTCGCAGCTGCCGCTCGCAAGCTTCCAGGCGATCAGCCCGGCCTTCGGCGACGACACGCACGCCGTGTTCGACCCGGCGCGCTCGGCCGCGTCCCGCCGCGTGCCGGGGGCGACCGCCCCGGAGGCGCTGCGCGAGCAGATCGCGCGCGCGCGCGATAGCCTGGGGGGCCGAGCATGAGTGACGAGCAGCACGCAGCAGACCCACGCTGGCTCGGCTGGGCCAGGCGGCTGCAGGCGATCGCGCAGACCGGCCTGACCTTCACGCGCGACCCGTACGACGCCGAGCGCTACGAGCAGCTGCGCGAGATCGCCGCCGAGATCGCCGCCGCACACACTGGCGCGGATCTCGGCTTCCTGCGCGGCCTGTTCGCCGGCGAGGTCGGCTACGCCACGCCGAAGATCGACATGCGCGGCGTCGTGTTTCGCGACGACGAGATCCTTCTGGTCAAGGAGCGATCCGACGGCAACTGGACGCTGCCGGGCGGCTGGGCCGACGTGGGCGACTCGCCGAGCCACGCGGTAACGCGCGAGATCTTCGAGGAGTCCGGCTACCGGACCCGCGCCGTCAAGCTGCTGGCCTGCTACGACCGCGACAAGCACGGCCACCCGCCCTACCCATTTCATAGCTACAAGCTCTTCGTCCGCTGCGAGCTGCTCGGCGGCGCGCCGGCGCCGAACCTCGAGATCTCCGAGGTGGGCTTCTTTCGCGAGGACGCACTGCCCGAGCTGTCGCTCACGCGGGTGGTGCCGGCGCAGATCCAGCGCATGTTCGAGCACTCCCGCCACCCCGAGTGGCCGACCGACTTCGACTGAATTTCGCGTCACCCTGTCACGTTGTCATCTTGTCAATAAAGGGAGGAATCGCATGATCGATCACTTTCTCTCCGCCGCCGACCTCTCGCGCGAGGAGGCCGAGGCGCTGCTGGGGCGCGCGCGCGCGCTCAAGGCCGAGTGGCGCGACGGCGGCCACCGCTCGCTGCCGCTGCAGGGCAAGACGCTCGCGCTGGTGTTCGAGAAGCCCTCGCTGCGCACGCGCGTGGCGTTCGAGGCCGGCATGACCCAGCTCGGCGGGCACGGCAGCTACCTCTCGGCCAACGACATCGACATGGGCGGGCGCGAGAGCGTGCCCGATGTCGCCCACAACCTGAGCCGCTGGGTCCAGGCGATCGCCGCGCGGGTCTTCAAGCACACCACCGTCGAGACGCTGGCGCGCCACGCCGGCATCCCGGTGATCAACGCGCTCTCCGACCGCGAGCACCCCTGCCAGGCGCTCGCCGACCTGCTGACGCTGCAGGAGCGCTTCGGCCGGCTGCAGGGCCTGCGGCTGGCCTACGTCGGCGACGGCAACAACGTCTGCCACTCGCTCCTGCTGCTCGGCGCGACGCTGGGCGTGAGCGTGGGCGTGGCCTGCCCGCCCGACTACCGGCCCGACCCGGACATCCTGGCGCAGGCCGAGCGGCTCGCCGCCGAGAGCGACGCGGCGATCGCGGTCAGCTCGTCGCCGGCCGAGATCGCCGCGGGCGCCGACGCGATCTACACCGACGTGTGGGCCTCGATGGGCCAGGAGCACGAGGCCGCCCGCCGCCGGCCGGTCTTCCAGCCCTACCAGCTCAACGCGGCGCTGATGGCCGAGGCGCAGCCGCAGGCGATCGCGATGCACTGCCTGCCGGCCCACCGCGGCGAGGAGATCACGGCCGAGGTGATCGACGGGCCTAGCTCGGTCGTGTTCGACCAGGCCGAGAACCGCCTGCACGTCCAGAAGGCGCTCATCCTGACGCTGCTGCGGCTCTGATTCGAGCTGGCGCTCGCTTTCTGCCCCTCCCCCTGCCCCCTCCCCGCACGCGGGGAGGGGGTTCGATTCTTGGCATCAGGGTGAGGGTCCAGCAGTCAGCTTGCTACACCCGCAGCACCCCCGCCTGGACGAGCGCGCCGGCCGCGATCGCCAGGCCGGCCAGCGTGACCACGGCGGCGCTGGCGACCGGCAGCGCCCGCAGCAGCCGCCCGCTGGTCGGGAAGTGCTCGAACAGGCGCCGGGCGTACACCAGCAGCAGCCCGATCCCTGTCAGCACGCCGGCCAGCCCGACGCTGAACGCCACGATCAGCAGCATCCCGAAGGCGACGCGGTGCAGCGCGATCGCGCTCAGCAGCACCACCAGCGCCGAGGGGCACGGCAGCAGCCCGCCCGAGATGCCCAGCGCCAGCAGCCCGCGCCAGGTGATCGGCTGGACGGCCGGGCTTGCGGCTTGAGGCTTCGGGCCTGGGATCTTGGCGACCAGCCAGTCGGCCAGGACATGCTCGTGGTCGTGGGTGTGTCCAGGCGGGCCGTGGTCGTGATCATGACCGTGGTCGTGATCATGATCGTGGCCATGGCCGTGATCGTGATCATGGTCGTGGTCGTGATCATGGCCGTGATCGTGACCGTGAGCACCTGTCTGAACGTTGGAACGTTGTTCATCACCCGTCGTCGTTCGTCGTTCGTCGTTCGTCGTCTGTTCGTCGTCTTTCCGTCGTCCGTCGTCCGTCGTCCGTCGAACGAGCCCGGCCAGCCGGCTGCGGAACAGCGCGAGGCCGATGCAGACCACCATCACGCCGCTGAGCAGCTCGAGCCAGGGGTAGAGCTGCTCGGGCAGCACGTAGCGCGAGATCCACAGCGTCACGAAGCCGAGCAGGAACACGCCGGCCGTGTGTGTGACGGTGGTCGTGATGCCGAGGAAGATCGCGTGCTTCGCGGTGCCGCGCGCGCCGACCAGGTAGGCCGCGACGATCGTCTTGCCGTGGCCGGGGGTCAGCGCGTGGCCGGCGCCCAGCAGCAGCGCCAGCAGGAGCGCCAGCCCGATCGCGGCCGGGGTCAGCTCCCTGGCGGCGATCAGCGCGGCGAAGGCGTCCGGCACGCGCCCCACGCCGGCCTGCGCCGCGGATGCGGCCGGCTGCGCTGCCGTGCCGGCACCAGCGCCAATGCTCGCGCTGGCGTGCGCCTCGCGCGTGTCCAGCGGGCTAGTCAGCATGTCCTGCGGGTACGCGCGCAGCTCGTCGCTCTGGTCCTGCGCCGGCACGCTCGAATCGCGCAGCGCCACACCGTCGCCCGCCCGCACGACGATCTCGCGCCAGCCGATCCGCTCGCCGAAGTTGTCGTCGCGGTAGTCGATCGCGATCGGCTGCGCGACGCCGGCCAGCGGCGCCTCCAGGTCGAGCGCGATCCGCAGCGTCAGCAGCCCGCCCTGGCCGGCCGGGAAGCTCAGGTCCTGCCCGGCCAGGCGCAGCTCGGCCGGCGCGCCGTTCAGCGCGAGCTTGAGCCCGGCCAGCAGCGCGGGCGCCTGCCGGGCCAGGTAGCCGGCGCCCTCGGCCTGGCTCACCTGCCCATCGCCGTCGCGGTCGATCGCCTGGCGCTCCTGGAAGGCCGGGATCTCGGCCATGTCGACCAGGTAGCGCACGCGGATCAGATCGCGGCCAACATCGAGCCGGCTGTACTGGTTGACGGTGAAGTTGCCGAGCGGGTGCGCCGCCGCGGGCGCGGGCGGGGCGGCCAGCAGCAGCGCCAGCGCCAGCAGCAGCGGAAGGATGAGTCGTGAACGCTGAACGCTGAGCGCTGAGCGCTGAGCGCTCCAATGTCGCTTCAGTTTGCGCGCCGTTGAGCCTGCTATCTTGAGCTTTGACGAGATGACGTTCATCGTGCCTTATCCTTTCACCGCTGGTGGCCGACTGCTGACTGCCCACTGACTACTGCCCACCGACTACTGCCCACCGGCGCCCAGCGCCTGCCGCGCCTGCGGGGCGTACAGCGGCGAGAAGTTCGGGTTCAGCGCCAGCGCGCGCCCGAGCAGCTCGCGCGCCGCCGCACTGTCGCCCTGGGCCTGCGCGATCGTGCCGGCGTGGTAGAGCATCAGCGCGTCCTGCGTGCCGAGCCGCAGCGCCTCATCGGCGTACCGGCGTGCCTCGGCGGCGTCCCCGGCCTTGTAGAGCGCCCAGGCCAGCGTGTCGGCCGCCTTGACGCTGGGCCGGCGAGCGTGCGCGGCGCGCGCCAGCGCCACCGTCGCGGCCGGGTCGCCCCCGTGGTCGGCGTCGAACAACGCCAGCTCAAGGTCGGTGTCGACGCCGTTGACCTTGAAGAGCTGCTGCATCGCCCGGACCAGATCGTACTGCTTGGCCGCCTCGGCCGCGCGCCCGGTGGCCTGCTGCAGCTCGCCGAGGGCGATCACGAACTCGGGCAGCGGCATGCGCGCGATCGCCTGCCGGTACAGATCGATCGCCTCGTCGGCACGCCCCTGGGCGGCGCGCACCCGCGCCAGGCCGGCCTGCCCGTAGACGTAGTTTGGCAGCTGGACCAGCGTGGCCTGGTACTCCTGCTCGGCCTGCGCCAGGTCGCCCTTGGCGAAGTAGAGGTTGCCGAGCTGGACGCGCGTCCAGGCGCTGTTCTCGGTGGTCGGGCCACCCGCGTCGACGGCCATGCGCATCGCCTCGATCGCGCCGTCCAGGTCGCCATGCAGCTCGCGCGCGTACGAGACGCGGCTGTAGGAGCTGAGGTCGGGCCGCATGTCGACCATCGTCTGCAGAGTGGCGATCGCGTCGTCGTACATGCCCAGCTCGGTCTGCGCGTCGGCGATCACGCCGTAGACGCGCGGCACGCTCGGGTTCGCGGCCCTGGCCCGCTCGCCCAGCTGCAGCGCCTCCTGGAACTGGTGGCGGGCGTTCGCCAGCGTGCCCGCGCCGATCAGCGCCTCGACGTTGTCCGGGCCGACCCGCAGCGCCTCGTCGATCGCGGCCTGCGCCTTGGCGTAGTAGCTCGGGTCGCCGGTCTCGCGCGCCTTCTGCACATAGGCGCTGCCGAGCACCGCGTAGCTCTGGACGTCGGACGGGTTCTCGCGGACGCGCTGCTGGTACTCCCAGATCGCCTGGTCGGTCTGGTCGACCGGGCGTTGGCTGGCGGCCTGCGCGAGCTGCTGGGTCGCGATCGCCGGCCGGCTCCGCGGATACAGCCAGGCCCCCAGCGCGCCGGCCGCGACGAGCAGGGCCAGCCCCGCGGCGATCAGGGTGCGGTTCAGTCGAGCGATTCGCATAGCTTTTCTTTCCATATCGTCATCTCCCCCTCACCCCCTGCCCCCGCCCTGCCAGGGGCGGGGGTTTAGATGGGCGGTGTGAACGCGCCACACCGCTCCCAGCCTCCCCCTCTCCCGCCTGCGGGAGAGGGGGAGGGGTGAGGGCCTCCGATCAGTTCAGGACCGGCGTGGTGGTCGAGCCGGGCGCGTGGTGCTCGTGCTCGTAGCCCTGGTGCGGCGCGGCGACGTAGGGGAACGTCGTCAGGAACGGCAGGTCATTCACGTTCACGCCGTCGCCGACCTGGTTGTTCGGGGTGTTGTTCGGCAGGCCGAACAGGCTGTTGACCAGCGTGCCGTAGCCGTCCGCCACCGCGCGCAGCTCGACGTCGGTCACGTCGTCCTCGAGCCGCCGACCGTTCGGGAAGCCCGCCAAGTCGCCGTTGAGCACGCCCAGCGGGTCGCCCTGGCCGACCGGGTGCGTCGGCGCGATGCCCAGGTTGAGCCGCAGCAGGTCGGCCGGCCGGCTGCCGGTGAAGTTCAGGTTGTGGCCGCCCGGCAGCGGCAGGCCGGTCAGCAGAATCCCCACCAGGTCGTCGCGGCCGGTCGTACGCGTGTCGGGCAGCGCCGGGTACAGGAAGTTCACCAGCCCGGCCAGCGTCGGGGTCTGGTAGTACTTCACGAACTGCGAGTCGTCGGAGGGGTCGACCGCGTTCCAGTAGTCCTTCTTGCCGATCGGGATAATCACCTCGTTGATCAGCGGGTTGCCCAGGCGCGAGACCTGGACCCACGAGCCGCTGTTCGAGACGCTGCCATCCTTGCGCAGCACGCGCGTGGTCTGGCGGCTGGCGCTGGCGTAGATGCCGACCACGGCGCTCGGGTCGTCCGAGCTGGCCGGCAGCTTGCCGTTGCGGGTCACGTTCTTGATCGGCAGCTGGATCACGATCGCGTGCGTATTGTAGCCGCCCACGCCGTCGATGCCGGGCTCGGCCGCGGATGGCGGCTGGACCACGTGCGCGCCGTTGAACGGCCGCAGGCCGCCCAGGTCGAAGATCGAGCCGAGGTCGACGAAGAACGGGTCGTCGCGCGGGCCGGCGAAGACCTGCCCGCCGTCGCGCAGCGGCGTGATCGCCGGCGTGACCAGCGCGTCGTAGCCGGGCGTCGAGCGCGGGCCGACGTTGATCGGCGGCGT
This sequence comes from Candidatus Ribeiella danica, assembly GCA_016717335.1. Lineage (GTDB taxonomy): Bacteria > Chloroflexota > Chloroflexia > Chloroflexales > Roseiflexaceae > Ribeiella > Ribeiella danica. Next base: position 1,980,360 of record JADKFS010000001.1, read on the forward strand.
GAGCGCGTCGTCTGCCAGCTTGCGCGGGTTGCCGTTCTTGATCTGGATGACGTCGTAGGTCTGCAGGTAGTTCAGGTTCGGGTAGGGGTTGTCGGCGGTGCCGGCCGTGATCTGGCCGAAGTTGTACAGGAAGGTGTTCTTGTCGCGGATCTTGGTCTTGAAGCGGAACTGGTAGGTGATGTCGTCCTTCGAGTCGCCGGTGTTGTCGACATGGATCTCGTAGAGGACGCTATCGTCGAACAGGTTGAAGTTCGGGCCGCCGGCCGGCTCCTCCAGCGGGATGTAGTTGGCGACGATCGTCAGCGTGTCGGGCTTGTCGGGGCTGACGAATGCGTACAGGTCGGTGTTGTCGGCCGACGGATCTTTGCTGATCAGCGGCGCCTCGCGGTGGCTCGACGCAACGGTCGAGCGCGGGACGACCGCCAGCGCGGCGGCCAGCAGGCCAAACAGCGCGACGATCGACATGATGCGCTTACGCATGGGTGCTACTCCTTTAGAAAACGAGCGGGCTCACGCCACTTTCTTCATTCGACACGATTGACTTGGCTCTGCTGTGCGATCGTCACCTCCTTCGCTAGTAGCGCTGGTCGCGATCGCCGGCCGCGGGCGCGCGGAGACAATGCCGCGGCGCGCCCCCTGTGCCGGGCCGTACGAATCTGCCGATCAGCTTGACTGAGGTCGCTTGTGCGCGCCGCCCTGCGGTTCGACGATCGAGCTGTGGGCCGCGCCTGGTGTTGTGCTCCGGCCGCCTGGTTTAGCGACTACCTTCGACCGGCTCCACCAGAGTATGCGAAGAAACCGCGCGGATGGATGCGTCGACATCCAAATGTTTCTAATGCTCTGTGGATGCCCTCACCCCCCTGCCCCCCTCTCCCGCGCCGGGAGAGGGGGCTGGTGTCGGGGTTCGCGCCCCGAAAGCCGACACCAGCCATCAGGCCCTGGGCGGAATGGGGAACCAGTCGCACCGGAGGTGCCCGAAACCAGAGGGAGCGAGAAACGGCAGGCCGCGAGCGCAGCTCGCCAAGTAGGAGATCGTTAGGAGCCGCGCAAGACTGCGCTACGAACCCCCGGCTAGAATAGCCCCAATCACCACCGCCCAACAGGCGCTTCTGGCCGACCATACGAGGGGGATATCCCGTGGAACCTACCCGATACACGACGGCGCGCCAGGCGCCGGCCGGGGCACCAGCAGACGCCGAGCTGATCGCGCGGGTCTGCTGGCGCGAGGAGCCGGCCCTGGGCGCGATCTACGATCGCTACGGGCGGCTGGTCTACTCGATCGCGCTGCGGATCGTCGGCGACCGCGAGTCGGCCGAGGAGGTGGTCCAGGATGTCTTTCAGGCGGTCTGGCAGTCGGCCGGCAGCTTCCAGCCCAGCGGAAACTTCTCGGCCTGGCTGATCGGCATCGCACGCCACCGCGCGATCGACGCGACTCGCTCGCGCCGGCACCGCTCGCGCGCCCGCGAGGAGCTGCTCGACGACGACCGCGTCGCCGGCGTGTCCGACAGATCTATGGACGAGATGGTGCTGCGCTCGGTGGTGCGCACTGCGCTCGATCGCCTGCCGCCCTCGCAGCGCCAGGCGATCGAGCTAGCCTACTACGGCGGGCTGACCCACATCGAGATCGCCGCGCGGCTGGGCGAGCCGGTCGGCACGGTGAAGTCGCGGATGCGGATGGGGATGCAGCGGCTGCGGGAGATCTTGAAGGGCGAGGGCGACTGAGGGGAGGCCTATCAGCCAGCGATGACTCAATAGTTTGACAAGGTGACCGGGTGAGGGGTGACAAGGTGAGCCGCTCAGGCGAAATGTCACCTTGTCACCTTGTCACGACTACCGCTCGGCGTACCGCCCCGAGATGCTGAGCGTCTCGCCGGAGGCGGAGCGCTGGCGCAGCTCGGACAGCATCGCGTCGACCTTCTCGGCCGTGTCGATGTTGCGGTAGTACTCGAGGTTGGCCTGCAGCATGGGGGCGCGGTCGCAGTCGGCCAGGCACTTCACGCGCTGGATCGTGAACATGCCGTCGTCGGTGGTCTGGTCGACCTTCACGCCCAGCTTCTGCTCAAGCTGCGCCACCAGCTGCTCGGCCCCCAGGAAGCAGCACGGCACGTCATCGCAGACCTGCAGCACCCACTTGCCGACCGGCTTGCTGTAGAACAGCGTGTAGAAGCCGACGACCTCGAACACGTCGGTCGGCGGAAGGTCGAGGATCTCGGCGACCTCGCGGATCGACTCGTCGGTCAGGTGGCCGTACGCGTCCTGCGCGACGTAGAGCAGCGGGATGACCGCGCTGCGCCGCTGGTCGTAGCGGGACAGGATGGAGTCGATCTCGGCCGAGTGTTTTTCGCGAAGTGACATACGGTTCTTTCTGTATGATTAGAACGTTGCAAGGTTGGAAGGTTAGAACGCTCCAACGTTTTAACCTTCCAACGTTCTAACGATCAACATCGCCAAGCACCGGGTCCATCGAGGCGATCAGCGCGACCAGGTCGGCGACGAGCCGGCCCTTGGCCATGTACGGCAGTGCCTGCAGGTTGACGAACGAGGGCGCGCGGAAGTGCACGCGGTAGGGCTTTGGGCTGCCGTCGCTGACCACGTAGGTGCCCAGCTCGCCGCGCGGCGACTCGATCGCCATATACGCGTCGCCGACCGGCGGCTTGAAGCCCTCGGTCCACAGCTTGAAGTGGTGGATCAGCGACTCCATGCTGTGTGTGATCTCGCTCTTCGGCGGCGGCGAGATCTTGCGGTCAGCGGTCGTGTACGGCCCCGGCCCAAGGTCGACTAGCCGCTGCAGCGCCTGGCGGCAGATCTTCACGCTCTCGCGCATCTCGGCCATGCGCACCAGGTAGCGGTCGTAGATATCGCCGTTCTTGGCGGTCGGGATGTCGAAATCATAGGTGTCGTAGTCGAGGTAGGGCATGTCCTTGCGCAGGTCCCAGGCGATGCCGGTCGCGCGCAGGCCCGGCCCGGTGGTGCCGTAGGCGATCGCCGCCTGCGAGTCCATCGCGCCGACGCCGACGGTGCGCTCGATCCACAGCGGGTTGCCGGTCAGCAGGTCCTCGTACTCGTCGACGTGGCCGGGCATGATGTCGAGAAACGCCCGGACCGTCGGCGCGAAGTCGTCCGGCAGGTCGTAGGCCAGCCCGCCCACGCGGAAGTAGCTGGTCATCATGCGCGCGCCGGAGACCAGCTCGAAGATGTCGAGGATCTGCTCGCGCTCGCGGAAGGCGTACAGGAACACGCTCATCGCGGCCAGGTCCAGCGCGTGGCTGCCGAGCCAGACCAGGTGGCTGCCGATCCGCGTGAGCTCGGTGAGCAGCACGCGCGCGACGACCGCCCGCGGCGGGATCTGGCAGTCGAGCAGCTTCTCGACCGCCATCACGTAGCTGAGGTTGTTCGAGAGCGGCGCCAGGTAATCGGTGCGGTCGGTCAGCACCACCGCCTTCTGGTAGGTCTTGCTCTCCATCGTCTTCTCGATGCCGGTGTGCAAGTAGCCGATGTCGGGCGCGACGTTGACCACCGTCTCGCCATCCAGCTCGACCACCAGCCGGAGCACGCCGTGGGTGCTCGGGTGGTGCGGCCCCATGTTCAGGACCATCGTCTCCGTTTTGCCGGCGAGCGCCGGACCGGTGATCTCCTGCGGCGAGGGCACCGGGTACGGATTCTTGTCGGTGCGTGGCAGCGTGGGCGGCTCGACGATCGCTGTCATAACAACCCTCTAGCGAGTTTTGAGTTTTGAGCTAGGTCTTCAACTCAAAACTCAAAACTCAAAATTCACAACTTATTCTTTGGCAAACGACTTATGCGCGTAGATCTGGTCCTGGTTGAACGTGAACGCCACTTCCTCCCCGCCCAGCGGCACGTCCTTGCGCAGCGGGTAGCCCTCCCAGTCATCCGGCATCAGAATGCGATACAGGCCGGGGTGACCGGTGAAGGTAAGGCCGAGCAGGTCGAACGCCTCGCGCTCCTGCCAGTTGGCGGTGGCCCACAGCCCGGTCAGTGTCGGCACCGACGGGTCGTGCTCGGGCGCGCCGACCTTGAGCGCGACGCGGTGGTGGTTCTGCATCGAGAGCAGGTGGTAGACGACCTCGAAGCGCGGGCTGCGTCCGAGGTAGTCGACGCCGCACAGGTTCTCGAGGAAGCCGTAGCTCAGCTGCGGGTCGTCGCGCAGAAAGCGCGCCACCTCGACGATCGACTCGCGCCTGATGTAGACGCTGAGCAGGCCGCGGAACTCGCTGGTCTTCTCGATCGCGGCGGGCAGCGCCGCGCGCAGCCGCTCGATCACCGTCGCGTTGTCCATATCCCCTCCAGTAGTCAGATGTCAGTAGTCAAATATCAGTACCGCTGTGATCCATCGACACGCATCGCTCTTCGTAGTCTGATATCAGTACCGCTGCCACCGATCGACACACATTGCTCTTCGACGAAGCTACTGACTACTGACTACTGACTACTACGCAAAGATCTTTTCCTTCTTCTCCAGCGGCCGCAGCTCCCCGGTGATGCGCATGCGCTTGACCTTCTCGTGGAGCATGATGATGCCGTCGATCAGCGCCTCCGGCCGCGGCGGGCAGCCCGCCACGTACACGTCGACCGGCACGATCTCGTCGACGCCCTGGACGACCGCGTAGTTGTTGAACACGCCCGCGCACGAGGCGCAGTCTCCCATCGCGATCACCCACTTCGGGTCGCTCATCTGATCGTACAGGCGGCGGACGACCGGCGCCATCTTGCGCGAGACGCGCCCGGCGACGATCATCAGGTCGGCCTGGCGCGGCGAGGCGCGGTTGATCTCCATGCCGAAGCGCGAGAGATCGTAGTTGGCGGCCTGCGAGCCCATCATCTCGATCGCGCAGCAGGCCAGGCCGAACAGCAGCGGCCACATAGCGTTGGTGCGGCCCCAGTTCACCACCGTCTCGAGCGTCGTCGTGACGATGCCCATGTCGCCGGCTTTTTCTTCTAGTCCCATTCGAGCGCCCCTCGCTTCCAGATGTAAATGAAGCCGATCAGCAGGATGAGCATAAACAGGCCCATCTCGATCAGGCCAAAGACGCCGAGCCGCTTGTAGACCAGCGCGTAGGGGAAGAAGAAGATAACCTCAATGTCGAACAGGATAAAGATCATCGCCACGAGGTTGAACTTGATCGGGAAGCGCCGCTGCGCCGGGCCGATCGGCTCCATGCCCGACTCATACGGCATCAGCTTGCGCTTAGTCGGCCGCTGAGGGCCCAGGAGGCCGGAGGCGATTGTCACGAAGACGGCGATGAAGAGCGCTATCAGGAACAGAACCAGGATCGGCAGGTAATCCGAAAGCATCGCTCACGCTCCTTGTCGCGTCGGCCTGGTCGGCGGAATCGGCTGAGTATCAGGTGCCAGGAGCCGTATGCGGCGACGCAACCTGTGAGCGCTCTGGCTCCGTTGGATCTGCTAGTGCGCCCTGCATTATACCCTGTTTGGCGCTTGTGTCAAGAAGAACAAAGTTCGAGCGCGTACTATACGCGCGCTCGCTGCGAAGCAGTTCGCTAACCTGATCACCCCGCCCGATCGGGGATCAAGTAAGGGCGGAGGAGCGGCTTCGGCTATGCCGAAACCGCTCCAACGATAAAAAAGCCCCCCTCTCCCAGTGGAAGAGGGGGGCTGAAGGGGCTCTTGTTACGAGACCTGCTCGGGCTGCGGGGCTGGCTTCTCGACAGCCGGGGCGGCTGCGGCCGCGGCGCTGTTGTTGTTGCCGCGATCGCCCTCGCTCACGCGGCGCAGGCTCAGGCCCATGCGCTGGCGCTGCTTGTCGAGGCTGATGATCTTGGCCGTGACAACCTGGCCGGGCTGCAGCAGGTCGCGCGGCTGGGCCTGCGGGTCGACATCCAGCTCGCTGGCGTGGATCAGGCCCTCGACCGCCTCCTCGATCTGCACGAACGCGCCGAACGGCGCCACGTTGGTCACCGGCCCGCTGACGATCTGGCCGAGGCTGTAGCGCTGGTCGATCGTCTCCCACGGGTTCGACTGTAGCCGCCGCAGGCTCAGGCCGATCCGCTCGCGGTCGGCGTCGATCTCGACGACCATGACCTTGACCTCCTGGCCGGGGCTGAGCACCTCGCGCGGGTGGTTGACGCGCTGCCAGGACAGCTCGGAGATGTGCGCCAGGCCGTCGGCGCCGCCCAGGTCGATGAACGCGCCGAAGTTGGTGAGCTGGTTGACCCGGCCGGACAGGATATCGCCCGGCTGCAGCTCGGTGAGCAGGCGGTGCTTCTGGGCCTTGCGCCACTCCTGCGTCGCGCTGCGCTCGGACAGCACCAGCCGGTTGCGCTCGCGGTCGACCTCGATCACCTTGAGCGGGATCGTCTGGCCGACCATGCGCTGCAGCGCCTGCTGGCGCTCCTCCGAGGCCGTGCGCCCGTGCAGCTGCGCGACCTGCGAGGCCGGCACGAAGCCGCGGATGCGGTTGAACTGCACCAGCAGGCCGCCCTTGTTGTAGCCGATCACCTGGCCCTGGATGATGCCGCCGTCGACCTGGAGCCGCGCGGCCTCCTCCCAGTCCTTGGCAACCTGGACCATCGTGAGCGACAGGACCAGGTCGCCCTCTTTGTTCTCGGGGTCCTGCACATAGACCTGGATCGGCGCGCCGACGCGCAGGCTGCTGATATACTCTTCGCCCATCGCCCGCAGGTCTTGCTGAGGGATGACGCCCTCGCGCTTGGTGCCGATCGAGACGAGAACGCCGTTGTCCTCGATCTGCATCACCACACCGTCGCGCAGCTCGCCGCGCTGGGGCCGGGCATAATCATACTCGTCGAGCAGTTGAGTCCAATCAAGCTCTTCAACATCATTCAGGTCTGCATTGCTCGGAGACAAGGTCATGAAGAAACCTCCAGGGTTTTAGGATAGTTGCCTGCCGCTCCGCTGCCTGGCGACAGTCGCGAATAAGATCGCCCTTCGCGAAAGCGGAAGGGGCCAGCACGGCCCGCAGCGACCATACGGTCTGCACGCCGTATAGACGCTCCGAGGCGTCGTCAGCGCTCGCCGCGCCCAGTGCCGGTGCCCGCGAAGGCTCCGCGCTGGCTGGCTCCTGATGTCTCAACGTTGCTGCGTTCGAGGTGCGGGAGATAAGCCGGTGGCGGAGTAAAATATATTTTACACTCGCAATATTATACCGCAGTGCCCAGGGGCTGTCAAATAGTTGCGCTTCGCCCTACAATCGCCTATACTTGCGCTATGAAGACCCGGATCATTCGCTCTATGTATAAACGCCGGGCACTGCTGAAGCGGTTTATCTTCATCCGCCGGCCGGTGCCGATCCGGCTTGCGCGCTTCACGATCTACGTGCGCCTCGACGACTGGGCGGTCGGCGCGCGGATCGCCGTCAAGCGCAGCTACGAGCCGCACGTCAGCCGCGCGATCGATGCGCTGCTGCGGCCCGGTATGGTGGTGGTCGACGTCGGCGCGAACATCGGCTACTACACGCTGCTGGCCGCCACGCGCGTCGGGCCGGCCGGCAAGGTGATCGCGTTCGAGCCGGGCGAGTCCAGCTGCGATCTGCTGCGGATGAGCCTGCGCGCGAACCGACTCGACAACGTGCAGCTGCACGCCTACGCGGTGGCCGACGCCGCCGGCACGGTCGGCTTCGGCATGGACGACAGCAACGGGCGGATCAGCCGCGACGATCCGCTGCGATCGCCCTACCAGGTTCCGGCCGTGGCGCTCGACAGCTTCCTGAAGGACGAGCCGCGGGTCGACCTGATCAAGATGGATATCGAGGGCGCCGAGGGCCGCGCGCTGCGCGGCATGCGCGACCTCGTGCGCCGGCACCGCCCGACGATCTTCAGCGAGCTCAGCCCGCGCGGCCTGGAGGTCGCATCGGGCCTGACCGCTCCGGCGTACATGGATCAGCTGCGCGGCCTGGGGTACGACCTGCACCTGCTGCGCCGCGGCGGCGCGGCCGAGGGGCCGCTGACCAACGAGCAGCTGTTGTCCGCGATCTCGGGCGGTGCCGATCACATAGACCTGATGGGCCGGCCAAGCAGCACATGAGCCTGATCTTCATCTTCCTCGACGGAGTCGGCCTCGCGCCAGCCGGCCCCGACAACCCGCTGACCGACGCGGCGACCCCGGCGCTGCGGGCGCTGCTGGGCGGCCCGCTGACGATCGAGCAAGTAAGCGCGACCAAGGACGAACGACCAACGACCAAAGAGGACGCCGGCCTTGGTCGTTCATCGTTCGTCGTTCGTCAGGTTTTGCTCAAGCCGATCGACGCGACTCTGGGCGTGGCCGGGCTGCCGCAGAGCGGGACCGGCCACACCGCGCTGCTGGCCGGCGTGAACGCGCCCGCGCTGCACGGCCACCACCAGCCGCACTTCCCACCCGTCGCGCTGCGCCCGCTGCTGGCCGAGCGCAGCATCTTCCGGCGCGTCGTCGCGCGCGGCGGCCGCGCCGCCTTCGCAAACGCCTTCGGGCCTGGCTACTGGGATGCAGTCGCCGCCCGCCGAATCCGCCGCTCGGCCAGCGTGATCGCCGCCGAGGGCGCCGGGCTGCGCTTCCGCGACGGCGACGACCTGCGCCATGGCCGCGCGCTCTCTTGGGATGTCACCGGCGCGGCCATGCGCGACCGCGGCGTCGACGCCCCGATCGTCGGCGCGGCCGAGGCCGGCGCCAACCTGGCCCGGCTCGCAGCCAACCACGACCTGGTGTTCTACGAGAGCTTCCTGCCCGACCTGGCCGGCCACGGGCGGCTGACGGACGACCAACGACCGAGGGCCAACGACCAACAACCTGAGTTTAGCGAAGACGATTCCGAGAGCCTTTCGTCCTTGAGCGTTCGTCCTTGGTCCGTAGCGGCGCAGATCCAGGCAGTCATGGCGCTGCTGGACGGCCTGATCGGCGGGGCGCTGGGCGAGCTGCGCGCCGAGGACACGCTGCTGATCACCAGCGACCACGGCAATGTCGAGAGCCTGGCCGCGCCTGCGCACACCTACAACCCCGTGCCGCTGCTGGCTGTCGGCGCCGCGGCGCAGGCGTTCACGGGAGTGGCGAGTATCGTGGAGGTGGCGGATGTGATCGACACGGTGACCCGCTGAGGGGCCGCCTCTCACGCGGCGCCCCAGTGTTACCTTGTCACCTTTTCAGAGCGAGGAGAGGACGATGCGACGAGTGGGCGTGCTGTACAACCCGTTCTCCGAGCAGTCGACGCGCACCTCGGTTGAGCTGGCTCTGTGGCTGCGCGCGCGCGGCATCGAGGTCTGGCGCGGAGTCTCGCACGAGGGCCGCGAGGAGCCGCAGGTGCTTGAGGGGCTGCAGCTGCTGGTGGCACTCGGCGGCGACGGCACGGTGCTGCGCGCGGCCCGGCTGGCTATCCCGCGCGGCATCCCGGTGCTGCCGGTCGCGCTGGGGCACCTGAGCTTCATGGCCGAGCTGCAGCCCGAGGAGCTCGAGTCCGGCCTGGCGACGCTGCTTGCGGGCGGCGGCTGGCGCGATGAGCGCACGCTGATCGAGGCGACGATCTTCCACGACGGGCACGGCGGCGGGCCGCCCGAGCAGATCCAAGCGCTGAACGAGGTCGTGCTGGCGCGCGGCGAGATCAACCGCGTCGTGGCGATCGACGTCGAGATCTACAACACGCGCGTGACCAGCTACCACGCCGACGGGCTGATCGCCGCGACCGCGACCGGGTCGACCGCCTACGCGCTGGCGGCCGGCGGCCCGATCATCGACCCGCGCTCGCGCGCGCTGGTGCTGGTGCCGATCGCCGCGCACCTGACCAACATCCCCTCGCTGGTGCTGCACGAAGACGCCGTGGTCACACTGAAGCTGCGCAGCCGCCACCCGGCCGCCTTCTCGTCCGACGGCCGCTTGAGCATCCCGCTGCACGAGGGCGACGTCGTGCAGGTGCGGCGGGCCCGGCAGACCTGCGTGTTCGCGCGGGTGCACCCGCCCAGCACCTTCTATGCGATGCTGACGCAGCGGCTGCGGAGAGATCCCTAGGATACGCTCCGCGGCGTGTGCGGGGCTGCGCGCCCCGTGCCCCCCGCTCGCCACACACGCTTTCCGAGGGGCTGCGCGCCCCCCCCGTGCCCCCGCGGGCGGGGTGGGCCGGGGTGGGCCGCCACCCCCCGGCCGGGGCGTTGCCCCTGGACCCCAAAATAGATGCCACCTCGTGTTCAGTGCTTGACGCGCATGCCCGGCGGAATCCAGGCGCGGCGGGATACAACTGGCCTCGCAGGTATGGTGCTGGGCATGCACCACCACTATCGGATATGCCACAGGCTCATTTGCCGGAGGGGGGCCGGGGGCGCAGCGCCCCGGAGAAAGGGGATGCTGGCGCCATGCCCAGGGTGCGGGGGCGCAGCCCCGGGAAGACACCTGCGGGGCTGGGGCGCTGCGCCGCGGCTGCATCACTCACAGCACACGGCGGCGTGCGCCTGTGCTATAATCGTGGCGCGAGCGCAGCTTACGTAGAGAGACCGCGATGCAGCCAACCGAAGACGAGCGCCTTCTGGCGGCCCTGTCGCACGCCAGTATCGTCGCGAACGTGGCCAACCTGGCCGGCATGATCGCCACCGGGCTGATCTGGACTATGCAGCGAGAGCGGTCGCGCTACGTGCGCGCGCACGCGCTGCAGGCGCTGGTCTACCAGGGCGCCGTGCTGCTGCTCTCGATCATGCTGGTGATCTTTTGGAGCGTCTGCCTGGGGCTCTCGCTGCTGCCGGCCGCGCTGCGGCCCGATCTGTACCGCGCCAGCCCGCCCAACTCGTTCTGGCTCGCGCTGCTCGGCCTGCTCGTGCCGGTCGGCTTCGGCATCACGGCGACGCTGTACGGCCTCTACGGCGCCTACCAGGTCTACCGCGGCCGGCCGTTCCGCTACCCCCTGGCCGGCCGGCTCGCGCGCGACCTTTCTGCCGCTCCGGGCCCGCAGCCGCCGGCTGCCAGGTCGCTCGCCACGCCGCCCGCGCAGGCGGCTCCGCTCTCTGACGCGGCCGCGCCCGACGCAACGCCGGCAGCGCCCGTGCCCGCCGTAGAGGCGCCCCACCTGCCGCCGCCGGCCGCGCCGGCTCAGCCGCCCACGAAGCGCCGCGGCCGGCGCTCGCCCACAGATGAGGAATCGTAGCTCGCGCGCGCTGGACCGCCCGATCGGCATCTTCGACAGCGGGGTCGGCGGGACGACGGTGCTGCGGCGGCTGCGCGACCTGCTGCCCCACCGCGATCTGCTCTACCTGGCCGACCAGGCCAACTGCCCGTACGGCACGCGCACCGAGGCCGAACTGCGCGAGCTCTCGGCGGCCAACACGCGCTGGCTGATCGCGCGCGGCGCCGCGCTGATCGTGGTCGCCTGCAACACCGCCAGCGCCGCCGCGCTGCACTGGCTCCGGCAGACCTTCCCGGACGTGCCGTTCGTCGGCATGGTTCCGGCCGTCAAGCCGGCCGCCGCGCAGACCCGCAGCGGCGTGGTCGGGGTGCTGGCCACGCCTGCGACCATCCAGGGCCAGCTGCTCGACGAGGTGGTGCTGCGCTGGGCCGGCGCCGCCACGGTCGTTCGGCAGGCCTGCCCTGGGCTGGCCGAGCAGATCGAGGCCGGGGCGCTCGACGCGCCCGAGACGACGGCCCTGCTCGAGTCTTACCTGCGCCCGCTGCTCACCGCCGGGGCCGACACGATCGTGCTGGGCTGCACGCACTACCCGTTCCTGGCGGAGCAGATCCAGCGGATCGCCGGGCCGCGCGTCACGCTGCTCGACGCCGCGCCGGCCGTCGCCCGCCAGGCCGCGCGCGTGGCCGAGCAGCGCGGGCTCGCCAGCGGCCGTGCCGGGCGCGGCGCCACTATCTACGCCACCACCGGCGATCGCGGGCAGCTCGCCCTGCTGCTGCGCCGCCTTGGCCTGCCACGCGGCCAGGTCGTCGCCGCGCGATTGCCCTGTCTGCTGCCCCCGACCACTGAGGCAAAGTTGGTGTAAAATCAGCATGTCACGTTCTTCACCAACAAGGGAGCCCGACATGCTCGCCCCAAACGCATTTGTTCAGAATCGCTATCTCATCGTGCGCGAGATCGGCAGCGGCCCCATAAGCGCAGTCTACGAAGCGGTCGATATGAGCAACCGCACCCACGTCGCGCTCAAGCAGCTGGTTGTCGGCGCCGATCCGTCGTCCAGCACACGCATGGCGTCGATCAGGGCCGAGCCCGCCCGGGCGGGGCGCCAGCTGCTGGGGTTACACCATCCGGCGTTGCCTAGGCTGCTCGACTACTTTAGCGAGGGCGACAGCGAGTTCCTGGTGATGGAGTTCATCCACGGCGACGATCTCGCGGCCCAGCTGGAGCGCAGCGGCAGCCCGTTCCCAGTGACCCAGGTCGTGCGCTGGGCCGAGCAGCTGCTCGACGCGCTCAGCTATCTGCACGGCCAGAACCCGCCGGTGATCCATCGAGATATTCGGCCGCAGAACCTCCGGCTGATGCAGCGCGGCGGTGTGATGCTGGTCGACCTTGGCCTGAGGAGAGGCGAGGGCGGGCGCCGGCAGGCGAAGCCCGCCCGCCCTCGCGCCGGCTCGCCGCTGCAGTATATGGCGCCCGAGCAGGTGCGCGGCGATGAGGTCGATCAGCGCAGCGATCTCTACTCGCTTGCGGCAACGCTGTACTACCTCGTAACTGGCGTCCTGCCCGCGCTGGCCGGCAAGCGGATCAATGCCGAGGCGCGCAGCCACACCGACCCGCTGCAGCCGCCCCACGAGATCAACCCGCTGGTGCCGGGCGCCCTCAGCACGGTGCTGATGCGGGCGCTCGCGCTCTACCCGGAGTGGCGCTACGACAGCGCCGCTACGATGCGCGCGGCGCTCGACCGCGCCCGCGCGACGAGCGGAATCCCAGCGCCGCAGCCGGCTACCGAACCGTGGGTGGGGGGCGCTCCCGCGCCCGCGCCGCCACCAACCGCCGCGCCGCCACCACCGAGTTCGGCGTTCCAGCCGACGGCCGTGGCCGCCCCGCTGCCCGCCGCAACCGCTGTGGTCACTTCCGGCCCGGCCCCGGTCCGGCGCCGCTGGCTGCTGCCCGCGATCGCCAGTGTCGTGCTGATCGTCGTGCTGCTGGCCTTTTTCCTCTTGCGGCGGGGCGACGCCGGTGAGCCGGAGGCGCAGATCCCAACCGCAGCGCCGGCGGCGCTGGTCGCGACAACCCAGGTGTCGCTCACCGCCTCGGCCGAGGAGCCGACCAGCTCGTCTGCCGCGGGGCTGCGGGCAGTCGGGGGCGCCGCGCCGCGAGTTGCCGGCGTCGAGCCGCAGTCGGCGTTTGCCGGGGTACTCCCGCTCGCGCTGGTCGTGCGCGGCTCGAACCTCGGCCAGGTGCGCGAGGCGCGGCTGATCCCCGAGCACGGGCCGCCGATCGAGGTCACGCTGGAGTCGGGCGGCGCCGACCAGCTCAGGCTTGGCGTGGCGGCCCTGCCCGCGCCGCTCGGCGGTGAGGTGCGCTACATGCTCGAGCTCGATGGAGTGATGTTCGACGAGCCTGCGATCACGCTGCGCGATTTCGTCGAGCGCAAGCCGGTGCGGGGCGTGCTGCCCGAGCACACCTACACCGGCCGCGTCGCGACCGACGACGCGGGCGCATACGCGGGCATGCGCGTCGAGCCGAACCCCAACAGCGAGCCGGTCGGCCGGCTGCGCGCGGGCGACACGGTCGATCTGCTGCGCGTCGACGTCGACGGGTGGTACCAGGTGCGCGTCAGCTCCAGCGCCGACACAGCCCAGGTCGGGGCGGCGGGGTGGGTCGAGAGCTGGCTGGTCGACAACCAGGACCTGCCGCCCACGCCCACGCCGAAGCCGACGCCTGCGACGCTGGTATTCGTCGGGCGCGTCTACAGCACGCCGACCGACGGCGCGGTCCAATGCGGGGCCGCGTTCAACTCGTCGATCTACGGCAGCGTCGAGGACAGCCGTGGCCGCGGCGTCAGCGGCGCCAAGCTGCGCATCACCTCGGCCGACGGCAAGAATGTCTACAACGTGACGACTGATCGCGGCGGGACGTATGGCGTGCCGGGGCTCGGCTGCACCACCTGGACCGTGCGGCTGCTCAGCGCGCCGGACGCCCCCGGCGGAATCCAGGCCAACCGCGTCATAGTGAGCAACCTGAACGGCGGCAAGTACACCTCGGCCGAGGTGCGCTTCAGGGCTCAGCCCTAGAGCGCGGCAGAGTCTGTTTGATTCATTCCAACGTGCAGCGGCTGGCTCGAATGGCGCATCACAAACGACTCACTAGCGTGCACCGGCCAGGTCGCGCAGCGCCCGCACGTCGATCGACTGGAGCGACCCGGCGACCTTCAGCAGCTCGCCCTCGCTGAGCCCCGCGCTGTAGACGAACAGCTTGCCCTTCGGCACGTCGAAGATAATCTCGCGACGCTCGCCGCTGGCGATCAGCCGGCCGCTGCGCCCGCCGGCCTCGACCCGTCGCTCCTCGCCGCTGAGCGGCAGCGCCTGGTCGAGCCCGCCGCCGCCGATCGCGAGCTTTTTGCCATCGCCGTTGAGCGTCACGGTGTAGAAGCCCAGCCCATCCGCACCCACCTCGGTGTCGCGCGCGACCAGCGACTCGGCCGGGGCGGGCGTCATGCCGGGCGGCAGGTAGGTCGGCCAGAGGTAGATCGATGAGTCGGTCGCCGCCCCAAGGCTCTGCCCGGGCGGGCGGGTAGTCACTGCCGGCCGCCCCACGCTTGCGCTCGTCGGCGCCGTCGCCGCGGGTGTGCCGGCCAGCGGCGACGGCGCGGTGGGCAGCCCCGGTGTACTCGCCTGCGTCGAGCAGCCGGCGCAGACGAACAGCGCCAGCGCCAGCAAGACGGGGTAGCTCCGGCGATATGATGTGCACATGTTCTTCCTCATGAAATACTGTTCACTTGAAAGCCGATCGGGCAGGGTAAACATTGGCGCCAGGTGGCCGGCGCCTACCTGCCAAGGCAGAGGCCGGACGGACGGCGATCGCCGGCCTGGTGAACATTGGCACCAGGCGGCCGGCGCCTACCTGCCCCCTTGCCGCTCGGTTGCGCCCATGCTACAATACTTTTCACCATCCACGCGCGGCGCTGTCGGCCAAACTACTTTGAGCAGGATTAGGTTGTCGCGGCCGGCGCCCGCCCATTTCGGTAATCGCTCCTGATGTATGTCATAGGCACTGCCGGCCACGTGGACCACGGTAAGTCCACGCTGGTCAAGACGCTGACCGGAATCGACCCCGACCGCTGGGAGGAGGAGCAGCGTCGCGAGATGACGATCGATCTCGGCTTCGCCTGGCTCACGCTCCCCAGCGGCCGCAGCGTCAGCATCGTCGACGTGCCGGGACACGAGCGGTTCATCAAGAATATGCTCGCCGGGGTCGGCGGGATCGACGCGGCCCTGCTGGTGATCGCCGCCGACGAGTCGGTCATGCCGCAGACCGAGGAGCACCTGGCGATCCTCGATCTGCTTGGCGTCGAGCATGGCCTGGTGGTGCTGACGAAGGCCGATCTTGTGGACGAGGAGTGGCTGGCGCTGGTCGGCGACGAGGTGCGCGAGCGCCTGCGCGGCACCACCCTGGCCGACGCGCCGCAGGTCGCCGTCTCGGCCCGCACCGGCCAGGGGCTTGGCGCGCTGCTCGAAGCGCTCGACACGCAGCTCGATCGCACACCCTCGCGCGCACAGGCGCGCGGCGAGCCGCGTCTGCCGATCGACCGCGCGTTCACGGTCGGCGGCTTCGGCGCCGTGGTGACCGGCACGCTGCTCGACGGCCCGCTGCGCATCGGCGACGAGGTCGAGATTATCCCGAGCGGCCTGCGCGCACGCGTGCGCGGCCTGCAGACCCACCAGCGCAAAGAGGAGATCGCCGTGCCCGGCACGCGCGTCGCGGTCAATCTGGCCGGCGTCTCGCACCACGATCTGGCGCGCGGCGATATGCTGGCGCTGCCCGGCAGGCTGCGCGCGGCCGACCTGCTCGACGCGCGGCTGCGGCTGATCCCCGGCGCGGCGCGGCCGCTCCGGCAGAACGACCGGCTCGACATGTTCGTCGGCGCGGCCGAGGCCCCCTGCCGCGTGACGCTGCTCGACCGCGAGGAGCTTGCGCCCGGCGAGACGGGCTGGGTGCAGCTGCGGCTCGACCGGCCGATCGCGGCGATGCGCGGCGATCGCTACATCCTGCGCCAGCCGTCGCCGAGCCAGACGATCGGCGGCGGGCATGTGGTCGACGTCAGCCCGCCGCGCCACCGGCGCTTTCGTCCCGAGGTCGCCGCCGCGCTCGAGGCGCTGGCGCGCGGCCGGCCGACCGACCTGCTGATGCGCGCGCTCGGCGACGGCCAGCCGCGCGCGTGGAGCGCCGTCTTGAAGGAGAGCGGGCTGCCTGAGAGCCTGGCGGCCGAGGCGCTGCGCGAGCTTCTCGGCGAGCAGAAGGTTCTCGTCATCGAATCGAGAGACAAGGACACAAGGAGGCAAGGAGACGACCAGACCGTGGCTGATCACCCAGCCACCTCGTCACCCGGCCACCTTGTCATCACGGCAAAGGGCTGGGCCGCGCTGGGCGAGAAGCTCACGGCGGCGCTGCGCGGCTACCACCGGCGCTACCCGCTGCGCATGGGCATGCCGCGCGAGGAGCTACGCAGCCGCCTGAAGCTGAGCGGCGACGGGCTCGATGCCGTGCTGACGGCCGCCGCGGCGCAGGGGCTGGCCGCGCTGCACGAGGGCGGCGTACGCCTGCCCGCGCACAGTCCGGCGCTGGCGCCCGACCAGGAGCGGGTGGTGCGCAAGCTGCTGGAGGCCTTTCGCGCCGCGCCCTACGGCCCGCCCGCGCTCGACCTAGAGGCCGAGCTGGTCGGCTGGCTGGTCGAGCAGGGCCAGATCGTGCGGGTCGCGCCCGACGTCGCGTTTCTGCCTGAGACCTACGACGAGCTGGTGGGCTGGGTGCGCCGGCAGATCGGCGACGCGGGCAGCGTCAGCGTGGCTCAACTGCGCGATCGGTTCGGCAGCAGCCGCAAGTACGCCCTGGCGCTGCTGGAGCACCTCGACGAGCGCAAGGTGACGCGCAGAGCGGGCGATGCGCGAGTTCTGTATTGAGAAGTCCGGGGTCAGATGTCAATAGTCGGCACCACGACAGGCATTGATGATCGGCGGTACTCACGACCGACCACTGACAACAGATCTCTGGCCGCAACAAACAGCGGTTTACCGTCGTCGGAGGAGCATCGTATGGCTGGGATACGTGAGCGGGTAGATTACCCCGAGCTGCTGCGGGCGCTCGGCCACTTCATCCAGCGCGAGCACCTGAGCGAGGTCAGCATCGTCGAGTTCGATCGCGGGTGGGTCGTCGCCGGCCTGACGTTCAAGAGCACGGCGCAGGGCTTCATCCGCGTCCCGGCCGACTTTGTGATATCGCACGACGAGGTGCGCAAGCTCATCCAGGAGCTGCGCGATCAGCGCAGGCGCGACCCCCAGCCGAAACGGGGGTGGCTCGGATGAAGCTCTTTCACGGGCTGAAGCGCAGCGACTACCAGGACGTCCTGCGCGCGCTCGGCCATTTTATCGATAGCCACGGCTACACCGACGTCCGGATCATCGAGACAGAGGATGGGCTAGTGCTGCAGGGGCGCGTCACCGAGCGGCGCGAGATCGGCGAGTCGAGCTACGACACCTATCTCATCACTGACGACGACATCAAAGCGATGGTGCGCGAGGCGTTTCTCCGCCGCGGCCAGAAGCCGCCCGCCTATAGCGAGTAATTAGTTTTGAGTTCTAAGTTTTGAGTTTTGAGTTGCCCCGCAACCCATAACTCAAAGCTCAAAACTCAAAACTTCGAAAGGACTGATCGTGCCTACAAATGCGAAACAAAACCCCGACCTTCGACGGCTTGGAACCATCCTGCTGCTCGGCGTCGTCGCCGGCTACGGGGTGCGCTATGTCGCCTCGCGAGTCAGCCGCCCGGCCGCGTCCGGATCGACCGGCCTGATCGACTGGGATCAGGCGCGCGCGTTCGCCCTGCGCATCTCGCAGTGGGAGCAGGCCGCCATCCCCGACCGCGCGGCCCGGCGCGCGCAGTACACGCGCTTGGTCGAGCGCAGCGAGCCGCTGATCGCCGAGTACCTGAACGTGCGCCTGCCCGAGCCGATCAGCCGGGTCTACGTGGTCGATCGGCGCGAGTGGCTGGAGGCCAACTTCGCCTCGTTCGCAGTGGTGTTCGCCCCGGTCGAGGAGCTGTACGAGCGGATGGGCGCGCGGCAGAGCGGGCTCGGCGCGGCGATCACCCAGATCAACAGCCGGATCATCGGCAGTCAGATGGGCTTCCTGCTCGGCTTCTTGGCGCGGCGCGTGCTCGGCCAGTACGACCTGAGCCTGCTCTCGCCCAACCCGGAGGTGCGCGGCGCACTCTACTTCGTCGAGCCGAACATCGCGCGCGTGCAGACCCAGCTCGGCCTGAGCGACGAGGATTTCCGGCTCTGGATCGCACTGCACGAGGTCACGCACGTGTTCGAGTTCGAGGCCTACCCGTGGGTGCGCGGCTACTTCAACGACCTGCTGCGCCAGTTCCTCGGCCAGCTCTCCGACCAGCTCTCGGCGCTCGGGGTCGGGCTGCCGCAGCTGATCGGCCGCCTAGTCGGCCGGCAGTCCGCCGGCCAGCACTGGATCGAGCGCATGCTGACGCCCGAGCAGCAGCAGATCTTCGACAAGCTCCAGGCGCTGATGTCGCTGGTCGAGGGCTACTCGAACCACATCATGAACGCGATCGGCGGCCAGCTGCTGCCGAGCTTCCACGAGATCGAGCAGCGCATCCAGCAGCGCCAGCAGACCAAGCCGCTGATCGAGGAGCTGTTCAACCGCATCACCGGCATGGACCTGAAGCTGGCACAGTACAAGCAGGGCGAGGCGTTCGTGAACGCAGTCGCCGATCAAAAGGGCGTCGCGTTCGTCAATCGCGTCTGGGAGCGCCCCGAGCACCTGCCCAGCATGATCGAGATCCGCGACCCGCAGAAGTGGATTGCGCGGATGGGCGGGTAGGGGTGGCGGTTGTCGGGCTGGAGCGGCTCATCCTGGCGCTGCAGCAGGGATCGCCGCCGCAAAACGCTTGACAGACTGAAACAAACGTACTATTCTAGGCCCATGGTGAAGCCCTTGTACCGAAGGAGCGCGCTGTGGGCCTTGATCTTTCCGCGCTCAGCCGCCAGGTGCGCGCGATGAGCGGCTCGCTGGCCGGCGAGGCGAGCGATAAGCAGGAGCGCCAGTCGCTCGCGCTCGGCCGCTACCTCGAGGAGGCCGACGAGCACGCGGCATGGGCGCAGGCGGCCGACCTCAGCCGGGAGACGGCGGCCTGGCTGCTGGCCCGCCCGGTCGAGCCGCTCAACGCGATCTACGACCTGCCCGCCCGCCCGCGCGACTACGCGCTGATCGCCACCGACGGCTCGCAGATCGACGTCGAGCGCCACGGCATGGCCGCCTGCTACGTCATCAACGTTGGCCGGGTGTACCTGCGCTACGGCGCGCGCCCGGCCGCACGGCTCTCCGCCCGCCCGACGCTGTACTACCGCGACGAGGACCTGTACCTCTCCGACGGCGTGCGGCGCATCCCGATCGAGGGCAACTACCTGAGCGCCAAGCGCGATATCGAGGAGGGCCTGGCGCTGGCCGAGCTGGCCGACGAGTTCTTATCTGCAGATAGCGCAGATTCTCGGGGATACAGGCAGGCGACATCCGGCCCTACCCGCGAGAATCCCCGTGAATCCACGAATGCAGACGAATTCCGATCCGCGGATGACGCAGATTTACGCGGATACGAACAACTGACATTTGGCGTGCGCCATCCTATCCGCGAGAATCCGCGTGAATCCGCGGACAGCATAGATCCTCGCGAGGGCAAACAGACAAGACCTGACAGACCCGAGCCTATCCGCGTGAATCCGCGTGCATCCGCGGACAGCACAGATCCTCGCGAGGACAAACAGACAAGACCTGACAGACCCGAGCCTATCCGCGTGAATCCGCGTGAATCCGCGGATCAGATCCCCGCCATCGCCCTGCAGGACGGCACGCTGGTGCGCTGGACGCTGGCGGGGGCCGAGAAGTTCGTGCAGGAGCAGTTCCTGCGGCCCTACCTGGCCTACCTCGACCAGATGCGCACCCGCGCCATCCCGGTCGCCTCCTACATCAGCCGGCCGCGCGCCCCCGAGGTCGCCGGCACCATCCGGCTCATGCTCTGCCCGGACGTGGACGTGGCCGCCGGGCGCGGCGCGAACTGCAGCGAGTGCAGCGACGCGGCCGCCGGACGCACGCCCTCCTGCTACGCCTGCCAGGGGCTGACCGACGCAGACATCCTGGCCGACATGCTGTCTGACGGACAGCGCGGCCCGCTGTTCGTCTCGATGTCGCGGATCAACGTCGAGGCGTACGGCCCGCACCTGATCCACTTCTTCTACATGCGCGTCGGCCGGGAGGTCGCGCGGGTCGAGCTGCCGCGCTGGGTCGCCGAGGACCGCGCCGCGGTCGACCTGCTGCACACGCTGATCTACGACCAGTGCATGAAGGGCCAGGGCTACCCGGTGGCGCTGGCGCGCGCCCACGAGCAGGCGATCGTGCGCGCGGCCGACCGGCGGGCGTTCCTCAGCATCGTGGAGGGCAGCCTGCTGCGCGCCGAGCTGCCCGCCAGCGACTCGCGCAAGCGCGAGAGCAAGGATCGGCAGGCTCTGTAAGTGTCTGCGAGGGGCTGCGCCCCTGGACCCCAAAAGGAACGCCGTCTCGGTTGCGAGGCTTGACGCGCATGCCTGGCTGAATTCAGGCACGGCGGGATGCAACCCGCTCCGCAGGCACGGTGCAAGGCATAGGACACCAGCAGCGCAACTGGTACGGGATCATTTGCCGCATGGGCGGCCGCCTCCGCAAAAAGCCCCAAAACGCTGCGCCATGCGCCCTGGTATGCTATACTAGAGCCGAAGAAGAAGCGATCTCCGGGCCGGAGCGGCCTGCCGGCGGCATCCTGAAGCCAAGATCCGCTGACGACAGCCAGTGGCCCAGCGATGAACACGCGCGAGCCAGTCCCTGGCGTGCCCCGTGCAACCTGGCCTGGCGTCTGAGCGTACCACATGGGTGTGAGCGCGGCGCGATCTCGACGCCGCGGCTCATCGCGGGTGTTTTGAAAGGAGTGGCAACAATGGCCGGTGAGGTCAATCTTCGCGCAACCCTGGCGCGCCCCTTCCTATCGGCGACTGGCGCGCCGCAGGTCGCCTACCTGCTGATCGAGGCGCTGCCGAGCCAGGTCGTCGCGCAGGTGCGGATGCCGGTCAACGTCAGCTTTGTGCTCGACCGCAGCGGCTCGATGAAGGGCGAGAAGATCGACCGCGTGCGCCGCGCGACATCGCGCGCGCTCGAGATGCTGGGCGAGCAGGATCTCGCTTCGGTCGTGATCTTCGACCACCGCACCGAGGTGCTGATCCCGGCGGCGCCGGTGGTCAGCCAGCGCGAGCTGCAAGACAAGATCAGCCGCATCCGCGACGCCGGCGGCACCAAGATCGCCCCGGCGGTCGAGAAGGGCCTGCGCGAGATCGAGAAGGGTGGCGCGAACGCCATCCGCCGCCTGGTGCTGCTGACCGACGGCCAGACCGAGAGCGAGAACGACTGCCTACGCCAGGCCGACGACGCCGGGCGGCGCGGCGTGCCGATCACCGCGCTGGGCGTCGGTAAGGATTGGAACGAGGACCTGCTGATCGATATGGCCAACCGCTCCGGCGGCACGGCCGACTATATCGATCAGCCTGATAAGATCGTGTCCTACTTCCAGAACACCGTCCAGCGCGCCCAGGCCACCGCGATCCACAACGCGACGCTGACGCTGCGGCTGGTCCAGGGCATCACGCCGCGGGCGGTCTGGCAGGTCATCCCGCTGATCAGCAACCTTGGCTACCGGCCGGTCTCCGACCGCGACGTGAGCGTCTCGCTCGGCGAGCTGGAGACCGGCAGCGGGCGCACGGTGCTGATCGAGCTGCTGGTCGACCCGCGGCCGGCCGGCCAGTACCGGATCGGGCAGGTCGAGATCAGCTATGACGTGCCGGTGCTGCGGCTGCAGGGCGAGAAGACCCGCGCGGATATCATGCTGACCTTTACGGCCGACGCTGGGATGGCGGCGCAGGTCAACGCGCCCGTGATGAATATTGTCGAGAAGATCAGCGCGTTCAAGCTGCAGACGCGCGCGCTGCAGGATCTGCAGTCCGGCGATGTGGCCGGCGCGACCCAGAAGCTGCAGAGCGCCGTGACCCGCCTGCTCAACCAGGGCGAGGTCGATCTGGCGCAGACGATGCAGCAGGAGATCGCCAACCTGCAGCAGACCGGCCAGATCTCCAGCGAGGGCCAGAAGACCATGAAGTTCGGCACGCGCAAGACCGTGCGCCTGAGCGACCTCGACGTGCCGGATGAGCTGCGCGTGAAGGGCGGCGAGTGACAGAATCCCTTCGGCGCCCCGCCCCCTCCCCGCGTGCGGGGAGGGGGTTTGATTCATGGGGACGGGCTGCGGTGCGCCGCAGCCCGTCCCTATACCTATACCCTTACTCCCTCGCCGGGCAGGCTACGACGACGCAGGCCGCGTGCGCGGCCTGATCTAGCCCGCCGGCGTGCGGGCGCGCAGGAGCGCCTAGCCTTCGCCCGCGAACGCATGGCAGCGCTGGCAGATCGCCAGCGTCGGCGCCTGCCGCAGAAACGCGATTTGCGGCTCGCCGCCGGTCGCGTGCGATGCATGGCAGTCGGCGCATGTCGCGGCGTGAGCGGGGTCACGCTGCTGCCACTTGGGCAGCAGCGTGTGGAAGTGGTTGTTGAACTCACCGCTGTCGCCGATGTCGCCATGGCATTTCAGGCAGTAGGAATCGCCGATGTGGCTGGTGAGGACGGCCGGCGAGCTGTAGTGGCCGGCGATGTAGGCCACCATGTCTTTCGCGCCAAGCGTCATCGCGCCGACCCGCCCTCCGACGCCCGGCCCGCTGTGGCAAGCGATGCAGGCGACCCCTTTCGCGGCGTGGGCCGAGGCCAGATCGACCGGCGCCGCCTGGCTGCGCTGGTAGAAGGTGCTCTCGGGCTGGGTGTGGCACGAGGCGCAGAAGCTATCGCTGTCCTCCATGTGTGCGGCGGCCAGCCCGCCGCCGCCGAGCAGCGCGAGCGCGACGGCGGTGTAGATCGCCACGAGGCGAATCCGGCTGTGTCGAGCGGGTGGCGTGGCGTGGCCTGGGGCTTTTGGCATTGGCGCATCCATCTGTAGGGTGGCGAAAATCAGAGCACGCCGCCGCAAACAGGTGGTGATACATGCGGAAGAGCTGAGCCTGGCGCGCCGTGCTGCTCAAGTATAGGGTGATATTCTTGGAATTCGATTAACCTACACGGCGCGATTCCGATCTTTCCACTGCCGCGCTCAGCCCTTCAGATTCTCCTCGAAGAAGCTCACGATCTCGTCCAGGTGCTCGTTGACGTAGAGATAGCCGCCAAAACGATCCGTACTCGGCGCGACGATCAGCGGCCGCGCGCTGGGCGTCGCCGCCGCGATCGCCTGGGCGTCGGCGAGGCTGCCCCACTGGTCGCCATCGCCCTGGATATAGAGCAGCTTGGTGGGGCCGAGCAGCGGCGCCGCGCGCGCCGGGGCGATCTGCGCGAACGCCGGCGCGCCGAAGGCGCGGCAGAGCGGCTCGGCGAGCTTCGCCAGAGACGGGCCGGCCGGCCCGAGCATCGTCCGCGCGAGGTTCGGCGCGTAGACCCCGATGCTGGTCGGCTGCACCGCGACGGCGGCGCGGATTGGCTGGCAGCGCGGGATGCCGTAGATCGCGGTGTTGGCGCCCATCGAGTAGCCGATCACGCCGATGCGCTTGCCGTCGACCTCGGGCCGCTTGCGCAGCATCATCACGGCGCCCACCAGGTCGCGCGACTCGCGCACGCCGAAGGTCACCGGCCAGGCGGCGGCGCTCTCGCCGTGGTTGCGCAGGTCGAACAGCAGGACGTGGAAGCCGGCCTGCGCCAGCGCGCGCGCCGGCTCCAGAAAGTCGACCGTCCGATCGGGCATCAGCGTGCAGCCGGCGCGGTTGCCGAGCCGGTTCCACGGCCAGCCGTGGACGAACACAATCGTGGGTGCGCGGCTGCCGTCGTGGTCCGCGCGATGGATGAGCCACCCGCGCAGCATCACACCGTCGTGCGATCGGAAGACCACCTCCTCGAACGGCAGCCCCACCTGGGCAGGCGTGCGCCAGAGCGGCTGGCGGCCCCCCGTGATCGCCAGCCGGGTGAGCGCCGCGGCTGCATACCCGACGCGGCCGGCGGCGATGCCGAGCGCCAACCCCAGCGCGACCGCGCCGCGCCGCTGAATCCTTGCCCAGGCCATACAGAACCTCCTGACGACGATTCGCTCAATTGTGAGATTATACACGGGCTGGCCCGGCCGTGGATTGGCGTGCCGAAACGCGTGCTATAATATCGCCGTATCTAGCGGCTCACGCAATGATTCCTGCGGGGTGTACACTCCGCCGGGGAGGCTTCAAACCTCCCCATCAAAACCAGTTTGGCAGACCACTGGGGTGACGAAGCGCGAATTCGATGTCTCGTGCACCATGTGCGGTGCGATAATATACGAAGAAGGAGAAGCAGTATGGCACGCGTAGCGATCAATGGCTTCGGGCGGATCGGCCGCCAGAGCTTTAAAGCGCTTCTGGAGCGGTATGCCGACGACCTCGAGATCGTCGCGGTGAACGACCTGACCGACAACGAGACGCTGGCCCACCTGCTGCGCCACGACTCGACCTACGGCCCGTTCGACGGCGAGGTCAGCTCTACCGAGGATCGGATCACGGTCGACTTCTACGACGAGGACGACGCCGAGCACCACATCGATCTGGAGGCGCTGGCCGAGAAGGACCCGACCAGGCTGCCCTGGCGCGACCTGGGCATCGACATCGTGATCGAGTCGACCGGGCGCTTCACCGACGCCGAGAAGGCCCGCGCGCACCTGCAGGCGGGCGCGAAGAAGGTCATTATCACCGCGCCGGCCAAGGGCGAAGATATTACGATCTGCCTGGGCGTCAACGAGTCCAAGTACGATCACGCGGTCCACAATATCATCTCGAACGCCTCCTGCACCACCAACTGCCTCGCCCCGGTGGCCAAGGTGCTCAACGACCGGTTCGGCATCCGGCGCGGCCTGATGACGACCATCCACTCGTACACGATGGACCAGAACCTGCAGGACAACGTCCATAAAGATCTGCGGCGGGCCCGCGCCGCGGCGATCAATATTGTGCCGACAACCACCGGCGCGGCGAAGGCTGTGGCGCTGGTCCTCCCCGAGCTGAAGGGCAAGTTCGACGGCTTCTCCGTGCGCGTCCCGACGGCGACGGTCTCGCTGGTGGACTTCACGGTGCAGCTCGAGCGCGGCGCCTCCGTCGAAGCGATCAACAACGCCTTCCGCGAGGCGGCCGAGAGCGAGGATCTCGAGGGCATCCTGGGCATCAGCGACGAGCAGCTGGTGTCGTCCGATTTCATCGGCACAGCCTACTCCAGCGTGGTCGACCTGCCGCTGACGATGGGGATGGGCGACGACTTCTTTAAGGTCGTCTCATGGTACGACAACGAGTGGGGCTACTCTGTGCGCGTGGCCGATCTGACGGCGTTCATCGCCGATGGCTTCGAGGCGTAGTCGACACAGTAATGGGGCGAGCGAGCGGGCGAGGGGCGATAGGACGAGGGATGACGGGGCGATAAGATGCTCTGCGTTCAGCGTTCTACGCCCACCTTGTCACAAGGCCAGCGCTTCGATGATGACCTCACGGTCGGGCAGGCGCAGCGCGAGGCGATACGTGCCAGGCGAGAGATCGTCGAGCACGAAGTTGCCCAGCTCGTCGAGCTCGACCGTGCTGATTGGCGTCTCGCGCTGCAGCAGGCTCGCAGTGGCAGGGCCGAAGTCGAACAGGATGTCGTCGTCCTCGATCTCCAGCACGCCCACGACGACGCGACGGTCGGCCTGGTGGGCTACAGGGCGGACGCCGATGGTGATCTGCAAGTTTTCGGCGTGGTAGGCGTACTGGCTGGAGTGGGCGTGGCCGCGCGGCGCGCCATAGGCCCCGGCGATCTGGGCGGTGGCCGGCGTAAGCAGCTCTGCGACGATGCGGCGCAGCCGGCCGCTCGCCGCCGTAAGTGAAAGGCCACAGCGCCGGTCGGCGGTTGTGGCCTGCAAAATGCCCCAGGGACCAGGAGGCGACCGGCCGCTCAGCGCGTCGCCGAGGATCTCGCTGAGCAGCTGGATCTCGCGGCTACAGTAGGGGCAGTCGGCGATGTGGGCCAGCACGGCAGCCTGCCGATCGGACGCCAACATGCCCTGATGGAAGGCGGCCAGCATGTCGCTGGCCGGGCAGAACAGACGAAAGAACTGCTTGCGCAGCAGTCCTTGTAGCTCAGCAAACTGATGCGCGCGGGCCGCGCAGTGCGGGCAGTCGCGCAGGTGCGTCATCACCTCTGCCGCGGCTTCGCCGTCGATCGCAGCGATCAGGGTTAGGTCGTCGAGCTCAGGCGGCAGCCTGCACTCACCTGCGGCCTGCGCGTGGTCCTCCATGACTCTCTCCAGCTTCTGTAAGGCGAATTTCGGTTTTCTACATGACTGAACGGCGCGCGGCGCTGTTTTCGCATGGACTTTTTATTAACTTTTCAGATCATTTTCAGCTTGGAGGCTGGCGCCTCACTCCCCGACCCTCTTTCGGGGGTGGGTTTTACATATGTGGCGTTGTGCCGCGTCGGATCACCCCACCCTCTGCCCGCGCCCCTGCCAGGGGCGCGGGCAAAAGCTAGCCCTGGCGTTTCGGCAGAGCCGAAACGCCAGGGCTAGTCAAGAATACCCCCTCTCCCGTTGGGAGAGGGGGCAGGGGGTGAGGGCATCCACCGTGGCAGAGCGCGCTTGAGAAAACCTGCCCCAGAAAGGGGAATGGGGAGCGGGCATCCAAAGCCGAAGGCGGCTCAGGAGGCCAGCATACGGCGCAGATCGGAGTCGCGGCCCAGGCGGCCGAGCACGTTGCGCTTGACGTTATAGACATCGGTGATGTTCTCAAACAGATCCTGGCGGCTGCCGTAGATGTCGCCCGGCTTCATGCCGAGGATGAACGACTGGAAGACGACCACCCGCTCGGCCTCGCTGTTCAGCTGGGCGTTGATGTAGCTCCAAAACTCCTCACAGTGGACCCGCTGCATGGCTTCCTCATCCGGCGCCGTCTGAGGAGCGTGGCCGAACGGGATCGCTTCCTCCGGCAACATCTCGGCCCACGACTGGGCGCGCACGCTGTCGATGACGACCGAGCCGGCGCACAGCTGCAGATAGTGCAGCAGCGAGGCCAGCGTCGGGAACTGCTCGAACCGCTGGCAGACTGCGCGCCAGAACTTGGTGAACGCCGCGCCGACAAAGAACTCGCTGGTCTCGCCGCTGCTGGTGAAGGCGCCGCTCCGCCGCACCCAGCTCTCGACCAGCGGCCCGTACTGCGTGTAGATGTGCTCCCAGGCCTGCTCATCGCGCTCCACCAGCGCGCGCCGGAACAGCTCGTAAGAGAAGTGCGTGTCGTGCGGCTTGCCACGGTAGAAGCGCTCGCTCTCGGCCAGACAGCGGCGCACCAGCGTGGGGAGCGCCATCCGCGTTGGGTCGATCGACTCGTCGACGCGTGGCGCGTGTGCGAGCGGACCACTGGGCCGAGCGGGAGTCTGCGCCGTCGGGTTCGTTGCGGGCATCATCGCTGCCTCCTGGTACGATTGCCTGATGCTGGCAGGCGGTTGCGGTACGACGCAATGATGCCAGCAGAGCAGTGAGCTGCTACGCTTATTGGTTCGCCATGCTTACGGCGAGAAAACATTGGTTGCGGGCTCGGTATTACAGGGGCTATTGTAGGAGGTCGTACGCCAATTGAGAATAGGTTGGGGATGAGCGAATGATGACAGACACTACGATACTTGATAGTATTCAGCACTGTAAAGCCTAATCGTTAAGGGGGCGGTAGATTTCTTAACGATTGTCGGCTAGCGCTGGAGATGTGGCGCGCTTCATCCTTGCGGGGCCGCGCGCGACCGCCGGCTGGGGGAGCCCGCGCCGGTTCTCCCAGGCCCCTCGAAAAAGAGGCATAGGAGGCTCAAACAGCCGTGTGTTGTGCTACAATAAGACCCTGACCGACGCCGTGTAACGATAGGGCAGCGACGATGAGCTACGCTTCGATCGATGAGCTTCAGCAATCGCTTGCGGATCACAACTACGTGGCCGACCGGCCGCTCGCCACCGCGATCTTTCTGGCGCTCAAGCTGCAGAAGCCGCTGCTGCTGGAGGGCGAGGCCGGCGTCGGCAAGACCGAGGTGGCCAAGACGCTCGCGGACATGCTCGGGCGCCACCTGATCCGGCTGCAGTGCTACGAGGGGCTGGACGTCAGCACGACGATCTACGAGTGGAACTACACCCGCCAGATGCTGCAGATCCGCCTGCTCGAGAGCATCGGCGCGACCGAGGCGCACACCGCGCTGAACGAGATCTTCGGCCCCGAGTTCCTGATCAAGCGCCCGCTGCTGCAGGCGATCGAGGAGAGCTGGACCCAGCCGCCGGTCCTGCTGATCGACGAGATCGACCGCGCCGACGAAGAGTTCGAGGCCTTCCTGCTCGAGCTGCTCTCGGACTGGCAGATCAGCATCCCCGAGATCGGCACCATCCGCGCCGCCCAGCCGCCGACGGTGATCATCACCAGCAACCGCACCCGCGAGGTCCACGACGCGCTGAAGCGCCGCTGCCTGTTCTACTGGATCGACTACCCGTCGCTCGAGAAGGAGCAGCGCATCGTCGGCGCGAAGGTGCCCGGTGCCTCCGAGGCGCTCTCGCGCCAAGTGGTCGCCTTCGTGCAGGAGCTGCGCAAGCTCGACCTGTACAAGCTGCCCGGCGTTTCCGAGACGCTCGACTGGGTCGCGGCGCTGGTCGCGCTCGACGCCCAGGCGCTCACGCAGGACGCGGTCGAGGATACGCTCGGCGCGATCCTGAAGTACCAGGACGATATCACCCTGGTGCGCGGCGGGCCGATCAGGACGCTGCTGGAGAAGGCAACTCGGTGACAGGGAGACCGAGAGACCGAGAGACAAGGCGAGTCTTAATTGAAACTCTCCTTGTCTCCTTGTCTCCTTGTCTCCTTGTCTCCTTGTCTCCTTGTCTCCTTGTCTCCTTGTCTCCTTGTCTCCTTGTCTTCTTCTAGATCGGCAAGACACCTAATGGATGAAGCGAAGCCTCTAGAAGGCGCCGGCCACCTGCTGCAGCACGTGCTCGCCTTCACCTACCTGCTGCGCGAGATGGGCGTGGGGGTGAGCCCCGGCGAGGCGCTGGAGCTGGTGCGCGCACTTGAGCATGTGCCGATCACCGCCCGCGAGGATTTTCACGCGGCCGCGCGCTGCACGCTCATCCGCAGGCGCGAGGATCTGCCGCTGTTCGACGCGGCGTTCGCCTTCTACTGGAAGGTCAACAGCTTTGACCCCTCGATGCTGGCGCTCCCGGTGCTCAAGACGCCCGGCAAGCCTATGCGCCTGCCGCGCCGCCAGCGCGGCCCTGCCGACGACGCGGGCGCCGATGGGGAGCGGCCCGAGGAGGAGCAGATCGAAATCCTGCTCTCGTACAGCGCGGGCGAGGCGCTGCGACAGAAAGACTTCGGCTCTTTCAGCTGGGAGGAGGTCCAGGCCTGCAAGGCGCTCCTGAAAGAGTTGCGGTGGCGGATCGAGCTGCGCACGACCCGCCGCCAGCGCCCGACACCGCACGGCCGGCGGATCGATATGCGGCGTTTGCTGCGGCGCAACCTGCGCTACGGCGGCGAGCCGATCGAGCTGGCCTGGCGCGACCGGCGCGACCGCCAGCGGCCGCTGGTGGTGCTGTGCGACATCAGCGGCTCGATGGACCGCTACAGCCGCATTCTGCTCCAGTTCGTCCACACGATCTCGAACGGGCTGCACGACGTCGAGGCGTTTGTGTTCGGCACGCGCCTCACGCGGGTCACGCGGCTGCTGCGCGAGCGCGACATCGATGAGGCGGTGAGCGCCGTCAGCAAGCAGGTGCTCGACTGGTCGGGCGGCACGCGCATCGGCGAGACGCTGAAGAGCTTCAACTACACCTGGGGCCGGCGCGTGCTTGGCCGCGGCGCGGTGGTGCTGCTGATCAGCGACGGCTGGGACCGCGGCGACTCGGACCTGCTCGGGCGCGAGATGCAGCGGCTCCAGCGCTCGTGCCACCGCCTGATCTGGCTCAACCCGCTGCTGGGCAGCCCGGACTACCAGCCGCTCACGAAGGGGATGCAGGCGGCGCTGCCCTTCGTCGACGACTTCCTGCCGGTGCACAACCTGCTCAGCCTGGAGCAACTCGGCGCGAAGCTCGCCGCGCTGGGCAGCAGGCGGCCCGAGCGCCGGCAGCGGCCGCTCCTGACCCGCTGAGGAGCTTCATGCAAAGCTACGACTACGCCAACCGCCAGGGCGTGCGCGCGCTGTCGTGGGACGAGTGCGCCGGCCTGGCGGCGCGCGCCGCCGAGCTGCTCGCCGCGCTGGAGGTCGACCTGATCGTCGGGATCGCCCGCGCCGGCCTCATCCCGGCGACGATGGTCGCCTGCAGCCTGCGGTGCGAGCTGTACCCCATGCGCGTGACCCGCCGCGTGAACGACGAAGTCGCGTTCCGGACGCCGATCTGGCGCGTGCCCGTGCCCGATGCCGTCGCCGGCCATGCGGTCGCGGTGGTTGACGAGATTGCGGATACGGGGGAGACGCTGGAGCTGGTGAGACGCAGCGTTCAGGAGCACGGCGCCGCGCGAGTCGTGACGGCCTGCCTGGTGAGCCACAGCTGGGCCAGCCCGGCCCCGACCGTCGCGCCGCTGGTCAGCGACGAGCTGGTGATCTTTCCGTGGGACCGGCGCGTGCTGATCGGTGGGCAGTGGCAGCCGCACCCGGAGATCGTAGCAGCGCTGGCCGCTCAGGGTGCGCGACAGCCTGGCGACGGCGAGCAGGGGCAGGCGCGAGGTTAAGCCCAAGGCGCAAAGCCATAGCCACGAGACACCAAGGCACGAAGCGTCAATCGATACCTTCCACAGCTTCGCTTCTTCGCGCCTTCGCGGTTATTTGAGCGGCAAGTCGCTACGTCAGAAAGCGGTCGCGCAGCGACGGCGACGGCACCAGGCAGACGTCGGCCTTGCCGAACCAGCGGTAGCGGTTGCGCGCGATCACGCCGTAGGCCCAGTCGCGCAGCGGCCGCGGCACAGCCAGCAAGGCGCCGGCCAGCCGCCAAGGCCCGCCGAGCCGGCGCGCAATCCGGACGGCCGCGTCGCTGCTGGTGTACCAGCGCCCGCCCTCGATCAGCATAACGCTGTCGACCGCCCGTGGGTCGACGCCCCGCTCGCTCAGCAGCTGCTCGCCGGCCGGCGACTGCAGCGCCGCGAACCGAAACAGCGCCCGCCGGTCACGCGCGACGATGAAGCGCACCGACCAGCTGCATAGGTTGCACACGCCATCGAAGAGAATGACTGGTCGTTCCATCGCTATACCGCTCTCCTCCTCAGGCCTCACGCTGCGCTCGCGAGCGCATTGATCATACTGCGGCGCGCGCACTTGTCAATTGCTGATGCGGCGCAGGCCCTCACCCCCTGCCCCCTCTTCCGTTGGGAGAGGGGGCAGGGGGTGAGGTGATCCAGCGCACGACAGCGCCATGAAATGAAGAAGAAAACCTACCCCCGAAAGCCCCTGCCCCCTCCCCGCGTCCGCAGCGGGGGCAGGGGATGACGGGCCAAACGAGGATTCGCGAGCACAGGCACTCTTATTGCTATAGCAACGATCGACGGATCGCGACAATCCCGCCAATCAAACGAGCCGTTGTGTTTCGATCACAACGGCGTGAGCGTGGCCGGCCACCCCGGCTCGCCAGAAAGGAACACCACGATGGGCGCCAACGACGAGCGCATCAAGGGCAAGGGCGAGGAGATCAAAGGCAAGATCAAGGGCGCTGCCGGCGACATGATCGATAACGAGCAGATGGAGGCCGAGGGCCGCGCCGAGGAGCTCAAGGGCCGCGCGCGCCAGGACGCAGCCAAGGCCAACGAGCGCGCGCGCGGGGCCGGCGAGGAGCTCAAGGGCCGCGTCAAGGGCGCTGCCGGCGACCTGATCGATAACGAGCAGATGGAGGCCGAGGGCCGCGCCGAGGAGCTCAAGGGCCGCGCACGCCAGAAGGCAAACGAGTAGCGGTGCACTTTGTTGGATACCCTCCCCCGTACCCCCTAGGCAAGGTTGTGCGGTCGAAAATGCCGGAAGAATCATGTTGCCGGAAGGATAACTCCCCTCATAAGTCCCGTCAGAAAGACGCAAAAAGCGCACCCCAGCGCAGCGTTGGTGTTATAATAGGGTCTCCGAACCAAATCAAGAGACCGGCAATGCAAACCATCAAGAAATACGCCAACCGCAAGCTGTACCACACCAACCGCAAGCAGTACATCACGCTCGAGGGCATCGCGACGCTGATCCAGGCCGGCGAGCAGGTTCAGGTGCTCGACAACGAGACCGGCGAGGATATCACAGCCATGATCCTCACCCAGGTGGTGCTGCAGTCGCGCGGCGGCGCCGACCGCCTGCCGACTCACGTGCTGACCGGGCTGATCAGGGCCGGCGGCGATACGATCGCCGGCGTGCGCCGGTCGATTTGGGCTGCGATCGGCGGCGCCAGCACGATCGAGGCGGAGATCAAGCATCGGCTGGAGCAGCTGCACGCCGACGGCAAGATCGACGCCGAGGAGCTGACCCGGCTGGACGAGCTGCTGCTCGGCGATCAGCCCGCGGAGTCGGTCTCGACCGACGACGACGTGCCGAGCCAGCGCGACATCACTCACCTGCACGCGCAGGTGGACGCGCTCGCGGCGGCGGTCGATCAGCTCCTGGCGGAGCGCGGCAAGCGCTAGATGGTTGGCCTCCGAAACGATCCGCGCATATCGCCAATCGACACGAGCGCGCTGCGCTGAAATCTAAAGTATTGGTGGTTTTTTTGGCGAGGGCTTCGCCCTCCCCAAGCCCCTCCTCTTTAGAGCACTAGCTCTTGCCGGCCGCCCCGCTGGGCGGGTAGAAGTTGCGCCCCAAGACCGGCAGCGTCTGCTCGTCCACCGGCGTCAGCGAGGCGATCAGGGCCTGCAGCCGCGTCTCGCGCTCGGCGCCGGTCGCCAGCTCGTCGTTGAGGATCATCAGCACGCGCTGGTCGGGCGCGCCGGGCCGGTAGACCAGCGCGGACAGGCCACCCTCATAGCCGGGGACGCTCACGATCCTGTAGCGAAACTCGCCGGCGGTCTGCTCTTCGCCAACATCCGACGAGGTCTCGGACATCGTGTTCGGCAGCAGCAGGACGTTCTGGAACTCACCCTCGTACAGCAGAATCACTGGGCCGTCCTCGGAGCCTGAGCCACCGCCAGCCGCGACGGCCAGGCCGCGCATCTGCGCGTCGGGGAGCTGCTGCGGCGCAAGGAGGCCGCTCGGGGCGCGCCGCGCGGCGGCCTCGAGCGTCAGGAACTGGCTGTCGCCGATAAAGGGGAAGCGCACGCTCGCCAGGCCGGTTCGCTGGATCACGTTCGAGCCCGATGCTAGCTTGAAGCGCTCGTCGGGCACGCTCGCGAGCAGCTCGACCTGCAGGGCCTGGACAGGGTGCCGCGCCGCACCTTCGCCGTCGCTGTCGGCGAACACGGCCACGTCGAGCAGCGCGTAGGTCTGCGCGTCGATCGTCAGCGCCACGCGCACAGGCTGGCCGGCCGACGGCTGCTGGTCGAGCGCGGGCGGCTCGCTGGTCCGGTAGGTCAGCAGGAACGCTGGCCGGCCGAGCAGGGTGGTCTGCCCGAGAAACGAGGCGCCGGACGCGCGCGCCTGGGCCAGGTAGAGCGGCCCTGGGTCGCCCGGGTCGCTGGTGTCGCGCCCGAAGCTGCTGGCCAGCGGCTGGCCGCGCAGCAGCTGCAGCGCAGCGCGCGCCTCGCTCTCGGACACGTGTGCGTCGAGCGCGAAGCGCCGGCCGACGCTGCGGTAGCCGCCGCGGAACTGTACCAGGCTGCGCCCGTCGCTGCTGATCTGCACCACCGGCCCTCGCTCGCGCCCCTCCTCCTTGACATTGATCGCCAGCCGGTTGGGCGTGGCGTAGTCGTACCAGCGCTCGACCAGGTAGGCCGGCTGGCCGCCGCGCTCGACGCGGTACTGCTCGTGCAGCACGCCTTGCAGGTCGGGCGCCCGGTCGAAGCGATGGATGGCCCCGTCGATCAGCTGCTCGACAGACAGCGATCGCTGGGCCGTCGGCGCGACGCGGCGCGCCAGCAGCGATGGTACGAGCACGATAGCGGCCGCGATCACCAGCACGCCCAGCGCAAGCAGCGCCTGCGCGCGGCGCGTCGAAACCTGCGGCACGCGCGTGCGGCGGCGCGACTGTTGGGCGATCTGCAGCAGACGCTCGGTCAGCTGCCGCGAGGGCACCGCCGCAAACAGCGCCGGGATGACCCGCGGCAGCTGCTCGCGCGTCGCGGCCAGCCCATCGCGCAGGTCGCGCAGCTCCGGCAGCGCGAGGACGTCACGCCGCAGCGCCACGCTCTCGTCCTCGGCCAGCAGCCCCTCGGCCCAGCGATCAAGCAGCATCAACTGGCCGGCGTCGGCGTCGGCGGGCACGCGCCCCAGCGCACGCGCGGCGTCGATCCGGAAGCGCGCAAGCACCTCGGCGACCGGCTGGTCGCCGGCGGATGGGCCGAGTCGCTCGGCGATCTCCGTGGGCTCCAGCCCGCCGATGTAGAACAGCCCAATCATCAGGCGCGCGGCCGAAGTGAGCCGGCTGAGCGCGCCCAGCAGCGCCGCCGCGGCCGAACGATCCAGCGCGGCCCGCTCGATCGCGGCCGGGCCGGGGCTCCAACCCCAGCGCCGCGCCGCCCGACCGGTCAGCAGCCGGGCGGTCAACGTCGCCTCGGCGTCGGCGAGGTCGGCCGGCAGCTGGCGGTAGGCCCGCTCCAGCAGTGCCTCCGCAGCGCCGGGATCGCCCGCGGCCAGCAGCGCCAGGCGGTAGAGCCGCTCGTGATAGCGGTACACCAGCTCGCTGCGATCGGGCGCTGCGTCGTTCAAGACCGTCATCTACGATGATCTTTCTAGTGGCTCGCCACAATGACTCCGTCGGGTGTCGACCTTTCGAGGGCGTTTTTTGAGCGCATCGCGCCACATCGGGGACGCAATGCGATTGTGCACGAGCTCATGGATGCAAGAACGCTACCGGCAGCATAGCACAAACGTCGCGCCAGCGGCAATGTTTGCGGGCGCGCATTGGATGAGAGGTTGGTTAAGGGTCGATCTTGTCATTCGACAAGAAAGCCCGCCAAGGTTTGACGGGCTCCTGTGCTTATGCTGTTCGTTCAGCCGGCGATTAGCGCATTCAGTCGCTACGCCGCTGGGTTTGCCCGCTTGTTGCGCGGGCGCGAGGGCGGATGCGCTCTCAGGCCGTCCGTCGCTGCCCGCGCACGACGAATAGAAGGCCGATGGTGAGCAACGCGACCGCTGGGTTTGCCCGCTTGTTGCGCGGGCGCGAGGGCGGATGCGCTCTCAGGCCGTCCGTCGCTGCCCGCGCACGACGAATAGAAGGCCGATGGTGAGCAACGCGACCGCAATCAGGATCAGGAGCGAGAGCGGCGATTCTGTGCCGCCGGTCCGCGGCAACTCCGCCGGTGCGTTGGCCGCACCCGCCGCCTGCACCACCACGGTGCCGGACATACCGATGCCGCCGGCCCCGCCATGATACTGGCAGTAGTACGCGAACGTCCCGGCTTTGGTGAAGGTGACGGAGAAGGTTGTTTTCTCGCCGGCTTTCAGGTCATCTGAGTCGAAGGTGCCCCCATCCGCCGTCACGGTGTGCTCGTTCTGGCCGGCGATCGTCCATGTCAGCGTGTCGCCAACGTTGACGGTGATCGTCTTTGGATCGAACGCGTTATCCTTGATGCTGATATTTTTAGTCGCCGGAGCTGGCGCGGCCGGAGCTGGCGCGGCCGACGCCGGAGCGGCCGGCGCCGGAGCGGCTGGGAGCGGGGCGGGGGTACCGGCGGCGTCGAGGTTCATGACGAACCACACCTTCCCGACGCCCTGGCCCTTCGTGTCGCCCGGGTTGGCATCGGTGGCAAAGTAGTACAGCGGCATCCCGTTATACATCACCTGCCGATTGCCATCGGTGCGAACCAGCACGCCCAGGAGATTCCCATTGACTCCCTCGCCGGCAACCGGGTTGCCCTCGGCGATCAGCAGTGGCGGCCAGGTAGTTGCACAGCGGTCGTAGCAGGCGCTACTCACATTGGGCGTGTCCTTCAGAAAAGCGTAGAGGGTTTTGCCCTGGCTATCGGTCAGAATGGTGCCCAGGGTTGGATTATTGGTCGCGGTGACGGTCACGCCCTGCGCTAGCGCGAGGGGGTGAAACAGGACCATGAGCAGCACAGTCAGCAGCAGCGCCACGATTCGTCCCCGAGTAGCAACCATACTTGAGCCTCCTTACCATACGAACAGCGGGAGACACACAATCGATACCTGCTGGCGCTCCTCCTTTCTGTGTAAACCAGGTACCTGATAACGATTTCAAGGCACACGGAAATCCAGTACAGATTGGTGGAAGTCGCTACCTGATTCAGCCGGCAGTATGCAGTTTGTCAACTGCCAGCTGCAACCCGGTAGGTCGTTCTACCACGCCGTACTAGCCGGCACTCGCTCCCCGAGCGGCCGCCGATGATCGACATATTGAAGCGGTTCCGTTGTAAGAGTATTCGTAGCGCAGCGACAAATGAATCTCTCTGGTGAGATCATGGGGAGGAAGGGCAGCCGGCTCGCCTCCGTGAAGCTTGAGCTGGTCGGGGAGGAGCATTCCCGCTCGCGGTGCTGAGGGGGTACAGTGGTTCTTGGCGGCTCAGGGGAGGAGTCAGGGGCGGGCCGCTGGCCCGTCCCCGAAACCCCTACCCGCCGCAATCAGTGTGGCGCGCCACTAGCCTCGGGCCTCGACAATCTGCTCAAATGAATCCGATGTGTTATCCGGATAGTGCTCATTCCACGCTCGGACCATCGCCGCCTTCAAATTCTCGCTGTCGAATTCGGCATAATGCTCCTGACCAACCAGATCGGTATACCGGACGTCCAGCTCGTCGAGGTACAGCGTGTCGCGGAACCGTTGGTCGCCGACGACCTGGAGCGCATGCTCGGCCAGCAGCTTGTAGCCGGTATCCGGGTTGTTCAGATAATCGCGCACTTGCTCGATCTGCACTGCGCTCAGCGCGATGTTTGCCTCCATCAGGCGGCTCTCAAGCTCTGCCACATCCAGATCCTCAGTCGGCGTTTCTTGTCCAGACGCAGATGACGCTGCTTGAGTTGCAGATGACGCTGCTTCCTGCAATGCCGTCTGGTTGCGCAGGCTGAAGAACCACCACAACCCAACACCGAGCACCAGCGCGACGGCTGCGGCCAGCCACAGCCAGCGCGGAAGCCCTCCCGCCGGGGTAAGCAGGATACGTGCACGTGGCGGCGGCGGCGGCTCATCGTCGTCTGGGTCTTCAGCCACCTCGGCGCTCGCCGCCTGTAAGATCGCCTTGATTCGCTTGATATCCCTGCGCGTCTCGTCGATCCCGTTAATGAGCGCCGGCGGGCTGAAGGCACGGCCTATTTCGGCTTGCTGCCTCAGGTAGACCGCCAGGGTGCGCCGGTAGGCTGCGAGGAGCTGCTGCTGCTCGACGATTTCTTCTGGTGAAAGCATTGGCGCTCTACCTCCACAAGGGTTCGCTTGGCAGCGAGCGGCTTTACCGTTGGGGAGGTGTGGAAGGGCCGCAGGCTCCTTCACACCCCACCCGGAGCTGTAAAAGGTTCACAAGCGGATTATCTTACTGCCACATGCCATGAATGCGAGACATGATCATAACATCAACCCTGCTCGCTGGCAACTCGCTTGGCCGGCATCAACGCCCTTTTCGGCGCCACAGAGCGGGACGTGATGGCTGGCACCCTATAGCGGTGGGCAGTCGGCAGAAGCCAGTCGGCAGTCAGACGGATCGCATCACAACGGCATCTCGTTCGTGCGTCGTGGCTCAATGCTTTTGCTCACAGCTATAGGGTTACGAAAGTCCGTATAGGGTTTGGGCCGCCGCCGTTGGTTCTGCGGTTCTGTGGTTCCGCGGTTCTGCGACCACGGAGCCAACCGGCAAAGCCAGGAGCGCTTTTCTGGAAAGCTGTACTAGCTTGCCTGCCGTGGCACATTCTTTGCATCTGAGCACGTGCGAGAGGGCGCGATCCGTCTGCGATGCGGTTATGCCTGGGCGATGGACATGAAAGCGCGCGTGGTGGTCTTTGTTCGCCATACCGGTGCCGGTCGTCGCGGCCACGTGGGCTGAGCCTCTGGCTGTAGAGTATCAGAACATAGCGAGAAAGACGAGTATGAAGATCGAGAAGGCAGCGCGTCCGGCCAGGCTGCGAAAGCTTGCCGATGCGCAGTCCAGCCACGCCAAACGGCTCAAAAAGGTCGAGAAGGCTCGCGCCAGACTCGAAAGAGCGAGCCAGAAGCTGCGCGCGCTTGAGGCCGATATTGCCGCTCTTGCCCGCCTGGGCCACGATGCGCAGCGACCCGCGGCCCAAGCGCCGAGGCCGCAGAAGCTCCGCCAGGCGCGCCTGATATTTAACCCGCAGTCGAAGGGCGCGCTCGAGGGGACGTATCGCGCAGAGGCGATAGTGGGCTGCCTGCGCGCCTATGGCATCGATGCGGATCTTGGGCTGAAGACCTCTGGGAAGATTGCGCGGCGCCTGGCGAAAGAGGCCGTCGAGCGGGAGCTCGATCTCGTCATCGTCGCGGCCGGTGATGGCACCATCGAAGATGTTGTCGCAGAGCTCATGGGCAGCAAGACTTCGCTTGGGATTATCCCGCTTGGAACCATGAATAATGTTGCGCGCTCGCTCGGCGTGCCACTCGACCTGGAGGATGCCTGCGCGCTGCTGGAAATGGGCCTCACACGTCACATCGACGTCGGGCGCGTTATATCTCACGATAGACCCCGCGGGGTCTATTTTCTCGAGTCGGCCGGTGTTGGGCTCAGTGCGCTGGCCGCGCCGCTGGGGCAGGCTGCCGAGAAAGGTCGCTGGGAGATATTTGTCGCCGCCCTCGGCAAACTCTTGGCGTTCAAGGGCACGCATGTGAGCGTGGTCTGCGACGATGGCGAGGTGCTGCAGGCGCACACACAGATTGTGACGGTTTCGAACGCGCCGTTGCTAGGGAAAAATATGCTGATCGCGCCGGATGCCAAAATGGATGATGGCCTGCTGGATGTCGCGCTCTACGATGGCATGGGAAAAGCCGAGCTGGAGCGCCACTTCATGGCGATCGCCGAGGGCCGGCGCGTCGACGACCCGCATGTGATCTTTCGGCGCGTGCGGGGCGTGCGGGTCGCCGCCGACGAGCCGCTGGAGGCGAACGCCGATTTGGATGTGCTCGCGGAGCAGCAGGTCTGGGAGATTGATGTCGTGCCGGGGGCGCTCTCGGCGGTAGTCGGCAAGGGCCTTGCGCTGACCCTGCCGGTCGAGGCGGTCCCGTCTGTCCCGCCGCTCTCCGGCCCGCAGACGCCGACCGAGCGCGCTAGCCAGGCGCAGCCAGAGATCACGTCGGCTGACGCGAGCGCGCGGCGACCATAGGTCAGAGCGTTCGTCATAGCCACGAAGACTCGAAGCGAAGAAGGCGTGCGGATGCTCTTCTTCTCCCCCGCGAGAGGGGCCGGGGGAGCCCGCGCGGGCTCCTCCTATCGGCCGACCCAGAATCCCACACGCCGAGGCCCGTCCCAGGTGCAGGGCATCATGCAGATAGTATCATCAAGTCCCGCAGTTCTTGGCCCTTCAGATGAGGAGCGTGCATGAGCACGAACGATATCGCGCTTCAACGGCTGGCGAACCAGCAGATCGCCCGGCCGACGTTCGCGCACCCGAGCGAGGTGGTCGCATGGCTGGGCGCCGTGCAGGCCCAGGACTACCTCGGCGCGCTGTGGGCGGTCGGCCTGCGCACGCCCGGCGCGACCGAACAGACGATCGAGCAGGCGCTGGCCGAGAAGACGATCGTCCGCACCTGGCCGATGCGCGGCACGATTCACTTCGTGGCTGCGGCCGACGTGCGCTGGATGCTTGAGCTGCTCGCGCCGCGGGTTGTGCGGCGCACGATGGGCCGCCGCTCCGAGCTCGGCCTGGACGAGGCGACCATCGCGGCGAGCGCGGACCTGATCGCCGACGCGCTGCGCGGCGGCAGGCAGCTCACGCGGAGCGCGATCTACGAGCTGCTGCAGCAGGCGCATATCGCGACCGACTCCTCGCGCGGCCTGCACATCCTTGGGCGGCTCGCGCACGACCGGCTGATCTGCTTTGGCGCGCGGGCGGGCAAGCAGCCAACCTTCGCGCTGCTCGACGAGTGGGTGCCGGGCGCGAAATCACTGCCGCACGACGAGGCGCTGGCGACGCTGGTCCTGCGCTACTTCACCAGCCACGGGCCGGCGACCGTGCCAGACTTCGTGTGGTGGTCGGGGCTGACGGCGACGGAGGCCAAAACCGGCCTGGCGGCGGTCGCGGATCAGCTGGAGCGCGCGGTGATCGACGGGCAGGAGCACTACTTCGCCCAGGGGCTGCCGGCCGCGCCGGCAGGGCTGCCCGAGGTCTTTCTGCTGCCGCCCTACGACGAGTACCTGGTGGCGTACCGCGATCGCAGCGCCGCGCTCGACGCCCAGTACGCCACGCGGATCGTGCCCGGCGGGAACGGGATCTTCAACCCGATCGTCGTGATCGGCGGGCGAGTCGTGGGCACATGGAAGCGCGCGTTCAAGAGCGACCGCGTCCAGGTGACGTTCAGCCCGTTCACCGCCTTCGACGAGGCACAGGCCGGCGCTATCACGGCTGCGGCCGAGCGCTACGCGTGCTTTGTCGGCAAGCGCGCGGCTGTTGACACCCCCTGACGATCGCCAGGCGACGAGAGCGTCGCTCGCCGGAGGGCCGCGGGTGCCGGGCCGGCTACTGCGGCGCGGCGTACTTCGCCGCCAGCTTCTTGACAGTCGTGACGTTGCGCATCGTCGACGGGACGCCGACCGTCTTCGCCAGCAGTGTGCCCGAAAACAGCGACGAATCGCTGAGCCTGGTGCGGCAGAGCCAGTAGAACTCGCAGCCGCGGACGTGAAAGTCGTCCGTCTCGGTTCGCAGGGCCAGCAGCCGCTGCTGCACCTCGTCGCTCAGCGCCGCCTTCAGGAATGAGACGTACAGCCCGTGCGCGTCCTGGCTGCCGGCCGGGAAGGGCACGTAGTCGGCAATCGCAGCGAGCTGGCCAGCCGTGCGGATGAACGTGTCGACCCGGTAGCCGAGCGCGTCCTGCAGGTGGCGCTCGATCTGCGCCTCGAGCGCCTGGGCGCTGGTGGCCGGCGCATCGAAGATCACGTTCCCGCTGGCGATATAGGTCGCCACATTGGCGAACCCGAGCGCGGTGAAGAGCGCCCGCAGCTGATCCATCTTGACGGTGTGCCCGCCGACATTGATGGCGCGGAGAAACGCGAAGTAGCGCTGCTGTGATGGCAAAAGGCACCTCCTCATGGTGATCGCCGAGCGACGCTACTCCGAGTTCATGAGCTGCAGGTCGTCTCGCGGCGGTATCGGCCGCACCGGGCCGTGGCCGGGGTAGATCATGCTCACGCGCAGCGCCCGCAGCTTATCCCAGCTGCGCCTGATGGCATCGCCCGTGCTTTCGTCGGCAAGCGCCGGGCTCGTCAGGTCGCCGGTAAACGCGACCCCCTCGTCCAGCACCAGCGTTACGCTGTCGTCGGAGTGGCCGGGAGTGCCGATAATCTCACCCGCGATACCAATGCTCTGCAGGAACGCTCGGCTGGCATCGACGGTGAGCGGGAGGGTGTCGTGCAGGGTGATGTCGACGTAGTGGTTAGCCGGCTTCATATAGGTCTTGAGCACCGGGACGGCAGGGAGCTGCTGCTCCAATACGATCAGACGGACGCCCGCTGCCTTTACTTCCTGAGCGAGCCCGGCGTGATCGGGGTGGTAGTGCGTGACCAGTAGGTAGCGAATGTCCTGCAGCGCAATGCCCTTGCGCTTGAGGACAGCCAGGAGCTTGGGAAGCGTCCCAGGCCAGCCGACATCAACCAGCAACTGGGCGCGGGCCGGCCCAAGCACGTAGTAGTTGGTCGAGTCGTACCCGACGTTGACGATATTCATACCATTGCGCCTGTTCTTCCTATTGTTCATCCCGCTTGGCAGGGGGCGTGCGCCACACCGCCGCTCATGATACCACCTTCAGCCAGTTGATTCCTCCGGGGCGCTGCGCCCCCGGCCCCCCTCCGGCAAAAAGGCCACCTCAGCTGCAAGCACTGTGGCGCATACCTATCAACATTCCCAGAGCGGAGGGGCGGCCCGAGTGCGCAACCCGCCGCGCCTCGATTCAGCCAGGCATGCGCACCAAGCATCGCAATAAAGGCAGCATCATTTTGGGGTCCAGGGGCGAAGCCCCGGCCGGGGGGGC
Organism: Candidatus Ribeiella danica; assembly: GCA_016717335.1. Taxonomy (GTDB): domain Bacteria; phylum Chloroflexota; class Chloroflexia; order Chloroflexales; family Roseiflexaceae; genus Ribeiella; species Ribeiella danica. The sequence goes on from JADKFS010000001.1 coordinate 2,022,853, forward strand.
GGCGGGGGTGGCGGCCCACCCCCGCCCGCGGGGGCGTGGGGGCGCGCAGCCCACAAAAGAGTCATCTCCTCTTAATTTTCTTTTTACAGTTAAAAAAGACCCATGCCATACCGATAGTCTCGCGCTACAATCGCTGATAATCCGGCATAAACAAATATGACTCGAATTCACAAATCCGGCGTAACTTTTTAGTCATCGCAAGTGTTTATATCCATAGAGGCGATATTCCCAGGCGCAGATCCGTTGAGAGAACATTTCGCGTGGCGATCACGCCACGCTCATCGGCGATCAAATAGGCACATCTTAAGGAGCGTCCGCCAATGCACATTCTAGTCGCAGACGACGATCTTCCCAGCGTCAAACTCACCTCATTCCTGCTGGAGGAAGCTGGCTATCGTGTGTTCAAGGCCTACGACGGCCCAAGCATCCTGCAGGTGATCGAGCAGTACAACCCCGATTTGGTGCTGCTGGACGTTTCGATGCCGAAATCCAACGGCTTCGACATCTGCCGACAGATCCGCCGCACCTCGGACGTGCCGATCATTTTCCTGTCGGCGCGCTCGCAGCTGCAGGATCGGGTGATGGGCCTGCAGATCGGCGGCGACGACTATCTCGTCAAGCCGTTCGAGCCATCCGAGCTGCTCGCTCGCGTCGAGGCCGTGCTGCGGCGCCGCAACAGCGATATGCTCAACCCCTCGGCGCGCTTGAGTCAGGGCGGGATCACGCTCGACCCGGTCGAGCACAAGGTGCTGTTCGAGGACGGCCGCACGGTCGAACTCACGCCGCTGGAATTCCGCCTGCTATACTATCTGATGAAGAACGCCGGCAGGGTGCTGAATACCAGCCAGATCCTCAGCAAGGTCTGGGGCTACGATTACGAGGGCGAGAGCAACCTGGTGGCAGTCTATATCCGCCGGCTGCGCACCAAGATCGAGAAGGACGCCGAGCACCCGCATCACGTGCTGACCGTCCGCAACTTGGGCTACAAGTTCGAGATCTAGCCATCGGCTACGGGTGCGCGGCTGCGCGCACTGTCGCGTTTGGGGCGGAGAACAGGAGTGCAGCGACAGCCATGATAGCTGGAGATAGTATTAAGGCCCATGCACGGCCCTGGCTCGTCGCCAACCGGCGTGATATCATGCACGCCATCGTTCCTGTTCTCAGCCTTGGCTTGGCCTGGTGGCTTCTGGCCGCGGCCGTTCCTACGCCAATTCTCTACGCGACCCTGGCCTATGGTCTGGCGCACCTGGGCCTGATCAGCTATCGGCGCTACCGCAAGGCATCCGCGCGAGCGTCGAACGCGAGCGCGCTCGCCTGGCTGGCAGTCGGCGCCGATACGCTGTTCGCGGCGCTGCTGATCCTCCAGGCTGGCCCGATCGGCGGCGCGATCTATCCGCTCTACCTCTTGCTGCTGATGCGCGGCCTCTCCTCGTACCGGCGGCTCCCCGCGGCGACGCTGGTGGCGTTCCTGTTCGGCCCCAGCTATCTATTCGCCCAGCAGCTCCTGCGGTCCGGCGCGCCAGCCTCGTCGCCCGGCCTGCTGGTCGGCTGGGAGCTGCTGCTCGGCAGCCTCGCGATCGGCACGATCGCAATCTGGAGCGGCGCGACCCAGCAGCGCATGAACATGGCCCTGCGACAAGAGCTGCGAGCCGAGCGCCTGGGCCGCGAGGCCCGTATCGGCGACCTGGAGCGCAGCGCCAACGATCTGCGCGGGCGCATGCGCCAGCTGCACGCGCTGGAAGAGGGCCTGCGCGTGATCACCAGCACCCTCAGCCTCGACGAGGTGCTCGACCAGATCGTCGACAGCACCGTGCAGATGCTGGGGCCGGCTCGCGTGCAAGGCATGGTCCTGTCGCTCCAGCGCGAAGATGGCTTCGAACACCAGCTGTTCATGCTCGAGGAGCGGAACGGTGTCGCCTGGGCCACCTCGCTGACCCGCCGGGCAGTTCAGCAGCAGGCCCCGCTGATTATCGGCGACGCGGCGCTCGACGACGGGCTGGCGGGCACGATCGCCGAGGGCCTCTCCTCTGCGCTGTGCGTGCCGCTGTTCGTCGGCGAGGGGCCGGCGCAGGGCGCGCTGACGGTGGTGAGCGCGACGCCCTCGGCGTTCTCCAGCAGCGACGCGCGACACCTGAACGCGCTGGCGATCCAGGCCGGCATCGCCATCCACAACGCCGAGATGCACAGCCGCCTGAGCCAGCAGCAGCAACTGCTCGAGGCAGTCGTGCGCGATATCAACGATGGTTTGGTGGTCGTCGACGCCCGGTCGCAGATCGTGCTGGCCAACCCGATCGGCCGGGCGCTGCTCGACCAAACCATCGAAGATCAGCCGATCCAGGCCCAGCTGCTGGCGCTCGCCGCCAGTATTCGCGCCGAGGGCAAGGCCACCGTGATGACCGATCTGCAGCTCACGCCGGAACACGGCGACGACGCGGAGCGGATCTACCAGGCGTTTGGCTCGCAGGTGCGCTACGACGACAGCGAGCAGCCGCTCATCGCGATCGTGCTGCGCGACATCACCGAGCAGAAGGCCGAGGAGCGCTCGCGCAGCGAGTTCATCTCGATGGTCTCGCACGAGCTGCGCAACCCGCTCAACTCGCTGAACGGCTTCATCAAAGTCGTGCTGCGCGGGCAGGCCGGCGCGCTCACGCCGCTCCAGCACGAGTTCCTCGCGATCGCCGACGGCCAGGTGGAGCAGCTCAAGAGCCGGATCGCCGAGCTGCTAGAGTACAACCGCGTCGAGGCCGGGCGCCTGGTACTCGACCCGCAGTGGAACGACCTGGCGCTGCTGGTCACGGGCACCACAACCCGCCTGACCCTGCAGGCCGAGCAGAATGGCCTGACGCTCGTCAACGAGGTCGACTCGCTTCTGCCGGAGTGCCAGTTCGACAGCGAGCGCATCGGGCAGGTGCTGAACAACCTGATCGAGAATGCGATCAAGGCGACGCCGCCGGGCGGCACGATCACACTGCGCTCGGAGCTGTACGAAGACGAGGTCTGGATTCGGGTATCCGACACGGGCGTGGGCATTCCAGTCGAAGACCAGGGCAAGATCTTCCAGCGGTTCTACCGCGCCCACGACCGCAGCTCGAGCACGGGCAATCACCTGGGGCTTGGGCTGGCGATCTGCCAGCAGATCATCGCCGGGCACCACGGCCGCCTGTGGGTCGAGAGCGAGGAAGGGCAGGGCAGCTGCTTTACCTTCGCGCTGCCCTTCACCCACCAAGAAGCGCTCGTCAACCAGAATGACAACTAACAGCACTGTGATGCACCCGATCACACCCCCGTCCCAGCCAGGGCGGGGGTGATCCGTGGTCCCGTGAACGTTCTGTTAACCACCTTAGTGATTTATTCATCCAAGGATCAGCCGGCATAGCTACAATTACTATCCCAAGAAGGAGATCTCTTCTGGCTTCAAGGCCAGGTCAGGGGGCCCGCGTGAAGATCGCGTTCATAGCAATGCCGCATCCCGAAGACCCGACGATCACTCCGCCACTGCCGATTGGCTACCTCGCCGCGCTGCTCGAGCAGCAGCGGCATATTGTGCGCGTCTACGATCTTGCGCTCCACGATACGGCGACAACAGCCGACGCGCTGGCCCCCCTGCGCGCCTTTCGACCACACATCGCCGTCGTCACTACGACCGACCCAGCCATCCTGGCGGCGGTCGAGTCGGCGCTGACCGGCTGTAATGCCCTGATCATGCCCCTCGGGGTCGACATGCGGGTCGCGGCGCCGGGCCAGGCGGTCGCGCAGGCGCTCTGGTGGATCGATAAAGAGACCAGCGCGACGGATGAACAAAGTGTTATCTACGAGGCGCTGCTGGCTCTCGACGACGATCTCGACTCGCTGCCCTTCCCGGCCCGGCATCTGATGCCGCTCGAGCAGTACCCGCTGTTTACCCCCGGCGGCGACCTGCAGACGACGATCCTGACCGGGCAGCAGTTCGGGCCCGACAGCATCATCCCGCGCAACCCGGCCTTGATCATCGCCGAGCTGCGCAGCGTCGCGCGCGAGTATGGCATCCGCCACTTTGTCTTCACCGGGCCGCACCTGAGCGCAGATCTCAGCTGGCTGCACGACCTGCTCTACCATATGGCGACCTCGGACCTGGGCATCTCCTGGGAAGGCAGCATGCTCTACGACAGCCTCTCGCTCGATCTGCTGCGGATGCTGCGCCGCGCCGGCTGCGAGGTGCTGTGCTTCCCGCTCGACGGCATTGAGGTTCTGGGTTCGAAGAGCGCCCGCGCCGCGCTCTCCGCGGTCGTGGAGCAGGCCCACGGCCTGGACATCGCCGTGCGCGCGCACATCCACCTGGACCCGACCTACGCGGCGATGCCGACGCTGGTCGACCTGGCGGCGACCTTCGGCCTCGACGACGTCCGCTTCAGCGTGCCGCGGCCGGTCGCGCACCCCCAGCGCGCCGCCGACGACATCGGGCTGGAGGGCGTGGCCGAGATGGTGCAGTCGCGCTACCGGTCGAGCCGCAGCCGGCAGTTCTTCATCGAGCGCTTTGGGCCGCGCATGGGCCCGATGCTCTGGCGGGTCGGGCGCGCCGGGCTGCTTGGCCGCACCTGGCAGCGCTACGCCGACGGCGGCGAGGAGGCTGGCGGAGCGGTTGCGCGGAGCTACGGCATCTAGTGGGGCGCTTGTTTTGAATGTTGCCATTCGCGTGAAATGTGAAACGTGCATTCCAGATGTATCACCTGCCGCACGACAATAGCGATGAGCATGTCAAATGACCCGCTAGTAGCGATGCGCTCCGCTGTGCTTGTTCGTTCTTATCCCCCTACCCCCGCAAGGGGGTAGGTTTTCGTTTACGGCACTCTGATACGCCGGATCACCCCACCCCCTGCCCCCCGCCCCTGCCAGGGGCGGGGGAGCGCTGCCGCACCATGAAACCCCTGCTCCCTTTGGAAGCGGGGTAGGGGGCGAGGCATCCAGCGCCTGCGGATGCGCTCGGCAAAAAACGCCCCAAAGCGGGAGGGGCGAGGGGCAACCACAGCGCAAGCCCCATCAATTCGAAAAGCCAGCCGCACAGCTCTGCCCGTGGGGCGGAAGTGGGGGTATAATACCGGGTGTTCGATAGCGCACAGAGGCGACGATGACCGGCTTTTTCGCAGAAGAAGATTTGACGCCCAACCAGATCGAGCTGGCGCGCCGGCGCGCCGCCCAAGGCGCCGGCTATATCGATCTGACCAGCAGCAACCCCACGCACCAGGGCATGATCTTCCCACCCGAGATCCTGCGTGGCGCGGCGGACCGCTACCTGAGCGCGCGCCGCTACGACCCCGACCCGCGCGGCGCGCCCGGCGCCCGCGCGGCGATCGCGCGCTACTACGCCGCGCGGACGCCGCCGCTGGCGCTCGCGCCCGAGGACATCGTCGTGACAGCCAGCACCAGCGAGGCCTACGGCCTGATGTTCGCGCTGCTGACCGAGCCGGGCGACAACGTGCTCGCGCCGGCCGTGAGCTATCCGCTCTTCGAGTATCTGGCGGCGATCTACCACGTCGAGCTGCGCCCGTACGCCCTGGACGAGCTGCGCGGCTGGCGGGTCGACCCGGCCAGCCTGCACGCCCAGGCCGACGACCGGACCCGCGCGGTGCTGGTGATCTCGCCGCACAACCCGACCGGCGCGGTGATCCAGACGGCACTGCCGGCGCTCGGCAGCCTGGCGCTGCCGGTGATCTGCGACGAGGTGTTCGCCGCGTTCCCCTACCGTGCGGAGCACGTCCCGCCGCTGGGCGCGCTGCACCCCGAGCTGCCGGTCTTTCACCTGAACGGCATCTCGAAGCTGTTCGCGCTGCCGGATCTGAAGCTTGGCTGGATCGCGATGACCGGGCCGGCGGCGGAGCGCTACGGCGACCGGCTGGAGCTGCTCAACGACACCTTCCTGGGGGCGAACTCGCTGACCCAGGCGATGCTGCCGACGCTGTTCGAGCAGGGGATGCCGTTTGTGTCGGCCATGCGTGAGCGCATCCACGCCAACCTCGACCTGGCGCTCGACCGGCTGGCAGGCAGCGGGCGCTTCCGCACCCAGCCGCCCGACGGCGGCTACTACCTCTTCCCCGAGGTGCCCGGCTGGCACGACGAGGAGGCGCTGGTGCTGCACCTGCTCGACCACGGCGTGCTGGTGCACCCCGGCTATTTCTACGGCTACGAGCGCGGCACGCACGTGATGCTCTCGTGTCTGACCGAGCCGGCCAGCTTTGCAGCCGGGATCGAGCGACTGATCGCGGGGGCGTCGACCGGCTGACGCTCTGAGAGGAGAACGATCGAATGGCCATCCTACTACGATCGCGGCAGCATATCGCGCAGATGCGCGAGGCCGGCCGATTGGTCGCTGAGACATTTGAGATCCTGCGGCCGCACATTCGCCCGGGCGTGACGACGCGCGAGCTGGACCGGATCGCCGAGAAGTACATCCGCAGCCACGGCGCCACGCCGGCATACAAGGGCTACCGCGGCTTTCCGGCGACGATCTGCGTGGCGCCCAACAACGTGATCTGCCACGGCATCCCCGACAACAGCCCGCTCCACGAGGGCGATATTATCGGGATCGACATCGGCGCGCGACTGAACGGCTGGTACGGCGACTCGTGCGTGACATACCCGGTCGGCGCGATCTCGCCGGAGGCGCAGCGCCTGCTCGACGTGACGCAGGAGGCGATGTGGCGCGGCATTCGGGCTGCGCAGGCCGGCAAGCGCCTGGGCGATGTCGGCGCGGCCATTCAGACCTACGTCGAGGCGCACGGCTGCTCGATCGTGCGCGAGTGGACCGGCCACGGCGTCGGCGAGAAGCTGCACGAGGAGCCATCCGTGCTGCACTACGGCAAGCCCGACACCGGCATCAAGCTCCGGCCCGGCTTCATCTTCACGATCGAGCCGATGGTCAACACCGGCCGCTATGAGACAGTGCTGGACAAGAAGGACGGCTGGACCGTCCGTACGGCCGACGGGTCGCTCTCGGCGCAGTTCGAGCACTCGATCGTCATCACCGACGACGGGCCCGAGGTGCTGACTCTCCCTTAAGAGTCTCTCTGAGAAGGGAGGCTTGGAGGGGCCGCTGGCCCCTCCAAGCCTCCCCAAGCCCTCACCCCCCTGCCCCCCTCTCCCGCCGCCACGGGAGAGGGGGGTATGTTTCTGGCAGCAGGATGCGGTCGCTGCGCGATCACATCCTGCTTCCCTGTATTTCCCCCGGCCCCTAGCAGGGCGGGGCAGGAGCTCGCAAGAACCCTGCTTACAAACAGCCTATGGCAAGCGAGACGGGCCGCGCCACAAGGGCATGAGCGCCTGCTGCACCGCCAGCCCCGCGGCCAGGATGGTCCGCTCCGCGCCGGGCGCGCCGACGATCTGCACGCCCACCGGCAGGCCGTTGCGCGAGCGGCCGACCGGCACGGTCAGCCCCGGCAGGCCGGCCAGGTTCACCCAGGTCTGGTAGCTCATCGCCAGGAACAGCGCGCGCCGCGACCAGCCGTGGCGCGGCGCGGTCGTCGGGAAGATCGGCGACACCGCGACGCCGCGCTCGCCGATCAGGTCGGCCAGCTCGGCGCGCAGCCGCTCGCGCCAGCGCGCCCCGTCGACGCCCAGCCGGCTCAAGAGCAGCGAGCCGTAGTGCGACGCCAGCCAGTACTGCAGCGCGCCCGGCGAGACCCGCCCCACGCCGCGCAGCGCTCGCCACGCTTCGCCGAGCGGCGCCCAGGGCGCGCCGTTGCCAAACGCCTCGGCGACGGCGCGGCGCTCGCGATCGCCCATTGAGGCCAGCCAGCCGAGCACCGCCAGCACGCGCCCACGCGGGGCACCGGTGGCCGGGATCATCCCCGCCCGCTCGAGCGCGCCCACGGCCGCGCGCACGCCGCCCTTGACCGCGCCGCTGCTGGGGACGACGCCGTCGTCGAGCCAGTGCGCGAGGGGCCGGCCGCGCAGCGCCGCCAGATCCAGCGGCGCGGGGGCGACGCCGGCCATAACATCAAAGGCCAGCGCCACGTCCTCGACCCGCCGCGCCATCGGGCCGACCGCCTCGAGATCGGCCAGCCGGCCGACCGCGCGCGGCCAGTGCTCATCCTCGGGCAGCGCCGCGCTGGTCGGGCGCAGGCCGACGATGCCGGTGAAGTGCGCCGGCATACGGATGCTGCCGGCGATATCGGAGGCAATCCCCAGCGGCGATCCGCCGGCCGCGATCACAGCCGCCTCGCCGCCGGTCGATCCGCCGGCGGTGCGCGCCGCATCCCAGGGGTTGTTGGTGCGGCCAAACACGAGGTTGGTGGTCTCCTGATCCCAGCAGCTGTCGGGCACGTTGGTCTTGCCCAGCACGATCGCGCCGGCCGTCCGCATCCGCGCGACCACGACCGCGTCACGTAGCGGAATGTTGTCGGAGCGCGACATCAGCCCGGCCGTGGCGCGCGCGCCGGCCACGTCCAGGCTGTCCTTCACCGTGATCGGCACGCCGTGGAGCGGGCCGAGCGGCTCGCCACGGGCGACGGCGGCCGCGGCCGCGCGCGCCTCGCTTCGGGCCGTGTCAAATGTCGGCGTGACCACTGCGTTGAGCGCCGCGTGGGTGGCCTCGATCCGCGCGATGTGCGCCTCGACGACGTCGACCGGCGAGAGCCGCCCGGAGCGGATGCGGTCGGCCAGCTCGGTGGCGGAGAGAGAAACGATCATAGAGCTTGCCTTTCAGCTTTTCACAGGACGATGGTCACGGCGACAGGCGCTCGATCAGCCAGAGGCCGCCCGCGCCGCGCCGGTAGCGCAGGCGGTCGTGCAGGCGGCTGGGGCGGCCCTGCCAGAACTCGATCGCGGTGGGGACGACCCGGAAGCCGCCCCAGTAGGGCGGGCGCGGCACCTGGCCGTCGGCGTGCTCGGCCGCGAGCTCGTCCATGCGCTGCTCGAGCGGCGCGCGCCCGGCGATTGGCTGGCTCTGGCGCGAGGCCCAGGCGCCCAGGCGGCTGCCGAGCGGGCGGCTCTGGAAGTAGGCGTCGGACTCCGCGGGCGGCAGCTGCTCGACGGCACCCTCGACGCGCACCTGGCGCTCCAGCTCGGCCCAGTAGAACACCAGCGCGGCGTAGGGGTTGGCTTCCAGCTCGCGGCCCTTGCGGCTCTCGTAGTTGCTGTAGAAGACAAAGCCGCGCTCGTCGACGCCCTTGATCAGAACCATGCGCGCGGACGGGCGGCCATCCGGCGTGGCGGTCGCGAGCGTCATCGCGTTCGGCTCGGGCAGACCGGCGGCGAGCGCCTGGCCGAACCAGCGCGCGAACTGCCCGAACGGGTCGGAGTCGAGGTCGGCCTCGGACAGGCCGTGGAACATATACTCTTTGCGCAGATCGGCGATCGACATACCTTCCAAACCTTGGCCGGCATAGAAAATATCTATGCGAAACCATGAAACTATATATTTCTCAACCAGTCAATCAGGGGCTATAATAAGGCCAATCGATCGTTCTTCCAAGCTCTTCTTCGATAGGCGGCCCAGTCCGGCAGCGGCTGGGCCCGAGAAAGGTTCACTGCTATGAGCGACGCGCTTTCCAATCCCTTTGGCGCTCGCGTTCCCCTCAACGTCGGCGGCAAACAGTACATCATCTATCGCCTGGACAAGCTGGCCGAGCGCACCGGCGCCAACCTGGCGCAGCTGCCGTTCTCGGTCCGGGTGGTGCTCGAGGCGCTGCTCCGCAACGTCGGCGACGGGTTCACCAGCGAGGACGACGTGCGCGCGCTGGCAGCCTGGGCGCCCGCGAGCGCCGGGTCGCGCGAGGTCGCCTTCACGCCGGCGCGCGTGCTGCTGCAGGACTTCACCGGCGTGCCGGCGGTGGTCGACCTGGCGGCGATGCGCGAGGCGATGCGGCAGCTCGGCGGCGACCCGGCCAAGATCAACCCGCTCTCGCCGGCCGACCTGGTGATCGATCACTCGGTGCAGGTGGACGCATTCGGCTCGAGCGCGGCGCTGCTGATCAACGCGCAGTTCGAGTTCGAGCGCAACGGCGAGCGCTACGAGTTCCTGCGCTGGGGCCAGCAGGCGTTCGACAACTTCCGGGTCGTGCCGCCGGCCACCGGCATCGTCCACCAGGTGAATCTGGAGTACCTGGCGACGGTGGTGCAGACGCGCACGGTCGACGGCGAGACGATCGCGCTGCCGGACAGCCTGGTCGGCACCGACAGCCACACCACGATGATCAACGGCCTGGGCGTGCTGGGCTGGGGCGTCGGCGGGATCGAGGCCGAGGCGGTGCTGCTGGGCCAGCCACTGGCGATGCTGACGCCGGCGGTGGTGGGCGTGCGGCTGACCGGCAAGCTGCGGGCGGGCGCCACGGCCACCGACCTGGTGCTGGCGGTGACCGAGCTGCTGCGGCGACAGGGCGTGGTCGGCAAGTTCGTGGAGTTCTGCGGGGCCGGGCTGAGCAGCCTGAGCCTGGCCGACCGCGCGACGATCGCGAACATGGCGCCCGAGTATGGCGCGACCTGCGGATTCTTCCCGGTGGACGCCGAGACGCTGCGATACCTGCGCAGCACCGGCCGGCCCGATGAACTGGTCGCGCTGGTCGAGGCGTACTACAAGGAGCAGGGGCTGTTCCGCACCGACGACACGCCCGAGCCGACCTACAACGCGCTGCTGGAGCTGAACCTGGCGAGCGTCGAGCCGAGCGTGGCCGGCCCGCGCCGGCCGCAGGACCGCGTGTCGCTCGACGACCTGAAGCGCTCGTTCTGGACGGCGATGAAAACCGTCTTCAACCGCGAGATCCAGGCCGACGACGTGGCCGGCCGCGGCTACATGCGCTGGGTCGGCGAGGCGGGCGCGCCCGCGGATGCCGAGGCGACCCCCTCGGTGAACCGGGCGAACCTGTACAAGGGCTACCAGGCGCAGGTCACGCTGGACGGCCAGCAGGTCGCGCTCACGCATGGATCGACGGTCATTGCGGCGATCACCTCGTGCACCAACACCTCGAACCCCTCGGTGATGGTGGCGGCCGGCCTGCTGGCGAAGAAGGCGGTCGAGCGCGGGCTGGCGGTGCCGGCCTACGTCAAGACCAGCCTGGCGCCCGGCTCGCGCGTGGTGACCGACTACCTGACCAAGGCCGGGCTGCTGCCGTACCTGGAGCAGCTGCGCTTCAACGTGGTCGGCTACGGCTGCACGACCTGCATTGGCAACAGCGGCCCGGTGGCCGACGAGATCGCCAGCGCGGTGAAGGACCACAACCTGGTGGTGAGCGCGGTGCTGAGCGGCAACCGCAACTTCGAAGGCCGGATCAACCCGGTCGTGCGGGCGAACTACCTGGCCTCGCCGCCGCTGGTGGTGGCGTTCGCGCTCGCCGGCACGATGGACATCGACCTGCGCTACGAGCCGCTCGGCAGCGACGGCGAGGGCAAGCCGGTGTATCTGGCCGACATCTGGCCGAGCGAGCAGGAAGTGATAGAGGTGCTCGGCGCCTCGCTGAACGCCGAGATGTTCCGCCAGCAGTACGGCAACGTCTTCAACGGCAACGAGCAGTGGAACGCCATCCCGGTGGCGAGCGGCGACCTGTACGCCTGGCGCGACGACTCGACCTACATCCAGAACCCGCCGTACTTTACCGGCATGACCCGCGAGGTGCCGGCGCTGCGCGCGGTCGAAGGCGCGCAGGTGCTGGCGCTGCTGGGCGACAGCGTGACGACCGACCACATCTCGCCGGCCGGCAGCATCGCCAAGGACAGCCCGGCCGGGCGCTACCTGATCGAGCACGGCGTGCAGCCGAAGGACTTCAACTCGTACGGGGCGCGGCGCGGCAACCACGAGGTGATGATGCGCGGCACGTTCGCCAACATCCGGCTGCGCAACGCGATGCTGCAGCAGGCCGACGGCAGCTACGTCGAGGGCGGCTACAGCGTCTACCTGCCGACCGGCGAGCAGATGAGCATCTACGACGCGGCGATGCGCTACAAGGACGACGGCACGCCGCTGGTCATCCTGGCCGGCAAGGAGTACGGCACCGGCTCGTCGCGCGACTGGGCGGCCAAGGGCACGTTCCTGCTGGGCGTGCGCGCGGTGATCGCCGAGAGCTTCGAGCGCATCCACCGCTCGAACCTGGTTGGCATGGGCGTGCTGCCGCTGGAGTTCCACGCCGGCGACGGCTGGGAGGAGCTGGGGCTGACCGGCCGCGAGACGATCACGATCGCGGGCATCGACGATCTCGCGCCAGGCCAGGATGTCACGGTGCAGGCGGCGCGCGAGGACGGCACCAAGATCACCTTCCAGGCGCGCGCGCGGATCGACTCGGCCGGCGAGCTGGTGTACTACCGCAACGGCGGCATTCTGCACTACGTGCTGCGCAACCTGGCGTCGCAGAGCGAGCCGGTGGCGGCGTAGGAGCACGTTGGAACGTTAGCACGTTGGAACGTTAGCACGTTGGAACGTTGGAGCGCTTCAACGTGCTAACGGCCGATTCTATGCGTCGATTGGCTTCTTGTCGGCCTCAGGCGCGCTGATCATCTTGGCCAGCCGATCGAGCTGAGCCGGATCGGTCTCTCTGATCCGATGCAAGAACTGCGCGATGACCGGCTCGCCAAAGCCCGAGAACAGACCGTCGACGATCTCGCGAATCGCGGAGCGCTCGAACTCAGAGCGATCGAGGCAGGCGCGGTAGGTGTACTGGTTGGCGGCCATCGTCCGCGTCAGCACCTGCTTCTTCACCAGGCGGTCCAGCACGGTCTTCGTGGCGCCGTAGGAGATGCGCTGGCCTTGGTCCCGCAGCGCCTCGAAGATGTCGCGCGCCGAGGCCTCGCGCCGCTCCCATATCAACGCCATGATATCGGCCTCGAGCGTGCCGAAGAGCTTGGCGAGCCCATTGCCGTGCGGTTTGAACACCGAGACCAGATTGCGCTTCATCTCAACCCTCCACACGCTACACCACTCGATCATCTGGCTGGGTCAGCGGCTATTATAGCAGGTCAACGCAGCCGATTCAATCATTATCTGTCGCTATCCGCGGGTTCTTTACGGATGATTGGAATAGACGGCGTGATTCCGGCGTAGGCCACGCCTATCTTGAAAATAATCTTTTTGGGCTGAGAGCGGCTCGCTTCTGCCATTGACACGACTTACGCAGTCGGCGCTGTGCTACCCCAGCCCCTGTTCGCTCTCCTGGCAGGGAAGGGCTGAAGAACGGCGGGGTGGTGGTTGTGGCGAAGCCGCAACCACCACCCCGCCACCAACTAGGGAATATCGTGCAGGCTGTTCTTCGTCGTCTGAACCGCTGGCCGCCGATCGTGTCGGCCGGCGCGACACTCGCGGCGCTGGCGCTGCTCTGGCGCGTCCGCGACGCGCCACTTGAGCTGGGGGCGGTCGGCCGAATCGACGCGCTGGGCGCCTTTTTCGCGCTCGTGAGCCTGGGCGCGCTGACGCTGAATCTGGCGCTCGGCGGCGCCCGGCCGGCCCGCGCGAGGCTGACCGCGCTCGCCACAGTCGCGCTGCTGCTGGCCTACAGCACGACGGTCACGCTGGCGATCGCCGGCTGCTACGCCCTCGTCGCGCTGCTTGGCCTGCTGGCCGGCGGGCGCATGCCGCGCTACCCACGCCCGGCGCGGCTGGCTGATCGGCTGCGCCGCTGGGCGACCCACACGCCGGGCGCGCTGGCCGCGCTGTGCCTGCTGATCGGGTATGGCGCGCTGGCGCTGCACGGGGCCGCGCGCTACACCGATCGAACGGCCGGCGCGGCGCTGGACAGCTTCGCCTTCTGGTTCGTGCTGCTGGCAGCCGCGCTACCATTGTGGAACCTGGGGTTTGTGACTTGGGGTCGAGCAGCTGCGCCTTCCGAACCCCCAAGCCCAAAGCCCCAAGCGCGAGCGGCGAGCTACGGGCTGCTTCAGATCGCCTGGCTCTACCCGCTGGCCCGCCTCTACAGCCTCGGGCCCTGGAACGGCGGCTGGTCGCTCGCGACGGCGCTGCTGGGCGGCGCGGCGGCAGGCTGGTGCGCGGTATCCGCGCTCGCTCAGCGCGAGCCGGGTGCGCGGCGTGGGCGCGTGGCGGCCAGCTACTTCGGGCTGGCGCTGGCCGGAATCGGGCTGGGCAGCAGCGCGGGGCTGGCCGCGGCGTGCTACGCCATATTCGCCAGCCTGCTCGTGGCCGCGACCATCGACCCCGCGCAAGACCAGGAGACAACCAGACCGGGAGACAATCCGCCCGCGCCGGCTCTCAGGGACTCGCGGGCGGCCGGCTGGCTGCTCTCCGGCGCGCTGCCCTTCACGACGCCGTTTGTCGCGGCGTGGATGCTCGTCGGTGCAGGCGTCGCGGGCGGTGTGGGGCTGCTCTCCGGCGTGGCCTGGCTGGTCGCGCTGCTCGGCGGCCTGACGACCGCGCTCTCCTCTGAGCCGGACGCGGGCGACACGCGCCGGGCCAGGCTGAGCCTGGGCGCGCTGAGCCTGGCGCTGGGCATCGGCGCGCCGCTGGTGGTGCGCGAGCTGATCCAGCCGGTGGCCGCGCAGCTGCAGGGCGGGCTGACGCCCTACGGCGAGCTGAATATCTGGCCGTGGGTCGGGCTGGCGTCCGCCGACGCGGCGCACACGCAGGTCACCACGCTGCCCTCGATCGCGATCGCGCTGCTCATGCTAGTGCTGTTCGCGCTGGTGTATGTGGCGACGCGCCTGCGCGAGCACTACGGCGCCCCACCGGCGGCGCCTGCAAACGAGAGCGCCGCGCCAGAGGCGAGCGCCCTGCTCGATGGCCTGCGCGACGACGTGCCCTGGCTGGGCGCGCTGCTGGGCCGCGCGCGGCCGGGCGAGGAGCGGCGGCGTGACGCTGAATGAGCTGCTGGCGCTGCTCGGCCGGGCCTGGTCGCGCCTGCTGATCTACCCCGGCGGGATCACGGCCTTCGCGGCGCTGTGGCTGATCGCCCTGCTCCAGAGCCGAGAGCCAAGCGTTGAGAGCTACCAACGCCGCGCGCGCGCCGGTTCCTGGTCCTTGGCTCTTGGCGCTTTGGTTCCCCCGTGGCTCGGGCTGGCGCTGCTGCCGCTGCCGCCGGCCGCCACGCTGAGCCGGCAGACCGACCTGATCGTGGCGCTGGCGCTGCTGGAGTGGCCGCTCGTGCTGGCGATCGCGCGCGAGCTGCGATCGGACGACAGCGCGCAGCGCGCGGCGGGGGTCCGACGGCTGGCGGCGGCGCTGAACAGCTACCCGGCGCTGATCCTGTCCGGCCTGGCGCTCGCGCAGCCGGCCGGGTCGTTCGAGATCGCGGCGCTGGCGCGCCTGCCGGGCGAGCTTGCGCCGGAGGGCGCGCGCGCCCTGCACTGGATCGGCGCGGTCGCGTGGGCGCTGGCGCTGGTGCCGGCCCTGGGCCTCGGCCCATTCGCCGCCTGGCCGCCGGGCGCGCCTGGCGCATCGGCCGAGGATTCGAGCACTGCTCGCGCAACGCCGCAAAGCCGCAAGGGAGCCGGCTTTTTGAAGCTATTGCGAACTTCGCGCCTTGGCGAAGATCCCTTGCGCACGGGGCTGCAGCTGCGGGCGCTCGGCCTGGTGTGGCTGGCCGCGCTACCGTGGATGGCGGGACTCGGGGCGCTCGAAGAGGGCGGGCTGCAGCGGCTTGTCCCGGCGCTGGCCTGGCTGCTGTCGCCGGCGGCGATCACCGCGCTGCTGTGGGGCTGCGGCAGGCTCACGGCCGGGCGCGCGGCGCGGTGGTGGGCGCGCGTCTATCTCGGCCTCGACCTCGTCTTGCTGCTCGCGCTGCTGTGGGCGGCCTACCAGGCGCTGCAGCGGCGGCTCAGCTAGCGCGCTTGCAGCGCGGGGGCTTGGGGCATGGGTTTGGTGTATCGATTCCCGGCATGCTGATCGCAGGCCCGAACACCTCGCTTGGAATTGCACTAGCGGCAGCCGGCAGTCAGCAGTTGGCAGTTAGCAGTTAGCAGGCAGCAGGCAGCAGTTGGCAGTCAGCAGTTGGCAATTAGCGGGCGGCAGTTGCGATAAATCTGAGTCGTCACCTTGTCACCTTGTCACCTTGTCACCTTGTCACCTTACCGGTTCGCTTAGCTCGGGCTCAGCGAGATCACGTCCAGCGGCGCGTCGCCATCGCCGAGGTGGCGCGCGATCATCTCGGGGCGGTAGATGCCGCGGCTGGTGACGATCGCGCTGATCAGCTCAGGTGCGACCAGATCGCTCTGGCCGGCGGCAAGATCGGCGCCGGACGGGGCCGCCGGGTCGGGGCCGTCGTAGCCGAGCACGTAGCGCGGGATGCCGCGGCTGCGCGCCAGATCGAGAGCGGGCGCCAGGCCGGGCTCGCCCGCGACGCCGCCGTCTATTGCGATGCGCTCGGCGCCGCACACGAGCAGGCTGAATTGCTCGTTCGGCAGATCATCCGGCATCGTCACTGGCACGCCGATCTCCGAGGCCAAGCGAGCGACAAGCTGGTCGCGTGTCGCATCAGCCGCATGATGCGTTATGTATAGCTGAAGGCGCTTACCCTCGCGCTCGCGGGCGTGAAACAGCATCCAGGCCAGCGCCGGGCCGGCGAAGCCGTACGTGAGCAGCCGGTCGCCGTCGTCCAGCAGGCCGGCCGCGATCCGCCCACAGCGCTCGGCCACACGGTCGGCGCGCCCGATCGCGTCGGCGACGAAGCTCAGCGCCGCCGCCTCGCCGTCCGCCCCGGCCAGCAGCGCCGCGTCGGCGCGCGCGAGCCCTTGCTCGACCATCGCCGACAGTCGGCGGTCGGCCGGGCGGGCGCGGCGCAGCCACTCGCCGGCCTGGATGAGCATGCCGCGCCGCGCGTCGGAGGGGCGGCCGGCCCAGGCCCGCGCGGCGAGCGCCAGCCCGTAGCCGGCCAGGTAGGGCGCGGGCCAGCCGGCAGCCGCGGACGACCCGATCGCCCGCGCGACCGCTTCGGCGTCGCCAAGCTCGGCCCAGCGTGTGTCGGGGTAGGCGGCCCAGTCGAGCGCCAGCAGCACGCCGCGCTCGCGATCGTAGCGCAGCGAGTCGGCGTAGCGAGCGATGGTGGGAAGAGTCATGCTGATTCCTTTACACGTGCTCATGTCTGATGCTAGCGCCAATGCTTTTCAAATAACCACGAAGGCACGAAGACTCGAAGGTTTGGAAGGTATTATGCCGGCCTTCGTACGTTCGTGTCTTCGTGGTGAAGCTTCCGAGCATCCTTAGGCATGGTTCAATCGCGCGTGACAGTTCATTGCCCCAAAGGCGTAGGGGCGCGATATATCGCGCCCGTACAGTGGCAATTCGAAATCCCTAGCATTGAAGCCTTCATTTGAAAGGCATTGCTGCTAGAGCGTCGACCGAGCAGGCTGGATTTGCTCGCGCACAGCCGCAGAGCCGCAAAACCGTTGACGTTCTGGCGCTTTGGCGTGAGATTACGACTTGACCGGCGCTCTGGAGCGGCGCTCGAGCCAGAGGTAGCCGGCCACGACGGCGACCGCTGCCGCGGCGCACGCGATCAGCAGGCTCAGCCGCTCGTCGCGCGCGTCGATCTGCTGCATGAGCAGGCGCGCCGCGCGAAGACCGCCGCCGGCCAGGCCCTCGACCCCGCCGCGCAGGCCGCCCGCGACCTCGCGCAGCAGCAGCTGGTGACGCACGAACAGTGCCACGGCGAAGGCGCCGCGCGCCAGCAGGAAGGCCAGCGCCCCCGCGACCAGCGCGAACGCCAGGCTGAGCGCCACGCGCACGAGCCAGGCGCGCGTCTCGTGGTCGAGTCGATCGGGCAAGGTTCCTCTCTTTTTGGGTAGCCGGTGTTAGCTATTGCGCTTTCAGCGCAGGGGCTTGGGGCTTGGAGCTTGGCATTATAGCGCCCAATCCGCTGATCGCAAGCCCGAACAGCTCGATTGGAACTGCACTATGGCTTCAACAAGCGCTCGCCGCAGGCTGCAATCTACAATCTACAATCTACAATCTGCAATTGCGCTAGCAAGCGCCCGGCTCGCTCAGCGCAGCGTAGACCACCCGGTGGACGATCGCGCGGAAGCGGCCCCAGTCGCGCCACGACCCGTCGATCTCAGGGTCGGCAGCGTCGGGCGACTGCTCGAGCGTCTCGGCCAGCGCCGGCAGCTCGCCGACCGCGACCTCGCGGAACGCGCCGATGCGCTCGTCCGGGTCGCTCACGGTCAGCTCGCCGCCGACCTCGTCGAGCAGGAACGCGAACGTCACGAAGCTGTACGACTGCGGGATGTCAATGCTTGCCGGCGTCGCGGCGGGCGCAGCGGTCGGCCAGCTGGCGCCGGGCACCGCGGCGAGGTGGTATTCGATCACCGCCAGGAAGCGGCTCACGACCACGTCGAGCCCGGTCTCCTCGGCGACCTCGCGCAGCAGCGCATCGCCGATCGGCTCGCCGTGGCCGACCCCGCCGGTCAGCAGGCGGAACGCTCCGGCGGGGTAGAATGTCTTGATAGCGGTCAGCAGCTTGCCGCTCGGCCGGCGCAGCACCATGCAGACCTCGCCGTAGCGGTCGGCCTGGCTCAGCGGGTGGAACGGCCGGCCCCGCAGCTCGGCGTCGACGCGGCGCGGCTGGCCGTGGCGCGCGGCCAGCTCGGCAATCTCGGCCTCGATCGAAGGTGGTAACATTCACGCTCACCCGTTACTTTTCGGCGAAATCGGCGACTGTGTTCTTGTGATGGAAATCTGCTGTACACAGGAGCGGCGCATGGATGGCTCGAGCGTTCCCCAGGCAAACCCGATCGGCGCCGCCGCCCCGCCGGCCTGGCTGCGGCGTGGCGCCCTGACGCGCCCGCTGCTCGGCGCGGCGGCGCTGTTCGCGGTCTGCGCGGCGCTGTTCGCCTTCGTCCAGTTCGGCACCGCCGGCCTGGCCGACAACGACGGCTACTACCACATGAAAATGGGGCTGCTCATCCGCCAGCAGGGCCTCACGCCCGACTTCATCTGGCTGCCGATGAGCATCCTCAGCCCGGCCGCGTTCTACGACCACCACCTGCTGTTCCACGTCTTCCTCGCGCTGTTCACCGGCGACGGCCAGGCCGAGACGATGATCCTGGGCGCAAAGCTCGCCAGCATCGTCATGCCATCGCTGGCCTTCGTCGCGGTCTGGTGGCTGCTGCGCGGCCAGGCGGTGCGCTGGCCGGCGCTCTGGGCGATCGGGCTGTTCGGCCTCTCCGAGGCGTTCCTGTACCGCATGAGCATGCCGCGCGCGCAGGCCGCCTCGCTGCTGGTGCTGGTGCTCGGCCTGCACTGGCTGCTGCGCGGGCGCTACCGGCTGCTGCTCCCGCTCGGCTTCCTGTACGTCTGGCTCTACAACGCCTTCCCGCTGCTGCTGGTGCTGGCGGGCGCCTTCGTGGCGGCGGGCCTGCTGACCGAGCGGCGCCTCGAATGGCGCGCGCTGGCCTACCCGGCCGCCGGGATCGCGCTCGGCCTGATCGCCAACCCATACTTCCCCGCCGACGTGAGCTTCATTATAAATCATCTGGCGCCAAAGATCGGCTCGCCGACAACCTCGGTCGGCAACGAGTGGTACCCCTACGAGACATGGACGCTGATCGAGAACTCGGGGCTGGCGCTGGCAATCTGGCTGCTGGGCGCGCTGGCGCTCGGCTGGCGCGCCCGGCCGATCGACCGCGCGACGCTGACCGCGTTCCTGCTGAGCGTCGCGTTCGGCTTCCTGATGTTCAAGTCGCGCCGGTTCGTGGAGTACTACCCGCCATTCGCGCTGATCTTCGCGGCGCTCAGCTGCGCGCCGCTGACCGAGCGCTGGCTCGCCGAGGGGCG
The DNA here is from genome assembly GCA_016717335.1 of Candidatus Ribeiella danica. Taxonomy (GTDB): domain Bacteria; phylum Chloroflexota; class Chloroflexia; order Chloroflexales; family Roseiflexaceae; genus Ribeiella; species Ribeiella danica. The sequence continues at coordinate 2,042,525 of JADKFS010000001.1, forward strand.
CCCCTGGCCGCGGCGGCTGGCCGGGCTGCTGCTGGCGGTCGCGCTGCTGGCGCCGCTCGCGCCGACGCTGCCGCAAGCGCGGCTGGCGATGAGCCGGTCCGCCTCGAGCGACACCTACGCGGCCGCCTCGCGCTGGCTGGCCCGCGAGGCCCCGGCCGGCAGCCTGGTCTTCCAAACCGACTGGGACGACTTCCCGCGGCTGTTCTTCTACAACACCGCCAACATCTACACGATCGGGCTCGACCCGACCTACATGGAGCGCTACGACGCCGACCTGTACGCCGAGTGGGTGAAGATCACCAGGGGCGACGTCGAGCAGCCCGGCGCCGCGATCGCCACGCGCTTCGCGGCCGGCTACGTGCTGACCGACCTGCGCCACCGCGGCTTTCTGGCCCAGGCCGAGTACGACCCGCGGCTCGCCGAGGTCTACCGCGACGAGTACGCCGTCGTCTTCCAGGTGCTCAGGTAAGTCTATTGTGACCCCACCCCCTACCCTCGCCCCTGCCAGGGGCGGGGGCTGATTCATGGCAGCAGGCTGCGGCCGCTTCGCGGCCGCAGCCTGCTGCTAGGATACCCCCCCTCTCCCGTTCTGGGAGAGGGGGCAGGGGGGTGAGGGCAGCCAGCCCCGTGAGATGCAATCCATAAAAAAAGTACACCTGAAAGGGGGCAGGGGGTAGGGTGATCGAATCGTCCAAAAAGATCTGAAATCCACCCGTTACTTTTGCGAGCGCCGCGCGACTAAGAGAGCGTGAACCGTAACTGCAGCACAGGAGTCGATGATGTCAAGCCACAACCCCTGGTCCAAGAGCTTCGGGAGACGCCAACACGCCTGGATCGCCACGGTCTTCGCCCTGCTGGCGATCGCGCTGACCGCCTGCGGCCAGGCCGCTTCGGTCCCGAGCGGCGCCGCGCCGACGAGCCAGCCCCCCACTGTGCTGCCAACCGCGGCACCGGCCAGCACCGCCGAGCCAACGCAGATCGCCGACGACTCGACCAATGCGAACGGCAACGCGAACGACAACGCGAACGGCAATACGAACGACAACGCGAACGGCAACACAAACGACAACGCGAACGGCAATAGCAGCCCCACCGCAACGCCGCAGCGCGAGATCGAGTTCGTCGGCACGGTCCAGACGCTTGGCAAGGGCTCCTGGACGATTGGCGGCAAGGTCGTCGCTCTGACCGCGCAGACGAAGACCAAGGGCGCGGCGACCAAAGGCGCGCTGGTGAGGGTTCACGCGCTGATCTCGGCCGACGGCAAGCTGACGGCCAGCGAGATCGTGCTGGTGAAGGCGGCCCCCCCGGTCGTCAATAGTAACGACAACGGCAATGCCAATAGCAACGACGACAACGGCAACGGCAATGCCAATAGCAACGGCAACGCCAATGCCAACGGCAACGACGACAACGGCAACGGCAACGACGACAACGGCGGCGGCGGCAACGACAACGCCAATGCCAACGGCAACGACGACAACGGCAACGGCAACGGCAATGCCAATAGCAACGGCAACGCCAATGCCAACGGCAACGACGACAACGGCGGCGGCAGCAACGACAACAGCGGCGGCAGCAACGACAACAGCGGCGGCAGCAACGACAACGGCGGGGGTGGCGGCGGTGGTGGCGACGACCACGGCGGCGGGGGTGGCGGCGGTGGCGGTAAGAAGGGCAAGTAGTACAGCTTGATGGTACAATGCGCGGCAAGGACGATTGCCCACACGTCCTTGCCGCGCCCTACATCTCCTCCGAGCGACAGGGCCTCTCGGCAGGACGTGCAGGGGGGCCTCGGGGAAGCTGGTGTCAAGGGACGCAACTGTGCAGGACGAAGCAGCACTGCTCGCGCGCGCGCGGCAACTCGAAACAGACGCGCTGTCCCAGATCCACGACAGCTACTACGGGCCGATCTTTCGGTATATCGCCTTTCGCGTCAGCGACCGCGACACCGCCGAGGATCTGACCAGCGAGGTCTTCACGCGCTTCCTCAGCGCCCTACATCAGCGCAACCCGCCAAGCACGACCCTGCGCGGCTGGCTCTACGGCGTCGCCGCCCACGTCGTCAGCGATCACCTGCGCAAGCGCTACCGCGCCCCGCACGTCGAGCTGGACGAGGCGATTGCCAGCCGCGACGCCGGCCCGGCCGAGATCGCCGAGGCAACGCTCGTGCGTGAAGATCTCAGGCAGGCCGTGGCCACCCTGACCGAGGAGCAGCAGCATGTGATCGCCCTGCGCTTTAGCCACGAGCTGCCGATTCAAGAAGTGGCCCGCACGATCGGCAAAACCGAGGGAGCGGTCAAGCAGCTGCAGGCGCGCGCGATCGCGGCGCTGGCACGCAGATTAATGCCGGGGGCGGTAGAGTGATGGATGCGCAACTCGAGCTCAAACTAATAGAGTGCCTCAGCTTGCTGGACGAAGGCGAGCCGATCGAGCGCATTCTCGCCCGCTTCCCCGACGACGCGGCCCACCTTGCCCCGATGCTCGAGACGGCGGCGGCCCTGCCCGCGATGCGCGTCGAGCCAACCGAGGTCGCCCGGATCACATCGCGGCGAGTCTTCCTGGGGCAGGCCGCGGTGCTACGCGAGGCTTCGGCGCGGCGATCGTTCCCCTTCATGCGCCGGCTGGCGATCGGGCTGGCATCGCTGGCGCTGGCCTTCGTGTTCGCGGGCGGGGCGCTGGTGGCGTCCGCCTCTGCGCTGCCCAACGAGGCGCTCTACCCGGTCAAGCGCGCGGTCGAGGATACCCAGCTGCTGCTGGCAGGCGCGGATCGCGAGACGCTCGCTACTCGCTTCGAGCAGCGGCGCCGAGACGAGGTGACCGCGCTGCTCGCCGACGGCCACTCCGCGGCGGTCGAGTTCGAGGGCATAATCGAGGCGATCCAGCCGGACCAGTGGGTCATCTCCGGCCTGACGACGCGCGTCGGCCAGAGCACGCCAGTGGCCGGGATACCGCAGATCGGCGCGCGCGCGCGCGTGCAGGGCCGCACCGATGGGGGCGTGCTCGTCGCGACGTTCATCACGGTTGAGCCGGGCGCACTGCCGGCTGCGGCACCCACCGCCACGGCCACCCCCAGCAGCACGCCGCGGCCATCGCCCAGCCCGATCCCGAGCCCGTCGGCGACCACGCCGCCGACAGCAAAGCCAAGCCCGGCGCCGACGCGCGCGCCCAGCCCAACACCCCGACCAGCTGCGACCGCGCGGCCCAGCGCGCCGCCGCCGACGCAGATCCCGCCGACGGAGCCGCCGGCGCCAACCAGCACGCCTGAGGAAGAGGTCGAGTTCAGCGGCGTCGTCGCGAGCATCGGCGGAAGCTGGACGATCGGCGGGACGCAGGTGCTCGTGAACGGCGAGACCGAGCTGCGCGGCCAGATCGGCATCGGCGACCGCGTGCGCGTTCGAGCGCGGCGGCTGCCGGACGGCCAGCTGCTGGCCCGGCGGATCGAGCGCGTAGACAGCCCGGACGGCAACGACCAGAATACCAACGGCAACGACAACGGCAATGACGGGAACGACAATGGCGGGGGTGGCGGGGACGACCACGGGGGTGGGGGCAACGACAGCGGCGGGAGTGGCGGCGGAAACGACAGCAGTGGCGGCGGCGGCAACGACAACGGCGGCGGCGGCGGCGGAAACGACAACGGCGGCGGCAATAAGAATGACAACGGTGGCCATAACAGCGGCGGCCACGCGAATAGCGGGATGTAATTAACGGGAGTGGAGGAGCCTTCGGCCCCTCCACACCTCCCCGGCGATAGAGTTGCTACACGTGCACGCCTCCGCCCGTGGCGCCGCCGAGTCCCCCACGCAGCGTGTCGAGCGTCTCGCGAGCGCCGGCACTGAAGAAGCCCAGGTCGCTGCCGCAGGCCAGCATCGTCATCCCGCGCCGCTGCCAGCCCAGCACGACCGCCGGATCGTGGATGTGAATGCCGGACGCGACCCCGTGCCGGCGGGCCGAGTCGACCACCATCTGGATAGCATCGTCGACCGCCGGGGCGTCCATGCTCGCCTCGCCGAGCGAGATCGTCAGGTCGAACGGGCCGATCACCGCCGCGTCGACGCCGGGGACCGACAGCAGCGCGTCGATATTGTCCACCGCGGCCCTGCGCTCGATCTGTAGCACCACCAGCGTGTGCTCGTTCATATGCTCGACCAGCTCGCGCGGGCCGGCGCTCGTGTAGTCGGTGTGGCCCCGCCCCGACGACGCCCCGCGCACGCCGATCGGCGGGTACTTCATGAAGCTGACGAGCTGCTCGACCTGCGCGCGCGCCTCGACGCGCGGCAGCATCAGCCCCATCGCCCCGGCGTCCAGCGCGGTCGCGACCAGGTGGTAGGCCAGGTCGGGGATGCGCACGAGCGGCGCCAGCCCGGCCAGCCGCGCGACCTTGATCATCTCCGCGACGGCCGGCAGGTCGAAGGCGCCGTGCTCCATGTCGATGAATACGAAGTCGAAGCCGATGTTTGCCAGCGTCCAGACGAAGCCGGTCGAGCTTGCCTCGCTGATCATGGTGCCGAGGGCGGGCTCGCCGCGCCTGAGCGCCTGCTTGACCGTGTTTGGTTTGAGCATCTGATCCTCTTCTTTTCCAAGGGCGCGACATCACTATACGATCCGCCGCTCCCACACCTCGGGGTTCACCAGCTCGGCCGGGCGGTCGCCGCGCAGCGCCGCGGCGACCTGCTCGCAGGCCATCACCTGCATCCGCAGGATGCTCGCGCCGGTGTATGAGGCGATGTGGGCCGTGCAGATCGCGTTGGGCAGGCCGAACAGCGGGTGATCCGCCGGCGCGGGCTCGGGGTCGTACACGTCGATCGCCGCGCCGGCGAGGTGACCCGACCGCAGCGCCGCGACCAGCGCCTGCTCGTCCACCACCGAGCCGCGCGCGACGTTGACCAGGTAGCTGCCCGGCCGCATGCGCGCCAGCGCCGCGGCGTCGATCAGCCGGTAGGTCTCGGGGATGGCCGGGCAGTGCAGCGAGACGACGTCGGCGGCGGCCAGCAGCTGGTCGAGCGACTCGGCCAGGCCGACCCCCAGCGCGGCGGCGCGCTCCGGCGCGACGTAGGGGTCGAGCGCCAGCACGCGCATGCCCAGCGCCCGCGCGATCTCGGCCACCCGCGCGCCGATCCGGCCCAGCCCGACCAGGCCAAGCGTCGCGCCGAAGACCTCCAGCCCCGGCGCCGGCAGGCTCCAGCCCTGCCCAGAGCGCAGCGTGCGGTCGCTGGCCGCCACGCGCTTGGCCAGGCTCAGCATCAGCGCGATCGCGTGCTCGGCGGTCGACTCGGTCGGCCCGTCGGGCGTGTTGACGACCATGATCCCGCGCTCGGTCGCCGCGCGCAGGTCGATCCGATCGACGCCGATGCCGGTGCGGCCGAGCACGCGCAGGCGCGCGCCGACCCGGTCCATCGCCGGGCCGGTCATCGCGGTGACGCCGTCCAGGATCAGGGCGTCGCACTCGCTCGCGGCGGCAAACCACGCGTCGGTCATCACGGTGCGCGGCTCAGCGCTCACGGTCGCCAGCGGCTGGAGCGCCGCCAGCGCGACGGGATCAAACACCGTGTGGGTCCAGACAAGGAATGATTGCATAGTGTGTTTCCCCATACGAAATATCGTATCACCCCACCGTCGCCATGATATCACGGTCATCGGGTCGTCGTCGTTACGCGTTCCTCTTCTCACGGGGCTCGTGCAACGTTGGCCCGCACCCCGAGCGCGGCGCGGCCTGGTATAATCCTCCGCATGATTGAGACATCGCTCGCCCCAACGCTCCCGCCGACCGCGCCGCATCGCGCTAGCGGCCTCGCCGGCCGGCAGCAGGTCCTCGGCACGGTCGCCGACGCAATCCTGCGCCTTCCGGCCATCCACGTCGTGCGGGTCGGCGTCGACGGCGTCGACGGCGCTGGAAAGACGGTGTTCGGCGATGAGTTGGCCCAGGTCCTCGCCGCCGCTGGCAGGGGCATCATCCGCGCCTCGGTCGACTCGTTCCACAACCCCCGAGAGCTGCGCTATCGCCGGGGTCGCCAGTCGCCAGAGGGCTACTTTCGCGACTCCTATAACTACGCCCAGCTCGCCGAGGTTCTGCTCGATCCGCTCAGCCCCGGCGGGAGCGGGCGCTATCGCACGGCAGCGTTCGACCATCGGACCGACCAGACCGTGAGCGCGCCGGAAGCGCAGGCTGCCCCCGGCGACATCCTCATCTTCGACGGGATTTTCCTGCACCGGCCAGAGCTGCGGTCTTACTGGGACTACTCGATCTTTCTGGAGGTCGGCTTTGATGTCTCGATCCCGCGCGGCGCACAGCGTGACGGTAGCGCGCCCGACCCGCAGGCGCCCGAAAACCGCCGCTATGTCGCGGGGCAGCAGATCTACCTGAGCACATATGAGCCCAGGCGCTCTGCCACGATCGCCATCAATAACGAGACGCTCCTGTCGCCCTTTATCATTGCCCGCTAGCTCTGCCCGTCTCGCCCGCTGGCCCTTTCCTGCAACATCGGCTCCACCTTGGCGGCGTTCGGGATGTCGCAATCTTCAGCGTCGTTGGCGCCGCCTGGAACAGCGGCTGCACGCCGGTGCCCCGATCCGCCGCCCCAGCCCTGCTCGTCGGGCGATTGCAGCGACCGCGCGGTCAATCCAGCGGCATCAGGCAAAGTGCCGCCCGGATCATGTATTAAAACGATCATACGAATCTCTACTAGGTAGGACTTTCACCACGCTTCATTGTGAGCACCTCGACGTGCCTGTCGGCCAGACGCGCTTCGCGTTCAGCCTGCGTCTATGTCAGATGCAGGCAACTGGCACCGCTATACAGCCACGAACCCCCTCGAGCACTGCCATTTCTTGTAGCCGACCGGTTGTACGCAAAACAACCAAGGAGGGCTTATGTAGCCATGATGCTACGCCGCCAGGGCGCGGCCGTGACGGATCGAGCCAATTGTCGTGGTAACCGCCCAACATCTCATCAAGGAGCAATTGATGAAGCGTCCTACTCGACTCGCAATGACTGTACTCACCGCTATCACCCTCTTGGCATCGCTGGTGCTGCAGTCGGTCTCCGGCGCGCAGGCCGCCCCGGCGCTTCAGCCGGGCACGCCGTCCGCCAATGGCACGGCGAAGGATCTGTGGCGCGATGTCCCCGGCACGCCGGCGCCCGCGCGAGCAGGAGCCAAGCCCGACGTCCAGCCAGGCCGGTTCCGCGGCCTCAAGCTCGACCGCGCCGGCATGGCGGCCCTCCTGCCCAATGCGCCGCGCGAGCGCACGAAAGCGGCGAAGGATCAGCCGCTCGTGGTGTCGCTGCCCGCCCCGACGGGCGGCTTCCAGCGCTTCGCGCTGGAGGAGTCGACGATCATGGCGCCCGGCCTGGCGGCGCGCCACCCCGAGATCAAGACGTACGCCGGCCGCGGCATCGATGAGCCGGCGGCCACGATCCACGCCGACCTGAGCCCGCTCGGGTTCCACGCCTCGGTCCGCTCGCCGAAAGGCAGCTGGTACATCGACCCGTACTACAACCTCGACCAGAGCTTCTACATCAGCTACTACGGGCGCGACCTGAAGGAGAACCCGCACGGGGCCTTCGTCGAGCGCGACGCCGACGGCGCCGAGCTGTCCGTCGACCGCGGCTACTACCACGCCGCCGATAGCGTCCTCGTCCACGGCAGCGGGTTTGCCGCCGGCGCCGCGATCGCGATCACGATCTCGGACCCCGAGGAGCACTTCGCGGCGCGCACGCTGAGCGCGAGCGCCGACGAGCTCGGCTCGTTCGAGGCGAGCTTCGTCGCCGACCCGGCCGGCAACCTCGACGCGCACATCGTCGAGGCGAGCGATGGGACCGCCACGGCATGGGCGAGCTACCAGGTCGCGCGCGACGACGACCCGACCAGCGACCCGCCCACCGGCGATGTCCTGCGGACCTACCGGCTCGCGCTGATCACCGACCCGGGCTACGCCGCCTATTTCGGCGGGTCCGCGAACGTGACCGCCGCCAAGGTTGCGCTGATGAACCGGGTCGACCAGGTCTACGAGGATGACCTGTCGATCAAGCTCCAGCTGATCGCGGACAACGACCTGCTCAACCTCGACACGTGGGGCCAGGCGACCGCGCCGAACGGGCCGTGCGGCACCGCGGGCTGCTTCACGCAGTCGCAGGTCACCGGCTGCTCCAGCACGGCGCGGGCGCGCTTCGTGATCGGGCAGATCATCGGCGCGTCGAACTACGACATCGGCCACCTCGCGCTCGGCCAGCCGGGCGGCGGCGTCGCCAACCTCGGCGTGATCGGCCGCTCGAACAAGGCCGGTGGCTGCACCGGCATACCAACACCCGTCGGAGACTTCTACGCGGTGGACTACGTGGCGCACGAGATGGGCCACCAGTTCAGCGGCAACCACCCCTTCAACGGCAACCAGCTGAACTGCTCGAGCAGCAACCGCAACGCGGCGACCTCGGTCGAGCCGGGCAGCGGCTCCTCGGTGATGGCCTACGCGGGCATCTGCCTCACCGACGACCTCCAGCCGCACAGCGACCCGTACTTCTCGCAGCGCAGCCTGCAGGAGATCTCGACCTACACCTCCAGTAACCAGGCGGCGATCAACGAGGTGCAGACGGCCTCGCTGCGGCACTTCGGCGGCGGCAACGAGGTCCAGGTCGTGACCTTCGGCCCCGGCTACCAGCAGGCATCCACGATTCAGCCGCTCAGCGTGGCGATTGGCGCGGTGCCCAGCACGACCCAGCTTGGCGGCGCGGACGAGACCGGCAACAACGTTACCATTTCGACCGGTGCGACCGGCAGCGCTCACACGCTTCAGCCGGGCGATACTGTCACGATCTCGGGAGTCGCCGCCGCGGGGTATAACGGCACCTGGGCGGTCACCTCCGTGCCGAATTCGCGAACTTTCACGTACACGAATCCAACGTCGGGCCTGGCAAGGTCGGGCGGCGGAACGATAACGCTGGCTGCGCCGGGCGCGACTGAGAACGGCACCACCGTCACAATCCGGACTGCGGCGGCGCACGGCCGCTCGGTCGGCGACGTCGTCACGATCGCCGGCGTGGGCGTGAGTGGCTACAACGGCACCTTCACGATCACCGCGGTGCCGACGCCGCGCAGCTTCCAGTACACCGCCGGCGCCAGCGGCCTGGCGAACTCGGGCGGCGGCACGGCGACGTACTTCTCGCCGTTCCAGGTCCGGGTCGGCGGGAATGACTCAGCCGTGATCGGCGGGAGCGGCCTGGCCTATAGCAGCGCCAACCTCCAGTCGGCGATCAACGCGATCCCCGGCTTCGCGGGCAGCGTCACCGTCACCGGCGCGGCCTCGACCGGCTTCACCGTCACCTACGGCGGCGCCTCGGCCGGGCTCGACGTGCCGAGCATTGAGCTCGTCAACCTGAGCTGCGGCGGCTGCTTCGCCTCGGTCGAGGAGACCAACCACGGCGGCGCGAACGACTCGTTCAAGCTGAACTACAACGGCAGCGTCTCCGCGGCGATCACCAACGGCACGAACTACACCGCCGCGGGCATCCTGGCCGCGCTCACGCCGATCCTGCCATCCGGCGCGACCGCCACGGTCGCCGGCTTCGGCGGCGGCGCCTTCAACAACACCGGCTTCCAGGTCACCTTCACAGGCGGGCTGGCCGCGACCAACGTGCCGGTGCAGCTCGCGCTGCAGGACTTTAGCGCCGGCGCGTCCGGCTTCGTCGGCGAGACCGACAAGGGCGGCGCGGTCGACAACAAGGGCGGGAGCGTTACTCCCACCGGCAATACCTGGCCGAGCGTGACGGCTCCGACGCAGTACACCATCCCGCTGCGGACGCCGTTCGCGCTCATCGGCAGCGCGACCGACGCCGAGAACGACCCGCTGATCTACAGCTGGGAGCAGAACGACCGCGGCGCCGCGGCCGGCACCTCGCTGCTGAGCAACACGAAGGCCAACGGCCCGCTGTTCGCGATGTTCCCGAAGTCCGGCCAGATCAGCGACGCGGACTCGCTGCTCTACAACTCGCCGGGCGAGAACCAGCTCACCACCGATCCGACGCGCGTGTTCCCGGACATGCAGCAGATCCTGGACAACAACACCAACGCCGAGACGGGCGCCTGCCCGACCGGGCCGATCGCCCCGCCGGCCTCGATCCCCGTGAAGGAGTGCTTCGCGGAGTTCCTGCCGACGGCCGACTACGTCGGCTTCACCGGCGTTAACGCCAGCCCGCTCTCGCTCCACATGCGCCTGACCGCCCGCGATGGCAATGGCGGCGTCAACAGCAGTGATACCACGCTGCTGCTGGCGGCGGGCACCGGCCCGTTCCTGGTCACCTCGCCGAACAGCGCCGCGACCTACAAGGGTCTCTCGACCCAGACGGTCACGTGGAACGTGGCCGGAACAGCCGCCGCGCCGATCAGTGCGGCGAATGTGAAGATCTCGCTGTCGACGGACGGAGGGCTCACGTACCCGACCGTTCTGGCCGCGAGCACGGCGAACGACGGCTCCGAGCCGGTGGTCCTGCCGAACGTCGGCACGACCAAGGCGCGGGTCAAGATCGAGGCGGTCGGCAACATCTTCTTCGACATCTCGAACGCGAACTTCGCCATCCAGGCCGTGCCGGTGGTGACGAACTCGCTCAACGGCGCGAGCCAGTCGGTCCAGTACAGCGACTCGCTCTCGCCCGACGTGACCGTGACCGCGACCGACCCCGACACGCTCGGCTCTAACCTGAGCGCGAGCGCCGCCGGGCTGCCGGCCGGCCTCTCGCTCGCGATCGTCTCGACCACCGGCGGCTCGACGCTGCCCGGGAGCCGCACCTGGAAGGTGGCTGGCGCCGACACGGCCGCGCCCGGCTCGTACCCCGTCACGGTCAGCGTGACCGACGACGCGGGCACCACCGTCGCGACCTCGTTCACGATCGTCGTGACGAAGGAGAATGCGGACGCGACCTACACCGGCGACATGCTCGCGTTCACCGCGTCGGGCGGGTCGAGCGCGAACGTGCTGCTGCGCGCGACCGTGCGCGACAGCTCGCTCTACAGCAGCGACACGCAGCCCGGCGACATCCGCAACGCGACGGTCACCTTCAAGGAAGGGGCGACGACGCTGTGCGGGCCGCTCGCGGTCTCGTTGATCAACGGGGCCCTCACGACGGGCACGGCGAGCTGCACCAAGTCGCTCGGGCTCGGCGCGCATAACATCGACGTCTACGTCAACAACTACTACACAGGCACCGGGGCCGGCGTGGTCGAGGTCGCCCAGCCGGACGGCAGCTTCGTCACCGGCGGCGGCTACCACGCGATCGCGGCGTCCGGCGGCACGTACAAGGCCGACGCCGGCTCGCGGATGAACTTCGGGTTCAACGTGAACTACAAGAACACGAAGAACCTCTCCGGCCACGTCAACATCGTCTTCCGGGCCGGCGGCAAGACCTACCAGATCAAGAGCACCGCGATCGACTCGCTGGGAATCGCGCGGAAGACATCGGCCGGGCTGGCCTGCACCGGATCGCCGAGCGCGACCTGCTGGGGGCTGGCCGACTTCCGCTCGAAGGCTAATCTCACCGACATCACCAACCCGCTCAGCCCAATCTCGATCGCCGGCAACCTCGCGCTGCAGGTGACGATCACCGACAAGGGCGAGCCGGGATCGAGCGACTCGATCGGCGTCACGCTCTACAGCGGCAGCACGCTCGTCCTCTCCTCCGAATGGAGCGGGGCCAAGACGACCGAAGGCCTGTTCAACGGCGGCAACGCAGCCGTCCACTAAGACAGGGTTCTTGCGGGCGTTGCAGTTTTGGGTGGGGTTCTTGGGTGGGCATAGCCCGCCCCAGAACCCATCTTGGGAAGGTGTGGAGGGGCCTCTGGCCCCTCCACATCGTCTATCACGCCCCGGCGCCAGCCAATCCTGCACATACGAAGGAGCGCCACAGCCATTACCTGAGCCAATCTCGTTCAAGTAAAGGATAAAGTGCACGTGAAAACTCGCCATGTCCGTCTTCAGCTGCTCGGCGCGCTGATGATCACGCTGATCGTGCTGGGGCTGGGGCTGCAGCCGACACCGGCCGCGGCCGCGGCGGCACCAGGGGCCGGACTAACCCTGGTGCAATACCGCGGCCCGGCCCCGTCCACGCGCGCCCCTGCGGCAGCCGCCCTGCAGGAAAGCTGCTCGTCGGGCGCGCACACGCTATCCCACTTCGGAGATCGCGTCTACCCCGAGATGGGCAACGGCGGCTACACCAGCCTCCACACCGATCTCTACATCAGCTACGACACGGCCACGAACCTGTTCCTGCCCGGCACCCACGCCGATCTCACGCAGCAGGCGACGCAGTGCCTGACCGACTTCAGCCTGGACTTCGAGCGGACCAACAGCAACGCCGCCGGCCCGAACTTCACCGTAAGCTCGGTCGCCGTCGACGGCCAGCCCGCGGCATTTGCGTTCGTCCAGCCCACCTACCCCGGCGACCCGAACGGGCAGGACGACCCGGACCCGCTCGCTCACGCGGTGTCGAACGCGAACCCGGTGAGCGCGACGAACCCGAACCCGCCGGCCTGCTCGCCGAGCGCGAGCGGCAACGCGCAGAACGGCACGCAGTGCCCAGCCAACAAGCTGGTGATCACGCCCGCCAGCCCGATCCCGAGCGGGGCGAGCTTCACCGTCAGCATCGGCTACACCGGCCGGCCGGGCGTGCACGTCGACGGCGACGGCTCGACCGAGGGCTGGTTCAGAGTCAACACCACCGCGGCCCCCAACGACGGCAGCTTCGTCACCACCGAGCCGGTCGGGAATATGGCCTGGATGCCGCTCAACAATCACCCGAGCGCCAAGCCGACCTACGACATCTACGACACCGTCAACGCCGGCAAGACCGCGATCGCCAACGGCGAGCTGATCACCTCGCAGCTCAGTCCGCCCACGCCCACATCGGTGAACCCGCCGGACGCCAATTTCCCCGCGGGATCGTGGACCTGGCACTGGCATTCGCCTGAAGGAATCCCGAGCTACCTCGTCACGAACAACATCGGCTCGTACGACCTGACGGTGCGGATCAGCGCCATCACCGGCATCCAGTACTACGAGGCAATGGCGAGCGGCCTGACCGCGGCGCGGAAGACGACCATCAAGGCGGTCCTCGACACGCAGGAGGACATCACACAGTTCCAGGCCCAGTTCAACGGGCCGTTCCCGTTCACGACCAACGGCGTCATCGTCGCGCTTCCCAGCGTTGGGTTCGCCGAGGAGATGCAGACCAAGATCACCTTCGGCAATGGCGCCACCTCCACGCCGTCGGTGGGCACGTTCCACCACGAGAACATGCACCAGTGGTGGGGCGACAATGTCTCGGAGGCCGCGTTCAACCTGACCTTCTGGAAAGAGGGCTGGGCGACCGTAGGCGAGTACCTCAACACCGCCCGGACCGCGGCGAATGCGGCCGGGGGCCTCGGCACGCCGGCCGGCGACGCCGCCTTCGACGCCAGCCTGAACAACCGGTTCAACACCAACTACAACACGACCAGCAACACGTTCTGGACGGTCGCGCCATCGAACCCGACCGTCGCCAACCTGTTCACCACCGCCAACACCTACACCCGCCCCGGCACGGCCTACCTGGCCCTGCGCCAGATCCTCGGCAAGGCGAACTTCGGCAGCGCCATGCGGCAGATCCAGACGCAGTACGGCGGCGGCTCGATCACCGAGGCGCAGCTGGAGGCGGTGTTCCACCAGTGGATGCCGGACCAGAGCCCGGCGTGCAGCACGCGGCTCGACCAGTTCTTCACGCAGTGGTTCGACACCGCCTACCCCAGCGGCGGCGGGGCCAACAAGCCGCAGATCACCGGCCCCGGCCTGGCGGGCGCGGGCTTCGGCTGCGGGCAGGCGATCCAGATCGCGACGCACGCGCCCGCGAGCGCGACCTACGGCGCCAGCTTCACGGTCGCGGCCACCGGCGGCGGCTCGGGCAACCCGGTGACCTTCAGCAGCGCCGGATCGTGCACCAACGTCGGCGCCGCGTTCACGATGACAAGCGGGACGGGCGCGTGCACCGTCAGGTACGACCAGGCCGGCAGCGGGTTCTACGCCGCCGCGCCCCAGCTCACCGAGATGGTGGCGGCGCAGAAGGCGGGCCAGACGATCGACTTCCCGCCGATCCCCGGCAAGACCTACGGCGACGCGGACTTCGCCCCGAGCGCGACAGCCTCCTCGGGCCTGGCGGTCTCGTACAGCGCCGCGGGCAGCTGCGCGATCGTCGGCGGCATGGTCCACATCAGCGGCGCGGGCTCCTGCGCGGTGACCGCATCGCAGCCCGGTAACAGCAACTATAGCGCGGCGCCGGACGTCGCCCAGTCGTTCGACATCGCGAAGGCCGGCCAGACGATCGCGTTCGGCCCGCTTGCGCCGAAGACCTTCGCCGACCCGCCCTTCGGCGTCGGCGCGAGCGCCTCTTCAGGGCTCCCGGTGAGCTTTAGCGCGGCCGGCAGCTGCACTGTTTCGGGGAGCACGGTGACGCTGACCGGCGTGGGCAGCTGCACGATCACCGCATCCCAACCGGGCGACGACAACTACAACCCCGCGCCCGACGTGGCGCGAACGTTCAGCACCGCCAGCGCGGCGACCACCACCACCGTGTCGGCGAATCCGGCGAGTGTCCAGTACAGCGACGCGACGACGCTCAGAGCGGTGGTCAGCCCGGCCAGCGCCAATGGCGACACGGCGACGGGCGCGGTCGAGTTCTTCATCAACGGCGTCTCGGTCGGCTCCGCGCCGATCGACGCCAGCGGCGTGGCGATCGGGTCCACCACCATCGCCTACGCGCCCGGGAGCTACAGCGTGACAGCCACGTTCACCAGCTCCAGCGCGAACTTTGCGGGCAGCAGCGGCGGCCCGGCGGCCCTGACCGTGACCCAAGAGGACGCGCGGGCGACGTACAGCGGCAACAGCCTGTTCTGGACGTCGTCGGCGACCAGCACGAGCGCGAATGTGACACTCTCCGCGACGATCCAGGACATCACGGCTGCCGACCCAGCCTCCGATGGCAGCGCGGGCGACATCCGCAACGCCAGGGTGACCTTCATCAACCGCGATACCAACACCCCCTTCACGAACTGTTCGAACCTGCCGATCGGACTGGTCGGCGCCGGCGACGCCAAGACCGGCGCGGCGACCTGCAGCACCACGCTGTCGGCGGGCAATACCGGCGCAACCCAGTACACCGTCGGCTTCATCGTGAGCGGCTACTACGCTCGGAACGCGTCCACCGACAACGACGTGATCACCGTGGCCCAGCCGCTGACGTCCAGCTTCATCACCGGCGGCGGCTCGCTGCTGCTGAGCAGCTCGTCCGGGCTCAAGCCCGGCACGCCCGGCAGCAAGAGCAACTTCGGCTTCAACGTCAAGTACAACAAGAGCGGCACGAACCTGCAGGGCAGCGTCAACATCATCGTGCGCAGCGGCGGCCGGGTCTACCAGATCAAGGGCAACGCGATCTCCTCGCTGGGCGTGGCTAAGCCGAAGGCCAACTTCACAGGCAAGGCCAGCATCCAGGACATCACCAACCCGCTGAGCCCGAGCGCGGTCGACGGCAACGCCACGCTGCAGCTGTGGATGACCGACAACGGCGAGCCGGGCAGCATGGACACGCTCGGCATCCAGGTGCTCAACAAGAGCGGCGGCACGTGGTTCTCGAGCAACTGGAGCGGCACCAAGACCGTCGAGCAGGCCCTCGGCGGCGGCAACCTGTCGGTGCGATAGGCACACGAGCGGGGCGGAGCCGGGCCGTAAGGGTTCACTCCGTCTCGCGCCGCACTAGTCGTAATTATGAGGGGTGGGGTCAAAGACCTTGCATCAGCCCTGGCTAAAGCGGCGCGCGACTTTCGTTTTTAGCGCAGCGCGTTATAATAGTCTCGGCCGCCGGCTCGCCGCACCGCGGGGAGCAGGACGACCATCGACGCTCTGTGACGTGGGACGGCCTCTGCTGCAGCACATCAAAGGATGACGCGACGATGATCAGCCCCCTGACTCTCCAAGCCCGGCTGCTCGACCCGCAGCACTTCGTGACGCTCTACGGCGCGACGCCGCCGCGGGCGGACAGCCAGCCCGACGCCGTCGCGCGCGCGGCCGAGAAGCTCGCCGCGCGCGCGCGCCACCTGCCGCTCGACGGCTTGGTGGTCTACGATGTCCAGGATGAGACCGAGCGGACGGCTGAGCCGCGCCCGTTTCCCTTTCTGCCGACAATGGAGCCGCGCACCTATGCCCGCATGCTCCAGGATCTCACCGAGATGCCGGCTATCACCTACAAGAGCGTCGGCGCGCTGACCGAGACGAGCTGGCCGGACTGGCTGAGCGAGACCCGCCAGGACTACGGGATCAGCTACCTCACGCTGGTCGGCGCATCCAGCCCCAACCCGCCGCCCGACGCGCTGCCGGTCGACCGGGCGCTGCAGATCGCCGCCGCGCACGCCGGGAGCTTTACGCTCGGCGGCGTGGTCATTGCCGAGCGCCACTCGCCGGCCTACGACGAGAGCCGGAGGCTGCTGCACAAGGCCGAGCAGGGCTGTCGCTTCTTTATCTCGCAGGTTGTGTACCACGCCGACGCGACCATCCGGCTGCTCACCAGCTACGCCGAGGATTGCCGCCGCCTGGGCGTGGCGCCGCGGCGCATCATGCTCACCTTTTCGCCGTGCGGCCGGCCCAGGACGATCGAGTTCCTCAAGTGGCTCGGCGTCGCGATCGCGCCGGCGACCGAGCAGGCGCTCCTGGCGGACCCGGCGTCGTTCACACGATCCATCCAGATCTGCCGCGATAACCTGCGGGCGATCCTCGACCAGGTCGACGTCGAGGCCATCCCGCTCGGGATCAATATCGAGAGCGTCTCGATCCACAAGGACGAGATCGAGGCCTCCGTCGACCTCGTTCACACGCTGTACGACGTGGCCCAGAGCTACGGGCTCGACCGCGGGCGGCACGAGTGCGCCGCGCAGCGCTCCTAAGCGCTGGGGAGGTCTGGAGGGGCCTTCGGCCCCTCCAGACCTCCCCAGCGGAACAGTGAGGTATTCGCGCAATTCGCGGATTCTTGGCAGCATCCGCGTCGGCTCAGGCCTGTCGATCGTGGCTGTAGTCCCGCGCGAGCGGTAGCACGATCGTGAAGGTGCTGCCCTGGCCCTCGGCGCTCTCGACCGTGACGCGCCCGCCGTGCAGCGACACAATCTCGCTGACCACATATAGCCCGATGCCCAGCCCGCTGATGTGCTCCTGGTCGGCGTTCGGCGCGCGGTAGAACTGCTCGAACAGGTGTGGCAGCGCCTCCTGGGGAATGCCGATCCCGCGGTCGGTGACGGCCACGCAGGCTATTGCGCCCTGCCTGCTCACATGGATCGTCACCTCGCTCCCGGCCGGGCTGTACTTCACCGCGTTCCCGATCAGGTTCTGCAGCACCTGCTCCAGGCGCAGCGCATCCCCGGCGATCGGCAGCTGCGTCGCCGCCCCGGATCGCACCAGCGTATGGCTGGCGACGACCGGCCCTAGCTCGTCGATCACCCGGTCGATCACGTCGTTCAGGTCGAGCAGCGCGACCTCCAGGGTCAGCCGCCCTTGCTGCAGCCGCGAGACGTTCAGGAGGTCGCCGATCAGCTTGTTCAGCCGCAGCGACTGGGACACGACGATGTCGAGCGATTGCTGGTCGCGCGGGTTGAGTGTTCCCGCGCGGGTGGCCCGTCGCTGCAGCAGCTGCGCCTGGCCGAGCAGCGACGTGAGAGGAGTTCGAAGCTCGTGGGCCGCGACGGAGAAGAACATGTCGCGCATCTCGATCGCCTGCTCGCGCGCCAGGGCGGTTGTGGTCAGCTCCTCGCGCATCTGTCCGAAGGCCGTGGCGAGCTGCGCCACCTCGGTGGTGGTGGTCTGCGGCAGCGGCGCGGTCGCGTCGCCCTTGGTGAATCGCTCCACCGCGCCGGCGAGCGCGTACAGCGGGGCGGTCAGCCGCCGCGCCAGCGCGATGCCGATCACCAGCGCCGCGCCGACGATCGCCAGCAGCACGCCGAACGCGACCTCGCGCGCGGTTTGCACGCCGGCGAGCGCGCCGGAGGCCGCCCCCTCGACCACCACCCCCCACCCGAGGTCCGGCACCAGGGCATAGCCGGCCAGCCGCGCGCTCGGCGATTCGCCGTAGCGCAGCGCGCCCGCGCCCCCGCCGCTGGCCCGCAGCGCCGCGATCGGCGGCGCGCTCGCTAGATCGGTGAGGGAGGCCATCAGCTCTGCGTCGGGGTGCGCGATCACACGATTCTGCTCGTCGACGACATAGATCACGCGCTCGCTGGCGGTGCTGCTCGGGAGCGCGATATGCGCTGTGAGGCGCGCCGTATTCAGATCGCAGACGATCACGCCATCCTGCGCGCCGCCCGGCCCGGGGATCGGGGCGCCAAACGCCAGGGTCGGCCGGCCCGAGCCGGGCGCGGGCTGGAGCGCGAGCGCGGGCCGCAGCGTGCGGCGAACCTCAGCGACGACGGGCGCGTCGTCGCGACCGGCCGGGGGCGCGCCGTCGCTCCGGGCGATCGGGCGCCCGGCGGCGTCGAACGCGCCGCAGCTGTCGAAGTCGGGGTAGAGCGCCTGGAACGCCTGCAACTGCTCGCGCTGGGCCTGCGGGGCCACGCGCCAGCCCGCGAACTGCAGCGCCAACGCTGCCACGGCGCTCTTCTGCAGGCGCGCGTAGTTGCCGACATCCTGCGCCATGCTGGCGGCGAGAGTCTGCTGGTTCACCAGCGCCTGGTCGAGCGCGATGCGCTCCTCCTGGTCGGTGATGACGGCGACGGTGAGCGTCAGCGGCACCGCCGCCAAAGCGGCAAGCGCCAGCCCCAGGCGCAATCGCAGCGACGAGGCGTCGAGCCAGGCCAGCGGCTGGCTCAGCCAGGGCAGCAGGAGCAGCAGGATGCCGAACCCGCCGTAGAACATGATGCCGGTGATGCCGCGGTTCGGCACCGACACGAGCGCCATATAGCACAGGAACGCGAGCGCGACCAGCGCGTGGGCCGACCACTCCAGCAGCGGCAGCCGGGCTCGGCGGACCTGCGCCGTGATCAGGAGCACCCCGCTCGACAGAAACGCCAGGCCGAACCAGAGCAGGTGCGGGCGCACCCGGTCGTAGATCGCGAGCTGGAATTGCCCCGGCAGCAGCAGCATCACCAGGCCGTTGCTGACGGCGCACAGCGCGATCAGGATGGCGAACATGTCGCCGTCCATGCGCGGCCCGGGCCAGCCGTACACGGGCAGCACAGCTGCGGCGATCGTCCCGAGCCCGAGCACCAGATAGATCGGCCAGCCGCTCCACGTCCCGGTGCGGAGCAGCATGAAGGCGTAGAACAGGAGCGCCGAACCGGCCACCCCATGAGCGGCGATCACCAGGCTGTGCCGCGGCTGGAGCGCCGCCGCCCCGACCAGGCCGATCCCGGCCGCCAGGTAGATGCCGCCGGCCCACGGCAGGGATGGCCGGATAAGGCTGAACGACGGCGAGCTGAACTGGTGCGGCACGATGCACATCAGCGCGCCGACGACCAGGCAGAAGCAGCCAATCGCCCACTGCAGCGTCAGAACCCGCAGATAGCGCCGGCGCTCGACGCCGCCCCGCGCCTGAGCAGCGCTGCGGTCGCCTGCGCCGTCGGCCTGCCCTGCCGCCACCGATGATGCACTGCGCATCGTCCACGCTCCCATACGCTACCGATAGCCGCCGGCCTGCGAGTCTAGCTGCTGCTCCAGCGCCGCGATATCGCGCTCCAGATCCTGGATCTCGATTCTGATCGATGGGTCGCCGCTGATTCCGTAGGTCGCCTCCTGCAGCCGGCGCTCGTGCAGCCGGCGCTGCTTGGCCTGGATCAGCTCGCGCAGCCGGCCAGGCTCCTCGACGGGCGCGGCCGGGCGGGGGTCGGGCGCCGGCGCGGGCGGCGCGACGACAACCGGCCGGCCGGCAGGCCGCCCCGGCGCCGTTCGGCGGATCGCGCGGATGACCTTGCTCAGCTCGGCCTCGGCGCCCTCCGCGCCGGTGAGGTTGGCGTAGGTCAGGATGCTGATGCGCGCGGGGATCGTGCAGCGCTCGCGCAGGAGCGGCAGCGTGCGCTGGCGCAGCCCGATCGGGTCGCTTGTCTGCGCCAGCAGCGACTCGAAGTTAGTCCACTCGCTCGCCACCCATGCCGGCGTCAGCACCAGCAGCACGTGGCGGCTGGCTGCGGCGGCCTGCTCCATGTTGACCATCGCCGGCACGCCGATCTCGAACGCCTCGTGGTCGATGCAGACGCTCAGGCCGGCGCTCTTGAGCCGCGGGACCAGCCAGCCGCGCACCCACTCCTTGTCGTTGTGACTGTAGGAAATGAAGACGTCGTAGCTGGCGTCGAGGTCTGCGTCATTCGACATCGGCTGCTCCCACAC
Organism: Candidatus Ribeiella danica; assembly: GCA_016717335.1. GTDB lineage: Bacteria > Chloroflexota > Chloroflexia > Chloroflexales > Roseiflexaceae > Ribeiella > Ribeiella danica. The sequence goes on from JADKFS010000001.1 coordinate 2,062,895, forward strand.
TGCTCTCATGATGGCGCCTGGGCTTTGTGTGAGCAGAGTATAGCACAGGTGGCATTCGCGCTCTTCCCGGCCGACTCAGCCCAGGCCGGGCAATACCGCCTGCGGATCGTGCTGACCAAGGAAGGCTTTGGGCCTCCCGGCGAGGAGTGGCGCAGCCCTCCCCAAAACCCCATCCAAATGTTCGTTTTCAGCGCAGCGCGCTATAGTATGTGCCCCCGCCCGCGGCAGGGGGTGTTCCGGCATAAATCGGTTGTCTTTCCTTTCTGAAAAGTTACGACTTCTTTCCGAAAAGTAAAATGCTGGTATGCTAGAATAGCCGGGACAATGTTCTACCCACCTGATCTTTATCCCGCCCGACCTGATCGCAGAAAGGTCTAACCACACGATGGATGCTCTTGTGCGCTCGCTGGAGCAATGCGGGCCGGCGCTAGCTGTCGCTATTGAGGCTCGGCGCGAGCCAGTGTGCGACGCTACGATCGATCGGTTGTCGCTGGCCTTCCCGTCGCTTTACTACAACCCCGGGCACCCTGACCCGAAGCTGCGGCAGCAGCGGGCCTACCGCGAGGTGGTGTCGCGGTTTCACGGGCTGATCCAGGTGGTGCTGATCTGCCGGCTCCCACGCGTGCTTGAGCGAGAGTGCTTCGCGAGCTGGGGCACGCTCCCGTACTTCCCGATCGCCTCCCGCCATCGCTGGGCGATCGCCCACTGGTACCTCGCCGCCGTGGGCGCGAATGTGCCGCTCGACCGGGATAGCCGCGGGCTGATCTCCGATCTCGAGCACGCGATCATCGAAGTGGTCAACCACGCTGAGGGCGCGTCAGCTATGCCGATCTTGACTCTGGCACACTCCTGATACGGCGCTCGATGAGCCTCAGAGCTGGACTGCTGCCCTTCTCACCCGCCCCCGCTCCCGTCGCCACGGGGGCGGGGGGATTCTTGGCTCGCGCCGTGGGTGCGGCGGGGACAAGACCCCGGCGCCGCCCTCGTCTCAGGCCCGGGCGCACCACCTCCTTCACCATTTGACATACCCGTCCGAGTGCCGTATAATGCCGAACGCTGCTTCTTTGCGGTAGCTAATCGTGGGTCGGTACCGAAGTGGCCAACCGGGGCAGACTGTAAATCTGCTGGCTTACGCCTTCGCTGGTTCGAATCCAGCCCGGCCCACCAGACACTAGTCAGTAGCCAGTAGTCAGTAGTCAGAATACGAGGGCACTCTGACTGCCGATGGCTGATTACTGACTACTATATTGCCCATGTAGCTCAGTTGGTAGAGCACGTCTTTGGTAAAGACGAGGTCTCGGGTTCGAGTCCCGACATGGGCTCCAGAACTTTGGCGATCCGCGTCGGCGGATCATTCCTTTTGTTCGCGTCGGCGTATGGCCCGGCGCGAGAGCTTGAGGAGGCACGCGAACAGCAATGGCGAAGCAGAAGTTCGAGCGAACCAAGCCGCACGTCAACGTCGGCACGATCGGGCACGTCGACCACGGCAAGACGACCCTGACCGCCGCGATTACGAAAGTCCTCGCGCTCAAGGGCGCTGCCAAGTATACCTCCTACGACCAGATCGACAACGCCCCCGAGGAGCGCGCCCGCGGCATTACCATCGCCATTCGGCACGTCGAGTACCAGACCGACAAGCGCCACTACGCCCACGTCGACTGCCCCGGCCACGCCGACTATATCAAGAATATGATCACCGGCGCCGCCCAGATGGACGGTGCGATCCTGGTCGTCTCGGCGCCCGACGGCCCGATGCCGCAGACCCGCGAGCACATCCTGCTGGCCCGCCAGGTCCAGGTCCCCGCCATGGTCGTCTACCTCAACAAGGTCGACATGATGGACGACGAGGAGCTGCTTGAGCTGGTCGAGCTCGAGCTGCGCGAGCTGCTGACCAAGCAGGAGTTCCCGGGCGACGACATCCCGATCATCCGCGGCAGCGCGCTTGAGGCGCTCTCGTCGACTTCGACCGACATCAACGCGCCGGAGTACAAGAGCATCCTGGCGCTGATGGACGCGGTCGACACCTACATCCCGACGCCCGAGCGCGCGATCGACCAGCCGTACCTGATGCCGATCGAGGACGTGTTCGGGATCAAGGGCCGCGGCACGGTGGTGACCGGGCGGATCGAGCGCGGCAAGGTCAAGATGGGCGAGACGATCGAGATCATCGGGATGAACGACGAGGCGCCGCGCAAGACGGTGGTGACCGGGGTGGAGATGTTCCAGAAGACGCTGGACGAGGGGGTGGCGGGCGACAACGTGGGCGTGCTGCTGCGCGGGATCGAGCGGACGGACGTGGAGCGCGGGCAGGTGCTGGCGGCGCCGGGGTCGATCAAGCCGCACAAGAAGTTCCGGGCGCAGGTGTACGTGCTGAAGAAAGAAGAGGGCGGGCGGCACACGCCGTTCTTCCCGGGGTACCGGCCACAGTTCTACGTGCGGACGACCGACGTGACCGGGGCGATCACGTTGCCGGAAGGCATGGAGATGGTGATGCCGGGGGATAACGTGGAGATGGGGGTCGAGCTGATTGTCCCGGTGGCGGTGGAGGAGGGGCTGCGGTTCGCGATCCGCGAGGGCGGGCGCACCGTCGGCTCCGGCGTCGTCACCAAGATCGAGGCCTAGCATATTCGGGGTGAGGGCAGGTCAGGGATTGCGTTCTCCCCTGCTGCCCTCACCCCTGGATCTGTCACCATAAAGGAACGCTGATGGCGGTCACAAAGATGGACAAAGAAAAAGAGCCGCGCGAGAACGCAATTGTGCGCACGTTTCGCGAAGTTCGGTCCGAGATGAAAAAGGTGGTCTGGCCGACTCGCGACGAGACTATTCGGCTCACCGTGGTTGTTATTGCTCTCTCCGCAGCGATTAGCGTCGTCTTGTTCACAGCCGATTCACTCTTCGCGACTCTGTACACCCTGCTTGTGAGTGCGGTTAGCTGAACAGACGGACGCGAGGACGCACGTGACAGATCGAAACGATAAGCTTACTGATTCTGAATTTCAGGCGGACGATGGGCGTCTGTGGTATGTGATTCACACCTACTCGGGGTATGAGAACAAGGTCAAGCAGAATCTGATGCACCGCATCGAGACGATGGAGATGCAGGATCAGATCTTCCGCGTGATCGTTCCGACCGAGGAGGAGATCGAGATCAAGAACGGCCAGCGCCGCACTGTGCACAAGAAGGTCTTCCCCGGCTATGTGCTGGTGCAGATGCGCATGAACGACAACTCGTGGTATGTCGTGCGCAATACGCCCGGCGTGACGAGCTTCGTCGGCCACGGCAACCGGCCCACGCCGCTGGACGATAACGAGGTCAAGGCGATCCTCAAGCAGATGGAGGAGGAGGCGCCGAAGGTCCGCGTCAGCTACCAGGTCGGCCAGGCGGTCAAGATCACCGACGGCCCGTTCACCGACTTCGAGGGGATCGTCGACGCGATCGACCACGAGCGCGGGCGCGTGCGGGTGCTGGTGTCGTTCTTCGGCCGCGAGGCACCGGTCGAGCTGGACTTTTTGCAGGTTACGCGACTCGTCGACTAATCAGATAGCGCTGCTTGCCTTCGAAGGACGAAAGACAAAAGACGAAGGACGATAGGTCAACGCTCGCGCTGTTCGTCCTTGGTCCTTGGTCTTTGGTCCTTCTTCGGTGAATGGCGGACCGACATCGTAAGGAGAATTCCGTGGCGAAGAAAGTTGTTGGTGTCGTTAAGCTGCAGCTTCCCGCCGGTAAGGCCACTCCGGCCCCGCCGGTCGGGCCGGCGCTCGGCGGCTACGGCATCAATATTATGGCCTTTGTGAAGGACTACAACGAGAAGACCTCGTCGCAGGCCGGCAGCGTTATTCCGGTCGAGATCACGATCTTCTCCGACCGCTCCTTCACCTTTGTGCTCAAGACGCCGCCGGCGGCCGACCTGCTGCGTAAGGCGGCCGGCGTCGACAAGGGCTCGGGCACGCCAAACCGCAGCACGGCCGGATCGATCAACAAGAAGCAGCTGCGCGCCCTGGCCGAGCAGAAGATGTCCGACCTCAACGCGATCACGATCGAGGGGGCTGAGAAGATCCTCTCCGGCACGGCGCGCAGCATGGGCATTAAGATCACCGATTAGTTTTGAGTTTTGAGTTCTCAGTTGAGTTAGGCTGGCTCATTCCCCTGTTCAAAACTCAAAATTCACAACTCAAAACTTTAGAGAGGTGGGAGGGCCGCCGGCCCGTCTGACCACAAGGAGAACAAGTTCCATGGCGAAAGATCACGGCAAGAAGTACATCGAGGCGCTCAAGAAGGTCGATCGGACCAAGCTCTACGCGCCGCAGGACGCGGTCAAGCTTCTCAAGGAGACCACGTTCACGAAGTTCGACGCGACGATCGAGGTGCATTTGCGCCTGGGCATCGACCCGCGCCACGCCGACCAGAACATCCGCACGACCGTGGCGCTGCCGCACGGCACCGGCAAGATGGTTCGCGTGCTGGTGTTCGCGCAGGGCGACGCGGCTCAGGCCGCCAAAGACGCAGGGGCGGACTTCGTCGGCGCCGACGATCTGATCGCGCGGATCGACAAAGAGAACTTCTTCGACTTCGATATCGCGATCGCCACGCCCGACATGATGGGCAAGGTCGGTCGCGTCGGCCGCAAGCTCGGCCCGCGCGGCCTGATGCCGAACCCCAAGAGCGGCACAATCGTCTCGCCCGACGACCTGCCGCGTACGATCCGCGAGGTGCGCGGCGGCCGTGTCGAGTTCCGCAACGATAAGACCGGCCTGCTGCACGTGGCCGTCGGCAAGGTCAGCTTCAGCGAGCAGCAGATCTTCGAGAATATCGCGGCGCTGATGGAGGCGGTCAAGGCGGCCAAGCCGACCGGCGCGAAGGGCACCTATGTCAAGAGCGTGACCTTCACGAGTACCATGGCGCCGGGCATCCGGGTCGACCCGGTCACGGCCCAGACGATGGGCGGCGCGTAGAGCGCCCGAACGGTATAGCGTTGGAGCGTTATGCCGTTATAGCGGAAAACTGAACAGTGCCTAAGACAGCGGGTGCTTCGCTTAATGGCTTCTAGCCGCCCGCCGAGGTAGACCACATAGATGACGGGTTACTCCGTCGGTGGGCTGCTGTGTCTAGGCACGGCGGCCCTTTTTATTGGGTCGCCAGATATCAGTAGTCAGATATCAGTATCGCTGGTCTTACATTGATTTTCAACGACCAACGACCAGCTGCCGACCGCTGACTACTGGCTACTGCCTACTGACTACTGGCAGACGGAGGGGGGTGAACCACATGCCTACACAGCGTAAGATCGACTCAGTCGAGGATCTGACCGAGAAGATGTCGCGCACGCAGATGACTCTGGTGACGGACTACCGGGGTCTGACCGTGGCCGAGATCACCGATTTGCGCAAGAAGCTGCGCGAGACCGGCGCCGAGCTGATCGTCGCCAAGAACACTCTGACGCTGATCGCAGCGAAGGAGACCGGCTTCGCCGGTCTCGAGACGTTTCTGACCGGCCCGACGGCGCTGGCGTTTGCGTTCAAGGACGCGGCAAAAACCGCCAAGGCGATCAACGACTACAACAGAGGCCCGAAGAAGCTGGTGATCCGCGGCGGCATGCTCGGCACGAGCGTGCTGACCGGCAACGTGCTCGATCAGGTCGCGACCCTGCCGACGCGCGAGCAGGTGCTGGCGCAGATCGTCGGCGGCGTCTCATCGCCGGTGGCCGGCGTCATCGGCGTGATCAACGCAGCAGTCTCGAACGTGCTCTATGTCCTGCAGGCGCGCATCGACCAGCTGCAGCCGGCCGAGCAGCCCGCAGCTTAACGTCCAAACCTTCAAACGTTGGAACGTGCCAACGTTTAGCTCTCAAACAACTGCTTTTAAGGAGACAGACTCATCATGGCGAGCGACAAAGTTAACAGCATCATCGAGAGCATCGAGGGCCTGAATGTCCTCGAGCTGGTCGATCTCAAGAAGACGATGGAAGAGAAGTGGGGCGTCACGGCGGCGGCGCCGATGTTCGCGGCCGGCGCAGCCCCCGCGGCGGCTGCCGGCGACGTCGCGGCGGCGGCCCCGGTCGAGGAGCAGACTGAGTTCAACGTCATTCTGACGGCGGCCGGCGCGAATAAGATCCAGGTCATCAAGGCCGTGCGCGAGCTGACTAGCCTGGGCCTGAAGGAGGCCAAGGATCTGGTCGAGGGCGCGCCGAAGGCGGTCAAGGAAGGCGTCAGCAAGGAAGAGGCCGATGCGGCCAAGGCCAAGCTCGTCGATGCCGGCGCCTCGGTCGACGTCAAGTAGCTCGACGATCCGCTTACTCGCTCCCTGGCCCACGCTCGCGTAGGACCAGGGAGACCAGGCGCAAACGATCCACAGACGGCGCAGTGTCTGCAGCGCGACCCGAAGATGTGTCGCAGCCTACACGATGCGGTGCCGCCGGTGGATCGTTTTTTGCTGCCCGAAAGACCTATGCGAATATCTCAGCGACCTGTGAAATCAGCTCTCGTGGCCGGCCTAGTGGCCCTGCAGGCGGCCGCGCTCCTGGCGATCGCTATCGCGACGCTGCCGGCCGTGCTCAGCCGGCACACGCTCGACCTCGGGCTCTACTATAAGTACTCGCTGAGCCTGCTGCAGGGCCAGCTGCCCTACCGCGACTTCCCGCTGGAGTACCCGCCGCTGGCGCTGGCCCCGTTCGTGCTGCCGCGGCTGGCGGCGCTTGGCCGACCGCTCGACTTCAACGGGTACCTGTGGCTATTCCTGGTCGAGAATGTCGTCTTGAGCACGCTGGTGGCCCTGGCGCTGGTCGAGGTGCTGCGCGCCTGGCGGCCAAGCCGGCCGATCGCGCCGGCGCTGGCACTCTACGCGCTGCTCGTGGCGGCGACCGCGCCGCTGCTGCCGTGGCGCTACGACCTGTTCCCGGCGCTGCTGACGCTGCTCGCGCTGCTGTGCGTGCTGCGCGGTCGACCAGGCTGGGCGGGAGTCTGGCTGGGCCTCGGCGCCGCCGCGAAGCTCTACCCGGCCGTGCTGCTGCCGGTTGTGGGCGCCTACTACCTGGCGGGCGATGATCGTCGGGCGCTGCTGCGGCTGGCGCTCGGCGGCGCCGGCGCGCTGGGGCTGGCGCTGCTGCCGTTTGCGCTGCTGGCACCGCTGGACCTGCTGGGCTTCCTACGCTACCACGAACTGCGCGGGCTGCAGGTCGAAAGCCTGCCGGCCGGCGCGATCATTCTGGCGCACAGCCTGGGCGTGGCGGCCGCGCGGCTCGACTTCAACTACGGCGCGCTGCACCTGGTCTCGCCGCTGGCGACGATCGCGCTCAGGTGGCTGCCGCTCGCGTTCATCGCGGGGTACGGCCTGCTGCTGGCCGGCTGCCTGGCGCGCTTCCGCGAGGAGCGGGCCGCGCGCGGCGCGGTCTCGCACGCGAGCCTGCTCGCCTACATGGTGGCGGCGCTGCTGGTCTTCATCGCGACCAACAAGGTCTTCTCGCCCCAGTACCTGATCTGGCTGCTGCCCTTCGCGCCGCTGCTGCGCCGGCGGCACGCAGCCATGCTCCTGGCGATCTGCTCGATCACGATCGCGCTGTTCCCATTCGACTACGACGACCTGCTGGCGATGCACCTCGTGCCGGTGCTGCTGCTCAACTTGCGCAACCTGCTGGTCGTTGCGCTGCTGGCCTGGCTGCTGGCCGAGCGCGCGCCGCTCGCGCTGCGGGGCGCGCTGGCCTGGCGCAGCCTGCCGGGCCGCCAGGCGCCGGAGCGAGTGATCGGTGACGAGCAAGGGTAGCTGTTGCCCCCCACCCTCTACCCCCTTCTCTCAGCCTGGAGAGGGGAGATGTCAATTTTTTCATCATGGGCCATATTCGCATCAACAACCGTTTTTTCATTGACAACCGTTGTATACTATAAAAAGTTACAATCCATCAAATCCTAAAATGAAGCTTATACAGATCGCGCATCTGTCCTTTGACTGGTTACGTACTGGACTGTGGTGGGGTACGACAGCGGTGGATGTGTGGTCCTTTGCGTTTGTCCAGCCTACCATTGCATGACCGTTCACCGACGGTTGTGCTGGTATATATTCCTGTGGCTAGCCATCACAAGCTACATACCCACAGTCCTCCTATCCTGCTCTCTCTGGAAAGGCGAAGATCTCACAGTTGTAACCAAATGAGCAGCGCGACTGGCTGCTCAGTTTGGTTGTGCATGGTACTTTTGCCACCGGCTCGCGGCTCGCTACACTATATCTGCTGGGCAGGGCGTGGGTGGCTTTGCCGCTCCAAACCTGCCTACAGCAGTGGGCAGTCGGCAGTGCGACGGATGGCATCACAACGGCATCTCGTTCGTGCATAGTGGCTCAATGGTTTTGCTCATAGCTATAGTGAGCCATCACAGTGGAGTTGATGGGGAGGATCGGAGCAGCAATGTCCCTCCACGGCCCCCCATCCGAAGTCATTTGGCGAATCACCAGAACGATGGCATTAGTGTGGAGTTGTCTATATGGCTGACGAACTGACGCTCGCTCGCTTTGTACAGTATCTCAACGACCAGTTTCGGGTCGACGCCGGCGGGGCCACCGAGCTGCCGCTTGATCTGGTCGAGGCCGCGGAGGTGCGCGCAGTGCAGGGCTGGGAAGCTTTCTCGCTGGTCTTTCGCGGGCCGGCAGACGCGTTCCTGCCCCAGAGCTCATATCGCTTTCGCCACGACGGGCTGGGCGACTTCGACCTGTTCTTCACGCCGATCCGGCAGGACCAGCATGGCTTCTATTACGAAGCGGTGTTCAACCGCCAGCTTCGCCAGGAGCAGCTGTGAGCGAGGCACTCGTGACATTTCGCCCGATCGCGCCGGAGGATGAGCCATTCCTGCGGCGCGTCTACGCCAGCACGCGCCTGGAGGAGCTGGCGCCACTGGGCTGGAGCGCCGAGCAGCAGCAGGCTTTTCTCGACCAGCAGTTCGACGCGCAGCACCGCCACTACCAGACTTACTACGGCGACGCCGAGTTCCTGCTGATCCTGCGTGATGCGCAGCCGATCGGCCGGCTGTACGTCGCGCGCTGGCCCGAGCAGATCGCGCTGATCGACATCGCGCTGCTGCCGGAATATCGCGGCGCCGGGATCGGCTCGCGGCTGCTGCGCGCCTTGATCGACGAGGCCGCCGCGGCGGGCAAGCCGCTGCGCATCCACGTCGAAAAGTTCAACCCGGCACTGCGGCTCTACCAACGCCTGGGCTTCTACCCGATCGAAGACAAAGGGATCTACTGGTACATGGAGTGGGCCGCGCGGCAAGCCGCAGCAGGCGGGAGGGAGCGCTCGGACGGATGAGGGCCTGCGAACCGGGGGCCAGATCGCGGCTAGCCGCGCAAGAATAGCGAGAAAGGAGCGCGCCAGGCAGGCTTGCCTCAGACGATCGATTGGCGGGCGGGGGTCGATAGGTGGTTCGGGGCGACCTCGATCGGAGGCTCGCGCCAAGCTGTTTGGCTGAGATAGCTCACCATAAGGAGGAACAATGGGCACACCTTACATCGGCGAGATTCGCATGGTCGGCTTCGCCTTCGCGCCAGTAGGATGGGCGTTCTGCGACGGGAGGCTCATGTCGATCGCCGACAACGACGCGCTGTTCAACCTGATCGGCACGACCTACGGCGGCGACGGCCAGAGCACCTTCGCGCTGCCGGACCTGCGCGGGCGCGTGCCGCTGCACATGGGTCAGGGCCCGGGGCTGTCGAACTATATAATCGGCCAGAACGGCGGGACAGAGGCTGTGACCCTGACCACGCTGCAGCTGCCGCAGCATTCGCACGCGGCCATGGCGCAGTCCCAGACCGGCGGCCAGACGAGCCCGGCCGGCGGCGTGTGGGCAGCTTCGACCCTGTCCCAGTATTCCACCAATGCGGCCGACGCCAATATGAATCCGGCCTCGATCCAGCCGAACGGCGGCAATCAGCCGCACGACAATATGCTGCCGTTTCAGTGCATCAGCTTCGTGATCTCTCTATCTGGCGTGTACCCGCCACAGTCGTAGGAGTCCGCTGGGGTCGGCTGGCGCCCGGAGAAGCGCCTTTTCCCGCTCGCAGCAACCATCGCGGATCACTGCGAATCACCACGACGACACGGCTCAATGTCGATGAGGAGGAAAGAGCATGTCCGAGCCATTTATCGGCGAAGTCAAGCTGTTTAGCTTCGGCTTCGCGCCCAAGGGCTGGGCGCTGTGCAACGGCCAGTTGCTACCGATCAACCAGAACCAGGCGCTGTTCGCGCTGCTGGGCACGATGTACGGCGGCGACGGTCAGACCACCTTCGCGCTGCCGGACCTGCGCGGGCGCGTGCCGCTGCACATGGGTCCAGGCTTCACCCAGGGCCAGCGCGCCGGCGAGGAGGGTCATACGCTGACGATCAGCGAGATGCCGGGGCATGTGCACGTGGCGCTGGGCGATCCCAATCCCGCGAACGCCGGGACGCCCGTAGGCAATACCTGGGGCGCGCAGGATTCCAGCCCATACAGTAATGCCGTGAATGTCTCCATGGCCCCGTCTGCTATCGGCGCGAGCGGCAGCAGCCAGCCGCACCCGAATCTGTCGCCGTTCCTGACGCTGAACCTGTGCATCGCGCTGGTGGGGATCTTCCCGTCACGCAATTAAGGAGGCAGGCATGTCCGAACCATTCATAGGCGAGATCCGGATCTTCGGCTTCAACTACGCGCCGCGGGGCTGGGCGATGTGCAACGGCCAGCTCATTCCGATCTCGCAGAATACCGCGCTGTTCGCGCTGCTGGGCACCTACTACGGCGGCGATGGGAGGACCACCTTCGGGCTGCCGAATCTGCAGGGCAGCGCGCCGCTCGACCAGGGCCAGGGGCCTGGCTTGACGCAGCGCGTGATCGGCGAGACGGGCGGCGAGACCAATGTGACGCTGATCACGAGCGAGATGGCGTCGCACGGCCACACGGTCGGCGCCGACTCGGGCGCGAGCAGCGTCGCCGCGCCGACGAACGGTATGTGGGCGTCGGCGGGCCGCGGCAGACCATCCGCGTACTCCTCGAACGCGCCAAGCGCGGCGATGAGCCCCGCGGCGGTTGGACCGTCCGGCAGCAACCAGCCGCACAACAACATGCCACCCTACCTAGTGATGAACTTCTGCATCGCGCTGCAGGGAGTGTTTCCAAGCAGGAACTAGCCGCGCCGATCAACACAATGTACCAGGAGGGAGCGCCAGGGTCGCTTGATACCTCTGGCGACCCCTCCCACAAGCAGAGCTGTTGTCGCGCCGGTTACGAGCCCTGAGCGTGTGTGCCAGCGGCCGAGCCAGGCGCCAAAAAACGAGGATGAAACCAATGTTAGTTCGAATATCGAAGTTGCTGGCGCCCGGTACACGGCTTGGCAGGCTGGCGATGGTGCTGGCGCTGGCGTTTGGTACTCTCGCGGCGCTGCCGCCCGGCGCCGCGCTGGCCGCGACGTTCACCGTCACGAAGACCGCCGACACGAATGACGGCGCCTGCGACGCCGACTGCTCGCTGCGCGAGGCGATCGTCGCCGCCAACGCCGCGGCCGGGGCAGACGTGATTACGCTGCCCGCCGGCACCTTCACGCTCACCCGCGCGGGCGTGGACAATACCGCAGCCAACGGCGACCTGGACGTGACCGGGCCGCTGACGATTAACGGCGCCGGCCAGGGCAGCACGATCATCGAGGCGGGCTCCGGCAGCAGCACGGCGATCGACCGGGTCTTCTCGTTCAACCCGGTAGGTACGAGTACCGGCTTCGCCGTCGCGCTGAGCGACCTGACCATCCGCAACGGCAAGAACCCCAACGCCTTCGCGACTCAAGAGAGCGATGGCGGCTGCTTCGACTTCGACGGCGGCACCAGCGGCCTGGGCAGCCTGAGCCTGACGAGCGTGACGGTCAGCAGCTGCGAGACCACCGACGGCGATGCCGGCGGCGTCGCGCTGTTCTTGGTAAATGGCGGCTCGGTCAACATCAGCGGCTCAACTATTCAGAATACGATTGCCAGCCGCAACGCCCCGAACTCGGGCAATGGCGGCGGCCTGTCGGTCTTCTGTGTGAACAACGGCAAGACCGCCAACCTGACGATCAGCAACTCGACGATCCAGAATAACTCGACGCGCTCGGTCGGCGGCACCAACAACGGGCAGGGCGGTGGCCTGTTCTTCTTCGGCGCCTGCGCGGGCACGCCGACCTTCAACTACCAGCTGCACCATGTCACGATCACCGGCAATAGCTCCGGCAGCGACGGCGCCGGCATTTACTCGACCGCACCGCTGACGATCGACAATAGCGGTGGCGCGACGGTCATTAGCAATAACACCTCCGGTCGTGACGGCGGCGGCATCTGGCTCAATCACACCAGCAGCACCTCAAATATCAGCAAGGTGACGATCACTGGCAACAGCGCCGCCGGCAGCGGCGGCGGCATCTACCTCGGGACCAGCACGACAGGCAATGCTCTAAACGTAAGCTTCTCGCGCATTGTCAACAATACGGCCGCCAACGGTAGAGGACTGCTGGTCAATGGCGGCACGGCCAACGCCGATAACAACTGGTGGGGCTGCAGCACCGGCCCGTCCGCCAGTCCCTGTGATACAGCGGGCGCCAGCGCGGGCAGTGTGGACTTTACCCCCTGGCTGCGCGTGCTGACCACGGCCAGCCCGTCGACGATCGTGACAAACCAGTCGAGCAGCCTGACAGCCAGCGTCAACACCAACTCGGCCGGGACCGATGTCTCTGCCAACGTCGACCTGCTCAAGGGCCTGGCGGTAACGTGGAGCGCGGTCGGTGGGAATATCAGCGGCGCGCAGACGACGATCCAGTCGAACGGCACGGCCACGGCGACGTACCAGGCGACGGCGGCAAACGCCAGCAACAAGGCCGCGGCGAAGGTCGACAACGACGGCACGACGAGCGGCTCGAACGTGGCGTCGATCACGGTCAACAAGGCCGACACGACCACCACGATTACGAGCGATACGCCTGACCCCTCGGTCGTGGGCCAATCGGTGACAGTGCAGTACAGCGTTTCGGTGAACGCGCCCGGCGCGGGCACGCCGACCGCGCTGGCCGGCAACGTGACGGTGAGCGACGGCACCCAGAGCTGCACCGCGACGGTGGCGGCCGGCCAGTGCTCGATCACCTTCGCCAGCGCGGGCGCCAGGACGCTGACCGCAACCTACGCGGGCGACGGCAACTTTACCACCAGCACCTCGGCCGGCGCGGCGCACACGGTGAACAAGGCCGATACGACCACCACGATCACCAGCGACACGCCCGACCCCTCGAATGTGGGCCAATCCGTGACGGTCAGCTACACCGTGGCGGCGAACGCGCCGGGCGCGGGCACGACCACCGGGAACGTGACGGTGAGCGACGGCGTGGATAGCTGCAGCGCGACGGTGGCGACCGGTCAGTGCAGCATTACGCTGACCACCGCCGGCAGCCGCACGCTCACGGCGACCTACGCGGGCGACGCCAACTACAACAGCAGCAGCTCGGCCGGCGCGCCGCACAACGTGATCTCGCCCGCCACCACCACGACGATCACCGCCGACACGCCCGATCCGTCGGTCGTGGGCCAGTCCGTGACGATCAATTACACGGTGACGGCGGCCGGCGGCACGCCAAGCGGGAACGTGACGGTGAGCGACGGCACCCAGAGCTGCACCGGGACGGTGGCGGCCGGCCAGTGCTCGATCGCCTTCGCCAGCATAGGCGCCAGGACGCTGACCGCGACCTACCTGGGCGACGGCACCTTCACCACCAGCACCTCGGCGAGCGTGGCGCACCAGGTCGACCAGGCCGATACGACCACCACGATTACGAGCGACACGCCCGATCCGTCGGTCGTCGGCCAATCCGTGACGGTCAACTACACCGTGGCGGCGAGCGCGCCGGGCGCGGGCACGCCGACTGGAAACGTGACGGTGAGCGACGGCGTGGATAGCTGCACCGCGACGGTGGCGACCGGACAGTGCGCTATCACGCTCACCACAGCGGGCGCGCGCACGCTGACCGCGACCTACGCGGGCGACGCCAACTTCACCAGCAGCACCTCGGCCGACGCGCCGCACAGCGTGATCTCGCCCGTCACCACCACCACGATCACCGCCGACACGCCCGATCCGTCGGTCGTGGGCCAGTCCGTGACGATCAATTACACGGTGACGGCGGTCGGCGGCACGCCAAGCGGGAACGTGACGGTGAGCGACGGCACCCAGAGCTGCACCGGGACGGTGGCGGGCGGGCAGTGCTCGATCACCTTCGCCAGCATAGGCGCCAGGACGCTGACGGCGACCTACCTGGGCGACGGCACCTTCACCACCAGCACCTCGGCGAGCGTGGCGCACACGGTGAACAAGGCCGACACCACCACGACGATCACTTCTGATAATCCTGACCCATCGACTGTCGGGCAGGCGGTGACGGTGCAGTACAGTGTTTCGGTCAACGCGCCGGGCGCGGGCACGCCGACCGGCAACGTGACGGTGAGCGATGGGACGGTCTCCTGCACCGCCACAGTGGTGGCTGGACAGTGCAACATCACCTTCACGAGCGCGGGGGCCAAGAGCCTGACGGCGACCTACGCCGGCGACAGCACCTTCAGCGGCAGCACGTCGGCCAGTGAGGCCCACAGCGTCGACGGTATTCCTACCACCACGGCGATCACGTCGGACGCTCCTGATCCGTCGGTCGTGGGGCAGGCGGTGACGGTGCAGTACAGCATCGCCGCGGGCGGCGGCACGCCGACCGGCAACGTGACGGTGAGCGACGGGACGGTCTCCTGCACGGCCAGTGTAGCGGCGGGAGAGTGCGCGCTGACCTTCACGAGCGCGGGGGCCAAGAGCCTGACGGCGACCTACGCCGGCGACAGCACCTTCAGCGGCAGCACGTCGGCGGCCGCGCCGCACACGGTCAACAAGGCCGATACGACCACGACAATCACCTCGGATACCCCTGATCCGTCGGTACAGGGATCTGCGGTGACGGTTCACTACAGCGTTTCGGTCAACGCGCCGGGCGCGGGCACGACCACCGGGAACGTGACGGTGAGCGACGGCGTGGATAGCTGCACCGGCACGGTGGCCGCGGGCCAATGCAGCATCGCGCTCACGACGGTCGGCAGCCGCACGCTGACGGCGACCTACGCGGGAGATGGCAACTTCAACGGCAGCACCTCGGCGGGCGCGCCGCACACCGTCAACCCGCCGAACACAGCACCGACGGCCGTCGACGACACGGCGACCGTAAACGAGGATAGCAGCGTCAACGTCAACGTGCTGGCCAACGACAGCGATCCCGACGGCGATACCGTGTTCGTGAGCGGTATTACCCAGCCGGCCCATGGCACGACCACGAACCCCGGGTCCGGCATCGTGCGCTACGTGCCCGCCGCGAACTATTTCGGCTCCGACAGCTTCACCTACACCATCTCCGACGGAAAGGGCGGCACGGCGACCGCCACGGTGAACGTCACGGTCAACCCGGTCAACGACGCGCCGTCCTTCACCAAGGGGCCGGACGTGACCGTGGCCGAGGACTCGGGCGCGAAGACCGTCAGCGGCTGGGCGACCGCGATCTCGACCGGTCCGGCCAACGAGAGCGGCCAGACGCTGACGTTCCAGGTGACGAACAACAACACCAGCCTGTTCAGCGCCCAGCCGGCGATCGCCGCCAACGGCACGCTGACGTTCACTCCGGCGTCGAACGCCAACGGCAGCGCGACCGTCACCGTCATGCTGAAGGACAACGGCGGCACGGCCAACGGCGGCGTGGACAGCTCGGCGCCGCAGACCTTCACCATCACGGTCACGCCGGTCAACGACGCCCCGACGGTCACGATCGTCCGCGGCGACACCTGCACCGGCGACTTTAGCGGGCGGATGCTGCTGAGCGTCAGCGATGTGGACAACATCGCGGGCAGCCTGACGCTGACCGGCAGCTCGTCGAGCACCAGCGTCGTGCCGAACGGCAACATCACCTTCGGCGGCAGCGGCGCCAACCGCACGGTGTCGATCACGGCCGTGTCGGGCAGCAGCGTGCGCAACGCGACTGTGACGATTAAGGTGAGCGACGGCTCGACCAACTCGACCACGACGATCAAGGTGGTGGTCGGGACGAACAAGAACGACTCGATCGACGGCAGCTCGGGCGCGGACATGATCTTCGCCGGCAACGGCGGCGACACGATCAAAGCCGGGTCGGGCAACGACCTGGTCTGCGGCGGCAACGGCGACAACAGCCTGCACGGCGGCGACGGCAACGACGTGATCGAGGCCGGCAACGGCAACGACAAGCTGTACGGCGAGGACAATAACGATATCCTGCGCGGCGGCAACGGCAACGACAGCATGTACGGCGGCGACGGCGGCGACACGCTGACCGGCGGCTTGGGCGCCGACTTCTTCAGCGGCGGATCGGGGACCGACTCGGCGACCGACTTCACCGCGAGCCAGGGCGACACCAAGGATAGCACGATACCTTAGCGGCTGCGCCGCAGCTTGGCTAAGTAACAGGACGTAGGCAGCCGGCGTCGTTTACCCCTCCCCCTGCCCCCTCCCCTGGGAGGGGAGGGGGACATATCCTTGCTGGTGCGCTGCGTAGCGAAGCTACGCAGCGCACCAGCAACAAAACCACCCCCGCCCCCAGGGGGGGATAGGAGGGTGAGGTGCGCTAACCACTCGAGTGCCGCGAACATGAAAGGAACCTATGTCCCAAGAAGACTTCGAGCAGTTTCGCCGGGTCGTCCTCCAGGACCGATCGCTTCAGGAGAAGCTCAGGTCGACGGCGGACATGCCCAGCTTCGTCGCGCTGGTCGTCCGGCTGGGCGAGGAGCGCGACCACCGGTTTACCGCCGAGGACGTTCAGGCCGCTATGGCTGCGAGCCGGCGCGCCTGGATCGAGCGGTGGGTGTGAACGATGGATCTACAGTTGCTGGACGGATGGATACCCATCCGCATCTACCGGCAGCAATCGCAGGCAATGGTGGACTGGTGCTACCTGGGGGCGCGGCGGTTTAACGAGTCATTCTTCGAGCAGACCATCCAACAATGCCTCTGGCAGCCGTTCAACGTGCTGTTTCGCCACCAGACGCCGATCGAGACACTGGCCGAGCTGCAGGCGGCGCGGCCCGGCCTGGCCCCCACCGGCTTCATCTTCCACATGTCGCGCTGCGGATCGACCCTGGCCGCGCAGATGCTGGCGGCGCTCCCGCAGAACATCGTCATCTCCGAGGCCGGCCCGATCGATACGGTGCTGCGCGCCAATCTGCGCGACCCGCATGTCACAGACGAGCAGCGCGCGACCTGGCTGCGCGGCCTGGTCGGCGCGCTCGGCCAGCCCCGCGATGGGCGCGAGCGGCACCTGTTCGTCAAGTTCGACAGCTGGAGCATACTGGATCTGCCCGTGATTCGGCGCGCGTTTCCGCAGACGCCCTGGATCTTTATGTACCGCGATCCGGTCGAGGTCATGGTCTCGCAGGCCAGGCAGCGCGGCAGCCAGATGCTGCCGGGGGTGCTCGATGCGCGCGCGCTCGGGCTGGATTTCGCCGCAGCCCAGCAGATACCGCTGGACGAGTACTGCGCCCGCGTCCTGGCGGCGATCTGTGAGGCCGCCACGCAGTACTACCGGCCGGGCGACGCGCGGCTGGTGCATTACCGGCAGCTCCCCGACGCGGTCTGGTCGTCGCTCGCCGAGCTGTTCGAGGTTTGCTACACGGCAGAAGAGGTCGCGTGCATGCGCCGCGCCGCGCAGTTCGACGCCAAGCGCCCGGCGCTGGAGTTCGCAAGCGATAGCGCCGCCAAGCGCAAGCTCGCGACCGAAGAGATCCGCGCTCTGGCCGATCGATGGGTGCGCCCCTTCTACGATCGGCTGGAGGCGTTGAATGATGTTGGAGGAGCGACCGATGCCGAAGAGTCTTAGGCTGCCGCTGAGCTTCGATCCGGATCGCCTCAAGGCCGATCTGGCGCTCGTCCAGCCCGACGAGTGGACGCCGCACTTCAATACCAGCTACTACGAGGGCGACTGGAGCGGCGTGGCGCTGCGCGCGGTGGGCGGGCGCGCAGGCCAGCTCTACCCTGACCCGACCGCGACCACACGGTTCGCAGATACGCCGATCCTCGATCGCTGCCCGTACTTTCAGGAGGTGCTGGCGGCGTTTCAGTGCCCGCTGACGTCGGCGCGGCTGCTCAGGCTGGCCGCAGGGTCGAGCATCCGCGAGCATAAAGACTACAAGCTCGGCTACGAAGATGGCGAGCTGCGTGTCCACGTGCCGATCGTGACGAACGCCGACGTGGCTTTTTTCCTGGAGGACGAGCGCGTGATCATGGGCGAGGGCGAGGCCTGGTACCTCGATCTGAACCTGCGCCACCGCGTCGACAACCAGAGCGCTACGGATCGCATCCACCTGGTGATCGACTGCGTCGTCGACGACTGGGTGCGCGGGCTGTTCGCAGGCGCCGGGCGGCCCGACTTCAGCGCCGAGCCCACGACCACGATCGTCGCCTTTCTGCGCGGCATTGGCTTTACCGTCCGGCCTGGCCGCGTTTCTGAGCAAACCTTTGTCCCTGGTATCTGGATCGAGCGCGGGGCGCTGGTGGTCGATGAAGCGTGCCTGAGCTATCCGGGCGACCTGCTGCACGAAGCCGGCCATCTCGCCGTTATGGCGCCCGCGCGGCGGCCGACGATCACTGGCGACGCCGGGTCGGACGCGGCGGAGGAGATGATGGCGATCGCCTGGTCCTACGCCGCGGCAGTTCATCTTCGGCTCGATCCGGCGGTGGTGTTTCACGCCGAGGGCTATCGCGGCGGCTCGGCCGCGCTGATCGAGAATTTTCAGCAAGGTCGCTTCTTTGGCGTTCCGATGCTGCAATGGCTCGACATGGCCTATGACGACGCGCGCGCCCCGGAGCACCAGGTCGCGCCGTATCCGCACATGGTCCAGTGGCTTCGCAGCCGCGATATGTAAGACATGGCTGGGGTGTGGCGGCGGGCTTCGCCCGCCGCCACACCCCACTCAGGCAAGGCTTGGCCTGGCAGCAATCCGCTTTACAAGCTTGGGGAGGTGTGACGGGGCCTTCGGCCCCGCCACACCAGCTTGTAAAGTGCGCAAGGAGCGAGGAGCGAGATATGGACACACGCGCGAAACGAGCCGGGGGGCACCGGCGCTCGGCTAGGCACGCGGCTGCTCTAGCGCTTGCGCTGCTGCTGACCCTGACGAGCCAGCTGTCGGCGCCGCGCCCGGCGCTGGCAGCTGGCTTCACCGTCACGAAGACCGCCGACACGAATGACGGCGCCTGCGACGGCGACTGCTCGCTGCGCGAGGCGATCGTCGCCGCCAACGCCAGCGCAGGGGCGGACACGATTACGCTGCCCGCGGGCAGCTTCACGCTCACCCGCTCGGGTGTGGACAATACCGCAAACAACGGCGACCTGGACGTGACCGGCCCGCTGACGATCAACGGCGCCGGCCAGGGCAGCACGATCATTGAGGCGGGCTCCGGCAGCAGCACGGCGATCGACCGAGTCTTCTCGTTTAACCCGCTGGGTACGAGTACCGGCTTTGCCGTCGCGCTGAACAACCTGACTATCCGCAACGGCAAGAACCCCAACGCCTTCGCGACTCAAGAGAGCGACGGCGGCTGCTTCGACTTCGACGGCGGCAGCAGCGGCCTGGGCAGCCTGAACCTGACGAGCGTGACGGTCAGCAACTGCGAGACCACCGACGGCTATGCCGGTGGCGTCGCCCTGTTCTTGACAAATGGCGGCTCGGCCAACATCAGCGGCGCGACTATTCAGAACAGCATCGCCAGCCGCAACAGCCCGAGTTCGGGCAACGGCGGCGGCCTGTCGGTCTTCTGCGTGAACAGCGGCAAGACCGCCAATCTGACGATCAGCAACTCGACGATCCAGAATAACTCGACCCGCTCGGTCGGCGGGACCAACAACGGGCAGGGCGGCGGCCTGTTCTTCTTCGGCGCCTGCGCGGGCACGCCGACCTTCAACTACCAGCTCCACCATGTCACGATCACCGGCAATAGCGCGGGTAGCGACGGCGGCGGGATCTACTCGACCGCGCCGCTGACGATCGACAACGCCGGCGGGGCGACGGCGATCAGCGGTAACAGCTCGGGCCGCTCGGGCGGCGGGATCTGGCTGAATCACACCAGCAGCACCTCGAACATTACGAAGGTGACGATCTCGGGCAACAGCGCGGCCGACGGCGGCGGCGGCATCCGGCTGGACAGCAGCGCGACCGGCAACGTGCTGAACCTGAGCTTCTCGCGCATCGTCGGCAACACCGCCGGCGGCGGCAAGGGCAGCGGGCTCTCGGTCAACAACGGCACGGCCAACGCCGCCAACAACTGGTGGGGCTGCAGCACCGGCCCGTCCGCCGCGCCCTGCGACACGGCCAAGGTCGACCCCGCCTCGGGCGGCGGCGCGGCCGGCACGGGCAGCGTGACGTCCAGCCCCTGGCTGCGGCTCTCGCTGAGCGCCAACCCGGCGATATTGCTGGTCAGCCAGACGTCCGCTCTCACGGCCAGCTTCAGCACCAACTCCGCCGGCGCCGACGTTTCAGCCAACGTCGACGTTTTGAAAAGCTTGCCAGTCACGTGGTCGGCCGTGCTCGGCACGCTCTCCGGCGCGCAGACGACGATTCAGTCAAACGGCACGGCCACGGCCACCTTCACCGCCGGGGCGACCGGCGGCAACGGCGGCGCATCGGCGCAGGTGGACAACCAGTCCCTCACGGCGGCGATCGAGATCGACCAGCCGCCCGGCGTGACGGCGCAGCCCACCGGCCAGTCGACGTGCCTGGGCGGCGGCGCGAGCTTCAGCGCGGCGGCGAATGGCTTCCCGGCGCCCACCGTGCAGTGGCAGGAGAGCGCCAACGGCGCGACCTTCGCCGACATCGGCGGCGCGACGGCGACAACCTACAGCTTCACGCCGGTTGCGGGGCAGGACGGCCACACCTTCCGCGCGGTGTTCACCAACAAGGTCAGCTCGACAGCCTCGACTGCGGCGAGTCTGACCGTGAACCTTCCGCCGTCGATCACGACAGATCCGGCTAGCCAGAGCGTCTCCGATGGGCAGATCGCGACCTTCACGGCGGCGGCGAGCGGCAAGCCCACACCCGGCGTGCAGTGGCAGCGCAGCACGAACAGCGGCGCAGATTGGAGCGACATCCCCGGCGCGACGTCGGCGACGCTCAGCTTCACCGCCCAGCTCTCCGACGACGGTAACCAGTACCGCGCGGTCTTCACCAACGCCTGCAGCAGCGCGACGAGCGCAGCCGCGGCACTGACCGTGACGCCGGTAGAGCACTGGTTCGTGTACGTGCCGCTTGTGCTGAGATAAGGTTCTTGCTTACAGTTTGGGGTGGGGTGGTTTGTAATGCGCTCGCGTAGCCTAACGCGCCACACCGCTTCAAACAGTTCCCTGCCGGAAGCCGGGGGAAGGCACGAGAAAGAAGGAGCCGGCGTGTGAATCGCACGGCCGGAGGCACGAAGATTGCACACAGCTCGGCTGGCTTACCGCTCAACAGAACTGCTCAAGAACATATGAATGCACTCGACTCAACTCTCCGCAAGATGGCCGGACTCTGCGTCGCGCTCGGGCTCGCGCTTGCGCTCTTCCGCGCCACGCCTGCTGCCAGCCAGACCGGGGCGCTGCCCCCGATCTACCTGCCGCTTATCGCCAGCCAGGGGCCGCCGCGGCCGATCGTGCCGTCCTCGGTCTTCGGGATGGTGATGAGCAGCATGACGCCCGCGCGCGGGCTCGACGACGCAGTTGCCGCCGGAGCGGCCTGGATGCGCAGCGACAACACCATCCTGTGGCGCCAGATCGAGCCGGTCGAGGGCGGCGGCTACAACTGGAACACCCCGCTTATGCAGCGGATCGAGCGCGAGATGATCAGCGCCAGCGAGCGCAACGTCGCGATCATCATGATCGTGCGCGGCAGCCCGCGCTGGGCGACTGTCCCCTACAAGGCCGACTGCGCGCCGATCAACCCCAGCAAGTATCAGCGCTTCGCGTCGTTCCTGGCCGCCGCGGTCGAGCGCTACAGCAAGCCGCCCTACAACGTCAGCTACTGGCAGATCGGCAACGAGCCCGACGCCTACATCTTCTCACAGGACTCCGGCTACGGCTGCTGGGGCGTGAAGAGCGACCCCTACTATGGCGGGCGCGCCTACGGCGATATGCTCAAGGTCGTCTACCCGGCGATGAAGGCGGTGAACCCCAACATCTTCGTTCTGCACGGCAGCCTGCTGCTCGACCGGCCCTACAACCCCGCCAATGGCAGCGGCCTGTCGGCGCGCTTCCTCGAAGGCGTGTTCCTGGCCGGCGCGGCGAGCTCGTTCGACATCCTGCCGTTCAACGCGTACTGGTGGACGCTCGACAACATGCCCGACGCGACCGACTGGAAGGCGAAGTACCTGATCGACCTGCAGGCCGCCTACGGCCTGCCGCGCAAGCCGATGATCGCCACCGAGACCGGGCTCCTGTGCAGCAGCTTGTCGACCGGCTGCCAGAAGGCGCAGGCGTACGCGGTCGGCCGCTACTACACGCGCGCGCTCAGCTACAATCTAATCGGCGACCTCTGGTATCTCTACGACCAGGATAGCTTCTACAACACGGCGCTGGTCGAGCCGACCAATGTGCTGATCAAGCGGCCGGCCTACCTGGCCTACCAGCACGCGTCGGCCATGCTGGCGGGCGCGCGCTACCTGGGCCTGCTGGAAGGGCAGCCCGCCGGCGTCGAAGGCTATCGCCTCACACAGCGCGACGGAGCATCCCTGGTGGTGTTCTGGTCCGCCGACGCGCTGCCCGTCACCATCCCGGTGGCTCCCGGCGCCGCTGTCGCCTGCACGGCCTGGGACGGCGCCGCGCTGCCGTGCGACAACGTCGCCGGTACTGTGGCGCTGACGGCGCAGGCAGGCCCAACATACGTGGTGGCGCGTTGATTCTGCACATGGGACGCAGCTCCACGGACGTTGCAACCGCCGTGCCATAGTGTCATGGAGCCACCGGCTATGTTGAATACTGTAGTATAATCATCTTCAACGTGCTGTTCGCACACCACAATTACAGCGCCCTGCATACATAGCTAAAGGGGAGGGGCTTGGGGAGGGCTTCGCCCTCCCCAAAACCCCACCAAAACGTTAGATTTCAGCGCGGCGCGCTGTACAATCGAATGGCACCAATCGGGCATACCTGAGGAGATTGCTGTGAGCGAACCGCAAGAACAAGCCGTGGACAGTGTTCAAACCCCGTCGTCGGACAAACCCTTCCTTCGCTTCTACCACGCGGAGAGCCTTCGCGCAAAGACTCTTGCGGTGCTCACCACGCTCGAGCAGGCCAACGACAGCACACGCCACCGCACCGCTTTGACCAACATTGTGCTCGAGTTGACGGACAGCGGCCTGGACTACTACTTCCTGCGACCGCTCAAGCTCGCGAACGCGGGCTTTGTCGTCGAGCAATCGGCGCAGCTCGGCATGGGCGGCGTCAAGCGGGTCATGGCGCCGGTCATCCGCAACATCATCGGGTATATGGATAAGCAGCAACTCCTGACGATCTGCCGTCACATTCGGCAGCTCATGGACTGACGTCAGGCGATCCAAAACGCCCGCCGTTGCGCGGCGCGAAAACGGTCATATTCAGAAACAGTGCGGCCCACTGGCGATAGCCCAGTGGGCCGCGCTATGCAAGCTGCTTGTCGAGATCGCCTACGCGCCGCTCAGCTCATACTTCTCCCGCAGCTCGCGCGCCCGCACGTACTGCATCGCGCCGGCCTGGCGCACCAGCCCCTTCAGCTCAAGGATGGCCAGCGTGGACGAGACCAGCGTGATCGGCAGGGCGGCTTGGCGGCGCAGCTCGTCGACGTGCTGCGGCTGGTAGCCGACCAGCGCCAGCAGCGCGGCCTCGGTCGGGTCCTCGGGCAGCGCGGCCTGGACCTCCCGCTGCGCCGCGGCGGCCGAGAGATTGAGCGCCTCGAGGATATCCTGGGCCTGAATCACCAGGCCGGCGCCGTCGCGGATGAGCTGGTTCGGCCCCATGCTCTTCGGGCTATAGATCGGCCCCGGCACGGCGAAGACATCGCGGCCCTGCTCGAGCGCGTAGCGCACCGTGATCAGCGCGCCGCTCTGCTCGCCGGCCTCGACGACGAGCGTGCCGAGCGCCAGGCCGCTGATGATCCGGTTGCGCACCGGGAAGAGCTGCGGCATCGGTTTGGTCCCAATGGGAAACTCGCTGACCAGGGCGCCGCTCGTCGCGATCTGCTCGGCCAGCGCGCGATTGCGCTCGGGGTAGACCTGGTCGAGGCCCGAGGCCAGCACGGCGATCGTGCGCCCGCCAGCCTCCAGCGCGCTGGCGTGGGCGATCGAATCGACTCCGATCGCAAGCCCGCTGACGACGGAGACGCCCGCGCCGGACAGGTCGCCGACGATCCGGCGGGCCACCTCTTTGCCGTAGGCGGTCGGGGAGCGCGTGCCGACCACCGCGACGCTCCAGTCGTCCACCTCCTCCAGCCGGCCGATCACGTACAGCAGCGGCGGCGGGGCCGGGATCTGCGCCAGCGCCTGCGGGTAGCCGGCGTGCTCGCGCGTGATCAGGCGCACGCCGGCCCGCTCGGCGCGCTCCAGCTCGGCGTCCAGGTCGATCGTCCGCTGGGCCTTCAGCAGCGCCTCGGCGCTCCTGGCATCCAGCCCGGTCGCCATGATCTCGCCTGCGCTGGCGCGCCACGCGCCCTCGATCGAGCCGCAGCACTCGATCAGCCGGTCGAGCCGCGCCGGGCCGATGCCGTTCACAAGGTTGAATCCGAGGTAGAAGCGGGTGTTGCTCATTGTCTAGGCCGCCTGGCTATCAGGTTACGATTAAGAGTAGTATAGCAGCGCGCTGTTACCAGGGCTGGCGATACGTCCGATCATCCCACCAGACAAAGAATCCCCCGCTCCCAGGCTTGGGAGCGGGGGCAGGGGGGTGAGGGGCAGGAAAACGAGGGCCTACCTGAGCTGGCGCGCCTGGCGGCGAGCGAGCAGCCAGACGATCAGCAGGGCTGTCGCCGCGCCGCAGGCGTCGATGACCACATCGCGCACGGCCGGGTGGCGCTGGGCGACGAACGACTGGTGCCACTCGTCGCTGCCCGCGTACAGCACTGTCAGCGCCCAGGCCCAGCCCCAGCTCGCGGTCCGCGGCGGCAGCGCGCGCCAGAAGAGGACCGCCAGCACGCCGAAGACGGCGAAGTGGGCGCTCTTCTTAAACAGAAAGTCGACCAGCGGGTCGTCCGGCGATGGCAGCTGCGACTGCGACGAGAATGCGAAGATCAGGCCCATCCAGACGGCGACCGCCAGCCAGCGCGCGAGCGGTGTGCCGAGGAGCGGGTGGAGCCGAAGGCGTTGTTGTTCGAGCATGGTCTCCTCTGGAGGGTGACAGGGTGACAGGGTGACAAGGTGACAAGGTGATAGGGTGACCTTGCCCTCAGTATATAACGCTTGATCTTATCGCCAAGTCACTGTGTCAGCTCTCAGAAGCTGTCTGAAACGTCAACCACGATTAATGTGGGGCGCCTCCTCGCCGCCCACACCGGCGCTCACCCGGCCAGCGCGATCACCAGGATGCCGAGAAAGATCAGCACGGCGCCGGCGGTGCGCATGGCCCCGAATCCTTCGCCGAGCCAGCGCCAGCCGACCAGCGCCGCGAACACGACGCTGACCTCGCGGATCGCGCCGGCGTAGCCGACGCGGCCGAGCGCGTACGCCTGCATCACCAGCAGGTAGGTCAACAGCGTCAGCACGCCGACCACCACGATGCGCGGCCAGTTGGCCCGCCACTCCGCGGCGGCGGCCCGCAGGCCGTAGCGCAGCAGCACGGCCGGGGTGATCAGCACGGCGGACAGGCCGATCACCGCCACGGTGTAGGTGATCGGCGAGGCCAGTCGCACCGCCGCGCCGTCGATCGCCGAATAGATCGAGATGCAGAAGGCCACCGACAGCGCGGCGCCGACCGCGCCGAGGCCCAGGCGCGCGGCGGGCCGCCCTGCCGAAGCCCCGCCCACCAGCCCCGTCAGCGGCGCCAGGCGGCGGGCCGCCCCGCCGACCAGCAGCAGGCCGAGCAGCAGCAGCGCTAGCCCGGCCAGCCCGCCCGGTCGCGGCCGCTCGCCCAGAAACAGCATCGCCCAGAGCGCCAGGAACGCCGGCGCCGCGCCGCGCGCCAGCGGGTAGACCAGCGAGAAATCGCCCAGGCTGTAGGCGCGCAGCAGCACGATGTAGTAGACCAGCTCGACCAGCGCGCTGGCCACGACGTAGGGCCAGACAGCCAGCGGCAGCGCCGGGCTGAAGGCCAGCAGCGGCGCGAAGCACAGCGAGCCGACCACCAGCGCCCACCACGTGAAGACCTGCTTCTCGCCGGCGCGCTTGACCAGCAGGTTCCAGCCGGCGTGCAGCGCCGCGGCGGTAATCAGGAGAGCGAGGGCAATCGGTGGCACGGGCAGCCCCTTGGCGATCGTGTTTCAGCCGCCATTATACCCGACCGTACTCCACGCGACGTGAGGGGCGCGCAGCGCCCCCGTGCCCCCGCTCGGCTTGTTCGGGGGGCTGCGCGCCCCCCGAGCCCCCGCGGGCGGGGTGGGCCGCCACCCCCACTGCCCCCCGGCCGGGGCTTCGCCCCTGGACCCCAAAAGTAAAGCTGTCTCTGTTGCGACGCCTGGTGTGGGGGGGGGGGGGGGGGGGCCCGCGGGGTCACCCAGGGGCTGCGCGCCCCCCGAGCCCCCGCGGGCGGGGGTGGGCCGCCACCCCCACTGCCCCCGGCCGGGGCTTCGCCCCTGGACCCCAAAAGTAAAGCTGTCTCTGTTGCGACGCCTGGTGTGCATGCCCGGCTGAATCCACGCACGGCGGGCGACAACCCGCTCCGATGGGAATGTTGATGGGCATGCGCCACCAAGATTGAAATTGGCACGGACATCACTTGCCGGAGGGGGGCCGGGGGAACCGGCGCGGGTTCCCCCGGGCGGGGGGCCGGGGAAGCAGCGCCCCGGAGAAAAGGAACGCCCGACACGGGCACATCAGGCGGGGGGCCGGGGAAGCAGCGCCCCGGAGAAAATAATCAGACGGAGGCCGGGGGCGCAGCGCGCCAAGCGTAAGGGCGGCTCGCGAGCCGCCCCAACCGCGAGCCGAAGGCCACCATCACAACGAGCCGAGGCCCCTCAGACGCTCCAGGTACTCGCGCCAGCGCTCGACCTGCTGGGTGTAGTACGCCAGCTCGTGCCGCATGCGCGGGCTGTCAGCGTCATCAAGCTCAGCTACCGAGCGCGTCAGGAACTCCTGGAGCGCATCGCGAGATGTGTGCAGCTGCTGTGAGGCATACGTAACCCGCGCCTGGTGTGCGATCACATCGAGAAAATCATCGTTCGCCGACAGACTCATCGCTCTCTCCTGGCCGTCGTGCGCTGCGGCAAACCGCCCCAGCGTGTGAAAATCCACCACGATGCACCGCGCCCCGCACACGGCCTCTGGTATGTCTTCCGAACATACGTCGCGGAAGCGCCAAGGGATGGTTTCACCACTCCGCGATTTCGCAGCCAGGCAGCCAACTGCATTTTCCCTCCCCTGGCAGGGAAGAGGGCAGCAGGTGGGGTCAAAAAGACCTTGCAGGAGCCCTGGATACATTACACACTACACGGGTGCGACGCACCGAACTGATAACTGTGGTATACTCAGCAGTACCACTCCGCCGTCTATCGACCTCCACACCCGAGCGATGCGCTCGACCAGATCGCCCAGCGCCTGATTAGCACCCAAGCGGTTCGCGATAGCCAGGACCGCCACGCGGCGCATGGGCGCCAGGCTCTGCTGCGACAATAGGCGCGCCGCTGCCGCACCACCATTGCTCGCACGCGCCTCGCTTCATCACGTGTACGGCAAAGACAAGGGCACGCTTGGCAGCGATCAGCTTTACGGTTCGGTGAGGTGTGGCGGGGCCTGCAGGTTCGCCGCACCTCCGCCCCGAGCTGCAAAGCAAGAACTCTATCAAAGAATCATAAGGAGACCACATGAATCTCTACATCGGCAACTTGTCGCCCAAGGCGACCGACGCAGATCTGCAGCAGGCCTTTACCGCGTTCGGCGAGGTCACATCCGCGATGGTGATCAAAGACCGGGTCAGCGGCATATCGCGCGGCTTCGCATTCGTGGAGATGGCGACCACCGTGGAGGGCGAGGCCGCAATGGCAGCTCTAAGCGGCACGGATCTGCTGGGGCAGCCGCTGATCGTAAATGAGGCGCGCGCGCGCCGCGATGACCGGCGCGGCGCAGGCGACGAGCCGGCGCGCTCGTGATCAGCCGCCAGTGGCACACCTGTAGGCACTGTATGGCTCTGGTATGACCTCGCCGTACCGGCTACTGATCCTGTGGACTGGCACTTAGGGAAGGCTCAGGCGGCTGACACATGAACTACCTGAAGTACACGATGCAGACGCTGGCGAAGAGCGGCGACACCGAGATGGTCCAGCTCTTCCGGCACTTTGACGCACGGCTGACTGCGCTGCTCACGCCGACCGAGATCGATACGTACGCACGCTATCTGCTGACGCCGGCGGCACGTGTCACCGGAACGCCGCCAACCTTCGCGGAGCAGGCAGTCTGTCGCAAAGTACTTGCCGATCCGGCGGCGACCGCGCTGAGCAGGCAGATTGTGGAGCGCCTTGCCACACGCAGACGCGTGCTGCAGGGCGACTTCAGCCCAGATTAAGGCAGTTGATGGAACGACGTGCGGTGGGCACGCTTCGAAGTGATTGCGTGAGGACAGCATGAGAACCAAGCAGAGCCGCGTGCAGCGGCAGGGGCAGATCTACCGCTTTGCGATTGCGGGGACGGAGTATGCCGTATTTGTCTGGCAGCTGGGCATACGGTTTCGCGGGCGGGTCGAAGGCAATCCGCAGGTGCCGGAGCTGAGCGGCCGCACGGCGCTCACGGTGCGGGATGCCCTCCATCAGCAGCTGATCCTCCAGCACGCGGCGGAGTAGCCGGCCCGCCGACAGCGACCATGCGGCGACGCGCGGCCAGAGCGCGATCGGCCTCGACATGTCGGCGGAACGACCTGCCTGGCTTTGGACAGCAGACGGACGACGACGCCATTCGTCTCCCGTCGCGGGCCCTCCGTCAAGGTAACCCGATAGCGATTTCCATCGACGTGTGCTCGAAGCACAGGCAGCAGCTGTATGGCTCGCGGACCACGACCTGGCGAAAGGGGATACCGTAATGACAGAATCAACATCGCAGCAAGCGGAGCGGGAGCTCGAGGTCGGAGATCGTGTCCGGATTCGGCAGGGAAACTGGCCACTCCGAAGCTTGGTCGGCAAGGTGGGGATGGTGATCGAGGTGTTTCGCCTGCCGCGCGACAGCTGCCTGGTCCGCGTCGCGGGCGACTCGAACAGCCAGCGCGAGTGGTTTTTCTACCGCGACGAAGTAGCGCCCGAGGGCGGGTAAGGCGGGGTTCTTTCGAACCTTCCCCGATTGGTGGGGTGCGGGGGCGATCCTCTCCTCCGAGCCCCCAACGGCAAAGCTAGCCGATCGCCGCAGAGCGAAACCGCTAATGGAGCAATAGCTTGGAATCCATGACTCATCCGGAACGCCGATCCGCGGGCATCGAGCCACCGTGGACCTGGTGCGCGCGCTGCCAGCGCGCCTACCTCACCGGCTCATCGCGCGTGGTTCGGTTTACCTCAGAGGCGCGCCACCCCCAGCCGGCCGCCTTGAGTCTGTGCCCCTACTTTGACTGTGGCGTCAGCACGACGCGGCATGGCTGGCGCTGGGCGACGATCCGACTTGAGCACCCGGAGTTCCCTGCCACGCCGGAGCGGGATATCATCTACGCCCGCTAGTACAAGGTTCCGGAAGTTCGTGCCGGGTTTGGGCTGCCGCGATCGGTTCTGCAGTTCCGTGACCACGGAACCGCAGAACCACAGAACCGCAGAACCGCAGAACCAACTGGCGATAACCGGCACGCTTTTCTGGAAGGCTGTACTAGCTGAAGGCGGAAGGATGAATCCGTACCTCGCGCAGCTGCTGGCCGCAAACGCGCGCAGCGTAGCGATGCCATCAACGCCCGATCTTCATCCTTCGTCCTTCGCACCTCATCCTTAGCGCTCAGAGGGCGCGCGCATTCAGAAACGATACGCTAGCCGGCGGGCCGCATTGTCTCCGGCATCTGGACGGCGATCACCTCGCCGCGCGCGCAGGTCACGCCGCCGGCGGCCAGCCACACCTCAACCACCACCTTGCGTGCTTTGATCTCCTTCACCCGCCCGCGAATTTCGAGCACGGGGCCGTGGGGTGTTGGGCGCAGATAGTCCACATGCAGCGACGCCGTCACATAGCGCAGCGGCGGCTCGCAGCCCGGCGCGCGCCCCGCCGCGCGGTAGCCGGCCGCGGCTGCCGTCCCCGTGCCGTGGCAGTCGATCAGCGACGCGATCAGCCCGCCGTAGACAAATCCCGGTATGGCGGTGTGGTACGGCCGGGGCGTGAAGAACGCCACGGTCTCGTCGCCGTCCCAGACGCTCTTGATCTGCAGCCCGTCCTCGTTGAGCCGGCCGCAGCCGTAGCAGTGGCTCAGATCATCAGGGTAGTAATCCTGGATTGCCAGCTGGTCCATCAGTCGTTCCTTTCGTATGGAAGGCTTGCCAGCCGCCTATCCAAGGTGCTGGCGCGAGCTCTCCACCACAGTGATGGGCCGATTGTACCACGCCGATACCTCGCGGCTGATGCCTCGCGCCGAAGGTCGGGCTGCTGATCGTCGGCGGCGCGCTCCCTCATTGACAATATGATAGTTTAGTGCTAAACTATCGCTATGAATGCAACATCAGACACATATCAACCGGGACTGCGCCAGCATGTCGTGCTCGCCTGGCTGCGCCTGGCGCGCGTGTTCCGGAAGATCGACATGCACTCAGAGCGGTTCTTTCGCACGCACGCGCTCAACACCGCCCAGTTCGATGTCCTGGCGCAGGTGGGGGCCGCGCAGGGCTTGACCCAGCAGGAGCTGGCAAATGCTCTGCTGGTGACCAAAGGCAATATCTCGCAGCTGCTCGGCAAGCTCGAGCAGCAGGGCCTGATCACACGGCGACCCAAGGGCCGCACTAATTGTCTCTCGTTAACCGAGCGTGGGCAGAGTCTCTTTGATGTAGTGGTACCGCAGCAGGAAGCGCTGATCGCCGAGCTGTTGGCGCCGCTGTCGGGCGACGAGCAGCGTGAGCTGTTGCGGCTGTTGCGCAAGCTCGACCGCGGGCTTCGGACGTAATTTTTTGACCCAACAGTTCAGCTCTAAACTCAGGAGGCGACACACAGTGGATACACCATATGAGGAGATAAGAGATATGGACCAATCGACGCTTGCCTTTCAGCACCAGTTCATCCCGGCTCGCACCGACGACGCGCCAACGCTGCTCTTGCTGCACGGCACCGGCGGCAATGAGCACGACCTGCTCGACCTGGGGCGGGCGCTCTATCCAGGGGCGGCGCTGCTCAGCCCGCGCGGTCAGGTGCTCGAAAACGGTATGCCGCGGTTCTTCCGCCGGCTGGCGGAAGGCGTGTTCGACCTCGACGACCTGCGGCGGCGAACCGACGACCTCGCCGCATTCGTCGCCGCCGCGAGCGCAGCATATCAGGTCGATCCGCGGCGAGTGATCGCGGTCGGCTACTCGAACGGCGCGAATATTGCGGCAAGCGCCCTGCTGCTCCACCCGGCGGCGCTGGCGGGGGCAGTGCTGTTCCACGCGATGGTCCCGCTCGTGCCGGAAGAGCTGCCGGATTTGCGCGGCGTGCCTGTGTTCATGGGCGCGGGGCAGCTCGACGCGCTGATCCCGCCGGCGCAGACCGAAGGGCTGGCGCAGCTGCTGCGGCAGGCCGGCGCAGATGTTACACTCCACTGGGAGCCGGGCAACCACGCGCTCAACCAGGCCGAAGTAGAAGCGGCCGCCGCCTGGCTGCGCACCCACGCAAGCGCCAGGCCAGATCGGGACGCGTAACCAGACGTGGGAGAGGGGCTTGGGAGGGCTTCGCCATCCCGAAAGCTCCTCCCGAGCTTTAGAGTCAGCTGAAACCATTGATAAGCAGGCACGCCTGATGGCGTACACCATACGGAGGACTCCATGGACCTGATCGGCATTCATCACCTGACGGCGGTTTCGGCGCAGATCCGCCAAAATTACCAGTTCTACACGCAGACGATGGGGATGCGCCTGGTGAAGCGCAGCGTGAACCAGGACGACGTGAGCGCATACCACCTGTTCTACGCCGACGCGAAGGGCAGCCCGGGGAGCGATCTCACCTTCTTCGACTGGCCGGTGCCGCGCGAGCGGCGCGGCACGCAGGCGATCACGCGCACGCACCTGCGGGTTGCCGGGCGCGACGCGATCGAGTGGTGGGCGCAGCACCTGCGCGAGCGCGGGGTCGTCGCCGGCGAGATCACGGAGCGCGACGGTCGTCTGACGCTCGACATCGAGGACCCGGAGGGGCAGCGCCTGGCGCTGGTGGACGATGGCGGCCTGGGCGCTGCGCATCCCTGGGAGCGCAGCCCCGTCCCAGCCGCGTACCAGGTGCGCGGCCTCGGCCCAATCTTGCTGAGCGTGCCCAGCCTCAAGCCGACCGATACAGTGCTCCGGCAAGCGCTGAACATGCGCCCGGTGCGAACGTACCTGCACCCGGAGAACCCCACGCACACCGTGCATGTCTATGAG
Source organism: Candidatus Ribeiella danica (assembly GCA_016717335.1). GTDB lineage: Bacteria > Chloroflexota > Chloroflexia > Chloroflexales > Roseiflexaceae > Ribeiella > Ribeiella danica. The sequence goes on from JADKFS010000001.1 coordinate 2,095,597, forward strand.
ATGGGCCCGGGGGGCGCGGCGGCCGAGCTGCACGTGGCCGAGCAGCCCGGCCTGCCGGCCAGCCGGTCCGGCGCGGGCGGCGTGCATCATGTGGCCTTCCGGACGCCAACCTTTGAGGAGTATGACGCCTGGGCGGAACGGCTGAACAGCCTGCGCATTCCGAACAGCGGCAAGGTGGATCGCTACTGGTTCCGCAGCCTGTACTTCCGCGAGCCGAACGGCATCCTGTTTGAGATCGCCACGGATGGGCCGGGGTTCGCCGTCGATGAGGACGAGGCCGCGCTGGGCGAAAAGGTCGTCCTGGCGCCGTTCCTTGAGCCGCAGCGGGCGGCGATCGTGGCGAACCTCAAGCCGATCGACTGAGGGCGCCGAGGTCGATTGCCCTCTCCCAGCGGGAGAGGGGGGATTCGTTGTGGTGCTGTGGTGCGTGCTCTGCAGCGCACCACAGCACCACCGGACACACCCCTCCCCTGAAAGAGGCATCGCTGGCGACCTGCGGCCAGGCGAGCACGCGCTCAAACCGTCGCGGCGCTCCGCAGCATTGCCGCCAAGCTGCGCTCGACATCTTCCTCGGTCGTCGCCCACGAGGAGACGCTGATCCGCATGGCCGCCTGCCCCTGCCAGACCGTACCGCCGCACCAGCAGACGCCCTCGGCCTGTATCGCGGCGACCACCTGCCGCGTGGTCTCGGCATCGCCGAATGCGACCAGCACCTGGTTGCTGACCACCTCGTTCAGCACCTGGTAGCCAGCCGAACGCAGCCCTTCGGCAAAGCGTGTTGCGTACCGGCAGCTGCGCTCGATCAAATCGGCCACGCCCGCGCGCCCGAGCGCGCGCAGCGCCGCCCAGACCTCGACTCCGCGCGCGCGCCGCGACATCTCAGGCGTGTACTGGTACGGCTCGCCGCGCACATCCTGCTGCTCCAGATAGGCCGCGCTGACGGACATCGCCGCGCGCAGATGCTCCGGCCGGCGGCAGATGACCAGGCCGCTGTCGTAGGGCACATTCAGCCACTTATGGGCGTCGGTAGCCCACGAATCGGCGTTGGCAAGCCCGCGAACCAGGTGCGCCCGCTCGGGCGCGGCTGCGAGCCATAGCCCAAACGCGCCGTCGACGTGCACCCACGCATCGGCGTCGTGCGCGATCGCGCACAGCTCGTCAACCGGGTCGCATGCGCCGCTGTTGACGTTGCCGGTCTGGAGGCACAGGATCGTCGGGCCTGCAAGCGCCGGCAGCGCCGCGGGGCGCATGCGCCCTTGCCCATCTACCGGCACGCGCACAATCCGCTCGCGCCCCAGCCCCAGCAGGCTCAGCGCCTTCAGCACGCTGACGTGAACCTCGTCGCCGACGATCACGGTGATCGGCGGGGCGCCGAACAGCCCCTGTGATTCGACATCCCAGCCGGCGCGCTCCAGCACCGCATGCCGGGCGGCGGCCAACGCGCTCAGGTTCGCCATTGTCGCGCCGGTCACAAAGCCGATACCGGCCTCCGGCGGCAGCGCCAGCAGATCGAGCAGCCAGCCCTGCGTGATCGCCTCCAGTGCCGCGCCGACAGGCGAGAGAACCGCCGTCGCCGCATTCTGATCCCAGGCTGCGGCCAGCCAGCTCGCCGCCAGCGCGGCCGGCAGCGTGCCGCCGATCACAAAGCCATAGTAGCGCCCGCCGGTCGAGGCGACCGTCGCCGGCGAGCCGGCCTGGTCGAGCAGAGCGATGATCTCGGCCGCATCGGTCGGCGCGTCGGGGAGCGGTCCGCCGAGCTCGGCCAGCCGGGCCAGCGCCTCGGGCGCTGGCATGACGCCGCGCCGGTCGAGGCCGTCCAGGTAGTCGAGCGCGCGCTTGGCTGTCATCTGAAGCAGGTCATGCATTGGTTTCTCCTCGGGTGACGTACACGCGAGCACGGGCCAGCCGATGCTCGGCCGGCGTGGCGGTATCGGCGGTATCGGGCAGAAGTGCTGTTCCCAGTTTATCATGCGAAAGCGATCGGCAGGAAGATTAACTATTCGGCCATACACATTTCCCTTACGAGGCCCTACGCCAATCAGTGGATTACCCGGGCGCGGCTCCATGACATACTACGCGTGACGACTCGCCGGCAACCTGTCGAGATCGTATGTTCTAAGGCTTATCTACAAGGAGGACGGACATGACAATTCGCTTGCTGCGATCGCACCGGCGCCTGTTTGCGCTAACGCTGAGTCTGATGATGATGGCACTTGTCGTTGGGACGGCGGCGGCCAAGTCGCGCACGTTCAAGTTCGACATGGTACGCTCGTCCGCCGCGGAGGCCGCGAAGTGCCTGCCGAAGGCCTCCGGCGATGTCAAGGTCACCGAGCTGGGTCCGGTGGAGATCCTCGACCTGAAAGTGTCGCACCTCGCTCCCAACACGACCTATAGCTTCTTTGTCCTCCAGGTCCCGGACAAGCCGTTCGGAATCGGCTGGTACAACGGCGAGATCGAGACGAACTCAGCCGGGAACGGGCATCAGCGCTTCATCGGGCGCTTCAACGACGAGACCTTTGCGATCGCGCCGGGCAGCACCGCCGCGCCGGTGGTCCACACCGACCAGCCGTTCCCCGACGCGTCCGAGAACCCGGCCTTCGCCCCAGTCCACACGTTCCACCTCGGGCTATGGTTCAGCGACCCGCAGGATGCGGCCAAGGCCGGCTGCACCGACGCCGTGACCCCCTTCGACGGCGATCACATCGCGGGCATCCAGGTTCTCAGCACCAGGCAGTTCAAGCCGGATCAGGGTCCGCTGCGCAAAGTCGCGCCGTAGCCAGCGAAAGGGAACTGACACTCACTGACTGAGTAGCGAAGACTGCCAGCGAGCGGTGTGGAGCGGCTTTCGGCCGCTCCACACCGCTCTTACGTGTAAGCTTTTTCCTGCAATCGTACGGGCGTTCAATTGAACGCCCCTCCATCCCCTTCTCCCGGGGCGCTGCGCCCCCGGCCCCAGCCTCCTGGTTGGGGTCCACCACCCGCAGGGCCACGGGGGCGCGCAGCCCGCACCACACCCCACCTGGGGAGGTCTGGAGGGGCGAAGCTCCTCCAGACCTTCCCAGCAAAATGGATCACGAGCCCAGCTCGCCGGCGGGGATGAGGCCGATGCGCGCCGCATACAGCGCGGCCTGGGTGCGGCTGGCCAGCCCGAGCTTGCTCAGCATGTTGCTGACGTGGACGCTGACCGTCTTCTCGCTGATCGTCAGCGTATCAGCGATCTGGCGATTGGTCAGGCCGCGCCCGACCAGCGTCAGCACCGCCTGCTCGCGGCCTGTCAGCTGCTCGGTGGGGTGCTCGGGGCGGGCGGTCGCCTGCAGCAGGTGGCGGGTGGCCTCGGGGTGCAGGTAGGGCTGGCCGGCGTGGACGACCCGGATCGCCCGCGCCAGCTCCTGGACGTCGACATCTTTCAGCAGGTAGCCGTCCGCCCCGGCCTGGACGGCGCCCAGCACCAGTTCGGCCTCGGAGAAGGTCGTCAGCGCAACGATGCGCGTCGCGGGCCGCGCGCGCTTGATCTGCGCGATCGCCCCGACGCCGTCCAGATCCGGCATGAGCAGGTCCATCAGCACAACATCCGGCCGCAGGGCGGCCGCAAGCTCCACCGCTGCACGGCCACCATCCGCCTCGCCCACCAGCTCCAGATCCGGCGTGACGCGGATGATTGCTCGCAGTCCCTGCCGAACGATCGCGTGGTCGTCCACAATCAGCAGGCGAATTGGGCTCATATCGCGCTCCTTTAGCCGGTGAGTTCACCGATTGCGAGCTGCTCGCCCTGGTCGGGCGCCGGCCACTCGACGACGATCTCGGTCCCCTGGCCAGCGGCCGAGCGGACCTGCAGCCACGCGCCGGCCGCGGCCGCGCGCTCCCGCATCGAGAGCAGGCCGAAGCGACCGTCGCCGACCTGCCCCGGCCGAAAGCCCCGGCCGTCGTCGGCGATCTGCAGCCGCACCGGCGCCTGGCCGCGCAGCGTGACGCGGACGCGGCGGGCCTGGGCGTGCCGGGCGACGTTGGCCAGCGCCTCCTGCGCGATGCGGAAGAAAGCCTGCTCGACCGGCGCGGGCAGCGGGCAATCGCCGGCCACCTCCAGCGCGACCGATAGGCCGGTGCGCTGCTCGAACGCGGTCACATGCTCGCGGAGCGCGTGCGCCAACCCTCGGTCGGCCAGCGCGGCCGGCCGCAGCTCGACCAGCAGCGCGCGCATCTCGGCCAGCGCAGTGCGCGTGAGATCGCGGATCTGCTGCAGGCCTGTGCGCGCCTCGGGCTGGTCGACCTCCCACAGCTCTGGCAAGACTTGCGCCAGCAGGCTCATGCTGAACAGCGACTGCGTGACCGAGTCGTGCAGCTCGCGCGCCAGCCGGCGGCGCTCCTCCAGCACCGCGAGCTGCTGCCCGCGCTCGGCCAGCAGCAGGTGCTGCCGGCGGCTCTCGATCGCCGCGGCCAGCAGCGCGGCGGTGATCTGGTAGGGCTGCAGCTCGGCCTCCGACCACGCGTGCGGCTGCGCGGCGACCAGCGAGACCAGGCCGATCCGCTGGCCGCGCACCATCAGCGGGATCAGCGTGATGGCGGCGTTGCCGCTCGCCAGCAGCTGCTCGCGGAGAGCGGCCGAGACCAGCGGGTCGGCGGTCACATCGGCGATCGTGATCGTCTGACCGGCGTCGATCGCGGGCGTGAATGCCTGGGCCGTGTAGGGGGCGCGCGTCTCGGTCAGGTTCAAGCCGGCCTGCGGCGACCAGACGCCGTGGATCGTGGCGCCGACCCACTGCCCGGCGTCGTCGGCCTCGTGCAGCACCACCGAGCAGGCGTACCGTCCTCGCGCGGCGACCTGCTCGAGGTAGGCCGCGACCACGGCCTCGAGGCTCATCGCAATGCTGGTGCGCCGGCTGGTCTCGTAGAGCAGCCGGGTCGCGTCAAGCGCGGCTTGCGTGTCCGCGAACAGGCGCGCGTTCTCGATCGCCACCGCCAGCTGGTCGGCGATGATCTCGACCCCCGCGGCATCTTCGTGGCTGATCGGCCGCTCCGACTCGATGTTGAGCACGCCCATCAGCCGGTCGCCGATGCTGATCGGCACCACAAGCTCCGCGCGGATCGCGCTGCTTCCAAGCGCCGCAAGGTAGCGCGGGTCGGCGGCGACATTGTTCACCAGCATGCGCTGGCGCGCGCGCACCGCCGCGCCGATGATTCCGGCGTGGATGCTCTGGCGGTAGTCAATCGGCACCCGCGCGGCCCCTGCTCCGGCCTGGGCCAGCAGCACCAGCACCTCGGGGTTGGCGGGGTCGATCAGATCGGCCGCGACATGGGCGAGGTGCAGCTGGCCGGCGATCGCCTCGACCGCGGTCTGGAGAATTTCGGGGAGGCTGAGGCTGCTGGTGATCAGGCGGCCGATCCGGTTGATCGCGGCGATACGGGCGGTGCGGCGCCGCTCGGCCGCGAACAGCCGCGCGTTCACGATCGGCGCGGCGAGCTGATCGGCGACGATCTGGAGCGTGGCGGCATCCTGGGCTGAGAAGCGCTCGCTGCTCTCGGCGTTCAGGACGCCCAGCACCTGATCGCCGCTCAGGATCGGCACCGCCAGCTCGGCCCGGATGTCGGCCGCGCCGGGGGGGAGAATGTAGCGCGGGTCAGCCGCCACATCGTTGACGAGCTGCACCTGGCGCGTCTGCACCGCCGCGCCCATGATCCCCGCGCTGACCGGCAGGTAGTGCTCGCCGCCCACCGCCGAGCGATACCCGCCGCCGAAGGCCCGCAGGGCCATCATCGTCGGGTCGGCCGGGTCGATCAGCGGGATGCCGATGTTTTCATACCCGAGCAGCTCGTGGATCGCATCCGCCGCGCTCTGCAGCAGCTCGTTCAGCGGAAGATCGGCCGTGAGCGTGCGCCCGATCCGCGCGACCAGGGCCAGCTGCTCGGTGCGGCGCCGCTCCTGCTCGTAGCGGCGCGCGTTCTCGATCGCGATCGCCGCGTGGCGGGCGAACAGCTCGAGCGTGGCGACATCCTCCTCGTCCAGCCGGCGCGGCGGGGCGGCGCCGATGCCGAAAAAGCCGATCATCTGGCCGGCCCACCAGATCGGCATGCCGATCACGGCGTAGTCGTCCGGCTCGGGCAGCGCGGGCTGGCTGAGGTCGCTGTAGCTGTTGAGGCGGATCGGGCGGCGCTCCTGCAGCACCATCCCGGACAGGCCGACGCCCGGGCCGATCTCCTGGCCGAGCGCGAGCTGGGGCATGTTGAACGAGGCGACCGCGCGCACGACCGGCCCGTCCCACCGCTCGATCACCAGGCCGATCACGCCGTCGTCGGCGCCGATCAGCTCGACCGCGCACTGGATGATCCGCGTCAGCAGCGGCTGGAGCGCCAGCTCGCCGCTGATCGACTCGATCACGCGCCGCAGACTCTCGGCGCGGCGCGTCTCTTCGTCCAGCCGCCGCTGCAGCAGCTCGACGTGGTCGGTCGCGTTCCGGTTCCCGTTCATAGTCTCACCAAGGGCGTGGCTCAAACTGGGCGCGCTCCACGAACAGCGCCACGGCCGGGTTCTGCGCCACCACCCGCACCGCCGACGCCTCGGCAGGCTCGACCAGCGGCAGCGGGGCGACCGGGACCGCCTGCTCGCCGCGGGCGCGCAGGGCGGCGCGGCTGGTCACCAGCGTCTTGACGCCCGAGCAGCCCTCCAGCAGGTCGACGACCAGCGGCGCCGCGTCCACGACCTGCTCGAAGTTGTCGAGCAGCAGCAGCAGCCGGCGATCGCGCAGGTAGTCGCGCAGGCTCTCGCTAAGCGGCCGCCCGCTAAGCTCCTGGAGGCCGAGCGCCTGGGCGATCGCGCCGATCACCAGGTCGGGGTCGCGCACCGCGGACAGATCGACGAAATAGACCCCATCGCCGAAGGCGTCGCGCAGCACGCCGGCGACGTGCAGCGCCAGGCGGGTCTTGCCGATCCCCGGCGGGCCGACCAGCGTGAGCAGGCGCGTGTCGCCGCGCAGCAGGGCGCCGCGCAGGGCCGCAACCTCCGGCTTGCGACCGATCAGACGGGTGAGCGGCATGGGCAGGTTGCTGCGCGCGCACGGGGAGGCGCGGCCCGGCGCCTGGTCGGCCGCGGGCGCCGGGTCGAGGTACGGCTCGGCGCGGGCCATGCCGATAAAGGCCGCCAGCTCGCCCGGCGCGATACGCAGGCAGTCGGCCAGCCGATCGGCGATCTGGCGGGATGGGCGGCGCTCGTCCGACTCGAGCTTGCGGATCGTCACGAGCGAGCAGCCCACCGCGCTCGCCAGCCCATCCTGGGTCAGATCCAGGGCCTTGCGGCGCAGCTTGAGCCAGCCCCCGAAGGATGCAGGAGCGCCCATCGTCTCCTCCTCGGCCTGAACCCATAGCAGTGCGCAGTCCGCAGGAGCCAGTCGGCAGTAAGACGGATCGCATTACAACGGCGTCTCGTTCTTGCGTACTGGCTCAATGTTTTTGCTCACAGCTATAGCATAGGTCCGGGGATTGTATCACTTTTGTATCGCTCGCGGATCGCCCGGTGATCTTATCTTTCGCCTGCCGGCGTGCTGTAATAGACACAGCTTCTACGGGGCACATCTGATGGGATGATCGACCAGGGCTACCAGCGCGAGGCGATGTTCTGGATCGCCGGCTTTCTGCTGTTCGCGAACGCCGCCACCCAGGCCGACGCCCCCGCCGCCGAAAAGCCGCGCTTTGCTGCCCCAGGAGCGGCGGCCCGCCGTCGCAGCGGAGCGGCGATCGTGGCGGCCGAGCTCGCGGTCGTCGCCGTCGTCCTGGCCCTGATGATCGTCAAGCCGTTCTAAACAGTAAGACATGGTTCAATCGAGCTTGACCGTTCATTGCCCCACAGGCGTAGGGGCGCGATCGATCGCGCCCGTACAGGGGCACGGCGATATCCCTAGAGGCGTAGGGGCGCGATCGATCGCGCCCGTACAGGGGCACGTCGATATCCCTAGAATTGAAACATGCCTAAGGAGATTTGTCATGAATAACACAGCGCTTCCCCCGTCAGTCCGGATCGGCCACGTCCACCTGCGGGTCGCCGACCTCGAGCGCGCCACGACGTTCTACCGCGAGCTGCTGGGCTTCGCCGTCACGATCGACGGGCGGCCGGTCGGCCTGCAGAGGGGCGGCCCTTGCTCAAGGCCGAGCCGTTCGACCCACGCGACCTGATTGCGGAGCTGCACAGCGCCGTCGAGTAGGCCGCTCCGCCGATCGAAGGATGGCGCCTGGCAATTCCCTTAGCCGCACATCCCGCCGGCGCCGGAACCCCACGCCGGGCACGCCCGCTACAAGCGACCGCGTACACACCAGTACAGTGATGTAACGGGATGCTTGGAGGGCCGAAGGCCCTCCAAGCATCTTCTTCATACAGCGCGGCGCATAGCTAAAGCGGCAGCTGGTACCGCGAAGGCAGGCGAGAGTCGATCGTGCATTGACCTTGTTGAGCCCATCAACGCTGCCCGGGCAGACTACTAACGACGTGCGTGCGCATTGTGGAGGGGAGGTCAGGAGGGGCTTTTGGTCCCTCCTGACCTCCCCATTCGAAAATCCCTACGTCTTACATCGGTCCCAGGCTTCCTGGATCGCCATCAGGTGCTCCCCGATGGCACGGTAGCGCTCGAGTGATAATACCCGTGGATCGCGCTGGAATTGTTCGAATGATCCGGTAAAGGTCTCATAAATCGTGCGATTCATGGTCAACAGCTGATCTTCCACAAAATGCAGCTCTAGGTAGCGTGGCTCGCTGGAGCCAGAGTCGTATATTCGGAGCTGCCCGGGGCGAATTGCAATATCACCCGATCGAATAAATTTGATCCAGAAATCGATCATTAGCCGCGGGATGGTCGGATCGTCGTCAAAATACACGGTCAACATTCGTTTTTGGTAGTCCCAATTGGGATATTTGTGTTTCTGGGCGTCTGTCGGGTGGTAGTCGGTGCTCGCGCGAACATACACCCCGTCTGTGATGTGTTTCGGATGATATGTGAGCCCAACCATCGTCTGCGTCCCCACAATATCTGGGGTATCCTGCGTCGCGTCGACCAAACCAATTGCATCTAGAAGTTGCAGCATGTGCGGTAGCTCCAGCAAGGGCGGTGGAGTCGCATAGGCCAGCCCATGCTCTTTCGAGAATTCGATCTCGACGCGATTCACTCGGCCAATGCGCTGTTCGGCGGCCAGGCGCTGCAGTTCGCGCTGAATAATGCGCGGGAAATCTGAGTAATACCATTGCGACGCCACCGCCGCTTTGATCTGATCGCGGGCAACCCGTTCGATCAGGCGGCTGAGTTGCGCCTGGTTCATCACGACTGGCTTAGGCAAGATCAGCTGCTTGACCCCGACATCGATATACTGCATCAGCTGATCGTAGATGAGATCTGGCTTCAAGGGAATTTCCACCACCTGTTTGGCGCGTTGATCGGGCGCAAGCTGTGCAAAGTAGCCGTCGTACCACTCCTGAAACGAGCGAAAGAGCAGTGTGTCGAGCCGGTTCCGCCCGAGCACACTCACGGCAAATCGCTCGCGCGTCAGCAGCGGATCAACCACGCTGACCACCTCCCAGGGAAAGCCCCGCTTGGCGTATTTCGGCCCAATGTAGTAGTTGCCGTACCGTCCATAGCCGACAATCGTCGTTTGGAAACTCGGCGCAACACGCTGATCGGGTGGCAAGACGACCCCACTCTCAGCCGTGAGCATTTCCGCCACCAGATCCGATGTCCGGCGCAGCCGCTGGACCAGGATGGTGATTAGGCGTTGCCGATAGCTGGGAAAGCGCTCCAAGAACGCGAGAAAGTCGTCGCGCTGAATGACGAGGAGCACGCTCGGGGCAGCCGCGATGGCGGTGGCAGTGCGCGGTTGATCGTCGAGGACCGCGATCTCGCCTAACAGGTCGCCCCGCTGAAAGCGCTCGACAAACACATCCCCGTCCTGGGACGGCATCAGAATATGGATCGTTCCATCCAGCACGATGAACAACGCATCCCCAGGCGAACCGCTGGCAAACAACTGCTCGCCAGCCGCGAGGGTGTGCTGTTTCCCGACCGAGCGGAGATAGCTGGCCTCGTCGACGCTTATGGATGCAAACAGCGGATTTTGCTCAAGGAGCTGTGACAGCGTGATCGGCGCATTGTCCATCACCAAGCCCTCCGTATAGAGGCTCTCGCTTTTTAGCTAGCCCAGTGGTGGGGAGGTCAGGAGGCGCCGAAGGCCCGCCCGACCTCCCCAGCGGAACAGTTATTTAGTGGAGCGCGCCTGTTTCGAGCAGCACAATGTTTATAGCACGTCTGTCACTGGCGATCAATAGTTATGACGACTTTTCCGTTGGCGTGTCCTGCTTCAAGATACCGAATCGCGTCTGCAACCTCAGGCAGCGGGAAACGTCGATCGATGACCGGTGTCACTTTGCCGGCCTCAATCAGCTCTTTCATGAAGATCAAATCCTTTTGGTTGGGTTTCGCCAGCATGTTACCCATGTTCTGGCGGCTGTTCCTCGATAGCCAGGGGCCGAGGAGCATAGCTTGGAACATTTGCGCCGTGGAACCTCCGGTCATCACATACCTGCCCTGGGGGCGTAAGGCACGCTGATAAGCTGAAATCGGATGATACCCGTTCGCAGCAAGGATCAGGTCGTAGCGCTCGCCATTTTGGGTGAAATCTTCTTGCGTGTAATCAATGACATGGTCGGCGCCAAGCGAGCGCACCATTGCCATTTTGCCCGTGCTGCATACGGCGGTGACTTCCGTCCCAAATGATTTGGCAATCTGCACCGCAAATGTGCCCACGCCGCCGGACGCACCATTGATCAGCACCTTCTGCCCCGGCTGAATCTGCCCTTGGTCGCGCAGGCCCTGCAGGGCGGTGACTGCCGACACAGGCACGGCCGCGGCCTGCTCGAACGTCAGATTGGCGGGTTTCAGCGCTAATGCATCTTCAGGAGCGCATACATACTCGGCAAAAGCGCCAAACCCACACCGGGATAAGTCCCCGAATACCTCATCGCCGGGCTGAAACTGCGTTACGTTGCGGCCGACCGCTTCAACCCGCCCCGCTACGTCAGAGCCGAGGATCGTGTGCTTTGGTTTGAGGAGCCCATACATGAAGCGAGTCAAGAACGGGTCGGCGCGCAGTAGATGCCAATCGCCCGCGGCGGCCGATGCCGCGAGAACTTTTACCAGGACTTGATCGCCCTGCGGGGCCGGCTTTTGAACTTCTTCCAGCTTAAGAACATCGGGTGAACCATAGCTGTGATAGACAATCGCTTCCATGTGTGTATCCTTCCTTAATTGATCCATTATGTGTAGCAATCAGAGGCAATGTGTCAATGTCTATTTCCTGCGGCAGCCGGGGCAGGGTCTGTCCGGCCGCCGCACGTTCTCCAAGATTCCAGCCGCTATCCGCCTTGTACTACGTTGTCTTGGGCGCTGTTCACGAATGTGCTTGATTCGGGTATGGCACAAGTGGTTCTGCCAGGTTGCTGGTTCTCGCCGCCTGGGGGACAATTGCAGATGCGTTGAATCCCTTAGCGATCAGCCACACCCCGATGAACACCTCCCACAGGCCGCCTGGAATTGAGGAAACCAGGCCCAAACCGGACCCCATGATTTCCGATATCATCCCGCAAAAGATGATCGCGTATCCAACCAGGCCCCAGACGGCCAGCCAGCGCGGGACCAACTTCGCCTTGTACAACGTGTAGCAAAGCATCAAACCAGCCAGCCCAAGCGCGCTCATGCCGATCTGGTAGGCATACTGGCTCGCCTGTACGGACACAGCGCTCAGGGCTTGAAGATAGAAAGCGTCGGGAGCTGCTGCTTTCAAGTACGCGCTACCCAGTGGTATTTGAAGCAGTAGGAACAGAACCATGACGGCGATGAAGATGGCATCGACGATCCTGGCGGCGAGGTAGCCAATGGCCAGGCGTTCACTGTGTCGATTCAGGACTGGGAACATCAGAACCCCGTGAGCGGCGTCGCCAACGACGGCCATCAGCCAGAGTATCGCGCCGGTCGCCAGCAGCATGCTGTTCGCGGTAACCGTGGAAAGGTGATTCGGCGCGCCAAGAATTGATTGGATGAGTCCTTCCCCCACAAGGCCTACGACGAACCCCGCGAGGTACACTACCCCCACGACTCTTGCGGTCGTCCTGTACGTGTTTTCAGCTTTGGCCGTCATCGTTTGTCTCCTCTTTGACTATTTAACAGGTTATGCTGGCTCTTTGCTTCCACCACAGGATACTAACGAATGTGGTGAGGCGTCATCACCACATGTGGTGGTTGATGTGGTGATTTACAGCCTACGCAGATGTTTACTCATCACCGAGGAAATAAAAAAGCCCCGGCAGGCGGTTCGATAAACCTGCCAGGGCTGGGGTGATGTGTGCGTGTTCGTTAGAACAATTCGAGCTCCTCAGCCCGTTGGACGGCCGCCCGGCGGTTGTTCACCCCGAGCTTGTTGTAAATGTTTTTGGTGTGAGTACGCATGGTGTTTAGGGACACCATGAGTCGGCGGGCAATTTCCGGGCCGTTCAACTCGGTTCCGAGCAGCCTGAGCACTTCCAGCTCACGCTCGCTTAGTGGCTCGATCAGGGGCTGGGCAGAGGAGGCCGGGGGCAGAACAGCTTTGTCCGCGCGCGGCTGTGCCTCTGCCTCAATGGCAGCAAAGGCAGCCTGCAACTTCGCGATGTAGTCGGGCATCATTCCTTGCGCGGCGGCGGCGGACAATAGACGGGCTATCGCCAGCCCTTCGTCGACAAAGATGCGGACGTAGCCCTCCGGCTCCGCCGGCCTCAGGGCGCGCTCCAGCGCGACGAGCGCCGGGGCAAGGTTACCCTGCGCCTGGCGGGCAAGCGCCAGCACCACCCCGATCTCGATCGCGCTGCCCATCCTTCCAGCTGCTTCTGCGGTTTGCTGCAGGCGCTCCAGTAGCCGCACGGCCTCACGAATGGCGCGGTCGGTAGGCGCGCGCATGTACTCGGCAATCAGCACCCTCGCCAGCGTGACGTGTTCGAACTCGCGCAGAAAGCTTAGCTCATCGTCGGCCGACAAACCTTGTTCCTGCACCCAACGGAGCGCTTCGCGCAGCTGGCCCTGTGCCACCCACACCCGCGCCTTCAATGCCGCGAGCGGGCGCACGTCGGGTACGGGCGTCCTGCGATAGTGGCGTTCTGCTTTGTCGAGCAGATCGAGCGCGCCGGCCAAGTCGCCCTGGGTCTCCTTGAAGCGTGCCTGGGCGCGGCACATACGATAGCGCCAATCTGGTAACCCAGCTTGCTCGCCCAGCTCCTCGGCGCGTAGCAGGTGCTGGGTGGCGGCTTCTAGATGACCCTGCTCATGGTATAGCTCGCTCAACCCCAAATAAAGGTTAGCCGTGCCGCGGATCAGAGGTTCGCCCTGCTCCAGCGCAAGCTGCAAGGCCTGCGCATAGGTCCTGACGGCCTCACGGAGACGGCCTTGCACCGTCCTGATATCGGCCAGACCGGAGGTGACACTGATGGCGAAATGCAGGTTGCCGGCCCTCCGAAAATTAGCCATGGCGTCGGCAAGCGCCCAGTGGGCTGCCTCCAGGTCGCCGCGCGCCCAGTGGGCGAGCCCCAGGAGCGCAGCGGCCGGCCCGCGCCGGAGATGGTCACCCTCTGGCAAGAGGTCGAGCGCCCGCCGACCGTACGCCACGGAGCCGGGAATATCGCCGCGCGCCTGGGCAAGGTAGGCGCGGGCAGTGGCGACCGACGCAGGCAGAGTCCGAAACTGCTGTTCGTCCACGATAACCCTCTCGGCGGCCAGCTCGGCTACGATCCGGGCCGAAGGGGCTTCCGGCCGCTCACTGCTCTCTGCCGAAGGGCCCAGCCACCGCTCGGCATCCCACAAGCGCGCCTCGGCGGCCTCCAGATCGCCGCCATTCAGAAATGCCCAGGCGTACGCAACGCTGAGCACGGGCCTGGCGCGGACCAGCTCGTCGGGGAGCGCCTTCGCCCAGCCAAGCCACGTGGCGGCCTGGAAACGCCCGTCCATTGCCGGCCAGGCCAGCTCGGCCAGGCCCGCCGCGCGCGCGAAATCCTTGGCGGCCAGCGCATGGCGAATCGCATCGGCGGGAAGACCATTGTTCGCGTACCAGGCGCTCGCCCGCTGATGCAGGATCGGGACTTGCGCCGGCTGCTGCTGCAGCGCATAGGCGGCCAGCACGTCGGCAAACAGGTGGTGGTAGCGAAACCAGTGGCGTTGATCGTCCAGCGGCACGACAAATAGGTTGCCGCGCTCCAGGGCATCCAACAGCACCACGCCGTCGCTCTGGCCGCTGACGGCATCACACAGCGGGCCACTCAGCCGGTCGAGAATGGCGGTCTGGAGTAAGAAGCTCCGCACACGCTCGGGCTGACTCTGGAGCACCTCTTCGACCAGATAGTCCACGATGTACCGGTTGTCGCCGGCGAACGCCCTGACGAACCGGGCAACGTCCTCGCGCCCGCGCATCGAGAGCGCCGCCAGCTGAAGGCCGGCGATCCAGCCTTCGGTGCGGGCTTCCAGTGCGGCGATGTCTTCTCCTGAGAGGGTGAGGCCCATCACCCCCTTGAGAAATCCGGCGGCCTCGGCGGGGGTAAAGCGCAAGTCGGCCGCGCGCAGCTCGGTCAATTGGCCGCGGGCGCGCAGCCGGGCCAGCGGGAGCTGGGGATCCTCACGGGTGGTGATGACCAGGTGCATCTGGGGTGGCAGGTGCTCAAGCAGAAAAGTGACGGCAGCGTCAACCGGCTTGGCATCAATCACATGGTAGTCGTCGAGGACCAGGGCAAAGTGGTTCGGTACGGTGGTGATGTCATTGAGCAGAGCCGTCAGAATCGATTCGGTAGGCGGTGGCTGCGGCGATTGGAGCACAGTCAACACCCCTGCGCCAACCGTCGCCGCAATCGTCTGCAGCGCGGCGACAAGGTACGTTAGAAAGCGTGTCGGGTCGCTATCCCGGTCGTCCAGCGACAGCCAGGCCACTTTGGAAGGATGAACGATGAACGATGAGCGATGAAGTGTTGCTTCTTCTTTCGCGCTTCCGCCTTCATCCTTCATCCTTTCAGAGACCCATTCGCTGACCAGCGTGGTTTTCCCAAAGCCGGCGGGCGCAGAGATGAGGGTCAGCTTGCGGTGCAGGCCCTCGTCCAGCCGCTCGATCAGGCGCGGGCGCTGGACAGCTTTCGGCCGAGGCGGCGGGATATACAGTTTCGTGGCTAAAATTGGGGTAGGCATAGATCAATTATAAAGCAGATACCCCAAAATTCAAATTCCCCCCGCTCCCTTGCAGGGCTGATGCAGCTAGTTTACATCATAAACCAAGTGTGCTACAGTTGGCATCCTTGGTTGATTGAATTAGAACAAGCCAGGCTGCACACTCTTCGCAGCTGAGCGGCGATGCAGGGGCCCAATTTCACACCTGAAAGAAGAGCTATGAGCACGCGCTACGGGGGCCACTCGATGTACGCCCCGCTGCGCCGGGTGATCGTGCGCCGCCCCGACGCGGCGTTCGCCGTCGACGACCCGGCCGCCTGGCACTACGCCGCCCGCCCGGATCTACGGGCGGCCCAGGCCGAGCACGACGCCTTGGTCGCCACGCTGCGCCGCGCCGGCGCCGAGGTGATCGCCCACGACGAGCCGCAGCCCGATCGCGCCGACGCGATATTTGTCTTCGACCCGGCGCTGATCACCGACGCGGGGGCGATCGTGCTGCGCATGGGCAAGCCGCTGCGCCGCGGCGAAGAGGCGGCGCTCGCGCGGCGCCTGTCCGCGCTCGACATCCCCATCCTGGCGGTGCTGGAGGGCGACGCGCGCGCCGAGGGCGGCGATCTGCTATGGCTCGACGAGCGGACTCTGGCGGTCGGCCTGGGCTTTCGCACCAACGCCGCCGGGCTCGATCAGCTCAGCGCGGCGCTGGCGCCGCTCGGCGTGCGCACGCTGCCGGTCGAGCTGCCGTACTACACCGGGCCGGAGGCCTGCCTGCACCTGCTCTCGCTGATCAGCATTGTCGACGCGCGGCTGGCGGTGGTCTACCCGCCGCTGCTGCCGGTCCCGTTCTGGCAGGAGCTGGAGCGGCGCGGCTTCCGCCTGGTCGAGTGCCCCGAGGCTGAGTTTGTCGCCACGATGGGCACCAACGTGCTCGCCCTGGCGCCGGGCGAGTGCCTGATGCTGCAGGGCAACCCGGCCACGCAGGCGCGCCTCGAGGCGGCCGGCTGCGGAGTGCAGACCTACCGCGGCGACGAGATCTCGCTCAAGGCCGAGGGCGGCGCAACCTGCCTGACCCGGCCGATCCTGCGTGGGTGATTGGTTAGCATTGTCGGCCATACGCTGCTCCGCAGCGCGGCCAAGCAGCATGCGAAGAGGTCTACCTGTGCGTAGTGCGCGGCCCGCTCCAACTGCCTTGACGATGGTCGGCGAGTCGACCTTTGCGCGCCGCGTGCGCGCAGCGACCGTGCCGATCATGATCACATTCGGAGCGGTACGATGCGACGCCAGCCGCGCGCTGCTGCCGGGTGTCGCCCGGCTCGCCGAGCAGTATGCCGGCCGGGTGCTGGCGCTGCGCGTGGATGTGGACCGGTCGCCGCTGCTGGCCGAGCAGTATGGCGTCATGGCCACGCCGACCGTGCTGGTGCTGCAGGATGGTGAGGAGCTGACCCGCATGACCGGCTTCGCGCCCGAGCCGCTGGTGCGCCTGTTGTTCGAGCAGGTTATCGCCGGCGGCCTGGCCCCCGGGCGGCCGTGGAGTCCGATCGAGCAGGCGTTCGAGGATGCCGTGATCATCCCGCTGCTCGACGCCTGGGGCTGGACCTACCGGCGGCAGGTGGCCTGCCCGATCCCCGCCGACAAATCGGTCGCGCGTGGCCGGGTAGACATCCTGGCCTACGCTGACGATGCGATCACGCCGCTCGCGCTGTTCGAGAATAAGCGGCAGATTGCCTCCAGCGGCGCGCTGCAGCAGGCCGTGGCCCAGGCGCGCGGCTATGCCGAGGTCTTGCGGATGGTGTCCTTCGTCGTCGCCGCACCGGCGGGCATGTGGGTGTATCGGCTGGATAGCGGGCGCGCCAGGCTGGTGCAGGCGTTCTCGAGCCTGGAGGTTGCGACCACCCCGCACGTCGTCAAGCACACGCTCCGCTGGACATGAACGATCGGTACAAACTACGAAAACCAGATGACGCTACCGAAATCATGATCAAACAGTATTCCTTTGGGTATCCCACACCCTTTGTCGGCCGGATCAAGGAGCTAGGCGAGATCCCCACGCGCCTCCTGAATCCTGAATGTCGGCTGCTCACGTTGACCGGCCTGGGCAGATGCTTCGGCACGAAGCGGCCTTGAAACAACCGCAGCAGCTCGAAACCATTGCTCGGCCTGCAACGCGCGCTGCCCGGCCAGCGCGGCGGCGAGGGCGCTAGGCATCGCCTGGGGGAGCGCTCCCACAGCTGGGTGCTTCGATGGTGGCTCAGCTACTCTGCGCCCTGCTGTAATGCTTGTGCGGCGTATCCCGGTAATGCTCGCGCAGCAGGTCTATCCCGAAATCGCCGTTGAAGTCGCGCCAGACGGTGTGAATGTGGTTGGCGTTATCTTGCGTGTTGTCGTACTCAATCAGAAACGTGGGCCCTTGTACGCGGTAGTAGTGACCTTCTCCGCGCTCAATGCCGCCTGCCCACCCGAAGCAAACCTGTTCCAGGCCAGCGCGGCGCACCTGCTCTAGCCGCTCTGCCGCCAGGCTGGCCGGCATTGAGGCAGCGTACTCTTCCAGCAACCGCAGCAGCAGGCTCACCTGCCCTTGACGAAGTTGGCCTGCTTGAATGCCAACAGGCGCGAGCGGATCGGTCGTTTTAGTCGCTACGGTGAGAATATCGGGCGGCGCTTCGCTATCGAAGATAGCCACGGCGCGCTGCTGCTGATCGAGCGAAAGGAGCAATTCGCGAGCTATGTCTTCCTCCGCGCCGAGCACTCGTAAGCCTTGGCGCGGCCCGCGCCCGACCTCGGCGGGGTCCGCGCCAAAGAACGCCGGGGTTGTCGCCACCATCTTGCCGTTCACGACCGTATAGTTCAGCGAAAGGTGGTGCCCTTCGACGCGCCAGCCCCATGGATCGTTCGGCGACGGGATGCCGAAGATCGTGAAGTAGTACAGCTCAGGGTCGCGCTCCGCCTGGCCCGAAAGGGCGCGCAGAACCGCTTCGAGCGCTATGACATTGGTCGCCTTGAGGTAGCCGCGCTGGCTCAAGCCGGTCTTCAGAAGGTCATGAGCAAGCTGTCGCTGTCGCGCGTCAAGCTCTTTGAGCGGCAGCCCTTTCCTGCTTCGGGGAAGGAAGTGCCAATCAAATCGCTGCTCATCTTCAAAACCGAAGGTACATGCTGCACGCTGTTTCGGCGTCAGCGCCGCCAGAAAGCGATTGGCGGCGCTCGCCATCAGAGCTGCCGAGCGGCGGCGAGAAAGCCCGGCAAGGACGCCAACCGTAACCAAACCGGCTGCCAGGCCTGCGATCCAGGGGAGTTCCTTACGATTCATCGTCAGCCTCTTGCCTTCAAAACAAGTAGGAGAGCGGGGGAGCTCAGCGGTGATGAATATCCTAGCACAAGATCGCGCGCATGTATATCTATGGGCGCGCGCAGGTTTTTGCAGGCCGGCGCCGCCCTTGTGCCTCCGATCCAAGTCGCGCCGACAGCATGTCTCCTCCGGGCCGCTGCGCCCCCGGCCCCCCGCCCGGGGGAACCCGCGCCGGTTCATCACGCTGCGCGAGAACTCTTTCCGGGGCGCTGCGCCACCGGCCCCCCGCCCGGGGGAACCCGCGCCGGTTCCCCCGGCCCCCCTCCGGCAAATGATGGCGTACCAGATGCAAGCGTCGTGGGGGATGCCCAGCACCATTCCGATCGGATGTGTTGTCTCTCTACGCATGTGGATTCAGCTGGGCATGAGCAGCAATCGCTGCAGATGAGACGGGTTCTTTTTGGGGTCCAGGGGCGCAAGCCCCGGCCGGGGGGCGGCGGGGGTGGCGGCCCACCCCCGCCCGCGGGGGCGCGCGACCGCATCACGACGCCAGATCTATTCCCCCTCCCCTGGCAGGGGAGGGGGGTCAAAGACATTGCATCAGCCCTGCCCAACGCTATTACTCGCTCCAGCGCGCTGGTGTGCTATAATCGCCCCCATGAGCACACTGCGGAGTCCCTCGGTGAGCAGCCCCACGCTGATAGGGCGTGCCGGCCAGCTCGCGCTGCTCACCGACCTCCTGGCGCAGGCGTGCGACGGCCAGAGCCGCGTCGCGCTGATCGCGGGCGAGGCGGGCATCGGCAAGTCGCGCCTGGTTGCGGAAGTCACGGCTATCGCCGCCGCGCGCGGCGCGCGCAGCGTGCAGGGCCGCTGCTTCGAGCAAGATCGCGCACTCCCCTATGCGCCGCTGATTGATTTGCTGCGCGCCTTCTGTGGCGGGCGGCCCGCCGACGTACTGCTGCCCGCGCTCGGCGCGGCGGCCGCGGAGCTGGCCAAAATCTCCCCCGACCTGGCCAGCGCTCTCCCAAACCTCACAGCCACGCCCCCGCTTGAGCTTGAGCAGGAGAAGCGACGCCTGTTTCAGGCCTGCACGCAGTTCGTGCAGCAGCTAACCACAGCCGGGCAGCCGCTGCTGCTCATCTTTGAAGACCTACACTGGTGCGACGACACCAGCCTCGAATGGCTGCTCTCCCTGACACGTGAGCTGGCGGCCCAGCCGCTGCTGGTGCTGCTGACCTATCGTGATGACGAGACCCACCCCAAGCTGAATCAGCTGCTGGCGGCGCTGGATCGCATGCCGCTGGTCAGCGAGCTGGTGCTGCCGCGCTTGGCGCCCGCCGACGTGGCCGACCTGCTGCGGGCGATCTTCGAGCTCTCCCAGCCGCCGCGGGCCGAGTTTCTCGACGCGCTGTATGGATTGACCGACGGCAACCCGCTGTTCATCGAAGAGGTGCTGAAGTCGCTGATCGCCGCGGGCGACATCTACCGCGAGGGCGGCGCCTGGACGCGCAAGCCGCTGCGCGAGCTGCACATCCCGCGCACGGTGCAGGTGGCCGTGCAGCAGCGCACCCGCCAGCTGAGCGAGGCGGCGCACGCTGTGCTCGCGCTCGCGGCGGTGGCCGGGCAGCGCTTTGATTTCGGGGTGCTGCAAGCCGTGACCCAACACTCCGAAAGCGAGCTGCTGCAGGAGGTCAAGGAGCTGATTGCGGCGCAGCTGGTGCTCGAAGAGACCGACGAGCGATTTGCCTTTCGGCACGCGCTGACTCGGCAGGCGATCTATGCCGCGCTGCTGGCGCGCGAGCGCAAGGCGCTGCACCGCGCCGTTGCCGAGGCGCTGGAGCATCGCTATGCTGCCGCGCTCGATTCGCACGCCGGTGAGCTCGCCTATCACTGCTACGAAGCCGGGCTGTGGGCGCCGGCGCTGGAGTGGGCGCAGCGCGCGGCGGAAAACGCCACTCGCCTCTACGCGCACGGCGAGGCGCTCAGCCACTACACCCGCGCCCGCCACTGCGCGGAGCAGTTAGGGCAGCCCGACCACGCGGCGGCGATCGATCAGGCGATCGGCCACGTCCACGACGCGCGCGGCGAATTTCCGCAGGCGCTTGAAATCTATGCGCGCGCCCTGCACGCGCAGACCGATCCGGCGCGGCGGGCCGTGCTCAAGGCCGAGATGGGCGCGGCCTATGTGAACATCAGCGACGAGCGCGGCCCTGCCTACCTGCACGCGGCGCTCGCCGAATTGAACCCCGCGACCCAAACGAAGGAAGTCGCGACCGCGCTGCTTTGGCTGGGCCGTCATTCGATCTATCTCGCCCAGTACACCCAGGCGATGACCTACCTCGACCGCGCGCGCCGGCTGAGCGAACCGCTCGACGACCCGGCCACGCTGCGCTACATCTACAGTTTCATGGCAAGCGCCTTGATGCTTTCGGCGCGCTTTGGGCAAGGCATGGAGCTGGCGCAGCGCTGCATAGCGCTCGGCGAGACGAAGCGTGACCTGCCCGCCGCCGCGCTCGGCTATCTGTTCGCCTCGGAAGGCGCAAGGTACACCGGGCGCTGGCAGGACATGGATGCATTTGCCGAGCGCGGCCGTCAGTCTGCGCGCCAGGCCGGATGGCTCTACCGGGAAGTGTGGAACCTGCTGCAACGCGCGAAGGCGGCATACTATCGCGGAGATCTACGCGCGGGGGTGCAGCTGGCGCGCGATTGCGCCGCGCTGGCGATCGAATTAGGCGAGCGCCGGGTCGTTATTCGCTCGCACGAGACCCTGGCCATCGTGGAGGCAGCGCTTGGCCATGAGGAGGCCGCGCACGCGCTAGGCGAGACGGCGGTGCGCGATGCCGATAGATTGACTGAAATGACCGCCCGCTGCTGGGGCAGGATGGCGCTGGCCGCGCTGGCCACGCAGCGTGAGGAGTGGGCGCGAGCGAGCACCTTGTACGAGCAGTGTGTCGCCCTGGTAGCCGGCACCGAGAACCGGGTCTATCAGATGGAGCTGGGCGCGCTGTTGGCGGAGGCGTATTGCGCGCAGGGGCGCCTGGCCGAAGCCACGCAGCTGATCGCCGAGACGTTAGCGCAGACACAGGCCACCGGCGCGCGCCACTATGAGGCGGTGGCGTGGCGCGTGCAGGGGCAGCTGCTGGCCGCGCAGGGCCTTGCCGGCGATGCCGCGCGCGCGTTCGGCACTGCCATCGCCATCTGCGAAGCCCTGGGCAGCCGGCTCGAGCTGGCCCTCGCGCTCTACCAGCGCGGCGCGCTCCAGCGCACGCGCCGTGACGTTGAAGCCGCCCGTGCGGATTGGACGCACGCCCGCGCGCTCTGCGAGCAGATCGACGCCCGTGCGCTGCTGTGGCGCGCGCATGCCGCCCTCGGCCAGCTGGCGCTCGACCAGCACCACGCCGCCGAGGCCGAGCGGGCGTTTGCCGCCGCGGGCGCCATCGTCGAAGCGTTGGCCGCCACGATGCGCGACGAAGCGTTTCGCGAGCACCTGCGGCGGCGGGCTGCAGTGGTCATTCCAGCCGAGCTGCCAATTGCCTCTCGCCGCGCGGTGAAGGCCGAGTTTGGCGGGCTGACCGAGCGCGAGCGCTCGGTGGCGGCGCTGATCGCGCGCGGCCACTCCAACCGCGAGATCGCGGAGGCGCTGGTCGTCAGCGAGCGCACGGTCACCACCCACGTAGGCAACATCCTTGCCAAGCTCGGGTTTACCTCGCGCGTGCAGGTCGCAACCTGGGCCGGCGAGAGAGGGCTGGCCGCGCCAACCGCCGAGTAGCTATCCCCTTATTAGGCATCCGGACGCCATTCCCCTCTCCCCCCTCCCCCCCTCCCCTGCGGGGAGCGGGGGGGATTCGTGGTGGTGCTGCGGTGCGCTGCTCTGCAGCGCACCGCAGCACCACAGGACACCCCCCCTCCCCTTCCAGGGGAGGGGGCAGGGGGTGGGGTCATTCTGCATGATGAGATCTTGCCACGTCCGTGCTCGCCGAGCGCGGGCGTTGTGTTTTCTACGTACTCGGCGGGCGGGTGTGACCAATAGATACGTAGTGGCGCCGGGCGCAATATCGTAGAGCTCTACGATGGCAGAGCGGCGCTTTTCGGGTTTAATGCGAGCAACGCCGCGCTCCCGCAAGCGGCGCCCGCGCGCACCTACACTGCAAGGTGAGAGCTGAAGGAGGCCCGCATGTACGCTGTGATGCAGTGGTACACGTTCGACCCCGCATCGAGCACGGAGCTCAATCGCCAGATCGAGGATGGGTGTGTGCCGCTGCTGCGCCACCTTCCCGGCTTCGTCGCGTGCTACTGGCTGGACAGCGGCGCGGGCGCCGGCGCGTCGCTCTGCGCGTTTGAGGATCAGGCCAGCGCGTTTGCCGCGCTCGCGCTAGTGGCAAAGAGCGGCCCGGCCCGCCTGGCGGCGCTGGTAGGCCAGCCCGAAGTGCTCGCGGGCGCGGTCACGGTGTTTGCCAACGCGGGGCTCTAGCAGTCCGGCCGAGCTGGCGGATTTGATACCGATCTCGTTCAGAGGAGGAATCCATGACCACCACACCCAGGCGCCTCAAACCGTTCAGCGCGCGCGGCGTGCGCCCGATCCTGATCGCGGCTCTGCTCGCGCTGGCCCTTGGCTTCGGCCGGCCGCTGCCGGCCGCGGCCGATAGCACCATCGCCGTCAACAGTACCGCCGACGCGGCGGTAGCCGGCGACGGCCAGTGCACGCTGCGCGAGGCCATCCTGAACGCGAACGCGGATGGCGACACGACCGGCGGCGACTGCGCGGCCGGCAGCGGCGCCGACACGATCACCTTCGGCGTCACCGGCACGATCGCGCTCGCCAGCACGCTGCCCGACATCGCCGGCGACCTGACGATCAGCGGCCCCAGCGCGGCGCAGCTGACGATCAGCGGCGGCGGGGCCGTGCGCGTGCTGCGCCAGGTCAACGTCGGCGTTCAGCTGGCGCTGGACCACCTGACGGTGGCGAACGGCAGCAACCAGCAGGGCGGCGGTATCTTCAACCGCGGCATCCTGCGGATCTCCGACAGCGCCTTTGTCAACAATACCTCCACCGCCTATGGCGGCGCGATCTTCAACCAGGGCGCGTATATGACGGTGACGAACAGCACGTTTAGCGGCAACAGCGCCGCCTCGGGCGGCGCGGGCATCTACAACCAGCCGCTCAACCCAGGCGACGTGCTGCTGATCAGCGGCGGCACCTTCACAAATAACAATGCGGCCGGCGGCGCCGGTTTGTTCACGCTGGACGGCACGGTGATGCTGTCGGGCGAGTTCTCGGGCAACAGCGCCTCGCAGGGCGCGGGCGTGTACAGCGACCGCGGCGCGCTGACGGTCACCAGCAGCCGCTTTGCGAACAACAGCGCCAGCAGCACCGGCGGCGGAATCTTCTTTCGAGGCGCCTACACCCTGGATGTCGGCGTCACCACCTTCTCGGCCAACAGCGCCGGCCTGAGCGGCGCCAGCATCTACAGCCAGGGCGGCACGGTGATCGCTCAGTACGACACCTTCACCAATAACGACGCGACCAGCGGCAGCGGCGCCGGCATCTCCAGCGACGGCGGCTCACTGGCAGTGAGCTACAGCACCTTTTCGGGCAACCGCGGCGCCGGCGCTGGTGGGCTGCTAGCGACCGGCCCGCTGACGGTGAGCAGCAGCGTCTTTAGCGATAACCAGGTCACCAACTCGGGCGGCGGGATCATGGCCTATGGCCAAACCACGGTGAGCGACAGCAGCTTCACCGGCAACAGCGCCACGCGCTCGGGCGGCGGGATCTGGAGCTATACCGGCGCGAGCGTGCTGGTGCGCACCAGCACGGTGGCGAACAACAGCACCGGCGCGATCGGCGGCGGGCTGAGCAACGAGGGCGGCGCGCTCACGCTTGTGAACAGCACGGTGGCGAACAATAGCTCGGGCTCGATCGGCGGCGGCATCGACAACCGCGGCAGCGTGACCGTCATCCACAGCACGCTCAGCGGCAACAGCGCGACCGACCTTGGCTCGGCCATTCGCAACGCAAGCGGCGCGTCCGTCACGCTGCGCAACACGATCATCGCCGGCAGCGCGGCCATCGCCAACTGCGGCGGCTCGATCGCCGACGGCGGCTACAATATCGACAGCGGCGCGAGCTGCGGCCTGAGCCAGGCCAGCGGCTCGAAAGCGAGCACCGACCCGCGCCTCGACGCCAGCGGCCTGCAGACCAACAGCGGCACCACCAAGACGATCGCGCTCCAGCCCAGCAGCCCGGCCGTCAACGCTGTCCCGCTAGCCAGCTGCACCGACCAGACCGGCGCGGCGCTGGCCGCCGACCAGCGTGGCGCCGCGCGCCCGTACGGGGCCGCCTGCGATACCGGCGCGTATGAGCTGCAGCAGGACCCGCCCCCGCCGCCGCCCGCGTCGGCCGACCTGAGCGTGAGCCAGAGCGCCGACCGCGACCCGGTCGTGGTGGGAGAGAGCGTCACCTTTACCATCGTCGCCAGCAACGCCGGCCCCGACACGGCCCAAAACGTGGTCATCACCGAGCAGATGCAGCAGTTCGCCACGTTCGTTTCGGCCAGCGCCGGATGCAGCCGGGTCGACGCCACCGTCACCTGCAATGTCGGCAGCCTGGCCGCCGGCGCCAGCGCGAATGCGCAAGTGACCATCAGCTCGCCTTACGATGGCGCGATCGTCACCGTCGCCAGCGTCAGCTCCAGCACGGGCGACCCGGCGCCCACCAATAACAGCTTCACCGGTCGCGTCACCGTGAACCCGGCCAACCAGGCGCCGACCGACATCGCGCTGAGCAACGGCAGCGTCGCCGAGAATAGCCCGATCGGCAGCGCCATCGGCACCTTCAGCACCACCGACCCGGACGCCGGCGACACGCATACGTACGCGCTGGTGGCCAACTTTGGGGACAACGCCGCGTTCACGGTCGACGGCGCCACGCTCAAGACCAACAACGCGCTCGACTACGAGACCAAGAGCAGCTACCTGGTCGCCGTGCGCTCGACCGACGCGGGCGGGCTGTGGTTCGAGAAAGTCTTCGTCATCAGCGTCACCGACGTCAACGAGCACGTCAACACCGCGCCGACGATCGTGGTGGCGGGGGGCGGCAGCGCCAGCGGCGCAGCGACCGGCACGATGAACCTGGCGGTGGCGGATGCGGACGGCGACAGCCTGACGCTGAGCGCCAGCTCGTCGAACGCCAGCCTGGTGCCGAGCGGCAACATCGTGCTCGCGGGTAGCGGCGCCAACCGCACCGTGCGCATCACCGCCGTCCCGCAGAAGAACGCCGCCAGCGCGACGATCACCATCACCGTGAGCGACGGCAACGGCGGCGCTGCCACGGCGACGATCAAGGTGCTGGTCGGCACCAGCAAGAAGGAGACGCTCACGGGCAGCGCCGGCGCGGACATGCTCTTCGGCCTGGCCGGGAACGACACGATCAGCGGGGGCGCCGGCAACGACCTGCTGGTCGGCGGCGATGGCAACGACACGCTGACCGGCGGCCTGGGCGCCGATGGGTTCAGCGGCGGCGCCGGCAAGGATAGCGCGACCGACTTTAGCGCGGCCCAGGGCGACACGCGGGACGGCACGATCCCATAAGGCCGGCTTTGCGATGCCACGTTCCTGATCCCTGGCCTCTGACACTATGGAGTAAGTGCGGTGGGATGCGGCGCGCAGCGCGCCGCATCCCACCGCACTTACTCCATGATCTGCGCAGTGCTGCGGCCGTGCGGATTGCCAACAAAGAAGGCCAGCACGAACGCGACCAGAACCGTGCCGGTGATCAGCAGCAGCGCATCGCGGTAGGCCATAATCGTGGCTTGGAGACGCAGCTGGATCACTACCTGCCGGAGCACCTGCGCCTGCACCGGTAGCGTCCAGCGCCCTTGCGCCGCCGCCTGCCCAACTATGCCGCTCATATAGGCATACAGCGGCGACGACTGAGTCGTTTGCTCGGCTAGGTGTGCGTAGTGCGGCGTCGTGCTACTTTTGACGTACGTCGCCAGAAACGAGGTGACGAAGGCTGATGACACCTGGCGAAGGACTGTGAAGAACGACGCCCCCCGCGCCAGCTTTGCGCGCGGCACCTTGCTCAGCGCAATCACGCTGGCCGGCTGGCTCGCGAAGCCGAGGCCGATGCTTCGCCCGATCAGCCAGAGCTGCAGCAAGCGCGTCGGCGTCGTCAGCGTCAGGCCCGAGAGTAGATAATTTGCGATGCCCAGGGCCACCAGGCCGAGCAAGATTGACAATTTCGGCCCAAAGCGATCCATCGCGAGACCGGATATCGGCAGCGCGATCAGCGTCATCAGCGACGAAGGCAGCAGCACCAACGCGGCTTGCTGTGGGTTCAGCCCGCGCAGCACTTGCAGATACTGCGGCACCAGGAACAGCGCGCCAAATAGGGCGAACGTCATGGCCACCGTGATCAACAGCGCGCTGGTCCAGTTCCAGCTCTTGAAGAGGCTGAAATCCAAGAGCGGGTCGTCGGTGCGCAGCTCGACGACGACCAGCGCGAGCAGGCAGATCAGGCCGAAGCCGACGAACCCGATCACGGTCGCGGAGCCCCACCCCAGGCTGGCAGCCTCGCCAACCCCGTAGACCAGCGATGAGAACGTCAGCGTCGCGAGCGTCAGGCCGCGAATGTCGAGCCGCGCGTTCTCGTTGACGCGCCCGCGCCGCAGCAGTATCGCGCACATAAACAGCCCGACAATGCCAATCGGCACATTCAGGTAGAAGATAAGCTGCCAGTTGAAGTACTGGATGATATAGCCGCCCAGCGTCGGGCCGAGCGCCGGCGCCAGCAGCACGGGGATACCGATCGCCGCCTGGCTGCGCCCGCGCTCTTCGGGCGGGAAGACCGCGTAGACCTGCGCCATGCCGATCGGCATCAGCGCGCCGCCGCCCAGGCCCTGCAGGACCCGGAAGAAGATCATGCTGTTGACGCTCCAGGACAGCCCGCACAGCATCGACGCGATGGTGAACAGCGCCAGCGAGATCATGTAGATCCACTTCGTGCCGAAGCGATCGGCGAGGTAGCCGAACAGCGGGACGCTGACCGTCTGCGCGAGGGTGTAGGAGGTCACAACCCACTGCATATCGTTCAACGTGGCGCCGAAGACGGCCTGCAGCCTGGGCAGCGCGATATTGACCACGGTCGAGTCGAGCACGGCCATGAAGAGGCCAAAGATCACCGTGATGGCGACCAGCCATTTATACTCAAGCCCCAGAAAGCTGCGCGCCGCGGGCTGCTGGGGGGCGAGCGGGTTCGCCGGCTGGAGCGATTGTGCGATACTCATCAAACGCTCCCTGGCTACCTGGCGGCGATCGCCACGCTGACCTGCATGCCTGGGCGCAGGCCGGTCTGCTTGTCGAGTTCGATCCGCACCAGGTAGCTGCGCCCCGCGCCGCTCGCGGTCGCTTCCGGCGCGATGTAGCTAACTTTTCCGCTATAGGCCAGGTCAAGCGCGTCAACGCCGATCTGAACCGTTTGGCCAGGCTGCACCTGTGCGATATCGGCATCGCTAATCTGCACCTCGACTCGCAGCTTGCTCAGATCCACCATCCGAATGGCCGGCTGGCCGACGGTGGTGCTGGCATCGAATTGGTCGACGTTGACCTGAGCGATCTGGCCGGCGTAGGGCGCGTGAATCTCGGCGTACGCGCGGCTGAGCTGGGCTTGCTGAAGCGCAGCCTGGGCCTGCGCCACATTGGCCTGCGCGCCGTTCACGCCCGCATCTGCCACCGCAACGGTCGCCTCGACCCGCGCTTTATCCGAAGGACGGGGGTCGGGCTGGAGATTCGCGAGATTCGCCTGAGCGAGCGCCAGATTGGCCTGGGCCGCCGCGACAATATCCTGATCGGCGGGCACGGCTACTTTGTTGAGCGCGGCTTGCGCCTGGGTGACCTGCTGCTCGATCGTCTGCACGCCCACAATCTCAGCCTGGCGCGCCTGGTCGGCGTCGATCTGGGCCTGCTCAACCCGCTGCTCGGCCTGGTGCATCGCCGCCTCCGCCTGAACAAAGAGGGTGTAGTACGGCGCCCGCTGCGTGTCGGTGAGCTTATTCGGCGTCTTCTTGCCGGTAGTTGGGTTGACCGTATCTGGATTGGCCGGATTCTTGCCGGTCTCCTGCACGAAATCCCAATTGCTCTTGGCGCTGGCATAGGCCGCCTGGGCCTGCTGAAGCGTGAGCACAGCCTGCGCGACCGCCGCGTCGGCGCTGGTCTTCGCGCGCGAAAGCTTGTCCTTCGTCGACTGCAGGGTGTCTTCCGCAATCGTCAGGCCAGACTCGGCGGCGATCACGTTCTGGCTTTGGCCAGTGCGGGCCTGCTTCAGCGCGACCTGCGCGGCCTGCACCTGAGCGCGTGCTGCGCTCAGCACCGCCGGCTTCGGCGGGTCGGTCAGGGCCGACTGCGCGGCCAGCGCAACTTGCTTCTGAGCCTGGGCGCTCTGCAGCTGGGCCTGGGCGACTTGCAGCGCGGCCTGCGCCTGGTTCACCTTCTCATCGAACGAGCGCGTGTCCAGCACGGCGAGAAGCTGGCCCTGATTGACCGAATCGCCTTCTTTGACCAGCACCTGCGCGACCGTGCCAGCCACCTGGAACGTGAGGTTCGCATCCTGGGCCGGCTTGACCTCGCCGATGGCGTTGATGCCAACGCTCATCGCCTGTGCCGGGGCGGCGGCGGCGGGCTGGGCGGCGGCGCTCGTCGATTGGGGCTGAGCCGCCGCAGGTGGGGATGGTTCGCTTCCACACGCCGCAAGCTGAGTCGCGAGCACGCCGGCGACCGCGGCCAACACAAGTAGCCTATATCGCTGCTTCATAGCAATCTACTCCTTACACCGTGCGGATACGCACGTACGCATTCTCGCCTGGGTAGAGCGTGGTTCCGCTGGTTGCGCCGATGTCGATGTGCACCTCAATACGCTGAGATACCTTGGTGAAGTTGCCCGTCGAGCGGTCGCTTGAAGGGATCAGCGCGAACGAGCTAGCGGTCGCCGGCAGCACTTCGCTGACCGTGCCAGAGTAGACATTGCTACCGGTCGCATCAACCGTAACCTCGACCGGCTGCCCAACATGGACTTTATGGATCACGCTCTCGTCGATATAGGCGGTGATATGCATGGCGTTGAGGTTTGCGACATACGCCAGCGCCTGCGCTTGGCCCACAACCTGGCCTTCCTTGCCGTCGACGCGCAGGATCGTGCCGTTGATCGGCGCGGTGATATTGCTGTAGGCCGAGCCAGTCGTCGGCTTAACCTGGCCGAGCACCTGGCCCGCGCGCACCGTATCGCCCGGCTTGATCCGCCAGATCACCAGCGTGCCCGAGGCCAGCGGCGCAACCGACACCATGTTCGAGTCGACCAGCGCGTCATCCGTCGTTACGTAGCGGGTAGAGTTGATATAGTACGTGTAGCCAAAGCGTGCAACCAGGGCCAGTACGATATCGGCGGGATGACGGCGCGCCCACGGCGCCGCACGCGTTTGAGCTGGTCATCGCCCGTGAGCCTGGCCGATTTCACGCCGGTTATGTTCGACTCAGATCTCCCACCGCGCCTCCCTTCGTACAGTACATGAGCCTCCCAGTCGTATGTATCGCTGCTGCGAGTGAGAGAAGGAGTTGAATGCTATGCGACGATTATCCTGGATGCTGGCGGGCCTGGTGGTATTTGCGGTGCTGTTGGCGCAGGCGCCAACGAGCGCGCGCGCCGCCGCGACCTGGCCCGACGTGATCGCTCTGCCGAACGGCTGGCTGCCGGAGGGCGTGGTGACCGGGCACGGCCCCGTGATCTACTCCGGATCGCGCGCCGACGGGGCGATCTACGCCGCCAACCTGCGCACCGGCGAAGGCCGGATACTGGTTCCGGGCCAACCCGGGCGCGTGGCTGTCGGCCTGAGCTTCGACGCGCGCACCAACTACATCTTTGTCGCGGGCGGCCCCTCCGGCAAGGGGTATGTGTACAACGCGGACACCGGCGCGCTGGTGCAGGAGTACACGCTCACGGCGCCCGGCACCTTCGTCAACGACGTGATCGTCACACGCGACGCGGCCTACTTCACCCAATCGGCTCTGGCGGAGTACTACCGCGTCCCGCTTGGCCCGGGCGGCCAGCTCGCGGCTCCCGGCGACGTCGAGACCATCCCGCTGAGCGGCGATTGGCAGCAGGTGGCCGGCTTCAACGCCAACGGCATCGAGGCGACGCCAAACGGCAAGTCGCTGATCATCGTCAACTCGACGATTGGCGCGCTCTATCGCGTCGAGCCGCTGACCGGCGTCGCGACGTTGATCGACCTGGGGGGCGCCTCGGTCAGCGCTGGCGACGGCCTGCTCCTGCGCGGGCGCACGCTCTACGTCGTGCGAAACCAATTCAACCAGATCGCGATCGTGGAGCTGGCGCCCGACCTCGGCAGCGGCCAGGTGACTGGGACGATCAGCAGCCCGAACTTCGACATACCCACCACCATCGCGGCGTTCGGCAACGCGCTCTACGCCGTCAATGCGCGCTTCAGCACGCCCCCGACGCCCAGCACCCCCTACAGTATCGTGCGCGTGACGGCGGATCGCTAGGTTCGATGAGGACGTAAGGGGGGCTCACTGGGGAGGTCGCCTGAGGTGGGGGTGTGGGGGCGCCGCTCCCACACCTCCCAAGCTGATCACCGCCCGGCGAAACCTTGTCTTACGCCAGCGCGACAGGCTTCCCGAGAAACGCGCTGTAGCGCTGGACGGCCAGGCTGAGCGCCTGGTCTTCGGCCTCGGTCAGTGCTCGGAATGGGCTGAGCGTCAGCAGCACACGGTCCTTCTCGATGACTCGCTTCCAGGCACCGACAATCTGACCATCGATCACGATCACCGTGCCGAAGGCGGCGACGACCAGGTCACGGTAGCCCGCGTCGAGGATGGCGGTATGATCTTTATAGGCAATCGTGAACTCATCGTAGGCGGGCAGCAGATGGGCGATCGGCGCTGCCATCGCGACTTTCCGTGCATCCAGCCCAAACCAGTAGACGTGTCCATCCACGCGGGCCATCTCAAGCTGCGACCGGCTCAGCTCTAGCCCGGCCCTGACATCGGCGGCAGCAAGGCCAGACCACCAGGCAAAGTCTTTTGCGGTGGCGGGCCCGTGGCTGGTGAAGTAGCGCCTGGTGAGCTCGGCCAGCGCCTCGTCACGCGCAAGCGCCTTCGCGGCTGGCGCGCGCTCGTCGAGCAGGGCATAGGTGTGCTGCTTGCCGCGCATGGCACCGCTGCAGATCAGGCCCTCCAGCTCAGCATGCATCACGAGATAGGTCAGGCGCATGCGGTCGTCGATTGCGCGTATGATGCCTGCCTGTTCGAGCGCCGCCGCAAGCTCATTGCGGGTCAGGTGCTTGCCGCCTTCTACGGCACTGGCAAGCACGCCGGCACTGCGCGTCAGCACAGGGGTGTCCAGCTCCAGCTTACGGTAGTAGGTGGCGTTCGCGGCATGCACGCGCGGCGAGGTGAGCTTGAGCAGCCAGCGGATATCGGCGGGCGCGACAAAGTGCCAGGTGGGGCGCATCGCGTGGGTGCGCAGGAGAGCGCCGTCGGCGAATGCCCGGTCAATCGCAGCCTGCGTCAGGCTATCGCTGCGCTGGGCAACGCCCCAGGCTGCGCCCGGGTACTCCTGCGCCTGCACTGCGCCGAACCACCACACCGCCTCATCCGGCCGCGTGAACGGCGCTCCGATCAGACGCTGGTTGTGCAGGCGCTGCTGCACGATATGCAGTGCTGTCATTATGGTCTCCATCGATCCAGCGAGGCCACGGCTCGCTAGCGTAGCAAGTATAAGGGATTTTCAACACGCCGGCGGGCTGATGAACTTTGAAAATTAAATCGGGTATTTTGCGTCCGCCACGCTGCGGGATGAATCCCGCGGCTAGAAATACCAAGCCCGCTGAAGCGGGCTACCCGATTATTTTCTTAATCTTCATAAGCCCGCGGCTAGCTGGTACAAAGCCCGCTGCGCGGGCTGAGCAGGCCGTGGGCATCCCTAGCACTGGTGTTTATGTGTGGCAAATCAGGACACGCCACGCCCCGCGTGTGGCCCACACGCGCTTGCTGTAGTATCATACGGGTTATGGCACGCACGACCCCACAAGTAGTGAACGATACGCTCACGGATCACGGCGGTCCGGATTCAATCGTCGTTGGCAGCCCAGCCTGGTTCGCATGGCTGGATCAGGCCCGCATGTTTGCGTTTCGCGGCGCTGCTGGGGCGTTTACCGCGCGGCAGGAGGGGCGCGCGCGCGGGGGAGCGTACTGGCGCGCCTACCGCACGATCGGCGGGCGCCAGCGACGGGCGTACCTGGGCCGATCCACCGATCTCACGCCGGCGCGGCTGTGGGCCGTCGCCGCGCAGCTCGCCGCCGACCTGCCGGCGCAGCCGCCGCGCGGCGACGCGCTGCCAGGCGCCGTAGCGCCTGCTCCGGCCACAGCTTCGCCGCTGCTGACAACAAAGCTCTACCTGCCGCGCCCGCGCGATGGGTACGTCGGACGCCCGGAGCTCCTGGCTCGGCTCGCGGCGGGTCTGCGCGGCCCGCTCACCTTGATCGCCGCGCCGGCCGGCTTCGGCAAGACGACCCTCCTCGCGAGCTTGCTCCGCCAGAACGCTGAGCACGGAACGATGAACGATGAACGATTAGACACGACCGGTCAGCATTTAGCGTTCAGCGTTCAGCGTTTCAACGCGGCCTGGCTCTCGCTCGACGCCGGCGACAACGACCCGGCCGTTTTTCTGCGCTACCTGATTGCCGCGCTCCAGCGGGCGCTGACCAGCGCGGTTGGCGCGATGGCGCTGGCGTTGATGGAGTCGCCCCAGCTGCCGCCGCTCTCGGTGGTGCTGACCGCGCTGATCAACGACCTGGCGGCTGCGCCACGGCCGGTGGCGCTGGTGCTCGACGATTACCACGTGATTGACACGCCTGCCATCCACGCCGCGCTCAGCTTCCTGCTCGATCACCTGCCGCCAGCGCTGCGCCTGGTGATCGTGAGCCGTGAAGACCCGCCGCTGCCGCTGGCCCGGCTGCGCGCGCGCGGCCAGCTGACCGAGCTGCGCGCCGCCGATCTGCGCTTCGTGCCGAGCGAGGCCGCGGCGTTCCTGAATGATGTGATGCAGCTCAACCTCAGCGCCGACGACGTAGCCGCGCTCGACAGCCGCACGGAGGGCTGGATCGCCGGGTTGCAGCTCGCCGCGCTGGCACTCCAGCGCCACGCCAATCGCGACAGCTTCGTCGGCGCCCTGACCGGCAGCAATCGCTTCATCGTCGACTACCTGGCCAGCGAGGTGCTCGACCAATTGCCGGCCGAGCGGCGCACGTTTCTGCTTTCCACGTCGATCCTGGACCGGTTGTGCGGGCCGCTGTGCGATGCGGTCTGCGGGAAGGCAGAAGGCAGAAGACAGAAGGATGAAAACAGCTTCGATGACGGCGACGCCGTCGATCCCTTCATCCTTCATCCTTCATCCTTCATCCTTGAGGATCTGGAGCGCGCCAATCTGTTCCTCATCCCGCTGGACGAAGAGCGCCGCTGGTATCGCTACCACCAGCTGTTTGCCGAGGTGCTGCGCGAGCGGCTCGCGCGCAGCCTGCCCGCCGCGGCTATCGCCGATCTCCACCAGCGGGCGAGCGTCTGGTTTGAGCGGCAGGCGCTCGTCGGCGAGGCGATCCAGCACGCCCTGGCCGCCCAGGATGTCGAGCGGGCGGCCGACTTGATCGAACGTAGCGCGACGCAGATGGCGCTCGACGGCCAGTCTGTGACGCTGGGGGGCTGGCTGGCGCAGCTTCCCGCCGGCCTGTTTGACACGCGACCGTACCTTGCGCTGGCATATACCTCGGTGGCCAGCCTCAACTCCGACTACGCCGCTGCCGAAGCCTATCTGCAGCGGGCGGACGCCGGCGCGCGAGCGTGGGATAGCGGGCAGGCGGCCGCAGTGCAGCGCGAGCTGGCGGCGCACCGCGCGCTCCTCGCCAGCCTGCGCGGCGACGAGCGCTCGATCGAGCTTGGGCAGATGGCGCTGGCACAGCTCCCCGAGCGCCACCCATTACGCAGCATGGTGGTGGCCGGCCTCAGCTATGCCTACTTCTATGTCGGCGATCTGCCGGCGGCCAACCAGCTGCTGCAGGCGAGCCTGGCTGCGCAGCACATCCAGCGCAGCCAGATCGTCATCGACGCCTCGCTCGCCGCTTTGCTCGCCATGGTGCGCCGCGCACAGGGGCGGCTGCGCGAGGTGCTGCGGTTGTCCGAGGAGGTGCTGAAGCGCGCTACGCATGGGGACCGCACCATGCCCCTCTCCGGCGCGCTGCTGGCCTACCTGCTGCTCGGGCTCACCCAGTGCGAGCAGAACAACCTGGACGCCGCGGAGCAAACGCTGACCCAGTGCGCCCGCCTGGCCGGCGAGTATCAGGTGGAGCTGTACGCGATCCTGGCACAGTTCTACCTGGGCCAGGTGCGCTGCGCTCGCGGGGACCTGGCCGGGGCGCTCAAGCTTGTGGAGCAGGCCCTGGCCGCCGGGGCGCAGTATCTTTCACCGCTGAATCTGTGCGAGGTCGAGGGCTATCGCGCCATGCTCTGGCTCAGGCAGGGCGACCTAGCCAGCGCGGCCGGCTGGGCCGCCCGCTACGAGCGCGCCGGCCACGGCGCGCGCCCGCCGTTCACGGCCTACGATTACGACCGATTCGCGCTGGCGCGAATCGACATGGCGCACGGGCGCTGGGATGCCGCCCATGCCGCCGTCGCGCAGCTGCTGCACGGCGCCGAGGCGACCGACCATGGGCGCTATGTGATCTGGGCGCTGGTGCTGCAGGCGCTGATTCTGCAGGCCCAGGGCGACACGGCGACGGCGCTGGCCGCGCTCGCGCGCGCCCTGGCGCTGGCCGAGCCGGAGGGCTACGTGCGCGTCTTCGTCGACGAGGGCGAGCCCATGGCCGCGCTGCTCGCTCAGGCCGCACGTCATCGTGCGTCGGTGGCGGCGTACGCCACACGCCTGCTGGCGGCCTTCCCTAAAACGATGGACGATGAGCGCGGAACGATGAAGGAACTGTCAGTCGTTCAGTCTTCAGCCTTCAGCCTTCAGCCTTTGGTCGAGCCGTTGAGCGAGCGCGAGCTGGAGGTGCTGCGCCTGCTCGCCGAGGGCCACGACAATGCTGCGATCGCTCGCGCCCTGGTCGTGGCCGTCAGCACGGTCAAATCGCACGTCAACCACATTTTCGGCAAGCTCGGCGTCGGCAATCGCCTGGAGGCAGTGCTGCGGGCCCGGCAGCTGAATCTTGTCTAAATGCTTCCAAGCTACCATCCCCAAAAGTCCCCAACCGCTCCGCACATCCCCAACCTCCACCCGCCAATGCGTCGTAGCGACTCACCCTGGGGTTGATCACGATTCACGGCCACACTGGTATCCTGCTACCCATACAGAGCGGGAACGACCTGCGGGTATCAGTAGTGTAGAAGGAGGCCGGCGATGGCGACATCCGTGCCAGGTAGTCAGCAACGCCCGATCCAGAAAGCGCCAGCCGGCCCCGTCCCAGCGCTGCGGAGTTACCGCGTCGAGCTGCCGCTGGACCTGCTCGACGAGGAGGGGGACACCCTCGACTGGCTGATCGGCTTCACGTTCGATACCCTGGATGCACGCCATCTGGATCTGCGTATCGTCGCCGATGCCCACGCGCAGCATAGTTGACCAGCCACCGCTGAGACCGCCGCGCACACCTTGCCACGAGTTTTCATAAGAAAGAGGAGGACAATCGATGCAATCGATGCTCGTATCCGGCGCAGACGCAGCAAGCAGTACGTCGCAGGCGCGCACAACATCGTTGACCGTCGAGAACATTCCGATCCAGCTAGTCGACCAGGGGGCGGGCACGCCGACGCTGCTGCTGCACGGCATCTTCGACTCCGCCGACACCTGGCGCGGCGTGACCGAGCGCTTGCAGGCCGGCTACCGCTGCCTGGCGCCCGACCTGCCCGGCTTCGGGCGATCGGGCGAGCCGACCGATTTCGACTGTACGCTGCCGCACATGGCGCAGTTCATCGACCACCTGATCGACGCGCTCGGCATCGATCAGCCGATCAACCTGGTCGGCTACGACATCGGCGCCACCTACGGCCTGGCCTGGGCGGTGACCAATCCCGCGAAAGTGCGCCGCCTGGCGATTCTGAACGCTAACTTCTTCTCCGACTACAAGTGGCACCCGTTCGCGCGGCTCTGGCGCATCCCGGTGGTCGGCGAGATCGTGATGGCCGGGCTCACCGAGTCGGGCTTTGCGCGCGGGATGCTCAGCGGCGCCCCGCAGATTCCGCCCGAAAAAGCCCGCGAAGCTGCCAAGCTGGTGACACCGGCGGCGAAGCGCATGGCCCTGCGCCACTACCGCGCGCTCGACTCGGCCGTGTTTCGCGGTTGGGAAGATCGCCTGCGCGACCTGACCCGCGACGTGCCCACGATCGTCTGCTGGGGCGATCGAGACCCGGTGATCGCGCCGACTGTGGCCGAGCGCTTTGGGGCGCGGGAGGTGCACCATTTCACGGAGAACAGCCACTGGCTGCCGCTCGAAGCGCCCGACAGGCTGGCCGAGCGCCTGGACGCCTTTTTCCGCGAGGATGGCTGATGGACCCGCGCCGCCGACTGGCCGACGCGCCGGCGTGCTACCAGATCCGCGTGCGCGGAGCGATCGACCCACACTGGTCGGATTGGTTCGACGGCCTGGCGATCGCGTATGACGCCGGCGGCGACACGCTGCTGAGCGGGCCGCTGGCCGACCAGGCCGCGCTGTATGGGGTGCTCCATCGCATCCGCGACCTCGGCCTGGTGCTGTTGGCGGTCACGTGGCTGCCGGAGTACGCCGACGAAGCAGCGCCTTGATGGTGATGCGCCTACAGCCGGCAGTCGGCAGCTTGCCGACGGCCGGCCGGCGCGCAGCAATGCGCGCTACGCCACCCTGAAGCGGCACATCTCTTTCGGCGGGTTCAGATGCGCGCGTCGACGCTCGCGGATACGCGCACGCTAGCCGGGCGGCTCCGCGCAGGCGCCGGCCTCGGCTGCTTCGCCCGCCCACAGGCGCCGCATCTCATCAGACGACGCCAGCAGCTCGTCCAGCGTGCCCTGCGCTTCCACGCGCCCGTCTTTCAGCACGATGATCCTGTCCGCGCGCCTGAGCGCGGCGCGGCGGTGCGAGACTGCCAGGACCGTGAAGGATGAAGGATGAAGGATGAAGGATGAAGGCTCATGCGAGTCGGACTCCATCCTTCCGCCTTCCGCCGTCATCCTTTCCCACAGCGTGTTTTCGGTTTCCACGTCCAGCGCCGAGGACAGGTCGTCGAAGACCAGCAGCTCGGGCTCGCGGGCGAACATGCGCGCGGCCGCGGCCCGCTGCACCTGCCCGCCGGAGAGCTTGACGCCGCCTGCCCCCACCAGCGTCTCCAACCCCGCCTCTAGCGCCCGCACGTCGTGCTCAAGGACGGCGCCCCGCACGGCGGCGCTCAGGGCCGCAGGGTCGTCGGGCAGCCCCAGCAGGATGTTCTGCTTGAGCGTCTCGTTGAACAGGCGCGGCACCTGCGCCGTGTAGGCGCAGCGCGGCGGCACGAGGAAGCCGGCCGCGTCGTCCACGACATGGCCATTCCACCGAATTTCACCCGCATCCCGCGGCAGCAGGCCCAGGAGCGCGCGCAGGAGCGTGGTCTTGCCCGCGCCGACGCGCCCGGTGATCACCGTCAGGGTGCCGCGCGGCAGGCGCAGGTCTACCCCGGCGATGCCGCGCCCGCCCTGCGGGTGGCGATAGGTCAGACCGCGCGCCTCCAGGAGGACCAATCGGTCGGTCGCGCCGCGCTGCGGCGGCAGCACGGCTGGCAGGGGGCCGCGCAGGTGCAGCGGGGCGGCTGCCACCAGCGCCTCGGGCGCGGCATCGCCCAGCAAGGCGTCCATGCGCGCGAACGCGATCCCGGTCTGCCGGTAGTGGGCCAGGTACTGGCCGAGCCCGGCGGTGAAATCGGCGATGAAGCCAAGGTAGGAGACAAACAGGACGAAGCTTCCCACCGTCAGACTCCCGTCGCGCAGGCTGCCGGCCGCGATCAGCATGATCAGCCCGGTGCCCACGCTCACCGTGTTGGCGGTGATGGCGCCTACGGCCTGCGTTACCACGCGGTCGGCCAGGATGGCGCTGCGGCGGCGCTCGTTGAGCCGTCGAAAGTGGGCCACGATCCGCTCTTCGGCGCCGGCGGACTGCACGGTCTGCACGGCGGCCACGATGTCGCCGATCGCCCCGGTGACGTGGCTGGTCGCCTGGCTGCTGGCGGCACGGTAGCGGCCGAGCGCGGCGCTCGCTCGCTGGGCGATCGCAGCTACGCCAACCGTCGGCAGGACGACGACCAGGGCCATGGAGACGTCGGTATGCAGGAGGATCAGGAACGCCGCGGCCGCGAAGAGGCCGTGGCTGATGATCTCGTCAGTCCAATCCATGTTGTCCTCGGCCTCGTACGCGTCGTCGCGGAAGCGGCTGATGGCCTGCCCGATCGAAAAGGGCAGCGCACCCGCGCCCGGCCGGGCCAGGACGAGCCGCAGCAGGTTGCGGCGCACCAGCCCGCTCATCGTGAACCGGAAGGTGATCTCGACGAAGCCGGCCCCCATCCATAGGGCCGCGCGCCCCACGGCGAGGAGGCTCAGCAGCCCGAGCAGCCCCGCTATGCCGCCGGGCAGCCGCGCATGTCCGGTGAGTGTGTCGAAAAAGTTGCGGGCGATCAGCCCCGGCAGAAGCGACAGCAGATTCATCAGGCTCCATCCCGCGCCGTGGAGCAGGTAGAGCCAGGGCGCGTAGCGGGCCATCTTCAGCGTGTAGCGCCAGGTCGGGAGTGGTCTTCTCATGGGGCGACCTCCTCTGCGGCGACGCGCAGCAAGCCGGCAAAGTACGAGGCGGGGTCGGCGGCGAGGGCGCGCCGCGGCCCGTACTCGCGCACCTGCCCGCCGTCGAGGACCAGGATGTCGTTGGCGTATGCGACGGTGGACAGCCGGTGCGCCACGATGATGCCGGTGCGGCCATCCAGCAAGCGGCCCAGAGCCGTATGCACCAGCCGCTCGGTGGCCGGGTCGAGCCGCGAGGACGCCTCGTCCAGGATCACCACGTCGGGGTCGCGCAGGAAGACGCGCGCGCATGCCAGCACCTGCGCCTGCCCGGCCGAGAGCCCGATGCCGTCTGAGCCCAGCAGGGTGTCCAGCCCGCGCGGCAGCCCCCGCAGCCAATCGGCCAGGCCCAGCGCCTCCAGCACGGCGCGGAGCCGGTCGTCCGGCACGCCCGCGTCGAAGAGGGTCAGGTTGTCGCGCACGCTGGCGTTGAAGAGATGCACGTCCTGGGTGACCAGGCCGATGCGCGCGCGCACCGCCGCGAGGCTCACGGACCGCAGGTCCACACCTCCCAGGCGCACCGCTCCGGCCAGCGGGTCGTAGAAGCGCGGCAGGAGCCGCGTCAGCGTCGTCTTGCCGCTGCCGGTTCGCCCCACCACGCCCAGCACGCGGCCCGGCTCCAGGCACACGCTGACGTCGCGCAGGACCGGCGTGTCCTGCGCATAGCCGAAGGAGACGCCGTCCAGCTCCACGGCTAGTGGGCCTGGCGGCAGCGCGAGGCCAGGGCCGTCGGCCAGGCGCGGCACTGTACCCAGGAGCGCCTCGATCCGCCCGATGCTGGCGTCGGCCTGCTGCAGATCCTGCACCTCGTTGCGGATCTGCTCGGTCGGCTGGCGCAGCATCTCGGTGTACCGGAAGATCAGATAGACGGTGCCGATGGTGAGCGTGCCATCCCTGAACAGTATGGCGCTCAGGGCGAAGGCGACGATCGTGCCGAGCGCGAACAGCCCCTGGCTGGTGGCGACCAGGGCGTAGCCGCGCATCTGCGCCCTGCGCGTCACGGCCAGCCACGACCGCATCACCTCGGCGCAGCGGCGCAGCACAAACCCGCCCGCCCCGCTGGATCGGACATCCTCCAGCCCGGACAGGTACTCGCCCAGGAAGCCGTAGAAATCAGCGCTGGCCTGGCGCTCCGCCGCCCATAGTGGCGTGGCGGCGGAGCGGATGCGCAGCATGGCGACTAGGGCGAGCGCGACAAAGATGCAGAGCCCCAGGCCGATCCGCCAGTCCACGTACGCGAGCAGCCCGAGCACGCCCGCGACCAGGACGCCGTTCCCAAGAATAGAGACCGCAAACCGCGAGAAGAAGCGCGCCAGGGTCGCCACGTCTCCGTCGGCCCGCTCGATCAGCTCGCCGGGCGTATGGGCCGTGTGGAACGTGGCCTCCAGCCGCAGCAGGTGGGCGAGCAGGTCGGCGCGCAGCGCGTTTGTGGCTGCCCAGCTCACATATTCGGCCACGTAGGTCTCGGCGACGGCCAGGCCCTGCTCCGCCAGCGCCAGGCCTATGGTCAGCAGCGCCAGGAAGATCAGCTCCTCCAAGGCGCCCTCGCTCACGGCCCGGTCGATGAAGCGGCTCGCCACCAGCGGCGCGACCACCTGCACGGCGATCGTGCCGCACAAGATGGCCGCCAGCAGGGCCATGCGCGGCCACTGGGGCCGCAGGTAGCGGGCCAACAGCCGCCAGTAGCGGCTCAGCGTGTGAAAAGAGCGAATGACAAGCCTCCTCGATGCTCCCGAGAGAATCCTCAATGCGATCCGACTGAACGGCCGCCCCTCGCGTGGAACGCAAAACGGCCGCAGGCATCCCTGCGGCCTCACGAGCGACGGCCAAAGGTATGCTTCCGCAGCCGCCCATAAAGGCGGTCGCGGGCGATCCCATGGCCGTAAAAATGCGACAGCCACGGGTCCGATCTTCCCGTGGCCGCTCAAAAAGCAGAGCCACGGGGCTGCGCGCGCCCGTGGCCACTTCGATTGTCTACCTATGCTGCGAGAGGAACCTCAACGGATACTACGGATCGAAGCGAAAAGAACAGCTGGCTGTGCCACCCGTCGATTCACCGCCCATCCGTATCGATCCGGCTGCGTTGTGGCGGTCGCTCAACTGCGAGCCGCAAACCAGTGGATCAACCGCGTTCGTCGCCGCAAGCGATGGAGCTGTTGGTCACCAAGCGCGCTTACAGCAGGCGCTCACCTGAGATGGTGAGAAGCCCAAAATTGTAAGCTGTTGCTGCCATAGTGTTCTGTCTCCTTGGGTAGGCATTTATGCTGCCGCGAGTCTACCACGGTCCGACGACGAGATCAAGGGACCGAGAGACGGACATCTCGCAGACGCCGCGAGCTCGCGCTTGCCGACGTTGAGAAGATCGGGCGCGCCCAGCAGCGCAGCCGCCTCCGCTGCAGTGATAGCTGACCACCGCGAGCCCGGGCATCATCGCGGAGAAGTGCTGCCGGAAGTGTCGATTTGGCGCCTGGCCAAACGACTATCTCGTGGCAGACATGGTTTCGCTTGGCGGCGATCTGCTTTACAGCGGTCACGCCAAGTCAAGCACGCTGTCGAGGCCACGGCGCAAACCGACAAACGAGCTGACCTTGCGGATCGCCAAGAGCGCCCCATCAACATATGGCTGGGCGCTCGTGCCTGAGTCGTGGCGGATCGTGAGCGTTTGGTCGGGCATCCCAAAAATGATCTCCGCCGAGATGGTATAGCCGGGGAGCCGGATGGAATGGACTTGCGATCCGGCGAGGCGTGCGCCGCGGGTCTCCACGATGCCCTGGGTTTGGTCCAATGGAACCGTCAGCTCGGAGGGGCGGATACGGGACAGACGCGCGGCTAATTCGCGTACGGTGCCACTTGGCGCATCTTTTTTGTGGTCATGCGCATAATCGATGATTTCCCACTGGGGAATAAGCTTGGCCGCCATCTCGGCGAATTTCTGTAATAAGACGACGGTGAGAGCAAAATTGCCCACCGCGAGCACACCACGCTGGTGCTGCTCGGCGGCGGTCGCAATGTCGGCATAATCGGCGTCCGTTAAGCCCGATGTGCCAATCACGACATGCGCCCCTTGGTGTAACGCCGCCATGCTGTTGGCTTTCGCCACCTCTGGTTTGGTGTACTCGAAAAAGACATCACACGGGTGGGCAAGCGCTTGCTGGGCGGTCGCATAGATGGGGCAGGTCAGCCGCGGTTCGTCCAGTACGTCGCCAAGGGTGCGCTGCGCATGCGTGCGGGATACCGCAGCCACAAGCTCAATCGCGTCGGATTGGGCGATAGCGTGGGCCAGGGCTGACCCGGCCCATCCGGTTGCGCCGGCAAGACAGACTCGGATGGTCATGGTTCTTCGTCGCTTTCACGAGCTAGCCAGCGAGGAGTTACGGCTCTCCCGCTCAGGCAGGCGAGTATACCACAGCTCTGCCGCTCGGTCTCCATGGCTCACCGTGGGTCCTCCGCTGTCGCGTCGGGCGGCGCGACGTCGAGCGCCCAGCAGTAGAAGCTCAGCTCGTCGACGTCCTGTTCGACGAGCGCCGTCAGCGTGGTGCCGCCGCCGTGTCCCGAGGCGTGCAGCGGCAGCAGGAGATACGGCCCGCCCTGCGTGGCTTCGCTCTGGAGCCTGGCGACCATCTTGAACGGGTCGTACGGCGGCGCGTTCCGGTCGTTCAGCGCCGACACAAAGGCCATCACGGGATAGCGGCGATCGGCTCGGACGTTGTGGTACGGCGAGTACCCGGCCAGGTACGCGCCCTCGACCGGGTCGTCGGGCGAGCCGTACTCAACCGTGGCCGAGCTCAGGTAGCTGAACTTCGGAAACTGCAGCATGTCGAGGATTGGCGCGCGGCAGAAAACGGCTCCGAAGGCCTCGGGCGCTTGCATAGCGGTCACGGCGACGAGCAGGCCGCCGTTGCTGTTGCCGCGCGAGGCGAGCTTGGCGGGCGTCGTGTAGCCCGCCGAGACGAGCCAGCGCGCCGCGGCGATGTAGTCGTCGAAGGCGTTCTGCCGCCGCGTCTTGACTGCCGCCGTGTGCCAGGCGCGGCCGTAGTCGCCGCCGCCTCGGATGGTGGCGAAGGCAAGCACGCCGCCCAGCTTCAGCCAAGCCGCCTGGACCGGCGAGAAGCGCGGCTCCTGCGGGATGTTGAAGCCGCCGTAGCCGGTCAGCCGCACCGGCCGGCGCCCGTCGCGCGGCAGGTCTTTCCGGTGGACGATGAACATCGACACCCGCGTGCCGTCGGGCGACTCGTACCAGACCTGGTCCGTCACATACGCGGATGGGTCGAGCCCGACGTCGGGTACGTGGTACGGCGAGAGCCGGTCGGCCGCGTAGTCATACCGATAGACCGATGGCGCCTGCACGTACGACGTGAAGCTCACCCACACCTCGTCGCCGCTCCAGGCGCCGCTGACGCCGCTGACGACGCCCTCGCCCTCGTTGCGATTCACCGAGCCGAGGGCCGGCAGCACCAGGTCACGCAGGTAGGCGCCGTCTTCGGCATAGATGCGCACGCGATGGGACGCCGCATGCGAGTAGACGGCGTAGAGCCGGCCGCCGACACCGGCGACCGTCTGCAGCGTGTCCGCGCTCTCGGGGATGAGCGTCCGCCACTCCGTCGGCGCCGTCAGCGGCGCGACGCAGAGGCGGCCGCGCGGCGCGTCAAGGTCGGTGTGGACCAGCAGCGAGTCGCCGATCACCTGCACCTGGTTGATAGACCGCATCTCGGGCGCCACGGGTACCAGCGCGTCGTCGGCCAGGCGCAGCAGGTAGACGACGTTGGCGTGCACAAAATCCCACTTGTACAGCAC
The DNA here is from genome assembly GCA_016717335.1 of Candidatus Ribeiella danica. GTDB lineage: Bacteria > Chloroflexota > Chloroflexia > Chloroflexales > Roseiflexaceae > Ribeiella > Ribeiella danica. The sequence goes on from JADKFS010000001.1 coordinate 2,139,752, forward strand.
GGCGAAGCGGCCGCACTCGCTGACCTTGACGGAGCACCAGTACTCCTTCTCCTGGTCGTCGCCGAAGACCCGGCGGGCCGGCGCGCCCGACCCGAGCCGGTGCTCGTAGATGGTCTCCCAGAGCGCCTCGTCGCCCGGGGGCACCTCGCCCGGCTCCGGGCAGGCTGCGTAGAAGAAGCCTGAGCCGTCGGGTCGCCAAGCCGGCGACGCGTGGCTCGTGCCGCGGGGCCGGTCGGGGAGCAGCTGCCCGGTCTCGACGTCGAGCACGCGAATCAGCGCACCGTGGGTGCTGCCGACCGCCTTCCCGAACGCGACCAGCGCGCCATCGGGCGACGGCACGGCGAACACCAGCGCCTCGTCGCTCGCCCAGGTGTTGGGGTCGAGCACCGTCTCGAGCGGCGCGTCTTTGCCGCGCCGCAGCTTGAGCGTGAGCTTGTCGTCGTCGGCGCCCGCCTGCCAGAGGAACTCGCGCCCGTCCGGCCCACGCCGAATCGGCGGCGACAGCCGCGCATAGCGCGCTGAGCGGGCGACCGCTGCGCGCAGCCAGTCGCGCCCCGGCACCGCGCCCAGCACCGCGCGGGTGACGGTTTCCTGCGCAGCGATCCACGCCTGGGTCTCTACGTCGTCGAGCCGCTCCAGCCAGGCGTACGGATCGTCGAAACGCCTGCCGTGCAGCGTGTAGCCGCTCTCCGGATCGCGACGCGTCGCGGGAACTTCCAAGGGCAAGCTCAGCTTCTTCATTCGGTGCTCCTCCGCCGGCGCGCGGCCGGCTTGTTTGCCTCGTTGACATCCATCCGGGGCAGCCTTATCCGGGTTGAACTGTATCAGAGTAGTGCCCTGGCTGGCTCGATAGCAATGGGCAGTCGGCAGTAACGGTGAACTGCGGACTGCCTACTGCCTACTGACGACTATCGTCCGGTCTTGCCCGCGCGAGCGTGCTCCCAGGCGGCAATGCCCAGGCCCGCGCCGACGCTTGTGAAGGCGTCCATGGCGTGCAGCCGCTCCGCGCCGAAGCGCTCGGCCAGCAGCCGCACGAAGCGCGGGATGCGCGACGAGCCGCCGGTGCGTACCGCCACGTCGATATCTGCGGGGCGCGCGCCGGCGTCACGCAGCGTTTGCTCCACGCAGACGGCGATCGCACGGCGCTCCGGGCCGATCAGCCGCTCGAACTCGGCGCGCGCCAGCTCGTGCCGAAAGCTCAGCTCCTCCAGCTCCAGCGCCACCGTCGTCAGCGTGTCGCTCGACAGCCGGCGCTTGGCCTGCTCGACCTCCGTGTAGAGCGTCAGGCCGTAGTTCTCGCGCACGAGCGCCCGCAGCGCCCGCAGCTCGCGCGGCCGGTCGCTCGTATCGACTGCATGCTCGATCCGCGCCCAGCGGTCGGGCTTGTTCAGCTCGGCGATGCTCTGCCAATCCGCCAGGTGGTCGAAGATAAACGCCGGGATCGGCAGCCGGCGCGGCCCGAGCGTGGCCTCGGCGCCAAAGTACGGCAGCAGCGCGCCCGTCACGATCCGGCTGTCCAGCAGGTCGCCTCCGATCGAGACACCGCCAGTCGCAAGCACCTCCGGGTGCGCCTGCGGGTCGAGCAGCATCACCGTGGTGTCGAGCGTGCCGCCGCCGAAGTCGAACACGAAGGTCGTGCGCGGCTGCGTGATCTGCTGCTGGAAAGCGTACGCCGCCGCGACCGGCTCCTCTAGAAACGAGACATTGGGCATCCCGGCCAGCTCGCAGGCCCGCCGCATCCGCTCCACCACCAGCGCGTCGCCCTCCGGCGTGCCGGTGTAGTGAACCGGGCGGCCGACCGTCACGCCAGTGACTGGCTCGCCGAGATATTCCTCGACCCGCCGCCGCACGTCACGCAGAAAGGTGGCCACGATCTCCTCGATGCTCCAGCGCGTGCCAAACACATCGGTCGTGGTGTAGGAGGGGTCGCGCAGCGCCGTCTTGAGCGATTGGAACAGCCGCGCGGGGGCGTTCGCATCCACCACCGCGTGAATATCGCGGGTGATCGTCATGTCGGCGAAGTGCATCTGCAGCACGCCGAGGACGACATCCTGGTACTCGAACGCGCGGCCGACGTTGCTGGCGGTGTAGTGATCGATCGCGGCGCGCCCGACCATCACCTCGCCCGCGCGACTGACCATCATCACCGAGCGCATGACGGTGGGCGTCGGCTCAGATGCGTCGAGCGGAATCAGGCGAACGGTCGTGCCGTCGTAGACCGAGGCGACCGTCGTCGTCGTTCCAAAGTCGAGGCCGATTTGCATCGTTTTCTCCTCCGCAAATGACAGCTTGACACTGAGCGCTCGATGGCGTACGATACACACGACAAACGCACGCAGGCGTTGAACGCCGCGCGTGTGCTATCCCGCCGAGGAGTGAGGCTGGCGACACGCCCGTCAGCAAGAGCGCCCGACCTCACCCGAATGTAAAGGATTGTAGCACAGTTTTAGGGAAGGTCAAGGGCCAAAAACCTAGATTCTGACGCGGTGTAACGTCAGAGGCGAGCTTCAAAAAACTGATGTTACACTTTACACCCACATGGCCCCTTATACGGGGGTTTATATTTCTTGTGTCTCCGTTCGGGCGTATAGATGCGAACTTTCCTACGCCTGAAGAAACAGCACTGCCGCCAGCCTCCCGCCGAATTCCAGCACGAGGACCGCGCCACACCGATCGCTCGCTGCTCCAGCACCCGGCCAACCTCATCCAGCGCGACGCACGCGAGCGCTCACGCTACCAGCTTCGGCCGATCGACCTCTCGATCACCTCGCCGCGCATGGTTGTCGTGTGCCCTGTCGTAGCAGATGCAGCGAGCTAACACCCCACGCGATAATCTTCGCCGGAAGCCACGGCCGTGGGCGCATACAAACGCCGGCGGCTTTTTTGTGTCCGACTATTTCCGAAAGGACCGCGCATGCCTGCCACGAACGGCTTCCGACGACTGTTGCAGACGTATCTGACGCCGCAGTGGAAGCAGGCGCTGCTGCTGCTGGTGCTGATGCTGGCCGGCGTGGCGCTCGATCTTGCGAACCCGCAGCTCATCCGCCGCTTTATCGATTCGGCGCTCGCCGGCGCGCCGATCAATGCGCTGCTGGCGATCGGCGCGACCTTTCTGACCGTGGCGCTGCTCAGCCAAGCTACACTGGTGGTCGAGCAGTACCTGGCCGGCAATGTGGCCTGGCGCGCGACCAACCGGCTGCGCGCCGACCTGACGCTGCATTGTCTCACGCTCGACCTTTCGTACCACGGCGCGCACCCGCCCGGCGAGCTGGTCGAGCGCGTCGATGGCGATGTCGCAAAGCTGAGCGAGTTCTTTTCGCAGTTCCTGGTGCGCCTGCTCGGCAATGTGCTGCTGCTGCTTGGCATTCTGCTGCTGAGCTTCGGCATCGAGTGGCGTGTCGGGCTGGCGCTGACGATCTTCGCGCTCTTCGCGCTGGTCGTACTCGGCAACTTGCGCCAGGTCGGCTCGCGCGCGTGGGAAGCGCAGAGCCGCGCGAGCGCCGGGCTGTTCGGCTTTCTCGAAGAATATCTCTCGGGCACCGAGGATCTGCGCGCGAATGGCGCCACCGCGTTCGCGCTCCGGCGGCTGGCCGAGCAGCAGCGCGCGCTGCTGCGCACAACCCAGCGCGCCGTGCTGCGCGGCACCACGCCCTACAGCGCCACAACATTTCTGCTGTCGGTCGGCACCGCGATTGGGCTGCTGCTTGGCGCATATCTGTTCCGCGCCGGAACGCTGACGATTGGCTCGGTCTACCTGATCTTCGCCTATACCGAGCTGCTGCGCCGGCCGCTGGACGAGATCGGCCGCCAGATACAGCAGCTCCAGCAGGCGTCCGCGAGCGTCGCCCGCATCGGCGAGCTGCTGGCGGTGCAGAGCCGCATCAGCGACGGCGCCGGCCAGGAGCTGCCTCCCGGCGCGCTGCCAATCGCCTTCGAGGGCGTGAGCTTTGGCTATCAGGATGCGCCAAGCGCGGAGGTGCGCGGGCTGAGCGCTGAGGAGCCGACTCACTCGGTCCTCTCGGATGTCTCGTTCCAGCTTGGGCCGGGCCAGGTGCTGGGGCTGCTTGGCCGCACCGGCAGCGGGAAGACGACATTGGCGCGCCTGGTCTTCCGGCTGTACGACCCGCAGGGCGGCCGGATCACACTTGGCGGCCACGATCTGCGCGCGCTGCGGCAAAGCCAGCTCCGCCGGCGGATCGGCCTCGTGACGCAGGACATCCAGCTGTTTCACGCCAGCGTGCGCGACAACCTGACCTTTTTTGATCCCGCGATTGCCGACGAGCGCATCATTGCGACGCTGGATGATCTGGGCCTGGGGCGCTGGTTTCAGGCGCTGCCGGAAAAACTGGACACGCGCCTCGCGCCCGACGGCGGCGGGCTATCGGCTGGGCAGGCGCAGCTGCTGGCCTTTGCGCGCGTGTTCCTGCACAATCCCGGCCTGGTCATCCTCGACGAGGCGTCCTCGCGGCTCGACCCGGCCACCGAGCGCGCGGTCGAGCGCGCGGTCGAGCGCTTGCTGCACGGGCGCACGGCGATCATCATTGCCCACCGGCTGCCGACGGTGCAGCGGGCCGACAGCGTCCTGATCCTCGAGCGCGGGCAGATCGTTGAGTTTGGCCCGCGCCGGCAGCTTGCCGACGATCCAACATCGCGCTTTGCGCAGCTGCTGCGCACCGGTATGGAGGAGGCGCTGGCATGAGCGTTTGGCGATTGATCTGGCGATTGGCGCGCTACCGCTTCCACCTTTACCTGGCGAGCGGGCTGCTCGCCAGCACGATGTTCTACCTATTCCCGCTCATTCCGGGGCTGATCGTGCGCTGGTTCTTCGACACGCTGACCGGCGCGCGCCTGGCCGGGCTGGATGAGTGGAGCCTGATCGCGCTGCTGCTGGCGGCCACGCTGGTGCGCGCCGCAGTGCTGTTGCTTGCCAACTTCACCGAGATCACCGTGGTGCAGATCGCCCAAGCGCTGATGCGCCACAATCTGCTGGCGCGCGTGCTCACGCACCCCGGCGCTCAGGCGCTGCCGGCCTCGCCCGGCGAGGCGATCAGCCGCTTCCGCGACGATGCCGACAGCGTCAGCCGCTTTGTGACCTGGACGCTCGACCCGATCGGCCAGGCGATCATGCTGACGGTTGCGATGACCGTGCTGATTCAGGTGAACGCGCTGATCGCGCTGGTGGTGGTTGGGCCGCTGATCCTGGTGCTCGTGCTGGCTCAGCAGTTCGCCAAGCGCATCCGGGCCTATCGCCGCTCGACGCAAGAATCGATCGGCGAGGTGACCGGGCTGCTGGGCGAGATCTTCGGCGCGACGCTGGCCGTGAAAGTGGCTGACGCCGAGCAACGGGTGGTGGCGCATCTGGAGCGCTTGAACGACATTCGCCGCCGCGCCACGCTGCGCGACCTGCTGCTGACCAAGATCCTCGACTCGCTGGGGGCCAGCTCGGCCAATCTTGGCACCGGCGCGGTGCTGCTGCTGTCGGCGGCCTCGATCCGCGGCGGCACGTTCACCGTTGGCGACCTGGCGCTGTTCGTGTCGTACCTCGGCTGGCTGACGGAGGTGACCAACTTCTTCGGCAACTACGCGCGCCAGTTTCGCCAGGTCAGCGTTTCGCTGGAGCGGCTGGTCGCGCTGCTGCAGAGCGGGCCGCCGGAGGCGCTGGTCGCGCATAGCGACATCCACCTGCGCGGCGCGCTGCCGGCGATCGCGCACACGCCGAAAGCCGCCGAGCACCGACTGACGCTCCTGGAGGCCGACGGGCTGACCTACCACTACCCCGGCAGCGCTCACGGCATCGCCGATGTATCGCTGCGGATCGAGCGTGGCTCGTTCACGGTGATCACCGGGCGCGTTGGCGCAGGCAAAACCACGCTGCTGCGCGCACTGCTCGGCCTGCTGCCGCGGGACAGCGGGGCGATCCGCTGGAACGGCCGGCCGGTGGACGATCCAGCCAGCTTCCTGGTACCGCCGCGCGCAGCCTATACACCGCAGGTGCCCGTGTTCTTCAGCGAGACGCTGCGCGACAACCTGCTGCTGGGCCTGCCGGAAAGCACGCGCGCGCTGAGCGACGCGCTCCACGCCGCTGTGCTGGAGCAGGACATCGCCACCCTTGACGATCGGCTGTCGACGCGCGTCGGGCCGCGCGGCGTGCGGCTGTCGGGCGGCCAGCTCCAGCGCGCCGCCGCAGCGCGGATGTTCGTGCGTTCGCCCGAGCTGATCGTTGTCGACGACCTGTCAAGCGCGCTTGATGTCGAGACCGAGCGCACCCTGTGGGAAAGGATGGGCGATGAAGGCGGAAGGATGAAGACAGACGACGACGCGCAGGAGGCTTCATCCTTCATCCCTCATCCCTCATCCTTCACCATTCTGGCCGTCTCGCACCGCAGGGCAGCGCTGCGCCGAGCCGATCAGATCGTCGTGCTCGACCACGGGCGTGTCGCGGCGGTTGGGAAGCTCGATCAGCTGTTGGAGACCAGCGCCGAGATGCGGCGGCTGTGGCACGGGGAGATCGAGGCCGAAGAATAGAGGACACACTCTCAAGATCCTGCGCGACGCCGGGCTGATTGGCCGCGAGCGACAGAGCCTGTGGGGAGCCCCTGGCGGCGGCGCTGGAGGAAGTCGCGCTCGGCCGCGTTCTGGGTGCGCGCGATCGCCGCCTCGTACGCCAGCGCCGCCTCGGCGGCGCGCCCCAGGCGCCGGAGCAGGTCGGCGCGGATGGCGTGGAACAGGTAATAGCTATTGAGATCGAGGGTGTCGACGAGGGTGAGCGCCGCCTCCGGCCCCTCGACCTCTGCCAGCGCGACCGCGCGGTTGAGGGCCACGACCGGGCTCGGCGCGAGCGACAGGAGCTGGTCGTAGAGCTGCAGGATCTGCCGCCAGTCGGTGACGGCCGCAGTCGGCGCATCGCTGTGGACCGCGTTGATCGCCGCCTGAATCTGGTAGGGGCCCGGCTGATTGCGCCGCAGGCACTGCCGCACGATCGCCTGGCCTTCGGCGATCAGGGCGCGATCCCAGCGGGCGCGGTCCTGGTCGGCCAGCCGCGCGAGATCGCCCTCCGGGGTGGTGCGCGCAGCCCGCCGCGACTCGACCAGCAGCATCAGCGCAAGCAGCCCCATGACCTCCGGCTCGTCGGGCATCAGCTCGGCCAGGAGTCGGCCAAGGCGGATCGCCTCGGCGCAGAGCTCCGCGCGGACAAGCTGGTCGCCCGCGCTGGCCGTGTAGCCCTCGTTGAAGATCAGGTAGACGACGGCCAGCACCGCCCGCAGGCGGCCTGGAAGGTCGCCTCTGCTCGGGACCCGGTACGGGATTCGCGCGTCGCGGATCTTGCCCTTGGCGCGGACGAGCCGCTGGGCGATGGTTGCCTCGGGCACCAGGAAGGCGCGCGCGATCTCGGCTGTCGTGAGCCCGCCCAGCAGCCGGAGCGTCAGCGCGACTTGCACGCCGGCGCCCAGCGCCGGATGGCAGCAGGTGAAGAGTAAGCGCAGCCGGTCGTCGTGCACGGCGCCCTCCTCAATCGGTGGGGCGGAGGTCTGCAGCAGGGCGGCCTGGATGTGCCGCTCCTCGCGGGACGCCTCGCGGCGCAGGCGGTCGATCGCCCGGTTGCGGGCCGTGGTGATGATCCAGCCCGCCGGGCTTGGCGGCAGCCCGGTGGACGGCCAGCGTTGCACCGCGGCGGTGAACGCGTCCTGCACCGCGTCCTCGGCGGCATCGATGTCACCAAAGACGCGGACCAGCACGGCCACCGCGCGGCCATACTCCTCGCGGAACACCCGTTCAATCTCCGACGTGGGTAGGGCCGGCATGGCGGGGCTCACTCCTCGGCCTGGCCTTGGAATGGCCGCACCTCGATCGGGAGGGTGGTTGCCTGGCTCACCCTTCGCGCCCACGCGAGCGCAGCGTCGAGATCGGGTGCCCTGATGATGTAGATCCCGCCGATGTGCTCCTTGCCTTCGGCGAACGGGCCATCGGTCAGGAGCAGGTCGCCGTCGCGGGTCCGCACCACCGTGGCCGTGCTGGGGGGGTACAGCCCGCCGGTGAAGACCCACGCGCCGGCAGCCTTGAGCTCCTGGTTCAAGGCGCCGAGGGCGCGCATCATTGGCTCCAGGACCTCGGGCGGCGGCGGATCGCCGGCGGGCTGATAGATGCTGAGCAGGTACTGCTGCACTGGGTGTTCCTCCTCTATGGCGCCGCCGACACGGTCGGCTCAGCCGGCTCGTAGGTCGCGATCACCACGCCGCTGGCGGTCGTCTTGGTGTCGACGAGCCGGAGCGCGGTCGTCGGGCTGCCCTCCGGAAAGAGCCGCCGCCCCGTCCCCAGGACCAGCGGATGGATGAGCAGCACGTACGTGTCGACGAGGCTGCGCCGCATGAGCGACTGGATAAGCTGGCCGCTGCCCATGATCAAGAGATCCTTGTCGAGCTGCCGCTTGAGCGCGGCCACTGCCGCCGCGGCGTCGCCCGTGAGCAGGGTCGAGTTGCTCCACGGCAGCGGCTCCGCCAGCGTGGTTGACGCAACGTACTTCCGGGTGGTGTTGAGCACCGCGGTGAACGGGTTGTCGGTCTGGTTGGGCCAGAAGGAGAAGAAGTCCTCGTAGGTCCGTCGCCCGAACAGCAGGCCCCCGACCTCGGGAATGCTCCCCAACGCCTCGCTGACCGAATCGCCGCGGGGCCGCGCCCAGCCGCCGTGCGCGAAGCCGTCGCGGCGGTCCTCGTCGGGCCGGCCGGGCGCCTGCATCACGCCGTCGAGCGTCAGGTGATTGAGCACAACAACGTTACTCATGATACCCCTTTCCTGTCAAATTGGTGCCTTCTCACCATCTATACGAATGGCTTTGGCCCAGATCGACATGGGGCGCCGCCGCGCGACACGCATTCCCGACAGAAGCAATCGAGCGCTGCTACAGCGCGCTGCATACATAGCTAAAGGGGAGGGGTGGGGGTTGTGAGGGCGGCTTTCCAAGCGGCTGCATGCCGTGAGCTAGCCTCGCGCGAACGTTACGCCCGGCGTGCCTTCGACCATCTGGCTGGCAAATGTCGCGGAGGTGAACGAGGCGAGTCCGAGCTTCGCCCGCATCGCCGCGACAAGTCCGGCGACGTCGAGCACGCGCTCGGGCTGGCGACGCAGGGGGATCGGGTCGACGACGAGGTTGTCCGGCTGCCGGCCCTGGCTGTCGCGCAGCCGTTTGGCGAAGTGTCGATCCGCGCCGCTTGGCCCGTCGACGCCGAAGTGCAGCGTCTCCGGCTTGAGCGAGAGCGCCGCGCTGTCGATTGCTCCGGCGAACAGGCACAGCAGCACGTTCGAGGATAGCCGGTCGACGCGAATGGGCTTGAGCTTCGCGCCGGCGCCATCGAACGCATCCACGACTATGCCCGGCCATCCCGCCACCACCTGCGAGCGCAGCAGAAAGCCGCTGATCGCGTCGGAGGCGCCGGGCGCCAGGCTGCCGGCGAGCGCCTGGTCGCGCTGGTGGTCCGCCGTGGTGGCCCGGCCGATGCTGAAGGCGCCGTCCAGCAGGCAGTCGATCCAGGGATGATCCATCCAGACAAAACGGATCGACTCGCTGGGCAGCATGCGCTCGTCGGGGACCAGGTAGCTAAACGGTACGCCCTCCAGCCGCCGCAGGCCGACGAACCACTCGGCGATCTCGGCTGGCGTGTCGGCCAGATCGATCGTCTGGCCCTGCACCGGGAGATGCGAGTGCAGCAGGCGCTGCTCGATCTGCGCAAGATGCTGAGCGTAGGCGCGCTTCCAGCCGTACAGGCTGGCGGAAACCTGCTTGTTCTGCAGCGTGAGCAGCCGCCCCAGCTCCCAGGCGGCCGCATAGGAGACGTCGAGGAGGCCGACGGCCGGGTCGAAGCGGATGAGCTCGTCGGCGGCGCGCGCCGGCAGCGGTAGCTCGCCAGCGTGCTCGCCGGTGACGAGCGGGCCGTGGTACCAGCTCACCGTTCTGCCACCCTGGCGCAGCGCGTGCGGCAGCGGCACGCAGCCACGCGCCAGGTACTTCTCGGCCGCTTCAGCCTTTTTGACGGGCAGCCTGAGCGTCCCGGGTGTGCGGTTGAGGCCGTTGAGCAGCCCGTTGAAGCTCTGGTCCCGCGCGACGCAGGCGAAGCTCCAGCTCTTCAGGCTGATCAGCCGGATCATGTCGCCGTCGCGCGCGCCGCCGCTGTCGAACCCGCTGGCAGTGTAGCGCCGCTCGATCGAGACCAGGTGGACGGTGCTGATCCCACCTTGTTTCGGAAGCCGGCTCCCGACGATGCCCGCCAGCTCGTCCGTAGCTCCGCCGGCCGCGCGGCGCACGTGCGCCAGGTACTCGAGATCGGCGCGCGTGGGCATCAGCTTGTCCAGCAGCTGCTTCTCGACGTCGATCACCGTCACGTTGTCGGTCAGCTGCTGGCCCGGCTCCGGCGCCAGCCCCGGCCAGATCAGGCCGCCGGTCGAGGCGGCCTGAAGCGCGCTCAGCGGCAGCACCCGCGGCGCCCGCGCCCGGTCGAGGATCGCCTCAATCCCGCTCGCGGCCGCGGCGAAATCCGCGCCAAGCTGGCCGGCGCGGCTGGCCGCAGCCACCACCGCCGCCTGACCTGGGAGGCCCGCGATCGGTCGCAGCCAGCCGACCTGCGCGCCGAGCAGGTGGCTCCAGGCCGCCTCGCCGTTCGCGCCGTAGCCGCGCACGAAGGCTGCCTTGTCGATCGTCCCGCCCAGGCGCTCGCCGTCCTCGAACAGCAGCAGCACCAGCCACGGCAGCCGCGCGCCGCCGCTGTCGGCGGTGCGCTCCCACGGCAGCGTGCTGCGCTTGAGCAGCACGTGCGGCAGCACGCTCGAATGGTCGCCCAGGCTGCCCTCCGGCGGGAAGACCGCGGCAAACTCCTCGGGCTTGATGGCGCAGCGATCCCCGGCCACGACGAAGCGCCGCGCCGTCGAAAAGCTCGACCCGGGAATCTTCGACGAGTCGGCGGTCCGGACGCTCTGCGTGACGGTGATCTGGTAGATACCACTCGTCAGCGCCGGCTCGTGATACTGGACGAACTCGATCGCATCGGCGCCAGTGTTTGCGCTGGTTGTATCGGGCATTGTGTGCTCTCTCAGCTCTTTGCTTGCCGCGGGCCTCGAGCCTACAGTTGAAAGCCGACTGGCACGCATCAAAAAGACATTACCTGCGGAGCGACCAGAAACATGTCGGCTACGTCGTCGCCCACATCGATGTCGGCGCCGACGTCGAGCGCTTCCAGCAGAGCCGCGCGGGCCGCCTGGGTTGCTGCATCGGCCAGCTGCGCGCGGATGCTCGCGCGGCGCGCCGCGTCGTCGCCGGCCTGCGACTGGATATCGGCGATCTGCGCCCAGGCATACGCCCCGCGCACGTCGATCTGGTCGGTCTGGAGCCAGGCGACCGGCAGCGTCTCGCCGGCGCCCGGCAGCGCGGGGTTATTCGGCCGGATCTCAAAACCGGCCAGCGTGTCGGCGACCGCGCCCGGCGCCTGAAGGTCCGGCTTCAGCCGCCCGCCCCACAGCGCGGCCGGCGCGCGTTTCAAGATCGGCGTGTACGCGAACTCATGCTCCACCGCGACGCCGCCGTAGGTGATGCTGATGCTCAAGGCCGAGTCCAGGTCGCCGGCCGCCACGTCCATCGGCCCGACGCCAACCGCGCCAAGGTGTCGCGACGTGTCCGAGGTCGCCTGCGCGATCGGCCCGGCTGGGCTGTCGGCGCGAAACGGGAGCGGCCTGGCCTGCGCGTCCGCGCCGTCGAAGTAGCACTGGCCGAAGGCCAGCTCCTGCTTGATGTGCGCCCTGGACGACGGGATCGCCGATTGGGCCACCAGCACAAACCGCAGCGGGTCGATCACCCACAGGTCGGCCGCGCCGTCCTGCGGGATGGCGCGCGCCAAGCCCTCCTGCGCGGCGATGCTGCACGCGGCGATCTGGTTGTCCGGAATGGGCGTGGCTCCAGCCGCGCGCTTGTGGTAGGGTAGGAACGAGGCTTTGAACGTCGGCCAGTCGAGCGGCGCGGGCTGTCTGGCCGCATGGCCGAAGGAGACGTCGAACGAGATGATCCAGAGCTTGACGTGCGCTGTGCCGGAGAACTCCGGCCCCCACAGCCGCAGGTCGGCGCCCACGTCCACGCTGATGTGGTGCGTGCCAAACAAGTGGAAGGTGTAGTCGACCCGGATCTGCACGTAGGCCGCGGCGTCATAGTAGTACGGCTTCCAGGCCACCAGAAAATCGGCGCCGGCGCTGAACCAGACCTTCAGATTATCGCTCTCCCACGTGATCTGGAGCTGGCCGCCGGCCATCAGGGCGGATGAGGTCAGCGCGAAGTAGCCCTGGCCCTTGATCGAGAGCTGCGGGTTGACCTGCCAGTTGATGCCCAGGCGCGGCACGCTCGGGTAGTGCGGCGGCGGGATGAAGCGCGGGTGGTAGCCGCCGAGCGTGTAGACGAAATCTCCGGCGTGCTCGCCGGCGAACCACGCGTAGAATGCGCAGCCGCCGGTCAGCCGGCAGCCGCGCGAGAGAATGTACGAGTCGCCGGTCAGCTGCGCCTGAACGCCCAGGAAGCCCTGCGAGGGTAGGAAGGTGGCCTTGAAGGCCAGACGCACCTCGGCCACCGGGCTGACGGCCTGCTCGCCTGCCACCGGGGTCGGGGCGATCATGGCCGAGAGACCCAGCACCTCGACCGCCACCTCGTCGCCGACGCTGACGGTCAGCAGCGCCACCGAGTCGATCAGCTTGAACGAGGTGAAGGTGATGCCGAGCGCGAAGAAGTACCGGCCGTTAGCCGGCGGCAGGTACTGCCCGATCCGGGCCAGCTCCTGCATCAGCTGGTTTGAGTCGCCCAGGCTCGGGCGCGGGCCGGCGGCGGCGGCCTGGACCAGCGGGAACTGCGCGACCTGGTCGATCGTCGGCCTGCGCAGGTCGCGGTTGTAGCCAAAGCCGGCCGCCAGCCCGGTGACGAAAAAGAACGCCGGGCCGCCGATCGGCGCGTCGAGCGTGGCGTAGACGAACAGCGACGGGTAGCCGTTCAGATAGGCGTACGAGCCGAGCGCCGAGAGCGTGAGCTTGTTGGTCTTGAGCAGCGCCGCGCCGTCGTACTCGTCGTAGGGTCGCCCGGCGGCATCGGTGCGCGCGACGCGCAGCAGCGCCCCGGCGATCGTCAGCGCGTCGCTCTGGTAGGCGATCGCCAGGCCGCGCAGGCTGAAGACCGGCGCGAAGTGGTCGAGCGGCGAGCCGACCGCCAGGCCCTCCAGAGTCATGCTGACCCCTCCGGCTTCCAGCGTGGCGTCCAGCAAGAACCAGGCGGCGCCATCCTTGTACTGCACGCCGACGCGCGCGAAGTAGACCGGGCCGAACGCGCGCTGCACCGTGAACCAGCGCGTGTTGTCCACCACCGCCAGCGCCGTATCCGTGCCGGAGGTCGTGCTGCTGGTCGCGCTCGCCGCCGTGTCGGCCGCGATCGGCAGCGTGAGCGGCACGGCAGTGCCGCCGAGCCGCAGCGCCGCCGACAGTGTCAGGCCTTGCTGGAGCGCAGGCGGCGGCGTCGCGCCATCGGCGGGCGCGGGGAAGGTGGGCAGGGCGGCCACGCCCGCCGGCAGCAGCGCGCTGAAGGCCGCCACGTCGTCGCCGGAGAGCGCGCGCGAGGCCACCAGGATGCGCAGATCGTCCACCGCGAGTGTCTGGTCGGGCGCGAACACCTGGCCGACGAGCGGCAGCTGCGCGAGGTTGATCGACGCGCCGAGGTCCAGGCCGAAGAGGAACGACGTGACGTCGCCCTGCTTGCGGAAGGCGAAGATCACGTCCTTCAGATCGATCGCCAGGCTCTCGGGGATCGCGCTCGCGAGATCGGGCGAGACATACGCAACCAGGTCCCTGACCCGGATGCTGCGCAGCGCGCCGGTGTGGCCGTAGGTTGCGACGAACACGTCGGACGCCGCATTCTGGACGAAGCGCAGGTCGAAGACCAGCTCGCCGATCGTGATCTGGCCGCCGAAGGTCTTGATATAGTCGCCCGCGGCGTGCCTGAGGTCGATCGCGAGCGTCATGGCGATGTCGGTGCCGGCAACCGAAAACGTAGTCTCGCCGGCGAACGAGAAGTCCTTCGTGGCGGTGTTGAACGCGGCGTGCAGGTTCTGGATTGTCAGATCTTTGAGCGCGCCAGGCAGCGTGGTGGCACCGAACGTCTTTGCCAGGTCGTCGATCAGCGCGCCGATCGGGATGGCCTGGCCGGGGCCGGTGCTGCCGGCGAACTGCCAGCCGCTGGCTGAGCCAGGATAGTGGGCGGACAGCGCAATGTCAACTCCTCCAACATAAAATAGCCCGCGAACCAAGGCCGATATTCCGGCGCCCACGCTGTAGTCGACAAAGAAATACACCTCCGCGATCCCGAGCGCTAGCTTCGGGATGGGGATCGGCCAATACCCCGCCAGCTCCGCGCTGATCGAATACTGCTGCGGCGCCAGCATCACGTCGAGCTCATCGATCTCGATATCGGGGAGATCCGGAGCTGTGTCAAGAAATAGCTCCGCCAGCTCTTTCAAGAGCAGGCGAGTCCCCGCTTTGAGCGTGCCCTGGACGATCCAATTTGGATAGCGCGCCTCAAGCTGCAGCACACCGTGGTCGCCGATCGCAAGCTCGCCATCCACGCGCATGTCGCCAGATTTGCTGCCGAAGGGATCGAAAAGCGTGAATAGCAGGCGCAGATTTTGCAGCTGTACCGTCTTGTTGGTGCTGCTCACGTGCAGCACCGTCCAGGGATTAACACTGCGTACCCCAATGCCAACCAGTGTCACCTTGTGCTCGTACTGTAGATTGAAATCGAAGAAAAAGCGGTCGAGCTCTACCATAGTCTCGATCTGAAAGCCATCGCGCGGAAGGTAAGCCGCTAGCCCAACCTGCCCGCTCAGCGCTTTCAGCTCATCAAGAGCCGCCTTGCCGAAATCGGCGAGATCGGCGCTAAAATGAAAATCCTCGTTGAGGCTGGTCATTTGAGCTTCGATCGGGATTTTTCTTGCCGTTCCCTGGGCGGTAAATGGAATCTCCGCGTTGATCTGGATGTAGGGAATGGCGTAGTAAGTGTCTCGCCGCGCGTTGTACCCGAGGTAATTGCTCACCTTGAACGACAGGCGCTCAACCCTGGCCACCTCCAGCTCGACCGAGGGGCTGGGGGGCGCATCCAGGTCGATCCCATAAAATATGGAGCCTTGCTGGCCGATATCGACCGGCCCTGCGAGCATCTGGCTTTGGCGGCCTACCAGAGCGGCCAACCCGCCAGTCGTGGCGGCGAGATCGACCAGCCCCTCAAGGATCATCCCTGGCCCGCGGCCATCCTGGCCCTGGTGCGAGCAAAGGTAGATCTGCGGCGGCGAGGATGGCGAAAAGAGCAGATCGGCGGCGAAGGTGTGCTCGAACGGGGGAAATCCGGTCGCCAGATTCCAATGGCTATCGCCGGTGGCAATCAGGCGCAGCGCGACCTCCGCGCCCACCAGCGAAAATTGTAGCTCGACCGCCATTCCATTGACTGGAAAAGAGACGCCGGTGCCCGTGACCCGAACGACGATCGCCGCCGCCGCATCCTCATCGGGAATAGCTGCGTCGCTCAGGAGGATCGTACGATCGGGGAGGAAATCATCGGATAGCCGATCGATCGCGTGCGACTGAAGCACGGTTGTCGCAAGCGAAAACCGCCTGTCGCCAAGCAGGCCGCCCCTCACGATGCCGCGCAGCGTTTCTGGTTCCATAGAGCGCTCGCTTTATTACCCGGTTCCATCAAAGTAGTACCAGATGTGCCCATCGATACCAGTGAGACGAATCTCTTGCGTGCTTACTTCCTGATACAAGGCATATTTCATCGCGTTTCCAGGCGAATTCAGCCCATCCAGTACGATAATCCCATTAAAATTTTCGGCTATGGGGTGTCTAACGTAGCGCGCGGGGCGCATTTGGTTATCCGACTCGGTTATAAAAGTAACCGCCCCACTGGCCCATTCACTCTTTAAGCGTTCAAAGTCCACGGCTGTTATCTCTTTCCAGTAGTGTATTCGATGTGCTGGATAGACTTTTGCGTGGTTTTTCGCGCGCGTAACCATATTGAATGTCGGCAGGTGGTGGGCATGTTCGAGGAGTTGGACGCTGACGATCGCCTGCTTCGGCTTCGCTCCACCGAAGATTGTGTCCCTGCCGTTGACTGAGTACCTGCATCCATCGATAAAGTCGCTTGAGAACGATGTATTGCTGCCGTGATGCGGAACCTGGATGAGAGTCAGGCTCTCCAGATCTTTTGGGCTTGGATAGTTTCGAATCAAATACTTCTCTGTACTAACGGTCGCATCACCACAGATCAGAAATTTCTCGACGCCAAACTTAATCAGCGTCACAAGACTGCCAGCATTTCTGCCATCCTGATCCGATGTATCTACTTCATTAGGGTCCTTGGGCACGTTTCCCGCAATAATTTTTATCGACCAGTCTGTTCCATTGTCTGCCCGGCCCTCGCAGATCACAAGACCGGATCGATCAATGACGCGCTCGCTATGATCTTGTTCGGCAAACGGCTGGCGTTGATTAACGATCGCTTCAGCAGATGGTTTGGTCCACACGTCAACCTTGGCTGCCTCGCTGTTCAGCGTCACGCAGTAAAGCTTTTGAACTTTGAGGTGTTGATAGATTGCATCGTTACAGGCGGTGATTGCATACTGTCGCAGGGGGGAGCGTTTGAAATCGTCGCGGGCACGCGAGGGATCACTAAAATAGACGTTGTTGACGGTTATCCTTTTGAACTCCTTGGCGGGTCTGGGGCGTTTCGTCGACACGCCACTGGGAGCGTCGGCGTCAACCCCATAGCTGAAGCCCATTCGCTTCGCGCCGAGCAGCTCGGCTACCTTGCTTACATGATCTTTGTCAGGGTGGGTCAGGATCAGCGCCTCAAGGCCGCGCTCAGCCCCGACGAGGCCAAAAACATCCGGGCCGCGGAGGAGCTCCGCTATAACGTCCCACGAGCTGTCGCTCTCTTCCGCCTTGGAGCCACAGTCGATCATGACGTGTCTTCCATCTGGACATGTAATCACACAGCAGTCGCCCTGGCCCATGGAGACAAACAGAAACTGAAAGATGTCCTTGCTCCATTTAGCGTCAGCCGCGGCGACAGATGGTTGACGTACATCCATAGCACGTGTCACTTTCGATCGCTAGTGTGACCCGCTATAGCAGTGGGCAGTCGGTAGGAGCCAGTCGGCAGTACGACGGATCGCATCACAACGGCATCTCGTTCGTGCGTAGTGGCTCAATGCTTTTGCTCACAGCTATAAGGGTTCATACATGTAGTATTTCAGCCACTTTGAGCGTGTCAGGCTGAGCTGCAGCGAAGCATCTCTTGATCGTCCTGTAGAGCGAGATGCTTCGCTGCGGCTGCCGCCTCCGCTCAGCAGCGCGCCGACGCGCTCAGCCATCGCGCTCGACCTCGACCCGCAGCTGCTCGACATCCGCCCGCACGGCCTTGACCTCCCAGTCGAACTCGCCTTCGTCGCGGTCGGCGTAGACGGTGAGCGCGCCGCCGACGATCGCGTCGTAGCTCAGCAGAAAGGGCTCGCGGCCCCTGGGCGTGAACATCGCCGTGCGGCCATCCTTGCGCGTCAGCGCCTCGAAGTACTCCGGCAGGCGGATGCGCGCCGCGCCATCCACGAGCCGCGCCGTGCCGCGGTAGTACACCCCGTTCTCCGGGCCTTCCAGGCAGGCGTGGACAAGATCGCGCCCCGGCACGGTCGGGTGCGCGATGCGGAAGAACTTCGTGAACGACGACACGAAGCCGTCGACGCGCAGCTGGCCGTAGACGTGCAGCGGCGCCGCCGGCGCCGTGGTGCCGATGCCGACGTTGCCGGCGGAATCGATGATCACGCGATCGACGAGCGCGCCATTGGAGGCGGTCTGGAAGCGCAGGTCGCCGGCATTGTAGCCGCCGCCGGGGCGCGACGCGATTGCCGCCGCGTACTTCTTCTCCGCTCCGTTCTTCCAGACAATCCGGCTCTCCTGCGTCGCGCCGGGGCCGTCGTTGAACAGCGACACGAAGTTCGCCTGCTGGCCGTCGCCGCCCGTAAGCTTGATCTCCAGCTTCTCGGTTGGCGTCGTCGTGCCGACGCCGACGCTTGCGCCCGCGCCGTAGTTGCCGGCCAGCGTGATCGCCGGCTCGTTGGTGTAGTAGTGATTGGGCGCGTACAGAAAGACCCGGGTGCGCAGATCGTCGTTCTGGTACTTGGGCTCCAGCTCCAGCAGCGTGCGATTGGTGTCGCCCCACGCGTAATCGGTCAGGATCTTGAATCGCGCGCCCACCGCCAATTGCCCCCCGACACTCGTCGCGCCAGTCACGCGAAGTTGCGTCGCGGTCAGCGGCCCCTCGACGCGCGCCTCGCCCTTGACGTGCAGCGGCGCCGCCGGCTCGGTCGTGCCGATGCCGACGCTCGCGCCCGCGCCATAGTTGCCGGCCAGCGTGATCGCCGGCACGTTGGTGTAGTAGTGATTGGGCGCGTACAGGAAGACCCGGGTGCGCAGATCGTCGTTCTGGTACTTGGGCTCCAGCGCGAGCAGCGTGCGATTGGGCTCGCCCCACGCGTGATCGGTCAGGATCTTGAATCGCGCGTCCACCGCCAATTGCCCCCCGGCATTTGCCTCGCCAGTCACGCGCAGTTGCGTCGCGGTCAGCAGCCCCTCGACGCGCGCCTCGCCCTTGACGTGCAGTTTGGCCTGCGGCGTCGTCGTGCCGATGCCCACGTTCTGGCCCACGACCAGCAGCGGCCCCTTCTCGACCGTGCGGAAGAACTGGCCGTCCCAGTAGCCGGGAATGTTTTCGTAGCGCACGTACAGGTTGGTCTGGCCGGATGGCAGCGACGAAATGATATTGCTGATTGTGAGCTGCACCACGTGGCCGGGCGCCAGGCCGGGCTCGGCCTTGTTGAGATGCGTCAGCGTCCACTGGGGCGAATTGCCCATGGTTTCTTTCTGGATGTGCCAGTCGCTCTCGACCTTGTGGTCGCTGCCCCAATCCGCGCCGGCCACGGTAATCGCGCTCACCTGATCCACGGTTCCAAGCGCCCAGTCGCCCGCGACGTCGAACGAGATGATGAACTTCGAGGGGGTCGGGCTGTCGAACGGGTTCAGCGCGATCGTGTCGGTCGGCGAGACGTTGCTGAGCCGCAGGGTCAGGCTGTTCGGCGTCCGGCCGTCGTTCAGGATGGTGCTGGAGCCGATGAAGCCGACGTTGATCGGCAGGGTCTTCTTGCCGCGCTGGTTGACGATCTCGAGATGCTTGATCCGGTTCCCGCCGAGCGGGATCGTCTCGCCCCGGTACTGCATCTGCTTGTAGGAGAGCTCCACGCGCGTGCCGCGCGTGCCGCCGCCCGGGTCGGCGCTGATGTGCTGCAGGTGCAGCTCGATCGTCGCGGATGGCTGGAGCAGCTGCGGCTCCGCGCTCAGCAGGTAGAGCGACACGCCGCCGTCGGTCCGTCGTGCCGCGGCGAGCTTCCAGCCGGATTCTTCGAGCGCGAGCTGCGCCAGCGTCGCCGCCGAGAGCGTGCCCGGCCGGAACTTCAGCTCGAAGTGGTGGTTGTCGGCCGAGGCGGCGCCGGGGCTGCGCGACGCGGCCAGCTCGATCACCTGCCGCGAGGTGTTGGTGATGCCCAGGCGCAGGTTGTCGGTCTGCGGGTCGTCGTCGATATACAGCACATCCTGGTCGTCGGCGTCGCGCAGGTAGAAGTCGAGCGGGCTGCTGGTCCGGAAGGTCGCGATCGCCGTGCGATCGTCGTCGATGTCTCGCGCGATCTCCTCGGCCGCCAGCGCGCGGCTGTAGATCCGCAGGTTGGCGACCTGGCCGTGGTAGAAATAGGCCCCCGGCATATACGCGCCGAGCGTCACCCGCACTGCCGCCGGGATCGGCCTGGTCATGCCCGTGTTGAGGTGCCAGAGCGCGCCGTTGAGGTAGATCCGCATCTCGCCGGCGGCGTCCTTCGTGAACGCCCAGTGACCCCACGCGCCCTTGTAGTCGCCGGGCTGGGCGCCCTTCTGCATGTGGTCGTAGTCCCTGCCGTCGCTGCCGCAGTCGAACGAGATCGTGCCATCTCCCCAGGGCAGGTGAACGTTCAGGGTGCGCACGTCGTTCGCGTCCAGGGCGCACAGGATCGAGGTGTTGGCGGGCAGCGCCGCGTCGCCCCTGGCCCAGAAGCTCGCGGTGATCGAGCTTCCGGCCGGGATGCTCTGCGTCGGCAGCGCGAGCGTGGTGTGACCATCCAGATCCAGGCAGCTGCCGAAGGTGTCGTCGGGCAGGATGCGCGGGTTGCCGTTTGCAAGGCCGTCGTTGCCGTTGCCGGACGCGTCGAGCACGCGCCCGTCCTCGATCTCGTCGAAGGGGTAGAACAGGACGAGCTGCTGGCTGGATGGGCTCATACGCTTCCTCGCTATGGCGACCTGCGCGGTCGGCGCTTGTCTATCTTCGAGATTTCTCGGAGCCGGATGCGATTTCATCACCCCCGCCCCCTTTTGGGGGTGTTTTTTTTTGCAGAACGCCTGCAGATACGCTAGAAGCCCTCTCCCCCTGCCCCCTCTCCCGGTGGGAGAGGGGAAACGTGTTGGCTCGGCACGGGGTTTCGGCGGAGCCGAAACCCCGTGCCGAGCTGCCGTTTCCCCGCCCCTGGCAGGGGCGGGGGCAGGGGGTGGGGTGATCCGGCCGCTAGGAAGATGGCCTCTGCTGGCCTTGGGCGCCGGCCTTGGCGCCGGCTTCCTGGAGCTGCTGCTGCGCCTGCTGCTGGATGCTGCCGATCAGCTGGTAGACGCGGCTATACGGCAGCTGCCCGAGCGCCTCGAGCACGGTGTTGATCTCCTCGACGCTGAGGTTGAGCTGGATGGTTGGCATTGCTAAACTCACTCCGTCGCGGCGGTCGCCGCATCTGCGCTTCTGCGTAGCTTGAGCCAGCCCTCGCGCAGCTCCTGGCGCGCCGCGAAGGCCGCCCGGGTGCTCACGGGGCCGATCTGAACCTGGCTGAGGTCGAGCGCGGCGTCGACCTGGCGCTCGAAGCCGACGAGCATGCCGCGCAAGCTCGCCGACGGCCGGCGGTCCTTGGCGGCGACAATCGCCTGGTCGGGGGCGGTGGCCACCGTGAGCCAGCCAATTGCGGCGTCCAGCAGCTGCTCCCAGGCCGGCGCGCCGATCGCCGCCGCGGCCTGGTCTAGAAACGCCGCCCGCGCGATCGTCGGCGCGCCGATCGCCGCGAGAATGGCGCCAATCGCCGGCTCGACCCCGGCGAACTCCGCGCCCAGCGCGGCCGACGACCGGCCGCCGGCGGCGACCACGCTCGCTGTGGAGCCGTCGCCGGATGTCGGCGCGAGCCAGCCGACCGCGCGGTCCAGCAGGCGATCCCAGATCAGCCCGCCAAGCGTGTCCAGGAACTGCTGCTTGCGCGCCGTCGGCGTGGTCGATAGCTCCGTCCAGCCGTCGCGCTCCCGCTGCAGCCACGACCACGCGTACCCCGGCTCGCTGGGCAGCGGCAGGTTCACGCGCCCCGCGTCGGTCAGGATCGGCGCCGAGAAGAACGTCGCCTCGATCGCCTGGAGCGCGGCGGCGTACTGGTCCGGTGGGATGTCGATCGATTTCGTCGGCGCGATCCCGCAGGTGGCGTGGACCTTGCCGCGCGGGTCGACCAGCAGCGTCAGGAGCTGCGGCGGCGCCTCGACGGACTGCAGCAGGTTGAACGGGTCGTCGGCGTGCGACCGGATGCGCGGGGTCGTGATGCCGTCGCTCTGCGGCGCGTAGAACACGTCGTCGGCGTACCCGTCGCCCGTCTCCTTCCAGTAGCCCACCAGCCCGTCGTTGAGCTGCCGGTACTCGCCGATGCGGATGGGGAACCGGACGCGCGTAAAATCGTCGGTGTCGCGAATGTTGCGCCGCATGTCCTGCCGAAACGCGTTCCAGGCATGGTGGACGGCCGGGCGGCCGTGGAGCTCCAGGTTGACGAACGCGCGCACCACCGCGATCGGGCGGCCGATCAGCAGCGCCAGACCGTCGTGCTGGCCGGCGCTCTCGGGGTCGATAGCCGCCAGCGTCGCGTCCAGGGCGGCCAGGAAGTCTTCCAGGAAGTTCGCGCCGTGGTCGGCCAGCAGGTACGCGACCACCTTGCGCAGGTGCGGGTTGCCGATCGCCGCCGCGTCAATCGGCGCCATGTCGCCGGGCGCCGCGAGCCAGCCGCGCAGCGGGCTGATCGAGCCGAGCGCCCGGCCGGCCGCGTCGTAGATCATCAGCGTGTCGTCGAGGTTGTTCGGCAGAATCCAGCCGCAGATCGGGGTCGTGGCCGGGTGATCGTTCATCTCCTGCGCGCCCGCGCTCGCCGACAGCCAGCGGAAGTTCAGGCGCGCCGGCTGCGCGATCCGCGGCGGCAGCGCCACCAGGTACGGGCTGGCCGGAACGGTCATCTGCTCGGTCGTGACGACGTTGCCGCAGTCCAGGTCGCGCGCCTGGCCAAAGGTATCGACCAGGCGCAGGCGCAGCAGCTTGAGCGCGCCCGAGCGCAGTGGGTTGAAGTCGTACCCCGGCTGGGCGGCGCTGCGATTGCTTCGCCCAACGCAGTCGCGCACCGACTGCGCGAACGGCTGGTAGTCGCCGAACCCGAGCGGGTCGGCGATGTCGAGCTGCAGCGTCTGCCGGTGCATCAGCAGCGCTTCGTTGAAGCCGCCGAGGGCCTGCGAGAGCACCGGCAGGCTGCGCAGCAGCTGGTACGCGCGAATGGCGCTATAGATCGGGTCGCCGGCCTGCGGCGCGGCGGCGCCGAGGTCGGCTTTGTGCGCGCCCTCGTACCAGGAGCGGATATCCGCGATCCGCGCACCGAGCAGCTCTTCGTACTGGTCGTCGGCGGGCACCGCGAGCGAGCGCGCCTTGCAGTAGTCAGCCAGCAGCTGCTCGCGCAGGAACGCCGCCAGCTCGCCGCCGAGCCGCACCCCGGCGTAGGGCGTCAGGATGCTCGACCCGCTGTAGATGTTCGCGGCCTGGAGGAGCGCGCCCTTGCCCGCGCGGACTGTCAGGTCGGGCGCGCTCGCGGCCAGCTCATAGTTGGCGGTGATGAAATCCGGCAGGTAGTGCCCGGTCTCCGGGCGCAGGTTGCTGCGGCTCTGGAGCGGGAAGAACTCGACCTCCCACTGCAGCAGGAATGGGTTCCACGCCGGCCGGTCCCACCTGCCGAAGGCGATCGTCTCGCCGGTGGCGGCGCGCTGAATCGCGTCGATCTGGTCGCGAACCTTCGCCAGATTCGCGGGAAGTAAGCTCTGGATGGTCGCGTCGGGCAAGGTCTGGCACTCCAGCGCGCCATCCACGCGCAGCCGGCCGTCCTGGCCGTGGCGGTGGCTGGCCTCGGCGGCCGGCCCGGCCAGCAGCACCACCGGGTCGTTCGGCTGCCAGAAGCGCGGGGCCTCGATCGGCCTGAGCGCGTAGGGCGCGCTCGCCACGGCGGCCTGCGCGTTGAGCGCGTCGAGCGCGCCGATCAGGTCGTTGATCGCGCGCGCCAGCGTGGCGGCCAGCGAAGTCGGCGCCGAGTCGCCCGCCGCAGCCCGCGTGACATTGCCGCTTGCGTCCTGCTGGAGCTGCAGCGCGCCGGCGGCGGCGATGGCCGCGCGCAAGGGCGCGATATCCTTGCGCTCGACGTAGTGCCGCACCTCGTCGGCGTTCGGGTATGACTCGCGGTCGCCCTCGGGCGGGTACGCGCAGAGCATGTACTTATACCAGTCGGCAAACAGCTGGCGGCGCAGCGACTCGATCTCGCGCTGGGCTTGGTCGTAGGCCTGCTGCTGTAGATTGACGGCGTCGAGCAGGTCGGCCAGGGGCTGCGGCAGGGTCGGCTGCTCCTGGGCATCCGCGGCGTCGGCCGGCGTCGAAGCGGCGGTCTCCGGCCGAATAATCCACAGCGAGCCGCTGGAGATCGCCCGGAAGCCGTTCTCGTGCCGGGCCTCCTGGAACTTCATGCCCACGTCGAGGTGGCGGTTCTCCAGCCGGAACGCCAGCAGCAGCGCTTCGAGCTGCTCTTCGATCGTCAGCTTCTGGCCAGAGTCGACCGCGCTGGCCAGGTACGCCGCCAGCGCCTCGGTGCCGGTGTTGCCGACCGCGATCGCTGTTCGGGCGTCGACGTCGGGCAGCTCGTTCACTGCGCCGGCGAGGTCGAAGGTCATGCGCGCGTAGCAGAGCATCTGCTCGGGGTACTCCTGGCCGGGCGCGAGCGTCACCGCCCAGCCAAGCGCCTGCTGGATCGCCTGCGCGAGCGCGGCCGCATCGGGTGTTTGCCCGGGGTGCTGCTGCTGGTAGGCAGCGCGCGCGTCGCGCACGGCGGTCGCCAGCCGATCCTGCTCGCCACGGCTGTACCAGCCGACCACGTCGTACTGCAGGCCGTCGGCGCCGGCGTCGTGGTACTGCGGGTCGTGGAACCCAAACACGCTGTGGCAGTTGGGGTAGAACGCGGCGAACGTCGGCTCGCCGTAGCCGACCGCCGTCAGCTGATCCAGGTACTCGGCCTGCGGATCTGCCGGCTGCCAGGCGGCGAGGCGCAGCTTGCGCCCAAGGTAGCGAAAGGGCTGGTACTTCTTCTTCGCGGGGTCGGCGGTGACCGGAATGTTGACGCTGCCGGCGCTGTTGCTGGCGCCCTCGGGGTACAGGTAGTCGCTCTCGACGATCCATTGGCCTTCGATCGACGGCTGGCCGGCGGCGTTGCGGCGGCTGCGCGTCACCAGCCAGCGATTCGGCGCCGGCGGGAACGACGTACCCTGCTGGCTCTGCACGCCCCGCGTGAGCGCGTCGGGCAAGGCCCAGTGCAGATGAATGCCCGCGCGCAGATAGAGATTCTGATCCTGAAACGGCGTCGAGACGATCGCCTCGCCGATGTAGGGAGTATCCGGGTTGACGTCGCGCGTCTCGGCAGTGTATGGCAACCGGCTGAAATCGGCTCGCGCCTCGACAAACGGCCGATCCCGCGTCAGTAGAAGAGCGTCGAGATGGACCGGGACCAGCAGAATGCTGCTCATAGGCACATGTTCATGTTTGCTATAAAGACAACAAGGCCCAAGGGATATGAGAAGCCTAGCGCCGAGCCTCTGCGGATCGCAGCTCTCCGAATGGTATCGTATCTCGGGATAAGCCGGAAACGGGCGATCTACGTATGAACTTCGATAGCAGGGATTGGCTTATCATACACTGGCCGGGGCCTGGAGTCAATCCCTTGCCTGCGCCTGGCAGGGCTCGTGCAACGTCGACCCTCACCCCGAGAGCCCGCCAGATCTATAATGGTCCACGTCAAACATATCCGCGCCTCGCGCGGCCAGGAGAACAACCCTATGTCGACCTATCCTGATCTCAGTTCGGCCCCGGTTTCGTGGGTGCTGGACGATATCACCGTCCACGCCACCCTGACGCGCCCGCCCGGCGACGGCCCGTTTCCGGCGATCGTGTTTGTTGCCGGCAGCGGGCCAACCGATCGCGACTGGAATACACCGCTCGTGCCGGGCACCAATGGCAGCGCCGCGCTGCTCGCGCAGGCCCTGACCGCCAACTCCTATGTGACGCTGCGCTACGACAAGCGCCCCTCGGGCCCGCATGCCCAGGAGAACGCACAGCGCCTCGCGGGCACCATCAGCATGCAGGGGCACGCCGCCGAGCTGGCCGGCGCCATCCAACTGCTGGCGGAGCGCCCGGATGTCGATCCACAGCACATCTTCGTCCTGGCCAACAGCGAGGGCTGCATCCACGCGCTGAACTATCAGCTGCAGGCGCCGGCCTACCCCTGCGCCGGGCTGATCCTCGCCGCCGCGCCGGCCCGGCCGATCAGCGCGCTGGTGCGCAGCCAGATTGCGGCGCAGCTGGCCGCCGTGCCGGGGGGCGAGGCGCTGCTGGCCGCCTTTGACGCGGCGATGCAGGAATATGCCGCGGGCCGGCCCGTGCCGGCGGATGAGCGGTTTCCGGAGGGGGTGCGGATGCTGATCCTGGGCCTGACCCACCCAATCAATCAGCCGTTTGCGCGCGAGCTGTGGGTGACCGACCCGGCCGCGCTGCTCGCACGGATCAGCGTGCCGGTCCTGATTGTGATTGGCAAGCAGGACATCCAGGTCGATTGGCAAGCCGATGGGGCGATTTTCGAGGCGCTGGCGGCCCAGCAGCCGAACATCAGCATTGTCTACCCGGAGCACGCCAACCACGTGCTCAAGCACGAGCCCCGGGCAGCGGCGCAGCTGAGCGCGGGCGAGGCGCTGGCCGCCTACAATGCCGCGGACGCCGTGCTCGACGCCGACGCGGTGGCAGCCATCGCTGGCTGGCTGCACGCGCAGCGGTAGCGACGCTGCGGGCGCCACGCCGCGCCTCCTGTCGGCGCAAAGCAAAACCTCTGACGAAAGGAAACCAGATCATGACCACCACACCTGACGCCCAGGCGCTGACGGGGTATCTTGAGGCGCGCCTGCCGGCATACCTGGAGGAGCTGCGCCAGCTCTGCGCGATCGAGTGCCCCACCGCGTCGAAGCCGGGCGTCGACCAGGCCGGCGCGTGGGTGCGCCGCTGGCTGTCGGGGCGCAGCTGGAAGCTGCGCGAGTGGCCGGATACGCTCGCGGGCGATAGCCTGGTGGCCACAGCCCGCGGGCGCGGGCGGCTGCGAGTGCTGCTGGCCGCGCACCTCGACACGGTCTACCCGGTTGGCATCGCCGCGCAGCGGCCGGTCCGGATCGACGGCGACGTGCTGCTCGGGCCGGGCAGCGCCGACAACAAGAGCGGGCTGCTCTCGGGGCTGTATGCCATGGCTGCGCTGGAGGACCTTGGGCTGCTCGACGCGATCGGCTCGATCAGCCTGATGTGCGGCGGCGACGAGGAGACCGACATGCGCTCCTCGATCGAGCTGATGAGCGAGCTGGCGCCGCAGCACGACCTGGCGCTGGTGCTCGAGTGCGGCCGCGCGAACGGCGACATCGTGGGCGCGCGCAAGGGCGGCGGCAACTTCGTGCTGGAGACCCACGGCAAAGCGGCGCACGCCGGCGTCGAGCCCGAGAAGGGCGCGCACGCCGTGCTGGCGCTGGCGCATCACATCATCGCGATCCAGGCCCTGAACGGCCTGCGCGACGGCGTAACCGTCAACGTCGGCGTCATCCAGGGCGGCACGGTGCCCAACGCAGTGCCGGACTACGCCCGCGCCACAATCGACGCGCGCGTGCTGCGGCCCGAGGATATCGCGCCGCTGGTCGAGGCGCTGCGCGCCGAGGCCGAGCGCGAGACTGTGCGCGGCGTGCGGGCGACCTTAAGCGGCGGCTGGGGCGCGCCGCCGATGGCGCGCACGCCGCAGATCGCGGAGCTGGCCGAGCTCACCGACGCGTGCGCCCAGGAGCTGGGCTTCCGCGTGCGCGCCGCGTCGACCGGCGGCGTCTCGTATGCCAACCACCTGGCCAGCCTCGGCCTGCCGGCGCTCGACGGGCTCGCGCCGATCGGCGGGCTGGACCATAGCCCCGACGAGTATATCCTGGTATCGAGCATCGTGCCGCGCACCGCGCTGCTGGCGCTGCTGATCCTGCGCTGCGCGCAGCGAT
This sequence comes from Candidatus Ribeiella danica, assembly GCA_016717335.1. Lineage (GTDB taxonomy): Bacteria > Chloroflexota > Chloroflexia > Chloroflexales > Roseiflexaceae > Ribeiella > Ribeiella danica. The sequence goes on from JADKFS010000001.1 coordinate 2,167,310, forward strand.
AGCGCTTTCATTCTCTCGATCACCCCACCCCCTGCCCGCTCCCCTTTCAGTGGAGCGGGTGTGTCCTGTGGTGCGGCGGTGGGCTGCAGAGCAGCGCACCGCCGCACCACCACGAATCCCCCCTCTCCCAGTGGGAGAGGGGGGAAGGGGAGAGAGGGCAGTGAGTGAGGGAACAAGCTGCGAGGTGTGCGTATTGGCAGATAGTGCTGGGGGAGCGCCGTGGAGCGCTAGGCGGCGCGGCCCTGCGAGGGGGCTGCGCCAGCCGCGCCGATCAGATCGGCGTAGCGCGCCAGCGCCTCCTGCGGGCTGCGCACCGTCGTGATGCTCTCGAGCCCAACCCCCAGGTGCACCAGCGTGCTGGCGACATTCGCCGAGACCCCGCTCACGCAGACGTCGCAGCCGAGCAGCCGCAGCGCCTGCGCCGCCTTCAAGATCGCCTGCGCGACCGCCGTGTCGACCACGCCAACCCCGGCGATGTCCAAGATCACCAGGCGCGCCCGCTGGTCGTGAGCCTGCTGGAGCAGCCGCGAGGTCAGCATCTGGGCGCGCTGGCTGTCCAGGTGCCCCACGATCGGCACGAACAGCACCCCGTCCGCCAGCTGCACGGCGGCGGCCTCCAGTGTGGCTACCAGATCGAGCAGGCGCTGCTGCTGGACAAGCTGCTCCTCCTGGCGCCGGTTGGACTCGGCCAGGTCGCGCGCCTGCACCTGAGTTCGCGCGCGCTCCTCCTGGGCCGCGCGCGCGTTCTCGCTGGCATCACGCTGCGAGGTGTCGGTGACGAGCCGGCTGATGATCAGGCTGCCGACGATGCCGACGAATAGGACCAGCCCCTCGGGGTCGACGTAGCTGCCCTGGCCCTCGGAGCGAATCAGGACGATCGCCAGCGTCGCGATCGCGCTGCCCAGCACCCAGGCCGGGTTCAGCACGACCAGCGCGACGATCGCGGGCATCAGAATCGACACGTTGAACCCACCCGACAGCGGCGTCGTAAAGCCGGTCACGAGCGTGACCGCCACGACCATCAGCGCGCGCGCGTACTCCCAGCCGCGCCAGTAGGCCGCCATCGCGGCGGCGTACACCACGGCCGCGCCACAGACAAACAGGAAGGCCGGCGTCGGTCCGCGGCCAAGCAGCGCCAGCACCAACAGCAGAACGCCGGCCAGCTGGACGCCCATGGCGATCAGGGTACCTCTTCGCTGGGAAAGGTGCATAGGCGTATTCCTCCAAGCGGGAGCGGTCATTTGGCCGCGGGTTTGGCCGCGTGTAATCGGGCTGCGTGCCAGATCAAGTATTGCGCGGCCAGGCCGTTTGTCAAGCCGCAGGATCGTGTCATTATCGTTACAGTCATCTACCCCCGCTCCACATTGGGGAGCGGGCGGGCGATGGGCTCGGCTCGCCGAATATGATAGCAGATCCGGCTGATGCTAGAAACATCGAAGCCTGGGGGCGCCGCCGCCCCCAGGCTTCAGAGGAGAGGGATGGTAGAACTTCGCGTATCCGAAGCCCCGCCGTAGCCGGCCTACGCACAGCCGCTCGTCAGGACGATCGTGCCCTCGTTGATGCCCGTGAGCACCTTGATGAGCGTGTCGTACTGCGCGTTGGTCAGGTTGAACTTCCAGTCGCTCGTCTTGGTCGACAGCTTGCCGTTCCACTTGCCTTCGGTGAAGTCGACCACCTGCTTGATCGTCGGCGTGCTTGTGCCGAACAGGGCCGCCGCGCCGGAGATGCCGGAGACGTTGACCAGGCCGGCCAGGCAGACGTTATCGTTCTTCTGCACGAGCCCGGATGTCCCCTTCAGCTGTGTGATCGCCAGGTTGAGCTTCACCGAGGTCAGCTGCGCCAGGGTCATCTGGCTGCGCGGCGTGCCGCTGCCGACGTTGAAGATGGCGTCGACGATCGCGATCGTGAGATCGTCGGCGGTGCCGTTGATCAGGTCCTTGTTGTAGACCTTCGGATTGTTCGCCTTCAGGTAGTTGATCAGGGCCTGGATCTGCGTGCTGCTGTACTGGTTGCGCCAGTTCTTCCAGAACCCGATCGTTCCGGGGTGCAGACAGTTGACCGAGGTGGTCGCCGTCGCCTGCACCTGCGGGTGGTTGGTCGCCTGCGCCTTCGCGGTGTTGGTGTAGGTCGCGCAGGCGTACAGCGTCGGGCTGGTGATATGGATGCTGATGCTTGCCCCCGCAGCCATATCGCCGAAGCTGCAGCTCAGCGTGCCAGCGCTGATCGCGCAGGTGCCGGGGCCGCTGTAGGCCGGGCTGATCGTCCAGACGATCCCTGCCCCGGTCGGCAGCGGGTCGCTGAGCGTCACGCTCTTCGCCACGCCCGGCCCATCATTCTTCACCGTGATCGTGAACCCGATCGGGCTGCCGAAGTTCACCGCCGCGGCGTTGGCCGTCTTGGTGATCACGAGCTTCGGACAGTTGACCGTGATCGAGGCGCTGCCCGTCACCGCCGGGTGGTTGGTCGCCGTCGCGGTCGCGGTGTTGGCGTACACCTTGCAGCTGGCGAACTGGGTTGGGCTGGTGACATGGATGCTGACGCTTGCGCCCGCCGCCAGGTTGCCGAAGCTGCAGCTCAGCGTGCCCGTGCTGATCGCGCAGGTGCCGGGGCCGGCGTAGGCCGGGCTAATCGCCCAGGTAATCCCGCTCCCGGTCGGCAGCGGGTCGTTGAGTGTCACGCTCTTCGCCACGCCCGGCCCGCCGTTGCTGACGGTGATGGTAAAGCCGATCGGGTCGCCCGCGTTGACCGTCGCCGCGTCGGCCGCCTTGGTCACCGTCAGGCTCGGGCAGTTGACCGTGACGGTCGCCGTCGCGCTGTTGTCGGCCAGCTTATCGCCGGGCTCGTTGGTCGCGCTCGCCGTCGCGCTGTTGTTGTACACCTTGCAGCTGGCGAACTGGGTCGCGCTGGTCACGTGGACCGTCTTGCTGGCGCCCGCCGCCAGGTTGCCGAAGGTGCAGCTCAGCGTGTTGCCGGTGATCGAGCAGCCGCTCGCGGCCGGGCTGATGCTCCAGCTAATCCCGGTCCCGGTCGGCAGCGGGTCGCTGATCGACACGCCGTAGGCCGTGCCGACGCCGTTGTTCTTGACGGTGATGGTGAAGCCGATGCTCTCGCCCGCGTTGACCGTCGCGGCGTCAGCCGTCTTGGTCACCGTCAGGTCCGGGCAGTTGACCGTAATCGTGGCGGTCGAGCTATTGTCGAGCGTGTCTTCGCTCGCCTCGTTGGTGGCCGCCACCGTCGCGGTGTTGATCAGCACGCCGCAGTCGGCCGCGTCGGTCGTGCCACTGACGTGGATCGTGCGCGTCGCCCCGCTGGCCAGGTCGCCGAAGCTGCAGGAGAGCACGCCAGCCGTGATGCTGCAGTCCGCGCTGTCCTCGCTCCAGGCCACGCCAGCCGGCAGGTTGTCGGTCAGCGTCACGTTACGGGCGATGCCCGCGCCGTTGTTGCTGACCACGATCGTGAAGCTGGCCGTGTCGCCCGCGTTGATCGTCCCATTCGCCGCGGTCTTCACGACCGTCACGTTCGGGCAGTTGACCGTGATCACCGCGGTCGAGCTGTTGTCGGTGTTGGCGCTGGCCGGCTCGTTGCTGGCCGCCACCGTCGCGGTGTTCGACAGCACGCCGCAGTCGGCCGCGTCGGTCGTGCCGCTCACGTGGATCGTGCGCGTCGCCCCGCTGGCCAGGCTGCCGAAGCTGCAGGAGAGCACGCCAGCCGTGATGCTGCAGTCCGCGCTGTCCTCGCTCCAGGCCACGCCCGCAGGCAGGCTGTCGGTCAGCGTCACGTTGTAGGCCGTCCCGGTCCCGCTGTTGCTGACCACAATCGTGAAGCTGGCCGTGTCGCCCGCGTTGATCGTCCCATTCGCCGCAGTCTTGACCACCTTGACGTTCGGACAGTTGACGGTAATCGTGGCGGTCGAGCTGTTGTCGCCGGTGTTGGCCTCGTTCGTGGCCGCCACCGTCGCGGTGTTCGAGAGTGTGCCGCAGTCGGCCGCGTCGGTCGTGCCGCTCACGTGGATCGTGCGCGTCGCCCCGCTGGCCAGGCTGCCGAAGCTGCAGGAGAGCACGCCAGCCGTGATGCTGCAGTCCGCGCTGTCCTCGCTCCAGGCCACGCCCGCAGGCAGGCTGTCGGTCAGCGTCACGTTGTAGGCCGTCCCGGTCCCGCTGTTGCTCCACACACCGGCCAGCCGGGGGGGGGGGGGGGGGGGGGCCGGGCTGGCCATGTTGCGACCACAATCGTGAAGCTGGCCGTGTCGCCCGCGTTGATCGGGCTATTGTCGGCCGTCTTCTCGACCTTGACGTCCGGGCACTGCACTGTGATCTTCGCGGTCGAGCTGTTGTCGCCGGTGTTGGCCTCGTTGCTGGCCGCCACCGTCGCCGTGTTCGACAGCACGCCGCAGTCGGCCGCGTCGGTCACGCCACTGATGTGGATCGTCACGCTGTCGCCCGCCGCCAGGCTCGCGAAGCTGCAGCTCAGCGTGCCGGATTGGATGTCACACCCGGTCACCGCCGGGCTGATACTCCAGCTCACGCCACTCGGCAGTGGGTCCGTCAGCGTCACGTTGTAGGCGGTCCCGGTCCCGCTGTTGCTCACCACAATCGTGAACGCCGCCACCTCCCCCGCGTTGATCGTCCCGCTGTCGGCCGTCTTCACCACCGTCACGTTCGGGCAGTTGACCACGATGTCGGCGTCGTCGCTATTGTTCTGCTCGTCGCTGGCGCGCTCGTTCGTGGCCGCCACCGTCGCCAGGTTGTGCAGCGTGCCGCAGTCGGCCGCGTCGGTGGTCCCGCTCACGTGCACCGTGCGCGTCGCCCCGCTGGCCAGGTCGCCGAAGCTGCAGGTCAGCACGCCCGCCGTGATGCTGCAGTCCGCGCTGTCCTCGCTCCACGCCACGCCGGCCGGCAGGCTGTCCGTCAGCGTCACGCCCTTGGCCGTCCCGGTCCCGCTGTTGCTCACCACAATCGTGAAGCTAGCCGTGTCGCCGGCGTTGATCGTCCCGCTGTCGGCCGTCTTGACCACCGTCACGTCCGGGCAGTCGACCGTGATCGTCGCGCTCGAGCTGTTGTCGGCGGTGTTGTCGGCCGCCTCGTTGCTCGCGCTCGCCGTCGCCGTGTTCGTCAGCACGCCGCAGTCGGCCGCGTCGGTCACGCCGCTGATGTGGAGCGTCACGCTCGCGCCCGTCGCCAGGCTCGCGATGCTGCACGAGAGCACCCCGCTGTTGATCGCGCATCCGGTCACCGCCGGGTCGAGCGCCCACGCCACCCCGGCCGGCAGGTTGTCGGTCAGCGTCACGTTGTAGGCCGTCCCGGTCCCGCTGTTCGCCAGCACGATCGTGAACGCCGCCACCTCGCCCGCGCTGATCGTCCCGCTGTCGGCGGTCTTGCTCACGGTCACGTTCGGGCACAGCACCGTCACCGTCGCCGTCGACACGTTGTCGCCCAGCGCGCTGGACGGCTCGTTGCTCGCGCTCGCCGTCGCGGTGTTGGTCACCACACCACAGTCGGCCGCGCTGCTCTGCCCGCTCACCGTCACCGTCCGGCTCTCGTTCGCCGCCAGCGTGCCGTACGTGCACGACAGCAGCTGCCCGCTGATCGTGCAGTCCGCGCTGTCGGGGTCCTCGCTCCAGGCGATCCCGCTCGGCAGCGGGTCGGAGAGCGTCACGTTGTAGGCCGCGCCCGGCCCTCGTTCTTGACCGTGATGCTGAACTTGATCAGGTCGCCGGCGCTGACCGTCGCGGTGCTGGTGGTCTTGAGGTTGACCACCTGCGGGCAGTTGACGGTAATCGTCGCGGTCGAGCTGTTGTTGCCCTGCGCGACCGCCGCCTCGTTCGTGGCTGCCACCGTGGCGGTGTTCGACAGCACGCCGCAGTCGGCCGCGTCGGTCACACCACTGATGTGGATCGTCACGCTGTCGCCCGCCGCCAGGTCGCCCAGGCTGCAGCTCAGCGTGCCGGTCTGGATGTCACACCCGGTCACCGCCGGGCTGATGCTCCACGCCACGCCGGCCGGCAGCTGGTCGGTCAGTGTCACGTCGTAGGCGGTCCCCTGGCCGATGTTGCTGACCACAATCGTGAAGGCTGCCGTGTCGCCGGCGTTGATCGGGCTGTGGTCGGCGGTCTTGCTCACCATCACGTTCGGGCAGCTGACCGTGATGCTGGCGGTCGAGCTGTTGTCGGCGGTGTTGGCCTCGTTGCTGGCCGCCACGGTCACGCTGTTGGTGAGCGTGCCGCAGTCGGCCGGGTCGGTGGTCCCACTGACCGTGATGGTCGTGCTGGCGCCGGCCGCCAGGGTGCCGAAGCTGCAGGTCAGCAGGCCATTGCCGTCGATGCTGCAGGCCGCGCCGTCCGCCCCGCCCACGCTCCACGCCACGCCGGCCGGCAGCTGGTCCGACAGCGTCACGTTGTAGGCTGCGCCCGGCCCGCTGTTGCTGACCACAATCGTGAAGCTGGCCGTGTCGCCCGCGTTGATCGTCCCGCTGTCGGCCGTCTTCACCACCGTCACGTTCGGGCACTGCACGGTAATCGTCGCGGTCGAGCTGTTGTCGCCGGTGTTGGCCTCGTTGCTGGCCGCCACCGTCGCCGTGTTCGACAGCACGCCGCAGTCGGCCGCGTCGGTCACGCCACTGATGTGGATCGTCACGCTCGCGCCCGCCGCCAGGTCGCCCAGGCTGCAGCTCAGCGTTCCGGCCTGGATGTCACACCCGGTCACCGCCGGGCTGATGCTCCAGGCCACGCCCGCAGGCAGGCTGTCGGTCAGCGTCACGTTACGGGCGATGCCGGTCCCGCTGTTGCTGACCACAATCGTGAACGCCGCCGTGTCGCCGGCGCTGATCGTCCCGCTGTCGGCGGTCTTCACCACCGTCACGTTCGGGCAGTTGACCACGATGTCGGCGTCGTCGCTGTTGTTCTGCTCGTCGCTGGCGCGCTCGTTCGTGGCCGCCACCGTCGCCAGGTTGTGCAGCGTGCCGCAGTCGGCCGCGTCGGTCACGCCACTGATGTGGATCGTCACGCTGTCGCCCGCCGCCAGGTCGCCCAGGCTGCAGCTCAGCGTGCCGGTCTGAATGTCACACCCGGTCACCGCCGGGCTGATACTCCACGCCACGCCGGCCGGCAGGTTGTCGGTCAGCGTCACGCCCTTGGCCGTCCCGGCCCCGCTGTTGCTCACCACAATCGTGAAGCTAGCCGTGTCGCCGGCGTTGATCGTCCCGCTGTCGGCCGTCTTGACCACCGTCACGTCCGGGCAGTCGACCGTGATCGTCGCGCTCGAGCTGTTGTCGGCGGTGTTGTCGGCCGCCTCGTTGCTCGCGCTCGCCGTCGCCGTGTTCGTCAGCACGCCGCAGTCGGCCGCGTCGGTCACGCCGCTGATGTGGATCTCCACGCTCGCGCCCGTCGCCAGGCTCGCGATGCTGCACGAGAGCACCCCACTGTTGATCGCGCATCCGGTCACCGCCGGGTCGAGCGCCCACGCCACCCCGGCCGGCAGGTTGTCGGTCAGCGTCACGTTGTAGGCCGTCCCGGTCCCGCTGTTCGCCAGCACGATCGTGAACGCCGCCACGTCGCCCGCGCTGATCGTCCCGCTATCGGCGGTCTTGCTCACGGTCACGTTCGGGCACAGCACCGTCACCGTCGCCGTCGACACGTTGTCACCCAGCGCGCTGGACGGCTCGTTGCTCGCGCTCGCCGTCGCGGTGTTGGTCACCACGCCACAGTCAGCCGCGCTGCTCTGCCCGCTCACCGTCACCGTCCGGCTCTCGTTCGCCGCCAGCGTGCCGTACGTGCACGACAGCAGCTGCCCGCTGATCGTGCAGTCCGCGCTGTCGGGGTCCTCGCTCCAGGCGATCCCGCTCGGCAGCGGGTCGGAGAGCGTCACGTTGTAGGCCGCGCCCGGCCCCTCGTTCTTGACCGTGATGCTGAACTTGATCAGGTCGCCGGCGCTGACCGTCGCGGTGCTGGTGGTCTTGAGGTTGACCACCTGCGGGCAGTTGACGGTAATCGTCGCGGTCGAGCTGTTGTTGCCCTGCGCGACCGCCGCCTCGTTCGTGGCTGCCACCGTGGCGGTGTTCGACAGCACGCCGCAGTCGGCCGCGTCGGTCACGCCACTGATGTGGATCTCCACGCTCGCGCCCGCCGCCAGGTCGCCCAGGCTGCAGCTCAGCGTGCCGGTCTGGATGTCACACCCAGTCACCGCCGGGCTGATGCTCCAGGCCACGCCGGCCGGCAGGTTGTCGGTCAGCGTCACGTCGTAGGCGGTCCCCTGGCCGATGTTGCTGACCACGATCGTGAAGGCTGCCGTGTCGCCGGCGTTGATCGGGCTGTGGTCGGCGGTCTTGCTTACCATCACGTTCGGGCAGCTGACCGTGATGCTGGCGGTCGAGCTGTTGTCGGCGGTGTTGGCCTCGTTGCTGGCCGCCACGGTCACGCTGTTGGTGAGCGTGCCGCAGTCGGCCGGGTCGGTGGTCCCACTGACCGTGATGGTCGTGCTGGCGCCGGCCGCCAGGGTGCCGAAGCTGCAGGTCAGCAGGCCATTGCCGTCGATGCTGCAGGCCGCGCCGTCCGGCCCGCCCACGCTCCACGCCACGCCGGCCGGCAGCTGGTCGGACAGCGTCACGTTGTAGGCTGCGCCCGGCCCGCTGTTGCTGACCACAATCGTGAAGCTGGCCGTGTCGCCCGCGTTGATCGTCCCGCTGTCGGCCGTCTTCACCACCGTCACGTTCGGGCAGTTGACCGTGATCACCGCAGTCGAGCTGTTATTGCTCAGCTTGTTGCTGGGCTCGTTGGTGGCGCTCACCGTCGCGGTGTTCGAGAGCGGGCCGCAGTCGGCCGCGTCGGTGGTCCCGCTCACGTGGATCGTGCGCGTCGCGCCGGCCGCCAGGTCGCCGAAGCTGCAGGAGAGCACGCCAGCTGTGATGCTGCAGTCCGCGCTGTCCTCGCTCCAGGTCACGCCGGCCGGCAGGTTGTCGGTCAACGTCACGTTACGGGCGATGCCGGCCCCGATGTTGGTCACGACGATCGTGAACGCCGCCGTGTCGCCCGCATTGATCGTCCCGCTGTCGGCGGTCTTCTCGACCTTGACGTCCGGGCAGTCGACCGTCAGGCTGGCGGTGGAGGTGTTGTTGCCGGTGTTCGCGCTCGGCTCGTTGCTCGCGCTGGCGGTCGCCGTGTTGGAGATCGTCGCGCAGCTGGCCGCGGTCGTGCCGCTGCCCACCGTCACGCTCACGCTAGCGCCCGCCGCCAGGCTCGCGATGCTGCAGCTCAGCACCTCGCTGCCGACCGCGCCGCTGATTGTACAGTTGAGCCCAGGGCTGGCGCTCACGATGTCCCAGTCCAGCCCGGCGTTGCCCGGCAGCGGGTCGTTCAGCGCCACGTTGTAGGCCGTCCCCGGCCCGTTATTGCTCACCGCGATGCTGAAGGCCACCGGGTCGCCCGCGCTGACCGTCGGCGTCGTGGCCGTCTTGATGTCGACCACGTCCGGGCACCGCACCGTGATGCTGTCGCTCGACGTGTTGTTGGCCAGCTTGTCGCTGGGCTCGTTCGTCGTGCTCGCGCTCGCGCTGTTCGACAGCACGCCGCAATCTGCCGCGTCGGTGGTCCCGCTGACCGTGATCGTCCGCGTCGCGTTGGGTGCCAGGTCGCCGAAGGTACAGGTCAGGCTCGATCCGCTGATGCTGCAGTTCGCCGCGTCCGGCCCACCCAGGCTCCATACCACGCCACTCGGCAGCGTGTCGCTGAGTGTCACGCCCTTGGCCGTGCCGGCGCCGATATTGCTGACCACGATGCTGAAGCTGGCGGTGTCGCCGGCGTTGATGGTGCCGTTCGCCGCCGTCTTCACGACCTTGACGTCCGGGCAGTTGACCGTGATGCTGGCGCTGGCCGTCCCGCTCCCGTCGTTGCTGGTCGTCACGCTGGCGGTGTTGTCGACCGTGCCGCAGGTCGCCGGCGTGGTCGGGCTGGTGATGTGGACGTGCTTGCTCGTCCCGCCGGCCATGCTGCCGAAGTTACACGTCAGCACGCCGCTGCTGATCGAACAGCCGCTGCTCGATCCGCCGGCGTCGATCGTCCAGCTCGTCCCCGCATTGGTAGGCAGCGTGTCGTTGACGACCACGCCATTGGCCGTTCCTACGCCACCATTCGTGACCGTGATCGTAAAGCCGATTTGGTCGCCCGCGTCGACCGAGGAGGCGTCCGCGGTCTTGCTGATCTGGATCGTCGCGCAGTTGACGGTTACAGACGCGCTAGCCTGCACCGCGGCGTTGTTGGTCGCCTGCGCCGTGGCCGTGTTCGGGTAGGTCGCGCAGCTCTGCGCCGTCGTCGGGCTGGTGATATGGATGCTGACGCTCGCACCCGCCGCCAGGTCGCCGAAGCTGCAGCTCAGCGCGCCAGCGCTGATCGCGCAGGTGCCGGGGCCGGCGTAGGCCGGGCTGATCGTCCAGCTAATTCCGGTGCCGGTCGGGAGTGCGTCGCTGAGCGTCACGCTCTTGGCCACGCCCGGCCCGCCGTTGCTGACGGTGATCGTGAAGCCGATCGGGTCGCCCGCGTCCACCGTCGCCGCGTCGGCCGTCTTGGTCACCGTCAGGCTCGGGCACTGCACCGTCACGCTGGCGCTGGCCGTCCCGCTCCCGTCATTCGTGGTCGTCACGCTGGCGGTGTTGCTGACCGTGCCGCAGCTGGCCGGCGTGGTCGGCGAGCTGATGTGCACGCTCTTGCTGGCACCGGCGGCCAGGTCACCGAAGGTGCAGGTCAGCACGCCGCTCGTAATCGCGCAGCCGCTCACCGCCGGGCTGATGCTCCAGCTCAGCCCGCCGTTCGTCGGCAGCGTGTCGCTGACCGTCACGCCCTTGGCCGTGCCGGCGCCACCGTTCGTGACAGTGATCGTGAAGCCGATCGGGTCGCCCGCGCTGACACTGGCCGCGTCGGCGGTCTTGGTGATCTGAATGCTGCCGCAGTTGACCGTGATCGTCGCGCTCGACGTGTTGTTGGCGTTCGCGCCGGCGGCCTCGTTGGTCGCGCTCACCGTAGCGGTGTTGGGCAGCGTGCCGCAGTTGGCCGCGCTGGTCGTGCCGCTGACGTGGATCGTCACACTCGCGCCCGCCGCCAGCGTCGCAAACGAGCAGCTCAGCGTCCCGCTGGCGATCGCGCAGCCGCTCACCGCCGGGCTGATGCTCCAGGTCACGCCGCTTGGCAGAGGATCGTTGAGGGTAACATTCTTAGCCGTGCCCGCACCGATGTTGCTGACCACAATCGTGAACGCGGCCGTATCGCCGGCGTCGATCGGGCTGTTGTCGGCCGTCTTCTCGACCTTCACGTCCGGGCAGTTGACCGTGATCGTGACCTGGCCGGTCGACTTCGTGCCGCCGTTGCTGCTCGTCACCGATGCGCTGTTGGTGATGGTGCCGCAGCTGGCCGGCGTGGTCGGCGAGGTGATATGCACGCTCACGCTGCCGCCCGAGCCGATGCTGCCGAAGTTACAGGTCAGCGTGCCGCTGCTGATCGAGCAGGCGTTGGCCGGCGGGGTGTAGCCGCCGCTCCCGGTGACGCCCGCGACCGTCCAGCTCAGGCCGGGGTTCGCCGGCAGGGCATCCGTCAGCACGACATTGTTGGCCGTGCCCGGCCCGCCGTTCTGCACGCTGATCGTGTAGCCGACCTGGTCGCCGGCGTTGACCGTCGCGGCGTCGGCGGTCTTGGTAATCGTGAGGTTCGGGTTCTGCTGGCTGTCGACGTACGTGCACGTCACGGTCTCGCCGGAGGCCAGGTTGATCGACGCTGTCGCGCTCGCAAGGTTAACTGTCGTGTTGCTGGTCGGGTCGACGCAGGTCAGGCCCGCGAGGCTCCAGTTCGCCGGGATGTTCGTCTCCTGGGCGGAGTACGTCCCCGGCGGCACGCTGAACGAGCGGCTGCTTGGTAGCGTCGCGTCGGAGTCGTCGTCCAGGCTGAAGCTCTGGTTGATCGTCGTGCCGTTCGTCAGCGTGAAGCTGAAGTCCTGCGCGTCGTTCGGCTGCGCGTCCTTGACGATCACGATCGTGCCGTTGGCTACGATCGTGCCGGCCTGCATCTGGTTGTCGCGCGAGCCGACCGAGGCGCCGTCGACGGCGGCGAGCGAAACGTGGTAGGGCGAGCCGGAGATGCTGCCGGCGCCGTTGCCGACACCCCAGTCCACCTGCGAGGAGACGTGCGCGCCGAAGATCAGGACGACCGAGCAGGTAAGCGGGCTGCCTGTGCAGTCCTTCGCCGTGCTGGTGTTCACATTGAAGCTGACCGTGATGGAGGTTTCGCTGTCGCCCGCGTAGCTGCCGCTGACGATCGTGGGGGTCGAGGCGCTGGTGAGGCTGCCATTATACATCGTGAAGACCCGGCCGCCGGGCACGGGCTCGATCGTGTTCGAGACGTTCGGGTCGTCCGGGATCTGTAGCGTGCTGGTCGACCAGGTCATGCAGTTCGTGATGCCCTGGCAGCGGTCCGCCAGCGTGACCCAGTTCTCCGACCAGTCCCAGTTGGTCAGGTAGTCGTAGGCGTGCTTGCCGCCCTTGGTGGTGCCGTACTGCAATGTGACGCTGTGTGCGCCATTGGTAAGTCCGGTCAGCCAGAGCCGCTGAACGGTGGCGTCGCCCTCGAAGTATCGCGAGTTATTGCCCTGCAGGTTGCCGTTGATCCAGCGGCACCCGGTGTCGCCGCTGGCGTACCCGGTGCCGAGATCATTCGAGCACTGGTCGTAGGTGCCGATCGAGAGGTCGGTGAACGTCGTCGTCGCGGTGCCGGAGGTCGGCCCGATCGCGGTGACGTCGTAGTTCGACACGAAGTAGTTCGGGAGCTGGAAGACGTCGGTCACGACGCCGGTGTCGCTCGCCGTGATGGTCACGTCGCGCTGCCACGACTGGCCGATCGTGTCGTTGACGACGATGCGAACCAGCTCGGCGGGCGCCCAGTTCGCGCCTGTCAGCGTGACCGTGGCGCCGGGCGGGTAGTCGGCCTGGTCGCTCGTAATCGTCGGAGCTGCCTCGGCCGCGACCGCAGGGACGGCCAGCAGGCTGCCAAAGGCCAGCATAAGTGCCATGACAAGCCGGGTGAGCTTGAGCAGGGGTGAGCGCATCATCGCGCGGGCAAGCAGGTCGATCATGGTGACACAGCTCCTTTGTTATCGATAGACCTGGTCGATGCTTGGTCTCTCTGGTTGGCCTGGGTCCGGAGAGTGAGCATGGCCTTTTCGGCGGCTTGCAGCCTTATACGCACAGTATCGGAAACGCCAAGAGACGCCGTCCATTCGTGCGAATGAAACGGGCGGGGCGCCGCGACCTACGTCGTATGCAGTTCCTGAAAAGAGTCTATTGCATCTAATAAGAGAAACTGACATACAAAAAAATACATGCGCCGGGCGCAATTTTCGAAAACTCTTCAGCCAAACGGGGTCGCCACCTGACAAAAATCTTAAGACCAAACCTAGACAAAGCCCGCTCTATCAAGTATCCTAATCACCAGAAACCAGGGGGGACAGGAGGATGCATGGAGCCCAGCGACGAGGCGCTCGTGCTGGCATGCCGGCAGGGTGACGCGGCCGCTTGGGAAGCGCTGATCGAGCGCTATCAGCGGCTAATCTATACGATCTCCCGCCACGCCGGCCTGGACGAAGAGCAGTCTGCCGATGTGTTTCAGCGTGTCTTCGAAATGCTGGTCGAGCATCTCCACGCCGTCGAGCAGCCCGCCCTGATTGGCGCCTGGCTGGCCACGACAACGCGCCACGAGGCCTGGCGGCTCAGCCGGCGCGAGCGGATGGCCCAGATCGCCGGCGACCAGAGCGCGCGCGGCTCGCCTTCCGCCGACGGCGTGCTGCTGCCGGATGAGCTGATGCTGCGACTCGAGCAGCAGCACCAGGTGCGCGCCGCCCTGTCCGAGCTCGACGATCGCTGCCGCCGACTGCTGCAGCTGCTGTTCTACCGCCCCGAGCCGCCATCCTACACCGAGATTGCTACGACTCTCAGTATGAGCGAGGGCAGCATCGGGCCGACGCGGGCGCGCTGTCTCCATAAGCTGCGACGGCTATTGAATGAGGCGGATTTTTGACGGATTTTTGACCTATGCGTTCACCAAACAGAGGCAGCATGTATTTTTGAGCGACGATCCTTCTCTCTTAAGTTAGTAGATTCATCTGGGCACTGTCCCAGTTCGAGAGAAACGCTGTGAGCAACATAACTGACCACATCCCATTTACCATCCTCGTCGATCTGGTCGAGGGGCGACACACTTCCGACGAGCGCACGCAGGCGCACCTGGCGTCCTGCACGATGTGCGCCCGCGATGTCGCCTGGCTCCAGCGCGTCATCGGACTCATGCGCGCCGACCAATCCGAGGCGGCGCCTGCCAGCGTCGTCGCGCGCGCGAAGCGGCTCTTCCGGCCGCTGGCCGCGCCCGCCCGCCCAAGCCTGCGCCAGCGCATCACCGCAGCGCTCAGCTTCGACAGCGCGCGCAGCCCGCTCGCGCTCGGCGTGCGCGGCGAAGGGCAGCCCGAGCGCCAGCTGCTCTTCAGCGCCGGGGATCTGGCGGTCGACCTGCGGATCGCGCCGGCCAGCTCGCTCTGGGCGGTCTCCGGGCAGGTCCTCGGCGCCGCCGACGGCCGGCAGATCACGCTGGCCGGCGCGCGCGGCGCGGCGCAGGCCACGCTCAACGAGCTGAGCGAGTTCGTGCTGCCGCCGGTGCCGTCCGGCAGCTATACGATCACGCTGCAGCTGGACGGGCTCGATGTCGATATCCCCGCGATCGAGATTGGTAGCGCAGGATGACGAGGGACGATCTGGCGGCTCTGCTCGCGGCGGCCGATGAGGCCGAGCGACAGGCGCTGCTCGACCGCCATGCCGACCTGGCCGACCTTGGCCTGGGCCAGGCGCTGAAAGAGCTGTACTTCAACACCTACACCAGCGACCCGCAGCGCGCCGCCGGCGCCGCGGCGGGGCTGGCCGCGCTGGCGCGCGCCAACAGCCACCCCGAGATCCTGGCGCTCTCAGCCTGGACGAGCGGGCTGGCCGCACTGCAGATCGAGGGGCAGCCCGCTCGCGCGATTCAGCAGATCGATGACGCCGCCGCACGCTTCAACACCCTCGGCCAGCCCCACACGGCCGCCGCCACCTCCGTCAGTAAAATCTACGCCCTGGCGATGCTGGGCCGCTACGACGAGGCGATCGATTGCGGCCTGGGCGCCCGCGACATCTTCCTGGCCTACGACGACAGCATGTCGGCCGGCAAGATTGAGCTGAACCTCGGCAACATCTACCGCCGGCGCGATCAGCACGGCCAGGCCGAGCAGTTCTACCGATCGGCCCGCCAGCGCTTCGCGGCGCTCGGCGACCAGCGGCTGCTGGCCTACGCCGACAACGATTTGGCCAACGTCCTCAACTTGCAGCATAACTTTCGCGCCGCCGAGCAGCTGTACGAGCAGGCGCTGGCCCGCGCCGAGGCAGCCGGCCTGGAGGTCACGCGCGCCGAGATCGAGTGTAACCTGGGCAGCCTCGAGCTGTTCCAGGGCCACTACGACCGCGCGCTGGCCTACCTGGAGCAGTCGCGCCGCCGCTACGCCGATCTGGAGATGGCGCACGAGTCGGCCATCGCCGAGCAGGAGCTGGCCGACGCGTATCTGGAGCTGAACCTGGCCCCCGAGGCGGCCGCGATCTACGCGCGGGTCACCTCGACCTTTGCCCGCCTGGAGATGCGCGCCGAGCAGGCCCGCGCGCTGCTCAACCACGGCCGCGCCTGCGCGATCCTCGGCCAGCTGGACGAGGCGCGCGCGCGGCTCTCCGAGGCGCACCAGCTCTACACCGACGAGGGCAATAGCGTCGGCGCGGCGCTGGTGACGCTGGCCGAGGCCCAGATCGCCTACGCCCAGGGCGACTACGCCGCAGTCGATGCGGCCGCGATGCGCGCGGAGACTCCGATCGCGAATGCGGGGATCTGGGGCCGCCTGCTGCTGGTGCGCTGGCTGCGCGGCGAGGCGGCCCGCGCGCTTGGGCGGCCACAGCTGGCGCAGCAGCTACTGCTGGCAGCGCTGCGCGACGCCGAGGCCCGAGGCGTGCCGGATGTGGCCCAGCGCTGCCATACCTCGCTCGGCCTGCTGGCGCTCGCCGTCGGCGACGCGGCCAGCGCCGAGACGGCGTTCCGTCGCGCCGCGGAGCTGATCGAGGGCATGCGCGCGCCGCTGCCGGCCGATGAGTTTCGCGCGGCGTTCGCCGCCGATAAGCTTATCTCCTTCACCGAGCTGGTGCGGCTGTGCCTGGCCGACCCGGCCGGCAGCCGCGTGGTCGAGGCGCTCGGCTATGTCGAGCGCGAGCGCTCGCGCGCGCTGGTCGAGATGCTTGGCGGCGGCGTTCGCCTGCCGGTCCACTCGCACGATCCCTTCGAAGCCAGGCTGATCGAGCGACTCGAGGAGCTGCGCGAAGACCTGAACTGGTTCTATAGCCAGATCAACCGCCCGCCCGACGGCGACAGCCCGTCGAGCCCGGCGGCCATGGCCGGCCTCCACCAGGCCGTGCACGCCCGCGAGGCCGAGGTCGCCGAGATCCGCCGCCAGCTCCAGCAGCGCGGCCATGGGACGCTGGCCGCGATCGAGTCGCTCGATATCGCACAGCTCCAGCGCGACCTCGGCGCAGATACGGCGCTGGTCGAGTATTTCGCGCTCGACGACGAGCTGCTGGCGTTTGTCGTGACCGCCGAACAGGTCACGGTGGTGCGCCGGCTTGGCAACACGAGCCGGGTCGCAGCGGCGCTGGAGCAGCTCCGGTTCCAGATCGGCACGCTGCGCTACGGGGCCAGCCGCCTGCACGCGCACCTTGGGCAGCTCACCGAGCGCGCGCACCACTACCTGGGCGTGCTCTACGACCTGCTGCTGCGACCGATCGAGCCGCAGCTGGGCGAGCGGCGGCTGGTGGTGGTGCCGCACCGCGCGCTGCACTACGTCCCGTTCCACGCGCTGCACAACGGTATTAGCCACGTCGTCGAGCGCCGCGAGGTCTGCTATGCGCCCAGCGCGAGCGTGCTGCACTACTGCTACACCCGGCCGCGCCCCCAGCTGGCCCACGCCGTTCTGGTCGGCCACTCCGACGCGCAGACGCCCCACGTGCGCGACGAGGTGCTGGAGCTTGCGCCGCTCTTCGCGAGCGCAACGACGCTGCTCGACGCGCAGGCTACCCTGGCGGCGCTGCGCGAGCACGCCCCCACTGCCGACGTGCTCCACCTGGCCTGCCACGGGCAGTTCCGCCCCGACAACCCGCTCTTCTCCTCGCTGCGGCTGGCCGACGGCTGGCTGACGGTCCGCGATGCCTATAGCCTCGACCTGCGCTGCGGGCTGGTCACGCTCAGCGCGTGCGAGACAGGTGTCAGCGCGATCTCGCCAGGCGACGACCTGGTCGGCCTGGCGCGCGGCTTCTTCTCGGCCGGCGCGCCCTCGCTGCTGGTCAGCCTCTGGACGGTTGACGACGAATCGACGGCCGTGTTCATGGCCCATTTCTATGGTCGGCTTCGCGAGGGCGACGCCCCGGCCACAGCGCTGCGGTACGCCCAGCGCACGCTCCTCCAGCAGTACCCCCACCCCTTCTTCTGGGCCGCATTCGCGCTGCTCGGCCGCTGGTGACAAAGCAGTACCCCCACCCCTTCTTCTGGGCCGCATTCGCGCTGCTCGGCCGCCGGTGACAAATCTGACATCTTGCAAGTCTATACAACCAGATGCTGTTACAGTATAATGGCGAGACAGATGCAAATCCCAAACGAAGATAGTGATCGAGCATTCGCCAGCGCCGCACGGTGCGGCTGACCACGCTGCCTACGATAGTGGTCACCGCTACCCACCAGCCTTGATAGCTGGTCGGAAACCCAGCCAGGAGCACAGAATATGCGATGTCGCATGAGCTTTTACCGCGGCCTCATCGTCGCTCTCCTACTCTGCTGCCTTTCACCGGCCTACTACGTAGAAGCCAACCCCGGGCGATCGATCAGCGAGTACCTCCCCAGTGAAGTGATCGTCAAGCTCAAGCCCTCCGCCGACATACGGAAATTCGCCGCCCGATTCGGGCTGCGGGGTAGTTCGAGCTCGATCGACCGGCTTGGGCCGCGCTCGATCTACCGAATGCAGATCGCCGACGGCGACACCCCCAAGCATAAGGCCGCGGTGCTGGCCCAGGAGCCGCTCGTCGTCTACGCCGAGCCGAACTATCAGGGCCAGATCCCCGAGGCGCGCCTGCGCTCGTCCTGGGTCGTCGGCGGCGACATCCACGAGTATGTCGCGCAGTGGGCCCCGGCGATGATGCGCCTGCCCGAAGCGCACGCCGTCAGCGGCGGTGCTGGTGTGACGATCGCCATCCTCGATACCGGGATCGACCTGAGCCACCCGGCCCTGGCCGGCCGGCTGGTGTCCGGCTACGATTTCGTCGATATGGACTCCAACCCGAGCGAGGAAGGGGCCTACGGGCAAGACAACGCCTTCGGGCACGGCACCCACGTGGCCGGCCTGGTGGCCTTGGCCGCCCCCGACGCGAAGATCATGCCGCTGCGCACGCTCCGCCCCGATGGGTCCGGCACGATCTGGATGCAGGCTGAGGCGCTGCGCTACGCGATCGAGCGTGGCGCCGACGTGATCAACCTGAGCTACAGCTACGACCAGCCCTCACAGCTGCTGGACGATGTGCTGGCCGAGGTGACCTGCAGCGCGCCCGGCAACCGGGATTGCCGCTCGACGACCCGCCCCGGCGCGGTGGTTGTGGCGGCGGCCGGCAACGATGGCGCCAATAGCCGCGAGTACCCGGCCGCCGCCCGTGCGCCGGGCGTACTGGCGGTCGGCGCCAGCACCGAAGCAGACGTGCTTGCCGCGTTCTCGAACTATGGCTCGTGGGTGCAGGTGGCCGCCCCCGGCGACCGCATCCTGAGCACGATCCCCGGCGGCGGCTTCGCGACCTGGAGCGGCACCTCAATGGCTACGCCGCTCACCGCCGGGACGATCGCGCTCCTACGCGCGGCGCGCCCCGCCATGCGCCCGGTCGAGGTGGTGTCGCGACTCACAACAACCGCCGCTGCGATCAACTCGCAGGTGCGCCGGCGGGTCGACGCAGCAGCGGCGCTCGGACTGGGCGCCGCGCTCCCCTAACCGCAAACGCGTCTCCTTGCCGCCCCCCATCTGGACGCGATTGCCTGCCCCCCCTACCCCCGCTCCCAATGGGAGCGGGGGTAGGGGGGGTGCGGCGGTGCGCTGCAAAGCAGCGCACCGCCGCACCACAGGACATACCCCCTCCCTGGCAGGGGAGGGGGCAGGGGTGGGGTCATCTGCCGCAGTGCAATGCGCAAATAACCCATGCCTGAAAGGGGCAGGGGATGTGGGCCAACCACACATTTAGGATGCTGCCGTACCCCCGCAGGGTCACCCAATCGCAAATTTGGTATAATACAGCCCTGTGACGGACGAGGCGGCCGGCGGACTGCCGCAACCTGAGAACCAAGCAATGGCAAAGATCATGGTCGCCATGAGCGGCGGGGTGGATAGCTCGCTCGTGGCCGCACTGCTGCACGAGGCCGGGCACGATGTCACCGGCGTCACCATGCACCTGTGGGACGGCGACGACGAGCGCCTGGCCGAGAGCCTGTGCTGCTCGCAGGAGATGACCGAGAGCGCGCGGCGCGTCTGCGCGCAGCTCGGCATCCCCTACTATGTCTTCAACTATCAGCGCGAGTTCCGGCGCCACGTGATCGAGTACTTTTTGAAAGAGTACGCCCAGGGCTACACGCCCAACCCGTGCCTGGCCTGCAACCGCGACCTGAAATTCCGCGCCCTGCTCGCGCGCGCCGACGCGCTCGGCTTCGACTACGTCGCCACCGGGCACTACGCCCAGATTCGTGGGGCAAAGGACGTGGGAATTGGGGCTAGCGATCAGGAGCGATCGGACGCGAGCCCCAAGCCCCAAGCCCCAAGCCCCAAGTACGAGCTGCTGCGCGCAATCGACCTTGACAAGGACCAGTCCTACATGCTGCACATGCTGGGCCAGAGCGAGCTGGCGCGGCTGATGTTCCCGATCGGGGAATACACCAAACCACAGGTGCGCGCCATGGCCGCCGAGCGCGGGCTGGCGAGCGCCGCCAGGCCCGAGAGCCAGGATATCTGCTTCGTGCCTGGCGGCGACTACCGCAACCTGCTGCGCGAGGAGCAGCCCGAGAGCCTGCGCCCCGGCCCGATCGTCGACACGCAGGGCCGCGAGATCGGCCGGCACCAGGGCCTGCCGCTCTACACGATCGGCCAGCGGCGCGGCCTGGGGGTTGCCGCCGGGCAGCCGCTCTACGTGACCCAGTTGGACAGCGCGCGCAATGCGGTCGTGGTCGGCCCGATCGAGGCCCTGGCGCGGCAGGCCCTGGACGCGACGCAAGTCACGTTCGTCAGCGGCGCCTGGCCGGCCGAGCCGTTCGACTGCCTGGCCCAGATCCGCTCGCACGCTGCGCCGGTCGCGGCCCGCGCAACACCCGGCCCGCCCGGCCAGATCCACGTCGACTTCGCCGCCCCCCAGCGCGCCGTGACGCCCGGCCAGGCGGTCGTGCTCTACGATCGCGACGTGGTGCTTGGTGGCGGCCGCATCAGCGCGCAGTCAGCAGTCGGCAGCACTCCTGCCGGCAGCCGACTGCCAACTGCCGACTGAAACGATGTCACCAGCCGCGCTCCTGCTGTTCCTGATCGCCACGGCCAGCGCCGCGCTCGCGCACCTGCTGTGGGGCCGGCGCTGGCTCCAGCTGCCGATCTTCTGGCTGGCAGCCTTCGCGGGCTGCCTGGTGATCTATGCGCTCGGGGTGCGGCTGCCGCTGCGCCTGCCGACACCGGGCGGCGTGCCGGTGCTCGAGGTCGTGCTCGGGGCATGGATTCTGCTGATTGTTGCCTCGCGGTTACGAGTGTGATATAATCGCGCGCGTTGCCCGTCTGGAAGAGATCTGGCGCTGGAATCGTTTGTCCGGCGCGTCAAGCCGCGTCGCCAGCAGAGGAGAACTGCCTTGGGTAAGTGGATTGGTATCGGACTGGCAGTCATCGGTTTGATCACCATCGGCTTTATCGTCGCCGCCTATATATTTCCAGATTTTCGGGTCGCTACGCGTGATATCGCGATCGTCATCCTGGCCGTCTTCCAGATGATCGGCGCGCTCCTCACCGCCGCGCTGCTGATCGCGATCATGTACGCGGTCTTCTACATCCGCCGCCTGGCCCGCGACACGGTGGTGCCCAAGATCGACATGCTGTCGGCCAAACTGGACGGAGTGATCGACAACACCCGCTCGATCACCGGCAATGTCAAGGATACGACGACATCGGTCAGCACGACCACCTCCTACGTGGCCGAGCGCGTCGTGGCCCCGGTTATTCGCGTCTCCGGCCTGATGGCCGGCGCCCGCGCGGCCGCGTCGTTCCTGGCCCGCCGAGGTGAAAAGTAGAGCGTGCCCGCTCTTAACCCCCCGCCATGTGGGACCCGATCCCTATTGTCGTCGGCGTTGCTACATGGTATCATACCCTGTGTGGTTTGCTCCTCTACAGCTCCATGATGCACTCTGGCGGCTGGACAGACAGGTAGATGCATGAGCGTCAAGCGGTTCCCATACGGTGGCCAGGCGGTCCTCGAAGGTGTCATGATGCGCGGCCTGCGCCAGGCGACCGTCGCGGTGCGCACGCCAGCCGGCGAGATCGCCTTTCGCCACGAGCCGCTCAACGTGCGGCGCCGGCACGTCTGGGAGCACTGGCCGTTCCTGCGCGGCGTGCTCATGCTCTGGGATGCGCTCAACCTCGGCAGCCGCGCGCTCAACTTCTCGGCCTCGGTCGCGATGGCCGAGGAAGATGAGTCTGCCGGCGGCACGCCACAGCCCGCCTCCAAGCCATCCGACACAATGATCAGCATCACGGTGATCATCTCGCTGCTGTTCGGCATCGGCCTGTTCTTCGTGCTCCCAACCCTGCTGGCCAGCTTCGCCGACCGGATGGGCGCGACGCCGACCGTGCGCGAGGCGATCAAGAGCGTGATCCAGCTGGTGATCTTCGTCGGCTATATCGTCGCGATCGGCCAGATGCCCGAGGTCAAGCGGCTGTTCGGCTTCCACGGCGCCGAGCACAAGACGATCAACGCCTACGAGGCCGGCGCCCCGCTGACCGTGGAGCGCGTCCGGGACTTCACCCTGATCCACCCGCGCTGCGGCACCAGCTTCCTGCTGGTGGTCCTGCTGATCAACTTCGTCGTCTCGTTCCTGCTCGTGCGCGACCTGCCGCTCTGGGCGCGCCTGGCCAGCCATATTCCACTGATCCCGCTGATCGCCGCGGTAAGCTACGAGCTGCTGCGGCTTTCGGCCGCGCACTACCACCGCCGGTGGGTGCGCATCCTGGTGGCGCCGTCGCTTGCGTTCCAGAAGCTAACCACGCGCGAGCCCGACGATCAGATGATCGCGGTGGCGATCGCGGCGCTGCTGCCGGTGCTCGCGGCCGACGGCGTGGCCCTGGACGACTACGATGCCGCGCTGGCCGGCGGGGTCCGCCCTCCGACAGACCGGTTGGCCGACGCACAGCAGCTGGTCGCCTGAACCAGACCCGCGCTTCACAGCACACGGTCACAGCAGAATTACGACCTCTCACGCCGGTGAGCGGAGGAATACAATGGCGCTGGTCGGCAATATTCGTGATTTCGGTCTTTCAGATTTCCTGTATCTTGTCGATCGCGGGTACAAGACTGGCTGTCTGCATCTCGCGCGCAACGACGAGGTAGCCTCGCTCTACTTCGATAAAGGGAAGCTCGTCACCGCGGCGCGCAAGAGCGCATCGGGCGGCGTGACCGACCTGCTGATCAGTAAGGGCAAGCTGACCTTTCAGCAGAGCCAGCATGCCATTCAGGTGCAGCAGAACGATGGCGGCGCAAACCTCTCGCAGGTGCTCATGCAGCTCAACTATATCTCGCGCGAGGAGCTGCAGAAGATCCTACAGCAGCATATCGAGGAGTCGGTCTATGGCCTGTTCGGCTGGCCCGACGGCGAGTTTCGCTTCGAGCAGAACCAGCGCCCCGACCCGACTGCGCTGATCATGCCGGTCCCGCTGCCGGTCGAACACCTGATTATGGAGGGCGTGCGGCGGATCGACGAATGGGGCCGGATCAAGGACCGCATCCCCAGCACCGATATGGTGGTCAAGTTCGTCGAGCAGCCGGGCGAGAAGGCCAAGGGCGTGCAGCTGGCGCCTGAGGAGTGGCGCGTCTTCGCGCGGATCAACGGCAGAGATACCCTGTCGGAGATCGCGCAGAAGACCGGGCTGGGCGAGTTCGATGTCTGCCGCATTGTGTATGGGTTCCTCACTGCCGGCCTGGTAGATGTGATCAGGAAGCCCAAGCCCGTGCCGGTGATGGCGACCGGCAGGCAATTGCCGGAGCCGCCACGGGTCAAGAAGGGGCTGGTCTCGCGCATTATCAACCGTATTCGTGGCATGTGATATCTCGCAGGGCTTTTCGATAAACGCCCGTACGGTTCTGTTGACACTATCTTTGCCTTTTTTACCATTGGCCCGCCAAAAGTTAAAACCGCAAGGATAGTAATTGAGCGCCCGTATGGCTTCAGGCCGGAAACGGTCGGATGAGGCATACACCGTAGCGGAGGGCCGGTGTGCAGACGGTAAAAATGGTTATTAGCGGGGCCGTGAACGCGGGTAAGACCGAGTTCATTAAAGCGATCAGTGAGATCGAGGTGGTCTCGACCGAGCGGCGGGCCACCGACGACACCAAGCTGATCAAAAAGGAGACCACGGTCGCGATGGACTTTGGTCGCATCGCCGTGGCCGATGATCTGGTGTTGCACCTATTCGGGACCCCAGGCCAGAAGCGCTTCGATTTTATGTGGGAGATCCTTTCGGAGGGTATGCTTGGCCTGGTGATCCTGGTGGATAGCACGCGGCCCGAGACGTTCCGAGAGACGAATCGGATTATCGATTTCTTTGTCTCGTACCGCGACACCCCGTATGTCGTGGCGGCTAATAAGCAGGATAAGCCCAACGCCTGGTCGCCCGACGAGCTGCGCCTGGCGCTGCGCCTGCCGCCGCATATCAAGGTGCTGCCGTGCGTCGCGTCCGAACGCGACAGCGTGAAGAATGTGCTGCTCGAGCTGCTGTATGTCATCCTCCAGCAGAGCGACGAGTGACGGCGAGAGCGATTGCGACAGATCAGGGCGTGGATGCGTATCCACGCCCTTTCTTTATACCCGTCGCCGGCGCGAGCGCCGCGCACGGAATAGCGCACGCAGAGCCGCAAAACGTCGGCGTGCCCACGTCTTTGCAACCTTGGCGGCTTTGCGCGAGACAATTAGTGCGCGGCGGTGGGCAGCGTGATCCGGAACGTGGTGCCCTGGCCGACGACGCTCGACACGCCGATCGAGCCGCCATGCTCCTCGACGACCAGCCGGCAGAAGGTCAGGCCGAGGCCGGTGCTCACCTGGCGCGGGTTTGGCTCGCTGCTGAAGCGCCCGAACTTCTCGAAGATCCGCTCGAGCCGCTCGGCCGGGATACCCAGGCCGCTGTCCTCCACCTCGATCACCACCTGGCAGACGTGTGCTGAATCTTCGCCGTCGTCGCGAGGAGGCGCGATAAACGGCGCGGCGCGCAGGGTGATGTGCGTGTGCAGCGGCGTGTGCTTGATCGCGTTCGAGAGCAAGTTGAGCATCACCCGGCGCATCAGGCGCAGATCGGCCTGGAGCAGCGGCAGGTTGGGCGGCGTTTCGATCGTGAGGGACTTGCTCTCCTGGGCCAGCCAGCCGCGCATCTCCTCGGCGCACTGATCGAGCAGATCGCGCGGTGCGAACAGGCTGTGATTCAGCTCGATTCGGCCCTCTTCGATCCGCTCGATGTCGAGCAGGTCGTCGATCAGGCCAGCCAGAGTTCGCGTGCTGCGGAGCGCGCCATCCAGAAGCAAGCGCTGCTGGTCGGTGAGGCGGTCGATGCGCAGCAAGTCGAGAAAGCCGGTGGTGGCGGTGAGCGGGTTCTTGAGGTCGTGGATGATCATCTGCGTGAGCTGGCGCTTGTGCCCTTCGAGCTGGTGCAGCGTCTGGTTGAGCCGCTCCAGCTCCTGGCGCTGCCGACGCTCGTGGGCCACCGCCAGCGCCGCGCTCTCGAACACCTCGATCTGGCTCTCGGTCAGGCCGGCGCGCTCGCGCAGCATCTTCCGCAGCGCCGGGCCGGGCGCCTCGCCGAGCGCCAGGGTGTCGACCAGCATATTGCGGGCCTGGGCGTACTCCACCTCAAGCCGCGCGCGCGTGGTCGAAAGGAACAGACTCTCGAGCAGGTTATCGCCGGTCTGGCCGCGCCGGTAGGCGCCCAGCACCGCGTAGCTCATCAGGCCGAACCCGATAAACTCTTGGAGGTGGTAGAGCCAGAACGAGGCCACGTAGATTTGCGCGAAGCCCTGCGTCAGCAGCGCCTCGGCCAAGAAGGCCATGCCGAAAGTAATGCCCATCCCCGCCTGCGACGGCGTGCGGCGGTAGAGCCGGTAGTGGCGGCCGATCGCGAACGCGAAGCAGCTCAGGCCGGCCACGATCAGCAGAGCGCGATCGCGCTCGAGATCGTCTCCAATTATCACGTCCGGCGATATCCCGGCGCCCTCAGCCGGCTGCGCCTGGGGATCGGCGCCTGATCCCGATCCATAGTCATCGCCAGCCATCGCGCCATACCCTTCGTCGCCGTACCGATCGGCGGCCGGCGCCGAGGCCGCGATCGTCCCCACCGGCGCCTGTGTGAGCGACATCGCCGGGATGGCGAGCAGCACCAGCCAGTTGTACGCCAGCCAGAAGATCAGGTAGACGAGCAGCCAGAGGCGCGCGTAGCGCATCAGGCGGCGGTTCAGCGCGGTCGTGATGTTCAATCCGCTGAGCGCGAAGAAGATGCTGCCGAAGAGCAGGCTCAGCAGCGCCGACAGCGAGGTGGCCGTGCCGCGCCCGCTCATCACAACGCTTGGGGTCGAGATCGAGTGGGTGATCAGGATGCTCGCGGCGCTAAGGAGGCCCAGGCCAACCAGGAAAACGCGCCCATCCTGCGCGCGGCGCGCGACGTGGAGCACCAGCAGCGCCAGCACGACACCCATGATCGAGGCGGTGAGCGTGATCAGGAGATGGCCGGTGGGGTTGTGAAACATCGACCGATCGTAGGCGGGAAATACCAGCAAGACCGCCAGGAGCAGCGGGCCGAGTATCAGCAGCGCCAGGATGACGCGCACGAGCGGTCGACCCCCAAGGCTGGCGGCGGTCAGCTCGGTCGACGACGGCTGGATCGGGTCGGGCGGCGCGCTCAGCTGTGTTTGCATGTGTTCCAAACAGCTCGTGGTCCACACAGTGCTATTGATGCGACGCGCAAGATGTCACCTGTTGCTATAATAAACGCTATGACACAGAGTAATAGTTTTCCTTCCGGCGACCAACCCGCCGATCTCGATAAGATCCGCGCCGCGCTGCTCGACTGGTTTCGCGACGCCGGCCGCGCCCTGCCCTGGCGCGACACGCGCGACCCGTACCGGGTCCTGGTCTCCGAGATCATGCTGCAGCAGACCCAGGTGGACCGCGTGATCCCGAAGTATCACGCCTTTCTTACGGCATTCCCGACGCTGGAGGCGCTGGCGGCCGCGCCGACCGCCGAGGTCATCCGCGCGTGGTCGGGGCTGGGCTACAACCGGCGCGCCGTCAACATGCAGCGCACGGCGCGCGCCGTGCTCGATACGCATGGCGGCCAGTTCCCGAGCGACATGGCGACACTGCTAACGCTGCCGGGGATCGGCCCGTACACGGCCGGCGCGATCGCCTGCTTCGCATTCGAGCGGGATGTCGCGTTCATGGACACGAACATCCGGCGAGTCGTCCAGCGCCTGTTCGTCGGACCGGCCGAGAGCCACGCCGCGAGCGAGGCGCGGCTGCTGGAGATCGCGCTCGCGGCGATCCCGGCCGGCCAGGGCTGGGCTTGGAACCAGGCGATCATGGAGCTTGGCGCGCTGATCTGCACGTCCGCCGCGCCAGCCTGCTGGCGCTGCCCGCTCCGGGCGGACTGCCGCGCCTACGCCGCCTGGCGCAGCGCCGACGAGCAGGCTTTCGGCGACGGGCAGGCGGCTGTGCCAGCGCCCCGCAGGCGCATGGCCGAGCGACGCGAGGCGCCATACAGCGGCTCGAACCGCTTCTACCGCGGGCGAGCGATCGAGGCGCTCAGAGGGCTCCCGCCGCACACGAGCATGCCGCTGCTCGACCTGGGCCGCCATGTCAAGCAGGGCTTCGGCGACGACGACCTGCCCTGGCTGCGGGCGGTCGTCGAGGGGCTGGCGCGCGATGGGCTGCTGGTGCTCGACGGCGACGCGGCGCGGCTGCCGTAGGGGGCGGTGTGCTATAATGCGCGACGTTGAAACGTGCAAACGCTGGGACGTTAGGACGTTTGGGGCATTATGACGACCGCAATTATCACCAACCCACGCCACGCCACACACGATTCGCCGGGCCATGTCGAGCGGGCGACGCGACTGCAGGCGATCGACGCCGCGATCGAGGCGAGCGGCCTGCGCCCCGATCTGCTCGAGCTTGTCGCACAGCCGGCCGGAGAAGCGCAGATCCTGGCCGTCCACCAGCTGCGGCTGCTTGAGCTTGTGCGCTGGTCGGCCGGGCAGGACCACGTCTGGTTTGGCATGGACACCTACACGACGCCCGGCACATGGGAAGCCGCGCGGATGGCGGCGGGCGCGGCGGCCGTCCTGGTCGAGGCGGTGGTGAGCGGCCGGGCCTCGAACGGGTTCGCGCTGATCCGCCCGCCCGGCCACCACGCCACTCCCTCGCAGCCGATGGGCTTCTGCCTGCTCAACAACGTCGCGATCGCCGCGCGGCACGCCATGGCGCTGGGGATCGAGCGAGTCGCGATCGTGGACTACGACGTGCACCACGGCAATGGCACGCAGGACTGTTTCTACGACGACGGGCGTGTGTTCTTCTGCTCGACCCACGCCTCGCCGCTCTACCCCGGCACCGGCGCCGAAGACGAGGTGGGTATCGAGGGCGGCTATGGGACGACGCTGAACCTGCCGCTACCCTACCAGACCGGCGATACGGACTTCCTGCAGCTCTACGACAACGTCGTGCTGCCGGCGCTGCGGCGCTTCGGCCCGCAGCTCATCCTGGTGTCGGCCGGCTACGACGCCCACTGGGATGACCCGCTCGGGCCGCTGTCGCTCTCGATCAGCGGGTACGCCACGCTGACGCAGCGGCTGGTCGGGCTGGCGGGCGAGCTGTGCGGCGGCAAGATCGCGCTGGTGCTGGAGGGGGGCTACAGCCTGCCCGCGCTGTCCGGCGGCGTGGTGGCGGCGCTGCGGGTGCTGCTGGGGCGCGCGCCCGGCGCCGACCCGCTCGGCCCGGCCGGCACGCCCGAGCCGGATATCTCGTCGCTGATCGCATGGGTGCGCGATCGACACCCGATCTTCCAGAAGGCATGAGCTACGATCAGATCCACAGCTTCTCCGCCCAGCTGGGCGGCCAGACTGTGCGATTCGTCTCCAAGCCAGGGCTGGCACACTGGGACGATGTGAGTCCGGCGAGCCGGCTGCTTGCCGACACAGTGCGGCCCGCGGCCGACGCGCGCGTGCTGCTGCTCGGCTGCGGCCACGGCGCGCTCGGCGCCGCGCTGGCGCGCCAGGCCCGCGCTGGCGCGACTGTGCTGATGGACAGCAGCGTCGTGGCCGCCGCGATGGCCAGACGCACGCTCGACGCCAACGCGGCCGCGAACGCGCGCGTGTGCGAGGAGGCCAGCCTGCCGGGCGAGCTGGAGGGCTGGTTCGACGTGGCCGCGATCGAGCTGCCGAGCGACCGCAAGCTCGCTCGGCGCTGGCTGCTCGAGGCGTACCGGGCGCTGCGGCCCGGCGGCGATCTCTTCGTGGCGGGTGCGAGCGACCAGGGCGCGCGTTCGGCCATCGCCGACGCGGCGGCGCTCTGCGGCGGCGCGGGTCTGCTGGCCTACAAGCAGGGCAGCCGCGTGGCGCAGGCGCGCAAGAGCACAGACGCTGCGCCAGGCGTGGACTGGGCGAGCGAGCCCGGAGTCGCGCCGGGCACGTGGTACGAGTTCGAGGCGCGCGCGCGCGGGCTTGCGCTTCGCATTCACAGCCTGGCCGGAGTGTTCGCCTACGATCGGGTCGACGAGGGCACCAGGCTGCTCCTGGAGGCGCTCGAGCTACCGCCAGGGGCGCGCGTGCTGGACATCGGCTGCGGCTACGGGATGATCGGGCTGCTGGCGGCGCGCCTCGGCGCGTCGCAGGTCGACCTGGTCGACGCCAATCTGCTGGCGGTCGCGTCGGCGGCCGAGAACATCAAGATCAACGGCGTCGCCGGGGCGCGCGCGTGCGCAGGCGATGGAGTGCCGGCCGGCGCGGCGGAGCGCTACGACGTCGTGGCGACCAACCCGCCGTTTCATCTCGGTAAGGCAGTGGACTACGAGGTCGCGCGCGCGTTCATCGAGGGCGCGCGGCAGGCGCTGAAGCCCGGCGGCCGGTTCTACCTGGTGGCCAACCAGTTCATCCGCTACGATCAGCTGCTGCGCGTCTCGTTCGCGCGGGTGACGTGCGTGGCGGAGACCAGGAGCTACCGCGTGTGGCGATCTGACAACCTCCAAGTGGTATAATACGAGGACAATGAGCACACGAATAGATCCGCCCCTGGCGGTCATCGACTACGGCGCGGGCAATCTGCGCAGCGTCGTTCGGGCGCTGACGCATGTCGGCGCCCAGCTGAACGTGACGAGCGACCCCGATGTCGTGCGGGCCGCGCAGGCGGTGGTGCTGCCGGGCGTCGGGGCGACGCTCGACACCATGCAGAGCCTGGCGCGGATGGGCCTCGACAGCGCGATCGGCGAGGTCGTACGCGCCGGCCGGCCGTTCCTCGGCATCTGCGTGGGCATGCAGGTGCTGTGCGAGCGGAGCGAAGAGTTTGGCCCGCACGACTGCCTCGGCATTGTCGGCGGGAGCGTGCGGCGGCTGCCGGAGGGTCAGAAGATCCCCCAGATCGGCTGGAACCAGGTCGGCTACGTCGGCGATGTAGGCCAGCACCCGCTGTTCGCCGGAATCCCCGACCAGAGCGACTTCTACTTCGTCCATTCCTTCTACTGCGATCTCACCGACGGCCGGCTGCTCGCGGGAACGACCGAGTACGGCGTCACCTTCCCGAGCGTGCTGCTGCACGACAACCTCGCCGCGGTCCAGTTCCACCCTGAAAAGAGCGGTCGATGGGGACTCCAGCTGCTGGCGAACTACGTATCCTGGGTAGCGAGCTAGCGATCGACTCGCGGCGGCATTAGCGCGGCCTTCGAACGGCCGAGAATGGACGAGTGCAACAGCAACTATGGATATCATTCCCGCGATCGACATCAAAGACGGCAAGTGCGTGCGGCTCTACCAGGGCGACTTCACGCGTATGACCGTCTATGACAACGACCCGGCCGCCGTGGCGCGGCGCTGGGCCGAGTGTGGCGCACATATGCTGCACGTCGTCGACCTCGACGGCGCGCGAGCCGGACACCCAGTCAACACCGACGTCATCCTGGCGATCGTGCAGGCGGTGGACGTGCCGGTGCAGATCGGCGGCGGCCTGCGCGACGAGACCGCGGTGCGCGCGGCGCTCGGGCTCGGGGTTGGCCGCGTCGTGATGGGGACCGCCGCGGTCGAGCAGCCAGACCTGATCGCGCGGCTGGTCGAGCGCTACGGCGACGAGATCGCCATCGGCGTGGACGCGCGCGACGGGATCGTCGCGACGGCGGGCTGGACCGAGCATGCGCAGGTGTACGCGCACGATCTGGTCGACCATATGGCGGCGCTCGGCGTGCGGCGGTTCATCTACACCGATATCTCGCGCGACGGGACGCTCACCGAGCCGAACTACGCCGCGACAGGCGCGCTGGTGCGGCCAAACGGACCGGCGATCATCGCCTCGGGCGGGGTCGGACGGATAGAGCATCTGCGGCGCCTGGCGCAGATCGGCGTCGAGGCGGCGATCGTCGGGCGGGCGCTCTACACTGGCGATATCGACCTGGCGCAGGCGATCGAAACCCTTGAGTCATTGTAGATTGCAGACTTGGTGATTGCAGATAAGGTTGTCTCAATCTCCAAGTCTGCAATCTCCAATCTGCAATGCGGAGTTGGCATGACAAACAAACCCAACGTCACCAGCAAGTACGAAGAGGAGCGCCTGCGGGCCGCCGAGCAGTCACAGATCGTCTACCTGCAGGGCCAGATCGACGAGCTGCGGCGGCTGATCAAGGACCAGAGCAACAAGTACAACTGGGCCATGGAGCAGGTGCGCAAAGTCGAGGCCACCACCGCGCAGACCGAGGGGCTGTTCGAGCGCTATCGCCAGGAGGTCGGCCTGTCGCTGGATGGCTATCGCCGCGACATCGCGGTGCTGCGGAAAGAGATCGCCGGCGCGCTGGTCAAAGTCGAGGAGGGCAGCCGGCCGATCCGCGAGATGCAGACTCAGATCCACCAGCTTGGCGAGGTGCGCAAGCAGGACCGCGACCAGATCGCGGGGTGGCTGGTGCGGATCGAGGAGATCGAGCAGCGCACGCTGACCTGGCAGGCGCAGATCCGCGAGGGCGAGGAGCGGCACCGCTCGCTGGCGAGCCAGCTGGATGGCCTGTACGCCGCGGACGAAACGGTGCGCGCCGAGGTCCGCAAGTTCAACGAAGACCTGCAGATCGAGAAGCAGAGCCTGCGGCGCCAGGCGGTCGAGGCGCAGCAGCTGGTGGCCGATGTGCACTCGACGCTCGCCGATCACCACAGCCGGATCGAGCGGCTGGACGAGATCCGCAAGCATATCGAGCTGCTGACCGAGCATCTGCCGGGCAAGATCACCGCGATCGAGGCCCGGCTGCCCGAGTTCACCACCGAGATCAAGCGGGTCGAGCGAGTCTCGACCGAGCGCTTCCTGATGAACCAGGAGCGGCTGGAGGAGCTGCGCCACCAGCAGGACGACAAGGTGATCGCGCTGCAGGAGACCGACGAGGTCCACATGCGCCAGATAACGGCCTGGCTGGAGCGGCTGGACGGCTGGGTGCGCGAGCTCGAGCAGCGGCTGGCCCGCGCGGTCACGCGCGTCGATCAGGCGCAGCACGAGCAGGCGCTCTACATTAGCGAGGTCGATCGGCGCAACGTGCAGTTTGTGGACGCGCTGGCGGCAACCCTGCGCAGCCAGCTCGAGAAGATCAAGGCCGAGCAGGTCGAGCACGGCCGCGAGGCGCCCGAGCAGGCAAGGTAGCGCATGCTGACACGACGAATCATTCCATGCCTGGACGTCAAGGGCGGGCGAGTCGTCAAAGGGGTCGCCTTCCTGAACCACCGCGACGCCGGCGACCCGGTGGCGCTGGCCGCGGCCTACGATGCGGCCGGCGCGGACGAGCTGGTGTTCTACGATATCACGGCCAGCAGCGACGAGCGCGTGACGATGGTCGACGTGGTCGAGCGGACGGCGGCGCAGGTGTTCATCCCGCTCACGGTGGGCGGCGGTATCCGCACCGTCGAGGATATGTACCGCATGCTGCGGGCCGGAGCCGACAAGATCTCGATCAACACCGCGGCGGTGCTCACGCCGCAGCTGATCGAGGATGGCGCGAAGCGCTTCGGCAGCCAGTGCATCGTGCTGTCGATCGACGCCAGGCGAGCGAACGCTGAACGAAAAACGCTGAACGATGAGCCTGCGAACGACGATTCAGCGTTCAGCGCTCCGCGCTCCGCGTTTCCGCGCTGGGAGGTCTTCACCCACACCGGCGCGAACGCGCGGCCGACCGGGCTCGACGCGATCGAGTGGGCGCGGCGCGGGGTCGAGCTGGGCGCGGGCGAGATCGTGATCAATAGCATGGACGCCGACGGCACGCGCGACGGGTACGATCTCGAGCTGCTGCGGGCGATCTCGGAGAGCGTGGGCGTGCCGGTGATCGCCTCGGGCGGGGTCGGCAAGCCCGAGCATATGTACGCGGGCCTGGTCGAAGGCCACGCCGACGCAGTGCTGGCCGCATCGATCTTTCACTTCGGCAGCTACACGATCGCCGACGTGAAGCAGTACCTGGCCGAGCGCGGCGTGCCGATCCGACGAGCGGCCAAGGACGAGTGATCAAGAACCACGGGCGAGCGATGGCTCATCGGGGCGTCGTCTCCCTCGTCGTTTCGTCTTTGGTCCTTCGTCTTTGGGCCACCTGAGAGGGCAGCAAATGCAGGTAACGGTACGCTACTTCGCCGGGCAGCGCGACATCGCCGGGCGAGCCGAGGAGCAGCTGGCGCTGGAGCCGGGCGCGACGATCGGGGCGCTGTGGGATCTGCTGGTCGAGCGCTACCCGCGGCTGCGCGGCTACACCGGCCGCATCCTCTACGCCGTCAACCAGGAGTTCGGCACGCCCGCCAGCGAGCTGCGCGACGGCGACGAGGTCGCGTTCATCCCGCCGGTGAGCGGAGGCAGTGCGATTGCAGATCGCGAGCAGACCGATGGATAATGCAATGCCGCAGCTTTTCGCCATCACGACCGAGCCGCTCGACCCGGCGCCGCTGGTGAGGCTGGTCGAGTCGCCCGACATAGGCGCGGTGGTAACGTTCGCGGGGGTGGTGCGGAACAACTTCGGCGGGCGCGCGACCGCCTACCTGGAGTACGAGGCCTACGGCGAGATGGCTGCCAAAGTGCTGGGGGATCTAGCGGCCGAGGCGCGCGAGCGCTGGGGCACCGGCGCGGTCGCGATCCATCACCGGATCGGGCGCCTGGCGATCGGCGAGACCGCCGTGCTGATCGTGGTCGCCGCGCCGCACCGCCACGAGGCGTTCGAGGCGGCCGAGCAGATCATGGACCGGATCAAGCAGGTCGCGCCCATCTGGAAGAAAGAGATCTGGGCCGACGGCGAGAGCGAGTGGGTTGGGGACGAGGTCGAGCGCAAATCAACGTTAGAACGTTAAAACGTTGGAACGTTCTAACGTTCTAACGTCACTGGAGCAGCATCTCAAAGTTCGGCCGGTCGTCGCCGCCGGTCAGCCGGCGCAGGCCGCGCTGGATGGCGCGCAGGGTCTCCTCGCCGATCCAGAAGGTCAGCAGTGAGCCGAGCACCAGGCCAAGCGCGCTGCCAAGCGCCGCGCCAAGGGCGAAAAGGGCGTAACGGGTGCGTCTGTTGCTGTTCATAAAACCGCCCCTTATTGGACGACCACGACCGGGGTCGCCTTGCTCCAGAGACGTTCAAGACGATAGTAGTCACGCAGGGCGACCGAGAAAATATGCACCACCACGTCGCCGTAGTCGAGCAGAACCCAGCCGGTATCTGCCGTACCTTCGATCCGAGCATTCCGCCCAAGCTCGCGACTGGCCGCCTCGTCAATCGCGTCGAGAATTGCCTTGAGCTGCCGATCGCTCTCGCCTGTGCAGATCACAAAGTAGTCGGCGACGGTGTTGAGCTTCTGCAGATCCAGCATCACGATATCGCTGGCCTGTTTGTCCTCGGCGATCTCGACCGCCCGCCGCGCGAGCGTCGCCGCTTCGATTGCTGTCTCTCCTATCAGGGTGGGTCTCCTCGTCTAGTGATATCAAGTGCAGTTGATTCTACCAGAATTGACGCACGATGTAAACTGCCTGTTGCAATTCCCATGCCGCCGCCAGGGTCTTTTGAATACTCCACCCCCTGCCTCGCCCCTGGCAGAGGCGGGGTTCAGATGGGCGGTGTGGCGAGGTCCGGCGAAGCCGAGAACCTCGCCACACCGCCCCGACATACCCACGCTCGCGCACGAGAGAGCGGCAGGAGGCGAAGACAGCGATCAGATTAGGCTCATCTCCCGCCCGACACTCTCAAAGATGTTCAGGGCTTCCTCCAGGTCGGCGGTGCTGTGCGCGGCGGTGACGATCGTGCGAACGCGGCCCTTGTCGCGAGCGACCGTCGGGAAGGCGATGCCCTGGGCGAACACGCCGGCGGCGAACAGCCGGTCGGAGAACTGCATCGCGCGCGCGCCCTCGCCGACGATCACCGGGGTGATCGGGGTCTGCGAGATGCCGGTGTTGAAGCCCAGCGAGGCGAGGCCGGACTTGAACATCCGCGCGTTCGACCACAGCCGGTCGATCAGCGCCTGGCCCTCGTCGCTCTGCAGCAGGTCGAGCGCGGCGATGCAGGTGGCCGTGACGGAGGGCGGGTGCGAGGTGCTGAACAGCAGCGGGCGCGCGCGGTGCTCCATGAGCTGGCGCAGCTTGCCGGAGCAGGCGACATAGCCGCCGACCGAGCCGATCGCCTTCGAGAGCGTGCCGACCTGGATATCCCAGCGGCCGTACAGGCCGTAGTGGCTGACGGTGCCGCTGCCGCGCTCGCCCAGCACGCCCGAGGCGTGCGCGTCGTCGACCATGGTGATCGCGCCGTAGTGCTCGGCTAGGTCGGCGATCCGGTCGAGCGGCGCGATATCGCCGTCCATGCTGAACACGCCATCGGTGACGATCAGCGTCTTGGCGTACTGGCCGCGCGTCTCCTTGAGCACCTGCTCGAGCCCGGCGGTATCGCTGTGCGGGTAGACGCGGCGGGCGGCCCTGGTCAGCCGGATGCCGTCGATGATCGAGGCGTGGTTGAGCTCGTCGCTGATCACCAGGTCGCCCTCGGCCAGGACCGGGCCGAGCACGGCCGCGTTGGCCGTAAAGCCGCTCTGCAGCACCAGGGTCGCCTCGGTGCGCTTGAATTCCGCCAGCCGGCGCTCCAGCTCCTCGTGGATGGCCATCGTGCCGATGATCGTGCGGACGGCGCCCGTGCCGACGCCGAGCTGCTCGATCGCGTCGATCGCGGCCGCGCGCAGCTTGGGGTGCGTGGTCAGGCCGAGGTAGTTGTTCGAGGAGAGGTTGATCACCTCCTTGCCATCGATCCGCGCGCGCGCGCCCTGCGACCCCTCGAGGATGCGGAAGGTGCGGAACAGGCCCTGCTCCTTCAAACCGTTGAGCTGCTCGTCCAGGTAGGTGTCGAGTGACTCAGGCATGGTTGCTTCCTCTCAGATAGGCAAGGAGACGAGGAGACAAGGAGACAAGGAGACAGGGGAATGGAGATACTATACATCTGGCCTCCTCGCCAAAGCCGGCCGAAGTATGTATTCGGCAGCAGAATGGGCCACCTCGCCCGCCGCAAAAGTATAGCACCGCCCCGCCGGAGTCGCAAGCAGACACGGATTGCACGGATACTCTTCCGTATCATCCGTGCGAAATCCGCGTCACAAATGGCCCAGGATCTGCTCGGCGGTGAAGCGCACCGGCTGCGGCAGGAACGGCAGCAGCACCACGCCGGCCACGCGCACGAGCGGCGCGGCGACGCGCGAGCCGAGCAGCGTGTTGGGCAGCGAGACCGACGGCGAGATCGCCGCGAACAGCAGGATGACGGCGCAGATCAGCGCGCCCTGGATCAGGCCGAGCACCCCGCCGATCAGGTGGTCGAGCCAGCCGAGGAACAGCAGCCCGACGAAGCGGCGCAGCAGCGTCGCCAGCAGGCTGGCGCTGGCGCTGACGGCGATCAGCACGACGACGAAGCCGAGCACCTGCGCGATCATATCGCTGGTGACGAAGGACGAGAGCGAGTCGGCGACGCGCCCGCCGTAGCGGCCGGCCAGGGCGATGCCGGCGAGCAGGCCGACCAGCGAGAGCACCTGGCGGATGACGCCCCAGTAGATCCCCAGGAGACCGCAGAACACGATCACGACGAGAAGCACGATGTCGAGCGTACTCATAGCGCCCCTATGCTAGCGCGGAGGCATCAACAGATCGCGTGGCGGCGAAGGGTGCGGATCGACTCAGTCCGTTGAGCGCTCGTAAGGCAGGTTGGTTCCCCGCATGGGGATGTGTAGTATAGCACGCGCCGTGCGGATGGGGGTGTGCCGATTATGAAGGGAAAATGACAAACACGGGGGCGGGCCTGTCGGCCCGCCCCCGTGCGCCATCCCTCCATCCCTTTCAGAGGAATAAAGGAGCCTGCTCTACTCGACGGTGTACTCGCCCTCGACCACGCCCTCGTCGCCGCCCTGCCCGCTGCGCCCGCCGCCGGAGGGCTGGCCCTGCGGCTCGCCGTAGGCGCTCTGGCCGACCTGCATCATCGCCTGCTGCAGCTCCTGCGAGAGCGAGCGCATGCGCTCCTCGTCCTCCTGCGCGATCGCGTCGCGCAGATCCTTGATCAGGCCCTCGATCCGGCCCTTCTGCACCGAGTCGACCTTGTCGCCCAGCTCGCCGAGCGACTTCTCGCTCTGGTAGGCCAGGCTGTCGGACTGGTTCTTCAGCTCGACCATCTCGCGGCGGCGCTTGTCCTCGGCGGCGTGCGCCTCGGCGTCGCGCACCATTCGGTCGATGTCGTCCTTGCCCAGGTTCGTGCTCGCGGTGATGGTAATGCGCTGCTCCTTGCCGGTCGCCTTATCCTTGGCCGAGACGTTCAGGATGCCGTTGGCGTCGATGTCGAACGTCACTTCGACCTGCGGCACGCCGCGCGGCGCGGGCGGGATGCCCTCGAGCCGGAACTTGCCCAGCGTCATGTTGTCCTGCGCCATCTCGCGCTCGCCCTGCATGATGTGGATGTCCACAGCCGTCTGTCCGTCGGCCGCGGTCGAGAAGATCTCGCTCTTGCGGGTCGGGATGGTCGTGTTGCGCTCGATCAGCCGCGTCATCACGCCGCCGAGCGTCTCGACGCCCAGCGAGAGCGGCGTCACATCCAGCAGCACGACGTCCTTGACGTCGCCGCCCAGCACGCCGGCCTGGATGGCGGCGCCGATCGCCACCACCTCGTCGGGGTTGACGCTCTTGTTCGGCTCCTTGCTGGTCAGCTTGCGGACCAGCTCCTGCACCACCGGCATGCGGGTCGAGCCGCCGACCAGCACAACCTCGTCGAGCTGGCCGGGCTTCAGGTCGGCGTCCTTGAGCGCCTGCTGGAACGGGCCGCGCAGCCGCTCGGTCAGATCGGCGGTGAGCTGCTCGAACTTGCTGCGGCTCAGCTTGATCTGCAGGTGCTTCGGGCCGCTGGCGTCGGCGGTGATGAACGGCAGGTTGATCTCGGTCTCGGACATGCTGGAGAGCTCGATCTTGGCCTTCTCGGAGGCCTCCTTGAGCCGCTGCAGCGCCTGGCGATCCTGGCCCAGGTTGATGCCCTGGTCCTTGCGGAACTCCTCGATCAGCCAGTTGACCACCTTCTGATCGTAGTCGTCGCCGCCGAGGTGGGTGTCGCCGTTAGTCGACTTGACCTCGACCACGCCGTCGCCGACCTCAAGCACCGACACGTCGAACGTACCGCCGCCAAGGTCGAACACCAGGATGGTCTCGTCCTTTTTCTTGTCGAGCCCGTAGGCAAGCGCGGCGGCGGTCGGCTCGTTGATGATCCGCAGCACCTCCAGCCCGGCGATCTTGCCGGCGTCCTTGGTGGCCTGGCGCTGGCTGTCGTTGAAGTAGGCCGGCACCGTGATCACTGCCTGCGTGACCGGCTCGCCCAGGTAGGCCTCGGCGTCGGTCTTGAGCTTCTGGAGCACCATCGCCGAGATCTCCTGCGGCGCGTACTCCTTGCTAGTCTGCGACGAGACGACCCGCACGTCGTTGCGGACACCCTTGAGCACCTTGAACGGCACCATCTGGCGCTCGACGTCGATCTCGTCGTAGTTGCGGCCGATAAAGCGCTTGAGCGAGAAGAATGTATTCTCAGGGTTGATCGTCGCCTGGCGCTTGGCCGTCTGGCCGACCAGCCGCTCGCCGTTCTTGGTAAAGGCGACCACCGACGGGGTGGTGCGGTTGCCCTCGGCGTTGGGGATGACGACCGGGTCGCCACCCTCCATCACAGCCACGACCGAGTTAGTCGTGCCCAGGTCAATACCTACAATCTTTGGCATATCTGTTCCTCACTTCTTATGAGATGACGAGCTGCGCGGCGTGCGCGCCGGGCGCCGAAGCTGGTCGATCGCAGCTCGATCTGTCACTAGTGTACCCGAGTTGCAATAGTATGCTATAAGAGCGCCGTTAGAGATATATTAGAATTGAGTTTCTTCTGGCGCGGCCGGGCGAGCCTGCCTGCCCGCGCCCGTGCAGGGGCGGGGGCAGGGGGGTGGGGTGATCCGGCGCACCAGCGCCCCACAGAAGTATTTGCGCGATCGGCTCGGGCACTGTAGCATGGCCGCATCTCTCATACGAACCGCCACTGCATCACCGATGAGCTTGAGGCCAAGCTTGGTCCGGCCGCCGCCGAAGCGCGGCATTAGAAGGAGACGCTGCAATGCTGAAGGGCTACACCGGCAAGATCCTCCACGTCGACCTGACGGCCGAGTCGATCGCGATCGAAGAGCCGGACGAGGCGTTCTACCGCACCTACGTCGGCGGCAGCGCGCTCGGGCTATACTACCTGTTCAAGCACACGCCGCGCGGCGCCGACCCGCTCGGCCCGGAGAACACGCTGACGCTGGCCCTCAGCGCGACGACCGGCCTGGCCGTGTCGGGGCAGAGCCGCTGCACCGCGGTCGCGAAGTCGCCGATCACCGGCGGCGCGGGCGACGCGCAGGCCGGCGGCTTCTGGCCGGCCGAGCTCAAGTTCGCCGGCTTCGACGCGATCGTGCTGCACGGCCGCGCGCCGCGGCCGGTCTACCTGTGGGTGCACGACGGCCAGGCCGAGCTGCGGCCGGCCGAGCACCTGTGGGGCACGCTGACGGCCGATACCGAGGCGCAGATCAGGCAGGAGCTGGGCGACGACAAGATCGAGATCGCCGAGATCGGCCCGGCCGGCGAGAAGCAGGTGCGCTTCGCCGCGATCATCAACATGGCCAACCGCGCGTTCGGCCGCACCGGCATGGGCGCCGTGATGGGCAGCAAGAACCTCAAGGCGATCGCGGTGCGCGGCAGGCAGCGCCCCAGCCCGGCCGACCCCGAGCAGATCAAGCACTACGGCAAATTCGGCGCCAGCCAGATGAAGGTCGACATCGGCATGGCCGACTTCGGCAAGTATGGCACCTCGTCGACGGTGATGAGCAACAACACCGTCGGCGGCCTGCCGACGCGCAACTGGTCGGCC
Source organism: Candidatus Ribeiella danica (assembly GCA_016717335.1). Taxonomy (GTDB): domain Bacteria; phylum Chloroflexota; class Chloroflexia; order Chloroflexales; family Roseiflexaceae; genus Ribeiella; species Ribeiella danica. Next base: position 2,207,314 of record JADKFS010000001.1, read on the forward strand.
GGCTACTTCGAGACCGCCGAGCAGATCGACGGCGTGACGATGTACGACACGATCCTGAAGGAGCGCGACACCTGCTACGCCTGCTCGGTGCGCTGCAAGCGCGTGGTCGAGTCCGAGTACAAGGGCCGCGGCATCCTGCCGGTGTACGGCGGCGCCGAGTACGAGAACCTGGCCACGCTCGGCTCGTACTGCGGGGTCGACGACCTGGGCGCGGTCTCGCTGGCGAACCAGATCTGCAACGCCTACGGGGTCGACGCGATCGCCGCCGGCGCGACGATCGCCTTCGCGATGGACTGCTTCGAGCGCGGGATCATCGGCGAGGACGACACCGGCATGCCGCTGCGCTTCGGCGACGGCGACGCGATGCTGGCGATGCTCGAGCTGACGCTCAACCGCGAGGGCTTCGGCGACGTGCTGGCCGAGGGCTCGGCGCGCGCGGCCCAGGCGATCGGGCGCGGCGCCGAGGAGCGCGTCAACGCCGTCAAGGGCGCCGAGCTGCCCGCGCATATGCCGCACGTCAAGCGCAGCCTGGGCCTGATCTACGCGGTCAACCCGTTCGGCGCCGACCACCAGAGCAGCGAGCACGACCCCGGCTACATGCCGCAGTCGGACGAGCGCAGCCTGCAGCGCCTGGCCGCGATCGGGCTGACCCGCCCGCAGAAGACCAAGGTGCTGAACGAGGCCAAGGTCGAGTTCGCGCTGGTCACGCAGTACACCTACAGCGCGATGGACACGCTGGACCTGTGCCAGTTCGTCTACGGCCCGTCGTGGCAGCTGCTCGACGTCGGCGACATGGCGGCGGTGTACCAGGCCGCCACCGGCTGGCCGACCAGCATCGACGACGTGCAGCGGATCGGGCGGCGGCGGCTGAACATGCTGCGGGCATTCAACGCGCGCGAGGGCTTGAGCCGCGAGCAGGACACGCTGCCGAAGCGGATGTTCAAGGAGCCGCTGCAGGGCGGCAAGTCGAACGGCATCGCGCTCGACCGGGCCGAGCTGGAGGCCGCGCTGGACAGCTACTACGCGATGGCCGGCTGGGACGTGGCCACCGGCACGCCGACCCGCGCCACGCTCGAGTCGCTCGATCTCGGCTGGATCGCCGACCAGCTCGAGCAGGCCGGCGCCTGAGATTGTTACTGGCCCTCACCCCCCTGCCCCCCTCTCCCAATGCCGGGAGAGGGGGGATTCGTGGGAGGTGCGGCGCTGCCGGTCTCGTAGATCCCGCGCACGATCCCCTCGATCTCAGGCTCCTCGACCGTCAGGTCGCGGATGCGGTAGCGCGCGGCCAGCTCGGCGATCAGCGCGGCGGCGGTAGTGGCCTCGCGGTCGAAGCGCAGCCAGACGCGCGGCCCCTCGCGGCGCACCACCTCGGCGTCGCCGACGTGCAGGCCGTTCACGTCCTGGTCGAAGTCGACCACCAGGGTGCGCTGGCGGCCGAAGCGCGTGCGCAGCGCCTCCAGCGCACCGTCGTAGATCACGCGCCCGTGGTCGATTAGCACCACCCGCTGGCACAGCCGCGTGATGTCCTCCAGGTCGTGCGTGGTCAGGATCAGCGTCACCCCGCGCTCGCGGTTGATGCTCAGCAGGAACTGGCGGATGCGCTCCTTGGCGACCACGTCCAGCCCGATCGTCGGCTCGTCGAGGAACAGGATCGCCGGCTCGTGCAGCAGCGCCGCGGCCAGGTCGGCGCGCATGCGCTGGCCGAGCGAGAGCTGGCGCACCGGCGTCTCCAGGAACGGCCCTAGGTCGAGCAGGTCGGTGAAGCGCCGCAGGTTCTCGCGCCAGCGCTGCTCGGGGATGCGGTAGATGTGGCGCAGCAGCTCGAACGACTCGATCGTCGGCAGGTCCCACCACAGCTGGGTGCGCTGGCCGAACACCACGCCGATCCGGCGCACGTGCTCGACGCGCTGCTGGTGCGGCACGCGCCCGTCGACCACGATCCGGCCGCCGCTCGGCACCAGGATGCCCGTCAGCATCTTGATCGTGGTCGACTTGCCGGCGCCGTTCGGCCCGATGTAGCCGACCATCTCGCCGGCCTCGACGCGGAACGACACGCCGTCGACCGCGCCGACCTGGCGGTACTCGCGCGCCAGCAGCGTCTTGACCGCGCCAAAGCGCCCGGCCCGGCGCACCGGCACGCTGAAGGTCTTCTGCAGGTTTTCGACGTCGATGAGTGGCACGACTGCCTCCTTGTTTTAGGGGACGGGGACCGGGGACAGGGGACAGGGGACAGGGGACAGGGGACAGGGGACAGGGGTCAGGGGTCAGGCCTCAGCAGGCCCCAAGTCACAAGTCCCAAGCCCCAAGCCCCTCGTCACCTCGTCACCTTGTCACCTTGTCACATCCCAAGCCCCAAGCCCCAGGTCCCAAGCCCCTCGCCACTCAGCTCCCGGCGGATGTGTACTTCGACACGCCGATTCGCCAGAAGGCCAGCGCGATGGCGCAGAACAGCGCGGCCGCCAGCGGCGCGAGCCAGGCCGTCCAGGCCGGCAGGCCGTACGGGTCGGCGCGGCCGAGCAGCAGCAGCGCGGCCGGATAGTTGGCGAACGCGATCGGGATGACGAACAGGAAGATGTTGCGGATCCAGCCGCTGTAGATGCTGAGCGGGTAGCTCGACGCCTCCGAGCCGCCGACCGTGAAGACGTTGATCACCTCGGGCGTACGGATCGTCCAGAAGCAGACCGTCGCGCCGACGATCACCAGGCCGGTGAAGATCGCCGCGCCTGAGAGGATCGTGAGCGGCAGCAGCAGCAGCCGGGCCGGCGTCCAGGCGATCGGCAGGCGCGCGCAGGCGTAGCCGAGCACCAGCGCGCCCTGGGTCATGCGGCCGAGCCGCATGAGCTGGAATTCCGAGGCCAGCACGCCGAAAAAGCTGCCGATCGGCCGCGTCAGGATCGTGTCGAACGTGCCCTGCTGCATCATCCGCTCGAACGGCGAGTCGAAGCCGCGGCTGACCATCTCGGCCAGCCCGAAGGCGATCGAGGTCAGGCCGTACAGCAGCGCCACCTCGGCGATCGACCAGCCGACGATCGCATGGAAGCGCGAAAACAGGATCGCGACCGCGGCGAACTCGAGCCCGGTGACCAGCCCGAACCCGAGCAGCTCCATCCAGAACGAGACCTTGTACTGCATCTGCGCCCGCACGCGCGCGCCGATCAGCTTGAGGTAGAGTGAGAGCATAGCACCTCCGAAGTTCTGAGTTTTGAGTTGAAGGAAACAACTCAAAACTCAGAACTCAAAACTCAGAACTACCCTCCCTGAATGACCACCTTCCGCACCGCCGCGCGCAGCATCAGCAGGCCGGCCGCGACCAGCGCGGCGGTCCAGCCGAGCTGGATCAGCAGCGCGCCCGCGACCCCGGCGCCGGCGATCTGGCCGAGGAAGATCTGGGCCGGCAGGCCGGTGATCGCCTGGAACGGCAGCGCGCGGGCGACCGCCGCGAGAGCCGGCGGGAAGAACGCGATCGGCAGCAGGAAGCCCGAGAAGAAGCTGAGCATGATGTTGGCGATCATCGTGATGCCGCTATTATCGAGCAGCCAGAACGCGCTCAGGTTGACGATGAAGCTGAACGCGAACGAGAGCAGCAGCGCCAGGCCGATCGCCGCTGCGAACGCGAGCGCCTCGCCTGGCGAGGGCACGTGCGCGCCGAAGTACAGCACGCCGATCAGGTAGGTCAGCGAGCCGCGCAGCAGCAGGTTGAAGCCGCGCTCGCCCAGCGACTGGCTGAGCCAGTAGCCGTAGAAGCTCCACGGCCGCGACAGGTCGGTGATCACGTCGCCGCTGCGGATCGTGTTCATCAGGTCGCGCGAGACCAGCCAGCCCGCGCCGACCGAGATCAGCGACTGGGTGACCCAGGTGTAGCTGATCGCGTCCTGCAGCGTGAAGCCGGCCACCGCCCCTCCCGCGCCGTAGATCCCGATGTACATGAACGAGCGCAGCGCGCCGAAGAATGCGTTGGTGAGGACCCCGGCGATGTAGGCGCTGCGGTAGGTCGTGGCGCGGCGGAACGAGCGGATCGCGATCTCGTAGTACAGGCGCATAACACCTCTCTAGAGCACGCCGAAAGGCGCCTGGGCAGCCCATGCCGGGCCTGCCGAGGCGCACCAGATCTATGTCGCGCGACCGGGCTAGAGGATAGCGCACTTCGTGGCGGGAGGCATCGGTCTTGAGATGGAGGCGCCTAATGGCTTTTTGTCGCGCTCGTTCACCGCCGAGGCGCAGAGCGCGCAGAGATGCGGAAGGGCGAGTGTGCTCTACGTCCTTCGCGTCTCTGCGGTGCGGAATGCCGTGCGCTTTACTCGTAGCGCAGCGCCGCGATTTGTCGCGCTCGTTCACCGCCGAGGCGCAGAGGTGCGGAAGGGGGAGGTGCTCACGTCCTCCGCGTCTCTGCGGTGCGGAATACCGTGCGCTTTACTCGTAGCGCAGCGCCGCGATTTGTCGCGCTCGTTCACCGCCGAGGCGCAGAGCGCGCAGAGATGCGGAAGGGCGAGTGTGCTCTACGTCCTTCGCGTCTCTGCGGTGCGGAATGCCGTGCGCTTTACTCGTAGCGCAGCGCCGCGATTTGTCGCGCTCGTTTACCGCCGAGGCGCAGAGCGCGCAGAGATGCGGAAGGGCGAGTGTGCTCTACGTCCTCCGCGTCTCTGCGGTGCGGAATACCGTGCGCTTTACTCGTAGCGCAGCGCCGCGATTGGCGGGAGCAGGGCGGCGCGACGGGCCGGGTAGAAGCCGAAGCCGATCCCGATGCCGGAGGCAAACACCAGCGCCAGGCCGACCGCCGTCCACGAGATCGTCGTGGCGAAGCCGGCGGCCAGGCCCGCCAGCAGCACGAGGCCAATCGCGAAGCTGACGCCGATCGCGCCGCCGACCAGGCTGATCGCCACCGCCTCCAGCACGAACTGGCCGAGCACGTCGCCGTCGGTCGCGCCCAGCGCCTTGCGCACCCCGATCTCGCGCGTGCGCTCGGTGACGGCGACCAGCATGATGTTCATGATGCCGATGCCGCCCACCACCAGGCTGATGCCGGCGACCAGCGCGATGAAGCCGGTGATCGCGCCGTTGATGCCGGCCAGCACGCCCAGCGCCTGGGTCGGCAGGTTCAGCCGGAAGTCGTCGATCGCGCCGGCGGCGACGCCGCGCTCGCCGCGCAGCGCCGCGCTGATCAGGCTCTCGGCGCGCGCGACATCCTTCTCGCTCTGCAGGCCGAGCAAGATGCTGGTCATCTTCGTGCCGCGGCCGGGCAGGTCGAGGTCGCCGACCAGCCGCAGCCGCACCGAGCTGACCGGCGCGAACACGCGCTGGTCGGTGGAGAACGGCCCGCCGTTCTCCTTGAGGATGCCGACGATCTCGAGCGTCTGGCCGTTGATGTCGAGCGTCTTCCCGATCGCCGACGCGAGCGCGGCCGGGTTTTCGCCGAAGAGGTCTTTGGCCACCAGATGGCCCAGCACGCCCACGCGCGCGCGGCCCAGCTCGTCGGCGTCGGTGATGAAGCGGCCGTAGGCCACCGGCGTGCGCTGGACATCTTTGTAGCCGGCGCTAGTGCCGACCAGGGTGGTCTGCACGGCGGTGGTGCCGGCGCGCACCTCGGTGGGCACGGCGATCTCGGGCACGATCAGGCGGAACAGATCCGGCCGCTGCACCACCAGGCCCTCGAGCGTGCGGTAGTCCTGGATCGAGAGCAGGCCGTAGCCGGACACATCGCGCGCGCCGCGGGCTTTCGGGTCGCCCGGCAGCACGGCGATGCGGCGCGTGCCCAGGTCGATGAACTGCTCGAAGACCTGGCCCTGCACGGCGTTGCCGAGCGAGAGCACGGCCACCAGCGTCGCCGCGCCGATGATGATGCCGAGCATCGTCAGCAGCGAGCGGAACTTGTTGGCCCGCAGGCTGTCCAGGGCCATGAGAAGTTGCTCTTTGAACATAGTGATTCTCCAAGAAGTCAGTGGATTGGGCACTGAAAGCGTACTAGTACAAGGTTCCGGACGTTCGTGTCGGGTTTGGGCTGCCACGATCGGTTCCGCGGTTCTGCAGTTCCGTGGCCACAGAACCGCAGAACCACAGAACCGCAGAACCAACTGGCGACAACCAGCAACGAACTTCTGGAAAGCTGTACTAGTGGGTCGCTTGTTTTGAATGTTGCCATGCGCGTGAAGCGTGAACCGTGAACCGTGAACCGTGAAACGACAATCTGCAATTGCGCTAGGCCGCCTTGGGAAGCTCGCCGCGCAGCACCGGGACAAGATCTGCTGACTTCTGGCTTCTGGCTCCTGGTAGCTCAAGGTTGTAGTACTCGCTCAGCACGTCCTGGCTGATCCGGCCGTCGCGCAGGCCGATCACGCGGTCCATCTGCCGGCCGATCTCCGGGTCGTGCGTGACGATCACGATCGTCAGGCCGTGCTCGCGGTTCAGCGCGCGGAACAGCTCCATGATCTCGGCGCCGGTGCGCGTGTCGAGCGCGCCGGTCGGCTCGTCGGCCAGGATCATGCTCGGGGTGCCGACCAGGGCGCGCGCCACGGCCACGCGCTGCTTCTGCCCGCCCGAAAGCTCGCTCGGCCGGTTGCTCAGCTTCGAGGCGAGCCCGACCGACTCCAGCGCGGCGCGGGCGCGCGCCTCGCGCTCGCGGCCGGGCACGCGCCCGTACACCAGCGGTAGCTCGACGTTCTTGAGCGCCGAGAGGCGCGGCAGCAGGTTAAAGCTCTGGAACACGAAGCCGATCTTGCTGTTGCGCGCGTGCGCCTGCTCCAGCCGGCCCAACCCGCCGACGTCCTGCCCATCCAGCCAGTAGCTGCCGCCGGTCGGCGCGTCGAGCAGGCCGATCAGCGTCATCAGCGTGCTCTTGCCGCTGCCCGACGGCCCCATGATCGCGACCATCTCGCCGCGCTGGATCTCGATCGACACGTCGTCGAGCGCGCGGAAGGTCGAGGCGCCCGTGCTGAAGTCTTTCGTTATGCCCTGCATTCTCACGACCGGCTCGGTCACGTAGTCGGTGGCCGCCAGCGTCGGCATGTAGTCGGCGATCATGTTCTCTCTCCTCTATGTTGCAGCGTTGGCGCGTTGGCGCGTTCGCACATTGGAACGTTGGAACGTTCGCACGTCCCAATGGTTTACTTCACCAGCACCTGCTGGCCGTCGCTCAGGCCGCCGCGGATCTCGATCTGGTCGCCGGCGCGCAGGCCGATCTCGACCGGCTGGGTCGTGACCTGCGGCTTGCCGTCCTTGTCGGTCGTGACGAGGCTGACGACGGTGGCGCCATTCTCGCTGCGCACGGCCTGGGCCGGCACGGACAGGGCGCTGTCGCGCCGGTCGGTGATGATGCTTGCGCTGGCGGTCATTCCCGGCTTGATCGGCCGGTCGCCCGGCTCGATCTCGATCGTCACCTGGTAGGCCGTGACGCTCTTGTCCAGCTCGGACTGCGGGGCGATCCGGCGGATCGTGCCCGTGAGCGCGGGCGCGCCGAGCGCGTCCAGCAGCACCTCCACCGACTGGCCGACCGCGACGCGCGCCACGTCGACCTCGTCGACCGTGACCTTGACCTGGTAGCGGCTGGTATCGAGCAGCGTGACCGGCGCCTGCTGGCCGATCTGCTCGCCCGGCGCGACGCTGACCACCGCGACGGTGCCGGCGAACGGCGCTCGCAGGATGGCCTCGTCGAGCTTGACGCGGGCCTGCTCGAGCTGGGCCTCGGCCTGGGCGACCTTCGCCTCGGCGCGGGCGAGATCGCTGGTCCTGGGGTTGGCGAGCAGCTCGCCGAGCTGGGCCTGCGCGGCGGCCAGGTTGCCCTGCTGTGCCTCGAGCGCGCCCTGGCGCTGCGCGCCGGTGATCTGCGCGAGGCGCGCCTCGGCTGTGGCGAGCTGCGCGCGGGCGGCGGCCAGGTCTTCGGCGTTCGGCTTGAGCAGCGTGTCGAGCGCGGCCTGGGCCTGCGCGAGCTTGGCCTCGGCGTCGGCCAGGCCGGCGATCTCGCTCTGCCTGGCGGCCTGGTAATCGACGGTCGCCTGGGCGAGTAGCCTGTCGGCGTCCTGCATCGCGCGCTCGGCGGTCGCGGCGGCGTTGACGTAGCCCTCGCGGGCCGAGTCGGTCAGCCGCCCGCCGGTGCGCGGGTCGCGGTCGTCGTCGATCGCGCGCTGCTTGTCGCGCAGCGCCTGTGCGTAGGTCGCCTGGGCGTCGCGCAGCTCGTTGGCGCGGATCTCGACGGTGCGGTTAGCCTGCTCCTTGGCGGCCGAGAGCGCGCTGCGCTGGCGGTCCAGGTTCGCGCGCGCCTCGGCGAGAGACGCCTGCGAGCGGGCCAGCGCGTCGCCGTTCGGCGTGCCCTCAAGCGTGGCTAGCACAGCATGGGCCTGGTCGACCTGGGCGCGTGCGGCGCGCAGGTCGGCGGACGTGACGCCGCCCTCGGTCTGGCGCAGCGCGCCCTGCGCGGCGGCAACCTGGGCGCGAGCCGCGGCGACCTGCTCGGGCGTCGCGCCGTCCTTGAGGCCCTGCAGGTCGGCCTGGGCCTGCGCGAGCACCGCCTCGGCGGCGGTTACCTCGGCGGCGAGCCGGCGCGTGTCCAGGCGCAGCAGCTCGGCGCCCTGTGCCACCACGTCGCCCTCGGCGACCAGCACCTGGCTGACGCGGCCGGTCGCGCCGCCGAATGACAGCTCGGCCTGCTGGCGCGGCTCGACCTTACCGGTGGCCGCGATGCTCGCGACCAGCGGCCCGCGCGCGACGGGGGCGATCGTGCCGCCCTGCAGCGGGTCGGCCGCGCGGAATGTGGTGGCGCGCAGCACCAGGGTGACCACCAGGGCGATCACCAGCAGCGCCGCGGCGATCACCGGCAGCGGCGGGCGCCTGAGCAGCCCGCGAAAACGTGATTGAGAGAGCGTTGTCATCGTAAATCTCCTACCTTCTCGAAACCGGACACGCCGTGAAGAAACAATCCGACCACCGCAGCGGGCGCGAAAACCGCCGGGCGCAGCTGGCCGCTCTCGCGCGGCATCCCGATGTTATCGAGCTGGCCGGTGATGCCGTGGAACGCCTCCATCAGGCCAAGAAACAGCATCGTCAGCTCGGCGGCGGAGTGGCCCGCCATGTCGCCGCGGTCGAGCCCCTGCTGCATGACCTGCTGGACCGGCGCGAACAGGTGCTGGTGGAACGCCGCGCCCAGGCGCGCCTGGCCGGCCGGCGAGAGATGCTCGTGCATCTCGTGGCGCAGCATGCGCATATCGCCGTCGTTGGCGTTGAGCAGCGCCGCGGCCAGCCCCGCGAGCTGCGCGTCGATCGTCGGCTGGCCGGCGACGGCCGCTTCGAGCGTGGCGTGTGTGTCGAGCAGCCGCTGGAGCGCCATCTGCACGAACAGCTCTTCCTTGTCGCGAAAGTAGTAGTACAGCGTCGGCTTGGTCACCTCGGCGGCCTTGACGATATCGTTGATCGACACGGCGCGGTAGCCGAGCTGCATAAACAGGTGCGCGGCGGTGCTGAGAATCTTGGCCGCGGTCGGGTTGTAGCTAGATTGAGCTGTCGTGTAATCAGTCATATTCGTGCGTTGCACATCTTTTGCGACGGAGCCTTTCTTACTGACCGGTATATAAGACTATAGCATGATGTTCTTATTTTGTCAATACATTGAACAGTATTTGCATTGATTTTAGCCTCACTCCCCTCCCCCCTCTTCTCACGAAAGAGGGGGGATTCTTAACTGATGCCGAAGTTTCGGCTCCGCCGAAACTTCGGCATCAGCTAGCATGTACCCCCGCCCCTGGCAGGGGCGGGGGCAGGGGGTGGGGTCACCACAAGCAGCGCATCCTCAATCTTGACGCGCCCGCGCGCGCCCGCTATACTCTGTAGGTCCTCATGATCCAGCTTGGAGCTACGCCGTGTACCCGCAGATCTATATTGGCCAGAGCCCGGACTCGTCGGCGCGGCGGCGCGCGCTGCGGGCGCTGGCGCTCGACCTGCGCGCGCGCTTCCAGGGCGCCCGCGCGGCGGAGCCGACCACGCTGCTGCTGCACTTCGACCCCGGCGTGGGCATCGCCGAGCGTGCCGACCTGCTGCTGCTGCGCCCCGGCGCGGTGATCGTCGGCGCGCTGCGCGCCTACCGCGGCCCAATCGAGGCGCTGCCGGGCGGCCACTGGACCCACCGCGACACCGGCGAGCCGATCCGCGAGACGCGCGACCACACGCCGATCCAGCACATCCGGCTGCTGCGCGACGCCGTGCGCGACCGGCTCGAGCGGGCCGCCGCGGATCTGCCCGGCGCGCTAGGCCCCGGCGCGTTCGAGCGCACGATCGGCGCGCTGATCTGCGTGCCGGCGACCCACCCGGAGTCGCGGATCTCGCTGGACGTGAGCGACCACCGCCAGCAGCTGAAGGTGCTCGGCCTGGACGAACTGGCCGGGCTGGCGGGCATGGTACGCACGGGAGTCGAGCTCTCGCCCGAGGCTATGCGCGCGATCGCGGCCGAGCTGTTCGGCGGGCGGCTTTGGCACGATGGGACGCGCTTCACGTTCGAGCTGGCGCCGGCGCGCTTCCAGCTGCGGGTGCTGGCCGAGGGCGGGCGCGCCGAGCGGGTGCTGCCGCTGCTCGAAGGCGAGAGCGTGATCGGCCGGCGGCGCGCGCCCCAGCAGCACGAGCAGCGCCTGTCGCTCGGCGGCGACGAGCTGATCTCCGGCGACCACGCGCTGATCGCCTACGGCGACGACGACAGCGTCACGCTGCGCGACAGCAGCAAGAACGGCACGTGGGTCACGCCGCCGGGCGGCGCCGAGGAGCGCGTGCGCGGCGAGCGCCCGATCGAGCCCGGCGCGCTGCTGCGCATGGGCGTGACGCGCATGCGGCTCGAGCGGGTCGAGACCTCAGAGGGCAGCGGGCCGCCGCTCGCGTCGGAGGCCTGACTCCTGACTAGTACAGCTTTCCAGAAGTTCGTTGCTGGTTGTCGCCAGTTGGTTCTGCGGTTCTGCGGTTCTGTGGCCACGGAACTGCAGAACCGCGGAACCGATCGTGGCAGCCCAAACCCGACACGAACGTCCGGAACCTTGTACTAGTACAGCGTGGTAGAAATACCTACTGGATTGCAGCTGGCAGCCGGCAGTCGGCAGTCACGGTGAAATGTATACTGCGAACTGCCTACTGAACCAGGCGGAGACTTCCGCCGAGGTGTACTTGTGATGCCATCCGTCTTACTGCCGACTGGCTCCTGCCGACTGGCCACTGCTATAGGCCCTCTGTGATCGCTGTGGCTCGATGTTTCCGCACCTTGCTGAAGGGGCACCAATGAACTACTGGCTTCTGAAGACCGAGCCGGAGGCCTACGCCTACGCCGACCTGGAGCGCGACCAGGCGACCGCGTGGGACGGGGTCAGCAACAACGCCGCGCTCATACACATCCGCAACATGCGGCCGGGCGACCTGGCGCTGATCTACCACACCGGCGACGAGCGCCGCGCCGTCGGGCTGGCCGAGGTGACCAGCGCGCCCTACCCCGACCCCAAGCTCGACGACCCCAAGCTGGTGGTGGTCGACGTCAGGCCGCTCCGCCCGCTCGGCCGGCCGGTGTCGCTCGCCGACGTCAAGGCCGACCCGGCGTTCGCCGACTTCGCGCTGGTGCGCCAGGGCCGCCTCTCGGTCGTGCCGGTGTCGCCCGAGCAGTGGCTGCGGCTGATGGCGATGGCGGGGGAGCCGGCGTGACGCCGTGGGCAGTGACAAGGTGACAAGGTGACGGTGGGGCTTGGGACTTGGGACTTGGGATGTGACCAGGTGACCAGGTGACAAGGTGACCAGATGACAAGATGACAAGATGACAAGATGACTTGAATCTGGTCTTTGGTCTTTGGTCTTTGGTCCATCGTCCTTGGTCTACCGACTACCGACTACTGACTGCGACCAATGTTATAATGCACCCGGCTAGCACGGTGTCACGACATTCCGGTGCTTCCGCTATGTGTATGTTGCAGGCAAGACGTAAGGAGGAGAGCGATGGCGCTTCCTGAGTTTCACAACGAGCCATTTACCGATTTCAGCAAGCCCGAGAACGCTGCGGCGATGGAGCGGGCGCTCGCCGAGGTCCAGTCGCAGCTCGGCAAGACGTACCCGCTGATCATCGGCGGCGAGAAGATCTTGACCGGCAGCACGATCGATTCGATCAATCCGGCCAACCCCAACGAGGTGGTCGGGCGCGTGGCCAGCGCCACGGTCGAGCTGGCCGGCCGCGCGATCGACGTCGCGCACGCGACCTTCGAGAGCTGGCGCAAGGTGCCGGCCGAGCAGCGTGCCGACTACCTGTTCAAGGCCGCGGCCGAGCTGCGGCGGCGCAAGCTCGAGCTGGCCGCCTGGATGGTCTACGAGGTCAGCAAGAGCTGGGCGGAGGCCGACGGCGATGTCGCGGAGGCGATCGACTTCTGCGAGTACTACGGCCGCGAGATGCTGCGGCTGGCCGGCCCGCAGAAGCTGCACCCCATGCCCGGCGAGGACGACCAGCTGCGCTACGTGCCGCTCGGCGCCGGCGTAGCCATCCCGCCCTGGAACTTCCCCTGCGCGATCATGGTCGGCCTGGTGGTGGCGCCGGTGGTGGCCGGCAACACGGTCGTGCTCAAGCCTGCCTCGACCTCGCCGATCATCGCGGCCAAGTTCATGGAGGTGCTCGAGACGGTCGGCCTGCCGCCGGGCGTGGCCAACTTCCTGCCCGGGCCGGGCGGCTCGGTCGGCGATACGCTGGTGGACCACCCCAAGACCCGCTTCATCGGCTTCACCGGCTCGAAGGAGATCGGGCTGCGGATCTTCGAGCGCGCCGCGAAGGTGCACCCCGGCCAGCGCTGGCTCAAGCGCACCGTGCTGGAGATGGGCGGCAAGGATACGATCGTGGTCGACGAGACGGCCGACCTGGACGCCGCGGCGGAGGGGATCGTCGCATCGGCCTTCGGCTTCCAGGGCCAGAAGTGCTCGGCCTGCTCGCGCGTGGTGGCGGTCGAGGCGATCTACGACACGCTGCTGGCAAAGGTGGCCGAGCGCGCGCGCACGATCAGCGTCGGCGACCCGACCGACCGCAGCGCCCACATGGGCGCGGTGATCGACGCGAAGTCGCGCGATAAGATCAAGCAGTACATCGCGATCGGCAGCCAGGAGGGCCGGCTGCTGCTCGGCGGCGAGGTCCAGGAGCAGGGCGGCTACTTCGTGCCGCCGACGATCGTGGCCGATGTCGCGCCCGACTCGCGGCTCTCGCAGGAGGAAATTTTCGGGCCGGTGCTGGCGGCGATCAAGGCGAAGGACTTCGACGAGGCGCTGGAGATCGCCAACAACACCGAGTACGGCCTGACCGGCGGCCTGTACTCGCAGGACAAGGCCCGGCTCGCGCGCGTCCGCGAGGACTTCCACGTCGGCAACCTGTACCTCAACCGCAAGATCACCGGCGCGATGGTCGGCGCGCACCCGTTCGGCGGCTTCAATATGTCGGGCACCGACTCGAAGACCGGCGGGCCGGACTACCTGCTGCTGTACCTGCAGGGCAAGAGCATCGCCGAGAAGGTGTAGCTTCCTGACGAAGGACGAAGGACCAAAGACCAAAGCCTGGCACCATACGAGTGTATGCCAGTTTTCGTCTTTGGTCTTTCGTCTTTGGTCTAGCTCCAAAGCAAGCGTAGATCCTCATTTGACTCGTGAGCCTCATGGAATCACCAGAACTGCCACTCGACCAGATCCTCCAGGGCGACTGCGTCGAGATCCTGGACTCGCTGCCCGAGCAGTCGGTCGACCTGATCTTCGCCGACCCGCCGTACAACCTGCAGCTGCAGCAGGAGCTGTGGCGCCCGAACATGACTCGCGTCGACGCGGTCGACGACGCGTGGGATCGCTTCGACGATCTCGCGGCGTACGACCGCTTCACACGGGCGTGGCTGGCCGGCTGCCGGCGCGTGCTGAAGGACAGCGGCACGATCTGGACGATCGGCTCGTACCACAACATCTACCGGGTCGGGGCGGCGCTGCAGGATCTGGGCTTCTGGCTGCTCAACGACGTGGTGTGGACCAAGGTCAACCCCATGCCGAACTTTCGCGGCGTGCGCTTCACCAACGCCCACGAGACGCTGATCTGGGCCCAGAAGCGCAAGGGCGCGCGCTACACCTTCAACTACCAGGCCATGAAAGCGCTGAACGACGGCCTGCAGATGCGCAGCGACTGGGAGATCCCGCTCTGCCGCGGCGCCGAGCGGATCAAGGTCGGCGGCGAGAAGGCCCACGCGACCCAGAAGCCCGAGGCGCTGCTCTACCGCGTCGTGCTCTCGTCGTCGAACCCCGGCGATGTGGTGCTCGACCCGTTCTTCGGCACCGGCACGACCGGCGCGGTCGCCCGGCGGCTGCGCCGCCGCTGGATCGGGATCGAGCGCGACGAGCAGTACGTGCGGGTCGCCCAGCGGCGGATCGACGCGGTCGAGCCGACCGGCGACCTAGCGGCGCTCTCGTTCGCGAGCAAGCGCGACCGCGCGCGCATCCCGTTCGGCGCGCTGCTGGAGCGCGGCTTGCTGCGGCCGGGCGAGCGGCTGTACTTTCGCGACAGGGAGGACGCGAGCGCGCTGGTGCTGGCGAGCGGCGAGCTGAGCTGGCGCGACGTCACCGGGTCGATCCACGCGGTCGGCCGCGCGATCCAGGGCGGGCCCTGCAACGGCTGGGATCACTGGTTCTACCACGACCGGGCTGACGGCGCGCGCCACCCGATCGACCGGCTGCGCGATCTGGTGCGGGCCGAGAATGACTCGCCGGCTGGCGCCGGCTAGGTGTGCCAGGCCCTCACCCCCTGCCCCCTCTCCCATACGGGAGAGGGGGATTCTTGTCGGGGCTGGGGTTGGCAGTGAGGTGATCCTGCGCATCACTGCGCCATGAATAAGACAGCTACCCCGCAGGGGAGGAAAAGACCGTGCCCGGCGCTCGCGTGCGAGCGCCGGGCACGGCCGATTCTGCCAAGGGCAGATCTAGGAGATGCGGGCCGCGGTCTCGGCCAGGCGAGTGGCGTAGCCCCACTCGTTGTCGTACCAGGCCGCGACGGAGAGGATATCGCCCTGCACCTGGGTCAGCGGCAGGTCGACGATCGAGGAGTGCGGGTCGCCCAGGATGCGCGACGAGGCCCACTCGTCCTCCAGCACGCCCATGACGCCCTTGAGCGGCGCCTCGGAGGCGGCCTTGCGGAAGGCGTTGTTGACCTCCTCGGCCGTCACCGGCTTCTCGGTGAGCAGGTTCAGCTCGGCGATCGAGCCGGTGCGCACGGGGATGCGGTAGGCCTTGCCGGTGATCTTCAGGCCCGGCCAGATGAACGAGAGCGCGCGCGCCGCGCCCGACGAGGAGGGGATCAGGTTCTCGGCGGCGGCCCACGAGTCGCGGCGGTCCTTCATCGGCTGGTCGGTCAGCGCCTGGGTGGCGGTGTAGGCGTGCACGGTCGAGAACAGGCCGTACTTGATGCCGAAGTTCTCGAGCACGACCTTGACCACCGGCGCGAGCGCGTTGGTCGTGCAGCTGGCCATGCTGACGATCTTGTGCTTCTCGGGGTCGAACTGCTCGAAGTTGATGCCGGGCAGCAGGAACACGTCGGCGTCGTCGCGGGTCTTGCTCGGGGCGCTGACCAGCACGCGCTTGGCGCCGCGGTCGAGGTGGGCCTGCGCGCCCGCGCGCGTGACCGCGCGGCCGGTGCAGTCGATCACCAGATCGACGCCGAGGGCGCTCCAGTCGGGCAGCTGCTTCATCGCGTCGAAGTACAGGATCTCACGGCCGCCGATCACGAACCCCTTCTCGGTTGCCTTGACCTCTTCGTGCCAGCGCCCGTAGTTGGTGTCGACCTCGAACAGCGCGGCGAATGTCGGGATGTCCCTGATGTCGGAGATCGAGATCGGCACGAACAGGTTGTTCTTCAGCGCGATCCTCATCAGCGAGCGGCCAATGCGACCAAAACCGTGAATCGCGACGTTTCCCATGATGGTTTCCTCCTAGCTTTTCCTCGATACCAGCGCGCCCGCCACCCGGGGCAGCCACCGCCGCAAGTCGTGGGCGCGTCGCCAATCAAGTCCCCAGTATACACCGGTTCGATCGACCTCGGGTTAAGAGATCGCCGAACAACCTTGATGGTGTCTTAACTCGCCGCGCCAATGCAGCACACGGCCTAGCCGACCCGCTTGCGCCAGTAGCGCGCCAGCCCCTGCCAGTTCATCTCGAGCCCGCTGCCCTGCTCGTACAGAGCGATCACCTCGGCCGGCGCGGCTGGGCCGATGTCGGCCAGCGACAGGGCGCGCAGCTTCTCGATCTGCGCCGCCTCGTCGTCGCCGGCGGCCAGGCTGTCCCGCAGCGCCTCGGACCAGCGCAGCAGCGCCGCGCAGTAGTCCTCGATGTAGTCCTGCGGCCGGTACGTCGGGCCGAAGTGGGTCAGCAGCAGCGCCTGCGGGTCGAGCGCGCGCAGGGTGTCGAGCGTGCGCAGCCACAGCTCGATGTCGATGTCGGGCGGGGGCGTGGCCGGGCGTGCCAGCGGCGCATCGGGCATACAGATGCCGCAGACATCGCCGACGAACGCCGCGCCGCTGCCCTGGTCGAGGTAGAGGACGTGGTGGAAGGCGTGGCCGGGCGCGTCGTAGACCCGCAGCGCCCGCCGGCCGAGCCGCAAAGTCTCGCCGCCAGTGAGCAGGTGCGCGTTCTCGCGCGGCACCGGCAGGATCGGCCCCCACAGGGTGTCCATCTGGTCGCCGTAGATCCGCGTCGCGCTGCGGATCAGCTTCTCGGGGTCGATCAAGTGCGGCGCGCCGCGCTGGTGGACGTAGACCTGCAGGTGCGGGTGGCGCTGCACGATCGAGCCGGTCGCGCCGGCGTGGTCGAGGTGGATGTGCGTCAGCAGAATCGCCCGCAGGTCGCCCAGCCCCAGCCCGTGCGCGGCCAGGCCGGCCTCCAGGCTGGCGAGCGTGCTGCCGGGGCCGGGGTCGACGATCGCCGGCTCGTCGCCCAGCAGCAGGTAGGTGCCGATCACGTGCGGCCGGCCGAGGTGCCGGTCGTCGACCAGGCGCAGGTCGCCTGGAAGCGCGACCAGGTCGGTACGCTGCATACCAGCTCCATTCGTCAGATCCGGCGGCGGCCGGGCCGCCGCCGAGCCCACGCGGGCTGTCGGCTCGCGCGGGCCACCATGTACGGGCCATAATAACATACTTCGCGGATGTGATCGGGTGCTCCCGCCGCGGCGGCGGCGCTCCCATAGCCTTTTCGAGGGCTGCGCGCCCCCGTGCCCCCACGGGTGTCGGCACCCCCAAAGCCTTTTCGAGGGCTGCGCGCCCCCGTGCCCCCGCGGGTGTCGGCACCCCCAAAGCCTGCGGGGGGCTGCGCGCCCCCGTGCCCCCTGCGGGGGGCTGCGCGCCCCCCGTGCCCCCGCGGGCGGGGGTGGGCCGCCACCCCCGCCGCCCCCCGGCCGGGGCGTGCGCCCCTGGACCCCAAAATGATGCCGCCTCATTTTGAGCGCTTGGCGCACATGCCCGGCTGAATCCAGGCGCGGCGGGTTGCAACCCGCCCTGGTGGGAGTGTTGATGGGCATGCGCCACGATGTTTACAGCTGAGATGGCATCATTTGCCGGAGGGGGGCCGGGGGAACCGGCGTGGGTTCCCCCGGGCGGGGGGCCGGGGGCGCAGCGCCCCGGAAATAAGCTGGCGGCAGCCGCCTGAACCGGCGTGGGTTCCCCCGGGCGGAGGATCGGGGGCGCAGCCCCCGCGAGAGATGATGGATGCGGTACAATGGCGCGCATAGCCAGATACGAGGGAGTCAAACGATGTCGCCCCCAACCCTGCCGGCCTACGCCGACGCGTTCATGCTGCGCGGCGGCATGGCCTTCCTGAACCACGGCAGCTTCGGCGCCTGCCCGCGGCCGGTCTTTGCCGCCTACCAGGGCTGGCAGCGCGCGCTGGAGCAGCAGCCGGTCGAGTTCCTGGGCCGGCGGCTCACCGCGCTGCTGGCCGGCGCCCGCGAGCGGCTGGCGGCGTACCTCGGCGCGCAGGCCGACAGCCTGGTGTACCTACCCAACGCGACCTACGGGGTCAATATCGTGGCGCGCTCGCTCGCGCTCGGGCCGGGCGACGAGGTGCTGGCCACCGACCACGAGTACGGCGCGGCCGATCGCACCTGGCGCTTCGTGTGCGAGCGCAGCGGCGCGCGCTATGTCAACCAGCCGATCGCGCTGCCGCTCGGGAGCGCCGAGTCGTTTGTCGAGCAGCTGTGGGCCGGCGTGACCGAGCGCACGCGCGTGATCTTCCTGAGCCACATCACCTCGCCGACCGCGCTGATCTTTCCGGTGGCCGAGGTCTGCCGGCGCGCCCGCGCGGCGGGGATTCTGACGCTGGTCGACGGGGCGCACGCGCCCGGCCAGATCGACCTGGCGCTCGACGCGCTCGGCGCCGACTTCTACACCGGCAACTGCCACAAGTGGATGTGCGCGCCCAAGAGCGCCGGCTTCCTCTACGCCCGGCCCGAGCGCCAGGCGCTGCTCCAGCCGCTGATCGTCAGCTGGGGCTGGCAGAGCCAGACCCCCGGCATCTCGCCGTTCATGGACTATTTCGAGTGGCGCGGCACCCACGACCCGGCCGCCTACCTGGCCGTGCCCGAGGCGATCGATTTCCAGGCCGGGCGCGGCTGGCCGGACCTGCGCGCCGCCTGCCACCGGCTGCTGATCGAGGCCGAGCGGCGCATCGTGGCGCTGAGCGACCAGCCGCCGATCAGCGCGCCGGACGGCTTCGTCCAGATGCGCACGATCCCGCTGCCGCCGTGCGATGTCGCGGCGGTCAAGCGGCGCCTGTGGGACGAGTTCCAGGTCGAGGTGCCGCTGGTGGAGTGGGGCGGCCGGCAGTTCGTGCGCGTGTCGATCCAGTGCTACAACAGCCCCAACGATGTCGACCGGCTGGTGGAGGCGTTGCGGCGGCTGCTGTGAGACGACAAGCAACCCATCTGATATCGCCCCCGCGACAGCCCGAACCCTGCGCGCGGAGCGGCGGAAGATGCGGAATGAATCGGCGATTCAGCCACCTCCGCGCTTCCGCCGCTCCCGGCTCAAGCTCCTACGAATTGTGATAGAATACGTTATCGCTGCGTGGTGCGATCGGCTCGCGCGATAAGCCGATCAAAAGTAAAAATCCCCCTACACACGGCCTGGCGCATGTGTTAAAATACGCCTCGTTCACGTTTACTACTATGAACACATATTACACGTTGCTCAACATACCCGCTCACGCGACGGCCGAACAGGTCGAGCAGGCCTACCAGCGCCAGCGTGAGCGATACAGCCCCGAGCGCGTCGCGGCGCTGGGCGATGAGTTTCGCAGGATCGCCGAGGAGCGCACCGGCGAGCTCGACCAGGCGTACGCCGTGCTCGCCAGCCCAGAGCAGCGGCGCAGCTACGACGCCAGCATCGGGGTGGCGGCTGGCAAGCCGGCAGGCCGCTCCGGGCTAAGCCGGCGCGAGATCATGATCGCGGCGGGCGGCACCTTGGCCGGCCTGCTGGTGATCGCAGTAGTCTGGGCGCTGGCCAGCCGCACCAGCGCGCCCGCGCTGCCGCCCGCCGCGCAGACCAACCGGCCGGCGGCTGGATTCCACGCTGCCGGCGCTCGACGGCGGGCAGGTAACGCTGAGCGACTACCGCGGCAAGGTCGTGCTGCTGAACTTCTGGTACACCAACTGCGCGCCCTGCCGCGAGGAGACGCCCGCGCTGCAGGCGGCCTACCAGAAGCTGGCCGGCCAGGGCCTGCAGATTATCGGCGTCAACGTGCGGCTGAACGAGCGCTCCGGCGCCGACGGCGAGAACGATATCCGCAAGTTCGTCGGCGAGTTTGGCGTGACCTACCCGATCGCGCTGGATGTCGACAGCAAGGTCGACCGCGACTACCAGGTCTACGTCCTGCCGACCAGCGTTCTCATCGATCCCGAGGGGCAGATCCGGTACCTCATGTTTAGCGCGGTGAAAACAAGCGATGTCGAGGCGCTGTTCAGGAAGCTTCAGCAGGAGACGTCAGCGCAGCGCTGATAGGTGAGCGAGGATGGCATGCAGCAACGCAAGATCCTGATTGTGGACGATGAGGCGGGCCTGCGCGAGCTGGTCCGCATCAACCTGGAGCACGAGGGGTACGGCGTCGTCCAGGCCGAGCACGGCGCGATGGGCCTCGATATGGTTCGTGAGCATCAGCCCGACCTGGTGATCATGGATGTCATGATGCCCGAGATGGACGGCTGGGAGGCGTGCAAGCGGATCCGCGAGTTCTCGCAGGTGCCGGTGCTCATGCTGACGGCGCGCGTCCAGAGCCAGGATATCGTCACCGGCCTCGACAGCGGGGCCGACGACTACCTGCTCAAGCCGTTCAACATGGACGAGCTGATGGCCCGCGTTCGCGCGCTGCTGCGGCGGGTGCCCTCACCCAACCGGCCGGTCAGCGCCGGCGGCGGCGAGGTCGTGATCGACAAGCAGAAGCGCGAGGTGCGCATCCGCAACGAGCAGGTCGACCTGACGCCGACCGAGTACGACCTGCTGGTGCTGCTGGCCGAGAACGCCGGCACGGTGCTCGAGCACGAGGTGCTGCTGCGCGGTGTCTGGGGCCAGGAGTACACCAAGGACAACGACTACCTGAAGGTCTATATCTGGCACCTGCGCCGCAAGATCGAGCTCGACCCGCGCGAACCGAAGCTGCTGCTGACCGAGTGGGGCGTCGGGTACCGGCTCGTGCCTTGAGCGATGAACGATGAACGATGAACGATGAATACTAGTCCAGACTCTTCAACGTTCAGCGTTCCACGTTCATCGTTTCGACGCGTCGTCGTCAAGCTCGGCACTAACGTGCTCACCGCCGGCAGCGACCACCTGCACCGCCCGCGGATCGTCGAGCTGGTGCGCCAGATGGCCGACGCGCGCGGCCGCGGCGTCGAGATCGTGCTGGTCAGCTCGGGCGCGGTCGCGGCCGGGCGCGAGCGGCTGCAGTTCCCGCCGCGCCGGCGCGACTTGCCGTTCAAGCAGCTCATGGCCGCGGTCGGCCAGAGCCGCCTGATGCACCTCTACGAGCAGATCTTCGACCTCTACAGCATCCCGGTGGCCCAGACGCTGCTGACCCGCGAGGACCTGCGCGACCGCCACCGCTACCTGAACGCCCGCAACACCCTGCTGGCCTGCCTGCTGCACGGCGTGGTGCCGATCATCAACGAGAACGACGTGGTCGCCGTGGACGAGATCCGCGTGGGCGACAACGACACGCTCTCGGCGCTGGTGGCCAACCTGGTCGACGCCGACCTGCTGCTGATCCTGAGCGACATCGACGGGCTGTACACGGCCGACCCGCGCCGCGACCCGGCCGCGCGCCACATCCCCGAGGTGCGGGCGATCGACGACGCGATCTACGCGCTGGCGGGCGGCAGCAACACCCGCGGCACCGGCGGCATGCTGACCAAGATCCACGCGGCCGACCTGGCGACCCACGGCGGGACGGCGGTGGTGATCGCGAGCGGCGCGGCGCCGGGCATCATCACCCGCGTGCTGGACGGCGAGCCGATCGGCACGCGCTTCCCGCCGCTCTCCAGCCGCCTGGAGAGCCGCAAGCGCTGGGTGCTGGCCGAGACGGTGCGACACAGCCGCGTGATCGCCGACGACGGCGCAGCGCGGGCGCTGACCGAGGGCGGCAAGAGCCTGCTGCCGGCCGGCGTCGTCGCGATCGAGGGCGACTTCGAGCGCGGCCAGACCGTGCGGATCTACACCGGCGCCGGGCAGGAGATCGCCCGCGGCCTGGCGCAGTACGGCGCGCGCGACCTGCGGCTGATCAAGGGGCTGCGCTCCTCGCAGATCGCCGAGACGCTCGGCTACGACTACGGCCCCGAGGTGGTGCACCGCGACGATATGGTGCTGCTGTAAGGGTTGTAGGTTGCAGGTTGCAGGTTGTCAGGTTTTGTGCCGAATGGTTGAACGTGCGAACCTGTAAACGTGTGAACGTGCGAACCTTCAAATAGGAGCGGATATGCTTGACCTCACCGACATGGGCCAGCGCGCCCGCCGCGCCGCGCGCACCCTGGCCCTCGCGCCGACCGAGCGCAAGAACGCCGCGCTGGAGGCGATCGCCGCGGCGCTGCTCGACCGGGCCGGCGAGGTGCTGGAGGCCAACCAGATCGACATGGAGCGCGGCCGCGCGGCCGGCACGTCGGCGGCGCTGCTCGACCGCATGCTGCTAACCCAGGCGCGGCTGGAGGGCATCGCCGCCGACACGCGCAGCGTCGCGACGCTGCCCGACCCGGTCGGCGAGCAGTTCGACCAAAAGGTGCTGCCGAACGGGCTGCGCATCCACAAGCGCCACGTGCCGCTCGGGGTCGTCGGCGTGATCTACGAGGCCCGGCCGAACGTGACGGTCGACATCGCGTCGCTCTGCCTCAAGTCCGGCAACGCGGCGATCCTGCGCGGCGGCAAGGAGATCACCCGTTCGTGCGCGGCGCTGGCCGCGATCGTCCGCGACGCGCTCGGGCAGGCCGGTCTGCCGGCCGACGCGATCCAGGTGATCGACGACCCCGACCGTGCCCTGGTCGAGCAGCTGCTGCGGCTCGACAAGTACGTGGACGTAATCATCCCGCGGGGCGGCGCGGCGCTGCACCAGTTCTGCCGCGAGAAGGCGACCATCCCGGTGATCACTGGCGGCATCGGCGTCTGCCACGTCTACGTCGACCAGGCGGCCGACCTCGCCAAGGTCGTGCCGATCGTCCGCAACGCCAAGGTGCAGCGGCCGAGCGTCTGCAACGCGCTCGACACGCTGCTGGTGCACCGCGCGGTGGCCGCGCAGACGCTGCCGGCGGTCGCGCGCGACCTGATCGAGCACGGCGTCGAGCTGCGGCTCGACGAGCAGGCGCTGGCGATCGTGCGCGCGGCCGGCATCGCGAGCGAGCGCGTGCTGCCCGCAAGCGACGACGACTTCGGCACCGAGTTCATGGCGCTCATTCTCTCCGCCCGCGTGGTGGACGACATGGACGAGGCGCTCGACCACATTGCGCGCTACGGCGACCACTCGGACGCGATCATCACCGAGGACCGCGCGGCCGCCGAGGCGTTCATCGCGGCGGTCGACTCGGCGGCGGTGTTCGTCAACGCCTCGACGCGCTTCAACGACGGCGGGCAGCTCGGCCTGGGCGCCGAGATCGCCGTCAGCACGCAGAAGCTGCACGTGCGCGGCCCGATGGCGCTGCGCGAGCTGACGACCT
This sequence comes from Candidatus Ribeiella danica, assembly GCA_016717335.1. Classification (GTDB taxonomy): domain Bacteria; phylum Chloroflexota; class Chloroflexia; order Chloroflexales; family Roseiflexaceae; genus Ribeiella; species Ribeiella danica. The sequence continues at coordinate 2,230,490 of JADKFS010000001.1, forward strand.
ACAAGTGGGTCGTCGAGGGCGACGGGCACGTCCGCCCATAGTACAGCTCGGGTACATCCTGGGTTGCCGCCGGCAGTCTGCATATTGCATACTGCATGCTGCCGGCTGAACCGGGTAGCGGCTTCCACCGACCTGTACTAGCACAGCCTTCCAGAAAAGCGTGCGGGTTGTCGCCAGTTGGTTCTGCGGTTCTGTGGTTCTGTGGCCACGGAACCGCAGAATCGATCGTGGCAACCCACACCCGACACGAACGTCCGGAGCCTTGTACTCGTTAGGGCGCGGTGCAGGCTGCGCCGGATCACCCCATCGGCTGCTACAGACGAACCAGCAAAGCAACGCTGTAGATAAGCAGCCCGACGATCCCGCCGACCACGGTGCCATTAATGCGAATATACTGCAAGTCCCTCCCAATCTGGAGCTCGATCTTGTGCGACATGGCCTCCGCATCCCAGTTTTTGACAGTCTGCTCGATCATATGCGCGGCCTCGCTGCCGTACTCCTGGACGGCGTACAGCGCAATCTCTTCGGCCCACTGATTCACCTTGGCGGACAGCCCCTGGTCGCGCAGGATGACTGCGCCGAGCTGAACGATCGCGCGCTGGATCGACTGCTGCAGCTGGGAGTCGGCTGCGACGCTCTGCGCGCGCAGGGCCACTTTGATGTCGGCCCATAGCGAGGCGGCGAGATCGCGCACGATCGGATGCGCGAGCAGCTCTTCTTTCAGCGCCTCGCCTTTGGCGATCACCTCGGGGTTGGACTGCAGATCGTCGATGAGATGGCGGATCTCGTCGTCGAATGTGTCGCGCAGCGGGTGGGCCGGGTCCCGGCTGACCTCGCGCATGGCAGACTCAACCGCATCGAACAGCTTACGGTAGACCTCTTTGTCGATCGAGCGCGGCAGCCACCATGGAAGCTCGCGGCTGATTCGCGCGCGAATCGCGGCCTGGTTCTGCTCCAGCAGGCGGGCGCCAAACGTGATCGCGGCGTCGAGCAGATCGGTGCGGTGCTTCTCGGACAGCACCAGCGCGAGCAGCCGGCCCAGCAGGGGCGCGGCGCGGGTCGCACGCACGCGCGCCGCCAGGCCGTGCTCGATCAGCGTTTGCACATCGGCGTCGTTCATGACCTGCACGGACCCGGCGATCCCGGCGGTCGCCAGCCGGGCGATCCGCTCGCTGGCGGCGGGCTGGATCATCCAGCTCGCGCCCAACTGCGCGATGTTCAGGGTGCGCAGCCGTGCAAGAATAATGTCCGCCGACAGAAAGTTCTCGTGCACAAAGCGCCCGATGCTCGCGCCAATGCTATCTTTGCGCTGCGGGATGATCGCCGTATGCGGGATGCGCAGCCCAAGCGGATGCCGAAACAGCGCAGTCACCGCGAACCAATCGGCGATTGCGCCAACCATTGCCGCCTCGGCCGTGGCGCGCACGAAGCCCAGCCAGGGGTAGCGCCGCTCGAAGACTGACGCGGCGACGAATGCGATGGTGACAGCTGCGAGCAGACCGGAGGCCAGGCGCTTCATGTAGCTAAGATCGGCCTGCCGCTGTGCCTCGCCCGATACATCCATACATTCCCCTTTGTCCACAGTAGGCGGCGCGGCTTCCCTTCGCCTTGGGGTTGGCGCGGAGCGGGACGCGATCGGGCGGCAGCCGCGCCTGCTGAATAGACTCAGTATACCGCGATCCGGGCGTTATGGTTGTCGGTCTCGGGCAGCGACGGCAGCAGCTGCCGCTTGCCGACGCTCATGGCGCCACGGGCGCATGCCAGGTAGCACGATCGTTACACCACATCGCGGGATCTTCTCGCTGCTGGCCGGCGCATCAGGTATAGTCATCGTGTGAGGGGCGGCGGCGCTTGGTCGTCGTTGGCTGCCGTCTCCCACATGCTCCGCCGGTCCCCCCACGGTCATCTCGCGTCTTCGACAGACCAGGAGGATACCCTTGCTGCCCGCACCGCTGGATCGGGTCGCAGCGCAGCATAAGCCGAGGAGGCACCCCAAATGTCAAACAGAATCCTTGTCACCTATGCCAGCCGCACCGGCTCCACACGCGGCGTGGCGGAAGCCATCGGCACGACCCTGGCCGAAGGCGGCGTGCTGGTGGATGTGCTGCCCATGCACGCGGTCACGGACCTGAGCCCGTACGGCGCGGTGGTGGCCGGCAGCGCCATTCAAAACAAGCAATGGCTGCCGGAGGCCATGCAGTTTGTCCAGGCGCACCGCGCGGAGCTGGCGCGCAAGCCCTTCGCCGCGTTTGTGGTGTGCATGACCCTCGCCATGCGAAACGGGGAGACCTACCGCCCGTTCGTGGCCGAATTTGTGGCCCCGGTGCGGGCGCTGGTGAAGCCGGTGAGCGAGGGGCTGTTCGCCGGCGTGCTGGACATCAGCAAAGTGCCGTCGCTGCCGGAACGGTTGAAGTTCCGCCTGAGCGTGCTGTTCGGCGTCTGGTCGGAAGGCGATCATCGCGACTGGAAGGCCATCCGCGCCTGGGCGGAAAGCCTGCGCCCACAGCTGGCGCCGCTGGAAAGCTCTTTTCAGCGCGTGCTATCGAGATGAGGGGGGATTCGCGGCATGAGTCATCCCGAATGTTACAAACCCCACCCCCTGCCCCCGCCCCTGCCAGGGGCGGGGGTCTCTTTTTCGTGGTTATGGCGCGGCGGCAAAGCCGCCGCGCCACAACCACGAACGATCGCACCCGCTCCCCGCGGGGGCGTGGGTGGGGTCACGCAGTGCAATGCGCCGCGCTCTTGGTCAGTGTGCCGCCCAGCTATACGGGTAGCGCTCGTCCTCGATCGCCGCGGCCACGCGCGCGACCCGCAGCGGGTGGAACGTGTCGATCATCACCGCCAGCTCCTCGGTGCCCTCCTTGCCGATGCTCGCCTCGGCCGCGCCGGGGTGCGGGCCGTGCGGCAGGCCGCTCGGGTGCAGCGAGATGCTGCCCTCCTCGATCCCGCGGCGCGACATGAAGTTGCCCTCGACGTAGTACAGCACCTCGTCGCTGTCGACGTTCGAGTGGTTGTACGGCGCCGGGATCGCCAGCGGGTGGTAGTCGTACTTGCGCGGCACGAACGAGCAGATCACGAAGTTCGGCCCCTTGAACGTCTGGTGCACCGGCGGGGGCTGGTGGATGCGCCCGGTGATCGGCTCGAAGTCCTCGACGTTCAGCGCCCACGGGTACAGGCAGCCGTCCCAGCCGACCGCGTCGAGCGGGTGGTGGTCGAGGATGTGCAGCGTCAGCCGGTCGCGCGCGCGAACCAGCACCGGGAACTCGCCGGCCTCGTCGTGGCCGGCCAGCTCCTGCGGCGCGCGGATGTCGCGCTCGCAGTAGGGCGCGTGCTCGAGCAGCTGGCCGTACTCGTTGCGGTAGCGCCGCGGCGTCTCGATGTTGCCTCGCAGCTCGAACACCAGCAGCTTGGCCAGGGCATTCGGCCGCGCTTCAGCCACAGAGGAGGTTGTATCGCTTCTCGGTGAGCTCTGTGACCTCGGTGGCAGCTCCCGCGCCGCCGCGTCGAAGACGATCCGGTAGGTCGTGCCGATCGGGATCACCAGGTAGTCGCCGCGCCGGAACGGCAGCGTGCCGAACAGGCTCTCGACCCGGCCCTCGCCCTGGTCGACGAAGATCAGCTCGTCGCCCTGGCCGTTGCGGTACCAGTACGGCCGCGCCTGCCCACCCCAGGCCAGCTCCATCGGCTCGGTCGGCAGCGCAACACTCATCGTCACGTCGGCGTTGTGCAGCAGCGGCTGGCGGCCGCCCAGCGGGTCGCCGCCGGGCCGCAGCCGCGACGTCTGGAAGTGGCGGTGGCGCAGCGCGCCCGGCTCCTCAAGCTCGATCCGGACCGGGCCGCGGTCCTCGACCCGCAGGATGGCGGTGGGCGGCCGGCGGTGGTAGACGATCGACTGCGCGCCCTCGAACCCGCGCGTGCCCATGACCTGCTCGGCGTAGAGCGAGCCGTCGGGCCGGCGAAACTGGGTGTGGCGCTTGTGGGGGATCTCCCCGAGGCGGTGGTAGAAGGGCATCGTTGACCTCCTTGCCAGTAGTCAGTAGCCAGTAGTCAGTAGTCGGTATCAGTGTTTTCCGTTGTCCCGGAATGGTGCGCTGGTACTGGCTGTAGTCGGTATCAGCGTTTTCCGTTGTCCTGGAATGGTGCGCTGGTGCTGGCTGTAGTCGGTATCAGTGTTTTCCGTTGTCCCGGAATGGTGCGCTGGTACTGACTACTGATATCCGACTACTGATATCTGACTACTGATATCTGACTACTGATATCCGACTACTGATATCCGACTACTGATATCCGACTACTGATATCCGACTACTGACTACTCTTACGGTATGATTCGGCTCTTCAGCACGCCCAGCCCGGCGACCTCGAGCTCGACCAGGTCGTACCGCTCCAGCCAGGGGCCCTCGCCGGCGGTCAGCTCGAGCAGGCAGCCGCTGCCGACGGTGCCGCTGCCGATCACGTCGCCGGGGTAGAGCGTGGCGTCGCGCGAGGCGCGCGCGATCATCTGGGCGAAGGTGTAGTAGATGTCGCGGAAGTTGCCGCGCGAGCGCTCGACGCCGTTGACGCGCGCGAGCATCGGCATGTTGTAGCGGCCGTCGCCGAGCGATTGATCCGCCAGCTCGTCGGGCGTGACCAGCCAGGGGCCGAGCGAGGTGGCGAAGTCCTTGCCCTTGGCCGGCCCCAGCCCGACCGCCATCTCCTCGCGCTGGAGGTCGCGGGCGCTCCAGTCGTTCATGATCGTGTAGCCGGCGATGTACTCCTCGGCGTCCTCCTCGGCGATGTCGCGGCCGGCCCGCCCGATCACGCAGGCGACCTCCAGCTCGTAGTCGAGCGCCCTGGTGCGCGGCAGCGGGATGTCCGCGCCGGGGCCGTAGATCGCCTGGTGGTTGCCGAAGTAGAACACCGGGATCTCGTACCACGCCAGCGGCACCGGCCGCCCGCGGTTGCGGTTGGCGGTCTCGACGTGCTGCTCGAAAGCGTAGAAGTCGCGCAGGCTGCCGGGGCGCGGCAGCGGCGCCACCAGCCGGACCTCGTCGAGCGGCAGGACCATCTCGACGCCGCCGATGCTGATCGCGCCGGCCAGGCCGCGGTCGCTCCCGCCGTTCTCGCCGCCCGGCTCCTCCAGCGCGCCGGCGTCCGTGAGGCCGAGCTGATCGAGCACGGCGCTAGCGATCTCGATCGCGCCGTCGAGGCCCATGCCATCCGGCGCGCCGCGCAGGATGTCGAGCAGCTCCCAGCGCTGGCCGTCGTAGCTCTCGAACGCCAGCGGCGCCGCCGCAGAGAGGTCGATCACCGCCGCGCCCAGCAGCACGCCGGCGCGGGGGAAGGGGTCGATGTATTGGAAGCTGACGAATCGCATAATGCCTCAGTTCTAAGTTTTGAGTTCTGAGTTTTGAATTGTGATTGATTTTAACTCAAAACTCAAAACTTAGAACTCAAAACTTACAAGTTGCCCCGCAGCTCCTGCTCGCGCTCGATCGCCTCGAACAGCGCCTTGAAGTTGCCCTTGCCGAAGCCGCGGCTGCCCTTGCGCTGGATGATCTCGATGAACAGCGTCGGGCGGTCCTGCAGCGGCTGGCTGAAGATCTGCAGCAGGTAGCCCTCCTCGTCGCGGTCCACCAGCACGCCGCGCCGGGCCAGCTCGCGCAAGTCCTCGGCGATCGTGCCGACGCGGCCCGGCAGCTCCTCGTAGTACGAGTCGGGCACGCGCAGGAACGGGATGCCGGCGGCCCTGAGCGCGTCCACGCAGGCCAGGATGTCGCCGGTCGCCAGGGCGATGTGCTGCACGCCGGGGCTGCCGTAGTACTCCAGGTACTCCTCGATCTGGCTCTTCCTGCGCCCCTCGGCCGGCTCGTTGATCGGGAACTTGATCTTGCCGTGGCCGTTCTGCATCACCTTGCTCATCAGCGCCGAGTACTCGGTGCTGATGTCCTGGTCGTCGAAGTGGATCAGCTGCTTGAAACCCAGCACGTCGCGGTAGAAACCGACCCACTCGTCCATCCGGCCCAGCTCGACGTTGCCGACGATGTGGTCGATCGCGGCGATGCCGGTCTCGGGCGCGGGCAGCGCGTCGGCGATCGGCCGGTAGCCGGGCATGAACGGCCCCTCGTAGCCGTCGCGCTGGACGAAGCTGTGGATCGTGTCGCCGTAGGTCGCGATGCTGGCCCGGATGATCCGCCCCTGCTGGTCCTCGGCCAGCGTCGGCTCCTGGACGCCGCGCGCGCCGCGGCGCAGCGCCTCGTTGTAGGCCGCCTCGGCGTCGGCCACGCGCAGCGCGATGTCGCGCACGCCGTCGCCGTGCCGGGCCACGTGCGCGGCGATCGGGCCGGACGGGTCGGGCAGCAGCGGCGCGGTCAGCACGAAGCGGATATTGCGGCGGGCCAGCACCCACGAGGCGCGGTCGCGCACGCCTGTCTCAAGGCCGGCGTAGGCGACCGGCCGCAGCCCAAGCGCGGTGCGGTAGAAGTGGGCCGCCTGGCGCGCGTTCGAGACATAGAACTCGACGTAGTCGATGCCTTGTAGGTCAAGGGGATCGGACGTCATTGTCGCTCCTCCTTTGCTGATCGGATGTCCATCAACGGTGCAGGGGATTATAGCACGTAGCGCGCCCGCAGCCGGGCTGCGGACGCGCTACCTCTCCCGCTCTCACCAGGGCGCCCCTCCCCCGGCCCCCTCCCCGTGCGCGGGGAGGGGGTATTCTTGACGGGTCTCGGGGTTTCGGCGGAGCCGAAACCCCGAGACCCGTCAGCGTTCGCCGCGAGGTTTTCGGGCATGTTAGCTGGCTGTATCGCTTTGGAATGCCCTGGCCGTACTGCCTACCGGCTACTGACTACTGGCGCTAGCTCGCATCGCGCCGGAGCCGCTCGTGCTCGGCCGCGACGACCTCGATATCCTCGGTCGTCTGGTCCAGGAAGCCGCGCGCGAACTGGACGAACCGGAACACGTCCGCGAAGTTCGACGCAAGCCCGACCGAGATCCGCACCGTGCTGGCGGTCTTGCCGTTGCCGACCCGGCGGATCAGCTCGTAGAACTGGTCGAACGAGATCGGCTGCTTGCCGACGAAGCACTGCGCCATCTCGTCCCTGGTCACGCCGTGGGCGATCTCGCCGGCACCCGGGTTGCAGAAGCAGCCGGTGCGCAGGGAGATGCCGGCGTCGCCCGCCAGCGCCTCGATCCGCCGGTAGTCGTGCGGCGCGCCGTCCGGGTCGTAGAAGTTGAACGCGATGTTCCCGCCGCGCTCACGCGCGTCGGCCGGGCCGAAGATCCGCACCAGCGGCACGCCGTTGCCGTGGCGCAGGGCCTGCATCTGCTCCAGCAGCCAGCCGGCCAGGCACATGACCCGCTCGTGGATCAGGTCGAGCCCGATCGAGGCGATGTGCCGCAGCCCGATCTCGACGGCCGGCAGGCTGAGGTAGTTGACCGTGCCGTCCTCGAAGCCGGCCTCGTTCGGCAGCAGGTAGTGCCAGCCGCGGCCCTGCACCGAGACGATGCTGATCGTGCCGCCGGCGAACCAGGGGCGGCGCAGCCTTGCGAGCGCCTCCTTGCGCGCCAGCAGGCAGCCGACGCCGGTCGGGTAGCCGAAGATCTTGTAGAACGAGAGCGACACGAAGTCGGGATGCCAGCGGCCCAGGTCGAGCCGGTTCGTCGGCGCGAACGCGGCCGCGTCCAGCAGCACGTCCCAGCCCTTCTCATGGGCCGCCGCGATCCACTCGAGCGGGTGCTGCACGCCGGTGAAGTTCGACTGCGCCGGGTAGGCTAGCAGGTTATGCCGGCCGGGCGCGGCCCGGTCGAGCAGCGCCAGCAGCTGCGGCTCGTCGACGCGCATCTCCGGCGCCGCCACCGGAAGGTAGCTGACATCGGCCCCGCTGGCCCAGGCGAACTCGCGGATGCCGTTGACCGAGTTGTGGTTGTCGAAGGTGAGCAGGAGCTGGTCGCCGGCCTCGAAGGGGTACGACTCGCCGACGAGCTTGAGCGCGCCGCTGGCGTTCGGCGTGAAGATCGCCACATACTCGTCGGGCGAGGCGCCGAAGTACTCGAGCACGAAGTGCCGCGCCCGCTCGACCAGCCGGGTCATGGCCTGCGAGGTCGGGTTCTTGGAGTGCGGGTTGCCGAACACGTTGCCGGTCAGCAGCGCCATATGCTCGCGCAGCTGCGACTCGGCGTACAGCCCGCCGCCGGTGTAGTCCAGGTAGATCTGGCCGCGCGCGTCCAGGCGGCCGTACTCGCGCGCGCGCAGATCGTCCAGCGCGCTGGTGGCGTCAAAGGAGGGGTACGCTCGCCGAAACGCCGCCAGGGCGACGCTCAGCTCAGGCACATCCGCCGCGCTCTCGTGGGAAGCTGTCATAGATTCCTCCATCTCTACCGGCGCAGAGCCTGCCGCGGCGAGCTGCTGCGACATCGGAGCCACGGGCATGAAGGAGCACGACGAGCGGCGAGGCCCTATGCTGCACGCGGCGCGCACGGTGGGGCCGGGCTAGTGTAGCACGCTCCGCGAGAGATGTAAATTACATGTCGCGTGTGCGGGGCTGCGCGCCCCCGCCGCCCCCCGGCCGGGGCTTGCGCCCCTGGACTCCAAATGTAATGCCGCCTCGTTTTGCGCGACTGTGGTGCATGCCCAGCTGAATCCACGCGCGGCGGACGCAACCGAGCTGGCCCGGTTGACCCTCATCCCCGCGCTCGTGCGCGGGAGCGAGGTGATTCTTGTCGGCGTGGTGGTGCGGTCGCGGAGCGACCGCACCACCACGCCAGATTCACTACCCCCTCCCCTGGCAGGGGAGGGGGCCAGGGGGTGGGATCAAAAAGACATTGCATTAGCAAAGAAGCTATGGCTTGTCGCGCCCAACGATGGTATACTGATGCTCGCATCCCCATGATGAAAGCAATCTGCACCTATCCATGGATTCCCGCGGTCGCAGCCGAGATCGGCAGCTGCTTGATCCGTGTCGCGTTAAGGTGATGTGGGCTATGCAAGCAGCTGGCGATTTGTCGCAGCCCGGTCATCCCGGAAGGAGTGATCTGGTTATGGCAGACAATCATATAGTGCGGCTCAGAAGCCCGCGGCGCCAGGCCGGCGCGCGTTTGCGCTGGGTCGGTCGGCTGCTCGCACTCGCGCTGCTGCTCTGCGCGCTGCCGGCGCGGGCGCCGGCGGCCCATGCCGGCCTGGGCGCCGATTCCACCAGCCAGCTGGCGCCGGCCGAGCTGGTCCAGCCCGGCCCGGTCTTCACGGTCAACAGCAGCGCCGCCACGGCCGACGGCGTCTGCGACGATACGAACTGCACGCTGCGCGACGCGTTCGCCGCCGCCAACGGCTACGAGGGCTTCAGCAGCATCGAGCTGGCCGGCGGCGCGACCTATACGCTCGACACGGTGGACAACACCGCCGACGGGGCGAATGGCCTGCCTGTCCTGACTCGCCACGTCACGATCGTCGGCAACGGCGCGACGATCGCGCGCGACCCGGCCGCGCCGAATTTCCGGCTCCTCCGGATCGCGGCCAGCTCAAACGTGACCATCCAGGACCTGACGCTCGCGAACGGCCGCGGCGACGGCAGTGCGATTCTCAATTCGGGCGCGCTCGCGATCAGCGGCAGCACGCTCGCCGGCAATAGCCAGTCGGGCGCCGGGACCATCCTCAGCGGCGGCACGCTGACGGTCGACCAGAGCACCTTTGCCGGCAACACCGCCAACAACGGCTCGGCGATCTACGCCGGCGGCACGGTGACGATCACCCGCAGCACGTTCAGCGGCAACGCGACCACCAGCGACGACGGAGGGGCGATCTTCGCCGCCAGCGACGCGGTCATGACGATCGCCAACAGCACGTTCAGCGGCAACTCGGCGGTTCATTTCGGCGGCGCGCTGGTGACGGTCGCCGACTTCGGTCATCCCCCCGCCGTCTCGATCGACAACAGCACGTTCTACGGCAACTCGGCGCCAAACGGCGGCGCGATCTATGTGTTCGCCGGCAGCGTGACGCTGCGCAATACGATCGTGGCCGGCGGCTCAGGTGGCAGCTGCGTCGGCACGACCTCGGGCGGCTCGAACCTGAGCGGCGACGGCTCGTGCGGCGGCGGCGCCGGCGACCTGACGAACACCGACCCGCAGCTTGGCCCGCTGGCCGACAACGGCGGCTCGACCCTGACCCACGGCATCTCGATCGACAGCCCGGCCGTCGACAGGGGCGGCGGCGCGGTATGCCCCGCGACCGACCAGCGCGGGATCAGCCGGCCCCAGGGCGACGCCTGCGACATCGGCGCGTACGAGCTGCCGAACAGCTCGCGCGCGAGCGCCGAGCCGATCACGCCCGGCCAGCCTGAGCAGGGCGCGCTCGAGACCCAGCGCGACATCCGCTGGTATAAGTTCAACGTCCCGACCGCCGGCTCGATCGTCCAGGCGACGATGACCTCCGCGTCCGACTACGACCTGTTCCTGTTCGCGCCGGCGGTGAGCGAGGAGACCGGCCAGCTGCGCGACATCGGCCGGATCGGCGACATCGGGCGGATCGGCGACATCGGCCGCATTGGCGATATCGGCCGGATCGGCGATATCGGCCGGATCGGCGACATTGGCGCGCTGGTCGACCTGGGCACGCTCGACAGCCTCGGGCGGATCGGCGACATCGGGCGCATCGGCGACATCGGGCGCATCGGCGACATCGGCCGGATCGGCGACATCGGCCGGATCGGCGACATCGGCGCGACCGAGATCGTCACGAGCGAGCTGGGCAACCTGGTCGCCAAGTCGGACAACCCGGGCAGCGGCGACGAGTCGATCGTCCACGACGTCCACGAGCTGTACGGCAACTACTACCTGGTGGTCGCCGGCCACACCGGCGCGGCGGTCGGCCAGACATTCTCGCTGAACGTCAGCGTCACGCCGGCCGACGACTACGACGCGTCGGTCAATCTGCCGGTGGCGAACAACTACACCACGCCGCCGGACGATCCGACCAGGGAGACGCTGATCCTCTACAACCGCGCGCGCTTCGACCAGACCTACCCCAACGGCGACACCTTCGCCGGCGCGGGCCTGGCCGCCAAGCTGGCGCTGCTGGCGGACGACCCGAGCGTGCGCGGCGTGCTGGTCGACCTCGACGCAGTCACGACCGCGACCGGCCAGCACGCGCTTCGCGACGCGTACAGCGGGTGGGCGCTGCCGGCCAACCACCAGAACCCGCAGTACGCCAACTACGTGGCGCGAAACATCAAGGCGCTGCTGTACGCGCTGGCGCCGGCCTACCCGAATCTGAAGTACCTGGTGCTGGTCGGCGGCGACGAGATCATCCCGGCGCGGCGGCTGGTGGACGAGGCGCTGTACGCCAACGAGCGCAACTACCGCGACATCCCGCGCACCACCGCGATCGGCCACGCGCTGGAGAGCCGCTACTTTCTGAGCGACGACTACTACGCCGGCCTGCTGCCGCTGCCGTTCAAGGGCCGCGAGCTGTACATCCCGCAGCTCGCGGTCGGCCGGCTGGTCGAGAAGCCCTCCGAGATCGCGGCGGCGCTCGACACCTTCCAGGCGCTGCCGCAGCGCACGGTCGCGCCGAGCGACGCGCTGGTCACCGGCTACACCTTCCTGCAGCAGCAGGCCCGCGCAATCAGCGGCCGGCTGGCGCAGTACGGCATCGCGAACCAGGACACGCTGATCGACGACAGCTGGACCGCCGCCGACTTCCGGGCCAGCTTCTTCGGCCCGAGCGGGGCGCCGCGGCCGGTCGCGCACGGGCTCAACTCGCTCAACTCGCACTTCGCGCACAACCGGTTCTTCCCGAACGACCAGAGCGACGTCTTCGCCGACGAGGTGACCGGCAGCACCAGCTACGCCGGCGCGCTGCTGTTCTCGGTCGGCTGCCACTCCGGCCTGAGCGTGCCTGACGCGTCCTTTAGCACGGCGCGCGACGGGACCGACTGGCCGCAGGCGTTCGGCCGCCGCGGCGCGACGTGGATCGGCAACAGCGGCTACGGCTACGCCGACTCCGACCTGATCATGTACTCCTCGCGCCTGATGGTCGACTACGTCGAGCAGCTGGGCGCGCAGGACGCCGGCCTGCCGACGGCCGGGCGGGCGCTCATGCTGGCCAAGCAGCGCTACTTCAACAGCCTGGCCGCCGGCTCGCTGAGCAACTACGACGAGAAGGTGCTGGCCCAGATGGCGCTGTTCGGCCTGCCGATGCTGCGGGTGCGGCTGCCGAACCAGCCCCAGCCGCCGGCGCCGCAGACTGCGACCAGCTACGACCTGGCCTTCAACTACACGCCGAACACGCTGGCCGGCCGCGGCAGCTACTACAGCATCCAGGGCGAGGACGACCTGCAGATCGTCGGCGGCAGCCCGATCGGGCCGAAAACGACCATCGCGATCGCCATCCCGAACCAGGTCGCCCACGGCGTGCTGATGCTTGGCGGCTCGTTCGGCGACACGCCCAACTTCAACCCGGTGATCACCCGCGTGGTCACCGACGACCTGTACCTGCAGGCCGAGCCGAGCTTCCCGTTCGACCAGTTCTACCCGCCGCAGATCGCCTCGGTCAACCGCTTCCTGGCGATCGACGGCACGCTGCGGCAGCAGCTGGTGATCACGCCGGGCCAGTTCAAGGCCGCCAACCCGGCCGCTTCGACCACGACCGGCACGCAGCGGCTCTACGACAACCTGCAGCTGCAGGTGCTGACGGCGCCGACCGCCGCGGTGGACTTCAGCGTCCCGAGCATCTCGGCGGTCGAGCTGGCCGGCTCGCCGACCGAGCTGACCTTCCGCGTGCGCGCCGACGACTCGACCGGGACGATCCAGCGCGTGGTCGTGCTCTACGCGGCGGCGGGCGCGCACGCCTGGTCGCGCGCGGAGCTGACCTACGACCCGTCCACCGGCTACGCGACCGGCATGGCGCCGCCGCTGGGCGGCACGATCTCCTACTTCGCGCAGGCCGCCGACGCGGCCGGCAACGTGGCGCTGGCGCTCGACCACGGCGGCTTCTTCCAGGCCGAGGCGCCGGCCCCGGCGGTGCCCAGCTTTAGCGCGCCGGTGCTGGCGCGCGAGGGCAGCGCCTTCAGCCTGTCGATCGCCGACCCGCTGAGCGCCGGATCGAGCTACGCCTTCGACTGCGGCACGGGCGCCTTCGGCCCGGCCGGCAGCAGCCGCAGCGCCAGCTGCACGCCCGCCGACGACGGCACGCTCAGCGTGCGCGGCCGGATCCTCGATCCAGCGCAGGCTGTCGTCGCCCAGTTCAGCGCCACGGTCGTCGTCAGCAACGTCGCGCCGACGGCCAGCTTCAGCGCGCCGACGCTGGTGAGCGCGGGCAGCACGATCGCGCTGGCGCTGACCAGCGCGTCCGACCCGTCGAGCGTCGACCGGGGCAGCCTGCAGTACGCCTTCGACTGCGGCGCGGGCTACGGCGCGTACGGGTCGGCCAGCACCGCGCGATGCACCACCAGCGCTCCCGGCATCCGACTCGTGCGCGGCAGCGTTCGCGACAAAGACGGCGGCGCGAGCGAGTATAGCGCGACCGTGCGGATCGTACGGATCGCGCCGGCCGCCACCACCAGCGCGGCAAGCAGCATCGCCCCGACTGGCGCGAAGCTCAACGGCAGCGTCCAGACCTTCGCCGAAGGCGCGACGGTCGCGTTCCAGTGGGGATCGGCCAGCGGCGTCTACACCGGCACCATCCCGCTGGCGGGCGCGCTGCCGCCGGACAGCACCACGTCCGTCAGCGCGAGCCTGGCCGGACTGGCGCCGAACACGACCTACTACTACCGCGTCGTCGCGACCTACAGCGGCGGAACGGTGCTGGGCGCACAGCAGAGCTTCCGCACGGCGGTGCGGGCCACCGACTTCAGCGTGTTCATCCTACAGAACCTGATCCACAGCAGCAGCACGGCCCAGGGGCGCGTGGCCGCGCTCGGCAGCGTGAGCCTGACCTCCTACTCGATCGGCGGCGGGCTGACCAACTCGCGCGGCGCGCGCGACGACCTGATCGCCGGCGGCAACCTCAGCTACAGCGGCGGCACCGTCGCGAACGGCAACGTCGTCTACGGCGGCACCGCGACGCTCACGAGCGTCTCGATCAAGAACGGCACCGCGCGGCGGGTGGCCGACCCGCTGGCGACGACCTCCACGCGCGACTGGGCGGCGGGGGTGGCCGCGGCCTGGGCGGCGCTGCCGGCTAACGGCACGGTGAGCGGCGCCGGCAGCGCCACGCTCACGCTCAGCGGCCCCAGCGCGACGCGCAACGTCTTCGCGGTCGCGGGCGCGGACCTGGCGCGCGCCACATCGCTGCGGATCAGCGCCCCGGCCGGATCGACCGTGATCGTCAACGTGAGCGGCAGCCAGGCCAGCATGCGCAACATGGGTATCAGCATCAGCAAGACGACCAGCCAGCGCGTCGTCTACAACTTCTACCAGGCCGGCGGGCTGACCGTGGCATCGATCGCCGTCCAGGGCATGATCTGGGCGCCGCTGGCCGACGTCAGCGTCACCGGCGCGACCGTCAACGGCACGCTGCTCGGCAAGTCGCTGCAGGGGTCAGGCTCCACGTTCAGCCTGTCGCCGTTCCTGGGGGCGCTGCCGTAGAGCCGGCACAGGGGACAGGGGATAGGGAGGCTCCGTCAATATTGACCCCCGCCCCTGGCAGGGGCGGGGGCAGGGGTGATCGAGCAGAGGCAGCGGGCGCAGCCCGGACAGAATCAGCGCGGCCGGGCGAGGCGCTCGCGCAGCGCCCCGGCCGCCGCCAGATCCACCACGGCGTCCAGCCGCTCGAACACGGCCGTGCAGCGCTCCAGCTCCAGCTGCGCCTGATCGGCCTGCCCCTGCGCCAGCAAGACCTCGACCAGCGCCAGGCGGCTGCGCGCCGCCTCGTACTCGTCGCCCAGCTCCTCCAGGATCGCAATGCTCTGGCTCAGGCAGCGCGCGGCGTGCGCGGTATCGCCCTGCGCGTTCGCGACCACGCCGAGCACGCGCAGGCTGGTGCCCTCTTCGCCGCGCATCATCAGCTCGCGCGCCAGGTCGAGCGCCTGCCGGCCGCGCGCCTCGGCCTCGGCCAGCCGGCCGCCCGCGAGCGCGGCCGCGCCGAAGTGGCGGTACAGCTCGGGCAGGAAATCGCGCGTGCCGAGCTGCGTGAACTTCTGCTCGCCGGTGCGCAGGTGCTCGATCGCCGCGTCGATCTCGCCGCGCTGGACGAACGTGGCGCCGAGGTTCATGTGCAGCACGCCGATCATGTACAGCGAGGCGCCCACCTGCTCCAGCGAGCGCAGCGCCTCCTGGTAGAAGGCCAGCGCGTCGGCCAGCCGCCCCTGGTAGCGCGCGATCTCGGCCAGGTTGTTGTTGGTGAACGCCAGGCGCAGCACGTCGCCGGTCTGGCTGAAGATCGCGCGGGCCTGGCGGTAGTAGCCGTCGGCGTCGCTCCACTGGCTGATCTCGAAGTAGGTGTTGCCGAGCCCGTTGTACGAGAGCGCCTGGCCGTGGATGTTGCCGGCCTGCTCGTACAGCGCGAGCGCGGCCTTGACATCGGCGACAGCGGCGGCGCTGCTGCTGAGCCTCAGAAACACGTGCGCCCGCGAGGTGTAGGCGAACGCCAGCGAGGTCGGATCGGCCAGCTGCTCTGCCATCTGCACGCAGCTGTCGCACTGCCGCAGGGCCTGCTTGAGGTCGCCCTGCCGCGTGTTGATCAGCCCGCCGATCGCCAGCAGCTCGACCGTCGCCGCGGTCTCGCGCCGGCCGAGGAACTGCAGCCCGCGCTGGATCCAGTCGAGCGCCAGCGGGTACTCGCCGCGGTGCTCGTGCAGGCGCGCGATCCAGCGGCAGGCGCGCGCCTGCGCGTCGGTGTCGCCGCCCGCAACGGCCAGGGCGAGCGCCGCCTGGAGCTGCTCGAGCGCCGGCTCGTACTGCCCGGTGTTGGTCAGCAGCTCGCCCAGCCGGATGTGGATCTCCTGCCGCTCCACGGCGGTCTGCTCGGCCGGCAGGTGCTCGGCGCAGCGCAGCGCCTTTCTGAAAAACTCGACGCCCTCGTAGTTGGCGAACAGCTTCTGGGCCTGCTGGCCGGCCAGCGCCTGGTAGCGCAGCGCCCGCGGCCAGTCCTCGCCGGCGAAGGCGTGGTAGGCCAGCTGCGGCGTCGCGTCGGACGCGAGCTGCTCGAGCGCCTCGCCGACGACGTGGTGCAGCTGGCGGCGCTGGTCGAACAGCAGCGTCTCGTAGGCCACGTCGCGCGTCACCGTGTGCTTGAACAGATACATGAGCCGGCGCTGCCCCTCCATCCGCGTGAAGTCGCGCTCCTCCAGCAGGCCGATCTGTGCAATCAGCTCATCCTGGCCGGCGTGCGTCGGGTGCGCCCTGGCCAGCAGGTCGAGCGCGAACGACCGCCCGATCACGCTGGCGACCTTCAGCGTCAGCTTGTGCGCCTCGGGCAGCCGGTCGATGCGCGACAGCACGACGCCCTGGATCGATTCGGGCAGCCCCAGGTCGACCGCCGAGAGCGACGCGCTGGGCGCCAGCACCCAGCGATCGTCCGCGTGCGTCAGGCAGCTGGCCTGCTGGAGCGCGTTGAACATCCGCTCGGACAGCCCCCACTCGTCGTTCGCGCGGAGGTGCAGGCTGCCCGACTCGCGCAGCGTGTCGACCACCTCCTCCACGAAGAACGGGTTGCCCTGCGTCTCGGCCTGGATCAGCGAGAGCGCCAGCGGGCTGACCGGGCCGCCCAGCCGGTTCGCGACCAGCGTGGCGACCCCCTGGGGCGAGAGCTCGTCCAGGCTCAGCGTGCCGCGGATCGGCAGCGCGTCCAGCTCGGGCAGCAGCGGCGCGCCGGCCTGCGCCGGGCGGTGCACCAGCGCCAGCAGCAGCGGCAGCTTGCCGAGCGCGCGGCCCAGCGCCAGCGTCAGCCCCTTAGATGCCTCGTCCATCCAGTGCGCGTCGTCGATCAGCAGCAGCAGCGGCTGCGGCCGCGCCCAGACCTGGGCCAGCTCGACCACCAGCTCGAACAGCGCGCCCTGGCGCAGCCGCGGCTCGAAGGCCGCGGTCGTGGCGTTATCGGCGATCGGCAGCCCCAGCAGGTCGCCCAGCAGCGGCAGTCGCACCAGCCAGTCCGGGTTGGTCGCGGCGACGAAGCGCTCGATCGCGGCGATCTGGCGGGCGCCCGGCTCGGCGTCGATCGCCAGCAGCGCGCGCACGACCTGGCGCCACGGGGCGTAGGCGGTGCTCTCGGTGGTGCTCTGGCAGCTGCCGACCGCGACGCGCATCCCGCGCTGCAGCGCGCGCTCGGCCAGCTCGGCGGCGAGGTGGCTCTTGCCCACGCCCGCCGCGCCCACGACGCGCAGGACCTGGCCGGCGCCCGATCGCGCGGCATCGAGCGCCTGCTCCATGCGCTCCAGCTCGGCCTCGCGCCCGACCAGCGGGCTGGCGAACAGCGTGGCCGGCCGCTGCGACGAGGGCTGCCGCCGATCGAGCACCAGCGAGACGTGCACGGGGGCCTGCTTGCCCTTCACGCTGACCGGCCCGAGCGCGCGCAGCGTGAAGCGCCGCGCGACCGCGTCGGCGATCGGCTGGCTGACGACGATCTGGCCCGGCTCGGCCCGGCCCATCAGGCGCGCGGCCATGTTCACTTCGTCGCCGAGGACGCCGTAGGTGTGCCGCGTCGGCCCGCCGTAGGCGCCGGTGCGCATCCGGCCGCGGCTGATGCCGATCTGCGTGCCGACGATCCCGGCCAGCGCGGGCGGCGGGGCCTGCAGCTCGAGCGCGGCCGCCACCGCCCGGTCGGGGTCGTCGTCGTGGGCGATCGGCGCGCCGAAGGCCACGTAGAAGTAGCTGCCCTTATCGCCGATCGTCAGCTGCAGC
The DNA here is from genome assembly GCA_016717335.1 of Candidatus Ribeiella danica. Classification (GTDB taxonomy): domain Bacteria; phylum Chloroflexota; class Chloroflexia; order Chloroflexales; family Roseiflexaceae; genus Ribeiella; species Ribeiella danica. The sequence goes on from JADKFS010000001.1 coordinate 2,248,301, forward strand.
AGGGCGCCCTCGTAGCGCGCGACGATCCGCTGGACCCAGCGGATGTAGCCGTCCAGCTTCCGGCTGGCCCGCTCGTCGCCGTCGTAGTCGATCCCGCCGAAGCGGGCGAACAGCGCCACGGCCGGACGCAGCTCGGCCAGGAACTGCGCCTGCTCGTCGCGCAGCCGCTCGTAGACGCCGGGCAGCAGCCAGGGGCGCACGTGATCCTCGCGCAGCTCGCCGGGCGCCACCGCCGGCCAGGGCGTCGCGGCCACCTCGCGCGCGAGCCCGCCGACCACCGCGAAGCGCCGGCCGTCCTGATCCTCGCGCCACGCATTGACGAGCAACAGCTCGCCCAGCGCGCCGGCCACCTCGGCGCTGGCCAGCACCTCGCCCTTCGCGGCGGCGTGCTCGGCGGCGGCCAGCCGGTCGAGCGTCGCGCCCGCCAGCACGTCGATCAGCTGGATGCCCGGATCGCCGACCAGGAAGCGCCGCACCGGCCCGGCGGCGACGGCGACCTTGATCGCCAGCGTGACGCGCGCGCCCGAGGGCGTCTCGACCGTGGCGAACTGCCCGATCACCTGCTGCATGGCCAGGGCGCAGGCCACCGCTCGTAAGGCGGAGGAATGAAGGATGAAGGATGAAGACGGCGTGTCGGTCTTGGCTTCATCCTTCATCCTTCCGCCCTCGTCCTTTTCGTCGAACCAGCAGGTGATCGCGTCGCCGCTGAAGCCGATCACGCTGCCGTGGTGCTGATCGACCTTGGCGATCAGCGCGCTGTAGATCACGATCAGCTGTCTGGTCAGCTCCTCGGCGCCGCGCTGCGGCCCGAGGTCCCTGGCGAGCAGCTCGGTCAGCGGCGTAAAGCCGGAGATATCGGCGAACAGCGCCGCGCCGCTGGCGCGGTCGGGCAGGTCTGCGCCGCGCGCCAGCGCCAGGCGCCGATCGATTGGGATGTAGGCCTCGGGCTGCTCCATTGTCCACCTTCGCCTCTGGAAAACGATCTGCACGGTCGTCCGGCCTCGGCTGAGCACACTATCATACCATTTTGTGTCGCTTGTAGGGAATCGCCTGGCGATCCGCGGGGCGCAACCTTTTGGGCGCACGATCGTCAAACTACACAGAACGACGACGGGCGCGCGACTGTGCGGCGCCCGGGAGCGCATAAAGGAAGTAACAATGAACACTCAGTTTGCCCGCAGCCGAAACGACAAGATGTTCGCCGGCGTGTGCGGCGGCATCGCGAACTACTTCAGCATCGACCCGGCGATCGTGCGCCTGCTGTTCGTGCTGGCGGTGTTTCTCGGCGGCGCCAGCCCGCTGATCTACCTGGTGCTGTGGATCGTGATGCCGGAGGAGCCGGCCGCCTACGCGCCGACGCAGACGACCTACGCCGCGCCGCAGGCTCTGCCGAATCACCCGCGGCCGGTCGAGGAGTGGAAGTTCGACCCCTACACCGGCGAGCCGGTTCGCAAGTAGCGTCGATCTTGAGCTGTGAGGAGGTCCGGGGCAGCCCGGGCCTCCTTTTGTGTGTGCGCCTGCGCCTGGTGCTCTTCCGGGGCGCTGCGCCCCCGGCCCCCCGCCACCCAGCGGGGAGCTGGGGAACCCACGCCGGTTCCCCCAGCCCCCCTCCGGCAAATGATCCCGTACCAGTTGCACTGCTGGTGGCCTATGCCTAGCACCACGCCTGCGGAGCGGGTTGCATCCCGCCGTGCCTGGATTCAGCCAGGCATGCACGTCAGGCAGAACGAAAGAGGCAGCGTTCCTTTTGGGGTCCAGGGGCGCAAGCCCCGGCCGGGGGTGGCGGGGGTGGCGGCCCACCCCCGCAGCGGGGGCAGGGGGGCGCGCAGCCCCCGGCCGCAGTGTAGGCGAGACGGCCGCTCGCGGGGGTGTGAGGCGCGCAGCCCCAGGTTGCGCGATCGTGCGCTCCTCTGCTATAATACAGAATAGATAAGCATAATCGGCACCCAACCGCGCCGCTCATCAAGGGCGGCGCTTTCTATGGACAGGAGCAATCGCATGGCGACGACATCGGATCTGCGCACCAATATCATCATTCGCTATAACGGCCAGCTGCACCGCGTGGTCGAGTTCCATCACCACGCCCCCGGCAACTGGCGCGCGATGGTCATGATGAAGCTGAAGAACATCCAGACCGGCAAGGTGATCGAGGACCGCGTGCGCGCCGGCGCCGACATCGAGATCGTGCGGGTCGACAAGCGGCCGATGCAGTTCCTCTACCGCGAGGGCGACAGCTATCACTTCATGGACACCGAGACCTTCGAGCAGATCGAGATCCCTGAGGACACGATCGGCGAGCCGGCCCATTTCCTGAAGGACGGCGAGATGGCCGACGTGCTGTTCTTCGACGACAACCAGATCCTGGGCGTCGAGGTTCCGTTCTTCGTGACGCTCAAGGTCACCGAGGCCGCCACCGCCCTGCGCGGCGACACCGCCACTAACGTCACCAAGCCGGTGACGCTCGAGACCGGCGCGGTGGTGCAGGTGCCGGCCTTCGTGAACGAGGGCGACGTGATCCGCGTCGACACGCGCACGGGCGATTACATCGAGCGCGTGAAGTAGGCGGCCGCTAGCTGCGCTCGACGACGTAGACGCTGGCCGGCAGGCCGAGCAGCATCACGGGGTAGACTTCGCGGCGCGCGAGCCGGCTCGCGCGCCGCAGCGATTCCGTGAAGGTCCTGCGGTCGCCGGTCAGCGCGACGAGCCGCGCGCCGGGGCGCAGCACCCGCGCCGCCTCGCGCAGCAGCGCCGGGTACAGCGCGCGGTTGGCCTCGGGCGAGCCAAGCTGCTTGCCGAACGGCAGGTTGACCGCCGCGGCGCTGATCGAGGCGGCGTCGAGCGGCAGCGCGCGGGCATCCCACTGGCGCAGCTCGATCGGCTTGTAGCGCGGGCCGACGTTGCCGCGCGCGACCGCGACCGCCTCGTCGCGCAGGTCGCCGCCGAGCAGCTGCCGGTAGCGGCCCATGTGCGCCCGCTCGATCAGGATCGTGCCCGCGCCGCACATCGGGTCGAGGAACACGTCGTCGTCCGCCGGGCGCGTCAGCCAGGCCAGGGCCGCCGCCGCCGAGGGGCGCAGCGACGCGGGCATGTGCTCGAGCTTGTACTCGCGGTGGCGCATCCGCTCGTCGCTCAGCCGCAGCGCCAGCAGCGCCTCGCCCGGCAGCAGCGTCAGCCAGAACTCCAGCGCGCTCTCCTCCACCAGCAGCCAGCGGTGATCGCCGCGCGCCGCGATGCCGCGCTCGACCGCGATCTGCGCGTCCACGCGCCGGTAGGCCGTCTGCCCGACCTGCCGCGCGACGACGCGGTAGCGCAGCTTGCCCTGCCCGCCGCGCCCGGGCTGGATCTGGCGCGCCAGGGCCAGCGCCGGCTCGACCGTGGCCGCGCGCGGCGGCGGCCTGCAGCAGCGCGAGCGCCGGGCGGGTCGGCGGCAGGTCGGGCAGCGTCGCGAGCAGCACGAACACGTCCTCGACCGTGCGCAGCCCGAGCAGGTCGCCCGCGTCGCCGTCGTAGTCGAACAGCACGATGCCGTTCTTGTCGGCCACGCCGCGCGTGCCGCGGACGGCGGCCCCTCCAGCTGCCGGGCGATCTCGTCGGCGGTGATCGCCTCGAAGCCCGGCTGCGTCTGGGCCAGGTAGGTCAGCCGCTGCGTGCGCCTCATGGCAGCCTCGGCAGGGTGGCCAGCGTCGACGAGAGCGCGACCAGGGCATCCTGGCCGACCGGGGCACGCAGCTTCTCGGCGGCCTGCTGGAGCGCGGCCAGCTGGGCGGGGGATGGCGCGGGCGGCAGCAGCGCCAGCGCGGCGCGCAGCAGCCCGACGTAGGCGGCGATCAGGTCGGAGGGCTCGGCCGGCGCCGCCGCGATCGCCGCCAGGTCGGCCTCGATTCGCCCGCGCGCGGCGGCCCAGTCCAGCACATCCGGCATCTGGACCGCGACCTGCAGCAGCCCGGCGATGCGCGTGGCCGCGGCAGCTCGCTCGCCGGCGATCGGCGGCGGGGCAGCCGGTGACGCGACCGCGGCTGGGCTGCCGGGGGTGGCGCGCTCGTCGCCCACCGTCGGCCCCTCGTCGCCCGCCGGCAGCAGCTCGACCATGCGCGGCAGGGCGGCCTCAAGCAGCCGCTCAAGCTCGCGGGCGTAGGTCATCCAGGCGCCGATCTGCATCCGGAAAGGGTCGGGCACGTCGCGCGCGCGGCCGGCCAGCTCGCCTAGGCCGAAGGTGCGCGGCGCCGCAGCGGGGAAGCGCGCCCGCACGACGAGGGCCGTGCCGCTGTCGATCGCCACGATCAGGTCGGCGCGCCGGGCGATGTCGTCGTCGAGCGAGCGGGCCTGGTGCTCGCCGATGTCGAGGCCCATGTGCAGCATCGTGTCGCGCGCCTCGACCTCGGCCGCGGCGCCATCGTGGCCGAGCACGCCGGCCGACTCGACCGCCCAGCGGTAGCCGCGCTGCTCGGCCAGCCGGGCCAGCAGCGCCGCCGCCATGGGCGCGCGCCCGGTGTCGGCCGCGCCGACCAGCAAGATCCCTGTCATCGCTCAAATCCTCCGTCGCAGTCTGCCGGAGGATTATAGCACGGCCCGCTCGGCGCGGGGCCAGCCCGCGTTGGCGAACGTTCGGGCCGATCAGATGATGGGCGATAGACGACGGCGTTATGCTTCTTCGGGCGCGGCCCTCCGTCCGGCGAGCCCAATACAGACTTCCTGCGACGTGTACGAGTACTATTCCGGACACGCTATTTGGGCAGACGCAGCAAAGCAGGGCTTTGGTATGCCTTCGCAGTACCGACTACTGACTACTATGTACTGGCGCCAGTACCGTGGCGAGCGCCGCGCAGGACCATTGATGGATTGGCGGCGCGCGGCGCGCGGCGTATAGTAGTGGCAACTCCTTTCTTCTCCTCTCACCTCCTTCGCCGGGTGCCTCGGTCAGCTAGAAAAGAACTTTCTAGAGGGCCGGGACCTCTTGGTGTCTGGAAGCGATATTTCTACGGAGTACCACCCTCTATAGACACAACCGTGCTTCAATTTTATCAATAAGAGTAAGTCAAAAAGAAAGCGCTCGTGCTGTTGCGAGCCGAGCGCTATTACTTTCATATCATTTATCTATTGTTGCGAATAGTTCGTGTTGGTGTAAACCAGGTATGTCCGGCATCTCGTCCCACGTCTGGCCATCAAGCTCTCTTCCTCCGGCTTTTGGCGTACGTCCACCCCATTAGCGAAGAAGAAGGCCACCTTTGTGGCTTGGCATCGATCGCGAAGTTCGCGGACCCAGTTCGGATCACATGGCCGGTGACCATGACCACTCTCACCGCCAGCGATAAGCCAGTGTATATCTGTGAGATCAACGTTGTTCAGAGAACCAAGAAGTGGTTCAGCGCTGATGAAGCGGACTGATGCCGGAACTTGGCGTAAGTGGTCGATGCGCCAGCGATACTGTGAGGTTTCCACAGACACCCCAGCCCAAATATGCGGTGCCCAAGGAAGACTTGGGCTAAGCTTCGCCAGGCGAGGGCTACGCTTAGTCAGCACTTGAAAGATGTGCCAGTCAGCGCGGGCCATCACATCGAAAACTTGTCGAATGTATGTATCTGGGATGTCTTTATGAAAGAGATCCGACATTGAGTTGACGAAGATGCGTCGCGGCTGCTTCCAGCGCAACGGTAACTCTAGCCGCGCGGGCCAAAGTCGAAGATCAAATCCCTGTTCGTATGGATGGCTAGGCACGCCTCGAAAGCGCTCAGCAAATGTTCTTGCATAGCAATGATCGCATCCTGGCGACACCTCGGTACATCCAGTCACTGGGTTCCAGGTTGCATCAGTCCATTCAATGGCAGATTGCAGACTCACTCCCGCGCTCCCTACTAAACTGAGCCATTTATAATAGCTGTACGTGTATTTTCAGGTAAGAAGTCAAGGAGATTTGGAACTTGCTGTAATTGTGTTTCAGAATTTGGGCCAGGCGCCAAAGTAAAAGTGCTGTCACGACATCGAAACATTGGTAAAAGCACTAGATCTCGGTCATCTTGTTTGCTGAAAGATCGTAGATTCCTCCCCAGCTGTGCTTGTAGCTCAAATGTAAAGTGAAGCATTCTAGCGTTGTTATGACCGTCATATACGATTGGTGGGTAGCAGGTACTACGAAACATGTGAAGTTCAGCCACTGCATGTATGAAAGTAGGTACTAATACTTTTAGCTTATATTCTCTTTCTCCTTTTCCTCTCCTTAAGTACCATTCTAGGAGATCATGCCATCCCTCTCCTCGGTCACGTCCTTGAAGTTCACGGATGTATTCATCTAGCTCGCTGCGCAAAGTATCACGTACATTGATTGTTAGGAATAAAACGAAATCATGGCCTGACTGCCTCTCGAAAAGTTTCTTGATCGCTACAATACGTTTCGCAGCTTTACCTTTACTCGTATACGCTAATCCCCCATCAAAATCTAAGTTGACAATGTCATACATAAACTTTGCCACGTGTGCCGCACCACCATTGTTAATTTGAGGGGGTTGCCCATCAATATCAATAGCGTTAATAATTACGTCCTCAATATCTGCACGCATGATCTGAAAGCCTGATGATAGACCATACATCATCATATTCGTTCTCATGCGTCCAATAGTTTCATCAGCCTCCAATCGCAGTGCTCTTGTGTTCCCTGGGCTTTCAACTGCGGTTTTCTTGTCGATAATGTGTCGCCAATCGAGTAAATCCTTAATCTCCGGACCGGTGAGCCCAAAGTATGATAGCGATTTAGAGTACCGATCGTGCCATCTCTCGAGTATTGGCAGATCCCATAATCGACGAATGGTTGCTTTATTCGAAGTATCTGCAAATGGCATACCATTGGCCTCTAATATTACTCATCGCTTGTAGTACTCAGCAATCGAGCCTCAAAGTCGTTAAGAAGATTACGATAGGCGTCACTCCCTATTGTTAAGACATCAGCAACACTTTCCTGTAGGAGCTGTGCAAGTATCGCCAACTCGCCTTCAAGAGCCACCCAGCATCTTTTAAGACGTCTGGTATTGTCTTGGGAGGAGCGGGTGGCGGTGGTTGTACCGTCGGAACATCTGGACGTTTAACTATCTCTTCATTGCGAGCAGCACGTTTCCTGCGCTTCGCCTCTGGCGCGGGATTATCGACTTCCTTTGCAAGTTGACGCTGTAACTTTTCAGCCGTCTTAATAATACTATCTGCAGTTATTCTATTCTCACCGCTGGTCTTAGTCTTTTGACGGCGTAGATCACGCAGCATCTCGTTCAACCGGGCGTATGTTTCAAAGTCGCTCCGATGCGTGTTTGTAATGATCTGTTCTTCAATGAGCTTTAGTTCCTTCTGATACTTGCCGATTCTGTCGTCAGCAACGCCTTGAGCTTGGAATGTTTCAGCCTCACTTTCCAATGTCTCAAGAAGTTTACCAATATAGAAGTCCAGAGTTGATTTGGCTTGATTAGTTTTCAAAATCATTTCTGGCTGCATTCGGTACAATATTATCGTCAATAATGTATATCTCTCCGGTATACCAAGGGTAGAGTTGCGGTTTTCTTAAGAATTTAGATCGCAATCTTTGCCTATCACCAATAGTAAAACCTTTCATCTTATACACGAATCCATCATAGTTCGGCGAGTTCCCATTTTTATTTGGCAACTGAATGCGATCTCTTGTGGCATTTAAACAGGCCCAATAATAAGCAATCTTCTGTCTTGATGAATTCTCCACATACCCAAAAGATGGGCTTTGGAGATTTGGAATAGCCTCTTTCGCTACAACTTCGTCTGATAATCCATCCGACTGTAATGTAATCTGTACAGCATTATAGCCGCGCACATTGGAAAACAGATGCTTATTAATATCATCACTATAGTCAAAGCTCTTATCAAAGTCAATAGGGAGATTCTGAAGCAGGTAGCGCTTTAGCTCAGCCCTATCGGAAATCTGTCGGATATGGACATCACTTAAATCCTGTAACTCAACGTGTGTGAAATGACGATTAGTCGGTGCATCTGCAGATTCTCGCTTTATATAAGTGTGCTCAGAAAGTAGCGTAGCTAATGATATCTTATCCTCATCTGGCCCTTTTAATCTTATCTTTATCGAGTCTTGCCTTCATTTCAGCAAACTCAAACACGAGCACATGAAGATTTGAGTCCCCTTCTTTGTACTAGTAATACGAAGCCGTCTACAAGATCAAAACCCGAGTAAATACCAATGCCACGGAAACCCACGAAATCGCTAATAGATTTGAGCGATAATCCAAATTGTCGGGCCTGAAGCAAATCTTGTAGATTCATGCCAGTGCCCTCATCAAAAATAGTTACAGAATTCCCTGTAATTTTAATGGTGACGCCACTAGCCTGTGCATCAACAGCGTTCTGAACATATTCCCGGATACAATCTAGGGGTTTGGTATATAGGCCTCTGGAAAGAATCGCAAGTAGAGCTCCACCAATATCATCAGTAGAAAGCTGCAATGGAAGTAGCTTTCCGTTTTCACGGCTGAGTTGCTGGTCTAGTTCCTCAAGAAATGACATCTGCTGTGATCCATGCTTCTGATGCCGATTCATTGCTTCCTCCAGTCGGATTTATCCCTGAGATATTATAGCGATCATAAGGAATTTCCGAGCACGGATTAAAGATTTAGTTATAGAAATGCTATAATATTTGCGTTTCTATTATCTCTACCCTTGCCAATTCTCTCACATGTTCGCGCAACCAAATATTGATCATATGTTTCCCGACTAGGTATCAAACCGTCTTCGACAAGCTCTTCCCAACTGCTCCCATATGTCCAGATCAGATCCACCATGCTCACCATCTTCTTGCCTGGTGTGGATGATTTAGGGCGACCCGCTCGTTTGGGCATCTTTTGCCATGCGCGACGCGCTGCTCGGCTATAGTTAGTTAGCAGATCCGCTGATACTTGCATAGTCCTGCCATCAGTAAGCTCCACATAAACGACACTATCCGTTGCCCTCTGCATAATTCCACGCAGACCCTTGTAAGGTCCATTGCGAATCTGGACTTTATCACCAGGCTCGTGATTATCGGAATTCATGGGCCGCCGCTCTGTCATTGACACCTCATCTGCTCGGAAGGGTTCGCCGTCTTGCAACGGGGGGTCTCGGCCAGCGTCGGAGTTCCTCGCGGTTGCTGGGTTCGCCAGCAGTTTTGGATCGCCGCTCAAACTCGGCAAAGGAGGTGTTGCCTGATCTTCTTGCGCCAACGCTCGATTAGGTCGCGGCGGGGGGGGCGAACAGCCGAAGGCAGGCGCCCCGACGCCGCAGCCGCACTCCACGCCGCGGGCGCCGGGGGCGCCCCGGGCAGGCAGGTCGCCACCCCGCCTCACCGGCGCCACTCGGCGTGGGGGGGGGGGGGGGGGGGGGGGGAGGGTCACGCTGGGCGGGTCAGGAAACACTCTCGCGCACACAGCCTCTGCAAGATCGTGCGTCCACCACACACCGAGCGGGCAAGGGCAGCGCAACCTTTTCCGTTGAGTATAACATAGTATAGCGCCATCTCTAATTTGTGTCAATACACAAATTAGAGATGCGTGTGACGTAAAGTCTTGCCCTTCCCCCTCTCACCCCTTGCCCCCGCTCCCTTGGGTCAGCGGGGCAAGAGGTATGCGGGCGGCGGGCGCTTCGCGCCCGCCGCCTCGCACCTGTTTATCCCCTCCCCACGCGGCGGGGAGGGGGCCGGGAGGAAGGGTATGCAAAAACGCACGTCACACCCATTGGAGATGGCGCTATTATCAGCTGTAGATTCTATAGTTCTGCGTTTACCCAAGCGCGCTCAGTGGGATAATCTCCGAGTGCTTCACCTGTTTCTGGCGCTTTGATGGTTTTCGCTGTCCATGGATATCTAGTGCTGCACGGAATGCACGGCTCGCAGTAGTATCATCACATAGATCCACAGCGCGGGATAAGAATTTGCCGTTGTTTAGGACTGACATGAGCGCTTCGAGTTCCAGGTAGTCGGAGCCCTGCAAGCCAGGATATCGTTGCTGATTGACCTCTAGGAATGGCAGGAACTTGCCATTCAGATGCTGGAGATCCCATCCACGTTCGCCATGCAGATAGCCAGCATACTCACGATATACATTTGTTCCAGGTACTGGAGTGAAGAGCATTGGGATGATCGAACCGACCATCATGGTGCACATACACGACACCGTCCAGAATGTCCTCCAGCTTGTCATCAGGTAAGCCGAAAAGGACAAACGCATTAATCGCCTGAGTGCGTTCTCTGAACCCCGCTTGAATCGCTGCATCAAGCGCTCGTTCGAAAGATGCTGTGCTGGCATGACGCCGATTCCATCCCTGATTTGTCTCCCATTTCAAAGCCTCGAATGGCAAGTGTACTTTCTCAAACCCGGCCCGCTTCATGGTGCGAAGCAGTTCAACCGTTAACAGACGGGTTTCGAAGCCTTCCGGCGCGTATAGTTGCAGTTTGTGCCCGCGCTCGATAATCAGTTCTAATATCTCTTGAAGATGGCCCTTAAGAACCAGTGCATTATCCTCATAGAAGCCAAATCGTCGGATATTGAATCGATCCATTTTGTCTTCGATCTCTTCAAGCACATCCTCAGGCGTTCGCGAACGCATTTTATTGGATCCATTGTTTAGTGCTCGCGCTGCGCAGTAATTGCAATCCCACGGGCAGCCGCGACTTGTGGTGAGAATGGCGTAGCTCGGCGTTTGCGTATACAAACTGAGATCAGTCGGCAAGTTACTAGCTGCCGTCAACTCACCTTTGAAAACGATGTCTGCCCCTATATTCTCTACGGCGTGCTCTGGCGCTAATGTTGGATATATTCCACCGACTATGATATGTGCATTCGGATACATTTGGCGAATGCGTGCTACCGCGTCACGGGTGCTTTCCACCAGTACGTCATGCCTGAAGTAATCCACACCTCATCTGGCGGCTCTGGCAGCGCTTTAAGGCGTTGCTGTACTATCGGCCATTCCAAGCCAAAGTGCCAGACACGTCTGATAATGTTGCCACGATCGACAATTATCTGTTTGTTGTCAGACCCGCGATGGAATGTTTTCTTGACGTTGCCACGTGCGTCAGTATCCATGCAATCGATGAGATCTAGATTGTAGCCAAGCGACTTTAGTAGAGTCGCAATCCGCAGCAATCCCGCTGGTTGACTCCACCGTGCCCAGTACTGAGCGTCGTACACCGGCGGGTTGAACAGCAAGACTCGTCGCTATCCAGAGTTTACCTGCTCCGGTTGAAAGGTTGCTTCTGTATGAAGTTGCGTCATCGTTTCACCGCTGGTAGTTTCAAGGTTCCCTTGATATCTTCGGGCGGATCCAAGCTTGCCGCCCAATACTATCGCGGAACAATCGCGATATCAAGCCATTACCTAAGAAGTCGAAAGTTTCTGTACGATACTTGGCGTTAAGCACGCTTGCCAAACCAAGTATGCTCAAATAGTCAGTGAAGGAACACTTATTGAGATGGCGGAACGGAAAGAGCTTTCCATTCTGATCTTCTAAGGAAATTTTAGGCAAATCTCTTGGGGAAGGCTGATAAGGCCAGAATATGAGCGACCCCAAATGATGCACGAGTTTGGTTGCTACTTTCCCTCGTGCCTCCAATGACTCGCCAGGCCGTCCAAGGCAGAGTGACGCAGTCACGGCATCTGTACGAATTCGAAATCCGGCACGCTCACAGGCCTTCGCAGCAAGGGCAGCATGGCCGATAAGGGCTTCATCAGCATCGGCGCCAACAGGGGCACCTCGGTCGTCAGCAAAACATACCTGTGCGTAACCTGCTTGCTTCATCAACGTTGCTAGCTCAGGATGGTTAGCAAAATCACGCAGCGGTATTGTACCAAGCGCCGATAGACGTACCCGAATACCTTGCGAAGCGATCTGCTCTAACAGCTCGCAGTAACTCTCGCGATGATCACTTGTCACGCCGTGATCCAGAAAGGCAAAGGATTGAACATTGTAATCAGTACGCAGCCTACTCATCTCTTCGAGTATCTCTGCCGCAGCTCGCTGTCCATCGTGAAGTGCAAGGTAAATACTATCTGGCTTCGTGCTGTAGTGCGCCAGATTCGGTGTCAGCAGAGCAAGCTCCGACCAATCCAATGCTCCTACTACATCAGCCAGTGTCTGTGAACGGGCGTGTTCTGGAGCGAGTTCAGCATACGCTCCAATGAGACATATACGGCTGTCTGGAAAGATGCCCTTTGCTGTAGCAATAACCTCTTTGGCGCCTTCCCACCAGAAGGTAGTAGCACATTCGACATAGATGATGTCAGGTTGCCACTGTGCACGTAGAAAGGCCCGCAGTGCTTTTTCTATTGCAGGCAGCGACATGCCAAATCGCCAGACATTCACCGTGTGTGTATCAACGTCGATAGTTCGAGCCAGTACCTTACGCAATGGCTTACTATCTGCTAAGGCAACCGCGTCAATAATACGAACATCCGCGCTTGCATTCTGAAAGTATGTGGAAAGCCACAATAGTCGAATTGGCTGGATAAATCTAGCCCAAGGGATACGAATATCGTAGATGGGAGGGTTGATTAATAACACACGAGAGACGTTTTGTGCCAACTCTATGCGTTCGGAGAGGTGTTTGGCAGTCGAAGGGCCAGTGTTCGAGTCACCCATGATGCCTCCATAAATGGGTTCTTCAAATGGGTTCTTCAGGGCTTGCGCGGGAGCAACTCAGGGTCTATAGCATCAGGAAGCCCAGGAAGAGTTCTCCTTTTTTGTCAGCCATGTGGCCAGACAGCGCGTTTGCCGTCTGGCTTTGTGATGCGTTAAAACAAGGGCGAAGAACGGGCGATTTCCACGGCAACTCCCAAAGAGCCTAAGATGGGATAAAAGGAACAAATGTATTATAGAGCAATGCATGCTTATGTCAATAGGGCGACAGCATTATATTGGCATGATGGCGCAAAACCTGTCAAGATTTGTCGTGGTGGAGAGCTGTTTCTGATAACTGACTGCTGTGTGAATATTGCCACATTTGGCATCAACGATATGCATTCAGCCGCGTCTGCTCGACTCGTTCTGCAAGATCGTCACTGGAGGGCTGCACATAAATGCGGGTTGTTTCTAGGCTACTTATGCCCTAGCAGCGCGGCTAGGCCAACAAGGTCGCCTGGATGGTCCTTCAAATAGTTCGTCGCAAACGTATGGCGCAGTGTGTGCGGTGTCGTATCAGCTGGAACCAGATCGCGCTTGGCGCAGGAGTCAACAAGTGCCTCGACCATGTCGCTGATTGCGCGACTACTCAGCGCACCACCCTTCTGCCTTCTCCAGAGTGATTCCGAAGGCTGATGGCGTGACCACGCCACGGCCACAGCCTTCATCGACGCTTAGACACCCCACAACGGTGCAAGATACTCGGCCAGTGCTTGGCGCACAGAGGTGTTTAGCGGCACATTCCGAGTCTTGTTGCCTTTCCCAAGCCGAATTGTCGCCCAGCCCTGGTGCTTGCCGATCTGGACATCCCCAAGACGGAGCGCCGTACATTCGCTGATACGGATGCCAGTCAGTACCATCATCTGGATGATCGCATAATCCTGCGCTGCATGCCGTGTCTGCTGGGTTTCTCGCAGCAGCGCGTTCACGTGAGCCGGCTTCAACGCCTTCGGCGAGAGCGGTCCGCCTCGACCCACAGCCTTGAGAGGATGTGCCGGCGCTCGGACTGGCGCGCTCAATCTTCATCGTCCTTCTGCGACAGGCTCATGGCCTCGCCAGTCGGCTCTCCACCCTTTGGCGCGGCGGAGGGATCGGGCGGCACGCGCTGGAGCAGCACGTAGTGATTTCCGCCCACGTGCAGCAGCGCCTGGTTGAGCAGGGCGGCGCCGCTGCCATACTGGCTCTGCGGCGCGGCCACGACCGGCTGGGCGGCGACGGGCTCGGTCTTCGACGACGTCTCCGGCGGCTTGCTCGGGGCCGAGGGCTTCTTCTTCTCCTCAATGCGTTTTTCGCCTCTTCGAACAGCCGGGCTTGCTGGACCATGAATTTGGCGAGCTGGAAAGGATTGCTATTCATCAGGCCCCTGGAGCTTAGGGTACACGCCCGGCTCCGGCCGGTTATCCACCTCGGCGCGCACCAGCGCCTGGACCGCAGGCGTTACCGTATTTGGGTCCATCGTCTCCGGCGATATGCTTGCGTATCTGTATAATCTGGTCGCCCGGCACGGCGCGCGCCAGCGCCGTGCCGAGAAGGTTAGGGATGGCAGCTAGCTGTGTCCCGCCCGTCTCTAAGTCGTGGGCGCGCTTCACGTCGCTCAGCGCGTGGATGAGGCAATCGCCGCCGCCAACATTCGCAACCTGCTGAAACCCCTCGGGCACGCTGCCCTGATGCACGTTCACAGTGACCTTAAAATGATCCGCCACGAGCGTGCCCTCGCCCTCGGCCAGGTACGTGCCGGGCAGCGCCATGTCGGCGAGGTAGGCATCTTTGAACTCATCAGATGATCGTCGAGCAGGTTGCCATGCTGGTCCAGCCAGGTGTTGTCGATTGCGAGCTTGTCGAAGTTCAGGAGCACCTGTGGCGTTCGCAGATTGCGGTCGAGCATACCGAGCGCCGGAGCGCCCGTGCCGGAGGGGCCGCCAAGATCCGAGCTTTTCGAGCCCGGCGCCGCGCCGAACAGCGTATCGCTCAGCTGCCAGGCGCCGGATGAATCCGCCATCGTTCCATCAGAGGTACCGTCTTTTTTCGTCGACTTCGAGCGGCCGCGCGTCTTGCTCTTACGATCGTCGAGGGCGGCCTTCTCGACAACCCCGGCCAGGGCGTTCACGTCGGCGGAGCTTGTGGGCGCCGGTATGCCAGCCGCGGCCAGGGCGCCGGGGTAGGCCTTTTTCGATCACGAGCAGGTGATTATAGACCAGGGCATCGATCGGCTTCTTCGACTGGTCGATCCGGACGTCGACCTCGTCCTCCATCTCGTAGTCGTCGCCACCGCTCTCGGCGGCGACCGGCTCGCCTGTCGTGGTCGTCAGGCCACTCATCAGATCGTCGTCCTCGTCGAGCGACACGCCTGTCGCTGCCGTGATGGCTGTGCTTTTTGATCGGTCTTTCTTCTCGAGGATCTCCGGGTCGGGCAGCGCGGCGCTTCATCCAGCAGCCCAGGATCGCCGCTTTGACCTCATCCTGCGAGTGCGCGACCTTCGGGACGCCGAGCAGCCCAGGTGCTCGAGCAGGGACTCGGCGGTGATCCGCCTCTCGCTTGCCCCGATGTCGGCCGCGCCCAGGTGGCGCCCGGAACCTGGTTCGCGGCGGCGAGGAACCGGTTGATCTTCTGCTGCAGCTGCAGGATCTGCGGCACAAGCGGCGCCGCGGAGACATCCAACGACATGGCGTCATCGCTCGTGCCAGGCGTGCCGGTGGTTGCCTTGGTGGAGCTCGTGTCGCTGTCCAGCAGGATGGCATCGCCACTCCCGCCCGGCATGTGGTGGTGCTCTCGGCGGTCGTGTCGCCGCCGCTTTCCATCATCACGGTGTCATCGCCCCACCCGGCAAGCCGTCGCCGGCGGCTGGCGTGGGCGGGCCGGCGGCGCTCGAAAGCCTCGCCCAGCCGCCCTTGCATCTCGGCGATCTCCGGCATCAGCTGGCTCTCGACCACGTCCAGCGCCTGCGCGACAGTCTTCTGGTGAAGCGCAGTGCGCACGCGGTCGGAGTGGACCGTCAGGCGGTCGTGTGAGCGCCCATCGTGCCGGAGAGCGGGACTTCGGCCGCCCGGCCGATCGGATCTCCGAGATCGTGCCGCCCTTGTCGAGGACGACCTGGATGGCGAGCTGGCCCTGCATCTCCGCCAGCTCGGCCAGCTCCTCCTCGGTCAGCTGCGGCTCCTGGCCTGCCTCGCCCTTCTCGCTCGAAAGGTCCTCTGCTTCGCGCAGATCGCTACTTATACCCTTACCCTCGATTTTGGGCTTCTTCTTGGCCGGATCTTCGAGATCCTCCGCCTTCCGCTTCTTACTTTTCTCACCTTGCGATTTGGTCAATTGCTTGACCTGCTCGGTCACTTTCTGCTGCGTATTCCTTGCTTCCAATGCGTCTTGCTGCTCATCAAAGTGCATCTTTTTCGTACTGTTACGCCGCGGTCTCGGCGCAAGGATATCAGGCTTCGACTGCGGCTTGCGCGGCTCCTTCGAGACCCCAACCAGCGCGTAAATCTTCTTCAGCCGCTCTTGAATCGGGGTGAACTTCTCGCTGAGGCTTGTCCGCCCCTTGTCGTCTTCTGTCTTTTCGTAATCATTGATATACTGGTCGAGGTTGTGCTCCAGGAAAGGGATTTCGCGGGCGAGACCGCCTGCGATCGAGCCGCGCAGGGCCTTCACCAGCTTGGCGGTCGCGGCCTCCTCGAGAGCCTCGTCGGAGACTGGCGCTGCGCCGGGCGTTGCGTCGGCCAGCGCGCCGAGCACGCCGGGGTAGCCCAGGCGGATCGTGCGGATATGCTGCCGCGCCATCAGCTCGGCGCGCTCCATCGGGCCCAGACTGTGGTCCAGCCCCGGCGCTATCTCCGCCAGCTTCGCCGCGTCCTGCTCGATCGCGGCCCAGGTGACCGAGTGGAAGTCGAACAGGCCGAGCACGCTCTCCCAGAGCTCGGCCGGCGACTTCTTCTGCCCCTGGACATGCTCGCGCAGCGGATCTGCGCTTTCGCCCTTGCCCTTGCCGAACGACCCCTGCGACTTCTGGCCCACGTTGATCGTGGACAGCGGCACGAGCTCGCGCAGCTCGGGTACGCGCTCACATACTCCTGCAGCTTCGCGACCATGGCGGCCTGGTCGCTCGCGGCGCCGTCTTTGGGCGGCTGCGGCTCGCCGCAGATCGTCTCCAGGTGCGTGCCGGCCGCCTTCCACTTAGCGGCGATCTTCGGCGGCAGGTTTGGCGCGAGCGCGTAGCCCGGCAGCTCTCTGATGCCCGCGACCAGCCTATCCAGAGCAACGATCGCGTCGCCGGCCGACTTGCCGGCCAGCGCAGCGCGCACGGCGTTGACGTGGGTTGTGAAGGCAGTCGTGTGATCGCCCATCGAGCTGCCGAACGTGTTTGGCGGCCGGCCGGCCACGAACACATCGCCGATGAGGTCGCCCGCCCCAGGAACGATCTGCGTCACGACGATGCGCTGCAGCGCCCGCGCGGGCCGTGGGGCATACGTGGGCGCCTGGCCGAACAGAGGGCGGCGGACAGGGGCGGCCGGCAGGGGTAGCGCCGGCTCCTGCCGCAGGCGATTGAGCGCGCGGTTGCCGAGCGTGCGCTGGAGCCGCAGCACGTCGCGCGGCGTCAGCGCGCCGGGCCTCGCCCCGACGCGCGCCGGGCCCACGTCCGGCTGTGCCTGCGGATCGGAGGCGTCCAGGTGGCCGGCAGTCGTCTCGCGCGCCCGCGCCCCCGAACCCAGCTGCTCACGCCTGCGCGCAGGCGCTCGCCTGTTCTTCATGCTTGCCCTCCCTGACGATCATGACGCGTGGCGCGGGCAGCAGCCAGCGCGCCGGTGGGCCGGCGCCTAGACCCATTATCTTTATGTGATGCTTGGCTCGACAATTATAGCATGGCCGGGGGCTGCGCGCCCCCCGTGCCCCCGCGGGCTGCGCGCCCGAATCGCTTTCGGGGGCTACGCGCCCCCCGCACCCCCGCGGGCGGGGGTGGGCCGCCACCCCCGCCGCCCCCCGGCCGGGGCGTGCGCCCCTGGACCCCAAAATAATCCTGTCTCTATTGCGAAGCTTGGCGCGCATGCCCAGCTGAATCCACGCACGACGGGTAGCAACTCGCTATTTCGGGATGTTGCCGGGCATGCGCCACGATGAATAAAATTGAGATGGCGTTCTTTGCCGGAGGGGGGCCGGGGGAACCGGCGCGGGTTCCCCCGGGCGGGGGCCGGGGGCGCAGCGCCCCGGCCGGCACGGTTCCCAGGGGGCCGGGGCGCAGCGCCCCGGAGAAAAGCCGCCGGGGGGGGGGGAGGCTCGCCCGGCACGGGCGCTAGCGGGGGGGCCAGGAACGCCACGCAATTGACGATTTCCTACTCCCCACGCGCCCGCTGATTAACAGGCGTGCGCGGCGCCGTTGGCGTATGCTGGTGGGGCGACGCCGGTTAGAACCAACGCCAAGAAGGAGGTAGCACCATGCTTGACGCGCTGCTGTACGTAAGTCTCGCCGTCATCCTGCTGCTCGCTGCCGGGCGCATGATCGGTCTGCTCATCCGCGTCGTCGTCGCTCTGCTCAGCTCGCTAGTGAGCCTCGCCGGGACGGTCGTGGTCGTCGGAGCGCTAGTCTGGGTGCTGGCGCAGCTTCTGAAGTAGCGGGGAATTTGCGCCAGCTTGGCCAAGACCGGCCGGCTGTGGTAGCATACGCGCGGTACGTCGATTGCGCTCGGGCGCTCCACGGCGGCACGGGGCGCCCGAGCGAATGATGGCTGCTGATGGAACATCTGACACCGCTTCTGGAGCGGCGAGCGCTGGCCCGGCGGGCGCTGCAGCGCCTTGCCGACTCCGCACCGACCGAGGCCGGCGATCCCGGCGCTGTCGTCGACCTTGCCTCCGGCGCGCCCGCCGACGACGCGTACGTGGCCGCGCTGCTCGACGCGCTGGGGCTTCTCGGCGCGCTCGATCTCGGTCAGGATATGCAGGCCGTGCGGGTGGGGTCGGCGCAGGCCGGCTACCTGCTGCGCGTGCTGGCCGCGCTGCTCGACGCGGGCGCGCCGCTGATCGCCGACTGGTCGCACGAGGGCGCGGCGCGCGAAGCCACGCAGTCGCCCGCGACGGGGATCGACCTGCTGGCCGCGCTGGAGCGGCGGCGGCTGGAGCTGAGCCCCGGCGCGGCCGCGCTGCGCGAGATCGTCGCCGCGATCGGGCTGATCGCGCGCCGCGCGGCCGGCGGCGGGCGCGAGTTCCTGTTGGCCTGGGATGCACCCGCCAGCGCGTGGCAGTTTGTCGGCGGGCGCTACGAGCGGCGCGATGGCTCGCCCCGCGCGACGCTGCTGCGCGAGCTTTCCGAGGAGCTGGGCTGCGAGCCGCTGGCGGAGGGCCGCGACGTGCTGCTCCAGCCGATCGGGGCGCCCTTCGCGGAGCAGCGGCTCTCGCCAACCTACGGCCTGCTGACGCGGACGACGTTTCACGTCTACGCGGTTCGCTTCGTGGGCGGCGCGCCGCCGCAGGGCGCGGATGTGCGCTGGATCGCGGAGCCGGAGCTGCTGGCCGGCGCGACCTCCGACGGCCAGCCGGTGGCCTCCGCGCCGCTGGTGCGGCTGCGCGCCCGCCCCGACCTCGATCTCGACGCGTTTTTGACGGAGTAGCGGCGGCGATCTGCCAGGCGGCTGACAGGCAGTTTTCCGCCGTTGCGGTATACTGGTAGTGCAGGCGCGCCCGGCGCCGATCAGCGCTTTTCTTCCAGCATCGAGCAGCACGATTCGACGATGGCCACCATCTGTGGAGGTGTTGAGGTATCTGGCGATAGCGCCAGCGCACGCCTCCACGCTCGCACCGGCCACAGCAAAGCGAGGCGCGAAGCCATGAGCAACCACGACACACCGCTGCCACTCTCATTCCGCGCAGATCTGCTCAGCCGTATGATGCCGTCGCTGCGGGCGGGCGAGTGCTGCTCGCTGGTCGGCACGAGCGGGGTCGGTAAATCGAACCTGGTGCGCTTCCTGAGGCGCCAGGACGTGCAGGCCGCCTACTGGGGCGGCGACCGCACCTGGGTCGTCGTGGCCGACACGCACAGCCTGGTCTACGCCGAGCAGCCGGTCGAGTTCGTCGTCGCCGAGCTGATGATCCACCGGCTGGTGCTGGAGATCGAGAGCCGCATCGGCGCGGGCGAGCTGAGCGGCTGGGCCAGCGACCTGCACACGCGCCTGCTGGCGCAGCCGAGCGCGCTGCTGGCGATGCGCTACCTCGAGCGCATTTGCGCGCGGCTGTGCGAGGGCTGCCAGCTGCAGATCGTCTTTCTGTTCGACCAGTTCGAAGATCTCTGGCGCGATGCCGACGCGCGCTTCTTCCTGAACCTGCGCAACCTGCGCGACCAGTTCAAGTACCAGCTGGCGTACCTGGTGCTCACGCGCGAGCCGCTCAAGCGCGGGCGCGCGGATCTGCCGGCGGTCGAGGCGTTCTGGGAGCTGTTCGACTCGCACACCTACGGCCTGGGCATGTACGGCGAGGCCGACGCGCAGGAGATGGTGCGCCGGCTGGAGCTGCGCAGCGGCAGCGCGCTCGACCCGGCGCGGCGGCGGGCGGCGATCGCGCTGAGCGGCGGGCACCCCGGCCTGCTGCGCGCCGTCTTCTGGGCGCTGAGCCGCAGCCCGGCGCTCGAGCCCGAGGCCGCCGCGCTGCTGGAGGTCGGGGCGGTCGCGGAGGAGTGCCGCAAGCTCTGGGGCGACCTGTCCGAGTCGGAGCAGCGCCTGGCCCGCCTGATCGCCGGCGGGCTCGCGCCGCGCCAGGAGCGCGAGGCCACGCTGGACGGCCTGCGGCTGAAGGAGATTGTGGTGGGCAAGCCGCCGGCGCTGTTCTCGCCGCTCTTTGGCGCCTACGTTATACGCCAGTCCGGGGCGGATGTCGCGGGGGTGGTGGTGGTGCCGGCGCTGCGCCAGGTCTGGCTCGACGGCCAGCCGCTCGAGAAGCAGCTCTCGCCGCTCGAGTTCGGCCTGCTCGCCTACCTGGCGAGGCACGTCGGCACGGTCTGCCGGCGCGAGGATATCCTGCGCGAGCTGTACAAAGAGAAAGAGCAGTCGTACAGCGCCAGCGACGAGCGGCTCGACACCATTCTGCGCCGGCTCCGCGACGCGCTGAGCGAGGATGCGCGCAACCCGCGCTACCTGATCACCCACCGCGGCGTCGGCGTGCAGCTGACTCACGGGCTGCTCCAGGAGTAGCCCTACTCTCGGGTACGACTGCCCCTAGGCCCAGTGCGCCTGCGCGGCGCGCGGGCGCACTGGGCTGCCATCCCCGCCGCTCCCCGGCCGGGGCTGGCGCCCCTGGACCCCAAAAGAATCTCACCGTGTCACTTGTATGGGGGCTGCGCGCCCCCGTGCCCCCGCGGGCGGGTGCATCCCCAGCTTGGTCGGGGGGCTGCGCGCCCCCCGTGCCCCCGCGGGCGGGGGTGGGCCGCCACCCCCGCCGCCCCCCGGCGGGGCGGGCGCCCCTGGACCCCAAATGTGATGCTGTCTCGGTTGCAGTGCTTGACGCGCATGCCTGGCTGAATCCACGCGCGGCGGGAGACAACACGTCCGATCGGATTGGTGCCAGGCATGGGCCACCAGCCGTGCAACTGATCCGGCATCATTTGCCGGAGGGGGGGCCGGGGGGCGCCGCGGGAGAAGGGGATTGGAGGGGCGTTCAATTGAACGCCCCTACGGTGGTCCTGCGCGGGCGGACCGGGGGCGCCGCGCCCCCCGCGATTCACCAGCGCCGCCGCAGCGCCCGCGCCGCCATCACGCCCAGCGTGACCACCAGCAGCAGCGCGACCAGCAGCCCGGCGATCGCCACCGGGCCGAGCGCCGCGAACGCGCGCACGGGCGCCTGCACGCCCTGGCCGAGCGCCACGCCCCATTCCGCCACGGCGTCCCGCTGCAGCCAGTTGATCTGCACCAGGTCGGCCAGGAACGACGGCACGACGAAGAGCGTGAACCCGATCGTCAGCAGCGAGAAGATCAGATTGGTCTGCTGCGAGTCCTGCTGGAGCTGGATGCTGTTGTAGCTGGCGAGAAAGTCGTTCAGCTCCTCGACGTTGGTCTCGATGTGCCGCTCGATCGATTGGATGCCGAGCAGGCCCATCAGGTGCTGCAGCTTCTGCGTGGCGTAGCTGGACCGGAAGACCGAGGAGGCCACCAGCACGTCGCGCTGGCGCGGCAGCCACTGGAACAGCGTCGCAACGCCATTCGCGAGCGCGGCGATCTCGCGCCGGTCCGCGCGGCTCAGGTTGCCGTCGGTCACCTTGCGCGTGAGGTCCGGCACGATCTCCAAGAGGCGCGTCGTCTCGCGCTCCAGCTGCTGGACCTCGTTCTTCAGCGCGACGACGTGCTCGATGCCGCGCGCGATGCTCAGCCAGTAGCCGTGGTAGGTCGCGGGGCCGCCGTCTTCGGCGCTGCCGCGCAGGAAGATGCCGCTCTGGCGCGCCAGCGGGCAGAAGATGAAGGTCGTCTCCGAGGTGATCAGGCAGATCTCATCCTCCCAGCTGGCGCTGTCGGACTCGAACAGCCGCGCGACCTGGCCGGGCTTGTAGGTCGGGTAGCAGGCGCGCCCCTGCTCGATCAGCACCACGTTTTCGAGAAAGCCCATCACCTCCGAGCCGTGCTCGGCGCGCAGCGCCTGCGCGTCGATCGCCTGGCCGTCGCAGGTGATCGTGTGGCACAGGCAGGTGATGTGCCGGTCGTGCAGCGGCAGCGGCTGCGGGTCATAGTCGGCGCGCAGCGGCAGGACGACCTGCTCGGCGCGGCCGTCGACGGTCTGCTCGACCACGAAGCGCCCGTCGCAGGCTTGGACGAAGCGCGCGGCGACGTCCATCGCCAGCAGCCACTGGGTGGGCAGCCGCGCGGCAGGCTGGCCGTCGGGGTCGCCATCCTGGATCTCGAGCACCAGGCGCGTCACGTCGACCAGCGGCGTGTCGTCGAGCCGGCGCTCCAGCTTGACGACCAGCACGCCGTAGCGGGTCAGCCGCAGCTTGTAGGTCCAGCGATCGAGCTCATCCGCCAGCGCGGGGTCGTCCGCCAGCAGCCCCTCGGCCAGCACGAGCCGGCTGTCGGCCAGCCGGTAGGTCGGGAAGAAGCAGTTGTCCATCAGGTACTTGCGGAAGACGCCGAAGGCGTGGCCCTGGCGCTCCACCCGCGCCTCGTCCTCGTCCACCTCGAACCAGCGCGCGGGGCGCAGCTGGCGGAGGAAGCGCGCGTAGGCGCTGGTACCGCGCAGCCGCTCGAAGCGCTGCGCCGCGGAGAGCTGTCGGTCGGCGCGCCGCCGCCTGCGGGCGGGGCCGCGCGCCACGCGCAGGCCGAACCGCTGGCGCTCGGCGTCGGTCAGCCGCAGGAAGCGCCGCAGGCTCATCACCATCACAATGCTGAGCACGCCGGTCGCGCGCAGGTTCGCGTGCATAGCTCCCCCTACGTGGCGCGCGCGGCGAGCAGCTCGGGCGGGGCGGACACCTCCGGCGCAGCGCGCTGCCGGCCGCCCCGGCGCTTCGCGGCGACCCAGCCGACGGCGGGCCACTCGGGCGGCGGCCAGCTTTCCGCGCGCCGCCCGTTGGCGGGCCAGTGGTCGAGCCGCGCGCAGATGATGCTGGCGACCAGCATGTTCTTAGCGTGGCGCGGCGACTCGCTCGGTATCTTGGTCGCGACGAACAGGCAGTTGAGCAGCAGCCCCAGCAGGTACTCGCGCTGGTCGTCGTGGCGCGCCAGGTTGTAGGCGATATGCAGCAGCGCGCGAATGACCAGGAAGGCCTTGCGCGCCTCCGGGTCGGCGTCGATCGCGTCGGTCGAGCGCAGCGCGGCTTTCGAGACTGTCAGATCGCACAGCGCGACGACCAGGTTGTACAGCGCCACGGTGTCGTCGATCCGCGCCAGGCGCGTCAGGACGTCCTGCACGAGCTCGACGAAGTCGCGCAGGATCGGGCCGGGGCCGCTGCGCTCGAAGTCGATCGGCCAGGCATGGCCCTCGCTGTCGACAAACAGGTTGTCGCCGTGCAGGTCGCCGTGGGTCACGGTCTGGCGGACCGGCATCTGGAGGCCGTCGCCGTGGTGTGCGCACAGCCAGCGCATCGGGTTGGGCAGGGCCATCGGCAGGCCGTCGAAGCGCAGCGTGGGCTCTTCCTGCTCCCAGCACGGCAGCTGCTTGCTCAGCGCGCCGTTCCAGGAGCGATTGTAGACCGCGAACAGCGAATCGCCGGCCGGATCGGCGTCGACGCTATACCAGTAGCCCCAGTTCTTCGTGTCGAAGAAATGCCGGATCGGCTGGAGAATGCTGTCGGCCCGGTCGGACTCGCGGTAGAGCTGCGCGAAGGTGCGCGGCCAGTCGGGGCTGGCCGTGTAGGCTCCGACGTTGGTGTAGGCGACGCCGCCGATGTCCCAGAGCGAGGTGTGCGCGTACATCACCGGCAGGAACAGCCCGGCAAACTTGAGGTTGACATAGGTCTCATAGTTCCGGGTCTCGCGGTCGATCTTGGGGGCGCGTGTCAGCTTGATCACCAGGAAGGCCGGGTTATCGTCCAGCACCGCCTTGAACACGAGCGACGTGCGCCGCATCGCCGTGTCGTCGTCGGCGAGCTGGGTCGAGCTGGTGATCAGCTCGAGCTGGATGCGCCGGGCGTTGGGGAACATGCGGCAGATCAGCTCGTCGGCCTCGTCGGGCGGCGCGCGCCGCTCGGGCGGCAGGTCGGCGTCGCCGGGGAACAGCGCGGCGCTGATGCCGGCCGAGGAGAGCCCGTGCGACCAGCCGATCAGGGCGTTGTGGCGGCAGGCGCAGGTGGTGCGGGCGGCCTTCTCGATCGCCTCGCGCAGGCGCGCCGGCCCATCCTCCTTGCCCACGAAGTTGACCGCGCCGTACTCGGTCAGCGCCTTGACCACCGCCTGGCGGTCGTCGAAGCCGCTGACGATGATCGCGGCCGCGGGCTTCAGGTCGGGCACCAGCTCGAGCCCGCTCCAGTCGCCGCGGTCGTGATCGTCCATCAGGCGCATGTCGACCAGCGCGACCTGGCAGCGCCGCTCGCGCGCCTTGCGGGCGGCGTCGGCGCAGAGCGCCTTGCCGGCGCCCTCGGCCACGACCGGGATGTAGCCCCAGCGCTTGAGGTTGCGCTGGTGGTCGGCGCGCTTCTTCGGGTCGTTATCCACAATCAGCACGCGCAGCGCGCACAGCGCCGGCGGCGTGGGGTTGGCTGAATCAGGCATCCGTAGACCTCGTTTCTTTGTTTGTTCGCACCCCGCCCCTGCCAGGGGTGGGGGTTTCTTTTTCGTGGGGGTGGCACGACACAGCGAGATGTCCGAATTGGAACATGGGGATGAATCATGCCTGGGGCCTTTTCGGTCTGCTGATCTGTTATAGCGCATCAGAATGCCATCGCCATACTGCCTACTGCCTACTGACTACTGGCGCTAGGCGGGCGAGCGACCGGCAGCGTGAACGCGAAGGTCGCGCCCTGGCCCTGCTCGGAGGGCAGCAGCTTGATCGCCCCGCCCATGTCCTCGACGCTCCAGCGCACGATCACCAGCCCCAGCCCGCCCTCGCGCCGCTTGGTGGTCACCTGGTCGTTGAACAGGCGCGAGCGGACCTCCTCGGCCACGCCGGGGCCGCTGTCGCAGATCTGCACCTCGGCGTAGCGCGTGTCTTTCTGGCGCGTCCGCAGCGTCAGCGTGCCGGCGTACTGCATCGCCTCCAGCGCGTTGCGGACGAGGTGGCGCAGCACGCGCTCCAGCACCAGCGGCGAGACCCGCACGCACAGATCGCCGCACCGCAGCTCGTCCAGGCACACGCGCACGTCCGCGTCCGGCCCGCGCTCCTCGATGATCGCGGCGACCTTCTCGCGCAGCCAGCCGTCGAGCGGCAGCGACTCGCGGGTGGTCGTGCGCGGGGCCTGGGCTGCCTCGGTCAGGCGCGCCGCGCTGAGATCGATCTCTTCGAGCGACTCGCGGCCCTCGTCGGAGAGGTACGGCTCATCCCTGAGCCAGTCGACCCGGTCGCGGATCGTGCCGATCTCGTTCTTGATGTCGTGGGCGATCTCGGCGGCCCAGGCCGTGCTGGTCGCGATCGTCGTGTTGAAGCGCAGCTTGGCGCTCTGGTACGAGCGCTCGATCGCCATGCTGATCTGCTGCCCGACGCTCTGGATGAGCGGGATGTCGTCGTCGCTGAACGCGTGCGGCGTCGGCCACTCCAGCACCAGCACGCCCAGCAGCTCGTCCCCGCTCATCAGGGTGATGCCAAGCTCGGAGCGGGTGCTGCCGATCGCCGGCAGGTAGCTTGGCTCGCCGACCACGTCGCCGATGTTCCGGTGCACCACCTGGCGCGTCTTGAGCGACTCGCGCGCGAGCTGGCAGACGATGCTCGGGCCGGTGAGCGGCAGCACGATCTTGTCGGGCCGATCGGAGCGGTAGTACGCCGACGAGGCCGGCGCGAACGCGAGCGCGCGCTCGGCGTGGTCGTAGATCAGCACGCCGGCGCTGGCGCCCGGGAACTGCGCGCGCAGCGTCTCCATGATCTTGCCCAGCGTCTCGTTCAGATCGAGCGACGTGCCGACCGCCTCGGTGATCGTGATCGCGGCGCGCAGCCGGTCGCGCTCCTTGCGCACCTCGTCGAGGCGCAGCGCGTCGCGGATGCTCGCCGCCGCGATCGCCGCGATTAGCGGGAACAGCACCTGCTCCTCGCTGCTGAACGGGTGGGTCTGGCGGTAGTTGAAGAACAGCGCGCCCACCACCTCAGCGCTCGTGCGCAGCGGGAAGGCGGCGGTCGAGCGGACGCCCTCCTCCTCGACGAAGCGGCCGTTGAGCAGCGGGTGCTCCTGCGCCTCCATCGCCCAGACCGGCGCGGTCAGCTGCATCACGCGGCGGACCACGCTCTGCTCCTCCGGCCGGTCGCGCTGCATCCCGCCGACGTTGTGGACGCCGAACTGCGGGCCGAGGCGGGTCTGCCCGCTCTCGGGCGCCTTGTACCAGATCGTCAGCGCCGACACGCCGATCGCCGCCCGCCGGGCCGCGTCGAGCACCGCGCTCAGCGTCTCCTCCAGGCCGGATGGCTCGATCACGACGTGCGCGGCCTCCAGCACGTTGCGCAGGTGCTCCTGGCGCCGGACCGTGTCCAGCGCCAGCGCGGCCGCAGCGGCGATGCGCTCCAGCATGGCCTTGTGCGCCTCGGCGAAGGCGCCCAGGCGCGGCGACTCGAGGTTCAGCAGGCCGATGATCTGCTGGTCCAGCCAGATCGGCACGTCCAGCTCGCTGATCGTCTGCTGCGATTGATCGGCATAGAACAGGCCGGACCAGGGCTGCTCGCGGACGTCGTCCACCAGCAGGCTTTCGCCGAGCTGCAGCGCCCGGCCGGAGATGCCGCGGTAGTACTCGCGCTCGAGGCTCTCGGTCATCGCGCCGTCCTGGCTCATGAAATACTGGCGCCGGACCTCGCTGGGCTCCTGGTCATTCGCGTCGAGCACCGCCCAGTCGCGCAGCAGCAGCCCCACCCGAGCGCCCTCCTGGTCCAGCAGGTCGCGCGCGGCCTGCAGCAGCGCGCGCGCCACGCGCTTCTGGCCCGGCTCGGCAGCAGGCGCGCCGGGCATCGCCGCGCCGGGCGTGAGCGCCTGCAGCACCTGGCGCAAAATATCCAGCTCTTTTCCACGCGCCTGGCTCTGGCTCTCGGCGTCCTGCAGGTTGCGCCTGACCTCCTGCTGCTGGCGCGCGCTGCGAATGACCACGCTGGCGATCCCGGCGAACGAGCGCGCCTGCTCGATCTCCATCGGCCCGAACTCCTGCGGCTCGCGGTAGTTCAGGTAGAGCGTGCCGGAGGGCTGGCCGGTCGACGTGTCGTAGATCGGCGTGCCGATGAATGCGCGGATGCCCTCGCGCTGCAGAAACGAGCTTTCGCTCAGCCGCTGCGGGTCGTACCAGCGCGTCTGCTCGATCTTGCTCACCACCTGCGTCTCGCCCGACTGCAGCACGTGCATCGTAACCCCCGACGGGCCGGGCTTGATGCGCGGCCGGAAGGTGTTGCGCAGCCCGACGTGCCCGATGTTCGCCGTGTCGTAGATAAACGTCCCGGGCGCGGCGTCCGGCAGCAGCGGGTAGATCATCACGCAGTCGGCCGCGGTCGCCGTCTGGACGGCCTGGCAGATCCGGGTCAGCGTGACCTGCAGCGGCAGGTCGCTGACCTCGGACATCACGGCGAGGTTGAACTCGATCAGCTGCTCGCGCGCCCGGCGCTGGCGCACGGTCTCGATCACCAGCGCCATCTGCGAGAGGAAGCGCTCGAGCATGGCGAGCCGCTGCCGCCGCAGCGGCTCGCGGTTGTGCGCGTTGTCGACGACCACCAGGCCGAGCGGCCGGCTGCCGGCGCGCAGCGGCAGCACGGCGTAGTCTGCCGCGCCGAACCACGCAAAGAATGCGCCGGGAAGGTGCTGGCGGGCCTGCCTGGCGCGCACGATCTTGAGCTTCCCGCTGTGGAGGACCTGGCGAAAGGCGCCGTCGTCGCTGATGTCGAGCATCCAGCGGCGGACCTCCTGCTCCACCGGCGTCGGCGCGAGCTCGCCGCCGCGCAGCTGGGCCAGGTACTGCTCGAACGTCTGCTTGTTGCGGCGATCCTGCTCCCAGCTCTTGCGGGCGCGCTCGCGGTCGAAGTGCCCGATGCCCGTCTGCCCGCGCAGCCGGTCGCCCTGCTCGGCCAGGAACAGCGCCGCGCGGTTGAAGCCGAGCGCGTAGTCGGCCGTGATCACCGTCAGCAGGGCGTGCCAGAACAGGTCCTGGCTCTCTTCGGCCAGCTGCGTCAGCGCCTCGCCGGCCCGCTGCAGCGCCATGAGCCGCCGGCTGTTCTCGACCTCGTCGGCCTTGAGGCGGGCCGTCTGGATGGCGCCGGCGATCTGGTCGGCCACGGCCGCCAGCAGCCGCTGATCGTCCTCGGTGTAGGCCAGGCCGTCGTCGTAGCTCTGCACCACGATCGCGCCGATCGCCTTTTTGCCCAGCCGCAGCGGCGCCCCCAGCCAGCAGCTCGAGGGGATGCCGTGCGGCCTGATCCCGTGCTCGGCGCGGTACTGCTCGCTGCCGCCCTGCAGCAGCAGCGCCATGTTTTCCCTGATGATGTGGCGGGTCAGCCCCTTGCCGCGCGGCAGCTGGCGCGGCGGCTTGGCCCGCCCGTGCTCGAACTCGAGCCGCACCTCGTGCTCGCGCTCGTCGCGGTCGACCAGCACGACCATAAAGTTGCGCACGTCGAGCAGCTTGCCGACCTCGGCGCGCACCCCGCGCAGCAGCCCGTCCAGGTCGTCGGTCGCGGCGCTGGTCGTGACTCGCTGGCCGATCTGGTTCAGCACCGCCAGCTCGCGGCGGCTGCGCTCGTCCTGCTCGTGCAGGCGCGCGCGCTCGAGCGCCGCGGCGGCCTGGCGGCCGTACAGGCGCAGCAGGTTGCGCTGGTCCTGCGTGAGCGGCCGGGGCGCGCTGGCGTTGTCGAGCGAGAGCCCGCCCTGGCAGCGCTCGTTCGACCAGAGCGGGATGTGGACCCAGTCGCCGACCGGGGGCTGGTAGCCGGCGCTCCCCAGGTGTCGGTGCAGGTAGGTCTGGCCGCGCTCCTGGCCGCGAAAGAAGATCGGCTCGCGCTCGATCAGCATGCGCTCGGTGTACGGCGAGCCGGTGGCGGGCAGCCGCAGGCCGGCGAAGTCGGGCAGGCCGACGTTGCCCAGCTGGCTGGCGCCGATCAGCGTCTTGCCGTCGCCCTCGTCCAGCAGCCACAGGCGCGCCCGCTCGAAGCCGAGCTTTTGCCCGCCGCGAACGATGATGTCGGCCATCGACTGAACCGTCATCGCCCGCTGGGCCTCCTCGGCCACGTCGGTCAGCACCTTGAGCTGCTGCAGCGACCGGACGATCAGAATCAGCTCGAGCAGCTCGAACGGCTTGCTCAGGTAGCGGTAGGCGCCGGCCTCGTAGGCGCGCAGCCCGGCCTCGGGCTCGTTGTTGCCGGTGATGATGATCGCCTCGGTCGCCGGGCTCTGCCGGCGCAGCTCCTGCATCACGGCGATGCCGTCCTGGCCCGCGCCCAGGCGCTGGTCGACCAGGAACACGTCGAACGGGGGCGCGGCCTGCTCGACCGCCCGGCGCGCCTGATCGACGGTCGTGGCCGTCTCGACCTCGAACGGCACGTCGGGGGTGCGCCGCAGCGAGCGCGACAGCGACTCGCAGAAGACGGGGTCGTCGTCGAGGATCAGCACGCGGATCATGGCTGTTGCTCAAGCGCCGCGGGCAGCTCGACCGCGAAGGTCGTGCCCCAGAGCAGGTGGCTCTCGGCGACGTACACCCGGCCGCCGAGCGCCTCGACCAGGCTGCGGGTGATATACAGGCCCAGCCCGCTGCCGCCCTCGCTGCGGGTGGTGAAGCCCAGCTCGAACACCCGCTCCCAGTGCTCGCGGTGAATCCCCACGGCGTCGTCCTCGACGCTGATCCGCAGGGTCGGGCGGTGCTCGCGCACGCTCTCGGTCAGGCGGATCTGGACCCGCCCGCCATCCGGCCGGCCGGCCAGCTCGATCTGCTGGATCGCGTTCATCACGACGTTCAGCAGGATCTGCTGGACCTGCACCGCCTGCGTGCGCACGGCCGGCAGCGCCGCCGGCGCCTGCAGGTCGATCGTCACATTCGCGCGGTCGGCCATGTCGCGCACCAGGTGCACGACATCCTCGACGACCGTGACGAGCTGCAGCACCTGCTCCTTGCTCTGGACCGTGACGCGCCCAAACATGCGGGCCGTCTCGGTCAGGCGCTGCACGCCGCGCGAGAGGTCGCGCGCGATCTCGCGCGCCTCGCGGATGTCGTTCTGGAGCACCTCGGCGGGCTGCGCCGCGCGCTGGGCGATCGCGCCGTAGTGGCGGTTCAGGTCGCTCAGCGCGAAGTTGATCGGGCTGAGCTGGTGGTTGATCTCGTGGACCAGCGCGCGGGTCAGCTGGCCCAGCAGCGCCAGCCGCTGCATCTCAAGCGCGTTGGCCCGGAACTGCTCGCGCTCGAGCAGCGCGCCGAGCGCGAGCGCGCCGGACGCGGCATACTGCTCGTGCAGCGGGTCGTTGAAGGCGCGCGGGCGCACGCTGAACAGGAACAGCGCGTAGTGCTCGGCCATGCTCGCCGGCACCGGCACGCCCAGGCACGAGCGGAACGACAGCAGCGGCTTCAGGTAGCGCACGCGCGCCTCGGACTGCTGGACGTCTTCGATCCGGAACAGCCGGCGGTCCTCGGCGACATCGCGCACCGGGCTGTAGATCAGGTCGACGGTGGCGTCGAGGTTGACGGCCGCGCTCCCGTGATCCGCGAGCACGCTCATCTTGCGCTGGGCCGGGTCGAGCGAGAACAGCACGACGTGCGTGGCGCCGCTCATCACGTACAGGCGCGCGAGCAGATCCCTGAGCAGCCGCTGCCAGGGCAGCACGGCGCGCAGCAGGTCGGCGCTCGACGGCGCGGCGATCTCGGCCTGCGGCTCCCCGGGCGCCTCGGGCACCTCGAACTCGTCGGCGAGCACGCTGGCCAGGTCGCTGGGCAGCAGCGGCTTGACCAGCAGCTGCCCGCCGCCGGCGAACAGCGCGTCCAGGTCGGCCGAGGACTCGCTGGCGCGGGTCCAGTCGGTCATCAGCACGCGGCGGGTGGCGGGCCAGCGGGCGCGGATCAGCTGCAGCGCCTCCATGCCGCTCATGCCGGGCAGGTTGAAGTCCATCAGCACCAGGTCGGCGCGCTGCTGCGCGAGGATCGCCAGGCCATCTTCGGCGCGGCCGGCCCTGAGCGTCTGCTGGCCGGCCTGCTGCAGCCAGCCGACCACGGCATCGCACTGGGCCTCGTCGTCCTCGACCACCAGCACCGTCCACCTGACGGCGGGCAGGCGCGCGGCCTCGACGGCCGGCTGATCGTCGTCGGCGGGGGCGGCCGGGCCGGCGGCGCGCGGCTCGCGCGCCAGATCGGCCTGCCCGTCCTGCGCCTTCCAGCGCTGCGGCCAGACGCGCAGCATCGTCAGGCCCAGCTTGCGGTGGCCCGGGTCGATGTGCTCGATCGCGACCCTGACTCGGTCGCCGGGCCAGAACAGGTTCTCGGGGCTGAGCTGCTGGGCCCACAGCGGCAGGCGAGTCTGGTGCAGCAGGCCGGTCACGCTGGGCTCGATCTCGACAAACGCGCCGTAGGTCTGCACCCCGGTGACGGTCCCGTCGACGACCTGGCCGAGCCTGTAGCGCGTGTGCAGGTCCGACCAGGGGTCATTCTTCGCCAGGCGCAGGCTGAGCTCCAGGCGGTTATCATGGCCGACGCCGAGCTGCAGCGCCTTGATCTTATCGCCCGGCTTGAACAGCTTGCGCCAGCGCCGGCGCACCTTGCGGTCCCAGGCGATCTCGCGCTCGCGGATAATGCCGAGCTGCCCGTCATCCAGGCTCACCAGGAGGCCGAACGGCAGCAGGCGCTGGACCTGAACGTTGACGAGCGTATCGTTGTCGGTGTCCGGCGGCATACGGCATCGTCCCTCGCTAAGCGTGCGCCTCTGAGTGTATACGACATGCTGTCGTCGATCCAGCGGAGTAGCTGGCGCCTCGCCGGCAGATCGCCGCTGCGCGGGCGGTAGCTTGCCGGCAAAATCGCCGCCGCGCCGATCTCCAAGCTTCGCAAAAGCCAGCGCTATCCTACTACTACTTGCGTATCCGTTGCAAGCGCGGGGCACGCAGCCCCAGGGCTCGTGCAACGTCGGCTTTGGTGGGGGTTCGGGGGCGGCGAAGCCACCCCCGCAGATATCGTTGTTGTCGGTTCCTGGTGGCACAGCCGCCAGGAACCGACACCACATGGGCGCGGGGCGCAGCCCCACGGACGTTGCAATAGCCCAGGCACAGACGTTGAACGGCATGACCATCTGCGGGATAATCGGTAGGGCCAACCATCGATTGCCCGACAGGAATATTGCCGTGCCGCCCAGCGCTTCATCACTCCGCTCCTGTCGCCTCCGCTCGAGCAGACGATCGGCATTGCGAGATTGTCGGAGCAGATCCAACCAGCGCCGGGCAACGGTCAGCGCGGCGGATCATGGCCGACGCGCCCGTCGATCGATTCCCGGATGAGGTCGGCGTGGCCGTTGTGACGCGCGTACTCCTCGATCATGTTGAGCAGGATGTAGCGCAGGCTGGGGGCCGGGCTGTCGGGCCCGCCACCCTGTCGCGCCGGCCCGCCCTCGGCCATCGCCGCAGCGAACAGCGCGCGAGAGCGGGCCACGGCGTCGCGCCAGCGCGCGTAGAGCTGTTCGGGGGAATCATCGGCGGCGCTGCGCCAGTCCCACGCGGGGTCGGCG
This sequence comes from Candidatus Ribeiella danica, assembly GCA_016717335.1. Taxonomy (GTDB): domain Bacteria; phylum Chloroflexota; class Chloroflexia; order Chloroflexales; family Roseiflexaceae; genus Ribeiella; species Ribeiella danica. Next base: position 2,281,224 of record JADKFS010000001.1, read on the forward strand.
CTCCAGTCCACGGTGTTCCACGGTGGCAGTTGCTCCCGCCCGTGCAGCCACTCCGTGGACATGTCGTCCTCGAAGCGGGCGAGGTGCTTGAGCATCCCGCCCAATGTCATCGCCGACGTGCCGAGCCTCGCCCGGAGACCGGCCGCGTCCAGGTCTCCGCTCTTCCAGGCGAACGTCGCGCGCTGGCGCTCCAGAAAGCCCAGCAGGGTTGCGTCCTCGTCGCCGGCGACGGGTGGCTCCCACCGCCCCTCCTCATACGCAAATTCCGTCATGGTACCTCCTCTGCGGCGCGGGTCACGCCCGCGCATGTGTCCATCGGTTGGTCGTCGCCGCTGCTGCCCGATCTGCGCGTGCCCCGTTCGCCACGCGCCCGACGTCGCCTGCCATGTGTGGATGAAGATGCGCCAGCGTTGCACCCAGACCAGGGAGAGCATATCATGCGCGTACCACGGATCGTGCCGCAACCGCAATGTGCCCAGGCGTCGGGCATGCGCAACGTCGGGGGCGCTCGTCACTGTTGTGATAGCGACTGGTGCCGTGGTGGTGTTGCCGCTCTGAGAGCCTGTCCGAAAAGGGTGGTTTGGAGGGACTTCGTCCCTCCAAGAATCTCTTTTTCTGGCTGGTCACGGCCACGCATGTGGCCGTGACCAGCCAGAAATAGGGGTGCGCGAGGGGCCGCGCCCCTTGCACTCCCTGCTTTTCAGACAGCCTCTGAGGCGCCGGCTATGGCTGGTCCACGAGGGTGCGCGTCAGCGAATGATCGCATAGCGCAGCTCCGCGAAGCTCGTGCCAATCTGCTGAACTGACACCAAGCGCAACGGCGGGTGGGTGAGTCGGCGTGGGAAGAGCGGTTTCCCCGTTCCGAGCGTGACTGAGCCGATTTGGGCGATGATTTCGTCGAGCAGTCCGGCGTCGTGGAACTGACCTGCGAGATCGCCGCCGCCGACGATCCAGAGGTTCTTCTCGCCGGCTGCCTGGCGCATAGCAGTGTGCACTGGCCGCACATCCCCGTGGACGAAGGTGATGTTGGCGCCGGGGATCGCCGGGAGCGTTTGGTGGGAGAAAACCCACGCGGGCTGGGCGTAGGGCCACGGTGACCCCATGTCGGCGGCAACGGTGTCTGCATGCTGGAGCATCCATTCATACGTGCCCGAGCCCATGGCGAGCGCGCCCACCTCGGCGATGAAGGTCGGATAACTGGTCTCGGTGACGGAGCCAAGCGCGAACAGCCACTCCAGGGAGTGGTCTTCGGTTGCGATGAAGCCGTCGAGACTGGTGGCCGTGTAGTACTGGGTTTTCATACGGGATGACCCTCGCTGATGTCGGTTCGCTCTGGACCATGCTCGTGTCGCTGTGCATGCGCCGATGGCTGAGGTGGCGCGTCAGGAACGAGGCCGGCGCATGCGCTGCGCGCGAACAGAAAGAATATCACGTCAGCGCCGACGACGTTGGGTACGTCGGCTAGATGCGCTCGTTAGCCGTCTTGCGGCACGGTCCGAGCGCGGATGCCGGCGTCCAGCTGATAGAGGAGCATGTCCAACCGACTCTTGCCTACCTGACGAGCGGGCATCTGCAGCAAGACCGCGCGCACGTCAGCGGGGGCGTGCTCGATCGCCCAGCGGATCTCACTGTCACCGATCGTTGGATCGCCCTCCTGGTCGAGCTCAAGCGCCAGTGCGGCATAGGCCGCTGAACCGACGATGTGCTTTGTTTGATGGACATCCGCCAGCGGATGCGTGTACGCGCTCGCCGCCGCCGCTCCCGCGGCGCGAGCGGCGGCAGCCGCAGCGCCATCGCCGACCGCCCGTGCAGCGGCATGCGCCTCCACGGCAAGGATGCGCAACCGAGCGGCGCGCTTGCCCCCAGCGGCAAACTCCCGGATGCCTTCAATTGCCGCACGGGGCCGCGTATCTGAAGCAGCGCGCCTCTCATACACTGCAAGCGCCCGCTCAGCGCAATCCGCAGCCCAGCCTCCAATGGCCCTGAGTGACTCCAGGGTCAGCGTGAAATAGCTGGTCTCACGATCCGGCATTCTTCTCCTCAAGATAAAGGTCGTATGAGACTACGAACGATCCTACGAGGAAGCTAACGGCCTGGCGCTTCGCCGCCGCGAGCGCAGCCGACGGCTTTCAAAGCGCTAGGATCGCGTGCGCGAAGCTGCTGTCGCGCTTGACCTCACGCTCGTTTGGCAGTCAGATCCTTGTCTTCCATTTCCCAAGCGTGATCGAGCGTGTGAAACACGGTGTGCCGAATCATGTACTGGAGCGGCCACGTGCGGGCCGGTTTGCTCTGGGAATGCAGCGCCCGTTTGGCGCCGCAATAGGCGTCGCGATGCGCGTTCAATCCCTCGTCGGTCAGCATTGCGTCCGGAGGCGTGAGCACAGCCAGCTTCTTGGCCCAGTCCTGCTCCGCGGCAAAGGTGCGACCTTCACGCAAATCGCGAGTAGGTACGATGTGACCTGCACGGCCACGGTGTCGGCAAACGAGATGATGCCAGGAGCCAGCCCTTGCGGGTGATGGAACAACAGGACCTTCGCCATATCACACCTCCTGCTTCCAGACCCAACGAGATGGGGCCCAAACAGTCAACCCAAACGACGTGCCGTCCTCAGCTGAGAAATACGAGACGAGTTGGGGTGACGTGCTCGAGTTAGGACTCATTGCCGGAGGGGGCCTGGGGAACCGGCGCGGGTTCCCGCTGGCGGGGCCGGGTCGCGGCGTAAGGGCGGCGCGCGAGCCGCCCCAACCGGGGGGCCGCGGGCGGCAGCCCCGGAACAGCTCGGGCCGGAGGCGCTACACTTCGTCGGCGGCGTCGGGAGCGCCGCCGCCGCGGATCTCCTCGGGCGTCTCGATCCAGCCGCGCCGCAGCGCGTAGAGCACCGCCTGGGTGCGGTCGTTGAGCGAGAGCTTGCGCAGGATCGACGAGATGTGGTTTTTGACCGTCTGGGTGCTGATGCCCAGCGTGTCGGCGATCTCCTTGTTGCTGCCGCCGGCCGCGATGCGCTCCAGCACCTCGATCTCGCGGTCGCTGAGCGGCTGGAACAGCGCGAACTCCACGTCCGAGGTGGACGAGTAGTCGAGCGGCAGGCTGCGGAACTGCGAGAGCAGCCGGCTGGCGACCTTGGGCTTCTCGACGACGTCGTTGATCACGTACTCGCCGCGCGCGACCCGGCGCAGGATATCGGCCAGCTCCTTCGGGTTGATCTCTTTGGAGCGATAGTCTGCCGCGCCGGCCTGCAGCGCGTTGAAGGCATGCTCGTCGCCCTCGTGGATGCTGAGCATCACCACCCCCAGGCTGGGGTACTGGTGCCGCAGCTGGCGAGTGAGCTCGAGTCCGCTCATGCCGGGCAGGTTGAGGTCCAGCAGCGCCACGTTCGGCTCGCGGTTCGGCGGCGCGATCGTCAGCCACTGCAGCGCCTCCTCGCCGGTTGCGAGATCGACCACGACATCGATATCGTCGTAGGCCGCGAGCGCCGAGCGCACGCCCTGGCGAAACAGCGGGTGATCGTCCACGATCAGCAGCTTCACGGAAAGGTTGGGGGGCATGGGAGCGGCTCCTTTCCTTGTGCCTCAAGCCAGCGCACATACGCGTCGGCCGGATCGGTCAGACCGCCGACGCCGGCTGCGGCCAGCAGGCGGTGGGTCGCCACGAGCGGCAGGCCCACCACGCAGGTGTAGCTTCCGCGCACCTGCCGCACCAGCCGGCCGCCCAGGCCTTGGATGCCGTAGGCGCCGGCCTTGTCCATCGGCTCGCCGGTCGCGACATAGCCGTCGATCTCGGTCTCGCGCAGCGGTGCGACCAGGACCTCGCTGGCGACCAGATCGAGCTGGAGGCTGGCGGCCGGCGTGATCACGGCCAGGCCGGTGTAGACGGTATGCGTTCGACCGGACAGCCGCCGCAGCATTGCGCGGGCATGGTCGGCGCTGCGTGGCTTGCCGAGCGCGTCGCCGTCGAGGACGACGATCGTGTCAGCTCCGATGATAACACTACCGGGCGCCTGGGCGCAAGCCGCATCGGCCTTGCGCCAGGCCAGCAGCGTCGGGTGGCCCGCCGTCGGCACCGGGCAGGGCGGCAGCGCGGCGATCACATCCAGCGGCGGCGGGTGGTCCTGCTCCTCGGCGTCGGTGGCGATGATCTGGAACGGCGCGCCCAGCCGGCCCAGCAGCTCGTGGCGGCGCGGCGAGGCCGAGGCCAGCACGAGCGGGCGCTCGGAAAAGGAAAGCCGAGCGCCTGGGCGATCACCTGGGCTCTCGGCTGCCGTGTTTTGTGTCTGTGGCATTGAGAAGGGTTCGCTTGATGGCGATTCGCTTTACACGTGGAGAGGTTTGGAGGGGCCGCCGGCCTCTCCAAACCTCCCCGTTGGGGCGCGGCGAAGACGCTCCCACGCCCTAAACTGTAAGGTTCGCAAGCACCAAGGTCTTAGTGATTATACGTCGATCGCTCGTTGACCGGCTCGTTGATATACAGGTTACCTTTGTGGATCTTCAGGTTGAACCCACAGCTCGGGTTCGTGCATACCCACGCCTTGTACGTCACCGCCGCACCTTCCGTGCCGTAATCAGAGAGTGGGACGAGCTCGCCCTCACCGCACTTTCGACACTTTGGCCATGCTGCTACTACCATCGGATGTTCTCCTCACAAGTTGCCCCACGTCCCTGTGCCTATCTGGCAATTGCGGCCGGGTCGTCTCGACAGGGAAGCCAGCACGCATTTAACCGGTGTGTATCACCAAGGAACTTTCGAGCCCGGAACAGCTCCACCAGGGAAGATCAAAGGGCGCAGAAGCCGGCCCCGCCCCTCACAACCGGGCCACTTCAATGCTCGAAGATCCCTATCATCACGCGCCTGCTTTGCTTGCTCTATCGTAGCATGGAAGCAGGCGAAGGGCAACTACCCCCGCGCCCGTGTGGGTCTTCCTCCCGCAATAACTGTGCCATCGACAGGCTCGCGCCGGGCGCCGCATGCGCGCACGCGGCCGAAATCGTCGTATAATTTTGGATTGGCGGGCTGCAACAAGGCGCAGGCAAAATGCGTATAGTATGTATAGATTGCTTGGGACACGAGGAGAAGTAAGATGTTAGATATGCCCTACGTAGACGCGCAGACGACCGCGCTGCGCAACGGGGTAATGAACCGAGTATATGCCTGGATGACGGCTGGATTGTTCGTGACCGGCGCGATTGCCTCGTTTGTGGCCGGGTCGAACGCACTGGTCAGCCTGATATTCGGCAACCCGATTCTGTTCTTTGGGCTGTTCATCGTTCAGATTGTCGCGGTGATCGGCTTGAGCGCTGGCATCAATCGGCTGAGCCCAGCGGTTGCAATGGCAATCTTCATGGGCTACGCAGCGCTCAACGGCCTGACGATGGCGGCGATCTTTCTAGCATATACACAAGCCTCGATCGCATCCACGTTCCTCGTCACTGGTGCCACATTTGGCGCCATGAGCCTGTATGGCTACACCACGAAGCGCGACCTGTCGGGCGTCGGCCATTTTGCGATAATGGCGCTGATTGGCCTGCTGATCGCCTCTCTAGTGAACCTATTCTTGCAGAGCGCGGCGCTGTACTGGATACTGACCTACGCTGGGGTGCTGATATTTGTGGCGCTCACTGCGTGGGACACCCAGAAAATCAAGCGGCTGGCGACGCAGGTGAGCGATGAAACCTCGGCTGGGCGGGTTGCGGTGCTGGGCGCGCTGATGCTGTACCTCGATTTCATCAACCTGTTCCTGCTGCTGCTGCGGGTCCTCGGCCGGCGGCGCTAGTACACTTTGCGCGCACTCCGGTGCGCTGGAGTCCCTCACCCCTTCCCCCTCTCCCGCCGCCACGGGGGAGGGGGTTTTTGTGGCTGCGGGCGCGCCCACCTGAACGATAGACGAAGGACGATGGTCTTTGGTCTTTGGTCAATGGTCTTTGGTCTTTGGTCTTTGGTCTTTGGTCTTTGGTCTTTGGTCTTTGGTCTTTGGTCTATCGTCTTTGGTCTATCGTCTTTGGTCTATCGTCTATCGTCTCATCAAACGCGCGCGCCAGCCGCGCCACCACCTCGACCACCAGGCGGCGCTCCTCGGCCTTGATGCGCTCGTGCAGCGCGGCCTCGTCGTCGCCCGGCAGGATGGGCACCTCGGCGCTCGCCAGCAGCGGCCCGTCGTCCACCACCGGCGTGACGCGGTGGATCGTGCAGCCGGTCACCGGCAGCCTCTGGCGTAGCGCGTCCCCGACCACGTGCGCGCCGCGCAGGGCCGGGATCGTCAGCCCGCCGCTGGTCTGCACGGTCTCGCCGCCGCCGTCGGGCAGCAGCGCCGGGTGCTGGTTGATCACCTCGGCTCGGCAGCTGTCCAGAAATGCGGCCGAGAGCACGCGCATGAACCCCGAGAGCAGCAGGAGGTCGGGGGCGAACGCCCGCAGCACGCCGAGCAGCCGCTGCTCCCAGGCCGCGCGCGCGGCGGCGCGGGCGGCGGGAGTGCCGGCCGCGCGCGGCAGCGGCACAAATGCGGCCGGGATGCCGTTCTGGAGCGCGCGCTGCAGGCCGTAGGCGTCGGCGCGATCGGCCAGCACCAGCACGATCTCGGCGTCCAGCGCGCCGTCGCGCCGCGCGTCGATCAGCGCCTGGAGGTTCGAGCCGGAGCCGGAGAGGAGCACTGCCACTGAGAACGTCGTCATGATTGTAGATTGTAGATTGTAGATTGCAGATTAAGAGAATTTACCATTCCTAGCTCAGCTCCAATACAGGCAATTTCTCGCCTTGGACTTACTACGGTTCATAGTGAATGAGAGCGAACAGAGTGCTCTTTTCTTGATCCGAAAGGGATCTTACTGTGAACGAGCAGCAGTTCAAGGATCGAACCAAGAGGCTGGCGCTACGGGTCATTCGCCTAGCAGAGGCACTGCCGCAAGGTCGTTCGGCGGATGTCATCGGCAAACAGATCGTGCGCTCGGCAACATCCGTCGGCGCCAACTATCGAGCGGCCTGCCGAGGTCGATCAGACGAGACGATGATTGCCAAGCTCGATATTGTGCTGGAAGAAGCCGACGAAACTCTTTTCTGGCTAGAGCTGTTAGCTGAGTCAGGCGTGTTCCCTGAGACCCGTTTAAGCGATCTGATGATAGAGACTGATGAGATTGTCGCCATGACGGTGGCGACACTGAAGACCTTGCACGCCAAACTCAGAAAGGGCAGCAAGTAGCTCGTCGCTGCCAAATCTGCAATCTGCAATCTACAATCTACAATCTACGAGCGGCCAATGTCGCGCCGGTACTGCATGCCGTCGAAGCGAATGTTCTCGATCACCTCGTAGGCGCGCGCCAGCGCCGCCCGCCGGGTCCGCGCTAGGCCGGTGACGCACAGGACGCGCCCGCCGCTGGCGACCAGCGCGCCGTCCTGCCACTCGGTCCCGGCGTGGAACAGCAGCGCGCCGGGCTCGTCGGCGGCCGACTCGACGCCGTAGATGACGTCGCCGCGCCGCGGCGCCTCGGGGTAGCCGGCGGCCGCCAGCACCACGCAGGCCGCCGCGCCGTCGCCCCAGTCGAGCATGTCGGGCCGCAGCCGCCCCTGGGCGCAGGCCAGCAGCGCCGGCAGCAGGTCGCCCTTGATCAGCGGCACGATCGCCTGCGTCTCGGGGTCGCCGAAGCGGGCGTTGAACTCCAGGATGCGCGGGCCGTGCTCGGTCAGCATCACGCCGGCGTAGAGCGCGCCGCAGAAGGGCGTGCCAGCCTCGGCCAGCGCGCCGACGACCGGCAGCATCAGCTGGTCGACGATCTCGTAGAACGTGTCGCCGTCCAGGTCGGCCGGCGCGTAGGCGCCCATCCCGCCCGTGTTCGGCCCGCCGTCGCCGTCGCGCAGGCGCTTGTGGTCGCGCGCGGGCGGCAGCGGCAGCAGCGTCTTGCCGTCGCACAGCGCCAGGACCGAGACCTCCTCGCCGACCAGGCGCTGCTCGAGCAGGATGCGCTGGCCGGCGCCGGTCGCCATCAGCTTCTCGATCGCCGCCACGGTCGCGTCGACATCCTCGGCGACGATCACGCCTTTGCCGGCCGCCAGGCCATCGGCCTTGACAACCCAGGGCGCCCCGCTCGCGCGCGCGAACTGGACCGCATCCTCCCGGTCGTCGAAGAAGTGGGCCTGCGCGCAGGGGATGCCGGCCTGGTCCATGAGCTGTTTGGCGAAGATCTTGCTGCTCTCGATCCGCGCCGCCGCGGCGGACGGGCCGAACACCGGGATGCCCGCGGCGGCGAACTCGTCGGCCAGGCCGGCGGCCAGCGGGGCCTCGGGGCCGACGACCACCAGCCCGACCCGCTCGTGCCGCGCGACGTCGATCAGCAGCTCCGCCGCGTCGGCGGCCACCGGCACGTTATGCCCGAGCAGCGCGGTCCCCGGGTTGCCGGGCGCAATCAGCAGCGTGCCGAGCTGTGGAGACTGGGCCAGCTTCCAGGCCAGCGCGTGCTCGCGTCCGCCGGAGCCCACCAGTAAAACGTTGATCGCCACTTCATACTCCTGACAAGGTGAGGAGGTGAGAGGGTGACCGGGTGATGGGTGACATCATGGTCACCTTGTCACCTTGTCACCTTGTCGTCACGGTGCATCGCTGGCGCGCATTATAGCACCGCTGGTGCGTCTCGCCGCGAAGATGCTATAATGGCGACCGAATCGGCCGGAAGCAAAGTTGACGGCGTTGAAAGGCATCTATCTTCTTCTGCTGCGGCTCGACGCCGAGCTGGCCGATCTGCAGGTCGGGCGGCTGGGGCGGTATCGCTGTGCGGCCGGGCACTACCTGTATGTCGGGAGCGCGTTCGGACCCGGCGGGCTGGCGGCGCGGCTGGCCCACCACGAGCGGCCGGCCAAGGCGCGCCCGCACTGGCACATCGACTACCTGCGCGCGCAGGCGCGCCTGATCGAAGCGTGGGCGGTCGGCTCGACCCTGCGGAGAGAGTGCTGCTGGGCGCGCGCGCTGGCGGCCGAGCCCGGCCTGAGCATCCCGATCCCCGGCTTCGGCGCGACCGATAACGGCTGCATCAGCCACCTGCTGTACTCGCCCAGCCGGCCGGCGCTGCGGCTGCTCACCGAGACGCTGCTCGGCTGCCTCGCGCGCGAGGGCAGCCAGGATTTCACGCTGGAGATCACCAGCTACGAGGGCGCGTAGCGCGTTCGACCGCGCCAACGTGCCAACGGTTTGACAAGGATCGCCGGATGACGGATGACGACAAGCGAACCGACGCGGCGCGGCTGGATGTCGCCGCGATCCTGGAGGGGCTGCGGGCCGACGTGCGCGCGCGGCGGATGGCCCAGGGCCGCCTGGAGCAGAGCCCGCTCGAGCGCGACCTGCAGCGCAGCCTGGACGAGATCGAGCTGTACCGGGTCGTCAGCGCGCACTGGCCGCTGACAGGCAGAACGCTGTCGCAGCGCGCGGTGGCGCTGGTCAATAAGGTGGTGCGCCGCTACCTGCGCTGGTACATCAACCCGATCGTCGAGCAGCAGAACGCCTACAACGACGCCATGGCGCGCGCGCTGCGCACCCTGGCGGACGCCTACGCCGACCTGGGCGAGCAGGTCGCCGAGCGCCTGGCGCCGAGCGCCGACGATGCCCCAGGCCCCAAGCCCCAGGCCGCAGGCCCCAATCGGCTCTCGATCGCCGAGGCGATGGCGCTGGTGCGCGAGCGGGCGGCCGCCGAGCCGCCGGCGCGCTTCCCCGACCTGGAGCTGCGGGCGCTTGAGCCGCAGCTGCGCCTGCGCCAGGAGGTCAGCGCGCACTGGCCGCTGGCGGGCAGGACGATGCCGCAGCGGGCCGCGGCGCTGGCGAACAAGCTGGTGCGCCGCTACCTGCGCTGGTACGTCAACCCGATCGTCGAGCAGCAGAACGCCGCCAACGCCGCCTACAGCGCCGCGCTGCTGGCGCTGGTGCACCTCGACGCCGAGCGCCGCGCCCAGGTCGCCGCCTTTCGTGCCCATGAGCGGAGAGCTGAGGGCGACGATAGACGATAGACCATAGACGATAGACCAAGGACCAAGGACCAACGACCTGGTCACCTGTCACCTGGTCACCTGGTCACCCGGTCACCTGTCACCTGTTACCTTGCCATACACAATGCCAGATACGATTACGATAGTGGTTCCCTGGTTCGGGCGCGACACCGCGGGCGGCGCGGAGACCCAAGCGCGCCAGCTCGCGGCGGCCATCCACGCCGCCGGCGCGCCGGTCGAGGTCTGGGCCACCACCGGCCGCGACTCGTTCGCGCCGCCGGAGCCGCACTACCCCGCGGGCGCCGACACGCTCGACGGCGTGCCGGTGCGGCGGTTCGCGCTGACGCCGCCGCGCGGCGAGCCGTACGTCCCGCCCGCGGTCGCGCGGCGCGGCCTGGGCGCCGGGCTGCCGGACTTCCCCGACCACGAGCGGCGCCTGCTGGCCGCGCTGGTGTCGAGCGACGCGCTGCTTGAGGCGGTCGCATCGGAGGGCGCCGGGCGGCAGTTCCTGTTCGTGATCTACCCGTTCCCGACCAGCTTCTGGGGCACGCTGCTGGCCGGCGAGCGGGCGCACCTGCTGCCGTGCCTGCACGACGAGCCGTACGCGCGCTACGGCACCTACCGCTGGATGTTCCGCCAGGCCCGCCGCGCGCTGGCGAACAGCCCGCCCGAGCGCGAGCTGGCGCTGCGGCTGTACGACCTGCCGCCCGAGCGGGTGGTGGTGGCCGGCGAGGGGATCGACCTGGCGCCGCGCGGCGACGGCGCGGACTTTCGCGAGCGGCGCGGCCTGCGCGGCCCGCTGCTGATGTACTCGGGGCGCCGCTCCGACCCCGGCAAGAACGTCCAGCAGCTGCTGATCTACCTGCGCGAGTACTGGGCCCGCCGCGGCACGCCGCTCAAGCTCATGCTGATCGGCCGCGACGCGCTGGACATGCCGCCGGCGCTGGCCGAGATCGCGCTCGACCTGGGCTTCCTGAGCGCGCAGGAGAAGCACGACGCCTACGCCGCCGCCGACGTGTACGTCCACCCGTCGCTGCACGAGAGCTTCTCGATCGTGCTGATGGAGGCCTGGCTGCAGGGCACGCCCGCGCTGGTGCACGCCGGCTGCGCGGTCACGCGCGAGGCCGCCGAGACCAGCGGCGGCGGCCTGTGGTACGGCGACTTCGGCGAGTTCGCGGCCGCGCTCGACCTGCTGCTGGCCGACCGGGAGCTGCGCGAGGCGATGGGTCGCCGCGGGCGCGCATTCGTGCTGGAGACCTGCCGCTGGGAGGACGTGGCGCGCCGGACGATCGAGGCGATCTGCTCTTAAGACATGGTTCTTGCGAACCTTACAGTTGGGGAGGTGTGGAGGGGCCTTCGGCGCCTCTACACCTCCCCAACTGTAAAGCTGATCGCCGCTAGGCGAAACCTTGTCTAACCACAAAAGAAGGAACTATGGCAAATCAAATTGCAGCCGTGGCGCCGCCCGCGCGCCGCGCCGGGCTGCTGACGCTGCTGCTGGCCTACGCCGGCTTCGTCGCGCTGGGCCTGGCCAACAGCCTGATCGGCGTGGCCTGGCCGTCGATCCGCGCCACCTTCGGGCTGCCGCTCGACGCGCTGGGCGTGCTGCTGATCGGCAACACCATCGGCTACATGATCGCCAGCGCGATCAGCGGTCGCCTGCTCGCGCTCATGAACGTCGGCGTGCTGCTGGCGCTGAGCTGTGGCGCGGCAGCCCTGGCGCTGATCGCCTCCGGCGCCGCGCCGCTCTGGCCTGTGCTGGTCGCGCTGGGCCTGGTGTCCGGCCTGAGCGGCGGCGCGATCGACGGCAGCCTGAACGCCCACGCGGCCGCGCACTTCAGCCCGCGCGCGATGAACTGGCTGCACGCCAGCTTCGGCATAGGCGCGACGCTCGGTCCGGCGATCATGACCGCGGTGATCGCCGGCGGCCTGAGCTGGCGCGTCGGCTTCTGGATCGTCGGCGCGGCCCAGCTGGCGCTGGCGCTGTGCTTCGCGCTCACCCGCCAGATCTGGAGCGACCCGGCCCCCGCCCCGGCCGCCACCTCCGCGCCCGCGCCCGCGCGCGGGGCGACGCTGGCGGAGACGCTGCGCCTGCCGCTGGCATGGCTCGGCATCGTGATCTTCTTCGCCTACACCGGCGCCGAGGTCACCACCGGCAGCTGGGTCTACAGCCTGCTGACCGAGTCGCGCGGCATCTCGACCGCGCTGGCCGGCACGTGGATCAGCCTGTACTGGGCCAGCCTGACGCTCGGCCGCATCCTGTTCGGCTTCGCGGTGCAGCGCGTCGCGCCGACCACGCTGCTGCGCTGGTGCATGGCCGGCGCGGTGCTCAGCGCGCTGCTGATCTGGCTGAACCTGGCGCCCTGGATAAGCTTCGGCGGGATCGCGCTGATGGGCCTGGCGTTGGCGCCGCAGTTCCCGCTGCTGGTCTCGGCCACGCCCAGCTACCTCGGGCAGCGCCACGCCGCCAATGGGGTCGGCTTCCAGGTGGCGGCGGCCAGCCTCGGCGGGGCGATCATGCCCAGCCTGGTCGGCGTGCTCGCGCGGCTGGCGGGCCTGGAGGTGCTCGGCCCGTTCCTGTTCGTCGCGACGCTGGCGATGGCGGCGCTGTTCGAGATCCTGGCCCGCAGCGGGCGGATGACGGCGACCGGCGGCTAGTAAGGCATGGTTCAATCGAGCGTGACCGTTCATTCTCCCAAAGGCGCAGGGGCGCGCTATAGCGCGCCCGTACAAAGGCGAAATCCCTAGCGTTGAACCATGCCTATAGCTGTGAGCAAAAGGATTGAGCCACTACGCACGAACGAGATGCCGTTGTGATGCCATCCGTCGTACTGCCGACTGGCTCCTGCTGACGGCCCACTGCTATAAGCATTTGACCGTAAGCGATCCACGCTCAAAAGCGTGGCGCCTACATCCAGCACGCGCATCCAATGAGCAACTATGTCTAAACGCATTCTGATCTGCGCCACCCAGGTGCCGTTCGTGCGCGGCGGGGCCGAGCTGCTGGTCGATGGCCTGCGCGACGCGCTGCGCGAGCGCGGCCACACGGTCGACGTGGTCAGCCTGCCGTTCGCCTGGCAGCCGCACGAGCTGATCGGCCGCGCGGCGCTGGCCTGGCGCCTGCTCGACCTGTCGAGCGTCAACGATCAGCCGGTCGACCAGGTGATCTGCACCAAGTTCCCCTCCTACGCGGTGCGCCACCCGCGCAAGGTGGTCTGGCTGGTGCACCAGCACCGCCAGGCCTACGACTGGTACGGCACGCGGTTCAGCGACTTCGCCAACACGCCGGAGGACCGCGCCGTGCGCGATATGCTGCTGCGCATGGACCGCGCGGCGCTCGGCGAGGCGCGCCGGCTCTACACGATCTCGCGCAACGTCGGGGCGCGGCTGCGGCGCTTCAACGGCCTCGAGAGCCGGCCGCTCTACCCGCCCAGCCGCTACGCCGGGCGGCTGCGCGCCGGCCCCTACGGCGACTACATCCTCTCCGACGCGCGGCTCGACGCGGCCAAGCGGATCGACCTGCTGCTGCGGGCGCTCGCGCAGACTTCCGCGCCGGTCCGCTGCGTGCTCATGAGCGCCGGCCCCGAGCGCGAGCGGCTCGAGCGGCTGGCCGGCGAGCTTGGGCTGGGCGCGCGGGCGCAGTTCCGCGGCCACGTGCCCGACGACGAGCTGGTCGAGCTGTACGCCGGCGCGCGGGCGGTCTACTACGCCCCATTCGACGAGGACTACGGCTTCACCACCGTCCAGGCGCTCGCGGCGGGCCGCCCGGTCGTCACCACGACCGACGCGGGCGGCGTGCTGGAGTTCGTGCAGGACGGCCAGAACGGCTTCGTCGTCGCGCCCGAGCCGGGGGCGATCGCGGCGCGGCTCGACGCGCTATACGCCGACGCGGCGCTGGCGGCGCGGCTCGGCGCGGCCGGGCCGCGACAGGTCGCGGAGATCACGTGGGATAAGGTGATCGACGCGCTCATCATATAGCGATCCTATCAGAACCGGGATCCAAGAACCGAGAACCGTTCTGGGCAGACGGCCCACGGCTGTTTACAAATGATTTGGGATTGCTATATGAGCGCCATCGTACTACCAATAACCGGTAGCAGTAGCAATTTTGCCATTTGCCATCAAATAGGCCGATGCATCCTGTTGGATTGCAGCTTCAGCCTGCTTAATCAGTGCATTCAACAGCATCTTGCGATTCCCCTCGGGGACTTCATAAAGCCAATCGATACCTGTGGTCTGGTAGATTCGCTCAATGGCAGCGCGCACTCTAATAAGAACTGCTGGATCCATATAATTAGTCATATTGGCTCCTTGCCACCAAGTAAACAGGTCAGCCGTTTGCTTGCTAGAGTTACAGTTAGCATGCACAAGGTGAATGTTGTCAAGCTCATGGAACTTGGCTTCAAGCTGCTGGAGATCGGCCGCGCCCGCACAGAATTCGGCCCAATCAATCACATGATCGACACCCATGCCGTTCAAATCACCTAGCTTATGGCATAAAGGACACTTGTAAAAATTCTGGTTATTATAGACAAAATCAGGAGCCTTGTATCCAGCCAGCTCGGTTCGCATTGTGAAAGCGGCATTGGCCGCCCCTCTCAGCCAGCTTGGCTTAATCCATTTGCCGTTGGCGTCCGTAGGAATAGCAGTGCCAGCTGCACGCGGCGCTAAAGCGGTAAATGCGACAGCTGGAACACGTTGTATTAATCTATGAACGGAGCTTCCTGTAGTGCATGTCGCACAGCCACATCCATTCTGATGAGCTGAGCGACTGGTTCTTGAGTTGGTAGATGAAGGTCGCACCAATTCTTGCTTGGTCGCACGCGCAATAAGTCGGCTGACAGCCCGATTTCCGACTGTCTGCTGCAGATTGAGTACATTGCCGATTTCTAAAATACCAGCTGAACGCTGGCTGTGAGGTGTTACCAATGGCGTCAAAATCTTATTTTGATCGTTTCTTTCCGACATGAGACGATTATGCTGCGAATTCCGTCGATTGTCATGGGCATGCTTCATTGTCATCCTCTCCTTTGCTAAGGCATGGTTCAATTCCAGGGATTTCGAATTGACCCTGTACGGGCGCGATAGATAGCGCCCCTGCGCTTTTGGGGCAATCAACGGTCACGCGCGATTGAACCCTGCTTTAGGCTACATAATGGGGCAAATGGCAATTCCCCAACTCATACGGGTGAGACAATATCGGGAAGCATTGAGGTGAGATATAGTTATAGTAACATCAATGTCAAGATCAGCTGGCGGTTTGGTGCAAAAGGCTGAGGGGGCAATGTAGGGGCGACCAGGCCGCCCCCACTCCCCGCTAGAGCTGGCTTGGCATTAGCCCTGAGCTGTTGGCTACCTCGCCGCATGCCCGCGAACGGCTTGCCCCCAACCCCGCCTTACTGCTATAATCCGGTGGTCGCGTCGAGAGATTGCACCGGAGCCAGCTATGAAGATTGCACCTCGCCTGCGCCCTATGTCGATCGGCGATATGTTCGACGCCGCGTTCCGGCTGTACCGCCAGCACTTCCTCACCTTCGTGGGGGTGGTGGCGCTGCTGCAGCTGCCGATGGCGATCGTGCAGTTCTTGCTGCAGTACGTCGTCGGCCGGCAGGCGACGCTCGAGGTGCTGCGCTTCTCGCAGCGCTCGACGATCTTCAGCCCCGGCTCGCCGCCCACGCTCAGCGCGTTTCCGTTCAACGCCTTCCTGACCTTCTACGCGATCACGATCGGCCTGGCGGTATTCCAGGCGCTGATCGTCCAGAGCCTGCTCACCGGCGCGCTGGCGAACGCGATCGCGCGCAGCTACCTGGGCCAGCCGGTCTCGATCCTCGGGTCGTACCAGCTGGGGCTGCGCCGCTACGCGGCGCTGGTGGCCTCCTCGCTGCTGCTGTTTCTGCTCGGCGCGACGACGATCGGCCTGTTCGCGGGCTGCTCGGCCGCCGGGATCGTCGCGCTCGGCAGCACGCTGAGCGGCCCGCGCGCGAGCGTGGCGGCGGGGGTGCTGGGCCTGCTGGCGGTGCTCGCGATGATCGTGCTGCTCATCCCGGTCGTACTGTTCTTCTTCATCCGCTTCATCCTGACGACGCAGGCGATCGTGCTGGAGGGGCGCGGGCCGCTCGCCGGCCTCGGGCGCAGCTGGCGGCTGATCGGCACGTCGTTCTGGCGGGCGCTGCTGGTGTTCGTGCTGGTGCTGGTGCTCTCCTACATCATCTCGCTGATCCCGTCGCTGCTGGTCACGTTTGGCCTGGGCCTGTTCGGCGGCGGCGCGGCGGCGCAGCTGCGCAACCAGGCGATCGCCTCCTTCGTCTCGCAGCTTGGCCTGATCCTCGGGCTGCCGCTGCTGTTTTCGATCTACACCCTGCTCTACTACGACCTGCGCGTGCGCAAAGAGGGCTACGACCTGGAGCTGATGGCCGAGAGCGCAGAATTGGGAACCGAGCATTGAGAGACGCGAGACGCGAGACGCGAGACGCGAGCCGAAGGAGTTATTCCTGGCGAGCTGTCGCCCTGTCGATGCTGATGGTTCTCAGCGCCTGGCTCTTGGTTCTTCCGGCCGCCAGGGCACAGACGCAGCCGCCCGACCTGGCGACCTACACCGGCTGGGTGCGCGAGGCGTTCGCCGCCGCGCAGCGCAGCGACCGGCTCGGGCTGGAGGACGCCGCCCGCCGCCTGGTGGGCACGACCAGCGTGGGCCTGCCCGACGGCGCGGCGATCGCGGTGGACAACCGCTGGCTGGCCGAGGCGCTGCGGAGCGCCGAGCCCGATCTGGCCGCGATCGGCGCGCGGCTTGGCGCGATCCTGGACGCGCTGGCCCAACCGCCCGGCGAAGCCCCAGCCGACGCGCGCGCGCGCCTGGAGCAGATCCTCGCCCGGCCGCCGTTCACCCGCCCCGAGTCCGCCCAGCCGCCGAGCTGGCTGAGCGATTTCTTCAGCTGGCTCCTGCGCATGCTCGAGCGGCTGCTCAGCCCGGTCGGGCGCGCCACTGTGTCGAACGGCCGCCTGATCGCCTGGGCGATCGGCATCGTCGGCGGAGTGCTGCTGCTCGGCGTGATCCTCTACCTGCTGCGCGGCCTGCGGCGCGGCATGGTCGCCGAGGCGCGCGCCACCGACGACGACCCCGAGGCCAACCTGACCGCCAGGACCGCGCTCGACCAGGCCGGCGGGCTGGCCCGCGGCGGGGACTACCGCACCGCCGTGCGCTACATGTACCTCTCGGCGCTGCTGTGGCTCGACGAGCGTAACATCCTGCGCTACGACCGCGCGCTGACCAACCGCGAGTATCTGGACCGCGTGCGCGACAACCCGGCCCTGCGCGCCCGTATGGCGCCGATCGTCGAGACGTTCGACCGGGTCTGGTACGGCCACCTGCCGATCGACGCCGAGAGCTTCGCGACCTACCAGCGACAGGTGGAGGAGCTGCGCCGCGAGAGCGAGACTCGATGACAAGGCGACAAGGTGACAAGGTGAAGGAGTGAGCCGGTGGCAGGAACTCAAGGAGACAAGGCGACAAGGAGACAAGGAGTGATCGGCTTCTCCTTGCCTCCCTATCGCCTTGTCTCCTTGCCTGGGCGAGATCGACGTTGAAGAACCGCCGCGACATATTCATCATCGTAGGGCTCTTCGTCGCGCTGATCCTGTTCATCGCGCTGGGGCCGGGGCGGCAGCAGGCGCCAAGCGACCCGCCGACGGCGACGACGCACTCGAGCGCGCCGGAGGGCGCGCTGGCGCTGTATAGCTGGGCGCGCGAGATCGGCTACGACGGCCGGCGCCTGGAGTACCGCGCCTTCGAGCTGGACGAGCGCGACGCGGCGCTGGTGCTGCTGAACCCGAGCCAGCCGGTCAGCCGCACGCAGTCGCGCGCGATCCTCGACTGGGTCGAGCGCGGCGGCACGCTGATCCTGGCCGACCAGGGCAGCGCGATCTTCGGCGCGCCCAACGCGCTGCTCGACGATCTCAAGTTCGACACGGCGGTCTACACCTCCACCGAGCTGATCCAGCAGGCCGCGCCGGCCCAGCCGGCGCTCGACCGGCCGCCGACCGGCACGGCCCAGCTGCGCGCCGATCGCGTGCTGGTGCCGCGCCGCGACGACTACGTCACGCTGATGGGCGGGCCCGACGCCGTGCTGGTGGCGGGGGTCAAGCTGGGCAGCGGCTACGCCTACCTGAGCGCGACGAGCTTTCCGTTCACGAACGAGGGGCTGCGCGACGCCCAAAACGCCGCGCTGGTGCTGAACATGCTGCGGCGCGTGCCGGCCGGCGGGCGCATCCAGTTCGACGAGTTCCACCACGGCTTCTTCACGCCGCCCTCGACCACGCGCGTGCTGCTGGGCAACCCGTGGGGCTGGGGCGCGACCTACGCGGCCGCGGTGATCGCGCTCTACCTGCTGCTGAGCGGCCGGCGCTTCGGGCGGCCGGTGCCGCTCAAGGAGGAGCTGGCGCGCCGCAGCAGCGCCGAGTACGTCGAGAGCATGGCCGACCTGTTCCAGCGCGGCGGCAAGCGCGGCTACATCTTGCGCCACTATCACGGCGCCTTCAAGCGGCGGATCGCGCGCAAGGCCGGCATCAGCCCGCAGCTCGCCGACGCCGAGCTGGTGCGCGAGCTGGCCCGCACCCGCGCGCTGGACGAGCCGGCGCTGCTCGCGCTGCTGGCGCGCCTGCGCGCCGACGCGCCGAGCGAGGCCGAGCTGGTGCGCGCCGTCGCCGAGGCCGATGCCGTGGCCGCCGAGGTGACAAGGTGACAAGGTGACGTGGGGTTAGGGGCTTGGGACGTGGTAGGAGACAAGGAGAAAAGAAGATAGGGTAACTTGGTCTTCGGTCCATCGCCCATCGTTCATCGTTCATCATTCATCGTTCATCATTCATCGTTCATCGTCCATCGTCCATCGTCCATCGTCCATCGTCAACGCACTGGAGTCCGAACTATGTTCAGCAGGTTCTTTCTGAGCGAGCGAGACCTGGAGGCGATTCAGCAGGCGCTGACGCGCAATCCGCTGCTCGCGTCGCTGATGATGATCAGCCCGCTCGACGCGTTCAGATATCTGAACCTGATGCCCAGATTCTTCGACGCGCTGCTGCCGGCCCCGACAGAGGACGTCCAGCTGGCGCAGCAGCTGCTGCGCGCGCTCCAGGAGGGCCGCACCGTGCTCGATCGCCCGCAGGCCGTCCTGCCGGAGCTTGCCCCGCCGCCCGAGCCGGCCGTCGTGGGAGAGGTGCTGACCGTCGAGGCTGCCCAGCCCGAGCCGGCCGTAGCCGAGCAGGCCGCGATTCCGGACATCGCGCTCAGCATCTCGAAGACCACGCTGCAGCACGCGGTCCGGCTGTACGCCGAGAGCAACTTCAGGAACCAGGAGTTCGTCTTCGCGGTGCAGCGCTGGCTCGACGTGAACGCGCGCGGCGAGACGGTCGCGCTCGACCTCGCGCAGGGCCGCGCGCGCGTGATCGTGAAGCTGCGCGGCTCGTTCGCCTTCCGCGCCGGGGCGCGGCTCGACCTGCTGCCGCGCAAGATCGCCTTCCCGATCCAGATCGAGCTGCGGGCCGGCCTGTCGGTCGACGCGGAGGATCGCTTGTTCCTGAGCGTGCGCGAGGGCGAGCTGAGCATTGTGACGCCGCCGCTGCCGGGCCGCGTCGCGACTGACCTGGTCGGCAAGATCATCGAGGCCGTGCCGAGCATCCCGCTGGTGCAGGTGCCGACCCGCTTCGAGATCCCGGGCGAGCCGGCGGCCGAGCTGGTGGTGCGGCTGGCGCAGATCCGGATTGGCGACGACGACCTGAAGCTCGAGTTCCAGCTGCATGTCTGACGCGCTCCAGCCGATCCTCGCGCTGCTCGACGAGGGGCTCAGCCTGTACCGGCGAAACTTCGTCGGCTTCCTGCTGATCATGGCCAGCTGGTTCGTGCCGGTGGCGATCGCGGCCGGGCTGACCGTCGTCGCGAGCTCGTGGGTCGAGCCGATCTGGGCGGTCCTGCTGTCGCTGGGCGCGTCGCTGCTGCTGCTGCCGCTGCTGATCTACCTGGTCGGCGGGCTGTCGCGCGCGGCGGGCGCGGCCGCCGAGGGCCGGCCGGTGCGCTTCCGCGAGGTGATGGCGATCCGGCCGCTGCGGGCTGCCGGCATGGGCTGCTTCACGGTGATCTACGCGATCGTCTCGCAGATCGTCTCCTCGTTTCTGAGCGCGCTGTGCATCTGCCCGCTGTATGTGGTCGGGGTTCTGGCGGCGTCGCTGCTCGGGGCGACGACCAGCTCGATCAGCGCCGTGCCGGCGATCCTGGCGCTGCTGGGAGTGACCGCGCTCGGCTTCTTCGCCGCGCTGACGATCGTCGGCGCGACCGGCAGCGGGCTGTTCTACGGGCTGCAGCCGTGGGTGCAGGAGACACGGCCGTTCGGCGAGACGCTCGGGCGCAGCCTGGCGCTGATCGGCTACCGCTTCGGGCGCAACCTGCTGGTCTGGTGCCTGGCCGCGCTGCTCGTCGCGGCGGTCGGCCTGACGGTGACGGCGACGATCGGCACGCTGCTCCCGCTGCCGCTGGCCTACGCGCTCGGCGAGGACTCGCCGGTGGTCCAGGCCAGCGCGATCGGCGCGTGGCTGCTCGGGCTGATTGTCATCCTGCCGCCGCTGCCGATCTGGATGGCGCTGCTCTACCGGCGCAACCGGGCCGCGTATGATGGGGCGGAGCTGGCCGATCGAGTGCAGGTATGGTCACAAGAAAACGTAGCGAGAGCGACTGACGCCGCGCAGTCGGCAGTTTCCAGCCGGCAGTAACATTGCCGTTACGCCGACCGCCGACCGCCGACCGCCGACTGCTTGGGAGACATATGATCACACAGGACACCGCCAACCACATCCGCTCCGAGGCCGGCAAGGTGCTGGTAGGCCAGGAGGAGCCGTTCAGCCAGCTATTGATCGCGCTATTCAGCGGCGGGCACGTGCTGCTGGAGGGCGTGCCCGGCACCGCCAAGACGCTGATGGCCAAGACGCTGGCGGCGCTGACGCAGACCGAGTTCAAGCGCGTCCAGTTCACGCCCGACCTGATGCCGTCCGACGTGGTCGGCACGCAGGTGTTCGAGATGGGCAGCGGCCAGTTCCGGCTGCACCAGGGGCCGATCTTCACCAACGTGCTGCTGGGCGACGAGATCAACCGCGCGCCGGCCAAGACCCAGAGCGCGCTGCTGGAGGCTATGGAGGAGCGCCAGGTGACGATCGAGGGCCAGCGGCTGCCGCTGCCCGAGCCATTCTTCGTGCTGGCGACCCAGAACCCGGTCGAGTACGAGGGCACCTACCCGCTGCCCGAGGCCCAGCTGGATCGCTTCCTGTTCAAGGTGCTGGTGGACTACGCGCCCCAGGAGGTCGAGATCGAGGTGCTGCGCCGCTACCACCACGGCTTCGACGCGCGCCACCTGGAGCGGGCCGACCTGCAGGGCGGCGTGACGCCCGAGACGCTGGCGCGCTGCCAGGAGGAGATCGGCGCGGTGCAGGTCGACGAGGGCATCCTCAAGTACATCACCGACATCGCACAGGCCAGCCGCAAGAGCCTGGATCTGCTGCTGGGCGGGTCGCCGCGCGCCTCGATCGGGCTGCTGCTGGCGGCCAAGAGCTGGGCGGCGATGCAGGGCCGCGCGTTCGTGGTGCCCGACGACGTCAAGTTCCTGGTGCGGCCGGTCTACCGCCACCGGATCATCCTCAAGCCGGAGGCCGAGATCGAGGGCCTGAGCGCGGATACGGCGATGACGCGGATTCTGGCCAAGGTCGAGGTGCCCAGGTAGCGCAAGGATGGACCGGCATGTCGCTGGACATTCCCGGCCTGCTGCTGGTCGGGGGGCTGAATCTGGTCATCTACGCCGCCTGGCTGGCCTGCCTGCTGACCAACTCGTGGAGTCTGGCGGAGGCCGGCCTGGCCGCGGCGGTCGGCTGGTGCGCGCAGGTGACGCTCTCGCTGCTGCTGCTGGGGCTGCTCGGGCTGCTGGCGCCGGCCTGGCTAGGCGCGCTCAACCTGCTGATCACCGGCGCGGTCGCGCTGGCTGCCTGGCGCCGGATGCGTGCCCCCCCGGCGCAGCTGGCCCGCGCGCTGCTGCGCGGGGCGCGCGCTGCTGTGCGGGGCGCGCCGCTGGTCGCGCTGGCGCTGCTGCTGGTCGCCTGGCTAGGCTGGACGATCTTCCTGGGCCTGATTTTCCCGCCCTACTCGTTCGACGAGCACTACTATCATATGCCGATCGTGGCGACGATCGTCCAGTCGCAGCGGATCGGCCCGATCGCGAGCGCGAATCCCTGGATCGCGGCCTACCCCAAGAACGGCGAGCTGTTCGCCGTCTGGAACAGCATCTGGCTGCACCGCGACTCGCTGGCCGACCTGTCAATGCTGCCGTTTGCGCTGATCGGCGGGCTGGCGGTGTACGCGGCGGGCCGGCGGCTTGGGGCGGCGCCCGAGCAGGCGCTGCTGGGCAGTGCGGTGTTCTGCTTCGCGCCGGACACCCTGATCATCATGAAGACCACCTACAACGACCTAATGAACGGGGGGCTGTGGGCCGCGGCGATCTGCTACGCGATCCCGGTTCGCGCCGGCCGCGCCGGCCCTGGCCCGCGCGCCGGCAGCCTGCTGCTGGGGCTGCTGGCCGGGCTGATCCTGGGCATCAAGTACAGCGGCCCGATCTCCGCTGTTGCGCTGGGGCTGCTGCTGCTGCCGCAGCTGCGGGGGAGCAATCTTCGCCAGGCCGCGCAGATGCTGGCGCTGTTCGCCGGCGGGGCGCTGGCCGCCGGCGGCTACTGGTACGCGCTCAACTGGGCGACGCTCGGCAGCCCGCTGTACCCGTTTCCGGTGCGGCTCGCCGGCTACACCGTATTCCCCGGACCGATCGACAGGTCGGCGCTCGAAGGCGGCGACGTCTCGCTCAAGGTGGTCGGGGCGCTGCCGGGCTGGCGGCGGCTGCTGTACGCCTGGTTCGACCGCGACAGCGGCTTCAGCGTCGACTCGCGGCTGTCCGGGCTGGGGCCGCTGTGGGCCTGCGTGGCGCTGCCGTGCGTGCTGCTGTGGGCCGGCCGCTCGATCGTGCGGCGCGAGTGGCTGCCGCTGGCGCTGCTGGCAGCCCACGCGCTGGTGCTGGCGCTGCTGCCGCTCAACTGGATCCCACGCTACGAGCTGTTTCTGCTGGCGCTTGGCGGCTGCGCAGTCGCGGCCGTCGCGCGGGAGCTGAAGTCCTGGGCGCGCGGCTGGATGCAGATCCTGTGCGTCGCGCTGGCGCTGTTCGCCGTCCTGAACAGCGTCGATCAGACCTATTTCACCGTGCGGCGCATCCGCGCCTTCGCCGCGCTGCCGGACGAGCAGCGCACGGGCATGCAGTTCGACCCGGGCACGTTCGGCCCAGGCTACCAGGCTGTCGCGCGGCTCGTGCCGGACGGCGCGACGCTGGCGTACGGCAACAGCGTCGCGCTGATCTACCCGCTGTGGGGCGCGCGCTTCGAGCGGCGGGTGATCTCGGTGATCACGAGCGACGCGCAGCGGTACGTGGACGACCTGCGCGCGGCGGGCGCGCAGTACGCGTTCGTGCGGGGCGACAGCCGGCAGGCGGCGGCGCTGGCGGGCGACCGGCGGGCGCGGCTGCTGTTCGACGGCGGCGACGGTTTCAGGCTGTTCGAGGTTCAATGATGCACGAAACCCACTCCGGGCGACTCCAGGCCGCGCTGAGCTACGCCTTCGTCGGGCTGAGCGGGCTGGCATGCCTGCGCTACCTGCTCGTCGCCGAGCGGCTGCCGAACTACCAGCGGGTCGTGGCGTGGCTCGCCGAGTGGTGGCGCTAGGGCCGGTAGCCAGTAGTCAGTGGCCAGCACCACAAAAGTATTTCTATGACGATAGACGATGGGCGATAGACATTGAGGGCACTACCATCGTCTATCGTCCGTCGTCCGTCGTCCGTCGTCAATCAACATCTGAGGATTTTGAGGTGTGCTAGCCCTATGATTCCGACGCTCCGACTACTGCTATTTCTGCTGCTCGGCTCGCTGCTGGTCGCGGGGGCGGCGATCGCGCCCGCGCTGCTGTGGCTCGCGCTGGCCTACACCGCGGCGGTGGGCGCGCTGGTGGCGGCCGACTACTTCGTGACGACCAGGCCGTCCGAGATCGAGGTCGAGCGGATCAACGACACCAAGCTCTCGCTCGGCGCCGACAACCTGGTGACGCTGCTGCTGGCGAACCGCGGGCGCCGGGCGCTGCGCTTCCAGCTGCGCGACGAGTACCCATACCAGTTTAGCGGCGGCACGGTCGTCTCGCACGGCGAGGCGCCGGCCTACGACCTGTGCGAGGTGCGCTACCACGTCCGGCCGCTGCAGCGCGGCGACTACAGCTTCGGCGACATCAACCTGCGCTACGTCAGCGCGCTGAAGACGTTCGTGCGCCAGGCGCGCTACCCGGCCGCCGCGCAGGTCAAGGTCTACCCGAACGTGCTGGACATCCGCAAGTACGACCTGCTGGCGCGCAAGGGGCTGCTGTCCGAGATCGGCCTGCGCGCGGCGCGGCAGTTCGGCGCCGGGACCGAGTTCGAGCGGCTGCGCGAGTACAACACCGACGACGAGTTCCGGCGGATCAACTGGAAGGCCACCGCGCGGCGCGGCAAGCCGATCGCCGCCGAGTACGAGACCGAGCGCAGCCAGTACATCATGAGCGTGATCGACACCGGCCGGCTCATGCGCCCGCCGGTCGGCGACCCCGCGAGCGGCTCGGGGAATGGCCTGGCCAAGCTAGACTACGTGATCAACACCGCGCTGCTGCTCTCGTACGTCGCCTCGCTCAAAGGCGACCACGTCGGGCTGCTGACCTTCGCCGACGACGTGCGCACCTACCTGGCGCCGCGGCGCGGCAAGGGCCAGTTCTACCGCATGCTCGAGGCGCTCTACAACGTGCAGTTCGAGGCGGTCGAGGCCGACTACGCCCAGGCGCTGGCCTACCTGGGCGTCAAGCACAAGCGCCGCTCGCTGGTGATCGTATTCACCGACCTGGTCACGCTGGAGGCGGCCCGGCCGCTGATCGCCCACATGGCCCGGCTGGCGCAGCGCCACCTGCCGCTGTGCGTGGTGATCTCCGACCCGAACATCACGCGGCTGGCCGCGCAGCCGCCGGCCGACTCCGACGCGGTCTACCAGCGCGCGGTGGCCGAGATGCTGCTGGACGAGCGCCAGATCGTGCTCGACACGCTCAACCGCAGCGGCGTGCTCACGATCGACGTGCCGGCCGACCAGCTGACCATCAGCGTGATCAACAAGTACCTTGAGCTGAAGGGCCGCGGGGCGATCTAGTGCCGGTAGTCGGTAGTCAGCCGGCAGTAGTCGGTACAGCTCCTGTAGCCCTGCGTGGGAGTGAACACTGCCGATGGCAGAGTTTCGGCGAAGCCGAAACCCCGACCCCGCCAAGAATCCCCCTCTCCCGTTGGGAGAGGGGGCAGGGGGTGAGGGCAGCAAGGATCATCGAGCAAGGCGCCCGCAGGGGCAGAAGGAAGGAACAACCTATGAGTCAATCTGTCAAGCGATCCTCGGTGCAGAGCGGGACGCACTGGGAGGCGCTGGCCGGCTACGCGCGTGCGGTGCGGGTCGGCGACCGCATCCTCGTCTCGGGCACGACCGCCACCGGGCCGGATGGCCTCGTCGGCGCGGGCGACCCGGCCGCGCAGGCGCGCTTCATCATCGACAAGATCGAGGCGGCGATCGGCCAGCTCGGCGGCGCGCTGCGCGATGTCGTGCGGACGCGCGTGTACGTGCGCGATATCGCCGACTGGGAGGCGGTCGCGCGGGTGCACGGCGAGCGCTTCGCGGACATCCGCCCAGTCAACACGCTGGTGCAGGCGCAGCTGGTCGGCCCGGAGTACCTGGTCGAGATCGAGGCCGAGGCGATTGTCGGGTCGGGCGATGCGCTTTAGCCTGCGCCTGAACAACGACCTGGCCGTCGCGGAGTACGTCGCGCTGGCGCGGGCGGCCGAGCAGGCCGGCTTCGATCAGATCTGGGTCAGCAACGACCTGTTCCTGCGCAGCGCGCCGGTGATCCTCGCCGCGGTGGCGGGGGCGACCAGCCGCATCCAGATCGGCACCTGCATCCTCAACCCCTACACGATCCACCCGAGCGAGATCGCGATGCTCGCGGCGACGCTGGACGAGCTGAGCGGCTGCCGGTTCAACCTGGGCCTGGCGGCCGGCGCCGGCGACTTCCTGGGCTGGGTCGGCCTGGCGCAGGCGCGGCCGCTGGCGACGGTGCGCGAGACGATCCGCGCGATCCGGGCGATGCTGCGCGGCGAGCGCGGCCCGCTCGACGGGCCGCTCGGGCGCTGGAGCGGCGAGGCCTACCTGCGCTTCACGGCCCCGCGCGTGACGCCGATCTACCTCGGCGCGATGAGCCCCGGCATGCTGCGGCTGGCCGGCCAGCTGGCCGACGGCGCGCTGCCGCTGCTGTTCCCGCCCGAACACTACTTCGGCGTGCGGCCGTACATCGAGGAGGGCCTGGCGGCGCGCGACCTCGGCCTGGGCACGCTGGACCTCGCGGCGTGCGTGTGGGTCTCGCTGGACGAGGACCGCGCCGCCGCGCGCGCCGCGCTGGCCCAGAAGGTCGCCTACTACGGCCACGCGCTCAGCCCGCTCATCCTGGAGCGGCTGGGGCTGGCGCGCGCCGACTTCGCGCCGATCGAGCAGGCGCTGATGGTCGAGCGCGACGAGCCGCGCGCCTACGGCATGGTCGACGAGCGCATGCTGGCGATCGGCGTGGTCGGCGCGGCGGACGACGTGGTCGCGCGGCTCGAGCCGCTGGCGCGCGCCGGCGCCGACCACCTGAGCTTCGGCCCGCCGCTCGGCCCCGACCCGCTCGCCGCCATCCGGCTGCTCGGGCGCGCGGTGCTGCCCCATTTCCGGGATGCTGTGTGATTCGGACCCCACCCCCTTCCAGGGGCGGGGGTTATAATTTTGGTGGTGTGGTGCGGCCGCTGCGCGGCCGCACCACACCGCCATTCTGTGCCCCCCCCCCTCGCCCGGCTGGGAGAGGGGGCAGGGGGGTGAGGGCAAGAAGACGCTACTTGGTCTCGAAGGTCACCTTGCCCGAGACGCCGTCGTAGGTGCCGACCTGGTCGAAGTCGGAGCCGTCGGCCTTGATCTGATAGATGCCGTAGTTGGCGATCGCCTGGTCGCCGTTCTTGTCCAGGAAGGCCTGCGTCTCGGTGCCGACGTAGTGGCTGGCGATGAACGGCAGAATCTTCTGGACCGCCGCGCCGTTGTTGCCGGCGAAGATGATCGACTGCATGGCGATGTTGGCGGCGTCGTAGGCGTAGTTCGTGAACGGCCCCGGCTCGTGCCCGAACTTGGCCGCGTAGGAGTCGACGAACGGCTTGGTGTTGGGGTTCTGCGTGCCGGCGAACGACACCGCCGTGAGCTTCACCTTCGGCAGGAACGCCGCCGCCGTCGCGTCGGCCAGCAGGTCCTTCGAGCGCAAGTTCTCGACCCCCAGCCAGTCGACGGTCGACAGCACCGGGTCGACCGAGGCCAGCTGCACGACCTTCTGCGCGTCGCCCAGGAAGCAGACGCAGAAGAACGCGGTCTTGCCCGAGCCGGACAGGCGCGTGATCTCGGAGCTGACCTTGGTGACCTCGCTCGAGAGGTCGGGCGCGTCGGCGGTGTACTTGACGGTCGCGACCTCGCCGCCGCCGGCGGCCTGGAAGCCGGGCTTGAAGATGTCCACCAGGCCGTTGCCGAACGGGTCGTCGACGTGCAGCACGACCACGTTCTTGTACTCGCGCGCCTTGGCGATCCCGACGAACGCCTGGCCGGCGAAGCTGTCGGGCGGGTCCAGCACGCGGAAGATGAAATCGTCCGCGATGGCGCCGGCCATGCCGGTCGAGGCCGGGGCGACGATCACGATCTTGTTCTGGTCGGCGAACTGCTTGGCGCCCAGGACCTCGCCGGTCGAGAGCGGCCCGACCACCACCTGCGCGCCGCTGGTCTGCACCACCGTCTGGAAGGCCTTGGCCGCGCCGTCGGGCGTGCCGGTCGTGTCAGCGCTGGCGGTCTTGAAGCTGATCGTCGAGCCGGCCGCGGCGAGCTGAGCGTTCATCTGCTCGACCGCCAGCTCGACCCCCTCGCGGAAGCCGACGCCGAACTTGCCGAGCGAGCCGGTGAAGGGCAGGACCACGCCAAGGGTGTACTCCTGCTTGCCGGCCGGGGCGCCGGCGGCCGGCGCGGCCGCGGCGGTCGGGGCATCGGCGGCGGCGGGGGCATTTGTCGGCGCAGCAGCCGGGGCCGCCGTCGGCGCTGACGCGGGCGCCTGCTCGCAGGCGGCGAGCGCCAGGGCTACGACGAGCAACCCCACTGGAATGAGGCGTTTCATACTGGTGATCCTCCTTGGACAATTGGTGAGCAGACATGGGCGACGTTCGCGCGGCGGACGGACCGCGGCAGGGTATCATTCGCTAGGCCGCATTGGGGAGAGAATCGAACACACCGTTCGCGGCTCGTGCGAGCGGCGGCGCATCCTGGGCGCATCCTAATGAATTCGACCTGCTTCGGCTGATGGCGCTTAGTATACGCGCAGTGACCTGCTTTTGACAAATGTGCCATTCGGAATACACTTTGCTCGGGGCATGGTTTACCGAGGAGAACCTGGCTTGCCAACGACGCTCTTTTTCGACTCGCTCATTCGCTCGATCCAGGTCGGCAGCATGTACGCGCTCATGGCGCTCGGGCTGACGCTGACGATGGCGGTGGTGCGGCTGCCGAACTTCGCCCACGCCGAGCTGATCACGGTCGGCGCCTACGTGGCGCTGCTGGCCTCGACGAAGATCTCGGCCAGCCTACCGCTCATCCTGGCGCTGGCGTTCGCCGGCTCCGCGATCGTCGCGCTGCTGGCCCACCGCGCCGTCTTCCGGCCGCTGAGCAAGCGCAGCTCTTCGACCTACACGATGATCCTGGCCTCGTTCGCGGTCGGCATGATCCTGCGCTACGCGATCTTTCTGCTGGTCGACCGCTACGGCTACTTCGACAAGCGCATCCAGGTGCCGGTGCAGATCTGGTACAATGCGCCCGGCATCGTGCTGACCAACCTGTTCGCGTGGAGCGTCCCCACGGCGCTGGCGCTCATGGCCCTGCTGAGCCTGCTGCTGAGCCGCACCGGCCTCGGCCGCGAGATGCGCGCGCTGGCCGATAACTTCGCGCTGGCCCGCGTGATCGGCATCCCGGTCGAGCGGGTGCACGACCTGACCTGGCTGCTGGTGGGCGGCCTCGCCGGCGTGGCGGGCGCGCTGTGGGGGCTCTACACCTCGGTCAGCCCGCTGATGGGCTGGGTCACCATTCTGTCGATCTTCGCCGCGACCGTGCTCGGCGGCATGACCAGCTTCAGCGGCACGATCCTGGGCGCATACGTGGTCAGCTTTTCCGAGAACACCCTGATGCAGCTGCTGAACTTCCGCCTCGGGCTGGACTTCAGCTTCAAGCCGGCGATCCCGTTCGTGATCATCATCCTGGTGCTGCTGTTCCGGCCGCAGGGCCTGACCGGCTTCGGCGCCAGCCGGGGCCGGCTGCGCGCGCAGCCCGCGCCGGCCCCCGCCGAGGCGAGCGAGTAGCGCCCGCTTATCGTCACGCTGCCCCTGCCAAGCGGGCAAACACTGGCCGGTGTCGCGGTTTCGGCTCCGCCGAAACCGCGACACCGGCCAAGAATCCCCCCTCCCCTGACAGGGGAGGGGGCAAGGGGGAGGGGTATACTAACGCACCACGGTCGTGTGAAAGAAAACCCGCCCCCGCGGGGGACAAAAAGAGGAACCGCATACCAATGACCGGCGCAGCCCCATGAATATCGACTACCTCGCGACCGCGATCGCGCTGGCGACCTTCTTCGGCATCTCGGCGCTGATGGCCCTAAGCCTGAACCTCGAGTACGGCGTCGCGGGCGTGCCGAACTTCGGCCAGGCGCTGTTCGTCTCGATCGGCGCGTACACGGCCGGCGTGACCTACACGCGCCTGCTGCCGCTGCTGGCCGGCCGCGCGCCGATCTACCCGTGCGGCGCGACGCTGGCGCAGGCGCTGCAGCTGCGGGCCAGCCTGATCGGTGGCATCTCGGCGGCCGGCCTGCTCAACCTCGCGATCACGCTGCTGGTCGCCCTAGTCGTCGGCGGGCTGGCCGGCTACCTGGCGGCCTACCCGGCGCTGCGCGTGAAGGAGGAGTGGTACCTGGCGCTGGTGCTGCTGGTCGGCAGCGAGGTCGTGCGGATCGTGGTGCGCGGCTACGAGCCGATCATCTGCGCGCAGAACGGCCTGGCCGGGATCGCCCAGCCGTTCGTCGGGCTGCCCAGCCCGACGCTGGCCTCGGCCGCGTTCGCGGCGCTGGTGCTGGCGCTGGCCGCCGTCGTCTACGTCTTCTGCGAGCGGCTGGTGCGCTCGCCCTACGGCCGCCTGCTCAAGGCGGTGCGCGAGAACGACCGCGTGGCGCTCAGCCTGGGCAAGCGCGTGCCGCGCATCCGCGCGCAGGTGATGCTGATCGGCTCGGCGATCGCGGCGCTGGCGGGCGTGCTGTTCGCGCTCAACCTCGGCTTCGTGAACACCAACGACTACGCGGTCGGCCTGACGCTCGACGTCTGGGTGATGGTCGTGCTGGGCGGGGTCGGCAGCAACCGCGGCGCGCTGCTGGGCGCGCTGGTCGTCACGCTGCTGAACCGCGCGACCGCGATCGCGGCGATCTGGCTCAACTCGCTGGGCGGCCGGTTCGAGTTCAACTACGTGCGCTACATCCTGTTCGCGCTGATCCTGCTGCTGATGCTGCGCTACCGGCGCCAGGGGCTGCTGCCCGAGCGGACGCGCACGACGACCGCGCACGACATCGTGCTGGCGCAGGCCGACCCGCCCACGGCGGCGGCACCGGGCGCGCGGAGGTGAAGATGAGCGCGCTTCTCACGCTCAAGCAGGTCAGCAAGCGCTTCGAGCAGCTGCAGGCCGTCCAGGGCGTCTCGCTCGAGGTGCCCGAGGGCCGGATCGTCGGGCTGATCGGGCCGAACGGCAGCGGCAAGAGCACGCTGTTCAACCTGATCTCGGGCGGGCTGCGCGCCGACGCCGGCCGGATCGAGTTCGGCGGCCACGACATCTCGGCCAGCTCGGCCGACGCGGTGTTCCGGCTGGGGCTGGCGCGCAGCTTCCAGGACCCCTCGCTGTTCTTCCGGATGACCGTGCTGGACAACGCGCTGCTGCCGGCCAGGCGCCAGCGCGGCGAGCGGCCCTCGCGCGCGCCGCTGCACCGGCTGTGGCGGCGGCAGGAGGCCGGCCTGGCGGAGACGGCCGGCGATCTGCTGGGCCAGTACGGGCTGCGCGGCCACTACGACCGGCTCGCCGCCGACCTCTCGGGCGGGCAGATGAAGCTGCTGGAACTGGGCCGCGGACTGCTGGGCGAGCCCAGGATGCTGCTGCTGGACGAGCCGACCGCCGGCGTGGCGCCGCGGCTGGCGCGCGAGATCTTCGAGCAGATCGAGCTGCTGCGCCGCACGCGCGGGCTGACCTTCCTGATCATCGAGCACCGGCTCGAGATCCTGTTCGACTTCGTCGACTCGGTCTACGTGATGCACCTGGGCCGCGTGATCGCCCACGGCGCCCCGGCCGAGGTCTCGGCCAACGCCGAGGTGCGCGAGATCTATTTCGGCGAGTGACTCGCCCGCCCACGCTCCCGCCGCCGCGGGCAGTTCGGGCGCCTTCGCGCGGGGTTTCGTTCATTGGCGCGCTGATGTGCCGGATCACCCCCTACCCCCTCTCCGGCAGGCGGGAAGGGGGGTTGAGGGTCGTACGCCGACGTAGGCCTCACGCGACCCAGGCGGCGGGGGCGGTTGCACCGCCCCCGCGAAAGCCCTTTTTTGCGCGCGCTCGCGGGCGTAGCCTGCGAGCGCGCGCAACCAGAGATGACAGATGAGCATATTGAAGATCGACGACCTGAGCGCCGGCTACGGCAAGCTGGCCGTGCTGCACGAGGTCAGCCTGGCGGTCGAACCGGGCCAGTTCGTGGCGATCATCGGGCCGAACGGCAGCGGCAAGAGCACGCTGATCAAGACGGTCTTCGGGCTGACGACCGTGTTCGGCGGCGCGCTGTCGGTCGACGGCGTGTCGCTGGCCGGGCTGCCGACCGAGGCGATCAGCCGGCTGGGCGTGGCCTACGTCCCGCAGACGCGCAACGTCTTCACGTCGCTGACCGTCCACGACAACCTGGCGCTGGCGGTGCGCCGGATGGAGCGGGCCGCGGCCCAGCGCGCGCTGGCGCAGACCTTCGAGGTCTTCCCGATCCTGGCCGAGCGCCAGCGCCAGCGCGGCGGGCAGCTCAGCGGCGGCGAGCGGCAGATGCTGGCGATCGCGATCGGCTGGCTGGCGCGGCCGCGGCTGATGCTGCTGGACGAGCCGACTGCCGCGCTCTCGCCGCTGCTGGTGACGAGCATCCTGCGCCAGCTGCGCCAGCTCTGCGCGAGCGGGATCACGCTGGTGGTGGTGGAGCAGAACGCGCGCAGCGTGCTGCGCTGGTGCGACTACGGCTACGTGCTGCGCGAGGGCCAGGTCGCGTTCCACGGCAGCTCGGCCGCCATCCTGGCCGACGAGGAGACCGCCAAGGGCTACCTCGGCGTCGGTCCGTCGGGCAGAGCGCCCGTGCGTGGTCCTGGCTAGCATTGCGGAAATACTTATCGGGTTGCAACCGGCAGTTGGCAGTCGGCAGCACCAGCAACCCGCATACAGGGACAGGAGCAGGCAGTGATCGCACCGCCCACGGTCAGCATCGCGTTTCAGACCGACCAGCCGCTGGCGGCCTACGGGGCGCTCGCCGCCGCCGCCGAGTCGTACGGCTTCGACGGCGTCACGGTCTACAACGATATGCTCTACCAGCCGGCATGGCTGCCGCTGCTGGAGATCGCGCGCCACACCCGCCGCGTGCGGATCGGCCCGGCGGCGGTCAACCCGTTCACCTGCCACCCGATCAACATCGCCGCCAACATCGCGCTGATCGACGAGGCCTCGCAGGGCCGGGCCTACCTCGGGCTGGCGCGCGGGGCCTGGCTCGACTTCGTCGGCGTCGAGCCCAGCCGGCCGGTCGCGGCGCTGCGCGAGGCGCTGGAGTGCGTGCGCCACCTGCTCAGCCGCTCGAAGGAGCCCTACGCCGGGACGATCTTCCCGCTCGCCGGCGGCGACGCGCTGCGCTGGGAGATCGCGCGCGCCGACATCCCATTCCTGCTCGGCTCGTGGGGCGCGCAGACGATCCGCGCCTGCATCGGCCAGATCGCCGAGATCAAGATCGGCGGCACGGCCAACCCCGGCGTGGTGCCGCAGGTGCGCGCCGCCGCAGACCAGGCCGCCCAGGCGGCCGGCCGCGACCCGGCCGCGATCGCGCTGGTGGTCGGCGCGGTCACGGTGGTCGACCGCGACGGCGCGGCGGCGCGGTCGCTGGCCCGCCGCAAGGCCGCGCTGTACCTGCCGATCATCGCGCAGCTCGACCGCACGCTCGACCTCGACCCGGAGCTGCTCGCGCGGATCGACGCGGCCGCGGCGGCCTACGACTTCGACCTGGCGGCGAGCTACGTCTCCGACGATCTGCTGCGCCGGCTGGCGTTCGCCGGCACGCCGGGCGAGGTCGCCGAGCAGGCGCTGGCGCTGTACCAGGCCGGCGTCGCGCGGGTCGAGTTCGGCACCCCGCACGGCCTGAGCGAGGCCGAGGGCCTGCGCCTGCTCGGCGAGGGCGTCCTGCCCGAGCTGCGCCGCGCGGGCGCAATCGGGTGATATGGTGTAGTCGTTTCGGCGGAGCCGAAACGACTACACCATCCAAGAATCCCCCCTCTCCCGTGGCCACGGGAGAGGGGGGCAGGGGGGTGAGGGCCGCCAACGCATCGAAGGGGCGCGCGGGCACGCCCCCGCGCAACAAGGAAGGTAGTATGTCACAGGAGCAGGCGCCGCGCGACGACGAGTTCGAGCTGTACGACCTGGCGGTCGTGGTCGAGGCGATCGAGGGCCACTGCACCTGCGCGATGCACGTGGGCGATACATTCTTCCTACGCGGCGGCAAGATCTCGCTGCCCGACGGGGCCGACTTCTGCCTGTACGCGCTGCAGGCGGTCATCCCGCTGCTGCCGGCCAAGCAGCGCAGGAACCACCCGGCCGACTGGATGGAGACCGACGCGCGCGCGACCTGCCCCGACCCGGCCTGCCGCCTGATCATGCACATCCGGCGCGTCGGCGGCCGCACGCTGCGCCACGACGACGTCAGCCCCATCCCGTGGGAGCCGGCAGGCTGAGCCAAGCTTGCACGATGCCCGCTGATCCGCGATAATTCAGCAAATCAAACCAAACCTGATGGGTGCCACCCCATGCGCCGCGAAGATCTGGTCCTCAGCACAAAGCTGTCGCCGCCCCGGCTCCGCCAGCGCCTGCTCGCCCGGCCGGCGCTGGCCGCCCGGCTGCGCGAGGCGCTCGACTACCGCCTGACGGTCGTGCAGGCCGGCACCGGCTACGGCAAGACGACCGCGCTGGCCGGGCTGGCCGCCGAGCCGACCGATCTGTTCTGGTACAGCGTGGCCGAGACCGATGTCGACCCGCAGCGCTTTCTGTCGTACCTGATCGCGGCCTTCCGGCTGGCCCTGCCCGGCTTCTCCAACCTGCCGCTGGCCGTCCTGCAGGAGCGCGGCGGCGACGGCAGCCCCGACGCTTGGCCGCAGGCGCTCGACGCGCTGATCAACGCGCTGGACGAGTCGCTGCGCGGGCCGGCGCTGCTGGTGCTGGACGACTACCACTTCGTGGCCGGCTCGCTCGAGATCGACTCGCTCATGCAGCGCCTCGTCACCTACCTGCCGCCCGACCTGCACGTCATCCTGTCGACCCGCCACCCGCTGGCGTGGCCCGACCTGGTGCGCTGGCGCGCCAGGGGCGAGCTGCTGGAGATCAGCCGCGAGGCGCTGGCCTTCCGCTCGGAAGATATCGAGTCGCTGTTCCACACGACCTACGGCATGCAGCTCTCGGCCGACGAGGTCGACGCGCTCGCCAACAAGACCGAGGGCTGGCCGATCGCGCTGCAGCTGGTCTGGCAGGGGCTGCGCGACAGCACCGCGCGCAACGCCGCCGACCTGCTGGCGCAGAGCCCGACCTCGCTGGTCGCGCTGTTCGAGTACCTGGCCTACGATGTGCTCGACCGCCAGCCGCCCGAGGTGGCCGGTTTCCTGCGCCAGACTGCCGCGCTGCGCGAGCTGACGCCGGCCGCCTGCGACGCGGTTCGCGGCGACTGCGAGCTGGCGCTGCCCGCCGCCCCGCCGCCGCGCGCCCCCACGTCGCACGAGCTGCTCGGCCGCCTGCACGACCTCGACCTGTTTGTCGTGGCGCTGGGCGAGCGGCACTACCGCTACCACCACCTGTTCCACGATTTTCTGCGCCAGCGGCTCGAAGCCGACGAGCGCGAGCACCGCGAGCGACACTGCCGCGCGGCACGCTTCTTCGAGGCCCACGGCGACGACGAGGAGGCGATCTACCACTGGCTGGCCGCGCGCGAGTTCACCGCGGCTGCCGCGGCGATCGGCCGGGCCGGCGAGCCGGCGCTGCAGTCCGGCCGGCTCGACACGGTCGCCGCCTGGATCGGGGCGATCCCGCCCGAGGTGCTGGCCGCGCACCCGCGCCTGCAGGTGCACCTGGGCGATGTGTTTCGCCTGCGCACCGCATTCGATCCGGCGCTGGAGTGCTACATGCGCGCCGAGCAGATCTGGCGCGCCTGGGGCGACCTGGCCGGGGTCAGCCGGGCCCTGCGCGGGCAGGCGCTGGTCTACCTCGACACGGTGCGGCCGGCCCAGGCCGAGAGTCTGCTTGAGGAGGCGCTGCGCCTGAGCGACAGCAGCGGCGACCGCGGGTCGCACGCGCGCCTGATCGAGCTGCTGGCCGAGAACAAGCTCAACATGGGCAAGCCCGACGAGGCCGAGGCGCTGCGCTCGGGCGCGCGGGCCCTGCGCGAGGAGCCGCCCGACCAGGACGTGCTCAGCGTGCGGGTGCAGCTGCGCACCGGCCGGCTGGACGAAGCCCAGCGCATCCTTGAGGTCTGGGCCGAGGCCGAGCGGCAGGCGGCCGAGCGCGGGCAGCTGCACCCGCCCCGGTCGCACCGCGAGACCGTGCTGATCCTCTCGCTCATCCACGCGCTGCGCGGACAGGCGGGCCGCGCGCTGGATCTGGCCATGGAGGGGATCGCGCTGGGCGAGCGGCTCGGCTCGCCGTTCGTCACCACCGTCGCGTACACGCGGCGGGCGCACGCCGAGCAGCTGCGGCGCGGCCCCGCCAGCCAGCCCGACGGCCGGCGCACGCCCGACGAGGCCATCCGCAGCTACCAGACCTCGATCGCGCTCGGCGACCGGCTGGCGGTGCGGCGCATCCGCTCCGAGGCGATGTGGGGCCTGACCCGCGCCTACGGCTTCTTCGGCGACCTCGACTCGGCCAGGCGCGCGGCGGCCGAGGGGATCGAGGTCTCCGAGTGGGCCGGCGACCACTGGCTGGTGGCGCTGACCGAGCTGGCGCTGGGCGCCAGCTGCGCGCTGGCCGGCCGCCACGACGAGGCGCTCGAGATTCTGGCGCGCGCGCAACTGGCCTTCCGCGACTGCGGCGACCGGCTGGGGCGCGCGGCCACGCGGCTCTGGCTCTGCCTGGTCTACCTCGACCTGCGCCAGAGCGAGCGCTTCGACGCCTGCGTGGCCGACCTGCTGGCGCTGTGCGAGGCCAACGGCTACGACTTCCTGTTCACCGCCCCGTCGCTGCTCGGCCCGCCCGACCCGCGCCGGGTCGTGCCGCTGCTGATCGCCGCGCGCGCGCGCCACCGGCCGGCCTACGTCGCCCGGCTGCTGGCCAGCATCGGTATGCCGGGCATCCAAGTGCACCCCGGCTACCAGCTGCGCGTGCAGACGCTGGGCGCATTTCGAGTCTGGCGCGGCGACGCAGGAGATCGAGCCGCGCGAGTGGCAGCGCGACAAGGCCCGCCAGCTGTTCCAGCTCCTGCTGAGCCGGCGCGGCCGCTGGCTACAGCGCGAGGAGATCATCGAGCACCTCTGGCCGCACCTCAAGCCCGACGCGGCCATCCGCGACTTCAAGGTCGCGCTGACCGCCATGAACAAGGCGATCGAGCCCGCCCGCATCGCCGACACGCCGTTCGCGTTCGTCATCCGCGAGGGCATCTCCTACCGACTGCGGCCCGAGGCCGACGTGTGGCTCGACGTGGCCAGCTTCGAGCAGTCCTGCGAGGCCGGGCTGCGGCAGCTCGACCGCGACCCCCCCGGCCCCGCGACCGACCAGCTCCTGGCGGCGCTGCGGCTGTATGGCGGCGACTACCTGCCCGACGCGCTGTACGAAGACTGGGCCGGCGCCGAGCGCGAGCGCCTGCTCTCGCTCTACCTGCGCGCCGCCGACCGGCTGGCCGAGGCCCTGGTCGAGCGCGGCCGCTACGACGACGCGCTCGACGTCTGCCAGCGCATCCTCGCGCGCGACTCGTGCTGGGAGCGCGCCTACCGCTGGAAGATGCTGGCCTACGCCCGGCAGGGCAACCGGCCCCAGGCCCTGCGCGCCTACCAGCGCTGCGAGAGCACCCTCGACCAGGAGCTGGGCGTCGAGCCTTCGCACGCGACAGCGGCGCTCTACGATCGGATCGTGCAGGCCGACGAGCGCAATCTCTCTTCCATCTGATCGTTTTTCGGGGCGCTGCGCCCCCGCCCCCCCGCCTAACTCGGTTTCGACAACGAGTCTTCTTCCAGGGCGCTGCGCCCCCGGCCCCCCCCGCCCGGGGGAACCCTCGCCGGTTCCCCCGGCCCCCTTCCGGCAAAGAAAGCTGCCTCAATTTCAATGCCAGTGGTGCATGCCTATCAATATTTCCATGGTGGCGGGTTGCCACCCACCGCGCGTGGATCAGTGAGGCATGCGCGCCAAGCATCGCAAACGAGGCGAGATTATTTTTGGGGTCCAGGGGCGCAAGCCCCGGCCGGGGGGCGGCGGGGGTGGCGGCCCACCCCCGCCCGCAGGGGCACGGGGGGGCGCGCAGCCCCCCGTAGGCTGTGGGAGTGCCACGAGCGCGGGGGCACGGGGGCGCGCAGCCCCCCGTAGGCTGTGGGAGTGCCACGAGCACGGGGGAGCAGGGGGCGCGCAGCCCCCATAGATAGGGCGCGGGCGACCCGCCCGCGGGGCGCGGGGGCGCAGCCCCCGCAACTGATCGATGCAACTGAAAAGCAACTCCCCTGTTACCCCGCTCTGCTAGAGTCTGCTCGCACCACTCGATCCACTCACTCTTCCTGTCGAGCGCCTATGCACGCTGATCCACATATGGCCTCGTTCATGCTGCGATTTGTCCGCGAGGAGCCGCTCGACGGCGAGCCGCGCCCCGAGGGCGACCCCGCCGAGGCGGCGGGCTGGCACGGCGTGATCCGGCATATTCAGTCCGACGCCGAGCGCCGCTTCACGCGCTGGGAGGAGGCGGTGGCCTTCATCGAGCAGTATATCGACCTGGCGCAGGGGCGTGGCGCATGAGCGGCATTCGCGATAGCATCGAGCAGGCGTACCAGCGCGCCGTCAAGGGCGTCAGGACGACCATGGGCGCGAGTCAGATCCCCGTCGGTCTGACGCCCAGGGAGACGATCTGGGCGCTCAACAAGACCCGGCTCTACCGCTACCGCTCGCCGCAGCCGGTCGAGCGCCGCTATCCGGTGCCGCTGCTGCTGGTCTACGCGCTGATCAACAAGCCGTATATCTTCGACCTGCGGCCCGGCCGCAGCTTCGTCGAGTTCATGCTCGGCCAGGGCTTCGACGTCTACCTGCTCGACTGGGGCGTGCCAGGCCCGGAGGACCGCGGGACGCGCTTCGACGACTACGCGGCCGAGTACCTGCCGCGCGCCATCCGCCGGATGCTCGGCGCCGCGGGCGCCGAGGAGTATAGCCTGATCGGCTACTGCATCGGCGCGGTGCTGGCGATGGTCCACGCGGCCGTGAGCCCGCAGGCCCCGATCCGCTCGCTGACGCTGCTGGCACCGCCGCTCGACTTCGCCAGCCGCGAGGAGAGCCTGTTCTCCGCGTGGCTGGACGAGCGCTACTTCGACGTCGACAAGCTGGTCGATCAGACCGGCAACATCCCGCCCAACCTGATCGAGTTCGGCTCGAAGATGCTCAAGCCGGTCGAGAACTACGTCGGCGTCTACACCAGCATGTGGGATCGCCTGGACGAGGACGCCGCGGTCGAGAGCTGGCAGGCGATGCACCGCTGGGTGCACGACGGGGTGCCCTTCGCCGGCGAGGCCTTCCGCCAGTGGGTCAAGGACTACATCCGCGGCAATAAGCTGATGACCGGCGAGCTGATCGTGCGCGGGCGGCCGGTCGACCTGGCGAACATCCAGGCCCCGCTGCTCAACGTCGTCGCCGCGCAGGACCATATCGTGCCGCGCTCGCACTCGCTCGGCGTGATGGAGCGGATCTCCAGCCAGGACAAGCGCGTGGAGGTCATCCCCGGCGGGCACGTCGGGCTGATGGGCGGCAGCGGCGCGCGCCACAAGGTCTGGCCGACGATCGCCGAGTGGGTCGGCCAGCGGTCTCGTGCCAATATAGAGTAGTCAGTAGTCAGTAATCAGTACGGCAAGCTCACTCCAAAGATATACAGCAACGATATATGTCGGAAAGCTCGCTTGAGATTGCACGAGCTCGCCGAGCTGTGCTAATGTATTTCTAGGGAACCTTTTCGGGCCTGCCAATTCGCTCTAGCGCATCAGAATGCTGTTGCTGTATCGACTACCGACTACCGACTACTGACTACCGACTGCCGACTACTGACTACCGACTACTGACTACTGACTACTGACTACCGACTACTACCGGCACAAGCGAGGTCGACCATGTATGGAATCGGGTACTGGCTGCGCCGCCATGCCGAGCTACACCCGCGGCGGCCGGCCCTGATCGCGCCCGAGCGGCGCTACAGCTACGCCGAGCTGAACCAGGAGGCCAACCGCGCCGCCCACGCGCTCATGGCGATCGGGCTGCGCGAGGGCGACCGGATCGGCATCCTGGCGATGAACGACCCGCGCTTCCTGGCGCTCCTGTTTGGCGCCGGCAAGATCGGCGCGATCGTGGTCGCGCTGAACTACCGGCTCAGCGCGCCGGAGATCGCCTACCAGATCGGCGACAGCGGCGTGCGGGCGCTCTTCATCGGCGCCGAGCAGGCCGGCCTGGTGCCCGCGCTGCGCGAGCAGACCGGCGTGGACCCGGTCTACCTGCTGGGCGGCCCGCCGACCGAGGGCGCCGGCGACTACGCCGAGCTGACGCGGGGCGCGCCCGACCACGAGCCGGCCGAGCCGCTGCCGTGGGACCGGCCGCTGCTGATGGTCTACACCTCGGGCACGACCGGCAAGCCCAAGGGCGCGGTGCTGACCCACGCGAACCAGTTCTGGAACGCGATGAACGATATCATCCCGCTGCGGCTGACCGCCGACGACGTGGTGATCACGCTGCTGCCGCTGGTGCACGTGGGCGGGATCGGCCTGTTCACGCTGCCGACACTGCTGCTGGGCGGCTGCGTGGTGCTGCCGCGCCGCTTCGAGGCCGACGAGGCGCTGCGCCTGATCGAGCAGGAGCGCGTCACGGTGGTGATGGGCGTGCCGGCGGTGTTCCAGCTGCTGCAGGCCGCGCCGCGCTTCGCCGAGGCCGACCTGTCGAGCGTGCGCTACTTCTTCAACGGCGGCGACCGCTGCCCGCTCGAGGTCGTCGAGAGGTTTCGCCGGCGCGGGGTGCCCTTCGGCGGCGGCTACGGCCTGACCGAGACCTCGCCGACGGCCTTCATGATGGAGCCGGAGGACTTCGAGCGCGGCACCAGCCAGCTCGGCTTCATCGGCAAGCCGGCGTTCTTCAACCAGGCGCGCCTGGTCGCGACCGAGGGCCAGGACGCCGGGCCTGGCGAGACCGGCGAGATCTGGCTGCGCGGGCCGAACGTCTTCAGCGGCTACTGGAACCTGCCCGAGGCGACCGCCGAGACGTTCGCGGACGGCTGGTTCCGCACCGGCGACCTGGCGAACTGGGACGATCAGGGGCTGACCTACGTCGTCGGCCGCAGCAAGGAGATGTACAAGAGCGGCGGGCTGAACGTCTACCCGGCCGAGGTCGAGGCGGTGCTGGGCCAGCACCCGGCCGTGTACGAGGTCTGCGTGATCGGCGTGCCCGACCCGACCTGGGGCGAGGTCGGCCGGGCGGTGGTAGGGCTCAAGCCGGATGCGGATGCGTCGGCCGAGCAGCTGCTGGCCTGGTGCGACAGCCGGCTGGCGCGCTACAAGACGCCGCGGTCGGTTGTGTTCGTCGGCGCGCTGCCGCGCAACTCGCTCGGCAAGGTCAACCGCGCCGAGCTGAAGGCGCGCCACGGCGGGTAGTGCCATTGCAGATTGCAGATTGTAGAGAGCGCGTCCTGATGCGATTGGAGTGGTGCTCATCCCCCGACATCCTGCTTGACTCGGAGCGAAGCCGCTATGTCTGCAGGCTAACCAGCAATGCAGCAATGGTACCGACTACTGACTACTGACTACTGACGACACGGGGCGACCGAGAGGTACGTGATGCTGACGGTAGGCCAGGAGCTGGTGCTGAGGCGCACGCTCAGCCAGGCCGACTTCGACCGGTTCGCGGCGCTGAGCGGCGACGACAACCCGATCCACGTCGACCCGGCGTTCGCCGGCCAGACGCGCTTCGGGCGGACGGTCAGCCACGGCATGCTGCTGTACGGCCTGATCCGCGCCGCGCTGCAGGCCTGCGCGCCCGGCGCTGCGCAGGTCGAGCAGGAGCTGATGTTCCCCAACCCGACCTACGCCGGCGAGGAGCTCAGCGTCTGCATCAGGGTCGCCGAGGTCGCGCCGGACGAGCGGCTGGCCCGGCTGGAGACCTGGATCAGCAAGGCCGGCGGCGTGCTGGTCTGCCAGGGCCAGACGACACTGCGGCTGGACGGGCAGGCGCAGCATGCTAGAGCGGAGGGGGCGTCGTGAGCGCGCTCGAGATCGGCCAGCGCGCCTCGGTCGGGCGCGTCTTCAGCGCGGACGACCTGGCGGACTACGCGGCGCTGACCGGCGACCAGCCCGACGGCGGGGTGGTCGCGGGGCCGCTGCTGGGCGGCATGTTCTCGTACCTGCTGGGGACGCAGCTGCCGGGCCGCGGCACGAACTACCTGAAGCAGCGGATCGAGTTCCTGGCGCCGGCCTACCTGGGCGAGCCGCTGACCGCCACGGTCGAGATCACGCGGCTGCGACCCGACAAGGCGCTGGTCAACCTGCGGACCGTCTGCACCGGCGCGGGCGGCCGGGAGATCTGCCGGGGCGAGGCGCTGGTGCTGGTGCTGGACGTGCAGTAAGGAGGTGCGCGCCGAATATGCCGCTCGGGGCGCCTTCGCATGGCGCGGCGAGCTGGGCAGGTTGCGGTCGGCAGCTGGCAGCCGCCAGACCAAACATGGTAGGGGGAACTTCAGCGCAGGTGGATTGATACTGCACCAAGTAAGCTGTTCTGACTACCGACTACTGACTACTGACTACTGGCACAAAGTCACGTGCGACAGCAATCGCGAATAGGAGAGAGCAACGATGAAGATGTACAGGCGCACTGCTCGATGGGCGAGCACGACACTGCTGATCGTCATGGCGTTCGGGCTGCTGGCCGCGTGTGGCGGCGCCACGCCCGCCGCCGCGCCGACCGCTGCCCCCGCCGCGGCGACCGCCGCGCCCGCCGCCGCGCCGACCGCTGCCCCCGCGGCTGAGCCGACCGCCGCGCCTGCCGCCGATGCCGGCAAGCCGATCAAGATCGGCGTC
The DNA here is from genome assembly GCA_016717335.1 of Candidatus Ribeiella danica. Lineage (GTDB taxonomy): Bacteria > Chloroflexota > Chloroflexia > Chloroflexales > Roseiflexaceae > Ribeiella > Ribeiella danica. The sequence goes on from JADKFS010000001.1 coordinate 2,323,962, forward strand.
GTCACCGACCTTTCGAAGAACCTCAAATTCTACGGCGAGATGCAGGTCAACGGCCTGAAGGCCGGCATCGACTACGCGACCAACGGCTCGTTCGAGGTGGGCGGCCGCAAGATCGAGATCCTGCCGGCGAAGGACGACGAGAGCAACCCCGAGAAGGGCGCGACGCTGGCGCGCGAGCTGATCGAGAAGGACGGCGCCGACATCATCCAGTGCTGCGCCTCCAGCTCGGTCGCCCTGGCGGTGATCGAGGTCGCCAAGCAGAACGCCAAGCTGGCGATGATCGACCCGGCCGCCTCGCCGGCAGTCACCGGCACGAACTTCAACAAGTACGTCTTCCGCACCGGCCGAAACACCTTCCAGGACGCCGCCACGGCCGGCCCGTACCTGGTGCAGAACGTCGGCAAGGAGTTCGTGCAGATCGCGCCGGACACCGACTTCGGCAAGGGCAGCGCCGCCTCCTGGCGCAGCGTGATCGAGAAGGCCGGCGGGAAGTTCACCGGCGACGACGTGCTGATCCCGGCCGACACGACTGACTTCACGCCGTACCTGCAGAAGGTGCTCGACAGCCCGGCCAAGATCCTGTTCGTCACCTGGGCCGGCGCGTCCTTCGTGCCGCTGTTCAAGCAGATGCAGGAGCAGGGCATCTTCCAGGAGAAGACCGTCGCGACCGGCTTCGGCGACAACACCTCGCTGCCCTCGGTCTACGCGAATGCGGTCGGCTCGGTCGGCATGATCGCCTACCACTACAGCCTGCCGAAGAACAAAGTCAACGACTGGCTGGTCGAGTACTACAAGAAGACCTTCAACCGGCCGCCCGACCTGTTCGACGCCGGCGGCATGTCGGCCGGCATCGCGCTGGTCGAAGGGCTCAAGAAGACCAACGGCGACCCGAGCGCCGACGCGATGATCGCCGCCCTGGAGGGCCTGAGCTTCGAGGGGCCGAAGGGCACCTACACCTTCCGCAAGGAGGATCACCAGGCGCTGCAGCCAATGTATATGGTCAAGCTGCTCAACATCGACAACCCCGACAAGAAGTTCTTCGAGCTGGTCAAAGAGGTCAGCCCCGAGGACAGCGCGCCGCCGATCGTTCCACCGAAGTCGTGATAAGATAGGCGCGTGAGCGGGTGACAGGGTGACTCTGCGCCACCCTGTCACTCTGTCACCTTGTCGGGGGTTGAGCCATGGCGACGCTGCTGGAAACCATCGACCTCAAGAAATCGTTCGGCGGCCTGCAGGCGGTCGCGGGCGTCTCCATGCAGGTGGAGCGCGGCAGCCTGCACACAATCATCGGGCCGAACGGCGCCGGCAAGACCACGTTTTTCAACCTGCTGTGCGGCAACATCCGGCCGTCCTCGGGCAAGGTGCTGTTCAAGGGCCGCGACATCACCGGCATGCCGGTGCACCGCGCCATCCACCACGGCATCGGGCGCTCGTTCCAGATCAGCAACCTGTTCCCCAACCTGACCGCGCTGGAGAACGTGCGGCTGGCCGCGCAGGCGCTCAGCCGGCGGCGCTTCCGCCTGTTCGGCCGCGCCGAGGTCCAGCCCGACCAGGCCAGCCGCGCCGCCGAGGCGCTGCAGATCGTCGGGCTGGGCCAGCACGCCCAGATGCCGGCCGCCTCGCTCTCGCACGGCGACAAGCGGCGGCTCGAGCTGGCGATGCTGATCGCGCCCGACCCCGAGCTGCTCATGCTCGACGAGCCGACCGCCGGCATGGCCAGCGAGCAGGTGCCCGAGCTGATCGAGGTGATCACCCGCATCCGCGCCGACGCCGGCAAGACGATCCTGCTGGTCGAGCACCGCATGGACGTGGTGATGAGCGTGTCCGACCGGATCACCGTGATGCACCAGGGCGCCGTGCTCGCCGAGGGCGCGCCGCGCGAGATCGCCGCGAACCACGAGGTCCAGCAGGCTTACCTGGGCGGCCTGTACGGCGACCTGACGGCGTGACGAGGGGCGTGGGGCGTGGGGAGACAAGGTGACAAGGTGACAAGGTGACCGGGTGACAGGGTGACCGGCGAGCTTGGTCCTTGGTCCTTGGTCCTTGGTCCTTGGTCCATCGTCCATCGTCCATCGTCTTCCGTCTTCCGTCTTCGGTCCTTGGTCCTTGGTCTTTGGTCTTTGGTCCTTGGTCTTTGGTCCTTGGTCTTTGGTCCTTGGTCCTTGGTCCTTGGTCCATCGTCCATCGTCTTCCGTCGGGGCTTGGTCTCCGGTCTCCAAAAGGGGCGGCTATGACGCTACTGCTTGAGCTGGACGGCGTCCACACCTTCATCGGCCAGTCGCACATCCTTGAGGGGGTCTCGCTGGCGGTGGAGGAGGGCGCGATCACCGCGCTGCTGGGCCGTAACGGCGCCGGCAAGACGACCACGCTGCGCACGATCATGGGGCTGTGGCACCCGCGCCAGGGCAGCATCCGCTACGCCGGCCAGCCGATCCACGGTCGCAAGACGTTCGACGTGGCCCAGCTCGGCATCGGCTACGTCCCGGAGTACCGCGGCATCTTCCGCAACCTGACGGTCGAGGAGAACCTGCGGCTGGCCGAGCGCAGGAAGGGCGACCTGCGGCGCAAGAGCGAGCTGATCTATACGCTCTTCCCCGACCTGCGGCGCCTGCGCGCGCTCTCGGGCGGGCAGCTCTCGGGCGGGCAGCAGCAGATGCTGGCGATCGCGCGCGCGCTCGTGCCCGACAACCGGCTGCTGCTGATCGACGAGCCGACCGAGGGGCTGGCGCCGGTGGTGATCGAGCATATGATGCGCGCGATCCAGGAGCTTAGCAAGACCAGCACGGTGCTGCTGGTCGAGCAGAACTTCCGCGTCGCCTCGGCGATCAGCACCTACTACTACATCATCGACGACGGCCGGTCCGCGCACCAGGGGCTCATGGCAGATCTTGTGAAGAACACCGAGCTGGTCCACCGCTATCTCGGCGCGGCCTGAGTGGAGGCGAAGCCATGTTCAATATTTCTCCCGAGGCGTGGCTCACCAGCGTGCTGCTGCCCGGCCTGGCGCTGGGGATGCTCTACTTCCTGATCGCCTCCGGTCTCTCGCTGATCTTCGGCCTGATGGACGTGCTGAACTTCGCGCACGGCTCGCTGTTCATGATCGGCGCGTACCTGGCCTGGACGCTGGCGACCTACACCGACCCGCGCAACCCGGATCACTGGGGGCTGACGATCGCCAACAGCAACCTGCGCTTCGTGGCCGGGCTGCTGGCGGCCGGGCTGCTGGTGGCCGGGCTGGGCGCGCTGCTCGAGAGCGGGCTGATCCGCCCGCTGTACAGCAGGCCGATCTACCAGGTGCTGCTGACGCTTGGGCTGGTGCTGGTGTTCTCCGAGCTGGTCAAGGCCACGCCGATCTGGGGGCCGCTGGCCAAGAGCCAGGACAAGCCCGAGTGGTTCGCCGCGTCGATCAAGGTCGTCGGCAACAAGCGCTTCCCGAGCTACGGCTTCTTCATCATCGGGCTGGGCGCCGCCGTGATGGCCGGCATGATGGCGCTGCTGCGCTACACGCGCCTGGGCATGATCGTGCGCGCGGGCGTCCAGGACAGCGAGATGGTCCAGGCGCTCGGCATCAATGTCCGGCGGGTCTTCACGCTGATCTTCGCGATCGGCGCGGGGCTGGCAGCGCTGGGCGGCGCGGCCATGGCGCCGCAGCAGGGGCTCTCGCCCGAGATGGGCCTGGAGTTTCAGCTGGCGGCCTTCATCGTCGTGGTGATCGGCGGGCTCGGCAGCATCCCCGGCGCCGCCGTCGGCGCGCTGCTGGTCGGGCTGGCGCGCACCTTCGGCGATACGCTGATCGTCAACAACTCCGGCCTGCCTAAGTGGCTGCCAAGCGCCTCGACGGTCCTGCTGATGGCGCTGGTGCTGCTGCTCCGGCCGGCCGGCCTGTTCGGCAAGAAGGAATAGCGGATCTGTTTTACGTGCCCGGTGGCGGGGTGCGGGGCGGCTTCACCCCTCCAAACCTCCCCGGCGACATCACTGTGGTGGACCACTACCTCGACGGAGCCGAATCATGACTCCCAACACTGTCTCTGTGACGCGACGGCCCGCTGATGGCGGGCTGCTGCGCGCGCTGCGCCGCGAGTGGATGCTGATCGCGCTGCTGCTGGCGCTGGTCGCGCTGCCGCCACTCATCCCCGGCGGGACAGGCCGCTTCGTGCTGGGGCAGCTGATCGCCGTGTTCATCCTGGCGATCTACGCGATGAGCTACGACCTGCTGATGGGCTACACCGGCATCATCTCGTTCGGCCACGCGCTGTTCTTCGGCGCCGGCGCCTACCTGACCGCCGACGCGCTCGAGCACGGCTGGCTGCCGTTCGCGGCGATCCCGCTCGCGGTGGCGCTGGTCGCGGCGGCCCTCGCGCTCATCATCGGCCTGCTCTCGCTGCGCGTGAAGGGGGTCTACTTCTCGATGGTCACGCTGGCGTTCGCCGAGGTGGTCTTTATCGTCGTGCGCGGCACCGACCGGCTCGGGCTTGAGAACGGCCTGTTCGGGCTGGAGGTGCCGGACTGGATCGACCCGAACGGGCAGCGGCTGACCTTCTACTTCGTGGCGCTGGGCTTCGTGACCCTGAGCTTCGTGTTTCTGCGCGTGGTGGTCGCCTCGCCGGCCGGCCACGTCTTCGTCGCGATCCGCGAGAACGAGAGCCGCGCGCAGGCGCTGGGCTACAACACCCTGATCTACAAGCTGATCGCCACGGTGATCGCCGGCGTGCTGGCGGCGCTGGCCGGCTGGCTCAGCGCGATGTTCTACCTGAGCGCGTCGCCGGCCGCGCTGGCGGTCGGCACGACCATCAACGCGCTGCTGATCGTGATCATTGGCGGGGTCGGCACGCTGATCGGCCCGGCGCTGGGCGCCGCGCTGTACACCCTGATCGGCTACGTGCTGCAAAATCAGTTCGCGCAGTGGCAGCTGATCTTCGGCGTCGTCTACGTCCTGCTGGTGCTGTTCCTGCCCTATGGGCTGGCGGGCACCTGGCGCCGCCGGCAGCGGCAGCGCGTGGGCCAGGTGGCGCACAAGTTCGCCGTCGAGAGCCTGCCAGGCGTCCCGCCGACCGGCGACCCGGAGGCCGGCACGGGCGCGCGCGGCGCCACGCACGAGGAGCGCCCGTGAACGTGGTATGATGCGGGGTGAGCTGAGCCGATCGTCGAGCGGGCTCGCCGAGCCCAGGAGCGTGAGATGACCGAGTCGGATACCTTCAAAGCCCTGCTGGTCGACCAGCGCGACGGCGCGACGGAGACCAGCATTCGCGATCTGCGCCTGGACGAGCTGCCCGAGGGCGATGTGCTCGTGCGGGTGGCCTACTCCGACCTGAACTACAAGGATGGGCTGGCCGTGACCGGCCGCGGCAAAATCCTGCGGCGCTTCCCGATGGTGCCGGGGATCGATCTGGCCGGCACAGTGGTCGAGTCGCGCGACCCGGCCTACCGGCCTGGCGACGAGGTGGTGCTGACCGGCTGGGGCATCGGCGAGCGCTACTGGGGCGGCTACACCCAGATGGCGCGCGTGCAGGCCGGCTGGCTGGTGCCGCTGCCCGCGGGCCTCACGCTCCAGCAGGCCATGGCGATCGGCACGGCCGGCTTCACGGCCATGCTCGGCGTGATAGCGCTCGAAGATCGCGGGCTGGCGCCGGGCGGGCGCGAGCTGATCGTCACCGGCGCGACCGGCGGGGTCGGCAGCATCGCCCTGGCGGTGCTGGCGCGGCTGGGCTACGACGTGGCCGCATCGACCGGCAAGGCCGACGCGCACGACTATCTGCGCGAGCTGGGCGCCCGCACGATCGTCGACCGCGCCACGCTGGCGCCCATGGGCCGGCCGCTCGAGTCCGAGCGCTGGGGCGGCGCGATCGACGCCGTGGGCGGCGCGACGCTGGCCGCGCTGCTGCCGGCCATGGCGACCGGCGCCTCGGTGGCGGTCTGCGGCAATGCCGGCGGCGCCGAGCTGCACATCACCGTGTTCCCGTTCATCCTGCGCGGCGTCAGCCTGATCGGCATCGACTCGGTGATCTGCCCGTACGACCGGCGCCGCGCCGCGTGGGACCGGCTGGCGCGCGACCTCCCGCTCGACCTGCTCGAGCGCATGACCCAGGTCGCGCCGCTCGCCCAGGTGCCCGAGCTGAGCCGGCAGATCGTCGAGGGGCGCGTGCGCGGGCGGATCGTGATCGACCTGGGCCAGGAATAAGGGCTCTGGCAGCAGGCTTCGGAAGGGACCTATAGCTGTGAGCAAAAGCATTGAGCCACTACGCACGAACGAGATGCCGTTGTGATGCGATCCGTCTTCCTGCCGACTGGCTTCTGCCGACTGCCCACTGCTATAGCTGCGCGGCGTCTGGTATAATGCCCGCGAACCCTATCTGATGAGGAGCCCTATGAGCGAACAGGAACAGCCGCGCGTCGCGATGGTGGTGATGGCCCACCCCGACGACGCCGAGTTCGGCTGTGCCGGCACCGTCGCGGCCTGGGCCCGCGACGGCTGGGATGTCTACTATGTGATCTGCACCGACGCGGCCGGCGGCGGCCCCGATGAGGCCACTGACGTCGGCCCGGCGGCGCGGCGACACGTGACCGAGACGCGCAAGGCCGAGCAGCGCGAGGCCGCCCGCATCCTGGGCGTGCGCGAGGTGATCTTCCTCGACCTGCCCGACGGCACGCTCCAGCCGACGATCGAGCTGCGCCGCGAGCTAGTGCGCCTGATGCGCCGCCACCGCCCGACCCGCGTGGTCTGCCAGTCGCCCGAGCGCTCCTGGCGCCCGGCGCTGGCGATCGGCCGGCACCACCCGGACCACCTGGCCGCCGGGCAGGCGGCGCTGGCCGCGATCTACCCGGCCTGCCAGAACCCCTGGGACTTCCCCGAGCTGCTCGCCGAAGCGCTGCCGCCGCACAAGGTCCGCGAGATCTACATCATGGGCGCGCCCGAGGTGAACCACGCCGTCGATATCAGCGCGACCTTCGATCTCAAGATCGCGGCGCTGACCGCCCACGCCAGCCAGGTGGGCGGGCGCATGGCCCAGATCGAGCAGCGCCTGCGCACCTGGGCGACCGAGCTTGGCGCCCAGCACGGCATGCAGTACGCCGAGATCTTTCACCGCGCCGAAAATGGCTAGCGCTGCACGTTCCTCCTTTTCCCTCACCCCCTGCCCCCTCTCCCAATGGGAGAGGGGGAAACTGATCTTGCTGGTGCAGCAGGCTGCTTCGCAGCCCGCTGCACCAGCAACCTGAATCTCCCCGCTCCCCGGTGGGAAGCGGGGAATCTGGTCGGCACTGGCGTGCGGCGCGCTGCGCGCGCTAGTGCTATATCTGAACCCCCTCCCCGCGGCGCGGGGAGGGGGCAGGGGATGGGGCATCCAACAAGCACGACCAAACAAAAACCCCTCGCTCCCTGCACAGGGAACGAGGGGCCAGGGCGAGAGCCTGCAATAAGCTAGGCCTCGTCGCCGTAGATCTCTTTGAGCAAGCTGGGCTTCTTGGGCGCCGGCTTGTTCTTCTCCTCGCGGCGGCGGGCTGCGTCGGCCTGCTGGGCCTGGCTGGTCTGCAGCCGCTTCATAAAGCGGTCGACCTGACCGGCGGTGTCGACGATGCGCTGCTCGCCGGTGTAGAACGGGTGACAGTGCGAGCAGATATCGACGCGCAGGTTCTGGCGGGTGGAGTGGGTCGGCCAGTTCGTGCCGCAGGTGCTGCAGACGATCGTCGTCTCAAAGGTCTTCGGGTGAATATTCGATTTCACAGGAGTTCTCCACGTTCGTAAAATGCAGCCGCAGGAGCGAGCCGGTAGGCGGGATGTCCTGCGCTTTGCCTACGTCATTCGTTTAGGCCGCCGCCGCGCTCTCCACCACCTCGGCGACCGGGGCGGCGTAGACGCTGACCTTCTTCTGGTTGCGCGAGTACGGCTCGAACGTCACCACACCCTCGACCTTGGCATAGATCGTGTGGTCGCGGCCGAGGCCGACGTTCGCGCCCGGCTTGATCTTGGTGCCGCGCTGGCGCACGATGATCGCGCCCGGCCGGACGCTCTCGCCGCCGTAGCGCTTGACGCCGAGCATCTTCGGCTTGCTGTCGCGGCCGTTGCGCGAGCTGCCGACGCCTTTTTTATGTGCCATATCAGTTCTCCCACACGATGCTTGATCTGTGATGTTGGATGCCGAATTGGGGAGGTCTCAGTCCAAGACAGCCAACACCTCAAATGCTGAATTTTGGGCTCCGGTCTTGTTTGCGCCCTAGCCGACGATCTCGCTGATCGCGATGCTGGTGTACTGCTGGCGGTGCCCGGTCCTGCGGCGGTAGCGCTTCTTATTCTTGTACTTGAAGACAATGATCTTGTCGCCCTTGGTCGTGCCCAGCACCTTGCCGACCACCTTCGCGCCCGCCAGCACCGGCGTGCCGACCTGCACCTGCTCGGCCCCGCCGATCAGCAGAACCTCGCCAAGCTCGACCTGGCTGCCCGGCTCGGCGTCCAGCAGCGCGACCTCGATCACCTGGCCGGCCTCGACGCGATACTGCATGCCGCGATCACGAATAATTGCGTACACGACGCCGCTCCTCGATACATCATAGTGGGCGCCCAGCCTGCCTGGCTCGCCCGGATCATCAATATCACACGAAAAGAGAGTGGGGCCGCCACTCTCTTGATGGAGTGTTCTATCCGCAGACTGCCGCTGATTATAGCAAAGCAGAGCCTTGCTGTCAAATCGGCCGGCGGCTTGCTGGCGACCTACTCGTCGCTCGAGTAGAGCCGCATGTCCTGGATGCGCAGCCGCAGCGCGAGCGCGCCGGCCAGGTTGCGCATCAGCCGGTAGCCGATCGCCGTGTCGGCGTCGCACAGCCCGAGCAGCGCGCCGCGCGTGAAGGCCATGAGCCGCGCGCCGTGCGGCCCGGCCAGCAGCTGCGCCGACCGCACGCCGCCGTCGAGCAGCGCCAGCTCGCCGCAGGTCTGCCCGGTCTGCAGGGTCGCGATCTTCCGCGGCGCTGCGCGGTTGTCGCCGATCGACGAGGGGTTGAGCCAGACCTCCACGCCCCCGCCGCCGATGATGTACAGCTCGTCGCTGCGCTCGTGCTCGTCGCAGATCAGGTCGCCGGCGACGTAGCTGCGCATCTGGCCGATCGCCGCGACCTGCGCCATCTGCTCGGGCGAGAGCCCGTCGGCAAGCTCCGAGCCGCCGAGGACCTGCTGCGCGAACTCGACAAACAGCGGGTCGTGGCTCAGCTCCGCCGGGCCGGGGATGATCTTGTCGCCGGCTGCGGGATCAGGGGAGTCAGAGTTTGACATCACGGCCCCCGTCTGTGCTGTGCGATAGATGTTGCTCAAAGTATACCACTATCGGGGGGGCTGCGCACCCCCCGCGCACCCGCAGGCATCCCACCATTTGCCGAAACGGCTGTTCTATGCTATACTACCGCTGTCTTAAGAAAGTTTGGTTCCACGAGATACCTCAGATCCCCCTCCTGCTCCCCAGGCGCGTGCTCTTTTGGTCATCGTTCCCAAGCTAACGGACACCTGAAGACCTATTTTTTATCGAAGGAGTATGCGAACGATGAGTTACGCAGACAAGACGATCACGTGTCGGGACTGTGGGACGGACTTTGTCTTCACCAGTGGTGAGCAGGAGTTCTACGCGCAGAAGGGCTTCACCAACGAGCCGACGCGCTGTCCGGCCTGCCGGCAGACGCGCAAGGCCGGCAGCGGCCGCAGCAGCGGCTACGGCGACAGCGGTGGCTACAGCAGCGGCGGCTATGACGACCGCGGCAGCTCGGGCGGCCGGGGTGGCTACAGCAGCGGCCCGCGCGAGATGCACAGCGCGACCTGCGCGTCGTGCGGCAAAGAGGCCCAGGTGCCGTTCGTGCCGCGCGGCGACAAGCCGGTGTACTGCTCCGACTGCTTCCAGCAGCAGCGGCAGTCCTCGGGTCGCTCCAGCAACCGCTGGTAGGCGGCGCGCCCACAACACGAACACACGGCCTGCTCACACCGAGCAGGCCGTGTTTGTTTGCTCGCTGCGCGCGACTGCGCACACTGCCGCACTGGGGTTGGCCGCCGGCGTGACTCCCGGGCAGCGTGTTCGGTACGCTCTACCTCAAAGCTGGGCGCGACGCCCCGAGCGAAGCGCGGACCTCACGGCCAGCTGGCCTGCTCGCTCAGCGGCAGACGCACTGTAAAGGTGCTTCCAGCGCCCTCCGCACTCGCGACTGCGATCGTGCCGCCGTGCAGCGTCACGATCTCCTTGACCACATACAGCCCGATGCCCAGGCCACTAATCTGCTGCTCCTCCACGTTGCTCGCCCGGTAGAAGCGTGTAAACAGCCGCGCCTGCGCCTCTGCGGGAATACCAATCCCCTGATCGATGACCTCTATGCAGGCTGCTGCGTCCTGCAGCCGCGCGCGCACGCGCACCGCGCCCCCGCCGGGGCTATATTTCACGGCGTTCTGGATCAGGTTTTGCAGCACCTGCTCGAGCCGCAGCGCATCCCCCGCGACCATCAGCGCGTGCTCGGGCGCCTCGTAGGCGATGGTATGCTGTGTGAGCGTCGGCTGGACTTCTGCCACGACCTGCTGCACCAGCTGCCGGAGATCGATCGCCGTGCGGTCCAGGCTGAGCTGCCCGGTCTCCAGGCGAGATACATCGAGCAGCGCCCCGATCATGGTGTTCAGCCGCTGCGCCTGCGCGCCGACCACCGTAAAGGCCCGCTCGTCCCGCTCGGTGAGGATGCCTTCGCGCGCCGCGCGGCGCTGGATGAGCTGGATGTTGCCAACGAGCGATGTCAGCGGTGTCTTGAGCTCGTGCGCGGCAACCGAGAAGAACACGTCGCGCATCCGCACCGCCTCCTGCGCCTCGGCGCGGGCGGCCTGCTCGCTGGCGAGCAGCCGCACGCGCTCTTCCTCGGCCTGCTTCCGCGCCGTGACGTCGTGCGCTGCGCCCGTCACCCCCATGATCCTGCCCTGCGTATCGCGCATCGGCTCAATGCTCAGGTCGAAATACAGCTCGCCGGTTATCCCTGTCGCGCGTATCTCCGCGCGGACGCCGCTGCCCGTCTCGAGCACCTGCCGTTTGAGCGCGGTCAAACGAGCCGCGTCCTCCGGGGTGGTAATGTCGGCGTCAAACTTGCCGATCGTTTGGCTGGCATCGTAGCCCGGCGCGGGGTTGTACATCCAGGTGTAGCGCAGATCGGTATCCTGCGCGTAGACCGTGATGGCCGAACCGCGCAGCGCAACCAGCAGGCGCTCCTCAGTCCGTCGTAGCGCCTCCTCTGCCTGCTTTTTCGCACTGCTGTCGCGAAAGACGAGCACTGCGCCAATCAGCGCCCCGGCGCCGTCGCGGATCGGCGCGCTGCTGTCGTCGATCGGGCACTCCTTGCCATCGCGCGCGATCAGCAGGGTATGATTCGCCAGCCCGACGATGCGGCCCTCCCGCAGGGTGCGCGTGACCGGATTCTCCACGGTTTGCCGCGTATATTCATTGACAATCCGGAACACCGCCGTGATCGCCTGCCCCGCCGCATCGGCGGATGACCAGCCGGTGAGGGCTTCCGCAATGCTGTTGAGAAACGTCACCTGGCCCTCGACATCGGTAGCGATCACCGCGTCGCCGAGGCTGGCGAGGGTGACGCGGAAGCGCTCTTCGCTCGCCTGGAGCGCCACAGCCTGGGCCTGAACGGCTGCCAGCGCGTCTTGGTAGGTCTGCGCAACCAGGAGCACTTGGCGGCGGCTGACAAAGGCCAGGAGACCGCCCAGCACCACCAGCACCACGATGCCGCCGCTGATCATCAGCCGCGCCGTGCCCTGGACTGCCCGGCTGCGCGTGTCGCGCAGATCTTGCTCGGTGCTGATAAACGCCGCCAAGTGGCCTCGCAGCGTGTCCATGAGCTGCTTGCCGCGCAGGTTGGCCTCTACAGCTTGATAGGCCCCGCCCGCGTCGTGCAGCGCGAGGAGCGCCTGCGCGTCGCCATACCACGCTCCGTAGTCGTCGCGGATTCCACGCAGCTGCTGCTCCTGGGCCGGGTTATCCTGCACGAGTTGGGCCAGCTCGGCGAGGGCCGCGTCGATGCTGCGCTGAGCGTCTGTATAGGGCTCAAGAAAGCTGGCGTTTCCGGTCAGAAGATAGCCGCGAACGCCGGTTTCCAGGTCAATCAGGAGCCGTTGGACCTCGTTTGCCTTCGCGATCACCCGATCGGTGTGATCGACCCAGCCGGTTGCGCTCAGCAGGACTTGGGTTTGTGCGAGCAATCCGCCAGTCAAGAGGAGCATGACCAGCAGCGGGAGCACTATGGTGCGCGCTATGATCCGCCGAAACTGGCGCACTTCAACCGCATTCAGCATGCACGGCCCCAAATCTCGCCCCAGGCGGGGCATCCCATCACGGATCAGGTCTCATAGACGAAGGAGTGGAAGATGACGCTACTATAGCATATCCGCTGAAGGGCGGGGTGGGCTTTTTATTTATGGCGCGGTGATGCGTCTGATCGCCCCCCTGCCCGCGCCCCTGCCAGGGCGCGGGTGAACACTGACCATGAGTCATCCCGTATGTTACAAACCCCACGCCCTGCCCCCGCCCCTGGAAGAGGAGAGGGTGTGTCCTGTACACCACCACGAATCCCCCCTCTCCCAGTGGGAGAGGGGGGCAGGGGGGTGAGGGCTCGCAGCCCAAGGAAAGGATTGGCCGCCGATCAGGGCTGCGCGGCGGCGAGGGTGGCCGGTCGCCGGGCGGGCCGGAGCAGGTAGGCGCCGTAGGCGGTGAAGGCGGCGATGATGGCGACCGTGATAACCGCATCCAGGCTTGTCGCCGCGCCATTCCGCCCGATCTTATCGTTGGCGACGAAGTTGGCGAAGTCGGTCAGGAAGTGGATGATCACTAGCGGCAAGATCGTCCCGGTGCGCAGCACCAGCGCGGCGTAGCAGAAGCCGATCGCGCTGGCGTAGCCGATCTGGAGCAGCACGGCGCTTGGGGCCGAGCCCGAGGCAATGTTCATGCTGTGCATCAGGCCGAACAACAGCGACGAGACGATCACGGCGCGCCACATCCCGCGCGGTAGCAGCGCGCGCAGGACCAGGCCGCGGAAGAACGCCTCCTCGACGAACCCGACCATCAGCGAGATTGCCAGGTAGATGGCGACATGTCCCAGGTCGGTCGTGCGCACGCCCCAGGCCAGATTTAGCAGCACTGGGACCAGCGGCAGCCAGAAGAGCAGCAGGTCGCGCGGCTGCCGCTGGGGGCGGAACCAGGCCTCGCGCCACCAGCCCAGGAGCGTCAGCACGCCGGCCGCGGTGAGCGTCAGCACGAGGTTGGCGCCGCCGTAGAGCGCCAGCATCGGCAGCTTCAGCAGCGCTGCAGCCGTGCCGGCAAGCATATAGCCCGCGACGGCCGTCAGGACCATCAAGGCGGCGAAGCTGTACGGGTGGCGTTCGGCAAAGTTCGAGCGGCTCATCTGTGTGTCTCCTTTGCGTAGCTGTGCGTTTGCCTTCGTTCGATGACACCAGCTTAGCCGTAATCCCCCCGTCCGGTCGTCAGCCGAAGGTTTATTCCACGGATGATTTACCAAATGTCGATCGTCTCACACCGGCTGCCTTCGCTCGCCGGCAGGATGGCGAGCTGCGTCGCGCACAGCTCGACCAATTCGCCCCACGCGGCCATAGGCGCGCGCCCAAGCGCCAGCCCTCCTGGGCGCTCGCCGGGCGGCAGCACGCGCGCCCGCCCGCGCAGCTGCCACGCCGCGGCGGTGATAAGCACCTCGGGCTGCTGCTCGATGTTGAAGAGCAGGTCCGATGTGCGCGGTATGGTGAAGTACAGCCGTGTCTCGATCGACTGGCAGGGCAGCGTCGCCGCCTGGAGGCCGGCCGGCCCCCAGGTGGAGAGCACGACCGTCTGCGCCGATGCGAGCGCCGCGCTGACCTGCTGGCGCAGATGCTCCAGCATAGCCGCCTCCTTCAGGAGGTAGTCAGAAATCAGTAGCCAGTAGTCTGAGGGGTGCGGCTTGCCGCCAGGCGATTCTGACTACTGACTACTTTGTACTGACACGAGCATACGCCGGTATGCGGGCCGGGGCATCGTCCGAAAGATTATCGTGGGGATGATTTCGTGAGCAGGCCGAGGTCCTGGGCGCGCAGCACCGCCTCGGTGCGGTTACGCGCGTCGAGCTTGCCGAGGATATGGCTGATGTGGGCCTTGACGGTGCCGAGGCTGATGATCAGTGCGTCGGCGATTGCCTGGTTCGATGCGCCGCCGGCAAGCAGGTGCAGCACCTCAAGCTCGCGATCGGTGAGCGGCTCGATCAAAGGATGAGCGATGAAGGATGAAGGATGAACATCTTCTTGCTTTCCAAAGGCGGCCAGCAATCTGACAGCGTAGTCCTTCATCCTTCCGCCTTCATCCTTCCGCCTTCCCAGGAGCGCAGCGAGGGCCGGGCCTTCGTCGAGGAACGTGCGCATATAGCCCTCGGGCGCGGCCAGCTCCAGCGCGCGATCGAGCGCGCCCAGCGCCGCGGTGGGCGCGTCTTCCCGCAAGGCAAGCGCCTGCAGCACAAGCAGCTCGATCGACCGCCCGATCCGCCCGCCCACAGTCGCGGATGCGACCATGCGCCCCAGCAGCGCGGCGGCTTCGGCGGCGCGGCCCTGGGTCAGCAGCAGCCGGGCGAAGACAGCGTGCTCGATCTCGGCCAGATAGTCGAACTCCTCGGCCGCGCCGAGATCGCGCTCGCGCGCCCAGCGCCCCGCGGCATCCAGGTCGCCCAGCTCGATCAGCGTGCGCGCGCGGAGGGCCAGCAGCGGGTGGAGCAGGACCGCCATATCCGGCTGGCGGAGCAGCAGGGCTCCTTCGTCCAGCAGCCGGAGCGCGGCCGAGAGATCGCCCTGCGAGCGACTCAGCACGGCCAGCTCGATGTAGGCGTTGGCGAGCGCGGTGACGTAGCCGCCCTGCCTGGCCAGCGCCAGCGCCTGTTCCAGGTCGCGCCGGGCGTCCGGGAAATCGTTCCACTCGCGCTTGACGATGCCGTGGGCGACATACACCAGGCAGAGCGCCGGGCTGATCGCAGGTGTGAGGCCGGCCTCGCCGGAGACGGGCGCCAGGGCCTCGCGGCAGAGCTGGTCGATCTGGCGCAGCCGGCCCTGGATCATCAGCGTCTCGCTCAGGTGGGCGAGCGCGGTCATCGCGACGTGCGCGTTGCCGGATTGCCGGCCGAGGCGGAGGGCCTCTTCGAACGCCGCGACACCCTCAGCTATCGCGCCGGTCATCATGTGGGCAACGCCGAGGGACAGCGCCGCCGCACCGCGCTGATCCCAGTCGTCGTCGGGCAGCAGGTCGAGCGCCTCGCGGGCGAAGGGGATCGTACGATGCGGGCTGCCGCTCAGGGAGCCCAGCGCCGCGCGCGTCGCGGCAATACCGCCGCGCAGTGCCCGGCCCGCAGGGGTGGCCGCATCGCCGGCGGCCTCCTCGGCGAAGCGCAGGTAGGTCTCGGCGGCGCCGGGCTGCCCGCCGCGCCCCAGCGCGCGGGCGTACAGCAGGCCGAGGGCCGGGCGGGCGCGCACGAGCGGATCGGGCAGCCGACTTAGCAAGCTCAGCAGCGCCGCGACGCGACCCTCCGCCAGGATCAGCGGGCCGCGCGCCTCGATCAGCCGCGCGGCGGCCGGGCCATCCTCGGCCGCCAGCGCGTGGCCGATCGCCTGATCGATCATGCCCTGCTGCTCGTACCAGCGCGCGGCGCGCCGGTGGAGATCGGGCGCTAGGCCGGGAAAAGCGACCATCAGGCGGTCGCTCAGGCCCTCGGCGAACAGGTGGTGGTAGCGATACCAGCGCCGCTCGGCGTCCAGCGGCACCAGGAACAGGTTGGCGCGATCGAGGTAGTCGAGGGTGAGGGATGAGGGATGCGGGGCGCCCACCGCAACATAGTCGCCGCCGGCTGCGCGGTCTTCATCCTTCAGCAGGGTGTCGCACAGCGGCGCGCTGAGCCGGTCGAGGATGGAGGTGCGCAGCAGAAACTGCTGCACCTCGTCGGGCTGGCCGCCGAGCACCTCGTCGACCAGGTAGTCCACGATGTGGCGCCGCGCGCTGCCGAGCGTCGCGATCAGCCGGTCGCGATCGGCGCTGGACGGCGAGCGCCCGCCGAGGGCCAGCGCGGCGAGCTGCAGCGCGGCGATCCAGCCCTCGGTATGCGCCTCCAGCGCCGCCAGCTCGGCCGGGCTGAGGTCCAGCGCCATCGCCTCGTTCAGGAAGCGCTCGGCCTCTTCGCTCGTGAAGAGCAGGTCCGCGGCGCGAATCTCGGCCATCTGGCCGCGCACCCGCAGGCGGCTCAGCGGCAGCGGCGGGTCGGCGCGCGTGGTGATCACCAGGTGCGCGCGCGGCGGCAGGTTGGCGAGCAGAAAGGCCAGCGCATCGTGGACCGGCTGCGCGTGGATCAGGTGGTAGTCGTCCAGCACCAGGACGAGGTCGCCGGACAGAGCGGCCAGATCGTTGAGGAGCGCGGCGACTGCCGCCTTGATCGGCGCGGGCTGCGGCGCTTGCAGCAGCGCCAGCGCCGCCGCGCCGAGCGCCGGCGCGGCCTGACGCACGGCAGCCGCGACATAGATCCAGAAGCTCAGGGGGTCGTTGTCGTCCTCGTCGAGCGAGAGCCAGGCCACGTTGAAACGCTGAGCGCTGAACGCTGAATGCTGACCTGTCGCGTCCCATCGTTCATCGTTCATCGTTCTGCGCTCAGCGTTCTGGTGGAGCCATTCGGCCACCAGCGTGGTCTTGCCGAAGCCGGCCGGGGCCGAGATCAGCGTCAGCGCGCGCGCGAGCCCGTCCGCCAGCCGCTCGGCCAGACGCGGGCGCAGCACGATGCCGGGGCGCGCGGGCGGCATGGTGAGCCTGGTGGTCAGGAGAGGCTGGGCGGCGGTCATCGGGCAACCCCAGACGCTGAAGCGCTGAGCGAAACAATCGCGCCATGGATATGTAGTGGGCCCGGCTTTTGGTAACGACGCTGAATAGTTACCTGCACCTTAAGCCTCTTTGTGACTATATGGCGCAGCGAGCGCGTGCGAGCCATCAACACATGGTTTAGCGGGCTCCGCACACGCTCATACCTCGTCGGGCGCCTGCTTCGCCTGAGCAACCCAGCCGGAGGCCCAACCGATCGTCTGCCCGAGAATCAGGCTCAGCTGAGCGGCGTGCTCCTGGACATGGCGCATATTGTACAGCAGCAGCTCGGCGAAGCTGACCTCGCCCCAGCTGAACCGGCAGAGTCGACGCGCCTGCTCGTCGGTCAGCGCTTCGATCGTCGTTCGGCACTTCTGGCGCCCGTGCGCGAGATAGGCTAGCAGCTCGTCCTTCGTATACGGCCGCTCGGGAAGCAGCCCAGCGGGGTCCAACTCGTCCAGCGTGAACGGCGCGGGGGGCGTGAAGCCCTCAACCGCGCCGGAGAGGTACAGGTCGAGCCAAAACAGCGCGTGGTAGGCGATCGACCAGTACGGCTGCTGCTGCGAGCGGTCGCGCCAGAGCTCGTCGGGGCAGGCGCGCACAGCACGTTCAAGCATGTCGATCGCAGCCCCGAACTGCGACCAAGTGATGGCGCTCCACAGCCTATCCATTGTCAAGCCCCCCGGCGACATCCGTTGGATGTCGGCATCGAAGCTAACCAGGCCGCTGAACCACAGCAGCAGCTCGCAGCCGGCAGTATACCATTGAAATCTCTTGAAAGAGAGCCGCAGCAGGGCGCAAAAAGAACGCCGCGAACGTTGCCGCTCTATCGCTCTACACGAACAGCGGCTCAAAGCTCAGTCGTGAGATGTGGTCTGCCAGCTCGGCCTGCGACCTCTTCGCGTCGAAGCGGCTGGCGGCGTCGAGCACCCGCGGCAGGAGATTGATGTCACCGACGGTGTTCAGAAAGATCCCCGGCCGCGCCAGCACCCACCACACGGCTACGTCGATCTCATCCTGATGCTCCAACGGCCGGTACCAGGTCGACCAGGTGTGCTCCTGCCCCATCCATGGGCGGTAGGCGATCGACTTGATCGTTTGCACTGCGACGTTGCGCTCCGTGCAGGTCGCAAGCAGCGCGTCGAAGTTCTCAGCGTAGTACGCGCTCTGCATCGTGATATAGTTGTACGGTAACAGGACCGAGTCGAAGTCGAAGCGCTGCAGGCTGCGCCGGTGGGTGGCTGCAATCTGAAGGCCATGTCCGGTGACGCCAATCCCGCCGATCAGACCCTGCTGCTTGGCTTCTACGGCGGCCTCGATTACCCCGCCCGGGCTGAGCGCAATGTCCCATTCGATCGGATCGGCGAGGTTGTGCAGCTGCCACAGATCGATGTGGTCGATCCCCATCCGGTCCAGCGAGCGGTGCAACTGCTCCTTCGCAGCCGAGGCGCGGCGCTCGCCCGTCTTGGTGGCGACGAAGAACTGCTTGCGGTAGCGCTTAAGCCAGGGCGCGATGCGCAGCTCCGCGTCACCATAACTAGCTGCGACATCGATGTGATTGACGCCATACTGCAGTAGCACGTCGAGCGTACGATCGGCGTCGTCCTGCGAGACCGTGCCGAGCGCTGCGGCCCCAAAGAGCGTGCGCGTGCTCTGGTGTCCGAGTCGACCAAACGGAAGGGTTGCGATTGCCATGACCGTTCTCCTCTGGCTTGCTCCGGGCCGATCCTCTACTGAAAGACGGATCCATCTTTCCGGCCGGCACTGCTGACATATCGGCGCCAATCTCTCTGGGAAGTTTGGCTACAGACTTGGCTACAGGACGACAAGAGCGGCGATCTCGTAGATCGCCGCTCCGCATTGGGAAACCTTAAAAGCTGGTGGGCCGGGCGGGGGTCGAACCCGCGACCATCGGTTTAAAAGACCGCTGCTCTACCACTGAGCTACCAGCCCGCAATATCATTATAGCCTGCTTTGGAGCGGATGCAACCGGATATTCAAAACCTCCAGCACTACAGCCGAATCAGCTGCGATGCTGGAGGTCTTGTTTGGTAGCGGCGGGTGGATTCGAACCACCGACCTTCGGGTTATGAGCCCGACGAGCTGCCACTGCTCCACGCCGCGATAGAATGGTGCACGGACCTACTCTCCCAGCGGGCATCCCGCCAGTACCTTCGGCGCTGCCGCGTTTCACGACCCGGTTCGGGATGGGACGGGGTGGCTCCACGGCGCTTCACGCACACCACTGGCTCAGGGGCCAGTGCAGTGGTGTGTGTCGGCTTCCCGGTTCCCTGCCCGCTCCGTCCGCCCGCCCACGTCTTCCCTCAGGGAAGCCCTCGTCCATGCGCACCGGTCGCCTCCACCCCTCGCGGGGCCTCCAGCTCCGGCCGCTTGCCCAGTTATCTCCTGGGGGACTTACCAGCCTGTAGCTGTGAGTGTTCTCATCTCGGGAGGCATTTCCCACTTAGATGCTTTCAGCGGTTCTTGCGCCCGGACATAGCTACGGAGCCTGCAGGTCGTCCCACAACTCCTCCACCAGCGGTCCGTCCACTCCGGTCCTCTCGTACTAGGAGCAGCTTCCCTCAAAACACTAGGCGCCCATAGCGGATAGAGACCGAACTGTCTCACGACGTTCTGAACCCAGCTCGCGTGCCGCTTTAATGGGCGAACAGCCCAACCCTTGGGACAAACTCCAGCCCCAGGATGCGACGAGCCGACATCGAGGTGCCAAACCCTGCCGTCGATGTGAACTCTTGGGCAGGATCAGCCTGTTATCCCCAGGGTAGCTTTTATCCGATAAGCTACGGCCCTTCCACTCGGCGCCGTAGGATCACTAAGGCCGACTTTCGTCTCTGCGCGGCCGGTTTGCCTTGCAGTCAAGCTCCCTTGTGCCTTTGCACTCGCCCGCGGGTTGCCATCCGCGTGAGGGAACCATTGCGCGCCTCCGTTACCTTTTTGGGAGGCGTCCGCCCCAGACAAACTACCCACCAGCCACGGTCCGCGCTCTCGCACGTGAGTGGCCAACGCAACGCAGAGTGGTATTTCACGGCTGCCTCCCCGCCCCCCACGAGGGACGGTTCCGCGGCTCCCACCTATCCTACGCAGCGCAGCGTCGTCCACAATGGCAAGCTGTAGTAAAGCTCCATGGGGTCTTTTTGTCCTGCTATGGGTTGGCGGCGTCCTAACCGCCATCGCAATTTCACCGAGCCCCTGGTCGAGACACTGCCCAGATCGTGATGCCTTTCGTGCGGGTCGGAACTTACCCGACAAGGAATTTCGCTACCTTAGGACTGTTATAGTTACAGCCGCCGTTCACCGGGGCTTCGGTTCGGAGCTTGCACCCCTCCCCTTAACCTTCCGGCACTGGGCAGGCATCAGCCCCTATACCTCGTCTTACGACTTGAGCAGGGACCTGTGGTTCTGTTATCCAGTCGCCTGGGCCTGGTTTGTGTCCCTCTCGCTAGCTCAGACCGCGGGGGTCGTCACCCGCGAGAGGCTCCCTTCTACCGAAGGTACGGGAGTAAATTGCCGAGTTCCTTGACCAGGGATCACTCGTCCACCTTAGCTTGCTCAGCCAGCCTACCTGTGTCGGTTTGCGGTACGGGTACCTCATGATCTCCCGAGCCGGCATTTCTTGACTGCACAGGTGAAGTTCCCTTGCGGTGGGTTTTAAGGCCCCCGCTCGCACTCGCCTCTCGGTCAACGCGCCTGGGATTAACCAGCCGCTCCCTACCAGCTTGGACGGCGCACGTCTCGCCGCGGAACTTGCCCCTCAGCATCCGGCGTTGGTCAAACGATCATGACGTAGTACGGGAATGTCTACCCGTTGTCCATCGGCCACGCGCTCGCGCGCGGGTCTTAGGCCCGACTAACCCGCCGCGGATCACCCTTGCGGCGGAACCCTCAGGCTTTCGGTGGTGGGGGTTCGCACCCCACTTCTCTGTTACTCATTCCGGCATTCGCACTCGTGCACGCTCCACCGTGGCTTCCGCTACGGCTTCACCGCCTGCACGACGCTCCCCTACCATGCGCGGTTGCCCACGCATCCTCAGCTTCGGCACAATACTTTGCCCCGCTGGATTATCGGCGCACCGTCACTCGACCAGTGAGCTGTTACGCACTCTTTCAAGGGTGGCTGCTTCTAAGCCAACCTCCTGGTTGTCTGGGCAACGACACATCCTTTACCACTCAGTATTGATTTGGGGGCCTTAGCTGGAGGTCTGGGTTGTTTCCCTCTTGACAATGAACGTTTGCGCCCACTGTCTCACTCCGGTGGTAAGCTGACCGCATTCGGAGTTTGCCGTCGGTTGGTAGGCGGTGAAGCCCCCCGCACAACAACAGTGCTCTACCTCGGTCAACCTCTGCAGCCGGGCTGCACCTCAATGCATTTCGGGGAGAACCAGCTATCTCCGCTTTCGATTGGCATTTCACCCCTATCCACAGTTCATCCGAGCCATTTGTAACTGACACCGGTGCGGGCCTCCATGTCCTGTTACGGACACTTCACCCTGACCATGGATAGCTCAAGCGGTTTCGGGTCTACCCCCGGCGATGTGCGCGCTATTCACACTCGCTTTCGCTGTGGCTCCGCCTGTCACTGGCTTAACCGACCACCGAGGGTAACTCGCCGGATCATACTCCAAAAGGCACGCCGTCAGCCTGGGCTTGCGCCCCTAGGCCTTCGACTGCACGTAAGCGTACGGTTTCAGGATCTATTTCACTCCCCTCGCCGGGGTACTTTTCACCGTTCCCTCACGGTACTGTGCGCTATCGGTCGCTGCGTGTACGTAGCCTTGGGAGGTGGGCCCCCCAGCTTCCCGCCGGATTGCTCGTGTCCGGCGGTACTCAAGAACCAGGCGTATGGGCGGGGTCGTGGTCGCTACCCGGCTGTCACGGTCTGTGGCGACGCTTTCCAGACGTCTTCGCGTGCAACTCGCTCCACACTGGCTGACGGCAGTCAGCCGTGCCTGGTCTTCCAACCCGGGTGACGCAAGGCCTGCCGGCTTGAACACGTCACCCGTTTAGGCTGCCCCCGGTTCGCTCGCCGCTACTACGGGGATGCTTTCTGTTCCTCGGGGTACATGAGATGTTTCAGTTCCCCCGGTGCCCTCCGTCGATTGACGGTCACCACCCAAAGGTGGCGGGGTTGCCCCATTCGGAGATCGTGGGATCAACGCCTGCTCGCGGCTCCCCCACGCTTATCGCAGCAATGCCACGTCCTTCATCGGCACGCAGCGCCGAGGCATCCACCCTACGCTCATACTGTCTTCCCTGAAGGAAGACCTGGACGGGATGTCTGTTTCGGTCACTGAACCTGGGAGACGAGCGTACTCATCTCCCGACACACACCATCTGCACTTGTAAAGGTACAACTAAAACGCTGAACGCTAAACGCCGAATGCCAAACACTGCTGTTCGTCATTGATCGCTTCGCATGCATCGTTTCAGGGTCCTTCACCCCTGAATCGTGATGACGAGCACGTCGACGCTTTGAGTCGACGCTGGTTGCTGAGTGCGCCCGAAGGCGCGCTCCCTAGAAAGGAGGTGATCCAGCCGCACCTTCCGGTACGGCTACCTTGTTACGACTTCGTCCCAGTCGCTGCCCCTGCCCTCGGCCGCTGCCCCCTCGCGGGTCAGCCCACGGACTTCAAGCATTGACAACTCCCATGACGTGACGGGCGGTGTGTACAAGGCCCGGGTACGTATTCACCGCGCCATAGGCTGATACGCGGTTACTAGCAACTCCGCCTTCATGGGGGCGAGTTGCAGCCCCCAATCTGCACTGGGCCACCGTTTGTCGATTTGCTTCCCGTTGCCGGGTCGCGGCGCGCTGTCGGTGGCATTGTAGCGCGTGTGTCGCCCCAGGCGTAAGAGCCATGCGGACTTGACGTCATCCCCGCCTTCCTCCCTAGAAGGGCAGTCCGGTCAGACACAAGTAACTGACCGTAGGGGTTGCGCTCGTTGCGGGACTTAACCCAACATCTCACGACACGAGCTGACGACAGCCATGCAGCATCTGTGGTGCACCCTCGAAGGCGACCCGCTTTCACGGGTGTGCAGCACCATGTCAAACCTGGGTAAGGTTCTGCGCGTTGCGTCGAATTAAACCACACGCTCCGCTGCTTGTGCGGGCCCCCGTCAATTCCTTTGAGTTTTAAGCTTGCGCTCGTAGTTCCCAGGCGGGACACTTATCGCGTTAGCTGGGGCACCCGGCGGACAGAATTGCCCGCCAGATGCCGAGTGTCCATCGTTTACGGCGTGGACTACCTGGGTATCTAATCCAGTTCGCTCCCCACGCTTTCGCACCTGAGCGTCAGCACGTGCCCAGTCCGCTGGTTTCCCCCTTGGTGTTCCTGCCGATCTCTACGCATTTCACCACTACACCGGCAATTCCACGGACCTCTGCACGGCTCGAGCCGCGCCGTATGAGGTGGCCTCCGCCAGTTAAGCCAGCGGTTTTCACACCCCACGCGCGTGGCCGCCTGCGTGCCCTTTACGCCCAGTCAATCCGGACAACGCTTGGCTCCTCTGTCTTACCGCGGCTGCTGGCACAGAGTTAGCCGAGCCTTATTCCGGGGGTACCGGCGATATCTTCCCCCCGAAAAGGAGTTTACAACCCGAAGGCCGTCGTCCTCCACGCGGCGTTGCTCGGTCAGGCTTGCGCCCATTGCCGAAAATTCCTTGCTGCTGCCTCCCGTAGGAGTCTGGGCCGTGTCTCAGTCCCAGTCTGGCTGTCTGTCCTCACAGACCAGCTACCCGTCACCGGCTTGGTGGGCCGTTACCCCGCCAACAACCTGATGGGCCGCGGGCTCCTCCGACCGCGCCTTGCGGCTTTCCGCACTTGCGTGAGCGTATGCGGGATTAGCCCGCCTTTCGGCGGGTTGTCCCCCACGGTCGGGCAGATTCCACGTGTTCCTCAGCCGTGCGCCACTCACTGCCCGAAGGCGCCCCGTGCGACTTGCATGCATTAGGCACGCCGCCAGCGTTCGTCCTGAGCCAGGATCAAACTCTTCATTGTATGATGGAGCGGGCGGTGAAGCCCACGCCAGCACACTCGCCTCAAAGGCGACGAACGTGTGCGTCATCACGATTCAGTTGTGAAGGTGCAAGGCCGAGCGGGCGGGGCGCGAACAAAAAACCAGGGGAGCGACGCGGGAAGGCGGCGCGCACCTGGCGACGTTTCCGGCGGGGTGAGCCACCGGCGCGGTTCGCAAAAGGGAAGAGCCCGAGCCCGAGTTGTTACGTCTATCGCAGCCAGGCTACGTGAGACGACGGCGCTAACAACGGGGCGAAGTGTACCACGCGACATTTGTATTGTCAAACGGAGTGTGGTGCATCCGCCAGTGTTGCCGATAGACCAGATTTACTTGGTTTATCATCGCAACGCGCGCTACTATACCACACCGTTTCTGGCCTGTCAAGCCGATTTGCACGGGGGACGAAGGGGACTTTTTTGGCTTTGGAAGGGGATTCGCCTCACCCCAAAAACGACCGGCCTGCGCGAAACGATCGGGCGAGTTTTAGCTGATGATCTTATTGGCGATCTCGGCGATCTTATCGGCGTAGGTGGCGCCCGGCACCGCCCAGCGCCCATTGAGGCCGCGCCAGGTCGGCGCGGCGCCGCGATAGCTGGCGGGCAGCGGCCGGTAGCTGAGCGCCCGTGCGATCATGGCTCGCTGCGCCAGGCTGGCCTGGTCGTCGCGCAGCGCGTAGGCCAGCAGGCGGCCGGCGTGCGCCGGGATGGCATCGTCCTGCCAGGTTGGGAATGAGACGCCCTCAGCCCAGACGGTCTCTTTGAGCGCCCATGCCCCGCTAGCCGGCTGGGTCGGGCTGGTGCGACCGGTGACGCCGATACCGGCCGGATTGCGACGCGGCCGCTGCGACCACCAGGAGGTCAGGCAGCCGGTTTCGTGGATCATCTGCGCCACGAGCATGACCGGGGCAATGCCGACGGAGGCGCAAACTGCAAAGTACGCCGGGATTATCACGTTCGCGATGGCGTGCTCGGTGTACTCGCCGTGCGGCCGGGCCAGCATGAAGCGGCTGCACTGCTCGGGCGTGCCCTGAACACCGACCGTCAGAATCGGGCTGTCGGGTGAGAACGCCATTATGGTTGCTCCTTCCGGGCTAGGCCACGAGCCGCGCCTGCTCGATCTCGCGACCGTGCGCGGGCTTGACTGGCGATAGTGTACGACGTTTGGCGACCCGCGCATAGAGCGATTTGTGCTCGATTTCGGCATGAATGGGTGAGTATGGTATGATGCGCCTGGTCGAGTGGAAGGCGCTGCGCCGGCCGGCGGCCTTCGCTCGCGACGATGGAGCTAGAGCATGTCATCTCGATTGGCGACGGTGGAGCAGACAACGCTGCGCTCGCGGGCATTTCCGTGGGCGCTGGCCAGCTATCTGGTGATTGGCCTGGCCGCCACGCTGCCGCGGGTGCTCGACTTGGGGCGCTTCCTGAGCGGCGACGAGGCCAGCTTCTGGATTCACCGGTCGGATGTCTTCCTGCAGGCCATTCGCACCGGCGACTTCGCCGCGACCGCGATCACCGACCACCCAGGTGTGACGACGATGTGGCTCGGCAGTGCCGGGCTGCTGCTGCACGACGCGCTCAACAGCTGGGGCCTGCTGACCGACCAGTCGTTCCCGATGTTCCTCGCGATCCTGCGCCTGCCGACCGCGCTTACACACGTGGCCGGCGTGCTGGTCGGCTACGCGCTGCTGCGCCGGATGTTCAGGCCAGCTACCGCCGCGCTCGCGGCCATGCTGTGGGCGCTGGACCCGTTCGTAATCGCGTTCAGCCGGGTGCTGCATGTCGACGCGCTCCCGGCAACATTTATCACCGTCAGCCTGCTGGCGGCCTGCCTGTACTGGCATCACGAGCCGCGCCGGCGCTGGCTGGCCGTCTCGGCGGTCGCGGCGGGCCTGGCGATGCTCAGCAAGTCGCCCTCGTTCGCGCTGCTGCCGGGAGTTGGCGCAATTGCCCTTCTGTCAGCTCTTCGTAGCGACGATGGGTCGAGGACCAACGGCCAACGACCAACGACCAACGACCAACGACCAACGACCAACGACCAACGACCAACGACCAAGCCCCACGTCTCAAGGATTGAGGCTGGCCCTTCCTTAGCCCAAGCCCCAAGCCCCAAGCCTCAAGCCCCAAGCCCCAAGGGCAGCTCTTCTCTGCTCATTCGCCTTTGGTCCTTGGCCGGGCGATTGGCGGCCTGGGGCGCGATCTGCGCGCTGACGATCTTCGCGCTCTGGCCGGCGCTGTGGGTCGGTCCGCTGCAGGCCTTCGAGCAGGTGCGCCAGGGGATCGAGGTCGAGGGCGCGTCTCCGCATATGCTCGGCAACTTCTTCCTGGGCCAGCAGGACGACGCGCCCGGCCTGCTGTTCTACCCGGTGGCGCTGGCGCTGCGACTGACACCCTGGACGCTGCTTGGCCTGCTGGCGCTGCCGCTGATCTGGTGGCGCGCGCGGCGGCTTGAGCGGCGCGACCTGGCGATGCTGGCGTGCTTCACGCTGATCTTTCTGGCTGCGATGTCGCTGTTCCCGAAAAAATTCAACCGCTACCTGATCCCGACCTTTCCGGTCGTCGATATTCTGGCGGCGTATGGCCTGGTGGGGCTTGGGGCTTTGGGCCAGGAGTTTCGGCGCCGGCTGCTCGCCAAGCCCCAAGTCCCAAGTCCCAAATCCCTGGCGCAATCGGTCTGGGTAGGCACTATTGTCGTGGCGGCCTCACTCAACGCGGCCTACTGGCACCCCTACGGCATTGCGGCGTTCAACCAGGCGCTGGGCGGGGCGGCGGCGGGCGCGCGCACGTTTACGATCGGCTGGGGCGAGGGGCTGAGCGAGGTGGCCGACTGGCTCAACCAGCAGCCGGACATCACCGGCGTGCGCGTGGCGACGACCATGAGCACCGGCCTGCAGTCGTACCTGCGGCGCGGCGCGCAGTCGGTGGTGCCGGATAGCCCGACGCTGCCGCCGGCGACCGGCTACGTGGTGGTCTATGTGCGGAACGTGCAGTGGGGCAGCCTGTGGCCGCCGTTCGACCAGTTCTACGGCCGCGAGACGCCGCTGCACGTCGTGACGATCCACGGCATCGACTACGCCTGGATCTACCGCGCGCCGCCGCCGGTGAGTCAGCCGCGCGAGGCGGACTTCGGCGCATCGATCCAGCTGCGCGGCTACACGCCGGCCGGCGCGCCCGAGCGCGGCAAGCCGCTCACGCTCACGCTAGCCTGGAAGGCGCGCGCGGTCCCCGAGTCCGACTACACGCTGTTCGCGCACCTGATCGGGGCCGATGGCCAGCGCTACGCCCAGGCCGATCTGCCCTACCCGACTGGCGGCTGGCAGGCCGGCGGCTACCAGACGACCGAGCTGCAGGTGCCGCTGCCGCCCGAGCTGCCGGCCGGGCGCTACCGGCTGGTGGTCGGGCTGTACGACCCGAAGGGCGGCCCGCGCCTGACTGTGCGGGCGAGCGAGCCGATCGACCCGGCGCTCGACGGGCCGGACGCGCTGCCGCTTGCGGAGATCGAGCTGAGATAGGCCAGGGTGGCCGAAGGAGGCTTCCGATGCCCGTGATCACAATTACGCTGCGCGACACGACGCCACCGGCCGAGCGGCAGGCGATCGCCGACGGCATCCACCAGGCGATCGTCGGCGCCGGCTTCCCCGAGTCCGACCGCTTTCAGCGCATCCTGGCGCTGCCCGCCGACCAGCTGATCTTCGACCGCCATCACCCTGGCCTGGCCACCCCGCGCAGCGACCGCTTCGTCCTGGTCGAAATTCTGCTCTCGGTCGGGCGCAGCGTCGAGTTCAAGCGCGATCTGCTGGCGGCGCTCGTGGCGAATCTGCAGCGATCGCCCGGCCTCGACCCGCACGACGTCATGGTCGTCTTCGTGGAGACGGCGCGGGAGAACTGGGCCTTCGCGAGCGGCGTTCAGACGTACGTGGTGGGAGCGCCAAAGCAGTAGCGACCGCCCTGCAAAATGATCGTGGTGGACCACTAGCGCCGATCGTCGGGTCGCTCGCGCGCGGCCAGCAAGTATCCCTCTTTCAGATCGACGTAGCTCTGGGCGTTGCGCCGGATGCGCGCGATCTGGTCGTCGCGCAGCGGCTTAATCTTGCCGGGGATACCCATGACGACGGAGCCCGGCGGCACGATCATCCCCTCGGTCACAAGCGCGCGCGCGGCGATCAAGCTGCCGGCGCCGATCTCGGCGTGGTTGAGGATCACCGCGCCCATGCCGATCAGCACGTCGTCGCCGACGGTGCAGCCGTGGACGATCGCGCCGTGGCCGATCGTCACGCCGCTGCCGATCGTGAGGAAGGCGTCCGGGTCGGCGTGCAGCACGCAGCCATCCTGCACATTGGTGCGCGCGCCGATCGCGATCGCGCCTTTGTCGCCGCGGATCACGACCATCGGCCAGACGCTCGAGTCCGCGCCGATGCGGACCTTGCCGTGGACGTAGGCGTGCGACGAGATGAAGGCGCTCGGGTGGATGTCGAGCTGATCGGACAGGTCGAGGGGCGCGTGTTCGGACATCTTCGACTCTCTTGCAGAACGTAGATACGACGGTGGGGCTTGAGGAGGCTGCGCCTCCCTAAGCCCCGCCTGCACGATGCGTATGGCCCGCGCCAACGTGGGCCACCGTATTATAGCACTCCGCGCTAGCGAGTCACGACCATGAGCTGCGGCCGGTTCGCGACGGTGCTGGCCTCCTTGGAGGCGTAGCCGAGCGTGTTGCCGTTGCTGCTCGGCAGCGTGATCGCGAAGCTGTAGGTCCCGTTGCCGCTGATCGCGCTGGTCAGGTCGACCTCCACAGCCGTGTTGATCGCGACCGCGCCCAGGCTGGCCAGCTGCGCCCCGTCGATCGCCGGCTTGCTGTTCCAGGTGATGCTCTCGGCCCAGCTGGTGCTGCTGATCTGGTTGAACACGCCGCCGCTGGTCGAGTCGTTGGTCACGTACAGCTTGAGCTTGGCCGAGCTGACGCTCGCGCCGGTCGGCAGGCCGCTGACGACGAAGCGGATGAAGGCCTGCTTGGCGCCGGTGGTGCTGCCAACGATCGAGAAGCTGGTGGCGGTGCCGTAGCTGGTGGTCGCGCTGCCCTGGCTGACGTAGGTGTCCGCCGCCGGGCCGAACGTGAACGTCCCGCCCGCCGCGGCGGTCGGGGTGACCGTCGGCGTGCGCGTGCTGGTCGGCGTGGCGGTCGGGCGTCGGCGTGCGCGTGCTGGTCGGCGTGGCGGTCGGGCCGGTCGCCGTCGGCGTCGGTGTGGCGGTCGGGCCAGTCGACGTCGGAGTCGCCGTCGAGGTGCGCGTGGGCGTCACAGTCGTCAGAGCCGTCGGCGTGCTGGTCGGCGTGCCGCCGCCACCACCCGTGGCGACCACGAGCTGCGGCCGGTTCGCGACGGTGCTGGCCTCCTTCGAGGCGTAGCCGAGCGTATTGCCGTTGCTGCTCGGCAGCGTGATCGCGAAGCTGTAGGTCCCGTTGCCGCTGATCGCGCTGGTCAGGTCGACCTCCACAGCCGTGTTGATCGCGACCGCGCCCAGGCTGGCCAGCTGCGCCCCGTCGATCGCCGGCTTGCTGTTCCAGGTGATGCTCTCGGCCCAGCTGGTGCTGCTGATCTGGTTGAACACGCCGCCGCTGGTCGAGGTCGTTGGTCACGTACAGCTTGAGCTTGGCCGAGCTGACGCTCGCGCCGGTCGGCAGGCCGCTGACGACGAAGCGGATGAAGGCCTGCTTGGCGCCGGTGGTGCTGCCAACGATCGAGAAGCTGGTGGCGGTGCCGTAGCTGGTGGTCGCGCTGCCCTGGCTGACGTAAGTGTCCGCCGCCGGGCCGAACGTATAGGTCCCGCCGGCCGCGGCGGTCGGAGTAACCGTCGGCGTGTTGGTGAGCGGGACTGGCGTATTCGTCGGTGTGCTGCTCGCAACGTCTGTCGGCGTGTTGGTACGCGTCGGCGTGCTCGTCGGCGTGTTGGTACGTGCTGGCGTGTTCGTCGGCGTGCTGGTCGCCGGTACAGGCGTGTTGGTGCGCGTCGGCGTGCTGGTCGCCGGTACAGGCGTGTTGGTGCGCGTCGGCGTGCTGGTCGCCGGTACAGGCGTGTTGGTGCGCGTCGGCGTGCTGGTCGGCATACTGGTGCGAGTGGGCGTAGCCGTGTTAGTTGGAGACGGCGTAGGCGCGCAGGGCGTCGTGGAGACCATGATCCACCCGGCCCGATCTGACTCGCCATAATTGTTGTAGGCGCTGACCTGGTAGAAATAGTCTGTGCCACAGCTCAGGCCTGTGTCGGTAAAGGTCGCGACGTTCGAGGCAACCGAGCTCAGGTACCAGAACTCCCACACAGTTCCATCGAATCCCCACTTGTAGATCTTGAAGCCCGACTCGTTGTCGGAGTTGTCCTGCCAATTAAGCGAGATACTGCTGCTCGTCGCCGGACCGGCCGCCAGATCAGAAGGCGCGTTCGGCGGCGGTATGGGCGTGATACGCAGATCGTAGGTATACGCCGGGTCTCCACTATTCCAGTAGTTGTGCACTTTGAGGTAGTACTGGCCGGACGCGGCTGGGGTAAACACGATCAGCGAAGCCAACCCGCCATTGGCGTCATCGTTCGACGTAATTGGAGTAAGGTCTTGCTGATACAGATCGAGCACTGTATCCGCGCCTGTTGCGAGATTGAGCGTCTCGATACGGTAGCTGGCGCCAGCTGTGGCCGAGAACCAGACCCAATCCTCGTCTGCGGCCAGGCAGAACGCATGCAGCTCGGTGTCGCCGATCGTGAACTGGTGCGCTTGCGCCGCGCTATTATCCGGCTCATAGCTATCCGGGCAGGGCGGTGACGACGCCACGATGTAGTCGTTGCGCGTCATGCTATCGGTTCCGCCGGGGCCGGAGACGGTCAGCCCAACGGTATAGCTGCCAGGACTCGTGTAGATGTGATCGTGGTAGGGCTCGCACGAGTCGCCGGTCGTGCCGTCGCCGTAATCCCACAGGCAGCTCGTAATATCGCCGCTGGCATTGCTATGCATGCTGATCGTCAGCGGGACCTGGCCGCTCTGCGGCCAGGCGTCGAAATCAGCATGGGCGCAGCTGCTGACGGCAGCGGTGGCGGTGTTGCTGGCATCCGACTCGATGCTGCCCTTGAACGCTTTGACCGCGTATGAATATGTTCCGCCAGCAAGGCCGGTGCTCTGATAGCTGGTCACATTTGGCCCGACCTGCGCCAGGTAGCTGCCGTCGCGATAGATCTTGTAGTCGTCCTCGCTACCCGAGTTGTCTGTCCACGTGAGGTTGATCTGACTGCATGAGGCAACCTGCGCGTTCAGATTCGAGGGAGCGCCGGGCTTCACAATGAACGTGCGGGTCGCGCTCCAGCCGCTCTCGCCGGCGCTGTTGCGCGCCTTGACGTGCCAGGAGTAGGTGTATCCGGCCCACTGCGCGCCGATGTCCTTGGACGTGCCGCTCTGCCAGCCGAACGTGAGCGTGCCGGCCGGCCCGCCCCAGATCTCGCCGTAGTACTCGCTGCCGGTGGCCGACCAGGCGAGCGTGATGCCCTGCCCCTCGTTGAACGAAGCGCCGTCGTTCGGGCTTTGGAGCGCGGGCTCGGAGGGAGGTTGGACGAGCGAGGGACAGCTGCTTTGGTGGTACAGCGAAAACGATGACATTTGATCGTTAAGAGCAGAACCGTCGTCGAATGTATCGTTGCCGAAATCGTTGTCGCTAGAGGTGAAACACTTGCTTGTACCAGCTAAGTTCGCATCTTTATAGAGACGCACCGACCATCCAGAGCTGATGAGCATCGACGAAACCTGATCATTGTAACCGGCGCACCCATCCAGGTTAACGTAGCTGCCCTCGGCGTCGCCATAGCAGTATCCATTGGCATAATTCGGGTCTATATAGAGTTGGATTGGGTGGTCGATACGCCGCTGGACCCTGGCGGAAGATGTCTGGTTGCTTATGCTATTGTTAGTCAGGTCTGAGTCGTCGCTTGTAAACGTTTCGGAGAGTCCCTGAAAGCCCGAATCCCAGTACAAGATCGCCTGAACATTGCCGCCCACTCGTATGGAGCGGGTATTGTCGTTGCCGACCAGAGCAAGGTTTCCAGGGTCCGAGTAATCGCCGATATTCAGTGTTACGCAGCTGCCGCCGTAGCCCGTGCCGGAGTAAAGCACTACTTGGTCGGCACTCGGACTACAGCTCCGCGACTCCACCTTGACCGATGAGGCCTGATTATCACCAATAGCGTTATCGGCTAAATTGCCATCACCTCGAGAAAATCTTCGCAGGCTCCGGCATAGTTGTCGTCGCGGCAGAGCCTGGTTTTGACATTGCCCCTACTTTGATTGACGAGATCAAGTCGTTTGGGAGCCCCACAGCGCCTGGTTGGTATAATCGCCGGCGCCTTTCACGACGCACTGGCCGCCGTAGTTCGCGTCGACGAAGAGGGCGATCTGATCGGCGCTGGGGTTGCACGATGGTGGGGTACTACCTGCAGCCTGAAGCCAAGAGTTGATGCCACGCGTCTCAGTGCCACGATGCCAAAGACCGTCCGACAGACTTAAGGTCCAATCTTCAGCTTGAAACGATCCTGTGTTTGGAAAGCCCCAGTGTACGTGGAACCAATTGGCAAGTTGATTCGCATATCCGCAGGTTTGATTGAACGATCCGGTCTTCAGTTGACCTAGTTCGTCGCCTTGGGTGAAGGAGCGGCCAACGTAAAGATTACTATTATCTAGGAGATGGGTATACATCAGATCACCAATACGGATGGCGACGCTATCCTGACCCGCTGCTCTACAGACATAGGAAATAGTTCCAGAGGCGGCCGCTAGAAGACGATTCGGAGCGTGTCCTGCACTTGTGTTGCCATCCGACAGCATGTCGACTGCTTTCCATCCAGATACCACTCCCGCAAACCCATTATCGTGGACGCCCTCCGGACCATATAGCATACTCGTACCGGACTGCCAGGGAAAGCGATACCCAGCGGTAGCAGCCTGAACCAACCTTCGTTGTATGGGATCGAGCAACTGCTTTGCATTGGCATTCAGCTGGTTTTCCGGCAGATTGGCAAGTAGTCGCGAGAAAGCTTGTGTTCCTTCGATCGCGCCAACCCACTGGCCAGACCCATTTCGAGATAATATAATCAGGCTAAACCAAGTGCTATTATCCAGTAAATTCCAGCGCTTATTTTTATCGATCCCTCCTAATCCAACCACTGAGGCAAATATAGTAGCATCGTCTATTCTTCTCAGGTCAGTTACTGCGAAATATTCTGTTCCAGCCGGCGCGTCTTGTGCAAGCTCCAATGCATCCCTGATCGGGCTAGACATCTCTCTTGTCAGCAACACAGTGCCTGGTACTAATGTGATATTTTTCTTCGCAGCCAATATAGCATTTAACGCAAATCCACTAACATTTGATGGCGAATCAGCCTGAACTGAATCTATATTAGACGAATTTTCCGCCAGAGATACTGTAATAAAACTTGATAACGCGATTACAAGCATAAGCGTCACGAAAAAGATCCTGTAATAGCGAATGTTCATGTTCATGCTCCTTAACGATTAATGAGTTGGTAGTAGTCAAATGCCAAATAGTGCGAGAGGTTACGGCGGCGGGTTGGCAACAAACTGCATTAGAGAGTGGCAACCAAGCTCCACTCACGAGGTAGATGATCCACACTGCAATGCACGTACTGCCTACAATCGCATCGGAACTTCGCGTTGTAATATTACTGCGTTTGAAAAATGCTGCCTTATGAGATGGGTTAGGCAATTATCACATGCCGGTATGCAATCTGTCACCGTGCAAACCCGGCATGCCCAGTTATGATTTCGCAACCTATTCAATCGTTTCCGCAACCAACACAGTGCCTTGTCAGCTTGCGCTCCTGAAGCAGAGTGGCGAGAACAAATCTATGCTCTGCCGGGCTTCCCATATGATAAAACTGCCGGCTCGCACGTTACTATTTATGACGTTCGCACGTTTTGTGTTGTAGAGCACCCACATATCACTTGCAATAGTCTTCCAGCAGTAGCTGACGATGCCGTAGCGGAGGTCCGTATGCCTGATCCGCACAGACTCGCGATATTGACGGAGCTGCGCCGCGAGGCCAGCGTGACGCTCGAGCAGATGGCGCTGGCGTGTGGGCTTGTGGGGAGAAAGGGCCGCGAGTCGGCCAGCGCCTGGGAGCGCGGCCAGAGCGCGCCGCACATCCGCAGCCGCACGCGGTTCATCGACTACCTGGGGAATCTGCTGGGCCTGCGCAACGATCCGGCGCGCTTCCTCGCCGTCTGGGAGCGGCTGGCCGAGCAGTGGGGCTGGGATTCGGTCGGCGAGGCCGAGTGGCTGCAGCACTTCGGCAACCTGGCGTCGGCCGAGCTGCCCGGCGCCGGGTTGGCCGCCAACCGCGCCCCGCTCGACGAGTGGGCCTCACCGCACCAGCCGCGCGGGCCGAATGGGTTGCTGCCAGCGCCAGCGCCCCTGCCGCCCGGCTCGCGCGTGCCGCTCAACCGCAACCCGTTCTTCGTCGGCCGGGCCGCCGAGCTGCACGCGTTGGCGAGCACCGTCCTGCCGCGGCGTGAGGCCGGTGCTCCGGCGAGCGCGCTGGCGATAACCGGCATCTCCGGCAGCGGGAAAACCGATCTGGTTTGCGAGTTCGTGCACCGCTACGGGCAGTTCTACCCCGGCGGCGTCTTCTGGCTGAGCTGTGCGACCCCAGGCGGCGTGCCGGGCGAGATCGCATCCTGCGGCAGGTTCACCTACATAGCGCTGCTGCGGCTCGACTTCGACCGGCTGTCGCTGGACGAGCAGGCGCGCCTGGTGGTCGAGGCCTGGCAGGCCTCGACCGCGCGGCTGCTGATCTTCGACGGCTGCGAGGACCCGGCCCTGCTGGCGCGCTGGGCGCCCCGCTCGGGCGGGTGCCACCTGCTCGTCACGAGCCGGCGCCCGGAGTGGAGCATGGCCTCGGGCATGCGCCAGATGCCGCTGAGCATGCTGCAGCGCCACGAGAGCGTCGCGCTACTGCGCAACCACTGCCCCGACCTGCCGGCGAACGACGTGGCGCTGATCGGGATCGCCGCCCAGCTGGGCGATCTGCCGCTGGCGCTGCAGCTTGCCGGCAGCTTCCTGGCGCGCCACCGCGTCGAGATCACCCCAGCCGAGTACCTGCGCCAGCTCAGGTCGCCTGGCCCGCCGCAGCGGGCGAAAGAACGGTCGGGCTAACGTCTTCCTCCTGGGGTGGGTACACCCCCGACCCGGCCACCTTGTCACCTTGTCAGCTTGTCACCTTTTCTCCGGGGCGCTGCGCCCCCAGCCCCCCGTCCGGGGGAACCCGCGCCGGTTCTTTCGGCCCCCCTCCGGCAAATGATGCTGCCTCAGCTGCAAGCATTGTGGCGCAGGCCCAGTCCCCTTCGTTGGGCGCGAGTTGCAACCCGCCATGCCTGGATTCAGCCAGGCATGCGCGCCAAGCATCGCACACGAGGCGGCGTCATTTTGGGGTCCAGGGGCGCCAGCCCCGGCCGGAGCCAGGGGCATTGCGGGCGAGCAGCCTGCCTTAGGCCGTCGTACCTCTATCTTCGGTAGTATCGGTCCCTGTGCAGCCATTATTCCAGCCGCGTTGGGGCGACCAGGCAAGCGCTCCGACCGACATGCTTGAGCAACCACGTGGTTGTGGCTAGGAGTGCTGATGACCGATCATTTCTCTGTGTCGCTGATCGGGCCGCTGGTCCAGCGTGGGTGGCGCGAGATCGTTCGATTCAGGCCGCTATGCGCCCCTGGGCGCGGCGCGCTAGTCGCCATACGCGGCGGGCGTGTCGTGAGCGTCATTCCAACCGGCGGGCCGCGCGTGCTCTCCGATTACCTGGCCTGGCCCTGCCAGTACCGCGAGGTGGACGCCCGCGAGCGTGCGCTGGCGCTCGAGCAGCAGCTCGATTCGTCCGATGCTGGCTGCCGGTTCGCGGTGTCGCTGCGGCTAGCCTACCAGGTCGAGCGGCCCGAGCTCGTTGCGACGGCGCCTGTCGATCCGCTTGCCGAGCTGGAGCGCGTGCTGATCGAGGTCATCCGCCAGGCCGATCGCCTGTTCGGCGACGACCAGCCCGATGCACTGCAGGCGCGCCTGGCCGAGCTGATCCAGCATAGCGTATCCCAGCGCGGCGGCGTGCTGGGCCTTGCGCTGCGCCGGGTCGATATAAACGTCGCCGCCGAACATCGCGCCCAGGGCCAGCAGCCTTCGGCGCAGCGCCGCCCGCCGCGGCCGCGGCTGATCATCGCCGGGGCGCGGCCGCCTAACAGCGCGCCCGAACCGCAGCCGGCCGAATCTGTGCCTCAGGTCGAGCGTGCGGCGGCGCTGGTGGGCGAGCGCCGGCCTGATGCACTGACGTCGCCCGCTGAGAATGCCTCCGCCGGCGGCGCGATGTCGAGCCCATCGAGCGATGCCGTGTGGGATGCGGACAGCTGGATCGCGGCGTGGCGGCCGGTGCAGCCGCCGGAATATGTCCAGACAGCTGACAGCGCCGTAGACGAGCAAGTCGCCGGCGTGGTTGCGCGGCTGCGCGCGCACGGGCCGGGCCAGTTCAGGATGTGGGCGATCGAACTGATCGAGCGGCCGGAGCGCCTGCCCGCGATACTCGCGGAGGTCATGGTCGACGCCTGGACGATCGAGCAGGCCGCCGCTCCAGGCTGGCAGGCAGTCGCAGTCCGGGCGCTGCAGCAATCGCTCGAGCCAACCAGCGCCGCGCCGCGCCGTCCGGCGTCCATACCCGCCCACGCCGACGTCGAGCCGGATCGACCGGACTGGCTGCGGCCGCCGCCGAGGTCGAGCGACGACGGGGGGCAGGTATGGTGATCGACGGCCTTCGGATGCTCAGCTCGCCCTCGCTGATCGTGGCGCTGCTCGTCTTCGGGTTGGTCACGCTCGAACTCGAGCGCGCCTGGACGCGCGCGCGGCGTCGCGCCAACGCATACCCAGGCGCGCTCGCGTATCTGCTGGATGGGTTGGTCGTGCTGAGCGTGGTGGCGAGCATCGCCATGTTCGTCGCCCGGCTGGGCAGCGCCTGGATGAGCGGCGGCGTGCGGCCCCTCGCGGGATTGGCGGCGATCGGCGCGATTACGATTGCCACAGTCGCGCTCGTGCGGCGGCGGGCTGGCCAGCCGGGCCAGGCGACGGCGAGTGCTGACGGTGGGGCGGAGGAACCTGTGGCTGCGCCGGCCATGCCCGTACAGTCCGACCCTGACGAGCCAGCCTCGGAGCTACTGCTGTATCAGAAGCGCCGCGCGCGGGTGGCGCTAGCCCACCCGCGCTCATTCCTCGATCTTGCCGCCCCAGCCGCGGCGCCTGAGGCGCGCCCAAAGCGGCGCCGGGGCGCGCTCGTGGCAGCGCTGATCGTCCTGGTCGCGACGGGTGCGCTAGCGGGGGGCGCGCTGCTCTTCCGGCAGCAGGCGACCGATCTGCTGTCGCGCGCCCGCCAGATCGCCCTGAGGGTCGCCGCAGCGAGCGGCACGGCACCGCCCGAACCGGCGGCGGGGATCAGCGCCATAGGCGCCCGGGCCACAGCGCCGCCGGCCACGCCTGCGCAGACGATCATGCAAGTCAAGAGCGCAAGCCTGAACCTGCGCGCAGAGCCCGGCACCGATCAGCCGGTCGTGCTGGTCCTGGCTAAAGGCGAGGCCGTGACGCTGCTGAACGAAACCAGGATCGTACGGCAGAGCGCCTGGGTCAAAGTGCGCGTGGGCGACCGCGTGGGCTGGGTCAGCCGGACGCTGCTGGAGTAGTCTCCTTCTGCAATCGCACTAGTACAAGGTTCCGGACGTTCGTGTCGGGTTTGGGCTGCCACGATCGGTTCTGCGGTTCTGTGGTTCTGTGGCCACGGAACTGCAGAACCACAGAACCGCAGAACCAACTGGCGACAACCAGCAACGAACTTCTGGAAAGCTGTACTAGCGCCGGTTCACCCCGGCGCCCCACAGCGCGTGCCACTGCGCCCCGGCGTCCTCGGCGACGCGCCACAGATCGGCCACGTCGCGCGCGCGCAGCAGCTGCCCGATCGTCGTCGGGATGAACGTGATCCGCCGCAGCCGCCGGCTTGGCAGCACGGCCGGCAGCGGCTGCAGCGGCCCGAGCGCGAAGCGGTAGTAGCGCTGGCCGGCGCGCGGGTGGCCCGGCTCGTCGGGCAGCAGCGCGGCGCGGGTGGCCAGGCCGACCGAGCGGACCGCCGCGAGGTAGCGCACGGCCCAGCGCTCCGCGCCGAACGCGGCCGTCTGGTAGAAGGCCAGGTACTCGGCGTGCAGCGCGCGCGGCGCCCGCGCCAGCGGGATGCGATACCAGCCCTGCTCGCGCGCGGCCGCCAGGTCCTTCGGCCGGGTCACGACCACGACCAGGACGCGGGCGTCTGTCTGGAGGTCTTCGAGCGCCATAGTTATGCCCAGGTGACAAGGTGACAAGGTGACAAGGTGACAAGGTGACGTCAAAGGGACTCTAAGTCCCAAGCCCCAAACCCCAAGCCCCAAACCCCAAGCCCCACGCCTCAAGCCCCACGCCTAGCCGACAACCCCGGCGATCTCGGGCGCGATCCGCCCGAGATCCTCGCGCAGCCGCAGCACCGCCAGGTCGGCCGCCTTGGCCTCGAGCATGACGTCGAAGGGCGGCAGGCCGCGCGCGGCGACGGCAAGCGCCGCAAACTCGAGCGGGTTGGCGAAGTCGGCGTGCTGGCCGACGGCCGGCGCCAGCACCCGCTGCGGCTGGCCGCGCGCGGCCGGCAGCACGTGCGCCTCGGTGCGCTGCGAGCTGAAGTGAATCTTCGGGCGCACGCCGCGCGGCCAGGTGGCCAGCGCCAGCCCGAGCGCCTCGCCCAGCGGGATGCGGTACGGGTTGTTGATCTGGTGGTGCAGCGTGTCGAGCACCACCGGCGCCCCGCTGAGCTGGTGCAGCCGCAGCAGGTCAGGCAGGGCGAAGCTGTCTTCGTCGTTCTCGATCGCCAGGCGGCGGCGGGCCAGCGTGGGCAGGCGCTCGTAGCGCGCGGCGAAGCGGTGCAGCGCGGCAGAGACATCGCCGCGCGCCCCGCCGACGTGCAGCACCATGACTCCCTCGGGGCCGAGCCCCAGCGCGTCGAGCAGGCGCGCCCGCGCCGCGATCTCGGCGGCGGCCTGCCCGGCGACCGCATCATCGGGCGAGCTGAGCGTGACGTGCAGCGGCAGGTGCATGCTCAGCCGGATGCCGCGCTCGCACGCGAGCGCCCCCAGCTCGGCCAGCATGTCGGCGCACTGCTCGACCTGCCCGGCGAACTCGGGCCGGCGCGGGTCGGCCAGGTACGGCGCCAGGTCGTCGGCCAGCCGGTAGCAGCCAATCGCGCAGTCGGCCAGGTAGAGCAGCACCTCGCGCACCAGCAGCAGGCTCACGCTCAGGTGCGGCGCGTGCTCGGCCCGCCGCCCATCGCGCCCGCGCAGGCCATCCCGGCCAAGGATTCGTACTGCAACGCCAAGTCGGATCATAGTCTTCTACACGGTAGCGGTACTTCTCTAGTATAGCATGTTCTCGTTTTCGTGTAAAGGGGGGTTACTCGGGCGCGGCGCCCCCGCCTTTCCAGATGCGCTTTTTTATGGATCGTATCCTTGTTGCCTGCCCTCACCCCCCTGCCCCCCCTCTCCCGTTCTGGGAGAGGGGGGTATTCTTTCCGCAGCAGGGGAGGGGGCAGGGGGAGAGGTATTCGGTGGGCACACGGCGAGCGCAGGGGCGCGGGGGCGCGCAGCCCCCGCCACACCAGAATGATGTACAATGGCGCTGGAGCCACGGCGCCACCCTCCGTGGAGAGATCTTCTCCCAAGATAGCATTTTCTTCTCTCTCGACCGCGCGGCGCTCGCCTATGATCCAGAAGGCCAACAGCCAGATCGAGTATCGTATTGACGAAACGGCAGGTCGTGCGCCGCTCGTGTGCCGCGCGCCGCCTCTGCCATGAGAGGTCTGCAATGAGCGAGATCACCACCGACTCCGGCGTCCCGATCCAGCCGGTCTACCGCCCCGAGGACGCGGCCACGCCGCAGCCCGACCCGGGCCAGTACCCCTACACCCGCGGCGTGTACCCGACGATGTACCGCGGGCGTCTGTGGACGATGCGCCAGTACGCCGGGTTCTCCT
The DNA here is from genome assembly GCA_016717335.1 of Candidatus Ribeiella danica. Taxonomy (GTDB): domain Bacteria; phylum Chloroflexota; class Chloroflexia; order Chloroflexales; family Roseiflexaceae; genus Ribeiella; species Ribeiella danica. Next base: position 2,363,965 of record JADKFS010000001.1, read on the forward strand.
CGGCCCGCGAGAGCAATACGCGCTACCGCATGCTGCTCGAGAAGGGCCAGACCGGCCTCTCGGTCGCGTTCGACCTGCCGACCCAGCTCGGGCTCGACTCGGACGACCCGCGCGCCGAGGGCGAGATCGGCAAGGTCGGCGTGGCGATCGACAGCCTGGAGGATATGGCGATCCTGTTCGACAGCATCCCGCTCGACAAGGTCTCGACGTCGATGACGATCAACGCGCCGGCGTCGGTGCTGCTGCTGCTCTACCAGCTGGTCGGCGAGCAGCAGGGCGTGGCGTCCGACCTGCTCAGCGGGACGATTCAGAACGATATTCTCAAGGAGTACGCCGCGCGCGGCACCTATATCTTCCCGCCGCGCCCGTCGATGCGGCTGATCACCGATACGTTCGCCTACTGCCGCAAGCACATCCCCAAGTGGAACACGATCTCGATCAGCGGCTACCACATCCGCGAGGCCGGCGCCACCGCCGCGCAGGAGATCGCCTTCACGCTGTCCGACGGGATCGCCTACGTGCAGGCGGCGGTCGCGGCCGGCCTGCCGGTGGACGAGTTCGCGCCGCGGCTGTCGTTCTTCTTCGTGGCCAACCCGAACTTCCTTGAGGAGGTCTCGAAGTTCCGCGCGGCGCGGCGCATGTGGGCGAAGATCATGAAGGAGCGCTTCGGGGCCAAGAAGGACCAGAGCCTCATGCTGCGCTTCCACACCCAGACCTCCGGGGCGAGCCTGACGGCCCAGCAGCCGCTCAACAACGTCGTCCGCACGACGCTCGAGGCGCTGGCGGCCGTGCTGGGCGGCACGCAGAGCCTGCACACCAACGGCTTCGACGAGGCGCTCAGCCTGCCAACCGAGGCGGCCGCCACGCTGGCGCTGCGCACCCAGCAGATCATCGGCTACGAGAGCGGCGTGGCCGCGACCGCCGACCCGCTGGCCGGCTCCTACGCGGTCGAGGCGCTGACCGACGCGCTGGAGGCGAAGGCCTGGCAGCTGATCGAGCAGATCGACAGCATGGGCGGCGCGGTCTCGGCGATCGAGCAGGGCTGGATGCAGTCGCAGATCGCCGACTCGGCCTACGACTATCAGCGGCGGGTCGAGTCGGGCGAGCAGGTCGTCGTCGGCCTGAACCGCTTCACGGTCGCGCACGAGACGCCGGTCCCGCTGTTCGCCCTGAACGAGGAGGTGGCGCGCGAGCAGACCGCCGGGCTGGCGCGGCTGCGCGCCGAGCGCGACGGCGCGGCGGTGGCCGAGGCGCTGGCGGCGCTGCGGACGGCCGCGCAGGGCAGCGAGGAGAACGTGCTCTACCCGATGCGCGAGGCGCTCAGGCGCCTGGCAACGGTTGGCGAGGTCTGCGGGGTGCTGCGCGAGGTCTGGGGCGAGTACCGGCCGGAGGTTCGGCTGTAAGATCTGGAGCGGCGGAACAAGCGGAGGGAGCGGAGCGCGCAGGCGCGTTCCGCTCCTTTCGTGTTCAAGCCGCCGACATCCAATCCAGTAGCGCCAGGCCGGGCACTCGCGCGAAATGGCGCTGGTTATGAGTCACCAGCGGCAGCGCGTAGTGCAGCGTAATGCTGGCGATCTGCAGATCAGGCTCGGCGAGCGGCGAACCGGCGCGGCGCAACATGGCCTTGAGCTCGCCACAGCGGCGCGCTGGCGCCTCGTCGAAAGGCAGCACGGCGACGGAGGTAAGCAGCAGGTCCACCTGCGCCATGTGCTCTCTCGCGCGATCGGACTTGTGCGCACCATACACTAGCTCGGCGACGGTGATAGCGGTTACAAACAGCGGCGACGTTGGGGCGACAAACGCGCCGACGTCGAGCTGACCGCGCAGGATCGCGATGCAATGGTCGGTGTCGAGGATGAAGCTCACAGCTCGACCTCGCGCCCTATCGCGGCAGCGCGATCCTCGTAAATCTCGGCGACTAGATCGTCGAGATCTGTCCGATCGGCCCACCCTCCGAAGACGCGCATCACCGGGTGGGCGTCGATGGCGGCGGCGCGTGATGCGTCCAGTATCTCCAGGCGCCGCAGATCCTCAATGCTGACCAGTGCTGCTACCGGCTTGCCGCGCCGCAGCACCACCAGCCGCTCGTGCCCGAACGCTACCTTGCCGATCATCTCCGAGAGGCGCGCCTTGATATCGGCTGTGCTAAACGATCTTGCCATGTGGCCCTCGCAAAAGGTCATCTTGACTATCCCAATTGTAGCACGACACAGCCGATGGGACAAGATCGCGAAGAGAATCGTCAGCAGCGATCACGGCGTCGCAGCGAAGACCAGCCTCCCGCCAGGGTGCTCGATCGTCAGCTGGTCGCCCGCGATCGCGAAGGCCGTTGCTCCGCGCAGAGCGGCGCTGTACTGCTCCTCCTGGCTCATCACGGCCGGCTCGCAGCCCATGAGCGTCTGCTGCATTTCGCCGATCGTGATGCTCGAGCCAACGCTCGTGTAGCCGCCGCCGTAGCTGTTGCAGCCGGACGTGCCGCCGATCTTGCCCTGGTCGAACTCGAGCGTGATCTGCGTGCCCGCGGCGGGCGGCGCGCTCACGCCAGCCGACTCGAAGGCGACCAGCCGCCAGCTCGTGCCGTCCAGCGGCGCGGCCGGCAGCGTCGGCGGGCTGGCCGCGGGGGGCGTGGGGCCTGGCCGCCCGGTCGGCCCAGCGGCCAGCCCGCAGGCGGCAAGCAGCACAGCCGTGAGAATCGCGCACGCGACCCGCGCCCAGTGTAATCGGTGATTCATCGGCGCCTCCTTCGCTTCAATCTGCCTGTGACAAGCACAGGCGTCAGTCTCCTGACGCGATTCATGTCCTGCCGGTTCCACTACTTCAGCTGTCGGGGGGCTGCGCGCCCCCCGCGCCCCCGCGGGTGGGGGTGGGCCGCCACCCCCACCGCCCCCCTCCCGGGGCTTCGCCCCTGGACCCCAAAATAATCCTGCCTCGTTTGCGATGCTTGATGTGCATGCCTGGCGACATCTACGCGCGGTGGAAGACAACACGTCCGATCGGAGTGGTACAAGGCATGCGCCACGAACCGTGGAGCTGATCCGGCATCATTTGCCGGAGGGGGACTGGGGGAACCGGCGTGGGTTCCCCGGGTACCCTTTGGGTGCTGGGGGGCCGGGGGCGCAGCGTCCCGGAAAAAGGAAACGCTATCGGCACGACCTACAGGCGGGGGGGCCGGGGCGCCGCGCCCCCGCTAAATCCCACAACCACAGGCCGCGGCCAATTTGGTATACTAGAGCACCAACATGATCGACCAGCCTGATTTCAGACGGAGCGCTCACATGCCCAGCCAGGAGGACATCGCTAATCAGCAGAGCTTGCTGCAGACCTACCGCCGAAACCTCGCGACCTACCTGGAACAGCAGGCTGCGCAGGGTGGCCCGGCGTTCACCTCTCCGGGGGTGATCGGCGGCATCTACGAGGCCCGCCAGGAGATTGCGCGGATCAAGCAGATTCTGAGCGGCTGGGGCGTGCCGGCCGACGACCACCCCAACGATCAGGCGCCCGCGCCTGCCGTCGCGCCCGCGCCGCCCGCTGTCCCGCCCACCTCCACCCAAGTCGACCGGGTCAAGCTGCGGCAGATCATCACGGACTTCTTCTCCGACGACGAGCTGCGCGAGCTGTGCTTCGATCTCGGCATCGACTACGAGAACCTGCCGGGCGCGGGCAAGGCCGCCAAGGCGCGCGAGCTGGTCGCGTACGCCCAGCGCCGCGGCCGCATGCAGGACCTGGTGACGACATGCCAGCAGCTCCGGCCAAACGCGCCATGGTAGAAAACACGAGGGCAGCCGCGGCGCCGATCGATCTTGCGCCCTACGGCATCGACTCGCTCTGGCTCAGGCCCGCGCCGGCCGAGCGCGCGATCCTGATCGCCTACCCGCACCCCGACGACGAGAGCTTCAGCAACGGCGGCACGATCGCGCGCTACGCCGACCAGGGCGTGGCGGTGCACTACGCCTGCGCGACCCGCGGCGAGTGCGGCACGGTCGACCCGCAGTACCTTGAGGGCTACGCCGACGTGGCCGCGATGCGCACGGCCGAGCAGACCTGCGCTGCCCAATCGGCCGGGCTGGCGGGCGTGCACTTCCTCGGGCACCGCGACTCGGGCATGCCCGGCACCCCCGACAACGACCACCCCGCCGCGCTGGTCCAGGCGCCGCTTGAGCGCGTCGCCGGCCAGCTGGTCGCGCTGATGCGCGCGCTGCGGCCCCAGGTGGTGCTGACCTACAACTCCTACGGCGGCTACGGCCACCCCGACCACATCTACCTGCACCACGCCACCCGCGCCGCCTTCTTCGCGGCGGGCGACCCTGCGCGCTACCCCGAGCAGATCGCGGCCGGACTCGCGCCCTGGCGTCCGGCCAAGCTCTACTACCCGACCTTCGGCGCGCGCGCGGCCAGGGTCGCCGTCGGCGCGCTGCGCGTGGCCGGATGGAGCCCGCGCCGGGTTGGGCAGAACGCCGACGTGGACGCCGTGCGCTTCCTTGAGGAGGCCACCCCGGTCACGACCGTGGTCGACTGCGCGGACTGGCTGGAGCCGAACCTGCGCGCGAAGATGTGCCACCGCAGCCAGCTCGGCGGCATGGCCTTCTACGAGCGGCTGCCGCGCCCGCTGGCCCGCCGGCTGCTCGGCTCCGAGCACTTCACCCGCGTCGTGCCGAGCTGGGATGGATCGGGGCACCACGAGCGCGACCTGTTCGAGGGAATCGAGGAATGAGCCATTTCCACCGCAGATGAATGCAGATCAACGCTGATTGAGTCTACAAAAGAGCGAATTTGCGTTTATCCGCGTCCATCTGCGGTGGAAAAACGAGAGGGATCATGCTGAACCTAGACACAAGTACGGATTTTGGCGCGCGGGTCGCGCGGCGGCTGGCCGAGGAGCGCCTGATCTGGCTGACGACGGTGCGGGCCGACATGGTGCCGCAGCCCAGCCCGGTCTGGTTTCTATGGCAGGACGGCACGTTCCTGATCTACAGCAAGCCGAACACCCAGAAGCTGCGCAACATCGAGCGCAACACGGCGGTGTCGCTCCACTTCGACGGCGACGGGCGCGGCGGGAACATCATTATCTTCGCCGGCGCCGGCAGGATCGAACCGCAGGCGCCGCCAGCCCACCAGGTCGCGGAGTACGCCGAGAAGTACGCCGAGCTGATCAAGCGGATCGGCGTGACCGCCGAGCAGTTCGCCCTGGCCTACTCGGTCCCGCTCCTGGTGACGGCGACCGGCCTGCGCGGGCACTAGCAAGCGTTGGAACGTTCCGACGTGCGAGCGTTCCGACGTCAATTGGTTACCCGGCGATTGTGACGCCGATCAGCGGCCGATGCCGACAGCCGCGGCTGCGACTCGGCCGCGGCCACGGCGTGGTAGAGCGCGATGCTGTCGACCTCGTCCTGTTTCCTCTCATAGTGTGTCGCTGGCCCTCACCCCCTGGTCCCCTCTCCCAGCCGGGAGAGGGGGATTCTTTTGGCAGCAGGGTGCGGTCGCTACACGACCGCACCCTGCTGCCTGGAATCGATCCCCGTCCCTGGCGGGGGTGATCCGGCGCATCGCCACGCCGCCTGCACGTAGCGCTCAGCATTCAGCATTCGGCATTCGGCACTCAGCATTCAGCATTCAACGCTCAACGTTCAACGTTCAACGTTCAACATTCAACGTTCAACGTCCAGCAGGCTGATCGCCTCGGGCCGCAGCGCCAGCGCGAGCGGCGCGCCGACCTCCGGCAGCACAGCGCCGTCGAGCTCGAACTCAAGCTCCTGCCCGCCGGCGTGCCGAATGGTCAGGCGGGTGCGGCTGCCGCGAAACGAGCGGCCGACCACGTCGCCGCGGATCAGGTTTGGGGCGGGCGCCTGCTCGGCCGGCGCGACCCGGGCGGCCTCGGGCCGCAGCACAGCGATCGCGCGGTCGCCCGGTCGTGCCCACACAGCATGGTCGGCCGCAAGCAAGCGACCGAGCGGCGTGTCGAGCAACACGCCGCCGGCGCCATGCTCCAGCACCCAGCCGCCGACCAGGTTCGTGAGCCCCAGGAAGCGTGCGGCGAAAACGGTCGCGGGGTGGCGGTAGACCGACTCCGGCGGCCCCTGCTGCTCGATCTGCCCGGCATTCATGAGCACCAGCCAGTCGGCGATCGCGAACGCCTCGGCCTGGTCGTGGGTCACGTAGATGCTGGTCACGCCCACGCGCTTGAGGATGTCGCGCAGCTCGTCGAGCAGGCGCTCGCGCAGCGCGCGGTCGAGCGCGCCGAGCGGCTCGTCGAGCATCAGCAGCCGCGGGCTGGGCGCCAGGCTGCGGGCCAGCGCCACGCGCTGCCGCTCGCCGCCGGAGAGCTCGTAGACGCGCCGGCGGTCGTAGCCCGCCAGGTCGACCAGATCGAGCATCTCGGCGACCCGCGCGGCGACCCGCGCGGGCGGCAGGTTCTGCATGCGCAGCCCAAACGCCACGTTGCCGGCCACATCGCGGTGCGGGAACAGCGCGTAGTCCTGGAACATCAGCCCGAAGCCGCGCTGGTGGACCGGCACATCGTCGATCGGCCGCCCGTCGAAGACCACCTGCCCGCGGTCGAGGCGCTCGAGGCCGGCGATCACGCGCAGCAGCGTCGTCTTGCCGCAGCCCGACGGGCCGAGCAGGCAGACCACCGCGCCGCGCTCGACCGACAGGCTCACGCCGCGCAGGGCCGGGGTGCCGACGTAGGACTTGTGCACGTCGCGGATGTCGAGCAAGGGAATGTCGGTCACTTCAGGCACTGACAAGATGACAAGATGACAAGATGAGGCAATCGCATCTTGTCATCTTGTCACCTTGTCACCTTGTCATCTTGTCACCCGGCCCGCGCGGCCATCTGGCGATCGAGCATGAACAGCGCGGCGCCCTGCCCGCCGGTCATCTTGAGCTGCTCGATCACCTGGCTGGCGTTCTTCTCCTCCTCGACCTGCTCGTTGATGAACCACTGCAGGAACGACTGCGTGGCGTAGTCGTTCTCCTTGAGCCCCAGCTCGTACAGCCGGTGGATCAGGCTGGTCACCAGCCGCTCGTGGTCGAGCGCCTGCTGGAACACGGCCAGCGGCGACTGGAACTCGCCCGGCGGCTGGTCGATCGCCGCCAGCTCCACCGTGCCGCCGCGGTCGTTCAGGAAGTCGAACAGCTTCAGCGCGTGCTCCTGCTCCTCCTGGCTCTGCAGGCGCATCCAGCGCGCGAAGCCCGGCAGGTTGGCCGCCTCGAAGTAGGCCGACATCGCGAGGTACAGGTACGAGGAGTAGAACTCGTGCTTGATCTGCTCGTTGATCGCGTTCTGCATCGTCTGGCTGATCATCGTGGCTCCTTTCGTGTCGTCGAGAATCCCTTATACGGAGGCTTCGCCACATCTGGATCTGAAAGCGCCCATTCTGCCCCGGGAAGCGACAGCGTGCGCCCATTGTATCATACTGGCTTGTTCGCGCCCTCACCCCCCTGCCCCCCTCTCCCAGCCGGGAGAGGGGGGATTCTTGGCTGGGGTCGGGGTTTCGGCTGTGCCGAAACCCCGACCCCAGCCAGTGTTTCACCTCGCCCCTGGCAGGGGGTGGGGTTAAACACCGCAGCGCCGGCGTTTGACAAGCGATCGGCGCCATGGTATCGTTACCCGCATCACAAGGACATATTGCTAGGGGGGCCAGGCGAGCCTGGCTGAGACTGCGGCCCAACCGATGCCGCTGACCCTTCGAACCTGACCTGGGTTATACCAGCGTAGGGAAGCGCCAGCACGATGAGGACAGCTGACCACCCCCAGGTCGGCGGTCTTTTTTTGTTGGCTTGGTTGTCGTGGTAAGCTACTGCGGGGATTAACATCCCGCAGCTTTACTCTGGCTAGACAGCCCTGCTGCCTCCGAGTAGCGTGGCGCGCTTACACGCGCCCTGCCAAGAACACGAATGTTCTCAGCAGCGATCACATCCGCCAGCCCAGCGAAGCCACAGGATGTGCAGACAAACGAGGATTGTGTTTTCCGATCGCTTTCGCACAATGCCCGCACGACGGGCAGGTGCCAGAGGTATTCCGAGGGTCTACCCGATGCACCGGCACACCCGACACGTGCGCCTTGTAGGCGAGAAACGCTTGGAGCTGTGCGAAGCTCCAGGAGTGGAGTGTAGCGCGCTGCGACCGTCGAGCCCTGATCCCGCGTGCGAATGTGGGTCAAATCCTCGACCGCAATCGCCCGCTTTGTGCGTTTGGCCTTCGCTACAATCCCTTTGGCGATCACGTGGTTGACGTGTTTGGCGAATCGTGCTTCTTGACCAGCCAAGATACGCAAGCGGCGGCGGCTCCCCAGCGTGCCGAGCCGTTGCAGCTTGTTTCTGAGCCGCCGATGGCGATAGCGCACGTTCTTGATTGCCGTGCCCGAATGGATCGCCCCATCGCTATCGACGGCGATGTTGGTCACGCCCAGATCGATACCCAGCACGTCGTCAACGTCGATCGGGTCAGGCGTCTCGATCTCAGCCGTGGCGAACAGATACCAGTGCCCCCGCACGAAGGCCAGATCACTTTCGCCGCGTCGGAATGCGAGCAACGCCTGTTGACGTTGCCCGCACACAAACGGGATGGTCTGCCTACCATCAAGCGTCCAGATCGACACCGATGCGCGTTTGTAGGACAGGATGCGTTCGTCAAACGCGACTGCACCGAGCGGAGCAAACGTGCGCTGGGTTTGCTTGTCCAGCTTGTAGGCATCCGCCACTTTGGCGACACACCGCACGGCGAGCTGCGCGGAAAGGCCGAACGTCTCCCGCACGGCGTGGTACGTCAGGCGGTGGATGGGAAACTGGCGAAACGTCTTTGCCTCCCACGCCACCTGGCTGATGTAGTCACACGCCGCGTTCGCCGTCTCAAGCGTGCGCCGAAGCGCATCCGCCTGTTCAACCGTAGGAAGGAGCTTCAGTTGTATCGTCAACTTCATATTATGAGTATACCACAACCCGAACGCATGGGCAAGCGGCGCTTGAGTCGCCAAGGAGTCATGCGCCGCTACTCGTTTCCTCTGCTGGGGCTAAAGCCCCGCAGTTTCCAACTCGCGAGGTTCCGATGAAAGGAGACCAGGATGCGAAGATTTCTGATCGTGGCGCTGCTGCTGGGCCTGCTGGCGGCCTGCGGCGGCCAGTCGAGCGGCGGGCCGACCGTGGCGCCGGGCGCGACCATGGCGCCGGGGCCGACTAGCGCACAGCCGGGGGCGAGCGCGCCAACCGCGCCGGAGGCGGCGACCAGCACCACCGCGCCGGGCGGGCAGCCGACCGCCGCGCCCGAGCCGACCGCGCCGCCCGCCCCGACCGCGCCCAGCGCGGCCGGGCAGCGCACGCTGGTCGTGATGGCCCACGACAGCTTCAGCGTCAGCGAGGACGTGCTGAAGGCGTTCGAGCAGCGCGAGGGCGCGACCGTCCAGGTGCTCAAGTCCGGCGACGCCGGCCAGGCGCTCAACAAGGCCATCCTCAGCAAGAGCAGCCCGCTGGCCGACGTGCTGTATGGCGTCGACAACACCTTCCTGAGCCGCGCGCTGGCGTCCGGCATCTTCGAGCCCTACGCCGCGCCGGCGCTGAAGGACATCCCCGATCGCTTCAAGCTCGACCCCAGCAACAGCCTGCTGCCGGTCGACTACGGCTACGTCTCGATCAACTACGACAAGGCCTACCTGGCGAAGAACAACCTGGCGCCGCCGGCCAAGCTCGAAGACCTGACCAAGCCTGAGTGGAAGAGCCGGCTGGTCGTCGAGAACCCGGCCACCTCCTCGCCCGGGCTGGCGTTCATGCTGGCAACGATCGGGCGCTTCGGCACGAGCGGCGGCTACACCTGGCTGGACTACTGGAAGGATCTGCGGAAGAACGACGTGCTGGTGTCGAGCGACTGGAGCGACGCCTACTACACCCAGTTCAGCGGCTCCAGCGGCCAGGGCCCGCGCCCGCTGGTCGTCTCGTACGCCAGCAGCCCGCCGGCCGAGGTGTTCTTCAGCGACGGCAAGCTCACCGAGCCGCCGACCGGCGTGATCGATGACGGCAGCTTCCTGCAGGTCGAGTTTGCCGGTATCCTCAAAGGCGCCAGGCAGCCCGAGCTGGCCGCGCGCTTCCTGGACTTCATGCTCGGCAAGCAGTTTCAGGAGGACATGCCGCTGCAGATGTTTGTCTACCCGGTCGCGCAGGGCGCGGCGCTGCCGGAGCTGTTCACGAAGTTCGCGCCGGTGCCCGCGCAGCCGCTGGCCGTGCCGCCCGACCAGATCGACCAGAACCGCGAGCAGTGGATCGACGAGTGGACCAGGGCGGTGCTCCGGTAGAGGATTGGTTGCGGCAATGCGCCTGATCACCCCCCCTGCCCCCCCCCTCCCCCGGGGGAGAGGTGACTGGGTCGAGGTTTCGGCTGCGCCGAAACCCCGGACCAACCCTCTCCCGTGGCGACGGAGAGGCAGTACCGCCAACTGCAAAAAAACAGCTGAAAGGTCCTGGCAGGGGGTGGGGTGATTCGGTGCATCAAGCCAGCACTGGCACACAAGTTGCTGCACTGCAGCATAGGTACCGATTCGACAAGACGTACGTGACAGAGGAGGACTGGGCATGGAAGAGAAAAGCTATCTGAACTATCTGCCGATCGCGCTTGGCGCGGCGCTGGTGGCGTTTGTGATCTCGCTGGTGATGCGGCGGCAGCGCAAGCCGCGCAGCTTCCGCGACGACCCGATCGGCGCGCTGAAGGACCGCGGCGAGATCGTCGCCGGGCGGGCCCAGGAGGCCACCGAGGAGGCGCTGGCGCGTCTGCAGGCGACCCTCGACGAGATCCGCGACCGCATGCCGGAGGTCAGCCGCAAGCAGCTGAACAAGGGCCGCAAGAATGTCAACCATCGGCTCGCCGACCTGAGCAGCCAGGCGCAGGATCTGCTCAAGGAGCTGCGCGCGAGCGGCGTGTTCAGCCGCTAGCCAGGGTGCTTTCGAGCCTTTCTGCTTCGCGTGGGGGCAGGGGGGTGAGGGGCAGCGGCGCGACACCAAGAGCCGAGAACCTGACGGTTCTCGGCTCTTGGCACTCAGAACGTCTGCCGCCACTCGCGCGGGCGCTCGAGCGAGCCGGCGATAATGTGCGCGCCGGAGAGCAGCAGCCCCAGCGTGCCGACCAGCCCGATCGCGCCGGCCCACGACTGCGCCTGCAGCAGCAGCGCGGTGTAGAGCGGCGCGCCGAGCAGGCCGTGCACCAGCAGGCTCAGCGCCAGCGGGATGGGCAGCACGATCATCAGCAGGCTGGAGAGCGAGTACCGGCGGGTCAGCAGCAGCGCCGCCAGGATGCCCAGCGCGACCAGCCCGCTCATGATCGCCGACAGGGCGGTCTGCGGCAGGCCCAGCGGCAGCGCCACTTCGCCGGCGTAGCGCAGCCAGCCCTGCCGCAGCGCGAGGGTCTCGATCAGCAGGTAGAACAGCACGAACAGCACGAACGTCAGCAGGCTGGTGAGGTAGCCGGGGAACCACCAGCGGTGCCGGAACAGGTAGAACACGATCAGCGCGGGCAGCGCGATCATCCAGCCGAGCAGAAAGATCGGCCGCGGCAGCGTGTAGAGCTGCAGCTGGGAGAGCGCCTGCGCCTGGCTCGCGCCGCCCAGCCGGTAGAGCGTCGCGAAGCGATCATTGTAGGCGAAGTGGTACAGCGCCTGCCACAGCGGCGAGATCAGCACCGCCAGGTGCCCGCCGAGCATCGCCACCAGGTAGTTGGGCGTGCGCTCGCGCACCCACAGAAAGATCGCCGCGCCGTACGCGCAGAGGGTCAAGAGAACAATTCCAACTTCCATAGCCGGCCTTACTCCCACACATACGCTCGTACCACGCCCGCATCCAGGGTAAACAGCTGCTCGGTCAGCCCATGCTCGCGCTGCACCGCGTCGGCCTGCACCTGGGCCGCGACCGCGCGCCTGATCTCGGGGTTGGCGTCGCTGAAGGCGATCAGAAAATCGCGGTTCGGGATGCCGATCACCAGCTTGCCAGGCACCTCGCTCGCCCAGGCCGCCAGCGTGTCGGACAGCAGCAGGCGGGTCGCGTCGTAGCCGTCGCCGGCGTTGAAGATGAACAGGCGCTGCTCGCCCGCGCCGACGGCGGTGTAGCGCACCTGCTCCTCGGTGCGGCGGCGCAGGTTCTCGATCGCGCGCTCGTGGATCTCAGGGACGCTCATCTCCCAGCGCTCCAGGTGCTCCTCGTTGATGTAGGAGACGCTGCGCCCCTCGTCGATCACGTAGGCGATCATCAGGTCGGCCAGGAACTCGCGGTAGGCCAGCATCGGCAGCTTGCGCTCGCGCACCTCCACCAGCATGTCGAGCGGCTTGAGCATGGGGTAGACCCGGTCGGCCAGCTCGGCGAAGCTGCTGGTGGCCCGGTCGGGCTGGATGCCGAGCATCGCCCGGGCGAAGGTCTGCACCACGACGTCGAGCTGGGCCGGGTTGCGGGCGTAGGCCGCGTAGAAGTTGCCCAGGTCGGCGGCCACGTCGGCGCCCGCGACGCGCAGCCGCAGCTCCAGCCCCTCGCGGTCGAGCAGCTCGATCTCGTCGTAGAGCGTCAGCCGCTTCTCCATATACGCCGCGAACTGCTCGGCGTTCATCGTGGGTGTCATATGGCCTTGCTCGCTCCCTCGGCCATTTCCGTTGCTCATAGCTGTTCCTCGTTGGCACGTTGGCACGGTGGCGCGTTCTAACGTTGGCGCGTTGGCACGTTCTAACGTTGGCACGTTGGCACGTTGGCACGTTGGCGCGTTCAAACGTTCTAACGTTGGCACGTTCTAACGTTCTAACGTTCAAACGACGGTCGTTCCCTGCCAGGCCGCCTTCAGATCGGCCAGGCCGGCGCGCAGCAGCTCCTCGCCGCCCAGCCCGGCGATCGACAGCTCGCCGCCATCCGTGACCTCGCCGACGCGCCCGATCGGCAGCCCCGCCAGCGCGGCCTCGAACGCCGCCGCGTCGGCCGGGCGCACCTCGACCAGGAAGCGCGAGGGCGACTCGGAGAACAGCAGCGTCGCCGGGTCGTCCAGCCCGTCCCGGCGCGGCGCGGCGCGCAGGTCGAGCCGCAGCCCGCGCATCCCGGCGAAGGCCATCTCGGCCGCGGCCACGCCCAGCCCGCCCTCGCTCAGATCGTGGCACGCTCGCGCGAGGCCGCCGGCAATTGCGGCGTGCAGGGCGGCGAAGAGGCGTGGAGCGACTTCCAGATCGACCTTCGGAACGGACGAACGACCAAAGGCGAAGGACGAAGGCGCGTCTTCTGAAATCATTTGTCGTTGGTCGTTGGTCGTTGGTCGTTCGCCGTAGTGACTTCCGGCAAGCTCGTCGCGGGTCTCGCCGATCAGGTAGATATAATTCCCCGGCTCCTTGAGGTCCATCGTCGTCGTGCGGCGGACGTCGGGCACCAGCGCCAGCGCGCTGATCAGCAGCGTCGGCGGGATGGGCGTGCGCCTGCCGTCGGCGCCGCGGTACTCGTTGTTGAGCGAGTCCTTGCCGGAGATGAACGGCGCGCCGTAGGCCAGCGCGGCGTCGTAGCAGCCGGCCGCCGCGCGCACCAGCGCGGCCATCCGGTCGGGCTCGCGCGGGTCGCCCCAGCAGAAGTTGTCGAGGATCGCCGCCTGGCGCGGGTCGCCGCCGACCGCCACCACGTTGCGCAGCGCCTCGTCGACGCAGGCCAGCGCCATCCAGTACGGGTCGATCTGGCCGTAGCGCGGGTTGATGCCGCAGCCGATCGCCAGCCCGAGCGTGGTCTGCCGCAGCGGCTGCAGCACCGCCGCGTCGCCCGGGCCGTCGCACAGCGCGCCGACGAACGGCTTGATCACCGTCGCGCCACGCACCTCGTGGTCGTAGGTCCGCACGATCGGCTCCTTCGAGGCAATGTTCGGGTGGGCCAGCAGCGCCAGCAGCGCTGTGACCAGGTGACCGGGTGACCGGGTGACCGGGTGACCGATCGAGTCTGCCACCTTGTCACCTTGACACCTGGTCACCTGGTCATTGAGAGGCGCCCAAACTGCGTTAAGGGTTCTCTGGGGGATGCCCTTGTGCAGAAACTCCATCCCCAGGTCGACCACTAGCAGCCCGCCGTGGGTCACGGTCAGCCGGCCGTCGCCGGTGAAGCGGCCGATCACGGTCGCCTCGACGTCTTCGCCCGCGCAGAGCGCCAGCAGCGCGCCGAGCCGCTCGGGCGGCACGGCCAGGACCATGCGCTCCTGCGCCTCGGAGAGCCAGATCTCCCAGGGCTGCAGCCCGGCGTACTTGAGCGGCACGTCGTCCAGCGCGACCGCCGCGCCGGTCTCGGCGCCCATCTCGCCGACAGCCGAGGAGAGCCCGCCCGCGCCGCAGTCGGTGATCGCGCTGTACAGGCCGGCGTCGCGCGCCTGGAGCAGCACGTCGAGCACCTTCTTCTCGGTGATCGGGTCGCCGATCTGCACCGCGCTGCCGACCTCCTCGGCGGTGGTGTGGGTCAGCTCGGCCGAGGAGAAGGTCGCGCCGTGGATGCCGTCGCGCCCGGTGCGCCCGCCCAGCGAGACGATCGCGTCGCCGGGCTGGACGTTGCGCGGGTGCCGGCCACGCGGCGCCAGCCCGACCGTGCCGCAGAACACCAGCGGGTTGGCGGTGTAGCCGGGGTCGTACAGCACCGCGCCGTTGACGGTCGGGATGCCGAGCTTGTTGCCGTAGTCGCGCACGCCCGCCACCACCCCGGCGGCGACGCGGCGCGGGTGCAGCATCGGCGCAATGGGCGCCCCGCTGCCGCCCGCGCCCTCCGGCAGATCGAGCGGGCCGAAGCACAGCACGTCGGTGTTGGCGATCGGCAGCGCCGAGACGCCCAGCACGTCGCGCACCACCCCGCCGACGCCGGTGTTCGCGCCGCCGAACGGCTCAAGCGCCGAGGGGTGGTTGTGCGTCTCGACCTTGATCGAGACCTCGTGCTCGTCGCCGAACGCCACGATCCCGGCGTTGTCCACGAAGGCCGAAAGGACCCATGGGCCTGCGGCTTGGGGCTTGGGGCTTGAGGCTTGGGATCTGGCCAGCACCTCGTCCGTCGCCGACATAAGAAATGTTTTGATCAGGCTATCGATCTCGACCTCGCCCTGCTCCAGCATACTCAGCGCCTGGTAGAGGCTTGGATCGCGCCCCCCTAGCCCCAAGTCCCCAGCCCCTAGTCCCTTATAGCGCACCTTCGCCTTGAACGTCTTGTGGCTGCAGTGCTCGCTCCAGGTCTGGGCCAGCGTCTCCAGCTCGCCGTCGGTCGGGTCGCGGCCCTCGCGGCGGAAGTAGTCGCGGATGGCGTGCATCTCGGCCAGGTCGAGCGACAGCACCCCCGCCTGGCTGATCCGCACCAGCTCCTCGTCGCCGGCGTCACGCAGCGGCAGGCGCGCGATCTGCGGCTCGACCGGGGCGGGCGGGCGCAGCAGGCTCTCGTAGAACGACGCGCGGCTCTCGACGATGGGCTCGCCCGGCCGCGCGATCAGCACCGTCTGGATGAGCGGGTTGTACAGCTCGGCCAGCTCGATCGCGCGGCGCTCGTCGTCGGCGTCGAGCGAGAAGCGCCGCAGCGTCTTGACAACCTGCAGGCCGCCGATGCCCAGCCGCCGCGCGCCGATCTTGACGCTCTCGGCCTCGTTGTCGGTCACGCCCGGCTTGTAGGCCACCTCGACGAACGGCGGGTCGGGCGGCTCCTCGGCCGCGAGATCGTCGAGCGCCTGGAGCGATGCCTGCTGGACGACCGGGTCGTGCAGCAGCTCGCCGGCCAGCTGCTCGACGTCGGCGGGCGCGAGATCGCCGCCGAGCAGGTACAGGTGCTGGGGCGCGCCGGCCTCGAGCCGCGAGCGCACGGTGACGATGTATTGAGCCATCACTCCTCTTCCAGAGCACAGTCGGCAGCCGGCGGTCGGCAGTCGGCAGTTCCAGTCCATCGGCAGCATGCAACGTTCAACGTTCAACGTTCACAGCCGCAAGTCGGCGGTCGGCGGTCGGCAGTTCCGCAGTCCATCGGCAGCATTCAACGTTCAACGTTCAGCGTTCAGCGTTCAGCGTTCAACGTTCAACGTTCAACGTTCACAGCCGCAAGTCACCTTGTCACCCGATCGTGATCGCCTGCCCGCTGGTCCGATCGCCCTCGGGGCCGGCCAGGCGCAGCGCCGCGGCCGCGACCTCCTCGGGCGCGATCGCGCGCTGCTGCCCGCCCAGCGCCAGCAGGTCGCCGCGCGCGCTCTCGGACGAGCGGCCGGTCTTCTCGACCAGGTTGGCGACCGACTCCTGGAACATATCGGTCTCGACCCAGCCGGGGCAGATCGCGTTGGCGGTGATATTGTAGCGCGCCAGCTCGAGCGCCAGCGAGCGGGTCAGCCCGAGCAGGCCGTGCTTCGAGGCGCTGTAGGCCGACGAGAAGGGCATGCCCTGCAGCGCGCCGATCGAGGCGATGTTGATGATCCGGCCCCACCTGCGCGCGATCATATCCGGCGCTGCGGCCTTGCAGCAGTAGAACGGGCCGTTGAGGTTGACCCGGATGATCCGCTCCCACAGCGCGTCGTCCATCTCCTGGAGCTTGACGCTGGCGGTGATGCCAGCGTTGTTGACCAGGATATCGATCGGGCCGAGCGCCGCGCGGGCCTGCGCGAACGCGCCGCCCACGGCCGCCGGCTCCGCGACATCGCAGACGAGCGGCAGCGCCCTGCCGCCGCCTGCCTCGATCTGCGCGCACACCTCGTCGAGCCGCCCCGCGTCGCGGCCGGTCACCGCCACCGCCGCCCCGGCCCCCGCCAGCGCCAGCGCCAGCGCGCGCCCGATCCCGCGCCCGCCGCCCGTCACCAGCGCGACCTTACCCTCTAGCACGCTCATCGTCACTCCCTCCTGAACAGTCACGGTAGTCTACCGCAGCGCGTGCGCATGGTCAAGCGTTCCTGCTACAATAGGCGCAGCACACGCCGATCTGATCGAAAGGGAGCGTTCATGAACTGCTGGCACTGCGAGCGGCCCGCGCATGGGGTCTGCATGTTCTGCGGCCGGGCGATCTGCAAGGAGCACGCCCGCGAGATGCCGCACATCGTGGCGCTCTACCGCGACGCCAAGAATAGCCAGAAGGCGATCGTCACGGCGCGCGCGCTGTTCTGTGGGGTCTGCGAGCCGCGCGACGACCCGGTCGAGGTCCCCGAGCTGAGGTAGTGAAGATTCACCCCACCCTCCGCCCCATTGGCAGCGAAGGTAACACGTTGACGGTGTCGTGCGGCCGCTCTGCGGCCGCACGACACCGTCAACATTTTAACCCCCTCCCCTGGCAGGGGAGGGGGCAAGGGGGAGGGGTGTTCTGACACGGCACAATGATAAACAGGATGCCCCGCAGGAATCAATAGCCGCGCAGCGAGCTCAGGATGAGGCGCTCGGATCGCCGCTCTGGCAGCTCGTCTCGGGCAGGTTGTACTGCCGCTCCTGCTCGCAGGTCAGGCTGATCTTGTAGCGGTTGGCCTTGGCCCACCCGACGATCTGCTGCAGCGTCTCGATCCGCCACACCCGCGTCGTGCCGTCGCGCGAGGCCGAGACCAGCGTGCGCCCGTCGGCCGTGAACACGAGCTGGTTGACTTCGCGCCGATGCCCGCTGAAGCTGCGGATCTTCTGCCCGGTCTGCAGGTCCCACACGTAGACCTCGCCCTCGGTCGAGCTGGCGGCGTAGCGCCCGTCGCCCATCAGCGCCACGGCGGTCACCGCCGCCGACTGGAGCGGCGAGTTGAAGATCCGCTCGCCGCTGGCCATGTCCCAGATGATGAACGTCTTGTCGCTGCCGCCGGCGATCAGGTACTTGCCGTCCGGCGTCAGCGCGATGCTGCTCGACCGCGCGCCGTCGTTCAGGTCGAGCGTCTTGACCTGCTTGCCGGTCTCGAGGTCCAGGATCAGGATCTTCGAGCCGGCGCCGGTCGCGGCAATGATCTGCTTGCCATCCGGCGTGATCACGACCGTGTTGATCGAGTCGTGGCGATCCTCGGTCGCCAGGATGTCGGTCACTTTGTAGATCGGGCTGCCGGTCGCCACGTCCCACAGAATCAGGCTGATGTTCTTCAGCTCGGGGTCGAGCGTCGGGACGTCGGCGTAGTCGTCGCCGCCCGGGATGATCATGCCGGTCACGGCGCGCTTGCCGTCGGGCGTGAACGCGATCGAGTTCGAGCCGAACACCGGGAACGAGAACTTCCGCTCGATCTGGCCGGTCTGCAGATTCGTCAGGACCAGCGAGCCGTCGCGCTTGCCGGCGCCGCTGAGCAGGTACTTGCCGTCCGGGCTGAACGCCACCGCCTTGACGTCGAGCGTGTGCCACGGGAAGGTCGCCAGCGCCGTGCCGCTGCCGGCGTCCCAGATCTGGGCGACGCTGTTGTCGGATGCGGTCGCGATCCGCTGCCCGTCGGCGCTCAGCGCGACGCCGTTGACCTGCGCGCCGCTGTCGAGCCGCTGCTGCTCGGCGCCGTTGTGCAGCTCCCACACGCGGATCGTCTGATCGGCCGAGCCGGAGATGGCGTGCCGCCCGTCTTTGCTGAACTCGACCTGGCGGATGTAGCCGCCGTGGCCGCGCAGGACCGTCTCCGCCACGCCCTTCTCAAGGTTCCAGACGATCACGGTGTTGTCGTCGGCGCCCGAGATCGCGCGCGTGCCATCCGGGCTGACCGCCACGTAGTAGACGGTGCCGCGGTGCCCGCGCAGGCGATCCAGCACCTGGCCGGTCTCGAGATCCCAGCGGATGACGTCGGGGTTCTTGCCCACGCTGAGCGCCTGCTTGTCGCCGGGCATGAACGCCACGCCGCGCGTCTCCTCCTTGTCGGGGTGCTCGAGCCGCCTGATCGCCCGGCCGGTCTCGACATCCCACAGCACCAGCGTGGCATCCTCCGACGACGACAGCGCGCGCTTGCCGTCCGAGCTGAACGCCACCTGGTTGGCCTCGAGCGTGTGGCCGCCGTTGGCCGGGTCGAACGAGCGGATCGGCGTGTCGCACTCCTGCGCCGTCGGCGTCGCGCAGTCGACATCCCACAGCCGCAGCGACTTGTCGGACGAAGCGGTCATGAACTGCCGGCTGCCCGGCCGCACCGCGATGCCCTTGACCTCGAAGCCGTCGTGGTCCACGAAGACGCGGATCGGCGTGTCGCACTCCTGCGCCGTCGGCGTCGCGCAGCCGACATCCCACAGCCGCACGGTCCCGTCCTCGCCGCCCGTCAGGAAGCTCTTGCCGTCGGGCAGGAACGCGACCTGGCGGATGCGGCCCTTGTGGCCGGCGAAGCGCCTGATCTCGCTGCCGCTCTTCAGATCCCACAGGATCGCGACCTTGTCGTTGCGCCCGCCCGAGAGCGCCATCGTCTCGTCGGGGCTGTAGACGACGCTGTTGACCACATCGCTGTGCCCGCGCAGGACCATCTGGGCGCCGGGGTTGTAGGCCGCGCTGGCCAGCACCTGCTCGGCCAGCGCGCTGGGGTTGGGCTGCTCGGCCGCGGTCAGCGCCAGCGCGCGCGCCAGGTCGATATTGCCCTGGAAGTAGGCCGACTGCGCGCCCTCGGTGAGCGCCAGGTCCTGCACCTCGCGGGCGCTCTGCTGGGCCTGCTGCTCCTGCTCGACCGCCACCTGCCGCTGCTGGAAGGCGAAGACCGACAGCCCCAGCGCGAGCAGCGCCGCCACCGCGAACACGCCCACCATCGCGCGCAGGAACGTGCGCGACTGGCGCTCCAGCACGGACTCGCGCGCCTGGCGGGCCGCCTCCAGCGCGCGCCGCTTGTCGCGCTCGGCCAGGCTCGCGTCCAGGTACGCGCGCTCCTCCGCGTTCAGCGCCAGCTTGGTCTCGGCGCCCCACTGCTCGAACTGCGCCAGCCGCGCCCCGCTCGCCAGGAAGCTGCGCTCCTGGCCGCTGGTCGCCCACTCGGCCGCCGCCGAGGCCACCCGCCGCTGGATCCGGAGATCGTCGCGGCTGGCGTCCAGCCACTGCCGCAGCCGCTGCCACGTGCGGATCAGCGCCTCGTGTGCCACCTCGACCGTCGGCGCGCGCGTGATCGGGTCGCGGTCGAGCGTCAGCAGGCGGTACTGGCCGTACACATCGATCACCGCGTCGAGCGCGTGCGCGTCGGCGCCGGCCGGGATCAGCTCGCTGCGCCGCACCCGCCGGCGGGTGTCCTCGACCCCCTCGCCGAGCGTGACCAGCCGCAGGAACAGCTGGCGCGCGGCATCATGCTGCGCCGGCGGCAGGTCCTCGTACAGCTCCTCGGCCCGGCGGGCCAGCGCGCCGAGCACGCCGCCGCTGGCCTGGTAGGGCGTCAGCGTCAGCTCGCGGCCGGAGCGGCGCTCGAACACCTCGGTCAGCGCGTACTGCAGCAGCGGCAGCGCGCCGGGCTGCTCGCTCACGTCGACCAGGATGGCATCGACCAGCTCGGGGGCGACCGCCAGGCCATTGCGCTCGGCCGGGCTGACGATCGCCTGCTTGAGCTCCTCGGGCGCGAGCGGCACGACCACCTCGGTGCGCTGGCGCATCAGCTCGCTGAAGCGCGGGTACAGCAGCGGCCGGTCGTAGAAGTCGGCCCGCAGCGTGATGATCACCCGCACGCGGCTGTACGGGTCGGTCACCGCCTTGATGATCGTGTTGAGGACGTGGTTGCTCACGGCCTCGTCTTCGACCAGGGTGAACAGCTCCTCGAACTGGTCGATCACCAGCACGACCTCGGTCTCATCGCCGCCGGGCACGACCTGGTCGACCACCCGCAGCAGGCCCTCGTCGTCGAGCGTGAGCGGCTCGATCAGGTTGTTGGGCGGGTCGACCGCGATGCGCAGCAGCGCCTGGGCCAGCTCGTCGATCGGGCGGGCGCCGGGGAACAGCTCGAGCACGAACCAGTTCTCGGAGCCAGGCAGCGCGCCGCGGCGCAGGGCCGGAATCAGCCCCGCGCGCACGACCGAGGACTTGCCGCTGCCGCTCGGGCCGACGACGGCCAGGAAGCGGCCGAACGGGCCGGGCTCGCGCAGGCGGGCCAGCAGCGTGTGCGTCAGCACCTCGCGGCCAAAGAAGTCGGCGGCGTCGGCCTCCTGGAACGCGCGCAGCCCCTTGTACGGATTCTCGACAGCCTGCTCGACCGTCAGCAGCTGGGTCGGCAGGTACAGCACGCCGGTCTCGTAGGCCGAGCGCGTCTTCGTCGCGCCGGTCGTGCGCTCGCCGCCATTCGCCGGCGCCGGCGCGGAGGTCGGCAGGCGCGGCAGCTCCGGCAGGCGCGCGGTCTTGCCGGGGCCGAGCGCCAGCGCCTGCCGCAGCTCCTGCACCATCGTCAGCACGTCGGGGTAGCGATCGGCCGGGCTCTTGGCGGTGGCGCGCTGGATCACCGCGTTCACGGCGTCGGGCAGGTCGGGGCGGATCATGCGGATCGCGGGCACCTGCTCGTTGATGTGCATGAACATCAGCGCGATCGGCGTGGGCGCCTGGAACGGCAGCTGGCCGGTCAGGATCTCGTAGAGCATCACGCCCAGGCTGTAGATGTCGGTCTGGGGCGAGATCTGATCGGACTTGACCTGCTCGGGCGCGATGTAGGCCGGCGACCCGACCACCGCCTGCTGGTCGGTCTGGAACGGCGAGATCTTCTTGCCCAGGTCCTTGGCGATGCCAAAGTCGGCCAGGTAGGCGTTGCCGTCCTCGTCGAGCAGAATATTGGCCGGCTTGAGGTCGCGGTGGACCACGCCGCGCCGGTGGGCGGTCGCCAGCGCCCCGCCGACCTGGTCGATCATGCGGTCGAGCAGCTCGGTCGGCAGCGGGCCGTTGAGCAGCAGGCTGTGCAGGCTGCCGCCGCGCAGCCAGCGCATCACCAGGAAGGCGCCGTCGGGCTCGCGCCAGTAGTCGTACAGCGGCACGATGTAGGGGTGCTCGAGCCGCGCCACCAGGTGCGCCTCGCTCTCGAAGCGGCGGATGAAGTCGGCCTGGTTGGCGTACTGCGGCAGGATGATCTTGACCGCCACGTCGCGCCCCACCAGCGGCTGGTAGGCGCGGTAGACGACGCCGTAGCCGCCCTCGCCGATCTGCTCGCGCAGCTCGTACCCCTTGACGACCTGATTGATCCGCTCCTGTACCATGACCCTCTCTCCCTGCGCTCGCTCCACACCCCACACGATCATACCAACGTGATACCACGGGAGCTGTGCAAAGTGAACGCTCCAGCGCTGCCTTTTTGTTGCTCGACTGCCTGCTAAAAGCTGATCGAGCGATAACTGTGGCAGTCGCGCGGTCCGAACGCGTCCAGCCGCGCCAGGGCCGATCGCCGGGCTGCGCCGGCGAGGTCGGTTCGGCAGGCGATGGCTGGGATTTTGGAAGTATAGCATGGGGGTGGGGCGTTGTATAGCTGTCGTGCCCTTGTGTGCGGCGCTGCGCCCCCGTCCCCCCTGCGGCAAAGAATGCCCGCTCAGCTGCACCGCTGGTGGCGCATGACTATCAACATTCCGACCGAGCGGGCGGCAACCTGCTGCGTCATCTGTCCATCACCCCAGGCCCCTAGTCCCAAGGTCACCTTGTCTCCTTGTCTCCTCATCACCTGTGAAGCCATCGGTCTTACTGCCGACTGGCTCCTGCCGACTGCCCGCTGCTGTAAGGAGGTTTGCCTGGTGATATGCACACTATCGCCGAACGACCTATCGGAGCGGCTGAACGACATGTACGCTATCGCCGAACGACCTATCGGAGCGGCTGAACGACATGTACGCTATCGCCGAACGACCTATCGGAGCGGCTGAACGACATGTACGCTATCGCCGAACGACCTATCGGAGCGGCTGAACGACATGTACGCTATCGCCGAACGACCTATCGGAGCGGCTGAACGACATGTACACTATCGCTGAGTGACCTATTGGAGCGGCTGAATGAGCTGTTGGGCAGGCATAGGCGCGAGCTAGCAGGGGCTGGCGCAGCTAGCGCGTGCCGCGACACCGCCAGCGCTGCGGGAATAGTCGGCATAGTAGGGGCTGGCGCAGCCTTGCGAGCTGCTTAGCGCAATTCCAAACGCGGTGTTTGATCTCGTGATACGCATACTGGGCATCGATATAGCAGTGAGCAGTCGGCAGGAGCCAGCCAGCAGTAGGGCGGATGGCGTCGCATAAGCAGCTTGCTCTCGCACACTGGCTCAATGATTTTGCTCACGGCTATAGGCCGCTACGGAACGCATTTCTGCAGCCGCACCTCAAGGATGCCGTTGCGCAATAGCAAGTGCGTATCCGCTGCTGTCGGTCTCGCATGCACCCGACGCGAGTGTGCAAATAGTGTGATCATAGAAGTCATATCGTATGTGCGGAACGATGAGACATAGAAGCACATATCAGGCCGTGAAAATTGCTCCCGAAAGATAAAGCGGCTATGCGAATCTACGGGCTCGATTTCACCAGCGCGCCGGGGCGCGCCAAGCCGATCACCTGCGCCGCGTGCGATCTGGAGGGGCACACGCTGAATCTGCGCGCCCTGGAGCGCTTCGAGACGTTCGAGACATTCGAGGCGTTCCTGCGGCGCGGTGGTGGCTGGGTCGCCGGCTTCGACTTCCCGTTCGGCCAGCCACGCAAGCTGATCGCCAACCTGGGCTGGCCCGCGACCTGGGAAGGCTACGTCGCGGCCGTCGCGAGCGGCTCGCTCGCCCAGTTTGCCGAGACGCTGGCGGCGTATCGCAGCCTCCGCCCGCCAGGCGACAAGCAGCACCTGCGTCAGACCGACGTGATCGCCAACGCGCGCAGCCCGATGATGCTCTACGGCGTGCCGGTCGGCCGCATGTTCTTCCAGGGCGCGCCGCGCCTGCTTCGCTCGCCGCTCAGCATTCTGCCATGCCGCCCGACCGCCGATCGGCGCATCGCGCTGGAGACGTACCCGCGGCTGGTGGCGAACCGCTGGATCGACGCGCGCCAGGGCTACAAGCAGGACGACCCACGCAGGCAGACCAGCGCACAGCGCTACGCGCGCGAGGCGATCGTCCTGGGGCTGCGCGGCGACCTGCGGCGCCACTACGGTGTCGCGCTGGAGCTGGACGACACACAGATCGGCGCGCTGATCGACGACGGCAGCGGCGACACGCTCGACGGCGTGCTGTGCGCGGCCCAGGCGGCCTGGGCCTACACCCAGCGCGACCAGGGCTATGGGGTGCCGGCGGCGTGCGATCCGATCGAGGGCTGGATCGTCGACCCGGCGCTAATGGTATAATCGTTGAATGCAATCGAAGGGAGGTTGGAGAAAGAGATGCACCAACAAAATCAGCCGACGCTGGATGTGATCTACGAGAACTGGCGGAGCTACCAGGAAAAGCTGCGCGACTGCATCGCACCGTTGACGAATGAGCAACTCTTGCTACAACCTGCCTCGCATATGTGGCCCTTGGGACAGCTCGTACAGCACATCATTTCTGTCAGGGCTGGGTGGTTCAGCGGAACCCTGCAGGATGAGGATGAAGCTATGAACCAGTACATGTCTTGGGGGCAACGAGATTCGCCTGCACGTAGGGCAGACGAACTCGTGCGCGGCCTCAATGAGACTTGGGCATTCATCGAAGCACGCTTGCAGCGCTGGACCCCGGACGACTGCGCCAGGACCTTCCCGGATGAATGGGACGGTCAGGTGTACGAGGTAACGCGCAGTTGGGTGATTTACCATGTGATGGAACATGATCTGCATCATGGTGGCGAAGTCTCATTAATCCTTGGTATGAATGGTCTGCGAACCCTCAATCTTTGATTGATATAGCAATTCCATGTGATTTGTAAACCGGACGATAGACGATAGACCATATGACGATGCGCTTATATCGTCCATCGTCTATCGTCCATGGTCAGATTGCTTTACATCTGGTGTAGGTTTGCTATAGGTGGGTATCTACCGAAAATGGGACACGTCTACCATCGCTCTAAACGGCGGGCCGCCTTCGGCGCGCGAGGTCGTGGCAATTTTGGCGCGTTCTGATGCAGCGCGCTCGCGGCGGCTGATGCGTAATCCGTTCGGCGGCTTCCCATCAATTCCTCCCCACGTTTAGAGCGCTGCATTGCACATCGCCAAATCCCCAACCTGTGATAGAGTCACAACAGATCATGTCCACTACTGTGATGGGAGGAGCCGTGGCAAACCATCTTCGGGTGACGCTGGAAATCGGACCGAAGGGCAAGAAGGTGGTGGCGGTGGCACCGGACTGGCCCGGCCTCGCGCGCGGAGCAACGACCGAGGAGGCTGCGATCGAACGCTTGCGCTCCTACGTTCCACGCTATGCGCCAGTGGCGAAACTGGCTGGGATGGAGGCTGCGTTTGCGGCCATCACCGGCGTCAACGTGGTTGAGCGCTATCCGGGTACGGGCTCAACCGACTTCTGGGGTATCTCGTTCGCGTTTTCGAGCATCGATCAGCAAGCAATGTCGGGCGAAGCATTGGAGCGTGAACTGACGCTGCTGCAGGCGTGCTGGGCGTTTTTCGACGATGTGCGTTTGCGCGTGTCGGCTGAGATGCAGCGGGGTCCGCGCGGCGGAGGGCGCGATCGGGACCACATCGTCCGTCATACGTTTGCCGCGGAGCAGGACTGGGCGAAGAAGCTTGGCGTGCTCACGCCGCAGGACGCGCTGCTGACCGACGAGGGATTGAGCACACATCGCGACGCCTATTGCAACGCAATTCGGGCGTTGCATTCCCAGGGCAAAATGGCCCGCACATGGCCGCTCCGGTACCTGATTCGGCACAGCGCGTTTCACACGCTCGATCACGCCTGGGAAATGGAGGACAAGGATCTGACTGCCAAACGAGGCGAGCGCGACATCAGCAATGAATAGCCGTCTACGATGCCATTGAATGGCTGCCGCCGAACAAGACGCTGCACCAGGAGGGTGCAGCCATGATACTCCCCAAAGACCGCGACCCCCGCTTCATCACCATCCGCCGCGGGGGGACGCTCACGGACTCCGACCATCGGCTCCTGGCTTTGTGGGCGGCTGCGTGCGCAGAGCACGTGCTGCACCTCTTCGAGTCGGCGCAGCCCGCGGACCCGCGGCCCGCTCAGGCGATCGAGCAGGCTCGGGCCTGGGCGCGCGGCGAGATCACGATGTCGCAGGCCCGCGCGGCGGGTGGCCATGCCATGGCTGCGGCACGAGCGCTGAGCGGAGCCGCTCGGCACGCCGCATATGCTGCCGGCCAGGCGGCAGTGGTGGCGCATGTCGCCGCACACGAGCTCGGTGCTGCGGCCTACGCGATCAAGGCCGCGCGTGCGGCCGCCCCCGCCATCGAGGGTGAGAGCGCCGGCCGGATCGAGTGCCGTTGGCAGCGCGAACAGCTCCCCGATGCGATTCGCGAGCTCGTCCTGGAGGATCAGCGGTTGCGAAACGCGATCTGCTGGTCGGTGTTCGACTGCTGACGGGCGTGATGGCTGCCTGCACTGCCCAACAAGCGCATCGCCCCGACGCCGCGAGCGCGCTACGCTGCCGCCGGAAGCGAAGGAGCTGTCCGCTCTATTGATGTGCACTGCTTGGCGAGCAAGATGCTGTCGCCTATGGGCAGATCCGCGCACTTCTGGAAGCGCAGGGATTACCGATACGAGCTGGATGCGGGAATCCGCGCTCGGACTTCGCCGCGAGACGCCTAGCACGTGCATCAACCTGACGCATTGAAACGACCCCACACTTTGAGAAGAACTGGAAATCGCGCGCGACAAGCCCGCGATCATGACGCTTCTCCAAGCTGCCGAGCGACCGGACTACCTCCGCAAAACTGTCCCGCCGTTGCCCCAAGCGTGCAAGGGCCTACGGCGCTACACGATCTGCAGCATCGAAAGGACTCAGTGTGCGCATGCTCTTCACCTTTGCCGGCGGGAGCGGGCACCTCGAACCGCTCGTCCCGCTGGCCCGCGCTGCCGCGGCGCGGGGTCACGCCGTCGCCTTTGTCGGCCGGCCCTGGATGTGCCCGAAGGTCGCTGACCTTGGGTTCCCCGTCTTCCCGGCAGGGTCGGATGCTGGACTGACGCCGCAGCGACGCCCGCTCGTCGCGCCGGACCTCGAGCAGGAGCTGCGCGTCGTGGGCACCGGCTTCGGCCGGCGCGTCGCGCGCGAGCGGGCGGCCGACCTCCTGCCGCTCTGCGCGGCCTGGCAGCCGGATCTGCTCGTGTGCGAGGAGGTGGATTTTGGCGCGATGGTGGTCGCGGAGCGGCTGGCGCTGCCCTACGCGACGGTGTTGGTCATTGCCGCGGGCGGTTTCATCCGGCCTGAGTATGTTGCTGGGCCTGTGAACGAGGTGCGCGCCGACCACAACCTCCCAGCTGACCCTGAGCTGACCATGCTCGACCGCTACCTGGTGCTTTCACCCTTTCCGTCAGGGTATCGCAACCCCGGCGTGCAGCTGCCGGCAACAGCGCATGCCTTCCGCCCGCTTGAGCCCCAACCCAAGGCGCATGCTGAGCCACCCTGGATTGCACATCCACAGCAGGGGCCAACCGTCTATTTCACGCTCGGCACCGTATTCAATGTGGAGTCCGGCGACCTCTTCCAGCGGGTGCTTGCGGGCCTGCGCGGCCTGCCGATCAACCTGGTCGTCACGGTTGGCCGTGACATCGATCCAGCCGAGCTGGGCCAACACCCCTCCAATGTCCAGATCGAGCGATACATTCCACAAGCCGCGCTCCTGCCGTATTGTGACCTGGTGATCTCACACGGCGGCTCAGGCAGCGTGATTGGGGCGCTCGCGCATGGCCTGCCGATGGTGCTGCTCCCCATGGGCGCGGATCAGCCGCTCAACGCGCAGCGCTGCGTAGCCCTCGGCGTCGGGGAGGCCCTCGACCCGCTGGAGACGACGCCGCACATGGTGCGCGAGGCGGTGACGCGCGTGCTGGCAGGCCCCGCGTATCGGCGGGCAGCCGAACGCTTGCGGGACGAGATTGCTGGGCTTCCCGAGCCAGCGCACGCCGTACAGCTGCTCGAACGGCTCGTCGTGGAGCGGCGGCCGCTCTACGCTCCAGCTGTACGTGACCTCTGATAGCGGCACGCCGAGCCCCCATGCCGCAGCTGCACACGTCCTGCATGCCTCTGCCCACCCGCCTGTGAAGGGATCTTCCCCGTGACAAGGGGCTTGGGGCTTGGGGCGATGGACAGGTGACCAGGTGACGAGGGGCCTGGGGCTTGGGGCAATGGACAGGTGACAGGTGACAGGTGACAGGTGACAAAGGGCCTGGGGCTTGGGGCTTGGGGTTTGGGGCGAGTGACAACGTGACAACGTGATAACGTGACAACGGGCTTGGGGCGATGGACAGGTGACGCAGCCCGTTGCAGCCCGCGCCGTCGGAATGTTGATGGGCATGGGCCACCAACCGTGCAGCTGGTACTGCATCACTTGCCGGAGGGAACCGGGGGCGCTGCGCCCATCGTAGGGGCGGCTCGGGAGCCGCCCCAATCGCGGGCCGGGGGCGCTGCGCGCCAAGCCTAGAGCTGTGAGCAAAACCCTTGAGCCACTACGCAAGAACGAGATGCCGTTGTGCTGCGATCTGTCTTACTGCCGACTGGCTCCTGCCGACTACCCACTGCTATAGGCGCCCGGCGCCGCACCATCGGGCGCAGCGTCGTCCTGCGCGCGCATGTGCAGCTCGCCGTCGATCGCGCCACCCTGCTGGACGATCAGCAGCGCCGTCTGGATCTGGCCCTGGATCTGGCCGGTGCTCGTCACCTCGAGCCGGCCGCGGCAGGTGATCTTGCCGTGGAAATTGCCCGAGACCGTGATCTCTTCGGCGGAGAGGTCGGCCTCGACCTGCGCGCCGGCCTCGACGTAGATGTACTGGCGCGACTCGATCGAGCCGCGGGCGTTGCCCTGGATGCGTACGCCGCGCTCCGAGCGGTAGCGCCCGTCGAAGAAATCGTCCGGCCCGATCACGCTCTCGGCGATCGCGCGCGCGGGCGCCAGCGACGACAGCTCGCTGCCGAGCGGCGCAGTGGCCGCGGCCGGCGCGATCGCCACAGGCGGCGCGGCCGGGGGCGGCGCCTCGGGGGCAAGCTCAGGCCCAGCCAGAATCGCCTGCAGCGGCTGGGTCGCCGGGGCGGGGCGCGCTTCCAGCGCTGCGGCGGCGTCGGGGGCCGGCCGCTGCCTGGTCGCCTCGGCCTCTTGCAGCAGCCGCGTCACCGAGGGGCCGAGGATGGATGGCGTAGCGGCGTGCCAGGCCGGGTCGGGTGGTGGTCCATCCGCCGCGGGGGTCTCTGTGCGCCGCGGCGCCGGCGGGGGCGCAGGGAGATCGGGCAGCGCGTCGAGCATATCGAGATCGATATCGCTCGCTGGCGTCGCTGCGTCGAGCGGTCGGTCAGGGTTGCGGCGTCCGAACATACGTGTCCTCCTGCCTTGATGTTGGTCGTGTGGGGATCATCACTCTGTCGATCGTACGCCGCCCGACGTGCGAGATCAACCGCGCGAGCTTACAATTTGATTGCAGCGGCTTCGGGTTCTTCTGCTATTATTGACAGCGCTTGCGCTTGTTGGTCGAGAGCGGCTTCGCCTCTCTCGAACCCTCTCGTGCTCTCGCTTTCGAGGTGAATGGTTTGTTCAGGGCGCGGTAATGCACCAGATCACCCCACCCTGCCCCCGCCCCTGCCAGGGGCGGGGGGACAACAAGCTAGTTCCGGGGTCTCGGCTCCGCCGAGACCCCGGAACTAGCCAAGACCCCCCTCTCCCGTTTTTGGGAGAGGGGGCAGGAGGTGAGGGCTTCTAGCGCATCAGGGCGCTGACGATCAAAACTGACCCCGTCAGGGCAGAAGCATGAAAACGCCGGCTGCGCAAGCCGGGGATGTCGAAGATTAGGAGCACCGAGCCATGAATGAGTTTGCGATCAAGCGCCAGCGCATCGCCGAGCTGATGACCGCCCAGGGGCTGAGCGGCCTGCTGCTCGGCCGCGCGGCGAGCTGGAGCTGGGGCGCGTGCGGGGGCGAGGCGAACGTAGCGACCAACAGCGAGGCGGCGGTCGCGGCGCTGCTGTTCACCCCGCGCCGCGACTACCTGCTGGCCGATCGGATCGAGCTGCCGCGCCTGCTGGCCGAGGAGCTGGGCGACCTGCCGCTCGAGCCGGTTGAGTTTCCGTGGCACGAGCCGGCCCGCCGCGCCCAGATCGCGGCCGACCTGGCCGGCGGGCCGCTTGGGGCCGACGTGGCGCTGCCCGGCGCGCGCGATCTGGGCGGCGAGATCGCGGCCCTGCGCTTCGATCTGACGCCCGATGAGCATTCGCGCTTTCGCGCGCTCGGCCAGGCCACCGGCGCGGCGGTCGAGGCGGCCGCGCGCGCCGTCGCACCCGGCATGAGCGAGCTGGAGATCGCCGGGCTGCTGGCCGGCGAGACGTTCCGGCGCGCGGCCACGCCGGTCGTGACGCTGATCGCGGTGGACGAGCGGATCAGCCGCTTTCGCCATCCGGCGGCGACAGGCCGCAGGCTCGATCGCTACGCCATGCTGGTGCTGTGTGCGCGCCGACACGGCCTGGTCGCCTCGGCCACCCGGCTGGTCTCGTTCGGCGCGCTGCCGGACGACCTGCGCGCGCGGGAGCTGGCCTGCGCCCGCGTCGACGCCGCCGTGATCGCGGCCACCCGCCCGGGCGCGCCGATCGGCGAGGTCTTCGCGCGGCTCCAGGCCGCCTATGCCGCCGAGGGCTTCCCCGAGGAGTGGCGCGACCACCACCAGGGCGGGCTGGGCGGCTACGAGAACCGCGAGATCGTGGCGACGCCCGGCGCGAGCGCGCTGGTGCATGATGGCCAGGCCTACGCCTGGAACCCCTCGATCGCCGGGGTGAAGTCGGAGGATACCATCCTGGTGGGCGCTGGCGGCTTCGAGATCCTGACTGCGACCGGCAACTGGCCGCAGCACCGGGTCGAGCTGGGCGGGCAGATCATCGAGCGCCCCGCGATCGAGCAGCGCGGGTGATGGTACGCAGTAGGCAGTAGACAGTAGGCAGCCCCTCACCCCCGGCCCCCTCTCCCTTCTTGGAGAGGGGGTATCCTTTTGGCATCACAGTACGGTCACTATGCAGCTGCACCCCGATGCCATGAATATATCTCTGTCCCCACGCTCCTAGCGGCGGCAGGGAGAGGGTGTTCAACATCACTGAGCGGATGGGCTGGCCTTGGCGCGGCGAGCCAGCCGCTCCTGGATGTTGGTTGCCGGGATGCGGCAGACGTTCCACGCCAGGCCGACCCACTCAAGCAGCCGGATGATGTAGGCCGACATGTCGAACTGCCACCAGCGCATGCCATGAAAGGCCGATCGCGGAAGGCGTGGTGGTTGTTGTGCCAGCCCTCGCCGAACGCCAGAAGGCCGACCACCCACTGGTTGCGGCTCTGGTCGCCGGTGTCGAACATGCGGCGCCCGAAGGTATGGCAGACCGAGTTGACGCTCCATGTCACGTGGTGCGTCAGAAAGATTCGCACCAGCCCAC
Source organism: Candidatus Ribeiella danica (assembly GCA_016717335.1). Taxonomy (GTDB): domain Bacteria; phylum Chloroflexota; class Chloroflexia; order Chloroflexales; family Roseiflexaceae; genus Ribeiella; species Ribeiella danica. The sequence goes on from JADKFS010000001.1 coordinate 2,395,316, forward strand.
CCCACAGCACCCCCGTCCAGCCGCCCAGCAGGTAGGGGATGACAAAGCCCAGCACGGCCCAGACGAAGAACGTGTTGCTCATGAACACGACCAGCCGATCCTTGAGCAGCCACCTGCCGTAGATCTGCGGCTCGGACTGGAAGCCGCTGACGAACCAGCCGATGTGGGCGTGGAAGAAGCCGTGCAGCGGGCTGTGCGGGTCGTCATCCGAGTCCGAGTTGGCGTGGTGCTTGATATGGATCGCGGCCCAGTCGAGCGCCGCGCCCTCGAACGCCATCGAGCCGACCATCAGGAAGAAGAACCGCACGATCGGGTGCGCCTCGAAGCTGCGGTGGGTCAGCATCCGGTGATAGCCGATCGTGATGCCGAGCGCTGTGAAGAAGTACATCCCGCCGAGGATCGCCAGGTCGTTCCAGTTGACCAGGCGCTGCCAGAGCAGCCAGATTGCGTAGACGGTCCCGACGAGCGGGGCGATCACGAGGGTCAGCAGGGCGGTTCGCTCCAGGAGGCGTTTTGACATTCGATGCAGATCTTTCTTACGTGAGCGGCCCACGCTGGCGAGGGCGGCGGGCGCCTTCGACTTCGCGCGCTCTCGCCAGGCAAGGCCACAACTATTATGAGTGCGCGCAGTATACCATCTCCCGGGGGTTAGGGGCACAACTGGTGATTTGTAGGCGGGCGTCGCCCCAGACCCCCGTGCAAAGAAGGCAACCCGGGCTGGAGCGCATTAACCAGGATTTCGATCGGAACTCATCTTGCTTTGGCGAAAGACCCGCAATCATCACAGGAGAACACCGATGCTCTGGTTGATCTGGATCGCAATTATGCTGCTGACCCCGGTTGTGGCAGGGATAAGCGTCTGGCGCGAGACCCATATGCAGCGCAGCGAGCTGCCGATCGGCGAGCCCCAGAATGAGGCGTAGCGACGTCGCGTCGCAGAGATAGTGAGCCCAGTGATCGGATCGACCAATCTGATCGGCACAATTGTCGGGCGGTACGAGATCCAGGCATTGATCGGCGCGGGCGGCATGGCGACCGTCTACCGCGCGCTCGACCGCAGCTTGCAGCGACCTGTGGCGCTCAAGCTCCTGTCGGACGCGGTGGCGGCACAGCCCGGTTTTGCCGATCGGTTTCTCCAGGAGGCCCGGCTGCTAGCCGGCCTGCGCCACCCCAATATCGTCCAGGTCCACGACTTCGGCGAGCACGACGGCCACCGGTACGATGGTCCAGGAGCTGCTGCCCGGCCCACGCTGGAGCGGCGGCTGCGCGATCTTGAGGCGAGCGGCCAGCGGCTCGAGCGCGCGGAGGTCCTGTCGATCGCCCGCCAGCTCGCCGCCGCGCTCGACGCGGCCCACGCCGCCGGGATCATCCACCGCGACGTCAAGCCCGCCAACGCGCTCTGGAACGCCGCGGGCGCGCTGGTGCTGACGGATTTCGGGATCGCCAAGAACACCGTCGCCCCGGCGAGCTACACCCAGACCGGCATGGTTGTCGGCACCCCGCACTATCTCTCGCCCGAGCAGGCGCAGGGGCTGCCGCCGTCTCCGAGCAGCGATATCTACTCGCTGGGCGTGGTGCTGTACGAGGTGATCTCGGGCAGGCTACCCTTCGATCGCTCGACGCCGCTCGGCGTGGTGATGAGCCATATCCAAGACCCGCCGCCGCCGCTCCACCCGCTGCGCCCCGATCTGCCCGCCGATGTCGATCTGGTGATTCAGCAGGCGCTGGCGAAAGACCAGGCCGGGCGCTTCCGCAGCGCGGGCGCGCTCGCGCAGGCGCTCGAGCGGGCCTGGCCCGCCGCCCCCGCCGTGGCGGCGCGGCAGCACGATCCCGCCGTTCACGCCCAGCCGACGCGCGTCTGGGACAGCGCAGCACGCCCGCCGGCGCGGCAGCCGATCCCACAGGGCAGCTCCGCCGCTCCCACAGGCCGCCGCGCCGGACCGCCCGCCCGCGTCGGGCCGCCGCTCCGGGCCGCCTACGCTGCTGCTCGGCGCGCTGCTGCTTGTGCTGCTGCTCGGCGGCGGGGCGCTGCTGGCGCGCGAGGTGCTGCAGCTGGCGGCCGCGCCGCCGGTGGCCGTGGCGACCAGCGGTGCGGCCGCACCCGCGCCCGAGCCCACCGCTGCACCGACTAGCCCGCCGGCGCCGACCAGCCTGCCGGCGACGAAAGCGCCCGCGCCCAAGCCGACCAGCCTGCCGGCGACGAAAGCGCCCGCGCCCAAGCCGACTCTGGCCCCGCCGAAGCCGGCAGCGACCCCCGTGCCGCCCGACACGAACAGCTCGCTCGACCGGCTGCGCGCGCTTGCCGCAGGCGTGGCCGATGGGCGGCCGGCAAGGCCGGCGAGCAGCTCGTGAAGGACCTGGACAGCGCGCGCGAGGCGCTGGCCGACAACACGAAGCGCGCGACCGACCGGCTGCGCGATCTTCAGCGGCATATCGCCGATGCACGCGACGACGACCGGATCGACGGCGCGTTTGCCAACCAGCTGCTCGCCGGCGTCGACGACGTGGCCCGCAGCTACGGGCTGAAGCTGCCGCCCGGCAAGGGCGGCAAAGGCTAGTGCGGGTCCCGCCGCCCTTGCTGGGCAGCAGGACCCGCGCGGGGCTGCGCGCCCCTGGACCCCAAAAAGATGCCCTCTCTGTTGCGATACCTGACGTGCATGCCCGGCTGAATCCAGGGGCGGCGGATGTGCACTCGCTGTGCTTGGAATGGTGCTAGGCATGACCCACCGGCAGTGCAGCTGAGCCAGCATCCTTTGCCGGAGGGGGGCTGGGGAACCGGCGCGGGTTCCCCGGGTACCCGCTGGGTGCCGGGGGGCCGGGGGCGCAGCGCCCCGGAACATCGCATTGTCATCTCATCAAGGGTGCGCTGTGCTATAATGAGCTCGATTTCCTCCACACTGGAGCGCCATGTGACACCGCCAGCCTTGATTGCGACCGATCGGCTGATCCGCGATCTGGGGCAGCTTGTAAGCCTGTCGGGCAGCCCCGGGCAGGCCGGGGATCTGGTGGCCGTCGCGGCGCGCGTTGCTGCGCTCATGCGCGGCCACAAGCTGCAGGTGACCACGCTGGCCACGGCGGGGGCGCCGGTGGTGGTGGGGCGGCGCGCGGGCCGGCGCCCGTTCACGCTGCTGCTGTACCACCACTACGACGCGCCGCCGCCGGGGCCGTGGCGGGCCTGGGATCACGAGCCGTTTCCAGCTGGCCGAGCGCGAGGGCACGCTCTACGGGGCGCGGCGTCGCCGACGGCAAGGGGCCGCTGATGGCGCATCTCGGCGCGATCGACGCGCTGCTCGACGCCGAGGGCGAGCTGCCATGCGGCGTCGTGATCGTCGTCGAGGGCGAGGCGCTGATCGGCAGCCCGAGCCTTGGGGCCGCGGTCGCCGGGGCGCAGCGGCTGCTGAAGTCGAGCGCCTGCCTGGCGACCGCCGGCGAGCGCGACGGTGCTGATCGGCCGTTCTGCTACAGCGGCGCCAAGGGACTGCTGCAGGTACGGCTGCGCGCGAGCGGGGCGCGCCAGGCGCTGCCCGCCGGCCTGGCCGTCAGCGTGCCGAACCCGCTCTGGCGGCTGCTCTGGGCGCTGGGCCAGCTGAAGAGCGACCAGGAAGAAGTGCTGATCGAGGGCTTCTACGACGACGTCGAGGGCCCCAGCCGATCCGAGAATCAGGCGCTGCGCGCGATTCGCCTGGACGAGTCCGGCCGCAAGAGCGCCTGGGGCATTGACCAGTTTCTGTTTGGCCTGGAGGGCGCGGGGCTGGCACGAGCCGAGGCGACGCTCCCGACCTGCAACATCGCCGATCTGGTCGTCGAGCCGGCCGGCGACCTGGCGCTGATCCCCGTCTCCGCGGCGGCGCGGGTCGACTTCCAGCTCGTGCCGAGCCAGCGCCCGCAGAGCACGGTCGAGCGGCTGCGCACGCACCTCGACAGCAAGGATATGGGCGATATCGAGATCGAGCGGGTGCCGGGCGGCTACCCGGCCGCGCACACCGCCCCCGAGCACCCGTTTATAGCGCAGCTGCGTGGGGTCGGCGAGCAGCTCCACGGCGCGCCGCTGTCGCTGCTGCCGCTGGGGCCGTTCGCGCTGCCGCTGTTCTTCTTCACCGAGATGCTGGGCATCCCTGTCGCGACAGTCGGCTGCGTGCGCCCGGACAGCGCCGTCAGCGCACCTAACGAGCACATCCCGCTGGCCGACCTGGTTCGCCACGGCCAGCTGCTGGTCGACCTGCTCCACGCCTGCGCGGAGCCCGCGCCCGCCGGCGACGCACCGTCGTAGGCTACCACGTCCTTTGTGCGGGGGGCTGCGCGCCCCCGTACCCCAAAAGAATGCCACCTCTACTTCAGCGCTTGACACGCATGCCTCATGCACTCCAGTGGGAGGCCCTCTCCGGTTGATTGACGATAGACCATAGACGATGGTTGCACACTATCGTCCATCGTCCATCGTCTATCGTCGGATTGGTATTGGGCATCCACCACGACACTTGCAGCTGGTTCGGCATCTCTTGCCGGAGGGGGCTGGGGAACCGGCGCCCTCTCCCCAGCTCCCCACTAGGTGGCGGGGGCCGCGGGCGCAGCGCCCCGAAAAACACCAGCCGGGGCGCTAGATGCGGTTGACAGCCAGAGGGACGTATGCTACTATACGGCGTGCGCAATTCACGCGATTGCGTTTCTTTATGCCGTAAATCGCCGGTGTAGCTCAGTGGTTAGAGCGAGCGACTCATAATCGCTAGGTCACAGGTTCGAATCCCGTCACCGGCACCACTTACAGGGCCGATGGGGCTCATTCGTTGCGCTGGTAGTGAGCCAGAGACACCTCCTGTTGTAGCAAGACATCGAAGCGAGGAGGGGTATGCAGCGGCTCCGTGAACTTTGGGCTCGCGGTTGTCTTGGTAAAGTGATTGTTGGTGGCGTCGGCACGCTGCTGGGCGTCGTCGTGATCTGTGTGTGCGGCCTGATCTCGCTGGCCGGTCAGTCGGTGGGGATCTTCCCAACCACGGTGCCAACGACGGCGCAGGTCCTGCTGGCCGCCGCGCCGACGACCGTCGAAGTGGAGCCGACCGCAACACTGCTGCCGAGCCCGACGCCGCTCCCAGCCGTGGCGCCGAGCGTGACCAGCGCGCCGACGGTCGCTCCGAGCGCCACACCACTGCTGCCGTCGCCGGTGCCGCCGACCGCGAAGCCGACGGTCGCACAAGCGATTGTGGTGGCGCCGACGACGAAGCCGCAGCCGACCGCCAGACCGAAGCCAACCGCGGCGCCGGCGCCCACGACGGCACCTGTGCCCACGGCACCGCCTTCGAATGGCGAGCCGGTGTTCGCCAATAAGGAAGTCAGCCCGGCCTACTGGCCGTGCCAACCGGACCAGATCAAGGGTAATAAGAACTCGAAGATCTACCACGTTCCCAGCGGGCAATTCTACGCCAAGACCTATGAGAACGTGGTGTGCTTCAACACCGAGGGAGAGGCGCAGTCAGCTGGCTACAAGCCATCGAAGCGGTAGCCGCGCGGCGTCATTGACGTACATGTGCTCGGCGGTGTCGGCAGCGTGGCCGGTGTCCTGGCATCATCGCCAGGCGCGAGCAATACATGAGTTGCTAAGGTGCTGACCGAGCTGATTGAGCGAGGAAGGCACTGGCATAGCGGGCGCACTGGCTAGGTTTCTCAGGCTGTGCACAGAGCGACCGCAACGAAGACTGGCGCTTACTCTACCCAGCTAGTGAAACGGCTGCGGGTAGAGTAAGCGCCAGTCTTCCGTTGGGGTCGTATTCTAGCAGATCACCCACGCCAACCCCATAGAACGAGCAGAGCGCTGCCAGCGTGTCGAACTCGATCCCCTTTGTTTTCCCATTCTCGATCTTGTTCAATGTGTTCTCGTGGATGCCGATAGCCCCCGCCACTTCTTTGGCGGTAACGGGCATGCCCCGCTTTGCCGCGTAATCGAGGCGGAGCTTTCGGGCTTTGGTCAAAATCTTCGCCATTGCCTTGCCTCCTTCTGCTTGTGGTCATGTTACTATATGATTTTATCATTGTCAAGTGTTAGAAAGTCCCTCTTGACAGTGGCGCAATCATCCTGTATAATCACTGTATACGGTGATTAAGTAATAGCTTAAAGGAGTTGCCACCATGACCAAGACCATCGTCTTCGACCGGCAGACCCACGACTACGCGATGTACCTCGGCGGCGAGTTCGTCGGCGTCGCGTGCACCTACCACGAGGCCGAGGCGGCGCTCGACCAGTTGGTCTTCGAGCTGCTGGCCCACGGCACCCTGCAGGCAGCATAAAGCTGACGGCCGTCCTCTGTCGAGAACCCGCGCGGGGGCGCACTTGCTCACAATCCGCCCCCGCAACAACCATCAGCACCGCGAGGATACCACGATGCCAACCACCCTGTCAACGACCCAGCGCCAGTTCGACCCGGCCGCGCAGCCGGCGATCGATCGCGCGAACCGCGCCGCGCGCGTGACCGGCCGCACCTGGCTGGTGATCTGGGAGGGCGACTGCTACAGCTGCTGGGACGACGACGATATCGCCGCGTTCTTCCCGCAGATCCACCCGGCCGACGTGGTCTATACGACGGAGAGCGCGCTGCTCTCGTGAGGTCGACGATGCGCCTGATCACTGCCACAACCTGGGGCACGGTCTATCTACTGCATTTTCGCGCGCCGCTGGGCAACCTCGGCAACCCCCGCGCGCAGGCGTCGCACTATATCGGCTGGGCCGATGTGCTCGACGAGCGCATCGCCGAGCATCGCGCCGGCCGGGGGGCGAGGATTACGCGCGCGGCCGTCCACGCCGGGATCGACTTCGATGTCGTCGCGACCTGGTCGGCGCCGCTAGGCTTCGAGCGCGTGCTCAAGAACAAGAAGAACGCGCCCGACTTCTGCCCGATCTGCGCGACGGCGCGCCGTCGGCTGCCCAAGGCGATCGCCGTTCAGCTCGTGCTTCCGCTCGACGGCTGCGGCCATGAGCCGTACGAGTCGATGGATGATGACGATCAGGTCTGGGCGGCGATCGCGGCGACGCCGCTGGCCACGTCCCGCGTCGACTGGTTTGAGATCGCGTACTACCGTCAGGTTCGCGCCGCGCGCGCGTGTGTGGTGCCCGCGCCGGATTTCGACGCAGGGCTCTTGTAATCAAGGGAGCGACAGCCATGACTGCACCAACACTGTCCCGCCCGAGCGGCGCCACCGCTGCGCCGCTCGACGCCGCGCCGCGCCGCGCCCTGGCCATGACCATCAATATCTCGATGGACGGCTTCCCGGTCGAGATCTCCTTCGACGGCAGCCTCGACCAACTGCCGGCCATCACGAAGCGGCTGCGCGCGCTGGGCGCGGAGCCGGCCGCCGCGCCGGCGCCAAAGGACGAACGTGCGCCGGTCCGCCCCGAGCGCGTGACTCCCAGCTACGACAGCGACGGCAATCCGTGCTGCCCGGTGCATAAGCGGCCGTTAAGCGACGGCGCGCACGGCCTGTTCTGCTCGGCCAAAGCTCGGACCGGCCAGGTGGCCGACAAGAAGGGGTATTGCGGCCTGAAATTCGAGGCATAGGGAAAGGAGGATAAGCGCACACGACAGGGTTTGGGTACGATGACACGGCCACACCGCACAGAAAGGGACCACCATGACCACAACCACCCCGGCGACGATGATCGTCATCGTCAGCGGCCAGGAGTTCTCCGTACCTACGGACACGTCGATCGACGACCTGCGCGCGCACCTCTCCGGGATGTTCCCCGAGGTCGCTTCGGCCACCGTCCAGAAGGGGACGAAGGCGATCGATGGCACGACGTACCAGACAATTGAGTTCGTGAAAAAGGCCGGCACGAAAGGGGCGAGCGGCGCGGATCTGCTCGCCCTGCTCGCCGCGATCCCGGCGATTCGCCTGGGGTTGCCGCCCGCGAAAACGGCGCAGCTGCTGGAGGACGTCCGCACGGGCCGCGCGACGATCGATTGGGCGCTCGACGCCGACGCCCTGGGCGCGCTGGATATACTGCTGTGCCGCAATCGCACGCAGACAGGAGAAACGCTGTGCAGTCAGCTCGACCGCATCACACCCGTCGCCGGCATCGCGCCCGTCGCGTGGTAACGCCCGCGCTTGCCGAGCGGGCGACGGCGATCGACGAAGGGCAGCGCACGGCGCTGCGCGTGGGGCTGACCTTTGCCGCCCACCTCCGCCGACTCTTTCCGGACTGGTACGCGGCGTATGTCGGCGACCTGCACACGACCGACGACATCCTGCTGGGCGTGATGGGCGCGTTCCTCTCGCTCGCGCACACCCAGCTCATCGCGCTCGACATCGACGCGAACCTGTCGACCCCCGGAGGCTATAACGGCTGGTACGTCGCGCGGCTGCCGTTCGCGCCCAAAGAACCGCGCAACGCGCTCCATCCGCTGGTCGGCGATGCGACCGCGCGCGCTCTCTTGATCAACGACGGCAGCGCCTGGCTGCGCCAGCCCGTGCCGCGGGTCTACGGCATCAGCGTCGACGACGTCAGCCGCGGGGATAGCGGCTATGGCATCGGCCGATCCATCGGCAAGCACGTGCTGACCCTACTCATCTGGCGCATGCTCGCAGGGACGACCTGGGAGCCGCTGGCGGAGCGCGCCGTCGTCGATCTCGCGACGACGCGCACCATCGACCTTGATCTTGGCCGCGCGATTGCCGCGCTGCCGCAGCTGCCGGCGGCGACGCCGCTCGCGCCGCTCTGCGCGCAGCTTGACCGGGTGCGCCCGGCCAAGATCGGGCAGCTCGGCACGCTGATCGCCTACGCCTGCGGACGGCTCGACAACGGATTCACGTCGGTGACGACGGCCGAGGCGCGGCAGCGCTACGACCAGGTGATCGACCTGGATTGGGAGCGCCCGGCCGCGGCGTTTGCGGCCGCGCGCGCCGCGCAGCAGCAGGCGGCGGCGATCACCCGCGCCTACAGCCGGCTCTGCGGCCGCATGCAGCGCGAGGATGGCTTGTGGGCGGTGCTGCGCGGCGCCATCCTGGAGGCCGCTGGGGCCGTCGCCGGTGCCGAGAGGACGTTCACCACTTATGATCCTGCTGCGCTCTACTGGAGGCTGCCATGAAACTGACGAATCGTACGCTCAAGCCCATCCGCCCCAAGCCCTGGCGGCGCTGTCGTCCCCGCCCCCGCCCCTACCCGCGCGAAATCATGCTGATGGACCGGCCGCCGCTGGCGCAGATCTGTATCTACGACTCGTGTGTGGTCCTGACGCGGCGCGAGGCGAGCGGCGCATGGCGCTCGTATCCGATCAGCCCCGACGCGCTCGCGCAGGCGCTGGGAAAGCTGCCCGTAACCGCGGGCCTGCTGCCCGAGGGCACGGTTGGCGCCGGGCTGCGCGACGGCGATGCGTTCTATGTGCAGCACGTGCCCGCGGCGACGGCGCGACTGCAGCTGCTCGAAGGCGGCCAGGCGAGTATCTTGCGCGTGATGCTGCCACCGCTGATCTGGGCCGGCTGGCGAGACAACTACCGGATCTTTGCGCTCGGCCCAGACACGCCGCTCGCGGCCAACACGCCGCTCTATCACGCGCCGTTTCCAAACGTCTACCCGACGGGGGTGATCTGCTGGGGCGACGTCCGCGTGCAGCGGGCGACCCCGACGACGCTGCCGGCGATGCGCCGCCTGTTCCTGGAGGAGTCGCAGTTCAACAGCCACCTGGACACCGGCAAGAGCAAGTCCGGCCGCGCAGCGATCGCACAGCTGCGGTACGTGGGCACGCGTGGGCCGGACACGCCCTACCCGCTGCGCGACCTGCTGCCCGCCGGCATGACGCTCGGCGCGCTGCTCGACGGCTCGGCCTGGAGGCGATCATGAGCACCGATCTGGCCGCCGTGTTTGCGTCGCTCCAGTCCTACCACGTCGCGCGGCCGGCCGAGCCGCTCCCGGCCGCGCGGCCGGGCGTGACGTGGATCTGGGCGGCCAACGGGGTTTTCAAGCGCGGCGTGGACGCGGTGCGCGATATCCTCATCCAGGTCACGCCGACCTGCCCAACACCCGGCCTCGCCCAGCTGGTGCCGCACGTGCGCTACACGACGCACGCCGGCCGTATTCCCGGCGCGCTGCTCAGCGCGCTGCTCGAGCACGCACGGCGGGCCGGCGACGAGGGGGCGATCGCGCGGCCGATCGAGCAGCAGTATTTCGTGACCTATCGCGCAGGCCTGCCGCGGCCGTTTCGCCTGGCGCTGCCCGCACAGGACGCCAGCGCCGTGAAGGTGCAGTATGCGTTGACGGTCAGTGGCACGCCGCTGGTCGATCTGCACTCGCACCACGGTCTGGGCGCCTTCTTCTCGGACGTCGACGATCGCGATGACATGGGCCTGTCGATCAGCGCGGTCGTTGGGCAGATCTTCGACCGGCCCAAGATCGCGCTGCGGGCGAATGTCTACGGCCATCGCCAACGCCTGCCAGCACTCGCGGTGTTCGACTGTTTGCCCGACGGGCTGTGTGATACCTATCGTGCACGAGGAGTGCGCCATGCACACGCTGACGATTGAGCGGCCTGTACCATTTGTCATGCACACGGGGCCGCTCACCCTGCTCCTGGCCGGCTGCGGCGGCACCGGCTCCCACCTGGCTCAGGCGCTGGCGCGGATCGCGGCGCACACGCGATCGCGGCGCACGGATCTGCGCATCATCTTCTGTGACGGCGACACGGTCGAAGAGAAGAACGTCGGCCGCCAGCTGTTCACCCCGCGGGACGTCGGGCACAACAAGTCCCAGGCGCTCGCGGCGCGCTTCAACGCGCTATTCGGCCTGGCGATCGAAGCGCTGCCCGAGATGGCCACAGTCGACCGCCTGCTCAAGATCGGCGGCCAGAGCCGGCGAGCGCCGAACGGCAACGGCAGCCTGGGCATCCTGATCGGCGCGGTCGACAGCGCGACCGCGCGCAAGTCTCTGCACAGCGCACTCCTCAATCAACGCTGCTGGCATGGATGGCTCGACTGTGGCAATCACGAGAACGCGGGCCAGGTGCTGTTCGGTACCGAGACCCAGCCCGCCCGCCTGGCCGACGCGGTCAAGGTTGGGATTTGCACGAAGCTGCCCGCCCCGTCGATCGTCGCGCCCGATCTGCTGGCAGCCACGCCGCGGCGGCAGCGCGAGGACTGCGCCGCGGCGATGGAAGACAATGTCCAGTCGCTGATGGTGAATCAGATGATGGCGTCGATCGCCAGCGAGTACCTGGCGAAGCTGATCATCCATCGTCGGTTGACCACGTTTCAGACGATCGTCGACCTGGGCACGCTGACGATGCGCTCCACGCCAGTTACGGCGGGGGCGATCCGCCAGGTGGTCGACGCCTATCAGGATCATCAGCAGCGGCGCGCCGATGCGATGCCGCATGAAGAGAAGGAGCGAGCCGCATGAGCGATCTAGCACTTGTCGACCAGGCCACTGTGTACGCGGATGAGCTGCCACAGCACGCTGCGCAGATAGCGCACTATGAAGCAGCCGGGCTGACGCGCGGCGAGGCGTTTCAGCTGGAGGTGCGCGCGGCGCGCGTGATCAGCCTGATACGCCGCAACGCACTCGAGCTGGGGCAGGAGCTAGCCCTGACGCGTGACGAGGCGAAACATGGCACCTGGGGCGCCTTCCTGGAACGGTGCGATCTGACCGAGCGCACTGCCGAGAACGTGATGAATGTCTGGCGGCGTTTTCGGGACACTCCCGAAATTATTTCGGCTTTGAAGCCGACCGCGCTGTATTTGATGTCAGCGCCGTCGGCTGATTCGGACGTGGTGGCGGCGATCGTCGAGGAGGTTCAGCGCGGCGCGCCCGCCCCGAGCGTTACGGAGGTCAAGCAGCGACTCGCCGCGAAGTCGGCGGCGCCAGCGGCCGGCGCGCCGCCCAGCCCCAAGCCGGCGGCTCCGGCGGCACGCGGGCCGGCCGCGGCGGCGCCGCGCAGCGCCGCTGCCGCTACCGACGACGGCGAGATCGCAGCGGCCGGCCCAGCACTCCGCCCGCTGCCGCCGCCGCTGCCGGCCCTCATCCGTATCGTGGCGGATGGCATGATGGATGGGCAGGCGCGCAAGCTTTTGGTCGCCAAGCGTGCGCTGCTTGCGGAAACGATTGCCCAGATCGACGCGCAGCTGGCGATCACGGGTGGGCCGACGATCGTCATTCGCCGGGAACACGCTCAAGAGGCGGCACGGTTGTTTGTGAACAGCCAGGCGCTGGGAGGCGCGGCGGCAATGCTCGCCTTCTCGGCCGTTGTTGAGGAGGTGGAATGATGGAGCTTCGCAATGGAATCGCCGTTTTTGGCGACGTCGAGGCCGGCGCGTTCGAGCAGATCGAGCGCTGCCGCAACTTCTCGCCGCTGGTGCGGCGTGCTGCGCTGATGGGCGACAATCACAAGGGGTATAGCTGCCCGATCGGCGGTGTGCTGGCACTCACAGAGGCGGTTAGCCCCAGCTCGGTCGGCTATGATATCGCCTGTGGTATCAAGGCCGTGCAAACAAATCTGCACCTGAATGATCTGGGTGGCTTCGACACATTGGCAGATCAGCTCGCCAAGACGCTCGCCTTCGGGGTTGGCCGGACATCGGGCGCGAATGTCGATCACCCGCTCTTCGACGATCCGCTGTGGACAGAGAAAGAGCTGGCTCCGCTGAAGCACCTGGCGGCGCAGCAGCTCGGCACGATCGGCTCGGGCAATCACTTTGTCGATCTGCTGAGCGATGAGGCGGGTGCGGTATGGATCATGGCGCATTTTGGGAGCCGCGGCTTCGGGCATAAGGTGGCCTCGGGCTTTCTCAATCTGGCCGCCGGCCGGGGCTTTGCCGACAAGGCGCCCGGCGAAAACATGGAGGCGCCGCCGACGATCATCCCACTCCAGAGTGACCTGGGCCAGCTGTACTGGAAGGCGATGACGCTGGCTGGGCGCTACGCCTATGCGGGCCGCGATTACGTGGTTGGCCAGGTACTCGATCTGCTGGAAGCGCACGCGCAATACAGCGTCCATAATCATCACAACTTCACCTGGAAAGAGACACACGACGGTGAATCACTGTATGTTGTGCGCAAGGGTGCCACGCCGGCGTTCCCTGGCCAGCTGGGAGCGGTCGGCGGAAGTATGGGCGACAAGGCGGTGATTGTCGAAGGTGTCGATACGCCCGAGGCGGCTGCGGCGCTGCACTCGACAATCCACGGCGCCGGCCGGGTGATGAGCCGCACCGCAGCGGCCGGCAAGGTCAAGTGGTTGCCCGATCCGATCACTGGTAAGAAGCGGCCTCAGCGGGTGTCAGCGGGCGCGGTCAGCCCCGAGATGATGCGTGCGTGGCTGGACGAGCAGGGCGTTGTGTTGCGCGGCGGTGGACTAGACGAGTCGCCACACGTCTACAAGCGTTTGCCCGACGTGCTGGCAGCGCACGCGGGCAGCATCAAGGTGCTGCACCGGCTCCAGCCATTCATCGTGGTGATGGCCGGTGCCGATGTGTTCGACCCATATAAGGACTGACACACAGCAAGGAGGAAGGATCGATGCGAGACGCAGATCAGAAGCCCGAATGCAGGAACTGTTGTGAACCAGCAACTATCCTTCTGGCGCCCCCGCTACTGTCCGGACTGCTGGGGTGGCCGGTTGTGGCCGGCGCTCCATCCCTATCTCCACAACAAGCCGGCGCAGCTGCACCTCAACGGGTGGCTAGCTGCGGAATGGCAGGGATGAGCGCGATGATTCTCCAAGAAATCTATCTTGTTATCGCCGAGGCCGGCTCTTATACAACCGAGGATAAAGACTCGTGGCCAGTGGCGGCCTATGCGGATCTCAAGGGAGCCCGTACACATGCCGCGCGTGCGCAGGTTGTATGGCGACGCCTGTATCGCCTGGTCGCTCTCTGGCGCCGCGATCGCTTGCACGCTTCCTGGTCGCCGAAGCCAACAACCTGGCTAGATACGTTTGGTGATCCGAAGCCAGGAAGCAACCGGTACGATCCCGATATGCGCTATAACGACACTATCAACTACGAGGTCTATGTGGTCCCGTTCAATCCAAACGCGGAGGAAGAAGGCGAATGAAGGTAGTGATCACGCTGGTCGGCGAGAGCCGCGAGGCGGCCGAGCGCGCTGTGGCGCAGCTGCGCGCCTGGCTCGGGCCGCGGCTGGAGCTTTTGACTTTGCCGAAGCAATGGAGCGCATCACACGGTCGTACACAAGCTATGCGGCGATCGATCTGCCCGAGACGGTGCAGCTGGGACCGTTCGCGGTCGAGCTCGATCCGGAGCTGCCGACGACGTGCATTATGCTTCGAGATGGACAGGCGATCCTGTGCCTGCGCTGCGGCGCCTGGTCGTTCCATCCATCTGACGTCGCCAATCGTTAAGGAGGTGTCTATGCAGACCTACCCCTGGTTCGACCAGGTTCCCGATCACCTCAAAACGCGCCGCCAGCTCGCCGCGCAGGGCCTGCGGCCGGGTGGTCCCGTTATCGCGCAGGTCGTGTGGCGGCGCGGCAAGGCGCACGCCGATCTGTACGATCAGAACGCAGCCAAGCCCAAGCGGGCGATGACCGAGGCGCAGCGCGCAGCGCTCGCTTCGGCCCAGCAGGCGCGACGAACGTGCCCGGGCTGCCAGACTCTCTTCCCGTTCGTGCTGGGCGCTCACGTCGACTGCCCGGTCTGCTTCGAGCGGATGCTGGCGCGCGATCGAGCCCGGGCGATCCGCCAAGCGCGGATCTGGCTGCACTCGCCACGCACGATCATCCTCGACACCGAGACCACCGACCTCGACGGCTACCTGGTGCAGATCGCGGCGATCGACACGACCGGCCAGGTGGTGCTCGACACGCTGGTCAACCCGCGGGCGCCCATCAGCGCCGGCGCGCGGCGCGTCCACGGCATGAGCGACGACCAGGTCGCCGATGCACCAACGTTCGAGCAGATCGCCGACGACCTGCTGGTGCTGCTGCGCGGCCGGCGGATCGTGACCTACAATGCCGATTTCGACTCGGGCATCCTGCAAAACGAGTTGGCCCGACTCGCGGGTGGATTCGCGCGCGGCTGGGACGCGGCCCGCGCGGTGATGCGCCAGCAGCACTGGCGCTGCGCAATGACGCTGTATGCGGCCTATGTCGGGGAGTACTCAGACTACCACGGATCGTATCGGTGGCAGCCGCTCGCCGGCGGCGACCATACGGCGCTCGGCGACTGCCGGGCCTGTTTGGAGACGCTCCGACGGATGGCGGAGGACTGAGCCAAACGGCCGGGCCGTGAGCGAAAAGCGTTGAAAAAGGCGCTGCGCATCCGTGCGAGGCATGAGGCGATGTGGCTGGGACGGCCGATATGAGGCGCGCAGTATTGTAAACTACTGGCGCGTAGTACAGATACATTACTGCACAAAGGTATCGCTACGCGCCGGCAAAAACGGATACGGAAACAGGTAAGGACGTCTGCTATGACTGATCTCGCCCGCCGCCCAGCGGCGCCACTCGCGCCCATCCGCGCGGACACCGACGACAAACTCTTCGACGTCTGGATCGAGTCCTACGCTGAGCGCAGCGCGCGCACCCAGCAGCTCTGCCGGCGCGTGCGCGCGCTGCTCACCGCCTACATGATCGACAACGGCGTCGCCGGCCTGCGCTGGCTCGCCCTCGAAGATCTCCACGGCCTGGCCCGGTCGCTGGCCGGCTACAGCGACGGCAGTCGGCGGACGTACATGAGCTACGCCAAGTCACTCTTGACGTTTGGGCACCGCACGGGCTATCTGCCCTTCAACGTCGGCGCGGCCTATGTGGTAACCAAGGTCGAACAGACGCTTGCGCAGCGCATCATGAGCGAGGCCGAGGCGCTGCGGATATTAGACCTTGAACCTGACCCCTGGAAACACATGCTGCTCCGGATCTTCTACGCCAGCGGCGGCCGCGTGTCGGAAGTCTGCCGCCTGACTTGGCGCGACGCGATCCCCAACGGCAAGTCAGGACAGCTGCATTTCTTTGGCAAGGGGCGGAAGAATCGGGAAGTGCTGCTGAAAGAGGATACCTGGAAGCGCCTCCAGGCGCTGCGCCCGGCGAATGCGCAGCCAGACCATGCGATCTTCCAGACGCGCACGGGCAACGCCATAACGCGGGCGCGCGCCTGGCAGATCGTCAAAGCCGCGGCCACACGCGCCGGGCTGCCGAACGTCTCGCCCCACTGGTTTCGTCATGCGCACGGCTCGCACGCACTTGATCGCGGCGCCCCGGCGCACTTAGTTATGGAAACGCTCGGCCACGCCGATCTGCGGATGACCAGCGAATATGCACACGCCCGGCCGACCGACAGCTCGGCGCGCTATCTCCCAATCTGATTGGCGACGGCAACCCATGCGTTCATGCTGCTGGCTCTGCTCCGCACAACCTGACCATCTGGCGCAGGAGTTTGTTATTTTTTTCTAGGAGCTCGACCAGACAGACGACTTTCATGTTCACGTCGAGGACGTCGCCGACAAGTCCGTCGATCCTGGCTTCCAGCCGCGCGATGGATTGCCGTATGTCGAGCGTGTCGTCGACGTGATGGAGCGGCTCGCCAACCGACCGCTCGCGTTCACTTACCCGGTCATGGGCGATGGTTGCTAGCATACGTACCTCTCTCTACCGTTGATCATCCGCTACCAAACTGCAATAGTCGAGGCGTATCGCACGGTTAGGCAAAAACATTGTACATATTAGAACGCGCGATCGGGAAAGGAAGAAACGAGACCTTTACCCGAGGTTGCATGTTCGAATCCGCGAGCCGCTCGTCGACTGCACGGAGGTAGGGCCGAAGTACCAAAACACGACACGCCAGAGGTGCTATTGAAGATCCGGGTGGTTCGTGGTAGGCTTCGTCCCATAACCGAAGAACGTCGCACCAGCGAACGACGCGGGCGATCCCTTTTGAGGGATTGCCCGTTGTTTATTTCTCGCCCCCTTTTTAACCAGCGTTTGACCTAACGGGGAGCGAAACATGTCCAGCACCGCAGCGCTTGACGAGGCAACGCTCGATGACTACGGCACGGATGGCTACATCTGGCGCGACGGGCAACGCCTTCGGGTAAAGATGGTTCGCACGGTGCAGCCGCGACGGGACGAAACCAATAGCGGCTTCGAGCATCGTATGGATCGGCTCATGCTCCAGCTTGCGAGGATGGCCAGCGTGCTGGAGTGCTCGTATGAATTCGAGCGGCGCGGGGGCTCGATCTCGCTGTGCTCTATCACGGTGATCACCAAGCCCACTCCCAGTCCGATTATCGTCGACGAGCGCCCGGCCGGCGCTCGACACGCCGGCCCGCGTGGTGGCCAGCACCGGCAGCCGGCCAGCGTATGATGTGGAGCGTATGAAAAAGCCGCAGAGGCCCAGCGCCGAAGCTCAGACGATCGCCGCGCTGCTCGTCGCGCTGCTGTTCTTCGCCGTCTGGGTGCCGATCGTGTCTTGGCTCGTCCCCAGCGCCCCGGCGGGGGCGACCGTCGAGCAACTCGTCGTGCGGGCCGCTGTCTTCGCCGAGGGCGGCGCGGTCATTCTAGGGGCGACGTTCACCAGCTACAAAGTGATCACCATCCGCGCGCTGCAATGACGCGGTTTGGAGGACCGGCTACCTCGACGGGCTCATATCCCGTAGATACTGGGTTCGATTCCCAGAACCGCTACCAGTGCAACGCCGCTTAACCCGTAGCGCTCGAGGGCGCTGCGCCCAGGAATGACGGCGAGCCGGAAGGTGTAACCGGCAACCCAAGGGTATACGACCAGCAGCGATACAGGCGCGGTCAGGTTCTCAAATTGAGAACCTGCCGCGCCTTTTTCGTTGCTTTACGCCGGCGCTTGTCGCTCAGCTACATCAATTCTCAACGCTGCCCAACAGATGGCGCATAAGCCGTAGGAGATCGTGAGTTGAGCGACGAGCGCATACACATCCAACACCCGAGGAACGCATGACCGGTATGGAGATCGCCGCGCTCGCCCAGGCGTTTGGTCCATCTGGGGCGATGTTGGCGCTGGGGCTGCTTGCGCTCCGCGGGGTCTTGCCGTGGGCGAAAGCCTACTTCGACCAGCAGACCGCCACGCTTGCGAAGCTGGCGACGACGGTCGAGCAGCTCGTCGAAGCGCAGCGGGCGAGCGCGGTCGATCTTGCCGAACTCAGACGGTCGAGCGCCGAGATCGCGCTCGACGTCGCCGACCTCTATCGAATCACGAGGACGGAACAGCCCAGCCGCCGGCGCAAGCTCGCGGCCCAACATGCCCAAGGAAATCGTAATGCCCCAAACCCTTGATGCGCTGCTCCCGGTCCTGCGATGGATTCTCGTTCCCGGGGTTGCGGCTGGCCTCTCGTCGATCGCGATCGACGAGCTGAGAGGTCGCTTCCCCGTCGAAACGGCGATCAGCCGCGGTCCATTCGTCGCATTCCTCCTATCGCTCTTCTGGTCGCCTCGGTGGACTCGCTGGACGGCGCAGGCGCTCGCGATCGGCCTTGTTGTTGCCGCGCAGGCACTCCTGAGTTGGGCGACTGGCCGCGACGTGCTTGTCGACGTCGACGCAATCCTCTCCGCGACGATCGCCGCAATCGCCGGCCAGCTCCTGCACAGCTTTGAGAAGCCGACTGCGCTGCCGGCCGGTCTGACGATCGCCGCGGCGGGCGACGAGACGCCCAAGGAGTAGCCGCATGTGTCTTGCCGATCTCGACATCCTCGACTATACCGCCCAGGTCGCCGCGATTCCGCTGCAGTCTGGCTACACGCCACTGCAGCCGCGCGAGCGCGAAGCATATGTCACGTTCCATTATTCGGGCGTGGTGTACCTCGACCGCTCGCGCGACGCCGAACTGCGCGCCCTGCTGCGGGAGGCGGCCTATCAGATCCGCCACGACTATGGCGAGGGCTCCTTCCCTGACGGCTACCTCTACGACTTCGCCGTTTTGAGCGACGGCACGAAGGTGCGCACCCGGCGCGAGCGCGTCCAACTCTGGCATTGCGGCAACAAGCTCGGCAACGCGAGGAGCTGGAGCGTCCACGTCCTACTAGGGCCGGGGCAGAATCTGACCGACCCCCAGCGACGATCGCTGTTCGAGCTCTTCGACGCGCTGCGCGCCGAGTCGAACATTCCCCGCGCGAATGTCGTTGCCCACTGTGAGTGGCCGCGCGTCGACGGTGAGCCGTCGCGCGCACCGACCTACCGCAGGCTCCCCCAGCAGTCGGCCTGCCCCGGCGCAACTCTCTTCCCGCATATTCCGGCCTATCGGAGCCTTCCCGATCCCCCAACGCGCTATCGGCTGAACGCCCCAACGCCTGTCTACGAAGTGCCGAACGTCGACCCCCAGCGCGTCGCGCTGTCCGGGGCGGCGGTGCTCTCGGCTGGGCAGATCGTCGCGATCGACGAGACCTATGCGAATGGCATGGGGCATCTCGTCGGCGGCTTGGGCTTCGTCGAGCTGCAAGGAGCGACCAAACAATGATCACGGGCAAAGGCGTCGACAAGCGCCACAACGAACGCCGGCACCGGCTCGCGGTGCAGCTCAAGCGCTACCGCGACATCAAAAAGACGATCCCGAAGGACTGGCCGGACGACATTCAGCGCGCGTGCAAGCGGCACGCCCAGACGGTGGTCAGCCTGCTGGGCAAACGGCGACTCGCGCGCGCCGCGTGGCCCTGGCTGAGCCGGCCGATCTCGCCCTTCGAGGATCGCCGTCTTCGCCTCGACCGACACGGACGTGTGCTCCCGAAACATTCGCACGATCCGGCCGTTCGCGTCCCGCGCGGACGGCCGAGCAACCCGACCGCACTCCCATGATTGCACAATCCGCCACGATTGTCGCCGCCTGGGTCCCCTGTCGTGAGCTCGTCGTCGACCAGGTCGAGCACGGTATCGGGCTCGACTTTGAAACGGTGCGCTCCTTCATGAACCTGCTCGCCCTCCACCCGACGGAGACGACCGACCCGATCGTAGTCGCGCGCCGCGCCGATGGGCGGCTCTGGATCACGAACGGTCGCCACCGCTGGCTCGCGCATCTGTTCCTACAAATCGACGCAATCGCGGCTGTGATCGTCGACGAGGTGCCCGCATGACCTGCTACTGCAATCAGTTCGGCGAGGAGCTTCGTCGGTTCCGCATCATCGCGTACGCCAACGACGGCTACGCCACGGCGCGATTCGGTGCGTTCTACCACGCGCTCGACAACTTGAGCCGTCGCTGCGACCTCGTCAGCGACCAGGCCGACCGGCTCGACGGCGCGCAGACCGAGCAGGAAAGCCGTGTGCTCGACCTGGAAGCAACGGTCGAGGTGCTCGAAATGCGCCTCCGCGACGCCGAAGACCTCATCCTATTTCTCGTGCAATGCGCGCTGTAATCGTTGGCCCAGAGCCGATCGACCCGACTGTCGCCGGCAGCTCGCGGGTCACCACGAAACCGATCCGGCTCCGTCGCGCGCTTGTCGATTGCCTGCACCAGGCGGCGATTTGTGGGCTGCGGCAGCCGATCGTGATCGCCCGCACCTCCACCGACGCACACCGTGCCGAGCACGCTGCCGCTGATGCGGATCGGGGTCCGGATCGCGTCTGGGCGCGCGCCGCCCGCGCGCGCGCGCGCGCGACCCGAGTTGAGAAGCCACGCAACGTGACGCGCGTGAAGGGCCGCCCTATCCCGGCTGCCATTCGCGCAGCGATGGAGCTCTACTCATGATCCTGCTTGCCATGCTGGGAGTACTGGCGCTGCTTTTTCTGTATTCGCTGTGCCGCGCTGGGCGTAGCCAACACGACTAGGAGGTTCTACTTTGGAGCAGAAGACCGAGATTGCCCACGCCAGTGTGGCCACGGCGCTCGTCGAGAAGGGCGACGGTCTCGTCGAGCTGCATAGCCCGCATGACGACGTGGTGCGCGTACCGCCCGCGGCCGTCGACGCGCTGCTCGCCGCTGGCTTCCGCCACGGCCCGGGCGACCCGCGCGAGACGGTGCGGCGGCTGCGCGTCCTGCTGGACGCGTCGATCGACGCGATCGACGCCTTTGTTGACGGCGTGCTCGCCGACGGGCAGATCGACACGAGCGACGCGGCCGCCAAACGGACGGCCGAGATCGCCATGCAGGAAGTCGAGCAGACCTGGGGCCAGCTCTGCCGCGAGCTGAGCTTCTACCCGGTGCGCCAGGGCGCGAGCGTTCAGATGGTCGCCGCCGACGGGCTCTTCCACAAGGTCGACCCGTCGCAAGTCGGCCAGTATGCCCAGATGGGCTGGGAGCTGGTGAAGTAAATGGGACACCTGTACATCGATCGCGATCTGGGGCGCATCTTTGCCCCCGCAGCGGTGGGCCGGCTGATCAGCCGCCCCGGCGCCCCGGTCAAGAAGGCCCACGGCGAGATCGGCGTGTTTGTCACCAAACAGCATCGGCGCCCGATCGTCGACCTGGTCGAGCGCGGCGGTGTGCTCGTGCCGGTCTACGGCACACTGGCGCTGATCTGGGCGTCGATCACCCACAACGAGCGCGTGGATGCCGGCGCGCAGAAGCAGGCCCTTCAGACGTTCGGCGGCGGCGGCACCCCCGGCGCGCCCTCGGCGACGGTCTACTTCAACGTGATCGCGCACGCCTCGGCGACGCTCACCAAGACGAAGACCGACCAGAGTCTGGGGTCGGCTAGCTCGGGCGTGACCACGAACGAATTCACGACGATCGGCATGTCGCGCGCGGCCGCCACTCTCGTCGGCGGTAACTACCGCCCCGAGCACGCTGGGCGGCACGTTTCAGCAGATCATCACCAAGCAGTTCACGGCGAGCGGCAGTGGCACGGTCTACGGCGCCGGCGTCTTCGACTCGACCACGGCGGCCGGCTCGGTCCCTATACGTCGAAGACAACTATTCCAGCTCGGCCGTGCTCGTCTCGGGCGACCTGCTGACCGACACGATCACCATCACAAACTAGCTCGCCATCGGGGACGAGCTGGGGGCAGGGCGGCCCTGCCCCGCCCTCATCCTCGTGGGACGGCGTTTTCGGAGTATTCGGAGTCTCGAAACGTATGGCCGTACTAGCTACCGCAGACCGCCAGCGCATCTGGCGGGGCCTCATGCGCTACTGGTCGAAGAAGCTTGAAGCCGTCGGTGTGACCAAAGACGACCTGCAGGCCGCTGTCAACGCGGCCGACGATTGGGCCGACGCCGCTGCGACGAGCTTCAACAGTGCCTTGCCCACGGCGTTCCGCACGTCGGCGACGGCGAGCCAGAAAGCGGTCTTGCTCGCGATCGTCGTCCTGGCGCGCTTCGACGTGCCCACGGTCAAGAGCATCATCGGAGAGGTCGACTAGCTATGGCGTCTGGCAACTCGCTGCTGATCTTCACGCCGCTGAACAACCAGCCGCCAGCGTCAAGCTACGCGACGCTGAACGTCCGCAACAGCCACGCGACGCTCGACTTCGACGCCGCGAGCAACGAGTCGGCACTCTTCGGCGCCGTGCTCCCGACGCATTACGCGGGCGGGGGCCTGACGGTTGTGCTGATGTGGATGGCCGCGACGGCGACAAGCGGGAATGTCGTGTGGAACGCCGCGATCGAGCGTCACCAGCAGACGACCGACGACCTCGACTCCGACAGCTTCGCTACGGCGCAGGCTGCAACCGCAGCCGCGCCAGGGACGAGCGGCCAGGTACAGTACACCACGATCACCTTTACCAGCGGGGCGCAGATGGACAGCCTCGCCGCCGGCGAATCGTTCCGCATCAAGGTCACGCGCGATGCGGCAAACGTCAGCGACACGATGGCCGGCGATGCCCAGCTCCTGAGAGCGTTTATCAAGGAGACGTAGTGTGGCGCGGACGTTCGGCAACACGACCGCCGACTACCTCAACGTCGGCGATCAAGCTGCGATCGACATCGCCGGCACCGCACTCACGATCTCCTGCTGGGTCAAAGTCGCCGCACTCAGCGCGCGGCAAGGCCTCGTCGTCAAGCGTGGCACCGCCTTCCAGTATGAGCTACGTATCGAGGCGACAAGCGGAACCGTCACGTTCACGATCGATGACGGGACAAGCACCTTTAACAGCGCGACGTCGGCGAGTGGTGTCAGCTCGGGGAGCTGGGCACACATCGTCGCTGTCAAGAACGGCACCGGCGCGGGCGCGCTGTATGTCTTTCTGAACGGGACGAAGGGCACCGCGGCGACGTCGAATCTGTCCCTTGTCGCGAGCGATGGGAGCTTGCTCTTCGGCTGCGGTGGCACGGCGGCGAGCCGCTCGAACCCGCTCAACGGCGATCTCGCCGAGGTCGCGATCTGGAGCGCCGCGCTCGACGATGCCGAAGTCGGCGCGCTGGCAGGCCGGATGAGCCCCGCCCTCGTGCGGCCCCAAAGCCTGGCCGGCTATTGGGGCATTCTCGGGCAGAGTCCAGAGATCGACGTCCGCAATGGGAACGGGGCGACGGTCAACGGCACGACGGTCGCGGCACACCCGCGCATTGTCCATGCCGCCGAGACAATCGTCGGTGTGGGCGTGACCAGCTACGCGAAGGCCGTCGCCCACGCCGGCAGTATTGCAGCGAGCGTGTCTTGCCAGATCACGCGGGCGCGCGGGGCCGCGTCGAGCATTGCTCAAACGACGGCCGCCCAGCGCGCCCAGACGGCCGGCCGTCCGACGTCGAGCGCGATCGCGCCCAACGTGTCGGTCGCGCGCGCCGCCGCTCGAAGCCGCGCGACCGCGTCGAGCATCGCCCACACGGCCGGCGTCGCCAAGACGAAGATCCCCGGCCGCTTGATTAGCTCGTCGATTGCGATCGCTGCAGCTGCTGCGCGCGCGCTGGGGCTGGGGCGGCAAGCGAGTTCGTCGATCGCGCCCAGCACGTCGACTGGTCGCGCGGCTTCGCGAAGCCGCGCGACGAGCTGGACGCTTGCCGCAGCGGTCTCCGCTGCGCGCACGCTGGGGCTGGGACGGCAGGCGGCGGCGAGCATCGCCCACAGCGCGACCGCGAGCCGTAGCAAGTCACGCGGCGGCGCGACGAGCTGGACACTTACCGCAGCGGTCTCCGCTGCGCGCACGCTGGGGCTGGGACGGCAGGCGGCGGCGAGCATCGCCCACACGGCCGCCCGCGCGCGAAGCATCGCGCAGAACAAAGTGACGACGAGCACGATCGGCCACACGTCGATCGCGACCCGTATCCGCACCTTCACGCTGCTAACGAGCTGGACTGGCGTCGCGCCGACGTCGAGCATTCAGCGCGTCTATAGCGCCCCCCGGTCGACGAGTTGGGCGCGCGATCTCGCCGCGGGTGTTGCGCGCGCCGCCGCTCGAAGCCGCCAGGCGAGCTGGGCCACGTCCCACGCCATGACCCTGGCCCGCCAGAAGGCGAGCGCCCGCCAGGTGGCGAGCACCCAAAGCCCGGCCGCGAACACGACGCGCGCGCTCGCGCAGGTACGCGTGACGAGTGACGTCACGCCTCACGCCGCGAGCGCGACCCGCGCGACCACGTCGACCAGGTCGACGAGCTGGGCGGGCACCACGACTGCCGCAACAGCCCGATCGCTCGGGCGTGGTCGCCAGGCAAGCTGGGCCGGCGCCCTGTCCGCATCCCTCGCCCGCGTTGCCGACCGAAGCCGCCAGGCGAGCTGGGCGGGGCCGGCTCCCACCTTGGGGGCGGTACACACCCTCGCCCTCGGCCGCGCGCTCGCGACATCGCTCGCGAATGTCTCGACGCTCGTCCGCTCCCTCGGCCTGACCCGCGCGCGCGTCGAGCATCACGTCGACGACCGCCGTCAGTCGATCGCAGTCGATCGGCCGCACCCTGACAACCGGACAGCCCCACGCGACGGCGTTCGGCCGCGCGCTCGCCCTCGGCCGCGCGCCAGGATGGGCCAGCGGCATCGTCGTCGACCTGGCCCGCTCGATCGTTCGCGCGTCGTCCTACGCGCGCGCGGTGACCTGGTCGAGCACGGTGTCCGCCGGCGTCAGCCGCTCCCAGGAGCGTGGTCGATCGACGAGCTGGAGCGCAGCACCCGCCGCCACGGCGACGCGGCTGCGCAACCCGACGCGCCAGGCGAGCTGGGCGCAAGACCACGGCGCGATCATCGTGCGGCAGCAGGCGATCCCCCGCGCGACGAGCTGGGCGCAAGACCACGGCGCGATCATCGTCCGCCGCGCGTCGAAAAGCCGCCCAGCGAACTGGGCCGCCGCGATCGTCGCCGCCCTGGCCCGCCAGAAGGCGAGCGCGCTTCAGGTGAGCTGGGGTGTATCCCACGCGGGAACCATCGCCCGCGCGCAGCAGCTCAGCCGCACGACGGCGAGCCTACTCGCCCACATCGCAAGCGTGTCGCCGGCGACATCGAGAAGCCACTCGTCGAGCTGGAGCGCGGCCCACGTGTCGAGCGCGGCCAGGACGAAAGAGCTTCCACGCGCGACGGTCTCGTCGATCGCCCACACCGCGACGACGGCGCGCCTCCGCGGGCTCCAGCGCTCGGGGGTATCCTCGATCGCTCACCAGACCCTTACCGCTCGCGCGACGATCGTCGCGCGTCCCCTGTCGAGCACGCTCGCGCACGTCGCCGGCGTCGCCCGGGCGCCGCAGCTCAGCCGCGCGCGCGCGTCGAGCATCGCCTCGACGACGGCGATCGCGCGCCTGCCCCAGCTCGGCCGCTCGACGTCTGCCGCCTCCCCGATCGCGAGCTCCGCCGCGCGCACCCACAGCGCCCAGCGCGGCAGCTCCCACGCCGCCCCGTCGTCGCTCGCGATCTCCCGCTCCCTCCAGGCTGGGCGCGGCGCAGGGAGTAACATAGCTGTTGCGACTGCCGCGATCCGCGCCCAGCATCTCACCCGCGCAACCGCCGCCGACGCGCTGTCGCACGTCGCTCAAGTTGTACGGCAGATCGCCCTCCAGCGGGCCACGAGCTGGGCCAGCAGCCTGTCGACCGCCGTCGCGCGACGGCTTGCCGTCGGACGCGCGACGAGCGCGGTGACGAGCGCGGCGAGCACCCTCAGCCGCGCGCTGCGCGCCCTCCGCTCGCTTGTCTTCTCCCAGATCAACGGCTCGCGCGTGGCGCACAACCTGCCCGCGCCGACGTCCCTCACGCTGCCGCCCCGGTCCTTTGACCTTTCGCTGTCGGAGCGCTCACCCAGCCTCACGCTCGGCGACCGATCGCTCGACCTGACCCTGGACGACCGATCGCTCGGCCTGACCCTCCGCGAGCGCTCGACTGACCTCACGATCGAAGATGGCATCCGCTAAACGCCGCGTCATAGAAAGCCCGCTGCCGCAGGGCGAACACGAGCGCATCGCCTACACCGTGCCGACCACGCTGTGGGGCGGCGGCGGCACGTCGCCGATCGTCACCGTGCTCGACACGACCGACGCGACGCCCGTCGACGTCACGAGCGCGACGACGCTGGGCAGCGCCACGATCGCCGGCGACATCATCACCACGCCCTATGTCTTCGGCCTGACCGCCGATCGCCGCTACCGCGTCAACGTGCAGTGGTCGAAGGGCTCCCAGATCCTGGAGACGTTCTTCGAGCTGCTCGCCGAGCTATAAACATGCCGCGACCATCGAAGCTGACAACCGACACGGTCGATCGCCTCGTCTTCGCGATCACCCACGGCTCGACCTACGACCTGGCGGCGAAGTACGCGGGCATCAGCCCATCCACGTTTTTCGAGTGGAAAGCCGAGGCCGAGAAAGCGGCGGCGAAGCTTGTCGAGCCCGACGTGTCCGCGTCCACGGCGCCCCCGCTCGACGCGCGGGAGGCCGCGCTGCTGGACTTCCTGCTCGCCGTCGAGCAGGCGGAGGGCATGGCCGCCGTGGGCTGGCTGCAAAAGATTGAGGTGGCCGCAACCGAGGGTGAGTGGCGCGCCGCGGCCTGGATGCTCGAGCGCCGCCACCCGAAGCAGTATGGCCGGCACGTCGTCGAGCACGACGGCGCCATCGGCATGTCGCTCCCGGCCGCGCTCGCCGCCGCAATAGAAAAGGCCTACGGCGACGACAATGGCGACGGCGAGCAGCTATGACCGGCTCATCCGCGCAGCACGGCTGGCTGGCGTCCCCCGCGCGCAGCTCGAAAACCTGCTCCGCGCCGGCTACGTGGCCCAGCCGAAACAGCTCAAGTTCCACGCGGCCGCGCGTCGCGCCGACGATCCGGATGGCCCCGACGAGATCGGCTTCGGCGGCGCGCGCGGCCCGGGCAAGTCGCATGCGGTGCTGGGCCAGCTCGGCGCCGACGACTGCCAACGCTTCCCCGGCCTCAAGGCACTGCTGCTGCGCAAGGTCGGCAAGGCCGGCCGCGAAGGGTTCAACGACCTCCTGCCGAAGGTCTTCGGCGGGCTGGCGTACAAGTACACGCCCAGCGCGGACCCGCCGACGCTCACCTTTCCGAATGGCTCGCGGATTCTCGTCGGTCATTTTCAAAACGAGAAGGATATCGACAACTACGTCGGCCTTGAGTACGACGTCATTGCCGTCGAAGAGGCGACCCAGCTCAGCTGGGCAAAGTACCAGTCGATCCGCGGCTCCTGCAGAACCTCGAAATCGGGCTGGCGGCCTCGCGTCTACAGCTCGACCAACCCCGGAGGCATCGGGCACGGCTGGTACAAGGCGCGATTTGTCTCATCCAACGACCCGACACGGCTCTTCATCCACGCGACGGTCGACGACAATCGGCACGTCAACCCGGAGTATCTCCGGGTGCTCAATAGCTACACCGGCTGGCAGCTCAGGGCCTGGCGCCATGGCGATTGGGACATCGCGGCCGGCCAATTTTTTACCACCTTCCGCCGCGAAGCCCACGCGATTAAGCCGTTTCTTATCCCGACCGACTGGCGCGTCTGGGCCAGCATGGACTACGGCTGGAACCATCCGCAGGCGATGTACCTGCTCGCCGAGGACGGCGACGGGAGTATCTACGTCGTCGGCGAGCACAAAGAGCGTAACTGGCTCATCCCGCGACACGTCGACGCGTTCCGCGCGCTGCTGGGCCGGCACGGCGTCACCCCCGATCGGTTGTGGCAGTTTGTCGCTGGAACAGACGTTTTCGCGTCCAAAGACGACGGAGCGACGATCGCCCAGAAATATACGGCGCAGGGGTTCAGTCTCGCGCCAGCGAATACCGACCGCATCAACGGAGCGGCCGAGATCCTTGCGAAACTGGGTGACATCGACGCCAAGATTAAACCCAAATTGAAGATCTTCGAGACGTGCGGCCACCTCCTCGATTGCCTCCCTGCCCTCCAGCATGACCCCCATCGGCCCGACGATGTCCTCAAGGTCGACGCCGACGAGAACGGAATCGGGGGCGACGACGAATACGACGCCCTTCGCTATGGCGTCATGGCGCGCTACAACCCCGCTGCCGACATCCTCGACTACTACCGCGACCGCGCCGCAACGCTCAGGAGCTCCAGCGCATGACGACTCCGTTCACGATCGGCAACATCGAGGAAGCGCTTCGCATATTTAAAGCGCCCCCTCCGCAATTCGCCCAGCTCTTCGCCCAGCTCGCCGACGCGATGAATATTGCCTTCCCGATTTTCGAGCGCGATCTCCTGGCGGGCTGGCCCGATCCCCCGCGCCGCGCCCGCGCACCCCGCCGCGCACACGCGCACCGATTGAAGAGACGACGATGCCGGAGCTAACGCGCCCTGCGACAACGCGCGACCTGTCTCGCCTGGCTGGGCGCATGGGTGCGGCCTATGACATTCTGCGGGGCCGCGGCTTTGGCCCGGGCATGCCCCTGCCTCCGCAGGCGCCCGAGGGCGAACGTCCCGGCGAGCCGGACGCCGGTCCACGCCAGTTCGAGTATCCCGTCAGCATCAACACGCGCACGGCGCCGCGATCGGAACTGCCTGGCCTGACGCCGTTCGCGCAACTGCGCAACCTTGCGCGGCTCTACCCACCAGCCGCGATTTGTGTGCGAACGCGGATCGAAGAGTTCCAGGGGCTCAAGTGGTCGATCGTGGCGAAGAACAAGCGGCATCAGGAGCGGTATCAGGAGATCATCGACCAGGTCGAAGCGTTCTGGAAGGCGCCGGACAAGGTCAACGAGTTTTCGAGCTGGCTGGCGATGCTGCTCCGCGACTCGCTGGAGATCGACGCGCTCACGCTATATCCGCGCAAGGACAAGGTTGGCAGGCTCTACGCGCTGGAGCCGATCGACGGTGCGACCATCAAGCCCCTGCTCGACCTGCGCGGACACGTCGGCGGCTACCAGCAGATTCTCTATGGGCTGCCCTGGTCGAACGAAGAGCGGCAGACGACGAACCCCGACGAGCAGCTCGCACTGCCCCAGCTGGGCGTCGGCGAATTGATCTATCGGCCGCGCATGCCGCGTACCGACTCGCCCTATGGCCTGAGCCCCGTCGAAGATATTCTGCTGAATATCAACATGGGCCTGCGCAAGATGACCGGCGACCTGGCCCACTTCACCGACGGCAACATCCCGCCGATGCTGATCACCCCGCCCGACGGGAAGCTCGACGCGAAACAGGTCGCACAGTTCGAAGAGTGGTTTAACGCGGTCTTAGCGGGAAACGACACGACCAGGTCGCGCGCGAAGTTTCTGCCCTGGCCAGCCGACGTGAAGGAGCTCCGCGCGTTCAGCTATGTCACCGACCTTGATTTGTGGATGTTACAACTCACCTTCGCCGCTTTTGGAGTGCCCCCGCAGGAGGCCGGCTTCACCCAAGATGTAAACAGGGCGACGGCCGACGCGCAGGAGAACATCAACGAGCGGCGCGGATTGAAGCCGCTTGCGCATTGGCTCAAGGGTCTCTTCGACCTGATCATCCAGCGCCCGGTTGCGCAGGGCGGGATGGGATGCCCCTTCCTCGAGTGGCAATGGGACTTCGGCGAGTCGGAAGATCGCACCGCGATCGCAACGATTCATGCGAGCGATATCGAGCATGGCGTGATCAGCCCCGCCGAAAGCCGCACGCTTCGCTACGGCGATGTCCTCGACGGGCCGCCGCCGCCCATGCCCGCCGCGCCGCAGAATGCGGCGCAGCAGACGCACGGCGATCTCGTCCACATGGGCAAAGTCGAGAAGCGCGGCGCGCGGGTCCGGAGCGTCGACGAGCTGAGCGACGCCGAGGCGCTCAGCGTCGCGCGCCAGCTCGCGCGCGAGATCACCGGTGATGGATAGGCCGCTCGCCCAGCTCTGCCGCGAGCTGAGCGCGGAGATCGATCACCTGTGCGACGGGCTTGCCGCTGGGCTGCTCGACCCCTCAGCCTGGCAGGCTGACATGGCCCGCGCGCTGATCGAGCACCACATCGCCGCCTTTCTGATCAGCCACCCCGATCGCACGCTCACGCCCGACGACTGGAAGACCATCAAATTCGCAGTCGGCGAGCAGATCGATCGGCTCAATCGCTTCGCCGATACGATCGAGGCGGAGGGCTGGAGCGAGCGCATGCGCGCCCGCGCGCAGCTCTACCCCGGCAGTCTGAAGCAAACCTACAGCGCCGGCAGGTGGGTCGAGTGGGATCTGCCGTGTCACCCCGGCGACGGCGGGACCGAGTGCAACGTCGGCTGCAAGTGCTCCTGGCGCGTCGACGTGATCGACGTAGAGCAGGGCCTCGCCGATGCGTACTGGGTGCGCCATATCGAGGATAGCTGCCAGGGGTGTTTGAGCCGCGAGTCGCTGTACTCCCCCTACCGCATCCAACCCTAGCGATCGCCGTCCTTTGCCGCACTCAGCAGCGACAGGGCAAAGAAAAATTGCGCCGCCTCGCGCGCCATCATGTCGGCGATACAGGTGTCCATCCCCCCATCAACCAGCTTCGCGCGGTAGTCGGCCCAGATCGTCGCCCAGCCCGTAACGAGCGCCCCCACCTGGTCGAGCGCCCCCACCTGGTCGAGCTTCTTCCGTACGTCGTCGTCTAGCTGCATTGTGACCTCGCATGCCGTATTCAGCCGAAATCGTTGGCCTTCCCGCGCTGCTCGGCGACTTCGCGGCGATCCCCGGCGAGCTCGACGCGATCCTCGAGCTGTCGGCGACCGACGCGATCAACCTGCTGCGGATCAACCTCGCGACCTATCCCGCGCCGCGCAGCTACCCCAGAACCGGTAATCTGGCCAGCGGCTGGCACGACGCCGAGCAGCTCTGGGTATCCCACAGCTTTGCATTCGACGCCAGCATCACGAACTATACCGAGTATGGCCCCTATGTGCAAGGCCCAGGCAGCCAGGCCCCGATCCACCAGGGATACTGGCGGACGACGCAGGACGTGCTCACCGCGCAGGAGCCATACGCGATCGTCATGTTCGCGGCGGCGCTCATCCAGCTGGTCGACAAGCTAGGCGGTGGAAAATGACGTTACGTGTAGAAAACGGCAAGCTCAAAAAGGGGCTGAACTGGGGCGCGAAAGCAGGCCAGTCGATCGGTGGTCGTCTCTCGCGCGCGAACAACGGCCAGTTTTCTGCGGGCGGCGATGGCGAACAGACCCCCAGACAAGCCGCGGCTGCGCAGAAGAAGGCCGCGAATCTCGCGCGGCTGGGGGCAGCGGCCGGCGTCGATCCGAAAGATCTCGACGCGCTCGCCGACTTCGCCGCCGGGAAAGAGCTCGCTGCCGCGGCAGCGAAGGCGCTCTTCGCGGCCGGCCTCGTGACGACAAATGCGGACGGCTCGTTTCGTATGTCGCCGCAGGGCCGGCAATTTCTGAACGCGGCCGAGCACGGCGACGCACGCGCAGCGAAGGACGCATTGGCGGCGGGGCCGCGGCCGCGGCCGCGCAGGAGAAGCAGCAGAAGGCCGACGCGGCCGCAGCTGCGAAAGCCAAAAAGAAGCCGACAAGGCCGCGAAGGAGGCCGCGAAAGCCAAAAAAGGCAAAGGCGGCGGGGGCAAGGGGACGAAAGAGAAAGACGCGGCGCCCAAGGCGTCGAGCGCACCAGCGTCGAGCACAAAGGACGTGACCGATACGAGCGGGACGAAGGCGCTCCTCGCCGCCCAAAAGCAGCAGCAGGCCCAGCAAGCCGCTGCCCAGCGACAGCAGCAGGCGGCCCAGCGCGCGGCAGCCCAGAGTGCCCGCCAGAGTGCCCAGGCCACCCGCCAGACGCTTTTGGATGCCCAGCGCCAGCAACGACAGGCTGCGGCTGACCAGCGTCGCGCCAGGCTCGACGCCGCTCGCGCGACGCGCGACGCAGACATGGCAGAGCGACGCAAGGGCTCGGACGCTCGCGCCGCTGAGCGCTTCAAAGAGTGGCAGGACAAACAAAAGACTACCGGCAAGGCCACCAGCGCAAAGAGCTCGACGAAGACAAGCGGTGGTACGACCGCGAGCGACTCGCCGTCGACACCCAGCGCAACGACGAAGCCGGCCCCCAGCTCGACGACGCGCCACGAGAAGCCCAAGAAAAAGCACCACAAGCGACAACACGCGCAGGAACGTGCGGGGGCGGTGCTGCGTTCCCAGCTTGCGATCCCCTCCACGAAGACTCTCGCAGAGGTCACGAAGCGTGCGACGGGCCCGATCGAGCCGTACCGCGGCTGGGTTGCCATCACAAAGCGTGACGACGAGCAACGAATCGTGGAAGGGGTCGCGGCCGCCGAAACCCCTGACACCCAGGGCGGCATGTACGACGGACAGATCTACGCCGGCGACATCGTTGCGATGTCGGCGATCGCCGACGCGCTGCCCGACTACCTCAAATGGGCAAACCTGCGCGAGATGCACCAGCCCAGCGCCGTCGGGACGGTGCTGGCGGCCGAGATCGTCGACGGCGCGCTGCACATTGTCGCGAAGATCGTCGACGACGACGCATGGAACAAGGTCAAGCAGGGCGTCTATAAAGGCTTTTCGATCGGCGGGAAGTGCCTCGCTGCGGCGATCGTCAAGTCTGGAGCCGTGGCATTCCGGAAGATCACCCGCCTGATCTTGTCTGAGATAAGCCTCGTGGATCGGCCGGCAAACCCAGAGGCATGTATCGCACTATGGAAAGGATACGACATGGATTCCGCGAAGGAGCCGGCCCAGACTGAGGCCGGCGAGATCACAAAGGCCGCGACTGGCGACCCAATGAAGGCCGTTGCTATGCTTCAGGCGCTGCGCGACGCGGCCGAGCTCGCCGGCCAGGTCGGCCAGGCGCGCGGCTACTCAATCGCGATCGAAGCGGCACTCGAGGCGGCGGGCGTTGCGCAGGAGCAGGACGCCGACGAGGCCGACGAGACTGCCGACGACGAAGCGCAGGAATTCGACGACGCCGAGCAGGATGCCGGCGGCGACGTCACCCAGGGCGAAGACATCACCCCGAACGACAGCGGCGCGACGCTCTTCTCCATGGCCCAGCGGATCGGCGACATCGCGAAGAGCGGCCGCGCGCTGAGCGGCGCGAACATGGGTCATCTCAAGAACATGCATGACATGATCGTCAAGATGGGCGGGGGCACGTTCTGCGCGCCGCAGGGCGCGGCGTCGCAGGCTCCTGGACAGCCGGCCCCAGGCCAGCCGGCCCCAGGCCAGCCGGCCCCAGGCCAGCCGGCCCCAGGCCAGCCGGCCCCAGCACTCAAGGCCAGCATGCCGGCCGACCCCGCGAGCGGGGCAGGCCTCCAGAAATCGATCGACGCCGCGACCGCCCCCCTCCAGGAGACGATCGCTGACCTGACAAAGCGGCTCGCGGCGCTCGAGTCGCAGCCGGCTACCGGCGGCCCCGCGCTGCGGGCGGTCGACAAGGCGCTCCAGACCGGCCAGGGCGAGCAGCCGATCGCCAAGCGCGCCCCCGTCGCGCGCGATCTGACCGAGCTGCGCCGGCTGTCGATCGTCGAGCCCAGCCCCATGCTCCGCGCCGACTACGCGCGCCAGCTCGCCGAGCTCGAAAACCAGAAGTAGCGCTGCTTCTGGCACACCCTCCTCTCGCTCCCCCGGCCCTCCTCTCTTCAACCCTCATCCCCAAGAAAGGACTCCCCCACTATGACCCGCTTGATCAATGCGGACGGTCGCGATGTCACCAGCCAGACGCTCGACGCGATCTGGAAGGTCCACGGCCAGGGTGATATCACCAAGGCCGCGACCGTTACGACCGCGACCGGCCTGACCGCCTACGATCTGGAAGCGCCGGCGAAGAACCTCTACCCGGTGCTCACCCCGCTGCGCAACCGTATCCCGCGCATCACCAAGAGCAGTGGCGCAGGCACGGCGGCCAACTGGAAGGAAGTCACCGGGATTAGCGGCAACAGCGCGATCCCGGCCATGCCGTGGGTGCCCGAGGGGCAGCGCGCTGGGCGCATGAGCGTCTCGACCGCCGATCGGGCCGCATCCTACGTGACCCTGGGGCTGGAGACCGACGTGTCGTTCGAGTCCCAGAGCGCGGGCGCTGGGTTCGAGGACGCGCGCGCCAGCGCCGGCATGCGGCTGCTGCAGCAAACCATGATCCTCGAGGAATATACTCTCCTGGGCGGCAACCGCGATGTGGCGCTCGGCACGCCGGTGCCGCCGACCGTGTCGAATGCGGGTACCGGTGGCACGATCGCCAACGCCTCCTATAACGTCTACGTGGTCGCCTTGACCTCCGAGGGTGCGCTCATGGCGACCGTCGCGGGCGGTGTCAAGCGACAGGTCAACGTCACCGGGCAGGACCAAAAGACCTTTAACCTCAACGGTGGCAGCTCGAAGGTCAGCGCGGCCGGCACGACGACCACCAGCGGCACGACCTCGACCATCAGCGCGTATACCACGCCGATTAAGGGCGCGCTGGCCTATGCGTGGTATGTGGGCACCAGCGGCGCCGAGAAGCTCGAGGCCATCACCAACGTGAGCCATGTCAAGTTCACCACGCTGGCGGGCACGGGTGCCGCCTTCTCGGCGATTGCGGACGGATCGACCGACCGCTCGGCCAACGCGACGCTGGCCTACAACGGCCTGCTGTACGCGGCATTCAACTCGTCGCTGGCGTATTACGCCGCTCTGGCAAACGGCACGCCGGGGACCGGCACGCCGCTCACGGCGAGCGGGCGCGGCAGCGTCACCGAGATCGATACAATGCTCAAGGCCTTCTGGGACAACTACCGGCTCAGCCCCGAGGAGCTGTATGTCAACTCCCAGGAGCTCATGAACATTACCACGAAGGTGCTCACGGGCGCGAGCTCGGCCCCACTGGTGCGCTTCAATCTCGACGCGAACCAGAAGGACCCCTCCTTTGTCGCCGGCCAGGTGGTCGGGTTCTACTTCAATCCGTTCAGCCTGAACGGAAACCAGATCATTCCGATCCGACTGCATCCGACGCTGCCGGCCGGGACGATCTTCGCGTGGGCCCAGAACCTGCCCGCGCAGTACGAGTCCGCGAACGTGCCGCAGGTGGCACAGGTGCAGTGTCGCAGGGATTATTACCAGATCGACTGGGCGCCGATCACCCGGAGCAATGAGACCGGTGTCTACTGCGAGTCGGTGCTCAAGGTCTATGCCCCATTTGCCCTCGGGGTCATCACCAACATCGCCAACGGCTAAAACACAATGCGAGCAGTTCGGCAGAGGGAACACCCCGCGTCGAGCTGCTCGCATCCCCCGGCCCACCCCGCCGAGGGTGACCCTGCATTCTATCTCACCTCCATAACCAAAGGATGACCATCGATGGCAAAGACACCTCGCGCCCCTGACGACGCCGGCGCGCAGCCGACCGAGTCGCTGATCGGTCGTTGCGTCCACGTGTACGAATACGACCGCGTCATGCTGGGGCGCATCGTCGCGGTGAACGAGGACTCGACCGTGGCGATCGCCGTCGACGAGGTGATCGCCACCCGCACCCTGCACGGCGTCCACCAGCGCAACGGCAACAGCAACGGCTGGGAGTTGATCTAGTATGGCCGCGTTCAACTACACCACTGTCGATGCGCTCAAGAAATACGTCGACACGCTCGGCACGGCTGACGACGAGCTGCTCGCCGACGTCGTGACCGGCGTGAGCCGCGCCGTCGATCGCTGGTGTGGGCAGGCGTTCGTCCTCGCGACCTACACCGACCAGGTGCTGACCGCGCAGATCGACGTCGACGGCGTGCTCACGTGCTGGCCGGCCGTCCCAACGATGGGCGTCCCCAGCGCGGCCTCGTATCGCGTGCGCCCGGCCCAGACCTGGATAGCCCTCGACGTCGCCAACCTCGACGTCGAGGCAGCCCCAAGCGGCTGCGTCGTCCGCTGCCTCTCGCCCAACATCGCCGGTTATCGCGGCCGCGCCCTCCAGATGCGGCTGTCCTATATCGGGGGCTACGCCAGCCGCGACGCACTGCCCAGCGACTTCGTCTGGGCCGTGCGCCAGGCCTGCGCAGCCGAGTATAAGGCGCGCGAGGCGGCCGGGGGCGCGGACGTCAGCACCGCCCCCGATGGCTCCGTCATCACTCCGCCCCAAGACTGGCCGCGTCGCGTGACACGCGCGCTCGGCCGCTACGTTCGGCACATCCCAGCATGAGCGATATCGATCGTACCATCACAAAGATCGCCGCGCGCCTGCGCACGATCGACCCCAGTCCCCAGCCGCCGCTCCAGACCGTGTACGAAGATCCGAAGGGCGCGATCGCCCTGAACGATTTTCCGTGCATCGTGATTGCGCTCTCGCCCAGCGCGCGGCACTCCTGGGGGCTGCACGGGATGGACATCGGTCGACATCGCTACACCCTGGCGATCTGGGTGCTGATTGGCCAACTCAACCTCGCCCAACTCCCCGAGTTGCACAGCCGCATCCTCCCCTGGCCAAGCGCGCTCGCCAAAGCGCTCCTCAGCGACATCACGCTCGGCGGCGCAGTCGACCAGATCGGCAAAGACGGCGACGTGTTCTTCGACTACACGGTGGGGCCGCTCAAGTGGGGCGGGGGCGACTATTTTGGGATTGCGGCTGAGCTCGAAGTCCAAGAGAAGCCCAGCATCGCGATCGGTTAAGGAGTCTCGCATGCCCAAACCCGCTTCCCCGCAGCAGGCGTCACCCAATCCCGATGCGCTGTCCTTGCGCTACGTCGGGGACGGCGCGGCCCTTCCCGACGTTCCCGCGCGGGATCTCACCGTCGCCGAGGTGGCCGCGCTGGCCATCGGCGGCGTCGCGTTTGCCGCCGATCTTATCCGTTCGGGTCTCTACGCCCTCGGCGTGACCGCCGGAACAAACGAGCCCCTCGCCCTCAACCAGGAGTAACAGCATGCCAGGAGTCAAAAGTTTACGCCGAATTCAGCTCGGCAAGGAGTCGACGCCCGGAAGCGCCGTCGCCGCTACCACGCGCTGGCGCGGGACAGGCGTGCTCAAGGACGAGCGTAAGATCGACGAGGTCGACGAGGACGTCGGCATCTTGGGCGGCACCGACCGCACAAACATCCCCGACCTGGGGGCGTCGATCGATATCGCCTCGACTCCGCTCACGTTCGAACAGTTCCAGTACATACTGGCCATGGCCATGGGTGGGCCGACGACCGGGAGCGCGGACGGCGCGGGCTCCGACAAGATCTACACGACGACGATCCCGACGACGGCGCTCCCGACCCTCCAGCCATACACGGTTGAGGGCGGCGACAACGCTGAGGTCGAGTTCATAGAGTATGCGATCTGCTCCAAATTCGACCTCACCGGGGCGCCCGGCAAGGCGGTGCAGCTGGGAGCGACGCTGAACGGTCGGCAGGTGCAGCGCCTGGCGGGCGGCTTCTCGGCCGCGACGCTCCCGACGGTCGAAGACGCGCTCTTCGGCAAGTCGAAGGTTTATTTGGACGCGATCGGTGGCACGTCCGGCACAACCCAGGTGCAGAATGCGGTGCTGGGCTACAAGCTCAACTTCAGCTTCCCGACCGTGTTCAAGAAGACCGCGGACGGCCAGCTGTACTTCAGCTTCCCACAGTATGTCGACCAGGAGATCGGCGGCGAGATCACCTTCGAGCACGACACGATCGTGCTGGGCGCCAGCGGGGCAAAGCTCGACTGGCGCGCCCAGACTCCGAAGCTGCTCCAGATCAAGATCGAAGGCGCCAACGTCACCACCCCCGGCACGGCCTACAGCAAGAAGACCATCATCATCAACCTGCCGATCAAGTGGAAGGTCGCGAACCCGCTCTCCGACATGAACCGCAACGACACGGTCAAAATGACCTTCCGCGCGCGCTATAACACAACGGCCGGCACGGCGGGGAATATCATCGTCGTCAACGAGCTGAGCGCGCTGCCGTAGCCCCCGTCCCCCATCCTCCATCCCCGTACAAGGAGCACCACGCCATGATCGTCAAACCCCTGATCGTCGACGTCCCGAACCTGTCATGGGACGCGCTGGAGCTCTTCGAGCTGCTCCAGGAAAAAGTGGCGGCCGGCGAGCGGCTGCGCATCCGCGAGATGAAGCAGCTCATCGGGCACGTCTTCACCGACTGGACAGTCGAAGACGCCGGCAAGATCACCCAGTCCGAGACCCAGCAGGTCTTCGACGCGCTCGTCGCCGCCTTCGCCGAGCAAGCACCCCCAAAAGAGACCGGCGACTCCTAGAGTCGGCACTGCGCTACGGCGGGAAAGCGCCGCTGTGGGCCGACGTGTTGCTCGCGGCAGAGCGCTGGGGCACGCCCCCCTGGGAAATCGACCCGTCGCCGACGTCTCGGCTAGTCTGGTTCCAACGCTGGCGCATCTTCGAGCGCCTGTATGCCCCCTACCGCGACGGCCGCAATCCAAACGAGACCGCCCCCGATGCGGCCTGGGAATGGTCAGCCGATGACGGCTGGGCCTAACACCTCAAATAGCCCCGCTGAGCCACGTCGCCAGGGCGCTGGAACTCCCTGCGCACCAAAACGACCTGAGATACTACTCTCCCGCGTGCCAGATCGCCAGGAAAGCGCATCGGGATGCGCAAAACCAACGATCTGAGGCGATCCGCGTCGATTCGTCCTGGGCCTTCCTAGGAGCTCGGGGCGACGCAGGGCGCCCCCTCCCCTTCCCCGCCTCCTCCTGAGACCCCACTCGGGCTCGGCGACGCCAAAGGACTCCTGTGGCTGCCGAACTAACCATCATTTTCCGCGGTCAAGACGAAGCGACGCCGGCGACAAAGTCGGTTGCCGAAGGGCTTTCGAGCCTCAATCCGGCGGCCGAGATTGCGACCGGCGCGCTTCGTCGTGTTGGCGAGATTGCGACCGATGCGCTGGGCATGGCGGCGCAAAAAGTCGTCGCCTTCGCCGGCGACTCCATCAAGGCGGCCGGCGACTTCGAACAGGGGATGGCTGGCTTCGCCAACGCAACCGGCCAGACGCTGGCCGACAGCGGGAAATCGCTCGACGATTTCAAGCAGCTGTTTTTGAGCCTGGGCGCCGA
This sequence comes from Candidatus Ribeiella danica, assembly GCA_016717335.1. GTDB lineage: Bacteria > Chloroflexota > Chloroflexia > Chloroflexales > Roseiflexaceae > Ribeiella > Ribeiella danica. The sequence continues at coordinate 2,434,457 of JADKFS010000001.1, forward strand.
GCTGCCGGTCTCCACAACCGAGGTCGAGCAGGCCGCGATCGCGATGGCCCAGGGAGGGATCGACCCGGCCACGATTGCCGCTGGCGGACTCAAGGACACCATCCAATTTGCGTCGGCCGCCCTCAAGGGCGACCTGGTCAGCGCCGCCGAGATCTCGGCGAAGACCATGCAGGCCTGGACGTCCATCAACGACGATGCGGCGACCAAGACCGAGTTCATGGCCCACGCCCAGAATTTGATGGCGCAGGCCACGACCGCGGCCTCGACCACAGTCGACCAATTGTTCCTCGGCCTCTCCAACGTCGGCGGCACGGCGCGGCTGGCCGGCGCCTCGTTCGATGAGACGGTCACCGCGCTGGCCCAGCTCACGCCGGCGTTCTCCTCCTCGGCCGACGCGGGCACGTCGTTCAAGACCTTTTTATCGCGCCTCCAGCCCGAAACCAAGCCGGCGATCGCGGCAATGACCGAACTCGGGCTCTACACTAAGGAGAGCGGCAGCGCCTTTTACGACGCGAACGGCAAGTTCGTCGGCATGGCCAGGGCCGAAGAGCTGCTGCACAGCGCGACCAAGAATCTCACCGACGCGCAACGCCAGCAGGTCTTGCAGACGATCTTCGGCAACGATGCCATCCGTGCCGCCGGCGTGTTTGCCAATCAGGGCGCCGACGGCTACGCCGCGCTGGCCGACTCCATCGCCAAGCAGTCGACGGTCCAACAGGCGGCGGCGCGCAACCAAGCCACCTTCAATGCGGCGCTCGACAATTTCAAAGGGTCGATTGAGGCCGTCCAGATCACTATCGGCAGCGCGCTGCTACCTATCCTGACCCAGCTCTTTAATAACACGCTGGCCCCCGCGGTCAATGTCGTGCGCGATATCGCCAACGCGCTCTTGGGCAGCAAGGAGGCGTTTTCGGCCCTGCCGCCCGTCATCCAGCCGATCGTGCTCGGGCTGCACAACATGGCGCTCGTCATCGGGAGCCTCGGCTTTAGCGGTCTGTTCACGATCGTTGAGGATGGCACCTCGGCATTCAGCTCCTTTTTGCAGGTGCTCGGGCTCAGCGAGGCGGGCGCGCGCGCCGTCAATACCGCCATCGGCGGGCTGATCAGCGCCGCGCAGCCCCTCATTAGCCTCATCGGCGCGAACCTCCAGCCTATCCTAATTGCCGTCGCGGGGGTGCTGGCCGGCGCGCTTGTCGTCGCGCTGGCGTCGACCGTGGCAGCGTTCCTCACTATCGCCGCGCCGATCGCGGCCGCGATCGCGCTCGGCGCCGCCCTGGCCAGCGCCTGGCAATCAAATTTCGCCGGTGTCCAGACGGTCGTCTCCAGCGTGATGAGCGCGGTCGCGAGCGTAATTGGCGCTGTGCTGGGCCAGATTGCTGCCTTCTGGCAGACCCACGGCAGCCAGATCCTGGCCTTTGTCAGCACGACCTGGAGCCAGATCCAGGGAGTGATTGGCACCGCGCTCGCGCTCGTCCAGGGGATCGTCGTGCCCGTGCTGACGGCGATTGCCACATTCATTAATCAGCACGGGACCCAGATCCAACAATACCTCGGCGGCGCGTGGCAAATCATTACCACCCTGATCTCCACTGCGTTATCCGTTATCCAGGGCGTGCTGACCGCTGCCCTGCAGATCATCCAGGGTGATTGGTCCGGTGCCTGGGAGACGATCAGAGCGACCTGCGCAAGCATCGTCGAGGGGCTGATCGGCATCCTCCAGGGCGCGGTGGACATGCTCGCCGCCGGAGCGCAACTGGGCGTCGACGCAATCATCGGCGTTTGGAAAGCCTTTACGGGCTGGGCCGGCATCGGCGGCAGCATCATCGACGGCATCGCGTCGGGCATTGCCGACGCCGTAGGGCGACTGGCGCAGGCGGCCGCGAGCGCCGCAAAGAGCGCCCTTGACGCCGCGAAGCGCGCCCTCGGGATCGCGAGCCCGTCGGCGGTGATGGCCGAGCATGTTGGGTCTCCGATTGTCGACGGTATCGTCGCCGGTATCCAGTCGCGCTCGCCCAAGCTGACCGAGCAAGTCGTCGACCTGGCCCAGAAGGTGGTGTCGCTGATCAGCGACGCGGTCGGGGCGTTTGCCGAGCTCAACACGATGGGGGCGGTCTCCGTCGACGCGATCAGCCGGTTCGTCACGACGCTAAATACGGTCCTAACGCTCTTCGGCGAGGCGTGCCAATCGTGGGACAAGGCGATGATGGCCGCCGCGGCGCAATTCGCCAAGCAGAGCGCCGACATTGTCAAGACGATCAAAGACGGGGTCGATCTGCTCGAGCGGCTCGCCGGCCTCCCCCAGGTCGGACAGCAAGCCGTCGACTCCTTCATTGCATCGATTGTCGATCTGATTAATCGGCTCGTCGAGGTCGCGACCGTCGACATGCGACGGAGCATGGCCGCGGCGGTCGAATTCTCCGCGACGGCTGGCGCCATCTTCAAGAATCTCAAGGACGCGACGTCGGTCCTCGCAGGCATCGCCGATCTGGGCGCGCCCGTCGCTGGGTCGTTCCTCAACTTCGCGACGCAGGTGCGCGTCCTGGTGGGCCGGATGAGCGAGGCGGCCCAGCTCTTAGGGGTCGACGTCGTTCAGCTCGCCGTGGGCTTCGCCGCGGGCGCGGGCAAAGTGCTCGCGATCGTCAAGGCCGGGATCGAGGCCCTGACTCTGCTGCCCACACTCGGGGCCCCTGTTCCCGGCATGTTCCTCAATTTCGCGACGCAGGTGCGCGTCCTGGTGGGCCGAATGAGCGAGGCGGCCCAGACCCTGGGAAGCGGGCTCGTCGGCGAAGCAGCGCAGTTTGCTGAGAGCGCAGCCAAAGTGCTCGCGATCGTGGGCGCGGGGATAGACGCCCTCATGAAGCTGCCAACGCTGGCAGCGCCGACGCCGGGCATGTTCCTCAACTTCGCGACTCAGGTGCGCGTCCTGGTGGGCCGGATGAGCGAGGCGGCGCAGAGCCTGGGGAGCGGGGCCGTCCAGGCTGCGGCGTCGTTTGCCGAAGGCGCGGGCAAAGTGCTTGCGATCGTGGCGAGCGCGATTGACTCGCTTACGAAGCTCAAAGACTTCCAGGCTCCAGCCGACGCCGCGATCGCCACCTTTGCGCGCACTGCCCAGGTGATCACGCGCGAAATGGCGAGCGTCGCGACGATCTTTACGAAGGAGACGTTAGCCAACGCCGCACTCTTCGCCGAGAGCGCAGGCAAAGTGCTCGCGATCGTGGGCCAGGGGGTCGACGGGCTGCTCAAGCTGAAAGATTTCCAGAGCCCGGCGTCGACGGCCGTCGCCTCCTTCGTCGCGACCGTACAGGTCATTACAGCGGAGATGGCGAGCGCCGCGACGATCTTCACCGACGATGGCCTCGCCAACGCGACGCTCTTCTTCGACGCGGCGGGGAAGGTGCTCGCGATCGTGGGCGGCGCGGTCGACGGGCTTGCGAAGCTCGTCGACTTCAAGGCACCGGCCGAGAAGAGCGTCGATCTCTTCGTTCAGGCCGTGCAAATCCTAACGTCGAAGATCGCGGCCGGCGCGCTCACCTTCTCCAAAGACGCCCTCATCGCCGCCGCAGCCTTTGCCGATGCGGCGGGGAAGGTGATCAGCCTGCTGGGTGGCGGGGTCGACTCCTTTGCAAAGCTCGCCGACCTGAAAGACGTCGCGCCCAAGGCGATCGATCTCTTCGTCGTCGCGCTCCGCTATACCCTGACCGCGATCTCGACCCTCGCCGGCGCGTGGAGCGCCGACGCGCTCGCCCAGACGACGAGCTTCGCCAGCGCCGTCCTGCAGGTAGTCAAAACGATCTCCGACGCCGTCGACTCCTTCGCAAAGCTCAGTGACTTCAAGGGCAAGGCGAGTGGGATCGTCACCGCCTTTCTCGCCGCCTTGCGCGACTTGCTGGCCGAGCTCTCGACGCGCGCCGTCCCTGCGTCCGTCGATCTCGGCGCCCAGATCATGGCTGGCATCGCCCAGGGGATCAAGCACGGGGTGAGTCTCGTCGCGACGGCCGCCCAGCAAGCGGCCCAGGCCGCGCTGGAAGCTGCGAAGGCTGCGCTCGGTATCGCATCGCCCTCGGTCGTCTTCGAGCAGCAAGTCGGGAAGCACATCCCGACCGGCATCGCCCAGGGCGTGATCGGCGGGACGTCGACCGTCGTCGGCGCGGTGCGGCAAGTGACGGGCGACGCGGTGCGCGCGGGGCAGACGACGCCAACGACGCGGACGACAACCCATTACCACAACTACCAGATCACCGGCTACAACAACGGCCAGGTCGACAACCTCACGAATACGATCCGCCTCCGTCAACGTCTCCAGGGGGCGCTTTAATGCCGACTCTCTCCCTTGTCCAGGGCGATGGCACCTACACGCTGGGCGGCGGGGCGCAGCCGCTCCTGCTCGACGCGGACGGCAACCCCCGCGCCCAGATCTGGCTGGAGCGCGACGGCGACGGCGGGCTTGGCATGCCCCAACTTCGACGGCTTGCCGAGCGCGGACCCAGCCAGCATGGCGCGAGCGATCGCGGCTTCCGGCTTGCTCCCAGGACGATCGACCTCGTCTTCGGCGTCGCCGCGACGACCTACAGCGATCTTTGGGACGCGCGTCAAGCGCTGCTGGCCATGCTCACCCCCACCGATGACGCGCTCGCACTCCGCTGGGATCTTGATAATGGGCAGAGCCGGCAGATCGACGTGTACTTCGCCGATGGGGCGACGATGGAGGGCAAGGACCGGCGCGGCTATCTCCAGCGCGTCGCGGTGCAATTCGCCGCGCCCGACCCGACGTTCTACGACCCGACGCCCGTCGCTGTGACCTTCGGGGCGTCGGGCGCGAGCTCGGGCATGGCGGTGCCGCTGCTCATCCCCTGGAAATTCGGCGCGTCGAGCATCACCCAGGCGCGCGCGATCGCGTACGCAGGATCGTGGCGCAGCCAACCCATCATTACGATCTCCGGTCCGATTGCCTCCCCCGTGATCACCAACCAGGTGGACGGCGCGAAACTCGACTTTACGGGTACGACGCTCACGGCCGGGCAGACGATGACGGTCGATACGCGCTATGGCCTCAAGACCGTCATCGACCAGGCCGGCGCGAACAAGATCAGCGCCCTGGCGACCGGCAGCAACCTGGCCTTCGCGCTGCTCGCCCACCCGCAGGCCCCCGGCGGCACCAACACCATCCAGGTGAACGGCACGGGCATCGGCTCAGCGACAGAAGTTTACATGACATTTTACACACGCTACATAGGATTTTAGTGTATGGCGCAGCGCTCGCAATTTTGGGATACGGCTGGCGCAGTGGGCGATGGAAACGACACCTACAGCGCAGCCCAATGGCGCGAGATGGCGCGCGACCTGTGGACGCCGGACAAGTCCGCGTCCGAGGGCGTGCTCGCGGGCGTGCTCGCCGAGCTGGGCGTCTCGGGCTCGAACTCCCCTGTTACCATCGCGGCCGGCGCTGCGCTCGTCTCTGGGGTCTATTACAAGAACGACAGTGGCCTCGCGATCAGCGTGCCGACGCCGATCGCGTCGACGGCAAAGCATCGAGTCATCCTCCGCGCGAACTGGGGCAGCGTCGCAACCGTCCGCGCCGCGCTCGTACTGGGGCAGGAGGGGACCGGCAGCTACCCGGCCCTGACTCAGCAAGACAACAGCACCTGGGAAATCCCGCTCGCTGGAGTGATGATTGATACCGCGGGCACGATCACACTCGACGACCAGCGCGACTTCTGCCATTTTGCACACCCGATCGCCTACCGGCGACAGGGCGGCAGCGCGTCGACCTGGTCGAGCGCGGGCACATCGACGTATCGACCGGGCGGCACGCGCCTGCAATCGGGCGTGGTATCGCTGCCGTGGAACAGTGACAACGACTCGGACAAGATCACCGTGATCTTCCCGCAGGCCTTTTCAACGGCGCCGCTCGTCTGGGCGACGTTGATCAACGCGGGGGTCACGAACGCCCAGAAGTGCAAAGTCGCGGTTTATACCGTCTCCTCGGGCTCCTTCGTGCTGCGCGGTTACCGCACGGATAACACGACCTGGTCGCAGACGCTCGCTGTGCAATGGGTCGCGATCGGCCCCCGCTAAGTGCTCCTAAGTGCTCCAATGAGGCCCTAACTATGGCAGAACGCTCCCAGCCGTGGGACTCGACCGGCGTCGGCGACGGCGCGCTCACGGGGTACACCGAAGCCCAGCTCGAGGAATTCTTCCGTGACCTGTTCACCTCTGACCGCTTCGCGGCCGAGGGCGTGCTCGCGGGCGTGGGCGGCGAATTGGCAGTCACGGCCGGCTCGTCGCTCGTCACGGTCGCCGCCGGCGCCGGAATGACCTACGGCAAGTATTATCAAAATACGGCCGCGCAAAATGTCAGCATCACGAAGCCCAATGTCGGAACGACCGGACTCCGCGTCAATCTGCGCGTCGACTGGTCGGCACAGACCACGCGCGCCTACGTCAACCGCAACACCGACGGCACGAGCGCGATCCCCGCGCTCGTCCAGACGCCCAGCACCACGTTCGACATCCCGCTCGCGACGGGCACGATCACCACGGCCGGCGTCGTCACCCTGACCGACGTCCGCGACTTCTGCCACTATCCGACGGCGCTCGTCTACCGGCGGCAGGGCGCGAGCGCGGCCGACTGGAGCCAGCCGGGCACGACCAACTACACGCCGGGCGAAGCGCTCATCCAGTGCGGCAGCGCGACGGTCACCTGGTCAAGCTCTTCGACCTCGAACCTCCTGACGATCACGTTCCCCCAGACGTTCACCCAGCCCCCGATCGTGCTCCTGACGTGTTTCGGGAATGGCAGCTCAACCGGGAGCCGGGTGAATTTCTCCGTCGAGACGGTCGCGGCGGGCTCCTGCACCGTGCGCGGCTACCTCACCGACGAGTCGACGAGCTCGTCGCCGCGGATCGTGTTCTGGGTTGCGATTGGGCCTGCAACGTAATGCCAGCCGAGTATAAGCTCCAGGTGAAGAACGCGGCCGGCTCGGTTCAGGCCGAGCTGTACGGCGAGGGCGGCGCGAGCGGAAGTGCCGCGCGCGGGGGCTTTCTCTATGTCAGCTGCGCGAAGGGGCTCAACGTCCCCGGCGAGATCGACGTCGTGCTCAACGCGACGAGCGACGCGGCGCAGTACCTCGTCGACAAGGCCCAGCTTAGCCTATACCGGCGCTGGCCAGAGCTCGGGGTCGACTGGTATTCATTCTTCTCGGCGATCGTGCGCGACGACATGCGCGAGATGGACGACGACGGGGTCGAGCTGCTCTCCGTCCGCGCCTACGGCCCACTGCACATGCTCGGCTGGCGCGCGACGGCCTACCCATCCGGCACGTCGAACAAAACGACGTGGAGCGCCCAAGCCGTTGAGAAGGTGGTCAAAGACATCGTGACGACCAACTTCACAACAAGCGCGACGACCGGCAACGGCCGCGACCGAAACGGCACAAGCGCGGCCACCGTCAACGGGTACACCGTCACCATTGAAACAAACAGTAACCGCGGCGCGTCGATCGAGCTCAACGCGGCGCGGGTGTCCTGCCTCAGGGCGATCCAGGACGCGCTGAGCACGGCGGGGACGGGCGACGTCGACCTGATCCAGACCGGCCCGGCAACCTTCGACTTTCGCTTCTATCCCCTGCGCGGAAGCGACAAGACGAGCGGCGCGTCGGCCGTGATCTTCGACCCGTCGCTCCAGAACATGCGCCGGCCCAAGTTGGCCCGCGCGCGCTCGGAGGAACAGACCGCGATCATCGTCGCCGGTGGTGGACAGGGTGTGCGGCGTGCCGTCGTCGTCAGAACCGGCACAAATTACAGCACCACGAATGATATTGAATACGTCGCGAACGGCGCAACGACGACGGGCGGCTCGACGAGCACGTCGGTGCTGAACGGCATCGGCGACAAAGAAAAAACAAAGCGTCGCATGCGTGCCCAGCTTGAATACGAGATCCTCCAGACCCCCGCGGCGCTCCTCGATGTCGACTATAGCCTCGGCGACCTGGTGCTCGCGCGCTACGCGGGGCAGACCTTCACCCAGCAGATCGCCGGCGTGTCGACGAGCTGGAAGGCTGGGGAGCTCGAAGACCTGCGCGTGGAGGTGCGCGATTATGGCGCTTAGCATGGAAGAGCTGATCGTCCAGACGATCGCCCAGAACCGCGATTTTATTCGGCAGCTCGTGGCGCAGGAGACGCCATTCGAAAACGGCATCCTGACGATCGAGGCGGGCGGCACCGCGTCGACGACCGCGGCGGACGCCCGCTCGGCGCTGGGAACGAACGACGCATCGAACATCACGACGGGCACGCTCGCCGCCGCGCGGCTGGGCACGTCGCCCAGCGCGGCGAAGTTGCTCTTCGGCGATAACACATGGTCGACGCTGTCGTCGAGCGATCTTCCGGCGCACACCCATGACGCATCGAACATCACGACGGGCACGCTCGCTGCCGCGCGGCTGGGCGCGTCGCCCAGCGCGGCGAAGCTGCTCTTCGGCGATAGCACATGGTCGACGCTGTCGTCGAGCGATATCCCCAACCTCGACGCGAGCAAGGTCACGAGCGGCATTCTGGGCCCGGCGCGGCTGGGGTCAGGGTCACCCAGTTCGTCGAATTTTCTCAGGGGCGACGGCAGCTGGGCGACGCCAGTCTCGGATGTGAGCGGCAGCGGCGCGACGAATCAGGTTGCGCACTGGAATGGGACGTCGACGCTCACGGGCTCGTCAAACTTCACCTACAACGGAACGACGCTCGCCGTCCCCTATCTATCCATCTCGGGCGGCAGCGGCGGGATCGACCTCAACGAGCGCGACGGCTCGGGGCTCTTCTCGCTGTACGCGACCGGGAGCGCGTTCCGCGTGTGGGACGGCGCCGGCGATGTGTTTCGGGTCGATACCAACGGACGCATACAAACAGGCTCGGCGGTGACGTGGGATCTCGGCGGCTGGACAACGAACGGCGACGCCGCGATCAACGGCTATTGCCTCGTCAACGTCGCCGGAACCAACCGCAAGCTCGCAACCATCGCGTAAGGAAGGAACGACCATGACCGCCAACCCAGCCGAGGCCATTATCAAGCGGATCGCGCAGCTCAGGCATGAGCGCGAGCTCGCCCGCATGCACGCCGAGGGCCGCGATCACAGCTATAGCGCCGCGATCCGCGAGCTCGAAAAGGTGCTCCTGCTCCTGCTACCCCCGAATATCGACGAAGTGCTCTCTGCCGCGCTGGGCCAGAAGGTCGAGCAGGTCGAATGGCACGCGATCGACCCCGCCACAGGCAGGGTGGGCCAGGGCGACCTTGGGGCCGACGACATCGCGGACTTGCCGTCGACGGCAGTCCCTGAGTAGAATAGACCTCCATCGCAGCCGGGCCGCGCTTGCTCCGTGTCGACGGTGCTTCCGACACGGAGCAAGCGGCCACAAGAACAGGAGGCCACGCAGTGTGTAGGACCATCGACTCGCCGATTGTGACATCGTCGCAGCCAGAGCCGGGCGCGCTACGCACGCGCGCAGTCGCGTACATGCTCGGCCGCCCGCACGGCGACTATGATGCCCACGCGATCACCAACGTGATCGTTCCTGGCTATCTTGCCGTCTGCGCAGCGGGCGACGTCGACCCACTGCTCGCGCTCGCCCAGCTAATTCACGAGACCGGGTGTCTCTCGAGCTGGTGGTCGCAGCGGCCACGCCGAAACCCGGCCGGGATTGGCGTTACAGGCCGAACATCACACACCCGACCGCCGATTGGGACATGGGAGATACAGGGAAATATCTGGGTCGAGGGGCGCAGGTTCGACACGTGGGCCGCCGACGCGATCCCTGCCCACGTCGGCCGGCTGCTCGCTTACGCGCTGCCGGAGGGTGGGGAGACCCAACCCCAACGGCGCCTGATCGGGCAGGCGCTCAGCTACCGCCGCCTGCCCGGCATGTACCGTGGCATTGCCCCCACCTGGGGCGCGCTCGGCGGCACCTGGGCCGTCCCTGGCAACGACTACGGCGACCGGCTCGCCGATATCGCGCGCGCGATTATGCACGAACTATTCTGGTGACGCCCGCGTAGCCGAAATAATTTCGGGTGTGCCCACACACCAACGCCCGGTCAAAAAGCGTGAAAGTTTGGGGTATCCCCTTCTCTCCGCTTTTTGACCGGGCGTTTGCTTGTATAAACACAGCCCGCGCGATCTTTCGCGCATCAGGCGGCGGGCTCTTTTTCACGCGCCGCCTGCCGTGCGTGTGCCAGCTCAATTGCTCCGACGATCTGGTCAATACCAGCGTGCGCAACGTCGTCAATGCACATCGCGCGAGCTTCGCCGAGCCACACGAGCGCGGCGCGAACCTCATTCGTGATGCGGAGTGGCGCAACCAGGCCACGAATGATTGCCATGTCGAGCTGGAGCGCCGAGCCATTGCCGGCATACGGGCCGCTCGTGGCGGTCAAACCAAGTGAGGCTGCGGTCTCCGACTCGTAGAGATTCTGGTTTTTGCGTGCCATGTGCTTCAATTCTCAGTGCCGGGCGGTGGTAAGCCGCCCGGCACTGCTCACGTATCAAAAGTCCATCCCCACGCTTAGGAGCGGATCGGCCTCCTCGAAACGCTCGGGCGCGAACGCCGGCAGTTCCAGCACCGCGGGGGCATCCTCGCATCTGCCGGCCGGCGCAGCCGCAACGCGCGAGTCGAGCAGCCGCCGTAGCGCGGCCTCCAGCTCGGGCGCAAGATCCTCGTTCAGCAGGCGCTGTATCTCGCGCGTGTACGGCCGCATATCGACGCCGCTGCCCGCAAACCCGAGCAGTAAATAGCCCCGCAGCGCGGCCGTCTTGTCGGGCGCGGCGCGTGTGAGCTGGGCCTGGTACAGATCGCCCAGCCGAGCAGTGACGGTCGGCGTGGCCATCAGCGCAGCGATGCAGCGATGCGCCGCGCGAGCCGGGCGTAGCCCGTTGCTATCGCCAGCTGCGGACGGTCCACGATGATGGCGTTGGGATAGGCCCTCGTGATCTGCGCCGCGACCGGCTCCAGCTCGGCGCCGCCGCCGCCGACGAGGATAGCGTCGAACTGCGTGCCTCGGCCCCACACCGAGTCGATCCGCCGCACCACCGCCTCGCCATTGGCCACAAACGGCCGATCCCAGCCGCGCGGCAGCGGCGTGACCGTCTTGCCAATCTTGAGCGAGCGATCGCGCACGGCGAGATCGGCATCGAGCACGGTCAGATCACGATCGGCCCGCGCCGATAGCTGCGTGGCCAGCTCGCCGAGCGGCCTCGCGGCGCCGAGATCGAACGTCCGATAGCTCCCGTCGACGAGCGCGAGCCGCAGGAGCTCGGCCAGGTCGACCGTGCGACCGCCCAGATCCACAATGCCCAGCCGCGCGCTCGCCAGTTCGGGCCGGATAAGCTGCCCGTTGTTGTCCAGAATATAGCCGTACGCCAGCCCGAGCGGCTCGCCGATGATCTTAAGCTTGGCGATCTGGTCGGCTGCCGCAGCGGCGCGCAGGCGCGCGGCTAGCGCCTGGCAGAGCGTCGCATCGAGCGCCTGGTTGGCCGGCAGGCCCGAGACGAACACGCCGCGCGCGTTCCCGTTCAAGTGGCCCATCCGGCCGAGTGCCCCGGCAAACAGCGCCGGGAGATAGCACGGATCGCTCAGCCGATCCTGGCTCATAATGCTGATCTGATTGCCGGAGAGCTGCGCGTCCAGTCCGGTCCAGAAGCGACCCTGGCCGGCGACCATGGCGACCGGCGCGTTGACCAGCGTGCCGGCGACCTGACGGCCCGCGCTGGCGATGACGCTCGGAAAACACACGGGCGGCAGCTCTCGGCCGTCGGAACCGATGATGACGTATTTGACCCAGGTGTGGCCGATGTTCGGCCCATGACCAGCAAGAGAAGCCATCGTGATACTCCTATAACGTGATCTGTCTTACAGGTGTAAGACAGGTGTAAGACAGCTAGCTCCCCCACCAGCGCCAGCCCTTGCGCAGCTCCTCCGCCTCATGCTCAACTTTTGTGTGTCCGGCTGCCTCCATCACCGCGACAGCGCCCCGCCAGCCAGCCCAATGGCCGATGAGAAAGGCGATTGGAACCGCGACAAACACCAGTGCCTCAGCCCACCTGCCGATCAGCAGCAGCACGGCAAGGAGCGCAATGAGCAGCGAGAGAACACAGCCACGCATGAGCGAGCACCTTTCTCTAGTTGGCTATTCGGATATCGTCGAGCATCGCCTGCACCGCCTCGGCGGGCGTGCGGCGAACTGCGCGCAAGGCCCAACGTGTTACAGGGCCGATAGCCGTCCAGGATGAATAGAGAAAGCCGCAATGCCAACGCGGATCGCCATCGTAGCCATATTCCAGTGTGGCCCAAACTGCTGTATCCGGCACGTCGCCAAACTCCTCACGCATATTGCCCTCAAAAATGCGCTGCGCTTTCGGCTGAAGTGCAATCAGACGTGCAAGCAACTCTTCCATATAGTCCTCTAATATCGCGCAATATCGCTTTTTACACGTTTCAGTAGCAACTGCAGACGTGTGACTGACTGGCGTTTTCCCATATTGACGCCCTTTCGGTACGCCTTCTCCTCGCCATCTGCGCCATCTGCGTCCGGCGGCTGCACGATCTCGGCATTGATCTCCGAGATCAATGCCTCTAACTCAGCGACGATATCGAGCATGTCAACCCTTTCTATGGTTCTTCAACCATAAAATCCGAATAGCCTCTAATTTCAGACCGATATCCCGTGCGCGCGACGTCTAGCGTCCCTTCCCGCGCCGGTAGCGCGTGACCGCCGTGCCGTCGCCCTTCTGATACGCTCGCACCTGGACCGGCTTTGGTTTCGCCGGCGCCCTGGTGCCTGCCGCTCGTCGTGCTGGGCGCCGGCGGCGCGGGCCACCATGCAGCTGCAGGTAGTCGCGCCAGGCCTGATCGGCATCCGCCGTCCCTGGCGCCGCGGCGAGCAGCCGGTCAACCACGCTGCGCACGTCCGGCCGGCTGACGTTACTGATTCCCCAGGCCGCCAGGTCGAGCGCCGCACCTGGTGCATCGGGGGCAGCGCCGCCGAGCAGCTCGGCGAGCAACCGATCGTCGCGCCGGCGCTGCGCTGCTGGTGCCTTGGGTCGTGCCTTGGGTCGTGCCTTGGGCGGAGCCGGCCGCGGCGGGGGTGTGAGCTGGCGCGCGACGAAGCGCCGGACCACTTGCACCTCGCGCGCCGTGTTCTCGATCTGGAGTCGCACCGCTCGGAGCGTGCGCCGGAAGATCTTCTTCAGTTTCACGCCGCACCCCCGATCGCCTGGCGAATGACCTCCTCGACGAGCTGCCGCTTCTCGACGTAGGCGCGGCCGCCATTGGAGTCGAGCGAGAAGACCTCCTTGACGATCTCAGGGATGGTTTTCCCGGCCACAAAGAGCGCCACAATCCGCGCGTGCTCGGCGGGCCGCTCTGCCGCTCCTGGCCTGCCTTCCGTGCCTTCCAGCTTTGCCTTCCATCTGCCTTCCATCTGCCTTCCCACAAAGCCGAACGGCCGATCGTTGGAAGGCGCTTTGGAAGGTGCCTCGCTACCAAGCTGCGCGCCGACGGCCACCAGATCGGCGGCCGTCATCCGTGGGATCACGACCTTGACGAAGTCACCTTTGACGGTCAGCAGGTAGCCGGTAGCGTCCGGCAGCGTGCGAATATCCCCCGGCAGCTGGGCGGCGCGCAGCCCGGTTTGGTAGCGCGCTTCGTCTGGCCGCTGCCGCAGAATGTAGTGGCTGGTCAAGCGGTTGCGCACGTCGCCGGTAACATCTTTTCCCCAGCCTTGCGCCGATAGGAGCGCGTTCACGCCGAATTTGCGCCCCTGCTCCGCAAAGTTTGTGGCATAGACCGGCAGCACGTCGCCGAGCTCGCCGCGCAGTAACGACGTCCATTCGTCGATCGCCACCACGATCGGGTAGCTCGCGCCCCCGCCGGCCTTGCGCCGCTCGAGCTCATCATTGGCCAGCTTCAGCGCAGCCAGGATCTCGCGGTCGCTTTGTGCCACGTCGCACAAAAACGCGGGCGCAAGGGGCGCTATCCGGCTCGCCAGGCTCTCGCTATCGTGGCCGGCGTGCGGGTCGCAGATGATGAGCCGCGCCCCCTGCAGCGCGCTTTGGCCGAGAAGGAACGCTTCTAGCCAGCTCTTGCCCGCCCCCTGCAGGGCGCCAATTCCAGCCGAGTACAGGCTTTTCCAAGAGCCCTCTATTGGCGTGCCATTCTCGGCATTGTAGCCGAGTAGCAGCGGCTGGGCGCGCCCGTCGGCGGCCGGGCCGATGCGGCCGGCGCTGAGCAGCTGGGCGAACGTCGGCACGACTAGCGCCGGCGCGCTGAGCAGCTGCTGCTGCTCGACAGGCGGCTCAGGGGCCGCAATCTCCATCTGGTGGCTGGAGTGGGGCTGAACGTCAGGTGAGCGGGGCCGGCCGGCGGGCCTCTTCGATGCGCGCGACGCCGCGCGCTTGCACCTGGTCGGCGAGCAATGCCAGCAGGCGGGGGTCGGCGCTCTCAATCAGATCGCGCGCGACCAGCTCGCCACCGAACCGCACCAGCGGCACGCGGCGACGACGGTAGCCGTCGAAGGCCACGTAGCAAAGCCCGGCCGCGCCCACGCCCAGCAGCAGCAGCAGGCCATAGTCGGCGAGGATACTCGCCGGCAGCGTCGCGCTGGAGCGTGTCTGGTACTGCTGTAGATCAAAGGCCTGGCGCTCGAGGTCGAGCCGCTCGGCGGCCGCCTGGTAGCTGTTGCGGTCTTGCCAGCGCTCGGTGATAGGGCCGGCCAGCGCGCCGCCCAACACGATCGCCAGAACGACGAAGAAGATACCGAGCAGTGCTTTCATCATGCACCCCCGATGATAGCGATTTGGAGCCGCACGCCGACGACGCGCGGGCCGAGCTGGGCCACCGCACCCCACTGCCGCCGCACAATACGCGGGGCCGGGCGGGGCCTGGGCGCGTCGAAGCGGCGCAGCAGCGCTGGCCAGAGGAAGAGGAGACAATAGAGATAGGAGATCAGCGAAAACATCCTATTGCCCTTTCTGGTGTCCTAGCGTAGACTAGGGACGCCCTGAACTGGTGCTCAGGGCCTGCCCCCGGGGCGCCTCGAACGCTTGCGGGGGCTTCATCGTCAATGCGCAAACCGCCAATACAGGCGCGACCGTGTCAGCATCTGGTATACTCCGCTCGATGGTCTTTGCGGGCTATCACCTGCCTCCGGCCGGCGTCTACCCGGCCGGGGGCATTACGCTTCTGAGTGACCAGCAAGCGCCTCGATCTCATCGCGCCGGAAGAGCACGCGCCGCTGGCGCTGCCTGTACTCCTGCTCCACCGTGCGCGCGTGCAACGTCCCAGCGCGCTTGCGACGCATCAAGGTCTCGCGCGACAGGCCCGAGAGGCGCATCGCCTCGGTGATGTCGATCTCCTCGGCCATGGGTTCCTCAGTGGTCATTACGAGCATCACCCCCTCTCGACAGACACAACGGTTGTGACTGCAATACTATAGCATGTCACAACCGTTGTGTCAAGAGGGACACGCCCAGTGCGCCGCCACTATTCGGCCAACTCGATCTGCCCAGCGGGATCGGGTGCGGGATCGGGGAAGGCATCAACCTGGCAGACCAGAAACGAGAACCAGAGGATCGCGTCGCTCCCGTCGAGCCGCACCCCGATCTCTTCGTCCCCGAACGGATCGAGTCCGACCATGATTCCCACGCCCTCGGGGGGGTGTGCTGACTCGGTCGCCGACCTCGAACGTCGTCCCGCCAATCGTGAGTGCGGCTTTCCCCATTCGTATTCCTCCAATCGTAAGTGCGGCTTTCCCCATACACTAATGCGTGGAATTGGGCCAGTGCCACGTAGCGTTCACCCATGTGCCTGGCGCGACCTCGCCTTGCTCGCACGCGACAGTCGTGAAGGGGGCGGCGTTCGGTAAAAACACGGTCAATGCCTGGCCAATCCAGTCCGGCTTGTTGCCTGGCTCGCGCACGGTCCACTCCGCGTCCGTGATGATTGCGGGAACATGCGAGCCGCCATACATAAAATGCACGATCCGTCCGATACTCGACACCTTTTCCGTTTTCTCGCCCAATGTATTCCTCCTGCTGTCGCGGTCGATTTCTCCTTCTCCTCCAGCCCGGTCATAGTCGGTGCATGCGACCGCCAGCGCGGCCAGATCAATGTCGATCGGCAGCACCCCCGCATAGCTGGCCCAGATGGCGATGACACGTCCCGCCGTCGCCCGGAGTTTGCGCGCGGCATACAGCTCGGCCAGCAGCACGCGCCCGGGGTGAAGGTGGTCGGCCAGCGCGCGCTGAACATACTCCCACTCCCGCGGCGAAAGCTCAACCCACACGTCCCCGATCTTGCGGTGGCGTTCGATGGGCTCGAGCGCCTCCCGCAGCGCCACCACATCCGCCTCGGCGCGACGCAGCCGCGCCAGCAGGCTCCGGCTGGCATCCGTCTCGACGAATCGAGCGACACAGTCGGCCAGCCTGGCGACAGCGTCCAACACCTCCAGTTGCTCGGTCAAGATCTTATTTTTGCGTTCCGCCGTTTCGGCCCGCTTCTTCCAGTAGGCGATATCGCCGATCGCCATCGCCACTTCTTCACTTCCGCTCATACCGCCTCCTGTTCCCAACCGGCGTTGTGCGCGACGAGCAGCGCAATCGCCGACGCATAGCCATAGCTGTGCGCGCAGTGCATGCAGAGCAGGCCGCGCACGACGCGCGTGCGGTAGGACACGATGCCCCCGGCCTGATGGCAGATGACGAACGACTCGCCCCGGCGCTGAATATGCACGCGTGCCAGGACATCAAGCCGGACCAGCCGATCGCCGGTCCTGGCCGGCGTCGTCCACGTCGGGCCAGATCCAACCCACCTGATACCACGTCGCGCCGTCGACGGCGCGCTGCTTCTGCCCGGTGGCTGGGACGCGCGTAGCGCCAGCAGGAACACCACAGATCTGCTTGAACGTTCGTTCTTCTCGCTCACCGACTTCGACCTCCCTTCGCGCAACAGAAAAACGGAGTAGACCATCGTGCAGCCAGACGGCGATCCGCGCGCCGCCCCGGAGAGTCAGCGTCTGTGGCTGTCCGGTGTCGACGGCGCGCCAGCGCAAGTGCGCAAACAGATCCGCGAGCTTGGGCGGGCGCATTGTGTGCGTCATGCTAGCGCTCTCCTTCGCCACGATCCCACGGGTCGAGCTGATCCGCGATCGGGCGCAGATCCTTGCCGCCCAAATCCACAAACATGAAGCGTGCATCGCTCAGCCGCGAGCGCAGAAACGCCGGCAGCCGCTGGGCGCCATCGACGTTGTAGCCCAGGAAAGTCGCGGTGCTGGCGCGCTGTTCGTAGCGGGACAGGAAGATCGTTTGCAGCACCTCGGTTGTCCAGTCTGACTCGCGGATCGCCGTCACCTCGTCGACCGCCAGGATGGGCGCCATGGCTACCCGGCGCAGGATCGAGTCGTAGGTGTGGTCGTCTTTCCGCAGCGCCGCCTTCAGCTGGTCGAGCAGATCCGGCAGCACGATGTAGCGCCCGATTTTGCCCTTGTCGGCCAGCGCGTTCAGCGCCGCGTAGATCAGCGTAGTTTTGCCCACACCGTACGCGCCGGCCAACGTCAGCCAGCCGCGTGGCCGCTTGACGAAGGCGCGGATGCACGTCAGCGCGTCCGACTGCGCCGCCAGCACCTTCACGCGCCCGCTGCGGAGTGTGACGCCCTCGGCCGCGACCGGCAGGCCGCGCCAGCGGGCCTGCCGGTCGGCGCCGGCCGCGCAGGCGCACGCGACCAGGGCGATCGGCGGCAGACCGACCCGATCGTAGCTGTCGACAATGGCAAGCTGATCCCGCTGCGCCTGGTCCATATCCGCTGCGACCAATCCGAAGCCGCCGCAGTTACAGTTAGTCGCAGTCGAAGAAGTCGGCCGCGACCGGGCGGATGTCTCGGACGATTTCGGCAAGATAGGCCTGGTAGGCAGGGTCAGCGTTGCTCCCGACGGCATCTCCCCCACGCGTGCCAGGTCGTTCAGCACGTCGCCGACGCTGGTGACCCGCGTGCCCGGTGTGACCGTCGGACTTCGGTCGGTCCGCAGATGGCGAAGACGGTCGCTCATGGGAGGGCTCCTGCGCTAATACACGCTGGCCGTTCGACCAGCGGTAGACGGCAAACCAGAACGGCGCGCGAATGGCGTCCAGCCGGCTGGCCAACGCGAGATCCTGCTCAAACTCGGTGAGTCCACCGAGGGATGTGCGGACGATGCGTTCGGCTAAACGTCGATCCATTCTCGTCTGCTGCATCAGCCGACGGTAGAGCGGGTTTTCAGCAATGGCATCGCCGATCGCGCGCGCGGACTCCTCCTCCTGATATGACTCTAGATCCCTACCATATAGGGGGGTGGGGGGGGGATCGATCATGTCTGATCGCTCCGATTCCACGCCGATTGAGCGATCAGGCATCTCGTTGGGGTTTGCCGATTGGGCGTTGGTCGAGCGATCAGTGACTCCCTGATCGCTGTCGGATGGACAAAACGAGCGATCAGCCATGTCTGATCGGTCGGTCACGACAATCAGGCTGCCACGCGCCTCGGTGATGCGTTCAATCAGCCCCTGCGCCTCTAGTTTTCGTAGGATGCCCGGGATCTGGCTGGGCGACTTGAGCTGCGCGAGCACGGCCAGCTCGCGGTTTGTCGTTTGGATCGTGGTATTGGTTGGGCCGGCGCGCAGGAGCACGTCGTAGACCCGGCCGATTGCAGGGAGGAACGGATTGAATGTGACACTCTCTGTCACACATTCGTGGTAGGATGTATTCATTCTACTTCCTTCGTTGTCGACGACCGCCCGCCGCTTGCGTCTGGTCCGCGCAGCCGGCGGGCGATGCGATTCTTTAGACCACTGTCTGGTGCCGGTCGAGCATCGCGTCGAGCGCGCCCCACAGGAAGGGCGGTTCGACCCAGAGCGACCCGTCGAAGTCCGCCATGGTCGCTAGCATTCTGATGGGCTCGCCGTAGCGAGCGAGCAGCTCCAGCGGCTGGGTCTCGGATATGTCCTGCTGCCAGTAATAGAGCGATATCTCCAGGCGCGCGCCGCCGCGGGTCTGGTGGAGGAGCGCGACGAGCGGAATCGCGGCGAGCTGGGCGCGGGCCAGACGCTGGCCCAGATCCACGATGCGTTCGGGCGGCAGGCGATCGATACGCCAGATTGCGGCGTCCTGGGGCGGGCGAGTCCCCTTGAAGATGAGGTACTGCACAGTTGACATGGGTACACTCCCGATGTATGCTAATGGCGGGTACACGCGTGCTGGTGCATGGCAATGCACATGACGTGGGTCAACGACGCCCGGCGACCGCCGTCGCCGGGCGTCGTTTGTTGCGTTGTTTCCTCCGCAGTTGCTCTCTCAGATGTTGCTCCCTCAGATCGGTCTTAGGGCATTTGACCTCCTTTCGTGTGAATACCCCTTGGAGACAGCGGCGCGCGAGCGTGCCGCAGAATACGCGTGGTAAAAGCGCGGTACAATAGCGACTCCTCAACCAGATCGATCGCAAATCTTAACGGCCACGTTGCCGAACGTCACGGCCTGCCACGTCTCCCCAAGGGCGCTAGTGGACGCGCCCATTGTGTGGAGGAAGGTATGACAGTCCTGTCCGAGGCCGTGGCGGCATTCCTGGAACATCGGCGGCTGGCCGGGCGATCTACTCAGACGATCGCACGCTACACATCCGCGCTGACGATGTGGCAGCGCTGGCGTGAGGCGGCGACGCTGGATGGCGACATCCAGGCGATCACCATCGCCGAGCTGCGCGACTACCTCTCCTACCTGCTCACGGAGCGTATTCCCCACGACGGCAACGTGCGCCGTGCCCCCGCGGCCACGTCTGGCCTGGCGCCCCACTCCGTGGCCAACGCGCGCACGGTGCTGCGCGCGTTTTGGACCTTTGCGGGCCGTGAAGGCTGGTTGCTCCCCGACCAGCTCGACTTCTTCTGCGGCGATCGGATTCCAAAGATTCATATCGAGCTGGAGGATCGCGCCTACTGGCGTGACGACCTGGTCGAGCAGCTGCTCGCGGCCTGTGACCACGCGGCCGAGGAAGACCGCCGACGGGTCCGCGCTATCATCGCACTGCTCTACGAGTCAGGGCTGCGTATTGACGAGCTCTGCAGCCTCACCGATGAGCAGATCGACGTTCACGAGCAGGCCGCGCGCGTGCGTGGCAAGGGTCGGAAGAAGCGCTGGGTGTTTTGGGGCGAGGACGCGGCCACCGAGCTGGCGGCGTATCTCGCCGTGCGGCGTGGGGCATCGGGCGGCAGCCTGCCGCTCTTTCGCGGCACGTCGCCGAAGAACGACGGCGGGGCGCTTAGCACCCATGCCGTACGTGCCGCCATCAAGCGCGTGGCGAAACGGGCGCAGATCGACTTGCCCAAGGGCGCGCCGATCCACGCTAGCCGGCACGGATTTGCGC
This sequence comes from Candidatus Ribeiella danica, assembly GCA_016717335.1. Taxonomy (GTDB): domain Bacteria; phylum Chloroflexota; class Chloroflexia; order Chloroflexales; family Roseiflexaceae; genus Ribeiella; species Ribeiella danica. The sequence continues at coordinate 2,454,883 of JADKFS010000001.1, forward strand.
ATGCCATGATCGACGGCGGGGCGCCCCTGAGCAACGTGACCGATCTCCTCGGCCACGCCGACCCGCGCATCACCATGCGCTATCTGCACGAGCGCAAGGATAGGTTGCAGGAGGTCCATCGCCGTGCCCAAGAGCGGCGTCGCCGCGCCCCTGATCATGGCGAGTAGTCGCTAGGTCACAGGTTCGAATCCCGTCACCGGCACCAGCTCATCTGTGGCTGCTTGCCCGATGCCCCCTCTTCTAACAGGAGAGGGGGGTCTTTTTTTGCCCGTTCGCACGCTGATGCGCTTGCAGCTCTTGCCTCCCAGCGCCGCGCTATTTCCCCTCGAATCGCGTATACCAGGCCCCGCCTCGAGCGGTATATAGCACATGTAGCGCGGGCACAGACCATCGTGCTCGCGCGCAGCCGCTCGATCGTACGCCGGAGTGACACCCGCTATGCACGACAACCGTCTCTGCCACGCGCTCCTGCTCGCGCTGCTCTGTGTCTGTCTGTCGCTCCCCGCGGCCGCCGCCGGGGCCGGCCCCGGCGAGCCGCCGCTGCTCACGCCGCTGCCTGGCGAGCTGCGGCTGGCCTGGCGCGGCGCGCCCGCGGCCCTGGGCGCGCTCGCGGCGGGTACGCCGGCCCAGCCGCTCGTGACAATCGGCGGGCTGCGGCTGCCCGCGCCGCTGCTGACGCTGCGCATCGCCGGCGAGGGGCCGGTCGCGCCGCGGGTCGACCTGCTGGAGAGCACTCCCTGGCGCGGCGCGCTCCCCGCGGTCGAGCCGATCGTGCCGCGCGGCCCCGACGGCGCGGAGCGCCCGGCGCTCGCCGTCGAGCCCGACCGCTCGCTGCCCGACTCGCCGGTGGTGGTCCTGCGCGACGCGCGCGTGCGCGGGGTGCGCATCGCCGTGCTGGCCTTGAGCCCGGTCTTCGCGCAAAACGGCGCGCCGCGGGCCGTGACGGAGCTGCGGGCCGCGATCCCAGGCGCCGCGCCGCTGGCCGAGGGCGCTGCGACGCTGCTGGCCACTCGCCGCCCATTTCTCGCCGACGCGCCCGGGCCGAGCAACCCGGCCGCCGGTAAAGGTTGGCGGGTGCGCGTCGCGCGCGCCGGCATCCAGCGCCTCACGCGCGCGGCGCTGCTGGCGGCTGGCGTGCCGCTCGGGGCAACCACAAGCCCGCACCTCTACTACCAGGGCGTCGAGCTGCCATTGGAGCAGCGCGGCGCCGCCGCGAGCCTGGAGCTGCGCTTCTACGCGCCCCGGCCGGGCGACCGCTGGAACGCCGGCGACACCTACTGGCTGACGGTCGAGGGCCGGGCGGGGCTGCCGATGGCTCATCGCACGGTCACGCCCGCCGGCGCGCCGCAGCGCGGCGACGCGCGCGAGCAGGGTCTCTGGCGCGACAACAAGCTGTACGACGCCGGAAACCCCGGACTAGATGGCGACCACTGGTACGCCGCCGAGCTCAAGACCGGGCCAGGGCTAGGCCCGGCCACGCTGAGCGTCCCGCTGACCTCCACGCTTGGGCTGGTCGGCGGCACCACCGTTCTCACGGCTACCGGCGTCGCGTACACATCCGGCCAGCACAGCCTGGCGATTACAATCGGCGGCGAGCGGCGCAGTGCGATCTGGAGCGGCCGCGGCGTCTGGACGCAGGCGCTGACCTTCACGACGAATCTGGACGCCGCCGAGATCGAGCTCACGCCCGGCGGCACGATCGACGACATCAGCCTTGACAGCCTCGCGTGGGATCGGCCGGTCGACCTGGACGCCCATGGGAAGGGCGCGACCTTCGGCGGGCTGCCGGGGGCGTGGCAGTACCGGCTGCGCCGGGCCCCCGCCGGCCACAATGCCGACGACCTCTACGACGTCGGCGACCCGCGCGCCCCAAGCATCCTCACGATCGCGGGCGGGGCAGATGTGGCGTTCGAGGATGGGCCGGCGCCGCGCCGCTACGTGCTGGCAGGGCCCGGTACGCTCTGGGAGCCGGCGCTCAGCCGCGGCCAGACGTTCGACTTCGCCACGCGCGGCGACGCGATCTACATCGCCCCGGCGCAGTTTCACGCCGCGCTGGCGCCCCTCGTGGCGCTGCGGCAGTCACAGGGCTATAGCGTGCGTCTGATCGACGCGCAGGCGATCTACGACTCCTGGAGCTTCGGCCAGGTCTCCCCGCAGGCGATCCACGCGTTCCTGCGCTACGCGGCAGCCGCCTGGAGCCCGCCGCCCGACGCCGTCACGCTCGTCGGGGACGGCACCTCCGATCCGCTGAACTACACCGGGCGCAACAACACCACCTTCATCCCGCCGTACCTGGCGATGGTCGACCCCTGGCTGGGCGAGACGGCCTGCGACTCCTGCTACGCGCGGCTGGACAGCGCCGACCCGCTGGCCGACGATCTGGCCGACCTCGCGTTCGGCCGGCTGCCGGTGAAGAGCGCGGCCGAGCTGGCGGCGCTGGCCGCCAAGATCGTCGCCTACGAGACCGGCCCGCTCGACCCGTCCTGGCGCTCGCGCAGCCTGTACTTCGCCGACGACGCCGACGAGGCCGGCGACTTCGCGGCGTTTGCCGACATCAGCGTGGCCCAGCAGCCGGCCCGCGTGCAAGTCCAGCGGATGTACTACGATCCCCTGTCGGCCGGGCTGCCGTGGCGCGAGCCGGACCCCGCGAGGGCGCGCCGGCGGGTGATCGACGGGCTGAGCGCGGGCGCCGGGCTGGTCAACTATGTCGGCCACAGCAGCCCGTACCAGTGGGCCACGACCGATCGAAACCTGGCGCAGCCCTACCTGCTTGGGCTATACGACGTCGACGGGCTGGCGAACGGCGCGAGCCAGCCGATCGTGCTGGAGATGACCTGCCTGACAGGCGCGTTTCAGACGCCGGCCTACAGCGGCACGACGATCGACGAGCGCCTGGTGCTCCAGCCGAACGGCGGCGCGATCGCCGTGTGGGGGCCTACCGGGCAGGGTGTGGCGCACGGCCACGACGCGCTGCAGCGCGGCTTCTACCAGGCGCTCTGGTCGGCGCCGCCGCTGAGCGCCACGATCGGCCAGCTCACCGCGGCCGGCGCGATCGAGCTATTCCAGAACGGCCTGTGCTGCCAGGACTCGCTGTCGACCTACGCGCTGCTGGGCGACCCGCTGACGCGGGCGCGCGTGCTGCCGGCGCGGCGGGTGTACCTGCCGGCGTCGTGGCGCTGAGCTATCTCCCGACGCTCAGCACGACCGCGCCCGGCCCTTCGAGCTCCAGGATACGTCGGTCGTCCGACAGCCGCGCCGGCCCGCCCCCGTCCTCGCTATCCAGCATCGGCGACCAGCGCAGGCCGCCGGGGCGGCCGTCTCCGAGCGCCCGCCCAGATCGAGCCACAGCGCGCCTCGCAGGCTCACGACCACGAGCAGGGGTGTCCTCGATCGCCGGGCCGGTGCGCCGCAGCGCCAGCGCAGTCGGCCCGACCGGCGTGACGGCGAAGGTGGCGCGGCCGCGCTGGCGCAGGGCCGGCATAGAGGCGCGCAGCCTCAGCAGGTCGCAGTAGAGCTGAAGCACGCCGGCGTGCGGCGGCTGGGCGCGCTCCTCCCAGCGCAGCTTCGAGCGCAAAAGGTCTCGATCGCCTGCGGGTCGGGCACCTGCTCGCCGGCAAAGGCGCTGAAGCCGGCGAACTCGGCCCGCCGCCCCGCGGTGACGAGCCGGCCCAGCTCGGCGTGGTGGTCGGTGAAGAACAGGAACGGCGTGCCGGCGGCCCACTCCTGGCCCATCCAGATCAGCGGCGTGTACGGGCTGAGCAGCAGCAGCGCCGAGGCGGCGCGGTAGGCGGCCAGGCCGACGTCCTGGCTCAGGCGCTCGCCAAGCGCGCGGTTGCCGACCTGGTCGTGGTTCTGGATGCAGTGCACGAAGCACGGTACCGGGAGATCGCTCGCCGGCGCCCCGCGCGCCCGCCCGAGAAACGCCGACGGCTGCCCGGTGTAGAACCAGCCCTGCCGCAGCGTCGCGGCGAGATCCTCCGCGCTGCCGCTATAGTCCATGTAGTAGCCCTCGCGCTCGCCCGTCAGCGCCACCCGCATCTGGTGGTGGAAGTCGTCCGCCCAGACCGCGTCGAGCCCTAGTCCAGGGGCTTGGGGCTTGGGGCTTGGGGCTTGGGCGCCAGCGTCCATGGCGTCCTGTCCCCTGTCCCCTGTCCCCTGTCCCCTGATCAGGTTCGGGTCGTTATTCTCGCTCTCGGCGATCAGCACGAAGTGGCGCTCGGGCGGCAGCAGGTCGTGGACCCGCGCCGCGATCTCGGCCAGGATGTGGGTCGGGCTGGCGTCGAGGATGGCGTGGGTGGCGTCGAGCCGCAGCCCGTCGAGGTGATACTCGTGCGCCCAGTAGCAGGCGTTGGCCGCGAAGAAGTCGCGCACCGGCGGGCTGCCCGGCCCGTCGAAGTTCAGCGCGTCGCCCCAGGGCGTCTGGTGGCGGTCGGTGAAGTAGCTCTGGCTAAACTGGCGCAGGTAGTTGCCGTCCGGCCCGAGGTGGTTGTAGACTACGTCGAGGATGACCGCCAGCCCGCGCGCGTGCGCGGCGTCGACCAGACGCCTGAGGCCCTCCGGCCCGCCGTAGGCGCGCGCGGGGGCGAACAGGCAGACGCCGTCGTAGCCCCAGCCGCGCTCGCCGGGGAAGTCGGCCACCGGCATCAGCTCGATCGCCGTCACGCCCAGAGCGCGCAGGTCGTCCAGCCGCCCGGCCAGCGCGTCGAAGGTGCCCGCCGGCGTGGCCGCGCCGACGTGCAGCTCGTAGATCACCAGGTCTTCGAGCGGCAGCCCGCGCCAGCCGCCGTCGGCCCAGGCGAACGCCGGGTCGACCACCTGCGACGGGCCGTGGACGCCCGCCGGCTGGAAGCGCGCGGCCGGGTCGGGGCGCGGCTCGCCGCCGTCGAGCCGGTACATGTAGCGCGCCCCCGCGCCGATGCCCGCCACCTGCCCGGAGAAGGAGCCGTCGCCCGCCGGATCGAGCGCGTAGCTCTCGCCCGGCCGCTCACCGTCGTACAGCACGACCTCGACGGACTGAGCATTGCCGGCCCAGACGCAGAAGCGGACTCCGTCGCCGTCGGGCCGCGCGCCGATCGGGAGAGCCCAGCTCTCCCGCTGCGAATGTCGGCTGTTGGACCGACTCACCCGGCCCTCTGACAGAGCAGCGCGAGCGAGCGCTCGCGCAGGTTGTAGACGCTGCCGGGGGCCAGCGAGGGCAGCTGCTCGCCGCTCGTCGCCGCCGTGTCCACCAGCGTCTCCCAGGCGGCCTCGCCGGCCGCGCCGGGCAGCGTGAACGCGACATCCTCGGGGTTGCTGTTTAGCAGCAGCAGCAGGATGTCGTCGTGGATATCATTGCCGTGCTCGTCCCACTCGCGGATGGCCTGGCCGTTCAGCTTCATGCCCAGGCAGCGCACCCAGATATCGCTCCACTCCTCGTCCGTAAGCTCGTGGCCGTCCGGGCGGAACCACTCGACGTCGTAGACGTGGCTGCCGTGGATGCTGCGGCCCTGGAAGAACCGGCGGCGGTGCAGCGCCGGGTGCTCGTTGCGCAGCCGGATGAGCAGCCGCGTGAACTCGAGCAGATCGCGCCCGGTGTCGTCGAGCTGCCAGTCGATCCAGCTGATCCGGTTGTCCTGGCAGTAGGCGTTGTTGTTGCCGCCCTGGCTGCGGCTGCGCTCGTCGCCTGCCGTGATCATCGGCACGCCCTGCGAGAGCAGCAGCGTCGCCAGGAAATTGCGCTGCTGGCGCGCCCGCAGCGCGTTGACCTGCGGGTTGCTGGTCGGCCCCTCGACGCCGTGATTCCAGTTGTTGTTGTGGTTCTCGCCGTCGCGGTTGTCCTCGCCGTTGGCCTCGTTGTGCTTGTGATTGTAGCTGACGAGGTCGCGCAGGGTGAAGCCGTCGTGCGCCGTGATGAAGTTGATGCTGGCGTAGGGCCGCCGGCCGTTGTGCTTGTACAGGTCGCTCGATCCGGTCAGGCGGTAGCCCAGCTCGGCGACGTGGATGTGGTCGCCCTTCCACAGGCGCCGCATGGTGTCGCGGTACTTGCCGTTCCACTCGGCCCACAGCACCGGGAAGTAGCCGACCTGGTAGCCGCCCGGCCCGATGTCCCACGGCTCGGCGATCAGCTTGACCTGCGAGAGCACCGGGTCCTGGTGGATCATGTCGAAGAAGGTCGAGAGGCGCGCTTCGGCGTGCATGCCGCGCGCCAGCGTGGCGGCCAGGTCGAAGCGGAAGCCGTCGACGTGCATCTCCTGCACCCAGTAGCGCAGGCTGTCCATGATCAGCTGCAGCGTGCGCGGGTGCAGCATGCTGAGGCTGTTGCCGCAGCCGGTGTAGTCGATATACTCGCGCATGTTGCTGGGCATCTGGCGGTAGTACACCAGGTTGTCGATCCCGCGCATCGAGAGCGTCGGGCCGATCCGGCCCGCCTCGGCGGTGTGGTTGTAGACCACGTCGAGGATGACTTCGATCCCGGCGGCGTGCATGGCCTTGACCATGGCCTTGAACTCGCGCACCTGCTCGCCGTGCGTGCCCGAGCTGGAGTAGCGCCCATCCGGCGCGAAGAAGCCCAGGGTGTTGTAGCCCCAGTAGTTGACGCGCCCGCCCTCGACCAGGAAGCGATCGTCGACATGCTCGTGGATCGGCAGCAGCTCGACGGCGGTGACGCCGAGCGACTGCAGGTACTCGACCACCGGCGGCATGGCCAGGCCGGCGTAGGTTCCGCGCAGATGCTCGGGCACCTCGGGGTGCTGCTTGGTGAAGCCTTTGACGTGCAGCTCGTAGATGATCGAGCGGTGCAGCGGCGTCGCGGGCGGCTGGTCGCCGCTCCAGTCGAACGCGGGGTCGATCACCACGCAGCGCGGCATAAAGGGCGCGCTGTCGCGGCTGTCCGGCATCAGGTCCTCGTACTCGCCGCCGTACACGTAGCCGTAGAGCGAGTCGTCCCAGGTCAGCTTGCCGGTCAGCGCCTTCGCGTACGGGTCGACCAGCAGCTTGTTGGGGTTGAAGCGGTGGCCCGCATCCGGCTCGTATGGCCCGTAGACGCGGTAGCCGTAGAGCTGGCCCGGCTGCACGCCAGGCAGGTAGACATGCCAGACCGTGTCGGTCTCCTCGGGCATGGTGATCCGCTCGCGCTCGTGCGGCGCGTCGGGCGAATCGAACAGGCACAGCTCGACCCCGGTGGCGTGCTGCGCGAAAAGCGCGAAGTTTACGCCCTGGCCGTCCCAGGTCGCGCCGAGCGGGTAGGGCTTGCCGGGCCAGATGATGGTCATGGCGTGGTCTCCTGGTCGCTCCTGACAAGCTGAAACGGTGACAAGGTGGCAAGGTGGCAAGCTGAAGATGACAGGCTGAAATGATGACAAGGTGACTGTTTCCGTGAGATGAGGTCACCGTGTCACCCCCTCACTCCGTCACCTTGTCGGCCTCGCGTATTGTACCCGAAATCGCGCCCATCGCCTGCAGGATTCGCCTGCGACATACTTTCGTCTGCGGCCCGCTCGAGCAGCGCGACCGGGAAGCTCGCGAGCAGCTCGGCCAGCGGCAGGCCCACCGCGCCGTCGCGCTCGACCGCGGCGACGATCTCGTCGGTGAAGATGTTGCGGTAGCGCCGGCCGATCGCGGCGCCCGGCAGCGCCAGCAGGTCGGCGCCCCAGGCGTCGGGGCCGAGCGGCAGCGCGGCGCTGTCGCGCAGGCGCTTCGCCAGCAGGCGCGGCGCGACCGCCAGCGCCTCCTCCCCGGCCAGCGCTCGCGCGAACGCGACAATATGCTCGGCCGAGTCGCCGGTGGCCTCCAGCGGGATGTAGGCGCCGGATCGAAACAGGTCGGCGTGGGCGCGGCGAAACTGCAGCGCCCGGTGGGTCAGGTAGAGCTTGACCCGTCCGTCGGCTTTGTGCTCCACCAGAGTGCGAGCCAGCGCCGCGCGGTCGCCGCGCAGGTCGACCAGCTCGCCGAGCAGCCAGGCTCGCAGATCGAAGTCGACCGGCCGGCGGTTGTCTGGGTCGACCAGGCTGAAGTCCCACATCTCGGCGCCCTGGTAGATATCAGGCACGCCCGGCGAGGCCAGCTTCAGCAGGGTCTGCGCGAGCGCGTTGAAAGCGCCGATGTGCGCGACGCGCGCCTGCAGGGCGCGGAAGTCGGCCAGGAAGCGGTTGTGGGGCGTATCCTCCAGGATCGCGGCGACGAACGCGCGCACGGCCTCGTCGTAGCCGGTGTTCGGGTTCAGCCAGCTGGTGTTGACCTTGGCCTCGCGGATGGCCTTGACCATGTAGCTCTGGATGCGCGCCACAAAGCCTGACGAAGGACCAAGGACCAAGGACGAAACGTCTGCGGGCGCGTCTTTGGTCTTTGGTCTTTGGTCTTTGGTCGACTCGAACGGCCACACGCCGAGCAGCGTCTGGTACAAAAGATACTCCTCGTTGCGGTCGGGCGCGGGCTTGCCGTCGACGTCGATCTTCTTGCGGCGATTGAGCCGGCTCCAGCGCGTCAGCGCCTTGCGCCACTCCTCGGGCAGCTCCGAGAGCACGTTGATCCGCGCGCGCACGTCCTCGCTGCGCTTGGTGTCGTGGGTCGAGGTCGCCAGCAGCGAGCCGGGCCAGTCGCGCAGCCGCTCCTGGTTCTGGCGGTGGAAGGCCGGCGCCGAGAGACCGAAGCGCTGCGGCTCGCCGCCGACCTCGTTCAGCGAGGTCAGCCGGTTGTAGATGTAGAAGGCGGTGTCCTCCATGCCCTTCGCCATCACTGGGCCGCTGAGCTGCTGGAACTTCATGACGAAGTGGCGCTGCTCCTCGCGCGCCGCCGGGTCGAAGGTGTCGGGGTAGTGCAGCAGCAGGATGTCGCGCAGGAAGTCGTAGATCGACGGGTCGACGGTCGGGTTGCGGCGGCGCGCGCGCGCGACCGCGGCCTCGATCACCAGCCGGTCGCGCTCCTCGACCCGGTCGGTCTCGGCGGCGATGTAGGTGCGGTAGACCGGGAACGCGGCGATCGCCTCGCGCAGCGCCTCGCGCAGCGCGTAGAGCGTGAAGTCGCGGTAGTAGCGGTTGTGCTCGGCGACGCGGCTGAGCTGGTAGGCCAGCACGTTGGTCTCGCTCGCCATCGCGCTGCGCATGATCTGCATGCGCGTGCCGTAGACCAGGTCGTCGAAGCGCGGGCGCGCGCCGATGAAGTCGGCGTAGATCTCGCTGAAGCGCCGCTCGGCCGATCCGTCGACGAAGATCCCGTTCAGCGCGTTCAGGAAGTCGTAGCCGCTGGTGCCGTGGACCGCCCAGTCGTCCGGCAGGCGCTCGCCGCGCGCCAGGATCTTCTCGGCGATGATGTAGAGCGGCTTCTGAACGCTGAGCGCCGAACGCTGAGCGCTGAATGAGCCATTGTCTCGCTCAATCTCGTTCATCGTTTTGCGTTCATCGTTCTGCGTTACCTGAAGGTAGCGCTCCTGCAGCCGCCAGAAGTACCCGGCCGGGTCCCACAGCCCGTCGGGATGGTCGACCCGCAGGCCGGTGACCTGGCCCGCGGCGAGCTGGCGCATGACCAGGCTGTGGGTGGCCTCGAAGACCTCGGGGCGCTCCATGCGGATGGCGGCCAGGTCGTTCACGTCGAAGAAGCGGCGATAGTTAATCTCCTCGGCGGCGACGCGCCAGTAGCTCAGCCGGTAGGCCTGGCGCTCGATCAGCGCGTCGAGCAGGTCGAGGCTGCGCGGCTCGCCGCGCGTGCCGTTGAACAGCCGCAGCGCCTCCGCGATCGCGTCGCGGACCTCGGGCGAGGCCTCGGCCAGGGTCGCCAGGCGGCGCTTCAGGATCTCCTTCTCGCGCGCGCGCTCGACCACTTTCGGCCGGTCGGTCTCGGTGCGCGGCGGCAGGTGGTCGAGCCCGGTCATGATGCTCTGGTACTCCAGCACGTGCTCGTGCTCGGGGCCGAGCGCCGCGATCAGTCGGCCGAGCGGCACGCCCAGGATGTCGACATAGGTGCGCGGGTTGATCGGCAGCTCGTTCTGCCAGTAGCCGAGGTAGAACGCGCCCTCGGCGTAGCTCAAGACCAGCTCGCAGCTCTCCAGCACGCGGCCGTACTGCTGACCGAGGATCGGCAGCAGCACCTTGTTCTCCAGCTCATCCTTGAGCGGGTGCCAGTCGATATCGAAGTACGGGGCGTAGAGCGAGCTGGGGCCGTTCTCGAGCACGTCCATCCACCAGGTGTTGCTGGCCTCGCCGATGCCCATGTGGTTCGGGACGATGTCGAGCACCAGGCCCATGCCGCGCGCCCGCAGCTCGTCGACAAAGGCCGCGTGCTCGTGCTCGTCGCCGATCGCGGGGTTGAGCTGGTTGTGGTTGGCGATGTCGTAGCCGTGGGTGCTCTCGGCGCGCGCGCGCAGGTAGGGCGAGGCGTAGATGTCGGAGACGCCCAGCGCGTCGAGGTAGGCCAGCCGGCGCCGCGCGTCGGCGAAGGTGAAGCCGCGGCTGAGCTGCAGGCGGTAGGTCGCCGCGGGCACGCGCGCAGCCTGGATCGGCTCGGCCTGCCCCAACGGCATGGCCGATCGTTGCGGTGAATTGATGGTCATATCCTAAGTCTTACGAGTGCAGCTCGGTCTCCGGCCGCGATCGATCGGTGGAGGTCTTCGGCGCCTTCGTATCGCTGGTCGGCGGCTGGTCCGCGTCGGATGGGCGCTCGTCGCTGGCGGGCGCAGCCTTGGTCGGCGGGTTGCCCTCGGCGCGCGCGCCGTCGGCGAACACGCCGCTGCTGATCACGCCGGTCATGCCGGTGGTCCCGGCACCCTCGCCGGCCCAGTCGGTCGCCGCCGGCGTCTCGAAGACATAGTGTCGCCAGGCGATCGCCCCGCGCTCGGTGTCGTCGCGCCAGTGGTCGAGCGGGTCCACGCGCCCCAGCGCGAGCGGCCGCCGGCTCTGCAGCAGCTCCAGCGCCTTGTCGCGCCACTTCGGGTCCAGCACGACGGCCAGCGACCAGAAGCGCTCGGGCGCGGCGACGCCGGCGAGCTGCGCGCGCTCCGCAATGCTGGCGCGGTCGAGGTCGCCCGGGGCGTGCGCGCCCATACGAATGTCGGGGTAGGGCACGCCGGCGCCCTCCAGGGCGTGCAGCGTGCCCTCGGCCTCCGCCAGCGTGGCAAACAGCGCGGCGATCATCTCAGGCTCGTGCTCCACTTCCATGCGATACCTCCAGGGCAATCTCGGCGACCGCTGTGCCGGGTGCAAGAAACGTGCCCTCGCCCGGCGCGACCTGCTATAGCAGTGGGCAGTCGGCAGGAGCCAATCGGCAGTAACGGTGAACTGCCTGCGGGCGACGGCGGCCTACCTACCCTCGTAAGCGTCCCTGGAGGGGTTTGATCAACACATCGGGTAGCCCGCTTCAGCGGGCTTGGTTTGTTTAGCGCCGGGCTTCAGCCCGGCGGGGCAGGGCCACGCCACATACCTGCGCGAGGCGCCGCAGGGGCGAGCTGCCGGCCGGCCGCCTGCCTTGACAGCCCCCTACCCCTCGGCTACAATGCCCGATTAGAGAGAGGAAAAAGGGGATTTTTACTGGTTGAGCGCGCTTGAACAGCGTCGTTCTTATCGCGCCGCAAGGAGGCTCGTGTGTCTGTACCTACCGATGTTTTGATCCCCACATTCTCGGAGGCCGCCGAGATCCCCGGCCCAAAGGCGCAGGCCTTGGTCGAGCGGGATGGCAAGGTCTTCGCGCCCTGCGCCGGGCGGGTCTACCCGTTCGTGATCGAGCGCGGCGAGGGCTGCTATGTATGGGATGTCGATGGCAACCGCTATTTGGATATGAACGCCGGCATCGCCGTCGTCGCCGCGGGCCACAGCCACCCGCGGCTCGTTCGCGCGATCCAGCAGCAGGTGACAAAGTTCGTCCACATGGCCGGCACCGATTTCTACAATGAGCCGATGATCCGGCTGGGCGAGAAGCTGGTGTCGATGATGCCGGTCACGACGCCGGCCGGCCAGCCGCCCCAGCGCGAGTGGCAGGTCTTCCTCGCCAACTCCGGCACCGAGGCGGTCGAGGCGTCGATCAAGCTCGCGCGCTACGTCACCGGGCGCCAGGGCATCGTCGCGTTCTTTGGGGCGTTTCACGGCCGCTCCTACGGCTCGCTCTCGCTCACGGCCTCCAAGCCGGTCCAGCGCCGCGGCTACTACCCGCTGGTGCCCGGCACCTTCCACGCGTTCTTCGCCAACCCGTACCGGCGGCCGTTCGACGTCGACCCCGAGCGGGTGACGCAGGTCTGCCTCGACTATATCGAGCACACCCTGTTCCACACGATCGCCCCGCCGCGCGACGTGGCGGCGATCATCCTCGAGCCGATCCAGGGCGAGGGCGGCTATGTCGTGCCGTCGCCCGGCTTCCTCAAGGGTCTGCGCGAGATGTGCGACCAGTACGGCATCCTGCTGATCCTCGACGAGGTCCAGAGCGGCGTCGGCCGGACCGGCAAGATGTGGGCGTTCGAGCACGAGGGCATCGTGCCCGATATCGTCGCCTCGGCCAAGGGGCTGGGTGGCGGCATGCCGATCGGCGCGATGATCGCCCGTAAGGAGCTGACCACGCTGTGGGAGCCCGGCGCGCACGGCAACACCTACGGCGGGAACGCACTGGCATGCGTCTCGGCCAGCGAGGTGCTCGGCCTGGTCGAGGAGGAGCTGGCCGACAACGCGGCGCGCGTCGGCGACTATCTCCGCCAGGGCCTGGAGGAGCTGCAGGGGCGCTACGAGCAGATCGGCGACGTGCGCGGGCGCGGCCTGATGCTTGGGGCCGAGTTCATCAAGGATCGCGCAAGCTGCGAGCCGGCCCGCGCGCTGGCGCACAACGTGATGGAAGAGGCGTTCAAGCGCGGCCTGCTGCTGCTGACCTGCGGCGCCTCCACCATCCGCTTCTGCCCGCCGCTGGTGCTGACCGAGGCGCAGGTCGACGAGGGGCTGACGATCTTCGAGGCGGCGCTGCGCGCGTCGCTCTGACCCGCCGCCCCCAAGCACAAGATACAGGATGACGATGTGGGGCGGGCGCTCGCGCCCGCCCCACATCGCCAGACTAGATCAAAGAGATTGGCATGCCTTTCATCGAGCTGCGCGACCTTCGCTTCTACTACGAGCTGCACGGCCGCGGCGAGCCGCTGGTGCTGCTGAACGGCGCGCTCGACACGATCGAGTCCGACTGGGGCCGGCACCTGCCGGCCTTCGCCGAGCACTACCAGGTGCTGGCCTACGACCACCGCGGCCACGGCCGCAGCGGCGCGGCCGACGCGCCCTTCGCCAGCTACGACGCGCTGGCCGACGACCTGGCGGCGCTGCTCGACGCGCTGGGGGTCGAGCGGGCGCACTTCTGCGGCTTCAGCGACGGCGGGATCACGCTGCTCTACTTCGCGCTGCGCCGGCCCGAGCGGCTGCGCTCGCTGATCCTGGCCGGCGCGCAGTACACCAACGACGAGCGCTCGCTCGCGCTGCTGGCCAAGATGACGCCCGAGCGCATCCAGGCCCGCCTGCCCGACTGGGCCGCCAGCCTCGCACAGCTGCACGACACCCACCACCGGCCGGGCTACTGGCAGGACCTGCTGCGCGCGATGCTGCCGCTGTGGCAGGTTCAGCCCGACCTGGCGCTCGATCAGCTCGGCCGGATCGCCGCGCCAACGCTGCTGATCGCCGGCGAACGCGACGGCTTCGGCCACCCCGACCAGCAGCTGGCGATGCGCCACGCCATGTCGCGCGCCGAGCTGTGCCTCCTGCCGGCGGCCGGCCACCACGTGATGAACGATCAGCCGGAGCTGTTCCGGATCGCCGCGTTGGATTTTCTCAAGCGTGCCGACTGAGTCGACCGAGCAAAGAGCAGAGAGCAGAGAACAAAGCGAGCGACCCTCTTGTTCACTGCTCTCTGTTCTTGATGGATTGCTATGACGTTTCCAGAAACACTCTGCCTCGACGGCGCCTGGCAGCTGCTGCCGATCGACACCTTCCGCCAGGGCTTCTACCCGCTCGGCGACGACGCCTGGCTTGAGCAAAACCTGCCGGCCCACTGGCAGCAGCACCCGCTCCTGGAGAGCTACGCCGGCAGAATGGTCTATCGCAAGCGCTTCGCGCTTGCGAGCTCTGAATTCTCAGTTTTGAGTTCTCAGTTGATGCAGCAAGACGTCCAACTCAAAACTGAAAACTCAGCATTCAAAACTCGGTTTTGGCTGCGCCTGAACGGCACCTTCTACTGGTCGCAGCCGTACTTCAACGGCGTCGACCTGGGCCGGCACGAGGGCTACTTCACGCCGCAGGAGCACGAGGTCACGCGCTGGGTCGCCGAGCAGAACAGCCTGGTGGTCGAGGTCGAGTGCCCCGACGAGTACAACAAGTTCGGCAAGCGCCTGATCACCGGCGTCTTCTCGCACTGGGACTGCCTCGACCCCGCCACCAACCCCGGCGGGATCTGGCTGCCGGTCGAGCTGATCGCCACCGGGCCGACCCGGATCGGCGAGCTGCTGCTGCACACCGAGGCGCTTGGCGGCACATCCGCCGAGCTGCGCTACCGGCTGACGCTCGACGCCGCGGCGGACGCGGACGTGACGCTGCGCTGGACGCTTGCGCCCAAGAACTTCGCCGGCGAGGTCCAGGTGATCGAGCAGCGCCGCGCGCTGGCCGAGGGCCAGCAGGAGCTGGCCGGCCTGCTCGACGTGCGCGACCCGCAGCTCTGGTGGACCCACGACCTCGGCCACCCGAGCTGCTACACCGTGACGCTGGCGGTCGTGCAGGGCGGCGCGGTCTCCGACGAGCGCGCGATCACCTTCGGCATCCGCCGCTTCGAGCTGCGCCGCTGGGTCGCCTACCTGAACGGCGTGCGGCTGTTCATCAAGGGCAACAACTACCCGCCGGGCGACACGCGCCTGGCCACGATGACGCCCGAGCGCTACGCCGAGGACCTGCAGCTGGCCCAGGGCTGCCACATGAACCTGCTGCGCGTGCACGCGCACGTCGAGCACCCGGCCTTCTACACGGCCGCCGACGAGGCCGGCATCCTGCTGTGGCAGGATTTCCCGCTGCAATGGCTCTACCGCCGCGAGGTGCTGCCGGCCGCGGCCGAGCAGGTCGCGCAGATGGTGCGCCTGCTGTACAACCACCCGTCGGTGGCGATCTGGTGCATGCACAACGAGCCGCTCTACACCGCCGACACCGCCGACGAGCAGATGGCCACGCGCCTGCGGGCGTACTTCTCGGCGCTGATCTACAGCTGGAACCGCGAGGTCATGGATCGGCGGCTCAAGCAGGTCGTCCGAGCGCTCGACCTGACCCGGCCTGCCGTGCGCTCCTCCGGCGAGTACGCGATCCCGTTCCTCCACAAGGGCACCGACACCCACTTCTACTACGGCTGGTACGGCTCGCTCTACGGGCCGCTGCGCGGCTGGGAGACGATCGCGCGCCGCTTCCCCGACAACATCCGCTTCGTCACCGAGTTCGGCGCCCAGAGTTTCCCGAACGTCGAGAGCGCGGTCAGGTTCATGGACGCCGACATCGCCAAGATCGACTGGGCGCGCCTGGTCGCGCGGCACCACTTCCAGCCGAAGATGCTGGACTACTGGCTCAGCTGGCGCGGCGCCGAGTCGCTCGAGCAGCTCGTGCGCATGACCCAGGACTACCAGATCGAGGTCAACCGCTTCTACATCGACCGGCTGCGCTACCACAAGTACCGGCCGACCGGCGGCGTCGTGCCGTTCATGTTCCACGACTCCAACCCCGCGGTGCAGTGGTCGATCATCGACTACTGGCGCGTGCCGAAGCGCTCGTACGCCGCCATGCGCCTGGCCTTCAGCCCACAGTACGTCTTCACGCTGCTGAGCCAGGACTCCTACCCGGCCGCCGCCGCGGTCGAGCTGCCGATCTACGTCGTGAATGACGCCAACCGCGCCGTGCCGGTCGACCTGACCGCTCGCCTGTTGGCGCCCGGCGGAGCCGAGCTGGCGCGGGTCGAGCGCGCGCTCACGCTGCCGGCCGACTCGATGGCCATGGAGATCGACCGGCTGCGGCTGCACCCCGACCAGCCCGGCGTCTACCGCCTGGCGCTGGCGCTGCGCCCCGCCGGAGGAGACGCGGTCGAGCACGAGTACCAGATCGAGGTCGTGTAGCCCTTGATCTTTTTGCCCCCGCACGCGAGGGAGTAGGTTTTTCGTTTATGGCGGATGATACGCCGGATCTCCCCACCCTCAGCCCCACCTCTGTCAGGGCAGGGGTGAACACTGGCCAAGAATCCCCCTCTCCCGCGCGCGGGAGAGGGGGCAGGGGGTGAGGGCGAAAAAAGCCATCAGGATGCCATCCATTGAAACAGGTGAGAGACACTATCACGCAGAAGAGGGATCTCATATGCTACAGAAAGCACAAGCGCTGGCGGACGAGCTCATCCGCATCCGGCGCGACATCCACCAGCACCCCGAGCTGGCCTTCCGCGAAGTGCGCACCGCCGCGCTGGTGGCCGACACGCTGCGCGAGATCGGCGGCATCCGCATCCGCACCGGCGTCGGCAAGACCGGCGTGGTGGGCGACCTCGGCACCGGCGACGGGCCGACGATCGCCATCCGCGCCGACATGGACGCGCTGCCGATCCTGGAGGCCAACGACGCGCCCTACCGCTCGCAGGGCGACGGCAGGATGCACGCCTGCGGCCACGACGGGCACACCGCCATGCTGCTGGGCGTCGCGCATCTGCTGAAGGAGGAGTTCGCGAGCGGGAGCCTGCGCGGCAACGTGCGCTTCCTGTTCCAGCCGGCCGAGGAGGACACCGGCGGCGAGGCGGTCAGCGGCGCGCCCATGATGATCCGCGACGGCGCGCTCGACGGCGTCGACACGGTGATCGCGCTGCACGTCGACTCGATGCAGCCGTTCGGCAAGGTGACCATGCGCGATAGCTGGGACTCGGCCGCGACCGACCAGTTCAAGGCATGGATCACCGCCAGCGGCGGCCACGGCGCCTACCCGCACGAGGCCGGCGACCCGATCTGGATGCTCGGCCCGGTGCTGATGGCTCTGCACGGCATCGTCGCCCGACGCGTCAACCCGATGAAGCCGGCGGTCGTCAGCCTGGGCCAGGTCCACGCCGGGGCGACCTCGAACGTCATCCCGTCCGAGGTGTTCCTGCACGGCACGCTGCGCAGCTACGACGCCGACGTGCGCGAGCTGCTGCTGGCCGAGGTCGATCGCGCGCTCTCGCTGGTGCGGACGCTCGGCGGCGACTACCGGATCGAGGTCGAGCGCGGCTACCCGGCCGGCAAGAACAGCGCCGAGGTCAGCGGCTGGCTGGCGCGCACCGCCGCCGACCTGCTCGGCCCCGACGCGCTCGACCCGCAGCTGCCCGGCATGGGCGCCGAGGACTTCGCGTACATGTCCGCGCAGGTGCCGGGCGCGATGTTCCACCTGGGCGCCGCCGTCGGCGATATCCAGCGCGCCCACCACACGCCGGTCTTCGACATCGACGAGCGCTGCCTGCCGGTCGGCGCGGCGATCCTGGCCGAGACGGCGCGGCGCTTCCTGGCCGGCGAGATCGGCCTGGGCCGCTCGTAGGCTTCTTTACAGCCAAAGAGCGGGACGCGGGCTTATCGCCCGCGTCCCGTTCTCCGTGTAATCCGCGCGAAATCCGTGTCGTGCTCTAGCGCCCCAGCGCCACCAGCGTGGCCTGGTTCAGAATGCCCCAGATCAGGTTCGGGAACACGCCGATCAGCAGCACCAGCGCGGTTGTGGCGACCAGAGTGACGTTCATCGCGCGCGGCGTGGCGATCGGCTCGGTCGAGCTCGGCGGGTTCATCCACATCGCCTTCAGGAAGCCCAGGTAGTAGTACAGGCTGACGATCGTCATCACGACCGAGATCGCCACCAGCCAGAGCGCGCCGGCCTTGTAGCCGGCCATGAAGACGAAGAACTTGGCCCAGAAGCCCGACAGCGGCGGCACGCCCGCCAGCGAGAGCACCAGCACGGTCAGCATCAGCGTCAGGCCGATGTTGCGGCGCCACAGGCCGTTCAGGGTCGAGAGATCGTCGCCGCCGAGCGCGTCGCGCACGACCGCCAGCGCGCCGAACGCGCCCAGGTTCGTCAGCGTGTAGACGATCAGGTAGTAGACCAGCGACGCGGAGCCGAACGACTGGTCGACCGGCGAGCTGGAGCTCCACACCAGCAGCCCCAGCAGCAGGAAGCCGGCGTGGCCGATGCTCGAGTATGCCAGCAGGCGCTTGGCGTTGGTCTGCGGCAGCGCCGACAGGTTGCCGAACAGCACGGTCGCCAGCGCGATGATCGCCAGCAGGCTGGTCCAGCCGCCGAAGCCGGTCAGGCTGGCGGTTCCGGCCAGCGATGGGAACGCCGACACCAGCACGCGGTACAGCAGGATGAACCCGGCCGTCTTCGAGGCGGTCGAGACAAACGCGGTGATCGGGGTCGGCGCGCCCTGGTAGACGTCGGGCGCCCAGCTGTGGAACGGCACGACCGCGACCTTGTAGCCCAGCCCCGCGATGATGAAGATCAGCGCGACGGTGAGCAGCGGGGTGCCGGCTGTGCTGGCGGCGCTGGCCTTGGCGATCTCGGAAAACAGCGTCGCCAGGATGGGCTGCCCGCCGGTCCCGCGGTTGACGCTGGCGGTGAGCCCGTAGGCCAGGCTCATCCCATACAGCAGGATGCCCGACGAGAGCGCCCCGAACAGGAAGTACTTGAGGCCCGCCTCGGCCGACGCGCGCTCGTTGCGGAAGTAGCCGGCCAGAATGTACAGCGAGATCGAGGAAAGCTCGAGCGCAATGTAGGCGATGATCAGCTCCGACGCCGCGGACATGAAGCACATCCCGGCGGTCGAGAACAGGATCAGCGCGTAGAACTCGCCCGGGTTGCCCGACGGCCGGTAGTCCAGCGCCAGCAGCGTGGTCAGGAACGCGGCGCCGACGAAGGTCAGCCGCGCGATCATGGTCAGGTTGTCGGTGCTGAACGCGCCCAGGATCGGCGTGCCGCCCGGCCCGCCGGCCTGCAGGTTGCGGCCGAGCGTGATCAGGTAGCCCAGGACCGGGTTAGTGTCGGCCGTCGGCTCGCCGATCGTGAACACATACTTGCTCTGGATCAGCGCGATGATGAAGACGAACGCCAGCCCGATCGCCGTGAGCTGGCCGGCCGCCTTGCCGCGCTCGCGCTGCGACTCCGGGTCGCTGCCCCAGCGCTCCAGCACGTCGGTGCCGATCACCAGCAGGGCCAGCGCCAGCAGCATCAGCTCCGGGAGCAGGCGCGGGATATCTGTAATCGCAAACTGAAAGGTCACCGTGTTACTCCTATAGCTGTGAGCAAACCATTGAGCCAATGTGCAAGAACGAGATGTCTTTGTGATGCCATCCGTCTTACTGCCGACTGCCCACTGGTATAGAGCTCAGGAGCCGGGGCCGCAGCTCAGAAGGAAGCGACGATCGCGCTGGCTCCTTCTGATACCTGACCGCTGACTCCTGACTCCTGTCTACTCACCGTCCGAGAGACGATAGCGCGCCGGCGTGCTGGATGGCCTCGGCCAGCGGCTTGACCCCGCTGGCGATCATCTCGGTCAGAATGCTCGGGTACAGGCCGACCACCAGCACGACCACCGCCAGGATGCTCGCGCCGGCGTACTCCTGCCAGGTCAGCTTGGGCAGCTTGAGGAAGCTCGGGTCTTTGACCGGGCCGAAGAACACCCCCGAGACGGCGCGCAGGATGTACGCTGCCGTGATCGGGATGGAGATCGCCGCCAGGATCGCGATCAGCGGGAAGCGGTCCCACATGCCCATGAAGATGTTGAACTCGGCCCAGAAGCCGGCGAAGCCCGGCATGCCCATCGACGACAGCCCGGCCAGGATGAACACGAACGCCGCGAACGGCATCACGCGCGCCAGGCCACCCAGCTCGGGGAACTGGCGCGTGTGCGTGCGATCGTAGACCATGCGCCCGACCACCGCGAAGAACAGCGCCGTCATCACGCCGTGCGCGAACATCTGCAGCACCGCGCCGGTCAGCCCGATCTCGTTGCCGGCCGACAGGCCCATCACCACCAGGCCCATGTGGCTGACCGACGAGTAGCCGATCATGAACTTGAAGTCGCGCTGCGTCATCGCGATCGTCGCGCCGTAGACCGCGTTGATCAGGGTCGCGATCGCGATCGGCAGCAGCCAGAAGTACGCGCCGTCGGGCATCAGCCACATCGCGGCGCGCAGGCAGCCGTAGGCGCCCAGCTTCATCAGCACGCCGGCGTGCAGCATCGAGACGGCAGTCGGCGCGGCGACGTGGCCGGTCGGCGACCAGGTGTGGAACGGGAACATGCCCGCCAGCACCGCGAAGCCCAGGAACAGCGGCGGGAAGAAGGCGATCTGGAAGTTGTGCGAGAACAGCGCGACCTGCGCCAGCCTGCGCATGTCGAACGTCTGCAGGCCGCTGCCGAAGTAGACCGCGATCATCCCGATGATGACAAAGGCCGAGCCGCCCATCAGGTACAGCGTCAGCTTCATCGCGCCGTACTCTTTGCGGGTGCTGCCCCAGATGCCGATCAGCAGGTACATCGGCAGCACGGCCAGCTCGTAGAACACGAAGAACAGGAACAGGTCGATCGACACAAACACGCCGTAGACGCCGGCCGCCAGCAGCAGCAGCAGCACCCAGTACTCGCGCGTGCGGTTCTCGATGTTCCAGCTGATCAGCGCGCCCGTGAAGATCACCAGGCCGTTTAGCAGCACCATCGGCAGGCTGATGCCGTCCACGCCGAGGATGTAGTTGATCCCGATCTGCGGCAGCCAGGGCAGCTCCTCGACGAACTGCAGCTTCTGGGCGCTTGCGTAGTCGTAGCCAAAGTAGACCAGCGCCGAGAGCACCAGCGAGATGCCGGCAAAGGTCGCGCCGACAAGCCGGATCGCCTGCTTCTGCTCCGGGTTCATGAACAACATGATGATCACGGGCGCAAGCAGGCTGAGCCAGATCAGGCTGAGCCAGGGGACGTTGGTTGGAAGGTTATACAGATGCATCTTTGACCTTCAGGTTACAGGTTACAGGTTACAGGTTACAGGTTACAGGTGGCAGCTTCCTGTCCCCTGTCCCCTGTCCCCTGTCCCCTATGACCTACGTAAGCGCCCGCGTAAACACATTCACCAGCGCCGTCGCGGTGGCGTTCGCCAGGTCCATGATCGGCGCCGGGTAGATCCCCAGCAGCAGCAGCGCGATCAGCAGCGGCGCCACGGCCAGGAACTCCCGGCTGGAGACGCGCATGTCGGCCAGCCCACGCCAGCGCTCGTTCAGCGGCCCGTTGAAGATCCGCGCGTACATCTGCAGCAGCGCCAGCGCCGACACCACCAGCCCGATCGTCGCCAGCAGCGTGAAGAACGGCAGCGAGGCCCAGGTGCCGCGGAAGATGAAGAACTCGCCGACGAAGCCGGCCAGACCCGGCAGCCCCAGGTTGGCGAACATCGCCACGCCCATCACCCCGGAGAACATCGGCATGATCTTGCGCAGCCCGCCCCACTCGCTCAGGTTGTAGGTGCCGGTGCGCTGGTACAGCATCCCGACCAGCAGGAACAGCGCGCCGGTCGAGAGGCCATGCGCCACCATCTGCATCATCGCGCCGTTGATCGCGATCGCGCGGCTGCTGCCGTCGGCGGCCGAGGTCAGCGTCGCCGCGGCGGCGATCGCCAGCGCCACGTAGCCCATGTGGTTGATCGAGGTGTAGCCGATCAGCCGCTTGATGTCGCCGCCGGTGTAGGAGAGCGCGCCGAAGGCTCCGGCGACGATCCCGACCAGCGCCAGCGCGCCGATCACCGGGCCGAACACCTGCGCGGCGTCCGGCACCAGCGGCAGCAGAATGCGCAGCATGCCGTACGCGCCCATCTTCGACATCACCGCCGAGAGCAGGATCGAGCCGGCCGTCGGCGCCTCGGCGTAGGCGTCCGGCAGCCAGGTGTGGAACGGCCACACCGCCAGCTTGATCGCGAAGGCGATGAAGATCGCCCAGAACGCGATCGAGGTGTACAGCAGCGGGAAGCGGCCGAGGTAGCTCGTGATGCCGACCTGGTCGACATAGTTGAACACGATCGTCTGCAGGTTGCTGGTGGTGTTCTCGACCGGCAGCCCCTGGCCGAGCCGGCCCAGCGTAATGATGTCGAACGTCCCGATCCCGGCCGCGTTCGTCGCCACGTAGAAGAACTGGAACAGCAGCAGCAGGCCGACCGAACCGGCCATGGTGTAGATGAAGAACTTGAACGCGGCGTAGCGGCGCTTGCTCTCCGGGTCGCGGCCCCAGTTCTGGATGATGAAGAACGCCGGGACCAGGCTGAACTCCCAGAAGATGAAGAAGAAGAAGAAGTTCAGCGCCACGAAGTAGCCCAGCATCGCGGCCTCGAGCAGGAATAGCAGCGCGTAGTGTATCTTGGCGCGGCTGGTCACGTTGAACGAGGCCAGCATCGCGATCGGCGCCATCACGGCCGTCAAAATAACCAGCGGCAGGCTGATCCCGTCGACGCCAAGGAAGTAGTCGACCCGGATCGCCGTGATCCAGCTGACCTTCTCGACGAACTGGATCGTGCCCTGACCGTCGGCCACCGCGCTCGGGTTGAAGCCGGCCCACAGAAAGATCGCCAGGCCAAGCGAGGTCAGCGACCAGGCCGTCGCGCCCACTTTGACCAGCCGGTCGTCCAGGCGCAGCGCCCCGGCCAGCGTGACCAGTAGCAGGCCGGCGATTGGGGAGAGCACCAGCAAGGTCAGCCAGGGACCATCGCTCATTTGAAGATAATTCATGCCGACTCCCGGTCAAACAACGTTGCGTGTTCGCACGTTCGCACGCTCCGTAGCAAAAGATCTGGCGTTCCAAACGTTCCAACGTTCCAACGTTCGAACGTTCTAACGCTTGAATGCATACAAATAGACGATCCCCAGCACCACCACGCCCGCGAAGATCAGCGAGGCGTAGTCCTGGATCTTGCCGGTCTCGACCTGGCGCGCCGTGTCGCCGACGGCGTTGGTCGAGTCGGAGAGCGTGTCCATGCCGTCGTTCAGCACCGTGTCGTCGATGATGAAGTTCAGCCGGCCCCAGAACATCGTGAACAGCCCGGTGCCGTTGATCAGTCTGTCGAGGACGCGGCGGTCGAGCCAGCTCCAGGCCAGCGCCAGCGCGTACGACAGCTTGCCGAACGTGTTGGCGTAGATCTCGTCGAAGTAGAACTTGCGGTTGAGCACCCGGAAGACGCCCGGCATCATCCGCTCCAGCGGGTCCAGGTCGGCCGCCGTCGCGAAGGCGTTGCGGTAGAGCGCGAAGCCCAGCCCGATCCCGGCCAGCGCCAGCACCGTCGCGATCCCAGCGGTGACGAAGTTAAACGTGGCGACTTCCTGCCCGAAGAACTGGCTTAATCCGCCGGTCACATTCACAAGCCCCGCCAGGGCCGCGAACACCGCCAGAATCGCGAGCGGCACCCACATCGTCCAGGGGCTCTCGTGCGGGTCGTGCCCACCGGCGCCGTGGTCGTCGTGGCCATGCCCGTGGTCGTCGTGCGCGCTGCCGTGGGCATGCTCGACCGCCACCGGCTCGCTCGGCGCGGTGGCGACGCGCGGACGATGGCCACGGAAGCTGCCAAAGAACACCACCATCACCTGGCGGGTCATATAGAATGCCGTCAGAAACGCGGCGATCGTCAGCACGATCCAGACGATATAGTGCCCGCCGCCGAACGCGTCGGCCAGGATCTCGTCTTTGCTCCAGAAGCCGGCGAACGGCGGGATGCCCGCCAGCGCCAGGTAGCCGATGCCATAGGTAATAAAGGTGATCGGCATATACTTGCGCAGGTTGCCCATGTTGCGAATGTCCTGCGACGTATTCGAGTCGTGGCCGACGGTCGCCTCCATGCCGTGGATGACCGACCCCGAGCCAAGGAACAGCAGCGCCTTGAAGAATGCGTGCGTCAGCAGGTGGAAGATCCCCGCCACCCAGCCGCCAATGCCCAGCGCCGCGACCATGAAGCCCAGCTGAGAGAGCGTCGAGTAGGCCAGGATGCGCTTGATGTCGAACTGGCCGACCGCGATCAGCGCCGCGAACAGCGCGGTGAACGCCCCGATGATCGACACCACTAGCAGCGCCGTGCCGCCGTCGGCCTTGAAGATCGGGTAGGTCCGCCCGACCAGGAACACGCCGGCCGCGACCATCGTGGCCGCGTGGATCAGCGCCGAGACCGGCGTCGGGCCCTCCATCGCGTCGGGCAGCCAGACGTGCAGCGGGAACTGGGCCGACTTGCCGACCGTGCCGGCGAACAGCAGCAGCGCGATCCCGGTTGCCACGCTGATCCCGAGCGAGTTCGTCGTCTCGCCGATCCGCGCCAGGAACTCAGGGTTGAAGATCTGGCCTGGGCCGGCGCCGAAGTCGAGCGAGCCGGCCTGGGTCCACAGGTAGGCCATGCCGACCATGAACAGCACGTCGCCGACGCGGGTCGTAATAAAGGCCTTGATCGCGGCCTGGCGCGGCGTGATCTGGCGTGGGTCGGCGTAGACCTTGTCGTACCAGAAGCCGATCAGCAGGTACGAGCAGAGGCCCATCAGCTCCCAGGCCATGAAGAACAGCAGCAGGTTGCTGGCCAGCACCATCGCGAGCATCGAGGCGGTGAACAGCGAGATGAACGAGAAGAAGCGCGACTGCCGCCCGTCGTGGGACATATAGCCCATCGAGAAGAGGTGGATGCAGGTCGAGGCGATCGTCACCATCACCAGCATCGCCGCCACGGCCGGGTCGACGTAGTAGCCCATCGTGAAGGCGGTATCGCCGCTGGTGGGCGCCCAGCGAATGGTGCGGACGATGTTCGGCTCGGGGAATTTGAAGCTCTCCTGCTCGCCCGCCGCGCCCTCGGCGCTGGGCGCCTCGCCCGCCACCACCTCGGCCGCGCCGTCGGGCGTGACGTGAATCCCCTGGAACACCGCGCCGCCGACGCCCAGCGCCACCACCGTGGCCGCGACCATCAGCCCGATCGCCAGCCAGCCGCTGGCGGCCTTGCTCACGCGCACGGGCGTGAGCGTGATGATCGTGAAGCCAAGCAGCGGGAAGATTGGGATCAGCCAGGCAATCTGAAGAAAAAAGCCCATCGCAACCTCGTTAACACGTTAGAACGTTGGAACGTTAGCAGGTTAGCTTTGCGTCGGCCTTCAGGGGCTTTCGATGAGCCCTGAACGTTCAAACGTTCTAACCTTCGAACGTTCCAGCGCTCGATGTATCAGCCCTTTAGGGTATCGACCTCATCCGCGTTGACTGTCAGCCGCGTGCGGTAGATCTGGATGATCATCGCCAGGCCCACAGCCGCCTCGGCCGCCGCCACCGTGATGATGAACAGGGCAAACACCTGGCCCGCCACCATATTTGGCTCCAGGTAGCGCCAGAACGCCACCAGGTTGATATTGACCGCGTTCAGCATCAGCTCGACGCCGAGCAAGATCCCGACGGTGTTGCGCCGCGAAAGTGCGCCAAACAGCCCGATACAAAACAGCCCCGCCGCGACGATCAGCACCCACGAGAGCGGGACGGAGTCGACCATACTTGGCATATGTTCCTCATTGCAGATTGTAGATTGCAGATTGTAGATGAGTACGGCAATCTACAATCTGCAATCTGCAATTTCTAGGGTTGACTGGGCGCGCTGCCGGTCTTCTGCGAGTCGGGCGCGGTTGGCGTGGCGGGCGCGGCTGGCATAGTGGGCGCAGCGGGCGCCTCGCCGCGCTGGCGGCGCATCGTCACCTCTTCGGACAGGGTCAGCACCTTGCGCCGCGCGCTGCGCTCTTCGAACGCGATCACGATCGCGCCGATCAGCGCCACCAGCAGCAGCACCGACGCGACCTCGAACGGCAGCAGGTACTCGCGCATGAACGCGGTGCCGATCTCGACCGTCGACGCAATCACGGTCGCCTGGCCGTCGGCCGCCGGCTGGACGGTGCTCCAGTTATAGGTGTAGACCGTCGGCACGATCAGCAGGCCGAACAGCCCCGCCGCGACGATCAGCGCGAGCCACCAGCGCTGGTATAGCTGCCGCACGCCCTCGCCGGTGACGTGCCGCGTCAGCATGATCGCGAACAGCACCAGGATCGAGATCGCGCCGACGTAGACCAGCACCTGGACGATCGCGATGAACTCGGCCTCCATCAGCAGGTAGAGCGCGCCGACGCTAAAGAACGAGGCGATCAGCCACAAGGCCGAATGGATGATATTCTTGACGGTCACAACCATCAGGCCGGCCGCCAGCGTGAACGCCGACAGCACCAGGAAGATGACCATAATCAGAACGTTCATATGAATCCCTTGTCGATGACCGAGGACGAAAGACCAGCGCGCCTTTCGTTCGTATCTGCACCCTCACCCTTGGTCCTTCGTCCTTCGCCGCGCTATGGCAGCGACGCCACGCCAAAGGCCTGATCCTGCGCCAGCTCGACGGCGGTCTCGCCTGGCCGGCGGCGATTGATCTGCAGCACCCAGTACAACGCCGCGGCGTTAATAATGCCCGTCACCAGCACGCCCAGCAGCTGCCGGCCCCAAGTCGGCAGGGTCTCGAGCCAGCCCAGCAGGTTCGCGCCGCCGATCGAGAGGCTCAGCGTCCATTTCGGGTCGCTGCCCCAGAGCATAATCGCGACCCACAGCGCGATGCTGAGGATGTTGATCAGCGCCAGCGGCAGCAGGAACTTCCACGCGAAGGCCATCAGCTGATCGACGCGCAGCCGCGGGAACGCGCCGCGCAGCCAGATCATCACGAAGAACAGGAACCAGGCCTTCAGCAGCAGGTAGACGACCGAGAGGATATTCGCGAGGATCGGCAGCCCGGCGCTCACCAGCAGCCCGACCCCCGGCCCGTTCCAGCCGCCTAAAAAGAGGATCGAAGTGACCATCGAGAGCGCGTAGTTGAACAGGAACTGGCCCATGTAGAACACGGCGAACTTCATGCCGCTGTACTCAGTCATGTAGCCGGCGACGATCTCCGAGTCGGCCTCGGGGATGTCGAACGGCGTGCGCTCGCCCTCGGAGAGCACGCACATGAAGAAAATGAAGAAGCCGATCAGTCCGATCGGCGTGAAGACGAACCAGCCCAGCCCCAGGTCCGGCACGCCGACCGAGGCCAGCGTGCTACCCAGGATCGGAATGCCGGCCTGCAGATCGGAGTACTGGTTCAGGTTCATCGTGCTGGTGAACAGCACCATGCCGAGCAGCGCGATCACGGCCGGGATCTCGTACGAGACCATCTGCGCCACCGCGCGCATCGCGCCGAGCAGCGCGAACTTGTTGTTCGAGCCCCAGCCGCCCATCATCAGGCCGACCGCCGAGATCGACGAGATCGCGACGATGAACAGGGCGCTGATGTTGGTGTTGGATGGCGACATCCCGCGGCCCCACGGCACGACCGCGAACAGGAAGATCACCGGCGCGGTGGCGACCAGCGGCGCGATCAGGTGGACCCATCGGTCGGCCGTGCGCGGCGTGATGTCCTCTTTCGTGAACATCTTGACGCCGTCGGCCACCGCCTGCAGCAGGCCGGCCGGGCCAACCCGGTTCGGCCCGAGGCGGTCCTGCATGCGCGCGACCATCCTGCGCTCGAACCAGGTCATGAGCATGAAGGTCACCGGGGTAACAATCAAGATGATCGTCGTCACGATCAGGTAGGCGATCACGCTGATGAGCCAGCTGGGCAGCAGTCCGCTGAGCAGCGACTGTAGTGCGTCAACCATTACGTAACCTCTACTGTTGGGGCGTCTATGTCACCGGGCGCATACGCCCGTTCTCCCCATCGGGGCGCGGCGATACGCCCGGCGCTTCCTACGCTCATCCACGCTTCGCCAGGTTGCCCGAGCGGATCGACTTCAGACGCTCGATTTTGTCCTCGGACATAACCGTGCCCGCAGGGACGCCGCCGAGCAGGTTGGCGGCGCTGAACGGGATGCCCGCGCCGTCGCCTGACGGCGCCGCGCCAGCCGGGGCGCGCGGCGGCGCCTCCGCGGCCGTCGGCTCGTCGCCCGCGACGACCGGCTCCTCGACATCCGCCACGGCGCCGCCGCTCTTGGCGGCGTTCGCGGCGCGGATCGCCTGCAGGCGGGCCAGCTTGTCCTCGGACATGCTCTTGCCGACTGCCGCCACCGGCGCGGCGGGCTTGGCCGCCTTGGGCGCCGCCGCAGCTGCGGCGGCCGGCCTGGCGGCCGGCGTGGCCTTCTTGATCTTGTCGAGCGCGTTCGGCGAGATGCCGATCGTGCCGGAGCGGCGCTTCATGTTGCCCTGGAGCTTCTTGTACGCGCCGTCCTTCACCTGCGACCAGAAGGTCGGGGCGAGCGCCTGGTAGTACGAGACCGGCCGGTCAAGACCAGCCTTATTGACCGTCATGCTGCTGTGGTCGGAGGTCGACAGCTCGAACTCGTGGTCCATCTTGATCGCGTCGAACGGGCAGACCTCGGCGCACAGGCCGCAGCTCATGCAGGCGTCGTACTCGATCATGAACTCGGCCACCGCCGGCACCGCCTTGCCGGTCGCCGGGTCGGTCGCCTGAGTCATATGGATCACCTGCGGCGGGCAGATGCGCTCGCACTGGAAGCACGAGGTGCACAGCTCGTGGCCGGTCGCGTCGTCGAACAGCAGGATCGGGAAGTTGCGAAACGCCTCCGGCATCGCCAGGCGCTCCTCGGGGTACTGCACCGTAAAGACGCCGCTGGTCTCGCTGCCATTCTCAAGCTTCTTGCCAAACGCGCTGACGAAGTGCTTGATCACGACATCCAGGCCGGCCAACATGCCCTGGCCGGCGCGCAGCTTGGGCTTGCCCCGATCGATGACGTAGGCTTTTCCGCGCGTGAACTCAACCGTCATATCCATACCTTCTAGAGTTTTGAGGTTTGAGTTTTGAGTTTTGAGTTTGGGGCGAGGCTACGCCTACAACTCAGAACTTAGAACTCAAAACTTAGAACTTCCTTAGCGGTCGACCTCGCCCATCACAATATCGATACTGCCAAGGATGACGACCATATCGGCGACCTTGTGGCCGCGGCACATATCGCCGAGCGGCGACAGGTTGATGAACGACGGCGCGCGCACTTTGTAGCGGTACGGGCGAGTCGACCCATCGCTCACCAGGTAGAAGCCCAGCTCGCCCTTGGGGGTCTCGACCCGGCCGTAGACGTCGCCCACCGGCGGGCGCAGCGCCTTCTGTTTGCCGATATTGGCCATCGCCGGGTTGATGTGCCCGCCGGTCGTATCGGGCAGCCGCTCGATCACCTGCTGGACGATCCGATAGCTCTGGCGCATCTCTTCGATCCGCACCAGGAAGCGGTCGTACACATCGCCGACCGAGCCGATCGGCACGTCGAAGTCCAGCTCGTCGTAGACGCCGTACGGCTCGGCTTTGCGCACGTCGTAGGCGATGCCCGAGGCGCGCAGCACCGGCCCGGTGACGCTGTAGGAGGTAGCCACCTCCTTCGGTAGGATGCCGACGCCCTCCGAGCGGATGCGCAGGATCTCGTTCTCGCGCAGCAGCCGCTCGAACTCGTCGAAGAAGGGTGGCAGGCCCCGCATCAGGTCCTTCAGCAGCGGCATGAACTCGGCCGGCAGGTCGCGCACGATCCCGCCGAAGCGGAAGTAGTTGCACATCATACGCGCGCCGCTGGCCATCTCGAACAGGTCGAGGATCTTCTCGCGCTCGCGCATGCCGAACGCCAGCGGCGTCTGCCAGGCGCCCATGTCGTTGATCATGAAGGCGACGGCGGTGGCGTGGTTGAGGATGCGCGACAGCTCGTTCATCAGCACGCGGATGTAGTTCGCGCGCTGCGGCACCTCGATCCCGGCCAGCTTCTCGACCGCGAGCGACAGGCCGTAGTTGTTGGCCATCGA
The DNA here is from genome assembly GCA_016717335.1 of Candidatus Ribeiella danica. Lineage (GTDB taxonomy): Bacteria > Chloroflexota > Chloroflexia > Chloroflexales > Roseiflexaceae > Ribeiella > Ribeiella danica. The sequence continues at coordinate 2,484,664 of JADKFS010000001.1, forward strand.
GTTGAAGTAGTCGAGCCGGTCGGTAAACGGCATCGACTGGATGTAGGTCGACACCTCGCCGAGCTGCTCGTGGTTGCGGTGCAGGTAGCCAAACACCGGCTTGAGGTCAACGATCGTCTCGCCGTCGACAGTCACGACCATGCGGAACACCCCGTGCGTCGAAGGGTGCTGCGGGCCGATATTGATCTGGAGCTCTTCTGTTTTTAGCATAGCTTTCAGTCGGCAGTCGGCAGTCGGCAGTCGGCAGTCGGCAGTATGACAACTGGCTACTGCATACTGGCTACTGCATACTGGCTACTCCTCTCCGTCGCCGAGATATTTGTCGCCTTGCTTCGGGAAGTCCTTGCGCATCGGGAAGGCCTCGAACTCATCCCACATATAGATGCGGGTCAGGTTCGGGTGTCCGGGGAAGTCGACGCCGTACATATCGTAGGCCTCGCGCTCCTGCAGGTCGGCGCCCGGCCAGAACGGCGTCAGCGCGGGAACGACGGCGCGATCGCGCGGCACGCGGGTCTTGATCACGAGCGGCGGGCCGCCGTCGAGGTGCATGAAGTGGTACACCAGCTCGATCACGCCGTCGGCCAGGTAGTCGACGGCGGTGATGTTGCTGAGCAGCTCGTAGCCCAGCGTATCGCGCACATAGCGTGCGACGTCGGGGATGCGCTCGGCCAGCACCACCGCGTCGGCGGTCGCCAGCAGATCGGGCGGCCCCTCTTCGCCCTTCTTACCCTTGCCGTGGGCTGCCTTGGGCTCGGCACCGTCGCCGTTGTGGGCGGCCGGCTCCTTCACGCGCGCGGGCGCCAGCGCGCCGGGCAGATCGCGGATGAGCCGCTCTTTCAGCTCGCTGACGCTCATGCTAGGCATGCGTCACCTCCGCCTTGCGCTTCAGGTCGTCGATCGCGATCTCGGGCGCGACGCCCGCCGCCTTGTTCGGCCCCTCCAGCTCGACGCTGTCGTCCATGATCGGGAACTGGCGCGCCATCTCGGGGTGCTCGATCACGCCGGTGCGCTCCTCGCCGGCCACCGGCGAGCTGTACGGGCTGACCAGCGGGAGCCCGCCGACCGGGTCGATCAGCCTGCCGTCGATCTCGAGGCCAAGCTTGCCGAAGGTCGGCACCGGGAAGTCCTTCGCCTCGCGCCGGCCATACCAGCGCACGCGGTTGAGCTTCTGGTCGTCGATCTGGGCTTGCAGCGTCATCAGCGCGTGCAGCAGCGCCTCGGGCCGCGGCGGGCAGCCGGGGATGTAGACGTCGACCGGCAGGAACAGGTCGATCCCGCGCAGCACGTTGTAGCCGTCGCGGAACGGCCCGCCCGAGGTCGCGCAGGCGCCCATCGAGATTACGTAGCGCGGCTCGGGCATCTGGTTGTAGAGCCGCACCACCTGCGGGGCCATCTTCTTCGTCACCGTCCCGGCGACGATCATCAGGTCGGCCTGGCGCGGCGATGCGCGGAACATCTCGGCGCCGAAGCGGGCCAGGTCATATCGCGAGAGGCCGGTCGCCATCATCTCGATCGCGCAGCAGGCAAGCCCGAAGGCCATCGGCCAGACCGACGAGCGCCGGCCCCAGTTGTAGAAACGGTTGATCGTGGATAAGAAAACGCCTTGCTTCTCAAGCTCAAGCTGTGTCTCTTTGTCGTCAGCCATCGTTCCACCTTGTAGTCAGTAGTCAGTAGCCAGTAGTCGGTAGTCGGTAGTCGGTAGTCGGTAGTCGGTAGTCGGTAGTCGGCAGCCAGAGATCAACAATGATGTTCGCTGGTACTGACGACTGATTTCCGACTTCTGACTACGCTTAGACCCACTCGAGCGCGCCCTTCTTCCAGGCGTAGACCAGGCCGCCGATCAGGATGAATAGGAAGATCGCCATCTCGACCAGCGCGAACAGGCCGAGCTGGTTGTATGCGACCGCCCACGGGTACAGGAAGACGACCTCGATATCGAAGACGACGAACGCCAGCGCGTACAGGTAGTACTGAACCTTGAACTGCACCCAGATATCGCCGATCGCCTCGAGCCCGCACTCGTAGGTATCGAGCTTGATCTCGGTGGGCCGCCGCGGGCGCAGGAAGTAGGCGCCGACCAGTGGGAGGAGCGGAAACGAGGCCGCGGCGATAAAGAAGATGCCAATAAACGCGTAGTTAGCAAGCACGGCTGCGCTCCTTCGTTATGCAGTATCAGGCCAGCCACACCCAGGCGCCGCACCATGTCTTATATGTACGTTCGCCGGGGAAGCAGCGGATGCCTACATTGCAGGGTTTCCACGGCACTACTATACGTCGCGCGATTGCTGCTTAGAAGGGCATGGCCCACAGCAGCACGAACGACGAGCCGGCAGCCAGACTGGGCGCTAAGGTTGTGAATTAGTTTGGAAAGTAACGACTTTGATAAGTATATCACATAGTGAAATGGCGTGCAAACGCGCGGACATGGCGCGCACGGCTCTGTAATCACCAGGGCGTAGGCGCGGCCGCGCCGCGGCGCGACGAATTCACCGCCGAACGCTAGCGAATCAGGCGCATCTCCACCCGCCCGACGCGGATAACATCGCCCTCACCGATGCTGGTCGCGTCGCGCACCTCGATCTCGTTCACGAAGGTGCCGTTAGTGCTGCCCAGATCCTCGAGCAGCCACGCGTCGCCCTGCAGCTCGAGCCGCGCATGCTGTGCCGAGAGGAAGGAGTCGTTCAGCGCGATCTCGCAGTTCTCCATGCTGCGCCCGATAATGTTGCTCGGGCCGAGCGGGAACAGCTTCCCGGCCGACACGCCGCTCGATCCGGCGCGCAGCACCACCAGCTGGCCGTACGGGCTGCCGGCGCCGGCGCCGGCCGGCTGCCCGCTCAGTCGCAGGTCGCGCATCACGAAGCGCAGCACTTGCCAGAGAAAAAAATACAGCAGCAGCACGATCGCGATGCGCAGCAGCAGTACAAAGATGTCGACCGAGAAGGTAGTAAGGTTTGGCATAACTGTAGCGTTAGAGCGTCCCAACGCATTAGCGTGGCAGCCTGGCCACGGCTCAGGCCTCTTTAAAGGTCAGCTCAAGCCCGCCCAGCGAAAGCGTGTCGCCATCGCCCAGCGCCTGCTCCTGGACCGGCTCGCCGTTGACGTAGGTGCCGTTGGTCGAGCCGAGATCGGTCACCCAGAAGCGCCGCGCGCGGTAGCGCAGCTGGGCATGGTGCCGCGAGACGCGCGTGTCCTCCAGGATCACGTCGTTGTTGAGCCCGCGTCCAATCGTGATCTGCGTGCTCTCGAGCGGAATGACGTGCGTGCCCGAGCCGGTGGCCAGCAGCAGCCGCGTTCGCGCCTGCGCGGCCGGCGTCGCGGGCGGCTGAAACACCTGGGTGTGGCCGGCGTCGGCCGTCGGCCCGGCGCTGGCAGTCTCAGCGACCACCTGGATCGTGTGGCGCGGCACGCTCGCGTCCGACGCCAGCTCGACGCGCGGGTGCTCCAGCATCGTGAAGCCGCGCTCCTGGGCCAGCTCGGCCAGGTAGGTGGACATCTCGCGCTCCATCTCGCCGCGGATCGGCCCAAACGCCGCAAAATCCTGCGGGTTGAGGAACGCGCGGTAGATATTCGGCACGATCACGCGGCGCACGCTGATGGTCTGCTGGGTCTCCATCGCCCGCTCGAGCCGCTTGGCGATCTCGGCGGGCTGAACAGGGCTGCGGAATAGCCGCGCAACCGACCCCTCGACCATGTTTTCCATGAACGACTCGAAACGAGCAAGCGCGGACATAGCCGTTATAGCCCCTCAGTGAGCGTTGTTAGTAGCGACGCGTATTGTACCATGAACGCGCGAGCGGGGGAACGCCGATGGGGCTAGGGACTTGAGGCTTGGGGCTAGGGGCTTAAGGCTTGGGGCTAGGGGCTTGGGCTACCTTGTCTCCTGGTCTCCTGGTCTCCTGGTCTCCTCGGGCCGATGCTCGCGGGCGTAGTCGCAGTGCTCACGCAGGGCGCAGCGGTCGCAGCGCGGCGTAGCCCAGACGCAGATCAGCTGCCCGTGGCGCAGCATGTTGAGGTGGAAGTTCCACAGCACGTCGGCGTCGCGCGGCAGCAGGTCGAGCAACAGCGCGTGGGCCTGCTCGGGCGTGGCGCGCGGCCCGATCAGCCCGATCCGCTGGCTGACGCGGTGGACGTGCGTGTCGACCGGCAGCACCGGCTTGCGAAAGCAGAACAGCAGCACCAGCGAGGCCGTCTTCGGGCCGACCCCCGGCAGCGACTCGAGCCAGGCCAGCCCCTGCTCGGCCGGCAGATCGGCTAGGAAGTCGATCGTCGGGGCGCCGCGCTCCGCGGCGATCCGCGCCAGCACCGCCTTGATGCGGGGCGCCTTAACCTCGGGCCAGTTTGCCGGCGCGATCGCCTCGGCGATCTCGGCCACCGGCGCATCGCCGATCGCCGCCCAACTGCCGTACTTCTGCCAGAGCCGGTCGAAGGCTTTGGCCTCGTTCGCCTGGGTGGTGCGGTGCGACAGGATAGTCGAGATCAGCTCGTGCAGCGGATCGCGGCGCGGCTTCCAGGGCTTGATGCCGTATACCTCGCCCAGCAACTCATAGACTCGCATCGCCCGCTCGCGCAGGGTCTCGCCGGTCGATGACGGCGTATTGGCAATCCGCTCGTTCTCGGTCATCGGGCACTCCTGTTCCTTGTGGGGAGCGATTGAGGCAACCTGCGTGCCGCCGGAATCCAGAGCCAATCAATTAACCACGAAGACTCAAAGACACCAAGAATGCAGGTCTTCCTGAAGTCTTCGAGTCTTCGTGGCCAGCGTTCATTTCAGCCGTATTTGAAGGGTATTGAATCTAGAGCTGGAAGACCAACGACGAAGGACCAAAGACCAAATGCTGCTGCACTTTTGGTCCTTGGTCCCTGGTCCTTGGTCCATAAACGCGCTAGTCGCCCAGCAAATTCCCGAGGTTGATGCTGGGGCCGCTGCCCGAGCTCGACGACGTCTTCGGCAGGTACTCGGCGATCGCCTTGGCCAGGTTCATCGTCGGCATTGTCTGCAGCCAGATGCGGCCCGGCCCGCGCAGCGTGGCCAGGAACAGGCCCTCGCCGCCGAACAGGATGTTGCGGAAGCCTTTCATCATCTCGATGTCGAACGACACGGTCGGCTCGTACATCGCGACGTGCCCGGTGTCGACCTTCAGCAGCTGGTCGGGGCCGAGCGTGTACTCCATGATCTCGCCGTCGAGGCAGACAAACGCGATGCCGGGGCCGGTCAGCCGCTGCATCACAAAGCCCTCGCCGCCGAAGAAGCCCGCGCCGAGCTTGCGCCGGAACGCGATGTCGAGCGTGACGGTCTTCTCGGCGCACAGGAACGCCGTCCGCTGCGCGATCATCTGCTGGCCCTCGCCCAGATAGACCGGCACGATCTTGCCGGGGAAATCCGAGGCGAAGGAGACGATGCCCTTGCCGCCCTGCGAGGTGTACTCGACCAGGAACAGCGACTCGCCCGAGATGGCGCGCTTGAACATGCCGCCCAGGCCGCCGCCTCGCCCGCTGGTCTGCATCGTAATATTGCCGCTCATCCAGGCCATACCGCCGCTCTCGGAGTAGACCGTCTCGCCCGGATCGAGCTCAAGGATCACCGCCTGGAGCGTAGTCCCAATGATCTGGAACTCCATGCCGGTCGTGCCCTTGCCGCGCATCGCCACGGTTGGCGGCGGCAGGTCCAGCCGCTGGCCCGGCTGGTTGGTGTATGCAGCTGGATCAGACATAGATGTCGCACCTCCTACTGGTGTCACTGGCGTCGGAGGCGGAGTTGCGGCCACCGGGGTGCCGCAGCGGGTGCAGAACCGGGTGTTTGGAGCAAGCTCCGCGTCACAGTTGGTGCATCGCATACGAAGGCTCTCCGTCAGTTTGCTTTCGTCAGTGTGGCGAGAAATTCGGTGTTGGTGCGGGTCTTGGACATACGTGTCAGCACGAGCTCGGTGCCCTCGTTCTCGCCGAGCATGCTGACCATGCGGCGCAGCGTCCAGACCTGGCGCAGGCTGTCGCCGAGCAGCAGCTCCTCGCGGCGCGTGCCGCTGCGGGTGATATCGATCGCCGGGAACACGCGCTTCTCGGCGAGCTTGCGATCGAGATGCAGCTCCATGTTGCCGGTGCCTTTGAACTCTTCATAGATCACGTCGTCCATACGGCTGCCGGTGTCGACCAGGCAGGTCGCGATGATCGTGAGCGAGCCGCCGTTCTCGATATTACGGGCGGCGCCGAAGAAGCGCTTGGGCGGGTAGAGCGCCACCGGGTCGATACCGCCCGAGAGCGTGCGCCCGCTGGGTGGCATGTCCAGGTTGTAGGCGCGCGCCAGGCGGGTGATCGAGTCCATCAGGATCACCACGTCCTGCCCACCCTCGACCAGCCGCTTGGCGCGGTCGAGCGTCATCTCGGCGACCTTGGTGTGATCCTCGACCGGCTCGTCGAAGGTTGAGGAGATCACCTCGCCCTTGACCGAGCGCTTCATGTCGGTGACCTCTTCCGGCCGCTCGCCGATCAGCAGGACCATCAGGTGAATATCCGGGTGGTTGGCCGTAATACCGTTGGCGATCGCCTTGAGCAGCAGTGTCTTGCCGGCCTTGGGCGGCGACACGATCAGGCCGCGCTGGCCGCGCCCGATCGGCGCGATCAGATCGACCAGGCGGGTCGCCAGCACGTTCGGCTCGGTCTCGAGATGCAACTGCTCGTTGGGGAAGATCGGCGTAAGCTGGTCGAACGACGGGCGCTTGCGCGCCGTCTCGGGGTCCATATCATTGACAAGCTCGACCCGCAGCAGCGAGAAGTAGCGCTCGCTCTCTTTTGGCGGCCGGATCTGGCCCCACACGCGATCGCCCGTGCGCAGGCCGAAGCGGCGGATCTGCGATTGTGAGACGTACACGTCATCGGGGCCGGGGAGCAAGCGTGGGCCACGCAAGAAGCCAAAGCCGTCGGAGACGATATCCAGCACGCCATCGCTGAGGCTGTGGCCTGCTTCTTCGGTCTGCGCCTGTAGCAGCTTAAAGATCAGATCCTGCTTCTTGAGCCCGCTGACGCCGCTGATGCCGCTGGCGCGGGCCATCTCACGCAGATCGTTGAGAGTCTTCGTCTCCAACTCTGCGACATTGACCACCGGCGCTTTCTCCCTGGTATCGGCATACTCCACTACCGGTACCTCATGATTAGTCTTGGTTCGTATGCGTGGCACACATCGCTCCTCGCCGGCAGACTCATGCGCCGGCTTCCATCATAAAACATGCGATCGAATTCACAGAAGACGACCCTACGGCCCAACTGGCCCCATCATTGGGCACACAGAATTAACGGATCGCACCCCGCCGCTTTACAGTCAGCACGAACGCGCCATCTATCGCCGAGGATGTTTGTGGATGACTGGATCATTGTCACAATCTGAGGTCTGCGCCGGGCTGCATCGTGCATGCACGACCGCGCAAATGCAGCGGAAGAAGCTCAGAACACAGCCAGGGGGATGTCGACCAATGTGATAGCACGGGGTAGCACTATCGGCACAAGCGATGGAGGATGCCAATGCAACGCTTCGCTTGTGCCGATAGTATATCACAGTTGTCAAGCTTTTGCGAATGCATATGCCGGCGGTGTTGTTGGCGCAAGCACGGCGCGCGCGTGGGCGCCCCGCCGATCTCGCAGCCGCTTATGCTATGACACGCCCCCTGTGCAACTGCCGGATAGCAGCAGCTCCCGATCTGCATGAACTGTATTGACAAGTGTTTCTTCATGGTGTAGCATTATAAGCTATGTTTACCTCTCTCCAATGGTAAGAACAATTGGTCTGGTGTCAGCCTGGGAGGCGCAAACTGTAAAAGACATCAGGCAGGGCACGCCTGGACCACAGTATGTAGTAGTTTTCCCAGGGAGTAGGACTTGCGGTTAGTTGCGAAATGGTTAAATGTGATGTACAGTGAGACGGATCAACATAAGCGCAACGCCGGTGCGTCGTATCGTTCACTCAGATGCCGTTGACGCAATAGCTCATCTGTGCTAAAATGCAACTTGCAACAAAAGGTCTTCTTTTTGTATGAGCTTGGTGGTGGGGGTTCGGGCCTGGCGAAGCCACATTGAACTCTCAGCCCTGGGAGATCTGGAGCGAACACAGGCGATCCCCAACCTCCCGGAACAGTTATTTATTCGAAAGTCCCTTATTAACGTGGAATGTGGTGCGTCACCGATGGTTTGTGTTGGCTGTGCTGGTAGTGGCTGGCTGCGGGCAACCGCTGCAGATCAGCCCGACCGCAATGTCAGGAGCGACCCAAACGTCCATCACGCCGCGCCCGACCAATGCGACGACACCGTCTATAGCAACTAGCGTGCCGGCCGGCGCAGAAACCGCGCTGCCGGCCCAGGAATTGCCTACAGATCAGCGTCAGCCCACGGCGTTGCCGCCGACTGCCGTCTCGCCGGCGCTTGGCTTATCGACAAGCCCCACGCCGGCTGTGCTGGTAATCCCGCAGACGGCAGTGCCGATCAGCAATGAGCAGCGCTGGCGGGCGCAGCAGCTGCGGCGCCAGGCGATCGAGCCGCCGCGCGCGTACACCGCGCAAGGCCCGGTGCCGCTGCTGTGGTTCGACCCGCTGACCGGCCAGATGCTCGAGATCGGCAGCTTGATTGGCTCGTTCAACGTCCAGGCGACCTTCTCGCTCCGCGGCAGCAATCTTGCGGCGCTCGAGGTGCCGTATCGGATCAATGCCGATTATGGGCTGACGGCGATCTCCGACGCGCTGCGCGAGCGCATGAAGAGCGCCGGGTATACCGACAGCGTTGAGGCCTACGTCGTGCAGACCGAGTCCGTTGTACCAAAGTAGATGGTGTCTAGTGGCCAGCCCATCTTCCACAACTCAGTGACACATCACCGCCCAACGGACCCCTGTAGAGAGTGTCCGGTGGGCTTTTTCTCTTTTGAGGACAATCGAGGATCGCTATGGGATTAAGCTATACTATTGTATGTATCGCCGCCGGCGACGTCCGCTACCACAATGAAGCAAGGAGGCTTTCGTGAGCAGCCGTTACCTCGACATGATGCGGAGTCAGCGCCGCCGCAGCCCATCACTCCAATTCACATCCAAGACATTGCTCGCGATCCTGGCGCTGATTGCGATGGGCGGGTCGGCGGTCTACTGGTGGGGAGTCCAGTCGACCCTGATCCCCGGTAACAAGGTTGTGGCGATCGCGTTCACCGCCATCCTGGTGCTGGCGCCGCCCAGCCTGGTCAGCTTTCTCATCCCCTGGAGCCCCGGCGGGATGCTGCTCCAGAAGGTCAACGCCAAGACCTGGGGGTATGTGGTCGTGGTGGGGTGCTCGATCTATCTGCTGTACTACTCGTTCCAGATCCAATGGAGCTGGTGGGCCGCGCAGCAGGTCGTCGCCGACAGCGGGCTGGTCTACCAGCAGGTGCTGATCGGCATGATCGGCTTCATCATCATCCCGGCGCTGCTGTGGACGCCGGTCTCGTCTGACGAGCTAGTCGAGCAGGTGCGACAGGCGCACCTGGTCAAGCGCTACGAGCTGCAGACGCAGGCCGATATCGCGATCTTGCGGGCGACGCTGCTGCGGGCTCAGGAGAAGGCGCTGGTCGGCTTCGCGAACCTGACGGTCGAGGAGCGCGAGGAGCTGGCCGCGGTGATGCGCAGCCTGGTCGGCGGGATCGACCGGACGCTGCGCGAGGTCGGGCAGACGGTCAAGACGGTCAGCGGCGTCGCGATGCCGTTCGATGGCATGCTGGATGACAATGAGGATATTCGGGACGTGCTGGAGTATATCAGCGAGAGCCTGACGCGCTCGACGTTGACGACCCGCCCCGAGGCCGAGCGCCGCGAGATGGCGCTGCAGGCGCCAGCCGATCGCGGCGAGCCGCGCCGCCAGGGCGCCCGCACCGACCCGCGCGCCGACCCGCGCGAGGCGCGCCACTACCAGGCCGAGCAGCGCCGCCGTGGCTCGCGCGCGGCTGATGAGTAGGAGCGAGCGGCTATGCGCGGACGCCAGTATTCAACCGATGGGCTGCTGCCCGAGCGCGACCTGCACGAGCTGACCGATTTGCTGGCGCTCCAGCTGTATCAGAAGCTGGGCCGCCACGCCTACCGGCTGACTCGCCAGGACGTCGCCGAGCTCATCCGCACCTATACCGAGGACCTGGTGCCCGAGGATCAGCGCATGCTGCCCTGGCTGGTATGGAATCTCCTCCAGGAGGGTATGGAGATCGAGCTTCAGAATCGCTGACACGTGCTTTTCGAGCTGAGACGGTCGGGCAGCCTCTGCCCGACCGTCTTTTGTTTGGGGCGTGATATAATCCGGTCCATGAACGCGCGCACCGGCATTTTCGGCGGCTCTTTCGACCCGATCCACTACGGCCACCTGGCGATCGCCGAGGAGGCGCGCGTCGCGCTGCGCCTCGATCGCGTTCTGTTCGTGCCGGCGGCGCAGCAGCCGCTCAAGCGCAGCGGGCACGCCGCCGCGCCGGAGCAGCGCCTGGCAATGGCAGAGCTGGCCTGCCAATCGAACGCCGCGTTCGCGGTCTCGCCGATCGAGCTCGACCGGCCCGGCCCATCCTACACGGCGACGACGCTCGAGTCGCTCTGGGCGACGTGTGGCCCCGAGCTGTTCTTCATCCTCGGGGCCGACGCGCTGGCCGACCTGCCGCGCTGGCACGCGGCCGCGCGGATCGTCGAGCTGGCGCAGATCGTCGCGGTCGGCCGGCCTGGCTTCGCGCCTGACGCCGCGCGACTCGCCGGCGCGCTGCCTGGCTCAGCGGGACGGCTGACGGTGATCGAAGGCCCGAAACTGGCTATTTCCAGCAGCACGCTGCGCCGGCGGGTCGCTGCCGGCCTGCCGATCCGCTACCAGACGCCCGATGCCGTCGTCGAGTATATCGCCAAGCACGGGCTGTACCAGTCGACCTGACGCATACGCCTCCAGGTTGCATTGCCGCAACCTCAAATGTCGAGAGGACGGTATTCGATGGATGAGACACTCAAGCTGCTCAAAGACCTGACCGATGCGCCTGGCGTCTCGGGCTTCGAGGGGCCGGCGCGCCGCGTGATGCGCGGCTATCTGGAGCCGCTGGGCGAGATCACGACCGACAACATCGGCTCGATCGTCGGCCGCAAGGTCGGCAAGGCGGGCGGGCCGAAGGTGGCGCTGGCCGGCCACCTGGACGAGATTGGCTTCATGGTCACGCGGATCACCGACCAGGGCTATCTCAAGTTCCAGACGCTGGGCGGCTGGTGGGAGCAGGTGATGCTGGCCCAGCGGATCGAGGTGCACACGCGCGATGGCGTGGTGCCGGGCGTGATCGGCTCCAAGCCGCCGCACCTGCTCACGCCTGAGGAGCGCAAGAAGGTCTACGATAAGCGAGATATGTACATCGACGTTGGCGCCGGCTCGCGCGCCGAGGCCGAGTCGTACGGCATCCGCCCCGGCGACCCGGTCGTGCCCGTCTGCCCGTTTACGGTGATGAAGAACGAGAAGCTACTGATGGCCAAGGCGTGGGACAACCGCTTCGGCTGCGCGCTGGCGATCGAGGTCCTGCGGCGGCTGAAGGGCCAGCCCCACCCGAACGAGGTCTACGCCGTCGGCAACGTTCAGGAGGAGGTCGGGCTGCGCGGCGCGCAGACGACCAGCAACCTGATCGGGCCGGATATCGGCTTCGCGCTCGACACGGGCATCGCCGGCGATACGCCGGGGATCGGCCCCGACGAGGCCCAGGGCAAGCTCGGCGGCGGGCCGGTGATCTTGCTATACGACGCGAGCATGATCCCGCACACCGGCCTGCGCGACCTGGTGATCGACATCGCGCGCGCCGAGGATATCCCGCTCCAGTTCGACCTGATCCCGGCCGGCGGCACCGATGCCGGCAAGATGCACCTCTTCGGCGCCGGCGTGCCCTCGCTGGTGGTTGGGGTGCCGGTGCGCTATATCCACACCCACGCCGCGATCATGCATCGCGACGACTTCGACAACGCGGCCAGGCTGATGGTTGCGGTGGTGCGGCGGCTGGACGAGGAGACGGTGCGGCAGCTTAAGTCGTGACACGGTGACATGGTGACATGGTGACAGTATCGGAAAACCCGATTCACCATGTCACCCCCTCACCATGTCACCTTGTAAGCTCGGGCGTGACATTCTCGCCACGCTGCCAGGCTCTCAAGTAGGTGTAGGGCGCGACCTCGCCGCGGCGGACCGCCCAGTCGTCGGGCGTGGTCGGGTGTGAGATCCCGAAGTGCAGGTGCGGGTCGGTCGTGCGGGCATCGCCGCTCTTGCCGGTCAGGCCGAGCAGATCGCCGGCCCGCACGCGCGTACCGGGCGCGATCCCCTCGGCGATCTTGGAGAGGTGCGAGCCGTAGTAGCGCACCCCGTCGTCGCCGACGATCGCGATCGACAGCCCCCCGCGCGTGGCGCCGTCGTTCACCCGCGGGTCCCAGGTGTCCGTGTCGCTGACGAAGTCGACTACGCCGTCGGTGACCGCCAGAAACTCGCTGCCGATCGGGCAGAAGATGTCGGCGGCCGGGTAGTCGTGATGCGATCGACCGTAGCCGACCGTGCCGTCGCTGCGGACGGGGAAGACGTAGCGCCGCTCAGCCGCATTTGCGGACGTAGGCGTGGCGGTCGGTGCGGGCGTGGCTGTGGCTGCTGGGATAGCGGTGGGCGTTGGCGACGCGCTGGGCCGGGCCTCAGGTGACGCGGTGGCCGTAGGCAAGACAGGCGACCGGGTGGGGCGCTCGATCGGCGGAAGCGATGGCTGTTGGCCGGGCTGCGCGCCAGGCAGCGCAGGAGCGGGCGACGGCTGTGCTGACGGCTGGCCGTCGCAGGCCGTCAGCACAAGCGCGAGAGCTATTGTTGTCAGCGTGAACCGGAAGACCGCGGTCATCATTCCCCTCAGGAGCCCTACTCCTCGTTGATCAGCACGGTCGATCCGCCCGGACCTTCCTTTGTGACAGTGATCGTGAGCTTGCGGCCATCCTTGCTGAAGCTGAGCGACTGAAGATCGCCCATCTCGCTGGCGTCGCCGGCAGCCCAGCCCTGGCTCTCCATCGCCTTCTTGTAGAACGCGGCGACATCGGCCGGCGCTTCGGGGCTCTTGTAGGTCAGCATCTTGCCGAAGCTGTTCCGCTCAGTAGCGTTCTCCGGCACAGGGATGTCGCCTGCCGGCGTCTGGCCGGCGCACTCCTTCGGCAGCTCGATCGCCTCGACCTTGTTAGCATCCTCGACATTGTACTCCCAGGTGAAGGTGCCCTCGGCCGCCTTGCCCGACAGAATGCTGTCCTTGCCGGTGGCGGTGCCGACGTACTTGACCAGGAACCCGCCGTCCTGGGCCAGCCAGATATCGCCTTTGGCCGAGGAGAAGGTCGCGAACGAGATGCCGCCCTGGTCGAAGGTGTAGTGGTCGGACACCACGCCGTTGACGGTCTCGCCCTTGCCGGCCAGCGTGGCCTTGCTCAGGCCGCCGACAATATCGCTCGGCTTGAAGAACGCGCCGGTGTCCTGGCCGCCCTGGCCGCTGGCCATGCCGATGCACTTCTGGTCGGCCTGACCGTCGGGCGAGTAGATGTAGGAGGTTCCGCCGACCTGGTACAGCTCGAAGGCGCCGCTCTGCCCACCCTCCTTGGCCGCGTCGCCGGTGGATGCGAAGCGGATGTGCTGGTCCTTCGATTCCCTGATCACTTCCTGAACCCACTCCATGCCGCCCTTCTGCGGCTGGCCCTGGTCGTCCTTACCGTCGAATGTGAAGGTGAAGCGCAGGCGATAGCTCGCGAGCGCGTCGAGGCTGCTGTTAATGTCCTGCACGTCGCGGGTCTCGTCGGCGGGCGCCGTCGTCGGCTCGGGCGCCTTGGTGGGGTCGACCTCGGCGGCTGGCCTGGAGTTGGCCGGGCGCGCCTCGGCGGCGCCCGGCGTCGCGCCTGTGTCGGTAGACGCGGCCGGCGCGCCGCCGCCGCACGCCGCGACGAAGACGAGCGCCAGGGCTAACACGACGGAGCGGAGTAGGATGCGGTTCATGACGTTTCTCCTGTCTGCGATGCTAGACGTGGGGCCAAAAAAAGATCGGCGCGAAGGCTGGGCGCAGCATCTCTCTGCCATGTTAACCCAGCTCGTCGAGCCGATGCTCTAGCTTTAGTAACGTTGTGGAACCGAAGATGGATACGTGGAGCCTGGCGGCTGTCGCATCATATGAGCTTCGAGGTTGGGGCTGGCGGTTTGTGTGCGCAGGTACCGCGGGGGGGTTTGGGGCGGCCGGCCCTCCCGCGTTTCTCGCGCGCCCCGCGGGGGGGGGAAGGGGGGGGGGGGGGCCGGGCGTCGCAGCACCTGAGCTTCGAGGTTGGGGCTGGCGGTTTGATCCGCGGATTGCGCAGATACTGCGGATAGGTTTCGTGCTGACATGCCCTATCCGTTTTACTCGCGCTATCCGCGGATCGAAATTATGGATACGCGGAGCCTGGCAGCTGTCGCAGCACCTGAGCTTCGAGGTTGGGGCTGGCGGTTTGATCCGCGGATTGCGCAGATACTGCGGATAGGTTTCGTGCTGACATGCCCTATCCGTTTTACTCGCGCTATCCGCGGATCGAAATTACGGTGGCAGGATTAGTAGGCGCGCGCGAAGATGACGAGCTGGCTGGTCTCCTTGCCGGTGTAGACGCACCGGCCGGATGTGCCGGGCTGATCCACCGGGATGCAGCGAATGGTGGCCTTGGTCTCATCCTGGATGCGCGCCTCGTCGTCGGTGCTGCCGGCCCAGTAGGCCCGCGCGAAGCCGCGCTCGACCTGCTGCTTCAGCTCGTCGTAGGTCGTCACGTCGGCGGTGTGCTCCTCGCGGAAGCGCAGCGCGCGATCGAACAGCGCCTGCTGGATCTCGGCCAGCAGCCCTTCGATCCGCTCGGTCAGCCCGGCCTGCGGGACGAACGCCTTGCCGGCCTTGCCCGGCATATCGCGCCGGGCGAGCGCGACGCTGCCCTTCTCGACATCCTTCGGGCCGACCTCGACGCGCACGGGAATGCCCTTGAGCTCCCACTCGTTGAACTTGAAGCCGGGCGTGATCTGGTCGCGGTCGTCGATCTTGAAGCGCAGGCGGCCCTTCCACCCGGCGGTGATCCGAGCGACCGCCGCCATCACCGCGCTGCGCTCGGCGTCGTTCTTGTAGATCGGCACGACCACCACCTGGGTTGGCGCCAGGCGCGGCGGCAGCACCAGGCCCTCGTCGTCGGAGTGGGTCATGATCAGCGCGCCGATCAGCCGAGTGCTGACGCCCCAGCTGGTCGTCCAGGCGGTCTGGATGGAGTTGTTCTGATCGGTGTAGTTGATGCCGAAGGCCCTGGCGAAGTTCTGGCCGAGGTTGTGCGAGGTGCCGGCCTGCAGCGCGCGGCCATCCTGCATCATTGCCTCGATGCAGTAGGAGCGCAGCGCGCCGGGGAACTTCTCCTTCTCGGTCTTGAGGCCGCGCAGCACCGGCATCGCCATCTCCTTTTCGGCGAAGTCGGCGTAGACGTCGTGCAGGATCATCAGCGTCTCGCGCTCGGCGTCGGCCTCGTCGACGTGGACGGTGTGGCCCTCCTGCCAGAGGAACTCGGCCGTGCGCAGGAACGGGCGCGTGCGCATCTCGGCGCGCATCACGTTGGCCCACTGGTTGATCAGCAGCGGCAGGTCGCGGTAGCTGCGGATCCACTTCGCGTAGAAGTAGCCAATGATCGTCTCCGAGGTCGGGCGGACGACGTAGGGCTCGGCCAGCTCCTCCTTGCCGATCCGCGTGACCTCGATCAGCTCGGGGGCGAACCCTTCGACGTGCTCGGCCTCCTTGAGGATGAAGCTCTTCGGGATGAGCAGCGGGAAGTAGGCGTTCTCGTGGCCGGTCGCCTTGATCCGGTCGTCGAGCCCGCGCTGCATGTGCTCCCAGATCGCGTAGCCGGTGGGCTTGAAGACGATGCAGCCGCGGACCACTTCGGCGTAGTCGGCAAGCTGCGCCTGCTGCACGATGTCCAGATACCACTGCGAGTAGTCCTGAGCGCGCGGCGTGATTCCTTCTTTAGGCATGTTGACCCTCTATACTATTGCCTGCGATCCTCGACATAGGCCACCGCCGCCTCGACCTCGATCCGGGCCAGCTCCAGCCGCATGGCCCACTGGCGCGGGTCGGCGTCGAGCTGGGCGAGCCAGCGCTCCAGGCCACCCGCCTGCGCCACCTGGTCGGCGTAGCGGTCGGCGGTCTCGAACTCCAGCCCCTCGGTCGCGGCGTAGCCGAGCGTGAAGCCGCCGGCGCGCCGGAGGTAGAGCGGCCACGCAATGTCGGTGCCGATGCTCCGCTCGGGGCAGCCGTCGAAGATGGCGGCGGCGGCGCGGCGCGAGAGCCCCCGCGCGGCAGCCGTCACATCCCACTCGCAGCCGCTGACGGTCGCGTAGACGCGGTTGATAATCACCTCCGTGTCGCGCTGGATGCGCGGATGTGAGATGAACGCGCGCTCGGTTCGGCCGAGGACGGTGAGATCGCGCTCGGGGATGCCGGCGACGACGCGCGCGAGCTCCTCCGGGTAGCGCTCGGCCCAGTGCAGCGCGCGGTCGAAGTCGCAGAATAGGATCGCCGGCGGCGCCAGCCGCAGCGCCAGCTCAAGCGCGTTCCGGCGCGGCTCGCCGAGCTGGGACAGGCTGCCGAACTGCGCCTTGGTCTCCTGGCGCACCAGCGCGCCGGCGCCGCCGAGCAGCGCCACCGAGCGCTCCTGGCTGGCATAGCTCGCCTGGACCGCGATGCCGGCGAAGATCTTCGCCAGCGCGGGCAGGACACGCGCGCTCTGGTCGTAGAGCCGGCCGTCGGGGTCATGGTAGGTCGCGGCGAGGGTGCAGGACACGGATTATCTCCACGGAGACACGGGTACGGCACGGAGACACGGGCCTATAGCAGTGGGCAGTCGGCAGGAGCCAGTCGGCAGTAAGTATAGATGGCATCCGGCATCTCGTTCGTGCATAGCGGCTCAGTGGTTTTGCTCACAGCTATAGGTATCCGTGTCATCGATGCGAAATCAGTGTGTAAATGCCTCGCGCATGCCGGCGATCGCCTCGGCGACGGTCTGCTTATTGTTGAAGATCGCCGACCCGGCGACGATGTTGGTCACGCCCGCCCGGACGATCTCGGCCACGTTACTCTGGTAGACGCCGCCGTCGACCTGGACGTCGACGTGGCCCAAGTCGCGCTGATCGAGCATGCGCCGCAGCCGCGCGATCTTGTCGGTCGTTGTCGGGATGTACGACTGCCCGCCGAAGCCGGGGTTGACGCTCATCAGCAGCACCAGGTCGACGTACGGCAGGATCTCCTCGAGGGCGCAGAGCGGAGTCGAGGGGTTGAGCGCCACGCCGGCAGTCACGCCGAGCTGCTTGATCTGCTGGATCGTCCGGTGCAGGTGCGTGCTCGCCTCGGCGTGGACGGTGATGTGGTTCGCGCCGGCCTTGACGAAATCAGCGACGTAGCGCTCGGGCTGGACGATCATCAGGTGGCAGTCGAGGGTCAGGCTCACCGCGCGGCGCAGCGCAGCCACCACCGGCAGGCCGACGCTGATATTCGGGACGAACACGCCATCCATCACGTCGATTTGCAGCCAGTCGGCGCCGGCCGCCTCGGCCTCGCGCGCGTGCTCGCCCAGCCGGGCGAAGTCCGCCGAGAGGACCGAGGGGGCCAGAAGAATCGGGCGGCCATTGTAGTGGGCGATCGGCACACAGACCTCACTTCGCGAAATATTGCACAACTGCGCCAATTATAGCACAGCGTGTGCGGAGCTATCGCGAGAAGCGGTACTGCAGCAGCGCGAGGATGGCGAAGAAGCCCTGGCTTGGCTTCATCTTCTTGCCCTCCTCGTAGGTGCGGCCGAGGTAGCTGACCGGCACCTCGTAGATGCGCTCGCCGCGCTTGAGCACCTTGGCGGCGATCTCCGGCTCGAGCCGGAAATCGTTGCTCTCCAGCCGCAGGTCGCGCATGATCTCGGTGCGCATCACCTTGTAGCAGGTCTCCATGTCGGAGATCCAGCTGTTGAACAGCATGTTGGTCAGGAAGGTCAGCCCCTTATTGCCGAGCGCGTTCCAGAAGTACATGCCGGTATGGCGCCCCATGAAGCGGCTGCCGAAGACCACGTTGACGCGCCCGTCCTCGATCGGCTTCACCAGCTCGTAGTAGTCCTGCGGGTCGTACTCGAGGTCGGCGTCCTGCACGATCACGATGTCGCCGGTGGCGCGCGCCAGGCCGCTGCGCACGGCGGCGCCCTTGCCGCGATTGGTCGGGTGCCGGACGACGACGATCGACGGATCGATCGCCGCCTCCTGGCAGAGGATCTCGTAGGTGTTATCGGAGGAATGGTCGTCGACGCAGATGATCTGTTTGTTCAGCTCAACCGCGCGGACTTTTGACAGAATGGTCGAGAGGGTCGCCGCCTCGTTGTAGCAAGGCATGATGATCGAAAGTAGCATCTACTCACCGCATGGCCAAAAGGGCAATCGGCACCACAATCAGAGCGACCGCCAGGAGCAGGCCGACCAGCAGCTTGAGCTGCTCGGAGCTGCGGCGCGCCGCCAGCCGCTCGCGAGCCTCGGGGGCGTAGGGCACGTTGGGCTGCTCTTCGAACAGAATCTGGCTGAGCGTGCCTGGCGACGTGAGCGCGCCGCGGACGACCGCGCCGACGAGCTGGCGCGCCGTCACGAGCGGCGGGGCCCAGTAGGCCTCGGCCGTAGCGATCGGCCGGCCGGTGAGCGCGCAGTAGAGCTGCTCCTCGATGACTTCCGGCCGTTGCTCGGCGGGCGCTTCGATGTGGTCGATTGCCATAGAAGAATCCTCCCTGTGTTAGAACGAAGGCTGCGTTGAGCCGTTGGGCGTTGGCACGTTGGCACGTTGGCACGTTGGCACGTTGGCACGTTGGCACGTTGGCACGTTGGCACGTTGGCACGTTGGCACGTTGGCACGTTGGCACGTTGGCACGTTGGCACGTTGGAACCTGCGAACGTACAAACGTGCGAACGTGCTAACGAAGTTTTCTGACGAACTGGTCGATCTTGTCGAGCGCGGCCTCGATCTTGTCGAGCGACGAGGCATAGCAGGCGCGCACGAACCCCGCACCGCTCGGGCCGAACGCATCGCCGGGGATGACCGCGACGTGCTGGTCGTGCAGCAGCCGATCCGCGAACTCATCGCTGGACAGGCCGAGGTGGCCGACCTGCGGGAAGACGTAGAACGCGCCCTGGGCCTCGAAGGTCGGCAGGCCAATCTCGTTGAGGCCGCTGACGATCACGCGGCGGCGCCGGTCGTACTCGGCGACCATCTGCTGCACGGCCGCCTCGCCGTGGTGCAGCGCCTCCAGGCCGGCGTACTGCGCGATCGTGGGCGCCGACATGATCGCGTACTGGTGGATCTTGCGCGTGGCCGCGGTGATGTCGGCCGGGGCCGCCAGCCAGCCAAGGCGCCAGCCGGTCATCGCGTAGGCCTTCGAGAAGCCGCCCAGCAGCACCGTGCGCTCGCGCATCCCCGGCAGCGATGCGAAGCAGGTATGCGTGACGCCATAGACCAGCCGGTCGTAGATCTCGTCGGAGAAGACCAGCAGGTCGTGGCGCTCGGCCAGCTCGGCGACTTCGAGCAGCCGCTCGCGCGGCATGACCGCGCCGGTCGGGTTGTTGGGGTAGCCGATCAGGATCGCGCGCGTGCGCGGCGTGATCGCCGCCGCGATCGCCTCGCCGGTGACCTGGAACGAGTGCTCGACCGAGGTGGGCACCGTGACCGGCACGCCGTCGGCGAACGCCACGCCGGCCGGGTAGGCGACGAAGCAGGGCTCGGGGATGATCACTTCGTCGCCGTCGTTGATCGTCGCCAGCATGGCGTTCTGCAGCGCCTCGCTGACGCCGACGGTGATCAGCAGCTCGGTCTCGGGGTCGTACCGGACGCCGTAGAGCCGCTCGATGTGCTCGGACAGGGCCACGCGCAGCTCCAGCAAGCCGGAGTTCGAGGTGTAGGCGGTGCGGCCTTGCTCGAGCGCGCGAATGCCGGCGGCCCGAATATGGTCTGGTGTCACAAAGTCCGGCTCGCCGATGCCCAGCGAGATGACATCCGGCATCGTCGCGGCGATGTCGAAGAAACGCCGAATGCCCGAGGGCGGCACCTTGCCCACGCGCTCCGCGATACGTTCTTGCGCCATACTAGCTCCTCCCGACCGGGTCTTGGCCGGTCACCTCTCACACCGAAACGGTCGCAGACCAGGGGCGCTCGCTGGGCGCTATCTTAGCACACACCCGGTAGGCTGCCAATGAGTCTGCGCATGACTGTGGTACTGAATTTTAACCAGCGTTGGTACGGCTCGGCTCAAATACGAATGCTCGGAAGCCTCGCCACGAAGGCCCGGTTCATTCCTTCCACATCTTCGTGTCTTTGTGCCTTCGTGGCTACCTGAAACGTATCGGCCCTACCCGACGAGCCTGATCACGAGCCGCGTCACGCTCGGGATCAGGCCGCCCAGCGTGGCCAGCACCTGGCCCGTCCACGGCACGACGACCTCGCCGCTAACGCGCCGCCGGATCGCCTGCAGCGTCGCGTCGGCGACCTGCGCGCTGGTGCACGAGACGAGCCTGGTGATCCGCGGGTACTTGGTCTCGTCGGCGCGCTGCTGGAAGCCGGTCGCCGCGATGCCGGGGCAGATCAGGGCGCAGCGCAGGCCGGTGCCGCGCAGCTCGATCATGAGCGATCGCGCCAGCGCGACCAGCGCGTGCTTGCTGGCGCTGTAGTAGCCCATGTTGTGGGTCGCGATCAGGCCGGCGATCGAGGCCATCACCACCAGCTGGCCGTCGCGGCGGCGCAGCATATCCGGCAAGAACGCCTTGACGCAGCGCATCACGCCGAGCACGTTGACGTCGAGCATCTCCTCAAGGTCGTCGACCGGCGCCTGCGCGATCGGGTCGAGCACGCCGAAGCCGGCGTTGGCCACCAGCACGTCGACGTGGCCGAAGCGCTCCTTGACGGCGGCCGCCAGCCGCGCCACATCGGCGGCGCTGCCGACGTCGGCCGGGACCGCCAGTGCGCGGCCGCCCGCGCCGACGAGCTCCGCGGCGAGGCGCTCGAGCCGGTCGGCCGAGCGGGCTACCAGGACGACCTGCGCGCCCTCGCGGGCGCACTGGCGCGCGATCTGCTCGCCAAACCCGCTGGACGCACCGGTGATGACGATGACTTTGTCGTGTAGGTCCACGGTTGTTCCCTTCGCCTAGTTTGCTCAGAACAGCGCCAGGCGCGCGTCGGCCTCACCGCTCGGGCTGCTCGGCGCGCGGCTCCTGGTCCAGGCCGATCCAGATCTGGTACACCAGGCTTTTGTTGATCCCCAGCTCGCGCGCGACCTGGCGCGCCGCCGCGCTGCCGCTCTTGCCCTGGTCGCGGAGCTGGCGCAGGCGCGCGGCCACCTCGGCCTCGCTCGGCAGCCCCGACAGATCGTCGGGTGCCGCGGCGCGGTCGGCGGCCTGCGGGTCGGCCTGGTCGCGCGCCGTTCGCCACCTGCGCCCCTCGACCACCAGCGTGAACTCGCCGCGCGGCCGGTGGGCTGTGAAGTGGGCCAGCGCCTGGCCAACCCGCTCGCGCCGGACCAGCTCGTGCGGGCGGGTGAGATCGCGCGCGACGGCGAGCCGGCGGTCGCCCAGGATAACGAGCAGATCCGTGAGCGCGTCCACGAGCCGGTGCGGCGCCTCGAAGCAGACCAGCGTCTGCGGCAGCTCGGCCAGGCTGCTCAGCAGGGCGCGACGCTCGGCGCCGCGGCGCGGCAGAAAGCCGACGCATGTGAACTGGTCGGCCGGCAGGCCCGAGGCGACCAGCGCCGCGATCGGCGCGCTCGGCCCAGGGATCGACACAACCGGCAGCCCGGCGGCAATGCAGGCGCTGACCAGCTCGAAGCCGGGCGCGGACATCGCCGGCGTGCCCGAGTCCGAGATCAGCGCGACGTCGCCGCTCGCGAGCGCCGTGAGCACGTCGTCGAGCCGCGCGAGCTTATTGTGCTCGTGGTAGGACAGGCATGGGACATCGATCTCGTAGCGCGCGAGCAGCCGCTGGGCCTGGCGCGTGTCCTCGGCCGCCACCAGGCGCGCCTCGCGCAGCACCCGCAGGGCGCGCAGCGTGATGTCTTCGAGGTTGCCGATCGGCGTGCTGACGAGGTAGAGCGTTCCCATCCCTTTGACTCCACAGCGGTCCCGCGAGAGGGCAGCTGCAAGTCTACGAAGATCGTGCGTTGCTGTCAAGCGTGCGCCTTTTTTGGGGCGCTGCGCCCCGGCCCCCCGCCTGCTGCTCGTGCCGAGGGCGTGACCTGTCATCTTGTCATCTTGTCATCTTGTCATCTTGTCATCTTGTCGCCTCGTCGCCTTTTCTCCGGGGCGCTGCGCCCCGGCCCCCCGCATCCTTTTCTCCGGGGCGCTGCGCCCCCGGCCCTCCGCCCGGGGGAACCCACGCCGGTTCCCCCCCCCCTCCGGCAAATGACGCCTTCCCGGCTGCAATGATTGTGGCCCATGCCCAGCACCATTGCTACCGGACGAGTTCCATCCCGCCGCGCCTGGATTCAGCCGGGCATGCGCGCCAAGCACCGGAAACGAGACGGGATGATTTTGGGGTCCAGGGGCGCACGCCCCGGCCGGGGGGCGCGCAGCCCCCGAGACCCTATCCAAAAGACTAGTTTCGATAGTGTTTCCTTGACAAAGCTGAAACGCAAGTGCTATACTCATGCTGGCAGAAATAGGGCATCAGAATGAACAGGAAGCGCGCATGACGCTAGAGCATCGCGAGCAGGGTGAGACCCGCGCACAGATTCTAACGCTGCTCAGACGGCGTGGGCAGATGACCGCGGCGGAGCTGAGCGACGCGCTCGGGATCGGGGCGGTGGGCGTGCGCCAGCACCTCGCGCTGCTCGACCGGGACGGCCTGGTGCACGCCTCTGGGGTCCGGCGCGGCGTCGGGCGGCCGAGTCACCTCTACACGCTCACGATCGAGTCTGAGGCGCTGTTCCCCAAGCGCTACGACCGGCTGGCGCTCGACGCGCTGGCATTCGTCGAGGGGCAGGGCGGCGAGTCGGCGATCGATCAGCTGTTCGCCGAGCGCCGACGCAAGCTCACCGCGCAGTACGCACCGCGGCTGGCCGGCAAGCGCCGGGCCGATCAGGTGGCCGAGCTGGCGGCGATTCTGACCGAGCAGGGCTATATGTGCGAGTGGGAGCAGCTGCCCGAGGGCGGGTTCGCGGTGATCGAGCACAACTGCCCGGTCGACTGCGTCGCGCGCGATTACCCGCAGTCCTGCGAGCACGAGCTGAAGCTCTACGAGGACGTCCTGGGCGTCGCGCTGGTCCGCGAGGAGACGATCTCCGAGGGCGGGAGCTGCTGCCGCTACCGTATCAGCGCCGAGTGAATGAAGTGAGTCGATGGAACAGCCCCGCTCTTGATAGCGTCGAAGAGCAAGAGTGATTCTGCCTTCTCTGGACAACCTGCACATTCACAGATCGTCCACCCCAGCGTTGCTTTGCAGATATCTTCTACCGCCCGAATCGCTTGTGGTGAGGGCGGTCTTTCTACCGGTCGAGCGGCTCGCGCAGCAGTCGCCCGGCCGTCTGTTTGCCTGTGTCGTGCGGATGTACCGCACGAAGCAATTGTGAGCACAAGGAGGAGATCAATGGCATTCACACTACCACCGCTTCCCTATGACTACAGCGCGCTCGAGCCGCACATCGACACTCAGACGATGCAGATCCACCACGACAAGCACCACGCCGCGTATGTGAACAACCTCAACGCCGCGCTGGAGAGCCAGGCCGGGCTGCAGAGTCAGGGCATCGAGGACATCCTGCGCAATATCAAGGACGTCCCCGAGACGGTCCGCCAGGCGGTGATCAACAACGGCGGCGGACACGCCAACCACACCCTCTTCTGGGAGATCATGGGGCCGAACGGCGGCGGCGAGCCGAGCGGCGCGCTCGCCCAGGCGATCGACAAGGCCTTCGGCAGCTTCGCCGACCTCAAGGCCAAGGTGAACGACGCCGGCGTCAAGCGCTTCGGCAGCGGCTGGTCGTGGCTGGTGGCCGACGGCGGCGGCAACCTGCAGGTGATCAGCACGGCCAACCAGGATAGCCCACTGATGCAGGGGCTGACGCCGATCCTGGGCGTGGACGTGTGGGAGCACGCCTACTACCTGAAGTACCAGAACCTGCGGCCCAAGTACCTCGAGGCCTGGTGGAACACCGTCAACTGGGCTGAGGTCGCCAAGCGGTTCGGGCGCTAGGCAACCTCGTTGGAATGTTTGAAGGCTAGAAGGTTAGAACGTTGGGCTATCCCAAGCTCTAACCTTCTAACGTTTAAACGTTCTAACGTTTAACCGCGATGCAAGTGATCATACGCCCGGCCAGCGCCGAAGACCGGCACACGATCAAGTCGATCGTGCGGGCGGCCTGGCTCAACCCGCTCGATCTGGACTGGCCGCGCTTCCTGATAGCCCAGTGGGGCCAGGACATCATCGGCGTCGGCCAGGTCAAGCAGCACGGCGACAGCAGCCGCGAGCTGGCCTCGCTGGCGGTGGTGCCGGAGTGGCATGGCCAGGGCGTGGGCACGCACATCATCCACGGGCTGCTGGCGCGCGAGAGCGGCGTGCTGTACCTGATGTGCGCCCCGCGGCTCGGCGGCTACTATGCCCGCTTTGGCTTCCAGCCGATTGCCGACGGCGAGCTGCCGCCCTACTTTCGCAGGATCGACCGAGCGAGCCGCCTCGCCGCCCGGCTGCTGCGCAGCGACGGCCCGCGCGTGCTGGTGATGCGCCGCCTGTGAGACGACGACACGGCGGTAGGCGAGTGGATACAGTCGGCAGTTGGCAGTTGTCGGCTGGTGCTCAAGGTTGGGATGTTCAGCGTTCAGCGCTCAAGGTTCGCCTTGTCACGCTCAAGTGCCACGCCCTACGGTCACCTTATCACCTTGTCACCTTGCCACGTTCAAGCCCCAAACCCCACGCCCCAACGCGCCTACGCCTGCGCCGCCTGCAGCACGTTGCGCAGCAGCATGATATTCGTAATCGGGCCGGTGCCGCCGGGGACCGGCGTGATCGCGCCGGCCACCTGCGAGGCGCTGTCGAAGTCGACATCGCCGACCATGCAGCCGTCCTCCAGCACGTTGATCCCAAAATCGACCACCACCGCGCCGGGGCGCAGCATCGCGCCGGTGATCAGCCCCGGCCGGCCGACGGCGGCCACGACGATCTCGGCCTCGCGCACGACCGCCGCGAGGTCGCGCGTGCGCGAGTGGGCGATCGTGACGGTGGCGTGCTCGTGGAGCAGCAGCAGCGCCATCGGCTTGCCGACGATGTTGCTCCGGCCGACCACCACCGCGCGCGTGCCGGCGATCGTGACCCCGCTGCGGCGCAGCAGCTCCATCCCGCCGGCCGGCGTGTTCGGGATCAGGCAAGGCAGCCCCTGCGCCAGCAGCCCGGCGCTGGTCGGGTGGACGCCGTCGACGTCCTTGCGCGGGTCGATCTGCGCGATCGCGCTGGTGGCGGAGAGGCCAGCCGGCAGCGGCAGCTGGAGCAGAATTCCGCTCACCGCGCCGTCGGCGCTCAGCGCCTGGATCGTCTGCTCCAGCAGCGCCTCGGAGATTTCGTGGGCCAGGAGCCGGTGGACGAAGGCGATCCCGACGTCGTCACAGGCCTTCTGGATGGTACGCACATAGCGATCCGACGCGGCGTCGCCGGCGACCTGGACGACGGCCAGCGACGGCGTGATGCCGGACGCGGCGATAAACTCGTGAGTCCTGGCGCGCAGCTCCTCGCGCAGCGTCTTCGCGAGCGCGCGGCCGTCGAGTATGGTTGCGGTCATAGTATTTTCTCCCAAAGCGTCCCGGCCCCATTATACCGCGGCAGGGCTCGTGCGACGTTGGCCCTCACCCCCTCTCCCGTGCGCGGGAGAGGGGGATTTTTGTCGGCGTGGTGGTGCGGTTGCTTCGCAACCGCACCACCACGCCAGATTCATTGCCCATCCCCCGCGAGGAGTGAGGAACAGGGGGTGGAGTCATAAAGAGTTGCATGAGGTCCTGTATACCGCGGGCGCGGTTTTGTGTCCTGCGCGATGCCGGTGTACAATACGAGGCCGCCACATATCTAGAGCAACAACGTGACCAGGATCAAACTAATAGAGGCCCCAGGCAGAAGTCGGGCAAACCAGCCTCACGCAAAGCCGCAAAGATTGCAACGCAGCAAGCAAACCGCCTTTGCGACCTCGCGATCTTTGCGTGCTCTCGCTATCATCTGTATCTTCGCGCTGGCGGCGTGCCTGGCCGGCTGCCAGCAGCCCGCGCCGACGGGGCAGGCTGTGCCCAGGCCGGCGGGCCAGGCCGCGCCCCAGGCGCCCCGCGCGAAACCGGGCCCGTACCGTGTGCTGTTCGACGCCAGCCATGGCGAGACCGCCGGCAACGCCGACTGGGTCATCAGCACCAGCCAGCCCGATCCGCTCGGCGAGAACGCTGCGCCGCGCGCCGAGGCGGACTGGACCGGCGCGCTGTCGGCCTGGGGCGTCGCGCTCCAGCAGACCGGCCGCTACCAGCTCAAGACGCTGCCGCGCGGCGGGCGGGCCAGCTACGGCAGCCGGGCCGAACCGCTCGACCTGGCGAACTTCGACGTGTTCATCGTCCCCGAGCCGAACATCCGCTTCAGCGCGGACGAGAAGGCCGCGATCCTGGCCTTCGTCCAGGGCGGCGGCGGCCTGTTTATGATCGCCGACCACGACGGGAGCGACCGCAACAGCGACGGCGCTGACTCGCTGCAGATCTGGAACGAGCTGATGCGCGACGGCGGCAACCCCTTCGGCTTCAGCTTCGACGCGCGCAACATCGAGCGTGACAACCCGCGCAATATTCCAGCCGACGCGGCCACCGACCCGGTGATTCGCGGGCCGTTCGGGCGCGTCACCGGCAGCATTGTTCGCGGCGGCACGACCGCGACGATCGACCCCGGCGCGAACCCAAGCGTGCGCGGGCTAATCTACCGGACCGGCGCGGACACCGGCGGCACCGGCGGGGTGTTCTTCCTGACCAGCGCGCTCGGCAAGGGCCGCGTGGCGGCGTGGGGCGACAGCTCGCCGATCGACGACGGCACCGGCACATCATATGACCAGCTCTACGACGGCTGGGACGACGCCGGCGGCTCGGATGCGATCCTGGCGCTGAACGCGACCGAGTGGCTGGCGCAGGGCGGCGCGAACAGCGGGCCGGCTGTCGCCACGCCGTCGGCCCAGGCGAGCGCCACCGCGACAGCGGGCCAGACGGCGACGATCGAGAACGGCGACTTCGAGCGTGGGCTGGACGGCTGGCAGGCGCGCGGCGACGCCCGGGCGAGCGCCGATCGGGCGCACGGCGGAAGGCAGGCCGCCAGACTGTGCGGCGCGAACAACTGCCAGGCGTCGATCAGCCAGACGATCGACATCCCGGCGGGAGCGAGGAGCGCCACGCTCGGCTATGCCGTCGCGATCGTCACGCAGGAGACGCGCCATCCGTATGACTTCCTCACCGTGGAGCTGCGCGGCCCAGATGGACGATCGCTTGATACGCTCCAGCGCCTAAGCGACGCCGACGCGGCCAAAGGGTGGCGCGCGGCCACGTTCGACCTGAGCGCCTACGCCGGCCAGACCGTCGACCTGGTCTTCAGCGCGGCGTCCGGCAGAGTAGCGCCGACGACATTCTTCCTCGACGACGTGAGCGTCGTCGTCGCCCAATAGCCGAAGGAGACCGCTCGTGAATGTGATTGATATGCGCAGCGACACCGTGACGCTGCCGACGCCCGAGATGCGCCGCGCGATCGCCGAGGCGCCGCTGGGCGACGACGTCTACGGCGAGGACCCGACGATCAACCGGCTGGAGGCGCTGGCGGCAGATCTGACCGGCAAGGAGGCCGCGCTGCTGGTGGTCAGCGGCACGATGGGCAACCTGTGCGCCATCCTGGCCCACTGCGGGCGCGGCGAGGAGGCGATCGTCGGCGACGAGTCGCACATCTACCACTACGAGGCCGGCGGGCCGTCGACGCTGGGCGGCGTGGCGTTCCACGTCGTCCCGACCACGCCGGGCGGCACGCTGCCGCTCGCGGCGCTGACCGACGCCATCCGCGACGAGGAGGACCCGCACGAGGCGATCACGCGGCTGATCTGCATCGAGAACACGCACAACCGCTGCGGCGGGGTCGTCCTGCCGATCGAGTATATGCAGTCGGTTCGGCAGCTGGCGTGGGCGCGCGGGCTGGCGGTGCACCTGGACGGGGCGCGGCTGTTCAACGCGGCAGTGGCGCTCGGGGTGGACGCGCGCGAGATCACGCGGCACGTCGACAGCGTGCAGTTCTGCCTCTCCAAAGGGCTGTCGGCGCCGGTCGGCTCGATCCTGGCCGGCGACGCGCGGCTGATCGGTCGGGCGCGGCGGGTGCGCAAGCTGGTGGGCGGCGGGATGCGCCAGGCCGGCATCATCGCGGCGGCCGGGATCGTCGCGCTGGAGCAGATGGTCGATCGGCTGGCCGAGGATCACGCCAACGCGCGCACGCTGGCCGAGGGGCTGGCGACCTTCGCGCAGATCGAGATCGACCTGGCGGCGGTGCAGAGCGACATCGTGATCTTCAAGCTGCGCGAGGGGGCTGGCGCGCCCGAGCCATTCATGCGCGACCTGGCCGAGCGCGGCCTGCTGGTCGGCGGGATCGGGCGCGGCTACATCCGCGCGGTCACGCACTACGGGATCGACGCGGGCGACATCGAGGAGGCGCTGGAGATTGTGCGGGCGGCGCTGGCGGGAATGTGACCGGCGCGACATGCCAGCGTCGCCGTTACCAACATCGACTGTAGTCTGTAGAAGACAAGTCGGTCTACGATCTACGGTTATCCCTCGCGCGGCTTGGCGTTGCCGAAGATCGGCTTCGGGCCGGCGGTCGGGGCGGCCCAGCGCGCGGCGTTGGCGATCACACGCCGGACCTCGGGGTTGAAGTAGGTCGGGTAGCTCTCGTGGCCGGGCCGGAAGTAGAAGATCTTGCCGCGCCCGCGGGTGTAGCAGCAGCCGCTGCGGAACACCTCGCCGCCGGTGAACCAGCTGACAAACACCAGCGTCTCGGGCGCGGGGATGTCGAAGCGCTCGCCGTACATCTCCTCCTCGCCCAGCTCGATGCACTCGCCCAGGCCCTCGGCGATCGGGTGGCCCGGCTCAAGCACCCAGATCCGCTCGTTATCGTTGGCCTCGCGCCACTTCAGATCGCAGCCCGTGCCCATCAGGCGCTTGAAGATCTTCGAGAAGTGGCCGGAGTGCAGCACGATCAGCCCCATGCCGTCGAGCACGCGCGCCTGCACCTTCGCGATAACCTCGTCGCGCACGTCATCGTGGGCCATGTGGCCCCACCAGGTCAGCACGTCGGTGCTCGCCAGCACCTCGTCGGTCAGGCCGTGCTCGGGCTCGTCCAGCGTGGCGGTGCGCACCTCAAAGCCGGCGTGCTCGCGCAGCCCCTCGGCGATCGCGCCGTGGATGCCCTGCGGATAGATCGTCCCGGCCGGGTGCCGGGCGTCGAGCTCGTGCCTATATTCGTTCCAGACGGTGATACGAAGCGGTGTGGTCACGGCTTTTTCCTTTCGGCTCTTCCAATCGGATCGGGCGGCAAGCAGTATAGGGGACAGGCGCGGGGGTGTCAAAGCCGGCCAGCCGTTTGTTCCGGGGCGCTGCGCCCCCGGCCCCCGGCCTACAGGTCGTGCCGACCGCGCTCCCTTTCTCCGGGGCGCTGCGCCCCCGGCCCCCCGCCCGGGGGAACCCGCGCCGGTTCCCCCGGCCCCCCTCCGGCAAAGGATGCCTGTGGCCTATCCGATAGTGGTGGCGCATGCCCAGCACCATACCTGCGCGGCCAGTTGCCTCCGGCTGCGCGTGGATTCAGCCAGGCAGGCGCGCCAAGCGCTGTACATGAGAGAGCGTTCTTTTTGGGGTCCAGGGGCGCAAGCCCCGGCCGGGGGGCGGCGGGAGTGGCGGCCCATCCCCGCCCGCGGGGCACGGGGGCGCGCAGCCCCCACCACCTTACTGTTTCGTGAAACAGAGTATAATACGCCGACATCGTAGCTGCCGCTCTAGCCCTAGATTAGTACGATTATCTGTAGTACAATACGACTACCTGCGCATAGGCAGGCGAAGGTGATACGAACAGACAGTGAGTACCATCCTCGATAATCGCCGCGCGAGGCTGGCCGCGGCGGCTGGCCGAAGCCCCGCGCTGCGCCAGGTGATGGTTGGGCTGCTCGCGGTCGTGCTCGGGCTGGCAGGCGGCGCCACGGTGGCGTTTGGCCCGGTGTGGGCCGGCTTCGCGGCGCTGGCCGCGCTGGCGCTGGCGTACGCCATGCTGCGCGACACGATGGTCGGCCTCGGCATCGTCGTCTTCGTCGCAACCATCCTGCCGTTTGGAACGCTGCCGTTCAAGGCGGTGATCACCCCGAACTTCCTCGAGCTGGCGCTGCTCGGCCTGATGGCCGTCTGGCTGCTGCGCCTGCTGGTGCAGCCCGAGCAGCGCCTGGAGCTGACGCCGCTGGGCCTGCCGATCGTCGGCTTCCTGGGCGTCACGCTGTTCTCGTTCATCCTCGGCTCGAACGGCAGCCCGGACTCGCTTACGTTGCACAACTACTTCAAGTTCACCCTGGCGGTGCTGTTCTTCTTCAGCATCGTCAACTGCGTGCGCACGCCCGAGCAGGCGCGCTGGGCCATCCGCCTGCTGATCGTCGGCGGGGCCATCTCGGCGCTGCTCGGGCTGCTGCTGTACGCCCTGCCGAACCGCACCGCCCTGCAGGCGCTGGTCGCGCTGGGCCGGATCGGCTACCCGACCAGCGGGCGGGTGCTGCGCTTCGTCGAGGACGACCCGAACGGCGTCGAGCGCGCGATCGGCCTGGCGGTCGACCCGAACAGCTACGGCGGGATGCTCGCCCTGGTCGGCGCGCTGGCTGTCGTGCAGGCGGTGGCGGAGCGCCCGCTGCTGCCGCGGCGCTGGCTGATCGGCATGGCCGGCCTGATGGCGCTGACGGTCCTTCTGACGCAGTCGCGCGGCGCGCTGGGCGGCCTGGCGGTCGGGGCGCTCTACGCGGCGACGCTGCGCTACCGCAAGCTGTGGTGGCCGGTGGCGGGAGCGCTGGCGCTGGCGGTCGGGCTGTACGTGCTGTTTGGCGTCGGCGAGGCCTTCGTGGGGCGGGTCACGGCCGGCGTGCAGTTCGCCGACCAGGCCAACCAGATGCGCCTGGCCGAGTATCGCAACGCGGTGGCGATCATCGGCACCTACCCGGTCTTCGGGATCGGCTTCGGCCGCGCACCCGACCTGAACCTGGTCGCGGGAGTATCGAGCATCTACCTGGCCCTGGCCGAGCGGACCGGCCTGGTCGGGCTGGCGGCGTTCCTGACGATCGCGGGGGCCTTCTTCACGCGCAGCATTCGCGCGATGCGCGCGGCCTTCGGCTCGGCCGACCGCGAGGCGGGCGAGCGGCGCGGCGGCGCGCTGCTCGGCCTGCAGGCGGCGGTGGCGGCCGCGCTGGCGGTCGGCGTGCTCGACCACTACTTCTTCAACATCGAGTTCAGCCATATGGTCGCGCTGTTCTGGGGCACGATCGGGCTGGCGCTGGCCCTCGAAACGCAGAACGACGAACGCAGAACGATGAACGAGACGCGCGACGATGACCTGGCAATTCAGCGCTCAGCGCTCAGCGCTCAGCGTTCGGAAGGTGAGGCGTGATCCGCCCCAAGCCATCCACAACAGTGATTGGCGATCTGCTCGGGCGCCGCTGGGTCGGGTTTGGCTATGCCACTTTTGCGCTGGCGGTGCTGGTGCTGGCGGCGCTGCCGGTGGCGAACGTGGTCATGCGCTTCCCGGTCGCGCTGTTCATGATCGCGCTGGCGCTGGCGACGCCGGCGACCGGCATGCTGCTCGGGCGCGGCCGCCGCGCGCGCAACCGGCCGCTGGCGCTGGCGCTGCTGCTGGTCGACGGGCTGGCGGCGCTCGGGCTGATCGCCGTGACCGGCGGCGCGAGCTCGCCGCTGTGGGTCGCGCTGATGCTGGTCTCGACCGCGACGCCGCTGCTGCTGCGCGGCCGCTGGGCGGCCGGCCTGCTCGGCGGCGTGTGGCTGGCGGACGGGCTGTTCCTCTTGTATGTGCCGGCCGACCAGCTCGTCCCGGCGCTGCTGACCTGGGCGCTGCGCGCCGCCGGGGTCGGGCTGATCGGCCTGGTGCTCTACCGCTCGCTCTCGATCGAGGAGGGCGTGCGCACGCGCGCCCAGCGCCGCGAGAGCGTGCTGCACGATTTTCTCGAGCTCTCCAACCGGCTGCGGGTCACCAGCAAGCCCGGCCAGGTGCTGGAAGAGGTGGCGCTGGCGGTGCAGCGCAGCGGCGAGTTCGACTGCGTGACGCTGAGCCAGGTGGACTGGCGGGCCGGCGTGGCGACCGTGACCGTGGCGATCGGCGCGAGCGGGCGGCGGCTCAAGGCGGTCGAGGGGCTGACGTTCACCTGGGACAAGCTGGCGCCGCTGCTGGCCGAGCGGCGGCGGGCCGGGCCGAACACGTTCCGCGCCGAGATCTTGCCGTTCCGCACGATCAAGAGCGAGCAGCACCTGGTGATGCCGCTCAACAGCCAGTTCTCCGAGATCCAGGGGCTGCTGACCGTCTCGGCCCCGCGCCAGCGCCAGGACGCGCTCGACGAGGCGCTGCCGCTGCTGGAGCTATTGGCAAACCAGGCCGCCGCGGCGCTCGACAACAACGCGCTCTACAGCACGATGGAGCAGCGCGTGCTCGACGCGACCGAGACGATCGAGCGCGGGCGCGAGGATCTGGCGCTGGCGCGCGATCGCGCCGAGACGCTCTACCGGATCGTGCGGACGCTGGCGGTGAGCCTGGACGAGCGCGAGGTGCTGACCCAGGCGCTCGAGCTGGTGTCGCAGGCGACCGGCGCCGAGCAGGGCGGGATCATGCTGGTCGAGCCGACCAGCGGCCGGCTGGTCTTCCGCACGACCCTCGACCGGCGACAGCCGCCGAGCGCCGCAGGCCCGGAGGGCGGCCAGGGCCTGGCCGGCTGGGTGCTGGCGAACCGGCGGGTCGCGATCGTCCCGGATATCCGGCGCGACACGCGCTGGCAGACGCGCCCTGGCGCGGGATCGAGCGCCCGATCGGTGCTGGCCGCCCCGCTGCTGCTGGAGGACGAGCCGCTGGGCGTGCTGCTGCTGCTGCACGGCGAGACAGACCACTTCCGCGACGAGCACGGGCAGCTGGCGCTGGCGGCGGGCGGGCAGATCGCCGTGGCGCTCTCGAAGGCCCAGCTGTACCGCTATGTCTCCGAGCAGAGCGAGCGTCTGGGCCTGACACTGCAGCAGCGCGAGGAGGAGATCAGCAAGACGCTGGCGATCCTGCGCTCGATCGCCGACGGCGTGGTCGTGGGCGATCGGCTGGGGCGCGTGCGCATGATCAACCCGGCGGCCGAGGCGATCCTGGGCGTCAGCGCCAAGTCGTTCCTGGGGCGCCAGATGAGCGAGCTGCCCGGCGTGCCGCCCGAGATCCAGCGCGACCAGCCCGAGGCGGTGCAGCAGCTCCAGATCGGCGAGCGCGCGCTGCGGGCGCACTTCGCGCCGGTGCGGTCGTCGGGGAATGAGTGGCTGGGCGGCGTCGTCGTCTACCACGACATCTCGCGCGAGGTGCTGGCCGACCGGCTGAAGAGCGAGTTCATCGCCACCGCCTCGCACGAGCTGCGCACGCCGCTGACGTCGATCCGTGGCTACGTCGACCTGCTGCTGCTCGGCACGCTTGGCGCCGTCAGCCAGCCGCAGGGCGAGTTCTTGAAGGTGGTCAAGCACAACGTGGCGCGGCTGGTCGAGCTGATCGACGACCTGCTGGACGTCTCGAAGGTCGAGGCGGGCGAGATCCGGCTGCGGCGCGAGCCGATCGATCTCTCCGAGGTGCTCTACGAAGTGGGCGAGTCGCTCTACTCGCAGTTCACCGAGCGGCACATCTCGCTGGCGATCGACGTGCAGGCCGGCCTGCCGAAGGTGATGGCCGACCGCCAGCGGATGCGCCAGGTCGCGGTCAACCTGGTCGGCAACGCCTGCAAGTACACGCCGCGCGGCGGCCACGTGGACGTGCTGCTGCGCAACGGCGGCGATCAGCTGCGCGTGGATGTGACCGACACCGGCGTGGGCATTCGCGAGGAGGCGCGCCGGCACATCTTCACACCGTTCTTCCGGGCCGACAACCCGCTGCGCGACGAGGTCAGCGGCACCGGCCTGGGCCTCAGCATCACCAAGAAGCTGGTCGAGCTGCACGGCGGCGAGATCTGGTTCGATACGCGCGAGGGCCAGGGCACGACCTTCTCGTTCACGCTGCCGCTCGCCGGCGACTGGAAGCCGGCCGAGTGGCTGGAGCGGACTGAGTAGTCGATCGCGTCCGGCCCTCACCCCCCTTATCCCATCTCCCCAGAACGCCGGTAGAGTATTCGTCTCACGCAAAGCCGCCAAGCTCGCAGAGCGGCCATACTGCTACTGAGTGCGCGCGATCAGCGGCACATACACGTACCGCAGCAGCGCGCCTTCAATGGTGACGACCCGCCGGTTGCCGGTGTCGGCCACCACGATCCGCGCGGCACGGTCGATCGCCACGCCGTGCGGCCGGCTGAACGCTCCGGCGCGGCCGTCGTTTGGCGCCGCGAAGACCGACACGACCTTGCCGGCCGAGTCGAGCAGCTTGACGGTGTTGTCGCCGGCGTCGGTGACGACGATGTGCGAGGCGCCGTAGGCCGCGACATCGGTCGGCTGATTGAAGTTTGCCGCAACGCTCCGGACAAAGCCGAAGCGCTCGCCGTCGAAGCTGAGCACCTGGAGCCGCCGGTTGCCCGTGTCGGCGACGACGACCTGGCCGCTCGCGGCCACCGCCAGCCCCTGCGGGTTCTTGAACTGGCCCGGCCCATCGCCGTATATGCCGTACGAGGACACGAAGTGGCCCAGCCAGTCGAACGCCTGGATGCGGTTGTTGCCGCTATCCGCGACCAGGATGCGGTAGGGGTGGTTGTCGTCGCCGCCGACGCGCGGGGTGTCGCTGATGCGCAGCTCGTCGATCACGCCGCGCGCCTGGCCGGCCCCCAGGTACGACGAGCCGACGAACAGTCGCTCGGCCAGCGCGCCAAGCCCCGCAGTCGTGTTGTCCGACTCAGCTATCTCGGCGCCATTCACGTAGAGTCTGACCTTATCGCCCTGGCGCCAGGTCGCCGCGATGTGATACCACTGGCCGGCGTGCCAGTCGCGCCCCCACACGCGCGCCATCGCCAGATCGTTGGCCTGGTGGAGGTAGAAGCTGGTGATGTTGTTGCCCTGCCAGTAGTCGTTGATGATCAGCAGCCGGTCCAGCGTGCCGGGCACAGTCGGATCGGCGGCGGCGGTGTCGAAGAAGTGGCGCCAGTCGCCGGCCGCGCCGCTCCAGCCGGGCTGAAACCAGAACTCGACCGCGCCCTGCGCCGGGTTGAGATTGCCCGCCGTCAGGTACGAGAGCGTGGCGGTATCGCTGATCAGCACGCCCTGGCCGTACTTGCCAGCGGCGAACTGCGCCCCGCTGGCGCTGCCGACCTCGCCCTGCGCGCCGTCGTAGCTGCCGTCGAAATGCAGCAGCAGGAGCGTGTGGGGGTCGACGTCGTGGCGCCTCTCGACGCCGGAAGGCCCGCCCCAGGCCGCCACGCCGGCGGGTGTGTCGAGCTGGCCCGGCCCGGCCCCGCGCTGGCCGAACTCGAGCAGCGCGCTGCCGTCCTCCCGGTACACGCGGACGGAGTGCCGGGCGGTGTACCAGTCGCCCGGGTGCGAGACGATCAGCCGCCCCTGCGAGTCGCGCGCCAGGAAGCGCGAGTGCTCCAGGTGCGGAGTGCCGCCGCGCGTATCCAGCAGGTCGCCGCCGGCGGCCTGGTAGAGCAGCGCGTAGCCGTTCTTCGTATCGAGCACGATCCGGTTGTTCAGATCGTCGACGGCGACGTCGCTCGGGTCGAGCAGCGACAGCGCGTAGAAGATGTTGCTGAACGGCCCCTCGCGCCCCTGCGCGTCGACGGCGGTGACGGCATAGTCGGCCGCCCGCCCGTCCCGATCCTCAAGCGCGTCCGCGTAGCTCAGATCCGTCGTGGCCGTGAGCACGCGCTGGTAGACGAACGCCGGGTTTCTCGCGCGGTAGAGA
The DNA here is from genome assembly GCA_016717335.1 of Candidatus Ribeiella danica. Taxonomy (GTDB): domain Bacteria; phylum Chloroflexota; class Chloroflexia; order Chloroflexales; family Roseiflexaceae; genus Ribeiella; species Ribeiella danica. The sequence continues at coordinate 2,520,821 of JADKFS010000001.1, forward strand.
TTGTAGCTAGCCGCGCCAGCGCCCGGCGCCCACACGAGCTTGACCAGCCCCTGCTCCTGAATGCCGCGGAGCGTGGTCGGCGGCGGCGCGACCGGCGGCGGAACGTGCGAGGCGATATCGACGGTAAAGTCGCCCGTCCCGCTGCGCCAGGCCACCAGGTTGAACGGGACGATGTTCAGCCAGCTGAACTCCTGGTGGTCGCCCTTGCTCAGCTCGACGATGAATAGGTTGGTCCGCCCGACCACGTCGACGATCCCGAATGGGTTGTCGCGCAGCGTGTGGCCGGTATGGGTCGTCACGCTCCCACCGATCGTCCGATTGGGCAGCGCGAAGCGACCGCCGCCGTCGGTCGTGCCGACGATCTCCGGCACGTCGTCGACGATCCCGTAGTTGCTGCCGTACATGCCCCGGCCGAGCTCGCGCTGGTAGAGGCGCACGGTCACGCCCGGCGCGGGCTGGCCGCGGTTGTCGAACACGCGCAGGCTGGCCTGGGCCGGGAGGTCGTACAGGTACTCGCCGTAGTAGCCGCGCCGGTAGCCCTTGTTGCTGTTCATCGCCAGGGTGGTGTGCTCGTCGTAGACGGGCGGGTCGACCATCGGCCAGTTCATGATGCCGGGGTAGATCCCGCCGGTCCAGTACTCCATCTGGACGGCGCGGCCGTAGCGATCGAGCACCTGCGGGACCTCCAGCATGATGTCCATCTGGTACATGTCGATGATGCCGATCTGGTGGCTGAGCTCGTGGAGCAGGCAGCCGTCGATCGCGGTCACGGTGTTGAAGCAGTCGGCGATGTCGCGGCGGTCCTCGGGGCCCATGTAGTAGCCGCCATCCACGCTCAGGTCGGGGGGTGGCGGGCTGGAAGCCACCACGATCTCCTCCACGCGAACGCGCTCGACCAGGCCGTGCGGCGCGGACGGGAAGATCGAGCGGGCGAACGCGGCGTTCATCGCCGCGATCTGGTACTGCAGCCAGTCCTCGGCCGAGAAGGGAAACCGCGGGTCGCGCGGCGTCTCCAGCGCGGCGTAGAGCTCGGGGGCAAGGATAAGCGCCAGGCTCAGCGCGTCGGTGCGATCCTCAAGGCTGTTGTTGCTCTCGAAAGTCTCGTGGATGGCATTGGCTGGGTCGGCGACGAAGCGGACGGTGTGCTCGCCCAGCAGCCGCTCGCCGTCGAGCGTATGCGCCCAGGCCCACTGGTAGATCTCGGTCGCCTCGGAGCCGGGCGCAAGGCTGGCGTGCGTGCCCGAGCGAACCGGCAGCCCGTCGATCAGCCAGCTGAAGGCGAACTTGCCGCTGGAGAGCGTGCCCTTGTTGACGATATGGGCGGTGAACGTCACCAGCTCGCCGGGCGCCGGCCAGCGCTGGTCGGCCTCGGTGCCAGGCCGCAGGTACGGCTTCCAGTCAGGGGTGTACTGGACGTCGTAGCGCTGGTGGCGCGGCGTGCGGCCGATCAGCGTCACATCAAGATCGACGCCCGCCGGCTTGGCCAGCTGTGCGCGCGGCGCTGCCGTAGCGCTGCCGCGGCTGCGTGGCAGCGCCGGGGCGCTGGCGATCGCAAACGGATCGTACGGCTCGCCCACGCGCGGCGCGCCGCCCCCGGGCGCGGGCGCCGACGCGGCGTGCGATGTGGGTATCGCCGGACTCAGCGAGGATGCTGCCAGAGCGACGAGCAAGGCCAGAGCGGCGACGTGAACTGTTCTCATAGGGCGCACCTCCTTCAGGCTGAGGGCACGCTGCGGGCCAGGCGCGCATTGCACTACAGCAGAGCATACACCGCCAATGGCTGGTATGGCGAAGCGAATCATATACCTGGGGGGCAGGTTTCGCATCGTTCGAGCCCCGGCACGCGCCCAGGCTGCGTGCCGGGGCTGCGCGCCCCGTGCCCCCGTGGGGCTGCGCGCCCCGTGCCCCCGTGGGTGTTACCTGTACCCGTATTGTGCGGGGGGCTGCGCGCCCCCCGCGGGCAGGGGCCGGCCGCGGCCCCCGCCGCCCCCCAGCCGGGGCTTCGCCCCTGGACCCCAAAAGCAGCCCGCCTCGGTTGCGATGCTTGGCGCGCATGCCCGGCTGAATCCACGCGCGGCGGGATGCAACTCGCCCGGCAAGCCTGGTGATAGGCATGCGCCACCAGCAATGCAATTGGTACGGCATTCTTTGCCGGAGGGAGGCCGGGGGAACCGGCGCGGGTTCCCCCGGGCGGGGGGCCGGGGGCGTAAGCCCCGGAGAAAAGATGACAAGATGACAAGACGAGAAGGCGCGGGGCCGGGGGCGTAAGCCCCGGAAGAACCTACGAGCTATCGACGCGCCCAGCCCGGGGAACGTGGTATCATGCAACCTCGTCATAGCACGGCGCGTATAGAATCCGAGCGCACATCGCAGCCCATGTCCAGTGAGAGAGATCAGACGGAGAAGCCCATATGCGGAATCTCGACGGCGGCCAGCCCATGATCGAGGCGGCCGGCCTTCAAAAGAGCTACGGCGACACCCAGGCTGTCAAGGGCGTCGACCTGCAGGTGCGGCCGGGCGAGATCTTCGGCTTCCTGGGGCCGAACGGCGCCGGCAAGACCACGACGATCAAGATGCTGATCGGCCTGCTGCGCCCGTCGGCCGGGGTGGCGCGCATCGGCGGGCACGACATCCAGCGCGAGCCGATCGCCGCCAAGTCGCTGATCGGCTACGTGCCCGACCAGCCGTACCTGCCGGAGAAGCTGACCGCGCGCGAGTTCCTGGAGTTCATCGCCGGGCTGTACCAGATCGACCGGGCGGCGGCCAGCCGGCGCGGCGAGGAGCTGCTCAAGCTGTTCGGCCTGGCCGACCGCGCCGACGAGCTGGTCGGCGGCTACTCGCACGGCATGCGCCAGAAGACCGCCCTGGCCGGCGCGCTGCTGCACAACCCCCAGGCGTTCTTCCTGGACGAGCCGACCGTCGGGCTCGACCCGCGCAGCGCCCGCCTGATCAAGGACATCCTGCGCGAGGTGGCCGAGCGCGGCACGGCGGTGTTTATGTCCACGCACATCCTGGAGATCGCCGAGCGCATGTGCGACCGCGTGGCGATCATCAGCAGCGGCCAGGTGATCGCCACCGGCACGATCGACGAGCTGCGCGCCGGCCGGGCCGGCGAGAGCCTTGAGGATATCTTCCTGGAGCTGACCGGCGGCTCGGAAGAGGCCGAGATCGCGGCGGCCCTTTCGTGAGCGAGAGCAAGGTGGCGAGCGTTGAACGTTGAACGTTGAACGTTGAACGCTGAATGCTGCCGACTGTCGACTATCGACTGCCGCCTGCCGCCTGCCGCCTGCCGCCTGCCGCCTGCTTGGTGGAGCTATAGATGTCAATCTGGAATGCAATACTGGTGATCGCCCGCGCGCGGCTGCTGATCGCCCGCAACACCTTCTGGCGCGGCAAGATTCGCCGGAAGATCTTCTGGGTCGTGGCTGTGGCCGCGCTGTGCCTGGCCTCGTACGGGCTGTACCAGCTGACCGGCACGATCGTCCGCGCGATCACAAGCCCGGCCTTCACCGCGGCGCTGGAGCGCTTCAACCGCACCAGCTCGCAGGCGCCGATACCGACCGACTTTCGCCCGTACCTGATGGCGCTGCCGAGCATCGTGCTGTTCCTGTCGCTGGTGCTGCTGGTGCTGACCAGCTTCACGACGGTGCTGTCGTCGCTGTACCTGTCGGGCGACATGGACATGCTGCTGGCCGCGCCGGTGCCGATGCGGGCGGTGTTCGTCGTGAAGTTCTTCGGCGGGCTGCTGGTCCCGTACACGCTGCTGTTCTTCCTGGTCGGCCCATTCTTGCTGGGCTTCGGCCGCGGGCTGGGGTTCGGCGCGGCCTTCTTCGCGGCCGCCATCCCCACGCTGATCTTGCTGCCGCTGCTGCCGACCGGCCTGGGCGCGCTGCTGGTCATGGCGGTCGTGCGGGTGATCCCGGCGCGGCGCGCGCGCGAGATCGTCGGCGTGCTCGGCGGTATGGTCGGCGTGAGCTGGTATATCTTCAGCCAGTTCTCGCGCCAGCTGGCTCCGCAAGTCGCCAGCGCGCGCACGCTGGACTACCTGCGCCGCTTCGACAGTCCGCTGATCCCGTCGGCCTGGGCCGGCCGGTCGCTGGTGGCGGCGGGCGAGGGCCGCTGGGCCGAGCTGGCGATCTACGGCGGGCTGTTCGCGGCGCTCTCGCTCGGCGTCTTCATCGCCTGCCTGGGGCTGGCCGAGCGGCTCTACTACGCCGGCTGGTCGAATATGTCGACGCAGGGCGGGCGCGTGCGCCGACGAACGACGAACGACGAACGACGAACGACGAGCGATGCGCCGAGTAACGCCTCCAGCCTCCAGCCCACGGCGCGTTGGTCGTCGGTCCTTGGTCGTTGGTCGTCTTTCCTGCCGGAGCAGTCGCGCGCGGTGCTGACCAAGGACCTGCGGATCTTCCCGCGCGACCTGCGCAACCTGCAGCAGCTGATCTTCCCGCTGGTGCTGGCGGGGGTCTGGTCGTTCCAGCTAGTGACCAGCGGGGTGTCGATGGGGCGCGGCCAGGCGCCGGGCTGGTTTCAATCGCTGACTACGCTGGCGTCGGCTGGGATCAGCTTCTACATCTGCCTGGTGCTGTCGGGCGCGATGGGCGGGCCGGGGATCAGCCGCGAGGGCAAGGGCTTCTGGCTGCTCAGGGTCGCGCCGATCAGCGCGCGCCGGCTGCTGCTCGGCAAGCTGGTGCTGGCCTACCTGCCGTTCCCGGTGGTCGGCACGCTGTTCGTGGTGTTTCTCTCGATCCTGCAGCACAGCACGCCGGTCGAGTTCGTGCGCTCGCTGGCGCTGGTGCTGATCGCGGGGCTGGGCACCACCAGCATCACGCTGGGCCTCGGCGCCGCGTTTCCCAAGCTCAACTGGGAGAACCCGCGCCAGCAGACGTCGTTCCAAGCCGGCTGCCTTGCGCCGATCCTCTACCTGCTCTACCTGGCGCTGGCGCTCGGCGCGGTGATCGGGCTGCCGGCGCTCGGGCTGCTGGCGCCCGAGTTCACGGCGGCGCTGACGGTGGGCGGCTGGGCGATCTTCCTGGGGCTGACTGCACTGGCGGCCGGGGGCGCGCTGGCGTTCGGCGCGGCGCGGCTCGAGCAGATCGAGGTGGGGTAGCTGCGCTGGTTTCCCTCACCCCCCTGCCCCCTCTCCCAATCCGGGAGAGGGGGTATCCTTCTAGCAGCTGCGTGCGGTCGCTATGCGACCACAGGCAGCTGCCAAGAATCTGGCCCTCCCAGGCGGGGAGGGGGTCACGAGGTAAGGCACATACTGCCGATCTAGCGCTGCCGCGCCCGGCGGCGCAGCAGCATGCTCAGCGCCAGGGCGGCCAGCCCGAGCGCCGCGAGGATGGGGAGGCGCGCGCTGGCGTCTTCGCCGCCGGTCCGCGGCAGATTGCGCGGAACTGGGGCCGCTGTGGGCGGTAGATCGGTCGGGGCGGGGGTGGCGGCCGGCGACGCTTCCTCCGGTGTGGCGGTCGCGCCCGAGCCGCCGAGGATCGCGAACGTGACCTCGGCGCTGTTGTTGCTCGGGTCGTCGGTCGAGCTGCTGGTCGTCAGGCTCACGCCGTTGCGCCCACTGGGCGGCTGGGCGCGCTCGTTCACGCGGGCGCGGATGCGGAGCGTGATCTGTTCGCCCGGCGCGACCGAGCCGATGTCGACGGTGACCGTTCGCCCGCTGACGGTGAGGCTGCCACGGCTGGCGGTCGCGTCGAGCAGGTCCAGGTAGTCGGGCAGCGAGTCGGTGACGACGACATCGTTCGCCGTCCGATTGCCGCGGTTGGTCACAACGATCGTGAACGTAATCTCATCCCCCACGCGCGCCTCGGCCACGCTGGCGGACTTTGTGATGGCCGGGTCGGCGACGATCTGCTCGGTCGGCGGCGGCTTCGGCGTCGACGTGGCGGTCGGCGGCGGCGTATCGGTCGGCATGGCGGTCGACCCGGCCGTGGCCGTAGCGGTCGGCGGCGGCGGGACCGCCGTGAACGTGGGCGTGGCGGGCTCGGTGGGGGTGCCCGTGACCGCGGCAGGCGGCGCGGCGTTTGTTCGCATCACCCCGCCCGGCAGCCCCGAAAGCAGCAGGAGCGCCATGACAAACGCCGCCAGCCCAGATCGTGTGATCCATCGCTTCATTCCACATGCTCCTTGCACACGCCAGACTTCATGAGAGAGACTGGCTACTCAACATATAGCTCTAGGGGAGGCGCTTGGGGAGGGCGAAGCCCTTCCCAAAACCCCACCAAAACGTGAGATTTCAGCGCAGCGCGCTATAGAATACTAACTCTACACGATTACATGGAACGAATACTGACAAATAACCTGTTGCAGGATTGATATTTAGACAGAAAGCGCGCCGGCGTTATGGCGAGGGCTTCCGCACCGGGCATATACCGGCATGTGTTGCCTGGAAACGGCCTCAGGAGCCTTTAATGTAGTATATACTACCTTCTAGCGTTGTGAATGCGTGCTTTGTGTATGATCGATAACAGTTCTATTGCAGGATGGTTGCCTTCCTGGCGCGGCGGCGGCCAAACACGCCGTGCCGATGGCCGCCGCCCGCGCGGCTGCACACGCCGCGGCCGGGCGCTCGGGCAGCCATGGGACCATATATCGTACTAGTCTTCCACAATTTCCACAAAATGTGGATATCTTGCGCCCAGGGCCTCCTGATCGGGTAGAGCGCCGAAGTTATGACAAGTATCAGCCCACATCGCCGCGCCTACGGACAATTCTTTACACCTGAGCCGGTGGTGGCCGCCTGCTACGATCTGCTCGCCGGCGCGCTGCCGGAAAGCCCGAGAATCGCCGACCCGGCCTGCGGCGATGGGGCCTTCCTGCGCTACGCGGCCACCCGCGCGATCTCCGCGCCCGCACGGATCGCCGGCTGCGACGTCGACGCGCAGCTCGTCGGCGCGCTCGTGGCCGCGGGGCTGCCTGGCGTGCGGGTCGCCGATGGGCTCGACCCGGCCAGCCTGCCGGCCGGCTCGTTCGACCTGGTGGCCGGCAACCCACCGTTCGGCATCGCCACGCGCCGGGATGGCGGGCCGCCGCTGGCGAGCGAGGTGCGCTTCGTGCTGCGCGCGCTGGAGCTGGCGCGGCCGGGCGGGCATGTCGTGCTGGTGCTGCCGAGCGGCGTGCTGGCGAACGAGCGGCTGCGCGGCGTCCGCGCCGCGCTGATCGAGCGCTGCTGCGTGCTGGCGGTGATCACGCTGCCGCGCGAGACCTTTCGCGGCGCGGGCACGAGCGCGGCCTGCAGCATCCTCGCGCTGCGGCGCGCGCCCGCCCCGGCCGGCCACCAGGTCTTCTTCGCGCTGGCCGAGCGGCTCGGCGACCTGCCGGAGATCGTGTCGGCATACCAGAGTCGATTGCCGGTTGCGGAGCGCGAATCTCTATCTACAATCTGCAATCCACAATCTGCCATGCCCACAGGGTTCTGGCTGCCGCAGACCGCGGAGCTGGCGCGGCGGATGGACGCACACTTCTGGCAGCCGGGCTATCGCGCTCTGCTGGAGCGGCTGGCCGCGCGCCACCCGCTGCGGCCGCTCGGCGAGCTGCTCGATGGGCGGCACGGCCGGCTGCTCGCCGGCGACCACGTGCGCCGATCGCGCGGCGAGACGAAGGGGCCGGGGCTGCCCTACGAGTACTACCAGACGCGCGAGTTCTTGCCGGCGGGCTACAACTACGCCGCGATCGAGCGCTGCGACGAGCGGGCCTACCAGCGGCTCGGCCACACGGCGGTGCGCCAGAACGACATCCTGGTGTCGTGCGCGGGGATGGGCGGCGCGGGGCGCGGGCGGGTCTGCCTGGTCACCCACCGGCCCGGCCCGTCGTGCACCGGCGACGTCTTCGTCTTGCGGGCCGAGCGGCCCGATCCGACCTTCCTGTTCCTGTTTCTGGTGGGAGCGGCCGGCCGGGCGCAGCTGCTGCGGCTGCAGAACGGCGTCGGCACGGTGAACCTGAGCGCCGACGAGCTGCTGCAGGTCGAGGTTCCACAGATCCCCGCGACCGAGCAGGCCGCGCTCGCGGAGGGCTACCGGCCGGTCGCGGCGACTCACACCGCCGCCATGGCCGCGCTGCAGCGCGGCGACCAGGGGCTGTTCGAGCGCGCGCGCGCGCGCTCGGAGGCGCTGCTGGAGGTGCTGAAGCGCGAGGTGGAAGGGCTGCTGCTGGGGTAGCTGCCCGCACCCCTTTCCCCACCCCTGACGGGGGTGGGGATGGGGAGCGATCGGCGACCGCCGCAGAAAGAATCACAGCGCGATCACGCGACCTGGGATGCGGCGGCGCTCTTGTTCCGCCTGACCTTGACCGTCTGGGTCACGAAATCCAGCGTTGGCGCGCCGAGCAGAGCCAGGTAGGTGTTGTGGCCATGCTGGTCGCTCGCCTCGGCGAACCAGTCGTCCGAGCCGCCGCACGAGCCGTCCAGGCATGTGCCTGCGCCATTGGTCTGGCTGTAGGACACGTCGTCGGCGTCGGCCAGCCAGTCCTCGATCAGCTCGACCACGTCCTGCAGCACCAGCGGGCAGGGCGGGCCGGGCTCGGGGAACAGCTGCTCGATCTGCTCGAGGTCGGCCCAGGCGTTTGGAACGACGTCGAGCGAGTTCCAGAAGCGCGCCGAGCTTGGGAACAGCTGGTCGTACATCTCGGCAAAGACCTGGTTTCCGGCGGTCGGCGCGGCGAACGTGCAGGTGTTGATCGCCGCCGCGCCGCCAAGCTGAGAGCGCAGCCACGGCGCCAGAACCGTCGTCAGGCAGCCGCCCAGGCTATGGCCGGTGACCCAGAGGTCGCCGCCGGCCTCGGCAAGACGCGCCTCAAGGAACTCCAGCAGCGTCTGGCCGCCCCACGCCAGGCTCGCCAGGTCGTCCAACCCGCTCAGCGCCCCGGCGGCGACCAGCGCGCCCGGCACCGGCGGGTCCTGCCACTCCAGCTGATTCCCGACGTCGAGGTCGTCGTACACGTCCAACAGCATCGTCAGGTCGAAGTGCGGGTAGGTCCCGCGGATGGCGACTGCGTAGCTATTGCGGGCCTGGTTGTAGGTCACGTACATCAGGTTGGTCTCGCTCTCGCCCGGGCCCCACACGAGCTGCCACTGGCCCTGGGTCGCCAGGCCCCTCTCGCCCAGGTAGGCCGGGATGCCGCTCGCGGGATCGGCGTAGGAGATCGCGGCCAGAGTCATCATGATCTGGGGGATGGTGTAGGTGGTCGAGCCATCCTCGGACATGGTCAGCCTCCTTCTGCGAAGCCGATAAACGCCTGTGTACGTGATCGGTGAGTTCTGATTATAATAGCACTGTTTGTGTGGTTGCAACGTCTTTGACCCCACCCCCCACCCCCTGGCCCCCTCCCCTAAAAGGGAGGGGGAATAGATCTGGCGTCGTGGTGCGGTCGCTCGGCGACCGCACCACGACGCCGACAAGAATCCCCCCGCTCCCGCGCGCGGGAGCGGGAGGCAAGGGGGGAGGGCCGACGTTGCACGAGCCCCGCCCCACCCCCTGGCCCTGCCAGGGGCGGGGGAAATAAGATGGCGGTGTGGTGTAGCCGCAAAGCAGCCGCACCACACCGCCACACGAAATTCCTCGAGAAGCGCAGACCGGCCTTCAACCGGTAGCGCCGCGGCCCTCCGCGCCCTGCTCGCCGGCCCACAGCCGCCGCATCTCCTCGCAGCTCGCCAGCAGCTCGTCGAGCGGGCCGGCCGCCTCGACGCGGCCATCTTTCAGCACGACTACCTGGTCGGCCCGGCGCAGCGCGGCGCGGCGGTGCGAGACCGCGAGAACGCTGAACGCTGAACGTTGAACGCTGAACGACGATCCCGACGTGTCGTTCAGCGTTCTCGGTTCTACGCTCAGCGTTCCGAACAGCCTTTCCCAGAGGGCCTGCTCGGTGTCGACGTCCAGCGCGCTGGAGAGGTCGTCGAACACCAGCAGCTCGGGCGCGCGCACGAACATGCGCGCGGCGGCCACGCGCTGGATCTGCCCGCCCGAGAGGCGCATGCCCCTGGCGCCAACCAGCGTCTCCAGCCCGTGCTCCATCTGGGCGAGGTCCGGCTCGAGCACCGCCTGCCACAGCGCGGCCGGCAGGTCGACGCGATCCTCGGGCAGGCCAAGCAGCAGGTTGTTGCGCAGCGTGTCGCTGAACAGCCGCGGCGCCTGGGGGGTGTAGGCGCTGCGCGGCGGCAGGAAGAAGCCGGCCGGATTCTCGACCAGCCGGCCGTTCCAGCGGATCGCGCCTGCCTCGGCCGGCAGCAACCCTAGCAGCGCGCGCAGCAGCGTGGTCTTGCCCGACCCGATCCGCCCGGTGATCACGGTGAACGAGCCGCGCCGCAGGCTCAGGCCGGCCCCGACGACCCCGCGGCCCGAGTCGGGGTAGCGGTAGGTGAGATCGCGGACCTCCAGCGTCTCGAGCCGTGAGTCTTGGGTTTGGGAGTTGGGTCTTGGGGCTTGCGCGCCTGGGGCTAGGGACTTGGGACTTGGGGCTTGTGCCGCCCTGGTCGCCTCTCGCGCCTCATCCCGAATCTCAAATCCCATGTCCCTAGCCCCTACCCCTGGTCCCACATCCCTAGCCCCTAGTCCCACATCCCTACTAGTCCCTAGCCCCTCGTCCCACACCGGCCCATACCGCACCAGGCGCTCGGCCGGCACGCCCTGCAGCAGCTCGATCAGCCGACTGAACGAGACGCCGGCCTGCCGGTAGCGCGCCAGGACCACGCCGAAGTGCCCGGTGAACTCGGTGATCCAGGCCAGGTTGTAGACGAACAGCGCGAAGTCGCCGACGGTGAAGCGCCCGCTGCGGATCGAGTCGGCGGCCAGCAGCAGGATCAGCCCGGTGCCGAGGTTGGCGGTGTTCACGAAGATCGAGTTCAGGATCTCATTGAACAGACGGTCGCGCAGGCCGGAGACGCGGCGGGCCTCGTTCAGCCGGTGGAAGTGCCGCACCGCGCGCTCCTCGGCGCCGGCCACCTGCACCGCCTGCACCGCGCCGAACAGCTCGCCCAGGAATCCGGTCACGCCGCCGGTCGCCTCGCGGCTGGCCTTGCGGTAGTCGTGCAGCCGCTTGCCGACCAGGTTGGTCACGACCACCACCAGCGCCAGCGGCAGGAACACCGCCGCGGTGAGGAACGGGTTGATCGCCAGCATGATCGCCAGGCCAATCGCCGCGAAGATCGTCAGGGCGACCAGGTCGTTGAAGATGATCAGGCTCCACAGCGTATCGTCGATATCCTCGCGGAAGCGGCTGACCGCCTCGCCGGGCGAGTAGGGCACCGCCCGCGCGCCGGGCCGCTCGAGGATGCGCGCGAGCAGGTTCTTGCGCAGCAGCGCGCCGGCGGTGTAGCAGAAGGTGGTGTTGGTGAGGGGCAGGATCAGTGTGAACCCGATCCGCACCAGCGCCAGGACCACCAGCAGCGCGATCAGCTCCCACAGGCCCAATCCGGCCTGCGCCTGCCCGCTCAGCGAGTTGAAGAACTCGCGCGCGATCAGCCCGGGCGCCAGCTCCAGAACGAAGATGACGATGATCGCCGCGAGGTTGATCGCGTAGATCCAGGGCACGAAGCGGATCAGCCGCCAGTAGAACCACCAGGCCCTTTTCATCTAATACTCCTGCAGCCGGCAGTCGGCAGTCGGCAGTTCAGCGTTCAGCGTTCAGCGTTCAGCGTTCAGCCTTCCAACTAGGCCAGCACCTCTTCGAGCCCCACGCGCAGCAGCTCGGCGAAGCGCGACTGCGGGTCGGCCATGAGCGTCTCGCGCGGGCCGTACTCGCGGATGCGCCCGCCCTCAAGGATCAGGATGTCGTCGGCGCGCAGGACGGTGGCCAGCCGGTGCGCGATGATGATGCCGGTGCGATCCGCGAGCAGCCGGTCGACCGCGCGCTCAAGCAGGCGCTCGGTGGCCGGGTCGAGCCGCGACGAGGCTTCGTCGAGGATCACCAGGCCCGGGTTGGTCAGAAAGACGCGCGTGAAGGCCAGGATCTGGGCCTCGCCGGCCGAGAGCCCGCCGCTGCCGGCCGCGAGCAGCGTGTCGAGGCCATTCGGCAGCGACTGCAGCCAGGGCAGCAGGCCCAGCTCGTCGAGCACGCGCAGCACCCGCTCGTCAGGGATCGTCTCGTCGAAGAAGGTCAGGTTGTCGCGCACCGAGGCGTGGAACAGCTGCACCTCCTGCGTCACCATGCCGACCCGCATACGCAGCGCGGCGCGGCGCGCGGCGCGAATGTCGACGCCGCCCAGCCGGATCGCTCCCGTAGAAGGGTCGTACAGCCGGAACAGCAGCCGCGTCAGCGTGGTCTTGCCGCTGCCGGTGCGGCCGAGGATGCCGAGCACGCGGCCGGGGGCGATTGCGAAAGAGATTTCACTCAAGACGGAAGCGTCCTCAGCCGGCAGCTGGCAGTCGGCAGCTGGCAGTTCGTCGTTGATACGATGCTGACTGCTGACTGCTGGCTGCTGACTGCTGACTGCTTCGTCCCGGTACGCGAACGACACCTCCTCGAACGCGACCGCCAGCGGGCCGGGCGGCAGCGGCTGCGAGCCATCCTCGATGGCGCTGGTGGTCGCGTAGAGATCCCGGATGCGGGCCGCGCCGGCGCTGGCCTTCTGCAGATCCTCAAGCTGGCGCGTGATCATGTGGATCGGGTGGACGAGCGTCTGGGTGTAGAAGAAGATCAGGTAGGCGCTGCCGAGCGTGATCGCCCGCGCGTCGAACAGGCTTTTCGTCATCACGAACGCAACCGCCACGCCGATCGCGAACAGGGCCACCGGAGTCACCCAGGTCAGCGCGCCGATCACCGACGCCTTGCGCTCCTTCAGCAGCCGCTCGCGCGAGCGGGCGGACAGCTGGTGCATTGTGAAGCCGACCGCGCCGCTGGAGCGCAGGTCCTCGGCGCCGGCCAGGCGCTCCTCGATGAACCCGAACAGCTCGGCGCTGGTCTGGCGGGCAGCCTTCCAGTGCGGCACGGCGATGCTCTGGGCCTTGACGAGCGCGAGCAGCACCACCAGCGCGAAGGCCGTCATCGCCAGGCCGACCCGCGCGTCCTCGCGGTAGAGCATCGCCAGCACGCCCACCAGCAGCAGCAGGTTGCCGAACACCTTGATCACGAACTGTGAGAAGAAGTTCGCCAGCGCGGTCACGTCGCCGTCGATCCGCTCGATCAGCTCGCCCGGCGTGCGGGCCTTGTGGAACGCCATGTCCAGCCGCAGGCAGTGCAGCGCCAGGTCGGCCCGCAGCAGGTTGGTGGCGGTCCAGCCGACATTCTCGCTCACGTAGGTGGCCGCGACGGACAGCGCCTGCGTGAGCAGGGCCACGCCGATAAACAGCAGCGCGGCCGATAGCAGCGCCTGCCGCTCGCCGCCGGCCTGGGCCGTGTCGATGAAGTAGCGCAAGATCTGCGGGTTGGCGACCTGCAGGGCAATGCTGCCGAGCAGCAGCGCCGATAGCGCCAGCACCCTCGGCCGCTGCGGCGCGAGGTAGGTGACGAGCAGATCCCAGTATTGCCTGAGCGAGAGGTTCATATGTTTTCAGCGGCTATTGGTCGGCGGCACCAACACGTAAAAGCCGTGGGCGGCAGAGCCGCTCGCCCACGACCTGATCGCTTGCATAATGTGAACGCCCGTTTCGAAATGCCCGGCTAGGATACCACTTGGAGCTATGGCGCGTCAACCGGCGCGCGCTCCGACTTTGGGCCGATTTTCAGCACTCGCGCTTTGTGGTATAGTGCGTCCCCTGGAAGTTCAGGCAGGCTTAGAGGGGCTTGGAGAGCAGATGATCACGATTTACTCGGCCGAGCACGCCCTGCACGATGCGCCGCACGAGTTCCTGGACGGTCGGCTGATCCCGCCATACGAGTCGCCGGCGCGCGTGGCCATGATCCTCGACGCGCTGGGGCGCGCCGGGCTCGGCCCGGTCCAGCCGCCGCGCGCGTTCGGCATGGAGCCAATCCACGCCGTCCACGACTCGCGGTACCTCGACTACCTGGCGCACGCCTACGAGCGCTGGGTCGCGGCCGGCGGCGATCCGGCCGCGGTGCTGCCGAGCACCCTGGCGGTGCGCTGGATGTCGCGCCCGTCGCTGAGCCCGCTGGTCGCGCCGGGCTACTACAGCTTCGACCTGAGCGCGCCGATCGTCGCCGGGACCTACCGGGCCGCCCGCGCCTCGGCCGACGTCGCGCTGACCGCCGCCGAGCTGCTGCTCGAGGGCCAGCCGCTGGCGTACGCGCTGTGCCGCCCGCCCGGCCACCACGCCGGCACCGACCTGTACGGCGGCTACTGCTACCTCAACAACGCGGCGATCGCGGCCGAGTACCTGCTGGCAATGACGAACGACCAACGACCAATGACCGACGACCAAAGGCAACGTTCGGAGGATGATGATACGCCATCGGTTCGCGAACGCTTTGGTCTTTCGTCTTTCGCCCTTGGTCGGTCGTCGGTCGCCATCCTGGACATCGACTTCCACCACGGCAACGGCACGCAGCAGATCTTCTACGAGCGAGACGAGGTGCTGTTCGTCTCGATCCACGCCGACCCCGCGCGCGAGTACCCGTTCTTCGCGGGCTACGCCGACGAGCGCGGCGCCGGAGCCGGCGCGGGCAGCAACCTCAACCTGCCGCTCGAGGCCGGTGTGACCGACGAGCGCTACCTGGCGACGCTGGACCAGGCGCTGGCGGCGGTCGCCGAGTTTGCGCCGCGCTTCCTGGTGCTCTCGGCCGGCTTCGACACCTTTGGCGGCGACCCGATCGGCGACTTCGCGCTGACCGCCGCGGCCTACCCGGCGATCGGCCGGCGGATCGCGGCCCTGGGCCTGCCGACCCTGGTCGTGCAGGAGGGCGGCTACGCGATCGCGGCGCTCGGCGAGAATGTTGTTGGTCTGCTGCGCGGCCTGCTGGGGTAGCGAGCTGCGCCCGCTACCCCAGCCCCCAGCCCTCTTGGGCGTGGGTTTTTTCCAGATGGCATCTGGACGCCATTGCCCTCTCCCCCCTACCCCCCGCTCCCGCTGGGAGAGGGGGGATTCGTGGTGGTGCTGTGGTGCGCTGCTCTGCAGTGCACCACAGCACACCCCCCCTCCCCTTCCAGGGGAGGGGGCAGGGGGTGGGGCCATCTGCCGCAGTACAATGCGCAAGAACAAAAACCTACCCCCAAAAGAGCCCCCGCCCCTGGCAGAGGCGGGGGTAAAACGTAACTGGTGCCGGGGTTTCGGCTTGGCCGAAACCCCGGCACCAGACCAAAAGCCCCCGCTCCGGTGGCGGCGGGAGCGGGGGTTGGGGGATGAGGGGTAGCAGCAGTGTTGGTCGCCTACGGAATAGAACGCGCTAGCGCAGCATCAGCGGCACGAGCAGCCGGTACGTGCCGCTGGCAGGCTGCGGCGGGGTGGTGGCCGGGCCGTACTCGTTGGTCGCGCCGCCCAGCTCGATCTCGCTGAGCCAGTACGAGTAGGTCGCCGCATCCTCGACGTTCGCGTCGGCCCAGCTGTAGCTGGCGCCGCCCTGGCCGCGCCCGACGCCCAGGATGATCTGCGGCGTGACGCGGGTCGCGTGCGCGCGCACGCCGTCGGGGCTGCGGTACAGGTGGAAGCCCCAGGTGTTCAGCTCGGCGCCGGTCGCCCAGCGCACCACCACGCTGTGATTCTCGCGAGTGGCGGTGAAGCTCACCAGCACGATCGCCGTCGGGTGCGCGACGCCAATGTCGGTTGGGTCGCCGATGGCGGGCGTCGACGGGTCGTCCGTCCACAGCGGCGGCGCTTCTTCCGACTCCACGGTGCCCTGGTTGCGGATTATCAGCACGTCTGCCGGCAGCGGGTCGTCGATCTTCACCCGGAAGACGACGGTGGCGGTCTCGCCCGCGGCCACCTCGCCGCTGGGCTCGCCGGGCGTGTTGATCGGCGCGCCGCCGACGAATGGCATGACACCGTCGACGTCCGCCACCACTTCGCCGTTCAGCGTCGTGCTACCAGTTATGTAGCTGGTGTGCGCCGGAATCGCGTCGCTGAAGCTCACGCCGGTCGCGGCCGTGTCGCCGCTGTTCTGGATCACGATGGTGTATTCCAGAAGATCGCCCGCCACGGTCGGCGATCCGTCGAGGTCGAGCACGCGCTTATCGGCCGCCAGCCGCGGCGACGCGATCACCGGCGTGCTGTCGCTCGCCTCAGCGGTCGTGCCGCCATCGTCGGCGATCGTCGCGCTGTTGGCGATCTGTGCGGCGCCGGTAGCGATCGGCCTGTCTACGCTCACCGCGAAGCTGACCGTTCCGCCAGCGCCGGCTGCCAGCGTGCCGATGCTAAGCGCGCAGCCGGTGCCGGCCGGCGCCCGGTCGGCGCAGCTCCAGCCGCTCGCGCTCCCCGCCGCCGCGAAGCGGCTGTTGCTCGGGACGACCTCGCCGATCACGACTCCGTCCAGGTCGACGTCGCCGGTGTTCTGGTAGGTCAGGCTGTAGACGACGGTGCCCCCTGGCGCAGTCGTGATGCCGCCGTCGCTCTTCGCCAGACTCAGCCCCGGCGTCGTCGCCACCGGCGTGGTATCGCTGGCGCTGGCGGCCGTGCCGTCGTCGGCGGCGATCGTCGCGCTGTTGGCGATCCGCGTTGTGCCGGTCGGCACACTGCCGTCGACTGTCACGGTGAAGGTGGCCGTCCCGCCCGTGCCGGCCGTCAATGTGCCGATGCTGAGCGTGCAGCTTGTGCCGGCTAGTGCCCTGTCGGCGCAGCTCCAGCCCGGCGTGCTGGCGCTGGCACTGAAGCGGGTGTACGCCGGCACAGTCTCCTCGATCTGCACGCCGCTCAGGCCGATATTGCCGGTGTTGGTGTAGCCGAGCGTGTAGATCACCGTCCCGCCGGGCGTGGTGGCCGCGCCGCCATCGCTCTTGCTCAACAGTAAGCCCGGCGTGGCGATCACGGGCGTCGTGTCGCTGTTCCCGGCGCTTTGACCGCCGCCGTCGACGATCGTCGCGCTGTTGGCGACCTGGACCACGCCGGCCGGCAGCTGCCCCGCGACCGTTATGGCGAAAGTGGCCGTCCCGCTCGCGCTCGCATTCAGCGCGCCGATGCTGAGCGTGCAGCTCGTACCAGCTAGCGCCCCGTCGGCGCAGCTCCAGCCCGGCGTGCTGCCGGCGGTTCGGAAGGTGGTGTTGGCTGGCACGGTCTCGTCGATCTGCACGCCGCTCAGGCCGATATTGCCGGTGTTGGTGTAGCCGAGCGTGTAGATCACCGTCCCACCGGGCGTGGTGGTCGCGCCGCCATCGCTCTTGCTCAAGAGCAAGCCCGGCGTCGTGATCACGGGCGTGTTGTCGTTTGCGCCTGCGGTTGTGTCGCCGTCGTCGGCGATTGTCGCGCCGTTGTCGATCTCGCTCACGCCCGCCGGCAGCGACGTATCGACCGTCACACCGAAGACGGCCGATCCGCTCGCGCCCACGTCGAGCGCGCCGATACTGAGCGCGCAGCTTGTGCCGGCTAGCGCCCCGTCGGCGCAGCTCCAGCCCGATGTGCTACCGGCGGCTCGGAAGGTCGTGTTGGCCGGCACGGTCTCGGTCAGCGTCACGCCGGTCAGCCCCACGTTGCCGCTGTTGCGATAGCTCAAGCTGTAGGCAATCGTGCCGCCTGGTGTCGTAGTAGTGCCGCCGTCGCTCTTATCCAGGCTCAGGCTTGGCGTGGTGATCACAGGCGTGCTGTCGCTTCCTTCGGCGGTCGTGCCGCCGTCGTCGGCGATCGCCACGCTGTTGTCGATCTGGCTGGTTCCGGCCGATACGCCGCCGTCGACGACGACGGCGAAGGTGACCGACCCGCCCGCGCCGGCAGCCAGCGTGCCGACCGGCAGAACGCAGATCGTGCCGGCCGGCGCGCCGTCGGCGCAGCTCCAGCCGCTCGCGCTGGCCGCCGCGGCGAAGCGCGTGTGCGCCGGCACCGTCTCGGTCAGCGTCACGCCGGTCAGCTCCACGTCGCCGGTGTTCCGGTAGGTCAAGCTATAGGCGATCGTGCCGCCCGGCCTGGTGGTGCTGCCGCCGTCGCTCTTGACCAGGCTCAGGCCAGGGGTCGTACTCAGGGGCGTTGTGTCGCCGCTTGAGGCAGTTGCGCCGCTCGGGTCGTCGATCGTCGCGGAATTGCTGATCTGCGTCACACCTGCGGGCATTGTGTTGTTCGCCGCGACGACGAACGTCGCCGCTCCTGACACGCCAGACGCCAGCGCCCCAATGCTCAGGGTGCAGCTTGTGCCGGCCGGCGCCCGGTCGGCGCAGCTCCAGCCCGATGTGCTGCCGGCGGCTCGGAAGGTCGTGTTGGCCGGCACGGTCTCGGTCAGGCTCACGCCGGCCAGGCCCACGTCGCCGGTGTTGGTGTAGCCGAGCGTGTAGATCACCGTCCCGCCGGGCGTGGTGGTCGCGCCGCCGTCGCTCTTGCTCAGGCTCAGTCCAGGCCTGGTGATCACCGGCGTGCTGTCGCTTCCTTCGGCGGTCGTGCCGCGGTCGTCGCCGATCGTCGCGCTGTTGTCGATCCGGCTGATGCCGGCCGGCAGCGGCGTGTCGACCGTCACAGCGAAGGTGGCCGTCCCGCTCGCGCCGGCGGCCAGTGCGCCAATGCTGTGCGTGCAGATCGTGCCGGCCGGCGCGCCGTCGGCGCAGCTCCAGCCCGATGTGCTGCCGGCGGCTCGGAAGGTCGTGTTGGCCGGCACCGTCTCGGTCAGCGTCACGCCGGTCAGCTCCACCTCGCCGGTGTTGGTGTAGGCGAGCGTGTAGATCGCCGTTCCGCCGGGCGTGCTGCTGGCGCCGCCGTCGCTCTTGGCGAACGCCAGGCTGCGCGGCCCAATCGCGACAGTCGCGCCGTCGCCCTGGCCCGGCAGGGCGGTGCCGTATCCGTCGCTCAGGCCGCTCGCGCCGGCCCGGTTGAGCGTCACGCCGCCGGGCAGCGCGCCGGTAAGCGCGCGCGCCTTGAACCTCACGTCGATCGTTTTGGTCGCGCCCGGCACGAGCGGGCCGACGTTGGACCAGCCGATCAGCCCGTCGTCGATGTTGTCGTCCGAGGCCGGGCTGGCGCCAAGGTAGGTCAGGTAGGCCAGGTCGTACGCGTCGGTCAGCGGCACGGTCGGCAGGGTCGTCGCGCCGGTGTTGGTGACGACGATGCTGAAGCGAACCGTGTCGTTCAGGCCGGCCGGGCCACCAAGAGGCGCGGCCAGCGTCTTGCTGAGCGCGTAGGCGCTCGTCAGCAGCGTCGCCGAGTCGGTCGCGGCGTAGTCGTTCAGCGCCCCGCCGACGCCGTCCGCGCCGGTGCGCTCGTCGGGGCACGCGCCGGGCCGGCTAGTCCAGGTCACTCCGGCGTCGTTGATGATCGCGCCGGGGCCGTCGAGCCGAGCGTCGAATTCGACCACGGCGGCCTGGCCGGGAGCGAGCGCGGCGTAGCTCCAGCGCAGCAGCGGCGCGCCCGAGTCGTCGGCCACAGGCGCCGGCCCGCTCACCCAGCGCAGCGGGCCGATGTAGGCCAGCCCCGCCGGCAGCGTGTCGGCCGCCGCCACGTCGTAGGCGGTCGCGGCCGAGGGGTTCGTCAGCGTGACGCGGAACGTCGCCACGCTCCCCGGCGCTGCGCTCGGCTGCGAGACGACCTTGTCGATCGCGAGCGCCGGCTCGACGATCGCGAACGCGTCCGAGGCGCTCAGCGCCGGCCGGGCGGCGCCGTCGGCCCCACGGTAGGACAGCACCGCGAGGTTGTCGCGCGCGGCGCCCTGCTGGTTTGCCGCCAGGTTGGCGACCGTCGTCTGGAAAGAGATGCTGGCCGGGCTGCCCGTCACGACCGCGTCGGCGAAATCCCAGACCAGGCGCGATCCGCTGGTGGTGAAGCTCGGCGCCGCGCTGATGCCCGCCACGGTGAAGCTGCCGGGCTCGTACTCCAGCCCAACCGGCAGCGTGTCGGTGATCACCAGGCCGCGCAGGGTGCCCAGCGGGCTGGTGATCGTCAGCGTGTAGTCGATCGTCTGCCCGATCGTCGCCGCGGTCGTGCCGCCGTCGCTCTTGCCAAACGCCGGCCCGTCCGCGTCGAAGCTCGCGCTGGCGCTGTCCTGCACGTCGTCGACGGTGTAGGGGACCGAGTCGTCGTAGATCCGATCCTCGGGGCTGCCGGCGCCGTCCTGGCTGCTCCAGTCGGCGTCGACGAGGTTGGCGTGGCTGCCGGCCAGGTACAGGTCGCTCTGCGCCGCGGCAGTGTAGACGCACTCGACGAACCCGCCTGGTGGGATGTCCCAGCCGCCGGGCGCGCCGGCGCTGTCGAGATCGACCGTCGTTCCGCCGTCGACGGCCGCCGCTGCAACAGGCGCGCCGACCTGGTCGCGACAGCCGAGCAGCGCCGTGAAGGCGGTGCCCTGCGCCAGCGTGTCGCTCGCCGTGACATCATAGGCCGTGCTGCCGCCGGCGTTGCCGAAGCGCGCGGTGTAGGTCAGCACGTCGCCGGCCTGCACGCCCGCGCCGGGCACGACCGACTTGGCGGTCGCGATCAGCGGCTCGATCAATGTAATCTTTGGCGGAGTCGGGTCGTTCACGCTGGTGGTCGCCCCGTTGTTCGGGTTGGTGTAGCGCAGCGAGACACTATTTGTCAGCGTCGCGCCGGCCTGGTTGCCGGGGAACATATTGACCACGCGGGCGACGACCCTCACCAGGAAGCGGTTGTTCGCAGCCGCGTTGTCGGCGGCCGTGCCGGTATCGCCGAAGCCCAGGGTCAGGTCGGCGCCACTGCCACCCGGGGCCGTGACGACGGGCGAGGCAAGCGTCCCGCCGTAGTCGGCCGCCAGCAGGCCGCCGCTGCCGGCCGCAGCGGTGACAATCTCGTGGCTGACGTAGGCCAGGCCGGGCGGCAGGTCGTCGATCATGGTCAGGCCCCGCGACACGCCCTCGGGCAGCGTGACCAGGATGTCGTAGCCGACCAGGTCGCCGATCGTGTACTGCGCCGGGGTGGGCGTCAGCTTGTCGATCGCGGGCAGCACCAGGGTGGTCGTGGCGCTGGCGGAGCTGACATAATCGTTCAGGCCGCCGAGGCCGTCCGCGCCGCCGCGCTCGCCGTCGGCCGCGCCGCCGAGGCCGGGCGTGACCGAGCCGGTCGGGTTGGGGCCCGTGCCGCCGCCCGGCAAGCTGGTGTAGGTCAGGCTGGCGCTGTTCGGGATGGTCTGGCCGGCCGGGGTACCGTCGAGCACGCGCGCGGCGATGTCGATCGTCACCGCGCCGCCGGGGTTGAGCTGATTCACCGTGATGTCGAGCGCATTGCCGACCGAGCTGTCGGCATAGGTCGAGCCGGCCGGAACGGCGACGCCGATCGTCTGCACGGCCAGGTGGCTGTCGATCGTGTCGCGCAGGCGGATCTCGAAGGCCGCGGCCGCGTTCACGCCGCTGGCGGTATTCGAGAAGGTCAGCCGGTAGGCGATCGTGTCGCCGGCGTCGCCCGGCGTGGTCGTGATCGTCTTCGCGAGGTTTCGAATGACCGGCTCGGCGATGCGGACCTGGTTGGTGTTGTCCTGCGTCGATGTCGCGATCGGCGTGGCGCTGCCGCCAACCAGGACTTGGAAGTCGTTATTGCGCGTGGTCGTCACGCTGGTGCCGGTGCTGTTGTTGAAGCCCTGGCTGTTGCTGATATTGTCGACCAGCGCGTTGAGCTCGACCACCACGAACTCGCCGTCGGCGTCGCTATCGCCGTTGGTGAGATTGCCGAGCTTGAAATAGACGTCGTCGCCGTCGCCGTAGCTGTCGTCGTTGAGGGTCGCGCTCTTGGAAACCATCGTATCCGACAGCACGAAGGTCGGCGCGACGCTGCCGGAGCTGCCGCTGATCCTCAGGCCCGCGCCCGCGATCGTGGATGACGTAATCCCGCCGCCGTTGGAGACAAAGGCGACCTTCGCGGTGCCGTCGTTCAGAAAGCGCAGCCCGGGGTCGAGGCGGTCGAGCAGCGTCAGGCTCGGCGAGCTGCCCTCGGCCAGGCGGATGACCAGCCGGTAGCGCACGATCTCGCCGATCGCGACGCGCTGGACCGCCGGCGAGCCCGTGGCGACGGTGTGCGCCTCGGAGGTCGCCACGATCGACTTGACCGGGCTGGGCGCGACCACCGTCAGCGTCGCCGCGCCGGTGTCGGCGTAGTCGTCCACGCCGCCGCCGCCAGTGCGCTCGGTCGCGCCGGCATTGTAGATCGAGCGCGCGCCGGGCGCGCCGTCCAGGCTGCTCCAGCGCACGGTCGCCGTATTGGCGCTGCTCATGCCGGGCGTGACACTGGTCGAGAGCGAGCCGCTGATCGCGATCGTGATCGTGCGGCCGGCCGGCGCGAGCGGCATGTCGAACGAGCCGCTGGTCTGGAGCGTCCAGCCGGCGGCGTTGCTGCCGGCCAGGTTGAAGTCGGCCGTGGTGAGGAGGCCGGCCGTGTCGGTGACGATGAAGCTCGGGCTGTCGATCAGCGACGGCCCGCCTGCGCCGACCAGCGGCAGCGCGTCAAGAAGCGTTATGTCAAACGCGTCGGCGGCGCTGGCCGCGGTGTGCTTGACAGTGATCGTGTAGACGACCGGGTCGCCGGCGTCCCCGCTGCTCCCGCTGCCGTTCACGGCGACCGACTTGGCGGCGTCCAGCGCGGGCTCGATCACGGCGACAGCCTGCGCGGAGACGGGCGCCAGGCTGCCGCCGCTCCAGCTCAACGCGGCCGAGTTCTTCAGCTGTGTCCCGCTCTGGTTGCCGGCCACGTCCAGCACGGCCGCGCGGTAGACCAGGGTGATCGTCTCGGCGATCGTGTTGTCGGTGTTGGAGTTGGCGATCGCGCCGAGGTTGAACGTGATCGTCTTTCCGGCGCTGCCAATCGTCGGGGCCGTGCTGCCGCCCAGGGTCACGCCGGCGCTGCTTGTGGCGCTGACCACGTCCACGAATGCCAGCCCTGGGTCGAGCGTATCCACGATCGTGGCGTTCGGCATCGCGCCCTCCGGCACTGTGAGCGTGAGCCGGTAGGTCGCCAGCTCGCCGATCACCGCCTGCGCGGCGCCGTTGTTCGCGTCGACGATCTCGGTGCCGACGAGCTGCTTGGCCAGCGCCGGGAGCGCGATCGTCGTCGTCGCGCTGTCGGTCGGGCGGTCTTCGGGCACGAAGTTCGGGCCACCCTCGACGCCGGCGTAGTTGGTGATGCTGGCGCGGTTGGGGATCACCACATTGGCCGGCGCGCCGGGGTCGACCTGCAGGTCGTAGGTGATGACGACCACGTTCGTGCCGTCGGTCGGGTCGTACTTCTGGCAGGCGCCCGTGCCGGCCGGGTCGTCCAGCCGGATGCCGCCGGCAAACAGATCCGCGGCGCCGTAGCTTGGGCCAAGCGGCTGGTAGGTCAGCGCGGCGCCGTTGCCGTAGCCGACGCGCATGTTCAGGCCGCCTGCCGGGATGGACAGCCCGAGCGGGAGCGTATCGGTGATCGTGACGTCGAACGCGCCTTTCTGGCTGGTGCCGGTATTCTCGATCACGATTGCGAAGCTGACCAGGTCGCCCGCGTCCACGCCGGCGATATTGCTGTCGATCGGCGCGGCGGCGAGGTTGGTCGAGCTGATCGTGCCGGCCCAGCGCGGCCCAACGCCACCGGGTGGCGTGAACGCAACCGGCCCGGCGATCGGCGGGCTCAGCGCGGCGCCGGCGTGGTCGCTGCCGATCGCCCCTTTCTTGACCAGCAGCAGCGGCTCGTTCAGCTGGAGCTGGGCGATCGAGTCGGCGATATGGTGCGGCCCATTGGTCGAGCCGTCGCGCTCGTGGACCTGGTTGGTCAGGAACAGCCGATCGGCGAACGGCATGGCGTCGACGGTGAGGCTGAGCAGCAGGTCGATCGTGGAGTGGCGGTTGGTCGGGTCGTTGAACGTGCCGTAGTCGAACGTGACGCTGTTCTCGGCGCCGTCGAGCGTCACCGTCGGCGTCACGGGGCTCACGCCGCTCAAGGCGTGGTAGGTGTCGGCCGGGCCGTAGGTCGCCGCCCCGGCCGGCGGGATGCCGCCCGCCGCGCTGAGCGTCGGCGTGATCTCGGCGGCGCTGAAGATCGGCAGAGGCAGATTGTCGATGAACTGCAGCTGCTCGAAGTCGCTCGACGCCAGATCGTACGTGATGCGGTAGGTCACGGTATCGCCGGGCGTGACCTGCACCGGTGTGGCGAACGAGCTGCTGCCGTTGATCGCGTAGATCGACTTGCTCAGCGTGCCGAACACGATCTGGACGCTCGTGCCGCTTGTGTCGGACTCGCCCTGCCCGGTCGGCGCCAGGTCGACCGCGCTCAGCAGGTCGCCGCTGGCCGTGACGCTGTTGTCGATGTGGTCGCCCGAGTTGACGTACGGGTCGCCCGATGGGAACGTGTCGGCGAAGCGGTCCTGGATCAGCGCATGGAACGTCAGCGTGGCGGTCGTGGCCCCGTCGTCGTAGCTGCAGTCGGGCGCCGGCCCGGCGGTCCCGCCAGGCGGAACGCAGCCGCCGATCAGGCGCCCGGCCTGGCCGCGCGACACAAGCTCGTCCGAGATCCTGAACGTCAGCGTGGTCGTGCCGTCGTTCGGCGCGGGGGCGGCGGGCGTGTAGTTCGGCGCGACGGCGAAGCTGCCGGCGCTCATGCCAGCCGCGGGCAGCGCGAAGCCATTCCCGCCGATCGAGAGCCGCGGCGTAAACGCGGGGTCGAAGCGCTGGCCGTCCGAGAGCGTATCGCTGATCACGACATTCTCGAAGGCAAAGTAGTCGGAGATCTGAACGGTCAGCGTGTACGCCAGCGTATCGCCGACCGAGTAGCCGGGCGCCCCGATATCGCCGGCGACTGCCACGCTCTTCTGGATCGCGATCGACTTGTCGGCCAGGATGTGGTCCTGGGGCGTCCCGTCGCTGACGATCGGGACGATCGAGTCGCGCGGGTCGATCGGCGTCCAGCTGCCCTGGGCGCTGGCGTCGTCGATCGAGGTCGCGTCGTCGCCCGTGACCGGGTCGATCACCGGCGCCGAGCTTGCGTTCGCGCGCGGCACGGAGAAGCTGAACTCGAGGTAGGCGTCCTCGGCGCCGCTAGTACCGATCACCTTATCGAGCCGGCGAGCCAGCGTGCCGCCGGGCGTGGTCGCGCTAGGCGTGCTGATCGCGGTGACAGATGTGGTCCCGCTGCCGCCGGCCGAGTCCACGCCGAGAAACTGGAGGTTATTCGGCAGCACATCGCGCAGGCTGAAATTCGTGAGAGTCTGCCCCTCGGCGACGTCGACCGAGATCCGATATTTGCGCGGAAAATTCGGCCCGCTGGCGGTCTCGTTCTCGGGGCCGAGGTAGGTCTTCGACAGCGTCAGCAGCGTCGGCGTCACCGTCATGCCCGGCCAGGCGGTGCTGCTGGCGCTCGCGGGGTGAACGATCGAGGCGTCGCAGCACGGGTTGTCCAGCGCGTCGTTGCCGAACTGAAACCCGCTCCGCGCCCGGATCGTCAGCGCCATCCCCAAGTCGGCGCGGTTGCTGAGCGCCGCGTCGACCTTGATCGCGGCGGGCGGCTGGTCGGGCGTGAACGAGCCGAACGGCAGCTGCAGCACGACCAGCCGATCGCCGACCGCTCCGCAGACCTGGAGCGGAGCGTGGCTGGTATCCTGCGCGTATGGGTGGGCGACGCAGCCGCCGGCCGGGAAGGTGAGCTGCACCGTCGTGACCGGGCTGCCCAGGTAGGTTGCGCCGAGAAAGGAGATGCCGTCGTCGCCGTCGGCGCCGGTGGCGGGGAAGACCAGGTCGATAAACGGCCCGTAGCCGGTGTCGGCGGCAGCGGAGTTATCGAAGGCCGCGCTAAAGCTGAACGTCGCGCCGATCGGCACATTCGTCGGCCCTGGGAGTATCGTGTCTGGGAGCGCGGCCGCGCGTGCCGGCTGGGTCGAGGCGAGCAGGCCGGCGCAGAGCAGCGTGATCACGATAGCTTGCAGCCAGCGGCGGTGTGATGGTGTGAATGGCGCTATCAAGGCGTTCCTCCAGTGTGATGAAATGGTTGATAACATGCTGGAGAGGGAGAAGTGCCCTTTGTGCTTACTACGTATGCTCGCACTATAGGAACAAACACAGGCTCCATGTATTGTGATTTTTGAGCAGAACGGTTGCTGTTTGGTACGCCTGGATTGAGCGCGTCTAAGACCTGATCGCCGGCCGCGGCAAACCGTGGCACGCCGGTTGCTTTAACAGGTCAGTGACGCATGCCGTCGCCAGCCGGCCCGAAGAGGAGCGCTGGCGCCGGACATAATGAGGACAACACGAGGAGGAAACCGTGATTAACTTCGTACTTTGGCTGCTGTTCGGTGCGCTGGTGGGTTGGCTCGCGAGCATGGTGATGCGAACGGACGCGCAGCAAGGCGCGCTGCTTAACATCGTCGTCGGTATCATCGGCGCGATGATCGGCGGGTTCCTGTTCGGCGGCCCGACGATCAACAACACCTTCAACCTGACCGCGCTGCTGGTCTCGTTTGTCGGCGCCGTCATCCTGCTGGCGATCGTCAACCTGGTCCGCCGCGGCGCGGTCCGTTAGCCGTAGCAAGACCTGATACCTGACCCCCGGCCCCCTCCCCTACCAGGGGAGGGGGTTATTTTTGGCCGGTGCTAGGGTTTCGGCTTCGCCGAAACCCTAGCACCGGCCAAGAACATGCTGACTCTTGCAGGAGCGGGGACTGACTACTCCGTACCGGCGCTACCCCAGCTCCTCGGCGATGCGCACCAGCGCGGCCGGGTCGGCCAGCAGCGCCGCGCCGACCTGCACCGCCACGGCGCCGGCAGCGAGGAACTGCCGCGCGTCGCCGGCCGTGGCGATGCCGCCGCAGCCGATCACCGGCGCGTCGACAGCGGCGACGACCGCGGCGACGGCGGCGAGCGCCAGCGGGCGCAGCGCCGGGCCCGAGAGCCGGCCGGCAACCAGCCCGCCGCCGCGCGGGTCGGCCGCCAGCCCAGGCGGCGAGGCGATCAGCGCGATCGCGTCCGCGCCGGCGCCCACCACCGCGCGCGCCAGCGCCGCCAGGCCCTCGCTCGCCGGCGGCAGCTTGGCGATCAGCGGCAGCAGCGTGGCCGCGCGCGCGGCCGCGACGATCTGCGCGGCCTGGCTCGTGTGATCTGCCAGATGTAGCTCCAGCCCGGCGATCCCCTCGACCCCCTCAAGCGCCGCGGCGATCGCGGCGTACTCGTCGGGCCGCTCGCCGACAATGCTCAGCAGCACCGGCGTCGACCATGCGGCCCACTGCGGCGCGTAGCGCTCGACTACGCGCGCCAGCCCGGGGTCGGGCCAGGCGCCGACCGCCAGCAGCCCGGCGGGAGTCTCGATCAGCTGCGGCGGGCGCGCGACCCTGCGGCCGCGCAGCGTGGTGCTGCGCGTGACGATCGCGCCGGCGCGCTCGATCTCCACCAGCCGCGCGTACTCGACGCCGTAGCCGAAGCAGCCCGCCGCCGCCATCACGCGGCTCCTCAGCGCCAGGCCGTAGGGGTTGTTGGGGGCTAGGTCAACCATGCTTGGTCCTTTCATCGCCGAAAGTATACAGTCGATTGCTGAGCGCGTCCATTTACGGGAGCTGCGCGCCCCCGTGCCCCGCGTGGGCTCCACCTCAGCTTAGTTCGCCTGCGCGGCGCGCGGGCGGGGGTGGGCCGCCACCCCCGCCGCCCCCCGGCCGGGGCTTCGCCCCTGGACCCCAAAAGGAATGCTGTCTCGTTTGCAATGCCTGACGTGCATGCCCGGCTGAATCCAGACACGGCGGGATATGCACCAGCTATGCCCGGAATAGTATGAGGCATAGGCTACGATCCTTACACCTGAGATGGCATCAGTTGCCGGAGGGGGGCCGGGGGAACCGGCGCGGGTTCCCCCGGGCGGGGGGCCGGGGGCGCAGCGCCCCGGAGAAAAGATGACAAGATGACAAGATGACAAGATGACAAGATGAGGGGGCCGGCGGCGCAGCGCCCCAGAATCCAAAAGCCGCCTTCGAGCGTTCTCCTAGAGACTGCCAGAAAAAGCAAGAGACTGCCAGAAGAAGTTGGTTTACGCCATATGAGCTCGCTCTTCAGCCCGGCGATCGCGCTGATGAACCGGCTGCGCTACGCGCAGAAGTTCGCGCTGATCACCGCCCTGTTTCTGTTCCCGCTCGCCAGCGTGATCGCGCTGCTCCTGTCGGCGACCAGCCCGCAGATCGCGTTCGGCCGGGCCGAGCTCGACGGCACCGCCTACCTGCGCCCGGTCCGCCAGCTGCTGGAGGATGTCTCGCGCGAGCGAATCCTCGCCCGCAGCGCCCCCGCGAGCGCTGCCGGCGCGCGCCAGGAGCTGCTCGCCAGCCAGGCCCGCATCGACGCGGACCTGCGCGCGATCGGGCTGGCCGAGGCGCGGCTGGGCGGCCGGCTGCGCGCCGCCGAGCAGTTCGCGGCCCTGCAGCGCGACTGGCAGTCGGTCAAGTCCCGGATCTTCAGCGCCGGCCCCGGCGCGATCGAGCAGATGCACCAGCAGCTGATCGACGACATCCGCGGCCTGATCTCGCAGGTCGGCGACACCTCGAACCTGATCCTCGACCCGGTGCTCGAGAGCTACTACCTGATGGACACGATGCTGCTCAAGCTGCCCGAGCGCGCCGACCTGCTGGCCGAGATGAAGGGCCTGGGCGAGGATGCCGCCGACAGCCGGGCGATCACTCCCGACCAGCGCGCCCGCCTCACCGTGCTGGCCGGGCTGCTGCGGGCGAACATCGACTCGGCCGAGAAAGGCATGCGGGTGGCCTTTCACACCAACCCGACGCTCGAGCCGGCGCTGGGCCAGAGCCTGAAGGAGTCGAGCGGCGCGACCCAGGCGCTGATCGAGGTGATCGTCACGGAGCTGATCCAGAGCCGGTCGGTCACGATCGACCCCGGCATCTACGGCGCGCTGGCGATCGACGCGCTGGATCACAGCTTCCGGCACTGGGATCTGACGGTGGTCGAGCTCGACCGCGTGCTGCAGGAGCGCGTCGACAGCTACATCCTCAAGCAGCGCGTCGCGGTCGCGATCTCGCTGGCCGTGCTCGCGCTGGTGACCTACCTGCTGATCGCCTTTTACCACTCGGTCACGCGCACGGTCGCGACGCTGGACCAGGCCGCCCGGCGGATGGTCGGCGGCGATATGGACGGCGTGGTGGCGATCGACAACCGCGACGAGCTCGGCCAGGTGGTGCGCTCGTTCAACACCGTGGCGACCAGGCTGCGGCGCGAGTGGGCCCAGGCGCAGGAGGATCGCGCGCGGGCGATCGCCGCCGAGGGCCAGTACCGCGCGATCTTCGAGAACAGCGTCGAGGGGATCTTCCAGACCACGCCGGGCGGCCGCTACCTGAGCGCCAACCCGGCCCTGGCGCGGATCTACGGCTACGCCGGCCCGGCGGCGCTGCAGCGCGAGCTGACCGACATCGCGCGGCAGCTGTATGTCGACTCCGGCCGGCGCGCCGAGTTCGTCCAGCTGATCGACGAGCGCGGCGCGGTGCGCGACTTCGAGTCGCAGGTCTACGACCGCCAGGGCGCCGTGATCTGGATCTCCGAGAACGCCCACGCCGTGCGCGGCCCAGGCGGCGAGCTGCGCTACTACGAGGGCACGGTCCAAGATATCAGCGAGCGCCGCCGCGCCGAGGAGGAGCTGCGCCGCGCCAAGGAGGCCGCCGAGGTGGCCAACCGCGCCAAGAGCACCTTCCTGGCCAACATGAGCCATGAGCTGCGCACGCCGCTGAACGCGATCATCGGCTACAGCGAGATGCTGCAGGACGAGGCCGAGGAGCAGGGGCTGGCCGAATTCGTGCCCGACCTGCAGAAGATCCACGGCGCCGGCAAGCACCTGCTCGGCCTGATCAACGACATCCTCGACCTCTCCAAGATCGAGGCCGGCAAGATGGACCTGTACCTGGAGACGATCGACATTGCGCAGCTGGTGCGGGATGTCGCCACGACCATCCAGCCGCTGGTGCAGCGGCTGGGCAACCGGCTGGATCTGCGCTGCGACGAGTCGATCGGCGCGATGCGGGTCGACGCCACCAAGCTCCAGCAGTCGCTGCTCAACCTGCTCAGCAACGCCGGCAAGTTCACGCAGGGCGGCACGATCACGCTGAGCGTGCGATCCGAGCCGCCGGGCGAAGGCCAGGCGCAGCCATGGATCGTCTTCGAAGTGCACGACACCGGGATCGGCATGTCGCCCGAGCAGGTCGGCCGGCTGTTCCAGGCGTTCACCCAGGCCGACGCCTCGACCACGCGCAAGTACGGCGGCACCGGGCTGGGGCTGACGATCACGCGCAAGTTCTGCCAGATCATGGGCGGCGACGTCACGGTCGAGAGCGCGGCCGGCGCCGGCTCGACCTTCACGATCCGCCTGCCGGCGCAGGTCGCCGACCCGCGGGTCGCGCCGCCGCCCGACGACGAGGCGCCTGCCGCCGAGGCGGCCGAGGGCGCCAGCCTGGTGCTGGTGATCGACGACGACCCGACCGTGATCGAGCTGATGCGCCACTTTCTCGGCAAAGAGGGCTACCGGGTCGAGAGCGCGCTGGGCGGCGAGGCCGGGCTGCGCCGCGCCGCCACGCTGCTGCCCGACGCGATCATTCTGGACGTGATCATGCCGGGGATGGACGGCTGGAGCGTGCTGGCCGCGCTGAAGTCCAGCCCGGCGCTGGCGGACATCCCGGTGATCATGCTGACGATCGTGGACGACAAGACCATGGGCTTCGCGCTGGGCGCGGCGGACTACATCACCAAGCCAATCGACCGCGAGCGCCTGCTGGGAATCCTGGGCAAGTACCGCCGCGACGGGTCGCCCTGCCCGGTCATGCTGGTCGAGGACGACCCACCGACGCGGCAGATGATGCGGCGGACACTCGAGCGGGCCGGCTGGGCGGTGGCCGAGGCCGAGAACGGGCGAGTCGCGCTCGAGCGCATCGCCGAGCAGCCGCCCGAGGTCATCCTGCTCGACCTGATGATGCCTGAGATGGACGGGTTCGAGCTGGTCGCCGAGCTGCAGAAGAGCCAGCGGCTGCGCGCGATCCCGGTGGTCGTCGTCACCGCGAAAGATATCACCGTCGAGGACCGGCTGCGGCTGAACGGCTACGTCGAAAAGATCCTGCAGAAAGGCGCCTACAGCCGCGCCGAGCTGCTGGACGAGGTGCGCAGTCTGGTGGAAGCCTGCGTGCGCCAGGGCAGCACGGCCCGGCCCGAGGTTGTCCCTCGTTCTGACTACTGACTACCGGCTACCGGCATACACGGAGGGAGCGGTGATCAAGATACTGCTTGTCGAAGACAACGAGATGAACCAGGACATGCTGTCGCGCCGGCTGCAGCGCAAAGGCTACGAGGTTGTGCTGGCCGTCGACGGCGGGCAAGGTGTCGCGCAGGCGCAGGCGCAGGCGCCCGACCTGATCCTGATGGACATGAGCCTGCCGGTGCTGGACGGCTGGGAGGCGACGCGCCAGCTCAAGGCGACCGCGGCCACGCGCGACATCCCAATCATCGCGCTGACCGCCCACGCCATGTCGGGCGACCGGGAGCGGGCGCTCGCGGCCGGGTGCGACGACTACGACACCAAGCCGATCGAGCTGCCGCGGCTGCTGGAGAAGATCCGGGCGCTGCTGGAGCAGAAGCTTACCTAAAATATGCCCCTCGCCTCTGCCCCCGCTCCCCGATGGCGAGTGCGGGGTGATCGGCTTGGCGGTGTGGTGCTGCGGCTCCGCCGCAGCACCACACCGCCCAACAAATGCCCCCTCCCCTGGCAGGGGAGGGGGTAAGGGGGAGGGGTCCTACAGACGCATCGCCTTCCACCTGCCCTGCCGGAAGCGCCAGAGCGCGAGCGCGGCCTGGACGAGGAAGTCGGACGCCATCGCGATCCAGATCCCCGTGAGCCCCAGCCCCAGCCCGAGCAGGCCGACCACCAGCGGCAGGCGCACGCCCCAGGTGCTGACCAGCTTGGTGTAGAGCGGCCAGCGGGTGTCGCCGGCGCCGCGCAGCCCGCCCGACATAATGAAGTTGAGCGCCAGCAGCGGCTGAAACAGGCCGGCGATCCGCATCGCCGGCGCGCCCACGTCCGCCACCAGCGGGTCGGCCACGAACAGGCCGATCAGCTGGTGTGGAAACAGCACCATGATCAGCCCGAGCAGCGTCATCATCAGGCCACCCTGGCGCAGCGACTCGTACGAGCTGGCCTCGGCCTCGTCGGGCCGGCCGGCGCCGAGCGCCTGGCCCACCAGCGTCGACGCGGCGATCGCGTAGCCCATGCCGGGCAGGAACGAGAGCGACTCGATGTTGAGCACCACATTGTGCGCGGCGTAGGCCGCCGTGCCGAGTCCCGTCACGAACCGCACGAAGATCAGCAGCGCGCCCTGGAACACCAGCTGCTCGCCGCCGCTGGGCGCGCCGATCCGCACGATCCGCCGCAGCATCTCCCAGTCCGGCCGCAGGTCGAGCGAGAGCTTGAGGCCCGAGCGCCCGCGCAGCAGCAGGCCGACCAGCACCAGCCCGCCGCCGCCGCGCGCCACCGCCGCGCCGACGGCCGAGCCGGCGACGCCGAGCGTCGGCGCGCCGAGGTTGCCGTTCACCAGCAGCCACGAGAGCAGGATATTGACGACGTTGACCCCGAGCATCACGTAGAGCGGCGTGCGCGTGTCGCCCGCCCCGCGCAGCGCGGCCGTCCCGATAAACAGCAGCGCGGCCGGCGCGAACGTGATCGACGCGATCTGCAGGAATGTGACGCCGCGCGGCAGCACCTCCGGCCCGGCGCCGAGCATGCCGACCATGGGCGCCGCGAGGAGCACGCCGATCGCCGTCACCGCGAAGCCCATCAGCAGGCCGACAATCAGCGACTGGCGCAGGACGCGGTTGGCGGTCGGGGTGTCGCCGGCGCCGATCGCGCGCGCGACCAACGCCGTGCTGCCGACGCTGACGGCCATGAAGAAGACCGTGATCAGCCAGACGATCTGGTTGGCCAGGCCGACGCCGGCCAGCGCCACCGAGCTGCTGTACCCGAGGCTCGCGGCGGCCGCGGCGCCGAGGTGCCCGACCAGGAACGTGTCAGCCAGCCCGACCAGCGTATTCAGGACCTGCTCGCCGACCGCGGGCAGCGCCAGCAGCAGCACAGTTCGCCGCAGCGTCGGGGGCCGGTCGGACGATGTCAGCAAGGGTTTGGTCGTCGTCGCCATTGTGTGCGTACCTCGTCGTGAGCGGGCGCCAGGCCCGCTGAGCAGCGTTGACTGATTTTAACAGATGCGCAGCTGGTCGGCCTCGGCCGCCCGACCAGTTTGCGCCGGCGCGCCGATGGCGCCCGACCTGCCCTCTCGCCTGCTCGCGGGGGCGGGGCCGGGGGTGGGGCGATCAGGCACATCTCTGCGCCGTAAACGAGAACCCGCCTCGAAAAAAGAGGAGAAGGTGAGGGCCAATGACAGGCCGCGCGGTCCGAGCGCGGACCGTACTACGAACCCATAAGCGGCGCGGCCGTCGATCGCTTCAGGATGCGGAAAAAGGACAGGGTCGGGCAGGCGAGCGACCAGAAAAAGAGATAGAAGTTTCGTAAAGAAAAGGCTTGACTCGGAACACATGTTCTGGTATACTACGCGCAGCCCGATAAATAGAACATACGTTTTAAATAAACCACTCCTTGACGATGACCGATGGTCGGGCGGGGACAGGGTTGCACCATGCGTGAGAGCGCTGGAACAGGAGGCACCAGCAATGGCAGTACGTAGTCAAGAAATGCGCAACAACACCGCTCGCCCCGGAGGAACGCAGCCGCGCACGGTGATCTCAGTACCGTCGCTATCGCTGCACACGATCGCCTATATTATGACTGCCCTGCTGGCCCTGCTCGCGATCTACGCGATTATGGGCAACGTAATGGGGTGGGCACGCAGCCGGCTCGACGACTACCGGTACGGCGCGACGCGCACGTACCAGATCGACGAGGTTGTCGGCCACGACGACGGCGCGGGGACGCCGACGCACTTCATTGCCATGAATCTGAATCGCCAGGTCACGGTGATCGAGATCCCGGGCGGCGATCCCAGCAAGCTGCGCACGCTCACCGGCCCCTACCTGTTCGGCGCGGGTGAGGATAAGACGCCGGTGCTGCTGCGCTTCGACGACCTGAACCGCGACGGCTCCAAGGATCTGGTCGTCAACGTCAAGAACGAAGAGATCGTCTACCTGAACAAGGACGGCCAGTTCCAGCCGATCACGCCAGAAGATCGCGTGAAGCTGACGCAGAGTCGCTAGCGCGCTCTGCCCCTGCCTCCTCGGCGCAAAGACGCGACACACGATACCCTCTCCCGCCTCAGGGAGGGGGTATCGTGTGTCTTGAATGCTATTCCTTGACCTGATCATCACCCGTGCGCGGTCAGCACCCAGCGCTAGCAGGAATCGACCAGCGACGCGCCAGCCAATATTGGATTAACGCTTCACGCGCATCCACTCAGCGACGTTCCACGTGATCGGGGCCAGTGGGTCGGGGTGCGGGCCGCGCAGGCCCGGCGCGACGAGCGCGACGCTGAGGCGCTGGAACAGCGGCAGCGAGGGCAGCTCCTGGGTCCAGAGCTGCTGGTGCCGCAGGTATGCGGCCTTGCGCGCATCGAGGTCGAGCGTGGTCACGGCTTCGCGGATCGCGCGATTGGCGTCGCGCATGCACCAGCCCGAGAAGTTGTCGCCGGCGAAGCCGTTTTCCAGACTCGGGATCGCAGCGCAGCTCCACAGCAGCAGCCCGCCAGGGTCGGGGCTGGCGATCCAGCCGAACAGGGCCAAGTCGAACTGGCGCTGGAACAGCGGCCCGTCCGGGCCGGAGAACTGATCGGAGGGCAGTGGCTGCACCTGGACGTCGACGCCGATCGCCTTCATGTCACGCTGGAACATCTCGGCGACCTGTTTGCGGAAGGCCGGCACGTCGGTCGTGAGCAGCGTCAGCGTGAGCGTCAGTCCATCCTGCGCGGCGCGGATCTCGCCGCCCTCGGGCATCTTCCAGCCGGCCTCGTCGAGCAGCTTGCGCGCCTCGTCGGGGTTGTAGTCGTAGCGCGTGATCTCGTCGGCCGGCGCGGCCTCGGCCTGGTCGGGCAGCACCCAGCTTGCCAGCACCGCCGCGTGGCCGTCGAACAGCGCGTCGACGATGGCCTGGCGGTTGGTGCCAAGCGCGAGCGCCCGACGCAGCCGGACATCCTGCAGCCCCGGCACGTCGAGGTTGAAATCGATGTGCTCCCAGATTGGGTTCGACAGGTAGGTGGCGCTCAGCTGGCCGGCGCGCTTGTCCTGGTCGAGCTTCGCCAGCAGATCGATCGTCGGCCGGTCGGTCGCCGCGACGTCGAGGTTGCCGTTCAGCAGGCTCGCGCGCATAACCTCGGCGTTCGGCTGGAATGCGAACGTCAGCCGCGAGGCGGCCGGCGGCGGGCCGAAGTAGTGCTGGCTGCGAACCATCGCGATCTCGCGATCGGTGCGGCCCGCGAGGACGTATGGGCCATAGCCGATCGGCTGGCGCACGAAGTCGCTCTCGCGCACCTTATCGGGCTGGATGTCTTTCAGCAGATGGCGCGGCAGCGGAGTCCAGTAGTTCAGAAAGTAGGTCGGGCTGGTGAAGTCCGGGCGCAGCATCGCGCGGGTGGTGTGGTCGTCGACCCGCTCGTAGGCGACGATCTGCGACAGGCGATCGCGCGCGTCGTCGCTGGGCGGCGCGGCCTTGGCCAGCTCATAGGCGAAGACCGAGTCATCGGCGGTGACCGGCTGGCCATCTGACCATGTCAGCCTCGGGTTCCAGTGGAACGTCACGATCAGCTGGTCGACCTGGGTGATGATATCGGTCGCCGTGGTGGTGATGCTGCCGGTCGCGTCGAGAAAGACGTCGCTCTTGCGGATCTGGGCGTCGCCGTTCTCGAGCGTGGGGATGCGATCGAGCACACCTGTGGTGGTGTAGGTGTAGTTAAAGGCCAGGATCGGCGAGGGGAACAGCAGCTCGACGATCGGCGCGGCCATACGCTGGGCGGTAGGGTCCCTGGCGTAGGGGTAGAGGTCGCGCGGCTGGTCGAGCAGGCCAATCACCCAGGTATCGTCGCGCGCGGCCTGGGCTGCCGCCACGGCGGCGTCGGTCGGGGCCGGCCCAAGCGTCGGGGCGACGGTCACGGGCGTCGCGGGCGGCACGCCACCCTCGATCGCGCACGCGGCCAGCAGTATCAGCGAGCAGATCAGCGCACCTATCCGGGACAGCGGACGTTTGGAGGAAGCTAGCGGTTTCATTGGAATGTGCGTACCATCTTTCGGGCATCCGAGAGCCGTCAGAGTCTACCGTGTTTTAAGGTATTTGTCCAACCCGCCCCGCGGGAATGCAGGGCTGTTGCAACATCTTTGACCCACCCCTTTGCCCCTCGCCTTTTAGGGAAGGGGGAATAGATCTGGCGCCTTGGTGCGGTCACGCCCAGAGGGCACCTGTCGACCGCGCCACGACGCCGACAAGAATTCCCCCTTTCCCGCGCGCGGGAGCGGGGGCAAGGGGGGTGAGGGCCGACGTTGCACGAGCCCTGCGCGAGAATGTTGATAGGCAGGCGCCACAGCGCTTGCAGCTGAGGCAGCATCCTTTGTTGCAGCATCCTTTGTCGGAGGGGAGCCGGGACCGGCGCGGGTTCCCCAGGCCGAGGACTGGGGCGCAACGCCCCGGAAAAGAGCCGTGCGCCGTGCCCCAGCGTTTCACGTTTCACGTCGCCCATGCTATACTACCCTCCATTCGCTAGCCGTCGCGATGACGTGCGCCGCGCCGCGGACCCGGCCGCCGCGTGCGCGCTCACCGCAAAGGAGCGTTCGTGCGCGTCCTGCGTTGGGCTGGTCGCTTCTGGACTGGCGTTCTAGCTGTCGCGGTGCTCGTGATCGGGCTGCTGCTGGGCCTGCGGGTGCTGCTGCCGCTCTTCGCCAGCCCCCCCAGCCTGCTCGAGGCCACCCCGCCCGATGGCGCCGGCGATGTCTCGCCGCGCGCGCGGCTGACGCTGCGCTTCAGCGGCCCCATGAACCCCCGCAGCGTCGAGCGGGCAATCCGCCTCGACCCCGCCGTCGACTGGGCGCCGCTCTGGAGCGACGACCGCGCCACTCTCACGATCTCGCCGACCCAGAGCCTGCGGCCGGACTCCAGCTACCGCCTGACGATCGGCGTCGCGGCGCTGAGCCGGCGCTTCCGCGCGCTCGATCAGCCGGTCGAGCTGAGCTTCCACACCGCGCCGGCCCCGGCGGTCGTGCGGGTGCTGCCGGCCGACGGCGCCGCCGACGTGCCGACCAGCTCGCCGATCAGCATCAGGTTCAGCCGGACGATGGTGCGGGTCGGCGCGCTGCTGCAGCCCGGCCCCCTGCCGGCGCTGCGCTTCGAGCCGCCGGTCGAGGGCCAGGTGATCTGGCTCGACACGGCCACCGCGCTGTTTCGCCCGGCCGCGCCGCTGCGCCCCGGCACGCGCTACACCGCCAGCCTGGCCGCCGACCTGGCCGACGTGGCCGGCGGGCGGCTCGACATCCCGTTCTCGTGGACGTTCAGCACGCCTGCGCCGAAGGTTCTGGACACCTCGCCCGCGGACGGCGCGGGCCTGGTCGCCCCCGGCGCCACGCTTGCGATCACGATCTCGCAGCAGCTCGACCTCAACTCGGTGCGCGCCAGCCTGACGATCTCGCCGACAGTTGCGGGCGCGCTGGCGGCCGCCGATCTGCCCGGCGGGCGCCAGCTGGTCACCTTCGCCCCCGCGGGCGGCTGGCAGCCGAGCGCCACCTACGTGGCAAGCCTCGCGGCCGGCGCGGCGCCCACCAGCGGCAACCTGCCGCTGCTCGCGCCGGTGAGCTGGAGCTTCACGATCGCGCCGCGGCCGACTCTGATCGCGCGCTTCCCCGGCGAAGGCCAGACCCTGCCGGCCGGCCAGGAGATTAGCCTGGTGTTCAACACCTCGATCGACGAGCAGGCATTTCGCGACGCGGTCGAGTTTACGCCGCCAGCGAGCGGCGTGCGGGTGAGCAGCAGCGACGCCGAAGTGCGCATCGGGGCCGACCTGCGCGCCGCGACCGTCTACACGATGACGCTGCCGGCGGCGCTGCCCGATCACAACGGCATCCCGCTCGGGCAGGAGTTCCAGATCCGGTTCCTGACAGCGCCCGCCAGCCCCGCGCTGACGCTGCCCGAGGCGCCAGGGCACCTGGCCCAGGCCGCGCCCGACCGCCCGGCCAGCCTGCTGGTCCGGCGAACCAACCTCTCGACGCTGAGCTTCGACCTCTACCAGCTCGACGAGACAACGACGGTGCGCACGCTGGGCTTCAAGGAGAGCGACTGGTCCGCCTTCCAGCCCGAGCGCTACGGCCAGCGGCTCCTGCGCTCCTGGCGCGTGGCCCTGGCGGATCGGCTGAACACGCCGGCCGAGGATCGCCTGCCGCTGGCTGCCGACGGCGGCGGGCTGCCGGCCGGTGCCTACTACCTGCGACTGAGCACGCTGGAGGGGCCGCGCGCCGACCTGCTGCTGCTGGTCGCGCGCACGCGCCTGACGCTGCAGATGAGCGGCGCGACGGCGCTGGTCTGGGCCACCGACCTGATCGACGGCGCGCCGCTGGGCAACCTGCCGATCGCGCTCTACCAGGGCGGCGCGCTCATCCAGCAGAGCACGACCGACCCGGGTGGCCTGCTGCGCTTTTCGCGCGCAGGCGGCGCCGCCGCCTCCACCTACGTGGCGCTGACGAGCGGAGATCAGTTCGGGGCAGTCAGCGGGGCATGGGATTCGACCGGCGCGGCGCGCGACGAGCACCACGTCTTCCTGACGACCGATCGCGCCGCCTACGCCCCGGGCGAGCAGGTGCGCTTTGCCGGGGTCGCCCGCTCGACCAGCGTGCCGACTGGGACGCTCGGCCTGTCGCGAGCGGGCGAGGTCGCGCTGAGCGCCCGCGCAATCGCGTCCGGCGACCGGATCTACCAGGCGCGACTGAGCGTGGGGCCGACTGGCGTGTTCAGCGACGCGCTTCAGCTCGCCGCCGACGCGCCGCCGGGCACCTACTCGCTCAGCGCGTCGATTGACGGCGCGCTGTTCCAAGCCAGGTTCGTGGTTCGGGAAGACTCGCCTGCCTCGCTCTGGGTGGCCGTCCAGGCCCCACCGCCGCTCATCGACGGCGAGCCGGCAGAGCTGGCTGTCGACGCGCGCACGCCCGAGGGACTGCCGGTCGCGAGCGCGACGATCACCTGGACGCTCGACGCTGCCCCAGCGCCGCTCTCGCCGGTCGAGGGCTACACCTTCGGCGACGACGAGCGCGAGCCGGCGGCCATACCCCCGCGCGCCGGCACCGGCCAGACCGACGCCAGCGGGCGCTTCACGCTGGTGATTAGCGACATCTCCGCCGGCGATCTCCCGCTGCGCTACCGGCTGACCGCGCTGGCAGGCGAGCCGGGCGGGCTGGCCGGGTCCGCGGAAGGCTCGTTCCTGGTGCTGCCCGCGCCGGCCTCCGTCGGCGTGCGGCTGCCTAGCCGGATCTTCACGGCCGGCCGGCCGGGCGTGGCCGAGCTCCTTGCGCTGGACGCGAACGGGCAGCCCGCCGCGCGCGTCGCCCTGCGCGTCGAGGTCTACCGGCGCACATGGGAGCGTGTCGAATCGGGAGATGAGCCCCCAACCTGGCGCCCGCGCGATCGCCTGGCGCTCACGCGCAGCGCCGTGTCGGGCGCCGACGGCAGGGCCAGCCTGCCGCTGACCTTGCCCGCTGGCGGTGCCTACCGGCTACGCGTCAGCATGGTCGATCGCCAGGGCGTCCGGCTATCCAGCGCGGCCTCGCTCTGGGCCAGCGCACCTGGCTTCACCGCCTGGGGCGAGCTGCCCGGCGGCCAGCCGCTGCTGATAGCCGATCGGCCCAGCTACCAGCCGGGCGAGACGGTCACGCTGCTGGTCACGCTGCCCGTCGACCAGGCGAGCGCGCTGGTCACGCTGGGCGGCGCGCGTGGCGCGACCGGGCAGGTGTTTTCGCTCCGCGCCGGGCAGCCGCTGACGCTGACGATGCCCGACACGCCGGTCGATGTGCCGGTAACCGTGCTGATCGCGCAAGCCGCGAGTCGCAGCGGCGGCGCGGCGACCCTCAAGCCGCTGCCGCTTGCCGCTACCACGCTGTCGGCCGCCGGCGAGCGGCAGCGGATCGAGGTCTCGATCGCGGCGGACCAGCCCGCCTACGCGCCGGGCGCGACCGCGCTGCTGACCGTGACGACCAGCGATCCCACCGGCGTGGGCGTCCCGGCCGATCTCATCCTCAGCATCGCCGGCGCGCGCGCGGTCGATCCGGCCGATATCGCGGCCGCGTTCCGCCTGGCCGCCCCGCCGCTGACGATCGCGCCGCGGCCCAGCATCGCGCCGCCCGCGCGCGCGCAGCCGCCGATCGCCCCAGCTTCGGCTCCGGCGCTCCCCGCGCCCGGCGTGTACTGGAGCCCGGGCCAGCGCACCGGCCCCAGCGGCGTGCTCACGCTGACCGTCCAGCTGCCGGATGATCCGGCCGACCTGCGCGTCCAGGCCTGGGCCGCCAGCGCCGACCGCTTCGGGCAGGCCCAGGCGACGCTCGCCGTGACGCGGCCGCTCGCGCTCGCGATCGAGACGCCGCCCGGCTTTCGCGCCGGCGACGAGATCGAGGTCGCGGCGGGCATCCGGAACACCAGCCCGATCTCGCGCGAGGTCGAGGTCAGCCTGTCGACGGCCGGCCTGCAGACCCAGGCGTCCCTGACCCAGCGGGCGATCGTCGGGCCGGGCCAGCGGGCGCGGATGGTCTGGCCGGCGCTGGTGCTCGACAAGGCGGCGGTGAGCCTGAACGTGAGCATGCGGTCGCCGGGCGAGCCGCCGCAGAGCGCGCAGATCCAGCGGGCGATCCTGCGGCCGGGCGCGTCGCCGCCCCACGACGGTGGTGTGGCGCTGCTGCGCGAGTACCTCGACCCCCGCTCGGGCCAGCCGCTCGACCTGACCCGGCTGCGGGCCGGCCAGCTGGTGCTGGCGCGACTCACCGTCGCGGCGATCGAGCCGCAGCCTACGATCACGATCCAGGAACCGCTGCCGGCCGGCGCCACGCTGGCCGCGCAGCCGACCGCCACCGACTTCGAGCGTGTGGATGCCGACGCGGAGCGGCTGACGCTGCAGCGCGGCGCGACTGCTCCCGGTATCTACCAGCAGAGCTATATGCTGCGCATGGCCGCGGCCGGGCGCTACGGCGTGCCCGCGCCCGAGGCAAGCGCCCCCGGCGGCATCGTCGGGGTCGGGAACACGCTGACGCTCGACGTGCTGCCGTAGGCCCAGCCAGCTGCGCGCAATGCCAGGAGAAAAGCCCCACGCTATCACGAGACTCTGATCTCTGCATCAGCGCGGCGCTATGTAACATTATGTATACTGGTGCTACAATCTGAAAAGAGGTCGTTCGGAAGGGTTTCGCCCCTCGCGCCTCCTGCTTCTCAGACAAACGTTAAGAAGGTGAGGCTGCCGTGTCGTACCACCGCTTGAGCATCGTCGTTCTGGCCGCGCTGGTGCTGGCCGGCTGCAGCCAACCGCCCACGTCGGGCCAGACGCCGACTTCGACCATCGCTACACCCACGGTCGCGCCGACCCAGCCGCCCACGCCCACCACTGTCCCCGCGCCCACCGCCGCGCCGACCCAGCCGCCCACGCCCACCAGCGCCCCCGCCCCTACCGCAACCACCGAGCCGCCCGCGCCCACCGCGACCACCCAGCCGGCGTTCGGCGGCGAGCTGCTGTTCCTGCGCAAGGGCGCGCTGATCGCCTTCGACATAGGGGCGCGCAAGGAGCGCCAGATTGCCGACGACGTGAGCGACTTCGTCCCGTCCCCCGACGGTCGGACGATCGCACTGGTCCGCGGCGCGGGTCGCGCGACAGAGCTATGGCTGGTGCGGCGAGACGGCGGCGGACCAGTGCAGCTGACCGGCAACGACCGCGCCGAGGAGCGGCCGGCCTGGTCGCCCGACGGGCTCGCGCTGCTGTTCGGCTCCTCGACAAGCGAGGCGCCCTACCAGCCCGAGTGGCTGGCCTGGTCGGCCTGGTGCGCTGGCAGCGAGATCCACCTGCTGGCCGTCGCCGACCGCGTCGAGACATCGCTCGGGCCTGGCTGCGACCCGGCCTTCTCGCCGGACGGCAAGCGGATCGCCTTCGCTACGCCGCCCAGCGGCACGCAGGCAGGCGTGCGCGGCCCGAACATGCAGAACGCCATCCGCCTGATCAACCGCCAGGGCCAGAATGGCTGGAGCTTTGCCACAGCCAGCGCGAGCGCGAGCGACGACCCGATCGCGTCCAGCCTGCTGGTCTACGCGCCGGCCTGGTCGCCCGACGGCGCCCAGCTCGCCTACCATCGCTTCGTCGGCTAC
Organism: Candidatus Ribeiella danica; assembly: GCA_016717335.1. GTDB lineage: Bacteria > Chloroflexota > Chloroflexia > Chloroflexales > Roseiflexaceae > Ribeiella > Ribeiella danica. The sequence continues at coordinate 2,563,063 of JADKFS010000001.1, forward strand.
CGCGCGCTGGTGGACATCAACCTGACCGAGATCGGCGGGTCGTTCGAGGGGAAGGGCCAGCCGCTCAACGACGGCGCCGGCTGGCTGCTACCGACCCACTTCGCGCCTGGCGGGCAGCTGGTGGCGATCACGCAGAACAACAACAGCGACCCGCGCGGCTGGGGCGGCTGGGACAACTGGTCGGTCGCGGTGCTGCGGCTCGACGGCACGCACGAGATCGCGCTGCCGAGCGGGCCGCTGGGGGCCGTCGGCCAGCAGGTCGCCGCGCTCGCGCGCGGCCAGTCGGCCGCATGGTCGCCCGACGGCATGACCCTGGCGGTCGTGCTGCCGCCCGGCTGGAGCCCGCAGCTCTCGCCGAACGAGCCGCTCGACTCCGGCGAGCAGCCCGGCGAGATCTGGCGCTGGCGCCCTGGCGATCAGCCCGAGGAGCGACTCGCGACCGAGGTGGACTTCGGCTCGCCGCTGATCTGGCTGCCGGCCGTGGGCGGGTGATCGCGCCTGGTGCGGATAGCTGAGCGCCCCTAACGACGATGGACGAGAGCAATACCGTCCATCGTCTATCATATCCGGAGCCAGAATGGACCGAACCGGCCGCCTTGTCACCCCATCACCCCATCACCTTGTCACCTTGTCACCTTGTCAAAACTCCGTGTCCGCGACCCCCTCGCCATGCCCGAGCAGATCGGCGCCAGGCGCGCTCGGCCACAGCAGCAGCGCCAGCGCCAGACCGGGCAACACGAAGACGCCGGCAAGCAGCAGCGCCAGCGTGCGGGTCGGCCAACCGGCGTCCGCGGCCACGCCGACGGTGTAGCTGGACAGCGCGGTCGCCAGAGTCAGCAGCGCCCCTTCGACGGCGAAGACGCGCCCCTGCAGCCGGTTGGGCACGGCCATCTGGAGCAGCGCCGTGCTGAAGACCCACTCGATGCTCCCGCCGATGTGTGCGATCAGCACGCCGAGCGCCGCGAGCGGCAGCGACGGCGCGCCGCCGACGACCGCGTAGCCGGCCGCGGTGAAGAAGAACGCCGGCCCGATCGCGCGGCGCAGGAAGCGCTCGCCGTCGCCGCCGAAGCGCCGCGCCACCAGCGGCCCAATCCCGGCGCCGAGCCCGCGCGCCGCGTACAGCAGCCCGATGCTCAGCGCGCCGTTCACGCCGAGCGGGAAGATCTGCCGGCCAAACAGCGTCAGCAGCAGCAGCACCCCGCCGCCCAGGCTCCAGAGCATCTTGGTCAGCGCGTAGATCGCGATGTCGCGCCGGCTGAACATGAACGCCAGCCCCTCGCGGAACTCCTGCAGCCGGCTCGCCGGCCGGCGCTCGTGCATGTGCGCCTCGTAGACCGGCACGGTCCAGATGAACGCGGCCGAGAGCACAAATGAGGCCGCGTCGATGATGAACGCCGCGTCGGTGCCGAGCGTGCCCGCCACCAGGCCGCCCAGCGCCGCGCCGATCGCCAGCATGGCGGACCACGTCGCGCCGCTGATCGCATTGGCGGCGATCAGCTCCTCGCGCCGCGTCACGTTCGGGATCACCGCCGTGCGCGCCGGGTCGAAGAACGAGACCAGCGACATCTTGAGCACGGTCACGACGTAGATGATCCAGACCTGGCCGGGGTCGCGCACCAGCAGGAACAGCAGCACCAGCGCCGCGCTGCCCAAGTTCGCGGCGATCATCACCAGCTTGCGCGGCAGCCGGTCGACGACGACGCCGGCCCACAGGCCCACGACCGTCGACGGGAGAAACTGCGCCACCAGCAGCGCGCCGACCGCCTGGCCCGAGCCGGTCAGGTTCAGCAGCAGCGCGAACAGCGCGATCGAGTCGAACCAATCGCCGAGCTGGCTGACGATCTGCCCGTACCAGAGCCTTCGGAACGCCCGGTTGTCTCGCAGCAGGGCCAGGTAGCCGACTGGGGCCATAGACATCGGGTTAACCTCTGATCGATCGAAGACTCAGCCATTATAGCCGATACGCGGCCTGGATCTGGGAGTCTCAACAAAGGGTGTGGCGTACGTTTTTGTATGCCCCTCCCCCCGGCCCCCTCCCCGCGTGGCGGGGAGGGGGTGATTCAGGTGCGGGGCGGCGGGCGCCCGCCGCCCCGCATACCTCTTCCCCCCGCTCCCCCAAGGGAGCGGGGGCAGGGGGTGGGGGGGAAGTGCAAGACGTTACGTCACATCCCTTAACAAAGAGCTTATTGCATCCACGAACTGCATACGCTATACTGAGGGAGAATTCCTCAGTAAATGGCCTTACATATCTCGCCAGCAGGTTGATCAGCACATGCTGTCAACCCGCCTTGTTACACCGTCCTCGCTGTACGACGAAGGAGGGCCACCGTATGCGGATCTTCAGCTTCTGGCTAGCTCTCGGCACCCTCGTGCTGCTCGCCGTGGTGTCGCCGTTCGGCGCGGCCTTGTCGGCGCCCCCTGCGCCGAATGATCTGGTGGCGTCGATCCAGGCGCAGACCGGCGGGCACGCCCACATCTCCTTCCACGGCGAGACCGGTACGGTTCGATTCATCGATACCGAGCGCGGCTACCCGATCCCGCGCCCCAGCGGCCTGACTGCCAGCGCCTCGCCCGAGCAGGCCGCCCGCCGCTTCCTCAGCGACTATAGCCCGCTGTTCGGCCTGACCGACCAGGCGCACGAGCTGATCGTCTCCCGCGCCGAGACCGCCCCCGCCGACTCGTTCGTGCGCTTCCAGCAGGTCCACCAGGGCGTCCCGGTCCTCGCCGGCGAGCTGATCGTCCACGTCGATCAGCAGCGCAACATTCTCTCCGCCAACGGCGAGCTGCTGCCCAGCCTCAAGCTCGACGTCACCCCCCGCATCGACGCCGCCACCGCCCAGACCAACGCCCTGCTCGCGCTCGCGCGCTTCTATAGCCTGCGCCCGGCCGAGCTGACCGCCAGTACGCCGCAGCTGTCGATCTTCAACCAGGCGCTGCTCGGCGGCCCTGGCCCGCAGTTCAACGCGCTGACCTGGCGCATGGAGGTCCGCGGCGTCTCGGCCAGCGAGGTCATCCGCGAGCTGGTGCTGGTGGACGCGCGGCTCGGCACGATCGCGCTGCACTTCAACCAGATCGCCGACGCCAAGACCCGCCACGTCTGCAACAACAACAACGTCCGCGACGGCGACGACAACCCCGATAACGACTGCACCGCCGCCAAGTATGTGCGCAGCGAGGGCGGCGCGGCCACCGGCAACACCGACGTCGACCGGGCCTACGACTACTCCGGCCTGACCTACGACTTCTACAAGAACAACTTCAACCGCGACAGCATCGACGGCGCCGGGATGCAGCTGATCTCGCTGGTCAAGTACTGCTACTCGAGCGGCGGCTGCCCGTACGCGAATGCGTTCTGGGATGGCTACCAGATGACCTACGGCGACGGCTACGCCTCGGCCGACGACGTGGTCGGGCACGAGCTGACCCACGGCGTGACCGAGCACACCTCGGGGCTGCTGTACTTCTACCAGGCCGGCGCGATCAACGAGTCGCTGTCGGACGTGTTCGGCGAGTACCTCGACCTGACCGACGGCGTCGGCAACGACGCGCTCGGGGTGCGCTGGCTGATGGGCGAGGACCTGTCGATCGGCGCGATCCGCAGCATGTCGAACCCGCCGACCTACGGCGACCCGGACCGCACCGGCAGCCCGAACTACACCGCGGATACGGGGTATGGCGACCACGGCGGCGTGCACACCAACAGCGGTGTGAACAACAAGGCGGCCTTCCTGATCGCCGACGGCGGCAGCTTCAACGGGCAGACGATCGCGGGGATCGGCATCCCGAAAGCGGCGCAGATCTACTACCGGGTGCAGACGGCCTACCTGACGCAGGCGGCCGACTACCAGGACCTGGGCAGCTCGCTGACGGCCGCCTGTAGCGCGCTGATCGGCACGGCCGGCATCACCGCATCAGACTGTGCGGAGGTCAGCAAAGCGGTGCTGGCAACCGAGATGGCGACGCCGCCGACGAACGCGCCCGCGCCGCTGGACGCGCCGGTGTGCGCGGCCGGGCAGACGCCGACCGACCTGTTCTTCGACAACCTGGAGAACCCCGGCAGCGGCAAGTGGGCCTCGGCGGCGCTGGTAGGCACCAACCGCTGGTACTACCCGCCGCTGAGCAACCCGTTCGGCTTCTACGACGCGGCGCAGCCGACCAGCGGGCAGTACAACTTCTGGGGCTACGACCAGCCCACCACCAGCGATTTCCACATCGGCATGACCTCGAACGTGGCGCTGCCGGCCAGCGGGACGGCCTACCTGCACTTCAAGCACACCTATCGCTTTGAGGGCAGCGGCACCCACTACGACGGCGGGGTGGTCGAGTACAGCACCAACAACGGCGGGTCGTGGAGCGATGCCGGCGGGCTGTTCGTCAACAACGGCTACAACGGGACGCTGTCGAGCTCGTTCGGCAACCCGCTGGGCGGGCGGCAGGCGTTCACCGGCGCGAGCTTCGGCTACACGGCGAGCCGGGCGAGCCTGACGTCGCTGGCCGGGCAGAACGTGCGCTTCCGCTTCCGGATCGGCACCGACAGCTCCGGCGATGAGCTGGGCTGGTGGATCGACGACATCCGCATCTACACCTGCGGCAGCGCGCCAACGAGCACGCCGACTCGTACCCCGACCAGCACGGCGACGAGCACGCCCACCAGCACACGCACGCCGACCAGCACCTCGACCAGCACGGCCACGCCGACCAACACGCCGACCAACACGCCGGCGAATACCCCGACCAGCACGCCGACGCCGACCAACACGCCGACCAGCACGCCGACGCCGACCAGCACGCCGATCAGCACCCCAACCGACACGGCCACGCCAACCAACACGCCGACCAGCACCCCGACCGACACGGCCACGCCGACCAACACAGCTACGACCACACCTACGAGCACGACCACGCCGATCAGCACACCTACGAGCACGACCACGCCGACCAGAACACCGGAGTCGGCGCCGTCCTTCACCTACCTGCCGCTGATACACAGGTAGTCATCGTCTTGGTACATTCGAATCAAAAGCCGAGGACCGTGTGTCCCACGGTCCTCGGCTCTTGGTCATCGGCTCCTGCTCTACCTCATCCAGATCGTCCCGTCCAGCGCGTGCCGATCGATCGGGTGCTGCCGGTAGGTCTCGACCAGGTCGACGAATGCGTCGGCTTTGCCGCCCAGCAGAGCTTCGGGGATCAGGACGTCGTAGCCGGTCTTCGCGCGGAAGAAGGCCATCTGCGCCGCGATCGGGCGGCTGTTGCGCCGCCTGAACGGCCGCAGCCCGCGCTCGATCCAGCCCAGCGACCGCGCGATCGGCCCGGACGCCGCGGGCAGCCGCTCCTCGTAGGTCTGGATGTATGCTTCGGCGTCGCACAGGGCGATCCCCAGCTGGCGACGGCTGCCCAGGGCCAGCAGGCTGGCGCGGTGGCTGGTCACGCCGAGACGCTCGATATTCTCCCAGGTGATGAACGCCGCCGAGTGCCCGAGGTTCAGCAGCAGCCCCTTGCTGTCGAAGATGATCCCCGCGCGCCGGTCATTGCTGAGCAGCCAGAAGGTCAGGCCGATCGCGAAGAGCAGCAGCCCCAGCAGATCGACGCTGATCAGCAGTGCGGTGATCGCCGCGCCGGCGCCGACGAGCCGGCCGCCGTCGATCAGGCACCAGCCTCCGATCGCCCAGCAGGCCAGCGCGACGACACGAAGACGTGGTTGATTCGGAGAGATCCGCATAGCTAGGCTCCTCAGTGGCTGATATCAGGCAAAGACGAGAGGAGCGGCGCTCATGACTCGCCGCGCTTCCACGGTTCATTGTAGGTGAGCGCGCAGCGGTCAACAATAGGAGGGTGGTACTGTCCTCGGGCGCCATGGGCTCCCGATCGAACCTGGCGCTGCCGGGACCTTTCACTCAGCCGCGCAGCACTTTCGGCGGCAGCAGCCAGACCAGCGTGCCGCCGGCCTCCAGCACCTCCAGGTCGATGCGCGCGAGCCCGCCTTTCTTGAGCTGGATGCGGCCGCCGCCCGCCAGGGCGGCGATCATGGTGCTGAAGTCCGGCTCGTGGCCCACGACCATCACCCGCTCGGCGGCGCGGTGCTCGCCCAGCAGCTCGAACAGCAGCGCCACATTGCAGCCGGGCGACAGCGCGTCGGCCAGACGCAGCTCGACGCCAAGCTCCCGCGCGACGATCTCGGCCGTCTGGTGGGCGCGCGCGAGCGGGCTCGTGAGCAGCACATCGAGCCTCACGCCAATCCGCTTCAGGCCGCGCGCCGCATCCTTCATCTTGGCGATGCCCTCCTTCGTCAGTCGCCGGCCCGCGTCTCCTGCGCCCTCCGGCCCAACGTCCTCGGCGATCCCGTGACGGAGAAAGTAGAGCTCCACGACAACCTCCTATGTTATAATCCCAGCCAGACTCCGATGGGGTGACAAGGTGACAGGGTGACAAGGGCGTGCTTCACGGTCAGCTTGTCACCTTAATCATTGAAGTAGGATGCATATTATGACACATGATTCCGTGCCGGTCCTCGACTTCGGCGGCCAGACCGCCCAGCTGATCGTCCGGCGCGTGCGCGAGCTGGGCGTCTACAGCGAGCTGGTGCCCTGCGACGCGCCCGAGGAGGCGATCCGGCGGCTCAGCCCGCGCGGGGTCATTCTCTCCGGCGGGCCGGCCAGCGTCTACGAGCCGGGCGCGCCGCAGATGCCGGCCTGGCTGCGCGACACCGAGCTGCCGGTGCTGGGCATCTGCTACGGGATGCAGCTGCAGGCCTACGCGCTGGGCGGCCGGGTCGAGGGCGTGCGCCACCGCGAGTTCGGCCCGGCCGTGATCGAGGTGGCCGAGCCGGGGGCGCTGCTGGCCGGCACGCCGGCCGAGCAGCCGGTCTGGATGAGCCACGGCGACCACATCGCGTCGCTGCCGCCCGGCTTCCAGCCCATGGCGCACAGCCCCGGCGCGCCCTTCGCCGCCGCCGGCGACCCGGCGCGTCACTGGTACGGCATCCAGTTCCACCCCGAGGTCGTCCACACCCGCTTCGGCCGCGACCTGCTGCGCAACTTCATCTACGAGATCTGCGGCTGCGCGGGCGACTGGCGGCCGGCCAGCTTCGTGGCCGACGCGATCGAGCGCATCCGCGCGCAGGTCGGCCGCGGCAAGGTCGTCTGCGCGCTGTCGGGCGGGGTCGACTCGGCCGTGGCGGCGCTGCTGATCCACCAGGCGATCGGCGACCAGCTCAGCTGCGTGTTCGTCGACAATGGGCTGCTGCGGCTGGGCGAGGCCGCGCAGGTCGTGGCCACCTTCGGCGAGCACTTCCACATCCCGCTCGCCGCGGTAGACGCCGCCGAGGAGTTCCTGGGCGCGCTCGAGGGCGTGGCCGACCCCGAGCGCAAGCGCAAGATCATCGGCGAGAAGTTCGTGCGGATCTTCGAGCGCGAGGCCGGCCGGATCGGCGAGGTGCAGTTCCTGGCGCAGGGCACGCTCTACCCCGACGTGATCGAGAGCAGGGCGCCCGATCGCCAGAAGGGCGTGACGATCAAGACCCATCACAACGTCGGCGGGCTGCCCGAGGACATGCAGCTCACGCTGGTCGAGCCGCTGCGCTACCTGTTCAAGGACGAGGTGCGCGCCGCCGGGCTGGAGCTGGGCCTGCCCGAGGACTGGGTCTGGCGCCACCCGTTCCCTGGCCCCGGCCTGGCCGTGCGAATCCTCGGCCCGATCAGCTGGGCGCGGCTGGAGACGCTGCGCCGCGCCGACGCGATCTTCATCGGCGAGCTGCGCGCGGCCGGGCTCTACCGCGCCACCCAGCAGGCCTTCGCGGTGCTCCTGCCGATCCAGAGCGTCGGCGTGATGGGCGACGGCCGGACCTACGCCGACGTGATCGCGCTGCGCGCCGTCACCACCGAGGACTACATGACGGCAGACTGGGCGCGGCTGCCCGAGGACCTGCTCGCGCGCGTCAGCAGCCGGATCGTCAACGAGGTGCCGGGCGTCAACCGCGTGGTCTACGATATCTCCAGCAAGCCGCCCGCCACGATCGAGTGGGAGTAGCGGCTTCCTTACCTGCTTCCGCAGCTTGTCCGGGGGCGCAGCGCCCCCGGCCCCCGCGACCCAGCGGGTACCCGGCCCGGGAAACCCGCGCCTCTTCCCCCAGCCCCCCTCCGGCAAATGAGGCTGTCTCAGCTGCACGGCTGGTGGCCCTTGCCCGGCACTATTCCGACGGGACGAGGTGCAACATGCTGCGTTATCTGCCCATTGCCCCAAGCCCGTTGTCTCCTTGTCTCCTTGTCTCCTGGTCTCCTGGTCTCCTTGGTCTCCTTGCAAAAGACACTGCTAAGCGCCCGTGAGCATCTCGAGCAAGAGGATTCTTCCACCTCGAATTACCGATCGATAGCCAACAGCCCTTGCTCAGGGGTTTGTACTTGGAGCATCCTTAAAATCAGATTGGAAATACACCAAAAATCAGATTGGAAATACGCCACAATTTGGCGTTGTCGACCCTTAACCAAGCAGGTGTATTTTTTCCCCGCCCCGCACATCTTTATTAGTGATACACAAAAGATCTAGATAACAGGCGGCTTCGCCCAGCCGACGGGATCGTGTGTGCCCAGCACGGTCGGTTTGCTGTACCCGCCGCCAGGGATGAGAGGTGCGGCCAGAGCCAACCAGGAGAGTCTATTCGTGGAGAGCGAGCGAGAAGGTGTGCCACACGCCGAAATGGAAGGTTTAGATCGTTTGGAGGGAGGCACACAATGGTAACCAGGCGGCAGTTCTTCAAGCTGGGGCTGGCCGGCACAGCCCTGGTGCTGGTCGATTACAAAGCCGGGGTCAAGCGGGCGTACGCGCTGCCGATACCCGGCGGCACGATCGAACCGACGTCGGTCGGCAAGTTCGCGACACCGCTGCTGATCCCGCCGGCGATGCCGCGCGCCGGGAAGCTCACCGCCAAGGGCGGCAAGAACGTCGACTACTACGAGATCGCGGTGCGGCAGCTCAAGCAGCAGATTCTGCCGGCCGGGCTGCCCATGACCACGGTCTGGGGCTATGGCCCCAAGGTGGCGCAGAACGGCCCGGCGATCTTCCACGCGCCGTCGCTGACGATCGAGGCGAAGGTCGGCACGCCTGTGCGTGTGAAGTGGATCAACGAGCTGGTGGATGCAAACGGCAACTACCTGCCGCACCTGCTGCCGGTTGACCCGACGCTGCACTGGGCCAACCCGCCTGGCGGCACCATGCACCGCGATACCCGGCCGATGTTCGAGAGCACGCCGGGGCGCTACACCGGGCCGGTTCCCACGGTCACCCACGTCCACGGTGCGGTTGGCGTCGGCGACGAGAGCGACGGCTACCCCGAGGCATGGTTCCTGCCAGCCGCCAGGAATATCCCCGCCGGATACGCCGCCGAGGGGACCTGGTACGACTACTTCAAGGGCAAGGCTTCCAGTCGGTTCGGCGCGACCTGGCAGCCCGGCTCGGCCACGTTCCAGTACCCGAACACGCAGCGCGCCTCGACGATCTGGTACCACGACCACGCGCTGGGCATGACCCGGCTGAACGTCTATGCCGGGCCGGCCGGCTTCTACATCATCCGCGGCGGCCCCAGCGATAAGGTGCTGGACAGCCGCAACGGCGCGGCCGCCGTGCTGCCCGGCCCCGCGCCGGCGCTCGGCGACGCGGCCGACACCAAGTACTACGAGATCCCGATCGCGATCCAGGATCGCTCGTTCAACAGCGACGGCTCGCTGTTCTACCCGGACTCGCGGGCGTTCTTCGACGGCGTGGAGGATCACCATATCCCCGACGGCGACGTCTCGCCGATCTGGAACCCGGAGTTCTTCGGCAACTGCATCATAGTGAACGGCAACACCTGGCCGTCACTGCAGGTCGAGCAGCGGCGCTACCGCTTCCGGCTCCTGAACGGCTGCGACGCGCGCTTCCTGATCCTGAATTTCGCCAGCATGCCGGGCGTGCAGGTCTGGCAGATCGGCAACGAGGGCGGCTTCCTGGCGGCGCCGGTGAACATGACCGCGGTCAATGGGAACCGGATTCTCATGAGCCCGGCCGAGCGGGCCGACGTAATCGTCGACTTCACGAATGTGCCGCGCGGCAGCCACATCCTGCAAAACCTCGGCCCGGACGAGCCGTTCAAGGGCTTCACCGCCGAGGGCGAGCTCTCCGACGGCGAGGGCGGCACGCTCCCGCCGGCCGACGCCGAGACGACCGGGCAGGTGATAGCGTTCAGGGTGGTCAAGTCCACCGGTGCGGACAAGAGCACCCCGCCGCAGTTCCTGCAGCTCCCGCCAATCGCGCCGATCGTCGGCGGCACGGTCCGGCGTCTGGCGCTGCTCGAAGAGATGTCGATAGAGGTCGAAGATGCCCCCATCGAGGCGCGGCTCGGCACCGTCGACGCCGACGGGGTCTGCATGCCGCAGATGTGGATGGAGGGCGTCACCGAGAACCCGATGCCCGGCGACACGGAAGTGTGGGAGTTCTACAACACCACGGCGGACGCCCACCCGATGCACATCCACGAGGTGGTCTTCCAAGTGGTGAACCGGCAGGCGATCCTCCTCGACGAGGAGGAGCAGGAGCAAGGGATGGGCGTCAAGAAGGTCGCGGTCGACCCGAGCTCCCCGCCGCGGCCGCCCGAGCCGTGGGAGAACGGCCTCAAAGACACCGTGATCGCCTACCCGGGCGAGGTCACGCGCGTGCGGGCGAAGTTCGAGAACCCGGGCCAGTTTGTGTGGCACTGCCACATCGTCGAGCACGAGGACAACGAGATGATGCGGCCGTATCGGATCGGGCCGGAGGACCCGGATGCGCCGAAGCCGAGGCCGCACGGCGGCATGTAGACAGTGGGCGCCCCCACGCGGGGTCGCGTGGGGCACACCTCCAAGCTCTTCGGGGGGCTGCGCGCCCCCCGTGCCCCCGCGGCGGGGGTGGGCCGCCACCCCCGCCGCCCCCCGGCCGGGGCGTGCGCCCCTGGACCCCAAAAGCAGCTCTCTTTCGTCGCTTGTCCGGGGGCTGCGCGCCCCCCGTGCCCCCGCGGGCGGGGGTGGGCCGCCACCCCCGCCGCCCCCCGGCCGGGGCGTGCGCCCCTGGACCCCAAAAAGAATGCAGCCTTACATTCAGCGCTTGGCGCGCATGCCTGGCTGAATTCACGCGCAGCGGGACAGCGCACCGGAGAAAAGAGGCGGCGGCACGCCATCCGTATGCTACAATAATCGCGGCGCCGCGCGGCCTTTGCGCGCGAGATCAGAGGAGGTCGCGATGCCAGAGAACCCGCTTGTCGCGGTCAGCACCGGCTTCGCATTCAGGCTCTTCGCCGAGCTGGTCGGGCGGCAGCCGGCCGCGAACATCTTCGTCTCGCCCGCCAGCGTCGCGCTGGCCCTGGCGATGGCCTATGACGGCGCGCGCGGCGAGACCCGGCGCGCAATGGCGGAGGCGCTCGGGCTCGGCCGGCTGGGGGCGGAGGACGTCGGCCGCACAGCCGCCGAGCTGCTGCAGTCGCTCGACCTGGCCGATCCGCAGGTCCGGCTCACGATCGCCAGCTCGCTCTGGGCTGGGGACGGGGTGGTCTTCGAGCCGGCGTTCGTCCGCCACGGCCAGGAGCGATACCGGGCCGAGATCGAGCAGCTCGAGCCGGGCGGCGCGGACGCCGCGGCGGCCGTCAACGCCTGGGTGCAGCGGCGCACCGGCGGCAAGATCGCGCAGATCGTCGACCAGATCGACCCTGCGGTGGCGCTGCTGCTGATCAATGCGATCTACTTCAAGGGCAGCTGGGCCAGGAAGTTCGACCAGCGCCTCACCAGCGAGCGGCCCTTCGCCCTGCTCGACGGCCGGCGCAAGCCGCACCCGCTGATGTCGCAGTCCGGGATGTACCAGTACTACGACGGCCGCGGGTTCCAGGCGGTCCGTCTGCCCTACAGCGGGGGCAGGCTGAGCATGTATGTGTTCTTGCCCGCGCCGCGGTCGAGCCTGGCCGCGTTCTACGCGGAGCTGAGCAGCCGGAGCTGGGAGTCGTGGATGGGGCGGTTTCACGTGTCCGAGGGCGAGATCGCGCTGCCGCGCTTCAAGCTCGAGTACGAGGTGCGGCTCAACGACGCGCTCAAGGCGCTGGGCATGGCGGCCGCGTTCGGCGAGCGCGCCGATTTCTCGGGGATGGCGCGCGGCGAGCGGCTGCGGATCGACGAGGTCAAGCACAAGACCTTCGTGGAGGTTGGCGAGGAGGGCACCGAGGCCGCGGCGGTGACGGCGGCCCCGATGGTGCTGGGCGCCTTCATGCCCGAGGAGCGATTCAGCATGGTCGTCGACCGGCCGTTCTTCTGCGCGATCCGCGACGACCAGACCGGCGCGGTCCTCTTTATGGGCTCGATCGTCGAGCCGAAGTAGCAATCATGCCTGACCAACGACCAGTGACCGATGAGCAGCGGCCGGCTGCGGATTCGCTCGACGAGCCTGATGCCTCTGCGCCGCCGGTCGATCGCCGATCGTCGGCCTCCGCCCCCGCGAAGCTCATCCTCTGCGGCGAGCACGCGGTCGTCTACGGGCGCCCGGCGATCGCGCTGCCGCTTGCGGGGATTCGCGCGCGCGCCACTGTCGGCGGCGCGCGGCCCGGCAGCGGGATCAGCATCCTGGCGCGCGATCTGCGCCGCCGCTGGCGCCTGAGCGACGAGCCGGCCAACCCGCTCAGCGAGCTGATCGCGCGCGTGCTGGCGTACCTGGCAGCGCGCCCGCCGGCCCAGCCGCATGCCGGCGTGCCCGATCTGCGAATCTCCATCCAGTCGACGATCCCGATCGCCAGCGGCATGGGCAGCGGCGCGGCCGTCGCCACCGCGCTCGTCCGCGCGCTGGCCGCGTATCTCGGCCACGACCTGCCGCCGGCCGAGATCTCCGCGCTGGTCTACGCCAGCGAGCAGCGCTTCCACGGCACGCCCAGCGGCATCGACAACACGGTGATCGCGTACGAGCTGCCGATCTGGTTCAAACGTTCAAACGTTCAAACGTTCGAGCGTTCAAACGCTCCGCTGATCGAGCCGATCGGCATCGCCGCGCCCTTCACGCTGCTGATCGGCGACACGGGCGTCCGCAGCGCGACCCGGGCGCCGGTGGGCGAGGTGCGGCGGCGCTGGCAGGCCGAGCCGGACTCCTACGAGGCGCTGTTCGATCAGGTCGGCGCGCTGGTGGCGCAGGCCCGCCGCGCGCTGGCGCAGGGAGATCTGGCAGGGCTGGGGCCGATCCTGAGCGAGAACCACGAGCTGCTCCGGCAGATCGGCGTCTCGTCGCCCGAGCTGGATGGGCTGGTCGGCGCGGCGCAGGCGGCCGGCGCGCTGGGGGCCAAGCTCTCGGGCGCCGGCTGGGGCGGCGTGATGCTGGCGCTGGTCGCGCCCGAGCGCTGTGAGCCGGTGGCGCGGGCGCTCGGGGCGGCTGGCGCGAAGCGCGTAATCGAGACGACCGTGAGCGCGACGGGCGAACGATGATTCTCCAGCCATGAATCCCCCCTCTCCCGCCGCGACGGGAGAGGGGACGAGGGGCAGCGAGGGCCGCGCCGCACTCAGGGCTTGCGGGCTGCTGCGCCGACCATGCGCATCTTCAGCAGCTCGTTGGCCACGGGCTCCTGGCTGTCTGGGACGAGCGCCGGGCGCAGCTGCGGGACCAGGCTCTTGAGCGCGTACATGATCCGATCGGCCTTGTTCGACTGGGCGGCCAGGTCAAGCGCGGCGATCGACTCGTTCAGGTACATGGGCACGAAGGTGCTGGCGTTGCACGCGATGAAGATCTTCTCGTGCACCGTGCGCTCGAACTCCTCGCCGGCCACGAACAGCTCCTCGTACAGCTTCTCGCCCGGCCGCATCCCCGTGAAGACGATGTCGATGTCGCGCCCCACCTCCAGCCCGGAGAGCTCGATCATGTCGCGCGCCAGGTCGACGATCTTGATCGGCTCGCCCATGTCGAGCGTGAACACCTCGCCGCCCTTGCCCAGCGTGGCCGCCTGAAGCGTCAGCTGCACCGCCTCGGGGATGGTCATGAAATAGCGCCGCATGTCCGGGTGTGTCACCGTCACCGGGCCACCGGCCGCGATCTGCTGCTTGAAGGTCAGCACCACGCTGCCGCGGCTGCCCAGCACATTGCCGAAGCGCACCGCCACGTACGGGCGGCCGCTGATCGCCGCGGCTTGGTGCACCAGCAGCTCGGCCACGCGCTTGCTCGCGCCCATGATGCTGGTCGGGTTGACCGCCTTGTCGGTCGAGATCATGACGAAGTACTGCACCCCGTTCGCCAGCGCGACGTCCAGCAGGTTGCGCGTCCCCATCACGTTGTTGGTGATCGCCTCGACCGGGTTCAGCTCCATCAGCGGCACGTGCTTATGCGCGGCGGCGTGCAGGACGATCTCGGGCTGGAACTGCTCGAAGACCGCCTCGAGTCGCTCGGGCATGCGAATATCGGCGATCGCGGCGTGCAGCTTGACGGCGGGCCTTGTCGCGCTCTTGTCGGCGGCGATCAGCCGCAGCAGCTCGCCGTGAATGCTGAAGATGCTGTTTTCGCCATGGCCCAGCAGCACCAGCTCGGCCGGGCCGCAGCGCAGCACCTGGCGGCACAGCTCGCTGCCGATCGAGCCGCCCGCGCCGGTCACCAGCACGCGCCGGCCGCTGATCAGCGCGCTGACGGCGCTCGTGTCGGTCCAGATCACCTTGCGGCGCAGCAGATCCTCGATCTGCACATCGCGCAGCTGCCGCACGCTGGCCCGACCGTCCAGCAGCTCGTGGACGGCGGGGATGATCTTGGTCGTCAGGCCGGCCTGCTCGCAGATCCCGACCACCTCGCGGATCACCTTGCCGGGCGCGGTCGGCATGGCGATGATCGCCGTGCCGATGTTGTACTGCACGGCCAGCTTGGGGATATCCTGGCGGCTGCCCAGAACGCTGATGCTCTGGATCTTACTGTGCAGCTTGTCGTGGCTGTCATCGACAAAGCCGACCGGGTTGAGCCCCAGCGCCGGGTTATTGCGCAGCTCCTTGACGATCGTCACGCCGGCTTGCCCGGCGCCGACCACCAGGACGCGCTTGGCGTTGCCGTGGTCGTATCTGATCTGGCACAACCGCTCAGCCAGGCGCACGCTGTAGCGAACGCCGCCGACCGCCAGGAAGGTGAGCAGGCCATCCAGCAGCGGCAGGGAGCGCGGGAAGTCGAGCGAGACCCAGCCGAGCGGGCGCAGCAGGGCGAAGAACACGAGCATCTGGGTCACCAGCGCCACGATTCCCACCAGCGTCATCTGGGCCAGCTCGTCGATGCTGGCGTAGCGCCAGAACAAGCGATACATCCCGAGCAGATAGTAGATCATGAGCTTGACGATCAGAAAAGCCACGGTCGCCACAAGCAGCGACGCGCGCACGTCGAGATCTGGCGCGAGTCGATCGGTGCGCAGGACGAGCGCAATGGCTGGCGTCGTCAGGAACACCAGGATATCGAGTGAGATAAAGTGGCGATTACGCAGCTTAAGCAGATGATCGATCATAGAGTTTGTCATGTGACTGGCTCCTTACGACTGGTACCACACTCGCCAGGTGGCGGCATGTTGAGTGAGTCGGAGATGATAGCGCCACCCGATCGGGCTCGCGATCCCGTCTGAACCGGGTTACATCACCTTCGTTGAACGCTACCAGGATGGTCGGTATCGGCCGCGCACGCGCACAGCGGCGGCGTGCAGGGGCGGCTCCCGTTCAAACAGTTTTGAGAGCAGGCGACTCCTGCGGCGCGCGACGCTGGGCCGCCTTCCGCAGAAGATCGTGCTGCGCATGTGGTAGCTGAAGACGTGTGGGGGAATGGACGAGGCCCGTGCGCGCGGGCGCACGGACGTACGGATGCGCAGATCGTGAGCGATCTCGCACAGCGGCGCGACAGCAGTCAAGGCCATCGCAGTGGATCGAACGTATGACAGCCTGCGCGAGCAGCCTCGGCCAGGCCGTGGCGGCCCTCGTAGCAGTAGCCGAGCTGGCGATCCCCGATCCGGCCGGCGGCTCAGCCGGGCAGCTGACCGCCGCGCGCGATGCGCCGCACCGTTATGAAAACCTCGGCTGAATCCAGGCAGCACTGGTTGCCCCAGGCCTTGGCCCGGTTCTCGAGCGCGTCGAGCGAGCGCGGGTGCGGGTAGGGGCGCAGCTCGCTCTCGTAGCACGCCATCGCCGCCAGCTTCAGATCGAGCGTGGACGAGATATCGACCCACGTGTCGGGGTTGAAGCTGCGCGGGTAGGCCCACTCGGTGCTGCTGGCCGTGTCGAAGGCGTAGACCGCATCGATGTACAGCTCGGTTGGGCGCGTGGCCACCAGCAGCGCCTGAAACAGCAGATGGTGATCGCGATTGATGTCGCCGCCGTACTGACAGTAGACCACCTGCGGGCGCAGGTCGCGCACGACCTGCTCCAGCGGCGTAATGAGATCGGTGAGAGTCAACGTGTCCAGGCGCTGGTCGGCAAACTCCAGCATCTGCACGTCCTTGATGCCGAGGATCTGCGCGGCGCGCCTGGTGTGCTCGCGCTGGCCGACCCCCGCTTTACCATATCGCAGCGACTCACCCTCGCATGCGATCACGACCGTGACATGGTCGCCAGCCCGCGCGTGGAGCGCGAGCGTGCCGCCACAGCCAAGCAGCTCGTCATCCGGATGCGCCGCAATTACCAACACATTCTTGCTCATACTCCACCTTACGTTAGAGACTCTCGCTTTTTTAACTAGCCAGTGGTGGGGTGTGGGGGCGGCGAAGCCGCCCCCACACCCCACCACTGGGGAGGTCTGAAGGCGCCGAAGGCCCCTCCAGACCTCCCCAGCGGAACAGGTATGTATTCGAAAATCCCTCATTCGCGGAAACGGTCGACCACATCGGTCACCGCGCTGATCACGTCCTGCACGTCCTGGTCGCTCATCTTCGAGTAGATCGGCAGCGAGATCTCGCGCATGTACTCGCCGTAGGCCACCGGGAAGTCCTCCGGCTGGTAGCCGTAGGTCTCGCGGTAGTACGGGTGCAGGTGCAGCGGGATGAAGTGCACGCTGGTGCCGATCTGATGTCGTTTCAGCTCGGCGACGAACGCGGCCCGGTCGATGCGCAGCCGCTCCAGATTCAGGCGGAGCGTGTAGAGATGCCAGGCGTGCTGGCAGTCGTCGCGGTCGTAGGGCGTCTGCAGCTCGGGCATCGCGCCGAAGGCCGCGTCGTAGCGCTGCGCGATCGCGCGGCGCCGCAGCCACATGCGCTCGGCCTTGCGCAGCTGGGCCAGGCCCATGCCCGAGGCAATGTCGGTCAGGTTGTACTTGTAGCCCGGCGCGACGATCTCGTAGTACCACGAGCCCTCGGCGGTGTAGCGCTTCCAGGCGTCCTTGCTGATGCCGTGCAGCGCCATAATCCGGCAGCGCTCGGCCAGCGCGTCGTCCTCGGTGCAGATCATGCCGCCCTCGCCGGTGGTGATCGTCTTGGTCGCGTAGAAGCTGAAGCAGGTGAACGCGCTCAGGCTGCCGACCATCTGGCCCTTGTAGCGGGCCGGGAAGGCGTGCGCGGCGTCCTCGATCACCGGCAGGTCGTGCGCGCGCGCGACCGCGCGGATCGCGTCCATATCGGCCGGCAGCCCGGCGATATGGACCGGGACGATCGCGCGGGTGCGCGGCGTGATCGCCGCCGCGAGCAGATCGGCGCGCATGTTCAGGCTGAGCGGCTCGACATCGACGAAGACCGGGCGCGCGTCGAAGTAGCGGACGACCTCGGCGGTGGCGGCGAAGGTGTACGGCGTGGTGATCACCTCGTCGCCGCGCTGCAGGCCGGCAGCCTCAAGCGCCAGGTGCATCGCGGCGGTGCAGGAGTTGACCGCGACCGCGTGCTTGGCGCCGACCGCCGCGGCGAACTCGGCCTCGAACTGGCGCGTCTTCGGCCCGGTCGTCACCCAGCCCGAGCGCAGCGCTTCGGCGATCTCTGCGAGCTCATCCTCATCGATGTCGGGCAGGGCGAAGTGCAAGAAGCTCTCGCGGATCACTCGTTCTGTTGCGTTCACAGCTCCGGTCCTTTCGATCTAATAGTGTTGGCGCTGGGGCGCGGCGCGCCCAGCGCCATTCATGAACCCTCGCCCGCGCACGGGGCGGGCGAGGTGGAGGGACAGCGATCAAGGGCCAACAACGCTGAGCTCAAGCGCTCAGACACGCAGGGTCTCGCGCGACTCGATCGCCTGCAGCCCTCTGGGCGGCGGCGGCAGCCACGAGCGCACGAGGATACAGTAGGCGGTCTGGACGATCACCTGAAGGTCGAGCAGCAGGCTCTGGCGCTCCACGTAGCGCAGCGCATCTTCCAGCATCACCGGCATGTGGCGCGCGAGGTACCACTCCTGCAGCGATACCCCGTCCGGCGGCGGGTCGTGATAGGTAATGTCGGGGTACCAGCGCACGTCGGCCGGCGAGACGATGCCGGGGCGCACGTCGAGCGTGCGGCGCTGCTCGGGCGTGTAGTACCGCTCGACGATCTCCCAGTCCTCGGGGCGCGGCCCGACGACCGACATATCGCCGCACAGGACATTCCAGAACTGCGGCAGCTCGTCCAGCTCGAACTTGCGCAGCAGGCGGCCGGGCGGCGTGACCCGGTCGTCGTGCTCGTCGGTGATCTTGCGATCGGCCGCGTCGCTGCCGATCCGCATAGTGCGCAGCTTGAACATATCGAACGGCTGCCCGCCGCGGCCGGCGCGGCGCGCCCGGTAGAACGCCGGCCCCGGCGATGAGAGCTTCACCGCCAGCGCGCCCGCGAGGATGAGCGGCCAGGTGATCAGCAGCACGGCGGCGGCAAACACAATGTCGAAGAGGCGCTTAACCATGGTTCGTTCTCCATACTATAGCGCTGGAGGCCCTCGCCCCGGCCGCCTGGCCAGGGCTCAAAACTGCGCGCATCCCCGCACGACAGCCTCACGCCGGCGCCACCGGCGCGGGGGCGCCGCGCGCCAGCAACTCGCGGTAGATCGAGCGGGTCTGCTGCGCAATCAGCGCGAGGTCGAAGCGCTCGACCGCGCGCGCGCGCGAGGCGCGCCCAAAGCGCTGGCGCAGATCCGGCTGCTCGACCAGCCGCGTGATCGCGCGAACGAGCGCGCCAGTGTCATGCGCAGGCACCAGCAGGCCGTTGGTCTCGTCCTCGACCACCTCGTTGCAGCCGGGCGAGTCGGTGGTGACGATCGGCAGCGCCATCGCGGCCGCCTCCATCAGAACCCGCGGGATGCCCTCGCGGTAGGCCGAGGGCAGCGCAAACAGGTCGGTTATGGCCAGCAGCGCCGCTATGTCGCGGCGCGGCCCCGGCCAGGTCAGGCTCTGGCGCAGCTCGGCCAGCTCGGCCGGGCTCAGCCGGTCCAGGCTCTCCTCGTCGGTAGCGCCGATCAGCACGAAGCGCAGGTGGGGGTAGCGCGCGCGCAGCAGCCGCGCCGCGCCGACGAACTCGGGCACCCCCTTGGAGCGGATCACCCGCGAGATCATCGTCACGACCAGCTCGCCCGGCCTGATCCCCAGGCTCGCGCGCGCGCCGGCCAGCGCCTCGTCCGAGATCGCCGCCCGGTCGAATATGTTGATCGCCACCCCCGAGCCGGGCATGACCATCGACGCGCGCTCGGCGACGACGCCCGCGGCGATGAACTGGCGCTCGTCGGCGCTGTTCTGAAAGATCGTCAGCTGGCTGCTGCGGCAGGCCCAGGTCTGCAGCGGCTGATAGATCGTGCGCACCAGCCGGGTGATGGCGCTATCGCGCGCGTAGAGCGAGCCCAGGCCGGGCAGCGTGCCGATGATGATCGGCACGCCGGCCGCGCGCGCGGCCAGCCGACCCCAGACGCTCGGCTTCGGATCGAAGGTGTGGACGATCTGCGGGCGCAGCGTGCGGCACAGCCGCCACAGGCGGTAGACCGAGCGCAGGTCGGCGGCCGGCGCGACGCCGCGGTTGAGCGGGTAGGCGTGGTACGCAAAGCCGGCCGTCTCGAATCGCTGCGCGAGATCGGGCGCCGAGCCGGCCGCGATGCAATTGAACTCCGGGCGCAGGCGCGACATCAGCTCGATACGCGCATCGACATCGGGGCCGCCGACGATCAGCACCGTCGGCGTGGGGGGTGCAGGGTTCATAAGCTGCGCTCCTGCTGTTACTGACAGGGCTTACGCTGTCGGCGCGTCGACCCTCTCCCCCTGCCAGAGGAATGGGGTAGCGGGAGAGAGGAGCCAACGCGCGTCCTGCCACTGACAGAAGATGTGCCTGCTCCCAGGGCAAGGGGAGCAGGTCGATGCTCAGCATCAGGGTGCGGTTGCTTTGCGACCGCACCCTGATGCCGGAGCAATCAAAGAGGAAGGGTGAAACCCGGGCTACGGCCCGATATAGGTCTGGCGGCGCGACTCGAACGCGTCGAAATACTCGGTGCCGCGCGTGCCGAAGTCGATCCCCGACACCGGCCCGAGCTGGACGAGATCGATCCGGCGGGTGTTGTTGTCCACGCCCGTCAGGTCGGCCTTCTGTGCGCCATCGATCCACAGGGTCAGCCCGCCGTTGTTCGCGCCCGCAGCGGTGGCGGCGCGCCAGTCGATCTCGATCGGGTGCGGCGCGTCGCTGATGGCGAACCAGCCGCTGGTCGTCCAGGTTGTCGTATTGTTCAGCAGCGCGGCGCGGATCTGGTAGGCGCCGTTGGAGCGGCGCAGCTCGATCCGCAGCGCCACGGTGGATGCGCCCGAGTAGCCGTAGAAGATGTAGTGGGCATCATTGTTCGACATGGCGATCGAGTTCGGGTCGAAGGAGAAGCGCGCCCGGTAGCGCGTCTCGGCGCTCGGGCGGTCGTCGGTGACGAAGATGCTGTTGTTGTCGTTGATCAGCGCCTGCAGCCCTCTGGTCCCCGCCAGCGCCGCCGCCGCGCTCACGCTCAGGTTGCCGTTGTCGGTCACGCTCGACGGCCAGGCGGATAGGTTGCCGGCCTCGAAGCCATCGGCGAAGATGGCGTCGGCCGGCGCGCTGGTGGCTGTCGGCGTGCTCGTCGGCGTGCTCGTCGGCGTGCTCGTCGGCGTGCTCGTCGGCGTGCTCGTCGGCGTGCTCGTCGGCGTGCTCGTCGGCGTATTTGTCGGAAGCGGCGAACCCGCGAAGTTGACGATCAGCACCGGCCGATTGGTCGCCGACTCCTTGGAATTCCAGTCGACCTGATCTGCCGACGTGCTGGTTATCCCAAAGCTGTAGGTGCCGTTGCCCTGGATCGCCGCCGTCACGTCAAATTCAGCCCAGGTATTGAGGCTCACGGTCCCAAGCGTGCTCAGCGGTGCGCCCGCGATGGCCGGCGCGTTCTGATAGGTCAGGCCCGTCTCGGTCCAAGGCGTGGTCGTGTTCAGGTAATTGTTCGATACCACGTAGATCGACCCGCCGACAGTGCTCGGGTCGGTGACATACAGGCGCAGCTTGGCGCTCTGCACGGCGCCATTCACCCCGGCGACGGCGACCTTCAGATACGTTCTGATAGTCGGGCCGCTCACCCGCGCGCGCAGCGCCGCCATTGTGCCATAGTTCGTCGTCGCAGCGTTGCTCTGCACCCGCGTGTCGGCGCTCGGAACAAGATTCAGTGTTGTGATCGGGCCGAGCGTCGGCGTGCTGGTCGGTGTGCTGGTCGGCAGCGGCGTGCTGGTCGGTGTGCTGGTCGGCAGCGACGTGCTGGTCGGTGTGCTGGTCGGCAGCGACGTGCTGGTCGGTGTGTTGGTCGGCAGCGACGTGCTGGTCGGTGTGCTGGTCGGCAGCGATGTGCTGGTCGGTGTGTTGGTCGGCTGCGACGTGCTGGTCGGCGTCTCAGTCGGCAGCGCTGTGCTGGTTGGTGTGCTGGTCGGCAGCGATGTGCTGGTCGGCGTCTCAGTCGGCAGCGACGTGCTGGTCGACGTCTCAGTCGGCAGCGACGTGCTGGTCGACGTCTCAGTCGGCAGCGACGTGCTGGTCGACGTCTCAGTCGGCAGCGACGTGCTGGTCGACGTCTCAGTCGGCAGCGACGTGCTGGTCGGCGTGCTCAGTCGGCAGCGACGTGCTGGTCGACGTCTCAGTCGGCAGCGACGTGCTGGTCGGCGTCTCAGTCGGCAGCGACGTGCTGGTCGGCGTCTCAGTCGGCAGCGACGTGCTGGTCGGTGTCTCAGTCGGCAGCGACGTGCTGATGGGCGTGCTAGTCGGCGTGGGGGTCGGGCGCCCGGTCCCCGGCAGCGAGCAGGACTCGCTCCCGGTATCGGTGAACGTCTGCCCCACCTCGGGCACGAACTCCCAGTCATAGCTTGTCGCGTGCAGCGTCAGCTTCAGAACGCCGTACGAATCGCTGAAGCGCACCTCGCTGTTCGGCTTCGGCGTCCCGAACGGGTAGAGCAGGTTTCCGCCGGTGCCGACCACGAACTCGCGGATGCCGTTCGGGTCGGCGATCCCAGCCGAGTCCTGTGGCGCGAACCGCTCGTAGCTGTGCTCGTGCCCGCTCAGCACGACCTCCGCGCCCGCCGCGCTCAGGATATCCCAGATCCCGCGCATCGTCGTGCTGCTGCCGTTGACGCTGCCGGATGAGAACAGCGGCTTGTGCCAGTAGGCCAGCAGACAGGAGGTTGGGTTATCCGCCAGGTCCTGGCGCAGCCACTGCACCTGCGGCGAGGCCGAGTCGGCCGCCGCCTCGCTGTTGAGCGAGACGATATGCCATGCGCCCAGGTTATAGCTGTAGTAGCCTAAGCCGTATGGGCCGGCGTTGGCGCCGAAGTAGTCGAAGTATGGCGCTGCCCCGGCCGCATGATAGTCGTGGTTGCCCGGTGCCGGCCGCGTGCGCGCCTTGTGCCGGCCCCACGACGGCTCATAGCAGTTTGCATAGTCCGCGGCGGAGCCATCCGGGTAGACGATGTCCCCCAGCGCCAGGACCGTGCCTGGAATGTTGTCGAGCAAATTGGCGGTGATCTCGTCGCCGATGTTCGAGCACTCAGCGATGTCGCCGGCCCCGACCAGCACGGCATCCTGGCCGGACATCGGGGTTGGTGTAACCGTGGGCGTCCCGCCCGGCGTGCTCACAAAGTCGATCACCAGCTGCGGCTGGTTCGTCGTCGCCTCTTTCGAGCTGTAGTAGACGGCGTTGGTCGAGCTGCTCTTCAGGCCGAAGCTGTAGGTGCCATTGCCCTGAACCGCGGCGGTCACATCAAACTCGACCCAGGTGTTCAAGGTCGCCGCCCCCGGCGTGCTCAGCGGCGTTCCACTGATCGCCGGCGCGTTTTGCCATGTCAAGACTCGCTCGGCCCAGGGCGCGCTGCCGTCCAGGTAGTTGTTCGAAACCTGGTAGAGCGACCCGGCGGTCGAGCTGGCGTCGACGACGTATAGGCGCACCCGCGCGCTCTGCACCTGGCCGGCCACGTTGCTCACCACGAACTTGAGATAGCTGGTGTAGGCCGGGGTATCCGAGCGGGCGCGCAGCTCGGCCGACGTGCCGTAATTCGTGGTCGGGTTGTTGTCCTGCACGCGCGCGTCATCGCTCGGATAGTAGGAGACCGTCGTCCAGGGCGACGGCGTGCTGGTCGCCGTCGCGGTCACGAACGGTGTCGGCGTGCTGGTCGGCGTCGCGGTCACGAGCGGCGTGCTGGTCGGCGTCGGGCTGGGGCCGCTCGAAGGCGTAATCACCAGCTGCGGCCGATTTGCAGTCGCCTCGCGCGAATTGTAGTAGACGGCGTTCGAAGAAGCGCTGCGGATGGCAAAGCTATAGGTCCCGTCGCCCAGAACCGCGGCGGTGACATCAAACTCGACCCAGGCTCCAAGTGTTACCGCGCCCAGGCTGCCCAGCGGCGTCCCGCTGATCGGCGGCGCATTCTGCCAGATCAGGCCGGTCTCGGTCCAGGGCGCGCTGCCGTCCAGATAATCGTTCGAAACCTGGTAGATCGACCCGCCGACGCTGCTCGGGTCGGCGACATACAGGCGCAGCTTGACGCTCTGGATCGGCTCGTTCACGCCAGCGACGACGAACTTGAGGTAGCTGTTCGCGTTCGTCGTCCCGCCATATGCGCGGATCGTCGACGACGTGCCGTAGTTTGTCGTCGGCGTGTTGTCCTGCACGCGCGTATCGGCCAGGGGCGGGAATGTCAGCGGGCCGCCCTGGTCCAGCGAGATCTCGAAGACTTTGCCGTCGTTCTCGATCGGATCGTCGTTGTTATCGATCCCGCGGTCGGCGATATAGAGATTCTTCACCGCCGGGTTGACGCTGCTTGGCGCGTACGCAAGCCCGGATGGCGAGTAGGGATTCAGGAACGAGATGTCGACCACTCTGAGCAGCGTGCCGCCGGTGGTCGCTTCGACGACCGTCGTGGCGCTCGCGCCGGTGATGTAGATCGTGCCGGTATCCGGGTTGTATTCGACCCCTTCCGGATCGGCGATGCCCATGCTCGATGTGTCGAAGTGCGTCGAGGTGTCGTCCCCGCTCGGGGCGCAGCCGTCGAACACGCCATTCGGCCCCGGCGCGATATCGAACACCTCGCTGTCGAGCCCATCGGTCAGGATCAGATGCCCGCGCCCGGTATCCACCGCAATGCTCTCGGGATCGTTGTCGCCACACAGCGGCGTCGAAAACGACGTGATCGTGTCGTCAGACGTGCCGTAGGCGCCATCCGCGCCCAGGCTGACATCAAAGACTTTGAGGGCGTCGTCGTCGGAGTAGAACCAGTGTCCGCTGACTGAATCGTAGGCGACCCCGGCCGGCTCATCCGAGAAGTTGCTCGGCACCAGGCCGGCCGGCGCGGCGGTGAAGGTCGTCTCGGTCTTCACCTGGCTGCCGGTCAGCGTCGACTCGAACTGGTTACCGCCGTGCCAGTACGGCCGCGTATACTCCTCGAGCTCCGAGTCGCTCACCAGCAGCCGGTTCGGCCCCGGCAGGTAGGTGATGTCCATCGGGTCGGGGCTCGGGTTCGCCCACTGCGAGAGGTCGATCGTCTGCACGTAAGAAGCGTGCAGGTTGGGCGCCGCCGCCAGCGCCTGCGTTACGATCGGCGCGGTGAGCGAGAGCTCGTACACCACGCCGGCGCGCTGGTACGTGTCGCCCTGCCGACTGTCGGCAAGATACAGGCTGGTCGCGGCCGGGTCGTCGGTCTGGTCGCCGCTCGGCGCGATCACCATACCCTGCGGGTCGACCAGCTTCATGCCGATGGCCGCCAGGTCGCGCGCGGTCACGACCTGGCCGCTCTCGGTCAGCTCGTACAGCACCTGGCTGCGCGGGTTCAGCACGAACAGGTGCTGGCTGCGCGGGTCGAAGGCCAGGCCGCGCACGCGCCCCACGCCCAGCGCCGGCAGGTTCACGCGCGTCACCCGCCCGTCGCGCAGCGCCGCCGCCATATCGACATCGCCCTGCGCGCCTGGGGTGACGCGGATCAGCTGCTGGCCCGCCGCGTCGAGCAGGTACAGCCGCCCCGTCGCCGGGTCGGCCGCCAGGCCCTGCGGCTGCTGCAGCCCGAGCGCGCCGGCCGCGAAGCCGCGCCGCGCGGCCCGGTCGAGCAGCCGGTTCGCCCCGCGCGACACCGTCACCATCTGGCTTGCGCCGGCGTCGTAGAGCATCAGCCGCCCACGAAAGCCATCGAAGGTCAGGTTGGTGCGATCGGCGGCGATCGGTCCAAGATCGACGGTGCCGCGCGCGTCGGCCAGCTGACCGAACTGCACCAGGCGGTTGGCCGCCGCGTCGGTGGCGGCCGGCAGCAGCAGGAAGGCGTTGGCATCCGGCGCAAACGCCAGCCCGGCCGGGTGCGCCACGCCGAGCCGCTCGGTCTTGATCACGCGCACGCGCCGCACGTACCCGGGCAGCGGCTGGCCAATCGCGGCCGAGCTGCGCTGCGCATTGAGCAGAGACGCCAGCCCCGTCAGGGTCAGCGACAGGATCAGAAGCACCCTAAGCCGTCTCGAATGGAACATTACCCGCCTCCTTCAAGAAAACCCTTCTGGCCTTCGTCAGCCTTCGGGATGCAGTTTGTAGACGAGGGTTTTCCTTCCGCCAAGAAAACCCTTCTGGCCTTCGTCAGCCTTCGGGATGCAGTTTGTAGACGAGGGTTTTCCTTCCGCCCCTCTTTGTCGTGTGAGCCAGAGGATGCTGTCGCAGACCCTCACCACGAGCCCCCGCTCCCGCGGCGACAGGAGAGGGGGCTGGGGGTGAGGGTCTGCCGCGCGCCGGGACACCCTACGGCCCGATGTAGGTCTGGCGGCGCGACTCGAACGCGTCGAAATACTCGGTGCCGCGCGTGCTATTGTCCATTCCCGACACCGGTCCGAGCTGGATGAGATCGATCCGGCGGGTGTCGTTGTCCACGCCCGTCAGGTCGGCCTTCTGTGCGCCGTCGACCCATAGGGTCAGCCCGCCGTTGTTCGCGCCCCCGGCGGTGGCGGCGCGCCAGTCGATCTCGATCGGGTGCGGCGCGTCGCTGATGGCGAACCAGCCGCTGGTCGTCCAGCTTGACGCATCGTTCAGCAGCGCGGCGCGGATCTGGTAGGCGCCGTTGGAGCGGCGCAGCTCGATCCGCAGCACCACGGTGGAGGCGCCCGAGTAGCCGTAGAAGATGTAGTGGGCGTCGTTGTTCGACATGGCGATCGAGTTCGGGTCGAAGGAGAAGCGCGCCCGGTAGCGCGGCTCAAGGTTGGGCGAGCTGTCCGCGGCGTAGAGCGCCCGGTTATCGTCGATCAGCGCCTGCATGCCCCGGCTGCCGGCGAGCGCCGCCGCGGCACTCACGCTCAGATCGCCGGCATCGATCGCGCTGCCCGACCAGGCCGAAAAGCTGCCCGATTCGAAGCCATCGGCGAAAATGAGATCCGCCCCCGGCGTGCTGGTCGGCGTGCTCGTCCGCGTTGGCGTGTGTCGGCGTGCTCGTCCGCGTCGGCGTGCTGGTCGGCGTGCTCGTCCGCGTGGGAGTGCTCGTTGGCGTGTTGGTCGCGGCTGGCGTGCTGGTCGGCGTGCTCGTCCGCGTGGGAGTGCTCGTTGGCGTGTTGGTCGCGGCTGGCGTGCTGGTCGCCGTAGCCGCCGGCGTGCTGGTCGGCGTCGCTCCGGACTGACTCGCGATATCGATCACCAGCTGCGGCGGGTTGGATGTCGCCTCCTTCGAGTTGAAGTAGATGGCGTTTGACGAGCTGCTCTTCAGACCGAAGCTATAGGTGCCGTTGCCCTGGATCGCGGCGGTCACATCGTACTCAGCCCAGGTGTCCAGCGCCTGCGCCCCCAGCGTGCTCAAGGGCGTTCCGCTGATCGGCGGCGCATTCTGCCAGAGCAGCCCACCCTCGGTCCAGGGCGCGCTGCCGTCCAGGTAGTTGTTCGAGGTCAGGTAGATCGACCCGCCGGTGGTGCTGGCGTCGATCACGTACAGGCGCACCCGCGCGCCCTGCACGGTCCCGCTCAACCCGCTCACTGTAAACTTGAGATAGCTGGTGTAGGCCGGGCCGTCCGAGCGCACGCGCAGCTGCGGGGATGTGCCATAGTTCGTGGTCGGGTTGTTGTCCTGCACGCGCGCGTCATTGCTCGGCGAGAAGGTCAGCGTCGCCCCGGGCACCGGCGTCGGCGTCGGCGTCGGCGGGTTGGGCACGATCTCGTACACCTTGCCGTCATTCTCCAGCGGCTCGTCATCGTTGTCGTGCCCGCGGTCGGTGATGTACAGGCTCATCTGGCCGGGGTTCGCGCTGTTTGGCGCGAGCGCCAGCCCGGAAGGCGACCACGGGTTCAGCGCCGAGATATCGATCACGTTGACGAGTGTGCCGTCGATGGTCGTCTCGACCACCGTCTTCGCGCTGGCGCCGGTGATGTACAGGTGGCCGGTGGACGGGTCGTACTCGACGCCCTCCGGGTCGGCGATCCCCAGCACCGCCGTATCGAAATGGGTCGAGGTGTCGTCGCCGTAGGGCGCGCAGCCGTCGAACACGCCATTCGGCCCCGGCGCGATATCGAACACCTCGCCGTCGATCCCATCGGCCAGGAGCAGGTGATTGCGCCCGGTGTCGACCGCGACGCTCTCCGGGTCGTTGTCGCCGCACGGCTTGGTCAGAAACGAGGTGATCGTGTCGTCGGACGTGCCGTAGGCGCCATCCGAGCCCAGGTTCACCTCGAGCACCTTGTAGGCGTCATCGTCGGAAAAGAACCAGTGCCCATTCGTGGAGCTGTAGGCCACGCCGGCCGGCTCATCCGAGAAGTTGTTTGGCGCCAGGCTGGTCGGCGACGATGTGAACGTCGTCTTCAGCTGCTGCAGGTTGCCCGCTAACGTCGACAAGAACTGGTTGCCGCCCTGCCAGTACGGCCGCGCGTACTCCTCGATCTCCGAGTCGCTCACCAGCAGCTGGTTCGACCCCGGCAGGTAGGTGATGTCCATTGGGTCGGGGCTTGGATTCGCCCACGTCGACGTGTCAAAGGTCCGAACCAGCGTCGGCTGCACCGTCGCCGCCAGCGACAACGGCGCGCTGAGCGAGAGCTCGTACACCACGCCGGTGCGCTGGTACGTGTCGCCCAGCCGGCTGTCGGCGAGATACAGGCTGGTCGCGGCCGGGTCGTCGGTCTGGTCGCCGCTCGGCGCGATCACCATGCCCTGCGGGTCGACTAGCTTCATCCCCACGGCGGCCAGATCGCGCGTGGTCACGACCTGGCCGCTCTCGGTCAGCTCGTACAGCACCTGGCTGCGCAGGTTCAGCACGAACAGGTGCTGGCTGCGCGGGTCGAAGGCCAGATCGCCCACCCGCCCCACGCCCAGCGCCGGCAGGCTCACGCGGGTCACTCGCCCGTCGCGCAGCGCCGCCGCCGCGTCCAGGTCGCCCTGCGCGTCCGGCGTGATGCGGATCAGCCGACGGCCGCCTGCGTCGAGCAGGTACAGCCGCCCCGTCGCCGGGTCGGCCGCCAGGCCCTGCAGCTGCTGCAGCCCGAGCGGTCCGGCGCCGTGTCCGCGGCGGCCGGCCGGATCGAAGCGCCCGCCGGCCCCGCGCGGCACCGTGACCAGCTGGCTGGAGCCGGCGTCGTAGAGCACCAACCGGCTGCGGGAGCCATCGAAGGCCATGTTGGTGCGATCAGTGGCCACGCCGGCAAGATCGACCGTGCCGCGCGGGTCGGCCAGCTGGCTAAACACCACCAGGCGGCCCGCGGCCGCGTCTGCGGCGGCCGGCAGCAGCAGGAATGTGCTCGCATCCGAGGCGAACGCCAGCCCGGCCGGGTGCGTCACGCCGAGCCGCTCGGTCTTGATCGCCCGAACTCGGCGCACATACGCCTGGCTCTGGCCGGCCGCGGCCGAGCTTCGCCCGGCCTGGAGCAGCGACATCAGCCCCACGGCCGCCAGCGAGGCGACGAGAAGCACTCTGAGCCATCTAGCAGTAGACATCCTGCGACCTCCTAATTGATGGTTCCTGATGGCAGGCGATCCGGAGCCAATACGTTTCTAAGGCCCGATGTAGGTCTGCCGCCGAGACTCAAAGGCGTCGAAGTACTCGGTGCCGCGCGTGCCGGTATCGTTGCCTGAGACCACCCCCAGCTTAACGCGGTCGATCCGACGGGTGTCGTTGTCCACGGTGGTCTGGCTGACCTTCTGCACGCCGTCGATCCACAGCGTCGCGCCGCCGTTGTTGGCCCCCGCCGCGGTGGAGGCCCGCCAGTCGATCTCGACGCTGTGCGGTGCGTCGCTGATCGGGAACCAGCTGGTGCTCGCCAGCGTCGAGCCGTCGTCCAGCACCCGCAGCCGCAGCTGGTAGCTGCCCGAAGACAGGCCGAATTCCGCCCGCAGCACCGCCAGATCGGCGCTCGTATAGCCCGAGAAAATATAATGCGCGTCGCCGTCGGCCATGGCGATCGAGTTCGGGTCGAAGGAGAACCGCGCGCGGTAGCGCGGCTCGGCGTTGGGCGTGTCGTCGGTCACATAGATGGTGTTGTTGTCGTCGATCAGCGCCTGGAGGCCGCTGCTGCCGCGCAGCGCCGCCGCCGCGCTCGCGCTCAGATCGCCGCTATCGGTGCTGCTCTTCGTCCAGGCCGACAGGTTGCCGGACTCGAAGCCGTCGGCGAAGATCTGATCGGTCGCGCTCGGCGTGCTGGTCGGCGTGCTCGTCCGCGTCGGCGTGCTAGTCGCCGCGGTCACCGGCGTGCTAGTTGGCGTGCTGGTCGCCGCGGTCACCGGCGTGCTGGTCGGCGTGCTCGTCCGCGTCGGCGTGCTGGTCGCCGCGGTCACCGGCGTGCTCGTCCGCGTCGGCGTGCTGGTCGCCGCGGTCACCGGCGTGCTCGTCCGCGTCGGCGTGCTCGTCGCCGCGGTCACCGGCGTGCTCGTCCGCGTCGGCGTGCTCGTCGCGGCGGGTGACGAGCCGCCGAGATCGATCTCGTACACCTTGCCGTCGTTTTCGTTGGGGGTGCTGTCGTTATCCTTACCACGCGCCGACATATACAGATTCTTCTTGCCGGCCGTACCTGCGCTGCTCGGCGCGTAGGCCAGCCCGGATGGATTCTTCGCGCTAAAAGCCGAGATGTCGTAGGTCTTCAGCAAAGTTCCCGAGACGGTGGTCTCGATAATGATCGTGGCGCCGTGCCCGGTGATGAACAGCGTGCCGGTATCCGGGTTGTACTCGATCCCCTCGGGGTCCAAGATGCCCATACCAGTCGTGTCGAAGTGCGTCGAGGTGTCGTCGCCCGGCGACGCGCAGCCGTCAAACCGCCCGTTCGACCCCGGCGCGATGTCGTACACCTCGCCGTTCAGCCCGTCGGCCAGGATCAGGTGATTGCGCCCGGTATCGACCGCGATGCTCTCGGGGTCGTAGTCCCCACACGGCTTGGTGGCGAACGACGTCACCTTGTCGTTGGAGTTGCCGTAGATGCCGTCCGACAGGTCGATCTCGAAGACCTTGTAGGCGTCGTCGTCCGAGTAGAACCAGTGGCCGTTGAGTGCGTTGTAGGCCACGCCGGCCGGCTCATCCGAGAAGTTGCTGGGCGTCAGGCTGGTCGGGCTGGAGGTGAACGTCGTCTTGAGGCCGGCCAGGCTCCCCGTCAGGCTCGCCAGAAACTGGTTGCCGCCGTGCCAGTACGGCCGCGCGTACTCCTCGATCTCCGAGTCGCTCACCAGCAGCTGGTTCGACCCCGGCAGGTAGGTGATATCCATCGGGTCGGGGCTTGGATTCGCCCAGGTCGACGTATCGATCGTCCGCGCCAGCGTGGGCTGCACGACCGGGGCGGCCGCCGTGATCGTCGGCGCCGTGAGCGAGAGCTCGTACACCTGCCCTGCGCGCTGGTACGTGTCGCCCAGCCGGCTGTCGGCGAGATACAGGCTGGTCGCGGCCGGGTCGTCGGTCTGGTCGCCGCTCGGCGCGATCACCATGGACTGCGGGTCCACCAGCGCAATATCCGCGGCGGCCAGATCGCGGGTGGCCACCACCTGGCCGCTCTCGGTCAGCTCGTACAGCACCTGGCTGCGCGGGTTCAGCACGAACAGGTGCTGGCTGCGCGGGTCGAAGGCCAGGCCGCGCACGCGCCCCGGCCCGAGCGCCGGCAGGTTCACGCGGGTCACTCGCCCGTCGCGCAGCGCCGCCGCCGCGTCCAGGTCGCCCTGCGCGCTGGGGGTGACGCGGATCAGCCGGTGCCCATTGGCGTCGAGCAGGTACAGTCGCCCGCTGGCCGGGTCGGTTGCCAGGCCCTGCAGGCGCTGCAGCCCGAGCAGGCCGGCCGCAAAGCCGCGCCGCCCGGCCCGGTCAAGCTGGCCGCGCGCGTCGCGCGGCACCGCCACGAGCTGGCCGGCGGCGCTATCGAAGAGCAGCAGGCGGCTGTAGCGCGTGTCGAAGGACATGTTCGCGCGGTCGGACGCCACGCCGGCAACGTCGACCGTGCCGCGCGGGTCGGCCAGCTGGTCGAACTGGACCAGCCGATTGGGCGCCGCGTCGCCGAAGTCGGGCAGCAGCAGGAAGGCGCCGGTATCAGGGGCGAACGTCAGCCCGACTGGGTGCGCCACGCCGAGCCGCTCGGTCTTGATCGCCCGCACCAGCCGGACATATACGGACTGCGCGTGAGCCGGCGCAGGCGCAACGACCGCGAGCGAGGCCAGCAGGATGAACCCTACCAGCCCCAACGAAAGCGACACTATTCGACCACTTTGCTTCATGAGTGGCATGGGCTGTCCCTCTCCTAATCGCGTGCCTCTATGCTAGTGCCATCACCCCCTGCCCCCTCTCCCGGCGGGAGAGGGGGGAATTATTGGCTCGGCACGGGGTTTCGGCTCCGCCGAAACCCCGTGCCGAGCTACCGTTTCCCCACCCCTGGCAGGGGCGAGGGCAGGGGGTGGGGCATTTGGCGCATCACCGCTCCATAAACAAGAAAACACACCCCGAAAACCGAGCTCCGTCGCTCGGCTCATAGAAAATCAAAGATCCCTCAATCGTGCTCGCGGATGAGCGGCAGGTAGACATGCTCGATCTCGGGCGTTGGCGTCGCCGTCCGGGTAGGCGTCACCGTGGGTGTCCGGGTGGGCGTGGCCGTCGGCGTTGGTGTCGCAGGCGCCGGTTCGAGCGAAATCTCATAGATCTTGCCGTCGTTTTCTTTCGGGACCGTGTCGTTGTCGAGCCCGCGCGCGCTGATGTACAGGCTCTTTCGCGTGGGGTCGGCGCTGCTCGGCGCGTAGGCCAGCCCGGATAGATTCAGCGCGTCCAAGGCCGCGACATCGTAGACTCTCAGCAAGCTGCCGCCGATAGTGGTCTCGATAATGATCGTGGCGCCGTGCCCGGTGATGAACAGCGTGCCGGTATCCGGGTTGTACTCGATCCCCTCGGGGTCCAAGATGCCCAGGCGGGTCGTGTCGAAGTGTGTCGAGGTGTCGTCGCCCGGCGACGCGCAGCCGTCAAACCGCCCGTTTGGCCCCGGCGCGACATCGTAGACCTCGCCGTTCAGCCCGTCGGCCAGGATCAGGTGGCCGCGCCCGGTATCCACCGTCAACGACTCGGGGTCCTGGTCGCCGCAGGAATCGCTCACGAACTCCGTCACCAGATCGTCGCTGGTCCCGTAGGCGTCATCCTGGCCCAGGTCAACCTCGATGATCTTGTGCTTATCGTCGTCCGAGAAAAACCAGTGTTCGCTCGCCGGGTCGTACGCCACGCCGACCGGCTCATACGAGAAGTTGTTCGGGATCGCGCTGACCGGCTCGCGGATAAATGTCGTCTCGGTCTTCACCAGCTTGCCCGCCAGCGTCGCCTCGAACAGATTCACCCCATGCCAGTAGGGCCGCGTATACTCCTCGACCTCCGAGTCGCTGACCAGCAGCCGGTTGATGCTCGGCAGGTAGGTGATGTCCATCGGGTCGGGGCTCGGCGGCGACCAGCGCGAGGTGTCGATCGTCTGCAGCAGCGCCGGCTGCACGACCGGCGCGCCTGCCGGCGCCGGGGGCGCGCTCAAGGAGAGCTCGGCCAGCCGCCCGGCCGGCTGCTGCGGGGCGCCCAGCCCGCCGTCGGCGACATACAGGCTCAGCTCGGCCGGGTCGTCGGTCTGGTCGCCGCTGGGCGCCATCGCCATCCCGCGCGGGTCGCTCAGCCGCACGTCCGCGGCGGCCAGGTCATACGCGGCGATCGGCTCGCCGGCGCCGGTGATCTCATACAGCCGCTGTCGCGCTGGGCTGAGCGTGTACAGGTGCCCGTTGCGCGGGTTCAGGGCCAGGCCGCGCAGGTCGGGCACGCGCAGCCCGCCCAGGTCGACGTACGACACCTCCCCCGCGCTGAGGGCGGCGGCGCCGGCCTCGCCGCCCGGCGCCGGGTCGACCAGCGCCAGCCGCGGGCCAGCCCCGTCGAGGACAAACAGGCGGCCGCTGGACGGATCGACGGCCATGCCGCGCGGGCTCCGCACCCCCAGCCCGCGGCCCTCGAAGCGCGCGGGCGTGCTAAGGTCAAGCCCGCCGGCCGGCCGCGCCCGGACCTCGACCAGCTCGCCGCTGGCAGAGTCGAGCAGCAGCAGGCTGTCGGATGCGCCGTCAAAGGTGATGTTGAGCGAGTCGGCTGGCAGTCCCGCCAGGTTGCCAGACCCGGTCGGCCGGCCCAGCGGGGAGAGCATCGCCAGGCTGGACGGGCGGGCGCCATCGCGCGCCTGCGGCATCAGGAAGGCGTTCATCACCGGCGCGAACGCCAGCCCGGTCGGGCTGGCGGCGCCTACGCGTTCCAGCTCGATCAGGCGCACCAGCCTAAGAAAGGCCGGCCGATCCTGCGACGTGGCGCCAAGCCCATGGCCCGCGTAGAGAAGCATGTAGAGCACCACGATTGCCGCCAGATGCTTCATCAGATGTTTGCGAGATTGAAGAGTGTGCATAGCGGAGTCGCTTCATAGAGCATCCCAAACGATGTGGCGGGCAGCACTGATCGTCCGAGATCGTGGCTGATTCGAGTCTAGGTCGATCGTCCTGGCTATTGGAAACGCGGGCACGACCCCGCTCGTATGCCGGCGCAGGACGTAGGCGTCGGCCTCTTTTCCTTTTTTGATCCGCTCACGGTTCCGCTCGATCGCAATCTCAACCGGCACGGTCAGCCGAATGACCAGATCCGGCGGCGGTATCTGCCGGTAGATCTGGCCTTCCAGCCGAGCCAGGTAGCCAAGCAGGCGCTTGCCGATGCCGCCGCTCCCCGGCGTCTTCAGCCGGGCGCTGTCCATCGCGCCCACCGTCGCCGACGGGTAGCGGTCGCAGACCACCAGCGTGCCGTCCGCCGCGGCGCGGCGCAGCTTGGCCGCCAGCGCGCGCCGATCCCAGGCCAGCAGCACCGCGCGCAGCGCGTACAGCAGCGACACCTTGCCCTCGTCGTCGCGCTCGGCGCCTTGCTGCACGCGGCTCATGCGCTGCTGCGGCGCGGCTTTGCGCACGAGCGGCAGCACCAGGTTGGGCGCGAACGTCAGCCAGGTCGAGGGCGGCTTGCCCAGGTGCGCCGTCCGTACCGCGAAGATATCGCCGAGCCAGTCGGCGGTCTCCTTCACCAGCGTCGATTTCCCGGTGGCCTCCGGCCCGACGAAGGCGATCAGCAGGCCGCCCGACACGAGCCGCTTGGACTTCGCGGCGCCGATCAGCCGTCGCAAGCCGCGCCTGGCAAACAGTGACGTGCGCAGCCGCAGCGCCGCCGCGGCGGAGTAGCGCTGGTACGTCTTGAGCTGCCCGCGCAGCCGCCGCGCCAGCCGCAGCCGCCGCGGGTAGGGCGCATCGGCGCGAAGAGCCTCGACGCACTGCGCGAACAGCGCGCGGTCGACCGATGGCAGCCACCGCTCAAGCACCTCGGCCGCGCGCTCGGCCGGGGTCTCGGCCAGCAGCGCCGCCAGCTCGGCCCGCAGGGCCGTGACGCCCGAGCGGTCGGCGCCGCGCAGCAGCAGGTACTCGAGCGTCGAGGCGTGCTTCGCCATCGCCCGGATCACGAACACGACCAGCTCCACGTGCGCCTGCGGTATCGGAATTCCGGCGACCGTCCGCGTGCAGTGCAGCAGCGGCGCTTCGAGCGGCAGGCTGTAGTTCTTCAGCAGGCTCTCGCCGGTGATGACCCGGTAGTAGACGTGCAGGTGGACCAGCCGGTCGGTCGCCCGATCGAGGCCGTAGAAATGCAGGATCGCCGGCGCGGGCGTCTGGAGCGAATCGGTCGCCTGCTTGAAGCCGAGCGCCGCCAGAACGCCCTCGAACCGCCGGGCGTCTTCGCGCTCCACCAGCAGATCGAGCTCGTCGCCCTCATCGAGGGCGGCGAGCAGGTTAATGTTGCTCTTCCAATGACAGTACGTGATACCCGCGCCGTTCAACGCTTCGATCAGGCACGCCGGCAATTGAGCGCTCAACGCTGTTCCTCTCTCAGGGTGCGATCGGGGTCTGGGTATGAGCGAAGCCCGCTCCAGCCGCCTCGCCCGCCCATATCAGCCGCGCTGCCACGGCTGCCGCCGCATTGGGCAGCTCGCTCTGCCCCACCAGGACATCTCGCCCGCCATCGACGACCAGCAGTCGATCGGCCAGGGCCGGCTGCCGGGCCAGCCGCTCGAAGACCGCGATCGCCCGGCCGACAAAGCCCGCCACCTTGGCAGGCGTGCGATCCGGGATTCGCTTATGCCCGCGCGCCATGGTCCGCTCGACCAGCACCGCCGCGCTCTGGGTGACGTAGACCAGGAGGTCGGGCAGCGGCGCCAGCCTGGCGAAGGCATCCAGGGCGGCAAGATCCGGCTCGACCGCGCGGTGCACGAACAGGTAGTGGGCGGTGTGCAGCGGGCCCTCGTCCAGCAAGATCAGCTGGCCGGGTGCGCTGCGGCGCCGAACGATCGCGTAGATGCCGATGTTCTTGAGCACATCTCTGCCGATGTACAGCCGCTCGTACCACGACACCTCGGCCGGCAGCCGCGCCAGCAGCCGCGCTGCGAACCGGTAGAACGCCCGATTGGCGCGCCAGGTCCACAGGGCGGCGCAGAGGGCGATCAGGTTCACCAGCAGCCCGCGCGGCAGCCGGCCCGTCACCCACTCAAGCCGCAGCTGCCTGAGCACGAAATCGTACTCGGTCCAGGCGTCGACCCCGCGCGCGCGGCAGATCGCCAGGACGCGGCCGACCAGGGTGGACTTGCCCGCGCCGGTGCAGCCAATGAACTCGACGTACATCAGTAGACTCTTTCGCCGGACCATACCTGCCCCAGCACCTGGCCGTACACCGCATCGTATCCCCGGTGCATCGCGTCCAGGCTAAAGCGCTCCTGGACGATCGCCCGGCACCGCTCGCCAATGCTGGCCCGCTCGGCCGGCGACATCCGCCGGAGCCGCTCGATCTCGCGCGCGAACCCGGCCACATCGTCGGGCGGCACCAGCGGGATGAAATCGGCGCCCGCGGCGATCTCGCGGTGCGGCGGGATATCCGACAGAATGACCGGGCGGCGGCAGGCCATCGCCTCGATCACCGCCACCGGCAGCCCCTCGATCCGCGATGTCGAGATAAACACGTCCGACCGTATCAGGTGCTCGTAGACGCGCTCGCGCGGGACCAGCCCGGTCAGCTCGACCCGGCCCGCCAGCTCGCCCGGGCGCTGCTCGGCCACCAGCAGCTCGCGCAGGTGCCCTTCGCCGACGAACACCATGCGGCTGGCCCGGTCGTCGGCTTCCCGAAACGCGCGCTGGGCGACCAGCGGATTCTTCACCGGGATCAGGCGGCCGACCGCGACCAGCGTGAACGGTTCGCCGGGTGGCTTCGGCGCATACCTGCGCGCCGCGCCGTCGAGCCGCTCGACGTCGAGCCCATTCTGGACGACGCACAGGCGCTCGCCGGCCAGCCGCTTGAAGAAGCTCGGGAAGCTGTCAAAGCTGGCGTAGCTGCAGCAGACCAGCCGGCGAAAGAGCGCGAAGGCCGGCAGCACGATCAGTCGATTGCGCAGCTTATAGTTCGGAAACGACGTGTGCAGCGTGACCACCGACGACGGGATGAGCCGCGCCCGGCCGAGCAGGCCGGCCATCAGGAAGAACAGCGCGACGTGCACCGAGTGCGCGTGGATGATGTCGTACTCGCGCGCGGCCAGCGCCGCCCGAAGCGCGCGGAAGAAGCCCGGCACGGTGTCGTCGCCCGCGAATACCGTGATGTTGCCCGGCGGTGTCACCTGTGGCTTGTAGTAGGTGCAGATGCTGATCGCACGCCTGTCGGCCATCGGCAGGCAGTGCTCGTTGTAGCCCGAGCTCGTCTCGCCCATCGTCAGGAGCAGGTGCAGGACCGCGAGCGGTTGCTCTCGCATATCTATCCTCTCTGGTATGGCGCCCGCTGCGATAGCCGCTTGAGCCGCTCGTAGTTGCCGCGCACCAGCGGAGCGATCTTGATGCGAAAGCGCCAGGGCGTACTGTTCTGGTAGAGTCCCACCCGCCGGAGCGTATAGCGGCCCAGCGGGATGCCGGCGCGCTTCGGCGTCACGACCGCGCAGCTGTAGCCGGCCTGCTCGACCAGCCGAATGACGTCGTCGCTCAGCTTACCGCGCGGGTAGCAGAACGACCCGACGTCCCGCCCGAGCCGCGCCGCCAGGTCGCGGCGCGACTGCGCGATCTCGCGCGCGCACTGCTCCGGAGGCACCGCCGTCAGCTCCGGATGGGTGCAGGTGTGCGAGCCGAACTCGATCCCGTAGGCCGCCATCTCGTGCACCTGCTCCCAGGCCAGCACGCGATACAGCTCAGCCTCGTGCGCCGCGGCGATCTTCGGCGCATCCCAGCTAAAGATCCGCTCGGTGCTCACGTAGTCGGTCACCAGAAAGATCGTCGCCACAAACCCGTAGCGCTTCAGGATCGGGAACGCGTGGCTGTAGTTGTCGACGTAGCCGTCGTCGAAGGTCAGGATGACGACCCGCTCGCCCCGCGCCGGCGGGCAGCGCACATACTCGGCCAGCGTCAAGGAGCGGTAGCCGCGGCCGCGCAGCCAGGCCAGCTGCGCGTCAAAATCGGCGACTCGCACGGCCAGGCTGTCGCGGCGCTGCTCGCTGATGCTGTGGTACGCCAGGATCAGCGGCCAATCATACCAGGCGCCAGGTTGGTTCATTGTCGTTTCACAATCAAAAAGCTTCGCGGGTAGGCGCGCGGCGCATCGGCGCGCGGGCCGGGCTGCTCGACGACGCGCGGCGGGCCGGGCGGCTCGACGGCGTGCGGCGCGGCGCCGGCGAGCCAGTACGTCGAACTCGGCCGGCTGCCCGTGTCGGCGCGCGCGGCCCTGATGGTCAGCATAGTGCGCGGCTCGCGCCCGCCGGCCATAACCGGCTGCGCGGCCGGCTCGTCGGCGTCCTCGCGCCTTTCGGACAAGTTCGCGCTGATCACCGCCATGCTCAAGAACAGCCAGGTCTGCTTCCTAGGCTCCCACGTCAGCGTGAAGGCGCCCAGCGCCCACACCACCAGCACGGTGATCCAGAAGCGCGCCTCCCATTTCGGCTGTCGTAGGACCTGCGCGAAGGCGATCGCCAGAATGGCGCCGAAGATGATGAACCCGACGATCCCCTCCTCAACCAGGATCGAGAGGTAGGTGTTATGGGCGACCTTGCGCTCCTCGGCAGAGCGGAACGCGCCGCTGCCGATGCCGATCAGCGGGTGCTCCATGAACGTTGCCACGCCATAGCGCCAGATATTCACCCGGCCGTTGAGATCGTTATCGGAGATCGATTCGCCGGTCGTAGACAGCCGATCGAAGGATGACTGCGGCACGTAGGACTGCACGACGAACAGGGCGGCCACCAGCGCGACAAAGATCGCGACGCGCCCGGCGAGCCGGATGCGGTTGAGCGTCCCCATCCCATACAGCAGGGCCGGCATAGCGGCCACCAGCGCGGTTCTCGTGCCCGTCAGAGCGATGCCCAGCAGCGCAATCGGAACATACGCGTAGTTCAGCATCTTCAGCGCATACAGCGATTTCTTGTATCGCTCGGAGGTTGCCAGGTACCAGGCCACCGGGATGCCGAGCGCCAGGATCACCCCAATATCGTCGACCTGAAAGCCGGTCGCGGAAAAGCGCTCGTACAGGGCGGTGTTCCCGGTGACCTGGTTCTTGACGATGCTGGCGACCGACACATACGCGCCTAGCACATACGTCTGCAGCCCGGCAGTGAGCGCCTCCTGCGTCGTGTACAGATCCCACAGGATCAACACCAGGAAGAATAGCTGCAAGTAGGTCTGCAGGCTGCCCACCGTCACATCGACGCTCACGCTCCAGAACACACTGGCGACTTTCCACAGCACAAACAGAAACACCGCGGCATGGAACGGGTGCAGGCCGCGGAATCGGCCGGTGATGGCGACCGTGGCAAGCCAGAGCACCGCCACCATGAGCCCGATCGCTCGGCTGAGCGTCCCGAGCCCATCGATCTCGACAATGTTCTCCCAGGGCATCACGAAGATCAGCACCAGCGAGAGCCAGAATGTTATCTTGCGCATGCTAGGCCCCCAAGAGCACGTTCACGTACTGCTCGACCATGGTCCCCATCTCGAAGCGCTGCCAGCTCTCCTCAGATGCCCTCGGCGTCTTGCCGTCCAGCGCCAGCGCCATGGCGCGGGCCAGCGCGGCGACATCGCCGACCGGCACGAGCGGGCCGTACGCGCCGCCGGCCAGGATCTCGCGCGGCCCGCTGGGGCAATCGGTCGAGACGACCGGCGCGCCGCAGTACAGCGCCTCGATCAGGACGGTGGGCAGGCCCTCCCAGCGCGACGAGAGGGCGAACAGCGCCGCCCGCGACAGGTAGGCGTAGGGATTCTTGACAAAGCCCGGCAGGCCGACGTCCTGCTCCAGCCCCAGCTGCTTGACGAGCGACTCCAGCGCCGGCCGCTCGGTCCCCTCGCCCAGGATCAGCAGGCGCGCGGGCCGCTCCGCCCGCACCCGCGCGAAGGCCTGGAGCAGCGTCGGGAAGTCCTTCTGCGGCCGCAGCCGGCCGACCGCCACGACCACCGGCGGCTGGCCCGGCGCGAACCAGGGGTGCTCCAGCGGCGCCCGCATCTTGTCGCGCAGATCCGGCGTCACGATCGGGTTGTAGATCACGCGGATGCTCTCGCGCGGGATGCGCGTCACCTCGGCCAGGTCGTCGGCCACGCCCTGCGAGACGGCCACGAAGCCATCGGCCCAGGGGTAGAACTGTTTAGCGAGCCGCGGGATCAGCCGGCCCTGCCGGCTGGCCTCCTGCTGGGTCGAGCTGGAGAGCGTGTTCTGCTCGTTGAGCACCAGGTGCATGGCAGTGCCGGCCAGGTAGCGCGCCCACAGCGCGATGATGTTGGCGTGCTCCCACGAGGCCAGCATCGCGGCCGGCCGCTCGCGCCGCAGGTAGCGCACCAGCGCCGGCAGGCTGGTCAGCACCCGTGATGCCTTGAGGTCGACCAGCCGCACCGACTCGGGGATATCCGAGAGGTACGGCCCCTCCGCCTGGGCCAGCACCAGGTCCACCGCATAGCCGCGATCGGCGAGCCCGCAGGCCAGGTTCAGCATCGCGCGCTCGGCGCCGCCGATACGCATCGAAGGGATGAAGATCGAGAGCCGCTGTCGAGTCTGTTGCATCTGTCAGTCCGCTCCACCGGGCGCCGCCGGCCGCAGCGCCATACGCATCCGCTCGCGCACGCGCCCGCGCTGCTGGCCCGACAAGCCGCCGAAGAACGACAGGAACGCTATGATCACGACGGTCACGCCGGCCACCAGCACCAGCCCGAGCCACGTGTCGACGGTCCAGGCGTCGCCGGCGATCTGCGCCAGCACGAAAAACAGCACCATCACGAGGGCCGGCCTGAGCGCGCTCTTCAGCTGGCCGGCCAGCGAGATTTTGAGCGAGCGGCCGACCAGCCAGGGGTACGCCAGGCTCAGGATCGCGCGGCCGGCGATGAACCCCAGGCACAGGCCGGCGATCCCCAGGTCGAAGACGCTCAGCAGCACCCCGGCGCAGGCCAGCGACAGCGCCACCGAGACCGCCCCGATCAGCACCTTCTGGCGCAGCTCCAGCGTCAGATCGATCACGTTCGAGTCGTTGCGGATCAGCACCAGCTGGGTCGCCATCAGCATGATCAGCAGCGACGGCAGCCCGCCCGCGTAGTGCTGCGAGCCGACCCACAGCTGGACGAAGGAGCGGTTCAGCAGCAGCGTCGTCGAGCCGATCACCGTCGCGATCAGCCAGGTGCCCAGCATGATCTCGCCGCGGATCCGGGCGGCCTTCTGCAAGTTGCCCGAGCCGATCACCCCGCCCAGCCCCGGCGCGATCCCGAAGACCACCACCGCGACCAGGCTGACGAGCGTCTCCGGCGTGTACTTCGTCAGCGTGTAGGTGGTGACGGCCTCGACCGAGCCGAGCTTGCCGAGCACGACGACATCGCTCGCCATCATCAGCTGGTTCAGCAGCCGCCAGATCAAAAACCAGCCGCTCAGCCCAAAAAACGTCCGCACCTCGCTGCGCGAGGGCCGCGCGATCCCAAACCAGGGCACGACCCGCCGGACGATGTGGAGAAAGAACGCCCCGGCCAGCAGCGTGTACCCCAGGTCGGCCGCCACCACGCCGATCAGCCCGGTCTTGAAGTACAGCGCGAGCGCGGTGAAGCCGCCGCCCGCGACGAACACGATCAGAGTCGACACGCCCATGCGCTTGTAGCCCAGATTCTCGCCCTGGAGCACCGACTGCGGCAGGTCGGCCAGGCTGGTCAGGATCAGGTCCACCGCCATAATTGCGGCGGCCAGGCGCACGATCCACACCAGCTCGGCCGGCGTGTTGAGCCAGGATGGGGCGATCCAGACAAGCACGGCGCCCAGCGCCGCCAGAATGGGCATAAACAGCAGCCAGATCACCAGCGCGCTGCCGACATTGCGGCGCTTCGCCTCGTAGTCGACCGAGGCCTGCTGGTGCGCAATGGTCCATTTCAGTGCCTGGGTCGGCCGGCCGCTCGCCGCCGACATATACAGGACCAGGCGCCCGAGGATCTGCAGCACGCCATACAGGTAATCGCCCAGCCCGGCGACCATGAAGGGATTGATCACCAGGCCGACCACCAGCCGCGCCCCGTAGTCGAGCGTGGCCGCGATCGCGTTCAGGTAGGCTTTTTTCGTCAGGCTCGCATCGGAGAGCCACTTTGAGATGGCGCCAAGGCCGAGCGTGTTCCGGCGTGCTATCATTGACCTTGCTCCAGCTCAAAGGCGGCCTGCACATGGCTCACGATCTGGTCGAGCG
This sequence comes from Candidatus Ribeiella danica, assembly GCA_016717335.1. Taxonomy (GTDB): domain Bacteria; phylum Chloroflexota; class Chloroflexia; order Chloroflexales; family Roseiflexaceae; genus Ribeiella; species Ribeiella danica. Next base: position 2,605,632 of record JADKFS010000001.1, read on the forward strand.
GCTCGCGGGCGGTGTCGAAGCGGAGCACCCGTGTGCCGCCTGCGGCGCTCAGCCTCGCGATAATCTCCTCGTACTCGGCGCGGTAGCGCGCGAGAAACGCGCGCGCCTCAGGCTCGGGCCGATCCTTGACCAGGTGCCAGCGATCGCGCGCGTTGATCCGCTCGATCAGGACCGCATCTGGCGCGTCGAGCCAGATCACGACATCCAGCGCGCCCGACCACTGCGCGAGCGCGCTCTCCCACCAGCGGGCATACACCTGGCTGGCGGCGAACTCCGGGCCGAAGCCGCGCAGCAGCGCCAGCCGGAAGATCGGGCCGTGATCCAGGATCGTCACTGCGCCATCCTGAGACGAGCGCCGGCGTACGACCTGGCGCCACGCCTTCAGGTAGACCATCGACCTGGTCTCTTCCCAAGAAAACCAGCGGCCGTGCCGGTATCGCAGCAGATAGGCCGGGAGCAGCGTCAGGGCGATCTCGGCGAAGAACGCAAGGTACTGCAGCCGGCCGGCCCGCGCGCCATCCACAATATCGCCGCGCTGCCCCAGCGCCCGCAGGATCGTCGTCTTGCCGGTGCCGGCCGCGCCGACCAGCTCCACCACCAGTGGTCGCCGCGCCAGCGCGCGAGGGCCGGCCGAAGGGTTGTGCATTGCGGTGCTCATCACGTCAAATCACCGACCAGACCAGCGATTTCAGGGCCGCGCTCACCTCTTGCTTGGATCGGCAGGCGTCGATCACATGCGCTGACGTCTCAGGCCAATCGGTCTGCCAGATCTCCTGGTTGCGGGCGCGCACCGAGATCGGGTCCTCGATCTGCTTGCGCTGGACGGCGATCTCAGGGTCGAGCCTCAGCACCATCAGCAGCTTGGGCGGCCCGATCCGCTGGTAGTAGCGCTGCTCCACGCCGACCAGCAGCCGGTCGAGCGAGGTGGCCAGCTTCGCCTCGGTCATCAGCCCGGCCAGCGGCCCATCCATCAGCTTGATCTGTGGGATCGGATACCGATCGCAGATCACCAGCCCGCCGCGGTCGGCGAAGCGCCGCGCCTTGACATAGGTTCGGTGGCGGTCGCGCGCCGCGCACACCTCGCGCACCACCGCCGCGTACCCTGGAAACACCGGGTAAGGCGCATCCGACGCGTACTCTATCGGCGCGCGCGCAAACGGAAAGAGCCCGAGCGCGGTGCCCAGCTTCATCAGCCCGCGCAGCGTCACCGTCGTCCACGACCAGTCCGGCTTGCCCATATGCACCTTGATCGCGTCGAAGTCGTTCGAGAGCCAGCCGTATAGGTCGTCGACCGCCGTCGACTTGCCGGCGCCATCGCCGCCGACCAGGGCGATCACGGCGCCGCCGGAGACCGGTCTCCGGCCCGAGACGCGCTTGAGCAGCCGCCGGCTCGCGGCTCGCCGGCCCCGGCGCCAGAGCTTCAGGCCGACATCCAGGCCCCGCGATCGGCGCGCGCGCGTCGCCAGCCGTAGCTGCAGCTGCCGCCCAACCTCGGCACGCGTGCGCGTCGGGCAGCCGGGGCGCAGCGCGTCCATGCAGCGCTCGAATAGCTCCACCCCAATATCGGCCAGGTGCTCCTGCACGATCGCGCGCACCCGGTCGCAATCGACCCGCGCGCGCAGGTACTCAAGCTCGCCACGCGCCGACTTCGGCAGCCGGCCCTGCCGGCTGAGGATGGCATCCCACGTCAGATGCTTCAGGACCATGCGGACGACCAGCACGACCAGCTCGAACTCCGGCGCGGGCAGCCTGAACAGATCGCCTTGCGACGCCGAATCAAGGAACGGCCGCTCGATCGGCAGGCGATAGTTCTTGGTCATGTCGTCGCCCAGCACCAGGTGGTAGTGCGCGTGGACATGGACGAGCTTGCCGGACTCGGCGTCAAAGCCGAAGTAGTCCTGAATACCGGGCACCTGCTGTTCGGGCGCAACCCGCGCCTCTTTGAACCCCAGCCGGCGCAGAATCTGCGTGAAGCGCTGCGAGTCGCGCTCGTCGATCAGAAGATCCAGATCGTTATCGCCCGTGGCGGAGCGATCGATCGCCGCGTTGCTCTTCCAGTGACAATAGCTCACGTGCTCGGACTGCAGGGCCTGGCACAGCGCATAAATAAGGTTGAGGGCTGGCTTCTTTTCCATACCTGGTTCTTGACACTCCTTCAAACGCCGCTGTCGAGCTGCGTGGGCTGCTTCCGCCCGATCCGCCGGCCCTTCCCCCGGGTCCGCCGCCCCCGCTTGGGCGGGGTGGGCTTGGGCTGGCCCTCCAGATTACCTACGTCCACCTCGACGTTGCTGAGGCGTCCCAGGAAGCGGATCAGAATGCGCGCGCGGCTGCTGGGCCGCGCCGAGCCCTCAAAGATCCCCTCCAGGCCGTGCAGCGGCCCATGTTTCACCCGCACGGTATCGCCGGGCTGAAAGTCATGCTCGGCGCTCGTCTCGGCGTCGTTGTAGCGCTCGACCTGTATGCGCAGGGCGTCGATGACGTCGGCCGGCACCTCCTCCGGGCGCTCGCCGAACGCCACCAGCCGCAGCACCCCCGGCACGCTGGTAATACGACTCACCCCGACTGTGCGCAGGTCCGCCCCGACGAACAGGTAGCGCGGAAACAACGGCGCGCGCTGCTCTTGGCCGCGGATGCGCTGCCGTATCTCCGGCAGATAGACCACCAGGCCCAGGTAGCCCTCGAGCGCCGCCGCCGCTTGGCGCTCCTTGAGCGGCAAGCAGTAGACCACATACCAGGCATGGGGCGGAGGGTGCGGGACGTTCGACATCGCATCGCCTCTGTAAGCTCCGCCAATCCGATAGCTGTGACTATCAGATGCTTGGATGCGCTTACTCTATTGTTCGGGTGTGATTGCGTTTCGTGGAGCGGAGCCGCGTGGCCCACGCCCCGACGAATTGCGATCAGACCCATGCTATTCCGGCTGGAGCAGAGGCTACAACAGGCCGGAGCACACGCAAAATATCCGACAACGGGTAGACTGTAGCAGGCGCTACCAGGCGGCATATCCCGCCTGGCTGCTTCAGGCCGCGGACTTACTCTGGTTGGGGTCGATTAGCGGCTGCCGGGGCTCCGGCGCTGGCTTCGCCTTGACCGCTTCGGTACGGCGACTGCGACTCCGGGACTTGGCTGGCCGGTCATTCGAGCCATTGGTCGTCTGAGATGCCTCCGGAGATAGTCGATTCGCGATGGCCGTTGTTATGGCCTTCGTAGACTACCTGTTCGCTCACATCGAGATGGCCGTTGCTATGGCCATCGTAGGCCGCCTGTTCGCTCATCGCCACGGCAGCCTCGGCGGCGGCCGGAACGGCAGCCGACAGATCGGCGTGGCTTTGCTCCGCGCTGCGATACAGCGCCATCTGCCCGATCGTCTCGGCGTCGACGACGATCATCGGCGTCGGAGACGACACAGGGTTCCGGCGCCCCCGGCCCCACCCGAACGGCAGGCGTAGTCTTCGCAGGCGTGCGGCCAGCCTTGTCCGCGCGCTGTCGTTATTGTAGTAGGCGGAGTAGGCCAAGCGACTCTGGGCAACCTGGTTGAGCACGACGCCCAGCATGCGCGGCCCCGACTGAACGATCTGATCCCGCATTCTGCGCAGCGCGTCGGTTCGCGTCGAGCCCGCCCGAACGACCAGCAGCGTCGCATCGCACAGGCGCCCCAGCAGCGCGGCATCAACGACAGCCAGCACCGGCGGGCTGTCGAACACCACCACATCGGCCTCTTGCTTGAGCACCTCGATCAGCTGGGTCATACGCCGCGAGCCCAGCAGATCGGCCGGGTTGGGCGGCAGCGGGCCGCTCGGCATCAGCCGCAGGTTACTGATACCGGTAGCCTCGATGTGGTCGCCGATCGTGCCCGGCTGGAAATGGACCAGCGCCGTCGTGACCCCGCGCATATTCGATATGTTGAACGCGTGGTGGAGGACCGGTCGCCGTAGATCCGTATCGACCAGGATGACGCGCTTGCCGCTCTGAGCAAACGCGACGGCCAGGTTCGTCGCCGTGAGGCTCTTCCCCTCCCCAGGGGAGCCGCTGGTGACCACGATCGTGCTGATCGGGGTGTCCACCGTGGAGAACTCGATATTTACCCGCAGCGAGCGGTAGTCTTCGGCTGCAGACGAGCGCAAATTTGTCGCGCTGGCCAGCTTGTCGTGAATATCCGACCCGCCGATCCGCGCAATCGCCGCCAGCGGCACAATCCCGGTCACCTTCTCGACATCCTCGCTGGTTTTGACCGAGTTATCCAGGTATCCAATCACGTAGATCAGGCCAAGTGCCAGCAGTGCCCCAACGACAACCGCCATCAGCACATTCAGCTTCGTCCTCGGGCTGACCGGGTCCGGGCCGGTGTAGGCTGGCTCGACCACGTACAGGCTATCGGTCGTCTGCGTCTCGGCCAGCCGCACTTCCTCGTAGCTTCGGTAGAGTGTCGCGTAGCTGCTGTTGTACTCGGCCAGCAGCGTCTGCGTTTGACTCTGCTCGGCCTGCTGCGCGGCCGAAAGCGGCGTGGTGAAGGAGAGCAGCTTCGCCTGCGCCTGGTCGATGTCGCGCTGAATGCGCTCCAGCTCGTGCTCCAGGCTCTGCTTGGATGCAGTATAGCGGCCGGCCTGCAGATCCCGGTTTCGTTGAATGAACACCTTGACGATCTCATCGGCCAGCGTCGCGGCGAGCTGCGGGTCCGGATCATCGACCGTCAGCACAATAATCTGCGTATCACGAGGAACGGAAGCGTCCACCTTGGCTGCCAGGAGCTCGGGAGCTGTGTTCAGCTTGAGGTTGGAGATCACAGCCGCCAGCACCGGCCGCTTGACCAGCAGCGGCACATAGTTTTTTGCGAGGCCCTCGCTGGCGCGCAGCGCATTGTAGTCAATCGTCATGCTGTTTGCTGGCGCCTGGTTGACCAGCAGCGAGGTGGATGCCTGGTAGACTGGCTGGATCTGCTTACTGATCGCGTAGGCGGCCGCGCCCGGCAGGAGCATCAGCACAACAACCAGCCATGACCAGCGCCACAACAACCGCACATACTGTTTTAGTTCCATAGTTCCCAGCCCTACGCCGCTGTATTTGGAAAGGCCCCGTTTCACACAAAAGTTCGGCGTATAGTGTGAAGACAATGTCATGTAGATCGGCTATACAAGCGGCGCACTATCCGATATAATGCAAAAAGACCATGCAAAGTGATCCGGAACCCCGGAGGCTTGCCAGCTACGGATTGCGGATGCTGCTGGTCACTCGGCGCGAGGTACCCCCATACCTCGCGCCTTTGTGCTGTCAGTGCTTTCAGCCGCTGGAATGTGCACCGGTCACTCAGCGCGAGGTACCCCCATACCTCGCGCTTTGTGTTCTCGCTGCTCTCAGCTTCTGAAAGACGCGCTGGCTAACTGGCGAGTGGTACCCCCATACCGCTCGCCGGTCGTGTCGCCGCGGCGACATCCAGCTCGATTCAAGTTCGTGCTGTTGGGGCCGATTCGGCCGGGTTCGTGGCCGCTGCGCCGCCCCTTTGGAAGGCCGCTCCTCACACCCTCGCTGCAGCCCGCGCGTAGCCGAACCCCATCGCCAGATACCGGATGCTCCTCACAGTCCGGCCAGCGGCCCTTCATCCCGCTGACCTCGCGCGCCCACACGACCGAGCACCTGGCACAGTGCGCCTAGCGTGCAAAAAAGACCCTACCAAGTCATATGACGTTCGCCTCAACTGTATCCATCCGCTAGCCGTCTTATGCTCGGATAGGGTCTCGTCGTGGAATCCCACCGCAAATTCTTTTTATAATATGTAGCGCGCGCTTAAATAGATTGCAGCGCCTCGACGCCGCGCACCGCCCGATTCACTTGGGTTCGGACAGCACAGAGAAGAAATGCACCTCACCAATCGTAGTAAGTGGTGAAGTGCAATGCAGCTACGGGTATTGAAATACCTGTCGTATAATCAAACTATAACATTAGGTGTCGTAAAGATCAAGTTAAAAGAACGTTAAATTAAGATATTGTAATCAGCGTGCCCTGCAAAGCAACAATCTGTGGCCTGCTGATTGCTATCGCGTTCCTACCAAATTTGTAGGCCGGATACTCTGCAGCCGCATCAGGAAGCCAAGCTCAGCAGTTTTGCTCATAGCTATAGCATCGACCGGTAGACCTCGTAGTACTGGCGCGCCAGCGCGGCCTGGGTATACTGCGCCAGCACGCGCGCCCGCCCGCGCCGCCGCAGATCCGCCCACAGCGACGGGTCGCCGGCCAGCCGGACGATCGCGGCCGCCAGCGCTGCGAGATCGCCCTCGGGGTAGACCAGGCCGGCGTCGCCGATCACGTTCGGGATCTCGCCCGACGAGGAGCCGATCACCGGCACGCCGCAGCTCATCGCCTCGGGCAGCACCCGCCCGAACTGCTCCTTCCACGAGCGTGTCGTGCGCGAGGGCAGCGCCAGCGCGTCGAGCCGGCGCAGCTCGCCCGGCACGTCGTCGGTCCATTCGACCTGCTCGACCCGCCCGCGCACACCCAGCTCGGCCGCGCGCGCGAAGATCCGCTCGCGCAGCACGCCGTCGCCGATCAGCCGCAGCCGCACCGACTCCGGCAGCAGCGGCAGCGCCTCGACCAGGTCGAGCACGCCCTTCTGCGCGACCAGCCGGCCGAGGTAGCCCACCACGAACGTTTGAGCGTTTGAACGCTGGGACGTTGGAGCGTCGGCGGCTGGCGCGAACAGATCGGGGTCGACGCCAAACTGCGGCAGGACCGTGATCGGCCCGGCGTAGCCGTGTCCGCGGATGATATCGCCCGCCTCGCAGTTGCCGGCGATCGCGTGGGCGGCGTGCCGGAATGCGTAGCGCTCGAACCAGCCGAACGGCGGCGGGTAGCGCCGCTCGATGTTGGCCCAGCTGTAGAAGCAGCAGCGCGCGCTGTGGCGCACGCCCGCGCGGATGGCCTGAAATGTCGCGAGGTTGAACGACTCCTCGTCGACGTGGAACACATCCGGCCGGGTCGCCGCGACCAGCCGATCGATCGCCGGGTAGCAATGGGCGTGGTGGCGGCCATTGAACCAGATCGGCAGCTCGACCAGCCGGTAGCCGCGCGTAAAGCGCCGCTCCAGCCGCTGCTCGACCGCGCCCGGCTCGCGCCAGGACGGCGGCGCCGCCACGGTCAGCTCGACGCCCGGCAGCGCGGCCAGCTCCTCGGCCTTCTTCTGGTAGGCGCCGACGACCAGCGCCTTGGAGAGCATCAGTATCTTCATAGTCCTTGGGGCTAGGGAATTGGGGCTTGGAGCTTGGGTTTGCGCGAGCATGCACCCGTGTTCCCTACCCTTTTCCGATCATCAGCTTTTGCGGCGCAGGCGGCGCAGCCGCGCCCGCAGCTCGCGCAGCACGCCGTCGAGCCGCGCGACCTCGGCGACCAGGTCTTCACGCGCGACCTGCATATGCAGCGGGACATCGAACGGCCCGTACTGAGCGATCTGAATCTCCAGGGTGCGCAGGTTGCGCCGCTGGATCTTCAGCAGCGCCTCCCGGTGACTGATCTCTTCAAGCAGCAGCTCCTCGTCCATCGCTTTTACCGTTTCGCGGGGCCACCGGCGCATCGCCGCGATCCGGCGGCACGTCCCCGTGACCCGCGCCTGTGCGCGAGTGTGGATCTTAACAAGAGGTAAAAGCGAGTGTACTACGCAGAACGACATACGAACAAGTGTTCGTAAATTACAGATGGATGACAGGGGACAGGGGACAAGGGACAAGGGACAGGGACAGGGGACAGGGGACAGGGGACAGGGGATAGAAGCTTCCAAGCCCCAAGTCCCAAGCCCCAAGTTCTCAAGCCCCAAGCCCCACGGTCCGTGTCTCCGTGTCTCCGTGTCTCCGTGTCTCCGTGTCTCCGTGTCACCCGGGTCTCCGCGCCGCGGCATAGACCTCCAGGGTCGCCTGCGCTGCGCGCTCGTAGCTAAAGTCGGCGGCGCGCTCCAGCCCGCGCCTGCTCAGCTCGCCGCGCAGGGCCGGGTCGCCGAGCAGGCGCCACAGCGCCGCGACCCAGCCCGGCAGGTCGTCGGGCGGCACGCGCAGCGCCGCGTCGCCCACCACCTCGGGCAGACTGCTGGCGTCGGCGACGGCCGCGGGCGTGCCGCAGGCCATCGCCTCGAGCGGCGGCAGCCCGAAGCCCTCGTAGCGCGAGGGGTACGCGAAGGCGGTCGCGGCGCTGAACAGCAGCGGGCTATCGGCATACGGCACGTCGATGCGCGCCACCGATCCCTGGATGCCAAGCGCGGCGATCAGCGCGTCCAGGTCCGGGAACAGGCGCGCATCGCGGCCCAGCGCGCGTCCAGCCAGCGCGAGCGTCGCGCGCGGGCCGCCGGCGCGGCGCAGCTGCCGCCAGGCGCGCAGCAGCGTCTCGAGGTTCTTGCGCGCGTCGAGCCCGCCGACGTAGTAGACGAACGGCCCACACAGGCCGTAGCGCTCGGCGACCAGCTCAGCGGCGCGGGCGCGGTCGAGCGGCCGGAACTGCGCGCCAGCCGCCAGCGGGATCGTCGTGACCTGCTCGGGCGGGCAGCCCAGGCGCTCCACGATATCGCCGCGCGAGTCGTCGGAGATCGCGATCACGTGGGCGGCGCGGCGCGCGGCGCGTGACACCAGGCGCATGTAGGCGCGCACCCCGGCCCCGCCGCGATACTCCGGCAGCAGCAGCGGGATGATATCCAGCACCGTCGCCACGACCGGCGCGGGCGACCAGAGCGGCGGCGCGAAGTAGGGCACGTGCAGCAGGTCGGCGCGCAGGCGCGCGGCGGCGAGCGGCACGCCGACCTGCTCGAACCACAGCTTGGCCAGGTTCTCGCTGCGGCCATCGAACGGCGTCCGGACGACGAATGACGAAAGACCAAGGACCAAGGGCGAATTCTTCTCCAATCCTTGGTCGTTGGTCGTTGGTCGTTGGTCGTCGCGCGGCAGCAGCAGCACAAACTCGTGCTCGGGCGCGGCTCGCGCGAGCGCGTCGAGCAGCCCGCGCAGGTACTGCCCGCTCCCGACGGTCGGCTGGCCCCAGAACATCCCGCTAATAGCGACTCGCATGCCTGCCCCTCCTGGCGCGGATTATAGCATTGTTCCACATTCCACGTTCCGTGCTCAACGTTCAACATTCAGCGTTCAACGTTCGACGTTCGGCTCCCTGCTTGCGCGCCGGGCGAACCGATGCTACCATACGCGCCAGGCAATTCCCCACCCAGCGCGCGACACGTTCTATGCTCAATGAGAGGGTCACGCATGCTCACGACACAGGAGATCATGGCGATCATCCCGCACCGCTACCCATTTCTGCTGATCGACCGCATTCTCGAGCTAGAGCCCGGCAAGCGCGCCGTCGGCGAGAAGCTGGTCTCGATCGGCGAGCCGTACTTCCAGGGCCACTTCCCGGACTACCCGATCATGCCGGGCGTGCTGATCGTCGAGGCGCTGGCGCAGACCGCCTGTGTCGCCGCGCTGATCCTGCCCGAGAACCGCGACAAGATCGGGCTGTTCGCCGGGCTGGACGGCGTGCGATTCAAGCGGCCGGTGCGCCCCGGCGACACGCTGCGGCTGGAGGTGCAGTTCGAAAAGATCCGCATGGGCATCGGCAAGGGCCGCGGCGTCGCGACGGTCGAGGGCCAGATCGCCTGCGAGGCCCAGCTGATCTTCGCGCTGGCCAGCCGCAGCTAGCAGCCAGCGGTGCTCAGGGCCATGGGCGCCGCCGTGATACCTGCGCAACGCAGCTTCTGAGGGTTGCCCGGGCGTAGTCGGCGTGCTATGATGAGGGCGGCGCGCCGGAGTGGCGAAATGGCAGACGCTACGGTCTTAAAAACCGTTGGGGGCAACCCCGTACGGGTTCGAGTCCCGTCTCCGGCACCATTAGAAAGCCAAGACCCGTCGAGCGCTCGACGGGTTTTGATTTCACTACAGCCAAGTTTACAGCCAAACTCGTTATTCTTCCTCTTTTGGGGTTTCGGCTGGCGCCATCAGGCACCCATCAGACACCTTCTCCCATCAAGGGTGTTCCAATCCCGCTCAGCACTCCCCGACCCCTTCGGGCTTCCCCCGGAGGGTGTTCGCGGGACGCTGCGCGCCGCTTAACGGTAGGAACTTCCTTGATGGGTGCCAGCCCTTGCGCCGAAAACCCCTCTAGCTGCGCCTGCGGGCCTCCGTCGCTACCAGTGTCGCAACCTATCTCCAGATTGGGTGGGCTTTGGTTGACAGTCTAGCGCATCCGTACCACAGCGATGGGTGCGATCAACGAACGTGTGTTGCGCCATCTTGGTTGTTCAACACCGTCGCCAACAAATCAATCTGCCCAATATGATGGGCGGCGTGGAGGAGATTGCGGAGGATGGCTTGGACCACGCTGTGCGCCTCGTCACGGATGAAGACGGTCTTGGCAACGTCTTCATCCGTGAGCGATTCGAGGGCGGTGAAGAGGCGGCGCCAGCCTGCCTCCCAGCGTTCCATCAGCTGCGCGCGATCGTCGCTCGCCTCGCGCACAAACTCGCGCGGGCGCTGACGGTCGGCTTTTTCACCATCGCTGGTCAAAAAATCCGTCCAGCGCGAGAGGAAGTTGCCGCTGAGGTGCTTGACCAAAATCGCAATGCTATTGGTATGATCGTCCCCGCCTTCGTTCAGCCGGGCGAAGAACGCGGCGTCATCAACGCGCCCTAAGGCGGCATCCGCCATCTGCTTCTGCTGTTGGTACTGCGCAATCACCTCTGCCTTGAATTCCATCCACGAGCTGTTCATAGCGCGATCTCCTGCTTGTTTTCGGATAAGTGAGCCAGCTTTCCGCAGCCGCTCTGGTGTACGGATGGGGGACACAGGCAAGCCAACGTGCGACGCTCACGTCATTCAGCCCTTCGATCAGATCAGGGGTGTCGGCCAGCGTCCAATCTCTGAGCACTCATCGTGCGGTCTCACGGCGCAGCATGCCTTCCTGCTCCTTGGATGTTGCTGTCGTTTGGGAATGGTTCAGGTCACGCATCACAGATGGTGCGGGCCTTTCTGACCTACGCATGATACACCGCAAGCCCAAGGGCGTGTTTCGCCTGGTGCGGCGACGCCAGAACGTGTTGCTGCGATCTGCAAGCGCATGCGGCAGCGCAGCCCGATCAACGCCTCGTCGCGCAGCGTGAGCCAGGTCTCGCCGATCGCATCCAGGTTGCCCAATGCTGCGCGCACCTCGTCAGCACATGCGAGATCGTGTATTCCGACCCGACCAGCGATTCAATCGTCACGCGCAACGGCGCCTTGTACACCCGCTCGATCCGCTCGACCCGGTGGCTTCGGCATGTGCGAGCTTGCTCGAGCTTCATCGACTCGGAGAGCGTTCTGAACCCGCTGTAATCGGCGTGAAACTGCAATACGTATGTTCGGCACCTACACGTTTTCCGCCAAGGCCCAGAGTCCCGTTCGCGTCCGCATGCGCAGCGCTACCGGCTTCAGCGCGCTGTATCCCCACATGCGCCTGTATAGTCCAGGCGGGGCGCTGCTCTGCCAGGCGAGCGGCTATCCCGGGACGGTCGAGATCGACCGCTGTGTCGTGCCGGCCGACGCCACGTACACGCTGATCGCCACGAACTACAACGGCGCTGGACAGGGCGACTACATGCTGTCGCTGCTCTGTTTGGCGGGCGACTGCGGCCCGGCGATGCCGATGGCAACCAATTACGTGCCGGTAGTTGGCCGGTGAGTGCAGCCAATCGCCTATTCGCTTCACCTTTCTGACGGGGACGCAAGACGGATGAGGATTGTTCGCCGTCTCCGATCGTGCGTCTTCCGCCAAATCCCGAGCGCATGTGCGATGGCCTGTATTACGCATGCCGCGCGCCCGCGCTGAAGTGGAAGCGGCGCTTGAGCCAGGCAAGCTGTGCCGGGTTGCGCGCGGCGCTGATGGTCGCGTGCTGGGCTGGATTGGCGGGCAGCACGCCTATGCGCGGGTCTGGGAGCTGCATCCCCTGGTGGTTGTTCCCTCCGCGCAGGGACGCGGGATCGGGCGCGCCTTGGTCGCCGATCTCGAGGCGCGGGTGCGCGAGCGCGACGCGCTCACCCTAATGCTTGGGAGCGATGATGAGGACGACATGATCACGCTCGGTGGCGTGGATCTCTCTCCCGATGTCTGGACGCATGTTGCCAACATCCGCAATCTGCGCGGCCATCCGTTCGCGTTCTATCAAAAGTGCGGCTTTGTGATCGTCGGCGTCGTCCCCGACGCCAATGGCCTCGGCAAGCCAGATATTCTGATGGCAAAGCGGGTCGCCGACAGCGAGCCGTGGGGTGCTTCGACGGCAGGATGAACGCCGGGGTTGCTCCCACGCGGTTGTCGATCGTGTCGATTTCGGTTGCTGTCGAACGACTACTTCATGTCAGCGCGGGAACAATCGCTGATGCTCCCGGCGCAATCGTCGGGCAGCCCGACTTCCAGACATCAAGGAGAACCGCCATGCTTGCCACCACCCGGGCACTTCCGACGGTCAAGGCGACCCGCTGGGCCGGACGGCTCAGCAGCGCCCTCGCGATTCTGTTCCTGGCCTTCGACAGCCTGATCAAAGTGCTCAATCTCGCCCCTGCGGTGGCGGCGACGACCCAACTGGGCTACCCCGCCAGCTTGGTGATCAGCCTGGGGGTGGTTGAGCTGATCTGCCTCGCCATCGCTACCATCCCGCGCATAGCTGTACTGGGCGCCATTCTGCTGACCGGCTACCTGGGCGGCGCGATTGCCACCCAGCTCCGCGCTGGCTCGTCGCTGTTTTCGATCGTCTTCCCGGCGATCATTGGCGCGCTGATCTGGGGCGGCCTGTTCCTGCGCGACGAGCGGCTGCGCGCGCTGTTGCTGCGGCCGTAATTGCAGCGCAGCTTCTCGGATCAGACGGGACGAACGATCCACACCAGGCAGAAGGCAGCGGGACTCGCCGGGCGAACCGGGGCACTCCATGTGCCGGAACCATAGCAGAGCAAAAGCTCAACAGGAGCAGTATCATGCGCAACGTCACCGCGGGACTGTTTATTTCGCTCGACGGCGTCACCGAAGCGCCCTATGCATGGCAGTTCGACGTCTTCGACGACGATATGATAGGCGTGGTTGGGCTGCACTATCAGAAAGGCTGAAGCACGCGTGTGGGCGAATAAAAGCGAGTGGGAGCTTGTGGCGGAACCTGATGTCTCCAGAGAAAACTGAGTATGGCGAATCCTAATCCGAACGCGGACGCCGTTCGGATCGCCACCCCGCGCTTTCTCCGCACGCCTGCGGCCGTGAGCGCGTCGCGGCGAAACCATGCCGCGACGACCGTCATTGCTTAGGAAAGGAGCGCGTCGTGGACATCAAGTGGTTCTTCGCGGGCGTTGCGGTGGCCGATTATCCCGCGGCACGTGCCTGGTACGAGCGCCTGATGGGCCGAGCACCTGATTTCACTCCGCACGAGCACGAAGCGGTGTGGCAGATCGTCGAGAATGGATGGATCTATGTCGTCGCTGATGCCGACCGCGCTGGGAAGGCCTTGCTCACCTTCATGGTGGACGACCTCGACCGCCACATCGCTGAGCTGACGGAACGCGGGATTGCCGTCGGAGCGATTGAAACCCAGCCGGGTCGCTACCGCAACGCCGAAGTGACCGACCCCGAGGGAAACCGGATTTCCTTCGGGCAGGCGCTCAGCCCAGGCAACGACTGACGAAGGAGACCGGATTGCCCGGCCACGTTTCCGCTCGCCTGGTATAATCTCGCCATGATTCAAAACAGCCGTTCTTCAACCCTTGCGGCGACAGTGCTGCACCACGTTACGGGCTTGATTGATCGGCAGCAGGCGGAGCTGAGGATGGCGCTTCGGCGTGATCGAAGGAAGAACGTATGGCAAAGCTGATCTTGGCATCCGGCGCGGTCTGATCGCCGGCGGTCTGGCAGTCGGGACCATGATCTCGCTCATCTTCGACGACAAGCACGGCACGCAATACGTCCATGATGGAGTCCGGCATCGGCTGTGGGATGTCGATCCCGCCACGACCGACGCCGAGCGCGCGGCCTGGAACGTCCCGACACTCGCGGAGCAACTGCGCAAGGCCGAGGAAGCCACGCGCGTCGACCCGCCGCAGCCGATCTCACTCGACGATGCCCCGTGGTGGCTGAAGGAGGCGCTCCTGCGTTGGAAGCGCGGCGAGAGCGCTGCCGAAGCTTGAGCGTCCCTGCGCTCGCGCACGCAGTCCATGTCCTTTGTGTACGTTGGAGATCGCAATGCGGGACGAACTCGACAACGCCATCCACCTCACAGCCCGTGCGGACTGGCGCGCCTGGCTTGAACAGCACCACACCCGCACCAAGGGTGTCTGGCTGATTAGCTTCAAGAAGGGCACCGGCAAGCCGCGCGTGGCCTATGAGGAGGCGGTGGAGGAGGCGCTCTGCTTCGGCTGGATCGACAGCATCCAGCGCACGCTTGACGACGAGCGCGCGATGCTCTGGTTCGCGCCGCGCAAGCCACGCACTGGCTGGTCGAAGTTGAACAAGCAGCGGATCGAGCGGCTGGCAGCCGCCGGGCTGATGGCGCCCGCTGGACTGGCGAAGATTGAGGCTGCCCAACAAGATGGCTCTTGGCATGCGCTCGATGCGGTCGAGGCGCTCGACATTCCGCCCGACTTGGCTGCGGCGCTGAGCAGCTACCCGTCGGCACAGACGCATTTCGACGCCTTCCCACGCTCGGTCAAGCGCAGCATTCTGGAGTGGATTGCGAGCGCAAAGACGTCAGCAACTCGTGCCAAGCGCGTCGAGGAGACCGCCCGGCTGGCGGAGGAGAATATCCGTGCCAACCAGTGGCGGCGCTCCGCCTGATGGGGCTAGCGCGCTCGCGGCGGCTGAATGGCAAGCCGTTGGGCATCGTTTTTGCTCCACAAACGGCACCTTCAGTATGCCCGTTTTCGTGTCTACCTTTCCTTATCCGCTTAACGGAGATACCACGATGAAAATCGATGAGATCAAGCTGCTGTATGATTACAATGACTGGGCTGATGCGCGCACCCTCGCGGCTTGCGCTCGGGTGAGTCCGGAGCAGTACGCCGCTCCGACATCCTACGGGCATGGCGGGCTGCGCGCCACCATGGTTCACATCCTGGACAACATCTGGCAGCAGCGGATCACCCTCCAGGGGTATTACCAGGAACCGCTGGCAGACGCGGCGGCCTATGACGCGACCGAGCTGCACGAAGACGCCTTTCCGACGTTCGCCGCGCTGCGCGAGCGCTGGATGATCGAACAACGGGAGATGCAGGCGTATATCGACACCTTGACCGAGGCAACGCTGAACGGCACGATCCGCTATGTCATCCCCGGTGCGGTGCGCGCGCGTGTCGTGTGGCACATTTTGCTGGATGTCACCTACCATGCGACGCAGCACCGCAGCGAGGCTGCCGTGCTGCTGACCAGCTACGGCCAGTCGCCGGGCGACTTCGACTTCACCCTGTTTCAGCATGAGCGCGCGCAAGGAAGTTGCTGATCTGTTGCAACCCTGCTGGCGTAACTACGCCACGTCTGCTCCAGGGTAAGGATGCCAATGCCTGGGCAATGCTGGCGTATGCGGTTGCCCAGGGCTATGCGACGCGCATCGGGCTAGAAGATACCCTGCGGCTCCGCCTGGTCATGCCGAGAGTTGGCCGCAGCGTGGAACCGCACCGCAGCCGGTGGCGATCGTGACGCAAGAACAGACCGACACACTACGCCTAATTGTCACGCTACCAGCCGGTATGAACCAAGCAGACATCGCTATGTGGGGACTGTCGCTTGGCTACGCGCTCCGAAGCGGCAGATCTCCGCACTCAGCGACTGACCCCTTGCCGTAGCGGATAGCCGAGGCACATCTGGATCAATCCAATATGGGATGATATCGACGGGATAGCTATGGCTAGCGCCACTCAGGCAAGCACTTGCTGCATATCGCGCTCGACTAGTTTCAGATATGCGCGGCGCCGCTCCTCAAGTAGGTCGCCCATCCAGGAAATGTCAGCCTGCTGGAGCTGGCGCTTCACTGTCTGGAGGCGCTCGATGTATGTGCCGTGGTTCGCCCGCCAGCCTTCGCGCAGTGCCTGGTCGAGCTGCTGCGCCAGCGACGCGCGCCAGGGCCGGTTGTTCGCCAGCTCCCAGATCCGCAGGTTGATATGACAATTGGCAAGCTCGTTAGCAAGACGCTGCGCCAGATACTCAACCTCCTTGCAGCGCTCCCAAACTTCTAACCCAAGCAGTAGGCCTTGCAGCGGGTTGTCGCGCCGCGCTGCGCTGACATACTCCACCAATTGCTCGAGCTGGTTCAGCTTCAGCTGCGCCGTGGGTGCCAAGCTGCTGAGCTGGAGGCTCAGCGCAACCTTGCCGTGCTCATCCAGGAGCGCCCATAGGGCGCTGCCGCACTCGTGCGCAGTCTGGTCGAAATGATGCTGGCGATCGTAGGTTAGCTGCTTGCGCGCCTCCAAGTGCTGTGCGACATAATCGATATACCCTTGCGCCGCCGCTGGTCCATTCGCGCTAGACAACCAGTCGCGGGCCGAACGCGCGCGCAGGGCGAGCTGCACCGCGATATGCAGCTTTTCGCGCCCCGCGGTCATCGAGTGCGACAGAGCCAGTGCTCCCAGAACATCACTCACGGTTGGCTCTGGCACGTCTATGATCTGCCAAACCTGCGCATCATCCTCCAGCTGGCGGAGATTGAGCCCGTGGCCGGAATCGAAGCTCGCCCACAGGCGCCCGAGCACGGCCCGAAGCTGGTACTGGTTGGCTCGCTCCATCGCTGCTAGATGCTTCTGAAACGCCGGGCGGAGCACATGCGCCCAGACGGTCTGGTTGACCGACGAGCAGATCGAGCGTAACAGCTCGTCCTGCTCGATCTGCAGGCCGGCGCACTGGATGCGCTGGTCGACCTGTTGGCTTACCAGATTCCCAATCACATCATAGTATGGGTCGGCGTTGATCTGCACGATCAGGTCCGCAATATCATTCGAGAGCACGACTGGGGCGATCTGGAGATCCACCTGGCGCAGGCGCTCACGTAGATCGCGCAGTGCTGAGCGCAGTGAGTCGCGTCCAGCGATCAGCACGGCATCCTCGGCAGCCAGTAGCGTGCGCGATGCGCGCAGCCACCCGAGCAGCGCCTCATTCCGCGGCGGGTTGATCAGACTAGCCGCGTTCAGCCGCCAGAAGCCATCGCCACCTGTCTCGAAGAACGGCTTGCCTCTCAGCGTCTGGCGCACCGTGCCGGCGGCGACCATCCGCTCGGCCGTGAGCAGCACCATGGCAGCCAGGTCGTCTTCGTGAATCCATAGCTCGTCGGAGGCCATGAATAGATCGCAGAGCGTTTCGACGATTGATTTCTTACCAACCGCCTCCAGCCAGAGCGCCGCCTGATCCTCATGGCGCTTCTCAGCGCGATATATCGCCTCCACAGTCTCGCATGGGACCTCGACCTGCTCGATCATCTCATAACGTACCCGGCCCTGGTCGTTCCAAGCGATTCGGACGGCCCGCACAACATGTGGATCGGCGTGATAGAACAGGCGGTACTCGTCACCGTGGAGATGCTCCAGGTAGACAATACCCCCCGCCGGGATACCCTGGCTGGAAAAGTAATCGGCCAGCTCTGGCTTAGCCGGGTCGTTATACGCAATCGGAACACGTCGCTGCCAGTCGATCCACAGCGAGAAATGGCGCCTATCCTCAGTGCTGCAATCGATTTTCGTCGGCCTCGTCGGGAACAGGGCGCGCGCAGGCGCGCCGAGCCGGAGAAATCCATGCTGCCATTCAGCGAACGAGAGGACGAAGCGAGCCACACTGGCCTCGCTTGGCTCCGGCCTCGGCATATGTGGCTGAGATGATCGCCACGCTGGAATCGGCGGGAGCTCCTCGCCGGTTAGCTGGTCGGGGGCAATCCCTCGCGTGCGGCTCCACACCTCAGCCTCGCGCCGCAGCCGGTCCATGTTCGTCGGTAGAGTTGGGCTGGATAGCTCAGTTTGATGCGGGAAGTGTGGCGCGTCTGGTGGCAGCACCGGGCCTGCCCCAACCTGCGACTGTGTGCCATTCTGCGTTCCAGGTATGCCGTTTGAGGCGCCCTCCGGCCGTTTCAGCACTCCGGATGTCGGTGGTGGTGGTGGTTGCTGTCCATTTGTGCCGTTTTTCGGCTGCGCAGAAGCTGTGTTGGGTGAGACGCCGCGCATGGGCGGGGCATTACCATTTTGGCCTGATGCTGTTTCTTTGCCGTTTTCAACACCGAATGTGTCACCTCTGGCATCTTGATACTGGTGGTCATTGCCATACTGGCCTGAAGCTGTCCTCTTGTCGCTCCTGCCCGTGGATGGAGGGCTCACAGAGTGGCTATTGGCATTGTGACCTGAGCCTAGCCCCTTGCCATTCTTGCTCTCCGATCCATCTTCGCGGCTCTTCCCACCACTGGAGGTGCTCGGTGTTGAGCCAGAGAATGGTGTTGCGCCATTCGTAGTGTTTGACGGTGATACTGGGCTTGGTTCGGTTGGGTTGGGCGTTTCTGCGACTAATGGAGGAAGGGGTAAAACTGTTAGAGCATCAGGAATCACCAGTGTAGGCGGCAGTTGGCGAATCTGCTCCTCGTCAAGGATTTTCTGCGTCTCATTAGGCGATACAATTAGATCACGCAGAAGCGCGCGCGACACGGTCGGTAACCCCAGCACATCGACCATCACACGCGCGAGCGCGGCACACTGTTCTCGCTCGTTCAAACGCTCTCGCAGGTAGTAGATATCTGGGTTGGCGTGGTCACGATGAATATCGCGATTCAATAGCGCGCTTGTAAATACCTCGGTGCCGAGCCGAACCTGATACTTGACCTGGATTGTCGTTTGGTAATAGCAGCGCAGCCGCTTCAGCCGATCATGAACCTCATTTTCGCGAGCGATCGCCTCGTGGTGGTAGAGCAAGCGCCGGATTGCGTGCCTGAGCGAGGAGAGTCGACTGACGACAGGAGCTGGCTGCGCAGTGCTTGGCGTGAACGGAAATTCGACCTTAAGCACTGCGGTGTCGTCAACCTTACGCACGCCGATACGTTGCAGCAGCTTCTCGGCGCGGTGCGGTTGCTCCTCGGGTAGGTTGTACTGTGCCACAGGAAGGCCAGGCAGCGCCTGGGCAATCTCCTCGGGTGGCTGAAATACCACGGTGCTCGGCAAGCGGAAGAAATAGTCTTCTTCGCCGGCGCGGCTGACTACACAGGCCTTGTGCCGCAAGAGCTCGATGATGCTGTCAGGTGCATCGGCGAGCTTCGCATAGGCGAGAATCACCAGGCGCATCTCGGCCGGTGGAAGCTTCGTAGCCTGGAACTGTGCGCTCAGCTCAAGTGTCAAATCGCGAAAGTCTTCTGGCCGCGGCGCCGGCAGCGCACCAATAGCTTCACAGAACGAGCGGCTAGCGAGATCGCCAACAAAGCCGCGATATGCGCCGAAGAGTTGCCGCTGATCGGTCAGGAAGATCTGCTCAGGCTTCCAGTAGCGCCGTTGATTTCGATCATAGATCACCGCCAATCCCTTCAGCGGGCGCAGATCGTCGCGTGTGACTGTTGACGTGTTGAGAAAATCGTAGATTTGATCGACGGCTGGCAGGTTCTGCTCGCTCAGCTTGATCAGTTGTCGCACGACGATACGCGGATCGGCGTTGGGAAACTGTAGCGCGGATCGGATGCCCTGGAGCGGTAGCTGGGTCTCACGGAAGCCGAGCACCTTGCCTACCTGGTCGACCAGCCGCTTCTGGGTCTGCATATATAGCTCAGTCGGCGGGTACCACGTTTCGCTGTCGTTCTCGGCTGGCAACCAGCGCCTGGCGCGCAGCTGATCGACCAACGCCGTCGCTGAATAGACGTCCCACAATCCCTCAAGGTAGTGAAATACCTCCTCAACCCGATCGCGCGTCTCAATCGGTTTACGCTGGCTGGTCAGCTCGGCGATTCGATCCCGTACCACGCTCGGCGGTGCATGAATATGGAAGTCTAACTTTACAAACAGGCGATACCACATCCAGTTCTCAGGATCTTTTGGTGGCGCTGACGGACCGAAATAGAGCGCGTGTGGATGCCGCAGCCGCTCACCAAACACTGAACGGGTCTGTTCGCGTGGATAGCAGAGCCGGTTAAGCGAATACATTCGGTCGTCATCGCCACGGATCTGCACACTTTGTTTCGCCGCTGCAAGCAACTCGCTGTTACTACCGATCAAGTCGACCTGTGTACGCAGGTAGCGCATGACCGCCATGTGTTCTTGGAGCGACAGGCTACCGAACTGTGGAAGCAGGTACTGCAGAATGAAGCGCTCGTCACTGAGCGGCATGATACCTAGCAGATCCAGCAACGGTCGTAAGCGATCTGAGCTTGTTATATCGAGTACTTGATTAACTCGGATGCAGTCCGGTAAGTCGGAACTCTCTGGAGGCAGCGAGCGACCGGAGCCGGCACGCAGCATGCCATCCTGGCACAGCCAGATAGGGAGACGTAGCAGTTCGTTCAGCGTGTGTGGATGGGCGCGCATGGCATCGCGCTTATCAAGCAAGTAGCGATACAGCCGTAGCAGCTTCTCACGCGTGTTGAGTGCCGAGTGAGCCTGGTCGATCAAGCTCTCAGCGCTGGCGAGCCGGCTGAGCTGCACTAACAATTGCATCCAGTCGAAGCGCTTTACTCCAAATTCCTCATAGAGGGTGCGGAACTCTCGACTCTCGTAGATCTCCTTCGCCACTAAGGGCGCATCCGAGACGTCGCGCAGGATCTCGTAGAGGATCGGCTCACCATCTGCGATGCTGAGCGTCTCGGGAAAGCAAAGCTGACCGTAGCGGTCGAGGCAGATTGCTGTGCCAACCATATCGGCCGCGTTGATCGGTTCGCGGGTTCGCAAGATCGTCCGATACAGTCTGTACAGCTTAGCCGGAGTATCAATCCACGGAGGCGCATCTCGTAATGGCTTTTCTTTCGAGATCTGCTCGCGAATTGCTTTCCACAGTGCCGGCAGCGCAAAAGTAGGTATCAGTGCTGCGGTATAGCGAAATCGGCGCGGATCACCGACCCAAAAGTGCAATCCTGATTCAGCCAGGCTCTCCACCAGCGTAGCATCGCTGGTCTGAAGGCACTGGGTTGCGCGCCATAGTAGCCCACGGTGATCGAGGAAGACCGGCGTCTCGACGATTTTTGCGTCTTCACGCCGCGCGAACTCATTCTCGAACACGTGGTACAGCTGTTCAAGCTGCTCAGATGTCCGCAGATAGGGCGGGCCATCGCTCAGCGACTGACCCGCCCGCAGGTCGCTCGTGAGACGGCGCAGGTGATCCGAGAGAGTGTACTCCTTCACGCCGAACTTATTGATCAGCTCCCAGGCAGCCGTCTGCAGCGGCTGTGCCATCAGGCGCAGATCGACCTTATCAGCAACCGGGCGCAGATCCTTGGCGACCCAGCAGGTGCGCTCGGCGGTGCGCCAACCATCGTAGGTATAGAAGATTGGCAGCTTGCGAGCTGCGTCAAAGAAGAGCTCAATGATTGGTGCTACGAGTGGGCTAGCCGTCTTGATGGGAAGCCGCTGGTATAACTTCTCTGGCTCGCCGGCGAAGCGCTCAAGTAGCGATGGTAGTGCAGCTGCCAGACACTCGCCGATGCCACGAAACACCCAGCTATTCCAATCACGATGATTGGGATGGTCGTTGTCGATATTCTTGCGATCGGTCGAGGGGTAGAAGTCGCCGTTGATATGAAATGGCAGCTTCGTCTCGATATCAGTTGGCAGATAGTTATATAGGCGACCGGCCATATGGTCGCGCATGAAGACATCCGGCACGTCTAGATCAGGAACAACGATCTGGACTGTCTGATCCTTCGCGGCTTGCCCATTCGGGCGGCGCGGCGCAGCAGCGCGGACCTTGCCCGTATAACGGAGCCATGTGGTGCGCAGCTCTTTCCCTTGGTGATCCTGCATCAGGATCAGAAGTCGATCAGGCTCGCCAGGCTGGTCAGGCTGTTTGGGCGGAAAGACGCTGCGGCGGACATCGATCAGCAGCTGCTCACGATCGTACATCGCGACGCGGTTGAGACGACGCAGGAAGAAGAGCAGCCGGAATGCCTCATCTGGCAGCCGATGCTTGATCTCCTCCACCCAGAGCTCTGTGACAGGTGGCATTCCGAGCCGATTACCCACCTCAGATGCCTTGCGCCGATAGGGTAGCTCGAATTCTGTATAGTCGACTACCGTACTGCTGCGCTGCCGCGCCTGCCCGGTGGCCGGGAAGAACTGGATCTCGCGACCACTGGAGCGCAGAATCGGCGTATCGGTTAGCTGGTACACCGAGACGAAGCCCACGCCGAACGCGCCAATCGTGCTGCGGTTCTCAAGCCGCTTCCCGCCACGCGCGATATTGTTGATATTCTCGAAGTCGATATGTCGGAAGTGTGTATTATTACGAATAATCAGCTTCTCAGGATAGAAGTGGAACTCCAGCCAGCGATCGTCTTCGCCAGGAACGTCATCGGCGTTCTGGGCCATCTCGCGGACAATCGTAATGCCGCCCGAGTAGCCGGCAAGCAGCGCGCTTATCACCCCGAGCGTGTCAGCTCGATATTCAATGAGTGTGTCGTCGGTGGTCATCGTAGTGCCTTCTTGAGTGCAACGTTACGTCCAGCCCAGCCGCTCACCGCTAAGTAGTTGGGCACGGCCGCGATCTGTCAGTATAGCGAACTGGTAGGTCCCATCGCTCCCCGCCGGTGCCTCTGCCAGTACAATGTAGCCTTCTGTGCGAAGGCGTGTGAACAGGTGATCAAGCTCCTCGGCCGAGCGCCGCAGCGTGCGACAAACGCCCCAGTAGGGGCAGTTGCGTAGTGTGCGCCGGCGCGCCTCAGCGACCGGGCCAGGAGGTGTGTGCTGCATCAGGGCATACTCTTCCCCGCGCAGGATACGGATGATCGAGCGGGCGCCGAATGGGGCCAGGCCGTCGCTCTGGCGCCGCTCATTCCAGTCGGTGATCTCCAGTGCCGTCGTAGCGAGATCCAGAAACTCGCTCACATCAGGCACATCGCGGCCGGTCTTGCCACTCCATGGATAGCGCTGCTCGGGATCGCAGCGATCGCAGACACCACACGGCTCGCCAGCTGCCTCGCCGAAATAGACTCGGATCATCTGCCAGCGACACGCCAAGCCCGCGATAAACTGGCGCATTTGGGCGAGCTTGGCCTCCTGCGCCGTGATGATGTCCGCGCCAATCGCTGGCACATCGGCCATGGGCGCGGCTAACCGGGTGATCTGGTAACCCTTCTCCCACGGCCGATACAGACAGAGGTTCGCGACCGACAGCGCAATCAAGATCTGCTCAAGCTTCTCAGCCGGTATATCCGCGACAGTCGCGGCGTCCTGTAGCACGATTGTCAGCGGTGTCCAGGCGAGCATCGGATAGATCGATTGCATCTGCTCAAGCGCCACGCGGGTCGATGGCTCGACTGCTACGAGGAGCGTGGGCCAGTCGGTCAGCAGGGTCAGGTTGCCGCGCACGGTAACATCGGCCCCGCGCTGGATAAGGCCAGCTCGCTCCAGCAGGTAGATTGATCGGCGCAGCTCCAGCTCATCGATATCGAACGTCTCGCACAGCTCGTTCGAATCGAGCACGAACATAGGCGGCTGCTCGCCGATCCAGCGCCAGAGCTTAATTAGAAGGACGCCATCTGGCCGGCTCTGATCGATGAAATACTCCTGGATACGCTCGTCGGAGCGATGGTGCAGTAGCACGGCGAAGGCCGGCTGCCCATCACGGCCCGCGCGCCCAACCTCTTGAAAGTAGGATTCAAGATCGCCAGGGACGTGAAAGTGCACTACGTAGCGGATATCAGGCTTATCGATGCCCATACCGAAGGCCTTGGTGCAGACGACAATACTGATCAGACCTTCCATAAACAGCTCGCCAACGTTGGCGCGCTCTTGCACCGGCATTTTGCCGTGGTACGCACGCGCTGGATACCCGGCAATCTGCAGCAGACGCGCCAGGTATTCAGCTTCCTTCGTCGACGCGACATAGATCAGCATGGACTCGCCGCGCATGTCGGCGGTCTGCACCAGCAGCATCAGCCGCTGAATCTGGTCGGTCTTGCTGCGAATGGGATGGTAGCGTGTGCTACGATCGAAGACCACTAGATGCAGCTCTGGCCGGTCGACCGATGCGCGGATGATCTGCGGCTCATTCAGATCCAGGCCACTCGTAATCGCCGCGCTGATCGCCGGGGTTGCGGTGGCGGTGAACGCGGCGACCGGTGGGCGCGGTTGCATTAAGTCATAGATCTGGGGTAGTACCAGGAAATCTGGCCGGAAGCTTGGTCCCCACAGCGCGACACAGTGAGCCTCGTCGACCACGATCTGACGGATCGGCGCGTCGGCAAGCATCGCGCGGATGGTCGGGTCACGTAGTCGCTCCGGCGCAAGATACAGCAGGCGCACGCGGCCAGCGCGCACGCGCGCGATGATCTCCTCGCGCTCAGCGGCGCTCTGTCCGCTCATCAGCGCCGAGGCAATCTCGATCCCGCGGTCGCGCAGCTTATCGATCTGGTCGCGCATCAGTGCGATTAGCGGCGAGCACACGATCGTCGTGCCGCTCCGTAGGAGCGCGGGTAGTTGGAAGCACAGCGACTTGCCCGCGCCAGTAGGCAGCACCGCCAGCGTATCGCGTCCGGTCAGCATCGCGCGGAAGGCTGCCTCCTGGGCCGGCGTGCGGAAATCGGCGTAGCCGTACAAGGCGTAGAGCGCCTCAAGAATAGTCGGGCGCCAGGCCTCGTACTCATTATCGGATATGGTCTCTGGGATAGCCAGGCGCTCAAGCAGCGCCTCAAGATCGGTCGATAGAACCTCGGGCAGCTCATCGAGCAGGTCTGCCTTCGCCTCAAGATCAATCAGCCCTGGCAGCCGCTCGGCGAGCAACTCGTAGAACGCGCGCCGAGATCGCTCGGCGGCTGGGTCGCGGGGCTGGAAGCCGGGCAGCGCGCCGAGTAGCTCGGGCAGGTAGCTCTTGCGAACCACACGCTTGTCGTACAGGATCACGGCGCCCTGGTCGTCGTGGCGGCGCAGCAGGCGACCGAAGCCCTGCTTGAACTGGATAACCATCAGCGGGAAGAGATAGTCGTGGAATTCGCGACCGCTTTGCCTCGCCACCAACTCGCGTCGTGCGATATGGATCGGGTCGGTCAAGGCCGGGTAGGGCAACTTCTCCATCACGACGAATGCGAGCGCTGGACCAGGCACATCCACTCCTTCCCAGAAGCTCTTCAAACCGTAGATCACCGCGCCGCCGTGCTGGCGCAGCTCATCGACAAGCTTTTGTCGCGATGCCCCGGCGCGCTGGGCTAGGATCGGGATGCCGGCATCCTCCAGCGTGGTCGCATTGCGCTGCCAGATCCCCTCCAGCCGCGTTCGAGCAGTGAACAGCACCAGGCCGCGACCATCGGTATAGCGGAACAGCAGTTGCAGCTCGTCAGCCAGCTCCTCCACATAGCTTTGCAGCGTGCTCTGGGCCGGCGTATAGGTGAGGTAGGTTGGTAGGCCAAGCAGCACATTGGTGGTGTACGGTAGCGCGCCGGCAAGCGTATGCAGATCGGTAGTGGCAACCTGGCCGCGCAACCCGAGCCGATCGACATAGAAGCTGAAATCGCGCGGGCCAGTTGTGAGGGTCGCGGACGTGAGGATCACCGAGCGGAGCGCGCGGTAGCGCTCGGCCAGGATCGGAGCGACGTTGATTGGCGCGGCGTGGAAACCCCAGCCGCTATCGCTCTCGCTCGTATTGGCCGCGATCCAGGTCACCAAGTCGGATCGTCGCGCCTGAAGTATTGTCTGAAGTAGGCGGCCCTGCTCAGCCAGGCCCTCCTGCACAGCTAGCAGCGTGCGCCAGATAATCTCATCGCCATCGGATAGTATTGCGAGTAGCGATTGAAGTTTGCTCATGAGCGGATTGAGGTAGACCAACCAAAGCTGATCGAGCGCCTGCTGCACGATCGTCCAGCGAGTGGGGTAGATGCGAGCAGGTGGCCCAGCGAGGCGCAGTTGCGCGCCATCACTCGGATCGAGCCTTTCGTCGCAGCCTACCACGAAGCTGGCGACAATCAGGCGCAACTCTGTAATGAGGTGCAGGCTCTGCCCCACCGCCTGGCGGGCTTGATGGATTGCCGCACGCAATGTGTCGTCTGGTTTGGTGTCCAGGATACGCTGTAGCACACCTCGGCGCGTCCCTGGCACGGCGAGGCGTGAGAGTATCCTGCGCAGGCTTTCCTCGCTGACCTCTTGCTCTAGAGCGCTGGTCGCCATATCCTCAAGGTTGTGAGCTTCGTCGATTACCAGCGCGTCGAAAGCGGGCATGAGGCCTGGCTCGGCTAGCCAGAGCGCTTGATTGATCAGGACGATGTCGGCTTGAGCGCCACGGCGATACGCGGTGAAGAAGTGGCAGTCATCGAAGAATGGGCAGCGCCGCTCAGTGCATGTGCTTCGGTCGACGGCGATATCGCGCTCAATCTCGGCCAGCACCGGGAATGTCTGTCGCAGCCAGTACGGCAGCGCGTCGAGCGTTGCATTGGGGGTCGCGACTGCCCAGTGGACAAGGAAGGACAGGATATAGCGGTGGGCCAGCGGAGTATCATCTTCCAGGTCATCCAGTGCGGATTGCAGATTGCGCAGACAGATATAGCTGGCAGCCCCCTTCAGTGTCTGCACGTGGAATGACACTACCTGCTGGAGCCGGTCTACCTCGTCTCGCAGCTGATCTTGCAGATTCTTGAAGGCGGTCGCGAGCGCGATCCGACGACCGGACTGCCGTGCAGTCCATACCGCCGGGATAAGGTATGCAAGCGTCTTACCAGTGCCAGTTGGCGCCTCGATCACCAACGAGCGATCCTCGGCGAGTGCCTCATGAACTAGCTGCACCATCTCGCGCTGGCTCACGCGTGGGCTAAGCGATTGGTGTGCTGCGTAGCGGTCGAGTAGGGCCAGCGAGTCTGTGTCGGCAAGGATGTGCGGAACTAGCTGCGCCGGTTCGCTATGTGGCAAGGCTGGCAACAGATCGACCCTCGCGATCCCAGCCAGCTGATAGACCTCAGGAAGCAAGGCTTCGAAGCTGCGCTGCAGAGCTACATCGAGGGTATCCCAGGTATATAAGAGTGCACGGTATACCTCGGCCAGCAGCAACACATCGGTGATTGCGTTATGCAGATTATCGGCACTCGGCTGGTAGCCGGCGGGCACACCAGCGATACCGTCGATCGAGAGCTGATCCGGCATAATCTGCATAGACTGCGCCAGGGTGCTCAAGGTATAGCTTGACAGAACCGGGAGTGCCAGGAGGGCCAGTTCCATCGTGTCGAGAACTGGGTTATGTAGCTCGGGATCGTGGTGGCGTAGAAACGCCCAGTCGAAGCGCGCGTTATGAATCACGGCTGGCCGATCGCCAAGCACTGCGCGAATAGTGGGCCAGATAATCTTCAGGGGTGGCGCGTCGCCGATCTGCTGAACCAGGTCTTCGGTGAGATGGAGCGTTCTGCGTAGCGCTGGTGTCAACTGCTCAGGTGGACACTGCACATACCACGAATGGAATGAGGCTGGGCGCCCCTCTTGCACCAGAAGCATTGCCACCTGGATGATCGTGTCGTGTTCAGGATTGAGGCCTGTGGTCTCGATATCCAGCACCACGTAATCCCGCTTCGCGCCGGCGAGGTGTTTCAGAAAAACATTGGCTATAGCAGCTGATGGTGATGAGGCATGCTCGGCCGGAGAGAAATGATCGCGGAGAATGTATCGATCGTTTGCGAGCGCGGCGAATGCCGTAGAGTCACTCAGAATAGCGCGCAGCCGCTCCAGTGGTATCGGGTGTCCCTGGCGACGCAGGATAGTCTGGAGTTCGAGGATGGTGATTGGCTCACCGCGCCGTTCCATGAAGATCCGCTGGATGCGCTGCCCGAGTGGAGATGATGTGAAGGATGACTGCATTACATTGAGAATCGGCAGCTCACTATATGGATTGTCACGGAAAATAGTGGTATAGGTGTCGGCCGCAATAGCGCGAACCGTTCAAGAATGTCAGGGCGCCGAGCATATTTGTGAGGCTCTTGTTGCTCATGCGCACACTCTACTCATAGAACGACGCGTTGGCAGGCTTAGTAACGTTCGGCTCACGATCTTACGACGACCGTTCGTCGTATCTACTATACTCCTTTTCGACAAGGCAACATGTTCATGATGGTTCTAAACGGAAACAATTTTGCTTCAGAGGTAATGATAAGTGGGTGCTCAACCAGTGAGTGCCCAATCCTCGCGAGAGAGACTGCCCGCGTGACGTGTGTTTCCTCCGCATGCCTGCGCATGATTGGGCGATCGCAACGCTTCGCCCAATCTGGTCGCCTATGAGCCACTATGAATGAGATGCCTTTGTGATGCCATCCGTCTTACTCTGCCTCCTGCCTTACTGCCTCCTGCCTCCTGCCTCTTGCTATAGCGGCTTCCGAACGCCAGGGGTGACCTGGGCACATCCTCCCGCGGCGCGGTTATGCGCGGACCCATACCTCTGACTGCACGCTAGTAAGCGCTGCTCTTCTAATGAATTTAACACCTCCATAACACACACAGACCTCGACGTTAACACTCATCGTCTACGATGGCACTGTCGAATACAGGCGCACGATGTTCTCGCCCTGCTCGTAGCAGCTGCCGGGCCGGCGGTCGAGTGCATCGTCACGCTTGCATATGCACCGCATTCGTGGATTTTGTACGAGTGGACAATATGCTGATGGAGGAATACTCGACCATGATCACCACCGCCAAGCGCCAGCTCGCTCTGCTCTTGCTGCTGGCATTGATCGTTCCCGTGCTAGCCGCCTGTGGCGGCGGTGCGACCACAAGTGCCCCGACGGCTGCCCCCGCCGCGCAGGCCACCGCTGCTCCGGCTGAGCCGACCACCGCTGCTCCGGCCGAGCCGACCGCAATGGCCGAGCCGACTGCCGCTAGCACCGGCGCCATGGGCGCCTTCACGCCGCGCGCGGTGACGGCCAAACTGACTGGCTCCGGCGCCAGCTTCCCCGACCCAATCTACCAAACTTGGATTAAAGCCTACAAGGCCGTCGCGCCGAACGTCGAGATCAACTACCAGAGCGTCGGCTCGGGCCAGGGCCGCAAGGACTTCTTCGGCGCCGTGACCGACTTCGGCGGTACCGACAAATTCGCCAGCGACAACGAGCTGAAGGCCGCCACCGACCCGACCACCGGCACGCTCAAGAGCGAGGTTCTGCACATCCCGACCGTGCTCGGCGCGGTGGTTCCGACCTACAATCTGCCGGGCGTCGACAAGCTGCAGTTCTCGGGCGAGACGCTGGCCGGCATCTTCCTCGGCACGATCGCCAACTGGAATGATCCGAAGATCGCCGCCGATAACCCCGGCGTGACACTGCCGGACACCGAGATCACCGTTGCCCATCGCTCGGATGGCTCGGGCACGACCAGCATCTTCACCAACTACCTGAGCAGCGTCAGCCCGGAGTGGAAGTCGAAAGTCGGCTCCGGTGACACGGTGCAGTGGCCGGTCGGCCAGGGTGGTGAGAAAAACCCCGGCGTGGCCGCGATTGTCCAGCAGACCGAGGGCGCGATCGGCTACGTCGAGCTAATCTACGCAGCGGCGAACAAGCTGCCCGAGCCGGCGATCAAGAACGCGGCCGGGAAGTATGTGGTGCCGTCACTCGAAAGCACCAGCGCGGCGGCGGCCGGCTTCCTGGCCAAGACCCCCGACGACCTGCGCGTGAATATCGTCAACCCGCCGGAAGGCGACAACGCCTACCCGATCGCCGGTTACACCTGGATCTTGGTGACCAAGGAGCAGAAGGACGAGGCCAAGGCTCAGGCGCTGACGGACTTCCTGTACTGGGCGCTGAGCCAGGGCAGCGACGCTGCTAAGGGTCTCAACTACGCCCCGCTGCCGGACTCGGTGCGCGAGAAGGCGATCGCCAAGCTGACCCAGATCACCATCAATGGTAAGCCGGCCTTTACGATGCCCAAGTAGGCTCACACAAAACATATGTAGGGAGCCGCAGCTCGTGCGGCTCCCTACACTTGCTTTACAGGCGCGTCCAAAAGCATATCAAAATCATCAATATCTGAGGTAAATTATGGCACAAGCCAAACGGCTCGGTACCTGGCAGGCGTTTCAGCAACGCACCAAACATGGTGACTCGATCTTCTGGGGGGTTACCCTCTTTTTTGCCCTCCTGGTGATTGCCCTGGTCTTCGCGGTGGGATATGTGACCTGGGCCGGATCGAGTGAGGCGCGCGCGAAATTTGGCCTCGGCTTTCTCTTTCAGACCGGCTGGGATCCCAACGCGCAGAACTTTGGCGCGCTGCCGGCGATCTATGGCACACTCGTATCCTCGGGCATTGCGCTGCTGTTCGCCGGGCCGCTCGGCATCTTAATTGGTGTTTTTCTGTCGGAGCTGTGCCCCGCGCGCCTCAAGAATCCGCTCTCGTTTCTGGTCGAGCTGCTCGCCGCCATCCCCAGTGTGATCTATGGGATGTGGGGCATCTTCGTGTTCGTTCCATTCTTCAAGAGTGCGATTGCCAGCCCAATCACCAAAAGCGTGGGCAAAACAATCCCGATATTGAGTGGGCCGGTTGGCACCGGGCGCGGCGTGATGGTCGCCGGCATCATTCTGGCGATCATGATCCTGCCGACGATCGCCGCGATCACCCGCGACGTCTTGGCGGTGGTGCCAAACCACCAGCGCGAGGCCATGCTGGCGGTCGGCGCGACCCGCTGGGAGATGATCCGCAAGGCGGTGCTGCCATACGCCCGTGCCGGCATTATCGGCGGGCTGATGCTCGGGCTCGGCCGCGCGCTCGGCGAGACAATGGCGGCGCTGATGGTGATCGGCAGCATCAAGGACAAGATCGGCGGCTCACTGTTTAGCGGCGGCATCACCGCCGCGTCGCTGATCGCCAGCGAGCTGCCGAACGCCAACGACGACCTGCACGCATCGACGCTGATTCTGATCGCGCTGGTGCTGTTTGGTATCACGCTGCTCGTGAATGTTTTTGCCCGCCTGCTCGTCTGGCGAGCGGCGCGCGGGCCGGTCGGGAGTGTGCGAGCATGATTACGCAGGCACCGAACTATACCCGCCGCAAATGGGTCGATCGCTTTATGCGCGGCCTGACCGTCGGCGCAACGCTTTTGGCGCTCATTCCGCTGTTTCTTATTCTTGGCTATGTCGTCGTGCGTGGTGCGGGCGCGCTGAATCTGGCGTTCTTCACCCAGGCCTACGAGCCGCCGGTGGTGGGGGTCGGCGGCGAGATCAGCAATGCCGGCGGCGTGCTGCACGGCATCGTCGGCTCGCTTGTGATCGTCAGCCTCGCCCTGGTCATGGCGCTGCCAATCGGCATTCTGGCCGCCGTGTTCCTGGCCGAATACCCCGCCAACAGCATTGCCACTGCGGTGCGTTTTTGCACCGATGTGCTGAGCGCCGCACCTTCGATCATCGTCGGCGTAGTGGCTTATGTGCTGATTGTGCAGCGCACCCATCAGTTCTCAGCCCTGGCTGGCAGTGTCGCGCTGACCGTATTAATGATCCCGGTGATTACTCGCACGACCGAGGAGATCCTTAAGCTGGTACCGCACACCATGCGTGAGGCAGGGATGGCACTCGGCGCACCAAAGTGGTGGCTTACCCTCACGGTCGTGATCCCAACTGCTTTGAGTGGAATCATCACCGGCGTTCTCCTGGCGTTCGCCCGGGCCACCGGTGAGACCGCGCCACTACTGTTGACCGTGCTGGGCAACAACAATGTCAGCTTCAAGCTGCTCGAACCGATGGCCGCGCTCCCGCTCTTAACCTACAAGTATACCGATACGCCATTCCCGGCGCAGAATCAATTAGCATGGGGCAGCGCGCTCGTGCTGACTCTGCTCGTGCTGGTCGTGAACCTGGCAGTGCGCTGGGCGACTCGCGATCGTATGAAGTAGTGTCGTCGGCAAGCTACGATAACGCGCCGACCCGGCCAACCTATTATCTGAGATAAACACAATGAGCATATCACAAACACAACAAGTCAAACTACAAGGCCTCAAGCCGTTCTATGGCTTGTTTCAGGCAGTCCATCCTGTAGATGTGACGATTGAACCGCGCTCGGTCACGGCGATTATTGGCCCGTCGGGCTGTGGCAAATCTACCGTGTTGCGTTGCATCAATCGAATGCATGAAACGTTGCCATACGCGCGCGTCGAGGGGCGCGTGCTGCTTGGCGAGCAAGATATCTACGCGCCAGGCGTCGAGTCGCAGGCAGTCCGGCGCCGCATCGGCATGGTGTTTCAACAGCCTAACCCGCTCAAAATGCTCTCGATCTTTGAGAATGTCGCGGTCGGGCTGCGCCTTGATGGCGTGCCGCGCAAAACAATTGCGGAGCGCGTCGAGGTCAGCCTGCGGGCCGCCGCGTTGTGGGATGAGGTCAAAGATAAACTCAATCACTCTGGCCTGGCGCTCTCGGGCGGCCAGCAGCAGCGGTTGTGCATCGCGCGTGCGATCGCCCTACAGCCTGAAGTGCTCTTGCTGGACGAGCCATGCTCAGCGCTTGACCCGGTCTCGACCTACAAGATCGAGGAGCTACTGATCGAGCTGAAGCAGCGCTACACGATTGTCATCGTCACACACAATATGCAGCAGGCCGCACGGATCGCCGATCGCACCATGGTCTTTATGGTCGATCGAATTGGCCAGGGGCGCCCGATGGGTGTACTGGTCGAGTCGGATATCACCCAAAAAATCTTCACCGTGCCAAGCGACCCGCGGACCGAAGAATACATCAGTGGGCGAGTAGGGTAGGAGCAGCAACCATGACCGAAATACAACTTCGTGCGAGTAGTCATCCACGCACCATCACCGTTGGCGCACGCGAACGAGAAGGGGTGGCCACTGGCGAACTTGAGCAGAAGCTGGAGACCCGCAATTTCAGCTTTCACTACGGGACATTTCAGGCGCTGCGCGATATCACTATGACCATTCGCGCGCGCAGTATCACGGCGATCATCGGGCCGTCGGGCTGCGGCAAATCGACCTTCCTGCGCGCGATCAACCGTATGCACGACCAAACACCCGGCGCGCGGGGTGAGGGTGCGATCCTGCTCGACGGCCAGAATATCTACGCGCCCGACACGGATGCGGTACTGCTGCGACGACGGATCGGCATGGTCTTCCAGCGCCCGAATGCGTTCGCCAAATCGATCTTTGAGAATGTCGCCTATGGCCTGAAGATCGCCGGCTGGCGCGACCGCGCGCAGATCAACGAGCGAGTCGAACGCGTGCTGCGGCAGGCTGCGCTGTGGGACGAGGTCAAGGACCGACTGCATAGCTCGGCGCTAGGCTTGTCGGGGGGGCAACAGCAGCGGCTGTGTATTGCGCGCGCGATCGCGCCGCGCCCCGAGGTGCTGCTGATGGACGAGCCTTGCTCGGCGCTCGATCCGATTGCGACGTTGAAAATCGAGGAGCTGATGCTCGACCTCCGGCGCGAGTACACGATTGTGATCGTGACGCATAATATGCAGCAAGCCGCGCGCGCCTCGGATGACACAGCATTTATGCTGATGGACCCCTCCACCCGCGCCGGCCAGTTGGTCGAATTCGGAGCGACGAACCAAGTCTTCACGAATCCGCAAGACAGGCGCACCGAGGATTACGTGACCGGCCGCTTCGGATAGCGCCGAAACGCCGCCGCTCGTGTAGCCCTGTTGCCGCTCACCTATCTCGCCGTCGAGCGACTGCGTGCGGCACGTGTCCGTGTGGACGCGCTCTATCAGCACACCCGCCACACGCTAATTGCTCAAAACAAAACAGCGAGCATCTAACGATACTCGCTGTTTTGACCTATCCGGTTACATGTTGAGGCCAGACACGTGCCCAACTACCCGAGCTAGAACGGCAGATCTTCGTCGCTGTCGATCGACTGCGGCACGTTGCGGGCTGGGCTGCGTGGGGCCGCGGCCGGGCGCGGCGCGCTATTGCCGTTGGCGGCGCGGGCGGGGGGCGGGCTGCCGGCCGGGCTGCGCGGCGCAGGCGCGGCGCGCGGGGCAGGCTCCTCATCCACCGGGGCGTCGTACTCCGGGGCGGGGGCGGACGCCCGATCCTGCTTGCTCGACAGGATGATCATGTCGTTGGCGATCACCTCGGTGCTGTAGCGATCCAGGCCGTTCTGATCCTGCCACTTGCGAGTCTGCAGGCGACCTTCGACATACACGCGGGTGCCCTTGGTGAGGTACTGGTTGCAGATCTCGCCCAGCTTATCCCAGGCGACGATGCGGAACCACTCGGTGTCGTCGTGCTGCGTGCCGTCGGAGGATTTCCAGGTGCGGCCGGACGCGACGCGGAACGTCGTCACCGCGCTGCCCTGCGGCGTGTAGCGCATCTCGGGATCGGCGCCGAGATGGCCGGTGAGCATCACCTTGTTCAGATCCTTTGCCATGGCTTGCCTCCTCGTGTTTACGTTTACTCTTTCGTACCACTCAGCCTTACCGTACGTGTCAGACGCTCCCTGCTTGCTCCGCTGGCGGCGCTCCTTTCCGACATGCACGAACCGATGTGCGAATAATAGCATGTATGTTCCTGATCGTCAAGCGTGAATTGCGCTATGAGTGCTCCACACTGGTCTTCTCCGGGGCGCTGCGCCCCCGGCCCCCCACTGGGGAACCCGCGCCGGTTCAGGCGGCTACGCCTGCTGCCTTTCCGGGGCGCTACGCCCTCACCTTGTCACCTTGTCACCTTGTCATCTTGTCATCTTTTCTCCGGGGCGCTGCGCCCCCGGCCCCCCGCCCCCCTCCGGCAAAAAAGGCCACATCAGCGTCAATGCCTGTGGCCCATGCCCATCAACACTCCTGAGGGGCGGGTTGCAACCCGGCGCGCCTGGATTCAGCCAGGCATGCACCACAAACGCTGAGAATGAGACGGCATTCCTTTTGGGGTCCAGGGGCGCAAGCCCCGGGAGGGGGGCGGCGGGGGTGGCGGCCCACCCCCGCCCGCGGGGCGACGGGGGCCGCGCAGCCCCCGAAAGCAGCGCCGGTATCGCTCTTGCTCTTCGAGAGAGTGTGAGCATTCCAGCTCGCAAAACATAGGCGCTGGCAAATGAACAGAAGAGAGGAGCAACTCATGGCCGAGGTGATCGTCCACAGCCTGGGCAACCTGCGCCAGGAGATCGACGCGGGTGCGCACAGCTTCATCGCCGACGAGCCGGTCGACGCGGGCGGCGACGAGGCCGGCCCGAACCCATACGAGCTGCTGCTGGCGGCGCTCGGCGCCTGCACCTCTATGACGCTGCTGCTGTACGCGCGCCGCAAGGGCTGGCCGCTCGAGGATGTCGAGGTGCGCCTGAGCCACCGGCGCGACCACGCGCGCGACTGCGCCGAGTGCGAGCAGGCGACGTCGAAGATCGACGTGATCGAGCGGCGCATTACGCTCGTGGGCGGCCTCGACGAGGCCCAGCGCCTGCGGCTGCTCGAGATCGCCGAGAAGTGCCCGGTCCACCGCACGCTCACAGGCACGATCGAGGTGCGCGACCAGCTCGAGGGCGCCCCGGCCCAGACGTAAAAAGGCGCGCCGCCGGCGATCGCCGGCGACGCGCACAAAAAAACTTGGCCGAGAGCCCCGCACTGTGTTCCCAGGAGAAAACTACAACCAGGAACGGGCAACTGAGCTCTCGACCAAGTAAGTTTAAGGATCCGTTCAGCCGCCTCTTGCGAGCTCGCTTACTTGTCTCCTTAATCTTCGTGGCCTGATCCTACCACAAATCGCGCCGAACGACGTTGTAGTTCCTTCACATGCCCGTGTAGAAAGGACAACGATCCGTTTTGCCTCAGCTGCCCGCTACAGGCCCAGCTCGGCCAGCGCGCGCGCGGCGCCCTCCAGCAGCGGTCGGTCGTCTTCGGTCGCTCCCAGCTCGGTAAGCGCCTGCGCCAAAGGATGAAGGGTGTAGGATGAGGGGTGAAGCATATCAGAGCGCTCCCTCGGCTCGCCGACTATCCTAGCGGCGGCAGGCTTTTCACCATTCCTCCTGCTGCCCGCATCCTTGGGAAGCTCCCACAGTGGCTCGGCGCGCAGCCTGGGCGTGTCGCCCCAGTCGTAGCGGCCGGCCAGGAAGCGCATGTAGCCGGCGGCGGCGGCGGCGAGCGTGTGGTCGTGTGCAACATAGGCCCGTGCCGCCGCGCCCATAGCCGCGGCGAGGTCGGGCCGCGCGGCCAGCAGCCGGCAGTAGGCCAGGATCAGCTCGCCCTCGCTGCCGTCTAGGTCGACTTGGGCAGCCACGCCCGGCGGCAGCTCGGCGAACGAGCCGCTGGCGGTGACCAGGGTGGGCTTGCCGGCGCCGAGCAGCCGCAGCAGGCTGGCAGAGGTCTCGCCGGCGGTCGGGTGGCGCAGGTTCAGGCAGATATCGGCGGCGGCCACGTAGTCCTCGAACGCGCGCCGGTCGACGTAGCCGGTCACGGTCACGGCGTCCTGCAGGCCGGCGCGGGCCACGGCCGCGCGCACGTTATAGATTGGCGAGACGCTGCCGACCAGCAGGTAGTGCGCCTGTTCGCGCTCGGCGCGCAGTGTCTTGAAGGCGCGCAGGGCCACGTCCACTCGCTTGAACGGGTTGATGTGGCCGAACGACGCCAGGATCAGCGCGTCGGCCGGCAGCCCCAGTTGCGCGCGGGCCTGGTCGCGCGGGATTGCCGGCGGGAGCGGCACGCCCATCGGGACATGCGCGGATGGCAGGCCGGGCCGCAGCGCGGCGGCGCGGTCGATCACATAGCGGCTGTGGGCGATCAGGCCCTCGGCGGCGTCGAGCACCGGCTCGCAGAACGGCAGATCGAAGGCCGCGTCGATGAAGCGCCCGCGCATCATCAGGCCGGCGACCCGCTCGCCCTCGGGGCCGTAGCGCCGCGCGGCCTCGGCGCGGTAGCGCTCGATGTCGCCCTGCACGACCGCGGCGTAGCCGAGCATGAAGTGGTGCAGCACCAGCTCGTGCAGCACCACTACGCCAGGCGTGCGCTGCAGCGCCGCCCAGATCGCCGCGTGGTTCTCCTGGCTGTTGCCCATGTGATAGACGATCGCGTCGTAGGGCCGGCGCCGGTGGTCGCGCGCCAGCCGGCCGAGCGGCCGCACCTCCATATGGCGCAGCAGCTCGGCGTTGGCCGGCTTCAGGCCATCGGCCACATACGGCGTGATCTCAGCGTACTGGCCAAGGTAGGGCAGCAGCTCCTCGCTGTAGTCGGAGATGCCCGACGGCGCGGGGTTGAGCGGGCTGGCGTAGGCGATTCGTCTCATAGAGAAGTCAGTGGTCAGTAGTCAGTAGTCAGTAGTCAGTAGTCAGCCGTCAGCCGTCGTCGACGGCAGCGCGGATCAGCGGTACAGACTTCTGACCTCTGATGTCTGACGACTAATCGAACACGCCCTCCCGCCCGGCCAGCGCATCTTTGAGCATCCGGACGCAGCGCGGCATGAGCGAGGGGAAGGCTGCAGGGGCGAAGTAGCCGAGGTCGACGAACTCGTGGTGGTCGGGCCGCAGCACCCCACCGATGACCCGCACGGCGAAAAACACGCTGACGATCTGGGCCTGGTCGCCGTTCGGGTAGGTCCACTCGAAGTCGGGGCCGGTGTAGAGGCCGATCAGCTTCTCGACCTCGATCTGCAGGCCGGTCTCCTCCTCCACCTCGCGCACCAGCGTCTGCGCCGGCGTCTCGCCAAGCTGGACGACCCCGGAGGGCGGGGCCCACAGCATGACGTCGGAGCGGCGACCGAGCAGCACCCGCCCCTGATCGTCGCGAATAAACGCGCTGGCGGAGAGCTGCAGCAGCCGCTGGTGGCCAACGTAGCTCCTGATCCAGCGCACATAGTTTACGGTCATCGGCGATCTCCCAGGCTGGCACTTCCTGGGGCGCCATTATACCATTAGACAAGCTCCCGCTTGGCGACGAGCCGAGCGCGCCGCGCTCCCTTTCGGGGTGGATTTTTCATCGATCGCGTCCTAGGGCGCCATAGGCCCTCACCCCCCTGCCCCCTCTCCCAGAACGGGAGAGGGAGATTCTTGGTGGTGCTGCGGTGCGCTGCTCTGCAGCGCACCGCAGCACCACAGGACACACCCCCTCCCCTTCCAGGGAGGGGGCAGGGGGTGGGGTTATGACGAACGTATTGCTAACCCGAGCCGATCTATTTTGTGCTACAATCTGACCCTATAAGGCGCAGATAAAGGAGCCCCGCTTATGGAAACGCTCGTCCCTGTCATCAAATACATCTTCGTCGCCGCCGTCAGCGTCGAGATTGTGCTGATCCTCCGCTCGCTATTCCTGCTGGCGCGCGACAAGGCCCGCGCGGCTGCGGCGCCCGCGCAGACAGCCGAGGAGTAGCTCGTGCGCTATGTCCTGATGCATATCTCCGACCTGCACGCCGGCCCGCCGTTCCGGCTGGCGCTGGCCGAGCAGGTCGCGCGCGAGGCGCACGAGCTCAAGCCCGATCTGCTGGTCGTCTCCGGCGACTTCGTCCAGCGCGCCGATTTCCCGAACCAGTGGCAGGTGATCAAAGGCTACCTCAAGACGCTGCCCGAGCCGCGTCTGGTGGTCGCCGGAAACCACGACGTGCCGCTGTTCAATGTGTTCGGCCGGCTGTTCCGCTCGTATCATCTCTACAAGAAGCATATCACGCCCGAGCTCAACCCGGTCTTCGAGCTGCCGGGGCTGGCGGTCGTCGGCGGCTGCACCGCCCACGGGCTGACGGTCGACGGCGGCTACCTCAGCGACCAGCAGATCGCGATCATCGAGGAGCGCTTCAGCCGCTTTCCGCCAGGCACCTGCAAGGTCGCGGTGCTGCACCACCACGTCGTCAACCCGCCCGGCAGCGAGCGGCGCAATATGATCAGCAACGCCACGGAGGCCGTGCAGCTCCTGGATCGCTGCGGCGTCGATCTGCTGCTGTGCGGACACATCCACGTCTCGTACGTCGGCACGACGCTGGACGTGCAGCCCGATCTGCGCCAGGGCACGATCATCTGCCAGAGCGGCACGACCACGTCGCGGCGCGGCAAGGGCCGCGAGCACGGCAAGAACTCGTACAACGTGATCGAGATCGAGGACTCGGCCATTCGGATCGGCCAGCACATGTACCTTGAGGACGCCGGCGGCTTCGTCCCGGTCGCCGAGCACGTGTTCCCGCGGCGCTCCGCCGGCGCCTACATGCTGCCGCGCGCCGAGCGGGTCGTCCAGGCCGATATCGCAACCGACTGAGAAGCAGCTATGACCCAGGAGCCGTCCGCCGGCGAGCGCCAGACGACCGAGCGGTTGAAGCCGCCCACGGGCCCGCTCACGCCGGTCCTGGATCGACGCGCCCGCCGACCCGGGCCCTGGCGCTGGGTCGCCCTCGCGGCGGCCGCGCTGCTGGCAGTGCTCGCCCTGTTCCTGCTGACGCGACCGGCCGACCCGCTGAGCGACCCCCGCCCGGTCGAGGTCGTGCGCGGCTTTGCGGCGGCGCTCGAGGCGAAGGACGCCGATAAACTGCTCGCGGCGATCGAGCCGACTGTGTTCCGGCGCGAGATCAGCCCCGAGATCCGCTCGTACGTCGAGTACCTGCAGGAGGTGCGCTTCGACAATGCGCGCTACGAGCTGCTCGACAGCGACGGCGAGCGCGCCCACGTGCGCTGGACCGCCACGATGCACTATACGCTCGACCTCGGCGACGAGACCAAGGCGGGCCAGCAGCCGATCGACACGACCTTCGAGCTGAGCAAGATCGAGGGCACCTGGTACCTGCACAGCGCCAAGCTGCCGGAGACGTGATCGCGCGAGACAAGGTGACAAGGTGACAAGGTGTCCTAAGGACCCATAAAAGAATACCTTCCCCAGGCCACGGAGGTGGCCTTCGTATCAGGAGCCGAGGGCTTTAGCCCGACGGCGGCGCCTGGAGAAGGTATCCATGTATGAACCCTAACTCCGAAGCCTCCATCAAGAGTCCCAAGTCCCAAGTCCCGAGTCCCAAGTCCCAAATATGACTGGCTCCTAATGAACCGTCTGCTCGCCATCCTGCTCGCCGTGCTGCTGCTTGGTCCGGTCGCCGCGCCGGCCCAGAGCGTGGCCGCGCCGAACGACCCGCGCCTGGCCGACGCCTGGGCGCTGCCTCTGATTGGCGCGCAGTGTGCCTGGAGCCACACCACCGGCAGCCCGGACGTGACCGTGGCGGTGGTGGACAGCGGAGTCGACCTGAACCACCCCGACCTGGTCGGCCGGCTGCGCGACGACGGGCGCGACTTCGTGGACGGCGACAACGAGCCGAGTGACGAGAACGGCCACGGCACCAACGTGGCCGGCATCATCGCGGCGACGCTCGACAACGGCGAGGGCGGCGCCGGGCTGGCGCCGGGCGTCCGAATCCTGCCGGTGCGCGTGATGAACGCGCGCGGCGCCGGCTCCGACCGGGCGATCTCGCGCGGCATTCGCTACGCGGCCGACCAGGGCGCCCAGGTGATCAACCTCAGCCTGGGCGCGTCGCTCACGATCGACGCCGACACCGTCTCCGGGCAGGTCACCACCGCCATCCGCTACGCTCAGAGCAAGGGCGCGCTCGTGATCGTCGCGGCCGGCAACGACTTCCTGCCGCTCGAGAACGCGATCGTCGGCGATAACCCCGACGTGCTGGTGGTCGCCGCCACCGACGAGGACGACGTCAAGGCGCCGTTCTCGAACTCGGGGCCGTGGGTCAGCGTGACCGCGCCAGGGGTGCACATCCTCTCGACCATGCCGACCTACGATGTCTACCTGACCAGCCAGGTCCCGCGCGACGAGCGCTTCGAGAAGAACTACGACTATATGAGCGGCACGTCGCAGGCCACGCCCTTCGTCTCGGCGCTGGCCGCGCTGCTGTTCTCGGCCCACCCGGACTGGGATGCGGGGCGGGTGGCGCAGGAGATCAAGGGTCGCACGGTGGATATCTCGCAGCGGAACGCCACGCTGGCGGCCAAGGGCTACCTGGGGAGCGGGCGGATCGACG
This sequence comes from Candidatus Ribeiella danica, assembly GCA_016717335.1. Lineage (GTDB taxonomy): Bacteria > Chloroflexota > Chloroflexia > Chloroflexales > Roseiflexaceae > Ribeiella > Ribeiella danica. Next base: position 2,646,613 of record JADKFS010000001.1, read on the forward strand.
CTTGCCAGGCGCTCGGCGGGGAGCCGGCGCCCGCGCCGACGTCGGAAGCGAGCGCGCCATCCGTGCCGGCCGGCGGAATCAGCCTGATCCCCGGCCGGCTGAGCAGCGATCTCCTGATCATCGCGGGGGTGCTAGCCTGCGGCGCAGTGCTGCTGCTCGCAACCATGTTGTTCGCCCTGTTCCGCGCGACCCGCCGCGCGCGCGTGGCGCCGGCCGCCGTGCCAGTCTACCAGCCACCGCCGAGCGGCGCGCCGGCCCAGCCGTGGGCCACGCCGGCCCAGCCGGCCGCCGCACCGCTGCCTGCCGGCGCATGGGGCAGGCTCAGCGTGATCGCCGGGCCGGCCCAGCCGCGCGCCTACACGCTTGCCGGCGCCGGCGCGCTGATTGGCCGCGGCGACGACTGCGCGGTGCTGCTGATCGGCGACGGCACCATCTCGCGCCACCACGCCGTGATTCGCACCGACGGCCGCCAGGCCACGATCGAGGACGCCGGCAGCACCCACGGCACCTACCTGGGCGGCCAGCGCGTCACATCGCCGGTGCCGCTGCGCCGCGACGACGTCATCCAGGTCGGGCAGACGCTGCTGCGCTTCGAGTAGCCGCCCGCTGGCCGCCGCAGCGTAGAGCACAGTCACATGCTCTGCTATAATAGGCGCTGCGATGCCTTCACCTGGAGCGGCGATCATCATGGCAGACGAGGAGCGGCGCCTCATCACGGCGGCCCAGCGCGGCGATGCCGATAGCTTCAACGCGCTGGTGCGCCTGTACGAGGGGCGCGTCTACAACATATGCTATCGCATGCTCGGCGACGCCGACAGCGCCGCCGACGCCGCGCAAGATGCCTTCCTCGCGGCGTTTCGCAACCTGCGCAGCTTCCGCGGCGGCTCGTTTCGCTCCTGGCTGCTGCGGATCGCCACCAACACATGCTACGACGCGCTGCGCGCGCGCAAGCGCCGCCCGACCGTCTCGATCGATGCCGAGGCCGACGGCGAGGATGACGACTCCTCGCCGCTCCAGATCGCCGACAGCGCCGAGTCGCCCGACGATTTCGCGCTGCGCCGCGAGCTAGCCGTGGCTATTCAGCACGGGCTGGCCACCCTCCCCGAAGAGCAGCGCATCATCCTGATCTTGAGCGATATCCAGGGCCTGCCCTACGAAGAAATTGCCCAGATCACGGGCGCGAACCTGGGCACCGTCAAGTCGCGCCTCAGCCGTGGGCGAGCGCGCCTGCGCGACGTGCTCAAGGCCGGGGAACTCTTGCCGGCCCGCTACCGTCATGACACCAGCGAGTAGATAGTTGAAGAACGGTCAAACCGACCCACAACAGGACGTATCACGTGAGATCTGAGCCGTAGAGGGCCAGGATTGCGCGCCCCGCGGCGCCTCTCACGCAGCGCGTTTTACAAGAGACATGGCTAACGAGCGAAACCCGCAACTGAATGATGCCGACTTCGAGCTGCTGTCGGCCTACGTCGACAGCCAGCTCGCGCCCGATGAGCGGGCCGACCTGGAGCGCCGGCTGGCCGCCGATGCGGGGCTGCGCGCCGCGCTGACCGAGCTGCGGGCCACGGTCGGCCTGCTGCGCGAGCTGGAGCCGCTCGCGCCGCCGCGCTCGTTCGCGATCGATCCGCGAGCGGCCGCCCCGCGGCGCGGCTGGTCGTTCCCCTGGATGACCCTCGGCTCCGCGCTGGTCGCGCTGTTCGTGCTGGTGGCCTTCGGCGCGGCCCTGCTCCGGACGGGCGCCGCCACGACCAGCGCGCCGATGGCGGCGATGCCACAGGAGCAGGCCGCGGCCGCGTCGACGGCCGCGCCGATGCTGGCAGCCCCGCCCGCGGCGGCCAGCGACCCGCTCGCCCGGCAGGCGGGCGGCGGCGCGCCGGAGAACACGCTTTCCGCTACCCAGGGAAATGCGTATCCCGCGCCCGAGGCGCCGATCGCGGCGGCCGGCGCGGTGACCAGCGCGCCGGCTGCGGACAGCGGTGCGGCAGCCGCGCTGCCCACCGCCGCGCCGGCGATGACCAGTCCGCCTGAGCCAAGCGCTCTGCCTGCGCCCGCCGCCGCGCTGGCGGCGACACCCGCGCCGGAGCCAAGCGTGGCGCTGCCGGCTGTCAAATCGGCCGCAGCCCCGACAGCCGCTGCACCCGGCGCCGAGAGCGAACAGACGAGCAGCGCAGCGGGAGCGCAGGTCGCCACGTCGCCGATCTCGTCGCCCGACACGGCCACGCTGGAGCAGCCGCTGACCCCGACCGCCGCCAACGCGTCCGGCACGGGGGCCAGCAGCTTCAGCCTGATCGTGGGCGCGATCGTCCTCGCCTTGCTCCTGGTCGTCGGCGTCGCCGCCGCGCTGCGGCGCAGGCGATAAATGACACAGCCAACCGACAGCGCGCCCGGCACGACGGCCAGCGCGACCGGGCCGGGGCGCTGGATCAAGCCGGCGCTGGCGATCGCGTTCGCCCTGGCGCTCAACCTGGGCTTCTTCGTGCTGCTGCGCGGCGAGACCGGCCGCTACTGGATCGCGCAGCTGCGCGACTACAGCTATATCGGCGTGTTTCTGGTCACGCTGCTGGCGAATGCTACGACGATCGTCCCGACGCCGTACATCCCGATCGTCGCCTGCATCGCCGCCCAGACCGACAACCTGCCGCTGGTGATCGCGCTCGGCGCGCTCGGCTCGGCGCTGGGCGAGTCGGTCGCGTTCTTCATCGGGCGCTCCGGCCGCGGGATCGTCCAGGAGACGCGCCTGTACCGCTGGGTTCACGGCCAGATGCGCCACCCCTGGCGCGCGTTCGCGGTGCTGTTCCTGTTCGGCGCGCCGCCCAATCCGCTGTTCGACGTGGCCGGGCTGGCAGCCGGCGCGCTCGGCGTGCCCTACTGGCTGTTCTTCAGCGCGGTCTTCCTCGCTCGGATCATCCGGATCTGGCTGATCGCCTTGGGCGGGCTCCAGTGGTGTGGGGTGATCGGGAGATGACAGGGTGACAAGGTGACAGGGTGACAGGGTGACAGGGTCGCAACTACGACCTGCTCCATGTCACCTTGTCTGCGTGTCTCCGTGTCGGCTAATGGGCGTGCCCGTGCGCTGCGTGCAGGTGCGGGTGCGCGTGCATCTCGCCATCGGGGTGGATGTGCCGGTGCGCGTGGATCAGGTTGGTGCGCTCGAGCAGCGCCGCGTCGTTCAGGATCGCTGCCGGCCGCCCTTCGGCGATCGACTTGCCGCCCTGGAACACATAGCAGCGGTCGGCAATCTCGGCCACGATGTCGAGGTCGTGCGTGGCGGTGACGACCGTCTTGGCCCCGCCGCCCCAGCCGACCAGGAAGTCGACCACCATGCTCTGGCTCTTGGGGTCGAGCGCGGCGGTCGGCTCGTCCATCAGCAGCACCTCGGGGTCGAGCACCAGCACCGAGGCGAGCGCGACGCGCTTCTTCTCGCCGCCCGAGAGCCGGTGCGGCGAGCGGTCTTTCAGGTGCGCGATCTCCATCCGGTCGAGCATCTCGGCGACGCGCCGGCGGATCTCGTCCTTCGGCCAGCGCAGCTGCAGCGGGCCAAACGCCACCTCATCGAACACGGTCGGGTTGAACAGCTGGACGTCGGGGTTCTGGAACACCAGCGCGACCCGCCTGCGAAACTCGAAGGCGAACTCGTCGTCCATCAGCCGCTCTTCGCTCAGCGTCTGGCCGAACGCGGCGACGCTGCCGCTGTCGGCAAAGTAGAGCCCGTCGAGCATCCGCAGCAGTGTCGACTTCCCCGAGCCGTTGGCGCCCAGGATGGCCACGCGCTCGCCGCGGCCGATCGCCAGCGACAGCCCCTTGAGCGCAGTCACCTCGGCGTTATAGCGGTAGACGACATCCCGGACGTCAAAAACGATCTCCGACATGGTACTGTTCCTCGTATCTTTCTGGATGTTCCTTCGGGCGCATCCTGCCGCGTCGCAGGCCCTCACCCCCCTGCCCCCGCTCCCGTCGCCACGGGAGCGGGGGTATTCTTGCTGGGGCTGAGGTTTCGGCAGAGCTGAAACCTCAGCCCCAGCTGATTGTTGCCCGCCCCTGGCAGGAATTAATTCCTTCCCAGCCAGAAGGCCAGCGCCGCGGTGGCCAGGAAGCCCGCCAGCGCGGCCCAGTCGCGCCCGCGCATCGCGAACTCGTCCAGCGTGTAGACCTCGCCGCGGAACCCGCGCGACTGCATGGCCATGTAAACATCGCCGCTGAGCTGGAGAGTTTTGCTCAGCAGAACGCCAACGCTCGCGGCCGCGAGCCGGCGCCGGTCGGCGCTCTCCAGCTCGCCGACCATGCGGCTCTGCCGCGACTCGAACATGTCGCGGGCGGTCTGCAGCAGCAGGAAGATGTAGCGGAAGGTCATGCCCAGGATGACCACGAACACGACCGGCACGCGCAGCACGCGCAGCGCCTTGAGCACGTGCGTCCAGGGCGTGCAGAGGATCAGCAGCATCGACAGCGTGGCGGCGGTCTCGACGCGCGTGATCAGGTAGGTCGCGCTGGCGAGCCCCTGCGCGGTGACTGGCCAGCCCAGCAGCGGCAGCCGGTAGAGCGGCTGCCCGGGCGTGATGAAGATCGCCGGCAGCGCCAGCATCCCGGTGAACAGCAGCGCACCGACCCAGACGCGCGTGGCGAGGGTGCGCAGCGGCACGCGCGAGAGCAGCGCCAGCGCGATCGCCGCGGCGAACAGCGCCAGGATCACCAGGACGTTGCGCGACAGCGCCGCCGCGACGATCAGCGCCAGCAGGCCGACGACTTTGACGCGCGGGTCGAGCCGCTGGAGCAGCCCGTCGGCCTTCGCGAGCGCCTCGGCGTACAGTGCGCGCTCCATCGCGCCGCTCAGATCGGCGATCGTGCGCTCGACGAAGCTGTGCTTACGCTTGCGCGCAGGCGTCGCCGGCAGGCCCACCGGCGCGGCGGTTTGTTTCGTGAGAGCCATTGCTATCCCCTCTCCTGCTAAACAGCCCCGCTGCCCGGCGCGGATGTCGGCGTCTCACGGCGCCCGCGCACGAGGCCGGCGATCCATCCGATCAGGAGAAATGCCAGGATGATCAGGCCGGCGCCGAGCAGCGCAGACAGGATGTAGCCAAACGCCTCGCTCTTCATCCACGGCGGCGCGTAGCCCGGGATGGGCGCAGTCCAGACCGCCGAGAGTCGATCCAGGCCTTGGGGCGCGCTCGGCGGCGGTGCCAGGTTACCCGAGGCGGCCGAGATCTGCGCGCGCATCGCGGGGTCGACGAAGTCGGACGCGCCCCACTCGCCCCAGGCCGTGCCGGCGGCCAGCAGCCCGAGCGGTGTCAGCACCATCAGCAGCGCCAGGCCGGCCCACAGCGCGCGCGCCGCGCGCCAGCCGCCGCGCTTCGTCGCCGGCTGAAGCTCGTCCTCAGAGCCGGCCGCGCCGGGAGCGGTGAGCTTGAGCAGCGCCGGGTCGGAGCGCTGCAGATAGGCCACCACGCCGCCGGTGATCACCAGCTCCGCCAGCCCGGCGATCGTCAGGTGGCCGAGCATCATGGCCGGGATCGCGATGCCGAGCGGGTAGGGCGCGTACAGCGGCGCGCCGGTCGCGTCGGTGAACAGCAGCGGCTGCAGGCCGAACTCGACCGCCGCCAGCAGCGCCGCGACGTTGATCGCGACATAGCCGGCGACCGCCCCGGCGACCACCCGGCGCGTGTTATCGATCGCCGAGCGGCCGGCGATCGCCCGGTAGACCCAGTAGGCCACCAGCGAGCCGACGATCGCCATGTTGAAGCAGTTCGCGCCAAACGCGGTGATCCCGCCGTCGCCGAAAAACACCGCCTGGATGAGCAGCGCGACCGAGATCGCGATCATCGAGGCCCACGGCCCCAGCACGATCGCCGCGATCCCCATCCCGACGGCGTGGCCGGTGGTGCCGCCCGGCAGCGGCAGGTTGAACATCATGATCACGAACGAGAACGCCGCGAATAGCGACAGCAGCGGCACCAGCCGGGTGCTCAGCAGCCGCCGCACCTTGCGCAGCGCGACGTACCAGAATGGCGCCGAGGCCGCGTACAGCGTCGCGCAGGTGGCCGGACTGAGATAACCATCGGGGATGTGCATACGATCCTCCTGGCGCAGAGATCGCTCTCTGCGCTGAGCGCTAATGGGATGCGGCATGGAAGACAGGCGGGGCTAGGTTGGCAAGCTGGCAGCAGAGCGATTGAGCGACGCGAACGCAACACCAGGGAATCTTGCCCGGGTAATGCCGGCTCAACCAGGCCGATCCGTGCGATAGCAGCTTGTTGCAAGTATATTCATCTGCAACTTGTTGCAGCTACTATAAGACGCGACACGCTCTCTGTCAAATAGTACGAAGCGAGCGTGCTTGTTGGATGGGTGGATGAGGTGGAATTTTGGATGCTTTTACTCTCGCCCCCCGCTTGCCGTGGACGGGGGCGAGTAGGGGCATTTGGGGTAGTTTTTTGCAGAACGCATGCAGATGCGCTCTTGACCCTCACCCCCGCCCCTGCCAGGGACAGGGAGTGAGGGCCTGAAGTTAACGTCTCTCAACCTTGCTTGACATGCCGCGCTGCGTAACGTACAACATACTTGGACAGGCTCGGCTCTAGGAATCCCGTGATACAGGCTGCGACAATTCGCGACCTCTGGCGCGCGAGCGCGAGGCGATGGCGCACGATACGCACGCACATTCGCCGCCGACGCGCGGGCGTCGCGCTGCTCGTGCTCGTCGCGCTTGGCCTGGGCGAGCCCTTGATCTGTATTCTGCACTGCCAGCTCTGGCTGCCGCTCGCGCTCCAGGGCGACGTCGCGGCGCAGCAGCACCATCACCACCACGCGCAGGCGGCCCAGCCGACCGCGGGCGGCGCGGCATCGGCCACGCCCGAAAGCCCGCTTCTGTCCTCCGGCGACTGCGCGCTGCAGAGCGGGCGGGGCCCGGGCTCTGGAGTGCCATACTACGTGCCGCCGCTGCCGGTTCACGACGCAATCCCGGCGCTGGCGCTGCTGCTGATCGTCCTGCCCCTGCTCGCGCCGCACGCCGACTGCCCGCCCGGCGACCCGCCGCGCCGCGCGCGCCCGCGCCCCTGGCATCCCCCAATTCTCGCAGCCGCCTGAGCTGGCGGCTCGCCACACATCAGTCACGACAGAGAACGAAGCTACAGAGGGCGCCCAGAGGCCGATCAGCCGGGTCGCTTCGGCAACCTCTCTGCGCGCTGTGGCTTGGAATAGCGAGATACGGCAGAGGTAACATCATGGCACTCACCCACCCCATTCGCAGGTATCTGCTGCTCGGGCTGCTCGGCGGCGCGCTGCTGCTGAGCGCCTGCGGCAGCCACAGCTATCGCGGCACCGTGCTCGAGCCGCCCAGCCCGGCGCCCGACTTCACGCTGACCGCGCACACTGGCCAGCCCTTTCGCCTGAGCGAGCAGCGCGGCAAGGTCGTGCTGCTGTTCTTCGGCTTCACCAACTGCCCGGATATCTGCCCGACCGCGCTCAACGACCTGGCGGTCGTGCGGCGCAAGCTGGGCGCCGACGCCGCGCAGGTCCAGGTGGCCTTCGTCACGGTCGACCCCGAGCGCGACACCCTGGAGCGGCTGCAGCAGTACGTGCGCATCTTCGACAAGACCTTCCTGGGCCTGCGCGGGACCCAGGCCGAGCTGAGCCCGATCTTGAAGGCCTACGGCGCCACGGCCATCCGCCGCGACCTGCCGAACTCCGCGCTCGGCTACACGATGGACCACTCGGCGTTCACCTACCTGATCGACCAGCAGGGCAAGTGGCGCGAGCTGTTCAACGACAGCGTCTCGACCGACGACATGGCCGGCGACATTCGCTATATCGTTAGAAATGGAGTAACATAATGCGACGACTCTTGATCCTGGCCCTGGCCGCGCTGGCGCTGAGCGCCTGCGGCAGCGCCGCCACGACCACTCCGGCCGCTCCGGCCGCCGCACCCTCGGCCATACAGGTGAGCGACGCCTGGGCGCGCGTGGTCCCGGTGATGGCCGACACACAGCCGACCGGCGCGGCTATGGGCGAGGCCAAACCGACCGGCGCGGCCATGGGGAGCGCGGCATCCGGCCCGAACGGCGCGGCCTACCTGACCATCCGCAACAGCGGCCCGGCCGACCGGCTGCTGAAGGCTATGAGCGACGCGGCCGGCACAGTCGAGCTGCACACCGTGATCGACGACAACGGCGTGAAGCAGATGCGGCCGGTCGAAGCGATCGACGTGCCGGCCAACGGCGAGGTCGCGCTCAAGCCGGGCAGCTTCCACGTGATGATGTTCGGCGTCAAGCAGGACCTCAAGCCGGGCGATACGATCAACCTGACGCTGCAGTTCGAGAAGGCCGGCAGCATGACCGTCAAGGCCGAAGTCAGGCAGCAGTAGCGGAGGCGCATATGCGACCCGGCAAGAATCGACGCTGGCTGATCGGCGGCGCGCTGGTGGCGCTGGCGGCGCTGGCGCTGGCCGCCGCAGCGTGGTGGCAGAGCGGCCCGAGCGCGGAGGAGCGCCAGGTCGTGTACAGCGTGCCGCCCGGCACCGTCGCCCGGATGGCTACCGGCGAGCACCTGGACGTGCTGCCCGCCACGATCGCGCTGACGCTCGGCAAGCAAGACATCCTGGTGATCCGCAACGACGACTCACAGCCGATCCAGGTCGGCCCGTTCAAGATCGAGCCGGGCCAGCGCTTCGTGCAGCAGTACTACAACCGCGGCACCTTCGACCTGATCTGCACGATCCACGAGAACGAGCGCCTGCGGATTATCATTGAGTAGGCCCCTCCCCCTGCCCCACCAGGGATGGCTGTTTGCCCTCACCCCCCTTGCCCCCCTCTCCCGTGGCCACGGAAGAGGGGGGATTCTTGACTGGTGCCAGGGTTTCGGCAAAGCCGAAACCCTGGCACCAGCCCGCGGTTATCCCGACCCCCGTCTGTGTCAGTGGCGGAGACGTTCAGGGTTGGTAAGAACTCCAGCATTCCAGCCCACGGCAGCGGGCTTCGCAATGCCAGCCAGGGCTTTAGCCCGACGGCGTGGTCACGCCCAATCTATTTCTTGATGATCGTCAGCAGAGAAGGGGGCAGGGGGGTGGGGTCACGCAGCCGCGATAAGCCTACGAGTCGCTGGTCTTCGGGCGGCGGCTGCGCGGGCGGGGCGCGCGGCCGTTCTGGGTCGCGGCGCCGACCTGCGCCAGCGCCTCGGCGATCGCGGCGTCCTCGACGGCGATCTGGGCGGCATAGCGCTCGAGCTGCAGGCTGCGGCGCTGGCGCAGCGCCAGCGGGGCGATCGTGACGATATCGTCGATCGTCGCCTCGCGCCGGTTGTCGGCGGCGGCGCGGGCGCGGGCCGCCTCCAGCAGCGCGATCTCGGCGCGGTGCGAGGGGACCTTGAGCGCCTGGATGCAGCCGAGTGCGAACTCCTCGGCGGCCGGGGCCACCTCGACCTGCGGCAGGATCTCGCGCGCGGTCGCGACCTCCTGGCGCAACTTGTCTAGCTCCTGGGCGTAGCGCTCGCGAAACGCGGCCGAGTCCTCGCGGAAGGCGCGCGCGCGGCGGTAGACCTCCAGCCGCTGCTGGCGATCGTCGAGCGGCGCGACCCAGACGCGCAGCCCGAAGCGGTCGAGGATCTGCGGGCGCAGCGTGCCCTCCTCGGGGTTCATCGAGCCGACCAGCGTGAACTGCGAGGGGTAGAGCCGCGTCATCGGCCCGCGCCGCACGAACGTGCGCCCCTGGGCGGCCGCGTCGAGGATCGCGTCGATCACGCGCGCGTCGAGCAGGTTGATCTCGTCGATGTACAGCAGGTTGCGGTGGGCCTTCGCCAGCACCCCCTCCTCGAGCAGGATGCGCTGCTGCTCCAGCGCGACCCGCTCGTTGACGCCGCCGACCACGTCGTCCAGCCGCGCGTTCAGCGGCAGCTCGATGATCCGCATCGTGTCGCGCCGCACGACCGGCCGGCCCTCCTCGTCGCGCTCCTCGCGCTCGACCGAGGGCATCACGTCGAGCAGGCCGCGCACGGCGGTGGTCTTGCCCACGCCGTACGGCCCGATCAGCAGCACGCCGCCGATCTGCGGGTTGACCAGCGCCAGCACCAGCGCGGTCTTCATCTCCCGCTGGCCGACAAGCGCCAGGATAGGGAAGGGTAGCAGCTCGTCCATACTAACCGTTTGAACGTTCGAACGTTTGAGCGCTCGAACGTTACAGCAGCTCGATCTCGTAGTCGAGCACCGGCGCGTCGGGCCGATGCTCCTCGATCCAGCGCACGACCGCTTCGAGCTGGCCGCGCGCGTACTCGCTCGAACCGGACACGCAGGCGACTCCCAACACCGCGCGCCCGTGCAGGTCCTGCGCGCCGACCTCGGCGGTCGAGACGTTGAACTCGTGCCGCAGGCGCGCCAGCACCGATTTGACCACGCTGCGCTTCTCCTTGAGCGAGTGGACGCCGGGAAGATATAAGGTAATGGTGCAGGCTCCAATAATCATACGTTTAGCTGTCACACCCTTGGAAGTGTGAGCGGGTGACAAGGTGACCGGGCGACAGGCGACTTGCCGAATGGTTGTCACCTTGTGAGCTTGTCAGTCAGTTCCAGGAGCCGAGCCCGCCGCGCTCGCGCTCGCCCGCCGCGCCGCCGGGGAGCATCGCCAGCTCGTGGCGGATGGCCGCGCTCATCTCGCGCAGGCGCGTGTCGACATCGCACTCCAGCCAGCGCTGCTTGCGCGGATTATCGACGCGCAGGCGATTGGCCATCCAGTAGGTCAGCTCGACCGGGCTCTCCGGCAGCGTCTCGGACGGCGGCGCCTCGCCGACCGCGGCGCCGAGCGCGGACCAGTAGCGCGCGTAGAGCTGGCGCAGCTGCGCGGCGGTCTCCTTGCTGGCGGCCGAGAAATCCTCGGTCAGGTACGCGACCGACGCGATCAGGTAGGGCTGCCGCTGCGTGAAGTACTGGATGCGAAAGCGGCGCTGCCCCTGCCCGACCAGGTAGTAGCGCCCATCGGGGAGGCGCGCGCTCTCGTCCGCGCTGATCTGGGCGGTCGTGCCGACCGTGTAGGAGACAGTCTCGCCGCCGAGCTGCTCGCGCAGCGCGCTTAGCTCGACGTCGCCGCCGCCGGCCTCCTCGATCTGCCGGCGCACCCACGGGTCGTCGGGGCTGATCTCGCTCCCAGAGCGGATGAGGACGACGCCGAACGGGCTGTGCTGCTCCAGGCAGCGCCCGATCATCAGCCGGTAGCGCTCCTCGAAGATATGCAGCTGGAGCGGCGCGCCGGGAAACAGGACAGTGTTCAGCGGAAAGATTGGCAGCTTCTGCGTCATACCCCCTCGCCTGACAAGGTGACAAGGTGACCGGGTGACATCACAATCTCATCTTGTCATCTTGTCACGAATCGGCTGGCGTGGTGCACGTCCAGATCGTCGCGCTGCGTGTGCCCATGTGGAGGTCGACTGTGAGATCGATCTCGGGGCTCGAGAGCGCGTGGACCGCCGCCGCGGTGTCGAACTTTGCCGCCACGCCTTCGATCATCACCACGACCGGGCCGAGGCGTAGCTCCAGCAGATCGGCGCGCAGCTCCGCGCCGCTGGCTCCGACGGCGGCGAGCATGCCGCCCCAGGCTGGCAGACTACGCACGCAGGCCCGGCGCACCGCCGGCGAGCGCGCGACCGCCTGGGCCACCAGCCGCGCGCCGGCGTCGCTCGACCCGCCGCGCACGTGCACCTGGATCACCTTGCCGGCCACGGCGGCGTCGCGCAGCACCTGCTGGGCCAGATCGGCGCAGAGCGCGTCGAGCCCTTCCTGCCAGGCGCCGTACTCCCACGAGCCGGCATCCACAATCGGGGGCGTCTCCGAGGCGCCGCTCGCGAGCAGGATGATCCCGTCGTTCGGGCTCACGTCGCCGTCGATCATGAGCCGCCCGAACGATTGTCGCACGCTCTGATCGAGCGAGCGCGCCAGCAGGCGCGCGTCGATCGTCACATCGCTGGTGATCAGGCCGAGCAGCGTGGCCTGGCGCGGATGCACGGCCCGGCTGCCCTTGGCCATGCCGCCGATCAGGATGCTGCGGCCCTCGCGCAGCGAGACCGCGACGGCGCGATCCTTTGGTCGGCTGTCGGTCGTCAGAATCGCCAGGGCCGCGCGGCGCCCGCCGCCGCTATCCAGCTCGGAGACGGCGCGCCGGATCGCGTCCTTCATCCGGGGCATCGGCAGCGGCACGCCGATCTGGCCGGTCGACATCAGCAGGACGCTATCGCGCGGCACCTCCAGCTCGTCGGCCGTGAGCTTGGCGCACTCGACCGCGTCGGCGAGGCCGGGCTGGCCGGTGCCGGCGTTGGCCTGTCCGGCGTTGATCAGCACCGCGCGAATGCCCTCGCGATTGCGCGACAGAACCGCCTGGTTGAAAAAGATCGGCGCAGCCAGGATCAGATTGGTCGTAAAGACCGCCGCCGCGCGGCAGGGCCTCTGCGAGTAGATCAGCGCCAGGTCACGCGCGCGAACCTCTTTCAGCCCGCCAGAGATCCCCGTCGCCCGGAACCCGCGCGGGCTCGAGACGTGACCATCTTCGAGGAAGTTGTAGCTCATCGTTTCGAGTGTTGAGTTTTGAATTTTGAGTTTTGAGGTGGCGAAAGTCCGATCCTTAACTCATAACTCATAACTCGCAACTTTACAGGACGCGGCAGATCAGCCCTTTGAGGTACTCGCCCTCAGGGAAGGTCAGCAGCACCGGGTGATCGGGCGCCTGGGTGAGGCGTTCGACCACCTGGACGTCGCGCTGGGCGTCGAGCGCGGCGCCGAACACGACCTTCTGAAACAGATCGGGCGAGACCAGGCCGGAGCACGAGAACGTCGCCAGCACGCCGCCCGGCCGCAGGATCTGCATGGCGATCAGGTTGATGTCCTTGTAGCCGCGGGTCGCGCGATCGAGCTGGCCCTGCGCGTGCGCGAACTTGGGCGGGTCGAGGATCACGACGTCGAACTGGCGGCCCTCGTGGCGGAACTGGCGCAACAGCTTGAACACGTCGGCCTCGATCGGCTCGATCGGCGCGCCCGGCTGGTTCAGCGCCATGTTGGCGCGCAGCATCTCGAGCGCCGGCGCGCTCGAGTCGACCGCGGCGATCTGCCGGGCGCCGGCGCGCGCCGCCGCCACGCTAAACCCGCCAGTGTAGCAGAAGCAGTCGAGCACCTCCTGCCCGGCGCAGTAGGCCGCGACCCGCAGCCGGTTGAGCGCCTGGTCGAGGTACGCGCCGGTCTTCTGTCCGCCGCGCAGGTCGGCCAGGAAGCGCAGGTCGCCCGGCTGGGTTGTCGCGATCGGCTCGGGCGGCTCGTCGCCCCACAGCAGGCCCTCGCCGGGCGGCAGGGCCTCCTTCTCGCGCATCTCGGGGTCGCTGCGCTCGTAGATGCCGCGCGGGCGCGCCAGCTCGGCCAGCAGGCTCACGATCAGGTCGGCGCGGGCGGCCATGCCCTGGGTCAGCAGCTGGACCGACAGGTAGCCGGCGTAGCGGTCGACGATCAGCCCCGGCAGGCCATCGGACTCAGCGTAGACCAGCCGGCACGCGCTCTCGTCGGCGGCGTAGCCAAGCCAGGCGCGCGTCGCGATCGCGCGCTCCAGCCGGCGCCGGATCAGCTGCTCGTCGAGCGGCTCGTCGGCCTGCCATGTGAACAGGCGCACGCGGATCTGCGAGCCGCTGCTCCAGGTGCCGCGCGCCAGCCACTCGCCGGCCGAGTCGGTCACGTCGACCACGTCGCCATGGCCGACGTAGCCCTGCACGCGCGCGATCGCCCCCGAGAAGACCCAGGGATGACGCTGCTGCACGGGCCGCTGTTTGCCCTGGTTGAGGATGACGGTCGCCATGAGGCCCTGCTTTACGTGTCTGTGTCGCGCCTACTCTAACACAGCGACCGGTGCCGGTCAAGCATAGGAGCTCTCTCGGGGCTTACGCCCCCGGCCCCCGCGCAGCGATCTTCCGGGGCGCTGCGCCCCCGGCCCGGCCACCTTGTCAGCTTGTCAGCTTGTCAGCTTGTCAGCTTTTCTCCGGGGCGCTGCGCCCCCGCCCCCGGGGGACCGCCGGTTCAGGCGGCTGCGCAGCTCTTTCGGGGCGCTGCGCCCCGGCCCGGCCACCTTGTCAGCTTGTCAGCTTGTCAGCTTGTCGCTTTTCTCCGGGGCGCAGCGCCCCGGCCCCCCGCCCGGGGGAACCCGCGCCGGTTCAGGCGGCTGCGCCAGCTCTTTTCGGGGCGCTGCGCCCCCGGCCCGGCCACCTTGTCAGCTTGTCAGCTTGTCAGCTTGTCAGCTTTTCTCCGGGGCGCTGCGCCCCCGGCCCCCCGCCCGGGGGAACCCGCGCCGGTTCAGGCGGCTGCGCCAGCTCTTTTTCGGGGCGCTGCGCCCCCGGCCCGGCCACCTTGTCAGCTTGTCAGCTTGTCAGCTTGTCAGCTTTTCTCCGGGGCGCTGCGCCCCCGGCCCCCCGCCCGGGGGAACCCGCGCCGGTTCAGGCGGCTGCGCCAGCTCTTTTTCGGGGCGCTGCGCCCCCGGCCCGGCCACCTTGTCAGCTTGTCAGCTTGTCAGCTTGTCAGCTTTTCTCCGGGGCGCGGGTTCCCCCGGCCCCCCGCCCGGGGGAACCCGCGCCGGTTCCCCCGGCCCCCCTCCGGCAAATGATGCCTTCCCGGTTGCATTGCTTGTGGCGTATGCCTATCACCAAGCTTGCGGGCCGGGTTACATCCCGCCGCGACTGGATTCAGCCGGGCATGCACGCCAAGCATCGCAAACGAGACGGCATTCTTTTGGGGTCCAGGGGCAACGCCCCGGCCGGGGGGCGCGGGGGCGCGCAGCCCCCGCACAAGTCGAGCGATCAGCCGTCGCATGCCAGGCGAAAGCCCAGGAACTCGTTGCGCGCCGACGGCGGGAGCCGGAAGCGGCAGGCGACGCGGGCGTAGCCGTGCGGGTTGGCGTAGCAGCCGCCGCGCAGGATGCGGCGCCCGGGCGCGCGCGGGTCCTCGCGGCCGTCGCCGGGAGCGTAGGGGTAGCGCCGGTCGAGCGAGGACGTCCACTCCCAGACATTGCCGGCCATGTCCAGGCAGCCCTCGGGGCTGGCGCCGCCCGGGCACGCGCCAGCGGGCGACGTGCCGCCGCGCCCGCCCTCGCGCGTGTTGGCCCGCGCCGGGTCCCACTCGTCGCCCCAGGGGAAGCTGCGCCCGTCGGCGCCGCGCGCCGCGCGCTCCCACTCGGCCTCCGTTGGGAGACGAAAGGATGAAGGATGAAGGATGAACGATGGAGATCCGTCGGCGGCGAACGTATCTTTCATCCTTGCCTGCTCATCCCTCATCCTTTCATTGAGCCAGGCGCAGAACGCGTTGGCCTCCTCCCAGCTCACGTCGACGACCGGGTGGTCGAGCAGGGCCGCCGGGGGCTGCGGGCCGCGCCAGGCGATCGGCGCGCGCGCCCCGCTGGCGGCGACGTAGGCGGCGTAGAGGGCGTTCGAGGTCGGCGACCGGGCGATCGCGAAGGGCGGCAGGCGCAGGCTGAACTGCGGCGACTCCTCGCGGTATGACTCGCGCGTGCCGCCGTAGGCCTTCGCCAGCGCGCTCAGCGCGCGCTCGGGCGTGCCCATCAGGAACGCGCCGGCGGGGATCGCGACTATCGCTGGCAGCAGCAGGGCTAGGTCCATGGCTGGCTCCATCATGGGGGGGCAGGCGAGCGCGCCTGCGCCTGTAGATCAACGTCAGCCGCTATCTTACCGCGAAATCCGCCGCGCATGGCTGTCAGCATGTGCGCCCGGCCTTGCTCCCCGGCCGACAAGATGACATTTTATTCATCTTACCACATTCGCTGCACTTTTCGTACTTGCAGACGGCAGATCAAGCTGCTATACTAGGCGAAATAGGATGCTCCAACAGTAAGAGTTGGGTTCTCTCAACATCCCCCCCCCATCCCTACCGAGCTATCTAGCACACCAACCATAACGTATAGCGACTCCCACTCCTATACGATTATGCTTCGCTATTTGACACGGCATACCAAGCTAGCGTTTTCATATTGGCGATATTAAGGGCCTGTTAAGGGCCGTAATCAAGGTGTAGCGCATACATCTTACGTATGCGCGCCATCTATTAGGTATGCCTATGAGTACCTCGTTTCACGTTAGGCAAAAGCCCGGCGGCAACTGGCCGAGGCACATATATCAGGTTATACGAGTTTCCGAAAAGAAGACCCAGGTAGGGTTCATATTCGTGCTAATATTGCTCGTAGGAATGGGGGTGGGCTCCTATCAGGCGACGCACAAGCTCAGAGAGGCAGCTCAGCGGGAGGCGCAGCTGACTACCGCAATCGCCAAGCTCGAAACGATCACCTCCCTGCTGAATGATGCCGATGATGCCCAGCGCAGCTATGTCATGACCGGCGAGCAGCGATACGTTCAGCCGTTTCACGACCAGGTTCAAGCGATCGATCGGGATTTGCGCGATCTGCGAGTCCTGGTGGCCGATTATTTCGGCCAGCAGCAAAAGATCGACGAGCTGCAGCCGCTGATCGCAACCCAGCTTGCCGAGATCGCCAAGACAATCGCCGTGCGGGAGCGCGAGGGCTTCGAGCCGGCGCAGCAGATGATCCTGGCGCAGGAAGACGAGCACCTGACAGACGATATCGATACGTTCATCGAAGAGCTGCGAAACAATCAGGAGCAGGCGCTTATTCAGCGGGCGATCGAATCCGACGCACGCGAGCGCGACATGATTCTGAACATCAGCTTGGGCAGCTTCGTCGCGATCGTGATAGCAGCCTACGCGGCCCTCCTCATCAATCGAGCTATTCGGAATCTCAAGCAGATCGACCGAAACTTGCGAAAATCGCGCGATCAGCTCGAGATCATTCTGCAGGGCGTCGCGGACGGCATCACGGTCCACGACTCGACCAACCTGCTGATCTACGCCAATGCTGCTGCTGCCCGGGCGCTCGGCTACCCCACGGTTTCGGCGCTACTCGCAACGCCGGCGACGGAAATGATGCAGAGGCTGGAGATCGCCGACGAGCTCGGCCAGCCGCTCCTGGCGACTCAGCTTCCCGAGCAGGCGCTGCGCGGAGAGCAGAGCGCCGAGACGATCCTGCGCTTTCGCACGGTCGCGACCGACGAGGAGCGCTGGATGGTCGTCAAGACGACACCAGCCTTCGACGAGCACGGCCATGTCCAGTACACAATCAGCATTTTCCACGATATTACCGAGCGGGTTCAGGCCTACCAGACGCTCGAGCGGCGCGTCGAGGAGCGCACCCACGAGATCGAGCGCCGGCGCAAGGTCGCCGAGGGCCTGCGCGACATCATGACGATCCTCAACTCTAATCGCCCGCTGGACGAGATCCTGGGCTCGATTGTGACGCAGGCGTGCCTGCTGCTGGGCACCGACGCCTGCGCGGTCTACCACCTGCGCGAGCAGCGCGACCTGCTCTGCGTACAGGTCGCGCGCGGGCTGGACTCGGGCGATGCAGCAGTGGCTATTCCGATCGGCTGGGGCGCCGTAGGCAAAGCAGCGGCGCTCTGCGAGCCGGTAGCCTCCAGCAATATGCTGGCTGCCCGCGCGCCAGGGGAAGATCCAGCGCTGGAGCCGCTGCAATCGGCACGCCTGGCATCGCTCTTCGGTCGCTACGGCGCCCTGCTGGCCGTGCCGCTGATGGTTAAAGACGATATCTATGGCGCGATCGCGCTCTACTACTACGAACCGCGCGAATTCACAAGGGAGGAAACCAAGCTGGCCGTCGCCTTTAGCGACCAGGCTGCGCTGGCGATCGAGAATGCGCGTCTGCGCACGCAGGCCGAGCAGATAGCGGTGGCCGCCGAGCGCAGCCGCCTCGCGCGCGACCTGCACGACGCGGTGACCCAAACGCTCTTCTCCACCAGCCTGATCGCCGACGTGCTGCCGCGCCTGTGGGAGCGCAACCGCGCAGAAGCGCGCTGCCGCCTGGAGGAGCTGCGCCAGCTGACCCGCAGCGCGCTGGCCGAGATGCGCACGCTGCTGCTGGAGCTGCGCCCGGCGTCGCTCACCGAGGTGGGGATCGGCGAGCTGCTGCGCCAGCTGACCGAGGCCACCGCCGGGCGGGCGCGCGTGCCGATTGTGCTGACGGTAGAGGGCCAGTACCAGCTGCCCGCGGATGTGCAGATCGCTCTGTACCGGATCGCCCAGGAGGCGCTGAACAACGTGGCGCGCCACGCCGGCGCCAATCATGTGGCCGTGCGTCTGTGCTGCAAGGCGGATCAGATTGAGCTGCGCATCAGCGATGATGGGCACGGCTTCGACCCGCACTGTGTCGCGATGGAGCACCTGGGGCTGAGGATCATGCACGAGCGCGCCGAGAGTATCTCGGCGGATCTGCGGCTCGAAAGCCAGCCGGGCTGCGGCACGCAGGTCACCATTACATGGCCGTAGACATGGCTCTTGCGAGCCTTATAGCTGTGAGCAAAACCATTGAGCCACTACGAACGAGATGCCGTTGTGATGCCGTCCGTCTTACTGCGGAACAGTAGCGTCTACCCGAAGAGTGGGATGAAGAGGCTGATATGGGCAAACAGGGTGGTATTCGGGTATTGATTGTCGACGATCACACAGTTGTGCGCAGCGGGATAGCGGCCTTTCTGACAGCCTTCGACGACCTGGAGCTGGTGGGCGAGGCGTCCAACGGCAAGGAGGCTGTGCGCCTGTGCGCCCAGATTCAGCCAGATGTCGTGCTTATGGATCTGCTCATGCCCGATATGGATGGCGCCACCGCCAGCGGCATCATTCGCCAGCAGCACCCGCATGTCCAGATCATCGCCCTGACGAGCTTTCGCGAACACGCGCTCGTACAGGCGGTGCTGCAGGCCGGGGCGATTGGCTACTTGCTCAAGAATGTCACCGCCGACGAGCTGGCCAACGCCGTGCGAGCCGCCTATGCTGGCCGCCCCACCCTGGCGCCGGAGGTTACCGAGGCGCTGATCCACGGCATCACCCACCCGCTCGCGCCCGGCAGCGAGCTGACCCCGCGCGAGCGCGAGGTGCTGGCGCTCATGGCCAAGGGGCTGAGCAACACCGATATTGCCGCGCAGCTGATCGTCAGCCGCTCGACTATCAAGTTCTACGTCAGCAGCATCCTTGCCAAACTCGGCGTCGCCAGCCGCGTCGAGGCGGTCGCGCTGGCGATCGATCGCCACCTGGTCACCCGGCCAGAGCGAAAACTGCCCAGTTGACCAGTCCCGGCTTCCGCCAGCTAACCAGCCCAAGACCCCCCGGGCGCCTGATGCGCCGGGGGGGATTTTTGTGTATGCTGCGTACGATAAAATCCCAAAGCTCTTGCAACTGATGAAGTAAAGGCTGCCGCACACCCGAATCCATGGTGATGGAAGGCGGGCGGCGACCGATCGTCTGCGCCCTCCCGTCTCCTCCCAGAAACTTGCGATCGTTCGCTGCCGATCTCGGAGTTGGAACATGACGAGATAGGGAGGTCTCCGATGCGTAGTATCGTCGCGGTGTGTCTGAAATCTCGACTCCTGGTTGTTGCGCTCGCCGTGGGGCTGCTGGCCGTGGGCATCATTCAGCTGCGCGCCATGCCGATCGACGTCCTGCCCGAGTTCACGCCGCCGTATGTCGAGGTCCAGACCGAGGCCCTCGGCCTCTCCGCCGAGGAAGTCGAGCAGCTGATCACGGTTCCGATGGAGCAGGACCTGCTCAACGGGGTGCCCTGGCTCAAGACCATCCACTCCAAGTCGGCGCCGGGCCTCTCCTCGATCCTCATGACCTTCGATCGCGGCACCGATCTCATGCGGGCGCGGCAGATGGTGACCGAGCGCATGGCGCAGGCGTTCGCGCTGCCGCATGTGTCGAAGCCGCCGACTATGCTCCAGCCGCTGTCTTCGACCGGCCGGGTCATGATGATCGGGCTGTCGTCGAAGGACGTGTCGCTGCTCCAGATAGGCGTGCTGGCGCGCTGGACCATTGTGCCGCGCCTGATGGGCGTGCCCGGCGTGGCCAACGTGTCGATCTGGGGCCAGCGCGACCGGCAGCTGCAGGTGCAGGTCGATCCGAAGCGGCTGCAGGATCGGCACGTTTCGCTGCTGCAAGTCCTCGAGACCGCCGGCAACGCGCTGTGGGTCTCGTCCTTGAGCTTCGTCGAGGCATCGACGCCCGGCACCGGCGGATTTATCGATACGGCCCAGCAGCGCCTCGGCATCCGGCATATCTCGCCGATTATCACAGCCGAGGGCCTCTCCCAGGTGCCGGTCGAGGAGACCGACGGGAAGCTGCGCCTGAGCGACGTGGCCAACGTGGTGGAAGACCACCAGCCGCTGATTGGCAACGCGCTCACCAACGATGAGCCGGGCCTGCTGCTCGTCGTCGAGAAGTTTCCCGGCGCCAACACGCTCGGCGTGACCCAGGGAGTTGAGGAGGTGCTCGCGGCGATGCGGCCCGGTCTGCCTGGAATCACGGTCGACACCTCGATCTACCGGCCGGCCAACTTCATCGACCAGGCGCTCGGCAATCTGACCCTGGCGCTGATCATCGGCGCTGTGCTGCTGGCGCTGGCGATCGGGGCTTTGCTGTTCAACTGGCGCGCGGCGCTGATCAGCCTGATCGCCATTCCGGTCGCCTTGGTGGCCGCCGGCCTGGTGCTCTACCTGCGCGGGGCCACCCTCAACGCGGTGGTGCTGGCCGGGTTCGTGATCGCGATCGGGGTGGTGGTCGACGACGCGATCGTCGACGTCGAGAATGTCGTGCGGCGGCTGCGGCACGCGCGCCAGGCGCAGAGCGACAAGTCGCCGGCGGCGATTATCCTCGATGCCGCGATCGAGATGCGCAGCGCCATGATCTACGCAACGCTGATCGTGGTGCTGGCGATCGTGCCGGTCTTCTTCATCCAAGGCGACACGGGCACATTCTTCCAGCCGCTCGCGCTCTCGTATCTGCTGGCGGTGCTGGCCGCGATGCTGGTTGCGCTGACCCTCACGCCGGCGCTGTGCCTGCTGCTCCTGGGCAAAGCGCCGATCGAGCGCGGCACGTCGCCGCTGCTGGGGTGGCTCCAGCAGCTCTACGAGCGCGGGCTGGCGCGGGTCGTCCAGCGGCCGCGCCTGCTGCTCGCGGCCGTCGGCGTGCTCACGATCGCCGGCCTCGCGGCGGTGCCATTCCTCAACCAGGCGCTGCTGCCGCCCTTCAAAGAGCGCAACCTGCTGATTCAGCTCAGCGCCGCGCCCGGCACATCGCAGCCGGAGATGAGCCGGATTGCGGATCGGGTCGGCCAGGATCTGCGCGCCATCGCAGGGGTCAGCGACGTCGGCGCCCATGTCGGGCGCGCCATCCAGGGCGATCGGGTCGTCAACGTCAGCTCGGCCGAGCTGTGGGTCAGCATCGATCCGGCGGCAGACTACGACAAGACGGCTGCCGCCATCCGGCAGGTGGTCGGCGCCTACCCTGGCCTGCATCACACGGTGCAGACCTATCTGAACGAGATCAGCAGCGGGCTGGCGGCGGCGCCGGGCGATGATCTGGTCGTGCGGGTCTTTGGCAATACGACGGAGGGCCTGCGCAGCTCGGCCGAGCAGGTCAGGCAGGCGATCGCGGGGATCGGCGGCATCGCCGACGCGCGCATCAATCTTCCGGTTCAGCAGCCCACGCTGCAGGTCAAGGTCGACATGACCAAAGCCCAGCGCTACGGCATTAAGCCCGGCGACGTGCGCCGGGCAGCCGCGACCCTGCTGTCGGGGCTCATGGTCGGGAACCTGTTCGAGGAGCAGAAGGTGTTCGACGTGGTGGTGTGGGGCACGCCCGATACGCGCCACAGCCTGAGCAGCGTCCGCGATCTGCTGATCGACACGCCCAGCGGCGAGCAGGTGCGCCTGGGCGACGTGGCCGATGTGGGGATCGTGCCCTCCCTGAGCATCATCCGCCACGATGCCGTCCGGCGCTACCTTGACGTCAGCGCCAGCGTGCGCGGCCGCGATCTCGGCGCCGTCGCGGCCGAGGTCGACGCTCGCCTCAAGCAGATCCAGTTCCCGCTCGAATACCACGCCGAGGTGCTTGGCGACTACGCCGGCCAGCAGGCTGACCAGGTACGCCTGCTCGCCCTCGTAATCGCCGTGCTGGTCGGGATATTCTTCCTGCTGCAGGCCGCCTACGGGAGCTGGCGCCTGGCGCTGCTGTCGTTCCTGACGCTGCCCGCGGCGCTGGCCGGCGGTCTGCTGGCCGCGCTCGCCACCGGCACGAGCTTGCTGGGCCTGCTGGCCGGCCTGCTCGCGGTGCTTGGGATCGCCGCGCGCAGCCAGATCGGCCTGATCAAGCACTACCGCCACCTCATACGCTACGAGGGCGAGCCCTTCGGCGTCGAGCTGGCCCTGCGCGGCGCACGCGAGCGGCTGGCGCCGGCCCTGATGACCGCGCTGGCCACCGGCCTGGCGCTGCTGCCCACGCTATTCCTGGGCGACGTGCCAGGGCTAGAGATCGCGCGCCCGATCACGATCACCATTCTCGGCGGGCTGATCACCGCGGCCCTGCTCAACCTGTTCATCCTGCCGGCGCTCTACCTGAGCCTGCGGGTGAGCACGGTGCAGGAGATCGATCTTCCCTCAGCCGAGCAGGAGGCGATCGGCGGCCTGTCGGAAGCTCCAATCCCGCTCTAGTGGCTCGCCACACTGATCCCTGCTGGCTGGGGGCGGCTTCGCCGCCCCCAGCAAAATCACTGTGGTTGACCACCAGGCCAAAGGGCAGTGGAATATCATCAAGCGCTCACCAGGAGGAAGCCATGAAGAAGCAGTACGGCCCGCTGGTTGTGGTTCTGATACTGGCCTGTCTGCTGGTCGCGGCGTGCGGGCAGGCGCCGGCCGACCCAGCTGCCGATGAGGCCCACCCGGTCACGGTCGAGGCGCTTGAGGGCGCCGACCCGACGCGCGAGATCGTGACCGAGGACGCCGCCAAGCGGCTCGACATCCAGACTGCGGCAGCTAGCGAGGCGGATCTCAACGGCGCCAAGCGAACGGTCATCCCCTACTCCTCGATCATCTACGACACCGACGGCGCTACCTGGGTGTATCTCAACCCCGAGCCGCTGACCTTCGTCCGCCACCCGGTCACGGTCGACGACATCAAGGGCGACCAGGCATTTCTATCCGACGCGCTTCCTTCCGGCAGCTCCGTCGTGACGGTCGGAGTGGCCGAGCTGTACGGCGCCGAGTCCGAGTTCGAGGAAGAGTAAGCGCGCGAGGAGGGCCCCAGCTATGATACGTTGGATCGTTGGAACGAGCCTGAAGCTCCGATTCCTTGTGCTCGTGATCGCCGCGGGGCTGATAGTCTATGGCTTGGTGCAACTGCCCACCACGCCGCTGGACGTCTTTCCCGAGTTCGCACCGCCGCGCGTGGAGATCCAGACCCCCAGCCTTGGAATGTCTGCGGAGGAGGTAGAGTCGCTGATCACCGTTCCGCTGGAGCAGGCGTTCAACGGGACCGAGGGGCTCGACATTATGCGCTCCAAGTCGATCCCCGACCTGTCGTCGATCGAGCTGCTGTTCAAGCCCGGCATCGACGAGCTGCGCGCCCGGCAGCTGGTCCAGGAGCGCCTGGCGGCCGTGCTTCCCACGATGCCGACCTGGGCGGCCCCGCCGGTTATTATGCCGCCGGTGTCGAGCGTGGGGCGGTTCATGAAGATCGGCATGTCCTCCAAGACTGTGCCCTTGACCGATATGTCGATGATGGCGTACTGGACGATCCGGGCGCGCCTGCTGCGCGTCCCCGGCGTGGCCAACGTCATGATCTGGGGCGAGCGGATCAAGATGCCGCAGGTGCTGGCCGACCCGCAGCGGATGCGCGCCCAAGGCGTGTCGCTCGACGAGGTCATGGAGACGACCTCCGACGCCCTGGACGTGGGGCTGCTCCAGTTTTCCACCGGAGCGACGATCGGGACCGGCGGGTTCATCGACACCCCCAACCAGCGGCTGAACATCGAGCCGGTCTCGTCGATCGTCACGCCCGAGGACCTCGGGCAGGCGCCGATCGGCGACAAGAAGAAGAGCGACGGAACGCCGCTGCGCCTGGCGGACGTCGCCACCGTGAAGGAGGGCACCTGGCCGCTGTTCGGCGACGCGGTGATCAACGACGGCCCCGGGCTCATGCTCGTGGTCGCCAAGTTCCCCTGGGCCAACACGCTGGAGGTGACCCACGGGGTCGAAGAGGCGCTGGCCCAGCTGCGCCCCGGGCTGCCAGGCATCGAGATGGACTCGACTATCTTCCGGCCGGCCGACTTCATCCAGGTCGCGCTCGACAACCTCACCAGAGACCTGATTCTCGGCTGCGTGCTGGTGATGCTGGTGCTGGCCGCCTTTCTGTTTGAGTGGCGCACCGCCGTGATCAGCCTGATCGCCATCCCGCTGTCGCTGGTGGCCGGCGGCGTGGTGCTCCACCTGTACGGAGCGACGATCAACACCATGATCCTGGCCGGGTTCGTGATCGCGATCGGGGTGGTCGTGGACGACGCGATCATCGACGTCGAGAACATCGTGCGGCGGCTGCGGCTGTATCGCAAGGAGGGCAGCACCAAGTCGACCGCCAGCATCATCCTTGAGGCATCGCTGGAAGTGCGCCAGGCGATCATCCACGCGACGCTGATCGACGCGGTGGTGCTGCTGCCGATCTTCTTCATCGGCGGGCTGTCGGGCGCGTTCTTTCAGCCGCTGGCGATCGCCTACGGGCTGGCGGTGATGCTGTCCATGCTGGTCGCGCTGACTGTCACGCCGGCGCTGTGCCTGCTGCTGCTGGCCAGGGCCCCGATCGAGCGCCGCGAGCCGCTGCTGGTGCGCTGGCTCCACGGCATCTACCAGCCAGTGCTGACGCGGATCATCCAGCGGCCGGGGCCGGTGTTCCTCGCCACCGCGGCGATTATCGTGGTCGGGCTGGCGGTGTTCCCGCTGCTGGGCGAGTCGCTGTTCCCGGAGTTCAAGGAGCGCGACTTCCTGATGCACTGGATCACCAAGCCGGGCACCTCCGCCCCGGAAGAGCAGCGCATCGTGACGCAGGTCAGCCGCGAGCTGCGCGCCATCCCAGGGGTGCGCAACTTCGGGTCGCACATCGGGCAGGCGCTGCTGGCCGAGGAGCTCAACGGCGTCAACTTCGGCGAGAACTGGATCAGCGTCGATCCTGCGGTCGACTACGACGAGACGGTGGCCGCGATCGAGGACGTGATTAAGGGCTACCCCGGCCTCTTTCACAACGTCGAAACCTACCTCAACGAGCGGATCGACGAGGTGCTGACCGGATCGAGCGAAACCTTCGTCATTCGCATCTTTGGGCCGGACCTGAAGGGCATCCACAGCAAGGCCGACGAGGTGGAGCAAACCCTCAAGGGCATCCCCGGCATCGTCGACCTGCACGTGCAGCTTCAGTCCGAGGTGCCCCAGGTGCAGGTCGAGGTCGACCTGGCCAAGGCCCAGCAGTATGGGCTCAAGCCTGGCGACGTGCGCCGGGCCTCCGGGACCCTGCTGGCGGGCGAGGAGGTTGGCGACCTGTTCAAAGACGGCAAGGCCTACGACGTGAACGTGTGGAGCACGCCCGAGACGCGCAGCAGCCTGAGCAGCATTCGCAACCTGCCGATCGACACGCCCGGCGGCCAGCAAGTGCGCCTGGGCGACGTGGCGACCGTGCGGATTGCGCCGGCCCAGAGCGTGATCTACCGCGACAACGCCTCGCGCCGGATCGACGTGAGCGCCAACGTAGAGGGCCGCGATCTTGGCGCCGTCATGGCCGAGGTCAACAATCGGCTCCAGCAAGTCCCGTTCCCGCTCGGCTACCACGCCGAGGTACTCGGCGAGTACGCCGAGCGGCAGGCCGCTCAGAACCGCCTGCTCCTGTTTGCGATCGCAGCGGCGCTCGGGACATTCCTCATCCTGCTGGCATCCTTCGGCAACCTGCGCCTGGCGATCCTGGGCTTCCTGACCCTGCCCTCGGCGCTGGTCGGCGGCGTGCTGGCGGCGTACCTCACCGGCGACGTCATCTCGCTCGGCTCGCTGATCGGCTTCCTGACGGTCTTTGGCATCGCCGCGCGCAACAAGATCATGCTGATCAATCACTACCAGCACCTTGAGCGGTACGAGGGCGAGGCCTTCGGGCTGGAGCTCGCGGTGCGCGGGGCGGTCGAGCGGCTCTCGCCGATTCTGATGACCGCGCTGGCCACCGGGCTGGCGCTGGTGCCGCTGGTGCTCTCCGGCGACGTTCCCGGCGCCGAGATCGAGTACCCGATGGCGATCGTGATCCTAGGCGGCCTGATCACCTCGACGCTGCTCAACCTGTTCGTGGTGCCGTCGCTGTACCTGCGGTTCGGCAAGAAGCGCCAGGCGGCGCCCGCCCCAGTGTTCGCGCCCGCCGCCTAGCGGCCAATCTCACGGATGTTCGCAGGTGGGGGTGGGCGATTGCCCACCCTCAGCTCCCTCTCCAGCAGGAATGCTATACCATACAGCCGCAGAGCACCAAGGAGACTTCAATGTTCAGCCGACGGCATTCCCGGATCACCCTGCTGAGCACAGTTGCAGCACGCCTGCTGATCTTGACCAGCGCGGGGGCGCTCGGCGCCAACGCCAACCAGTCCAACTGTGACGCCGACTGCGACGCCGACTGCGACGCCACTGCTCTTCAACGGCTGCCAAGACAGCCCGAACCCGGCGAGCGCGCCGAACAGCCCTGTGCGGATCGTCAAGGTGAACAAAGTTACCGAGGTCGTCACGCTCCAGAACGTGAGCGATCGGGCGGTCAGCGTCGAGGACTGGAACATGTGCAGCATCAACGGGCACCAGGAGCACGACCAGATCTTCGGAACGCTGCTGGCCGGGCAGACGCGCGATTTTCCGAACGCAGGAGGTAGCCTGATCTGGGATGACAGCCAGCGCGACGATGGAGCGCTCTACAGCGCGACCGGGCATCTCGTGAGCTACTACTGGGTCGATCAGTGATTCGCTGTACGTAGCCCGCGCGCGTGCCGCAGGTCTGCGCCGCCTCCCTCCTCGCCCGCCCTCACGGGCGAGGAGGGATTCTTGACTGGTGCGCCCCTCATTCCTGGCAGGGGCGAGAGAATGATGTGTGCAGGCGCGGATCGCTGCCCCGCGCGCGCATAAAGAGAGTCTCGACTATGCTCAAACGATGGTCTGGGGCCATAGCGGCCGCATCGGCGATTGCTGTTGTGATGACGGCCTGTAGCGGCAGGCCCGCGCCCGCTGCCGCGCCGGCGGCAGCCACAGCCAGCGCGGCCCCAGACGAAACCGCTGCGCCGCGGGCGGCGGTCGCTACGACCATCCCTCCGCCCGCCAGCGCAGCCGCTGCTGCAACCGCTGAGACCGTGGCGCCGCGCTTTACCCATCCGATCGAGATCACCAACCCCTTCTACCCCATTTCGCTGACTGGCCAGGCAATCTCCCTGGGGCAGGAGGGCGGCAAACCTGCCCGCAACGAGGTAACGCTGCTGCCAGACACCAAGCTGATCGACTGGAACAGCCGGCAGATCGAAGCCCGCACGGCACAGTTCGTGGCCTACACGGATGACAGGCTGGTCGAGGTTGCCTACGACTATTTTGCTCAGGCCGACGACGGCAGCGTGTACTACCTGGGCGAGGATGTCGACAATTACGAGGACGGGCAGATGGTGAGCCACGAAGGCTCGTGGCTGGCCGGCAAGGATGGCGCGCCCCCCGCGCTGATTATGCCGGCCCAACCGGCAGTCGGCCAAATCTTCAACCCGGAGAATGTGCCTGGCGTGGTCTACGAGCAAGACGAGATCGTGAGCCTGTCACACAGCACGACTACGCCGGCTGGCCCTACCGACAAGGGAATGCTCGTCAAAGAAACGCTGATGGACGGCAGCGTCGAGCATAAAGTGTACGCCGCCGATTTTGGCATCATCGAAGATCGAGCCGACGACGAGCAGGTCAGCCTGGTTCTGTTCAGCCGCGCAGATGCCAAGGCAGGCGCGGTGCCCGAGCCGCTGGCGGCGATCGAGGCCCAGGCAGAAGACATCTTCGACGTAGCGGGCGGCGGCAGCTCGAAGCAAGTCGCCGGCGATGTCGCCGCCATCGCCAGGGCGTGGCAGGTCTACCAGGCCAGCGCGGCGGGCGACCGCGTGCCGCAGCCGTTTCAAGCGGCGCTGGCGGCAGCGATCGACCGCCTGCAGAAAGCCGCGGCGGCCAAGGACGCGGCGGCCACGCTCCAGGCGGCCAACGACCTGAGCGCGGCGGTCGCGGACCTGCTCGCCGTGTATCACCCTGCGACGCCGGCCGACCTAAGCCGGCTGGATGTGCTGGGGCGTCAG
The DNA here is from genome assembly GCA_016717335.1 of Candidatus Ribeiella danica. Lineage (GTDB taxonomy): Bacteria > Chloroflexota > Chloroflexia > Chloroflexales > Roseiflexaceae > Ribeiella > Ribeiella danica. The sequence continues at coordinate 2,674,854 of JADKFS010000001.1, forward strand.
GTGCTGCTGGATGTGGCAGCCGCAGATTTTAGCGCCGCGGCCGACAGCCTGGCCCAGTCAGGTGCCGTCTGGGCGCGGCTCAGGCCGGTCATTCTGGCGCACGGCGGCGCCGCCGTGGCGGCCCAGTTTGAGAGCAGCCTGGCGGCCCAGCAGCAGGCGCTGCGCCAGAAGAGCGCGGCCGCCCTGACGAGCGAGGCAACCAATGGCCTAGAGCTGGTGGATGCGCTGGAGCAGCTATTTTAGGCGGGGCCGGAGCAATTAATCCATCCCTAATGCTGCGCTGCTAGTCTTAGGGCAGGGGAGGATCTATCTATGATCAACACAGCAGGTATCGCTATGCCCGCGGCTCCGCGCCGCCACCGCCGCGTGCTCGTCGCGTGCGCAATGCTGCTGGCCGCCGTCACCGCAGCGTGGGGCATGCTGCCCACTCCGGTCGCGCCGGCCGCGGCCTGGAGCGCGTCGGCAGCCTCCGGGCCGATCGCCGGCGTGCCGGTGCGCAACTTCGGCGTGGTCGAGCAGGGCATCCTGTATCGCTCGGCGCAGCCCCGCCAGATCGCGCTGCCCTGGCTGCGCCGCTACGGCATCCGCAGCGTGGTAAACCTGCGCGAGGAGCAGCACGACGACCGGAGCTGGCTGCTCGACAGCCTGGGCATGCAGGCCTACCTGCAGCTGCCGATCGACGACCACGCGGCGCCAACCGAGGCCCAGGCGCTCGCATTCCTGCGGTTCGTGCAGGACCAGCGCAACTGGCCGGTGCTGGTCCACTGCGCCGAGGGCAAAGGCCGCACCGGGGCCCTGGTCGCGCTCGCGCGCTACGCGATCGACGGCTGGACGCTCGACCAGGCGCTGGAGGAGGCGAACCGCTACACCGCCGACCTGGCGCTCAGCGAGGCCCAGCGCGCCTGGCTGGTGCAGTGGGCGCACGCGCACGCGCCCGGCGACCAGCGCGCCACGACAGTCGGTAGTCGGTAGTCGGTACGAAGAGGGTATCACGGCGCTCGAAAGCCGACTTCGAGGATCGATCGGCACAACCGCAGCTATCAGGTCTACCCGTTGAACATCTGGTCTCAGTATTAGTCGGGGGTCAACATCCATGCCCGCAGTGCTCCAGACGGCACGGCGAACGCTGATCGTCGCGACAATGCTCTACTGCGCTGGCCTGCTCGTCCTGGCGCTGCTGTGCAAGATCGGAATGCATGGGTTCTGGTGGCTGGATCTTGCGAATATCTTTGCGCTGCTGCTGTTCGCGCCGCTGCTTCTGCTCATCCCAGCAGCGCTCCTGTGGCACTCGCGCGGCCCGCAGATCGCTGTGCTGGTGGCGTGCGCGGCGTTCGTGGGCCTGTTCGGCCAACAGCTGCTCCCCCGCGCGGAGCAATCCGGCAGCGGCCCACGCCTGCGCGTGGCCACCTTCAACCTGCACTCCGGCCTGGCCGAGCCGCAGGTGGCCGAGATCGTCGCGGCCATCCGCGAGCGGCCGGCCGACGTGTATCTCTTTCAGGAGCTCTCCGAGCCGGCGGCGATAGCGATCAAGCAGCACCTCGCGCAGGAGTATCCTCACCAGACGCTCGTGCCGTCGGCCGAGCACGCCGGCATGGGCATGATCAGCCGCTACCCGCTCGACATGCCGCTGCAGCAGGACGAGCCGCTGCAGACGGCGCAGGTGCGCGTGGGCGATCGCTCGGTCACCTTGATCAACGTCAGCCTGACGAGCCCGGAGATCAAGCGGCGCCGCCTTCCGGTGGTCGGCTGGGTGCAGGGGCTTGGCGGCTACCGCACCGGCAAGCGGGCGCGCGAGATGGAGCAGCTGCTGCGCGCAGCCGACAATGCTCGCGGGCCGCTGGTCGTCGCCGGCGACTTCAACCTCAGCGACCGCGAGCCGGGCTACGGCCAGCTGGCGGCGCGGCTCCACGACGCCTACGCCGAGACCAGGCCGGGCTTCGGCTTCACCTTCCCGAGCAGCCTGCACATTGGGCAGCTGGCGATCCCGGCGCGGCTCGTCCGCATCGACTACGTGTGGAGCGCAGGCGGTGTCGTCCCGACCAGCGCCGAGGTCAGCTGCGGCGACGCCTCCGACCACTGCATGGTGATCGCGGACGTGCGGATCGCCGACGGGCTATAGACCAAAGGAGGGTGCGCGCTTCGTCCTTATAGCTATGAGCAAAAGCATTGAGCCACTACGCACGAACGAGATGCTGTTGTGATGCGATCTGTCGTGCTGCCGACTGGCTTCTGCGGACTGCCCACTGGTATAGTACAGGCTATCGCACGCGCATTCCGGGTTTGACGGAAGACCGACGACCGGAGACGGCGAACTATCGTCTTCCGTCTTCCGTCTTCCGTCGGCCAAATGCGGATCGGGCTTCTGATTGGCTACACTTAGTCTTCGATCATCCGTCCCTGGCCTTCGTCCGCGCCTACCCGATCGCCCACACGCTGCCCTGCGGCGTCTTCGTGATCTCGATCTGGACCGGAAAGAGATCCTTCAGCTCCTGGATGTGGGTGATCACCAGGATGTGCTTGAACTCGATCTGCACCGAGGTGATCGCCTCGACCAGCCGCTCGCGGCCGCGGGCGTCCTGCGAGCCGAAGCCCTCGTCGATCACCAGCGTCTCCAGGCGAGCGCCGGCCCGGCGGGCCAGCAGCTTGGCCAGCGCCACCCGGATCGCGAAGTTCAGGCGGAACGACTCGCCGCCGCTGAAGGCGTCGTAGTCGCGCGTGCCGAGGCCGTCGGCGATCTTGATCTCGAGCGTCTCGCTGACGTCGCCCTTCTTGGTGTCGCGCTGGGTCTCGAAGGTGAGATGCATCTGGTTATCGGTCATGCGCCCGAGCAGGCTATTGGCCTCGCGCTCGATCTCGGGGATGGCCGTCTCGATCAGCAGCGCCTGCACGCCCTTCTTGCCGAACGCCTGGGTCAGCTCGTCGAATAGGCCCTTGCGGCCGGCCAGCGCGGCGCGGCGGGCCTCGCACTCGAGCAGCTCGGCGGCGGACTCCTCGGCGCGCTGGAGCAGCGCGCGCTTCTCGCCCAGGTCGCGCTCGGCCACCGACAGCTCGCGCCGCCGCTGGGCAAGCGCCGCCGCGGCGCCCTCGCGCTCGCGCAGCGCCGGGGCCAATGCGCGCAGATCCTCGTCGAGCGCGGCGACCTGGGCCTCGGCCGCGATGACCTCGGCGGCGCAGCGCTGCAGCGACAGGGTGGCGCGATCGAGGTCGTGCCGGTCGCGCTCCTCGCGCTCCTCGGCGCGCTGGAGCTGCTGGCGCTCGTCGGCCCAGTGGGCCAGCTCGCGCACGGCCGCGGCGGCGGCGGCGGCCAGCTCGGGCGAGTAGCCCAGCGCGTCGATCTCGGCGTCGAGCCGCCTCAGCGCGACGCGGTCGTCGTGGGCGTAGTCGGCCAGCTCGAGCGTGGTGTTGATCTCGGCGATGCGCTCCTCCTGCTCGTGCAGCGCCGGGGTCTCGTCGTCGATCTCCTGCAGGCTGCGGCGCTTCGAGTCGATCTCGGCGCGCAGCCGCATCTGCTCGCCGGCCTGCTGCTCGAGCACGGCGATGCGCCCCTCCAGCCGGCTCATCTCGCGGTCGAGCGCGGCCGGCTCGCCCAGCGCGGCGATCGAGGAGTCGACGCGCGACAGCTCGGCGCGCACGCCGCGCTCGAAGTCGCCCTTGACGAGCTGCAGCTGGATCTCCTCAAGCGTCTTCTGGTCGTCGGCCTGCTTGCGGCGCAGCTCCTCGGCGCCGGCCAGGTCGCGCTCCAGCCGCGCGATCCGCCCGGCCACGTCGGGCAGGCCGGCCGCGCGGCGCTCCAGCGCCTGCACGTCGGCGCGCCGGCTGCGCAGCTGCGCGTCGAGCGCGTCGGCCTCGCGCTTGGCCGTGCTGAACAGCGCGCGCAGCTCCTTGCGCTCGCGCTCGTACTCGTCCTGGATGTGCGTCAGGCCATCTGCCCCCAGCTCGCTCTTGCAGAGCGGGCAGACCTGCTCGTCGGCGTCGAGCAGCGCCAGCTTGCGGTTGATATCCTCGCCGCGGGCCTTGATCGCGTCGCACTCCGAGCGGCGGGCCGCGCCGCGCTCGACCATGGCGTGCTCGTCCGCGCGCAGCCGCTCCAGCTCGGCCAGGTCGGCCGCCAGGCGCTGGCGCTCCTCGGCGGCCTGGGCCAGCTCGGCGCGCCAGCGCGGCTCGTCGCGCAGGCGGTCGGCGGCCTCCTTGATCTTGCGCTTCAGCTCCTCGCGCGTGCCGACCAGCGAGTCGTGCTTGAGATCGATCTTGTTCTGCAGATCCTTGCGGGTGAGCTGGAGCTCGCCGACGGCGCGCTGGCGCTCGCGCAGATCGTCGCGCTTGGCGCGCGCCTCGGCCAGCTCGCGCGCGACCGGCGCCAGCCCGTCGAGCTGGGCGGTGAGGCGGGCGATCTCGGCCTCGATCTTCGGGCGGCGGGCGGCGCGCTCGCGCAGCCCGCGCAGCTCCCCCTCGGCGATCCGCAGGTCGGCGCGCATGTGGCGCTCGGCGTCGCGCAGCGCCTCGGCGTGGGCCCGGCGGCGCTCCTGCAGCGCGTCGTAGGGCTGGCGCAGCGCCTCGACCCGCTCGCGCTCAGCCTGGGCCGCGCGCAGGCTCTCGCCCCCGGCCAGGATCTCGCCGCGCCGCGCCAGCGTCTGCTGCGCCTCGGCCAGCCCAGCGCGCAGACGGGCGGCCTCGCGCGCCAGCTCGTCGTTCTCCTGGCGCAGCCGGCGCAGCTGCGCGTCGAGCGCGGCCCGCTGCGGCTTGAGGACTTCGAGCGCTTGGACCCGCTCGCTCGCCGCGGCGTGGAGCGACTCGGCCGCCGCGACCGCCGCCGAGATCTGGTCGACCTGGCACTCCTGGTCGTGCACCAGCTGGGCGTAGGTGGCCTGCTTGTCGGCCTGGCGCTGCAGCTCGCCGATCTGGCCCTCCAGCCCCTTGAGCTGCCCGTCGAGCCCGCGGGCGCGCTCCTTCGACCCAGTCTCCAGCCGCTCGTACACGCTCAGGCCGAGGATATCGGCCAGCACCTGCTTGCGGCGGCCGGGCTCCTTCTTGGTGAACTCGTCGGCGTGGCCCTGGCGCAGGTAGGCCGAGTTCGAGAAGATATCGTAGTCCATGCGCAGCGTCGAGATAATCAGCTGCTGCGTCTCGCGGATGGTCGCGCCGCTGATCGGCTTCCACGCGCCGTTGTTGCGCACCTGGAAGTCGAGCCAGCTCTGGCCGACCTTGCGGGCCTTGCTGCGCTTGCGGATGACGCGGTAGTCCAGGCCCTCGAGCGCAAAGATGAAGTCCACCTCCATCTCCTGCGCGCCGAGCGCGATCAGGTCGTCGTCGCTCTTCAGGCGCGCCTCGCCCCACAGCGCCCAGGTGATCGCGTCGAGCAGGGCCGACTTGCCGGAGCCGTTCTCGCCCGAGAGGCAGGCGATGCGGATGCCGTCGAAGTCGAGCGGCGGCAGGTCGTCGCGGTAGCACATGAAGTTGCGCAGCGCCAGCTTGCGTGGGATCACGGGGGCCTCCGGCTAGAGCGTAGGGCGTAGAACATGTTTGCGGAAAATCGAACCTGGCTATTATACGCGGCGGGGCAGGGGGGCGCAAGCGTGCCGCCCGCTCGCCGGGGCGCGTGCAACGGTTGACAAGTCGCCATAACCGATTTATGCTTTTTGCATTCATCCCCGAATACAAAAGTGAATAGCATGGGCAGGGCATCTTTTATGAGACGCTTCGGCCAGGTCATCGGCATCGACAGCTCACGGATCGAGGAGTACAAGCGCTACCACGCGGCGATCTGGCCGGAGATCGCCACCGCGATCGCCGAGGCCGGCATCCGCAGCTACTCGATCTTCTGGAAGGACGACCAGCTGTTCGCCTTCTTCGAGTACGCCGGCCCGGACGAGGAGTACGGCGCGCGCATGGCGCAGCTGGCCGCGGCGCCGCGCATGCGCGAGTGGTGGGATATCATGGAGGCCATGCAGCGCCCGCTCGCCACCCGCGCGCCCGGCGAGTGGTGGGCCAACATGGAAGAGGTCTTCCGGCAGGATTAAGCGCACAGGCGGAGGCAGCCTATGACCAAGATCGACGCCCACCAGCACTTCTGGGATCTGGAAAAAGTCGAGTACCCCTGGCTCGCGCCGGCCTCCGGCCCGCTCTACCGCACCTACGAGCCGGGCGAGCTGGCGCCGCAGCTGGCCGCCGCCGGGATCGACAAAACCGTCCTGGTGCAGTCGGCCAACTCCTACGCCGACACCGACTCGATGCTGGCGCACGCCGACGCCAACGACTGGATCGGCGCAGTGATCGGCTGGGTGCCGCTGCTGGAGCCGGCCGAGGCCGCGCGCGCGCTCGACTGCTACGGCAAACACCCCAAGTTCCGCGGCATGCGCCACCTGATCCACGACGAGCCCGACCCCGACTGGGTGCTGCAGGAATCGGTGATCGAGAGCCTGCGGCTGCTGGCCCAGCGCGGCATGATCTTCGAGGTCGTGGCGGTGTTCCCGAACCACCTCAAGCACGTGCCCACGCTGGCCGAGCGGGTGCCCGGCCTGACTATGGTGATCGACCATCTGGCCAAGCCGCCGATCAAGGCCGGCGAGATCGAGCCGTGGGCCGGCCAGCTCGCGGCGGCGGCGCGCTGCCCGAACGTCTACGCCAAGGTGTCCGGCCTCAACACCGCGGCCGACTGGGAGACCTGGTCGGCGGCCGACCTGCGCCCGTACGTCGACCTGGCGGCGCGCGAGTTCGGCGCCGACCGGCTGATGTTCGGCAGCGACTGGCCGGTCTGCGTGCTGGCCGGCGACTACGCCAGAGTCTGGGCCGAGACCAACCGCGCGCTGGAGGGCCGCCCGCAGGCCGAGGTCGACGCCATCCTGGGCGGCACGGCCGCGCGGCTCTACCGGATACCGTAGCCGCGTGCCGCCATGGGGAGGGGTGTTGGTGAGAGCTTCGCCCTCACCAACACCCCATCCAAGCGTTCGTTTTCAGCGCAGCGCGCTATAGCATAGAAAGAAACCATGATGCCAAACGACCGTTTTCTCGTGACCGGCGCGCTCGGCTGCATCGGCGCGTGGGTGGTGCGCAACCTCGTGCGCGAGGGCACGTCGGCGGTGGTGTTCGACCTGGCGAGCGACCCGCGCCGGCTGAGGCAGATCATGACGCCGGACGAGCTGGCGCGCGTGACCTTCGTGGCCGGCGACATCACCGACCTCACAGCGGTCGAGCGCACGCTCGACCAGCACGCGATCACGCACGTCATCCACCTGGCCGCGCTGCAGGTGCCGTTCTGCAAGGCCGACCCGCCGCTCGGCGCGCGGGTGAACGTCGTCGGCACCGTGAACGTATTCGAGGCGATCGCGCGCCGCAAAGAGCGGATCGGCCGGGTCGTCTACGCCTCGTCGGTGGCCGTGTACGACGCCGCGGACGCCGGGCCGGAGGGCGGGATGCTGGCCCACGGCGCGGCCGGCCACCCGACCAACCTCTACGGCGTCTACAAGCAGGCCAACGAGGGCACCGCGCGGATCTACTGGCAGGATCAGCGCGTGTCGAGCATCGGCCTGCGGCCGTACACCGTCTACGGCGTCGGGCGCGACCAGGGGATGACCTCGGCGCCGACCAAGGCGATGTTCGCCGCCGCCGTCGGCCAGCCCTACCGGATCTCGTTCGGCGGCCGCGGCGACTACCACTACACCGACGACGTGGCGAAGGCCTTCATCGCCTGCGCGCGCGCGCCGTTCGAGGGGGTCGAGATCTTCAACTTCGCCGGCAGCCGCGCCCATATGAGCGAGGTGGTCGCCGCGATCGAGGCCGCCGCGCCCGAGTCGCGCGGCAGCATCACGTTCGCCGACGCGCCGCTGGCGCTGCCCGACGCGCTCGACGCGCAGCCGCTGGCCGACCTGATCGGGCCGCTGCCGCACACGCCGCTGCGGGCCGCCGTCGCCGAGACGATCGCCCAGTTTCGCGCGCTGGTCGGGAGCGGGCAGCTCGCGCCCGACGCGCTGCTGCGCTAGCTCGCGCAGCTTGGTTCTGTGGTTCTGCGGCCGCGGAACCACAGAACCGCAGAACCAATGGTGGCTGCCCAGAGCCCATATGGATGTCCGTAACCCTGTAGTAGCGCGGAGGCGCAAACTGCCCGGTCGCGGGGTGTCGGCTCCGCCGACACCCCGCGACCAGACAAAAATCCCCCCTCTCCCGGCTAGGAGAGGGGGGCAGGGGGGTGAGGGCGACCAAGAAGTCCCGCAGGGGCCGATCTAATCGAGGTAGCGGTAGCCCGGCAGCGTCAGGAACTCGACGAACTCATCCTCGGTGACGAGCTTATCGAACAGCTCGCTGGCGGCCTGGAAGTGGCGCTGGCCGAACAGCTCCGCGCCGTAGGCGGCCTTGATCTTAGCCAGCTCCTCGTCCTGCAGCTGCTGCACGAGATCGACCGTCACCTTGCGGCCATCGCTCAGCACGCCCTTGTCGCGGTGGATCCACTGCCAGACCTGCGAGCGCGAGATCTCGGCGGTGGCGGCGTCCTCCATCAGGTTGAAGATCGGCACGGCGCCCTGGCCGCCCAGCCAGGCCTCGATGTATTGGATGCCCACGCTGATGTTGGTGCGCAGGCCGGCCTCGGTGATCGGCCCGTCGGCCCACTTGACCAGGTCGGCCGCGCTGACCTGGACATCCTCGCGCTTGCGGTCGATCTGGTTGGGCGTCTTCATCACCGCGTTGAACGCCTCCAGCGCCACCGGCACCAGGCCGGGGTGCGCCACCCAGGTGCCGTCGTGGCCGTCGGTAGCCTCGCGCTCCTTGTCGGCGCGCACCTGCGCGAACGCGCGCTCGTTCGCCGCCGGGTCGTTCTTGACCGGGATGAACGCCGACATGCCGCCGACCGCGTGGATGTTGCGGCGATGGCAGGTCTTGATCGCCAGCAGCGAGTACGAGCGCATAAAGTGCGTCGTCATCGTCACCAGCGCGCGGTCGGGGAAGACGTGGTCGTGGTTGCGGAACTTCTTGATGCAGCTGAAGATGTAGTCCCAGCGGCCGCAGTTGAGGCCGGCCGAGTGGTCGCGCAGCTCGTAGAGGATCTCGTCCATCTCGAACGCCGCCAGGATGGTCTCGATCAGCACGGTCGCGCGGATGGTGCCCTGCGGCAGGCCGAGCAGCTCCTGGGCCATCACGAAGGCGTCGTTCCACAGCCGCGCCTCCAGGTGGCTCTCCAGCTTGGGCAGGTAGAAGTACGGCCCGCTGCCCTTGTCGAGCAGCGCCCTGGCGTTGTGGAACAGGTACAGCCCGAAGTCGAACAGGCTGCCCGAGGCCGGCTTGCCGTCGATCAGCACGTGCTTCTCGACCAGGTGCCAGCCGCGCGGGCGCACCAGCAGCGTCGCGATCGTGTCGCTAAGCTTGTAGGCCTTGCCCTCGGGGCTGACATAGTCGATCTCGCGGTTGATCGCGTCGCGCAGGTTGATCTGCCCCTGGATGCTATTGTCCCAGGTCGGCGAGTTGGCGTCCTCGAAGTCGGCCATGAAGACCTTGGCGCCCGAGTTGAGCGCGTTGATCACCATCTTGCGGTCGGAGGACGGCCCGGTGATCTCGACGCGCCGGTCGAGCAGGTCGGCCGGGATGGGCGCCGCCACCCAGTCGGCCGCGCGGACGTCGGCCGTCTCGGGCAGGAAGTCGGGCAGCGTGCCGGCGTCCAGCTCGGCCTGCCGCAGGTCGCGCTTGCGCAGCAGCTCCTCGCGCCTGGCGGCGAAGGCGCGGTCGAGCTTCGCTACAAAATCCAGCGCCTCAGGCGTCAGCACTGTGGCGAAATCGTCGCTGACCGTGCCCAGGACCTCGATACCCTCGGAATACTGGTGCTTGCTCATGCGCCAACGCTCCCTTCGATAAGATCGGAAAACAACCCGTGCCCCGCATTATAACGCGTGCCCCGCATTATATGGGCGCGCGATCCAGATCAGTTACAGTGGCGGGGTTGGGGAGACTGCGTCCCAACCTCTCGGCACCGGGCCGGTCGCAGTCACGGGTGTGGTCGTGAGCGGCCGATTCTTTCCTCCTCCAAACCACCCGCCCGGCGGGCCGCCGCACAGATCCTGCGACATGGGGCAACGCTCATGCTCCAATTATAGCTTTCCGTCTTTTTGACAGTATAAACTGTCGTTTTATAGTCGTATGCTGATAAAGCATGTCTTGTCCTGCGACAAAGCATCTCTCGACCGTCAAATAATTACACGGTATCACGTAGGCTGACTTGAGATAGAGGTTTTCACGAGCTTATCTGAGAGAAAATGGCACATATGTGGTCGTAAAGATGTAAAATTGCATAGTGAGTATTTCTAGACTCAAATCTCATGGTGACGAAATACACCTGCTTAAAGCTTCGGTTTACCATCCCAGTCTCCTCAAAATTGACAGTTGCAATCTCCCGGTCACCATGCTATAATTTGGTGGTCCTAGAGCAAATAACTACAGAACATACGCGCGAGAGATGTAGTCCGCGATACTTTGAGCGCCATAGCACAATGAGTGTGCCGCAGCTAGTGTGCGCGCTCGGCGTCGCAGCTGCGTGAGCACAGGCGCGAGGGGATTGATACCAATCATAAGCGATCGATCGGGGTGATAACCATATCTTGCTAGCACCCCGCAAGACCATATAGCTGCATATCAGACACCTATGCTTGCGTTTCAGCTCGACAGCAGCAATTGCAGCATCAGGCTCTTCGAATAAGGGCCTCGCTAAAAAGTCCGCTCCACCCAAACCGGGTGAGCGGATTTTTCTTGTAGTACTGCTTAGGTACAGCCTGACTGTCCATGCTTGAGAAGCACGCGAGCGAAAGATAGCACATCTATGTCTATTGACGAACGACGAGAACGCCTTCGCAAAGTAGCATGGGTGCTCGCGCTTCTGTTCATCTTTATCAGGACGACGCTGGGCTTCTGGCTCAACGTGTCGACGGCTGGGGCCACGACCTCGCCCGCTCAGAACTCTGCTTCGGCATCCAATTCACCTGTCACTGATGCAACTTTCTTCACAAGCATGGCGCGGCCTGATGTCACTACTGATGAGAATACACCAACCGTCGAAAGCACGCCGACCGTCACGAACACACCAATTCCAACGCCGAGCGCTCCTTGTGGCAATATAGATTCCAGGCTCAACTTTGGCGAGCCCGACGGCAAGATCTTCTCAGTCGGACCCGAGAGCTGCACGATTGTCGAGCTGGAGAAGCCGCTGATCGGCGATGGAAGCCCCGACTATGACCTCGTCTTCTACGAGGCGTATGCGCCTAGCTCCAACAAGTATATCTCGCTGGATTGGGTGTTGTTTGAGGTCTCCAAGGATGGAAATAGCTGGCTGCCGATCTTTGTATGGGATCGCGCCCCGGGCAGTGGGCGCCATTCAAACGTCGAGCAATATGGCGTGGAAGGCCCCAAAGAGAATTCCAGAATTCCGACGGGTGATCTGTATGGCCAGTCGATCCATACGGGCGTGCTGATCGACATCGACGCGGTTGTTCCCCATGAGCAGTACAACTATCTACGCATAAGGCGTCCAGCCGGCAGCGCTGAAGGAGCCCAAGTCGACGCGGTCAATGTGGTGGACGTGCACCCTCCCAGGTTCACTCCTACAGCCACCAGCGTGCCAACCGACACGCCAGTGCCGACCGATACGCCGACCGTTGTGCCGTCGACCGATACGCCGACCGTTGTGCCGTCGACCGACACGCCGACCGTTGTGCCGTCGACCGACACGCCGGTCACGCCGCCGACGAACACGCCGGTTACGCCGCCGACGAACACGCCGGTTACGCCGCCGACGAACACGCCGGTTACGCCGCCGACGAACACGCCTGTATCTCCGAATACACGGGTGCCGCCGACGAGTGCGTCGACGAATACACCCGTACCGCCGAGCACGCCGGTGCAGCCGACCAGTGTGCCGACGAGGACGCCGGCGCAGCCGACCGTCACGCCGACGAGGGCGCTTGTGCGGCCGACCAGTGTGCCGACTACAACGAACTCGCCGACGAGGAAACCATCGGTTAAGACGCCTATTCTTACAGATTCACCAACGCCAACATCAACTCTTATTGGCACACCAACACTGACAGCAACATCTATCTCTACAGATACATCGACACCTAGAATAACCATTTCCGCGACGCCGACACCCTTAGATGATCCGACAATGCTGTCTCGCATTAACCTCGAGTTTCAGAAGATTCTTTTGGTAATCGATCAAATGAGCTTTTTCCAAAGTATGTTGTGGCTCACTCCAATCATAGTAATTGTGGCACTATTGTTTTTAAGCGGGATCTTGCGAGGCTTACTCTGCAAGAAGGAGGACACACAGTAGCACATAGACTTTCTCGGTAACCATTGTCATTATTATTTATTTAAGCAACGTCGTTACATAAACACGTCAAGAGGTAATTATCATGAACGATACATTCATACCTCGGATTGCGCTACCTACATTATTAGCGGTTATTCCGCTTTATATTATTTTTTTATCCATTGTCTCTAATAATGATTCCATTTCCTATGGTTTTTTACACAAACACAGGAGTAAATTCGTAATAATGTTATTTATTGTATTAACTATCAGCTTACCATTATCTATTTTATTCGGATCGACGATTTTTTTAGAGTATTTGCGCGAGATATCCATCTCATTATACTCTATCATTGTATTTTACTTGATATACTCGTTATTTTATCGCTTTATTGAAATATTTCGTCGAATATACATTAAATCAAGCAAATATAATAACAGTGAGTCCATTGATTCTCTTGCGCAGGAAATTGAGCATTTAAAAGAATTAGAAGTGGGAGTTCGAAAATAGATGAAGAGAAAACCCACGTCTATATATGCCCACATACATAGGCTGTATATTTTTACTATAGACACATTTAATAGTCGAAAGAGACCATTGTCGGTCTTATTTACTATATTAATGATATATTTTATTAATTCTGTATTATCATATGCACTTGTGGTGCAAAATCTCCCGAAAAACATGTCATCTGTTGATGTAGCCATCAATTTATCGCAAATAGTTCTATTGTTTATGTCTTTCTATTTTTGGTTTTTGATGAGACGAAAAGAATACTTAGCAACAGATAACGAAGAAGTTAATAAACGTTACAGAAAAATAAGATTTGCGGCCAGGAATGTTATGATGATTTCGACAGGCATATTGACATTAAAACTTTCACTGAGTATCGCTGCGTTGGTATCAATGCTACCTGTGGATTTAAAAAGAAAAGATGCGGATATACTACTTTTATGGGATGCTTATATTGTCTGGAGTGCAAATGTTCTGGTTTTTGCAACTTGGTATTGGTTACTCGATCTTGGTGATAAATATCATTTTTGTTTCCCATTACAAGAGAAACATGAAATCAAGCAATGGGAGGGGGATTGGGAGCCTAATCTTATTGACTATTGGTTTCTCGCGTTTACAACAAGCACTGCTTTCAGTCCCACTGACACGAAATTCTTGTCGCGTTGGAGTAAAGTCCTCTTGATTATACAATCTTCTCTTTCGCTAATTGTTCTGACTGTTTTAGCGGCTCGGGCTGTGAATATTTTGAAATTTGCCCCCCCTGTAAGCAATTGAGAGCTGATCACTACATGAACAATCACAAGCGAGGGCGCCACGGATGTGGCGCCCTCGCTTATTGCCGCTGAGCTCTCGCAGTTTAGGAGCTTACTTCACCGCGCCGGCCAGCGCGGGCGCCGGCTCGCCGCGCGTGTAGGGCGAGGGCCGCAGCCGGGCGTACACCAGGCCGGTGACGATGCCGAAGACCAGGTTCTGCACGATAAAGGACGGCGCGTAGGTGTCGAGCAGCGCCGGGTCGGCGAACGGCAGGATGATGAAGTAGGCGACCATCCAGACCAGCATGCCGTAGATCAGGCCGGCCAGCACCGGCGCGCCGAAGTCCGACGGGAGCAGCAGCACCCGGCGCGACACGATGCCGAACAGCGCGCCCAGGGCGGCGGCGATCAGGAAGTGCACGATCGTGCCCACGATCACCGGCGCGTTGAGCATCCCCGGCGCGGTCAGCGCCTCAGACCCGTAGAACACCGTCGAGATCTGCCGCGCCTCCAGCCACATATCGCGCCCCATCGATCCAGCGATCAGCGCACCGCTGACCATCATCGCCAGGCCGCCGGCCAGCCCCGCGATCGCCCCACCAAGCCCTGGGATATTCGGCAGCGACGACGCGTCCATCCGATTGCCGCCCTCGGGGCGCGGCGAACCTGTGGTGCCGTTCAGCGGCGACATGTTCGAGCTCATCCTGCGTTCCTTTCCTGGGTGCCAGCACGAGGGCGGCGCAATGCGCGTCGCCGGCTATGGGTGGACGAGAGGGGCGTGATACGCTGGAGCAGTGTGCAGAGGTGTGACATTGGCTGTGCAATACTATAACATAGTTTTAATCATCTTGCAATAGGCATTTTTGTACGAACCGAGTTGACAGCTTGTGAACCTTATGGTACATGAGCCGGCACAAGGTTCTACAAACTTGACCCTGGGCTCATCCCGTCCGAAGCGATTGATCGTTCGCTTCCGCCGGGCACCACGCTCGTGCCCTAGAGAAGGGATGCCATGCTACGCATCGCTTATCGTCCGATCGCTCTCCTGCTCTGCACCGTGGCGCTCGTCGGCCTGATCGCCGTGCGCCCGCTATCGACATACGCCGAGGCGGCGCGCGCGGGCCGCGCGCTTCCACGCGCGAGCGCCCCGGCCGCGCTGCGCGTATGGCCGGCCTCACACCCATCGCACGCCCAGCTCCGGCGCGCGGAGACTGCCGGCTTCCCCGCGCCGGCCCGCGCTGCCCCGGTGGTCAAACAAGTCCCCGCGCGCATCGAGGGCGCCGGGCCGCGCATGCGCGGCGAGCTGGTGGCGCAGACCGAGCGGCTCGACCTGTACGTCGGCAAGAGCACCTTCAGCCCGAATCAGATCAAGGCGCTGTCGGCCAAGTTCGAGCGCGTGCTGCGCGCCGCCGAGGACCAGTTCGGCACCACGCTTAAACACCGCGTCTCGATCGGCTTCTACCGCACCCCGCCGAAGAAGGGCGTGCGCGGGATGGCCTACACCAGCGAGGCGCGCGTCGAGCTGTACTACCGGCCCGGCGAGGACACCGGCCGCGCGGTCACGATCGTTATGCACGAGCTGGGGCACCACCTCGAGGCCCAGCGCTACGGCGAGGCGGCCCAGCGCCGCGCCGACACGATCCTGCACGAGGGCCTGGCCACCTGGATCGCCAGCATCCGCTGGCTCGACCAGTGCGATGCGTCCAGCTGGCGCGAGCGCGCCCGGCAGCTGCGCGGCGCCGGCATCCCGCTGCGCCTGACCACGGCCGAGCGATCGGGCGCCGACAACGCCTACGAGCTGTGGGCCTCGTTCGTGGACTACCTGACGCGCCAGTACGGCTGGAAGAAGTTCGACGCGCTCTACGCCAGCGGCCGCGGCCGCGCGCCCGGCTCGGCCAGCTACCAGAAGGTGCTCGGCAAATCGCTGGACGAGCTGGCCGACGAGTGGCGGGCCTGGGTGACCCAGTAGTCAGTCGCCAGATGTCAGTCGTCAGTACCGGCGATCATCGACGATACGCAGCGGTACTGACGACTGACGACTGACTACCGACGACTGGCTAAGAGAGGTTGATAACTAATAGCTTCGGCTCGGTCATCTCCTCGATCGCGTAGCGCAGCCCCTCGCGCCCAAAGCCGGACTGCTTGACCCCGCCGTACGGCATCGGGTCGATCCGCCAGGTCGGCACCTCGTTCACCATCACGCCGCCGACCTCCAGCTCCTCGTAGGCCCGGAAGATCCGCCCGACGTCGCGCGTGAACAGGCCGGCCTGCAGCCCGTAGTCGCTGTCGTTCACGGCGCGCAGCGCGTCCTCGAAGTCCGCGTAGGTCTGGACGGTCACGACCGGCGCGAAGATCTCCTGGTTGTTGACCCGCAGCTCCGGCCCGGCCTTGACCACCACCGTCGGCGAGACCACGCCGCCCTTCACGTCGCCGCCCACCAGGCACTCGGCCCCGGCGGCGCGCGCCTCGGCCAGCCACGCCCCGACGCGCTCGCCGTCGCTCGCGCTGATCAGCGAGCCCAGGTCGGTGGCGTCGTCGAGCGGGTGGCCAACCTTGAGCGCGCGGACCTTGGGGGCGAAGCTGTCCATGAACTCCTCATAGGCCGGCTGGTGCACGAAGATCCGCTGGACGCTGATGCAGCTCTGGCCGGCGTAGGAGAAGCCGCCCGCCACGCAGCGCTCGGCCGCGTAGGCCAGGTTCGCGTCGGAGTGCACGATGCAGCCGGCGTTGCCGCCCAGCTCGAGCGTGACGCGCTTGCGCCCGGCGCGGCGCTTCATATCCCAGCCGACCGACGGCGAGCCGGTGAAGGTCAGCAGCTTGAAGCGCTCGTCCTCGACCAGCGGCCCGGCGTCCCTGCTGTTCATCGGCAGCACACTCAGCGCGCCGGCCGGCCAGCCTGCGTCGGCGATGATCTCGGCCAGCTTGAGCGCCGAGATCGGCGTCTGCGAGGCCGGCTTGAGCACCACCGGGCAGCCGGCCGCGATCGCCGGCGCCAGCTTGTGGGCCACCAGGTTCAGCGGGAAGTTGAACGGCGAGATCGCCGCGATCGGGCCGATCGGAAAGCGCCGCACGATCGCCGGGCGATTCTCGCCGCCAGCCAGCGCGTCGAGGTGCAGCACCTCGTCGTGGAAGCGCGTGGCCTCCTCCGCGGCGCTGGAGAAGGTCGTGACGCTGCGGCCGACCTCGACGCGCGCCTGCTTGATCGGCTTGCCGGCCTCGAGCGCGATCGTGCGGGCCAGCTCCTCGGCGCGCGCCGCCAGCGTCTCGGAGACCTTGCGCAGGATGGCCGCGCGCCGGTGGCCGGGCAGCTTGCGCGTGACCTCGAAGGCGCCGGCTGCGGCCTGGATGGCCCGCTCCAGCTCGGCCGGCCCGGCGCGGTGGACCGTGCCGACCGGCGCGCCGTCGTAGGGGCAGGCGACCGTGTAGGGCGCGCCGGCCTGCCACTCGCCGGCCAAGAAGAAGCGATACTCCGCTGTGTCGCTCGTCTGTGTCATGGCTGAGTCCTTTCGTGAGAGTGCCCTATTGTAGCACAGGGTGAGCGATTGCCCCCTGGCCGGTCGTGTTGAACTTCGAAATCGTTGCGTTCTCATACCAATCCACGTTCCCGTGTATAACTTTGCAGGCAGGTGCAGCGCAACAGAGCGCGATACAAGTTTGTATGCCAGAACGCGGATTGGTATCAGAGCTGTGCGGCGCTGTTGGAGACACAGGCGTAGTGGCGTATTCGACACGTCGCCAATAGAGTATACATGTGGTACTCTATATGGAAGATTGGCATAGGGGTTATTAGACATTGATGGGTAGCTCTACGCTGATTCCTGTGTCGGAGGCGGCCAAGCGGATCGGGATTACTCGCCAGCGACTACACACCCTTATCGTCAACCAACAAATCAGGGCAGTAAGGCTCGGCCGCTACCACTATATCGAAGAGACAGAACTAGAGCGTTACCTAAGTCTCCCTGAAGGGAGACCTTACGCTCCCCGAACGACAGGCGAGAATTCTATTGACAATTGACAATAGATATGGTACTATAGCAGTCCTACGGGACTTGTGAAGCGGGGAGAAAGGTTTCTTCGGGAGCTGCGTCCCCGCACCCCCGCTTTGCGTTGGCGCGCGTTTACGATTCATTTAGAATTGCTATATCTGTACTGGGTTTTTCGTATAGACGAGGTGAACGATGAGTGATCTACATCCATCCGTAGCGCTGCATAGCAACGATCGCTATAGCCTCGTCTATCAAACTGATCTTGGCCAATTGTTTCGAGGCGACTGTATCTATATGTTACAGGGGATGCCTGATAATTGCGCTGACCTTGTGTTTGCAGATCCTCCTTTTAATTTGGGAAAGGATTATGGCAAAGAAATTTCTGATAGCTTGAAGAATGAAGAATATCTTGCTTGGTCAAAAACCTGGCTGCAAGAGTCGACACGAATTCTCAAGCCCGGGGGTAGTTTATTTGTATTCAATTTACCCATGTGGCTTATTGAGTATGGTTCATTTTTGAATGCGCAAGGTCTATCTTTTAGGCATTGGATTGCATGTCGTATGCCAAAGGCTTTCCCGCGAGGTAAGAAACTATCACCTGCCCACTATGGAATGATTTATTATACAAAGGGAGATCCAACGACCTTCAACAAGGTATATATCCCTATTCCTGTTTGCCGTCACTGTGGCAAGGAGATTAGGGATTATGGTGGGCACCGAAATAAACTAAACGAGCGAGGACTAAATTTGATGGATGTTTTCGACGCCCCCGAAGACGTCTGGGAGTTTGCGCATGAGGAAGATCATGATCATACACAACTTTGGACTCCAGTCGAAGATATCTGGGATGATATACCACCTGTACGTCACAGCAAGTATAAGAGTCGTGCAGCTAATGAGTTGGCTCCTATCATGCTTGAGCGGATTATTGCACTTTCTACAAATCCAGGGGACTTAGTGGTCGATCCATTTGGCGGTTCTGGTACAACATACTTTGCCGCCGAAAAAATGCATCGAAGGTGGATGGGGATTGAAATAGGCGATGTAAGCGCTGCTATGCAACGCCTATCAGATCTCCAGAATGGTAAATATATTGAGTGGGAGTCGTCTCGCGGTCATAGTAAACGTCGTAATGGTACAATACAGCTCAAAATGTTTGAAGGTAATGGCCAGTATAAATCTTAGACCAGAGCCCGACCATCTGTCCCTTTGCGGATCAAAGGTATTTGGCCATCTGTTAAATCCTGCTCAACCGCGATTACGATCATGATACCACGTTGAACTGGAATTCGTTTCCACACAGGAAAATAGGGGAAGAGCTCCTCATAGTTCCCAACACGATCGGTCAAATACGGGTAGAGTTTACGAGTTGGTAAGACAAGAACACCGCCTATGATTAGCTCGCGAATCAATCCAAGCACGATCTTATTGAGAGATCGATGGCTTGAAGAGATGTTTCCTGTCTCCCACTCGAAGACGAAATCGCCGAGCGGTGTGCTTCGCACGGCATCGACTTTGCCAGGTTTACTGGATTCCCTGATAAAGACAGGGGCTTCGATACGCCATCCGAACTTTTCCCGCAAGGCAATCATGCAACCGTCTTTGATTGGCTTTACTCCATTTCCGTGTAGCGCGGGGTTAATGATAAATTGATCCGAGCCGGGAGGCCATACGACTGCGTCTATGGCCTGATGGATCTCGGCATATATGGTTCGCCATTCTTCTGTTTCTGCAATGTCACCTCGGTTGATGAGCACTTCTTCATGGATAATTCTCATCTGAATATCCTGCAAGCTTTGTACTGATACTCTTGTGATTGTATCAGAGATCGGTGGTGGCTGATCAACACCGATCAGACAATCGGATGGGTACACGCGGAACATCTCTGCCTATGTGATTGCGTGGCATTGGACTAGTACAAGGTTCCGGAAGCTCGTGTCGGGTTTGGGTGGCCACGATCGGTGCTGCGGTACTGCAGTTCCGTGGCCACAGAACCGCAGAACCAACGGGCGACAACCAGCAACGAACGCCTGGAAAGCTGTACTAGCTGATGCTACACTTGCAGTGGTACGGCTGTGGAGGAGCGCAATAGACCTCTGCATCAGCCTCTCGGCGGCTCAGATAGCCTCCTCAGCTATCGCGGCCCAGCTGCTCGGACTCCGCGCCGATCTTCCCGCGCAGCCGCTCGACGCCGCCGAAGGCGTACAGCGCGCCGCCGAGCAGGCTGGTGACCAGGCGCACCGCGAAGATCAGAAACGACACGGCCAGCGCGCTCTCGGCCGGCACGCCGGCCTGGCCGAGCAGGAGCACGAACGTGCCCTCGCGCGCGCCCAGGCTGTTGAAGAAGATCGGCACTAGGCCGACGATGTCGCTGACCGGCACCATCAGCGCCACCAGCGCGGGTGGGACGCCGAGGCCCAGCGAGCGGGCGGCCACGTAGTTCTCGGCCACCCAGCTGAACTGGTAGCCGAACGCCAGCGCGATCACCAGCGCCAGGGCGGCCGGGTAGGCGTAGTAGGTCGCCATCGAGTCGGCGAACGAGCGCAGCCGCCGCCGCCACGAGAGCGCGTCCGGCAGCGGCAGGCGCGTCGCCAGGCGCACCAGCCAGGGCGCGGCGAAGGCGACCACCAGCCCGGCGGCGGCCACCAGCACGCACGCCACGACGCCAAGCAGCAGCTGCCCGCTCAGGGCGCCGGCGCGCAGCCCGAGCGCGGCCGCTGCGATCGCCGTGAGCGCCAGAAACCCAGTCACGCGCTCGACGAACACCGAGGCGATCGCGATCGCCGGGCGGCCGATCCGTCGGTTCAGGTAGTAGATCCGCACCGCGTCGCCGCCGATCATGGTCGGCAGGAAGTTGCTGAAGAACTGGCCGATCAGGTAGGTTCGCACCGTCCAGCCATACGGCACCGGCTGGCCTGAGGCGCGCAGCAGCAGCCACCACTTGAGCGAGCTGATCAGCACGCCGCCGAGCTGCAGGGCCAGCGCCAGCCACAGCAGCGGCTGACTGACGCCGCCCCACAGCTGCAGCAGCCGCGCCACGTTGACCTGGCTGAGCAGGTACAGCAGCAGGCCGGCGCTCACCACGAGCTGAGCGACGACGAGGAGCGTGCGGTTGCGGCGTTTGTTCATCGTCTATGCCGTTTCGGTCAATCATCATCCATAGTGGCTGTCACGGTGGGGACAACGCCCGCCGTCGATCGGGGGCAGCGGCGGCTCCTGGGTCGCGCCAGCTCGTCACAAGCAGGTGTCCGACCAGCGCCGCCAGAACGACCAGGTTGACCGCCGCGATTGTCACGGGCAGCGGCGATGACGCGATCGCCGCCGTCGCGGCCGGGCTGAAGCCGCTCAGCGCCCCGAGCGTGTTCAGCGTCGCGCTGGCGACCAGGATGACGTAGGCGATCAGCACGCGCCCATCGCTCGGCGCGCGCAGGGCCAGGAACGCCAGCGAGAAGAACAGGTAGCGCTCGTGGATCTGTGTGGGGAGCATGAAGAACGCGAGCGCCACCACCGCGGCGGCCTCCACCCGCGCCGGGCCGTCGTTCCGCCGCCACAGCGCCGCGCACGCGAGCAGCGCCGCGCCGCCCAGCAACAGCATGCCGACCAGCCGGTAGCTCAGCGGCCCCAGCGCCCGGTCGAGGTCGGAGCGGCCCGCGCCCAGCGTCACCAGGTACCACAGGTTGTAGGCGCGATTGGTGATCTGCGGGAAGCGCCCGACCGCGCCGATGTAGGCCTGCGCCATGCCCGGCCCCTGGCCCGCCAGCGCCATCGGCGCGCCGCCGGCCGCCAGCAGCGCCGCCGCAAGCGCGCCGCCCTGGGCCACGCTGCGGCAGCCGTGCCGCCGCAGCGTGGCGACGAAGAGCACCGGCGCGAAGATGATCGCCTGCGTCTTGATCAGCAGCGCGACCGCCCAGCAGGCCCAGCTCCAGCGGCCGCCCGACCAGTCGAGCAGCGTCACCATACCCAGCAGCGGCAGGAGCAGGATCGCGTCGACCTGGCCCCACCAGGCCACCACCATCCAGACCGGCGGGGCGAAGGTGTACAGCGCCGCGATGATCGCCGCGCCGCGCGCCGCGCGCCAGCGCCGACCCCAGGCGTAGATCAGCGCCACCGTGAACAGGTCGGCCAGCAGGCCGGGCAGCTTGATCAGGATCAGTGTCGGCGGCGGCAGCGGGTCGGCGAACCCGCCGCCCAGCAGCGGAACGAGCCGGCTGAAGCCGAGCAGCCAGTACAGCCGCAGCGGCATGTAGTCGCCGTCCTGGCCATAAGCGCCGGCCAGCCCGCTCGCGTACAGCGCGCCCATCCGCCGCCCCGAGAGCTCGAGGTCGCCGACCGGGTCGGGCGCGGCCAGCCAGGGCAGGCGCACGCACAGCGCCGCCCCGATCAGCGCGGCGACGATCAGCCAGTCGCGCCGCGTCAGCCTGGCCCTTGGCTGTTCCGGCGAGGGCACGGGCGGCCAGATCCGCTCAAGCGCGACGGCTGCCAGGCCGGCCGCGCCCACCAGCAGCAGCAGCTGGCCGAGCAGGCCGTAGCGCCACAGCCCGGCGACCTGCCACAGCAGCGCCAGGATCTGGAAGGCCAGCACGCCCGCGGCCGCGTAGGCGCGCCGCAGGCCGGCCTGCCGCAGCAGCAGGTAGAGCCCGGCCGTGGCAATCGCCAGCGCCAGCGGCACCCTGCTTGGGGCGGTCCCGCCGCCGGCAATGCGCATATCTCCGACGACCAGGCCAAGCTCGCGATTGCCGGCGGCCACCAGCGGCGCGTCGAGCTGCAGCGCCACCCGCTCGCCGCCTGTCGCAGGCAGCGCCAGCAGGTAGCTGCGCGGCTCGGGCCGCACCGTGAACGCGACCGCCGACTCGCCGGCCCGCGCCTGCGCCGGGACCGATCGCCCCGGCCCGCCCGCCAGCACGGCCCGCAGCACAGCAGGGCCGCCGGGGTTCGGCAGCCTGAGCGTGGCAGGGCCGCGGGTCCAGCGGTACAGCCCCGGCCGGTCGGCGAACTGCTCGACCTCGTGAAAGCCGTCCAGCGGCAGCATGACCGGCTGCGCGTCGATCGGCAGCCCGGCCGCGCGCGGGGCGCGGTAGGCCAGCTGCGGCAGCGCGAGCGCCGCGACGATCAGCGCCAGCAGCACGATCAGCTCGCGGGCCGGCTGGCGGGGCCGAAGTGACTGTATCAAGGGAGAATCTTCTCAGCCGGACGGCTGATCATCGCCGTTCAGCTCCTCGCGGACGCGGTAGATGGCGTTCTGGCCGCCGCCCATCGAGCGGACGATCATCTCGCCCAGCAGCCCGATGCTGATGAACTGCATCCCCAGCACCATCAGCAGCAGGCCGAGCAGCGTGAGCGGCCGGTCGGAGATCGGCTGCGCGAGCACCACTCGCACGAAGCCCAGGTAGCCCAGGATCAGCCCGCCCAGGCCGCCGAACAGGATGCCCAGCAGGCCAAAGATCTGCATCGGCCGGGTCGCGTAGCTCAGCAGGAAGCGCACGGTCAGCAAGTCGAGGATCACCCGCAGCGTCCGGCCGATCCCATACTTCGACTTGCCGTAGCGCCGCGGCGCGTGGTTGACCGGCAGCTCGGCGACGGTGACGCCCTGCCAGCTGGCGATCGCCGGGATGAAGCGGTGCAGCTCGCCGTAGAGCTGCAGATCCTGCACGACCTCGCGGCGGTACGCCTTGAGCGAGCAGCCGTAGTCGTGCAGCTGCAGGCCTGTGACCCACGAGATCAGGCGGTTCGCGATGATCGACGGCAGGCGCCGGTTCCAGAACGGGTCCTGCCGGCGCGCGCGCCAGCCGCTGACGACATCGTAGCCCTCGTCGATCTTCTCGAGCAGGCGCGGGATGTCGGCCGGGTCGTTCTGCAAGTCGGCGTCGATCGTCACGACGACCTGGCCGCGGGCGCGCTCGAAGCCGGCCGTGAAGGCGGCCGTCTGCCCGAAGTTGCGCCGCAGCCGCACCACCCGCAGGCGCCGGTCGTCGCGCGCCAGGTCGCGCAGCAGCGCGAAGCTGCGGTCGCGGCTGCCGTCGTCGACGGCGATAATCTCGTAGCTGGCGATCGTGGCCAGCGCGCCGGTCAGGCGCTCGTACAGCAGCGCGACGTTCTCTTCCTCGTCGTAGATCGGTATGACGACCGAGAGAGAGGGGGCCGGCTGCTCCGCCACGGGGCGCGCGCTCATCGTGCGCCCTCGCTCATCGGCGATCTTGGTAGCGTACACGTTTGATCCATCTTCACAGCCGGCGCGGGATCACGGCGCGCTTCGCGGATAGGGTCTCGATCCGCGGCCAGCCCTGCCGGCGCTGCTCTGCCACACGCATTGTCGCACGCCGCCGAGTATACCATACCTCGGGGCGGCGGCGGCGGGGCGCTGCGCCCAGCCCCCTCCGGCAAACGATGCTACCTCAGCTGCAGCGCTGGTGGCACATGCCTGGCACCATTCCGATCGGACCGGAGGCCACCCACCACGTGTGGTTTCAGCCGGGCATGCGCGCCAAGCGCTGAACGTGAGCCTGCGTCATTTTGGGCTCCAGGCGCGCAAGCCCCCGGACACCTAACAATGTATTGCATCCGATCCAGGATCGCGATATAATACCCGCACATCTGTTTCACTAAGCCGGGGGTGTGCGATGAGCACGACGATCATCATGGAGCCGGATATCCAGCAGAAGCTGGCGATCCTCGGCGGCGAGGCCTCCGACGACGTGACCGACGTGCCCGCCACGCAGAGCATCCAGCAGGGCATCACCCACGCCACCGGCTTCATCTACAACGCCAAGCCGGAGGGCGGCGGCACGTCGCGGCTGTTCAAGGTGCTGCAGACCAACGCCTGCCGCTACGCCTGCAAGTACTGCTTCACCTCCTGCGCGATCAAGCGCAAGCGCACCACCTTCAAGCCCGACGAGCTGGCGACTACCTTCGTCTCGCTCCAGCGCGCGCGGCGCGTCGACGGGCTGTTCCTCTCCTCCGGCATCGTGCCCGACGCCGACACCACCATGGAGAAGATGCTCGCGACCGTCGAGCGGCTGCGGCTCAGAGATGGCTACACCGGCTACATCCACCTCAAGCTCATCCCCGGCGCGTCGTTCGAGTACGTCGAGCGGGCGGTCGAGCTAGCGGATCGTGTATCCCTGAATCTCGAAGCGCCCAACCAGGCGCGGCTGCGCGACCTCGCGCCCGACAAGGAGTTCGCGAGCAGCATGTGGGGCCGCATGGCCTGGGCGGCCGAGCTGATGCGCCGCGCGCGCGCCGAGGGCCGCAAGGCGGCCAAGAGTCTGACCACGCAGTTCGTCGTCGGCGCGGCCGGCGAGAGCGACCGCGAGCTGCTGGATACGATCGACCGCGCGCATCGCGAGCTGGGGCTGTGGCGCGCGTACTTCTCGGCCTTCCACCCGATCGAGCGCTCGCCCTTCGCCGACATGCCCGCCGAAGATCCGACGCGCGCCTTGCGCCTGTACCAGGCCGACTTCATGCTGCGCGACTACGGCTTCCACGCCGCCGACCTACCCTTCGACGACGCTGGGCTGCTGCCGCGCGACCGCACGCCCAAGCAGGCCTGGGCCGAGCGGCATCTGCATGAGCCAATCGAGGTCAACCGTGCGTCGCGCCTGGCGCTGCTGAAGGTGCCGGGGATCGGCCCGAAGAGCGCCGACCGGATCATCGCCGCCCGCCGCGAGGCGCGCCTGCGCGACCTAGCGCAGCTGCGCGCACTGGGCGTCACCACGGCCTGGGCCGCGCCGTACGTGCTACTCGATGGGCGACGAGCGGCTGTGCAGTTGCGGCTGTGGTAATCAACCCACTTAATGCCAATTGTCTGGCGTCGGCGGAAATGGTGCGCGCCCCTGGAAATTTCTTAGGGGCGCGCAGTTGAAACCGAGCGAGGTTTACGGAATATTCGTTTGCGTGTCGCCCTCGGCGACGATGTAGTCGCTCGCGGTATCGGTACCCTGGCCGCCGTCAAAACGGTCGGCACCGCTCCCGCCGATGAGCGTGTCGTTGCCGCGCCCACCGCACAAGAGGTCGATCCCACCTTTACCAGTCAGCGTGTCGTCGCCGTTCTGCCCGAACAGGATGTCGGCACCATCCGTGCCCGCGAGCGCGTCGTTGCCGTTGCCACCCGCATGTAAGGTCACGGTCACGCTGCTAGTCAGTTGCCCATCGCTGACAGTGAAGGTGATTACTGCCATGCCGGTCTTGCCACTCACCGCCGTGATGGTTGCAGTGCGGCTAGTGCCCGTACCGCTGATGGTGATGTTGTTAATCGGCACCAGCGCGCTGTTTGAGGTCGTGATGTTGAGTTGCAGACTGCCGAGCGAAGTATCGGTATCGGCCAACACCAGTTTGGCCTGCCCGCTGGTGTCGCTCACACACGCGCCGCCCGCAGCAACCGCAATCGTTGGCGTATCATTGACCGCAGTCACCGTCAGGTTGACCGTCGCCACATTCGAATCGTTCGTGCCGTCATTGACCTTGTAGGTGAAGCTATCCGAGCCGTTGTAATTCGCCGCAGGGGTGTAGGTGAAGCTGCCGTTGGCGTTGAGTGTGACGCTGCCGTGGGCGGGGTCGCTCACCTTCACCGCCGTGAGCGTATTGCCCTCGACGTCACTGTCGTTGCCCAGCACGCCCGGCGCATTAATGGTGAGCGCCGTGTCCTCATTCGTGCTGTAGCTGTCGCCTGTAGCGATTGGCGCGTCGTTGACCGCATTCACAGTCAGGTTGACCGTCGCCGCGTTCGAGTCGACGGTACCGTCGTTGGCCTTGTAGGTGAAGCTGTCCGGGCCGTTGTAGTTGGCCGCCGGGGTGTAGGTGAAGCTACCGTTGCTGTTGAGCGTGACGGCGCCGTGAGCCGGATCGCTGACCTTGATGGCCGTAAGGGTATTGTTATCGGCGTCGGTGTCGTTGGCGAGCACGTTGCCTGTGAGGGCCGTGTCCTCATTTGTACTGAAGCTGTCGTTGTTGGCGACGGGCGCAACGTTCTCAGCCACGTCGGTGACGTTGATCGTGAAGCTCTTGACAACGGTTAAGCCGAGATCATCCGTCAACTGCACGAGGATGGAGTAGCTGGTCTTGGTCTCGTAGTCAAATCTCGCAGCGGTCTTGAGGGTATCGCCGCTGATGGTGAAGCTGGCGTTATCGGTGCTACCTGCGCCGCTGACGAGCGCGTAGGTGTAGCTGCCGCCAAAGGCGTTGGTGGATAACCTGCCAACCGTTGTGCCTGCGGGCTGTTCCTCGGCCACGCTGGAGGGATTGAGGCTGATATCGTCGGGGACAGAGAAGAAATCACAGGTGCGGTCGTCGGTCCGATTGCCGCCGTCGTCGCTGCTGAGGTCTATGAGACCGCCACAGTTCCCGCCTGGCCGGTTGTTGGTGAGCGTCGTGTTCCTCAGGCTCAACTGGTTGCTGAGCGCCCAGATGCCGCCGCCTTCCTCAGAGGCGGTGTTGCCGGAGAAGGTGCTGTTGGATATCGTCGTTGCGGTGTCGAGCTCGAAGATGCCGCCGCCTTCGGAGGCGCTGTTGGAGGAGAAGGTGCTGCCAGACACCGTCAGCGTACCGTCGAGGCTATCGATGCCGCCGCCATCGGTGGAGGCGCTATTGCCCGAGAAGGTACTGCCAGACACGGTCACCGTACCACTGATATTCTCGATGCCGCCCCCGTCGAAGGCGCTGTTGGAGGAGAAGGTGCTGCCAGACACCGTCAGCGTGCCATCAACGTTCAAGATGGCAGCGCCGAAGTGGCCGCTATTGCCCGAGAATGTGCTGCCAGACACCGTCAGCGTGCCTCTGTTCGCGATGCCGCCGCCGTTGTCGGAGGTGCCGACGTTGCCATTGGCCACGGTGACGCCGCTGAGGTTCAGCGTGCTGCCCGCATTCACTTGGAACACGCGCACGGCGTTGTTCCCGCTGATGGTCAACTGGCCTGCGCCGGGTCCCGTGATCGTCAGGTTCTTGTCGATCGTCAGCTGGCTCGCCAGCGTGATCGTGCAGGGGCAGCCACTCAAGTTGAAGGTGATCGTGTCGCCGGAGGCCGCGTCGGCGATCGCCTGGCGCAGCGAGCCAGCGCCGCTATCGGCGGTGCTCGTCACTGTGAGGCTGGCGGCACGAGCGGTGGGTGTGGTCAGTCCGACCAACGCCAGCACCAGTGCGAGGGCCGCGGCGAGTTGCCCGAGGCGCAACAGCGTGGTGTGATAGCCGTTCATTGATCGTTCACTTCCTTTCGTACGAGCATGGCCTACCAGAGAGCCATGAGTCGTTCTGCGTGACGCGCCAGGGCTGTTGGGCATGCTTGCGCCTCAGGCCCAGCAGGGAGGATTGCGGGAGCTGGCCCATCACGCTCTCAGGGTGTGTGCTTGGTCTGCTGCCACGTTAACAGCCCACCATTTGTAGACCATTAGCTCATCATTAGCTGGCGACCAGATTCAAAGCATCTTTGTGGCTCGCGCGAGACCACGCTGCGCGATCTGGCGCAGCTCCGCGCGCTCGGCGTGACCACCGGCTGGCGGCATCCTACGTGCTGCTCGAAGGATACTATAAGCGCTTCTACCAGGCGGGCGACCCATAACCAAAGGAAGGAGGGAGGCGCAGATGGCGACCAATCCAGCCAAACGGCAAGCCCTGAAGCCGAAGAGCTCGGCCATACGCTGGCTGCTCGACTCGGACCCTTCGATCCGCTGGCAGGCGTTGCGCGACCTGACCGATGCGCCCGCGGAGGAGGTCGCGGCCGAGCGCGCGCGGGTCGCGGCCGAGGGCGCGGGCGCGCGGCTGCTCGCCCTCCAGGCGCCCGACGGGCGCTGGGGCGGCGCAGCGTGGAACCGCGGCTGGGACTCCACGATGCACGTCCTGTCGCTGCTGCGCGAGATGGGCCTCGATCCCGCCAGCGACGCGGCGCGCCGCGCGGTGGGCCTCGTCCGCGACCGCGTGACGTGGCAAGGGTGCGGCCCGCAGGAATGCGACCGCAACCCCTTCTTCGCCGGCGAGATCGAGCCCTGCATCAATGGGCAGGTGGCGGCGAGCGGCGCCTACTTCGGCCAGGACGTCCAGGGCATCGTCGACCGGCTGCTCGGCGAGCAGCTGGCCGACGGCGGCTGGAACTGCGAGGCGCCCGACGGCTCGACGCGGTCGTCGTTCAACACCACGATCTGCGTGCTCGAGGCGCTGCTCGAGCACGAGCGGGCCGGCGGGGGCGGCCCGGCGTTGACCGCGGCCCGTCTGCGCGGGCAGGAGTACCTGCTCGAGCGACGCCTGCTCCGCCGCCGCTCGACCGGCGAGGTCGTCGACGCCGCGTGGACGCGCTTCGCCTTCCCGACATGGTGGCACTACGACGTGCTGCGCGGGCTCGAGTACCTGCGCCGCGCCGGCGTCGCGCCCGACGAGCGCGTAGCCGAGGCGATCGACCTGGTCGCGTCCAAGCGCGACGACGACGGCCGGTGGCCGCTCGAGACCCAGCACCCCGGCAAGATGCCGGCCGAGACGGACGAGGGCGCGGGCCGGCCGAGCCGCTGGAACACGCTGCGCGCCTTACGCGTGCTGGACTGGTATGCAGCGCGAGACTAACGAAGCAGCGCGCCGATCGCCTGAAGGAGCATGCCACGTGCCCAAGCGACAACTCACCAGCGCGGAGGTGCTGGCCCTGCTCGCCGCAGCGCCGCCGCGCATCATTGCCCTGACCGCCGGCCTGGCGCCGGCGCAATTGCTTGCCGCGCCCGCTGCTGACGAGTGGTCGGTCAATGCGATACTGGCCCACCTGCGCGCGTGCGCCGACATGTGGGGCGGCTGCATAGCCGAGATGATCGCCCACGACCACCCGACCCTGCGGGCGGTCAATCCCACAACGTGGATCGACCAGACCGACTATCGCGAGCAGGCGTTCCAGCGCTCGCTGGAGGCCTTTACCGCGCAGCGAGCCGAGCTCCTGGCGACTCTGGAGCCGCTGCCGCCGCAAGGCTGGGCGCGGGCGGCGACCCTGACAGGGGCGGGCAAACCCCTGGAACGAACCGTGCTGTTTTATGCGCGGTGGCTTGCCGAGCACGAGCGGCCGCACGTCAGGCAGATCGAGCGCGTCGTGAGCCGGAAGCGTTCGGCCATAGAGAAAGGAGCTTGAGATGGGAGAGCGGATATCGCAGGAGTTTGTGCAGTACGGTGGCAACCAGGGCGCCAGCGGCTACCTGGCAAGGCCCGAGCGCGGCGAAGCACCGGGCGTGCTGGTGCTTCACGCCTGGTGGGGCCTGAACGACACCATCAAGGCTTTCTGCGCGCGACTCGCTGAATCCGGTTTCGTAGTATTCGCCCCAGACCTCTATCATGGTAAGGTCGCAGACACCATTGCCGATGCGGAAACCCTTGGCCAAGCGCTCGATGCTAACCACATCCAGGCCAAGAGCGAGATCGCCGACGCGGTGCGCTTTCTGGGGGAGCGTGCCGGCCGGGCCGAGGGCGGCCTTGCCGTGATTGGCTTCTCGCTGGGCGCGTTTTACGCGCTGGATCTCTCGGTCGCCGACCCCGAGCACATCAGCTCCGTCGTGATCTTCTACGGGACGGGAGGCGACGACTTTAACGGCTCGAAAGCAGCCTACCTCGGCCACTTTGCCGAGAACGACCCGTATGAGCCGCAATCCAATGTCGACGAGCTGGAAGAAGCGATCAGGCGCGCCGGCCGCCCGGCGACGTTCTATCGCTACAGCGGTGCCGGGCACTGGTTCTTCGAGCCCGACCGCCCCGAGGCGTACAACCAGGCGGCGGCGAGCCTGGCGTGGGATCGCACGCTCGCCTTTCTGCGGGGCCAGGCCGCGGCGTAGTGGAACGAGGACAATGACGCTGAACATCGACATCGAGACGGCCCGCCGCTTCATCCTCGGCAAGCAGGGCTTGTGGCCGGGGCGGCGCTGGCGCGGCACCGAGGGCGCCGAGCAGGCCATGCGCGCGATCGAGTACCTGCAGCTCGACCCGCTGCAGATCATCGCGCGCAGCCACGACATCACGCTGCACAGCCGCGTGCTCGACTACACGCCGGGCCTGTGGGAAGAGCCGACCTATGGGCAGCGCAAGTTCTTCGACTGGGGCGGCTGGCTGGCCGTCCGGCCGATGGACGAGCTGCCGCACTGGCGCGTGGTCATGCGCCGCCAGCGCGAGAGCGCCTCGCGCATGTTGAGCATCGCCCGCGACCACGCCGACGCGATCGTCGAGATGCGGGCGATCCTGCGCGAGCGCGGCACCGTGAGCAACCGCGACTTCAAGATGGCGTCGCGGACGCGAACGCAAAGCTATCGCGGCCGCAAGGACAGCGCGCTGGCGTTGTATTACCTGTGGATCACCGGCGAAGTGATGACCCACCACCGCGAGCGCTTCGAGCGCGTCTACGCCCTGACCGAAACGGTCGCGCCGGCGCACCTCATTCGCGAAAGCGACGAGGCCGAGGCCGACCGCTTCTTGATCCGAAAGGATGTCAGCTTCGCCGGCCTGGGGCGCCTGAACCGCGTGCAAGATTCGTATCACCGCGGCGTGCCGTTTGAACGAGCCGAGCAGATCCGCGAGGCGATGCTGGCCGATAGCGATATGATCGAGGTGCAGGTTGAGGGCTGGAAGGCGATGCACTACGCGCTCGGCAGCGACGCCAGCCTGCTGCGCGAGCTGAGCGCGGGGCGCGTGCCGAAGGCCTGGGCGCCGCTGGAGACCAGCACGACCGACGAGGTCGTCTTCCTGGCGCCGCTCGACCAGGTCAGCGCGCGCGGGCGCGCCAAAGTCCTGTTTGGCTTCGACTATATATGGGAAGTCTACAAGCCCGAGCACCAGCGCAAGTTCGGCTACTACACGCTGCCGGTGTTGTGGGGCGACCGGCTGGTCGCGCGATTCGACAGCAAGCTCGACCGGGCGACCAACACGTTCGTCGTCCTGGGCCTGTGGCTGGAGGATGCGGCCCTCGGCAGCGATGAGGCATTCGCGGAGGCATTGGCGCGCGGGTTTGCGCGATTCGTGACGTTTCTCGGCGCGAGCACGCTGGATGCAGCGGCGATTCGCGAGCCGCTGCTGCGCCAGCGCGTATGCTCATCAAAGGAAGCGAATTCAAGCTGAGTGGGGCCTTCCACCACTCCAACCTCCCTTTGTGTTGACGTCGATCTGGCGCTTATGGTTCAGATCCACCGTCGTACCTGTGCTTGATACTGACGGTAGGCGTCGCCAAACTTCCGCTCAAGATAGCGCTCCTCTTTGGCGATCGCCAGCCGCTGCACTGCCAGCACCAGAAGCGGCACGAGGATGAGCGCCCAGCCCACCCCAAACCAGAGCGCCACGGCGACGTATACGCACAACAAGCTCAGGTACATCGGGTTGCGCGTCAGCCGGTAGGGGCCACTCACCACCAAGGCGGCGCTCGATTTGACCGGCACTATGCTGGTCTGGGCGCGCCGGAACAGCAAATAGCTCCATCCAAACAGAAGCACGTAGCAGCCGAGGAAGAATAGCGCCGCCGCACGCGCAGGAAACGACGGTGGGATGGTAAACGGCACGATTTGGTGCAGGAGCAGTCCGAGCCCAAAGAGCACGAGATAGATCAGCGGGGGTGGAACCCGCACGCCGGCATGATCGGTTAGTTGTGATGCAGTATGATCCAAGTCATTCTCCTTCGCGCTGCATAGCCTGTGCGGTGCGGTTGTCCGCTTCACAACCCATCGAGCAGGCCGTCTGTCTCCATTGTCGCTGTGCTATCGACTGATACCCTGTGCACCAGCGGCAGCCTGAGTCTAGCAGCGCCCGCCGCCGCCGGCATCGGGGGAAACACCCATGTTTCTTATCTGGGGGCGTATGGGGGACCGCTTACGCGCCGCGGCGTATGAGGCCGGTCTCCACGGCGAAGATGGCGATCTGGGTGCGCGAGCTGAGGTCCAGTTTGGCGAATATATTCGCGACGTGTCGCTCGACGGTGCGCTCGCTTATCACCAACTGCTCGGCAATCGCCCGGTTTGTCACGCCCTGTGCGATCAGGGCTGCGACCTCGCGCTCGCGCTCGGTCAGGCTGCCGATGCGCGGCCGAGGCTTCTGCGCAATGGCGTGCCCTTCGTCTGCCAGCGCATACGCGATCGCCTGCTCGGTGGAGAAGACCTGACCTTCGCGCCAGAGCTGCGCGCATATCGACGCGGGCAGTCGGCGGCGCAGCTGCTGCGTGTGCCGGTCGATCTCAAATCGCTCGGCGGGCCAGATCGGCGCGGGGTTCGATGCGTGGATCGTCTCGGCGGCGCCGAAGAGCCGGGCGGCCGACTCCAGTCGTCCCTGCCGTGTGGCAAGCGCGGCTATCCCAGCTAACCCCTCGGCCATGCCGGCCACGTTAGCGGCAGCGTGCTGGCGGCGCAGGCTCTCAGCGAACAAATCCCGGGCCGCCGCATCATCACGCGTGCCGAGGGCCACGTAGCCCTGGTTGTGGAGAATGGCCGGGATCTCGACGCGATTGCCCAGCTGGTGGTACAGCGCCAGGCTCTCGCCGTACAGCTCCGCCGCGCGGGCGTACTCGCCCTGGCAGCGGGCCACGTCGGCGGTCGTGGCGGCCAGCAGTGCGACGGAGCGCGTATCGCGCAGCGTGCGTACCATCGCAAGGCCATGCTCTAAGGACGCGCGAGCGGCCGCCAGGTTGCCTTCGGCAAGATCGACCATTCCCAGTATGCCCATGCCGTGCCCGAGCAGATAGGGGTCGCCACTCATCTGGAGCGCTGGTACTGCCTCTGTGATACAGGCCCGCGCGACAGCCGTGTCGTTCGGGCCAAAGAGCGCCGCCTGTGCCGACACAAACAGTGCGAGCCCGACAAACCAGGGTTCGCCCGAGGCGCGTGCGTGCTCGATCGCCTCAGCGAGCAGGTCGCGCGCCGCCTGTGGATCAGATGCGCTGCGCACGAAGGCCAGCCGCAGCAACGACAGCGCCAGCCCGCGGCGATCGCCCTGCTGCCGGAACAGCGCGGCGCTCTCCTCGGCCAATCCGGTCACGGGGGCGCGGTCGCCCTGATCAAAGGCCAGCGCCGCTGCGCCGACGAGCGCCCACGCCCGCGCACGCAGGAGGGAGTCGCTCGACGCTGTGATAGCCGCGGCGGCAGCGAGCGCTGCCTGAATCCGCGCACGCCCCTCGTCCAGATACCCGCGCCGATCCCAAAACCAGTGCAGCGCTCCGGCCAGGCGCATCGCCTCCTCGATACCGCCCGATCCAAGGTACCACTCCAGGGCGGCGCGCAGGTTGTCATGGTCCGCCTCCAACGAGTCCAGCCAGCGAACCTGCTCCGGCCCGCGCAGCCGCGGCACGGCAGCTTCGGCGAGCTCAAGGTAGCAGGCCGCGTGACACACACGGGTGGTCGGCTCCTCGCCGCCGGCCGTCAGCTGCTCCAGCGCGTATTCACGGATGGTCTCCAACATTGCGAAGCGAGGCTCGCCCTCGGCGCTCGCGACCGTGCGGATCAGACTCTGTTCGGCCAGGGCAGTCAGGTCCGCGAGCACGCTACCTCGCTCGGATGTGCCGCACACTACCTCGATCGCTTCCAGCGTCGCTCCGCCTACGAACACCCCGAGCCGTGCAAAGAGCCGTCGTGCGCGCGCGCCCAGCAGGTGGTAGCTCCAGTCCAGCGTGGCGCGCAGCGTCTGCTGCCGAGCAGGCAGGTCGCGCGGCCCGCTGGTCAGCAGCGCCAGGCGCCGATCAAGCCGCCCGAGCAGCACCGGCGGCGCGAGCAGCCGCACTTGCGTTGCCGCTAGCTCGATCGCCAGCGGCAGGCCATCGAGGCGCCGACAGATTGCCGCCACCGCCGCTCCATTTTCCGCCGTCAGCACGAACTGCGGCTGGACGGCGCGGGCGCGCTGGACGAAGAGCTGCACAGCCGCGTAGGTGTCGAGCGCGCGCCCCTGCTGCACTGGCGGGAGCTCCAGTGGCGGAACGGCGTACTCCTGCTCGTAGGTGAGGCGCAGCGGAGCGCGGCTCGTGACCAGGATGGTGAGATGAGGCGCGGCCGCCAGGAGCCGCGCGATGATCGGCGCGGCACCAACAACCTGCTCGAAATTGTCGAGCACGATCAGCGCATGTTGGTCGCGCAGCACGCGCGTCAAAACCGCCGCCGGCGCAGCGCCTGACTCGTACCCGAGGGCGCGCACGATCGCCGCCGGCACCAGCGCCGGGTCGCTGAGGGGGGCCAGATCGACGAACCAGACGCCGTCGGCAAATGCGTCACGTAGGTCGGCGGCGAGCTGCAGCGCCACTCGCGTCTTGCCGACGCCACCGGGGCCGGTGAGCGTGAGCAGGCGCGTTTCGCGCTCGATCAGGAGCGACCGCAGCGCAGCAACGTCACGCGCGCGACCGATCAGCGGGCCGGGCGGTGCTGGCAGCGCTGAAGGGAGCGGTGGAGCGGCGGGCGGTGGCACGGCACCAGGGCTCGGCTGAGCAGAGGGCGGGAGAAGCCGAGCGGGAGGCGACGGGCCGGCCGCCTCAAGCAGCATCGCGCGCTCATCGCCGGACAGCGTGAGCGCGTCGGCCAGACGCTCGGCAAGCTGACGGGATGGCCGGCGGGCCCCCGTCTCAAGTTTCTTGATGGTGGTCAGGACGCAGCCCGCGCGACTGGCAAGCTCGGCTTGCGTCAGATCCTGGGCTTTGCGCCGCCGGCGCAGCCAGTAGCCAAAGGACAATTGGCGCTCTGTCATGGCGAAGACATAGTTCTTGCGAACCTTCCAGTTCGGGGCGGGGTATGGGCGCGGCCGGGTAGCCTCTGGGTGTCGCCCTCATACCCCATTTATCCTCAACTGTAAAGGGGATCGCTGTCAAGCGAACCCTTGCCTAAGAAACGGCACGAACCGAAAGCTCGAGCACATTGTACACCAAAGGTAGCCAGCTGATGCAACGTCTTTGACCCCACCCCCTTGCCCCCTCCCCTATTAGGGGAGGGGGCATAGATCTGGCGTCGTGGTGCGGTCGCCGGGTGCCCTCTGGGCGTGACCGCACCACGACGCCGACAAGAATCCCCCGCTCCCGCGCGCGGGAGCGGGAGGCAGGGGGGTGAGGGCCGACGTTGCACGCGCCCTGGCTCGCGCAGCGCCTCTGAAATGCTCGCAGCTGTTTGCAGAACCAGGCGCGAGAGCGGTTATAATATACTGCTCGCTCGTGGATCGGTCGGATCGACCTTGTCAACAAGAGATGAGATCGTCATGATCAAACAGCTTGCCTTCAGCCATCCCACGCCGTTTGTCGGCCGCACAAAGGAGCACGTGGAGATCACAACGCGTCTCCTGAATCCTGCCTGTCGGCTGCTCACGCTGACTGGCCTCGGCGGCAGCGGCAAGACCCGCCTGGCAATCGAGGCTGCTACCACAGTGGCCGGCCAGTTTCCGCACGGCACGATCTTCGTGGCGCTACAGCCAATTCCTCGCGGCGATCTGCTTGCCTCTGCCATCGCCCAGGCGGTTGGCCTGACGTTCTATGGCGAAGATGAGCCGCAAGAGCAGCTGTTCGCCTACCTCCATGACAAAACCTTGCTGCTGATCCTCGATAATTTTGAACACCTGCTTGACGAGGCCGCGCTTGTCAGCGCCTTGCTCGCGGCTGCTCCCGGCGTGACGCTCCTTGTCACATCGCGAGAGGCGCTGCGCTTACAGGAAGAATGGCTCTATCCGCTGCAAGGACTGGCGACGCCGCCGAGCGTCTACGCAACATCTTTGGAGGAGTACGAAGCGGTCCAGCTGTTTCTATCCCACGCGCGGCGCGTCCAGCCCGCGTTCGACCTGGCGAGCGAACACGAAGCCGTGATTCGTATCTGCATGATGACGGCCGGGCTGCCGCTGGCGATCGAGCTGGCTGCCTCCTGGCTCAAAGGATTACGTGCCGCTCATATCGCGCAGGCAATGCAGCGCAACCTCGATGTGCTGTCCACAACCACGCGTAATGTCGAGGATCGTCACCGGAGCATGCGGGCGGTCTTCGACCAATCCTGGGCATTACTGTCGGAAAACGAGCGCCTGATCTTCGCCAGGCTGTCGGTTTTCCGTGGCGGCTTTGCGAGCGACGCGGCCGAGCAGGTGGCGGGTGCGTCGCTTGCCGACCTGGCGGCCCTGGTTGAGAAATCGCTCATTCAGCTGGAGGCGACTGACCGATTCGGCATGCACGAGCTGCTGCGCCAGTACGGCATCGAAAAGCTGGCGGCCACTGGGCAGGCCGAGGCCACCCACGCACGACACAGCCGGTACTTCGCCGAACTGATGGGCCGGCACGAGACGGCGCTGAAGCAACCGCGGCAGCTCGAAACCATGCATGCGATCGAGCGCGATTTTGAGAACATTCGCCTGGCGTGGGATTGGTCAGTCGAGCATCGGAACGTAGCCAACCTCCACATGATGCTCAACTCGCTGTATCTGTTTGGGTTCTTGGGCAGCCGTCATGTGGAAACCATCATGATCTTCCAGCAGACCCTTGCTCAGCCCATCACCGATCTGCCGCTGCTGGGGCGGCTGCTCGCGCGCCGGTGGGGCTCGCTGCATTGGTGGTTTCAGTCCGACTCCGATTATCGGGAAGCGCTCGCAAGCATCGAGCAGGCGCTGGCGATCGCCCGCGCGGAAGGCAACAACTTTGAGATCGCGTTCTGCCATCTCATGGCCGCCTATGCGCTCATGGGGATGAAGCGCACCGCCGAGGCGCTGCCGCATCTGGAGGCAAGTAAAGCGCTGTTCGAGTCGCTGGGCGAGCCGTACTACGTTTGCTGGGTGCTGAGCCGCCTGGGCTATCTGTACGCCGATCTCAACAACCCCGACAAAGAGATCGAATACTCGGAGCAGAGCCTGGCACTCGCGCGAGCGATGCATAACCGGTTCGCGCTCTTTAGCTGCCTGTATAACCTCGGCTCAGACTACATTATGAACGGCGATTACGTAACGGGCAGACAGTACGGCGCGGAAGCACTACAGTTCGCAAGCGAGACCGGGCAGGTCTGCCAGATCTCCCATGGATTAAGCCTGTTAGCCTTGCGCGCCTTTTGCGAAGGCGATTACACTGCGTGTCAGGAATACTCGGATCGCTCAGTGACAGTCATTAAAGACATCATCTCGCTGATCATCCAGCCGTATAGTCTCGCGTTGCTGACACTCCTGGCCTGTCTTCACGAGGAGTATGCCGAAGCTGTTCGGATCAACGAACTATCAAAACATCACAGCGTCAACGCGATGGGCTTCCAGCTCCACTACTGGGCCCTGGCGGCGCTAGCGTGCGGCCTCGGCAACCTGGCAGATGCCCGCTCGGCCATCCAGAACGCGCTTCAGCTCACGGCCCCCAGCGTACACACTGCGACAACCATCTGGATCGTTCCCTGCGCAGCCTATACGCTCGCCGCGACCGACCCGACAAATGCGGTCGAGCTGCTCGCCTGGGTTTTCACGTATCCGGATACGGCTTTGAACTGGGCGCGCCAATGGCCGCTGGTCGACCGGCTGCACGCCCGGCTGCAAGCAATGATCGATCCTGAGCTGTATCAGACGCATTGGGAAAGAGGCAAAGCGCTCACCTTCGAGGGCATCACGAGCTACCTCCACCAGGAGTTTCGCGCGTCATCGGATGCAGAGGCGGGCGCAGATCAGCACTACCTTCTCACCACCCGCGAGCGTGAAATTCTCGGCCTGATGGCCGCAGGAAAGACCAACCCACAGATCGCGGCGCAGCTTATCATCGGCGCGGGCACAGTGAAAACCCACACCCTCAATATCTACCGCAAGCTGGAGGTCGCGAACCGCACGCTGGCGATTGTCCGCGCGCAGGAGTTAGGGCTGCTGCTCACCTGACACAGCGGCAAGGCACAGGCGCGCCCTGCCCAGGCCCGGCGGCCGTGCGGTGGTCCTCAAGGGGGGCGGAGGACAACTCGCTCTATCGGAGCGCTGAATCCAGGCGTAGCGCATTGCATCCCGCCCGATCGGAATGCTGCTGGGCATGCGCCGCGCCCCAGCAAAAGGGCGTCGGGGCGTTCAATTGAACGCCCCGACGATGATCTGCGCGGGGGCCGGGGGCGCCGCGCCCCGAAACACGCTGCTACTGCTGCACATCGACGCTCCAGTCGCCGTCGGAGTACACCTGGATCAGGTACACGCCGTCTGAAGGGATCGTCACATTGACGGACTGCTCCGCAGCGCCAGCTGCATTCGCGATCTCTCCGATGAACTCCCGGTTCTGATCCACCAGCGTCGCCTCGAAGTGGGTTGAGCTGTTGGGTATGATGGCGTGGAGCACGGCCGGGCCGGCGTGTAGCGAGAACAGCGGCGTGGCATTCCAATACTTGCCGCTCCAGTGTTGAGCTGCGGGCGGGGGCGCGTAGCTCGCCTTCGGCTGCGACACATTGACCGTCCAGCCGCCCTCGGCCTGCACCTGCAGCAGATACATCCCATCGGCAGGGATCTTCACTGCCACAGATAGATCCATCGGCACCGAACCGCTGGCGATCGTCGCGATCTGGTTCCCGCTCGTGTCGAATACGTCGATATAGAAGTAGCCGCCGTTGGCGGAGCGCACGCTCTGGAACAGCGCCAGGCCGGCTTTGAGCGCGAACGGCGCGGTCGTCTGGTTGGCGGAGCCGCTCAGCTGAGCGATCAGCGCCCCGTACTTGGCGCGGTAGCGGAGCGTGCCCAGCTGCGAGAGCAGCACGTTGTAGGGCGGCTGGTTCTCCGGGTGGTACTCGAACACCGCCCGCTCGAAGTACTGCACCCTGTAGGTCTGCCCGTCGAGATCCGACACCTCGTCGAACTCGTCGGAGACCGGGTAGCCCTGCTGGGCCAGGCCGCCGTGGCGCTCCCAGTAGGTGCGGAACAGGCCGCCCAGGCGCTTGCCGGTCTCGGGGAACACGCGCGAGTTCGGCTCGCTGTTCGGCACCTGGCCCGGCGCGCCCTGCGGGTACTTCTGCTGGTAGCGCTGAGCGCCGAGCAGCGCGAGCAGAATGTCGTACGGCGGCTTGTTCTCCGGGTGGTGCTCGAACACCGCCCGCTCCAGGTACTGCACGGTATAGATCTTGCCGTCGGTATCGCTCGTCTCCTGGATCTCTTCGGAGACCGGGTAGCCCTGCTGGGCCAGGCCGCCGTGGCTGTTCCAGTACCTGAGGAACGCGCCGCCGAGCGTCTTGCCCGTCTCGGGGAAGGTCCGGCTGCCGCCCTGGGCCGCCGCGGGGAGCGCGCTCGTCGCCAGCACGAGGGCGAGCGCAATCAGCAAGGAACCGGCTCTGCGTGGTAGCATGTCTGCCTCCTGAACGTGCCAGAACACTGCCCGGACAGTTCCGGGCGCCTGGATCGAGGATTGCAGCGCGGGAAGGAGGGGGGGACGAAGGGCGTGGGCGATGCACCGACGCGGATAAGACGCGCGACACGATGACCTGCTCTGATAGCGTGGAGCTATGCTAGCATTCGCCAGGCGGGATGTCAACAGTCACAGGCGCCTCAACGGCTTATGCAACGTCTTTGACCCCACCGCTTGCCCGCTCCCCTTTTATAGCAGTGTGCAATCGGCAGGAGCCAGTCGGCAGTACGACGGATGGCAGCACAACGGCAGCTCGTTCGTGCAGAGTGGCTCAATGGTTTTGCTCACAGCTATAGCGGAGCGGGAATAGATCTGGCGCCGCGGGTGAGGACCGGCTTCGCGGCTGCCCTGACGGAGCGCG
Organism: Candidatus Ribeiella danica; assembly: GCA_016717335.1. Taxonomy (GTDB): domain Bacteria; phylum Chloroflexota; class Chloroflexia; order Chloroflexales; family Roseiflexaceae; genus Ribeiella; species Ribeiella danica. The sequence goes on from JADKFS010000001.1 coordinate 2,715,002, forward strand.
TAGCCCTATTGCATTCGTCGAACAACCGTGCTACACTACGCGGTACAGGCGAGCACTGAACATGAAGAACCCGGGCTTTGAAGTGTGACCGGTATCGTTGCACGGGCTGCTGCGCGCGGCAGTCCGCCCGCGGTGCGCGGTCGTCTGCCCGGCGGGAGGGGTGGAGGGCGACAGGCCCTCCAGGCTCCTCCTTTTTCTGACCCTGGCAGAGCCAGGCGGGATGATTTGTAGCGCCGGAGGAGTGAGAAAGATGAGCGAGAGCGCCGCCGAGCAGGTGCGTGAGATGGTGGACGTCGTCTACCGCTCCGACTCGCGCCGCGTGCTTGCCACCCTGATCCGCCTGCTCGGCGACTTCGACCTGGCCGAGGAGGCGCTGCACGATGCGTTCCGAGCGGCGCTTGAGCGCTGGCCGAGGGACGGGGCGCCCGCCAACCCGCGGGCGTGGCTGGTCTCGGCTGGCCGCTTCAAAGCGATCGACGCGCTGCGCCGGCGCGCCCGGTTCGACGCCTCGCTGGCCGCGCTCGCCGAGCAGCTCGACGCCGACACCAGCGGCGTCGGGACTCAGGGCGACGAGGGCCTGGGGGACGACCGGCTGCGGCTGATCTTCACCTGCTGCCACCCGGCGCTGTCCCCGGAGGCGCAGGTGGCGCTGACGCTGCGCGAGGTCTGCGGCCTCACGACCGAGGAGATCGCGCGCGCCTTCCTCACCGCCGCGCCCACGCTGGCCCAGCGGATCGTGCGCGCCAAGGCCAAGATCCGCGACGCGCGCATCCCCTACCAGGTGCCGTCGCGGGCCGAGCTGCCCGACCGGCTGGACAGCGTGCTGCGCGTGATCTATCTGGTGTTCAACGAGGGCTACGCCGCCTCGGCGGGCGAGTCGCTGACGCGGCCCGATCTCTCGGGCGAGGCGATCCGCCTGGGGCGGCTGCTGGTCGAGCTGCTGCCGGAGCCGGAGGTGGTGGGGCTGCTGGCGCTCATGCTGCTACACGAGTCGCGCCGCGCCGCGCGCACCTCGCCGGAGGGCGACCTGGTGCTGCTGGAGGACCAGGATCGCGCGCTCTGGGATGGGGGGCAGATCGCGGAGGGCACGGCGCTAGTCGAGCGCGCGCTGGCGACGCGCCGGTTCGGCCCGTACACCCTTCAGGCGGCGATCGCGGCGGTGCACGCGGGCGCGCCCACGGTCGCCGCGACGGACTGGGCCCAGATTGTCGGGCTGTACGACGTGCTGGCGCGCGCGGTGCCCTCCCCGGTGGTCGAGCTGAACCGCGCCGTGGCGGTGGCGATGCGCGATGGACCGGCGGCCGGCCTGGTGCTGATCGACGCCATCCTGGCGCGCGGCGAGCTGGTCGACTACCACCTGGCGCACGCGGCGCGGGCGGACCTGTGCCGGCGCCTGGGCCGCGCGGCGGAGGCCCGCGAATCCTACCAGCGGGCGCTCGGCCTCACGCTGCAGGAGCCGGAGCGGCGGTTCCTCGAAGGGCGGCTGGCCGATCTCCGTAGTCGGTAGTCGGTAGCCAGTAGTCAGTAGTTAACCTTCATAATAAGCGGGCTGAATCGCCTTTTGCCGCATCAGTAAGCGAAATAACGCCGTCAAGTTGCGGATCGCGTTTACGGCATTAGGAAGCCAAATCCCGTAATTGTGAATGTTAACTAGTAGCGCTGGCACAGCCCCACCAGAGATCGGCTGAGAAGCGCAGAGTCTCACATCCGACGAATCGGCTGTCGATCTGGGTCTTCGCCAAACGACTATCTCGTGTCAGCAGGAACGGAGGCGCTGCCTCCAACCACAAGTAAGGAGACATGAGCATGCGTTTCATGATCTTGATCAAGGCCGACAGGGACAGCGAGGCGGGCGTCATGCCGAGCGAGGAGCTGCTTGCCGCGATGGGGCGATACAACGAAGAGCTGGTGAAGGCCGGCGTGATGCTTGCCGGCGAGGGCCTCCACCCGAGCTCGAAGGGCGCGCGCGTCAGGTTCTCGGGCGAGAAGCGCACCGTTATCGACGGGCCGTTCGCCGAGGCGAAGGAGCTGATCGCCGGCTTCTGGATCTTTCAGGTAGCCTCGAAGGAAGAGGCGATCGAGTGGGTCAAGCGCTGCCCCAACCCGCTTGGCGGGGAGTCCGAGATCGAGATCCGCCAGGTGTTCGAGGCCGAGGACTTCGGCCCCGAGTTCACGCCCGAGCTCAGGGCCCAGGAGGAGCGCCTGCGCGCGCAGGTGGCCGGTGGCCAGTAGCTTCTGGAACGCCGATCAGCAGGTCGACCCCGTAGGGAGGCGCAGAGGGCGCCAAAAGGCCAGCTCTCATGCTGCTCTGCGCGCTCTGCGATACGTTCTCTGTTCGTGTAGGGATGCCTCGGAGACACAGAAAGGAGCCACGGATGAGCGGTGTACGGGTACTGGTCGGCACGCGCAAGGGCGCGTTCGTCCTGACATCGGACGAAAGGCGCGAGCGATGGGACGTCAGCGGCCCCCACTTTGCGGGCTGGGAGATCTACCACCTCAAGGGCTCGCCCGCCGACCCGAATCGGCTGTACGCGTCGCAGTCCAGCGGCTGGTTCGGGCAGACGATCCAGCGCTCCGACGACGGCGGCAAGACCTGGGAGCCGGTCGGGAACGAGTTCGTGTACGACGGCGTCCCCGGCACGCACCAGTGGTACGACGGCACGCAGCACCCCTGGGAGTTCGCGCGCGTCTGGCACCTCGAGCCGTCGCTGACCGATCCGGACACCGTCTACGCCGGGGTGGAGGACGCCGCCCTGTTCCGCACGGTGGACGGCGGCCGGACGTGGCAGGAGCTGTCCGGGCTGCGCCGCCACGGCTCGGGGCCCTCCTGGCAGCCTGGCGCGGGCGGGATGTGCCTGCACACGATCCTGCTCGACCCGAGCGATCCCAAGCGGATCTTCATCGCGATCTCGGCCGCCGGCGCCTTCCGGACCGACGACGGCGGCGAGACGTGGCAGCCGATCAACCGCGGCCTGCGGTCGGAGTTCATGCCCAACCAGGAGGCGGAGGTCGGCCACTGCGTCCACAACCTCGCGATGCACCCGGCGCGCCCGGGGGTCCTGTTCATGCAGAAGCACTGGGACGTGATGCGCAGCGACAACGCCGGCGATTCGTGGCACGAGATCAGCGGCAACCTGCCGACCGACTTCGGGTTCCCGATCGCCGTGCACGCGCATGAGCCGGACACGATCTACGTCGTCCCGATCACCAGCGACTCCCAGCATTTCCCGCCCGACGGCAAGCTGCGCGTGTACCGCAGCCGGTCGGGCGGAAACGAGTGGGAGCCGCTCACAAACGGCCTGCCGCAGAGCGACTGCTACGTGAACGTGCTGCGCGACGCGATGGCGATCGACTCGCTCGATTCGGGCGGCGTGTACTTCGGCACCACCGGTGGGCAGGTGTACGCATCGGCCAACGGCGGCGACAGCTGGGCCGCGATCGTGCGCGATCTCCCGGCGGTCCTTTCCGTCGAAGTGCAGACGCTGCGATGATCCGCGTCTATCTCCCGGCCCACCTGCGGACGCTGGCGCGCCTCAGCGGAGAGGCGGAGCTCCAGGTTGAGGGCCCGGTCACGCAGCGGTCCATCCTCGACGCGCTCGAGGCCAGCTACCCGATGCTGCGCGGGACGATCCGCGACCACGTGACGCAGCAGCGCCGGCCGTTCGTGCGGTTCTTCGCCTGCGAGGAGGATCTGTCCCACGAGTCGCCCGATGCCCCACTGCCCGATGCGGTCGCGAGAGGCGCGGAGCCCTTTATGGTCGTGGGGGCGATTGCCGGAGGCTGACAGCTCACAAGATTACCCCACCCCCTACCCTGACAGGGGAGGGGGCCGGATTCTTGGCATCCAGGTGCGGTCGCAGAGCGACCGCACCTGGATGCCGGCAGGATACCCCGCTCCCAAAATGGGAGCGGGGGGCGAGGGCGAATAGTATGGAGCCAAGCGTATGCGATACATGCTGCTGATCTACGGAGACGAGCAGGCCCTCAGCGAGGACGAGCGCGAGCAGTGCTACCGCGATTCGACGCAGCTTGCGCACCAGCTCGCTGCGGCGGGGCAATTCCTCGCAACCGCGCCGCTGCACCCCACCGCGGCGGCGACCAGCGTCCGCGTGCGCGCCGGCAAGCGGCAGGTGACCGACGGCCCGTTCGCGGAGACGCGCGAGCAGCTGGGCGGCTACTTCCTGATCGACGCCAGCGATCTCGACGAGGCGATCGCCATCGCCGAGCAGATTCCCCTGGTGCGCCGGGGCACCGTCGAGATCCGGCCGGTGATCGAGATTGCGGGCCTGCCGACGCGATAGCCGCACGTCACGCGCGGCGGCTGACTTGCTGTAGATATGCTCCAGGATGGCGACACGGCTGCGGGTGCGCTCGTCGCGAGCCAAAGGGCAACAGCCATGAGAAAAGAAATCCTCTATCAGCCGGCGCAGCGCGCGTAAGCGCTAGCTCGGGGCGCTGTGCCCGCGCAGTGATACCATGACGCGCGACGCTCGGCGGGAAGCCACGAGGATGCCAATGACGCAGCGTGAGTCGATCGTGTTCGCGGAGAGCGAGGATGGGCTGGCGCTGACCGGGCTGCTGATCGCGCCGGCGGCGCCGCAGACCGACCTGGGCATCGTCTGGGTGCATGGCAACACCGCCTCGTTTGCCGACGCGCCCTACGTGCGTATCGGCCGCGAGGTGGCGGCTCGCGGCCTGCCCTTCCTGAGCGCCGACACGCGCGGCCACCATATCAGCGCCGCGCTTTTCCACGCCGACGGGCGCGAGGTCGCGGGCGGGTGCGCCTGGGAGCGGCTGGAGGAGGCGCCGCGCGACCTGGCGCCATGGGTCGCCGAGCTGGCCCGCCGCGGCGTGCGCCGGGTGGTCGTGGCCGGCCACAGCCAGGGCGCGGCGAAGGTGGTCGCCTACGCCGCCGAGCGGGCAGATCCGATCGTCGCCGGCATCGTGCTGGCCTCGCCCAGCCTGCGCGGCCACTGGCCGGCTGAGCAGGCCGCCGAGGCCGCGCGGCTGGTGGCGGCAGGCGCGCCGGACACTCTGCTGCCGCCGATCGAGGGCGCGCCGTGGTACCGGCTCAGCGCTGGCAACCTGGTCAGCCGCGAGCGCATGCTCGCGCGCACCTATGTCGCGGCCGACGGCGCGCCGCTGATCGGCCGGGTCGCATGCCCGATCCTGGCCTTCTTCGGCACGGGCGGCGACGTGGGCGGCGCGGGCGACCTGGCGACGATCCGCGCCAACGCCCGCGCGACGCCACGCCTCGACACCCTGCTCATCCCCGGCGCCGACCACGTCTACACCGGCGTTGAGGCGGCGACGGCCGCGCAGATCGCCGCCTGGGTGCGCGACTCGCTCTCCGGCGGCGCGTGACGCTACCGGGCGGCGCCGCGAGGGCACACTGCTAAGACGATGGCCGTCCCCTATCTACCCTGCTGCCGGCTCTGACTGCAATACTGCTCCACGAGCTGGACAAGCGCCTCGAAATCGATCGGCTTGGGCAGATACGCCTGGGCGACCAGCGTTGACGCCTGAGCCTGGATGTTTTCTGCTGCCGACATCACCACCACGGGAATATCGGCAAGCGGCGGGGCGTCCAGCTGCGCCTGCCGAAATGTCGCGCCGTCCATAACCGGCATCATCAGATCCAAGAGAATGAGCTCGGGGAATGGTTTGTGTTGCTCAAGATACGCCAGCGCCTCCATGCCGTTGTGTGCCGCGACAACCGCATAGCCCTTGTGCGTAAGAAACAGACTGACCAGCTCACGGATACCCGCATCGTCGTCAACTATCAGGATCGTCATGGTTGCGCTCCAAGATCGTATGTTGGTAGGTGCTGTGGCCCAGGCAGATGATGCCCCGCCTATGCTGAGGTAAACGCTTCGGCCCAATCGTGCGATACGGCGCCGCGTCGTAGTGGAGCTGACAATTTTGACAGGTGATGCCGGGCGATACGATCTTGCGGTTATCAGCGGGATATTTCTTTGCAGAACGTACATCGACGCGACGGCAATTTGCGTATTCTAAGAGAGCGCGGTAGGATAGCGCCAGGAATAAAACTTGTGCCAAAGGAGGGACAAGCCATGCCAATGGTACGCAAGCTCGCTCAAGAGGAAGTCCAAACCATCGAAAACAAGGGCAAAGGCCAGCGAAAACTCACGGAAGAGCTGTACGATCGCTACCTCGCGGAGTACGGCGTTGGCGACTGGGGCGAAGCGATCCTTAACACCGGCGAGAACCGGCTGACGGTGCGGAATCGCTTCAAAGCTGCCGCCAAGCGCCGTGGGGTGGGCCTTGAGTTTCGGCGCACATCGGAACAGCTCCTGCGCTTCAAAATCGTGGCGGAGAATGGCCACGCCACAGCAGCCAGCGCGCCGGTGAGGGTCCCCGCCGAGCCAGAGCCGGCTCCGGCGCCAAAGAAGCGCGGCGGGCGGCCGAAGAAAGCCGTGTAGCGCAATTATTCGCTCAACCGAGCGCTAAGCCGCCTCACTTGGGGCGGCTGCTATTGTTTAGACACGGCGCGTGATACCGTTTGTGCGCGGGTCGCCCAGCGCGGGCGGCGTGGCGCAGCTCTGAGCGAGGATGTGCGATGACCAAACGACCCTCGATCGGCGATTTCTTGACGAATCTCGATCAGCCAATGCCGCTGCCCGAGAAGCTGGCCAAGCTCACCCGGAACCTCTGGCGTCGAGTTGTGCTGCGGCAGAACTGCTGCGGCCACGACGGCGAGCCAGGCTGCTGACGGCACGACCATCCGTCCGGTTCGGACGACCAACCCCATACCGATCATCACCACCATTGAGACAAGGTTCTTGCGAACCTTACACTCGACGAGACGGAGGCGTTCACGGTCTCGCGGGCGATCGATCGCCCGGCCAACGAGAGCGCGGAGTTGAGCGCGCTGCACAAATAGCTAAAGGGGAGGGGTTTTGGGGAGGGCGAAGCGCTCCCCAAAACCCCTTTAATATTTTAGATTTCAGCGCAGCGCATCATAGTAACCTGGATGGGGTGGCGAAACCATTCTCTGGGTGGATACTGGATGGGTATGCAGCCTGTATGATCGACCTCATGCGCCATGCCTGAGCGGTGCGCAATGCTGCATGAGGAATAGATGCTTGATACAACGACGGCCTTCGCGACCTTTCCGGTGCTGACGACCACGCGGCTCGTCCTGCGCGCGCCGGCGCCAGCCGACGCGCCGGAGATCTTTCGTATCATGGGCGACCCGCAGGTCACGCGCTACTTTGGCAGCCATCCCATGGCCTCGCTTCAGGAGGCGGTCGAGCGCGTTGAGGGGATTCAGCAAGCCTTCCAGGAGCAGTCCGGCATACGCTGGGCGATTACGCTGCGGGGCAGCGGGCAGTTTCTGGGGAGCTGCGGCTTTTGGCGGCTGGTCAAACCGCACGATCGGGCCGAGATCGGGTACGAGCTCGCGCCGGAATGGTGGGGGCAGGGGCTGATGGTCGAAGCAATCGCCGCCGTGTTGCCCTTTGGGTTTGCAACGCTGGGGCTCCACAGCGTGGAGGCCCAGATCCATCCGGCGAATACGGGGTCGCGCCGGGTGCTGGAAAAGCTGGGCTTCGCGCAGGAGGGCTATTTGCGCGAGAATTTCTACGATCCGGTGGAGGCCCAGTTTACCGATACGGCAGTGTTTTCCTTGTTGAAGGCGACATGGGCGAGTCGGGCGGGCGCGTAGGCGCGGCGCTGGCGCAGCACAGGCACAGGCCGCGCGGGGCTGCCGATTAGCTTCTCAACGTCGGGTCTGCCGCATAGGCTCTTGCTATCGTGTCGCCGGGCTGAAAATTTGAGATGAGATAGCGTAGCGATTGCTCGCGATCCTCAGCACCCCCCGCGGCCATGAAGATTTGCTCGCAGTAGACCGCAATGTCTTGGATGATCCGTTCATAGCGATAGTACGCCAATGCGATCGGGTCGATCTGCGTTTGGCCGTACCCTTCGTAGAACAAGCGCTCCTCTTCTTGTGGGGTATAGCCGATAAATCCCTGCCCGCCGCCGACGAACATCAAATCACGCTCTTTGGGGGCGAAGATCGGATTATCCCAGTCGACGATGTAGAAATGGTCGTTGCTGTCTATCAGAACATTGCCGGCATGAGCATCCGAATGACACACCGTAAACTCGGGGGCATGGGCCTGGAGCGCCAGAGCGAACCGCTCAGCGCGCTCAACCAGCTCGATTATCTCAGGACGTTTCAGCTTCAGAAATGCGGCTAAGCGTATGGCGATATGGTCATCGAAAGTGCTATCATCAAGGCACAGCAGAAATCTCCTGACCTGATTGCGCCCGTGGGCATCATACGTCTCATGCTGGATAGCGCGCGCCAGCGCCGGCGGCACAAACGCCGTGTGGAGTTGTTTGAGCGCCGTGCCAAAAGCGCGCCAGTGGCGATCCGACAGGGCCACCCTATAGCCATTCCGGCCCTCAACGAACGGGTACAGAATGACCGTGAAGGCGTGCAGTCTTGCCCAGAGCTGCCCCGTTTTCGCCGCTAGCGGCGCGATCATTTGCTCGACGCCCTGATCGCTGAGCAATTTGGGTAAGGCGACGGATGTTTCGTCAAAGATGCCGCGTCGTAGCTTCACAAAGTATGGCGTCTGATCATCTGCTACGGCGCGGTAGACCGCTGTGTTGAAATCGGCTCCGAGCGGAAGAAACATGACCTGGACGACAGGTAAGCCATAGCTATACTGCAAACAGGCGATCAGCTCTTTATCTTCAAGATCCGGTTTTTCAAGCATCGGGCTGCCTGTTCTCTACTATAGCGCGCTGCGCTGAAATCTAGCGTTTTGGTAGGGTTTTGGGGAGGGCGAAGCCCTGCCCAAGCCCCTCCCCTTTAGCGATGCTGGTGCTATGGCTCAAGCAGCAGCTTCCCGGTCCCCTGCCGTGACTCGAGCAGCTGTGGGGAGGGCGAAGCCCTGCCCAAGCCCCTCCCCTTTAGCGATGCTGGTGCTATGGCTCAAGCAGCAGCTTCCCGGTCCCCTGCCGTGACTCGAGCAGCTGATGGACATGCGCCGCCTCCGCTAGTGGAAATCTTCCACTTATGTAGGGCGTGAGTATGCCGTCGGCGACCCATGTCAGGATATCGCGCGCCCGCCACAGCAGATCCTCGCGGCGTGCGGCGTAGTCGTTCAGCGTTGGCCACGTAAGAAAGAGCGAGCCCCGCTCCTCTGAGCCGGTTATGCCGGAGAGCCGATTGATGTCGAACGGCGGAACCGCGCCGCTGGAAAGGCCGTAGACGACCATATGACCTTGTGGGCGCAAGAGGCGCAAGCCCTTGTCGAAGGTAGCTTGACCGATCCCGTCATAGACGACGTGGACGCCCGCGCCCTGCGTGAGTCGTCTCGTCTCGGCCTCAAAGTCGGCTTGCGTGTAGAGAATAACGTCATCCGCACCCGCTTGATAGGCGACCTGTGCCTTTGCCTCGGATGACGTTGTGCCGATGACGCGTGCGCCGCGGCGTTTCGCCAATTGGACGAGGTAGAGCCCCACCCCGCTCGCCGCGGCGTGAATGAGCACATTGTCGTGCTGTTGAATGGGATACACGCTTTCCGTCAGCGCGTGAGCCGTCATCCCTTGCATCAGCGTCGCCGCCGCTTGGTGGAAATCAACGGTATCGGGGATCGGCACGAGCCGTGCTTGCGGGACCAAGCTGTACTCGGCGTAGACCCCGCTCATATGCCCGGCAAAAGCCACCCGATCGCCAGCTGCAAACTCCGTGACATCTGGGCCGAGCGCGGCGACGACCCCGGCAGCTTCAACCCCAGGAATGAGAGGGAGGGCGATCGGGTAGGGTGTGCCGCGGCGATGCTGCGTATCGACAAAGTTGGCCCCAATAGCTTTGTGCTGTACGAGCACCAGCTCGCCGGTTGGCGTCGGAATAGGGATCTCCACCAGCTCCAGCACGTTGGGATCGCCATGTTGGCGCACAAGCATAGCGTGCATTGATCGCCCCCTGATAAGCTTGCGAATGTGTGCTGAGAGTATAGCGCAGGCATATGTGTGAAGTAAAGCGTCAATAAGGCCGCCGAACGGCCAGCATTCAGCTGCCGTGGCGGGTGCCTCTTGCGCAATGGTATACTGGCCGTGTAGCGTAGAAGGAGATGATCATGACAAGTCGAGCAACCGGGACATTTGACGTCACCCTGAAGCCCCTCGCGCTGGCAGATGAGGCCGCGGACGCGACGCTCGGCAGGCTGTCGATCGACAAGCAGTTCCACGGCGATCTCGAGGCGACCAGCAAGGGCGAGATGTTGAGCGCCGGCACGGGCGTCGAGGGCTCGGCCGGGTACGTCGCGATCGAGCGGGTCGGCGGCACGCTGCATGGCCGCAGCGGCACCTTCGTGCTGCAGCACAGCGGCACCATGACGCGCGGCGCGCCGCAGCTGACGATCACCGTCGTGCCGGACTCGGGCACCGGCCAGCTGGCTGGGCTGGCGGGCACGCTGGCGATCGCGATCGCCGACGGCAAGCATTCGTACGACTTCGAGTACTCGCTCGCCGACACGCCGTGAGCATCCGAGCGACGGCTATGGAGTTCGGCATCTGAGCGCAGCATCGGGGAAGCCCCGATGCTGCGCTCATTTCACAGGCCGCACGACCCGCCGCGCCTCCGCATAGACTGGTTGCCCTCGCCCTCCTGCCCCCCGCTCCCTTATGGGAGCGGGGGGTATCTTTCTGGCCCGCTTCCCTGCCGGCGGCGCGGGCAGGGGTGGGCTGATCCGGAGAATCACCGCGCCACGAACGAAAGGGGAATGGCTGCGGGAACGACCGGGGAATGGTCGGCGCGTACACTGGCGCGGAAACACGACGGCCAGACAACATACGGAAGGAGCGAAACACGATGCTGTCTCTTGAATATATCTCGGCCAAGCTCGACGCCGAGCGGATCGCCGCCCTCGCGCGGCGGCTGCGCGGCGAGCTGATCCAGCCCGGCGACGCCGCCTATGACGAGGCTCGCAAGGTCTGGAACGGCATGATCGACCGCTACCCGGCGCTGATCGCCCGCTGCGCCGGCCACGAGGATGTGGCCGCGGCGCTGCGGTTCGCCCGCGCGCACGATCTCCCGCTGGCGGTGCGCGGCGGCGGCCACAACGTGGCCGGCCACGGCACCTGCGACGGCGGGCTGGTGATCGATCTCTCGCCCATGAATGCCGTCGAGGTCGATCCCGCCAGCCGCGTCGCGCGCGTCGGCGGCGGCGCCACCTGGGGCGAGGTCGACGCCGCGACCCAGGCGTATGGCCTGGCGACGCCGGGGGGCGTCTTCTCCGGCACGGGCATCGCCGGCCTGACGCTGGGCGGGGGCTTCGGCTACCTGCGCAACAAGTACGGCCTGAGCTGCGACAACCTGATCGGCGCGGAGGTCGTGACCGCGTCCGGCGAATCCATCCGCGCCAGCGCGACCGAGAACGCCGATCTGCTGTGGGGGCTGCGCGGCGGCGGCGGCAACTTCGGCGTCGTCACGCAGTTCGAGTTCCAGCTGCACCCGGTCGGCCCTGATGTCATGTACGTCTTTGTGTTCCACGACGGCAGCGGCGAGAACATGGAGCGCGCCATCCGGTTCTATCGCGACTACTCGGCCAGCGCGCCCGATGAGGTCAGCACGATCCTGGCCTGCGGCGTGATCCCGCCCGACCCGCACGCCTTTCCCGAGGAGCTGCACGGGCGGCCAGTCGTCGCGCTGATCGGCCTGTATGCCGGGCCGGTCGAGGAGGGGCAGCGCATGCTCCAGCCGCTGCGCGACCTCGGCGAGCCGCTCATCGACGCCAGCGGGGTCATGCCGTACGTGAATGCGCAGAAGGCGTTCGACCACGAGTTCCCAACCGGGCGGCGCTACTACTGGAAGTCGCTCAACCTGAACGAGCTGGACGAACCGGCGATCGCGCGCATCGCCGACCACGCCCGCCGGCAGCCCTCGCCCTTGAGCACCACCGATCTCTGGCATGTTGGCGGGGCCGTGAAACGGGCGAGCGCGGAGGCGAGCGCCTTCAACGGGCGCCAGGCGGCGTTTCTGCTCAATGCCGAGGCCAACTGGGACGACCCCCGACGACGCGGCGAACATCAGCTGGGCGCGCGATTTCATCGCCGCCATGGAGCCGTTCTCCGACGGCAGCCGCTACCTGAACTTCCCTGGCTTCCAGGAGGAGGGCGACGCGATGATGCGCGTGCGGGCTACCGCGACGCCGGGCCAGCCTCGGGCAGCAGGATGCGGCGGGCCAGCGCGCCGGCATACGCGCCGATGAAGGCAATCGCCAGCGCCAGCAGCGTGCCGTAGTTGCCGGCGAAGAGGATGCCGGCCAGCGGGACCCACGCGCCGATCGCCAGCGCCCAGAGCCAGGCGTAGCCCGGCCGCACCGCGCCGAACCCGGCACACGCGAGCAGCAGCACGCCCACGGTGATCCCCGTATCGTCCCATGTCGGGCGGCTGTCGACCCAGGCGATCAGCAGGCCCACGCAGACTGCGCCGAGCAGCATACCGACCAGCACACTTCGTCGCATAGCGACCTCCTTGGCTCGTGAGACGCGGCGCCCGATTCGGCGGCGCCCACGCATGCTACGGCGGTGCGGGGCGAAGCGCAAGCACCCGGGTGCGGCTCACCGCCAAGTGGAGAACAGCGTTTGCGGATGGTCACGCGGCATCCGGATCAAGCGCTCAGCACAAGAAGGCATTCTTTTGGGGTCCAGGGGCGAAGCCCCGGCCGGGGGGCGGCGGGGGTGGCGGCCCACCCCCGCCCGCGCGTCGCGCAGGCGAGCTACCTTGAGGTGGCGGCCTCACCCCGGCCGGCGGGGGCACGCGGGCGCGCAGCCCCCGGCAGACAGACCAAACCTTGCACCTCATGCTATACTAAACGCCAGAGCCGCAGCATCCCAAGGAGCAGCCTATGTCAGCCCTCCGACTGCCGCCCGCCATGGCGGCGCTCCGCCCCACCCTCGGCGATCTCGTCGCCGGCGTCGAGGCGCGCGTCCCCTACGGCGCGGCGCTGCTCTCGGCCAAGCACGGCCTGCGGATCAGCGTCACCGACCACGAGCAGCAGGTGATCGAGCTGGCGCCGACCGCCGGGACGGTGGTGACGGCATTCGACGGCGCGACGATGCACGAGGCGGCGATCGGCGGCTTCGACCGCGCCGCGGTGGAGCGCGCCGCCCGCGCGCTTGCCGCGGACCTGCGCCCGGCCGGCGCATACGTGGTCGACCCTGGGCCCGCGCGCCGCCAGGACTTCATCACGCCCATGCAGATCGCCCCCGAGACGCTTTCGACCGAGGAGAAGCTGGAGCGCTGCCGCGAGCTGCACCGGCGCGTGCGCGGGCTGGACCAGCGGATCGTCAACGTCGAGGTCCTGTACAGCGAGACGAGCGAGCTGGCGGCCTTCCGCAACCGCGCCGCCGACCTGGCCCAGCGGGTCCAGCGCATCCGGATGAGCGTGGTCGTCGCGGTGGGCGGCCCGAGCGGCGTGCGCTACGACTGGCTCTCGAAGGACGCGACCGGCGGCTGGGAGCAGCTGGCGTTCGACGACGACGAGCTGCGGCGGCTGGTCGACACCACGGTGGCGCTGCTGAGCGCCGAGCGGATCGAGCCGGGCGAGTACACGATCATCGCGTCCCCCGGCGTCACCGGGACGATCTGCCACGAGTCGTTCGGCCACGGCGTCGAGACCGACATGTTCCTCAAGGAGCGCGCCATGGCCGCGCACTTCATCGACCGGGTGATCGGCTCGCCGCTGGTGCAGATCTGGGACGACCCGAGCAGCCCCGGCACCTACGGCGCATACTTCTTCGACGACGAGGGCATGCTGGCGGCGCCGACCCAGATCGTCGAGCGGGGCGTCTTCCGGCGCGGCATCACCGATCTCTACTCCGCGCTGGCGCTCGGCATCCCGCGCTCGGCCAACGGCCGGCGGCAGGACTTCTCCCGCAAGGTCTACGCGCGCATGAGCACAACCTTCTTCGGCGCAGGCGAGACGCCGGTGGCCGACCTGTTCGCGCAGGTCGATCGCGGGATCTACCTGGTCAAGTGGTCGTCGGGCATGGAGGACCCGCAGGGCTGGGGCATCCAGGTCACCTGCCACTACGGGCTCGAGATCAAAGGCGGCCGGCTGACTGGGCGCATGTTCGCGCCGATTGGCATCAGCGGCTACGTGCCCGACGTGCTGCAGAGCATCAGCGCGGTCGGCGACGATTGGGCTACCGATGGCGGCGGCTGTGGGAAGGGGCACAAGGAGTGGCTGCCGGTCAGCTCGGGCGGCCCGCACCTGTTGTTGAAAGCGAGGCTCGGCTGATGCTTGAGCAGATTACGGCCGCGCTGTCCGCGCGCGACGACCTGAGCGCGTGGAGCGTCCGCCACGTGCAGTCGCGCGAGGTGCAGCTCTACGCGGTGCCGAGCGCAGTCGAGTCGCGCCGCGCGACCTCGAGCGAGCGCTACCTTGTCCAGGTGCTGAGGCGCACCGCCGGGCCGGATGGCGCCGAGGCGTGCGGCAGCGGCAACGCGACCCTGCTGCCGGGCGACGATATCGGCGCGGCGATCGACGCCGCCGCGCTGATGGCCGGCCTGGTGCAGAATCGCCCGCACACGATCGCCGGCCCGGCGCCGCTGCCCGACCTGCCGCTGGCGGATCAGCGGATCGTGGACGATCCCGCCGTGGCGCTGGACGGGCTGCTCGACCGGCTGCGCGGCGCGGTCGCGGCGCAGCCGCAGCTGCGGCTGACCGCCGCCGAGCTGTTCGCCAGAACGCAGCTCACGCACCTGTGCAACAGCCGCGGCGTCGACGCCGATCAGACCGAGACGATGATCGATATGGAGTGGGTGGTGCTGCGCCGCGCGGGCGATCGGGAGGTCGAGTCGTTTGCCGAGCTGAGCCGCCGGCGCGTGGACGACATCAAGGTCGAGGACATCGTGGCCGAGCGCGCCCGCCGCACCGCCGACCTGCTGATCGCCGGGGCGCCGCCCGACTACCGCGGCGCGGTGGTGCTGCGCGGCGAGACTCTGGCGACCTTCCTGAACGCCGGCGTGATCGAGACGCTGGCCTCGGCGGCCACCCGGTTCAACAAGCTCTCGCGCTGGGAGATCGGCAAGCCGGTGTTCGGCGGGCTGCCCCAGGGCGACCCGCTGAACGTGTTTGCCAACCGCCGGCTGCCGTTTGGCACGCGCTCCAGCCGCTTCGACGACGAGGGCCTGCCAGGGCTGCGCGTCGAGCTGATCCGCGACGGCCGTCTGGCCGCGTTCACCGCCAGCCAGCGCTACGCCGACTACCTGGGCGTCGCGCCGACCGGCGACATGGGCAACCTCGAGCTGCCGGCGGGCGCCACGTCGGCGGCCGATCTGCTGGCCGAGCCGCACGTCGAGATCATCGCGTTCTCGTGGTTCAACCCCGACACGATCACCGGCGACTTCTCCTCCGAGATCCGGCTCGGCTACCTCGTCGAGGGCGGCCGGCGCACGCCGTTCAAGGGCGGGGCGCTGGTCGGCAACGTCGTCGACGCCCTGGCGAACGTGCGCTGGAGCGCCGAGACCTGCTTCTACGGCGACTACCAGGGGCCGACGACCGCGCGCTTCGGCAGCCTGGCGGTGGCCGGGGCTACAACCAATAGCGGCGGGCAATCCGCTTGAGCCACACGGAACACAGAGATCGCAGATTATAGAAGCCTTCCAACCTCTGCGGCCCCTGCGGCTCAATAATGCCGCGCCTTACCGGTAAGATCCGGCTCCGCCATAACGGCACGCGACTTGCCACGTATGCCTCAGGCATACAATGGAGTAAAGGAGCGCTGCCATGACGGAACGAAGCTACGAGGATGCGGTCCAGGCACTGAAGCGCCGGCTGGGCGGGCGCTGGGAGGGCGTCGAGGCCGACGGGCGCGACGAGATCCGGCGAATCCTGCGCGAGGAGCTTGGCTACGACCGCGCCACCGCCGACGACACGTTCGACGCGATGGTTCGCAGCGGCGAGCTGCGCTACCACCGGCTCGCCGAGCGCCGCGGCGATGAGCGCGACGCTGAGCGGGACGTGGGCGGCCCCTTCCCCACGCCGATGGTCGGGCCGGGCGAGGGCATGGCCACGGGCGTGCCGGCGTCGGCCGGCTCGGGAGGCATGCCGCTCGCGCCCGGCATCATCGCCACGGCCGGCTACTGGGAGATTGGCCACGACGGCGGCGAGTCCGCCCCGCCCGGCCGCGCCGGCCAGGTCCAGATCGATACGTAACCCTTCGCTTGCCAATAGCCCTCACCCCGACCCCCTCCCCTTCCAGGGCAGGGGAGGGGTCGGTTTTTCCAGATGGCATCTGGACGCGATTGCCCTCACCCCCCTTCCCCCCTCTCCCGCCGGGAGAGGGGGATTCGTGGTGGTGCTGCGGTGCGCTGCAGAGCAGCGCACCGCAGCACCACAGGACACACCCCCTCCCCTAGCAGGGGAGGGGGCAGGGGGTGGGGTCATCTGCCGCAGTGCAATGCGCAGAAAGAGGATGCCTGGCCAGTGGCGGGGTTTGGGCGGGGCCGAAACCCCGTATCGGTCAAGAATCTCCGAAGGTGGTACAATTGGCGGCTGGCCCGACGAGGGGCCGCCCTACCGCAGCGTAGCGAACCACAGGAGGAGCAAGCACATGCGTGATATCGCGATCATCGGCGTGCCGGTGGACCTGGGCGCGGGCCGTCGCGGCGTCGATATGGGGCCAAGCGCCATCCGCTACGCCGGGCTCAAAGAGCGCCTGGCGGCGCTCGGCCACCGCGTGCGCGACCTCGGCAACATCGCGGTGCCGCTGGCCGAGCAGTTCGAGCCGCCGGCCCCCGGCGAGAAGCTGCGCTACCTGGAGCCGCTGGTCGAGCTCAACCACGCACTGGCCCGCCAGGTGAGCGCGGTCGTGGACGAGGGCGCCTTCCCGCTCATCCTCGGCGGCGACCACAGCCTGGCGATCGGGTCGATCGGCGGCGTCGCGCACAACCGCCGCATCGGCGTGATCTGGATCGACGCGCACGGCGACTTCAACACGCTCGACACCACCCCCTCCGGCAACATCCACGGCATGAGCGTCGCGGCGCTGACCGGCCGCGGCGACCCTCGGCTGGTCTCGCTGCTCGGCGGCGGGCCGGTGCTGCGCGACTCCGACGTGGCGATGGTCGGCATCCGCGACCTGGACGCCGGCGAGCGCGAGATACTCAAGGCGTCGGGCATCCGGGTCTTCACGATGCACGATATCGACCGGCGCGGGCTGGCCTCGGTGATGGAGGAGGCGATCATGCGCGTCAGCGTCGGGACGGTCGGCTTCCACGTCAGCCTCGACCTCGACGCGCTCGACCCGGCCGAGGCGCCCGGCGTCGGCACACCCGTGCTCGGCGGCGTCTCGTACCGCGAGTCGCACCTGGCGATGGAGATGATCGCCCAGTCCGGCAAGCTGCTCGGCATGGACCTGGTCGAGGTCAACCCGATCCTCGACGCGCACAACGTCACGGCCGATCTGGCGGTCGAGTTCGCGCTCTCGGCGCTCGGCAAGCGTATCTTCTAGAGATTCATTTGGTTGTGCCCTTACCCCGCTGCCCCCTTCTCCCAGTGCGAGAGGGGGGTTCTTGGCCGGTGCCGCGTTTCGGCTTCGCCGAAACGCGGCACCGATCAGTTTTCACCCCTTGCCCCTGCGAGGGCAGGCGCAGGGGTGAGCAGACGCATCACTCGGCCAGGCGGCCGCGCGCGGCCTGGCTGAGCCCGCCGACGACCAGGCGGTACGAGTCGTCGATCATCGCGCGCACGCCCTCGTCGGGCACGCTGCCGTCGAGCGTGACGGTGTTCCAGTGCTCTTTGTTCAGGTGGTAGCCCGGCTGCACCGCCGCGAATGAGTCGCGCAGGAACTGGGCGTGGGCCGGCTCGCACTTCAGCGAGATCTGCGGCGGCGTCGCGTCGGCCGCCAGCAGCGCGAACATCTTGCCGCCGACCTTCATGACCAGCGGCTGCGGGCCGAAGGGGTAGTCCTCGACGGCGCCTGGCTTGGAGCCCAGGTAGGCCCGCAGCGCTTGCAGATCAGTCATAGCTCAAGCCTCCAGCGCAATCGCGCTCTGAATCTGCTCCAGCAGCTCGACGGCCTGCCGCAGCAGCGCTACGCGCTCGCCCAGCGCGCCGGGGTGCTCCTGCCGCTCGATCTGTCGCAACAAGCCCAGCAAGAAGTCGCGGCTGCGCAGCCCGAGCAGCGCCTCGTGGCCAGTCGCCTCCGCAAGCACGTGCTTGCGCCGGGTGTCCCAGTCGCCCCGCGTCACCAGCAGCGCGCGCAGGCCCAGCAGGCAGAATTTCAGGCAGTAGTAGCTTGTATACTCCGGCGAGAACTTCTCGACCGCCTTCGAGCAGCACAGGCTGCGCAAGATCACAAGACGATGGCTGAGCGTCACCGCGAGCTGCGCGCGCAGCCCGGCCACCGAAATGGCGCCGATCTGTCCCAGCACATCCTCGCCGTACAGCAGCTGCGACTCGGCCAGCATGCGGATGGCGAACAGCAGGTCGGGCGGCGGAAAATCGCGCGGCTTGCACACGTGAAAGGTCGGGATCCACAGCTTGTCGTTCAGCGCCCGCAGCGACTCGGTCAGGTCGGCCAGGTCGGTATCCTCCGCGATCACCACGATGTCGATGTCGGAGTGCCCGCGCACGTAGTCGCCGGTCACCACGCTGCCGACGGCGTAGGCCGAGCGCACGTACGGGAAGCGGGCGCGCTCGAAGAAGGCCTGGATGTACTCCAGGCAGCGCTCGTGGTGATCGTCGCCGTACAGGCGTGACTCGTCGACAATGTCAGTTATGTCAATCATGGCTCTCCGGTTTCCCCCGCGATGAAGCTCTGCGTCTTGCGGCCCGGCTCGCCGATGCTGGTGACGCGCTCGACCTGGACCTGAACCTGCGGGTCGAGCGCCTCGCGCATGGCCTCGATGATCCGCCCCGCGAGCGTGCCGTCGTCGTCGGCGATATACCTGACCAGCGCGCGCAGCGGGCTCTGCTGGACGACCTGGTACTGCGCCAGCGGCAGCTGCTGCAGGCGCCTGGCCAGCACGAACGGGCTGAGCAGCGACCCGTCGGGCCTGACCAGGAACTCGCTCACGCGCCCCTCGATCGTATCCAGGAGCGGCCAGCAGCTCCCGCACGGGCAGGCCGACGCGGCCATCCGTCCGATATCGCCGGTCCGGTAGCGGATCAGCGGCAGCGCGAAGTTGCGCAGGCTGGTGACGACGATCTCGCCCAGCTCTCCCTCGGCGGCCGGCGTCCCGTCCGGATGCACAATCTCGACGATCAGGCTGTCGTCGACATGGTAGCCCGCCCCCATGACGCAGGCCACCGCCATGTAGCCGATCTCGGACATGGCATAGATGTCGACCACCGGCGCCTGGAACGCGCGCTCCAGCCGCGCGCTTGCATCCGGCGACAGCTTGTCGCCGCTGGCGATCAGCAGATGCGGCTGAATCGGCCAGCGGCTCGAAGGGTCGGCCGCCTGGGCGGTACGCTGCAGCTGCTGCAGGTGCTCGGGCATCCCGGTGATGATCAGCGGCCGGCGCGCGCTAATGAACTGGAGCATCTGGAGCGGCGATCCCCACTGGTCGGGATGGATGTTCAGCTTGTAGAAGCGCGAGAGGCTGAGCTGCGGCTGCAGGTACGTGAACGACGAGCTGTTCGGGAAGCCTGTGACGAACATAACGCCTGTGCGCAGCGGCGCGAAATCCTGCAGCCTGATCCCGTAGGGCCGCACGAAGTTCAGCAGCAGGATGTGCCCGTGCATGTTGCTGGTGTAGTCGAACAGCATCCGCACCGGCTCCCCGGTCGAGCCGGAGGTGCGCTTGATGTAGCCGTGCCGCAGGTCGGCGCGACCAGAGCACAGGTCGTAGAACGATTCCTGGAGCGCCCTGCGCGTGAGCAGCGGGATGCGCGCCAGATCGGCGAGGTCGAGAGCGGGCTCGCGCCGCAGGCCGATCTGATCGAACAGCCTGGTGTAGTAAGGGCAGCTCTGGTAGGCATGCTCGATCAGCCGGGCGAGCGCGCCGCGCTGGCGCTCCTCAATGGCCGCGCGGTCGAATTGGCGGCGCCGAATATCCAGGCGCTCGCGGTGCAGCGCGAGCATATGCCGCAGCGCATAGCCGTAGGGGAAGTCGAGGCGGCGGATCGCAGGAGCGCGCACGCTACCCTCCGTACTCGTCCGGCGCGTAGCGGTTGATCAGCTCGTCGAGCTGCATCCTCAGCTGCTCTCGTGATGCCGGCGACAGGCTGTCGTAAACCTGGCTCCTTAAGCCGCTGTTCTTCAGCACCCAGGCGGCGGCGGTGCGAACATTGTCGTCCGGATCTCGCTCCAGCACGATCGCCAGCGGCCCGGCGGCGCGGCTGTCGGTGAGGGACCCCAGCGCGTTGACCGCGGCGCCGCGCACGGTGCTATTCGGGTCTTGCAGCGCGGCGAGCAGCGGGTCGACCGCCGCGGCGCCGATCTTGATCAGCGCGCCGGTAGCGGCCTGCCGCACGTTTTGCACACGATCCCTGAACGCCGCGATCAGCGGATCGATCGCTCGGCTGTCGGCGATCCGGCCGAGCGCGGCCGCTGCGGCCTGGCGCACTTGCGGCTCGGGGTCGCCGAGCGCGCCAATCAAAGGCTCGACCGCGCGCGCGTCGGCGATCTGGCCGAGCGAGGTGGCGACGGTCTGGCGCACTTGCGGCTCGCGGGCGCCGAGCGCGCCGATCAAGGGCTCGACCGCACGCGCGTCGGCGATCTGGCCGAGCGAGGTGGCGACGGCCTGGCGCGCCTGCGGCTCAGGGTCGCCAAGCGAAAGGATCAGCTGGTCGACTGCGCGCGCGTCGGCGATCTGGCCGAGCGAGGTGGCGACGGCCTGGCGCACCAGCGGCTCAGGGTCGCCGAGCGAAAGGATCAGCTGGTCGACCGCGCGCGCGTCGGCGATCCGGCCAAGCGCGGCCGCTGCGGCCTGGCGCACCAGCGGCTCGGAGGCGCCGAGCGCGCCAATCAAGGGCTCGACCGCGCGGCTGTCGGCGATCCGGCCAAGCGCGGCCGCCGCGGCTTGACAGACCTGCGGCTCGGGATCGCCAAGCGAAAGGATCAGCTGGTCGACTGCGCGCGCGCCGCCAACGTGCAGGAGCATGCGCGCGGCGGTCCGGCGAAGCTCCGCGTCGCCTGTCTTGAGCGCATCGATCAGCGGCTCGACGATCTGCGCGCCCGAGCGGATCAGCGCCCTGGCGATCGGAGGCGCTATCTGATCGTCCAGGTCGCCAAACGCGTCGATCTGCAGCTCGACCGTGCGCGTGACGATCTTCCCGAGCGCGTCGAGCGTGTGCTGCTGCTGAGCGCGCTGCTGCTTGATCAGCGCGACCAGCGGCTCGATCGCCTGCACGTCGCCGACCTGGCCCCAGCGCCACCGCGGCGGCCTGGCGTACGCCGCCGTTGCTGTCCTGCAGCGCGGCGATCAGCGGCTCGACCGCCCGCTCGTCGCCGACCTGCCCCAGCGCGGTGGCGGCAGTCAGGCGCACGCCGCTGTTCGTATCGGCGAGCGCGGCGATCAGCGGCTCGA
Organism: Candidatus Ribeiella danica; assembly: GCA_016717335.1. GTDB lineage: Bacteria > Chloroflexota > Chloroflexia > Chloroflexales > Roseiflexaceae > Ribeiella > Ribeiella danica. The sequence goes on from JADKFS010000001.1 coordinate 2,736,528, forward strand.
CCGCCCGCTCGTCGCCGACCTGCTGCAGCGCCTGGGCGGCGGCCTGGCGCACGCCGCCGTTCGTATCGGCGAGCGCGGCGATCAGCGGCTCGACCACGCGCGCGTTACCGATCTTGCCGAGCGCCTTCGCGACGCCCATCGCGATCGGCGCCTCCTCGGCCAGCAGCGCCGCGGAAAGCGGCCCGATCGCCTTGGGGCCAATCTGGGCCAGCGCTGTCACCGCAATGCCCCACACGATGCTGTCGGGATCGCGCAGGGTGGCGATCAGCGGCTCGACCGCGCGCAGGTCGCCGAGCCGCCCCAGCGCCCGCGCGGCGCTCTGGCGCAGCAGCTCGTCGCGCTTGTTCTCGAGCGCCCTGATCAACCCCTTGACGTCGCCGGCCGCCTCGAGCTTCTCGATATCGAATGATCGCTGAAACATTCGCTTTCCTTTAGAGCCGCGTCTTGAGATAGGCGATCTGCCCTTGCAGCTCGCCATCGTCGGGCACGAGCCGGAGGTACTCCTCCAGGCAGCCGATCGCCTCCTCGTAGCGCCCAAGCCGCTCCAGCAGCGCGGCGGTCACGTAGCGCAGCGCGCGGCTGGCGGGCAGCAGCTGAGTCGCCTGCCGGTAGAGGCCGAGCGCCTCACGCTCGCGCCCCAGCGCTTCGAGCAGCCCGGCCAGGGGAATGTAGGCGTCGGGGCGCGCCGGCTCGATCTCGACGCAGCGGCGCAGGCTGGCTAGCGCCTCCTCGGGGCGAGCGGTCTGGGCCTGGAGCAGGCCCAGGTTCAGGTACGCCAGGTAGCTGTTTGGGGCAATCGCGAGCGCCTGGCGGAACGCCGCCTCGGCCTGCGCGGGCTGCCCGGTTTTCTGCAGCACGAGCCCGAGGTTGATGTGCGAGCTGATGTGGTGCGGCGCCATCTCGAGCGCCTGGCGATAGACCGCCGCGGCCATCTGGTCGCGCCCGCCGCTCTGCAGAAAATTGCCGTAGTTGAAGTATGTCGCGGGCAGGTTCGGGCGCAGCTCGATCGCCTGCTGGTAGAACTCCTCGGCCTCGTCGTCGCGCCCCACCCGGTGCAGCAGGCGCGCCAGGTTATAGTAGGGAAAGATGTAGGTTGGCGCCAGCGCGAGGCACCTGCGGTACAGCTGCTCGGCCTGCTCGAAGCGCTCGGTCAGCCGGTAGACGGTGCCAAGCCCATTGAACGCCGAGACGTAGTCGGGCTGCAGCTCCATGGCGCGGTGGTAGGCCCGCTCGGCCGTCAGGTAGCGCCTCTGGGAGACGTAGAAGTAGCCAAGCTCGTAGTGGACGAACGCGCGCAGGGTCGAGTCGGACAGCCCCTCATACTCGGCCAGGCGCTCGAACAGCGGGATCCAGTCGGGGAGCGAGCAGTCCAGCGCGTCGCGGCACTGCGGCACCTGCCGAAACAGCTCGTACCACTCGTGCAGGCTGCTGCGCCCGCGCAGGTCCTCGTGGACCTCCATGAAGGTGTTCACCAGCTCCTGGGCGTAGGATGAGCGGCGAAACGCGCTGAGAAACAGCGTCACAAAGGTGTCGAAGCCCTGATTCTGGCACAGCCGGTGGTAGAGCCACTCCAGCTCCAGCGCCTGCAGCTGCTGGTAGTCGCGGTCCTTCTGCTTCATCCAGTCGAGGCCGGCCAGCCGAACCTCGTAGTAGGCCACCAGCCGCCGGTGCAGCTCGAGGTACTGCTCGGGCGCCTGGTCGAAGCGGTGCTGAATCATCAGCCGGCGCACGATCGAGTGGTAGCGCCAGCGCCCGGTGTGGCCGGTCGTGAACGAGAACCGGCACAGCCACGCGAACAGCTCCTTGCCGTCTGCCCCCGGCAGCAGGCTGCCGATCAGCCCCTCGTCGAAGAAGCGCGGGAACGCGCAGGCGATCACGGCCTCGCGCTTGACCGACTCCTGCTCGGGCACCCACTTCAGGAAGCGCTCGATCACGTTCTGGGTGGCCGACAGCTCGTCGACCTTCACGGCCGGCTCAGTCGAGAGCAGCACCAGCATGAGCGGCAGGTTGCCCGAGAGATCCTGAATCGTCTGGATCGCCCGCGGGTCGGTGATCCCGCGATTGAGCAGGAACTCCTCGGCCTCGCGCGAGGAGAACGGCGTCAGCTCGATCTGCTTGACGATTGGGAGCAGCGGCTGCCACTCGCCGGGCAGCCGCTCGCGCTCGGAGCAGATCAGCGTGAGGTTGGAGCCGAGCGAATCGATGTTGCGCTGCAGAAACGCCTCGCGCAGCCAGCCGTCGGCGAAGGACGACAGGAACTCGTAGGTGTCGAACATCAAGACGATCCGCCTGTCGTGCGTGAGCTGCACGATGTCGCGGACAAAGGCCTGGGTCAGCACATAATCGGCGTTCAGCAGCAGCTCGCGGCTCTGCGAGTCGTCGACCTTGCGGTAGAGATCGTCCAGAAATCGAAAGCCGTCCTCCGCGCCGCCGATCGGCGGGATGCCGGCCGGCTGGTGCCGGCCCCACTCAGGCAGGCTGCTCCACGGGATATCCGGGCGCAGCTGGCGGCCGGCCTCGACCAGCTGCGCGATGCTCTCGCGCCGATCGAGGTACGACAGCAGCTCCCTGGCGCGGTTGACCTTGCCCTCGCCGCTCAGGCTGTCGTAGTCGATCTTCAGGTTGAAGCAGAGCGTGCGCAGCTCGCCCTCGTCGAAGCGCCGGGACAGGATCTGGTGCAGCTCGGCCAGGTAGCGCCACCTTGCGCTCTGCGAGGCCTTGCCGGCAGCAGGAAGATCGGAATCGCCCGCGCTGCCGCCACCGCCGGCCTGTGCGGAGAAGACCCGGCCGGAGTTCTCGCGGATGGCCACCGCGAACTGCGGGTCGCTCTGCAGCTCGAGCCGCATGCGCGTGAAGAGCGCGAACAGCCGGGCGAACTCGTCGAGCCGCTGGCCCTGCCGCTTGAAATCAAGGTGGAACTTCTCGAGGATGTCCGGGATCGAGTGCTGGGCCTCGTTGACGCGCCCGACCACAATCTGGCGCTTCTTCGCGGTCGACTCGACCCGATCCAGCAGCGTGGTCTTGCCGACGCCGCCGACGCCGAACAGGTGCACCATCAGGTACTCGGGGGCAGCAGCGGTCAGGAGCGAATCAAAGAACTCGATCTCCTGGGCGCGCCCGACGAAGCTCTGAACCGCCTGCTGCTCCAGCTTCTTTGTCCAGTAGCTTGCCATGGTGTCGGCCCTCTTCAGGTGGAGCTCACATTATACGGCAACATGGGCGCCAGTTAAAGACTGTTATGGCGATCGACTGCGGGGGCTGCGCGCCCCCGCGCCCCGTACTCTCCCGCTCCCTTTACGGGGGGCTGCGCGCCCCCGCGCCCCACGCACGATTTCGGGGGCTGCGCGCCCCCGCGCCCCCGCGGGCGGGGGTGGGCCGCCACCCCCGCCGCCCCGGCCGGGGCTTCGCCCCTGGACCCCAAAATGACGCAACCTCACGTTCAGCGCTTGGCGCGCATGCCCAGCTGAATCCACGCGCAGCGGGATGTGCACAGGCCATGCTCGAATGGTGCGAGGCATCCGCTACTGGCATTGAAATAGAGACAGCCTGATTTGCCGGAGGGGGGCCGCGGGCGCAGCGCCCCGGAAACGGAGCGGCACCTTCCATCGACAGATGCCCCGCTTGTCCGTATACTGCGACCCACATGGGCGAAGACACAGCCAAGCGAAAGGAGCTGTTCCGATGCAGTCGATACACCCCCGTCTCGCCACCGGCAGCCGCGTCACGACAGCCAGCGGCATCGTTGAGGGGATCGCGGACCAGGATGCCGGGATTCATAGCTTCAGAGGCATCCCGTTTGCGGCCCCGCCGGTCGGGGATCTGCGCTGGAGGCCGCCGCAGCCGGCGGCGAGCTGGGCGGGCGTGCGCCGCGCCGGACAGTTCGGCCCGCGCGCCATGCAGCTGCGCATCTTTGGCGATATGGGCTTCCGCTCCAGCGGGATGAGCGAGGACTGCCTCTACCTGAACATCTGGACGCCCGCCGCGTCCGATCAGGAGCGGCTGCCGGTGCTGGTCTACTTCTACGGCGGCGGATTCCTGGCCGGCGATGGCTCGGAGCCGCGCTACGACGGCGCAAGCCTCGCGCGTAGGGGCCTGGTCGTCCTCACCGTGAACTACCGGCTCAACGTGTTCGGCTTCCTGGCCCACCCCGAGCTGACGCAGGAGTCGCCGCAGCACGCCTCCGGCAACTACGGCTGCCTGGACCAGGCCGCGGCCCTGCACTGGGTGCATACGAACATCGCGGCCTTCGGCGGCGACCCCGGCCGCGTCACCATCGCCGGCGAGTCGGCCGGGTCGAGCTCGGTCTGCGCCCAGATGGTCTCGCCGCTCGCGAAGGATCTGATCGCCGGCGCGATCGGGTCGAGCGGCTCCTTGATCGGGCTGCTCTCGCCTATCCCGCTCGCCGAGGCCGAGCAGCGGGGAGTCGCGTTCGCCGCCAGCGTCGGGGCGCGCTCGCTCGCGGCGCTGCGCGCTCTGCCGGCCGCTCTGCTCCTGGAGGCGACGGCCAACATCCCTGTCCTGCAGCCCACACCCACCCTCGACGGCTACTTCCTGCCGCGCCCCCCGGCCGAGATCTTCGCCGCGGGCGAGCAGGCGCGCGTGCCGCTGCTGGCGGGCTGGAACTCCGAGGAGATGGGCTATCCGTGGCTCATGGGGGGCGAGCCGCCGACGCCGGAGAGCTTCGCCAGGGTCCTCCGCGCGCGCTACGGCGAGGCGGCCGAGCAGGCGCTGCGCCTGTACCCCGCCGCGACGAACGAGCAGGCCCTCCAGGCCGCCACCGATCTGGCCGGCGACAGCTTCACCGGCTACAGCACCTGGAAGTGGTGCGAGCTGCACGGCAGGACCAGCGGCCGGCCGGTGTACCGCTACCTCTATGCCCATCCGCGCCCGCCGATGACCCCCGAGATGGGCGACGCCGTTGCCGGGCTCGCCGGCGGCGTGCTAAGCGGATCGGAGGCGGCAGCGCTGCGCCCCCCGGCGCCCAGGGGCGCGGTGCACTCCGCCGAGATCGAGTATGCGCTGGGCAACCTCGCGACCAACACGGTCTATGCCTGGACGCCGGACGACGACACGCTCTCGGAGCTTATGCAGACGTACTACGCCAACTTCGTGAAGACCGGCGACCCGAACGGGCCTGGCCTGCCGCAGTGGTCGCCGGCCAACCATGGCGACGCCGCCCAGGTCATGCGGCTCGACGTCGAGCCGCGCCTGGAGCCGGAGCAGCACCGGGAGCGCTATCTGTTCCTGGATCCGATTTTGCGTGATGCGTGAGCGTGACGGTTGGGGAGGTTTGGAGCGGCCTGCGGCCGATCCAACCCCCAACCCGAACCGTAAGGTTTGCAAGAAGCGGATCTTAATTGCCGTCAGAGCGGGCGACACTCGACGACGAAGTAGCCGGAGGGCTGGCGCCCGGCGGCGACGACCTCCAGCCCAGCCTGGCGGGCAAGCTCCCCAAACTCGGCGACGGTGCGGTGCTTGCCGCCCACCAGCACCATCTCGATCGACAGGTCGCGGGGCGCCTCGTCGGGCCCCACTCCTTTGAGGACCACCACCCGTCCGCTCGGGCGGGCCGCCTCGGCGCAGCGACGCAAGATCGCCGCCGCCTCGCGATCGGGCCAGTCGTTCAGCACCCCCCGCAGCAGATACAGGTCCGCGCCTGGCGGCAGCGGGTCGAAGAAGCTCTGCTCGACTGCGGTGGCGCGCTCGGCCACCCCGGCAGCCTGGAAGATCTCGCCAGAGCGAGCGGCGGTCCTCGGCAGATCGACCAGGATACCGCGGAGCGCGGGCCGGGCGCGCAGGATCTCCGCAAGCATCGCCCCGGTGCCGCCGCCGACGTCGGCCACCGTCCGAACCGCCTCCCAGCCTCCGGCGATCTGGAACTCCGGGTTGGGCGTGCCATGCCCTGCCGGCCCAATCAGCGCATCGAAGCTTGCCGCGATGTGTGGATGGGCCTCCAGGTCTTCCCAGAAAGGCCGGCCGAACAGCTCGTGGTAGGCCGGCGCGCCGGTGCGGACGTATGTGAGCAGGGTGCCCCACGCGTAGGCAAAACGGCCGCCAATGCCCTCAAGGTCCAGCCCGAGGCGCTGGGCCGGGTCGAGCAGCCCCTGAGCGGCCTGGTTGAGCGCGAAGCGGCCCGGCCGCGGTTCTTCAAAGACACCCTTGCCGACCAGGTGGCCAAGCACCTGGTGCAGGCATGTGGAGTCACAGCTGGCCGCGGCTGCGAGGTCGTGGATATCACTTGTGCCCGCGGCGATCTGGTCGGCGATCTGCAGCGTCGCGACCACGTGCAGGCACCAGGGCGTGCAGAGGTCGCTCAGCGCGGTGAGATCTGCGTGTTCGTGCTCGGGCATACGGCGCCACCTCCAGGGCGATATGGGCTGCACAAGCGCATGGCCGCGCTGCGTGATCGAGCCGCTTCGGAGAGAACACCGACAGCGTATTGGTCTCATGCAAAGCCGCCAAGCTCGCAATGGAAGAGGGGTACGACGGGTGAGGACACATAGCTTCCTGTGATGCGATCCACGTTGATCGCTACGCCCCGCCCACCGACTGCGACGAGTCGCCGGGCTGCCAGTCGTAGCTCATGCCGGGGAGCTGGTAGAACGCCTGCCGCGGCATCTCGATGATGATCTCGTCGACCTGCACGATCACCGGGATGTCGTCCTGGTGCGAGTGGGTCACGCGCGTGGCTACCCAATCGCCAACCAAGAGCGCATCGCTCTCCAACGAGGTCGCGGCCCGCCTGAGCGTGACGGGCACGTCCGTTTGCTCACCGTTGATAGTCACGCGCATCTGCACGTCCTCCTGTTCGTGGTCTCTGCGGCTCGATCACGCTGTATGTTGTTGTCACATCGGCCTGCCCCCCTACCAGCAGCGTGCGTGCCAGCAGATCTGGGCGGCGCGGGCGGAAAGCGGCGGCGGGCGCGCTCGGCCCGCACACGACCAGCGCCAACACAATTGTGCCACATTGGCTCGCTCGAATGGCTCAAATTGTCACTGTATGAACCGGCTTGTACGTGCTATACTGCGCCGTGCCCGTGCCACGATGTTGTGTCAGTCGCTCTGCGTACGCCAGTGCCTCGCAGGGGGACCTTTTTTGTTTATGGCAAGGTTTACGGCATTATGACGCTGAAACGATGACCAATCAACAGCAGCCGCTGATCCACGAGCCGGCCCTGCCGGCGCCCGAGCCGAGCGCCGCGGTCGAGAGCGCTCGCCTGCCGCCGGCCGCTCGGCGCGGCTCGCGCCGGGGCGAGGAGTTCCGGGCCGGGTTCGTCGCAACCATGCCGCTCTGGCTGGGCGTCGCGCCGTTCGGCGCGATCTACGCCGTCAGCGCGCTGGCGGCGGGCCTCGACTGGGCGCAGACGCTGGCGATGTCGATGATCGTGTTCGCGGGGGCGTCGCAGTTCACGGCGGCGGGCCTGTTTGCCGCCGGCGTGGCGCCGCTGACGATCGTGATCACGACGCTGGTGATCAACGCCCGCCACGCCCTGCTGGCCGCCTCGGTCGCGCCGTTCGTGCGCGAGGCCAGGCCGGCCACCAAGGCGCTGCTGGCGTTCCAGCTGACCGACGAGAGCTACGCGATCGGGATGCGGCGCTGGCTGCAGGGCCAGGGCAGCATCGGCTACCAGTTCGGCGCGAACGTCAGCCTGTACGTGATCTGGCAGACCAGCACGATCGCGGGCATGCTGCTCGGCGCGCTGATCCCCGACCCGGCCACCTACGGGCTCGACCTGGTCTTCCCGCTGACGTTCATCGGGCTGCTGGTGCCGCTGCTGCGCGAGCGGGTCAGCGTGGCCGTCGCGCTGCTGGCCGCGGCGCTGGCGATCGGCGGGGCGCTGCTGCTGCCGGGCAGCTGGTACATCCTGATCGCCGGCATCACCGCGAGCGGCATAGGCGCGGCCATGGCGCGCCACGGCGGACGATAGACGATGGACCAAGGACCAAGGACCAAGGACCAAGGACCAAGGACCAAGGACCAAGGACCAAGGACCAAGGACCAAGGACGAAGTTCCAGCACCCTGTCACCTTGTCTCCTGGTCTCCTTGTCTCCTGGTCTCCTGGTCTCCTGGTCTCCTGGTCATCACGCACGAGGAGCATAACGGCATGCAGATCCCGACCTTCCGCGACGTCCTGGCTGCGCAGCAGCGCATTCGCCCGTACCTGGCGCGCACGCCGCTGCACAGCTATCCCGCGCTGAACGATCTGCTCGGCACGGCAGTGTATGTCAAGCACGAGAACTACCAGCCGGTCGGCGCCTTCAAGGTGCGCGGCGGAGTCAACCTGGTCTCGCAGCTCAGCCCGGAGGAGCGCGAGCGCGGGGTGATCGCGGCCTCGACCGGCAACCACGGCCAGTCGGTGGCCTACGCGGCGCGGCTGTTCGGCGTGCGGGCGCGCATCGTCGTGCCGGAGCGCGCCAACCCCGGCAAGGTCGCCGCGATGCAGGGCATGGGCGCCGAGGTGATCTTCCACGGCGACGCTTTCGACGCGGCGCGGCTGCACTGCGAGGCCCTGGCGCGCGAGCACGGCTACCGCTACATCCACTCGGGCGACGAGCCGCTGCTGATCGCAGGCGTCGCGACCGAGACGCTGGAGATGCTGGAGGATCAGCCGGAGCTTGACGTAATCATCGTGCCGATCGGCGGGGGCAGCGGCGCGGCCGGCGCGTGCATTGCCGCCCACGGTGTCAGTCGCGCCATCCGCGTGGTGGGCGTCCAGGCCGAGGCGGCCCCGGCGGCCTACCGCTCCTGGCGCGATCACACCATGGCCGAGGCGCCCAGCCGCACCTTCGCCGAGGGGCTGTCCACCGGGTCGGCCTTTGCGCTGCCGCAGGCCATCCTGCGTGACGAGCTGGACGACTTCGTGCTGGTCGGCGAGGACGAGATCCGCCAGGCGATGGTCTGGATGGTCGAGCGCGCGCACACCCTGGCCGAAGGGGCCGGCGCCGCCGCGCTGGCCGCGGCCTACCGGATGCGCGATGACCTGCGCGGCAAGAAGGTCGGCCTGGTCTGCTCGGGGGGCAACACGTCGATCGAGCACCTGCGCCAGGCGCTGGATGCCGCGACAAGATGACAAGCTGACCAGGTGCTGGGGCTTGGGGCTGGGGGCTTGGGGCGTGACAAGGTGACCGGGCTAGGGGCTAGGGGCTTGGGGCGTGACCAGGTGACCAGGTGCTGGGGCTAGGGACTTGGGGCTTGGGACTAGGGACTTGGGAGTGACAAGGTGACCAGGTGACGAGCGTTGAACGTTGAACGTTGAACGTTGAACGCCGACCCCTGACCCCTGACCCCTGCTCCCTGCTCCCTGAGAAGGTGATCGGGTGCTGGAACTTGGCCCATCGCCCATCGTCTATCGTCTTTGGTCCTTGGTCCATCGTCCATCGTCAATCTGAACACAGGCGGCGGGTGATTATGACGATCTGGCTGACAATCATTGGTATGGCGCTGGCGACGTACGCGACGCGCGTCGTGACGATGCTGGCGCTGCGCGACGAGGTGGCGCCGTGGCTGCGGCGCTGGCTCGGCTATGTGCCGGCGGCGGTGTTCACGGCGCTGATCCTGCCGCCGCTGCTGCTGCGGGAAGATGGCGGGGCGCGCGCGCTGGCGATCGGCCCGGCCCTGCCGGCCGGCATAATCGGCGCGCTGGTCGCCTGGCGCTCCGGCAACATCCTGCTGACGATCGCCGCCGGGATGGCGGCGTTCTGGGCGCTGCGGTGGATGGGGCAGTAAGCAGTAAGCAGTAGCCAGTAGCCAGTCGACGCTGAGTACAGCGAATGCTTCGCAGCTGATCGTTGCTGCAAACTGCCGGCTGCCGACCCTATGTTGAAGCCGACGACCTGAATCCTGCGTCATCATAACATAGCGTATAGCTCTTCTTCGGGGGACACGTATGCGGAGACTCTTTGGCGATCGCTTCTTCTACGGCTGGGTCGTCGTCGCGGTGACGGCGCTGGCGCTGGTGGTCTCGGCCGGGGTGCGCTCCGCGCCAGGCGTGATGATCCACCCGCTCGAAGTCGACATGGGCTGGAGCCGCGCGGCGATCTCGTTCGCCGTTTCGATCGGGCTGGTGCTGTACGGCTTCACCGGGCCGTTCGTCGGCCGGCTGATGGACCGCTTCGGGCCGCGAATGGTGCTGGTCGGCGGCATGATCCTGATCGCAGCGAGCATGGCCGCGGGCGCGCTGATGACCCGGCTGTGGCAGCTGAACCTGTTCTGGGGCGCGCTGAGCGGCCTGGGGACGGGCGTGGCGGCGCAGGTGCTCGGCGCGACGGTGGCCAACCGCTGGTTCGTGGCGCGTCGCGGCCTGGTGATGGGCATCTTCGGCGCGGCGACCTCGGCCGGCCAGCTGATCTTCGTGCCGCTGCTGGTGTGGCTTGTGGTGACGATCGGCTGGCGCGCCAGCACGCTGGTGCTGGCCGGCGCGGCGCTGGCCCTGGTGCTGCCGGTGCTGCTGCTGATGCGCAACAGCCCGGCCGACCTGGGCCAGCGGCCCTACGGCGCGCCGGATGTCCCGCAGGCCGACACGCCGTCGGCCGCCCCCGCGGAGGGCGGCGTGATGCGGCAGGCCGTGCGCGCGCCCGAGTTCTGGCTGCTGGCCGGCAGCTTCTTCATCTGCGGGGCGACGTCGAACGGGCTGATCGGCACGCACCTGATCGCGCACGCGATCGACCACGGCATCGCCGAGGTCACCGCCGCAAGCGTGCTGGCCCTGATGGGCGCGATGAACTTCGTCGGCACGCTGGCCTCGGGCTGGCTGACCGACCGCTACAACCCGCGCCGGCTGCTGGCCTGGTACTACGGCTTCCGCGGCCTGTCGCTGCTGCTGCTGCCGTTCGTGCACAGCTTCGGCGGCCTGGCGGTGTTCGCAGTGCTGTTCGGGCTCGACTACATCGCGACGGTGCCGCCGACCGCGGCGCTGGTGGCCGACATCTTCGGGCGCAAGCACGTCGGCGCGGTGTTCGGCTGGGTCTTCTGCGCGCACCAGATCGGCGCGGCGCTGGCGGCCTGGCTCGGCGGCGTCGTGCGCGACGCGACCGGCGACTACGGGGTGGCGTTCATCGCGGCCGGCGTGCTGGCGATCACCGCCGCCGGGCTCTCGCTGCGGATCGGCCGCGCGCCCACAGCCCCGGCCCAGATGGCGGCCGAGCCGGGCTAAACGCAAAGATTCGAGGAGACGAAGGCGCGAACGTATAGAAGAAGTCGCGCTCTGCCTCTCTGCCTCTCTGCGTTAAGAGCGAGGAACTATGGAGATTCGAACGATCACGGCCGGCGCGCGCGAGGAAGACCTCGGCCGGGCGGCCAGGGCGGCGCAGCTGGCCCGCGCGCGGCTGGAGGCGGCCGGCTACACCGTCCAGACGCTGCGCGTGGCGCTTGCGACCAGCGGCTTCAACAGCTGCGGCGACTTCGCGACCATCGCGCGGGCGGCCGAGCAGCAGGCGCTCGACGCCGGCTTCGACTACGTCTCGATCGGCCCGGTCGAGGGCGACCGGCTGGCGGCGCTGCCCGACGCGATCGCCGCGACCCAGGCGCTGTTCGCCTCGGCCCAGATCGCCGCGCCCGACGGCGCCGTGCGCCCCGAGAACATCCGCGCCGCCGCGTCCGCGATCGCCGCGATCGGCGCGGGCACGCCCGACGGCTTCGGCAACCTGCGCTTCGCGGCGTCGGCCTGCGTCGCGGCTGGCTCGCCGTTCTTCCCGGCGGCATACCACGACGGCGGCGCGCCCTGGGTCGCGGTCGGGCCGGAGGCGGCAGCCCTGGCGGTCGAGGCTACCCAGCCCCTGGCGGACGGAGAGACAAGGAGACAAGGAGACAAGGAGACGAACGATCGATACTCCTTGTCTCCCGGTCTCCCGGTCTCCTTGCCTGGGCTGACGGCGCTGATCGAGCAGCACGACGCGCGGATCGTGGCCGCGCTGCAGGGGCTCGCGGCCGAGACGGGCGCGCGCTTCGCCGGCTGCGACTGGTCGCTCGCGCCGCACCCCGACCCGGCCCGCAGCGTCGGGGCGGCCGCCGAAGCGCTTGGCGGCGTGCCGTTCGGCGCGTGGGGCACCCTCGCGGCCGTGCGCGGGCTGACCGCCGCGATCCGCGCCGCCAGGGTGACGCAGCTCGGCTTCAGCGGCGTGATGCTGCCGGTGCTGGAGGACGCGACCCTGGCGCGGCGCAACGCCGAGGGGCGCTATACCCTGCGCGACCTGCTGGCCTTCAGCGCGGTCTGCGGCACCGGGCTGGACACCATCCCGCTGCCGGGCGACACCACGCCGGAGCAGATCGCCGGGGTGCTGGCCGAGGTCGCCGCGCTGGCCTCCGCCCTGCGCAAGCCGCTGACGGCGCGCCTGCTGCCGGTGCCGGGGCTGCGCGCCGGCGACATGACCGCGTTCGATTTCCCGTACTTCGTGAACACGCGCGTGATGGAGATCGCCTAGAGCCACTATCCCTTAGATTTACACAACTTACGCAGGCGGCGATGTTCTCCCCCACCCCTACCCTCCCCCTGCCAGGTGAGGGGGTGAGGGGGCACCACGTCTAAGGCATGGTTCAATCGAGCTTGACAGTTCATTACCCCAAAGGCGTACGGGCGCGATATATCGCGCCCGTACAGTGGCAATTCGAAATCCCGAGCATTGAAACATGCCTAAGCGCGCGTATGCGGCGCGAACACATGGCACACCATTCGCGGATCAGCCTGCGGAGCTGAACATATGCGGGAGCTTCCCGGTGATGCCGGCGTAGAACTGCTGGATCTTCGGCATATCGGCCTCGATGTCGCCCGTCGGCACGAACAGCGGGCCGAAGCCGGCAACCTTGCGCTTGAAGTCCATGAACCCCAGCGCGATCGGCACGCCAGCGCCATGGGCGATGTGGTAGAAGCCGGTCTTCCAGTAGGTCACCTTGGTGCGGGTGCCCTCGGGCGGGATCAGCATGATCAGGCGATCGCTGCCCTTGAACCGCGCGATCGTCTGCGCGACCACATTGTTGGCCGAGCGCCGGTCGATCGGGAAGGCGCCCAGCGCGCGGAAGAAGTAGCCGAAGGGCCAGCGAAATAGGGTGTGCTTCATCATCATCTTCGGCTTGATGCCGTAGGCCATGGCGAACAGGATGGTGACCGGGAAATCCCAGTTCGAGGTGTGCGGCGCGGCGATCATGACGTACTTGGGCAGATCCGGCGGCTGCCCCTCGGCGCGCCAGCCGAACAGGCGCAGGATGGTTGCCGCGAGCCAGGCGATCATGGGGTGCTCCTTCGTAATGGTGGGGCGTGTGTCAAAGAAATCTACTATACAGGATGCTGCGCCGAAAACCTAGTAACGTCAACACACAAGGGACGTTCGATCACAAATCGGAGTCGCTATGAACCGACCAACAGCCTATATCACCCGCCGCGTCCCGCAGCCCGCGATCGACATCGTCGCGGCCGCGTGCGACTACGCGATCTGGGACCGCGAGGAGCAGCCGGTCCCGCGCGAGGTGCTGCTGCGCGAGGCCGCGAAGGCCGACGGCCTGCTGACCATCCTCTCGGAGCGGATCGATGCGGCGCTGCTCGACGCCGCGTCGCGCTGCCGCGTGGTGGCCAACGTGGCGGTCGGCTACGACAACGTCGACGTGCCCGAGCTGACCAGGCGCGGCGTGCTGCTGACCAACACGCCGGGTGTGCTGACCGAGACGACCGCCGACCTGGCCTGGGCGCTGCTCATGGCCGCCGCGCGGCGGCTCGTCGAGGGGCACAAGCTGATCGAGGCCGGCCGCTGGGTCAGCTGGTCGCCGATGTTTATGGTCGGGCAGGACGTCGCCGGCGCGACGCTGGGGATCGTCGGGGCCGGCCGGATCGGCGCGGCGGTCGCCCGGCGCGCCGCCGGCTTCGACATGCGCATCCTCTACCACAACCGCCGGCCCGCGCCCGAGCTGGAGGCGCGCACCGGCGCGCAGTACCGCGCCCTGGACGACCTGCTGCGCGAGGCGGACTTCGTGGTGGTGCTGCTGCCGCTGACCCCTGAGACGCGCGGGATGTTCGGCGCGCGCGAGTTCGCGCTGATGAAGCCGACCGCCGTGTTCGTCAACGCCGCGCGCGGCCCGATCGTCAAGGAGCTGGAGCTGGCCGAGGCGCTGCGGCAGGGCCGCCCCTGGGCGGCCGGGCTGGACGTGTTCGAGGTCGAGCCGATCGGCGCCGACCACCCGCTGCTCGGCCTGCCGAACGTCGTCGCCGTGCCGCACATCGGCAGCGCCACCGTCGCGACGCGCGTCCGCATGGCCGTGACCGCCGCGACCAACCTGGTGGCCGCGCTCACCGGGCAGCCGGTGCCGAACCCGGTCAACCCCGAGGTTTTGACTGATGGGCGTCTGTGACGATGGTGGGTGTGTGGGCGGCTTCGCCGCCCACACACCCACCACAAGGGAGGTCAGGAGGGGCCTTCGGCCCCTCCTGACCTCTCCTATTTGAGTAGAGCCAACTATGACCATATCGCTCCGCGCTCTGACCGAGGCCGACCTGGAGCTGGCCGACGCGATCCAGTCCGAGGCCTACGGCGTCGGCGGGCGCCGCGAGCTGATGCAGATGTACCTGCGCCTGCAGCCGGGCGGCTGGCTGCTCGCGTCGCTCGACGGCGAGCCGGCCGGCCTGGCGGGCGCGACCGACTTCGGCGCGCTGGCGTATGTCGGGCTGGTGAGCGTGCGCCCCGCGCTGCAGCGCCGCGGCGTCGCCCTGGCGATGATGCGGCACCTGCTGGCGTGGCTGCGCGGCCGCGGCTGCCCCAGCGTCGTGCTCGACGCGAGCGCGGCCGGCGCGCCGCTGTACGACCGGCTGGGGTTCGTCGAAGACGAGCAGACGCACATCTTCCGGCAGGGCGACTGCGCGCCCCAGCCATACGCCGCGGAGCGCGTGCGCCAGATCGGCGCCGCGGATCTCCCGGCGCTGGCCGCCTTCGACGCGCCAATCTTCGGGGCCGACCGCGCCGCGCTGCTGGCGGAGCTGCTGGCCGCGAACCCGGGCCGCGCGCTGCTGGCCCACGACGCGGATGGGGCGATCGCCGGCTACCTGTTCGCGCAGGGCCAGGTGATCGGGCCGTGGGCCGCGCGCGCCCCCGCCGACGCCGAGGAGCTGCTGCGGGCCGGGCTGGCGCTCGGCTTCGAGGGCCCGCCGCGCGTCGTGGCGCCCGGCTCGAACCCCGCCGCCGCGGCCATGCTGATGCGCTACGGCTTCAGCCCGTGGCGCTCGCTGAGCCACATGCGGCTCGGCGGCGACCGCCCGCCCGGCAACCGCGCGCTGTACTACGGCCAGGCGACCCTGGCCATCGGGTAGAGAGCTATTGCCTTTCGCCCCACCCCTACCCCTCGCCTGCCAGGGGAGGGGGTGAACCTAGCGGATGTTGTGGTTTCGGCTTCGCCGAAACCACAACATCCGCTAGGTCGAAATGCAGAATCCAGGCGCGACGGGTGGCATTCCGTCTCGATGGAGATGTTGATAGGCATGGGCCACTGGCAGTGCAACTGAGGTGGCATTCTTTGCCGGAGGGGGGCTGGGGGAACCGGCGTGGGTTCCCCCAGGCGGGGGGCCGGGGGCGCAGCGCCCCGGAAGAAGAGGGGAACCTGCGCTCCACCACCAGAGAATGTGGACATAGGAGAAGAAACTCATATGCGACAGCAAACCATCAAGCGCTGGTCATACCTCATCCTCGGCCTGATCTGCTTCGGCGCCGGCGTGGCGCTGATGGTGCGCGCCAACCTCGGGCTGAGCCCATGGGAGATTCTGCACCAGGGCATCTCCGAGCAGACCGGCATCCCGATCGGGACGGTCAGCATTCTGCTGGGCGTGCCGATCCTGCTGGCCTGGCTCCCGCTGGGCCAGCGCCCCGGCTGGGGCACGCTGGTCAACATCATCCTGATCGGCCTGGTCACCAACCTGGTGCTGGCGGCGCTCCCGCCGCCGGCCGGCCTTGCGCCGCGCGCGCTGCTGATGGTCGGCGGCATCCTGGTGATCGGCGTCGGCTCGGGGCTGTACCTGACGGCCGAGATGGGCGCCGGACCGCGCGATGGGCTGATGCTGGGGCTGGCGCGCCGCAGCGGCTGGAGCGTCCGGCTGATCCGCACGCTGCTCGAGGTCGCGGTGCTGGCCTGCGGCTGGCTGCTCGGCGGCACGATCGGCGTCGGCACGCTGGCGTTCGCCTTCGGCATCGGCCCGGTGGTGCAGGCCGCGCTACGGATATTCCAGCGCTCGAACGCCCGAACGCTCGCTCGCTCGAGCGCTCGGCCATCGTCGACATAGATTCGCTGAGGGGCGCGGCCGCCCCAAGCGGTAAGGATGGTTCACAGTGCAAACGCGACACCTGGGAGTGCTCCTGTTTCTCGGCGCCGTCTGGGGCGCCTCGTTCCTGTTCATCAAGCTGGGCGTGCGCGAGATGGCGCCCGACGTGCTGGTCACCATGCGGCTGTGCATCGCGGCGACCATTCTGCTGGCAATTCTGTACGGGCGCGGGATGCGCCTGCCGGCCAGCCGGCGCATGTGGCTGCACTTTCTGTTCACCGGGTCGATCGGCCTGATCTGCCCGTACGTGCTGATCACCTGGGGCGAGCTGGCGATTCCCAGCGGCACGGCCGCGATCCTGAACGCGACCACGCCGCTGTTCACGGTGCTGCTGGCCTATGTGTGGACGCGCGAGGAGCACCTGACCGGCCTGCGGCTGCTCGGCGTGGCGCTCGGGTTCGTCGGCGTAATCGTGGCCGTCGGCGTCGACGAGCTGAGCCTGTCGAGCGCCAGCCTGCGCGGGCAGCTGGCCGTGCTGGTGGCGGCGGCCTGCTACGGCGCCAACACGGTCTACAGCCGGCGCGCGTTTCGCGGGCTGCCGCCGCTGATCCCGGCGACCGGCCAGATGCTCGCCGGGGCGCTGCTGATCACGCCGGTGTCGCTTGCGCTGCACGGCCTGCCGCGCGCCCTGCCCTCGGCCACGGCGCTGGGCGCCGTGCTGGCGCTGGGGGTGCTGGGCACGGCGCTGGCCTACATCCTGGTGTACTGGCTGATCGAGCGGCTCGGCGCGACGCGCACCTCGATGGTGACCTACCTGCTGCCGCCGTTCGCGCTGGTCTACGGCGCGCTGTTCCTGAGCGAGGCGATCGCTCTGAACGCGCTGCTCGGCCTGGCGCTGGTGGTCGTGGGCATCCTGCTCGCCAATGGCGCCGTGCGCCGCGCGCCGGCCGTCGCGCCCGTCGCGCCGCTCGCCGACGCCAAGCGCGAGATCTGATGCGCCGGAGCACCCCACCCCCGCTCCGGTTGCCACAGGAGCGGGGGCGGGCCGTCCGCATGGTGGCGGTTTGCGGTACAATAAGCGCCACGGCAGACGACACAGACGGCACTCGCTCGCGCGGAGCTGGGCTGTACGAAAAAGGCCCGACGAGAGCGCAGCCGCCTATTTGTGCCGAACGTTCCAACGTTCGAGCGTGCCAACGCCTATGGACGCCAGCGTCGAGATCGACAACCTGCGCAAGGTCTTCATCCTCAACGCCGGGCGGGCGTTCCGCCGCGAGCGGCGCGAGGTCGTCGCGGTCGACGGGATCAGCCTGAGCATCCCGGCCGGCCAGGCGGTCGCGTTCATCGGCCCGAACGGCGCCGGCAAGTCGACCACGATCAAGATGCTGACCGGCATCCTGCACCCGACCGCCGGCGACGCGCAGGTACTCGGCCTGACGCCCTGGCGCGAGCGGCGACGGCTGGCGCACCAGATCGGCGCGGTGTTCGGCCAGCGCTCGCAGCTGTGGTACCACCTGCCGCCGCGCGACACCTTCGACCTGCTGGCGCGGATCTACAGCCTCGACCGCGACGCCTACCGCCGGCGCCGCGACGTGCTGATCGAGCGCTTCGACCTGGCGCCGTTCCTGGAGACGCCCGTGCGCAAGCTCTCGCTCGGCCAGCGCATGCGCGCCGAGGTCGCGGCCAGCCTGCTGCACGCGCCCCGGGTGCTGTTCCTCGACGAGCCGACGATCGGCCTGGACGTGATCGCGCGGCAGGAGCTGCGCGACCTGATCCGCGAGTGGAACCGCGACGAGGGCGTGACCGTGTTCCTGACCAGCCACGACGCCGGCGACATCGAGCGGGTGGCCCGGCGCGTGATCGTGATCAACCACGGGCGGGTCGTGCTCGACGACAAGGTCTCGACGCTGCGCCGCCAGTACCTCGGCTCGAAGGTGCTCAGCGTCAAGTTCCACCAGCCGCCCGCGCCGATCGAGCTGCCCGGCGTGACGGTGCTCAAGGCGTCTGAGTACGCGCTCAAGCTCGAGGTCGACACCAGCGTGACGCCGATCGAGCGCGTGATGGTCGAGGTGCTGCGCGCCGCCCCGGTGGCCGATATCGCGATCGAGGACCCGCCGCTCGAGGAGGTGATCGCGCACATCTACGGGCAGGCCGATGCGAGAGGCGACGGGGTGGCGAGGTGACAAGGCGAGGGCCTGGGGCTTGGGGCTTGGGGCTTGGGGCTTGGGGCTTGGGGCTTGGGGGGGCTTGGGGCTTGGGGCTGGGGCAGGTGACACGGCGATTGAGTAGAATTGAATTCTGACTACTGACTACTGACTACTGACTACTGGCTACCGGCTACCGTATGCTCGGACTGCGCAAATACGGCTGGATCGGCCTCACGGCCGCGCGCTCGAACCTAGCCTACCTGGGCGAGGTGGCGACGCGCACGGTGTTTCTGGGCGTGATCCTGTACATCTTTCTGCAGCTCTGGCGGGTGACCTACGCCGAGACCGGGGCGTCGCAGCTGGGCGGGCTGACGCTGGCGCAGATGCTGTGGTACCTGGCCATGACCGAGGCGATCACGCTCTCCAGCGTGCGAGTCTCGGGCGAGGTCGACCAGGATGTGCGGACGGGGGCGCTGGCGCTGCAGCTCATCCGCCCGCTCGAGTACCCGCTGGCGCGGCTGTTCACGGCGCTGGGCGAGCGGCTGGTGCGCTTCGGGCTGAACGCCGCCGTGGGCGTCGCGATCGTGCTGCTGCTGGTCGGGCCGATCCCGCTCGCGCCGGTCGGGCTGCTGATGTTCGCGCTGGCGCTGCCGCTGGCGTTCGTGCTCGACTTCCTGGGCCAGTTCCTGATCGGGCTGGCGGCCTTCTGGATCGAGGACACTAGCGGGCTGGCGCTGATCTACTCGCGCATCACGATGATCCTGGGCGGGATGCTGATCCCGATCGAGCTGTTCCCCGCCGCGGCCCAGCCGATCCTACGCGCGCTGCCGTTCGCCGGGATCGTGTACGGCCCGGCGCGGATGTTCGTCCGGCCCGACCCGGCGTTCCTGGCCGACCTGCTGGTGCGCCAGGGCCTGGCGATCGGCCTGTTCGCGCTGGCGGTAGCGCTGCTGTTTCGCGCCGCGCTAGGCCGAATCCACGCCAACGGCGGGTGATTTCACGCCTGCTCTCTTTACAATTAGGAATGTTGTGTTGGCATCAGACTGCGGTCGCTTCGCGACCGCAGTCTGATGCCAATGATCTACCCCCTCCCCTGGCAGGGGAGGGGGCAGGGGGTGGGGTAATTGGGCGCATCACAGCGCACCTGAGCTGGAACGAGCAATGCTCGCTATAATCCGAAACTATCTCGGCCTGGCCGCCGCCTACACCCGCCTGAACCTGAGCGCGCAGCTCGAGTACCGCGGCGCGTTCGTCACGCAGGTGCTGGCGATGTTCCTGAACGACGGCGTCTGGGTGGTCTTCTGGGCGCTGTTCTTCACGCGCTTCCCGGTGCTGCGCGGCTGGGGCGTCGCCGACGTGCTGACGGTCTGGGCGGTCGCGGCGGCCGGGTTCGGGCTGGCGCACGCGATCTACGGCAACGCGCTCGACCTGGCGATCTTGATCGCCCAGGGCCAGCTCGACGTCTGGATGCTGTACCCGCGCGCGCTGCTGCCGCACATGCTGCTCGGCAAGATGAGCGCGACCTCCTGGGGCGACGCGCTGTTCGGCTACGTGGTCTACCTGGCGTTCGTGCGGCCCGACCTGCCGCGCCTGCTGCTGTTCGTGGCGCTCACGATCTCGGTCGCGCTGCTGTTCGTCGGCTTCAGCGTGCTCTCGGGCAGCCTGAGCTTCTTCCTGGGCAACGCCGGCGCCCTATCCGAGCAGTGGCGCGCGGCGATGCTGACCTTCAGCACCTACCCGGCGATCCTGTTCGAGGGCGCGGTGAAGGTGCTGCTCTACACGCTGCTGCCGGCCGGCTTCGTCAGCTACCTGCCGGTCCAGGCGCTGCGCGACCTGTCGCTGCCCGACGCGGCGCTGTCGGTGGGCGGCTCGCTGGCCGTGCTCGCGGCGGGCGTGATCGTGTTCTACATCGGGCTGCGCCGCTACGAGTCGGGCAATCTGATGGAGATGCGTGGCTAGGGGCTAGGGGCTAGGGGCTAGGGGCTAGGGGCGTGGGGGTGACAAGGTGACAAGGTGACAGGGTGACAGGGTGACGTGGGGCTTGGGGCTTGGGATTTGGGGCTAGGGGCGTGACAAGGTGACAAGGTGACCAGGAGACAAGGTGACGTGGGGCTAGGGGCTAGGGGCTAGGGGCTAGGGACTTGGTCCATCGTCCTCCTTGGTCGTTGGTCGTTGGTCGTTGGTCCATCGTCATTCTTGGTCCATCGTCCTCCTTGGTCGTTGGTCGTTGGTCCATCGTCATTCTTGGTCCATCGTCCATCGTCTATCGTCAGGGCTTGGTCCATCGTCTGCCGAACGGGTAACACATGGCAACACAGTATGCTTTGGGCGAGGCGTCGAAGCGGCGCGGGCTTATCATCATCCTGATCGACACGTTCTTTATGTGGGGCGGCTTTTTCATGGTCGTGCCGCTGATCTCGATCCACTACGTGGACGACCTGGGCTGGTCGGCCGCGGCGATCGGGGTGGTGCTGGCGGTGCGCCAGCTGACGCAGCAGGGGCTGACGCTGCCGGGCGGCATGCTGGCCGACCGGGTGGGCGCCAAGGTGCTGATCTGCGTCGGCATGCTGCTGCGCGCGGCCGGCTTCGCCAGCATGGCCTGGGCCGACTCGTTCCCGCTGCTGCTGGGCAGCGCGGTGCTGGCGGCGCTGGGCGGCTCGCTGTTCGAGTCGCCGCGCTCGGCCGCGATCGCGGCGCTGACCGACGAGCACAACCGCTCGCGCTACTACTCGCTGCTCGGCGTGTCCGGCAGCATGGGCATGACGATCGGGCCGCTGATCGGCGCGCTGCTGCTCAAGGTCGACTTCGGGGTGGTGGCGCTGGTCGCGGCCAGCTGCTACGTCGTCACCTTCCTGCTGACGGTGGTGATGCTGCCGGCGGTGCGGGTGTCCAGCGAGCGACACAACCTGACCTACGGGATCGATCTGGCGCTGCACGACCGGCCGTTTATGATCTTCAACGCCCTGCTGATGGGCTACTGGTTCATGTGGGTGCAGCTCTCGATCTCGCTGCCGCTGGTCGCGCGCGAGATCAGCGGCACCAGCGACGCGGTGAGCTGGGTCTACACGCTCAACGCCGGCATGAGCGTGCTGCTGCAGTATCCGCTGCTGCGCCTGGCCGAGCGCTGGCTGAGCCCGCTGCCGATCCTGCTGCTGGGGGTGGCGATCATGGCCGCCGGCCTGGGCGGGATCGCGCTGGCCGGCTCGGTGGCGGTGCTGCTGCTGTGCGTGGCGCTGTTCTCGGCCGGCGCGCTGCTGGCGGCGCCAAGCCAGCAGACTGTGGCGGCCAGCTTCGCCAACCCGACGGCGCTCGGCTCGTACTTCGGCGTGAACGCGCTGGCGCTGGCGATCGGCGGCGGGCTGGGCAACTACAGCGGCGGGCTGCTGTTCGGGATGGGCCGCCAGCTCGATCTGCCGCAGCTGCCCTGGCTGGTGTTCTGCGCGGTCGGCGCGGCGGCGGCGGCCGGGATGGCGCTGCTGCACCGCCGCCAGTTGAGCGCCCGAGCCCAGCCGGCGGTCGTGCTGGAGGGCCATAGCTGACCCGCCTGGAGGGGCGCACGCCATGCCGCAAGAGCTATCCGCCATTCTCGAGTACCTGCTGAGCGCGGCGCTCGGCACGATCGCGCAGATCTTCTTGCTGCTCGGCCCCGGGCTGCTGCTGGTCGCCCTGGCCAGCCTGCTCTCGTTCTTCGTCGCCACGCGCGCGGCCGGCGTGCTCGGCGAGTGGCTGTACCTGGCGCTGTTCGGGCGGATCGGGACGCCGGTGCACGAGCTCGGGCACGCGATGTTCAATGTCATGTTCGGCCACCAGATCGTCGAGTTCCAGCCGTTCAAGGTCGACCGGGCCAATGGCTCGTACGGGCAGGTCCTGTTCCGGTTCAACCGGCACAGCCTCTACCAGCGGATCGGCCTGTTCTTCGTCGGCATCGGCCCGATCCTGTTCGGCACGCTGATCATCTATCTCGCCGCGCTGCTGCTGCTGCCCGGCGAGATCGACCAGACGATCCGCTCGATGAGCGCCGACAGCCAGACATTCGGCTCGATCGACGGGTTCAACGCGCTGTCAAACAGCATTCTGGAGGCCTCCGCAAAGATCGTCGCGTTCCTGTTCAACCCCGAGAACATCTCGAGCTGGCGGTTCTGGCTGTTCGTGTATATCGCGTTCGCGGTCGGCAGCTCGATCCGGCTCAGCTCGTCCGATATCGTGGGCGCGCGCGCCGGCTTCGCGGCGCTGGTGGCGCTGCTGTTCGTGCTGAACCTGGCCACGCTCTGGTCCGGCGATATCGTGTTCCAGGCGGTCGCGTCGATCAGCAGGTTCTACGTGTTCTTCTACGCGATCATCATCTTTGTGATCGTGCTGAACCTGGTGATGGCCGCGCTGCTGTGGCCGATCGGGGCCTTGCTGCGCGGCAGGTGAGTGCGCTGCGCGCGCTCACCTGCCGTACGGCGCTGTGCGTTTGGCCGTGGCGCGGCTGCTGTTAAACCCTCACCCCCCTTGCCCCCCTCTCCCTTTATGGGAGAGGGGGGTATACTTCTGGCAGCAAGCTGCGGCCGCTTCGCGGCCGCACCCAGATGCCAAAGATTTGCCCCTCCCCTGGCAGGGGAGGGGGCAGGGGGAGGGGTATTCGGCGCGAGCACAGTAAATCGGTCGAAAGTCGGAGCGCGCGCGATTGACGCGCGCGCCGGCGCCGTGCTATGCTACTGCCGTTCCGAGTCTTTTCGAGCGCATCGGCAGCGGAGGTCTGACAAGAACATGTTGGCACAGCGGATCAACTGGGAGCATTGACACGCGCCCTCTGGCGTCGTGTCGGTGCGCGTCGGGCCCCGCGAAGGCGGCCTGCTGCGCGCCAGCTTCTCGTTGCCCTGTGCCTGTGACTCTCGGATAGCTGCGCGATCGGCAGATCTGTCGGGCCATGGGCGATCGGGATCGTCCGTGGCTTTTTTGCGTCTCGATGACCCTGTCCCGCGCTTCCGTGCGCGGCAGGGGATGACGAGCATAGAGCGCGCCGACCAGGCCGACTCTTGCGAAAGGAGAGCTTATGTCAATCGATGCTCGAACCGACCAGCCGGCCACGCTGCAGTTCACGCTGCGCCCCGCCCGGCTGGACGACCTGCCCGAGGCGGTCGCGATGTTCAACCTTGGCTCGCGCGAGCTGCATGGCCACGACGAGTTCACCCTGGAGGACTACCAGAACGAGTGGAAAGACCCGACCATCAACCTGGCGACGGACACGCGGATCGCCCAGGCGTCCGACGGCCGGATCGTCGGCTGCATCGAGGTCTGGAACAGCGCGCCGCACCTGCGCAGCTGGGTCTGGGGGCGCGTCCACCCGGCCTTCCGCGGCCAGGGCGTCGGCACGGCGCTGATGGAGTGGGCCGAGCGGCGCGCCCGCGACTCGATCGCCAAGGCCCCGCAGGAGGCGCGGGTCACGATGCTCGCGGCGGCGGTCAGCACCGACCAGCCGACGATCGATCTGCTGTCCGACCGGGGCATGCGCGCGGTGCGGCACTCGCTGACGATGGAGCGCGACCTGGGCGGCGACCTCCCGGCGCCGATCTGGGCGGACGGCCTGAGCGTTCGCACGATGCAGCCGGGCGACGAGCGCGCGGTGTACCGCGCGCTGGCCGAGTCTTTCAAGGACCACTGGGGCAATGTCGAGCAGCCCGAGGAGCAGGGCTTCCCGCTCTGGCGGCACCGCGCGATCGACGACCCCGCGCACGACCCGTCGCTGTGGTTCCTGGCGATCGACGGCAACGAGATCGCGGGCATCTCGCTCTGCCGGGCCGAGCAGCCTGGCGAGCCCGACCTAGGCTGGGTGAACACGCTGGGCGTGCGCCGGCCCTGGCGCAGGCGGGGCGTCGGGCTGGCGCTGCTGTATCACAGCTTTGCCGAGCTGCGGCGGCGCGGCCGGCGCCGGGTCGGCCTGGGCGTGGACGCGAGCAGCCTCACCGGCGCGACGCGGCTGTACGAGCGGGCGGGCATGCGCGCGGTGCGCCAGTACACCGATTTCATGAAAGAGCTGCGCCCCGGCACGGAGCTGATGACTCAGTCGGTCGAGTAGGCAGTCGGCAGGTGGCGGTAGGGGTGTTCAAATGAACGCTCGTACGGCTCCGCCGGCAGCATTCAACGTTCTCTGTCGGCAGTTGGTGGTAGGGGCGCTCGTACGGCTCAGATGCGCGTGTGACTGCGGGCTGTGGACTGTGGGCTGCCGACTGCTGGCTATTTTAGAGGGCAGGATATGAGTATTCGAATCGCGGGTCACCGCAATCTGCTGGTCGAGTACCTGCGGCCGCAGCGGCTCAAGGTCGCGCTGCTGAGCGTGCTGCTGCTCGGCGGCATCGGCCTGGAGCTGCTCAACCCGCAGATCCTGCGCTCGTTCATCGACAGCGCCGCGACCGGCGGCGCGATCGAGCTGCTGATCCGCTCGGCGCTGCTGTTCATCGGCGTGGCGCTGGTCCAGCAGCTCGTCACCGTCGCGGCGACCTACGTCAGCAACAGCGTCGGCTGGACCGCGACGAACGCGCTGCGCGCCGACCTGCTGGCGCACTGCCTCGGGCTGGACATGGCGTTCCACAAGGCGCGCACGCCCGGCGAGCTGATCGAGCGGGTCGACGGCGACGTGACCGCGCTGGCGACCTTCTTCTCGCAGTTCGTGATCCTGGTGATTGGCAATGGGCTGCTGCTGGTCGGCGTGCTCGTGCTGCTGTTCCGCGAGGACTGGCGGGTCGGCCTGGCGCTGACACTATTCGCGCTGTTCGCGCTGCTGGTGCTCAACCGCGCCCGCGGCTTCGCCGTGCCGGCCATGACCGCCGAGCGCGCGGCCAGCGCCGACCTGTTCGGCTTCCTGGAGGAGCGGCTGGCCGGCATGGACGACATCCGCGCCAACGGGGCCGGCGCGCACGTGATGCGCGGCTTCTACAAGGTCGCGCGCGATCTGTTCCAGAAGGGCCGCCGCGCCGGCGTGCGCGGCGCCGGGCTCTGGGCGGTCACCATGGCGTTGTTCGCGGTCGGCTACACGATCGCGCTCGGCATGGGCGCCTACCTCTACCAGGTCGGCGCGGTGACGATCGGCACGGTCTACCTGTTCTTCCAGTACACCGAGATGCTGCGCCGGCCGCTGGAGCAGATCTCGAGCCAGCTGCGCGAGCTGCAGAAGGCCAGCGCCGGCGTCCAGCGGATCGGCGACCTCGTCACGTTCGAGCCGACCATCCTCGACGGCGCGGGCGCGACCGTGCCCGCCGGCGCGCTCGACGTGGCGTTCGAGGCGGTGTCGTTCGGGTACCAGGACGAAGGACCAACGACCAATGGCCAACGACCTGGGCAGGCGGTGGATTCTATTGATCCTTCGTCCTTGGCCCTTGGTCTTTCGTCTGACCGAGTGCTGGACAGCATCTCCTTCACGCTGGCGCCGGGCCGCGTGCTGGGCCTGCTCGGGCGCACCGGCAGCGGCAAGACCACGCTGACGCGGCTGCTGTTCCGGCTGTACGACCCGAGCGCCGGCGCCATCCGGCTGGGCGGCGTGGACGCGCGCGCGGCGCGGCTGGACGACCTGCGCACGCGCGTCGGCATCGTCACGCAGGACGTGCAGCTGTTCCAGGCGACCATCCGCGATAACCTGACGCTGTTCGACCAGGCCATCCCGGACGAGCGGATCGTCGCCACGCTGGCCGAGCTGGGGCTGCTGAGCTGGCTCGAGTCGCTGCCGGGCGGGCTCGACACCGAGCTAGGACCGGGCGGCGGCGGGCTCTCGGCCGGCGAGTCGCAGCTGCTGGCGTTCGCGCGGGTGTTCCTGCAGAACCCCGGCCTGGTGATCCTCGACGAAGCCTCGTCGCGGCTCGACCCGGCCACCGAGCGCCTGATCGAGCGCGCGGTCGACCGGCTGCTGGCGGGGCGAACCGGCATCATCATCGCGCACCGGCTCGCGACCGTGCAGCGCGCCGACGAGATCATGATCCTGGATCACGGACGGATCGCCGAGCACGGGCCGCGCGAGCTGCTGGCGCGCGACCCGCGCTCGCGCTTCGCCGCGCTGCTGCGCGTGGGCATCGAGGAGCTGCTGGCGTGATATCGAGACAAAGAGACATGCGACAAGGAGACAAGCGACATGCGCCTTGTCCCCTTGTCTCAGGTGGGATGAGCTCATGAAACAACCATGGAGACTGGCGGCGCGGCTGGCCTGGACGCGCCCGTGGCTCTTCTCATTCTCGTTCGGGCTGTGGGTGCTGTTCGCATTCATGCCGCTGGCGACCGGGCTGATCATGCGGTCATTCTTCGACACGCTGACCGGCGACGCGCCGGCCGGCATCGGCGTCTGGCCGCTGATCGGGCTGCTGCTCGGCTCCGAGGCGCTGCGCGTGCTGATCTTCCTGGCCTGCATCGGGCTGTGGATGACCTTCTGGAACGGCGCCGAGGCGCTGCTGCGGGTGAACATGCTCAGCTGGCTGCTGCAGGGCCCCGGCACGCGCCTGCTGCCGGGCTCGACCGGCGAGGCGGTCAGCCGCTTCCGCGACGACGTTTGGGAGACGGTGCTGTTCCTGGACACCTGGCTCGACGTCACGGGCGAGCTGGTCTTCTCGGCGGTCGCGCTGGCGATCATGATCCAGACCAACGCGCTGATCACCGTGGTGGTGTTCCTGCCCATGGTCGGCATCGTCGCGGTCACGCACGTCGCCGGCACGCGCATCCGGGTCTACCGCGAGTCGAGCCGCTCGACCACCGGCCGCGTGACCGGGTTCATCGGCGAGGTGTTCGGCGCGGTCCAGGCGATCAAGGTGGCCTCGGCCGAGCGGCGGGTGGTCGAGCACTTCCGCGCGCTGAGCGCGGCGCGGCGCTCGGCGGCGCTGAAAGACCAGCTGCTGACCTCGCTGCTGGACTCGTTCAACGTCAACACGGTCAACCTGGGCATCGGGCTGATCCTGGTGCTGTCGGCGGTGTCGATGCGCTCCGGGTCGTTCACGGTGGGCGACTTCGCGCTGTTCGCCAGCTACATCGGCTGGGTGGCCGGGCTGCCGCGCTGGGTCGGGCGGCTGCTGACGCGCTACAAGCAGGTCGGCGTCTCGATCGAGCGGATGGGCGTGCTGCTGGCGGGCGCGCCGGCCGACCAGCTGGTAGACAAGGCGCCGGTCTCAGGGCTCGGGCTTGGGCCGCAGGACGTGGGGCCGGCGATTGCGCGCGGCGCGCAGGGCCCAAACCTCACTGCCCAGGCCCCACGGCTGGCGGCGCTGGAGGTGCGCGGCCTGAGCTACCGCTTCCCAGACAGCGGGCGCGGCGTCGAGGGAGTCGACCTGCGGGTCGAGCGCGGCTCGTTCACGGTGATCACCGGGCGGATCGGAGCGGGCAAGACCACGCTGCTGCGCGCGCTGCTGGGGCTGCTGCCGCGGGACGCGGGCGAGATCCGCTGGAACGGGCGGCAGGTCGACGACCCGGCGAGCTTCCTGGTGCCGCCGCGGGCGGCCTACACGCCGCAGGTGCCGCGGCTGTTCAGCGAGTCGCTGCGCGACAACCTGCTGCTGGGCGACTCGGAGGAGCGGGCCGATCTGGCGTTCGCCATCCGCGCGGCCGTGATGGAGCAGGACATCGCGGCGATGCCCGAGGGGCTGGCGACGGTCGTCGGCTCGCGCGGCGTGCGGCTGTCGGGCGGGCAGATCCAGCGCGCGGCCGCGGCGCGGATGTTCGCGCGCGGGGCGGAGCTGCTGGTGTTCGACGACCTCTCCAGCGCGCTGGACGTCGAGACCGAGCGGACGCTGTGGGAGCGGCTGTTCGAGCGGCGCGGCGCGACCTGCCTGGTCGTCTCGCACCGGCGCGCGGCGCTGCGGCGGGCCGACCGGATCGTCGTGCTGAAGGACGGCCGCGTCGAGGCCGAGGGCACGCTCGACGAACTGCTGGCGACCAGCGCGGAGATGCGCGCGCTGTGGGCCGACGAGGTCGCGGAGGAGGTGGCGTAGCGGGGGCGCCGCGCCCCGTACCCCCTCCGATTCCTGGCGACAGCGTGCGAGTCTTTGTGGCGGGCGCCGCCAGCCCACGAATCTACGCACGCTGCAGCTGAGATCACAATAGAGAAACGGGGGCGGGGGCGCAGCGCCCCGAAACAAGCCGCCCGCCAACCTATGGTATACTTGCCGCGCTTCCCACAATGGCCCGCAGCTTAACTCCACGCTGGAGCACTTTGCCCTGCCTGCGTCTACCAGCCAGCGCTGCGCCGCCGGCTGATGAGTCGCAGCACACACAGGAGGAGCCAGTGGATATCGCCAAATCGTTCAGCTACGTGTTCGAGGACGAGGCATGGATCAGCAAGATGCTCATTGGTGGCCTGATCTTCCTGATCCCGGTGATCGGCCAGATCACCGTCGCGGGGTACTCGTATAAGGTCGCCCAGAACGTCGCGCGCGGGGTCGAGCGGCCGCTGCCGGACTGGGGCGAGTTCGGCGAGGCGCTGGTGCGCGGATTCCTCGGCGGGCTGATCTCGCTTGTCTACGCGCTGCCGGCCGCCCTGATCAGCGGTATCCTGGTCGCGGTCAGCGTGGGCACGGCCGCCGCCGCGGATAGGGCCCGCTCCGGCGCGGGGGTGGCGTTCGCGGGCGCTATCCTGTGCCTGGTTCCGGTGATTATCGTCCTCTCGCTGATCTGCGCGGTCGCCGCGCTCGCCGCGGTCGCCCGCTACCTCGCGACCGATGATATCGGGCAAGCGTTCAAGTTCGGTGAGGTGTTCGCGAGCCTGCGCTCCAGCATCGGCGCCTGGGTGCTGCTGCTGGTCCTCACGATCCTGGCCGGATTCGTGGGCGGGCTCGGGCTGATCGCCTGCGGCTTGGGCGTGCTGTTCACCTCGTTCTACGCGCAGTGCGTGATCGGCCACGGCCTGGGGCAGACGATCCGGCAGCTCGGGCTGGGCCAGCCCGCCGCGCCGCCGGCCGGCTACGGGCCGCCGCCCGGCTACTCGGCCTGATTATCTTGCGCCCTCACCCCCCTACCCCCCTCTCCCAGCCGGGAGAGGGGGGTGTTATTGGCAGCAGGTGCGGTCGCTTTGCGACCGCACCTGCTGCCAAACGTGTTACCCCACCCCTGCCATGTCAGCCGCCCAGCAGCACGCGCAGCGTCTGCTCGGCGCAGCGATCCCAGGTGAACGCGGCCGCGCGCTCCCGCCCGCGCGCGCGCAGGTCGGCCCGCAGCCCCGCGTCGGCGGACAGCCGCGCCAGCCCATCCGCAATCGCGCCGGTGTCGGCCGGGTCGACCAGCAGCGCGGCGCCGCCGGCCACCTCGGGCAGCGATGAGGTGTTGGCGGCCAGCACCGGCGCGCCGCAGGCCATCGCCTCCAGCACCGGCATGCCGAAGCCCTCGTACAGCGAGGGGAAGACGAACGCCAGCGCGCCCGACAGCAGCGCCGGCAGGTCGTCGTCGGCCACGTAGCCCGCGAACACGACCCGGTCGGCCACGCCCAGCTCGGCCGCGCGCCGCTCGATCGCCTCGGTCAGCCAGCCGCGCTTGCCGGCGATCACCAATTGTAGATTGCAGATTGTAGATTGCAGATGAGGATCGTCAATCTGCAATCTACGCTCTACAATCTGCAATGTCTGGGCGAATGCCTCGATCAGCCGCGCCAGGTTCTTCCTCGGCTGCACCGTGCCGACGTACAGCAGGTACGCGCCCGCGATGCCGTAGCGGCGCATCGCCTCCTCAATCGCGGCCGTGTCTTCGACCGGGCGGAAGCGCGGCGAGACGCCGTGGTGGATAACGGCGATCTTCTCGGGCCGCGCGCCGGCGTAGCGCACCAGGTCGTCGCGCGTGGCGCCCGAGATCGCGATCAGCCGCGTGGCCGCGCGCGCGCTCCACGCGGTCGAGAGGCGCAGGTACAGCCGCTGCGCCGGGGTGTGCGCCTCGGGAAAGTGCAGGTAGCCCATGTCGTGGATCGTCACCACCGTGCGCATGCGGCGGGCCAGCGGGGCGCCCAGCGGCAGCACGTGCGCGGGGACGAACAGCGTGTCGGGCGGGCGCAGCAGCAGCTCGGCCGAGAGCCGCGCGTGGCTCCACAGCCGCGGGAACGGGATGCGGCGCAGCGCGAAGTTCGCGCCGAGCGGCGGCAGCGCGGCCGGCCGCTGGTTGCAGTAGAGCGTGTAGCGGCTGCGGCGGTCGCGGCGCGCCAGCGCGGCCAGCAGCTCGTAGGTGTAGTGCTCGGTGCCGGTGCGCGCCGCCACGGCGACCCGGCTGGCGTCGATCCCGATCTGCATCGGCTGGCTGCTCCTCTAGCGCCGCGACAGCGGCATGAAGCGCTGCAGCGGGTTGGCGAGCAGCATCGCGCGCAGCTGCTTGGCGCCCGCGCCCGCGCGCGAGACCGTCGCGACGTTGACGAGCGGCTTGATCGCGGCGGTGTCGACCGTGACGGTGTAGCTGATCTTTACCCCGACGCTCACCGGCGGCGCGTCGCTCCAGGTGATCGTGCGGGTGGCTGGGTCGTAGGCGGCCGGGGCGACGCTGGCAGGCTCGGTGACGGGCGCGCCGACGATCGACAGCTCGCCCGGCAGCGGGTCGATCATGCTCATGGTCGCGCCGGCCCCCGCGATCTGGATGGTGTAGCTGGCCTGCTGGCCCTGGCGCGCGACGCTCGGCGCCACCGCCTTGCGGTCGAACGGAACCTGCGCCGAGTCGGGGCTGACGATCAGCGACGATACGTCGACCGCCTCGAAGTCGGAGCCGCGCAGGCGTTTCAGCTGCTCCAGCGCGTTGTCGTCCCAGCCAATATCGTTCTGGCCCGAGACGTACCAGTCCGAGCCGTTGTCGGCCAGGATCAGACCGTACTTCTTCATGGCCGTCAGGATGACCTGGTCGTAGGCCGGGTAGCCCGAGATATCGAAGCTGGCCTTCAGCCGGAAGCGCTGGCCCATCGGCGGGATGCCCGGGTCGGTCAGATCGCTCGCGTCGTGGCGGGCCGGCCAGACGTGCGCCTTGCGGGTGCGCCGCGCGGTGAAGCGCAACGCGTGGTTGATCTGGCCGGCCAGCACCTCGTCGCGCCGCACCAGGCCGGGCATGATCGGCAGGCCGGCCGCGTCGGCCGAGGTGTAGCCGTCGGTCCGCAGCCCGTTCGCGCGCAGGTCGAAGATCGCGCCCGAGCCGGCGTACCAGGCCCCCTTGTCCAGCCGGGCGTCGTAGAGCTCGTAGAGCTTGCAGCTGCCCTGCTGGACGATCAGGATGTGGTGGTCGCTGCCGGACTCGATCGGCGGGTTGTCGCGGATCGGGTAGGGGCCGGGGTCGCTCTCGTCGGCGTAGTCGAAGGTGACGCCGACGGCCGCCTGGCTCGCGGAAACGATGTCGATCGGGATGCCATAGGTCGGGTCGGAGCCGAAGTCCGGGTGGAACGAGGTGCCCGCGCCGATGCTGCTGATGTAGGCGGCCGAGCTGGGGTGCGCCGGCAGCCCGTCGACCGGCGCGTTCCAGACGTTGTCGATCGGGAAGATCGGGCAGCCGCCGGCGGTCGGCGACTGGGCCAGGGGGCTGGCCGGGCTGCCACAGGCGATACCGACGGCCAGGACCAGCGCGGCGACGGCGATGTAGGCGAGATGTTTCACGGCGTCCTCCTGTCGGGTTGGCGGCGCTGACGCGCCCTCTGTGCGTGAGTATAGCACACGGTCGTCGGCGCGGCGCCTCGCAAAAGGGGGGGCCTCTACAAGATTAGCAGGGTGGGGGCTGGGGCACCTCGCCGCGGATAAGCGCTCGTTCATCTGGGCGCAGCTCTCAGATAGTAATTTATTCAGCCTCCGGGTGCTACGGCGAGCGCTCGCAGAGATCGCTCGATCGCATCGCCGCGCCGAGATCCGCGTGTATCACGCCCGGGCCTGGCCGCGCGGGGGCGGATGAACGATCCGTCATCTGCAATATCGCTGCGCCTGGAGCAGCGTTTCATGTTCACTAGCTCTTCCAAACAGCGATCCAAGACGATCATGAACACCCTCTGCCAGGGAAGGACACCGACAATGACTACTTCACCCCGGCCTCGTCGAGCCTCAGGCTATGCCAGGGCGTTTGCTGTGCTGCTGGCCCTGATCTCGATGGCGATCGGGCTCGCGCCGAACGGCGCCACGGCCGCGCAGCTGACTGACAAAAAGCTCGAGTTCAGCGGCGGCGACGGCGGCCCCTATCTCGACAGCGGGTTCACCTCCTACCTGCTCGGCACCAACACGCCCGACCCGAGCAAGCTGCAGCTCGCCGGCGGGAAGCTCTCGATCGCGACCACCACCGGCGATCTGCTGCCGGGTGGGGCGCCCCAGGACAACGCGCTGGCAATCCAGTACGACAGCTCGGGGTCGTACACAATCGGCGCGCGCCTGCTCAAGCCGGCGTTCTCCGGCCCCTACCAGTCGGCCGGGATCTATATCGGCAAGGGTAGCAGCCAGTTCATCCGCTTCTCGGTCGGCAAGGGCTCCAGAACCTCGCCCGGCGACCGCCTGCAGCTCGACGTGGTCGAGAGCAACGGCAAGCTGCGCTCGGCCACCTTCCCGCTGCCGGCCGGGACGCTCGACAGCGTCACCAGCTCGTTTGACCTGTACCTGAATATCCAGCACGGCGGCAGCGGCAAGATCAGCGCGCTGTACAAGATCGACAGCGAGGATTTCAACGCGGGCAGGCTGGTGACGAGCCGCAACTTCCCGCGCTGGCTGCGCCAGGGCACCCCGTCCGTCTACGCCGGCGTCGTCGCGACCAGCCGCGGCACGTCATCCACCACAGTCGGCTTCGACTGGTTCCGCCTCACCCTGGCGCCGCAGGTCAACGCGATCGTGACCGGCGCCAAGAGCGTGGACAAGGACGGCATCAGCCCCGGCCAGTCCGTCAGCCCCGGCGATACGCTGACCTACACGATCACTGTCACCAACAACGGCGCGGCGAGCAGCCTGGTGACCATCCAGGACCCCGTCCCGGTCGACACCAGCTTCGCGGGCGGGCTGACGACCAGCCCAATTTCGCTGCAGCCCGCCACGTTCGACCCTACGAGGAATCGCGTCAGCTGGAGCGACACGCTCGCCCCCGGCGCGTCGGTCACGATTCGCTTCCAGGTGACGATCAGCGCGGCGGCGCTGCAGTCGGCCACGATCGTCAACAACGCCTCGATGGTCGTCGGCTCAACCGCGTTCCCGGCGCTGCTGAGCGCATCAACTGTCGTCGGCGGCACGCCCGACCTGAGCGACTCGGCCTACGCCGCCAGCCCGGCGAATGTGAGCCCGAGCGGGATCGTGACTTACACGCTGAGTCTGCTGAACGACGGCACAGCGGCTGCGAGCGGCGCGACCGCGCAGCTGAACGTGCCGGCCGGCACCAGCCTGGTCGCCGGATCGGCCACGGCGACGACCGGCCACCTGACCGTAGACCCATCGCTGCAGCGGCTCTACTGGGCCGCCACTGCACCGCTGGCGATCAACGGCGTGGTGACGATCGCGTTTCAGGCCAACGTCGGGAGCGGCTTCCGCAACGGCGAGCCGATCGCCAGCGACGCGATCCTTCAGTCCGTCGGCACGCTGCCCGCGATCCTTACGGCCCAGTCGGTCTACACCGTCGCAACCGACGTCGTGGGGACCAAGAGCGTCGATCAGGCGATCGCCGACCGCGGCGCGACGCTGACCTACACGTTCAACGTCAAGAATAACAGCTCGGGGACGGTCAGCAGTGTCCAGGTCGCGGATCAGATTCCGCAGGACACCAGCTACGTGGGCAGCCTGAGCGCGAGCCCAGGCGCCGGCGTGCCGTCCTACGACCCTGGCCTCAACCGTGTGCTGTGGCAGATCCCCGCGCTCACGTCCGGCCAGGAAGTGACGATGACCTTCAAGGTGCAGATTGGCTCAGGGGCACTGCACTCCTCGCTGATCACCAACAAAGCCATCCTGACGGCGCCTGGCGCCCCGCCCACGCTGCTGACCGCCTCCACGCTGGTTCGCGACGTGGCCGACCTGAGCGACTCGATCTACACGGCCGACCCCGGGCTGGTCGGGCTGGGCGGGACGATCACCTACACGCTCGATCTGCTGAGCGACGGCACGGCCAGCGCGAACAATGCGGCCGTCGAGCTCAGCATCCCCACCGGCACGCAGCTCGTCCCCGGCTCCTACTCGGCGACGAGCGGGACCCTCGCGCCTGACCCGTCGCTCACCAAGCTGACCTGGACGGCAGGCAGCGCGCTGCCGGTCGGCGCGCTGGTGCGCATCTCGTTCAAGGCGAAGCTCGGCATCGCGGTCGTCAGCAGCGTGTACACCAGCTCCGCGACAATGCAGGCCGACGGCGCCGCGCCGGTGGTCAAGAAGGCCACCGCCGCATTCAGCGCGGCGATCCCGACGAGGACGTTTGTCTACATCTCGGTGGTCAGGCGCTAGTCCATGATTCTGCCCGGGGCGCTGCACCCCCGGCCCTCGCCCGGGGGAACCCGCGCCGGTTCGTGTGGCTGCCGACAGCTGTCTTTCCGGGGCGCTGCGCCCCGGCCCCCCCGCCCGGGGAACCCTCGCCGGTTCGTGTGGCTGCCGACAGCTGTCTTTCCGGGGCGCTGCGCCCCGGCCCCCCGCCTGACAGTCGCGGCGCGCGGCTCTTTTCCGGGGCGCTGCGCCCCCGGCCCCCGCCCGGGGAACCCTCGCCGGTTCCCCCGGCCCCCCTCCGGCAAATCAGGCTGTCTCTATTTCAATGCCAGTAGCGGATGCCTCGCACCATTCGAGCATGGCCTGTGCACATCCCGCTGCGCGTGGATTCAGCTGGGCATGCGCGCCAAGCAGTGCAACCGAGACGGGCTGATCTTGGGGTCCAGAGGCGCAAGCCCCACAGAGACCGGGCTAGCCCGCCAGGATCTGCTCGATCGCCTGCAGCTCCTCGTCGGCGAAGGCCAGGTTTGCGAGCGCCCCGACCGCGTCGTCGATCTGGGCGATCCGGCTCGCGCCGATCAGCGCCGACGTCATCTCGGGGTGGCGCAGCACCCAGGCCAGCGCCATCTGCGCCAGCGTCTGGCCGCGCGCCGATGCCAGCTCCTGCAGGCCGCGCACCTTCGCCAGCGTCTCGTCGGTGATCTGATCGCTCTTGAGGAAGCCGTGCGGCTTCGCGGCGCGCGAGTCGCCCGGGATGCCCGCCAGGTACTTGTTCGTCAGCAGCCCCTGCGCCAGCGGCGAGAAGACGATGCAGCCGACCCCCTCGTCGCGCAGCGCCGCGAGCAGCCCACCCTCGATCCAGCGGTTGAACATGCTGTAGCTCGGCTGGTGGATCAGGCACGGCGTCCCCAGCGTTCGCAGGATCTGGGCGGCCTGCCGCGTCAGGTCGGGCGGATAGTTCGAGATGCCGGCGTACAGCGCCTTGCCGCTCCGCACGATCTGGTCGAGCGCGCCCATCGTCTCCTCAAGCGGCGTGTCGGGGTCGGGCCGGTGGTGGTAGAAGATGTCGACGTAGTCCAGCCCCATGCGGCGCAGGCTCTGGTCGAGGCTCGCGACCAGGTTCTTGCGCGAGCCCCACTCGCCGTAGGGGCCAGGCCACATCAGGTAGCCGGCCTTGCTCGAGACGATCAGCTCGTCGCGGTACGGCGCCAGGTCGCGCCGCATGATCTGCCCGAAGGTCTCCTCGGCCGAGCCCGGCGGCGGGCCGTAGTTGTTCGCCAGGTCGAAGTGCGTGATCCCCTGGTCGAACGCACGCAGCACCATCGCGCGCGAGTTCTCGAAGACGTCGACCCCGCCGAAATTGTGCCAGAGCCCCAGCGAGATCGCCGGCAGCTTCAGACCGCTGCGCCCACTACGCCGGTAGATCATAGTCTCGTAGCGCGACTCCGCTGCGCTGTACACTGTCATGGCCGCTCCTCATGCTAACCGCTTGTGCCGTGCCGATTGTACCACTCGCCAGCCCGCGCCGCGCTATGGGCGCTGCCGCGCCATCGTCCACTTCACGCGCGTGGCCCGGTGTGCTAGAATAGAGCCACGTCCCGATACGCCAATAGCCGCAAGTGATGCCATGCGCCACACCGCCGATCCAGCCCTCGACGCCCACTCAGCCGAGCAGGCCGCACCCCCCGCGCGAGAAGACGACCCGGGCGCCGCGCTCGTCGCGCAGGTCGCCGCCGTCGATGCCGCCACGATCCGCGACCTGGTCGTGCAAGCTCGCGCGATACCCACCGATGCGCGAGAGCGCGGCCCCTCGCAATCGCGCCCGTGGGTCGACGCCGAGAGCATCCGGGCCTACCACGCGCTCGCCGCGGCCATCCGCCAGCACAACAGCTGCGTCGAGGAGGTCTGCCAGCGCGCGGCGCGCTTCGCCGCGGCCGCGCAGGCGCGCGCGGGGCTGGACGAGAGCCGGCTGCTGGTGGAGGCGCTCTGGGCGCTGACGACCAGCCGCGTGCGGGTCGCCGAGGTCTACCGGCGGCAGCGCGGCTGGCTGCCGCTGCGGGTGGGCGATCTCGCGCTGGTCTATCTGCGCGAGGTGATCTGCGCGCCGATCGATCTGCCGGGCGCGGCCGATCAGCGCGCCGCCGCCCTCCAGCCTGCGCGCTGGCTGAAGGACGACCTGGCCAGCTGGATGGCCGCCGAGATGCAGGCGGAGCTGAGCGCCCCGGCGCGGCGCGCTACTGCGTCGAGCCCATCGCGTGCTGACGCTGCGGCCCGACCTCGCCCGGCGCGGTAATGCAGACATCGAGATCGCGCAAGAGTCCGTCGTGCAGGCCGTAGATCCACCCGTGGACGATCACCTCCTGGCCGTGCCGCCAGGCGTGCTGGACGACCGTGGTCTGGCTGACGTTATAGACCTGCTCGATCACATTCAGCTCGCACAGCCGGTCGAACCGCTCGTGCGGCGCAAGCGCCTCAAGGGCCGGCCGGCTGCGCTGGTAGAGCCCTCTGAGCGGGCGCAGCCAGTTATCGATCAGCCCGTGCTCCTGGTCGTCCATCACGGCGCCCACGCCCCCGCAGCCGTAGTGCCCGCAGACGATAATGTGCCGCACCTGCAGCACCTCGACCGCGTACTGCAGCACCGAGAGGCAGTTCAGATCGGTGTGCTGGACCTGGTTGGCGACGTTGCGCTGGACGAACAGCGACCCGGGCAGCAGACCGACGATCTGGTTGGCCGGGACGCGGCTGTCGGAGCACCCGATCCACAGGTAGCTCGGCGCCTGCTGCCGCGACAGCGTCGCGAAAAAGGCCGGGTCGGCCCGCTGGATCTCGCCGGCCCAGCGCCGATTGTTGTCGAACAGCTCGGGCAGCATCTGCATCTCTCCTCCTTTATCGCTTATCTCCAATCGCGCGGCTGCCTTCGGATCGCTCAGAGACTGTCGCGCGTCGCGATAGTGTACCATACGGCTTTTGCCGGGGCGCAGCGCCCCGGCCCCCCGCCGGACGCGCCCTTGCCGGTTCCCCCAGCCCCCCCGGCAAATGATGTCGTCTCAGGTGCAAGGATCGTGGCCCATGCCTCATACCATTCCGGGCACGGCCGGTGCATATCCCGCAGTGTCTGGATTCAGCCGGGCATGCGCGCCAAGCGCTGGAACAGAGACGGCATCATTTTTGGGGTCCAGGGGCGCACGCCCCGGCCGGGGGGCGGCGGGGGTGGCGGCCCACCCCCGCCCGCGGGGGCACGGGGGGCGCGCAGCCCCCCGCAAGCAGTGTGGAAGGCACCCGCCCGCGCGGGCACGGGGGCGCGCAGCCCCCGCAAGCAATGTGGAAGGCACCCGCCCGCGCGGGCACGGGGGCGCGCAGCCCCCGCAAGCAGTGTGGAAGGCACCCCCGCCCACGGGGGCACGGGGGGGCGCGCAGCCCCCGCAAGCAGTGTGGAAGGCACCCCCGCCCACGGGGGCACGGGGGGGCGCGCAGCCCCCCGAATCCTGTGCTAGAATGCATCCTCCGCGGGCCGCGCGAGCCCGCGCGACAGCGGTCGATAGCGACACAAAGGACAAGGCCGTGTCTGATGATCAGCCCGTGACGTTCGACGACATCCTCGCCGCCCACAACCGCCTGCGCGGCGTGGCGCACCTCACGCCGGTGCTCACCTCGCACACGCTGGATGCGCTGGTGGGCCGCGCCGTCTTCCTCAAGTGCGAGAGCCTGCAGCGCGGCGGGGCGTTCAAGTTCCGCGGCGCCTACAACACGATCAGCCAGCTCTCGGATGAGGCGCGCCGGCGCGGCGTGCTGGCCTTCTCCTCGGGCAACCACGCCCAGGGCGTCGCGCTGGCGGCCCGGCTGCTCGCGACGCCGGCGGTTATCTGCATGCCGAGCGACGCGCCGGCGATCAAGGTCGCGGCGACGCGCGGCTACGGCGCCGAGGTGATCTTCTACGATCGGCTCAAGGACGACCGCGAGGCGTTCGCGCGGCGGATCGCCGGGGAGCGTGGGATGACGCTGGTGCCGCCCTACGACGACCCGCGGATCATGGCCGGCGCCGGCACGGCGGCGCTCGAGCTGATGGAGCAGGTCGCCGACCTCGACGCCGTGCTCGTGCCGATCGGCGGCGGGGGGCTGATCGCCGGCAGCGCCACTGCGATCCACGGCATACGCCCGGCCACGCGCGTCTTCGGCGTGGAGCCGGCGGGCGCCGACGACACGCTGCGCTCGCTGCGCGCCGGGCAGCCCGTGCAGATCCCGCCACCCGGCACGATCGCCGACGGCCTGCGCGTCACCACGCCCGGCGCGCTGACCTTCCCGATCGTCCGGCGCCACGTCGAGGACATCCTGGTCGTCAGCGACGACGAGATCCTCGACGCGGTGCGCTTCGCGCTGCTGCGGCTTAAGCTCGTGATCGAGCCGTCGGGCGCGGCGCCGCTGGCCGCAGTGCTGGCCGACCGGCTGCCCGGCAATACACAGCGAGTCGGCATCATCCTTAGCGGCGGCAACATCGACCCGTCGCTGCTCGCCAGCCTGTGGAGCGGCTAGAGGCTTGGGGCTTGGGGCTAGTACAAGGTTCCGGAAGTTCATATCGGGTTTGGGCTACCACCATCGGTTCTGCGGTTCTGCAGTTCCGCGGCCACAGAACCACAGAACCAACTGGCGACAACCGGCACGCTTTTCTGGAAAGCTGTACTAGGGGCTTGGGGCATCCTTGTCTCCTTGTCTCCTTGTCTCCTTGTCTCCTTGTCTCCTTGTCTCCGTGTCTCCCTGTCTTCCAGCCCCGCGGCTGCTGTTGACGATCGGCCTGGGTTGACCGTATAATCGAGCGCACCCATTCGACGCAAGGGCAAGCTGTAAGGAAGGAACGAACGATGGCCGTCTTCAAGAGCTACGACGAGCTGTTTACCTATTTTAGCAATCTGTACGACCAGGCCAAGCGCGACTCGCGCATCGCCCCCAAGATCAGGGACGAGCATATCGTCATCCAGTTCCGCTACGAAGACCCGCACGCGGTCGCGACGATCAACGCCTCGTCGCCGCCGACGCAGGAGGGCGCCTACTTCGACGTGCTCTGGGGCGACGATACCGGCCTGAAGCCCGACGTCACGATGAGCATGAAAGCCGACGTGGCGCATCAGTTCTGGCACGGGAAGGTCAACCTCATGGCCGCGCTCGCTCGCCGTCAGATCATCGCCAAGGGTCCCATCCCCAAGATTCTCAAGCTGCTACCGGCCGTCTCGCCGATGTACGAGATGTACCCGCGCATCCTTCGCGAGATGGGGCGCGAGGACTTGATCGTCAAGTAGTCTCCGGGCTACGGATTGACTCTATCGTCCAGGAGGCGGGCGGTCGCTCCTACATATCCCGCCGGGCTCCCTGTGCGACAGCGCGCATGCGCCGCTGGCGCGATCACACCTTGCGGGATCATGTTGGCTCCACGGAGCGGAGGTCTGTTGGCCATGGACACGGAGGAAATGTACCGGCGCGGTGTCGCCGACGCCGAGCATAGCGAGCCGCACCCATTTTATTATCAGCACTACTACCAGTACCGGCGCGGCTACGACCGTACTCGGCGCCGCCTTGGCCTGCCGGGTGGCTTCTACGATATCCGGCGGCGGCGCCTGATGCGCCTGGGCCTTGCAGCCCTGATTCTGCTCGTCGCGGTCGCTGCGGTGCTGGTCTGGCGCGGAAATGTGCGGCTTTCGACCGCGCGCACGCCCGCGCTCCAGCCGACCGGGCTGTCCGCCACGCCGGGGCCGACGCGCACCCCGATCTTCGCATCGCCGACGCCGCCGCCGACTGAGGCGCCGCCGGCTCTGCGCGTCGGCGCGTCCGCGAGGGTGGCCAACACGCAGGGCGCGGTGCTGCGCGGGCGCAAGCAGCCTAGCGTCGGCGCGCCGGTCACGGTCAATTTCAAGGAGGGCGAGCAGGTCCGGCTTCTCGAAGGCCCGGTTGACGCTGATGGCTTCACTTGGTGGCGGATCGAGGGCAAGAGCGGCGCGGCCTGGAGCGCGCAGCAGTCGAAAGACGGCAGCGTCTGGCTTCTTCCGGGCGAGGCCCAGTGACGGCGCGCGAGCGCGGCCACGCTCGGTCAGCGGTGGTTATACAGCTCGATGCTCCAGCGCCACTCCTGCTTGCGCTCGTCGTTCCACCAGGCTGTCAGAGTCCCGACCTCGCCGCCCGGCAGGATAACCGGCCGACCGAGATCACCCGCGTCCGGCCAGATGTCCTCGCGCTCGATCCGGCTCGCGCGCCGGGTCAGCCGCGCGATCGGCGTCTCGGCCGTGCGCCGCAGCTCGTCGGCGCGAGCGAGCCGCCGGCCGGCGTCGTCGATCACCTCTGCGCGCAGCACGTCCGGCGCGGCGTGGACCAGCAGCACCGCCGTCGCATCCAGTCGGCCGCGCGCGAACGGCAGGCCCTGCGACGCAGCGTTGGGAAACCAGAGATCCCAGATCTCGATCGCTTCGCTCATGTCGACCCTCGTCATTCCAAACGCTACGCGGTGGCGCGCCGTCCCGGCCGGCTTGCGGCCGAGCCTAGGCGGCCGCGCGATCGCGTAAGCGCACATCGTCGAGACCAGCCATAGCAGAATGCGAACCATGGCGCCGCCCGCGCTGGCCCGTGCGCCGAGCGCCGCGCCCGGTGACTTTTCGAGCGATCGCCCGTCCCATTCGTTGTGTACATCCGGCACGCGTCGTGCTACTATAGAGGCGAGGAGCAGGACAACTGAGCCGGCAGCAGTCGTGGCGGCGCGCTGGCGCCGTTCTAAGCGAGCTCTTCGGGCATACGTCCGGGCTGGATGGCTTTGGTCTGCCCTCGCCGTGCTGACGACGAACGACTGGCTGCCGACTACCGACGACTGATGATTGGCACTCGGACAGAGGAGCCGTCGCAGGGCGGCCCATATCGAGAGGAGGCCCGACATGTTTGGGTTTGGTGGAAAAGACGACGAGATGAAGAAAATCGGCGAGCAGATGCGAAATCTGAGCGAGCAGATCGGCAAGCTCCAGCAGGAGCTGCTCGCGAAGAACACCCAGGTCACCGATCTGCAGTCGAAGCTGGACGAGGCGCTGCGGCAGGGCAAGTCGGTCAACACCAACGACCTCGACAAGGCCCGCGATCAGGTGCGCGAGCTTCAGGACCAGCTGACGGCCATCAAGACGCAGCAAGAGGCTGCGGCAAGCGCCGTGGCCGGCAAGGCCGCCGAGGCGGGAACGAGCGTCGCCGAGTCCGGGTCACGAGGTGCCGAGACCGAGCGGGTAGCCACCCTCGGCGGGCTTGCCGTCGGCGCGACCGCCTACGTCACGCGCGCGGGCGGGCTGCCGCTGCGCCTACGCTCGGGCCCCAGCCTGAACGACTCGATCCTCGACCGGCTGCAGCCCGGCACGCAGATGACGCTGCAGGAGGGGCCACACTCGGCCGATGGGCACAATTGGTGGAAGATCCAGACGACCGACGGGCGCCAGGGTTGGGTCGCCGGCGAGGATCTGCGCACGCAGGCCGACTAAACGCAAGCGCCTTGCGGTGAAAGACGACAGACGGCAAGCGCATCATAGCTTCGCTTGACTGCGATCAGCAAACGCATGATAGCTTGCACCTAGCCATCCAGACCTTTTGCCCTCATTCCATACCCCCCTCGCCCAGACGGGCGAGGGGGGTATCCTTCTGGCATCAGGGTGGGGTCGCACAGTCGCCATTGATGTTTCGAGAGATACTATTATGACGCTATCGTACTCCCCCCGCGTGGCGCGCCGCGCCGTCACGACCCTGTTCGTCGCCCAGTGCCTCGGATCGGCCGCGCTGATCGCCAATGCGACCGTCAACCCGATCGTCGGGGCCGAGCTGAGCGGGCGCGACGACCTGGCCGGGCTGCCCGGCACGCTGCTGCTGATCGGCGCCGCCGTCGCCGCGCCGTGGGCCGGCCGCCTGATGCAGCGATCCGGCCGGCGCCGCGGGCTGGCGCTGGGCTTCTTCGTCGGCGCGGTCGGCATGGTCGTCGGCGCGGTGGCGATCGTGGCGCACACCTTCCCGCTGTTCCTGCTGGGCCTGCTGCTGATCGGCGGGGCGCGCGGCGCGGTGGACCAGAGCCGCTACGCCGCCGCCGACGCCCAGATCCCGCAGCACCGCGCGCGCGCGATCAGCACGGTGATCTTCGCCGGCACGATTGGCGCGATCGCCGGCCCGGCGCTGGTCAAGCCCAGCGGCCTGCTGATGAGCAGCATGTCGCTCGATCCGCTGGCCGGGCCGATCTGGGTCAGCACGCTGCTGTTCGGCCTGGCCGGGCTGCTGATCCTCACGCTGCTGCGCCCCGACCCGCGCGACATCGCGCGCGCGATCGCCGCCGAGTACCCCGACATCACGACGCCGTCCGGGCCGGCTCGCCCGCTGCGCCAGATCATGAGCTTGCCGGCGGCCTGGCTGGCGCTGATGGCGATGGTGATCGGGCAGGTCGTCATGGTGCTGGTGATGTCGGTCACCTCGCTGCATATGCACAACCACAACCACGGGCTCGAAGATGTGTCGCTGGTGATCATGGCGCACACGCTCGGCATGTACGGGCTCTCGGTGGTGAACGGGGCGCTGATCGACCGGATCGGCCGCAAGGCCGCGATCGCCGGCGGCGCCGTGCTGCTGGGCCTCGGCAGCCTGCTTGCCCCAACCTCGCTGATGACGCAGTGGCTGGCGCTGGCGCTGTTCCTGGTCGGGCTCGGCTGGAACCTGTGCTACATCGCCGGCTCGTCGCTGCTCTCCGACATCCTGGCGCCCTCCGAGCGCGGCCGGATCCAGGGCTTGAACGAGCTGATCGTGAATGCGGCCTCGGCGATCAGCAGCTTGAGCAGCGGCCTGATCCTGGCCTACCTCGGCTACGCCACGCTCGGCTCGATCAGCGCGGCGCTGGCGCTGGCCCCGCTGGTGCTGTTGGCCTGGCTCGGCCTGGCGCGCCCGCGCCGCGCGCTCGCCTAGAGCGCCAGTACAGAATCCGCCAAAAGGCCAGGCAGCAGGGCGCGAATGCCGAGAAAATCCTTTTCATTCAGTGTTCAATCTATTGACAAAACATAGATGTCATGCTAATCTTATGGTGTGCATTCTTTCACAGAGATGGAGCAACCGACGTGAAGAACCGCTCGCCGATGGCATTCATCTTCTTGACGGTCTTTATCGACCTGCTGGGCGCAGGCATCGTGCTGCCGCTCCTTCCGTATTACGTCAAGTTCGTCGAGCAGTCGAGCAGCCCGCTGCTGTCCGAAAACCGCGCGATCATCGTCGGAGCGCTGGCGGCATCCTTCTCGCTGATGCAATTCCTGTTCGCGCCGGTGCTGGGCGCGCTCTCGGATCGCTACGGCCGTCGGCCGGTGCTGCTGATTAGCCTGTTCGGCACCGGCATCTCCTACATCCTGTTCGGCCTGGCCGGCAGCCTGGCCGGCTTCGGGGTCGAGGCGGTCCTGGCGATGCTGTTCCTGGCGCGCATCCTGGATGGCATCACCGGCGGCAATATTTCGACAGCGCAGGCCTACATCGCCGACAGCACGACGCCCGAGAATCGCGCCAAGGGCATGGGCCTGATCGGCGCGGCGTTCGGGCTGGGCTTTATGCTCGGCCCGGCGATCGGCGGCCTGCTCAGCGGCATCAGCCTTTCGGCGCCGGCCTTCGCCGCCGCCGCGCTCGCGCTCGTCAACGTCGCATTCGGCTTCTTTATGCTGCCCGAGACGCTGCCGCCCGAGCGGCGGACCAGCGTGCCGTTCTTCAAAATGAACCCGGTGGCGCGCCTAAGCGGGGTGATCGGCAACCAGGCGATCCGGCCGCT
Organism: Candidatus Ribeiella danica; assembly: GCA_016717335.1. GTDB lineage: Bacteria > Chloroflexota > Chloroflexia > Chloroflexales > Roseiflexaceae > Ribeiella > Ribeiella danica. The sequence goes on from JADKFS010000001.1 coordinate 2,781,017, forward strand.
GCTGGCGGGCATCTTCCTGCTGAACCTGGCCTTCGCCGGCATGCAGAGCAACTTCGCGATCTTCAGCGACGCGCGCTTTGGCTTCGGGCCGCGCGAGAACGCGTTCATCTTCGCGTTCATCGGCCTGACCGCTGTCGTGATGCAGGGCTTCCTGATCCGCCGCCTGCTGCCGCGCTTCGGCGAGGCGCGGCTCGCGCTGACCGGGCTGGCGCTCATGGCGCTTGCGTTCGCGCTGATCGCGCTGGCGCCCCAGCCCTGGATGCTCTATCCGATCATGGCCCTGCTGGCCGGCGGCAGCAGCATGGCGACCCCGTCGCTGACCAGCCTGATCTCGCGGCGCGTCTCGGCGCGCGAGCAGGGTCAGGCGCTCGGCGGCACCCAGGCGCTCACCAGCCTGACGATGGTGATCGGCCCGCTGTGCGCCGGGATGCTGTTCGACACGGTCGGCATCGGCGCGCCGTACGAGGTGGGCGCCCTGCTGGTAGCGCTGGCGCTGGTGGTGATCGGCACGGCGCTGCGCTCCGGCGCCGCCAGCCGCCAGCCGGCATCCCAGCATCGCTCTGTTATGTCAATGCGAGCCGACGCCGAGTAAGCCGCGCGGCAGCAGCCGGTCTCCTTCCCCTGCCATGATTCATCCCACATGTTCCAATTCGGACATCTTGCTGTGTCGTGCCACCCCCACACCCCCCGACCCCCGCTCCCCGCGGGGAGCGGGGGCGATCGTTTGTGGGTGTGGCGCGGCGGCAAAGCCGTCGCGCCACACCCACGAAAAAGAAACCCCCTCCCCTGGCAGGGGCGGGGGGCCGCGCCCAGACTGAAGAGAAGGCTGAAAGTGGTATACTGCGCGGCACGTGAGCCTACCGAAACGCAGAGGAGGGGACCTCGTGAATGCAGACGCGCGGCCGATCATCGCGGTCGGCGACCTGGTCTGGGATGTGCTGGCCAAGCCCGACAGCATCCTGCTGCCCGGCGGCGACACGACCGGGCGGATCGCCCTTTCGCCCGGCGGCTCGGCCGCCAATGTGGCGGCGTGGATCGCCCGCGTCGGCCGGCCGGCCGGCTTCGTCGGGAAGGTCGGCGCCGATGTCTTCGGCGACATGATCGTCGCCGACCTCGAGCGCGAAGGGGTGATCGCCCATATGTCGCGCACCGACGCGCACGACACCGGCGTGATCCTGGTGCTGATCGACCGGGCCGGCCAGCGCAGCATGGTCACGAACCAGGGCGCCGACTTTCACCTGCAGCCGGAAGATCTGCCGACCGACGTGCTCACGTCCTGCGCGCACGTCCACATCACCGCCTGGTCGATATTCACTGACCCGCCGCGCCGGGCCGCGCTACGCGCGGCGCAGATGGCAAAGGCCGCCGGCGCGACCGTGTCGTTCGACCCGGCCTCGTACCAGATGATCCGCGAGCTTGGGCACGACAAGTTCCAGCGCATCACCGCCGAGCTGCCGGTCGACATTCTGTTCCCCAACCGCGACGAGGGCCAGGCGCTCACCGGCGAGCGCGAGCCGCGCGCGATCGCCCAGGAGCTGCACGAGCGCTACGGCGGGGCGGTGATCGCGCTCAAGCTCGACCGCGATGGGTGCTTCATCCAGTCGCGCGGCCACGCCCAGCACTACCCAACCGGCGATGGGCCGGTGGTCGACGCGACTGGCGCAGGGGATGGGTTCGACGCGGCGTTCCTGGCGCGCTACCTGCAGGACGGCGACCTTGCCGGCGCGGCGCGCTTCGCCAACGCCGTCGGCAGCTGGGTCGTCGCGCGCTACGGCGCCCGCCCGCCGATCGACGCGGAGCTTGCGGCTATTCTGAGGGAAAGTTAACCGTTCGAACGTTTGAACGTCCGAACGTTTTCTAGTACGCGTCGAGCGACTGCAGGCCGCGCGCCGCCAGCAGACCGCTGAGCTTCTGCAGGCCGAGCCGCACCCGCGTCTTGACGGTGCCGAGCGGGCGGTTGAGCTTCGTCGCGATCTCCTGGTGCGACATGCCGCCGAAGTAGGCCAGCTCGATCGCCTGCCGCTGCGGCGCCGGCAGCTGGTGCAGCGCCTCGGCGATCACCCGGCGCTGCTCGGTGGCCCAGACCGCCGCAGGCACGTCGGTCTGCTCGTCGACTAGCTGCTGGATCACCGGGTGATCGGCATCCTCGTAGACCGGCGCAGGGCGCGCGCGCAGGCGCCGCAGCTCGTCGATGCACAGATTGTGCGCGATGCCGAACAGCCATTGGGCCACCCGGCCGCGCCCGCGCTCGAAGCTGCCGCTGCGCCGCCACACCCGCCAGAACACCTCTTGCACCAAGTCCTCGGCCATCTCCGGATTCTTCAGCATGCGCAGCGCGAGCCGGTAGACCACCGCCGCGTAGCGGTCGTACAGCACCTCAAGCGCCTGGCTGTCGCCCTTGGAGATCGCCGCGATGAGGCTCAGATCATCCGGCTCGTGTTCGCGCGCGCCGCTGGCAGGCGCAGCTGTGAGCACGCTCGGCGTGGCGATTTCTTTCACCCGTGCTGTCATCGCTGCCTCTCCTCTCCGTGGCTCCAGCCGCTACAATCTTTCTCCAGGCCAGAGTATACACCTTTTGCACAGATTTGTCAACAAATTTGAAAATGATTTGCAAAGGCAAGCGGCGCTCCCGTGCGCGGGAGCGCCGCTTGCCTTTGAACGCAGCGCATCGGCCCCCCGATGCCAGAAGAAAGCCCCCCGCTCCCAGAACGGGAGCGGGGGGCAGGGGGTGAGGGCTCGCTCAATCTAGCGCGAAGCAGATTCTAGCCGTCGACGAGCACGCTCTCGCTGCCGAGCACGCTGCGCAGCGCGCCGATCAGGTCGTCGCTGCAGCGCACTTTGTGGCGCGGCTGCAGCACCACGGTGCCGGCCGCGTTCGGCATATGGATGATCACCTGGTCTTCGCCGCTGTTCTGGCGCAGCACGCGGTCGACCCGGTGCATCAGGTCGATGTCTGCGTCGAAGTCGTTCGTCCGCGGCAGGTAGAGCCGCAGCGAGTGTGCAGCGACCGGCGCGGGCGCGGCGGCAGCGCTGCCGTTGCCGTTTCCATTGCCATTCCCGTGGCCGTTCCCATTCGAGCCGATTTTCACGCGCGAGCGGATGATGCTGACCTGCTGCTCGCCTGGCAGCGCCGCCCCTGCGCCGCCATCGCGCTTCGCCTCATCGGTATGCGTCCGCTGTGGTTCCATGGTCTCCGCTCTCCTGTCCGGTCTGTCGTTCGCCGCGTCGGCCGGGTGCGGCGCGTCCTCGGTCGGGGCGAGCAGCAGCGAGTCGCCGGCGCTGGACAATATGTCCTCGGCCTGGCCCTCGATATCCATCTGCGGCGGCAGCTCAGCGGCCGGCGCCAGCCGTGCGCTCAGATCGAGCGCCTCGGCCGTCTCCAGCAGCAGCTGCAAGCTCTCGTCGCGCCGGCTCTTGTCCACCTTGGCGCCGATCCGCAGCAGCGCGTCGTCCACCAGCAGCTCGCGGTACTTCTCATAGCTCTTGGGGAACACCACCAGCTCGATCGACGACTCGAGGTCTTCGAACACGGCCACCAGCATGCTGTCGCCCTTTTTGGTGGCCAGGCGGCGCGACTGCGAGAGCATGCCGGCGAACGTCAGCATCTGGCCGACCACCTCCTCGCCGATCTGGCTAAGCGGCGTGATGCCGGCCAGGTCGAAGCCCTCGAGCGCGCGCGCGATCGGGTGATCGGAGACATACATGCCCAGCAGCTCTTTCTCCCAGGCCAGCATCTCCTTATCGTGCTGCGGCTCCTGCTTGATCAGCGGCATCGGGATGGACTGCACCGACACGCCGCCGTCGCCGCCGCCGAGCATCTCGAACATGCTGGCCTGCCCGGCCTCGCGGCTGCGCTGGGCCTCGATCCCGGCCGAGAGCGCCTGGTCGAGGATCGCCAGCTTCTGGTGGCGCGTGCCGGGCAGCGAGTCCATCGAGCCGCACTTGATCAGACTCTCGAGCACGCGCTTGTTCAGCGACCCGCGGTCGACCCGGTCGCAGAACTCCTCCAGGCTGCGGAACGCGCCGCCCTTTCCGCGCGCCGCGATCACCCCCAGCACCGGCCCGCTGCCGACGTTGCGGATGGCCGAGAGGCCGAAGCGGATGCCGAGCCGGTTGGAGTACTCGCGCAGCTGGCCGTCGTTCAGCTTCTCGATCGTGAAGCCCTCGTTGCTGCGGTTCACGTCGGCCGGCAGCACCGCCACGCTCAGCCGGCCGCACTCGGCCACGCTCTTGGCCACATCCTCGATCTGGCCGGCCGCCGCGGTCAGCACCGCCGCCATATACTCGGTCGGGTAGTTGGTCTTGAGCCAGGCGGTCTGGTACGAGAGCAGCCCGTACAGCGTCGAGTGCGGGCGGTTGAACGAGTAGCCGGCGAACGGCAGGATCAGCTCCCACAGCTGGTTGGCCTGGTCCTGCGTCAGCCCCTTGCTCAGGCAGCCCTTCTTGAAGCGCACCTCGTTCTCGGCCATCAGCTCCTTGTTCTTCTTGCTGATCGCCTTGATCACGATGTACGCTTCGCCCAGCGTGTACTCGGCCACCATCTGGAGCAGCTGCATGATCTGCTCCTGGTAGACGATCACGCCGTAGGTGTCCTCGAGGATCGGCTTGAGGATCGGGTGGATGTACTTGATGTCGCGCGGGCTGTTCTTGTTGTGGATGTAGACCGGGATCTGCTCCAGCGGGCCCGGCCGGTACAGCGCGACCATGGCGTACAGGTCGTCCACCCGGGTCGGCTTGAGCTGGACCAGGTAGCGCGTCATGCCCGCGCTCTCAAGCTGGAACACGTTGGTGGTCTCGCCGCGCCCCAGGCTCGCGAAGGTCTTGCGGTCGTCGAGCGGGATCTCGTCGAGCCACATCTTCTTGCCGGTGGTCTGCTCGATATACTTGAGCGCCTCGGCGACGATTGAGAGGTTCGCCAGCCCGAGGATGTCCATCTTGAGCAGGCCCATCTTCGCCAGCGTCGGCCCCTCGAACGCCGCCATCACGGCGTTTTCGTCCTTGGTGGTGTGCTGGAGCGGCACGATCTCTTGCAGCGGGTTGCGGCTGACCACCACGCCGCAGGCGTGCGTGCCCACGCTCTTCATGCGCCCCTCGACCTTTTGGGCCCAGTCGATCAGGTTGCGCAGCTCGGCGTTGCCGTCGTAGATCTGCTTCAGCTCGGGCACCCGCTCGAGCGCGCTCGCGATCGTCGTGCCGACCGGCAGCGACGGGATCAGCTTGGCGACCCGGTCGACCTCGCCCAGCGGGATGTCGAGCACGCGGCCCATGTCGCGCAGCGCCGCCTTGGCGCCCAGCGTGCCGTAGGTGATGATCTGGGCCACGTTCTCGCGGCCGTACTTGTTGGCGATATAGTTGAGGATCTCGCCGCGCCGGCTGTCGGCGAAGTCGGTGTCGATGTCCGGCATCTCGAGCCGCTCGCGCGAGAGGAAGCGCTCGAACAGCAGCTTGTTCGCCACCGGGTCGACGTCGGTGATGAACAGGCTGTACAGCACCAGCGACGCGCCGGCCGAGCCGCGCGGCAGGCAGGGGATGCCGTTGGATCGCGCGAACTTGACGTAGTCCCACACGATCAGCATGTAGTCGGGGAAGCCGGTCTGGTTGATCACGTCCAGCTCGTACTCGAGCCGCTTGACGTACTCCTCGGTCGGGTTGCCGTTGAAGCGCTTCATCAGGCCTTCTTCGCAGATGAAGCGCAGGTACGAGGCGGCGTCGTGCCCCTCGGGGATATCGAACGCCGGCAGCTGCACGCGCCCGAAGTCCAGCTTGAGATGGCACATATCGGCGATGCGGCGGGTGTTCTCCATCGGCGCCGTGCCGTAGCGCTTGAAGCGCTGCCACATCTCGTCGCCGGACATGATGTGATAGGTCTCGTCCATCTGGTAGTTCTTGCCGCAGAACTCCTTCAGCGTCAGGTTGAAGCCCATCGCCATCACGCGGGTGTGCGTGTCGACATCTTCGCGCCGGATGAAGTGGGTGTCGTTGGTGGCCACCAGCGGGATGCCCAGCTCCTTGCCGATCCGCACCAGCTCCTCGTTGATCTCCTCCAGCTCCGGGGTGTTGTCGTGCAGCTGCAGCTCGAGGTAGTAGTTTTCCGCCCCCAGCAGGTCGCGGTGCCAGGCCGCCGCCTCGCGGGCCTTGTCCTTCTGCTGGCGGGTCAGGTGCTGGATCACCTCGCCGGCGATACAGGTCGAGGTGGCGATCAGCCCCTCGTGATACTTCTCGAGCATCTCGCGGTCGATCCGCGGGCGGGCGAACACGCCCCTGGCCATGCCGTCGAGGTGCGCCCGCGAGGTCAGCTTGACCAGGTTGCGGTAGCCGGTCTCGTTCTGGGCCAGCAGCACCAAGTGATAATAGTTCTTGCCGCCTTTGACCATCGGGTCCTTGACCGAGCCGGGCGCCATGTACGCTTCCATCCCGATGATCGGCTTGACCTTGGCCTTCTTGGCGGCGGCGTAGAAGTCCATCGCGCCGTACATGACGCCGTGATCGGTCAGTGCGATGCTGTCCATCCCTAGCTCGGCCGCGCGCTCGACGATGCCTTTGGTGGTGGCATAGCCGTCGAGCAGGCTATACTCGGAGTGGACGTGCAGGTGGGTAAAATCGTTCATCTCTCGCTCCGGCGATCAGAATCTACAGCAAAAGTCTTTACACTCAAACCATGAAACGGGCATGCTACAAGACTCTCATACGCCTCATAGCATGTTTGTACCACAATGAACTGTCAAATTGCATGGCTTCATTATGGTCTAAATGAACATAACGCGCGGCGATACCCTGGCAAGCTTGAGCCGATACGCCCATTATAGCACAGGCGCATCGCTGGTTGAATAGCAACCGGCTGCTCATGTGTAAGCTCTTTTTGGGGATATCATGTGGATAATGGCAATAGACTCACCTGGGATCTTGGCGTATGATAGGTCTACAGCGTTGCCTGCGGCCCGGCGAGCGAGCGAGCCATGGCACGCTCGCTGCTGCAGAGTAGATGAATCGCTGTCACCTTGTCACCTTGTCACCTTGTCACCTTGTCACGCAAACGGAGGCTATCACATGTGCGGAGGCATACGCTTTACGTACGAGGAGCGGCTCCAGCCGGCGCTCTCCGAGATCTACTCGCCTGAGCAGATCGAGCAGGCCCGCGCGAGCGGCACAGTGCAGTCAGTCTTCTGGCAGCCCCGGCCGATCCTACCCGCGCTCGTCGACGGCGAGCTGCGGATCGTCGACTGGGGCAACCGCGACGACTCGCTCAAGCTCCCAAAGACCGGCTGGCTGCGCATCGAGAGCCTTGAGGCCGGGAAGTGGAAGTACCTGCGCCCGCGCGAGATCGTCATCCCCGCCCTCCAGGGCGTCGAGAAGAAGGTCTGGTTCGGCATCGACCACGGCATCCGCGGCTTCCTGGTCAGCCGCGACGGCGTCGAGCGGGCCTATATGCTCACGCTGCCGCCAACGCCCGAGTATCGCGCGCTGACCGGCCACGACCGCATGCCCGCGCTGATCGATCAGGATGTGGTCGTGCCGGTCGACCAAGGCGGATCGCGGCAGGTCTCGCTGGGGATGTAGAATGCCCATTCGCGCCGTCATCTTCGACCGCGACAACACGCTCATGCGCTTCGACGACGCGGCGATTGCGGCGCTGGAGGATCGCATTCTGGCGATCGCGCCGACCCTGCCGCGGAGCGCCACCGTCGCGCACTGGCTGGGCTGGCCCGGCCCCTGGCCGCGCACGCCCGACGACGAGCCGGCGTTCTGGCGCGCGTTCTGGGGCGGCCTCGCCGCGCGCCACCAGCTTGCCGAGGATGCGGCTGTGGCGCTTCACCAGATCGGCGGGTTCTATCACACCTGCTTCGCCGCCTTCGCCGATGCGCCGGCCTGCCTCCAGACCCTGCGTGCGCGCGGGCTGCGCCTGGCGGTGCTCACGAACTTCGAGCTGCCAAGTGTTGATATAACCCTTGAGGGCGTGGGACTAGCGCCGGAGTGGTTCGCGGCGCTGCTCTCCAGCGCGGCGATCGGCTTCCGCAAGCCCGACCCGCGCGCCTACCTGGCCGCCGCGGCGGCGCTGCAGCTCCCGCCCGCCGAGTGCGCCTTCGTCGACGATCTGCCCGAGAATGTCGCGGCCGCCCGCGCGCTTGGCATGGCCGGCTGGCTGCTCGACCGCCGCCACGCCTACCCCAACGCTCGCCACAGCCTCCCCAGCCTGGACGCGCTCGCAGACCTGCTGGTTGTAGCTTCCCCCTGCCCCTATAGCTGTGAGCAAAACCATTGAGCCAGTATGTAAGAACGAGATGCCATTGTGATCCGATCCGTCTTACTGCCGACTGGCTCCTGCCGACTGCCCACTGCTATAGCAGAGGAGGGGGTAGAGTCACATAGGATAATCGGATGATTGCTTGCCGAGGTCGCCAGTGCTATTATTTTGATATACAAACCATTTGCTGTCCAGCTCATCACAGCCCTACAACGAAAGGACAGTTATGTACACCTCGGCCCTCTCAAAACGACTGGCCGGACTCGCGACCCTCCTGCTCCTGAGCCTCACGCTTGCGCTGCCTGCGCAGGCAGCGACGCCGCTTGGCGTGCCGCCGGCCGCTCGGAACAACCGCTGCGTCGATCACAAGCGGATCGACTACTGGGGCAGCCGCGCGGCGATCGAGGCGCGCGGCTTCAACTTCGATATCGTCGGCGCGCAGGCCAGCGCGAAGTTCCAGCGCAACCTCTCGCTCGATCTCGGCAGCAGCCCGGCGCAGTCGAGCTACACCGCCAGCCGCCTGACCGAGATTAACACCTGGGCGCCGATTGCGGAGCGGGTCAAGTGCTGGCAGGCCACGCCCGGCAAGAGCATCGTCGTCGAGTTTCGCGTCCGCTTCGATCAGCGGGCCACGCCGCCCGGCCTGACCGAGAATCTCATGCTCTGGAACGCCCCCTTCCCCTCGGCCGCCCCCGAGGCGCCCAGGCCGGTAACGTCGATCGGCGTCTCGCGCAACAGCCTGCTGGGCGGGCCGCAGTACATCGCAATGGTCGCGCAGGACCTCGACTACGCGACGTTCGCGCCGCCGCTCGTCTTCGAGACGATGCCGATGCCGGGCTGGCTCGACGCGGCCCAGTGGCACCGCGTGCGAATCACCGTCTCCACAACCGCCGCGCGGATCGATGTCGCGCAGGGTGTCCATCCGTACACCACCGTCCTGAAGGCCGCGCTGCTCCACCCGGCCGAGCCGCTCGGCTTCGAGCTGTCGGTGGACAATGAGGCCGTGCCCGGATTCACCGTGCCGGTCATGGTCGCGGATGGCCTCGACGTCGACTACCTCGACCTGCGATCTGAGCGCGTCAGGTAGCGCTCACGCCGCTTGCCTGCCCTCTGCCCGCCCCTGCCAGGGGCGGGGACGAAATTTGATCGGTGCCCGGGGTTCGGCGGAGCCGAACCCCGGGCACCGATCATGCATCCCCATTTCCCGTTCTGGGAGCGGGGGGTAGGGGGTGAGGGAGCGCACCAGGATGTGCGAACGGGCACGTGGATGAAGGAAAACAACGCACAAGGACTATCTACAACATGGGATCATACCGTCATAGACGTAGGCCGGATTCTCAGGTATGATCGAGACGAGCGCCATCTTCGCGCGGCAACGCTCGTCTCATCTGCGCACATCACGTCGGCACGTGACGCCGCACGGCAAGATCGCTTTTCGGGAACGCGCCCTCACAGCAGTACCGCATCGCACACAGGGACGGCTCGATGGATCACACAACTGATATTCTTCTCACCGACCTGCGCCACCTGATCGCGGGTCTTGGAGCAGCTGGCGGGCTGATCAGCCCCTCGATCTACGACACGGCGCAGGTCCTGCGCCTCGCTCCGCCCGCGCAGGGGCCCTGGCCGGGCCTCAACTGGCTGGCCGAGCAGCAGCACGCCGACGGCGGCTGGGGCGACCCGGCCATCCCCAACGCCCGCGACCTGCCGACCCTGGCGGCAGTCCTGGCGCTGCACATCTACTGCACGCGCGAGCGCGAGCGCAAGGCCGTGCAAGACGGGCTGTCGTTCCTGCGCCGGCAGGCGAGCCACTGGAGCACGCTGTCCGACGATATCCCCGTCGGCGTCGAGCTGCTGCTGCCGCGCCTGCTCGACGAGGCGGCCGAGCTGGGGCTGAAGGTCCCGCGCGGCCAGTACGCCTCCCTGATCGCGCTCGGCGCCCGGCGCCGCAGCCTGGTCGCGCAGACGACGCGGATAAGCGGAACTCCGCTCGCGCACTCCTGGGAGGCGCTCGGCATCGCGCCCGACCTTTCCGTCGTCGACTCGACGGGCGGGGTTGGGCACAGCCCGGCCGCAACCGCCGCCTGGCTGCGCGCCGTCGGCCCAGGCTCCGCTGCCTCCGCCGCACGGGTCGCCGCGCAGCGCTACCTCGAGCAGGCGGCCGCCGCGACCGGGCAAAACATCCCTGGGATCGCTCCGACGGTCTGGCCGATCGTACGGTTCGAGCAGTCCTTCGCGCTCTATATGCTGCTGATCGCCGGGCTACTCGATCACCCGCGGCTCCAGGATGTCGTCCAGCCGCAGATTGCCGACCTTTCACAAGCGCTGCGCCCAGGCGGCCTGGGGATGAGCGACGCCTTTCTTCCGGATGGCGACGACACCGCGGCGGCGTTGATCGTCCTCCACGCGGCCGGGCGCCCGGTCGACGAGCGTGCACTGAGCGCATTCGCGGCCGACGACCACTTTTGCGCCTACCCAGGCGAGCTGCAGCCCTCGCTCTCGGTCACGGCCCACGCGGTGCACCTGCTCGCGCTGCTTGGCCTGGAGCACAGCCGCCCGCGCAGCTTTGTCGTCGCGCGCCAGCTGCGCGATGGACGCTGGCTTGGCGATAAATGGAACGGGTCATGGCTCTACACCACGTTGCAGGCGATCGTCGCGCTGCACCACAGCCAGCCCTCCGCGGCGATCGGCGCCGCGGTCGATGGGATGCTGCTCTACCAGCACGAGGATGGCGGCTGGGGCACGCGCGGCTCGACCTCCGAGGAGACCGCGTACGCCGTTCTGGCGCTCCGCGCACTCGGGCCCGATCGGGCGCCGGCGGCAGACCAGGCGCTGCTGCGCGGCGAGCGCTGGATGCGCGTAAACTATCGCCCGTTCTTCGTCAGCCCGGTCACGTGCTGGATCGGGAAGGAGACCTACCAGCCCACCCGCCTCGCGCGCGTGATCGAGCTGGCTGCGACGATCCCGGTCGAAGCAAGCGTAACAGCGAGCGTAGCATGAGCGCAGCAACGCCAAGTCTGGAGGAGTTCCTGGCCGCCCCGATCGAGCAGGTCGCGCCGGTCGCGCCGGCAACGCTGATCTTCGCCCCTGGCGGCACGCGCCGGCGCGCGATGCTGGCCGGCATCGCGCCGCACAGCGAGGAGTACGCCCGCTGGTCGCGCGAGCAGATGATCGCGTGCAGCGCGCTCTGGTTCCAGCACGGCGTCCGGCACCTGTTTATGAATGTGCTGCGCCCGTCACAGCTCGAAGAGGTCGGCTACTACCGCAGGCGCGTGCTCAGCTGGCTGGAGCATGGGCTGGCGGGGCCAGGCCCGCTCGAAGACTACCGGCGGCGTGACTGGCGCGTGCGGCTGATCGGGGCCGAGACGCTGCCGGAGCTTCACGATGCCGCCGCGCGCCTGCGGGAGGCCACGGCGCAGGCGGCCGGCCCGACGCTGTGGTTCCTCGTGGCGCCCACGCCCGACGCTCCGTGGCAGTTGCTCCAGGCGGCGCTGCGGCAAGCCGCGGCGCCGACCATGGCCGAGGCCATACGAGCGCTCTACGGCGAGCCGGTGCCGCCCGCCACGATGTTCGTCGGCTTTGGGAAACCCCTGCTCGCGCCGGAGCTGCTACCGCCCTTACTGGCAGGAGATCTCCAGTGCTACTGGACGCAGCGCCCCGGCTACGACTTGGACGCAAACAACCTGCGCCGCATCCTCTACGATTACGCCTATGTGCGCTCGACCTGGACCGCGGACAAATCTTCGCGCTACGATGCCGTACCCGAGCAGCGATCCCTCTGGGAGCGGCCGCTGGTGCTCGGGCTCGGCCGACGCGAGGGCGCATTCTGGTACCCGCAGCAAGAGCACGATCAGGATCGCACCACGGAGCAGACATGAACATGTCACAGCGACAGAGCATCCTGGGCGTCATGGTGCTCCTGACGACGATCAATCTGCTGGTGATCATCGCGCTGCAGATCTCGCCGTTTGGTGATGGCATGGACCCAAGCCTCACGCTCTATGGAGGATTCTCGCTGCTCATCCTGGGCGCGCTGCTGGCGGCCTACTGGCGCGGCTGGGAGCCGGCGCGCTACATCGTCGTGATCTACATGACTGTGGCGATTGCCCTGATCACGCCGGAGCCGTTTGTCACCGGGTACGCCTCGCTGACGCTGTTCGTGCCGCCGGCGCTGGCGCTGATACTCGCCGAGCCGGCCTGGGTCGTCGGGAGCACGGCGACGCTCTACGCCATCCTGCTGGCGCGCGCCGGCGGCCAGGGCACCTACGCCAACCCGCTCACCATCCTGCTCTGCAGCATTACGATCGGGAGCATGATCGTCGCGCGGCTGGTGACCGACACGGCGCTCAGATCGGCCAGAGAGAATGCGCGCCACACCGAGGAGGCGAAGGCGTATGCCGAGCGTCAGGCCGGCGAGCTTGCCGAGGCGAATGAGCTGATGAGCCGCCAGCTCGACCAGCAGCAGATGCTGCTCGAGCTGGTGACGACGCTCGAAACACCGGCGGTGACGCTGGCCAACGGCGTGCTGTTCGCCCCAATCGTCGGGCATATCGACACCCGGCGCGCCCAGGCGCTGACCACCCGGCTGCTCCAGCAGGCCAGCGAGCAGCGCGCGCGCCTGATCATCCTCGATGTCGCCGGGGTTTCGGCGATGGACACCTCGGTGGCGCAGGCGCTGCTCAACACCACCAGGGCGCTGCGGCTGCTCGGCTGCGCGGTGTCGCTAAGCGGGATCTCGGCATCGGTCGCGATGACGCTGATCAACCAGGGGATCAACCTCGAGGGTGTGACAACGGTGCGCAGCCCGCAGGAGGCGCTGGCACAGTACCTCGGCACGGCCGCGCCGTCCGCCAGAGGCGGCGGGGCGGCGCCTGGGTAGCCTGCGTGGCGCTGCCGGAGCGCAAGGCGCCGGAGGGGCGATGGCCCCTCCGGCGCCTTGCTGCATTGATGGTGGTGTGGGGCGACGGCTCCGCACCGCCGCTGTTTTCCGGTAAGCTCGCCGCGAGCTACGCGCCGAGCCGCGCCCCGCAGTTCGGGCAAAACATCGCGGATGACGGCATCTGGAACCGGCAGTTCGGGCAGAACTTCATGCCCGCCGCGCCCTGCTGCGGAACGGACGCGCTCGATGGCGGCTCGCTGCTGATCGGCACCTGCTGCGACTGCACACCCGGCGTCGGCGGCTTCTCCACGAACAGCTCGGCCTGCGCCGACTTCAGCTCCTCCTCTTTCAAGGTGATGCTGGCCGCGAGCGCGTCGAGCGCCTTGAGGATCTCGCCGAGCGACGCAGACTGGATCTGCCCGGCGCGGTAGAGCTGGATCGCGCGGTCGCCGAACTCCATCCGGTTCGTGTCGATCTGGCGCTTCAGATCGTTCAGCTCATTTTGAAGCCGCGTCGTCTTCTGAAATTTCTCGGCCTCGAACTTGGCGCGATCGACGCCCTGGGTGAGCGTCTTGCTGATATTATCAAGAAACCCCATAGCCTCCTCCATTCGCGAAGTTACTCATATGCGTGTGGGAGAGGGCCAGAGCGACTGCAAAGGTCCTCCGCTGCAACCCCGCCCAGCAGTGGTCGAAACTGATGCCGGACTCGCCGAGCCGCTTCGACACGCCGGCCCGATCAATCTGACGATCGCCGCTCCGGTTCAGGTGCAGCTTTATTGTACCAGAGAGCGCTCCTTCGCGCATCTGTCCCTTGCCCCGCCCCTAAGAGGGGCGGGGCAAGGGATTTGACGTTGTGGTGCGGCCGCTCCGCGACCGCACCACAACGCCGACAAGAAACCCCCCGCTCCCGCGCGCGGGAGCGGGGGCAGGGGGTGAGAATAGCCAGCACAATCGGAATGCAACCAAGCGCGGAGGTAGCTAGGCGGGCACGAGCGCGACCCGCCGGCGGCGGCCCTCGCGCAGGAAGCCGACCTGCCACGGGCCGCTGCCCTGGCCCTTGAGCGTCTGCACCGCCTGCCGAAGCGCGTCGACGCTGGCGGTGCGATGCTCGCTGAGCGAGAGGATGATGTCGCCGCTGTGCAGACTCGCGCGCGCAGCCGCGCCGCCGGGCGCGACCTCCAGCAGCAGCACGCCGCTGTTCTGGTCGAGCCTGAGCGCGCGCTGGATCGCCTCGTCGATCCGCACGTCCAGGCCGCTGATGCCGAGCGCGCCCCGGCTGATGCCCTGGCGGTGGCGATCGGTGATCTGGCCGATCACATCCAGCGCCGTGCTCACCGGGATCGCGAACCCCAGCCCCTGCGCGTAGGGCAGGATTGCCGTCGTGATCCCGACGACGCGCCCCTGGACGTCGACGAGCGGCCCGCCGGAGTTGCCGGGGTTGATCGGCGTGTCCGTCTGGATGAGCTGGCCCAGGGTCGTGTCGCGATCGAGCGGCAGCGACCGGTTCAGCGCACTGACGACGCCGGCCGTCACGGTGAAATCCAGGCCGTAGGGGTTACCGATCGCAATGACAAGCTGGCCGACGCGCAGCGGCGCCGAGCTCAGCTCGGCCACCGGCAGGCCGACCTGGCCAACCCGCAGCACTGCTAGGTCGCGCTCCGGCTGCGCGCCGATCACGCCGGCGGGGAGGCTGCGCCCATCCGGCAGCGTCACCGTGACCCGCGACGCGCCGGCGACTACGTGCGCGTTGGTCAGGATCGAGCCATCGCTGCTGTAGATCACGCCCGACCCGATCCCCTGGCGCTGTCCAGGCCCACGCCGCTCCCCGCCCCGCCCGGTCTCGACCTTGACGACCGCCGGCCCGGCCCGCTCCGCCGCTGTGGTGATGGCGCGCGAATAGGCATCCATCGCCTCGTATTCCTGTGCTGCCGTACTCATGGGCTTCGCCTTTCTGTGCCGCCACGCGCCATGCTCGAAGGTGCTTAATGATCTAAAGTATAGGCAGGGCCGATTCGCTTGTCAATTAACAAATCATTAGAATCGTAATTGTGTAATTGTGTATTCTCTATTGCTTGATCGTACAGATTCACAGAGTGGGGTGGGGGAGCGGGCCTGCGGCCCGCTCCCCCACCCCACCCGTCGCCAGAGCAATGAGCAGATTGCCGGATCTTCGCCGACGTGCGCTAGGCGTCGGGCAGCTTGTAGCCTACACCCCACTCTGTCGCCAGAGCAATGAGCAGATTGCCAGATCTCGCCGACGTACGCTAGGCGTCGGACAGCTTGTAGCCTACGCCGCGCACCGTGACGATCATGCGCGGGCGCGACGGCTCGACCTCGACCTTCTCGCGAAGCCGGCGCACGCACACATCCACCAGGTTCGTCTCGCCGACGTAGTCGTAGCCCCAGACCTCGCGGAACAGCGTCTCGCGATCGAACACCTGGCCGGCGTTGGCCGCCAGGAAGTACAGCAGCTCGAACTCCATCGGAGTCAGGTTGACGTTCTGGCCGCGCACGCTGACGCGGTGACGCGGCTCGTCGATCTCCAGATCGCCAACTTTCACGATCGGGGGCGCGACGCGGTGCTTGTAGCCCTCCACGCGCCGCAGGATCGACTCGACCCGCGCGATCAGCTCGGCGGTCTTGAACGGCTTGGTGATATAGTCGTCGGCGCCAAGCTCGAAGCCATGGACCACATCATCGGTGCCGTCGCGCGAGGTCAGGATGATGATCGGCACGTCCGAGCGCTCGCGGATGCGCTGGCAAGCCTCGAAGCCATCGACGTACGGCATCATCACGTCGAGGATGACGACGTCGAACTTACCGCTCTCGAAAGCCTTCAGCGCCTCCAGGCCATTCTTCACCGCCACGATCTCGTAGCGCGGGTCTTTCAGCGTGACCTGGATGAGAGTCGCGATCGAAGGGTCATCGTCGGCCACCAGAATGCGGCGCGGCACGCTGCTGTCGTCCTGGGCGCGGTCGGAGGTTCGTCGAATCAGTCGCATAATTTTAGGTGTTAGGTGATAGGTGACAGGTGACAGGTGACAGGTGACAGGTGACAGGGATAGGTCGTCATCGGGTCTGCTATCACCTGTTCCCTGTAACCTGCAACCTAGACGGCTTCATCCATCCGTCGGCGGTACTCAGTGCGCTCGGCCGTGCGCGGGACAAGGATCGGATGGCCGCGGCCTTCTACAACCTCGGCGTTGATGATGCAGCGACCGATGTGCTCCTGCGACGGGATGTCGTACATCACGTCCAGCAGCACCTCTTCGACCGTCGTGCGTAGCGCGCGCGCGCCGGTGCGCGACCCCATCGCGCGGCTGGCGATCGCCTGGAGCGCGTCGGGGGTCACCTCAAGCTCGACATGGTCAAGCGCGAGCATCTTCTGATACTGCTTGACGATCGCGTTGCGCGGCTCGGTCAGAATGCGGACCATCGCCTCCTGGTCGAGCGGGCTCAGCGCCGCGACGACCGGCAGGCGACCGACGAACTCGGGGATGAACCCGTAGTGCAGCAAGTCGTCGGAGGTGCACTGCGCGAGCAGATTCTCTTGTTCGGCCGTCTGCGAGTCGGGGGCGGTGGGCTGGAAGCCGAGCGAGCGTTTGCCGCCGATGCGATGGGAGATGATCTGCTCCAGGCCCTCGAACGCGCCCCCGCAGATGAACAGCACGTGGGTCGTATCGAACGCGATGTACTCCTGCTGCGGGTGCTTGCGCCCCGGCAGCGGCGGCACGTGCGCCACGCAGCCTTCGAGGATCTTCAGCAGCGCCTGCTGGACGCCTTCGCCCGAGACATCACGGGTGATCGAGGGGTTGTCGCTCTTGCGGGCGATCTTGTCGATCTCGTCGATGTAGATGATGCCGGTCTGCGCGCGCTCGACATCGCCGTCGGCCGCCTGGATGAGGCGCAGCAGGATGTTTTCGACATCCTCGCCGACATAGCCGGCCTCGGTCAGCGCGGTCGCATCGGCGATCGCGAACGGCACGTCGAGCACGCGGGCCAGCGTCTGCGCCAGCAGCGTCTTGCCGCTACCAGTCGGGCCGATCAGCAGCACATTGCTCTTGCCCAGCTCGACGTCGTCGACGTGATAGCCGGCGCGCAGCCGCTTGTAGTGATTGTAGACCGCCACCGACAGCACGATCTTCGCGCGATCCTGGCTGACCACGTACTGGTCGAGCCGATCGCGCATCCGCCGCGGGACCGGCAGCCGGCTCGGGCCGGGCGACGCGATATGGCGCGCCACGATCGGCTGGGCCTCGGCCTCCTCGGCGATGATCGCGCTGCAGAGCGCGACACACTCGTCGCAGATACATACAGTACCGGGGCCAGCGATGAGGCGCTGAACCTCATCCTGACCCCGGCCACAAAACGAGCAGAGGTAGGCCCCACGGCCGGAATTCATGCTGCGAGTGCGGGGCATAACCACTCCAAGCTGCCAGGAGTCAGAAGTCAGTATCGCGCTGGGGGCACGCGTGATTCATAGCCGTCAATGCTATTCACCACATATTCTGAACGCTGACCCCTGAATTCTGCAATCAGCGTTTTTCCGTCAGGTTGGCCATGTCTTCGCGAGTCAGGACCTCGTCGATGATCCCGTACCCCTTTGCCGCCTCGGGCGTCATAAAGAGGTCGCGGTCGAAGTCCTTGGCGATCCGCTCGACCGTCTGTCCGGTGTCGCTCGCCAGCAGCTCGCGGCCCAGCTGCTGCACTCGCAGCAGCTCGCGCGCCTGGATCTCGACATCCGGGCCGGAGCCGCGCGCGCCGCCCATCGCCGGGTGCATGTGGATGGTCGAGTGCGGCAGGCTGTAGCGCTTCCCCTTGCTGCCGCCAGCCAGCAGGATCGTGGCCATGCTGGCGGCCATCCCGACGCAGACGGTGGAGACGCTCGGCCGGATCGCGCGCATCGTATCGTAGATCGCCAGGCCCGCGTAGACCGACCCGCCCGGGCTATTGATATACAGGTGAATATCGCGCTCGGGGTCGTCGTGCTCGAGGAACAGCAGCTGCGCGACGATCAGGTTGGCGAGCTGGTCGTCGACCGGCGTGCCGAGCAGGATGATGCGCTCCTTGAGCAGTCGGGAGTAGATGTCCATGCCGCGCTCGCCGCGGCTGGTGCTCTCGATCACGTATGGTATCAGTGACTCCGGCCGCGGTGCGATCCAATCAGCCTTGAGGTTCGATTTCCAGTCCATATGCAACACTCCATCCTTCAAGGGTTTTGACCAGTGCCGGAAAGGGTCGATGGATGGCCGCGGCCACTCCCAAACACCCCGCCCGCCACAATCACTGTCGCGAGCCGCTACTCTTCGGCCGCCGCAGAAACTTCTTGATCGCTGCTGACCTGCTCAGGTTCGTCGCCTGCCTCGATCGGCGTGTCCGCTGTGGCCATCGGCGCCAGCTCGGGCGCCGTGCCGGTCGCGATCTGGAACAGCCGATCGCGCAGCTTCTTATCGATCACGGTGCTCGCGACCGACGAGCGCAGCTGGGTGCTCAGCAGCAGCCTGGCGCGCTCGCGCTGATCTTCCTCATACGTCTCGATGATCCGCTCCACCTCGGCGTCGACCTCATCCTCATCGGCCGCCAGTCCCTCGCTCCGGGCGATCTCGCGCAGCGCCAGCGTGCTCTTGAGCCGCTGCTCGGCCTCGGGCTTCAGCTCCTCGACCGCCTCGTCGTGCGTCTGGCCGCGATACTGGAGCATCTGCTCCAGCGTGATGCCGTAGCGCTCCAGGTCGTGCCCGCGCTGGTGCAGCAGCTCGTCGGCGTCCTGCTCGATCAGCGCGTCGGGCAGGTCGTAGTCGGTCTGCTCGACCAGCTGCGTGATATAGGCGTCGATCGCCGCGCGCTCGGCATTGTTGCGGATCGTCTCTGCCAGCTCATCGCGCGTTTTGGCGCGCAGCTCGTCGAGCGTGCCCTCGAACTCCTCCAGAAGCGGCAGCTCATCCCAGGGCGGCAATTGCCGCTCCTGGAGACGATTCAGCTTGACATTGAACGTCACGTCCTGGTCGCGGACCTTCTCGTTGGCGTGGTCGTCGGGCATGTGCGCGATCACCTCGCGCGTCTCGCCCGGCTCGATGCCAAGCAGGCCATCGTACAGGCCGGACACCAAGCGATCGGGCTCGAGCACCAGCGTCGACTCCGGCGCATCGGCGCCCTCCTCGCGCTCGTCGAGCGGCTCGCCATCGAGGAAGCTCTCGATCTGCACGGAGAGCTGATCGCCCTGCTTCGCCGGGCGCGGCTCCTCGGGCTCGCTCAGCACGACGTGGCGCTCAAGGCGCGCGGCCATCGCCTCATCGAGCATGGCATCGGTGACCTCGCGCGCCTCATACGGCACGCGGATCGCGCGGTAGTCGGGCAGCGTGATGGTCGGCTCGACCGGGACGGTGACGCGGAAGTGAAATGGCGCCTGGTCAAAGTGGACGCTGTCGAGATTCGCCCGGCCGACCGGGGCGATCTTTTGATCCTCGAGGGCCTGTTTGAAAGCTTTGTTAACCAGATCCTCGTAGGCTTCGTCAATAAGGGCCGGCCGGCCAAAATAGTTCTCGACAATGAAACGAGGCGCTTTGCCCTTGCGGAATCCGGGGATGTTGTGCTTTTGTGAGAGGCGCCGCGCCGCGCGGTCGAGCCCGCGTTCGACCTGCTCCTTGTCCAGCTCAATATCGACGGCCAGCAGGCTCTTCGGTAGCTTCTCTGTGGTAACCTTCACCGGTGCTGCTCCAATGCTGAGACACCCTATACATATCAGGTGCGCTGATGCAGCGCTCATTATAACATGCAACCGTTCTGTGAACAAAGCCAACGGTCCTTCGGCCCCCTTTTCAAGGGTTTTTTTGTTTGTGGCGCAGTGGTACGCCAGATCACCTATCCCTCTGGCAGAAGCGGGGGTGCGCATTGGCTTGGGGTGATGGCATTCAAAGCATGCGGCCGCGCGCATAACAAAACATTTACCTCCCGGTGGGCGCAGTTCATCTCGCTTTCAGAGTCGTGTGCTACAGTACTGTTGCGGGCGGGAGAGCTGCCTCTGAGATGCGAAGTGGAAACACCTCTCATCGCGGAGGCAGCCTCCATTTTTATTCCCCGCAACTTGCCGATCTTCCCACGATCTAGTATGATAGGCGCTAGCATATTATCAGGACCTGAGTGCGTGGTGAGGGGGCGGAGTGGCAGCCAATCTCCGACCCCCTTATGTGCCCGCTCGGTGTGGCGATGCCATGCGGAGCGGCAAGCGCAGAGGCTTCGGAGCGACAGTTGCTTCTCTGGGCCACCACGGCAGCGACCGCGCCCGGCGCCTTTCAGATAGGGAGCTCGGCTGATGCTCGAGGCGATCTTCGCCCCGCGGTCTGTCGCCATTGTTGGCGCCTCACCGGACCCAAGTAAGCTGGGGCACCGGGTGCTCCTGAACATCATCGAGAACGGCTATGCCGGCCGTATCGTCCCCATCCATCCCACCGCCACGCATGTCCTCGACTTACCGGCATACCCATCGATCGGCGCCGTCCCCGATTCGCTCGATCTCGCTGTCATCGTCGTTCCGCCCCAGGCGGTCCTCCAGGTTGTGGAAGACTGCGGCAAGCAGGGGGTGCGCGGGCTGGTCGTCATCACGGCCGGCTTCAAGGAAGTTGGCGGGGCGGGCAAGGAGCTGGAGCGCGCTCTGGTCGAGCTGGTGCGCAGCTACGGGATGCGCATGGTCGGCCCGAACTGCCTGGGCATTATCGACACGACCACGTCGCTGAACGCCTCGTTTGCCGCGCTCATGCCCAACGCGGGCGAGATCGCGTTCATGTCGCAGTCCGGCGCGCTCTGCACCGCGATCCTCGACTGGAGCAAGAGCGAGGGGATCGGCTTCTCGCGCTTCGTCAGCTTGGGCAACAAGGCCGACGTCAACGAGGTGACGCTGCTCGAGGAGTGGGCCGGCGATCCGCGGAACCGCGTGATCCTGGCGTATCTCGAGGGGATCGGCGATGGGTCGGCCTTCATCCGGACTGCGCGCTCGGTGACGAAGCGCACGCCCGTGATTGCGATCAAGAGCGGCACCACCCAGGCCGGCACGCGCGCGATCGCCTCGCACACCGGCTCGCTGGCGGGCTCGGAGAAGGCCTATGAGGCGGCGTTCCGGCAGAGCGGCATCCTGCGCGCGAATACGATGGAGGAGCTGTTCGACTACGCGCTGGCGTTCGCCTACCAGCCGCTGATCGCCGGCAACCGCGTCGCGATCGTCACCAACGCCGGCGGCCCGGGCATCATCGCGACCGACGCGGCCGAGCGCAGCGGCCTGACACTCTCACAGCTCACCGCCGAGACGATCGAGCGGCTGCAGCGCGATCTGCCGCCAATGGCCAGCGTGTTCAACCCGATCGACGTGATCGGCGATGCGCGGACCGATCGGTACCGGGTGGCGCTGGCCGCCGCGCTGGCCGACCCGAACGTCGACGCCGTGCTGGTGCTGTTCACGCCGCAGGCCGGCAGCGAGCCCGAGGAGACGGCGCGCGCGATCGCCGAGCTTACTGCCAACCAGCCGAAGCCGGTCGTCACCAGCTACATGGGCGCGGCCAGTATCGGCCCGGCGCTCAAGCTGCTGAACCAGAGCCATATCCCGAACTACCCGTTTCCGGAGCGGGCGATCGCGGCGCTGGGGGCGATGGTGCGCCAGCGCGCGTGGAGCGAGCGGCCGCTGGGACAGTACGCCCAGTTCGAAGTCGACGCCGCGCGTGTGCGCGAGGTGTTCGCGCGGGTGCGTGCGTCCGGCCGGGTCGAGCTGGGCGAGATCGAGGCGCGCGAGGTGATCGAGGCGTACGGGATGCGGCTGCCCAAGTCGCGCCTGGCCCACACGCCCGACGAGGCCGCCGCGACTGCCGCCGAGTTCGGGTTCCCGGTAGTGATGAAGATCTCGTCGCCCGATATTCTGCACAAGAGCGACATCGGCGGCGTCAAGGTCGGCGTGGCCGACGCGTCGGCGGCGCGCGACACCTTCGAGCTGATCGAGTACCGCGCGCGCAAGTACAACCCGGAGGCCAACGTGTGGGGCATCCTGGTGCAGGAGCAGGTGCGCAAGGGGCGCGAGATCTTGGTCGGCGTCAACCGCGACCCGCAGTTCGGCCCGCTGGTGGCGTTCGGCATGGGCGGCATCTACGTCGAGGTGCTCAAGGATGTCGCCTTCCGGCTCGCCCCGATCACGCGGCAGGCGGCCCAGGAGCAGGTGCGCGAGATCCGCACGTTCCCGCTGCTGCGCGGCGTGCGCGGCGACCAGCCGGCCGATATCGCCGCGGCCGAGGAGGTCGTGCTGCGCGTCTCACAGCTGGTGACCGACTTCCCCGAGATCGTCGAGATGGACATCAACCCGCTGGTCGTCCACAATCAGGGCGAGGGCGCGATCGTGCTAGATGCTCGTATTATTTTGCAAGGTTGATCCGAAACGATGGGCGCCGAACGATGAACGCTGAATAAACCTCGCTCAGTTTTCATCCTTCCGTATTCATCGTCACATCGTTCATCGCTTAAGGAGACGGACATGGCAACCCTCTACGTCGCCTCGACCGAGACCTTCGTCGGCAAGAGCGCCACCTGCGTCGGCTTGCTCGACCGGGCGCGTCGAGATGGCTTCACGGCCGGCTACATGAAGCCAGTCAGCGTCTCGGTGACGCGCACTGAGGACGCCGTGCTCGACGAGGACTCCGCATTCATCCGCCAGCACTTCGGCCTGACCGACCCGCTCGAAAAGATCGCGCCCGTGCTGGTGACCCAGCGCATGGTCGAGGGTATCATCCGCGGGCAGCCGGCCGATTTCTCGCGCCGCCTGCAGGAGGCCTACCTGTCCGTCTCGCGCGATAAGGACTTCGTGGTGCTCGAGGGCGCAAACCATTGGGCCGAGGGCTCGCTGGTCGAGCTCTCAGCCGACCAGGTCTCGGATATGCTCCAGGCGCCGGTCTTGCTGGTCGCGCGCTACCGCCCAACCGTCACGCTCGACGCGATCCTGGCGGTCCAGCGCTACCTCGGCGATCGGCTGCTGGGCGTGCTGATCAACGGGGTCGACGAGCCGCAGCTCGACTTCGTGCGCGCGCGGCTGGCGCCGTTCCTCGAGCGGCGCCACATCCCGGTCTTCGCCACCCTGGCGCAGGACCCGCAGCTCGCCGGCGTGACGGTGGCCGATCTGCACGAGCACCTCGGCGGGCAGCTGATCGGCAACCAGTCATGGTCCAACAAGCTGGTCGAGCACCTGCTGATCGGCGCGATGGGCGCAGACGCCGCGCTGTCGCACTTCCGCCGACGCACCAACAAGGCCGTCTTCACCGGCGGCGACCGGATCGATCTGCAGATGGCCGCGCTGGAGACCTCGACCTCGGCGCTGGTGCTGACCGGTAACATCCGCCCGTCGCCGCTCGTGATCGATCGCGCCGAAGAGCGCCAGGTGCCCATCATCATGGTCGCCGACGATACGCTGACGACGGTCGAGCGCGCGGAGGGGATCTTCGGCAGGATTCGCTTCAAGCAAGAGGCCAAGATCACGCGCTTCACCGCGCTGCTCGACCAGAGCTTCGACTTCGCGCGCCTGTACGACGAGCTGGGCATGGTGATCAGCTAGGTCGGCCTGCCATACATCATTCTGTAGGCTGTCGTGTGGGGCGGTTCGGTGTGGCTGAACCGCCCCACAATGTCATCCAAGCGCGAAAGTAGAGACATTTCAACCTGGCGCATACAACACATCACTAAGCCCAGCCGGCTTTTGACGCATAATGGACGCGGCCCGCCTGCCCGACCTAGATACCTATCGATCAGAGATGATCGTTGCAGCAAACGCAAGGAGAACGTATGTCAACGCTTATCGAGGAGATCCTGGCTCGCGAGGTGCTCGACTCGCGCGGCAACCCGACGGTGGAAGTAGATGTGCGCCTGGAGAGCGGCGATGTCGGCCGAGCGATCGTGCCGTCGGGCGCATCTACCGGCGCCCACGAGGCGCTGGAGCTGCGCGACGGCGACAAGAAGCGCTACGGCGGCAAGGGCGTCCTGCAGGCGGTGGAGAACGTCAACTCGACCATCGCCGAGGCGCTGAGCGGGATGGACGCCGCCGACCAGGTCGGGGTCGACGCCGAGCTGATCAAGCTGGACGGCACCGAGACCAAGAGCAAGCTGGGCGCGAACGCGGTGCTGGGCGTCTCGCTGGCCTGCGCGAAGGCGTCTGCGGCGGCGCTCGGGCTGCCGCTGTACCGCTACATCGGCGGCGCGTACGCGCATGTGCTGCCCGTGCCGATGATGAACATCCTCAACGGCGGCAAGCACGCCCAGAACAGCACCGACTTTCAGGAGTTCATGGTCATGCCGGTTGGCGCGCCGAGCTTCCGCGAGGCGCTGCGCTGGGGCAGCGAGATCTATCAGAGCCTCAAGAAGGTGCTGCACGATCGCGGCCAGGGCACCAACGTCGGCGACGAGGGCGGCTTTGCGCCCAGCCTGCCAACCAACGAGGCGGCGATCGAAGTGATCATGGAAGCGATCCAGAAGGCCGGCTACACCCCCGGCGAGCAGGTGATGCTGGCGATGGACCCGGCCATCACCGAGATCTACTCTGACGGCAAGTATCACCTGGCGCGCGAGAACCGCAGCCTGACCACCGCCGAGATGGTCGACTACTGGGTCGATATCGCCAGCCGCTACCCGCTGATCTCGCTCGAGGACGGCCTGGCCGAAGACGACTGGGAGGGCTGGGCGCTGCTGTGCGAGCGGCTGGGCGACCGCGTGCAGCTGGTCGGCGACGACTTCCTGGTGACCAACGTGAAGCGGCTGTCGCGCGCGATCGACGCGAAGGCCGCCAACTCGATCCTGATCAAGCTGAACCAGATCGGCTCGCTGACCGAGACGCTGAGCGCGATCCAGATGGCGCAGCGCGCCGGCTGGACCGCGGTCGTCTCACACCGCTCGGGCGAGACCGAGGACGTGACGATCGCCGACCTGGTGGTGGCGACCAACGCCGGCCAGATCAAGACCGGCGCGCCGGCCCGCACCGACCGGATAGCCAAGTACAACCAGCTGCTGCGGATCGAGGAGGAGCTGGGCGACGCGGCGGTCTACGCCGGCAAATCGGCATTCAACGTCAAGCGGTAGCCCTGGATATGACAAGATGACAAAGTGAGGGGGTGACCGGCTGAGAAAGCTCACCTGGTCACCCCCTCACCATTGGCACCCCTCGCAGACTACAGCGAGATCTGCCGGCCGCGGAAGGTGAACTGCGGGTTCCACTTATCGAGCGCGGCCCACAGCACCGCCACCAGCAGCAGCCACAGCAGCTGATCGCGCACGCGCAGGAAGAACTCGATCGCGAAGCGCGACTCGGGCAGCGTCTGCGTCAGGTAGGCCAAGCCCTGCCCCGGCAGCGCGAGCAGCTGCGTCAGCGCCGCGCCGATCGCGACCTGCGACGTCAGCATGCCGACGAACTGCCAGGCGACCAGCAGCGACAGGCCGATCACCGCCAGCGTCAGCGCGTAGACCAGCGTCACGTACCAGCTCTTGGGGCGCGGCCGGGCCGGCCCCAGCCGAGCGGACGGTCGCGGCGCCAGCAGCAGCGCCTGCTCGGGCGCCTCGGCAAGCGCCAGCAGCCGCGCGCTGAGCGCGGCCGGCGCATCCCAGAACAGCTCAGCGCGCAGCACGACGTCCAGCGTCTGGTGCTGCCGGCGGTAGCGGGCGCAGGCATCGCAGCCGGCGAGGTGCTCCTGCACCGTCGATTCGTCACTCGTCGACTGGAGCGCGAGCGTCTCACGGATCTGATCACACGTCATCATCGCGCTCACCTCCCTCCTAGCGGCACGGCCAGCAGCGCGAACGGGCTGATGAAGCGCGGCGGCTGATCGGCCCTGGCCGGCTGAGCCACCGCTCGCGCGGCGGCCGGCGGCTGATCGTGCGCGCTCAGCAGCGCGGCCAGGCGCTCCTTGCCGCGGCGAATATGGCTCTTGACCGTGTTGAGCGGCATGTCGAGCACCTCGGCGATATCGGTGTACTTCATATCGTCGAAGTAGTAGAGCGTCAGCACCAGCCGATGGTGCTCGTCGAGCTGCGCGAGCGCGCGCCGAACCTCGCTGCGCAGCTCCTGCGAGTCGAGCGCCGCCGACGGGTCGGCCCAGCGATCGTCGTCGGCCACCGTCGACATCGGGTCGGGGTCGTCGGCGTCGTCGCTCGGCGGGGCGATCGGCACCTGGCGCCCGCGTCGGCGCAGCTCGTCGCGGCCGAGGTTGACGACCAGGCGATAGAGCCAGGTGGTGAAGCGGCTCTCGCCGGTGTACTGCGGCAGCGCGCGCACCAGACGGATAAAGGCATCCTGAGTCAGGTCGGCCGCGTCGTCCGGGTTCTTCAGGACGCTCATAGCGATGCTGTAGACATAGTGCTGCTGGCTCACAATCAGCCCGGTCAGCGCCTCGCGGTCGCCGGCCTGCGCCCGCCGGATCATATCTGCAGATGGCTCAGCCACCGTTACACTCCTCTGTCGTGCCGGCTCGCGCGGCGAATCGACACGCATCACTTTCGACCAGTTTGACGATTGGCGGACGAAAAATGTTGCGCGGCGATTGTAGTCTCTTTCAGTGTCGATGTCCAACCCAGCCTGATACCCCCTTCACGCGAAAGATCGTTGTGGTGGCGCGGCGGCAAAGCCGCCGCGCCACCACAAAAAGAAACCCCCTCCCCTGGCAGGGGCGGAGGCAGGAGGTGGGGTTTGTAACATACGGGATGACTCATGTAGGCAATATTACAGCTTGATCACGATTCGGCGCCGCGCCGCCATCGGAGCGGCAGCGCGCATTGACCGGAAGCGCCCATCCGCATATAATCAGAGCATGCATCAACAGCAAGAACGTGTCCTGCGCCACACCCAGGCGCCCGTGTGCGCGCAACCCATAGCGGGAGCATCTATGCGTATACTCGTCGTAGACGACAACCGCGATATTCTCGAGCTGATTCAGCGCGTGCTGCTCACATACGGCTACGAGGTCGTGATCGCGCGCGATGGCCTGGAGGCGCTCCAGCAGGAGTCGCACGCGCAGCCGGATCTGGTCATCCTCGACGTCAACCTGCCAACCCTGGACGGCTGGGAGGTCTGCCGGCGCATCAAGGCCCGCCGCGACGTGCCGATCCTGCTGCTCACGGTGCGCGCCGAGCGCGCCGACATCGAGCGCAGCCGCGACGCCGGCGCCGACGATCATCTCCCGAAGCCGTTCGATATCGCCGAGTTCCTCAGCCACATCAACCGCCTGGTAGGCCGCACGCTGCCGCCGCGGCCGGCCGGCTCGGCGATCACCCAATAAAAAACCGCCCACTGAGCTGGGCGGCGCATCGCTGGTTGTATCTGGCTAGCCGTTCGAGCAGCGGCCGGCCGAGCATGTTGCGCGCCAGCGCGCGCTAGCTCCCGCGCTACATACGCCACTTCCGGCAGACAATCGTCGTCCCCACGCCCTCCTGCGAGCGAATATCGAACTCGTCCATCAGGCGCTTCGCGCCGGGCAGGCCCATGCCCATGCCGCGCGAGGTGCTGTAGCCATCCTGCATCACCGTCTCGATATGCGCGATGCCCGGCCCCTGGTCTTCGCAGAGGATCTCGATGCCCTTGCGGCCGCCGCGCTCGACCTCACGCACCGTCACCGTGCCGGTTCCGGCGTACAGGAAGATATTGCGCGCAAGCTCGCTGACAGCTGTCGCGATGCGCGCCTGATCGATTGCGCCAAAGCCCATTGTCTTCGCGGTGTCGCGGGCGAGCGTGCGGGCGATGACGATATCAAGGTCGCTGCGGATGACAGCCGCCTTACCCTGCGCCATCGCCGCTCTCCTCGATCTGGCGCTGCAACATCACCAGACCCTTTTCGAGATTCAGGGCGGTGAGCACCTGCGGCAACTCGAGACCTAGCTCTACCAGGGTGATGGCGACGGCCGGCTGCAGGCCGGTAATGACGACGCGCGTGCCCATGAGCCCCGCCATGGAAGCAATATCGCTGATCAGGCGGGCGATGAAGCTGTCGACAACCTCAACCGCCGTCAGATCGACGATCAAGCCGCGCGCCCTGGTCTCAAAGATCCGCTGGAGCAGATCGTCTTTGAACTGCACCGCCGACGAGTCGTGCAGCGATGTCTGGATCGACGCGATCAGCACATTACCGATCTTGAGAATTGGGATGCGGAGGCTTTCCAAAAATGACCTCCTCGGGGCCATATAGCGGGGCGACGATAGCATTCCCGTTGGCCGATCGCAACAGCATGCGACAAGACGGGGCTATTACGCGATCAAGTATAGCACAGCATCTCTGAGACGGTGATGTTATAATCTATACAGAAACGTTACATTTGCGATTCGCTAGGAGCCAGCCTCTCTATGCACCCAACAGGCAGCGCAACGCCGATAACGCGCGACTTCACGGCGACGACGTTTGTCGTGCACGAGGGCCGCACGCTGCTGCTGCTGCACCGGAAGCTTGGCAAATGGTTCCCCCCCGGGGGCCACATCGACCCGCACGAGCTGCCCGACCAGGCCGCGCTGCGCGAGGTGCGCGAGGAGACCGGGCTGGAGGTCGAATTGCTCGATCGGGGCCGGACGCTCGGCCCGGTGCGGGTGCTGCCCCAGCCGCACTGCATCCTGCTCGAGGATATCGGCCCCGGGCATCAGCATATCGACCTGATCTATTTCGCGCGCGTGTCCGGCGGGAGTCTGGCGCACGCCGAGCGCGAGGCGCACGCGGCCCGCTGGTTCAGCTGGGAAGAGCTTGGCGAGCCGCAGATCGCCGAGGACATCCGCGAGCTGGGGCGGCAGGCGATCGAGAGCTATCGCGGGTAATTGGACAGAGCTTGGTTGCGATCCAAACAGAATGGCCGGCGCAATTTGCGCCGGCCAGTTCATATCGAGATAAGGCACCTAGGAACACCCAGAGGAACTCACCGACCGTTGCTGCCTCTCGGCCCTGGCGGGGTTAAGCAAGTATCTGCCGCTCCTCGGTGCCGAAGTGCATTATACCAACCTCTCGCTATATGTCAACTGCTGAACAAATCCCCATCCCCGGTTGGGTATATCCCTCATGTTAGTAAAAGAAGAGAAGATAACCGCCGTCCTAGTAGGGCCATGTGAATTAGTGGATAACGTCGTGTGACCCTATTCTGATGCGCTCGGGCACTCTGGAGCATTTGGGGACGGCCCTCAACAGATTCCACATGCGCAGTCGGCGCCGATCCACGCGGGCACATCTATGCACATGTTTCCCGCGAATAGTCCAAATACTTATCCACAATCACATGCAGTTATCCACATAAGATCGCCACTTATCCACATCCTTATGTAGAGCGTGGCTTCGCCAGGCCATCGCGGGGGTGTTGAGTCCATTTGCTCGGGCGCCTGCTATGGGCGAGCGGCGACAAGCATATGCGTGTGTTCAGAGGTCATAGGGGTGGGCCGTGCTCTCACAGATCGTGGTCGCGCACCAAACATAAGACGCACAGCGGTCTATGGCGCTGTGCGTCTGGCGATGCGCTCTGATCAACAGGCCGAGCGCCGGCGACTGCAGGCCGCGGGCTACTTTTTATCTTTGGCTTCGTCGTCGTCGAGATCGAGCGTGTTGATAAAATCGCGGAAGAGCGTCAGCCCCTCGTCGGCCGGGCCTTTCTCGGCGGGCTCTTCGCCAGCGACCGGCTCTTCGGCGGCCGCGCTCTCCTCTTCGTCGAGCGGGACGCCGGCCTGGTCGAGCACGTGCTGCTCGACGTAGATCGGCACATCGGTGCGGACGGCCAGCGCGATCGCGTCGCTGGGGCGCGCGTCGATCTCGATCGAGTGGCTGCCCTGCTCGACGACAATGCGCGCGTAGAAGGTGCTGTCGTGGATGTCGTTCACGAGAATATAGCTGATGGCGGCGCCGAGCTCGCCAAACACCGACTTGAGCAGGTCGTGGGTCATCGGGCGTTGCGGCTCGTGGCCTTGGAGCGCGAGCGCGATCGCGTCGGCTTCGAACGGCCCGATCCAGATCGGCAGGTAGCGCCGACTGTCGGTCTCGCGCAGGACGACGACGCGATGCTGGGTCAGCAAGCTCACGCGTATGCTGTCAACTGTTACACGGATCATCTATCGGCCTTTCCGCGGGAGGCGCGCCGGCGCGGACCCGCGCGTTTCCCTATAGTTTGAGATCGGACGACCGTTCTGTGCTAGTTATAGTAACACGCCGCTGAAGGGGACGTCAAGGTTTCGCGTTACGATTTGTTTGACAAAATCCCCGCTCCGTATTATCTTTGCGGCACTATGGCTGGCCGTGTCGCTAGCATTCTGCTGCGTTGCCTGATGATCCTCCATCTATCGCCGCGAGGCCTGGCGTTGGCAAGCTGCCTTACGGTGATGTAGAGTACAGTATGGCTCACCCAGCATGGGTAGTACGAGCGCGGCGCGCACGCTCACGTCGTCGCTCGCAGCCTGACATGTCGCCAGGCTATCTCCCAAGTCAATTCGCGGGCCTCGTCGACGAGCTGAGTCGAGGGGTCTGGCTCCCCGATCCATTCACTTCTCTGACCCGCCAGTCGCGCGTTGCGCTGCGCTCGTCGTACGCGGCGCGCGCGGTGCTGGAGGGGCTCCCCGCCAGCGGAGCCGAGCCGCTGCGGCCGCGGCTGTCGGCGCGTATCCGGGCGCTTGCGCGCTCGCACGGAAGGTCGCTCTCGCTGCGTGCCGCGGCACACCTCGTGACGATGGGCATCGTGCTCCTGGTGATTTCGAGCGCATATCTCGTGCCACCAATCTCGATCCTAGCGCGCTCGCCTGGTCCGACAGCGCAGCTCGCCAACCGCGCGGCCGGCGATGTGCAGATCCAGCGGCAGCTGGCCGCAGGGCCGGCGATCGGCGGCGACGGCCTGGCGCTGCCGGCCGCGCGCGCCCCACAGGAGCAGCTCGCCCCGGCGTTTGTCGAGAGCCACGTGCTGGCCGAGGGCGAGACGCTCGCGCAGGTCGCGGCAGACTACCAGGTGAGCGTGGCGTCGCTGTTCTGGGCCAACGATCTGGCATCCGGCAATGTCTTCGGCGCCGGCCAGGAGCTGCGCATCCCGCGCCTGTCGGGGCTCCCGCACGTGGTCGAGCAAGGGGAGACGCTCGAGTCGATCGCGCAGCGGTACAACGTGCGCCCGCAGGCGATCACGCTCTTCCGCCCAAACGGCGTGAGCGCGGATGTCCCGCTGCCGCTGGGCCGCGAGATCTTTATCCCCGGCGGTGCGCTGCCCTACCCGGACGCGCTGCTGCAGCAGTATGGCGACGAGCAGGGGATCGCGTCGATGCGCGCGGTGGCGGCAGGCATGGTGCAGGAGGGCGAGACGAACCTGCGGTCTGGGCCTGGGCGCGATTACCCGAAGTTGGGCACGCTCGACGCCGGGCGGCGGCTCAAGCTGGTGGCTCGCCACGATCAGTGGGTCAAGGTCGAGGACACCGCCGGCCAGCTTGGCTGGGTGCGCAGCGACCTGCTCGGGCTGGCCGAGGCGTCGCTAAGCGGCCTGCAGACGACCAACGACTTTCCGCCGCCGCCGCCGCGCTGGGTCTGGCCGACCAGCGGCGAGATCACCTCGCCGTTCGGCTGGCGCTCGGCGCCCTCGCGCAGCTACCACGACGGACTCGACATTGCGAATGTCGCCTGGACGAAGATTCGCGCGGCGCGCACCGGCACGGTGTACGAGGCCGGCTGGTGCAGCGGCTTCGGCTACTGCGTAAAGATCGACCATGGCGGCGGTGTGACGACGATCTACGGGCATATGATCAAGAAGCCGCCGGTGAAGGCCGGCGAGACGGTCGAGGCCGGCGACCTGATCGGGTACATGGGCAGCACCTACGATCGCAGCGGCGGCGGCTACTCGACCGGCGTGCACCTGCACTTCACGATCAAGGTGAATGGAAAGGCCGTCAATCCGCTGAAGTTCTTGCCGTAGCGCCAGCAGGCAGTCGGCAGTCGGCAGTCGGCAGTCGGCAATTCCAGCGTTCAAACGTTCAACGTTCAACGTTCAACGTTTAGCCCGGCAGTAGGCAGCATGGCCACCGTTGACTTGCTGACAAGACGCCAGTTTGCCACAAAGACTCAAAGGCATTGGAGCGTCTTTGTGTTTAGTGGTGAAGTGAAAGGCATTGACCCTGGCGCTTCGTTCAGCAAGAAACAACGCAATTCAGATCAGATGTACGATAGCATGCCCTGAGAATCCCTCTTGAAAGGCCAACCGGTTGTTTGAAAGGCGCTCTGCGATTGCATAGAGAGCGCTTTTTCGTTGGCACGAACAGGCGGCTCATGCTACAATGGGCCTGGCTGAGGTTAGAAGGTCGGCCCAGGGATTTGCCCGATCCACAGCGCTGCGTTGAGCTGGAACTTGCTCGGATGGCAACCTGCGCTGGTTTGCCACCCAGATGTGTAACACGTGAAACGGTCTGAAAGATTCGGGTGTGGTGTAACACGTGAAACAGGTAGAGCCTGATCGGCAAGCATCGATTGTGGCGCTGGCGAATCAGAAGGGCGGCGTGGGCAAAACCACCACGGCCGTCAATCTGGCCGGAGAGATCGCGCTGCAGGGGCGGAGCGTGCTGCTGATCGATTGCGACCCGCAGGGCAACGCGACGACCAGCCTGGGCATCGCGAAGCGCAACCTGCAGACCACGACCTATGATGTGCTGATGGGCCAGGCCGAGCCGAGCGACGCGCTGCGCCCGACCGGCCGCGATCGGTTCGACCTGATCCCGGCCAGCGAGCACCTGGCCGGCGCGATGGTCGAGCTGACGACGGTCGAGCGGCGCGAGTGGCGCCTGTCGGAGGCGTTGTCCGGGATCACCGGAGCGTACGATTACATCCTGATCGACTGCCCACCCTCGCTCGGACTACTGACGCTGAACGCGCTCTGTGCGGCCGGCAGCGTGCTAATCCCGCTGCAGTGCGAGTACCTGGCGCTGGAGGGCCTCGCGCAGCTGAAGGGCACAATCGATCGCGTGCAGCAGCATCTCAACCCGCGCCTATCCATCCTGGGCGTCGTGATGACGATGTACGACGGGCGCACCAACCTGGCGCAGCAGGTCGTCGAAGAGGTTCGCCGCTACTTCCCTCACCGGATCTTCAACACCCTGATACCACGCAGCGTGCGCGTCAGCGAGGCGCCGAGCTACGGCCAGCTGATCGCCGAGTACGATCCGCAGAGCCGCGCGGCACAGGCCTACAAGCTGCTGGCCGGCGAAATGCTCCGGCGGATGGACGAGAAGGTTGGCGTATGAACAAGCGACCCAGAGGGCTAGGCAGCGGCCTTGACGCGCTCCTGCCCAGCGCGCCGCAGCAGAGCGGTGTCCGCGAGGTTGCGGTGAGCAGCATCCAGCAGAACCCGCGCCAGCCGCGCACGCAGTTCGACGAGGCGGCGCTCGATGAGCTGGCGGCCTCGATCCGCGAGCACGGCATCATCCAGCCGCTGATCGTCAGCCAGCGCGACGGCGGGCGCTTCGAGCTGATCGCCGGCGAGCGCCGCTGGCGGGCGGCCCAGCGCGCCGGGCTCGAACGCGTGCCGGTGATCGTGCGCGAGACGACCCCGCAGCAGCTGCTCGAGCTGGCGCTGATCGAGAACGTGCAGCGCGCCGATCTGAACCCGCTCGAAGAGGCGCACGCCTACCAGGAGCTGAAGGACGAGTTTGGCCTGAGCGACGACCAGATCGCCCGGCGACTGGGCAAGAACAGCCGCGAGGCGATCGCGAACACGCGGCGCCTGCTGCAGCTCGTGCCCGAGGCCCAGGCGGCCCTGCTCAAGAGCCAGATCAGCGCCGGCCACGGGCGCGCCCTGCTCAAGCTCAAAACCACCGAGCAGCAGCAGCAGGCGCTGGCGGCGATCGTCGAGGGCGAGTGGTCCGTGCGCGAGGCCGAGCGCCTGGGTGACCTCGTCAAGGACTTCGACGGCGATCTGCGGCGCGCGCTGGCCGAGATGCGCGAGCGCCGCCCCGGCCGCGACACGCCCGCCGGGCGCCTGGCGCAGCCACCCGCCAGACCAGCCGGTCAAGCGAGCGCGCTCTCGGCCGAGGATCAGGACGTCAAGCGGGAGATCGAGCGCATGCTGCGAACACCCGTCCAGATGACGCGCACCGAGAAGGAAGTGCGGCTGACGATCGTCTTTCACACCGATGAAAACCTACAGGAGTTCTTCGATCTTCTCAACACCGCCCAATCGCACTGAGTTCAGGAAGCAGACAGATGATCGTCGCGTTCGGTAACCCGGTCTACGACTACATTAAGACACCCTACATCACAACCGGAGGGCGCGTGCTCTCCGGTTGCTCAACCAATGGGTGTTTGGCGCTCACGCGCCTCGGCCACTTGGCAACGCTGATCGGCATGATCGGCGCCGACTACTACGACCGCTTTTTGGCCGACACACAGCGCTACGGCGTCGCGTCGTCCATGCAGCTGTGCGAGCAGACCGGCGGCTTCGGCCTGGTGTACGACGAGCGCGGCGACCGGACGCTCGACGTGCTGGGCGTCGCCGCGGCGATCGAGCAGATCCCGCCGATCGTCGCCCAGGCCACCGCAATCATCGTCGGGCCGATCTTGCAGGAGACGCCGATCGGCCTGATCGAGCAGATTCACACGGTCAGCGATGCGCCGATCTTTCTCGACCCGCAAGGTCTGCTGCGGCGGATCGGCCCGCAAGGGCGGATCGAGCACTTCTGCCCGCCGGCGTTCGGCCAGATCGCGCCGCTGTGCCACGCGATCAAGGCCAATGAGCTGGAGGCCGAGGTGATCACAGGCATCAACCCGCGCGTCGATGGCCCGGCCGCGCTCGGCCGGCTGAAGGCGCTCGGCTGCGAGATCGCGATTATCACGCTGGCCGAGGCCGGCTCGCTGATCGACGACGGGAAGCATCAGTACGTGATCCCGCCCTACCAGACCGAGGCGCGCGATCCGACCGGCGCCGGCGACACCTACATGGCCGGCTTTATCCACGCCTACCTGCACAACCCGGCTGACCTGTACGAAGCCGGATGCTACGGCTCGGCCACCGCATCAATCTGGATCGAGCACACCGGCCCGGACGCGCCGGTTGATCTTGAAGAAGTGGATCGACGTGCGGCGACGCTGCTGGCGCTGCCGCGGAGGTGATGCGCCATGAAGCCGACTGTTGCCAAGCCGATCGTGACACGGTTCCGCAAGCTCTACGAGCAGACGACCATTCCGCTCGGCCGCGTCTGCCTGCGCTTCGGGCTGACGCCCGACATGTTGACGCTGCTGAGCCTGATGCTGGGCGGCGTCGCGGCGTACTTCACCTCGCAAGGCGCGTTCCTGCTCGGCGTCCTGTTCATCGGGCTGATGACCTTCGCGGATATGCTGGACGGCTCGACCGCGCGCGCGGGCGGCCTGGCGAGCCCGGCCGGCATGCTGCTCGACCACGTGATCGATCGATACGCCGAGTTCTTCATCTTGCTGGGCATTATGCTGAGCGGCGCGGTGGCCCCCGGCTGGGCGATGTTCGCGCTCTTCGGCATGGTGATGGCCAGCTACGTGCGCGCGCGCGCCGAGGCCACCGGCAAGGTCGCGTCCTGCGACGTCGGCTTCGCCGGGCGACCCGAGAAGATGCTGCTGCTGGTGATCGGCCTGGCGCTGCAGCAGCTCCTGCCCCCGCTGCGCATTCTCGAGTGGGCGGCGATCGCCGTCGGCGTGCTCTCGCATATCACCGCGCTGCAGCGCCTGCTCTACGCCCGGCGGATCATCCTGGGCGACCAGGGCCGCCGGCAGCTGCCCAAACGCCAGGGTACGGCGTGATACTCGCGCAGGGGCCGCTGGGGAACCTGGAACCGATTGAATGCAGATTGGCAGAAACGAGGCGGCTGTGCAGCTCGACCCCCAATCGCTCGGCGAGCGCGAGACCTACAAGCTGCTGATCGGCTGCGTGGTGCCGCGCCCGATCGCCTGGGTGTCGACCGTCGACCCGCAGGGCGCTCACAACCTGGCGCCGTTCAGCTTCTTCAACGGCGTCGGCTCGAACCCGCCCGCGCTGAGCATCTCGGTCAACTACGCCGCGAGCGCCGACGAGCGTAAGGACACGCTACGCAACATTGTGGCGACCGGCGAGTTCGTGGTCAACCTCGTCGACGAGGCGCTGGCGCAGGCGATGAACGCAACCGCCACCAACTACCCGCCCGAGGTCGACGAGTTCGCCGTCGCCGGGCTGACGCCCGCGCCAAGCACGCTGGTGCGCCCGCCGCGCGTCGCCGAGTCGCCCGTGAGCATCGAGTGCCGGCTCTTCAGCCTGGTGCCGGTCGGCCAGGGGCCGGGTAGCGCCACGCTGGTGATCGGCACGATCGCGCTGTTCCACCTGCGCGACGACCTTGTCGACGCGCGCCACCATGTCGACATCCACAAGCTGCGACCGATCGCCCGGCTGGCCGGCTCGGGCTACGCCTACGTCCACGACACGTTCGAGATGGTGCGCGGCAGGTATAACGCCAGCACGGGCGAGGTCGAGTACCCGAAGGTGTGAGACACGGAGACACGGAGGCACGGAGGCTTCTGCCGCCCGGCGAACATGTGTTTTACTCCCTCATCCTGATGCGCTAAAACCCCACGAGCGACCGCCCCGGCGATTGCGACCGCCTGTTCGTTATGGTACAATGCGCCCGGAATAGCTGTTAGCCCCCCCATGCCGCGCCTGGCACGCCCGCAGATGAACATCGACGGCCGGCCGGCCCCGGATCGATATTCACGTGGGGCAATACGGTGGTTGAACGACACGCATGCTACTTGAGATCAATATCAGCGACTTCGCGATCATCGACCGCCTGAGGCTCCAGCTCGGCGAGGGCTTCAACGTCCTTACCGGCGAGACGGGCGCGGGCAAGTCGATCATTATCGACGCGCTTGGGACGCTGCGCGGCGAGCGGGCCGACCCGTCGTTCGTGCGCGCCGGCGCCGAGCGCGCGCGCGTCGAGGGCGTCTTCCGCGTCTCCGATCGGCCCGACGTTGTCCCGGTGCTGCAGGAGTACGGCCTGTGGGATGAGGAGGACGAGCAGGTGATCCTCTCGCGCGAGGTCAGCGCCGAGAGCGGCCGCAGCGTCGCCCGGATCAATGGCCGGGCCGTCAACCTGGCGGTGCTGCGCGAGGTCGGCGGACGCTTGGTCGACATCCACGGCCAGCACGAGGGCCTGTCGCTCTTTAACGTGCGCACCCACGGCGATATGCTCGACCGCTACGGTGGGCTGATGCCGCTGCGCGGGCGGGTGGCCGAGAAGGTCGGCGAGCTGCGCAAGGTGCGCGAGGAGCTTGCGTCGCTGCGCAAGGCCGCCGCCAGCCGGGCCGAGCGGATCGAGGAGCTGCGCTACCTGCTCGAAGATGTCGGCGCGGCCAAGCTGCGCGCCGGCGAAGACGCCGAGCTGACCCAGGAGCGCGCGCTGGTGCAGAATGGCGCCAAGATCACCGATCTTGTGAATCTGGCCTATGCCCAGCTGTACGCCGGCGACGAGGGCGGGCGCCGCCCGATCAAGCCGATCGTCGAGACGATCGGCCAGGTCAGCGAAGGGCTGGCCGAGCTGGCGCGCCTCGATCCGAGCGTCGCGCGCATGGCCGAGCAGGCCAGCGAGCTGCTGTACATGCTCGAGGACCTGGCGGCCGGCGTGCGCGCCTACCGCGATACGATGGAGTTCGACCCGGCGCGGCTGGACGCGATCGAAGATCGGCTGACGCTGATCCGCGATATGCAGCGCAAGTACCACGGCAGCATCGAGCAGATCCTCGATCGCGCGGCCTCGGCCGAGGCCGAGATCGAGCGGCTGACCCACAGCGCCGAGCACCTGGCCGACCTGGAGGAGCAGGAGACGCACCTGCTGGCCGCGATCGGCGACCTGGCCGCGGAGCTGTCGCGCCGTCGCCGCGCGAAGGGCGACCAGCTCGCCGCGGCGGTCGAGGGTGCGATGCGCGACCTGTCGATGCCGCACGTGCGCTTCGTCGTGCGCCTGGAGCGCGAGGATGACCCGAGCGGCGTGCCGCTGAACGCTGAACGACGAACGCTGAACGCTGAAGAAGATAACAGTTCAGCGCTCAGCATTCAGCGTTTTGCGTTCGACAAGACCGGTATCGACAAGATCGAATTCATGCTCTCGCCCAACCCCGGCGAGCCGCTCAAGCCGCTGGCGCGGATCGCGTCGGGCGGCGAGAGCGCGCGGCTGCTGCTGGCGCTCAAGTCGATCCTCTCGCGCGTCGACGACGTGCCCACGCTGGTGTTCGACGAGGTCGACGTCGGCGTCGGCGGCCGCGCCGGCCACGTGGTCGGCGAGAAGCTGTGGGGCATCAGCGATCGCCACCAAGTGATCTGCATCACCCACCTGGCCCAGGTCGCCTCGTTCGGCGACGCGCACTACGCGATCGCCAAATCGTTCAGCACCGATCGGACGCGCACCTCGATCCGGCAGCTGCCCGACGCTGAGCGAACCGAGGAGCTGGCCGCCATGCTCGACGGCGTGCCCGTCAGCGAGCACAGCCGGCACAGCGCACGCGAGATGCTCGAGCGCGCGGCAGCGTTCAAGCGCCAGGCCCGCCGCGAGATCGAACAGGTCGAGCTTGTGAAATGACAAGGCGAGGGGGTGACGGGGTGGGCGGGTGACGGCTGTGTCGGCTGCTCACCCCCTCCCTTTGTCACCCCCTCAGACATACAGGAGGCCTCCGGTTGCAACGACAGACCACCATCGCCACCTGGTGCGAGCGGATCATCGAAGGCGGCTGGCTGCTGGCGATGGTCTTCATCCCCAGCTACTTCAACCTGCTCTCGTCGCGCCACTTCGAGCCCGATAAGGCTACATCGCTCCGCGCGATCGTGCTGGTCATGCTTGGGGCCGGGATCATCCGCGCGCTAGACCTCTCCGGCCGCCGCGCCCCGCGCGCGGAGGGCGCAGCCGCGGGCGAGGGCGCGGCCAAGCGCGCCTGGCAACGGCTGAACGCTACCCCAATGGCGCTGCCCACGCTGCTGTACGCCCTCGTGTTCCTGATCACGACCATTACCTCGGTTGTGCCCGGCACGAGCTTCTGGGGGTCGTACCAGCGCCTCCAGGGCACCTACACCAACCTCTCGTATATCGGCCTGGCGGTGATGATCGTTCTGACGCTGCGCCGGCGCGACCAGCTCGAGCGGCTGATCACGGTGACGATCCTCGGGAGCCTGCCGGCGATCGGCTACGGGGTCGTGCAGCACTACCAGATCGACCCGCTGCCCTGGAAGGGCGACACGGTCTCGCGCGTCGCCTCGACGATGGGCAACTCGATCTTCGTGGCCGCGTACCTGATTCTGATCGTCCCGTTCGCGCTCTACCGCGCGATCGCGGCGCTCGGCGAGTCGCGGCGGGCCAGCGAGCCGGGCGACGGCTCCGACCTGGGCTGGGGCGCGGCCTACGCGCTGGTCGCGATCGGCAGCCTGGTGCTGCTGTTCGCGGCGATCAAGTTCGGCGCGGTGGTGCGCACGGCCGACCTGCGCTACTGGTGGGTCTACCCATTCGCGCTGGTCGTGGTCTGCGGCCTGTATATTCTGCCGACGCTGCGGCCGCACAGCGCAGAGCGGATCACGCTGGCGATGCTCTGGCCGGGCATCCTGGCGATCGTGTTCGTGTTGCAGGTCGGCCTGTTCTTCCTGCTCGGCCAGAACGCCGGCGGGCAGGTGGTGCAGTCGTGGCCGGGCCGCTACGACACCGACTGGCCGATCTGGCTGGTCGGCGGGCTCGTGCTGATCGTGCTGGCCTACGTGCTGATCTTTACGCTGCCGCGGCGGCGGGCGGCGCCGTCGCGCCTGTTCCAGCAGCTGCACGGGGCCGGCATGCTGCTGATCGCGCTGCTCCAGCTGATCGCGATCTTTCTCACGCAGAGCCGCGGCCCCTGGCTGGGCGCCGGCGCGGGGCTGTTCGTGTTCGGCACGCTGCTGCTGTGGCGGGCCTACCGCCGCGACCGCGCCGCCGGCGCGCCGCGCGCGAGCCTGTGGCGCAGCCTGCTGATCGGCGAGATCGTGCTGACGGTCGCGCTGAGCGGCTTCCTGGCGGCCTTCAACCTCTCGGACGCGCCGGCATTCCAGAAGCTCCGCGCGGTGCCGTACATCGGCCGCATGGGCACGCTGCTGCAGACGGACGAAGGCACCGGTCTGGTGCGCCGGCTGATCTGGTTCGGCGACGATAAGGGCGGCGGCGCGGTCGCGCTGATCGCGTCCGACCCGGTCCGAACGGCGATCGGCTGGGGCCCTGAGAGCATGTTCGTGGCCTTCAACAAGTTCTACCCGCCATCGCTGGCGAATATCGAGTCGCGCGGCGCGTCGCCGGACCGGTCGCACGAGGCCTACCTGGATGAGTTGGTGACCAAGGGCCTGCTGGGGCTGATCAGCTACCTGTTCGTGCTGATCAGCTTCTTCGCGCTGGCCTGGCGGCTGGCCAGCCGGCTCGACGAATGGCCGCTGCAGGTGCTGGCGATCGCGGCAATCGCGATTGTGGTGGCGCACAGCGTCGAGGGGCTCACGGGCATCCCGATCGTCTCGACCCTGATGATGCTGTGGGTGACGCTGGCGATCACCGTCGTCGCGGGGGCGCTGGGCGGCCAGTACTCGCTCGACGTGGCGGCGCCGGCCCCCGCCCCGGCGCCAGAGCCGGCACCCGCCAGCGCCGCTCCCGCGAAGGGCGCGGCCGCAAACCGGGGCGCGCGGCGCCGCCAGGGCGCAACCGTGCGCGGCGCCGCCCAGGGTCGCGCGGTGCGCGGCCGCGTGGGCAGCCCCAGCAGCCCGGCCGCCCTGCTGGTCTACGCGATCGTCGCCATGATCACGCTCGCGGGGGTCTGGTTCCTGAATGTCGACAACGTCTACGCCGACATGCGCTTCCAGCAGGGCAAGGCGCTGAGCGACAGCCCGAGCTCGACCTACGAGCAGCAGCTGCTCGGCATGGGCTACTACCTCGACGCGATCGCCATGGAGCCGCAGCAAGACTTCTACTACCTCAACCTCGGGCGCAGCCTGATGACCATCGCCGCCACGAAGCAGCAGCAGTCGAGCGGGCAGCTCGGCCAGCCGAAGCCTAACGCGTCGTTCGACGACCTGCTGCGGCTGGCGAGCAGCGGCACCGCCGAGACCACCGTCTACCAGCAGCCGGCGCTCGAGACGATGAGCTACGCCGAGAAAGTGCTGGAGCGGGCCTACAACCTCAACCGGCTGAACAAGGATCACTCCGCCAACATGGCGCGCCTGCACAGCACCTGGTTCTCGCGGTTCACGCAGGACCCCAAGGAGCTGGAGCAGTCGATCGCCTGGTACAAGCAGTCGCACGAGATCGCCCCGCAGGATGTGACGCTGCTGAACGAGTATGCCAGCGCGGTGGCGCTGATGGGCAACTATCAGCACAGCCAGAAGAACGACGCGGCGGCCCAGGACTCCTACAGCCAGGCCAGCCAGATCCTGGCCGAATCAAAGCGGCTCGACCCGCTCTACGGCGACACCGACCTCCGGATCGCCGAGGTGCTGGCGCTGCAGGGCAACGACGCCGACGCGACCGACCAGTACGTCAAGCTGATCGAGGCCAACCCGCACGCGCTGGACAGCCAGGTCACGCAGATCTCCGATCGCCTGCGCGACCAGCCCGACCAGCTGCGGCGCGTGCGCGAGGCCTACGCGGCCGCGTCGGTCAAGCGGCCCGACGACGCCGCACTGCTCTCGTTCATGGGCATGATCTCGGTGCGACTGAACGAGCTGCCGCAGGCCGCCGACTCGTTCGGGCGCTGGACCAAGCTCCAGCCGCAGAACATCGAGGCGCGCCGCAACTACACGCTGGTGCTGAGCGAGACCAAGCAGTATCCGCAGGCGCTCTCCGAGGCCGAGCTGCTGCTCAGCCTGGCGCAGCAGCAGCAGCGCTCGCAGCAGGAGCAGAGCGCCATCCAGGGGCTGGTCGATCTCCTCAAGAATAAGTCGGCGCTGGGCGGGTAGCACAAGTTGGCCGAGGTCGTTGCCCGGTTCAGTCGGCAGTCGGCCGCTACTGTCGACTACCGACCTGTTAGGCATGGTTCAATCGAGCGTGACCGTTGATTGCCCGAAAGGCGCAGGGGCGCGATCGATCGCGCCCGTACAGTGGCACGTCGAAATCCCTGGAATTGAACCATGCCTTAGCCGAGGTAGGCCTGCCGCACGCGCTCGTCGCGCAGCAGGTCGGCGGCGTTGCCCGCGATGGTGATCCGCCCGGCGTCGATCACGTAGCCGCGGTCGGCGGTCTGGAGCGCGAGGTTGGCGTTCTGCTCGACCAGCAGGATGGTCACGCCGGCCGCGTGCAGCTCGCGCACGATCGCGAAGATCGCGCGGACGATCAGCGGCGCGAGGCCCAGGCTCGGCTCGTCGAGCAGCAGCAGCCGCGGGCGGCTCATCAGCGCGCGCGCGATCGCCAGCATCTGCTGCTCGCCGCCGCTCAGCGTCCCGGCGAGCTGGCCGCGGCGCTCGGCCAGGCGCGGGAAGCGCGCGAGCTGCCGCTCGATGTCTTCGGCGATGCCGGCGCGGTCCGAGCGCGTGTAGGCGCCCAGCAGCAGGTTGTCGAGCACCGTCTGGCGCGCCAGCATGCGCCGGCCCTCGGGGCTCTGCGCGATCCCCAGCCCGACCACCTCGTGCGGGCGCAGCTTCGTGATGTCGCGCCCGTCGAAGACGATCTTGCCGGCCTGCGGATTGATCAGCCGCGAGATCGTGCGCAGCGTGGTGGTCTTCCCGGCGCCGTTCGCCCCGATCAGCGTGACGATCTCGCCCGCGTGGACGACCAGGTTCAGGTCTTCCAGCGCGTGGATGGCGCCGTAGCTGACCGATAGGTCGCTGATCTCAAGTAGCGTCTTCACTGCCACTCCAGATTGCAGATTGCAGATCAGGCACACAATCTACAATCTACAATCTACAATCGCCTACTGCTCCTCACCCAGGTAGGCCTCGATCACCGCCGGATCGCTCTTGACGTTGGCCGGGTCGCCCAGCGCGATCAGCTGGCCGAAGTCAAGCACCGCGATCCGATCGCACAGCCCCATCACCAGCGGGACGTGGTGCTCGATCAGCAGCACGGTCAGGTCGAACTGCTCGCGCACCCTGCGGATGAACGCGCTCAGCGCCTGCTTCTCGTTCGAGTTCATACCGGCGGCCGGCTCGTCGAGCAGCAGCAGCCGGGGCTTCAGCGCCAGCGCGCGCGCGATCTCGAGCCGACGCTGGTCGCCGTAGGCGAAGTTGCGCGCCTTGACCTCGGCGCGGCCGGCCAGGCCGACCAGGTCGAGCAGCTCGAGCGCGGTGCGCCGGATCTCGCGCTCCTCGCGCGGCCCCGGCGGCAGCCCGAGCACGCCCGAGAGCACGCCGCTGCGCGTGTGGACGTGCTGCGCGATCATCACGTTCTGAATCGCCGGCAGCTCGCCGAACAGGCGGATGTTCTGGAAGGTGCGCGCGATGCCCTTGGCAGCGACGCGGTGCGGCCGCAGCCCGGTGATATCGGCCTGCTCGTAGATCAGCCTGCCGCTGCTGGGCGGCGTGAGGCCGGTGATCAGGTTGAACAGGGTGGTCTTGCCGGCCCCGTTCGGCCCGATCAGCCCGAAGATCTCGCCCTGCCGAACGCTGAACGAGACCTCATTCACGGCGACCAGCCCGCCGAAGCGCCGGCTCATCGACCGGACCTCGAGCACGGTGCGCCGATCGGCTGTGGGCTCGCCAGGT
This sequence comes from Candidatus Ribeiella danica, assembly GCA_016717335.1. Classification (GTDB taxonomy): domain Bacteria; phylum Chloroflexota; class Chloroflexia; order Chloroflexales; family Roseiflexaceae; genus Ribeiella; species Ribeiella danica. The sequence continues at coordinate 2,824,791 of JADKFS010000001.1, forward strand.
CGGGCGACGACCTGCTCGCGATGCGTCATTGCGCTTGCCTCGTGTATGCTGGCGCCGGCTCCGAGCCGCTACCCCGCGCCCGGCCCCGGCGACTCGCGGCGCGCGCCCGGCCGCGCCCGGCGGCTGAGCAGGTCCGGCGTGATCAGCCCCTGTGGAAAGAACACCGTGCCGACGGCGATCAGCAGCCCATAGATGATCAGCCGGCCGTCGCGTAGGAACTGGGCGAACCAGCCCGGTAGCCCCGCCACGCCCGCGGCCGCGCGCAGCAGCTCCGGCAGCGCCGTCAGCACCAGCCCGCCGACGACCGGGCCGACGAACGTGCGCGAGCCGCCGATCAGCACGAACGCCAGGTAGATGATGCTCGCGTCGAAGGTGCCCTGGCGGGCGTTCCAGGTATTCAGGAAGTGCGCGCTGATCGCCCCGACGATCCCGGCCAGGGTCGCGCCCATCGTGAACGCCAGCACCTTGTAGCGGGTCGGGCTGATGCCCATCGAGTCGGCCGCCAGCTCGTCCTCGCGGATGGCGATGAACGCGCGCCCGACGCGGATGCGCTCGAGCCGGTAGACGAAGAGCATGCTGAGCAGCAGCAGCGGGCCGGCGACCCACAGGTAGCCGACCTGCGTGGCGAACGGCTGCGGGATGCCGAAGATCCCGACCGCGCCGCCGGTGATCTCGAGGTTGAGCGAGAGCACCCGCAGGATCTCGACAAACGCGATCGTCGCCAGCGCCAGGTAGATGCCGCGCAGGCGCAGCGCCGGCACGCCGACCAGCACCGCCAGCAGGCCGCTGGCGATCGCCGCGATCAGCATCTCGGCCAGCAGCTGCCAGATCGGCAGGCGCCCGTCGAGCGACGGCCAGTACCGAGTCGACATAACGGCGGCAATATAGCCGCCGAGCGCGTAGAAGCCGGGGCTGGCCAGCGAGAGCTGGCCGGCCATAAGCGGGAGGTAGAGCGACAGCCCGAGCATCGCGGCGAGCACCATTGAGGTGATCAGAAAGCCGTAGGTGTTGAAGAACGCGGCCATGGCGGGCGCTACACTTTCTGCACGACGGCGCGGCCAAGCAGGCCCTGCGGCCGCACGAGCAGCATCACGAACAGCAGCGCGAACGCGACCGCATCCTTGTAGGCGACATACTGCGCCGGCACGAGCGCCTCGGCCAGGCCGATCACCAGCCCGCCGACCACCGCGCCGGGGATGTCGCCCAGGCCGCCGAGCACGATCACCGCCAGGCCCTTGAGCCCGAACGCGATGCCGAAGTAGGGGCCGGCGATGCTGACGCTGAGGCCCACCAGCGCCCCGGCGATACCGCCCAGGAACCCGCTCACGAAGAACGTGAACAGGATCATCCGATCGGTGTCGATGCCGAGCAGGCTAGCGGTAGTCGCGTCCTCGGCCACCGCGCGCAGGGCCTTGCCCACGCGCGTCGCGTTGATCACATAGGTCAGCGCGATCACGATCACCATCGAGACGGCGAAGATCACGATCTGCACCGTGCGGATGGGGATGACCCGCGTGGCCGAGCCGAAGTTGATCGCGGTGGGCAGGCTGCCGAGCGCGGCCGCCGGGTAGGTGTAGATCTCGGCGCCGACGAGGTACTGGATGGTGTTGACGATCGCGATCGCCACGCCCAGGCTCGACACCAGCGTGAGCAGCGGGTCGGCGCCGCGGCGGCGCAGCGGGCGGAAGGCAACCCGCTCCACCGCCACGCTCGCCAGGCCGGCGAGCACCGCCCCCAGCAGCACCGCCGCGGGGAACGGCAGCCCCAGCGGCAGCGCCCGGTTGGCCAGTACCCCGTTGAACCCGAAGCGCGACCCGGTCAGCACGTAGGTGAAGTAGGCCCCGAGCGTGAACACCGCGCCGTGCGCGAAGTTGATGATCCGCAGGATGGAGAAGACCAGCGTGTAGCCCAGGGCGAAGATGGCGTAGACGCTGCCGATCGCGAGGCCGTTCAGAAACTGCTGGAGCAGCAGAGACGTGTTCATATTGTTTTAAGCTTTGAGTTTTGGGCTCTGAGTTTGAGGCAACTCAAAACCCAAAACCCAAAACTCAACACTTGCTGGCTACTTCACGAAGACGAACTTGCCGTTCGCGCCGTCGGGGTCCATCTTGATCTGCGCGACGTAGAACTGCGCCTGGTTGATCTCGCCCTCGGGCGTGAACGAGATCTTGCCGAGCGGCGTGTCGTAGCTGCCCGCCAGGATCTGCTTGTTGAGCCCGTCGCGAATCCCGGCTAGATCGAGTCCGGCGAGCGGAGTCTGCTTGTCGAGCGCCGCCAGCGCATCTACCACGACCTGCACCCCGGCGAACATCTGCGCGCTGAACTGCGGCGGCTCCTTGTTCTGCTTGGCCTTGTAGGCGTCGCGGAACTCGCTGTTGATCGGGCTGTCCAGCTCATAGCTGTAGGCCTGGGCGATCAGAATGCCGTCGCAGGCCGCCTTGCAGACCGGGAAGATATTGGCGGTGTTGAGGCCGTTGCCGCCGATGATCGTGCCGGTATAGCCAAGATCGCGCAGCTGCTTGACCAGGTTGCCACCATCCGACGCCAGCCCCGAGACGATCACTAGGTCGGGCTGGACGTTCAGGATGTTGGTCGCCTGCGTGGTGAAGTCGGTGTCGGTCGTCTGGAAGGTCTGCACCGTGGCCAGGTCGAGCTTGAACGTATCGGTGACGGTGTTCTGGAACGTGGCGGTCTCGGACTTACTGAACGCGTCGTTCTGGGCGAAAGCGACCGCGACCTTCTTGATGTTCGGGTTCTGCGCGAGCGCGACCTTGACGGCGTTCGGCGCGACCACCGCTACCGGCGCCGAGACGCGCGCGACGTAGTCGCCGATCTGCGGGATGCCCTTGGCGGTGTTCGAGGGGCCGATCACCGGCACCTTGGCGCGGTCGGCGATCGGGTCGGCCGAGAAGGCCTGCTGCGAGAGGGTCGGCCCGATGATCGCCACGACATTGTCGTTGTTCATCAGCGTGTTGAAGGCGTTGATCGTGCCCTGCTCGTCGCCGGCGGTGTCCTGGAAGACGAGCTTGATCGGCCGCCCGTTCACGCCGCCCTTCTTGTTGAAGAACTCCTCGGCGATCTGCGCGCCGATCACCTGCTCCTGCCCGAGCAGCGCGACGTTGCTCGTCTGAGCGACGGCGATGCCGATCGGGATGGGCTCGCCGGATGCGGCCGTGCCCGCGGCGGCGGTCGGCTGGGCCGCGCCGGATGCGGTCGGCTGCGCGGCGGGCGCGCTGGTCGCGGCTGCTGCCGGCGCGCTGGTCGATCCGGCCGCGGGCGCCTGGGCCTGGCCACAGGCTGCCAGCAGCACGGCGAGCGCGACCGCGGTGGTACACAAGCGAGTCACAGTGCTTCTCACGAGCTACCTCCTGGAACATCTGATGGGCCGATCGGCCCGCTTCTGGTTGGGATGCGCTATTATAGCATGAAGTATTTGATTTAGGGGTTCTGGTGGAGCATTTCTGTCCGGCAACCGCTGCTTTTGGGGGCCAGGGGCGCAGCCCCGGCCGCGGGCGGTGGGGCTGGCGGGGGGGCGCGCGGCCCCCCGCAGCGGCGAGGGCGGGAGTGCCTCCCGCAGGGGTGCTGGGGGCGCGCAGCCCCCGCAGCACTAGACCAGATCCACCACGATGCCACGCTCGCGCAGCTCGCCCACCATCGGCGCCGGCGCCGCCTGATCGGTGATAACCTGGCTGATCTCGTGCGGCAGCGCGAACGCGCTGAAGGCGATCACGCCGAACTTGCTCGCGTCGACCAGGCCGACGACGCGGCTCGACGCGCTCACGAACTGCTGCTTCAGCTGCGCCTCGTCGATGTCGGTCTCCATCATGCCATCCCGCGCCGTGATGCCCCGCGCGCCAAACAGGCCGATGTCGACCCGCAGCCGCTGGAGCGAGTTCTGGTTCAGGCTGCCGACCAGCGAGCTCGATCGGCGCCGCATCGTCCCGCCGACGACGATCGTCGTGATGCCCTCGGAGAAGTTGAGCTCGATCGCGGTGTAGAGCCCATTCGTCACGACCATCAGGTCCTCGCGGTCTTTGATCAGCCGCGCCACCTGGAGCGCGGTGGTGCTCGCGTCCAGGAAGATCCGCTGCCCCGACTGGATCAGCGCGGCCCCCGCGCGCGCGATCCGCCGCTTCTCCTCCAGGTGATCCTGCTCGCGCGTCGCGAAGAATAGCTCGAGCCGACCGCGGCCGGAGACGAGCGCGCCGCCGTGGACGCGCGTGAGCATCCCCTGCGACTCGAGCAGATCCAGATCCTTCCGCACAGTCACTTCCGAGACGCCTAGCGCCTGGCTCAGCTCGCCGACCGAGCTGCGGTCGCGCGCGCTCAGGTACGCCAGGATCTGGTCGCGCCGCCGCTCGGGGGGCATCCCTTGATCTATCTGCGTCATACTCGCCGCCTTACTTGAAAGATGTTCGCAACTTGGGCAGGCTGTACGCTCACATCTTATCAGAAGTACGCCCGGAAATCAAGCACTCGAACCTAATTCGAAGCAAAATCATTACGAATGGCTTGACATTTTGGAATTGTCATGATACGATGGCGCCATCAGGCACGACACACACGACTGCCCCACGCGGGGCCATCAAGGGTGAGCGATCCGGGCCTCACGGCTTGTTCGAATCAGCATCCAGTGTGCTGGCGCAGCGCGCCCCAACCCCGCCGCCGAGGCCCTGCGCGCATGAACCGTTGAGAGATACCAGAGATGCCCCGCACGGCTCCAGGGGCGAGCCGACGCAAGCTGATGGGGGACCTGCCATGAGCGGCACACCGCCGGTTGTCCGGTTGCAGCATATCTCGAAGTCGTTCGGCGGCGTCCACGCGCTCCAGGACGTGCAGCTCGATATCTTCCCCGGCGAGGTGCATGCGCTCCTGGGCGAGAACGGCGCCGGGAAGTCGACCCTGATCAAGATCATCACTGGGGTGTACCAGCCGGACGCGGGCGAGATCGCACTGGAGGGCCAGCCGATCCACTTCACCAACACCCGCGCCGCCCAGGCCCACGGTATTGCCGCGATCTACCAGGAGCCGAGCCTGTTCCCCGACCTGGACATCGCCGAGAACATCCTGGTCGGCCGCCAGCCGATCGGCCGCGCCGGAGTCGACTGGCGGCGGATGCACCAGCAGGCCGGCGCCCTGCTGCGGCGGCTCGGCCTGGGGCTCGACCCGCGCACGAAGGCGCGCGAGCTGAGCGTGGCCCAGCAGCAGCTGGTCGAGATCGCGCGCGCGCTCTCGATCAACGCCAAGATCCTGATCATGGACGAGCCGACCTCCTCGCTCACGCAGCGCGAGGTCGACGAGCTGTTCGCGATCGTGCGCCAGCTGCGCGCCTCCGGCACCGCGATCGTCTTCATCTCGCACCGGCTGGAGGAGCTGTTCGCCGTCGCCGACCGCGTCACGACCCTGCGGGACGGCCGGTACGTCGGCACGCGCGCGATGGCCGACGTGACGACCGACGACCTGATCCGCATGATGGTGGGGCGGACGCTGGACGAGCTGTTCCCCAAGCAGGCGGTGGCGGCCGGCGAGGTGGTGCTGGACGTCCAGGGGCTCGGGGTGGAGGGCAGCTTCTCGAACGTGTCCTTTCAGCTGCGCCGCGGCGAGATTGTGGGCATGGCCGGGCTGATCGGCGCGGGCCGCACCAACGTGGCGCGCGCGCTGTTCGGGATCGAACCCGCCAGCGCCGGCACGATCACGCTCGACGGCAAGGTCGTGGCTATCAAGAGCCCCGACGCGGCCATGGCGCTCGGCATCGGCTATGTGCCGGAGGACCGCAAGGAGCATGGGCTGGTGCTGAAGATGAGCATCGCCGAGAACATCACCCTGCCGATGCTTTCGACGTTTGCCAGGATGGGCTGGCTCGACACCGGCCGCGAGCTGGTGGCGGCGACGGCGGCTGCCAAGCAGCTGGAGGTCAAGATGGCCGGCGTCGAGCAGCAGGCCGGCCAGCTCTCCGGCGGCAACCAGCAGAAGGTCGTGCTGGCGAAATGGCTGAGCACAAAGCCGCGCGTGCTGATCCTCGACGAGCCGACCCGCGGCATCGACGTCGGCACCAAGGCGGCCGTGCACCACCTGATGAGCAGCCTCGCCGCGCAGGGCATGGCCATCCTGATGATCTCCTCGGAGCTGCCCGAGATCCTGGGCATGAGCGACCGCATCCTGGTCATGCGCGAGGGGCGGATGACCGGCCAGTTCAGCCGCGCCGACGCGACGCAGGAAAAGCTGATGGCCGCGGCGACGACGGCGTAGTCACGTAGCACGTCATAAGGGGTTCCGGATGATTGCCGAAACTGACGCGTACAGTCGCCCGCAGCGACGGATCGTGCAGGTCTTCTTCAAGTCTCGTGAAGCTGGCATTCTGCTGATTATCGCCGTGCTCGTCGCGCTGGTGAGCCTGCGCAACCCGGCCTTCCTGACCGCCGGCAACTTCGGCGACATCGTGCTGAACATCTCGATCCTGGTGATCGTCGCGCTGGCGCAGGCCATGGTGATCATCACGCGCGGGATCGACCTGTCGGTCAGCTCGACGATCGGCCTGACGGCCATGATGGTGTCGTACACGATCGTCGCGTTCCCCGGGATGCCGACCGTGCTCGCGATCCCGCTCGGCATGGCGCTGGGGGCGGCGCTCGGCAGCTTCAATGGGCTGCTGATCGCCAGCGGAGGCGTCCCGCCGATCATCGCCACGCTCGGCACGCTCAGCATCTACCGCGGCCTGGTCTTCTTCTACAGCCAGGGCACCTGGATCAACGCGTTCGAGATGCCGCCAAGCTTTCGCCAGCTCGCCAAAGGCACGCCGCTGGGCGTCTCGAACCTGATCCTGTTCGCCGTCGTCGTGGCCGCGGCGGTGTACTACTTCCTGAAATACTCGCGCACCGGCCGCGATATCTACGCGGTGGGCAGCAACCCGGACGCGGCGCGCTTCGCCGGCATTCGCACCGAGCGGATCATCTTCCTGGTCTACGTGATCTCAGGGCTGCTGGCCGGCCTGGCCGGCGTGCTGTGGGCCTCGCGCTACGAGGCGGCGCAGACGAACACCGCGCTCGGCTTCGAGCTGCAGACCGTGGCGGCGTCGGTCGTGGGCGGGGTCAGCACGCTGGGCGGCAGCGGGACCGTGCTCGGCGTGGTCCTGGGGGCATTCCTGCTCGGCGTCATCAACAACGCGCTCACGCTGGTGCAGATCTCGCCGTTCTGGCAGCTGGCCGCGCAGGGCCTGCTCATCCTGCTGGCGGTGATCGCCGATGCGGCGATCTCGCGCCGGGTGCAGCGACTCACATCGCGCAAGAGCCGCTAGTGGCCCGCCACGGGGAGGGGTCGGGGGCGGGCCGCAGGCCCGCCCCTGAAACCCCACCAGCCGCAATCAGTGTGGCGAGCCGCTAGTGCAATTACAGATTGCAGATCGAGGTATTCGCAGATGAAGTCAGATGCACGCACGCTCCGCCGCATCTTCCTGCGCTGGGAATGGTTCCTGGTCGCGCTGATCGCCGTGGTGGCGGTCGTCAATACCCGGCTATCGCCGTTCTTCCTGAACGGCACCAACCTGCTGCGCACCACGTCCGACTTCATGGAGCTGGGCATCATGGTGCTGTCGATGGTGTTCATCATCATCGCCACCGGGAATGTCGACCTCTCGATCGCCTCGACGCTCGGCCTGACCGCCTCGCTGATGGGCTGGCTGTTTATGGGCGGCTGGAATATCTGGCTCGCGGCTGCGGTCGCGCTGGGCGTGGGCGTGCTGGCCGGCCTGCTGAACGGCGTGCTGATCACGCGGCTGAAGCTGCCCTCGCTGGTGGTGACGCTCGGCACGCTCTCGTTCTACCGCGGCCTGGCCTACACGCTGCTGGGCGACCAGGCCGCGCGCGGCTACCCGGCGTCGTTCACCTACCTGGGCCAGGGCACGCTCCCCGGCACGCGCGTCCCCTTCTCGCTGCTGCTGTTCGCGGTGCTGGCGGTGGTCTTCGGCCTGGTGCTGCACAAGACGACCTTTGGGCGCCAGCTGTTTGCGATTGGCAACAACGAGCCGGCCAGCCGCTACTCGGGCGTGCCGGTCGATCGGATCAAGGTGATCGTCTTCGTGCTGTCCAGCATCATGGCGACGCTGGCCGGGTTCGTGCTGGCGGCCCGCTACGGCAGCACCCGCCCCGATATCGGCACCGGGCTGGAGCTGACCGTGATCACGATCACGGTGCTCGGCGGCGTCAGCATCTCGGGCGGCAGCGGAACGATGGTCGGCGCGATCCTGGCGCTGATCCTGGTTGGCATCCTGCGCTTCGGCATGGGGCTGGTCAACCTGCAGGGCCAGGTGCAGAACATTGTCATCGGCCTGCTGCTGATCCTCTCGATCCTGCTGCCGCGGTTTGGCGGGCGGCTATCGGGCGGGCCGGCGTGGAATACGGCCGGCTTCCGCAAGACGGCGCTGGCCGTGACGGTGGCGGTCGTGTTCGGGCTCTTCTTCTTCTGGTCGCGCGCGCTGATCCTGACCCAGTAGGCCGATTGCGCAGCAGCGTCGCTCTACGATATCACGGCACTACCGTAAAGGAGAACGCCTATCGACGACACTCGCCCTCGATCTCACAAATGTCTCGTGAACTGGACAAGCCGATACTACTCGGAAGGAGATCCCCCTTGCGTACTCGAACTATCTCGCTCGTGCTGCTGCTGAGCCTCATGCTCACAGCGCTGGCCGCCTGCGGCGCCGCCACCCCGGCCGCCGCCCCGACCGCCGCCCCGGCCGCGGCGACCGCTGCTGCCCCCGCAGAAGCCACCGCCGCCCCGGCCGCCGGCGGCAAGACCTACGTCCTGGTGCCGAAGAACCTCGGCAACCCGTACTTCGACACCGCCAACAAGGGCGCCCAGGAAGCCGCCAAGGAGCTTGGCGTGACCGTGACCTACCAGGGTCCCGCCACCGCCGACGCCACCCAGCAGATCCAGCTGATCAACTCGCTGATCGCCCAGAACGTCAGCGGCCTGGCGATCTCGGCCGATGACTCCGACGCGCTCGTCCCGACCGGCAAGCAGGCGATCGACGCCAAGATCCCGGTCGTGACCTGGGACTCGGCGATCGCGCCGGGCGGCCGCACCATCCACATCAACCAGGCGGTCGCCTCGGGCATCGCCGCCGTCCAGATCAAGATGGCCTCCGACCTCGCCGGCGGCGAGGGCAAGATCGCCATCCTGAGCGCGACCTCGACCGCGCCGAACCAGAACGAGTGGATCGGCCTGATGAAAGAGGAGCTCAAGAAGCCCGAGTACGCCAAGCTGACCCTGGTCGAGACGGTCTACGGCGACGACGAGGACACCAAGAGCTACACCGAGGCGCAGGGCCTGTTCAAGAAGTACCCGGACCTGAAGGTGATCATCGCCCCGACGACGGTCGGCATCGCCGCCTCGGCCCGCGCCGTGCAGGACGGCAACCTGGTCGGCAAGGTGTTCGTGACCGGGCTGGGCACGCCGAACCAGATGCGCGACTATGTCAAGAGCGGCGCGGCGCCGCAGTTCGCGCTGTGGAACCCGTCCGACCTGGGCTACCTGGCGATCCAGGCGCTGAACGCAATCGCGACCGGCACGATCAAGGGCGAGCCGGGCGACAAGTTCACCGCCGGCAAGCTGGGCGAGTACACGATCGACAAGGACGGCGTGGTGCTGCTCGGCCCGCCGACCGTCTTCAGCAAGGACAACATCGACAAGTTCGACTTCTAGGACAACGCTTCGCTTGGCAGCGATCAGCTGCTGGGGAGGTGTGGAGGGACCTCTGGCCCCTCCACACCTCCTGAAGATGAGGCTCTGGGGGCGGCTTCGCCCGCCCCCAGAGCCCACCCGGAAGGGTAAGGTTCGCAAGAGCCGCACAACGTTAGGTAAAGGGGGTCAGGGGTGAGCCGCAGGCCCTCTCCTGGCCCTTTCCAGTGTCACGGCCGCGCTGCTGCGTGTGGCCGGCCGCGCACGAGGAAGGACAACGACCATGGGCACGTCTCCGACCACCACTCAGCTGCGCGACGCCTACGCGCTCGCAAGGGAGCGCTACGCCGGCCTCGGCGTCGACACGGATCGGGCGCTGGCGGCGCTCGGCCAGATCGCGCTCAGCCTGCACTGCTGGCAGGGCGACGACGTCGCCGGCTTCGAGGCGCCCGACACCGCGCTGAGCGGCGGGATCGCGGCGACCGGCAACTACCCCGGCAAGGCCCGCAGCGCCGACGAGCTGCGCGGCGACCTCGACAAAGCCTACAGCCTGATCCCAGGGCACCACCGGCTGAACCTGCACGCGATCTACGCCGAGACCGGCGGCCGGCGGGTCGAGCGCAACCAGCTCCTGCCCGAGCACTTCGCCGGCTGGGTCGCGTGGGCCAGGGACAACCAGCACGGGCTTGACTTCAACCCAACCTGCTTCTCGCACCCGCTCTCCGACAGCGGCTTCACGCTGGCCAGCTACGACCCGGCCATTCGCCAGTTCTGGGTCGAGCACTGCATCGCCTGCCGCCAGATCGGCGAGTCGTTCGGCCGCGCGCTGGGCACGCCGTGCGTCACCAACATCTGGATCCCCGACGGCTTCAAGGACACGCCGGTCGACCGCGCGGCGCCGCGCCGCCTGCTCAAGCAGTCGCTCGATCAGATCATGGCCGCGCCGGTCGATCGCAAGCACAACCTCGACGCGGTCGAGAGCAAGCTGTTCGGCCTCGGCTCGGAGAGCTACGTCGTCGGCTCGCACGAGTTCTACCTCGGCTACGCGATCGCCAGCGACGTGCTGCTGTGCCTGGACAGCGGCCACTTCCACCCGACCGAGAGCATCGCCGACAAGCTGTCGTCGGTGCTGATGTACGTTGGCGAGGTGCTGCTGCACATCAGCCGCGGCGTGCGCTGGGACAGCGACCACGTGGTGACGCTGAGCGACGAGACCCAGGCGATCGTGCAGGAGGTCGTGCGCGGCGGGTTCCTCGGCCGCGTCCACATCGGCCTCGACTTCTTCGACGCCAGCATCAACCGCGTGGCGGCCTGGGTTGTCGGCGCCCGCAACGTCCAGCGCGCCGCGCTGCTGGCGCTGCTCGAGCCGACCGACCAGCTGCGCCAGCTGGAGGTCGCCGGCGACTACACCGCGCGGCTGGCACTGCTCGAAGAGCTGAAGGGGCTGCCGTGGGCGGCGGTGTGGGACCAGTTCTGCCTGCAGCAGGATGTGCCGGTCGGCATCCGGTTCCTGGACGAGATCAAGGCGTACGAGGCGCAGGTGCTCGCGCGGCGCGGCTAGAGGGCCACCACAGTGGTTTGATGGGGAGGTTTGGAGGGGCAAAGCCGCTCCAAACCCCCACCGACCAGGATGATTGCGGCTGGACGACAGCCGGCACGCCGGAGCGTGCGTGCTGCGTGGGGTCAGGCGGGTCGCAGGCCACCGACCCCTACCCCACGGACAAGGAGACAGAGAGATGGCGATTGAACATCCAGCGTTCCAGCACGTCAGCTACGCCTGGGACGACACATACGCCGAGCAGCTCGACCCGGTCGGCCGGCTGATCTACCGCTCGAATCTGCTCGGGAGCGATCAGCGGATCACCAACACCGGCGGCGGCAACACCTCGGCCAAGCTGACCGCGCCCGACCCGCTCACCGGCGAGCCGGTCGAGGTGCTGTGGGTCAAGGGCTCGGGCGGCGACCTGCGCACCGCCAAGCGCGAGAACTTCTCGTCGCTCTACATGGGCAAGCTGCGCCGGCTGCAGCTGCACTACCACCACGCGCCCGAGCGCGGCCCCAAGACGCCGATCGAGGATGCGATCGTCGGGCTGTACAGCCACTGCACCTTCAACCTCAACCCGCGCCCGTCGTCGATCGACACGCCGCTGCACGCCTTCGTGCCGTACCGGCATATCGACCACATGCACCCCAACGCGGTGATCGCGCTGGCCGCCTCGCGCAACGCCGAGCAGCTCACCCGCGCGATCTACGGCGACGAGGTCGTGTGGACCGCCTGGCAGCGGCCCGGCTTCGACCTGGGGCTGAAGCTGGAGCAGGTCTGCGGCGCGCACCCGCACGCGAAGGGCGTGATCCTGGGCGGGCACGGGCTGATCAACTGGGCCGACGACGACAAGGCCTGCTATACGCTGACGCTCGAGCTGATCGAGCGCGCGGCGCGCTACATCGAGGCGCACGACAAAGGCGACCAGACCTTCGGCGGCCAGCAGTACCAGGCGCTGGACGAGCCGCGCCGCCACGCGGCCTTCGCCGAGATCCTGCCCTGGCTGCGCGGCCAGGTCAGCCAGTACAGGCGCTTCGTCGGCACCGTGCAGGAGGACGACACGATCCTGCGCTTCGTCAACAGCGCGGACGCGCCGCGGCTGGCCGGGCTGGGCACCTCGTGCCCCGACCACTTCCTGCGCACCAAGATCAAGCCGCTGTACGTCGACTGGAACCCGCAGGCGGAGGACGTCGCCGCGCTCAAGCGCAAGCTGGCCGCCGGGCTGACGCGGTACCGCCAGGACTACGCGGACTACTACGAGCGGCACAGGCACCCCGACTCGCCGGCCATGCGCGACCCCAACCCGACGGTGATCCTGATCCCCGGCCTGGGCATGATCGCCTGGGGCAAGGACAAGAGCGAGTCGCGCGTGACGGCCGAGTTCTACAACTGCGCGGTCGAGGTGATGCGCGGCGCCGAGGCGATCGACGAGTACACCGCGCTGCCGCTGCAGGAGGCGTTCGACATCGAGTACTGGCTGCTCGAAGAGGCCAAGCTGCAGCGCATGCCGCCCGAGAAGGAGCTGGCGCGCCAGATCATCGCGGTGGTCGGCGGCGGGAGCGGGATCGGCCGCGAGCTGGCGCTGCGGCTGGCCAGGGAGGGCGCGCACGTCGTGGCGGTCGACCGGGACGCGGCCGCCGCGCAGGCGACGGCGCAGGCGATCGTCGAACGCCACGGGCTCGGCATTGGCGTGGCCGGCAGCGGCATCTCGAACTGTGGCCCGGCGATCGGGCTCTACGCCGACATGACCCGGCGGGAGGACCTGCGCGCGATGCTCGACCAGGTCGCGCTGGCGTACGGCGGGCTCGACGCGGTGGCCGTCACCGCCGGCATCTTCGTGGCCCCCGACACGGCCGGCCGCATCCCGGACGAGCAGTGGGCGCGCACCTTCGCGATCAACGTGAGCGGGCTGTACCTGGTGGCCGACGAGGCGGCCAAGCTCTGGCAGGACCAGGGGCTGCCGGCCAACCTGGTGCTGACGACCTCGGTCAACGCGGTGGTGGCGAAGAGAGGCAGCCTGGCCTACGACGCCAGCAAGGCCGCGGCGAACCACCTGGTGCGCGAGCTGGCGATCGAGCTGGCGCCGCTGGTGCGGGTGAACGGCGTGGCGCCGGCCACGGTGGTCGAGGGCAGCGCGATGTTCCCGCGCGAGCGGGTGATCTCCTCGCTGGCGAAGTACAAGATCGCCTACGCCGAGGACGAGCCGACCGAGGCGCTGACGGCCAAGCTGTCGCGCTTCTACGCCGATCGGACCCTGCTGAAGCGGCCGATCACGCCGGCCGACCAGGCCGAGGCGATCTTCCTGCTGCTCAGCGAGCGCCTGCGCCAGACCACCGGCCAGATCCTCAGCGTCGACGGCGGCCTGCACGAAGCGTTTCTGCGCTGATCGCCCCACCCACCCCCAAAGAGAAAACTGGCAGGCGGCGCGGGTTCGGCTCCGCCGAACCCGCGCCGCCTGCCAAGAATCCCCCCTCTCCCGCCAGGAGAGGGGGGCAGGGGGGTGAGGGTTCCAATAATCAACAACGTATAGGAGAAACTCATGTCCCTGAACGAACCCCTCCCCGAGCTAGACGAACTGCTGGTCACGATCGGCGAGGCCGGCCAGCGCCTCAGCAGCCTCAACGCCAGCGAGGGCGCGGCGGGCAATATCTCGGTGTATATCGGCTGGCCGCTCGAGATGCGCCGCCGCTTCCCGCTGGTCGAGCAGCTCGATCTGCCGCTGCCGGCACCCGAGCTGGCCGGGAAGATCGTGATCGTGACCGGCTCGGGGCGGCGCCTGCGCGATATCCGCGCCGACCCGGCCGCGAACCTGGGCGTGGTGGCGATCGACGCCGACGGCCAGACCGGACGCCTGTACACCTCGCCGCGCCGCCTGTTCGAGCGCGTGACCAGCGAGTTCAACTCGCACCTGGCCGTGCACAGCGACCAGGTCTCGCGCACCGGCACGAACTTTCACGCGCTCATCCACGCGCAGCCGCCGCACCTGACCTACCTCAGCCACCTGCCGGCCTACCGCAACCAGGCGTTCTTCAACCAGCGGCTGATGCGCTGGGAGCCGGAGACGATCGTCAACCTGCCCGAGGGCATCGGCGTGCTGCCCTACCGGCTGCCCGGCTCGCCGGCGATGATGGAGGCCAACCTGCACGGCCTGCGCGAGTACCGGATCGTGCTGTGGAGCAAGCACGGCGTGATGGCGCGCTCCGATGTCTCGGTGACCAAGGCGGCCGACCGGATCGAGTACGCCGAGACGGCAGCGCTGTACGAGTATATGGACCTGGTCAACGGCAGCCAGGCCGAGGGCCTGACGCTGGACGAGCTGCGCGAGGTGGTGCGGGCCTTCAATGTGCCCACGACCCTCGTGTGATCTAGAGGCCCCCACCCCCCTGCCCCCTCTCCCAGGCCCGGGAGAGGGGGGTTCTTGGCTGGGTCTGGGGTTTCGGCGGAGCCGAAACCCCAGACCCAGCCAATATTCACCCCGCCCCTGCCAGGGGCGGCGGCAAGGGGGTGGGGTAATCCGGCACATCACAGCGCCACAAAAAGAAAAGAGAGAGAACATACTCGCGGCAGGGGGGCGCGGCGGCGCGCTGCTGCCACAACCACGTTACCAAATCCCAACGAATCGTTGCCGGATGACAACCTTACAAAAACGAAATAAGAATATAATCAAATTACGTGATATCGCAACCTAAACGTAAGCCACCGCTTTTCACGCAGCCTCCAAGACACAGCGGCCCGGTCGCGCACCGGCCAGGCCGATCGCCCAAGATGAAGAGGTGTACCGTGGACACAGCCCTCCAAGACCTGATCGGCCTCTCGCGCGAGCTGGGGCGTGAGGATCGCCAGCTGGCGATCCTGGGCGAGGGCAACACCAGCGTCGACAATGGCGATGGGACGTTCTGGATCAAGGCATCCGGCAGCCAGCTCGGCACGATCGACGCCTGCGGCTTCAGCCGCGTGCGGATGGCCACGGCGCTGGACCTGCTCCAGGCCGAGCACCCCTGCGACGAGGAGATCGCCGAGGGCCTGCGCGCGTCGCTGGTCGACCCGAGCCAGCGCATGCCGTCGGTCGAGATCTTCATGCACGCAGTCTGCCTGGCCGAGGGCGGCGCCCGCTGGGTCGGGCACACGCACACCGTCTCGATCAACCAGATCCTGTGCAGCCACCTTGGCGCCGAGCCGTTCTTGCACCACCTGTTCCCGGATGGAATCGTCGTCTGCGGCGTCGCCCCGGCGGTGATCCCCTACGTCGACCCCGGCTTCGAGCTGGGGCTGGCCGTGCGCGCCGAGCTGCGCCGCTACCGCGCGACCTACGGCCGATCGCCAAAGCTGCTGCTCATGGTCAACCACGGGCCGGTCGCGCTGGGGCAGACGGCCACCGAGGTGCTGAACATCATGCGCATGGCCGACAAGTGGGCCAGAGTTCTGCAGGGCACCTACGCGCTGGGTGGCCCGCACTTCATGCCAGAGAACGAAGTCGAGCGGATCGACAGTCGGTTGGACGAGCACTATCGCCGCCGCCAGCTGGCGGGGCATTGAGAGGCGTCCGATGAACATCACCGCTGAACCGCAGGTGGCCGACCTGGAAGCCGGCCTGAACCACTTCAACCCCGATGTGCGCGCGCACTGCCTGGCCGAGCTGGGCGAGCTGGCTGAGCTGGGCGCCGTCGACCTCGCGCGGGAGGCCGACGTGGCGAACATGCACTGCCACACCTTCTACTCGTTCAACGCCTACGGCTACTCGCCCAGCGCGCTGGCCTGGCTGGCCCGCCGGCGCGGCTTCAAGCTGCTCGGCATCGTCGACTTCGACGTGCTGGACGGCGTGGACGAGTTCCTGGGCGCCTGCGATGAGGTCGGCGTGCGCGGCAGCGCCGGGCTGGAGACACGCGTGTTCGTGCCCGAGTTCGCCACCCGCGAGATCAACTCGCCCGGCGAGCCCGGCGTTTGCTACCACATGGGCATCGGCTTCACGACGAGCGTCATCCCCTCCGAGGCCACCGCCATCCTGGCCGACCTGTGGCGGCGCTCGGACCACCGCAACCGCGCGATGGTCGCGCGGATCAACGCATACCTCGCGCCGGTCACGGTCGACTACGACGAGGACGTGATCCCGCTCACACCGGCGAGCAACGCGACCGAGCGGCACATGCTCATGGCCTACACGCGCGCCGCCGAGCGCAGCCAGCCCGACCCGGCCGCCTTCTGGGCCGGCAAGCTCGACGCGCCGGTGGAGCAGGTGGCCGAGCTGCTGCGCGATCTGCCGCGCCTGCACAACCTGATGCGCGCCCGGCTGATGAAGCGCGGCGGCGTGGGCTACGTGCAGCCGGGGCCGGACAGCTTCCCCAGCGTCGAGGCGTTCCACCGCTGCATCGTGCAGTGCGGAGCGCTGCCGTGCGCGGCCTGGCTGGACGGCACGACCACCGGCGAGCAGGCGATCGGCGAGCTGCTGGAGCTGCTGATCGCCAAGGGCGTCGTCGCGCTCAACATCATCCCCGATCGCAACTGGAACATCGCCGACCCGGCCGCGCGCCGGATCAAGCTCGCCAACCTGTACGACGTCGTCCGGCTCGCGCGCGATCTGGCGCTGCCGCTGAACGTCGGCACCGAGCTGAACAGCGCCGGCCAGCGGCTGATCGACGACTTCGGCGCGGCCGAGCTGGCGCCGGTGCGCGGGGCGTTCATGGACGGCGCGTACTTCGTGTACGGGCACACCATCCTGCAGCGCGCGCTGGACCTCGGCTACGAGAGCGCCTGGGCGCGCATCCAGCTGCCGTCGCGGCGCGAGCGAAACGCGTTCTATACGGCAGTCGGCCGGCTGGTGCCGCCGGGACGGGCTGGGCGGAGCATTCTGGGCCGGCTCGTCACGGATATGACCCCGGCCGAGGTGCTGGCGTCCGTTAGTATCTAGTGTCAAAGTACTGGCTAGTTGATCCGCAGATAACGCCGCTTGTGCGGATATGCTTGGCGATCAGAAATGCCTTTATCCGCATTATCCGCGCTATCTGTGGATGAAAACTAGATAACTGATGTACCGCGGAAACGCCGTTGGCGCGAAATGCCTTTATCCGCATTATCCGCGCTATCTGTGGATGAAAACTAGATAACTTGCGATTTGCTCCGCGGATAACGCCGCTTGTGCGGATATGCTTGGCCATCCGACATCCTTTATCCGCATTATCCGCGCTATCTGCGGATCGGAACTAGATAACTTGCGATTTGCTCCGCGGATAGCGCCGATTGTGCGGATATGTTTCGCCATCCGACATCCTTTATCCGCGCTATCCGCGCTATCTGCGGATGAAAACTAGATAACTTGCGATTTGCTCCGTAGATAACGCCGATTGTGCGGATATGCTTGGCGATCAGAAATGCCTTTACCCGCATTATTCGCGCTATCTGCGGATGGGAGCTACATATGAAACCGAAGGTGCAGCATGACCGACAAGCTGAGTGAGTACCGCAGCGCCGACGCGCCGCTGCCCGACCGCAACCGGCTCTGGCCGCTGTACGGCGCGGGCTTCGACAGCCTGGGCCGCGACGGGCGGCCGATCGACGCCCCGCTGCCGCCATACGGCCCCGACGAGCTGCTGGTGCGCCACGACGCCTGCGGCCTGTGCTTCTCGGACATCAAGGTGATCACGCAGGGCGAGCAGCACGCGCGCATCTTCAAGGATATGCGGCGCGACCCGGTGGTGCTGGGCCACGAGGTGGCGCTGACGGTGGTCGGCGTGGGCGAGCGCCTGCGCGAGCGCTACCGTATCGGCGAGCGCTTCATCATCCAGGCCGACATCTTCTCGGGCGGCGTCGGCTACGCCTACGGCTACATGATCCAGGGCGGCCTCTCGCGCTACGGCGTGATCGACCAGCGCGTGCTGAACGGCGACGGCGGCTGCTACCTGCTGCCGGTGCGCCCGGCGACCGGCTACGCCCAGAGCGCCCTGGTCGAGCCGTGGGCCTGCGTGATCGCCGCCTACCAGCTCGGCTACCGGACCTCGCTCAAGCCGGGCGGCACGGCTTGGATCATTGGCGCGGCCGGCGCGCGCGGCGACTACACCATCAGCGCGGGCTTCGACGAGGCAAGCCACCCGGCGCGGCTGCTGCTGACCGACGTGCCGGCGGCGTTCGCCGCCTGGCTGCGCCAGCGCGCCCAGGCGCTCGGCGTCGAGCTGATCGAGGCGGCCGACCTCGCCGCGCCGCCGGTCGAGCAGGTCGACGACGTCGTGCTGCTGGGCGCCGACGCCGCGCTGATCGAGCGTGTCAGCCCGCGCCTGGCCGACCACGGCGTCTGCGCGATCCTGGCCGACGCCCCGCTGCCGCGCAAGGTCGGGGTCGACATCGGGCGGGTGCACTACAACCGCTGGGTCTACGTCGGCGGGCGCGGCCCCGACGTCGCGCGGGCCTACGCCGACGTGCCAGTGCGCTCGACGCTCAGGCCGAATGGGCGGGCCTGGTTCGTGGGCGCGGGCGGGCCGATCGGGCGCATGCACGTCCAGCGCGCCATCCAGCTCGCCGACGGGCCGGCGACGATCGTCTGCACCGACGTGAGCGACCTGCGCCTGAACGACCTGTGGGACTCGTTCGGCGCCGAGGCGCTGGCCAAGGGCGTCGAGATGATCTGCCTGAACCCGACCGCCGCGGCGGCCTACGCCGACGGCATGGCCGCCTTCGCGGCGCAGGGCTTCGACGACATCGTCGTGCTGGCGCCGGTCGCGTCCGTCATCTCCGACGCGGCGCGCTACCTGGCGCCGCGCGGCGTGATGAACGTGTTCGCCGGCGTCGGGCGCGGCACGCTGGCAGAGCTCGACCTGAGCGACGTGTACCTGAAGGACGCGCGGGTGATCGGGCACTCGGCCTCGACGATCGACGACCTGCGCGTGATGTTGCGCCAGACCGAGTCGGGCGAGCTCTCGACCAACCGCTCGGTCGCCGCGATCGGCTCGCTCGACGCCGCCAGGGACGGCTTGAAGGCGCTGAAGGACGCGACCTTCCCCGGCAAAGTCGTGATCTTCCCGCAGATCAGGGATCTGCCGCTGACCGCGCTGCCGGACCTGAAGGACAGGCTGCCCGACGTCTACGCCAGGCTGAAGGACGGGCGCGAGTGGACCAACGAGGCCGAGGAGGAGCTGCTTCGCGAGATGCTGGGGTGAAGGATGAAGGATGAAGGATGAAGGATGAAGGATGAAGGATGAGCAGCCATCTTGTCACCTTGTCACCTTGTCACCTTGTCTCCTTGTCGCTTGCCGCAAGCCCGAAAGGTACAAGCCGCGTGTCAGAAGAAACAGCTATCGGTGAAGACGGCCTGCCCCCGCCGCTGATGACCTCCGAGCCGGGCTCGTTCGCGCGCAGCACGATCGTCGAGCGCAAGCCGGAGATCATCCGCCGGGCGGTCGCCGACAACGCCTACCCGCCCGAGATCGTCGTGGCGCTGCATGCGCTGGCCGACGAGATCGCGACGCGCCCGGTTCAGCCGCTGCCCGAGTCGGCCGGCGACGCGCCGCTCTGGAACGCGGAGCTGGCGGCCTACGCCGGGCGGGCCTGGCTGGAGCTGCCGTGGTACCTGGCCGAGACGTTCTTCTACCGGCGGCTGCTGGCGGCGGTGCGCTACCTGGAGCCGGGGCCGTGGCAGGGCCACGACCCGTTCGGCCTGCAGAAGCGTCAGGAGGAGCGGCGCGCGGTCGAGCGGCTGGCGCCGGGCTGGGCCGAGCTGGAGTCGCTCGCGCCGGGCGCGCGGTTCGAGGCGCTGCTGCACGCCTGCCTGTGGGGCAACCGCGCCGACCTGAGCAACTACACCGTCGCGGCCCAGGCGCAGGTCGG
Organism: Candidatus Ribeiella danica; assembly: GCA_016717335.1. Classification (GTDB taxonomy): domain Bacteria; phylum Chloroflexota; class Chloroflexia; order Chloroflexales; family Roseiflexaceae; genus Ribeiella; species Ribeiella danica. The sequence goes on from JADKFS010000001.1 coordinate 2,844,820, forward strand.
GCTGGCGACCGAGGCCGAGCGGCACCTCATCCTGGTCGACCACACCGACGACGTCCGGGCGCTGCTGGCGCGCGGCGCGCGGCGGGTCGACTTCGTCAACGACAACACTGGGATGGACCTGCTGCTCGACCTGGCGCTGGCTGACGATCTGCTCGGCCGCGGCTGGGCGCGCGAGGTCGTCTTCCACCTCAAGGACCGACCGTTCTTCGTGTCCGACGCCATGCCGGCCGACGCGCGCGGGCTGGTCGCGCTGCTGAGCGCGTCGCCGGGCGCGGGCCTGCGCGGCCTGGGCGAGCGCCTGGAGGCGCACCTGGCGGCTGGCCGGCTGGCGCTGCGCGACGACCCGTTCTGGAGCAGCTGCCTGATGTACCGGCGGCTGCCGGCGGGGCTGCGCGCCGAGCTGGAGCGCGCCGACCTCGTTGTCCTGAAGGGCGACGTGAATTACCGCCGGCTGCTGGACGACCGGCACTGGCCGCCCGCCGCGCCGCTGGAGGTGGCGGCCGACGGCTTCCCGCGGCCGTTCGTCGCGCTGCGCACGCTCAAGGGCGAGCTGATCGCCGGCCTGCAGCCGGGCCAGGCCGAGGTGCTGGCCGCCGAGTCGCCGGACTGGCTGATCGACGGCCGGCGCGGGGTGATCCACCTTGTTCGCTAGCGCGCTTTCAGCGCAGGGACTAGGGGCTAGGGGCTAGGGGCTTGGGGCTTGGCATTATAGCGCCCAATCCGCTGATCGCAAGCCCGAGCAGCGCGCTTGGAGCTGCACTAGCGGCGTGCCGGCCGCCGAAGCCGAAACCTCACCACCGCCAGTCTGAACCCCCTCCCCTGGCAGGGGAGGGGGCAGGGGGTGGGGTCATGAATTGCACCCAACAACGAGAATTGGGAGAAGAACTCATATGACAAAGCTACTTCAAGATCGCGTAGCGATCGTCACCGGGGGCGCGCAGGGGCTGGGCCAGGCGATCTGCTGGCGCCTGGCGCGCGAGGGCTGCCAGGTGCTAGTGGCCGACCTGAACGAGCGGGCCGCGGCCGAGACGGCCGCCGCGATCGCGAGCGAGATCGAGGCCGAGGGCCGGCGCGCGATCGGCCTGCGCGTGGACGTGACCGACGAGGCCCAGGTCGCCGCCATGGTCGACCGGGCCGTGCGCGAGCTTGGCCGGCTGGACATCCTGGTCTCGAACGCCGGCATCCTGCTCGCGGGCGAGATCAGCGAGTTCCCGGCCGAGAAGTGGCGCGCGGTGATCGAGGTCAACCTGGTCGGCTACTTCCTGTGCGCCAAGCACGCCGCGCGGGTGATGAAGGAGCAGCGCAGCGGCGCGATCGTCCAGATCAACTCGAAGTCGGGCAAGAAGGGTAGTTACAAGAGCTCGGCCTACGCCGCAGCGAAGTTCGGCGGGATCGGGCTGACCCAGAGCATCGCGCTCGACCTGGCCGAGCACGGCGTGCGCGTCAACGCGGTCTGCCCCGGCAACCTGCTCGACTCGCCGCTGTGGGTCGACTCGCTCTACAGGCAGTACGCCGAGAAGTGGGGCATCAGCGAGGCCGAGGTGCGCCAGAAGTACATCGACCAGGTGCCGCTCAAGCGCGGCTGCACCTACGACGACGTCTGCAACGTGGTTGCGTTCCTGGCCTCCGACCAGGCCGCCTACATGACCGGCCAGGCGATCAACGTGACCGGCGGGCAGGAGATGCACTGACTCTTCTACGTCCCCCTCACCCCCTCCCCCCGCTCCCCAGGGAGCGGGGGATATGGTCTCGCAGGTGGTGGGCGGCTCTGCCGCCGCACCACCTGCGAAAAATGAACCCCCTCCCCTGGCGAGGGGAGGGGGCAGGGGGAGGGGTCGATAGCATCACATGATGAAGGAAACCAGATGATAGCCGCAACAACACTGGATGAAAACGAGATCGCAACCATGGAGCGCGTCTCGGCGATGATCGAGGAGCAGGGGCTGACCAAAGAGCAGCTGATGGCTTACCTGCGCCAGATCATGGAGATCCGCCTCTTCGAGAACAACATCGCCGACCTGCTCGGCAAGGCCGTGCTCAAGGGCGCCTCGCACCTGTACGCCGGCCAGGAGGCCGTGGCGGTAGGCGCGGTCGGCGCGCTGCGCGAGAGCGACCTGATCACCAGCACGCACCGCGGCCACGGCCACGCCCACGCCCACGGCGACTCCGCGGCGCCGACGCCCGAGGCCAAGCAGGCGCACTTCAACCGGATGATGGCCGAGGTGCTCGGCAAGGCCGGCGGCTACTGCAAGGGCAAGGGCGGCTCGATGCACATCGCCGACGTCGAGCACGGCAACCTCGGCGCCACCGGCATCGTCGGCGGCAACATCCCGGTCGCCGTCGGCGCGGCGCTGGCCCAGAAGCTCCAGGACACCGGGCGGGTGGTGCTGTGCTTCTTCGGCGAGGGCGCCAGCAACACCGGCAACTTCCACGAGTCGCTCAACATGGCCAGCCTGTGGGACCTGCCGGTGATCTTCGTGGTCGAGAACAATATGTACGCGATGTCGGTGCCGTGGGCCAACGCCAGCAAGCTGCCGAACGTGGCCGAGCGCGCCAGGGCCTACGGAATCCCCGGCGAGGTGGTCGACGGGATGGACGCGCTGGCGGTGCGCGGCGCGGTGGCCCAGGCGGCCGAGCGCGCGCGCGCAGGCCGCGGCCCGACGCTGATCGAGGCCAAGACCTACCGCTGGTACGGCCACTCGCACTCCGACCCGCGCGCCTACCGCACCCGCGAGGAGGAGGCCGCCTGGAAGAAGCGCGACCCGATCGCGGTGCTGAAGGCCGGCATGCAGGCCGTGAATATGCTGGACGAGGTCGAGTTCGAGCGGCTCGACCAGGAGGTCGAGGCCAAGCTCGACCAGGCCATGGCGTTCAGCGAGCAGTCGGCCGAGCCGAGCGGCGACGAGCTGGAGACCGACGTCTACGCCCCGCTCAAGCACGCCGCCGCGGACGTGGCGGCCGAGCGGGCGCTGCGCGAGCGCGTGCGGGCCGAGCCGGGCGTGCGCCAGATCAGCTACGCCCAGGCGCTGGTCGAGGCCATGCGCGAGGAGATGCTGCGCGACAAGCGCGTGTTCGTGATGGGCGAGGACGTCGGGCTGTACGGCGGCGCGTACGGCGCCACGCGCGGGCTGTTCCAGGAGTTCGGAGATCGGCGCGTGATCGACACGCCGATCTCCGAGGCCACGATCGGCGGCGCGGCGGTCGGCGCGGCGATGGCCGGCATGCGCCCGGTCGCCGAGATCATGTACGTCGACTTCACGCCGCTGGCGATGGACCAGATCGCCAACCAGGGCGCCAAGAACCGCTACATGTTCGGCGGCAAGACGACCGTGCCGATGGTGCTGCGCACCGAGGGCGGCGCCGGGCGCGCGATCGCCGCGCACCACTCGCAGAGCCTCGAGTCGCTCTGGACGCACTTCCCCGGCATCTACGTGGTGATGCCCTCCACGCCCTACGACGCCAAGGGCCTGCTCAAGGCGGCCATCCGCGACGACAACCCGGTCATGTTCATCGAGCACAAGATGCTCTACAAGGAGAAGGGGCCGGTGCCCGAGGAGGAGTACCTCATCCCGCTGGGCGTGGCCGACGTGAAGCGCGCCGGCAAGGATGTGACGCTGGTGACCTACTCGCGCATGGTGCTGCGCGCGCTCGAGGCGGCCGAGCTGCTGGCGAACGAGGGCATCGACGTCGAGGTGATCGACCTGCGCTCGCTCAAGCCGCTCGACATGGAGACGATCGCGGCGTCGGTCAAGAAGACCGGCCGGCTGGTCGGGCTGACCGAGGCCTACGAGAACACCAGCTTCATCAACGAGGTGCTGATCCAGGTCAACGAGCAGGTGTTCGACTGGCTGGACGCGCCGATGGTGCGCGTGGCGGCCGCGAACGTGCCGGTGCCGCGCGCCGAGGTGCTCGAGGACCTGGCGATCCCGAACGTCGCAAGAATTGTTGAAGCGTGCCGCAAAGTCGTGCGCTAGGAGTTTTGAGTTCTGAGTTTTGAGTTCTGAGTTCCGCGAAGACGGCAACTCAAAACTCAAAACTCAAAACTGAGAACTTATCAGAGGGATTGTCGTGGCAAAAGAACTGTTCATCCCCCAGCTCGGGCAGACGGTCGAGCAGGTGACGATCGTGCGCTGGCTCGCCGCCGATGGCGTCCAGGTCGAGCGCGGCCAGGAGCTGCTCGAGGTCGAGACCGATAAGGCGGTCTTCCCGGTCGAGGCCACCGGCAAGGGCTACCTGCACATCGGCCCGTTCAAGGAAGGCGACGTGGTGCCGGTCCTGCAGGTCGTCGCGACGATCGGCAAGCAGGACGAGCGCTGGGAGGGGACAGGGGACAGGGGACAGGGGACAGGGGACAGGGGACAGGGGACGGTTGATGTAACTCCTGTGACTGGACCTGAGATCCTGACACCTGATCCCCGATCCCTGATCCCCAGCGCCGCGGCGCGGCTGTTCGCCTCGCCGCGCGCGCGCCGGCTTGCGGCCGAGAGGCGCGTCGACATCGCGGTGGTCGCGCCGACCGGCGCCGAAGGGGCGCGGGTGGTCGAGCGCGACGTGCTGGCCTACCTGCACCAGCTGCCGAAGGCGACGCCGGTGGCCCAGAAGCTCGCCGCGTCCGCGGGCGTCGACCTGCGCGCCACGACCGGCACCGGATCGGACGGGCGGATCACGCGCGGCGACGTCGAGCGCACGCTGCGAGACGGACCAACGACCAACGACCAACGACCAACGACAGGCGGAATCTTCGAGACTCAACACTCAACACTCAACACTCAACACTCGGAACTGACCAACGGAGAGGCGTGGCCTGCCGCCAATTCGCCCGTGGTCATTGGTCCTTCGTCGCCCGAGGTTGTCGAGCGCGTGCCGCTGAAGGGCGTGCGCGCGATCATCGCCGACCGGATGGGCGCCAGCGTCCACACGACCGCGCGGGTCACGCTGATGATGGAGGTCGACGCGACCGAGCTGGTGGCGATGCGCGAGCGGCTGAAGGCCAGGGTGAGCGCGGCATGGGGCTTCGCGCCGGGCTACAACGACCTGCTCGCCAAGATCGTCGCCGCGGCGCTGCGCGCGTTCCCGTATATGAACGCGCGGCTGGCCGGCGACGCGATCGAGCGGCTCGGCCAGATCAACCTGGGCATGGCGGTCGACACCGAGCGCGGGCTGCTGGTGCCGGTGATCCGCGACGCCGACCGCAAGGGCCTGCGGCAGCTCGGGGGCGAGTTCCGCGCGCAGGTCGAGCGGGCGCGCGCCGCGCGCTCGCTGCCGGACGAGCTGACCGGCGGGACGTTTACGATCACCAACCTGGGCATGTACGACGTGGACGCCTTCACGCCGGTGATCAACCTGCCCGAGGCCGCGATCCTCGGCGTGGGCCGGATCGTCCGCAAGCCGGTGGTGCTGGATGGCTCAGACGCGGCGGTCGTGCGCTCGATGTGGACGCTCAGCCTGGTGTTCGACCACCGCCTGGTGGACGGCGGGCCGGCGGCGCGGTTCCTGCAGCATATCAAGTCGCTGATCGAAGAGCCTTACCTGCTGCTTGCCGAGTAGCGGCTATCTGTTACAATCAGCGCTGAATGGTGGTTCCCCCTCACCCCCTGCCCCCGCTCCCCGCCGGGGAGCGGGGATACTGGAAGCGGTGTGGCGGTTTCGGCCCCGCCGAAACCGCCACACCGCCCTCCTACTCCCCTCCCCTGGCAGGGGAGGGGCAGGGGGTGGGGTTCGACACGTCGACTGAGTGAATCCTATGAGTGAGGGCAAGGCATGGCAAAGAATCCTCTGTTTGAGCTGGGCGGGTACGGCCAGAGCATCTGGTTCGACACGATCAGCCGCAGCCTGGTCGTGTCCGGCGGGCTCCAGAAGCTGGTCGAGGACTACGCCGTCGTCGGCGTGACCTCCAACCCGACGATCTTCGAGAAGGCGATCGCCGGCAGCGCCGACTACGACGACGACATTCGCGCGCTGGCGGCCGAGGGCAAGACCGCCCCGCAGATCTTCGAGCGGCTGGCGACCGACGACATCCGCCAGGCCTGCGACGTGCTGCGGCCGATCTACGAGCGGACCAACCACGTCGACGGGCGCGTCAGCATCGAGGTCGGCCCGCAGCTCGCCACCGACACGGCCGGGACGATCGTGGAGGCGCGCCAGCTGTGGAAGATCGTCGACCGGCCGAACCTGATGGTCAAGATCCCCGGCACGATCGAGGGCATCCCGGCGATCGAGCAGATGATCTACGAGGGGCTCAGCATCAACGTGACGCTGCTCTTCGCGGTGTCGATGTACGAGCGGGTGATGGAGGCCTACCTGAAGGGGCTGGAGCGCCGCGTGGCCGAGGGGCAGCCGGTCGACCAGATCCACTCGGTCGCCAGCTTCTTCGTCAGCCGCGTCGACACGATGGTGGACAAGGAGCTCGACGCCAAGATCCGCAGCGCGCCGGCCGGCGAGCAGGGCCAGCTGCAGGAGCTGCTCGGCAAGGCGGCCGTCGCCAACGCGAAGGTGGCCTACCAGGCCTTCAAGCAGGTCTTCAGCGGCCCGCGCTGGGACGCGCTCGCGGCGAAGGGCGCCAACCTGCAGCGGCCGCTGTGGGCCAGCACCAGCACCAAGAACCCGGCCTACCCCGACACCATGTACATCGCCGAGCTGGTCGGGCCGCACACCGTCAACACCGTGCCCGAGAACGCGCTGCTGGCCTTCGCCGACCACGGCGTGGCGCGCGGCAACACGGTCGAGGAGGATGTGGCCGGGGCGCAGGCCGCGCTGCAGCGCCTGGCCGCGGCCGGGATCGATATGCGCGACGTCACCGAGCGCCGGCTGGTCGACGAGGGCGTCAAGTCGTTCGGCGACTCGTTCGACAAGCTGCTGGCCGAGCTGCGCAAGAAGCGCGACGCCGTGTCGGCCGCATAGAACGTCGAAAGCGTATTCCATCAAGTGAAACCTGGCAGCTGGCGGCCAAAAGCACCCTGATGCAGCAAAGCCCCCTCGATATCGCCCTCGGGGGCAGGTTTGAGCGGCGATGCCGATGGGCCGGTCACCCCACCGCCCCCGCCCGCCAGGGCGGGGGGTTCAGGCTCGGCGGAGCCGATCCCTTGCGAGCGCACCGTGAGGCCTACAGGGCATCATAGACACCCCCTCTTCCGGCTGGGAGCGGGGGCAGGGGGTGAGGGCGGCCTCCTACCTGGGCGACGCGCTCAGCAGCCCGTGCTCCAGCGCGCGGACGGCGGCCTGCGTCCGATCGGCGACACCCAGCTTCGCGATGATATGCTCGACGTGGATCTTGACGGTGCCGACGCTGAGCGACAGCTTGGCGGCGATCTCGCGGTTGGTCTGCCCCTCGACGATCAGCGCGAGCACCTCGCGCTCGCGCGGCGTCAGCCGCTCGGGCGAGGGCTCGTCGCGGTGCGCGCGCTCGTCGGACAGCCGCTGCAGCGCGCGCGCGGCCATCTCGCCGCTCAGCACCGACTCGCCGCGCAGCACCCGCCGGATCGTCACCAGCAGCTCGTGCCGCGTCACGTCTTTGAGCAGGTAGCCGGCCGCGCCAACCTTCAGCGCCTGCAGCAGGTAGTCGGGGTCCTCATGCGTCGTGACGATCAGGATGGCCGTCGCGGGGCAGGCTTGCTTGATCGCGCGCGCGGCCGCCAGCCCGTCCATCGTGGGCATGCGCACGTCGAGCAGCGCCAGGTCCGGCGTGAGGTGGCGGCACAGCGCCAGCGCCTGCTGGCCGTCGGCGGCCTCGCCGACAACCTCCAGCCCGCGCTCGCTCTCGAGCATGCTGCGCAGGCCCGCTCGCGCCAGCTCATGGTCGTCGGCGATGATCACGCGAACGGGACCCATACGTGTGGCGGAGGGGGGGCTATGTTTCATACAGATCCCCTTTCGTGTTCGTTCGATAGTGGTATTTCGGCGACGACCAGCGTGCCGTTTCCAGGGCTGCTCTCAAGATGCCAGCGCCCACCCAGCAGCGCGACCCGCTCGCGCATGCCGTGCAGGCCGATTCGCTCGCCCGGCGCGCGCGCGCCCGGCAGGGTCGCCGGCTCGAAGCCGCGGCCCCAATCCCGCACGGCCAGCCGCAGCCGGCCCGCGCCGCACTCCAGCGCGACGTGGGCGCGCTGGGTCTGCGCGTGCTTGCGCACGTTTGTCAGCGCCTCCTGCGCGACGCGGTAGACGACCAGCTCAATCGCGGCTGGCAGGCGCGCGTCGCCGAGGTTGTGCTCGTAGCCAAGATCCCACCCCTCGGCGCGCAGCGACTCGACGTGCATCTCCAGCGCGGTCGCCAGCCCGAAGTCGTTGAGCGCGCTCGGGCGCATGCCGGCGATCACCCGCCGCACCTCGCGCACCGAGCGGCGCGCCAGATCGAGCGCGCGATCCAGCTCCGCTCGCCCGTTGGCCGCGCGCGGGCGGTGGTGGCCGGCGTATGCCTGCAGGTGCTGGTGGGTGCTGGTCACCATCTGCGCCAGCCCGTCGTGCAGCTCGTAGGCGATGTGATGGCGCTCCTCCTCCAGCAGCTCGGCGCGCTTGCGATCGGAGATGTCGCGCGCGATCAGCTGCGCCGCGGGGCCGTTATCCCAGGCCAGCTCGCCGACGTGCACCTCGACCGGCCGGCGCGGGCCGCTCGTGCAGATCAGCACCGTCTCGATCCGGGCGCTCGCGCCGGGGCTGGCGATCACCGTGTCCAGGCAGGCGGCGCACTCCTCGCGGCGCTCGGGCACAACGAACGCGGCGAATGTGCGGCCGAGCAGGTCGTCGGCGGCGGGCAGGCCGAGCAGCTGCGCGGCCGCCGGGTTCGCCAGCGCGATCGTGCCGGCCTGGTCCACGATCAGCAGGCTGTCCGGCGCCAGCTCGATCACGCGGGCCAGCTTCGTGCGCTCGGCCAGCAGCCGCTGGTAGCGGTTCAGCCGCGCGATCGTCTGCACGCGCGCGCGCAGCTCGGCGCGATTGAACGGCTTTGCGACGAAGTGGTCGGCGCCGGCCTCGATTCCGGCCAGGCGCGAGTCGCGGTCGTCCAGCGCCGTGATCATCACGATCGGGATCTCGGCCAGCGCGGGGGTGTCGCGCAGCCTGCGGCAGACCTCGAAGCCGTCCATGCCCGGCATCATCACGTCCAGCAGGATTAGGTCCGGGCGCTTGGCCGCGGCCTGCGCCAGCGCGCCGGCGCCGTCGCTCGCGAAGGCCAGGTTGTACTCGCGCAGCAGCGCCGCCAGCGCCTCCTGCCCGGCCGGCTCGTCGTCGACGATCAGGATGGTCGTGTCCTGGTTCATGGCCGCGCCCCCCGGCTAGGCTCCGCGCGCACGAGGTAGCTCTCGATCGTGCCGACCAGCGACCGCAGGCCGATCGGCTTGCGGAGATAGTCGTTCGCCCCGGCGGCGATGCAGCGCTCGCGGTCGCCGGGCATGGCCAGCGCGGTGAGCGCAATGATCGGGATCTCGGCCAGGCCGGCGTCGGCCCGGATGTGCCGCATCGCCTCCAGCCCATCCATGCCCGGCATCTGGACATCCATCAAGATCAGGTCCGGCAGCGACTCGCGGGCTCGATCGATCGCCTCGGCGCCGTTGCGCGCGACGATGACCTGGTAGCCGAGCTTGGCGAGGTAGTCGCGGATCATCGCGATGTTGACCTCGCTATCCTCGGCCAGCAGGATGGTCGGCGCCGCGGCTCGATCGCCGTACGCGCCGGCGCCGGCCGCGGCTGCCAGGGGCGGCGCCGCGGCCCCGCTGCCGGCCGGCGCGTGGGTGTCCTGCCAGGGCAGCGAGACGGTAAAGCGGCTGCCGGCGCCGACCTCGCTGCTGACGGAGATGCTGCCGCCATGCATCTCGACCATCCGGTAGACTAGCGCGAGACCCAGGCCGGTGCCCTCGTACTGCCGCGCGAGCCGGCTGTCGAGCTGGACGAACGGCTGGAACAGCCGCTCGAAGTGCTCGGCCGCGATCCCGATGCCGGTATCCCAGACGGTGAAGCTCAGCCGGTGCTGCTCCTCGTCGCCGCGCACCTCCAGGCCGATCGTGCCGCCCTCGGGCGTAAACTTGACCGCGTTGCTGAGCAGGTTGACCAGGACCTGCTTCAGGCGGCGGGCGTCGGCGAGCAGGCCGGCCGTCGCCGGCTCGATCGACGACTCGACGGTCAGGCGCTTTTTATGGGCCGCCTGCTTGATCAGGCGCAGGCTGGCGTGGCAGATCGCCGCCGCCTCGACCGGCTCGACCTCCAGCTCCAGCTTGCCGGCGCCGATCTTGGCCAGGTCGAGAATATCGTTGATCAGCTCAAGCAGGTGGCGGCCGCTCTCCTCGATCATCCGCAGCGCGCGCCCCTGCTCGCCGTTCAGCGTGCCGTAGGCCTCCTCGCCCAGCGCCTCGGAGAGGCCCAGCACCGCGTTGAGCGGCGTGCGCAGCTCGTGGCTCATGCTGGCCAGGAACTCGTCCTTGAGCCGCGCGGTGCGCGCCAGCTCGGCGTTGGCGGAGCTCAGGTCGGCCGTGCGCTCGGCGACGCGCTGCGCCAGCAGCGCGCGCTCCTCCACCAGCGCCCGCTCGATCCGCTTGCGCTCGGTGATGTCCTGCGTCATGACCATGCCGGCGATGACCTGGCCGCGCTCGGCGCGGACCGGCAGGATATAGAAGACGTAGGTATGCCCGTTGTAGCTCTGTTCGTGAATGAGCGGCCTGCCGGCCAGCGCGGCCAGGTAGCGCGGCTCCAGCGCCGCGCAGAGCTCGGGCGGGTGGATCTCCCAGATCGTCCGGCCCACGATGCCCTCGCGCGAGTCGCCGCCGATGTCGGCCAGCCCCGCGCCGTCGGCGATGGTGTAGCGCAGGTCGCTGTCGAACAGCATCACCGCGCCGTTCGGGAAATTGCGCGCCAGCGTGCGGTATTTCGCCTCGGACTCGCGCAGGGCCTCTTCGGCCTGCTTGCGCTCGGTGATGTCCAGTGAGATGCCTTGCATAAACAGCGGCCGGCCGGTGTCGTCGCGCACGATCGTGGCTGCATCCTGCATCCAGATCACCCGGCCGTCGCGCGTGAGCGAGCGATATTCGGAGGACACCGGCGTCGTGCTCGTGTGCAGCAGGTTCACGGCATTCAGCAAGCCCGCGCGGTCATCCGGCACGACCTGCGCGAGCCACAGATCCGGGTCGGCCATCCACTCCTCGGGCGTGAAGCCCAGGATCGTCTCGATCTGCGGGCTGACGTAGCGCGTGCTGCTGGTCCCGTCGATCTCGGCGGTGTAGATGATCGCCGGGATCTGCTCGACCAGCGTGCGGTACTTGGCCTCGGCCTCGCGCAGCGCCTGCTCGGCCTGCCTGCTCTCGCTGATGTCGCGCGCGACTCCGACGAGATAGTTCGCGCCCTGCCACTGCGTGGTCGCGACCGACTCCTCGATCCAGCGCCAGCTGCCGTCGGCGTGGCGGATGCGGAAGGTGGCGCGCCCCACACCGGCCGTGGACACCAGCCCGCGCCAGCGCTCGTCCTGGGCGGCGCGATCGTCCGGGTGGGCCAGCGCTGCCGACGGAACGCCGATCAGCTCGTGCGGCTCGTAGCCGAGCACCTGCTTGTGCGACGGGCTGACGTAGACGAAGCAGCTCTCCGGGTCGAGGATATGGATCAGGTCGGTGGTGTTATCGGCGATCAGCCGGTAGCGCTCCTCGCTGGCGCGCATGGCCTCGCTCGCCCGCGCGCGCTCGACCACCCGGCCAAGCTGCGCGCCGACATGCGCCATCACGTCGAGCAGCGCGCGGTCCGGCTCGCTCGGATCAGGCGAGAAGAACTCCAGCACCGCCGCAACCTCGGCCCCGACCACTACCGGGAAGGCGAAGCCGGCGCGCACGCCGATATCGCTGATCAGCTTGGTGCGCGGGCTGCCCGATGTCGTCGCCAGGTCGGTGACCCACTCCGGCTTCCCGCTGAGCAGCACTTGCGCCGGCAGATCGTCGCTCGCCGCGAACTCAAGCGCCTCCGTGATTCTGCGAAAGATCGTGTGCTGCTCGCCCAGGTGCCAGATGTCGGTCGAGACCAGCACGTGCCGCCGGCCCTCCTGTGCCAGGTAGACGTGGCCGACCGGCCAGCCGATATGCATGCAGATCGCGTCGACCGCGATCTGCAGCGCGTCTTCGAGCGCCTTCGACTGGTTGGCGGCGACGGCCACGGTCTGGAGCAGGTGGGTGAACGCGGTCTGCCGCCGCAGGGCCTGGTCGGCGCGCTTGCGCTCGGTAATGTCGCGGATGATCTTCGAGACGCCGGTGATCCTGCCGTCGGCATCCCGGATGGGCGAGATCGTGAGGGCCACGTCGATCGGCTGGCCGTCCTTGCGCACGCGCACGCTTTCGAAGTGCGCGACCCGCTCGCCGGCCCTGATACGCGCGAGAATCGACGCCTCCTCATCCTGGCGATCGGCTGGTATCAGCAGCTCGATCGTCCGGCCGATCGCTTCCACGGCGGTGTAGCCGAAGATGCGCTCTGCGCCGGCGTTCCAGCTCAGGATCGTCCCGTCCAGCGCTTTGCCGATGATCGCGTCCTCGGACGAGTCGACGATCGCAGCCAGGCGGGCGCGCGCCTGGTCGGCCTGCCGGCGCTCGCTGATATCCTCGACCACCGCGATAAAGTAGCTCGGCGCGCCCTCGTCGTCGCGCACCAGCGACACGGTCAAGTTGACCCAGATCAGAGAGCCGTCCCTGCGGACGTACCGTTTTTCCGTCGTGTAGGTCAGCAGATCGCCCGCCAGCATCTCGCGCAGGTTGGCAAGGTTGATCTCCAGATCGTCGGGGTGGGTCAGATCCTGAAACGTGCAGCCGAGCAGATCGTCCCGCGTGTAGCCGGTAATCTTGCACAGTCGCTGGTTCACGGACAGCCAGCTCCCGGAAGGCGCCACCAGCGCCACCCCGATCGCCGCCTGCTCGAACGTCGCGCGGAAGCGCTGCTCGCTCTCGCGCAGCGCCGCCTCGGCGCGCTTGCGATCGGTGATATCCTTCAGCAGCGCCACAAAGTAATCGACCGAGCCGTCCACACGGCGCACGCACTTCACCGAAATAGTCGTATCGATCACGCGGCCGTCCTTGCGAACCCAGCGCTTGTCGATCTCGTAGCCGTCGATCTCGCCGGCCAGGGCCTGGTTGAACTGCAAGACATCGGCGGCGAGATCGTCAGGGTAGGTCAGCTCGGCCCAGCTCAGCAGCAGCAGCTCCTCGCGCTCGTACCCTAAGATCGCGCAGCACCGGTCGTTGACCTCGAGCATGCCTTTCGTCGACGAGGTGATCGCGGTGCCGATCAGGCCAAGCTCGAAGTAGCTCCGGAAGCGCTGCTCGCTCGCGTGCAGCCCCGCCTCGAACTGCTTGCGATCGGTGATATTTTCGTGCGCCACGACAACGCCGCGCCGATCTTCGAGCGGTGTCGCGCGCATCACAAACCAGCGCTGCGCCTCGGGCGAGTGGCACGGGTATTCGAGCGTGAACTGCTCCGCCGCGCCCGACAGCACCGCCTCGATCCCCGCCAGCGTCTGGCGCGCGTCGTCGTCGCCCATGTCGGCCGCCGCGCGGCAGGCAGCCAGGTAGCTCACGCCGACGCCGATGTGCGGCTGACTCGGGCCGCTGTTCTCGCGCTCGAAGCGCCGCCAGGCGTCATTGACGGCGATGATCGTGCCGTTCCTGTCCAGCACTGCGATGTTGGCGGTGAGTGAGTCGAGCACGCCGCGGTTCAGCGCCTCGCTCGCCTGCAGCGCCGCCTCGGCGCGCTTGCGCTCGGTGATGTCGGTGACGAAGGCGACCGGGATGAGCTGCCCGTCGTGCGCGAGCCGGCTCAGGCGGGCCTCGACCGGGATGAGCTGCCCGTCTTTGCGGCGCCCGTGTAGAGCGCGCCCGTGGCCCATGACGCTCGGCTGCGGAGCGACGCGGTAGGCGCCGTGGTGCGCGACGTGCGCGGCGCGCTGGTGCTCGGGCAGCAGCAGCTCCAGCGGCTGGCCCGACAGCTCGCCCGGCGCGTAGCCGAACATCGCCTCGAGCGTCCGGTTCGCCAGCGCGATCCGGCCGGCCTGGTCGAGCGCGACGATGCCGAGCGCCGCGCCTTCGAGCAGCGCGCCGAGAGATTCAAGCAGATCGCCGATCATCGGTTCCTCGTCTAAGCTGCCGGCAGCACCAGCCGGCCGGGCTGTTTGGCCGACTCGCGGTATTGCTGCACCACCTCGTTCACGCGCCGGCGCAGCTCCGTAAGATTCCAGGGCTTGTGAACGTAGCCGCGCACCGTGCCCAGGTTCAGCGCGTCGCTCAGCGCAAGGTCGTCGAAGTAGCCCGAGCTGAGAATGCCCAGCGTGTCGGGGCTAATATGCCGGGCGCGCTCGAGCAGCTGCACGCCCGTCAGGCCGGGCATGCGCTGGTCGGTGATAATGACGGCGATCGTCTCGCGCTCCAGCACGTCGAGCGCCTCCACGCCCGAGCCAGCCGTGTACACCGTGTAGAGGTCGTGCAGCGCTCGCCGCAGCGTCTCCAGGATCGTCGGGTCGTCGTCGACCGCCAGGATCGCCAGCTGCGCCTCGGACGCGGCGGCGACCTGCAGCTTGAGAAAGGCGGCGACGACCTGCGGGTCGAAGTGAGTGCCGGACTGCTCGCGGATGTGCTCGCGCACCCTGTCCTCGGGCCAGCCCTTGCGGTAGGGCCGGTCGAAGCGCAGGGCATCCCAGACGTCCACCACGCTGAAGATCCGCGCCGACAGCGGGATCTGCTCGCCCTGCAGGCCGCGCGGGTAGCCGCTGCCGTCCCACTTCTCGTGGTGGCAGTAGGGGATGTCCAGCGCCAGGCGCAGGTAGGTGATCGGCACCAGCATCTCGTAGGCGTAGACCGGGTGCTGCCGCATGATCACCCACTCCTCGGCAGTCAGCGGCCCCGGCTTGAGCAGAATGCTGTCGGGGACGCCCATCTTGCCGATGTCGTGCAGCAGCGCCCCGCGCCGGATATGCACCAGCTCGCTCTCGCTGAAGCCCATCGAGCGCGCCAGCGCGACGGTCAGCTCGGTCACGCGCTGGGCGTGCCCCTCGGTCTCCTTGTCGCGCAGCTCGAGCGCGCGGGCCCAGCCCTCCAGCGTGGAGGTGTAGGCCTGCGCCAGCTCGGCGTGGGCGCGCTGCATCGAGTCGAACAGCGCCGCGTGGTCGATCGCGATCGCCGTCTGTCCGGCCAGGATCTCGAGAAACTCCAGCCACTCGGCGTCGAGCACAAGCGGCGACCAGTGAAAGATCTCCAGCACGCCCTCGACCTGGCCCTTGACGACCAGCGGGATGCCGTAGTAGGCCGCGACCGGCCGATCGAGCGGGCCGGCGAGATCGACGATATTGCACAGATCGCCGAGCGCCAGGATGCGCCGCTCGAGCGCCACCCGGCCGGCGTAGCCCTGGCCCAGGCGCAGGCTGCTCTGCCGCAGCGAGCGCTTGCCGATGCCGCGGACCAGCGCATAGTCGAACTTCTGCTCGTGCGGCCGCCGCAGCAGCACCGCCGCGCCGTCGACCTGCAGGCGCTCGACGATCTGGTCGAGCACGACGCTGAGCGTGACGGTCAAGTCCATGCTCGACGCCACCGCCGAGTCGATCGCGCGCAGGCCGGCCAGCCGATCCATCTGGGAGCCCAGGTGCGCCTCGTAGGCCTTGCGGTCGCTGATGTCGCGCACGGACACCTGGGCGGCGGGCCGCTCGTTCCACTCGATGTACCCGGCGTCGATCTCGACCGGCAGCTGCCTGCCGCCGGCCAGCAGCGCGCTCTCAAGCCGGACCACCCGCGCCGGGTCGTCGTACGCCTCGCACAGCTCGGCGGCGAGCCGATCGATCTGGTCGGCCGCGATGTACGCGCGCAGCGGCTGGCCGACCACGATCGTGTCGGCGCTCAGGCCGAGCATGCGCAGCAGCGCCGGGTTGGCCAGGCACACGGTCCCGGCCGCGTCGACGATCAGCAGGCCGTTCGGCGCGAGCCGGATCGCGCGCTCGAACTTGTCGCGCTCGTGGAGCAGCCGCCGGTAGCGATTCAGCCGCGTGATCGCGCGGATGCGCGCGCGCAGCTCGACCCGGTCGTAGGGCTTGGTGAGGAAGTCGTCGGCGCCGGCGTCGATGCCGGCCAGGCGCGACTCGCGGCCGTCGAGCGCCGTCACCATGATGATCGGGATCTCGGCCAGCTGCGGGTCGGCGCGGATCTGGCGGCAGACCTGGTAGCCGTCCAGGCCGGGCATCATCACGTCCAGCAGCACGACGTCGGGGTGCAGCGCGGCGGCGCGCTCGAGCGCGGCCGGGCCGTCGCTGGCGAAGGCCAGCCGATAGTCATCCTTGCGAAGCAGCGCGGCGAGCGTCTCGCGGCCGGCCGGCTCGTCGTCGACGATCAGGATCGTGATCGTCTGCTCGATCTGTTCCATAGATGCTCCACCTCAAGCGCGCTGGCGCTCTCCCGTATTCGTGCCGGCGGTATCGAACAGCCGCTCGATCGCAGGAATGATCTTCGAGCGAATGGCCGACTTGGCGATGAAATCGTCCACGCCGACCAGCGCGGCGGCCTCGCGGTACTCGGCCACGTCGTACAGGGTCATCATCATCACGAGCGGCGCGGCCGGGCGCGCCTTGATCAGGCGCGTAGCCTCGAGGCCATTCATCTCGGGCATGGCCAGATCGATCAGCACCAGGTCGGGGCTGGTCTGCTCGATCAGCTCCAGCGCGCAGCGCCCCGAGGTCGCGCGGCCGACGATCGTCAGCCAGGGCTGCTCGGTGAGGAAGCGGGCCGCCGCCTCGAGAAACTCCAGGCTGTCATCGACCAGCAGGACACGGACTATAGACATGCGCGTTCCTCTCGTGCGGGCCCTTGGCGGCCGATCGATAGCACTGGGCAGTCGGCAGGAGCCAGTCGGCAGGAAGACGGATGGCATCACAACGGCATCTCGTTCTTGCATACCGGCTCAATGGTCTTGCCCACTGCTATGGCGGCCTCTATCAGGTACAAAACGCTCTGACGATGGGCGATCGGCGATAGAGCGCTGCTACCGTCTACCGTCTATCAGCCGGCAGGAGTGCACGCCAGCCTGTACCAGTGTATATGCTGGGCGCGCGCGCGGGTAGCAGGGGAATCCTGGGGTTTGCCCAGAAAAGACCTGTAATCTGGATGCGTACGCCGGCTGGATCACCCCACCCCCTGCCCCCTCCCCTTCCAGGGGAGGGGGTGAAGATGGGCGGTGTGGCGGTTGCGGCGGAGCCGCAACCGCCACACCGCCGCCACGTATCCCCCGCTCCCCGGCGGGGGGCACGCTGGGAGAGGGGGCAGGGGGGCGAGGGCAACTACCCATCAGCCCTCCGGCGTGATCAGGCCGATCCGGATGGCGTAGCGCACCAGCCCGGCGACGTCGTGGATGTCGAGCCGCTGCATGATCTGCGCGCGGTGCATCTCGGCCGTCTTGACGCTGATCGAGAGCAGGACGGCGATCTCTTTGGTGGTGCGGCCCTCGGCGATCAGCTGCAGGATCTCGCGCTGGCGCGGCGTCAGCCGCTCGGCCGGCGCAGCCCCCTGCTCGGGCCGCTCGGCCCCCGCGCCCAGGACATACTGGTTGACCACGTGCCTTGAGATGCTCGGGCTGAGGTAGATCTCGCCGCGCGCCGCCGACGTGACGGCCAGATCCAGCTCGGCCGCGCGCGCGCCCTTGAGCAGGTAGCCGACCGCTCCGGCGCGCAGCGCGTGCAGCACGTACTCCTCGTTGGCGTGCATCGACACGATCAGCACGTGCACGTCGGGGAAATCCTTGGAGATCCGCGCGACCGCCTCCAGGCCGTTCAGCCCCGGCATGGCGATGTCCATCAGCACGACGTCCGGCTGGTGCTCGCCGATCAGGCGCAGCGCCTCGCGGCCGTCGCCGGCCTCGGCCACGACCACGACTCCGTCGATGTTCCCCAGCAGCGCGCGGATGCCCGCGCGCACCAGCGCGTGGTCGTCCGCCAGCAGGACGCGGATCGCCGTCATCGTAGCGCCCTCCTCCGCTCGATCGGGTGCCCGCCGGCCGGCTCGATCGGCAGCTCGACGTCGATCGCGGTGCCGCGCCCGGGCGCCGATTCGATCGTGATCTTCCCGCCGGCCAGCCCGACCCGCTCCTGCATGCTCAGCAGCCCGAGGCTGCGGCCCTGCGCGGCCTGCTCGCGCGCCGCCGCAAGGTCGAACCCGACGCCGTCGTCGCTGATCGCCATGTTCAGGATGTCGCCCAGCCGCTCGACCACGATCGCGACGTGGCGCGCCTGCGCGTAGCGGGTGATGTTCGTCAGCGCCTCCTGCGCGACGCGAAAGCAGGCCGTCTCGATATCGGTCGGGTAGCGCTCCTGCGCGCCCTCGGCGTCGATCTGGATCACGAACCCGGCCCGCTCGGCCTGGCGATTGCCGAGCCAGCGCAGCGCCGGCGCCAGCCCCAGGTCGTCCAGCAGCGAGGGGCGCAGGTCGAGCGACAGCGCGCGCACCTGCTGCAGCACGCGGTCGATCAGGCCAAGGCTATCTTCGAGCCGCGACGGCAGATCGGACAGGTCGGGCAGCCCGAGCAGCACCTGCAGGTTCAGCTGCGCCGCGGTCAGCGACTGGCCGATCTCGTCGTGCAGCTCGCGCGCGATCCGGCGCCGCTCGTCTTCCTGCGCCTGGAC
The DNA here is from genome assembly GCA_016717335.1 of Candidatus Ribeiella danica. Taxonomy (GTDB): domain Bacteria; phylum Chloroflexota; class Chloroflexia; order Chloroflexales; family Roseiflexaceae; genus Ribeiella; species Ribeiella danica. Next base: position 2,863,418 of record JADKFS010000001.1, read on the forward strand.
CAGCTGTCCCGAGAGCAGCTGCAGCCGCTTGCGCCCGGCGCGCACCTGCTCGAACAGCCGCGCGTTCTGAATCGCCACGGCCAGCATGTCCGAGACCTCGCGCGCGATCGCGACGTGTTCGGGCGTGAAGCTCTCCGGCTGGTCGGATGCGAGGTTCAGCGCGCCGATCAGCGCCTGCGACGAGCCGATCGGCACGCTGACGAACGATCGCAGGCCGTCGTCGATCAGCGACTGCAAGACATGCGCCGGCTGCTCGATCGCGCGAAGATCCGGCCAGATAGTTGGCTCGCCGCGCGTGAGCGACTCCAGGTCGGGCGTCTCTTGAATGGCGTGGCGCGCGCCGGCCGGCGCCTGCCGCACGATGTCGCTGTCGAGCACCCAGAGCGCGGTGTCGCCGGCCGCCAGGTCGAAGGCGACGATGCTGGCGTACCGGCAGGGCACCAGCTGGCGGACGTAGCGCAGCGCCACCTGGGCGATCGCCTCGGGCGACTGCGCCGCCAGCACGGCCTGGTCGATCAGGTGCAGCGTCGACAGCCGCTGCGCGGAGAGCTGCAGGTGCGCCTCGGCGCGCTGGCGCACGGCGATCTCCTGTTCGAGCGCGGCCGCGTGATGCTGCAGGTCGTCGTACCGCCGCACGTTCTCGTAGGCGATCGTCGTCAGCCCCGCCAGCGTTACGAGAACCTGCTCGTCCTCGGCGCTGAACTCATCGGCCGCCAGCTTGTCGGCCAGGTAGAGCGCGCCGTAGCGCTGGGTTGCCGAGGCCAGCGGCGCGCCGAGGAAGCTGCGCAGCGCCGGGTGCCCCTCCGGGAGGTCGACATCCGGCCGCTCGGCGTCCACGCCGCTCGTGCGCAGCGGGCGCCCCTCGGTCAGCAGCCGACCCAGCAGGCCATGCCCGCTCGGCAGCTCGCCGAGCTGCACGACCGCTGCGGCGTCGAGCCCGCTGGTGCAGAAGCGCCGCGGCGACTGCCCGTCGGCGTGATAGACGTCGACGGCGGCGTAGCGGGCGCCGACGATCTGGCGCGCCGAATCGCAGCAGGTCTGCAGCAGCACGGTCGGGTCGCGCTCGGTCGCCAGCCGCTGGCTCAGGTCGAGCAGCGTGGTCAGGCGATCGTTGGTGCCTGTCAGCTCGTCGACCTTGGCGGCCAGCTTGTCGGTCAGCACGCGGATGTGCTCGCGATCGAAGCTCTCGTCGGCGCCGGCCGGGCTGGGCGGCGGCTGGTACTCCTGGTCCAGCACGGTGGCGACGGTGCGCAGAATGACCTCGGGGGCGGTTGGCTTGGCGAGGACGTGCTCGACGCCGCACGCCCGGGCGAGCGCGTACGAATCGCGCTCCAGGTAGGTCGCGGTCAGGAAGATCACCCGGGTGTCGGCGATCGCCGGGTCGGCGCGCAGCTGCCGCACGAACTCGTAGCCGTCCATCGTCGGCATCACCAGATCGGCGATCACCAGGTCGGGTCGCGCGCCGCGCGCGGCGCGCAGCGCCGCGGCGCCGTCGGCCGCCTCCAGCACCTGGTGCCCGGCGTAGCCGAGCAGCGTCTGCAGAAACGCGCGGTTGGTCAGGTGGTCGTCGACGATCAGAATGGTGGCCATAGCTCTCTCGGTAGTTGCGGCCGGGCCGCCGTCAGGCCGTCGCCTCGGCCGCGCTGTCGCCGGCCGGCAAATGGACGACGAAGGTGCTGCCGCGCTGCGGCTCGCTCGTGACCTCGATCGTGCCGCCGTGCAGATCGACCAGCTCGCGCACGATCGCCAGCCCCAGCCCGCTGCCGCGCTCGTCGGCGGTGCCGCGCGTGTGCACCTGCCGGAACTTCTCGAACAGGCCGGGCAGCTGGTCGTTCGGGATGCCCAGGCCGGTGTCGGCCACGCTCACGCGTACGCCCGCCGGCGCGGGGCCGACCGTCACCGTGATCTGCCCGCCGCTGGGCGTGAATTTGATCGCGTTGCTCAGCAGGTTGCCCATAATCTGCGAGAGCTTCATCCAGTCGGCCGAGAGCAGCTGCTCGCCCGGCTCGACCACCAGCTGCGTGGCGATCGACTTGGCCTCGGCGCTCGCCTGCAGCGCCTCGATCGACTGGCGCGCGACCTGGCTGGCGAGCAGGTCGATCGGCTCCAGCTCGACCCGGCCGGCCTCAAGCCGCGAGAGGTCGAGCAGCTTGCTCACCATATCGATCAGGTGGTGGGTCGAATCGTAGATATTGCGCGTCAGGCGGCGGCGCAGGTCGTCGGGCAGATCTTCGTCCTCCAGCAGGATCTCGGCCATGTTCTGGATGGCGCCCAGCGGCGAGCGCAGGTCGTGCGAGGCGATCGCCAGCAGGTTGTCTTTGAACACGTTCAGCTCGTGCAGGCGGGTGTTGGCCTCGGCCAGGTCGGCCGTGCGCGCGGCCACGCGCTGCTCCAGCTCGACGTTGAGCGTCTCCAGCTCGTCGACCTTCTGCGCCAGCTTGTCGACCAGCAGGCGCTGGTGATCGCGCTCGAACTCGTGGTTCGGCGGCGGGGGCGTCGCCCGCACGTCCTCGCCCAGCGCCAGCTGCACGGTCTCGAGGATCTGCTGCGGCTCGGCCGGCTTGGTCAGCAGGTGCATCACGCCGCAGGCCTCGGCCAGCGCGCGCGCCTCGGCCTCCAGGTAGGTGGCGGTGTAGAAGATCACCCGCGTGTTGGCGATCGCCGGGTCGGCGCGCAGCTGCCGCACGAACTCGAAGCCGTCGACCCCCGGCATCAGCACGTCGGCGATCACCAGGTCGGGCGGGGCGGCCCGGACGCTCGCCAGCGCCGTCTCGGCGTCGTCGGCCTCCAGCAGGCTGTAGCCGGCGTAGCCCAGCAGCGTCACCAGGAACTCGCGGTTGGCTGGGCGGTCGTCAAGGATGAGAATGGTCGCCATCTTGTCGCTCCGGTGGCTGATATAGGCAGGCTTCTATCTCGGCCAGGATGATCTGCGGCTCCAGCGGGCCGGCGAGGAACTTCGCCGCCCCGAGCCGGATCGCCTCGCGGCGCTCGGCCTCGGATCGGATCGTGGCCGAGTGCATGATGATCGTGATATAGCCGAGCTGCGCGTCGGCCTTGATCGCCCGGATCAGATCGAAGCCAGTTTGCCCGGGCATGTGCAGGTCGGATACGATCAGCGCCGGCGAATGCTCGCGCGCCAGCACCAGCGCCTCGCTCACGCCGCCGGCCGTGACCACGGCGTAGCCAAACGGCTCGAGCACGCTGCGCATCAGCTCTTGGTTCACCGGCGAGTCGTCCACGATCAGAATCGTGGCGCGCGTCGGCGCCAGCGGGGCGGCCATCTCGGGCGCGCTGTCTATTGCGGCGGCCGGTGTGGGCGCGGCCCGCTGCGCCGGCGCCAGGAAAGACTCCACCTGCGCGACGAACGTCTCGGGGACGATCGGCTTCGAGATGTAGCCGTCGAAGCCGGCCGCCAGGATGTGCTCGCGGTCGCCGACCATCGCCAGCGCGGTGACGGCCAGCAGCGGGGTCGCGCGGGCAGCCGGGTCGCCCTTGAGCTCCCGCGCGACCCCGTAGCCGTCCACTTTCGGCAGGTGCACGTCGCAGACGATCAGGTCGGGCCGCGCGCGGCGCGCCGACTCGATCCCGGCCTCGCCGTCGGCTTCGCTCAGCACCGTGTGGCCGAAGGCTTCGAGCAGGTAGACCATCAGCTCCAGGTTGGCCGGGTGGTCCTCGATCACCAGAATGCGCGCCATATCATTGCTCCGGCATGAACAGCGTGAATATGCTGCCCACGCCATACTCGCTCTGGAACTCGATCCGCCCGCCGATCAGCTCGGCCAGCCGCATCGAGAGATGCAGCCCCAGCCCGCTGCCCTCGCGCCGGCCCGCCTTGGCCGAGCTGATCTGCTCGAAGGCGTGGAACAGCCGGTCCTGGTCCTCGGCCTTGATGCCGATGCCGGTGTCGCGCACCGCGAACGCGACGACCAGCGGACGGCCGACGGCCGCGGTTGATCCCGCGGGGTTGCTGGCCGTTCGCCGGAGCGAAATGGCAACCTCGCCCTTTTCAGTGAACTTGATCGCGTTGTTCACCAGGTTGATCACGATCTGGCTCAGCGACCGCCGGTCGGTCTGCAGCACGATCGGCTCGGGCGGGCAGTCCGCCGTGAGCCGGAGCCCTTTCTGATCGGCCAGCGGGCGCAGGCTTGCCACGGCTTCGTCGAGCACCTCCTGGCACGTCACCGGCTCGGGGTAGATCTTGAGCTTGCCCGACTCGATCTTGGCCACGTCGAGCAGGTCGTTGATCAGCGACAGCAGGTGCCTGGCGCTGGACTGGATGGTCTTGAGCTGCTTGTCCTGGTCGGCGTTGAGCGGGCCGGGCAGCTTCATCAGCAGCGTGCCGGTGAAGCCGATGATCGCGTTGAGCGGCGTGCGCAGCTCGTGGCTCATGTTCGAGAGAAACTCGCTCTTGGCCAGGTTGGCGCGGTCGGCCGCATCGCGCGCCTCGCGCACGTCGACGAACAGGCGCGTGTTCTCGATCGCCAGGGCGGCGCGGTCGGCCAGGTCCTGCAGGAAGGATTGATCCTCGGCGGTGTACGGCCAGCCCGGCTGGTCGCGCGACACGCCGAGCGTGCCCAACGTCCGGCCGCCCGCGCGCAGCGGCACGACCAGCAGGCTGGACATCCCGAAGCGGTCGAGGTACGAGTAGTATTCGGGCCGGATCTGGACGCGCACCTGCTCCTGCGACACGACCGGGATGAGCAGCGCCTCGCCGGTCTGCACCACGCGCCCGACCAGGCCCCCCTCGGCGCGGTACCGCTCGGCGGCCATCAGCGCGCGCATGAAGGCGGCGCCGTCCGGGTCGGGGTGGTAGATCGCGGCCGTGTCCAGCCATTGGCGATCGTCGGACAAGAGCGTGACCACGCAGGTGTCGCCCACCAGCTCGGAGATGCGCCGGGCGATCCGGTCGAACAGCGGCTGGTACTCCAGGCTGGTCTCGGCCAGCACCCGCGAAAGCTGGGACAGGGCGACGGCGCGCTCGGCGTTCGCGCGAATCTGCCCCTCCAGCTGCGCGCGCTCCTCGATCTCGATCTGCAGCTCGCTATTGGAGATCTGCAGCTCGTCGTTCACGCTGGCGAGCTGGGCGGTGCGCTCCTCCACCCGCAGCTCCAGCTCGGCGTTCAGGCGCCGGATCTCCTGTTCGGCCTGCTTGCGCACGCTGATGTCGTAGAGGATCGTGAGCAGGCAGGCTTCGCCGTCGAGCTCAATCGTCTCCAGCGAAAAGAGCGCCTGCCGCAGGTCGCCCGACCGAGCGCGTATCGTGGTTTCATAGTCGCGTATCGATTCGCGCTCGCGCAATCGCTGCACGATCGTCTCGCGCTCGGACGGATCGGGCAGGATGTTCAGCTCCGTCCCGCTGTGGCCGACCAGCTCCGCGCGGCTGAAGCCGAGCAGCTCCTGATAGCTCTGGTTGACGTCGATGATCATGCCGTCGGCGATGCGCGTGATGATCATGGCTGCCGGATTGGCACGAAACGCCTTGGCAAACCGCTCTTCGGACTGACGCAGCGCCTGCTCAGCCTGGCGCTGCTCGGAGATGTCCACGATCACTACGACCACGACCGGCCCCGAGCTATCCTCGCTCGGCTCGTACGTCACCGCGTAGCGCCGCGGCTGCTCGCCCGCCGCCGTGGGCAGCACCAGCTCGTAGCTCACCCGCTCGCCCTGGAATGCGCGCTGCAGGCGCGGCCTGATCTGCTCCTCGTACACTGGCGCCAGCACATCGGCCACCCGCAGCCCGACGAGATCGCCGGTCGGCAGGCGCAGGATCTCGGCGTAGGAGCGGTTGGCGTAGCGGTAGCGGTGCTCCTCGCTCACGATCACCAGCCCGACCCGCGCGGTGTCGGTCACGGTGCGCAGCCGCTCCTCGCTCTCGCGCAGCGCCTGCACGGCGTGCTTGCGGTCGGTGATGTCGATCAGCATGCCCGATATGACGTCGCCGTCCAGCGACATGCTGGTGAGCATCGTCCGCACATCGCCGGTTTTCGTCAGCAGGTCGACTTCGCGATTCATCACCTTGCCGCCGCGCCACAGCTGGTCGATCATCGCCGCGCGATCCGCCGGGCGGCGGTAGCGCACGGTCGAGGTCTCCTGCATCAGCTCGGCCATCGAGGGAAATTCCATGAGCCGCGCCAGCGCCTCGTTCGCGTACAACATCTGCCCGTCGATCGCCGACTGGAAGATGCCCACCAGCGCGTTGTCGGCCAGGGTGCGAAACTTCTTCTCCGAGCGGGCCAGCGCGGCGGTGCGCTCCTCGACCCGCCGCTCCAGCTCGTCGCGCGCCTCGCGCAGCGCCGCCTCGGCCTGCTTGCGCGCGGTGATGTCGGTGTTGATCTCGAGGAAGCTGGCGGGCTGGCCGACCGCCTCCAGATCGAGCGTCCAGCGGCTGAGCACGGTGATGCGCCGCCCGTCACGGCATGTGTGCGCTAGCTCGCCCTCCCAGTGGCCCGCGCGCAGCAGCGCCGCCTTGATATCCGCGAGCGGGGCGGGGAACTCGGTCTGCAGAAGCGAGTGGATGCTCTGGCCGATTGCCTCCTCGGTCGTCCAGCCGTACAGCCGCTCTGCGCCGCGGTTCCAGTAGCCGATGATGTCCTGGTCCAGGTCGCGGATGATGATCGCGTCGCCGGCCGCGTCGATCATGGTCGTGCGCTGGCGCAGCTCGGCGGTGCGCTCGGCCACCCGCCGCTCCAGGTCGGCATTTGCGCTCTGCAGATCGGCGTAGAGCCGGGCGTTGGACATCGCCAGCGCCGCGCGGTCGGCCAGGTCCTGCAGGAAGTCCAGGCCGTCTGCGACGTACGGCCGGCCGGGCTGGTTGCGCGACAACACGATCACGCCGACCGTCCGCGCTTCCGCGCGGATCGGCACGACCACCGTGCTGTAGATCGCGACGCGATCGAGGCGCGATAGGTGCCTGGGGGCGACCATGGCCCGCAGCTGCTCCGGCGTGATCGTCGGGACCAGGGCGGGGCGGCCGCTCTGAATCACCTGCCCGATCAGCCCCTCGTCGGCGCGCTGGGGCGACTCGAGGATCACATCGCGCATGAACGCGGTCACGCCCGGGTCGCTGTGGTGCAGCGCGGCAAGCTCGAGCGAGACGCCGTCGGCGGCGACCAGGCGAATCGCGACAGTGTCGCCGATCGCATCGGCCAATTGCCGGACGATCGCCTCCAGAACCGCCTGGTAGTCGTAAGTCAGCGCGGCCAGCTCGCGCGAGACCGCGGCCTGCACGCGCGTGCGGTCGGCCTGAAGCTGGGCCTGGGCCTCGGCCCGCTCGCGCGACTCGATCTCCGCCTTCAGATCCTCGACCTTGCGGTGCAGCGTGTCGGTCAGCACGCGCAGGTGCTCGCGATCGGCCGCGGCGCTGGGCTGCGCGTCCACGGCGAGCGGCTTGGCCGCCAGCGCCGCGCTCACGGTCTCCAGAATCCGCTCGGGCTCGGCCGGCTTGTCCAGGACATACGTGACCCCGCAGTCCGCGGCGAGCCGGCGCACCTCCTCGACCAGGTAGGTGGCGGTGTAGAACATCACGCGCGTGTCGGGCAGGCTTGGGTCGGCGCGCACGCGCCGCGCGAACTCGTAGCCGTCCATGCCCGGCATCAGAATATCGGTGATCGCCAGCTCGGGGCGTTCGGCCAGCGCGAGCGCCAGCCCCTCGGCGCCGTCGCGCGCCTGCAAGACCACGTGGCCGTGATAGCCAAGCAGAGTTGCCAGCATGTCGCGGCTGGCCGGTTGATCTTCGACTACCAGGATGCAGGCCATAGCTGTCTCAGGCTCCAATTTTCTATTCCGGGATGACCAGTGTAAACGTGCTCCCCTGGCCATAGTCGCTCTCGACCTCGATCCGGCCGCCGAGCAGCCCGGCCAGCCGCTGCGAGAGGTGCAGGCCCAGCCCCGTGCCCCGGTCGGCCGCCGGCGGCTCCTGGCCCTGGGCGAAGGCCTCGAACAGGCGCATCTGGTCCGCCGGCCGGATGCCGCGGCCGGTGTCGCGCACCGCGAACGTGACGAACGGCGAAGGATCGATGGCCAAGGTCGATCCGATTGGGTGGTTATCGTTGGTCGTTCGCCGGAGTAAAACGGCCACCTCGCCGGCCTGGGTGAACTTGATCGCGTTGCTGAGCAGGTTGATCAGAATCTGGCTCAGCGCCCGCCGGTCGGCCTGAAGCACGATCTGATCCGCAGGGCCGTCGGCCGTCAGCCGCAGCCCTTTGCGCTCGGCCAGCGGGCGCAGGCTGTCTACGACCTCGGACACGACCTCCTGGCAGATCACCGGCTCCCGGCTCAGCTCGACCTTGCCCGACTCGATCTTGGTCAGGTCGAGCAGGTCGTTGATCAGCGCGAGCAGGTGCCTGGCGCTGGACTGAACCGTCTTGAGCTGGCGCTCCTGGTCGGCGTTCAGCTGGCCGGGCAGGCGCATCAGCAGCGTGCCGGTAAAGCCGATGATCGCGTTGAGCGGCGTGCGCAGCTCGTGCGACATGTTGGCAAGGAAGCGATCTTTGGCCCGGATGGCCTGCGCCAGCTCGATATTCTGCTCCTGCAGCCGCTGCTCGAAGCGCTTGCGCGTGGTGATGTCGCGCAGAATCACGGTGTAGGTGGTCTCGCCGGCCAGATCGAGCCGCGAGATCGACGCCTCGGCCGGGAACTCCGACCCGTCCTTGCGCCGGCCGTAGATATCCTGCCGCTCGCCCATGCGCCGCGCGGTGTCGGGCGAGCGCGCGAACGTGTTCACGTGCCGGTGGTGGGCGGCGCTGAAGCGCGCGGGCAGGAGCATGTCGAGCGGCTGGCCGACCACTTCGTGCGCGGCGTACCCGAAGATCTTCTCCGCCCCCTGATTGAACTGCGTGATCTGCTGCTGCTGGTTGGCCGTGATGATCGCGTCGTCGGCGATATCGAGGATGCCGGCAAGCCTGGCCTGCGACGCGCGCAGCGCCTCGATCTCCGGATCGCGCGCCGCCGGCGCGCCGCCGCTGTCAGCAGAGTCCTCGGCGTGGGATGCGCCGCCCGCCCCCTCGGGCAACTCCGCTTCCGCGCCTGCCTGGCCAGGAGAGCTACTGGTCATGAGAAGCATTCACCATACTATGAGGACATCCATTGAGCGCCTGCATGAAACCCCAGCCGTGCCTATGCTATAGCGCGCTGCGCCGAAAACGAACGTTTGGACGGGGTTCATCTTAGCCATGTATGCAGCCTGCTGTAGCTCGGAATAGCAAAGGGCACGCCAAAAACCGGCGCTACGTCAGTAGGTCGGCCAGGTGTGTTGGCTTGACTTCGGCCTGAGTCGAGGGAGGGCAAGCGAGGCCCCGAGGTCGACAGCCGTACTGGCGTGCGAAGTGATAGGTTCACGAATTCCGGCCGCCACTCGTCGCACCAGCAAGAGATATGGCACTAGCGCCGGGCACGGGCTCGCGACAGCGCGGGCGAGGCGGCCGATCTCTGTGGTTACGAAAGTAACTCAATGGCAAAGCATACTTTATTCGCGCCGGCTTGTCTGTCGGGAAAGCTTGACAGTTTAATCCTCCTACTCGAGCGACGCCAGCCCATTCAAGATCGCGAACTTGACCAGGCTGGGCACGTCGCTGATGCCGAGCTTATGCACCAGCCGGCTGCGGTAGGTCTCGATCGTCTTGGGCGAGAGGCACAGGCTTGCGCCGATCTGCGCGCTGGATCTGCCCTCCACGATCAGCTTCAGGATCTCGCGCTCGCGCTCGCTGAGGCTCTGGAGCGGGCTGCTGGCGCGCACACCCTCGATCCCGATCTGCTCCTCGGCGATCTTCTGGCTCAGGTAGCGCCGGCCGGCCTGCGCCGCGCGCACCGCCGCGATCACATCCCCGCCGGTCGACTCTTTCAGCACGTAGCACAGCGCGCCGGCCTGCAGCGCGTGCGCCACGTACTCCTGGTTCGAGTGCATCGAGAGCACGACGACCTGGGTCGCCGGGCAGCGCGCGCGGATCTGGCGCGTGGCCTCGATGCCGTTCAGGTCGGCCATTGTGACGTCGATGATCAGGACGTCGGGGCGTTCCAGCGGCGCCACCCGCACGGCCTCGCGCCCGCTGGACGCCTCGCCGATCACGCGCATGTCGGGCTGGGTCTCCAGGATCATGCGCAGCCCCTGGCGAAAAACGGTATGGTCGTCGACCAAAAAGACATTAATCGTCATACCTGTGCCTCATCACCTCGGCGATGACGGTGGTGCCCTGGCCCGGCGCCGACTCGATCTGCAGGCGCCCGCCCAGCGCCTCGGCGCGCTCGCGCATGCCGACCAGGCCCAGGCTCCAGTGCTGCTCGGGCCGGCGCGGCGCCGCGACGTCGAAGCCCACGCCGTCGTCGGCGATGATCAGCCGTGTCGCCTGGCGGTCCTCCTCCAGCGTTACGCTGACCTGGCGCGCGCGCGCGTGCTTGGCGATATTGGTGAGCGCCTCCTGGGCGATCCGGAACAGCCCGATCTCGACATCGGGCGGCAGGCGGGTGCGCTGCTCATCGATAGACATGCGCGCGACAAGCCCGATTCGCTTCGCGGTATGCGGGACGTACCAGAGCAGCGCCGCCCCCAGGCCGTAGTCGTCGAGCACCGCCGGGCGCAGCTCGGCCAGCAGCCCGCGAATGTGCTCGGCGGTCTCTTCCACCACTTTCTGGCTATCCACCAGCCGCTCCTCGACGCCGCGGGCCGCGGCGGGCGGCAGCTGGGCGCGGGCGATCGAGAGATTGATGTTCAGCACCGCCAGGTTCTGCCCGATCTGGTCGTGCAGGTCGCGGGCGAGCTGCCGCCGCTCCAGCTCCTGCGCCGTGACGAGCTGGCGCGAAAGCTCGTGCAGCCGCGCGCCCGTCACGTGCAGCTCTTCGAACAGCCGGGCGCGGTCGAGCGCCGACGCGACCTGGCCGGCGAAGACCAAGAGCGCCGGCAGATCGGCCTCGCGCAGGCTCTGGCCCCACAGCCACAGCATCCCGAGCACGTGATCGTCGACCACCAGCGGAAGATAGGCCGACTGCTGATGCGTGCCGGCGCCGAACAGCTCGACCATCCGCTCGATCGCATCCGGCGCCAGGCCGGGCAGCAGGCTCGCCGCCAGCGGGGCCACGTCGCGCAGGAGCAGCGCGCGCCGGCGCTCGACCATGTCGGCGTAGATCGGCAGGTTCTCGCGCAGCAGGCGAAAGCCGTGCACCGGCACGCCCGAGGTCTGCTCCATCTGCAAAACCGCGGCCGGATCGAGCGAGGTGGCGCGAACGACCAGCGCCTGGTCTGCCGGGTCCAGCAGCATGATCAGGCAGGCGAGCCCCAGCGGCCGCAGCTCGGCGCCCAGCGCCATCACCATGCCGTCGGGGTCGGGCGCGACCTCGATCCGCGCCGCCACGCGGCTGAGCGCGGTGATCAGCGCGTTCGAGCGCGCCAGCTCGATCTGGCGGCGGCGCTCGCTCTCGGCCAGCCGCGCGAGCTGCTCGGTGTGCTGCGCGCGCTCCCGGTCGGCCAGCTTGCGCTCGGTGATATCCTGCACGATCCCCTGCCAGAGCAGCGGCGCGCCGTCCTCGTCGCGCACGACCGTGGCATCGTCGCGCAGCCACACGCCGCGGCCGTCGCGCGCAAGCATGCGGAATTCGATCTGCCTGGGCGTCAGAGTCGCGTGGGACCGCTCCAGCTCGGCCAGCACACGCGCGCGCTCGTCCGGGTGGATGTGCTCGACCCACAGCGCCGGGGCCGACAGCCACTCGGCCTGCGAGAAGCCCAAGATCGACTCGATCTGCGGGCTGACATAGATCGCGCGGCTGATCGGATCGAGCGTGCTGGTGTACGTCACCAGCGGCATGTGCTCGATCAGCTCGCGGTAGGTCATCTCCGACTGGCGCAGCGTGCGCTCGGCCAGCTTGCGCGGGGTGATGTTGTGGTGGGCGACGAGCACGCGCGTGGGGCCGTCGTTCGCGAGCAGCACCGCGCGCAGGCCAAACCAGCGCTCCTCGTCCGGGGTGTGGCACGGGTACTCGAGCCACAGCTCGGCGCGCTGCCCCCCGATCACCTCGCGGATGCCCCGCGCCGCGGCGCGCGCGTCCTGCGCGTCGGCGCCGGTCGCGGTCTCGCACACCGCCAGGTAGTTGCCGCCCAGCCCCTCGTCGGCGCTGGCGTAGCCATTGGCCCGGGCGAAAGCGCGCCAGGCCGCGTTGACGGCCACGATCGTCCCATCCGCGTCGAGCACGGCGATATGCGCGGGCAGAGCGTCGAGCAGGGCCTGAAAGAGCCCGGCCTGATCCGCGTCGCGCCGCGGGCCGACTTTGCGTCCAGGTACAGAGCGTACTTCGTCATCCATCGTTGTTCACCATGGCCCCGAGCAGAACACCGGTGTCGGCTGCGATCGTGCCGGCCATCGACGGGCGCGAGCGTTTTGCTGGGCGCTGAAGCTAGAGTCGTGGCTGGCGACGCTGGTGCGGCAGTGCTGCCGACCTGCACGCGCTGAGGGTAGAAGGGCATCATGGGGCCACGGGTGCGCGAGCCGGGAGGCAGCTCGTCGTGGAGCGCAGGTAAAGGTTCATACTTGGTAAACGTTGCAAAGCGGCTTTTTCGTCTATCGAATGGATCGATTTCACATTCTTGCATGGCGCGGCTACGCACCCATATTCTACACCCCCCGCTCCGAAACTGCCAATCATGCGCTTTGTGACTGTGTTTTTTTTGGCCGGATAGCCTGCGGCCGGCCCCAGGCGTTTTCAGGCGAAGCGATTCGCTTGCTTGGATACCCCACCCCCTTACCCCCGCCCCTGCCAGGGGCGGGGGCTAGATTCTTGGCGTCAGGGGGCGGTCGCTCTGCGACCGCCCCCTGACGCCAACAGGATGCCCCCCTCTCCCACTGGGAGAGGGGGCAGGGGGTGAGGGCAAACAACCGGGAAATAGTCACACCAGAATCACCGCCTCAAGATATGCCGCATGACCTATCGCGCGGCGGCCACATGGCAGTGGGCGGATGCGGCGGCATCCCTATACTCTCCATGACGTGGCGTAATAGGACATTGAAGCATGGCGTCATCACTTCGGCTCTGGCTGCTTGGCTCCTGGAAAGCGCGGCTCAACGACGCCGCGCCAGTGGCCCTGCCGACCCGTCAGACGCGCATGCTGCTGGCGCGGCTGGTGCTGGCGCACCCGCACCCGGTCGCCCACCGGGCGCTCCTGGAAGACCTCTGCCCCGCGCTCCCGCCCGACCTTGCATCCCAACGCCTGCGCAGCGCGCGCTACTATCTGCGCCGCGCCTTGGGCGAGCACCTCCGCAGCGACGGCGATCAGATCGGGCTCGACCCGGCGCTTGAGGTCGCCTGCGACGTCGGGGCGTTCGAGGCCGGCACGGCCGCGGACGCGACCCAGGCCATGCTCGAGGCGGCCGTGCGGATCTACCGCGGCCCGTTCCTCGACCCGCCGCCCGACGGCTGGGCCGCGCGCACGGCCCAGCGCCTGCACGCCCGCTACATCGAGGCGCTCCAGCGGCTGATCGCGCTCGCCGACGCCGCCGATATGCAGCAGATCGTGCTCGATGCGGCCAGGCGCTGGGTCGCCGAGGAGCCCTGGGAGCTCGACACGCACCGCGCGGTGCTGCGCGCGCTGATCCGCCTGGGCGACCGCGCGGCGGCTGAGGAGCAGCTCGCGCGCGCCCACAGCCTTCTGCACGCCGAGTGGGGCGCGGGCCAGTCCTCGTCGCTCGACGACCTGGCGCACGCGATCGCGCGCATGAGGAGCGACGGGCATGCGCCTGGGCGCCAGCCGGCCGCCTCGTCGTCCCCCGCCATCTACCCCGCCGCGCCGGCCCCCTCCTGGGACCCGCTGTTCTTCAGCCGCCAGCCGCTGAACGGTCGCGCCGCCGAGCTGGAGCGCCTGAGCGCGATCTGGGACCAGGCGCGCCAGGGGCGCGGGCAGTCGGTGGTGATCCAGGGCGTCAGCGGGATTGGGAAAAGCCGGCTGGCCTGGGAGCTGGCCGCGCGCGTCCAGCTGCGCGCCGGCAACCTGGTGCTCTGGAGCGCGTGCAGCCGGTTCGACGACGATCAGCTGCTGGCCCTGCTCCGCAACGCCGCGTCGCGGCTGTCGGGCAGCACGCGCGCGCAGGTCCGCCAGGTCTGCGCCGGCCTGAACGACCAGACCTGGGCGGCGCTGGCCGCGGCCATCCCCGAGCTGACCCGGCTCTTGCCCGAGCGCCCGCCCACGGCGGACCCGCGGCAGGCGCCGGCCGCGCGCCTGCACGAGCAGCGCGAGCTGCTGGTCGCCTTCGTCGACGCGCTCGCGGCCTGCGGGCCGGTGCTGCTCGTTCTGGAAGATGGCCAGCACGCCCACCCCGAGACGCTCGCGCTCATCCGGGAGATAGCCGGCGCGCGGCGCCTGCTCGCGGTCGTGCTCCGCCGCGTCGAGGAGCCGGCGGCGGGCGGCCCCGCCGCGCCCGACGCCGGGGACTGGCCCGCCGCGATCGCGCTGGCGCCGCTCGACGACGCCGCGATGCGCGCGCTCATCCGCGAGGCGCTGGGCGAGGCCCCGCCGCCCGAGGTGCTCGACCGGCTGGTGCGCCAGAGCCGCGGCATGCCGCTCTTCGCGCGCGACGTGCTCTACACCGTCGAGCAGCAGAGCCTGCTGCAGTGGCACGACCAGCCCGATCAGCTGCGCGGCCCAGCCGACCTGGCGCTGCCGGAGTCGGTCGCGCAGATGCTGGCGCAGCGCCTGATGCAGCTCTCGCCGGCGGCGCTGCGGCTGGCGCAGATGCTGGCGGTGTTTGGCCGGCCCGCCGGCGAGCCGCTGATCGCGCGCCTCTGGGACGGCCCCGACGACCCGCTCGCGCTGCAGGCCGAGCTGCTCGAGCGCTGGGTCGCGGTCGAGCGCAACGGCCTGCTGTCGTTCGACCACGCCTGGCTGCGCGAGCGCGTGCTGGAGCTGATCGGCGACGAGGCGCGCGTGGAGATCCACCGCGCGATCGCCGCGGCGCTGCAGGGCTGGCCCGAGGCCGAGCCGACCGAGCTGCTGCACCACTACATTGGCGCGCATAGCTGGGCCGCCGCGCTGAACGAGGCGCTGTCCAGCGCCGCCCGCGCGTCCGGCGCCGGCCACATGGTGGCGCTACAGCGCCATCTGCGCTCGGCCGAGCAGGCCGCAGCCGCGCTGGGGCTCGCGGCCCACGACCCGCGCCGCTGGGATCTCCTGTGCCTGCGCGAGCGCTGCAATGCCCTGTCCGAGCGCGGCCCGCTCTGGCAGGCCGACCTGCTGGCGCTGTCGGAGCTGGCCGAGGCCAGCCGCCACCCCGACTGGCGGATCGACGCGCTGATCCGCCGGGGCCGCGCCTTGCACGAGACCGGCCGGCCCGCGGACGCGGTCGACCTGCTGGGCCAGGCAGCAGTTCTGGCCGACCTGCATCAGATCCCGGCGCTTGAGGCGCTGGCGCAGCTCAACCTGGCCGATGCGCTGGGCGACCAGGGCGCGACCGATCGCGCGCTGGCAGAGTGCGCCGCCGCCGAGCGCATCGCCGCCACGCTCGGCAACGGCGCGCTGCGGATCAGCGCCATCACCCATATGGCCGCCCTGCGGGCGCGCACGGGCCAGATCGAGCAGGCCTACAGCTCGCTGAGCGACCTGCTGGCCGACCCGGCGACCAGGCTGCACCCGATCGGCGCGACGCGCTCGCTGATCACCCTGGGCTGGATTCAGCTGGCCGCGCGCGACTACCAGAGTGGGCTGGCGACGCTGCGCGAGAGCGTGCGCCACGCCGCGGTCTACGGCGACCAATATGGCATGCTGCTCGGCCAGGCCCGGCTCTGCGCGGCGCTGACGATGCTGGGCCGCTACGACGAGAGCATCCCGCTCGGCATGGCCAGCCTGCCGCTGGCGCGCCGGCTCGGCGACCCACGGCAGCTGTGCGCGCTGCTGTGCAGCCTGGCGCGGGCGCAGCTGCACCGCGGCGACCACGCCGGCGCGTCGGCGCTGGCGCAGGAGGCCGCCGACGCGATCGCGGGGCTGAGCCTGCCCGAGACCCTGGCGCTCTGCATGGGCACGCGCGCGGCGGCCGCGCTGGCCGCCGCGCGCCTCGGCGACGCGCGCGCAGCCGTGGAGCAGCTAGAGCAGGATCTGCCGGGCGCGCCCGAGGCGCGGTTCCACCACATCGCCGCGCGCGTCTGGCTGGCGCTGCGCCACACCGACCAGGCCCGCGCGGCGGCGCTGCGGGCGATCGAGGCCGCGTCCGATCTGGGGCCGCACGCCCTGGGCGCGCCCGAGGCGCTCTGGGACGCCGCCGAGGTGCTCGCCGCGATCGACGGCCCGCGCGCGGCCGCGCCGATCCGCGAGCGCGCGTACCTGCTGCTGGTCGACGACATCGCGCGGCTGAGCGGCCCGGGCGCGCGCCGGGCCCTGCTGGAGGCCAACCCGGCGCACCAGGCCCTGGCGGGCTACGCCGCGAGCGGCGCGCGCCGCCTGGTGCTGCTGCCGCTGCGCGACGCGCCCACCGGCCGCGCGCTGCACCACGACGAGCTGGCGCCGGTCGTCTGCACGCTCGCCGCGCCCGACGACCCGCCCGCCGGCGCGGAGCGCCGCCGCGCCCAGATCCGGCGGCTCGTCGACGAGGCCGCCGCGCAGGGCGCCGCCGTCACGGTCGACGCGCTCGCAAGCACGCTCGCGGTCGCCAGCCGCACGATCAAGCGCGACCTCCAGGAGCTGCGCCAGCTCGGCCTCGACGTCGCGACGCGCCGGGCGGTGCTGCGCGGCCGGGCCGCCGAGCCACCCCGCGCCACCCGCCCCCGCCGACACCACGCCGGCGCCATCCCCCGAGCGCGAGCGCGCCATCCCCTTCTAAAAGGAGCGAGGGCGATCGTTTGTGGGTGTGGCGCGGCGGCTTTGCCGCCGCGCCACACCCACGAAAAAGAAACCCCCTCCCCTGCCAGGGGAGGGGGTATGGGGGAGGGGTATCCGGCGAGCGAACCGCGTGAAAGACAGGGGGCGAGGGGGACGCCCCCAACCATGTCCCCATAGTATTCGGAAATTAACAGGTTTCTGTCACAGCCCCTCTGCTATAGTGCCCCTGTCAGTCATCGTCGAACGGCCACGCAGCACCAAGCTGGCGCCACCACTCGGTGAAAGAGTCACGCCCCGTATCAATACAATCGACACGCTCCGACCGTCGCGAGCCTCAAAGCCGCGCCATTGCCGGCGCCGGCTGCTGCTGGGCTGCGCGCATACGAACTGTCGGGATGGCGGAGCCTGCCCCCGGCGGAGATCGAGGAGACCAAGGATGTTCTGTCGTCGCTGGCTGCTCGCGCTGGAGGTACCGCCCGGTGAGGACGACTACGATCGCTCCTACCGGCTTCGGCTCCAGAATCTCGATGACGAGACCCAATCGTTCCAGGTCGGGACGCTGGAAGAGCTGCTGGCGGTGCTGATGGGCGACTGGGAGCGGGCAAGCACATCGTCTGATCCGCGACTACCGACGGCCGGCTGGAACGCTGAAGGCTGAAGGCTGAAGGCTGAAGGCTGAAGGCTGAAGGCTGAAGGCTGAAGGCTGAAGGCTGAAGGCTGGAATTGCCGACTACTAACTACTAACTACTGACTACTGACTACTGACTACTGACTACTGACTACTGACTACTGACTACTGACTACTGACTACTGACTACTGACTACTGGCTACTGACTACCGACTACTGGCTACGAGGAAGCGAGACAACCGTGGAACTGCGACGCTATGCTCTTCTCCTGTGGCGGTGGCTGTGGCTGATTCTGCTCGGCGCAGTGCTGGGCGGGGCCGCCGCCTTCGGCGTGAGCTGGCAGACGACCCCGGTCTACGAGTCCTCGACCACCCTGCTGATCAGCCAGGCGCGCGCCAGCAGCGCTTCGCCCGACTACACCGCGCTGCTGACCAGCGAGCGACTGGCGAAGACCTACGCCGAGCTGCTGCGCAAGCGCCCGGTGCTCGACGCGGTGATCGCCGGGCTGCAGCTCAGCACCGACGCCGAGACGCTCGCCGCGCACGTTCGCACCTCGGCGGTGCGCGACACGCAGCTGCTCGTGCTGACCGTCGACGCCACCTCGCCGCAGCGCGCCGCCGATATCGCCAACCAGATCGTCGACGTGTTCGGCCAGCAGAACCGCGACCTGCAGACCGGCCGCTACGCCGAGAGCGAGCGCATCCTGGATCAGGAGCTGGCCAAGCTCCAGGTCGATATCGACAAGAGCCAGGCCGGCCTCGACGCGCTGACGCCGCCGCTCGGCGCGGCCGCGCAGGCCGAGCAGGCCCGCCTGCAGGCGCTGCAGGCGCAGCAGAAGGATAGCTACACCAGCCTGCTCAAGAGCCTGCAGGAGATCCGCCTGGCCGAGGTGCAGACAACCGACAGCGTGAACGTCGTCGAGTCGGCCAAGGCCGAGCTCACCCCGGCGC
The DNA here is from genome assembly GCA_016717335.1 of Candidatus Ribeiella danica. Lineage (GTDB taxonomy): Bacteria > Chloroflexota > Chloroflexia > Chloroflexales > Roseiflexaceae > Ribeiella > Ribeiella danica. The sequence continues at coordinate 2,881,780 of JADKFS010000001.1, forward strand.
GCCCGCGCACAATCGTGAACACGCTGCTTGGCGCGATCGTCGGCCTGATGCTGGCGCTGGGCGTCGTGCTGCTGGTCGAGTACCTCGACGACACCGTGAAGTCGAGCGAAGACGTGGCCGGGCTGATCGACACCATGACGCTGTCGACGATCGCGCAGATCGGCGGCAAGGAGCCCTATCAGAAGCTGGTGACGATCACCGAGCCGCGCGCCGCGATCGCCGAGGCCTACCGGATGCTGCGCGTCAACGTCGACTTCGCGTCGATCGACCGCCCCGTCCAGACGCTGCTGGTGACCAGCAGCGGGCCGGAGGAGGGCAAGTCCACCACCGCCGCGAACCTGGCCATCGCGATCGCCCAGGCCGGCAAGCGGGTCATCCTGGTCGACGCCGACCTGCGCCGGCCGACGCTGCACAAGATCTTCCGGCTGCCGGCCGAGCGCGGCGTCACGACCGCGCTGCTCCAGAGCGGCACGCCGCTCGAGAGTCACCTGGCGCGCACGGGCATCCGCAACCTGACGCTGATGCCCAGCGGCCCGCTGCCGCCCAACCCGTCCGAGCTGCTGGGGTCGCAGCGCATGGTCGAGCTGATCGAGCAGCTCAGGCAGCGCGCCGACGTGGTGGTGTTCGACAGCCCGCCGGCGCTGCCGGTGGTCGACGCGACCATCCTGGCGCGCGCCTGCGACGCGACGCTGCTGGTGGTGCTGGCGAAGAGAACCCGCTCGGGCGCGCTGCGCCGCACGCGCGAGCAACTGGCCCAGGCCGGCGCGCACGTGCTCGGCGTGGTGCTCAACCGCGTCCCGAACACGCGCGGCAGCGCCTACTACTCCTACTACGGCGACGGCAGGCGCGACAAGCGGCTGCGCGCCACCAGCCTGCCGTTTATGCGTAACGAGCAATCTGCTCCTGCCCAATCGTGGATCGAGAAAAGTCAGCTTGTCGAGATGCCCGACTCTAACTCCAATGGGGTTGCGCCTTAGGCGGAGAAGGGACATCACAGTCAGGGCTCTTCGATAGGACAGTCCTCTTGCGTTTCGGCCTGCAGGCGTATCATGTCGGCGCCATTTTGGATGGGCGTGATGAGTGTAATTGAATTAACTTCGTTACCACAAACCTCAGGTGCTGCCCTGCAGCGCGCAGCTCGCGCCCTGTTGCTTGCGATGCTTGGTGTGATCTACAGCGGACTGTTTCTCTTTCTGGTCACACTTTCACCATACCTGCTGTACGGCTTTTATGTTCTGCTGCTGATCTTGATCGGGCTCGGCGCCTATGCTGGGAGACCAACATCGCAGAGCCTCCATCCGCTCTTGCCCTATCTGTGCTTTCTGCTGATCTACTCATCCTGGGGGCTGCTGATCTCGCCGGAAGCCGGCGACCTGATACCCGAAGTCATGCGCATGATCATCCGTAACCTGTTGATCTTCGGAGCATTTGTGGTTGCGGTGCCAGATCGGGCCAGCTTCAAGACGTTTGTACGCTGGGTGCAGGTTGCCGCACTGCTCAACTTTGCCATTGCCATAGCGGAGAGCACCAACCCGGTCCTAATCACGGACATCACGTTCACGCGCAACGTCGCGACGACCGCATTTGATGTGTTGCGCCCAGCCGGCCTGTGGATCAATCCTGACGAGGCCGCTTTCGCCTTTCTGTTCGCGCTCTTGCTATCCAGCGGCGATCGCGGGCTGTTGATCTGGCTGGGGCGTGCAGCGTCGATTGGCGGTATCTATCTCAGCGCCTCGCGAACAGGCGCATATATACTGGCGGGTTACCTGCTGGCGCTTCTGATTTTCAAATTGCGCTCCGCGCGCCTGAACCATCTGCAGCTGCTCGCGTTCTTCTGGGGGGCTGCGCTGGCACTTACACTATTCGTCGCTTACTATAACTACTATGGCAATCTAACTATTAATACCTCCGATAGCTTTCAAATATCAAGGTTTCTCGATTTCCATGAGGAAAGCGCGCACGACGGCTATACTCGACGATATGTTACATCAATGGTGTTTGACAAGGTGATGGAGGCGCCTATACAAGGATATGGTATATTCTCGCTGCAAACATCTGGAATCACAAGCTCCATGTCATCATATGCGTCCTTACAACAGCTTGGCATCGGCGCGCATAATATCTACCTAGTTGTATGGGGAGAGATGGGTATTTTCGGCCTACTGTGTTACCTGAGCGTTCTTCTTACAGGTATCGTTGCCGTGCTACGGGCTCGGATATCAGCACAAGCGCGCTGCATTGGGCTGCTCATATGGGCAACCTATCTGCTGATGGGCCTTGTCTGGCACAATCAGTTTACCGACGTATTAGGCGCCATCTACGTTGGCCTCATCTTCTACTTCCCCAAGATCGTCGCGTCGCACGATCACTCCGGCACCGCGCCGAGCATTGTGGCGCTGCGGGCGCATGAGGTCGTATGAGTCTAAAGCTGAGCCACCTCAAGCTGTGGAGTAGATGGCGCGGCGTTGCCAAGCCATCGATGAACCGTCGCATCCTGGGCGCCGCGGCGACAATCGCGATCCTGACCTTCGGGGCAAAGCTGCTCTCCATGGTCAAGGATAGCGCGGTGGCCGCGTCGTTTGGCGCCGGCGATACCATGGACGCCTTTCTAATCGCCTACGTGCTACCCAACTTTGTGGTTGGAGTTATATCAGGCTCATTCAACGCGGCGCTGATCCCGACCTACATACAGGTGCGCGACCGCGAGGGACGGCAGGCCGCCCAGCGGCTGCTCTCGGGCACCGTGCTGATCAGCAGCATTCTGCTGCTCGGCGTCACCGTTGCCCTGGCCCTGCTTGGCCCCGCCGCCCTACCCATGCTCGGCCGCGGCTTCGGGCCGGCAAAGCTGCAGCTGACTGAGCGGCTGTTCTACGCGCTGCTGCCGATGATCGCGCTGAGCGGGCTCGCGACCAACTGGGGCGCCGCGCTCAACGCCGGCGAGCACTTTGGGCTGGTGGCGCTCTCGCCGGCGCTGGTGCCAGTCGCCTCGGTAGCGGCGCTGATCGGACTGTCGCGGACTTGGGGCGTATATGCGCTGGCGCTTGGCACAGTCGGAGGGTTTGCGCTTCAGCTATGCATGCTCGGCTGGGCCCTGCGGAAGCAAGGGCTACGCCTGTGGCCGCGTTGGCACGGGTATGACAAGCCTATGCGCGTAGTGATAGGTCAGTTTGTGCCAATGGTCGCGGCTGGCATCTTGATGAACAGCACGACGCTGGTCGATCAAGCGATGGCTTCGATGCTCGCGCCCGGTAGCGTTGCCGCGCTCGGCTATGGCAACAAGCTGGTCAACTTGTTCGTCGGCGTCAGCACCGCCGCGATAGGAACTGCGCTGCTCCCGTATCTATCCAAGATGATCGCCGCGGACGACTGGGCCGGATTGCGCCACACGCTGCGCACCTACAGCAAGCTGATCGTCGTGACGACGGTCCCGCTCACGGCTGCGCTCTGCTTTCTTTCTCCGCAGATTGTGCGGCTACTGTTCCAGCGCGGGGCGTTCACGGCAGCGGATACACAGGTCGTGGCCTGGGTGCAGACCATGTACCTCATACAGATACCTTTCTTCACTCTCGCGATTCTCTTCGTTCGGACGATATCATCCCTGCGCGCGAGTACAATCCTCACCTTGGGCACGATTATCAGCTTTACCGCGAATATCGTGCTCGACTATGTCTTGATGCATTTCATGGGCGCGGCCGGGATCGCTCTATCAACCGCAGGAGTGTATCTGATCTCGCTGTGCTTCTTGTCATTTATGTGCTATCGACTCATCAGAGACAAATAGAGCTATGCGCATCACTCTTGTCATCTACTCACTGGGAGCCGGCGGCGCCGAGCGAGTCATGTCGGTTATGGCAAATTACTGGGCAGAGCACGGCCAGTCCGTCACGCTGCTAACGCTCGACAGCGCCAGCGAGCCGCCGTTCTTCGATCTGCATCCGGCGGTCGTGCGCCGGCCGCTCGGGATTACAGGCGCCTCGCCGAACCCGATTGCCGCTCTGGCTGGCAACCTGCGGCGCTTGGCGCACCTGCGTCGCGCGGTCGCCGCCAGCCGGCCGGATGTCGTGATCTCGTTCATGGATCACACGAACATTCTCACGCTGCTGGCCGTAGCGGGAATGCGGCTGCCGGCGATCGTCGCGGTTCACAACGATCCCCACCAGTCCCGGCTCGGCATGCCCTGGGCCTGGCTGCGCGAGCAGCTGTACCCTCACGCCTCTGCGGTTGTGACGCTGAGCGAGACCGCGCTGGGCTACTTTTCCGCGCGCGTTCGCCGGCGCGGCCTGGTGATTCCCAATCCGGTTGTCCTGCCGGCGGGGATGGCGCTTGGGCGGGCAGGCGCCGGCGAACGCGCGGAGCGCCGCCTGATTGCTATGGGCCGGCTGGTACACCTGAAAGGCTTCGATCTGCTGCTGCGCGCGTTCGCCCAGGCTGCGCCACGGTACCCGGATTGGTCGCTCGATATCTGGGGCGACGGCCCGCTGCGCGGCGAGCTGGAGGCGCTGCGCGACCAGCTCGGGCTCGTCGATCGGGTGCGGCTGCCGGGCACGACCCGCCGGCCAAGCGAGCCAATGCAGCAAGCCGACCTGTTCGTCCTCTCGTCGCGCCACGAGGGATTTCCGATCGCCCTGTGCGAGGCGATGGCCTGCGGGCTGCCGGTGGTGGCATTCGACTGCCCGAGCGGGCCGCGCGAGATTGTGCGCGACGGCGTCGACGGGGTGCTGGTGCCGCCCGAGGACATCGACGCGCTGTCGACCGCGCTGTGCGGCCTCATGGGCGATCTGGAAGCGCGGCGGCGTATTGGCCAGCGCGCGCCCGAGGTGCTGGAGCGCTTTGGCATCGACCGAGTTATGGCCATTTGGGAGCAGCTCTTCCAAGAACTTAGCCCGTATCATCGCCACCTCGCTAATCGCGCGCATCTGGAGTAGTCAACATGCTGTTCCGCATCATTCATCACCTTCGCCTCAAACGCTACCGTAAGCGGGGGCTTCAGATCGCAGATGATTGTCGCCTGATGGGCATGCCGTTCTTTGGGAGCGAGCCATACCTCATTAGTATTGGCAAACATGTCACGATTAGCGGAAAAGTTGTGTTTATCACGCACGATGGCGCAACGTTCGTGTTTCGTCATCTACCTGGCTACAAGCGGGTGATGAAATATGATCGGATAACGATTCACGATAACTGCTTCATTGGGTTCGGCGCAATCATTCTTCCTGGCGTCAGCATTGGCCCCAATGCGATTGTGGCTGCCGGCTCGGTTGTCGTGCGAGACGTGCCGCCGAACACGATCGTCGCCGGCAATCCCGCGCGCGTTCTAAAAAGCATCGAAGAGTACGCCGAGCAGAGCTTGGCCCGCACGCCCGAGTACGACCAGTCCAGATACGAAGACAACAAGCAGCTCGAGTTGTTGCGAATCTACCCCTACCCTTGGTGAGCAAAAAACGATGACAACCAATACTATCCATATCTTCTTCCTCATCCGTGCGCTCGACCACGGCGGTGCGGAGCGCCAGCTGATCGAGCTTGCCAAAGGCCTGGACAAATCGCGCTTTGCCGTTACCCTCGCAACCTTCTATGACGGCGGCGCGCTGCGGCCAGATATCGAGGGCGCCGAGGGTGTCAGGGTCATATCGCTAGGCAAGCGCGGGCGCTGGGATCTCATCCCTTTGGCCTGGCGCCTGCTGCGCACGACCCGCGCGGCGCGGCCGGATGTCATACACGGCTACATGGGCGTCGCCAACGAGCTTGGGCTGATCGCCGCAAAGCTTGGCAGGGCGCGGGCGGTCTGGGGGCTGCGCGTGTCGGCGCTTGATTTCTCGCGCTACGATTGGGCCGCCGCCTGGAGCTTCCGCGTCGGAGCGTGGCTCTCGCGCTTTGCCGACCTGATCATCGCGAACTCATACGCCGGGCAGCAGCACCACCTCGACTACGGGTATGCCAGGGATCAGATGGTCGTCATTCCGAACGGGATCGACACCGAGCGCTTTCGCCCGGACGCCGAAGCCGGCCAGCAGCTGCGCCGCGACTGGGACGTCGGCGATGGCGAAATCCTGATTGGCCTGGTTGGGCGGCTGGACCCGATGAAGGACCACCCCACGTTCCTGCGCGCCGCGGCGCTGCTGGCGCAGGACGCCCCGAACGTGCGCTTCGTCTGCGTGGGCAGCGGGCCGGCGGCATACCAGCGCGAGCTTCAGGCGCTTGCCGCAGAGCTAGATCTGGCCGACCGCGTGATCTGGGCCGGGCCGTCGAGCGATATGCGCGCCGTCTACGGCGCGCTGCAGATCGCGACCTCGGCCTCGGCCTACGGCGAGGGCTTCGCCAACGTGGTGGGCGAAGCAATGGCGTGCGGCGTTCCCTGCGCTGTGACCGACGTGGGCGACTCGGTTCGAATTGTGGCCGATACCGGCCAGGTCGTGCCGCCTGGCACACCCCAGGCACTCGCGGACGCGTGGCGGGAATTGATCGCTCTGGGGGCGACCGGCCGAGCGGTGCTTGGGCAGCGCGCCCGCGCGCGCGTCGTCGCCGCATTCTCCATAGCAGCGCTCGTGTCGCAGCACCAGATCCTGTACGAGCGCTTACTTGAACGATCGCCTGGCGCGCTGCGCAGCTCTGTCGTAAAGCGTTGACCAGGCCTGGCGAATTCACCCTTTGCGCTCTCTTTACTATTCGCCTGCCTGCCTCTCCGCGAAAAGTCAAGCCAGCCAGGACATGGGAACTACTCAGATGACGGCACATACACGAATTACCTTTCTGATCACGGATCTCAACTACGGTGGAGCCGAAGTCCAGGTCGTCGAGCTTGCCAGCAGGCTCAGCGCGCGCGGGTGGCAGGCCAGCGTCGTCTCGATGCTTCAGCCGCGGGCCTTCGTCGCCGACCTGTCGGCGGCTGGCGTTCCCGTTCGATCGCTGAATATGCGCCGAGGTATGCCAAGCCCAAGGGCAGTCTTCGACCTGGCGGCGATCCTGCGCGAGGATCGGCCGCACATCCTGCACAGCCACATGGTCCATGCCAATCTGCTCGCCCGCGTATCCCGGCTGGTGCGATGGACGCCCGCGCTGATATCGACCGCGCACAACATCGACGAAGGCAGCCGCTGGCGCGAGATCGCCTATCGCTTGACTGACCCGATCTGCGATCTGACCACCAACGTCAGCCAGGCCGCGGTTGAGCGCTATGTCCAGGTTGGCGCGGCTCCAGCGCGAAAAATCCGCTTCGTGCCGAACGGAGTGAATGTCGATCGATTTCGCTCGGACGCGGAGGCGCGCGATCGGCTCAGGCGCGAATTGGGCCTCGGCGGGCGCTTCGCCTGGCTAGCGGTAGGCCGCTTTGAGGCGGCCAAGGATCATCTGACGCTCGTTCGCGCGTTTGGCCGGCTCGGCGAGCAGGATGACGCCGCGCTGCTGCTGGCCGGACAAGGCGGGATGGAAGACCAGATTCGCGCCGAGGTTGCCGCGTTAGGTCTGAGCGATCGCGTGCGCTTCCTGGGCGTGCGGCGCGATATCCCGCAGCTGCTCAACGCAGCCGATGCCTACGTGATGTCTTCGGCCTGGGAAGGGCTGCCGATGGTGCTGCTGGAGGCGGCGGCGGTCGGGCTCGTCACGGTGGCGACAGCCGTGGGTGGCAACCACGAAATCGTGCTCGACGGACGCAACGGCTTTCTGGTTCCGCCGCGCGACCCCGCTGCGCTAGCGGGATCGATGCGACTGACGATGCAGCTTCCGGAGGGCGAGCGAAAACGCATGGGTGCGGCCGGCAAGGATTATGTGCACGCTTGCTACAGTCTGAGCCGGGTTGTGGATCAATGGGAATCGCTGTATCAGGAGTGCCTGAGCGGCCGGGAGCCAAGGCGGACACGTATAGCCACGGGCCGCGAGTAAAAGAGAGAATAACGTGCTTCGGAATCTCATGGCAGACAAAGAACGTCCGGAGTGGCTCTTGCGGGGCCGGATACCGTGCCTTGACGGGCTGCGTGCTGTATCTTTGGTGAAGGCATTACGATGAAGCTCTCTCACGCGAAGCTGGTACACATCACGACCGTACCCGAGTCGCTCGGTTTCTTCACGGGCCAAGTTGGGCATATGAAGGCTCAGGGCTTCGAAGTCCACGCGCTTGCATCGCCGGGCGATCTGCTGGACACATTCGCTCGCCGTGAAAAGATTCCGGTACATGGTGTGGAGATGCCGCGGCGGATCACGCCGCTGCGCGACCTCGTCGCCATCGCGCGTGTGCGGCGCTGCTTGCGCCAGATCCGCCCGCACATTGTTCACGCGCATACGCCGAAGGGCGGCCTGCTCGGCATGATTGCGGCGTGGTCGGCGCGCGTGCCTGTCCGGATCTACCATATTCACGGCTTGCCGCTTATGACTGCCAGAGGCTACAAGCGGATCTTGCTGCGCTGGAGCGAACGAGTGGCTTGCCGATTGGCGCACCAGGTGCTTTGTGTGAGCCACTCGGTGCGCGAGGTCGCGGTGGCCGAGGGCCTATGCCCCGCAGGAAAAGTCAAGGTTTTATTGAACGGGAGCATCAACGGTGTCGATGCCGACGGTCGCTTCAGCCCCATGACGCAGAACGCTGGCGCACGAGCGAAAACGCGCCAAAAGCACGGCATTCCTGCCGACGCGCTGGTGATTGGCTTTGTCGGCCGGGTCGTTCGCGACAAAGGGATCGTCGAGCTTGTGGAGGCCTGGAACATCCTGCGCCAGGAGCAGCCATCTCTTCACCTCCTGATAGCCGGGCCGATTGAACCACAAGATCCCCTGCCTGCCGATGTCGTAGAGCAGCTACATCACGATCCGCGCGTTCACCTGGCTGGTCGAATCGACGATACCGCGCCGCTGTATACGGCTATCGATGTGCTGGCTTTGCCGACATATCGTGAGGGCCTGCCCCTGACTCCCCTAGAGGCAGCATCCATGATGGTCCCGGTGGTAGCAACAGAGGTGCCCGGTTGTGTTGAGGCAGTAGAGCATGGCATTACTGGACTGTTAGTGCGCCCGTATGATGCCAGGGCGCTGGCGAATGCTCTGCGGCTCTACCTGAACGACGCCAATCTCCGCAAGCTGCATGGGTTGGCCGGGCGCGAGCGTGTGCTGCGCGTGTTTCGCCAGGAAGCTGTCTGGGATGCCACATACCACGAGTATACCCGCCTGCTGTATGAAAAAGGCCTGGCTGTCCCTGCCGCAAGAACGCAAGCCACACAGCATATCGATCGGTATCGACAGCCGAGAGAAGCTGTCGAGCTTGTAGATGATCTGGGACGGCGGTAGAGCCATGTACCAACACTTTCTGAAACGCACAATCGACCTGCTCCTCTCGGTCACGGCGCTCATGCTGGGCGCCCCGGTGCTCGCTATCGTCGCGCTGCTGGTCCGCGTCAAGCTCGGCGCGCCGGTGCTGTTCAGGCAGGCCCGCCCCGGCCTGCGCGCGCGGCCCTTCACGATGCTGAAGTTCCGCACGATGACCGACGCGCGCGACGCGAGCGGCAGCCTGCGGCCCGACAGCGAGCGCCTGACGCCGTTCGGCCGCTTCCTGCGCAGCACCAGCCTGGACGAGCTGCCCGAGCTGATCAACGTCCTCAAGGGTGACATGAGCCTGGTCGGCCCGCGGCCGCTGCTGACGCAGTACCTCGGGCGCTACTCGCCCGAGCAGCTGCGCCGCCACGAGGTGCGCCCCGGCATCACCGGATGGGCGCAGGTCAACGGGCGCAACGCGCTCACCTGGGAGCGCAAGTTCGAGCTGGACGTCTGGTACGTCGACCACCAGTCGCTCGGGCTAGACATAAAGATTATCTTCATGACCGTCTGGAAGATCGTTCGGCGCGACGGCATCAGCCAGCCGGGCCAGGCCACCGCCGAAGAGTTTCGCGGGAGCGGAGCGTAGGATGCAGCGTATTCTGATCCTTGGGGCCGGCGGCCACGCCCAGGTCGTGGCGGACATCCTGCTGCGCATGCGCGACGCGGGCGCGCAGGTCGAGCCGGTCGGCTACCTGGACGACAACCCGCGGCTGCGCGGCGAGGAGCGGCTCGGGCTGCCCATCCTGGGCGGGGTCGCCGACCTGCCGCGCATCCCACACGACGCGCTGATCCTGGCGATCGGCGATAACAAAACCCGCCAGCGCCTGTTTCAGCAGCTCGAGCGCCAGGGCGAGCGCTTCGCCAGCGCCAGGCACCCGGCGGCAGTGATCGCGCCCGACGTGCCGATCGGGCGCGGCGCCATGATCTGCGCCGGGGTCGTGGTGAATACCGGCAGCATGATCGGCGACGACGTCATCCTGAATACCGGCTGCACGGTCGACCACCACAACCGTATCGGCGATCACACCCACATCGCGCCGGGCGCGCACCTGGGCGGCGATGTCCGCGTCGGCGAGGGCGCGCTGGTCGGCATTGGCGCCACAGTCATGCCGCAGCGCCACGTCGGCGACTGGAGCGTCGTCGGCGCGGCATCGCTCGTCCATCGGAATGTACCCGATTGTTCCATCGTCATCGGCGTGCCTGCCACAAGCGCCAGGTCCGCGAGTAAGAGGAAAGCCACATGATGCACATCCCCATGTCCTCCCCCGACATCACCGACGCCGAGATTGCATCTGTCGTCGACGTGCTGCGCACGCCGGTGCTGAGCATCGGCCCGCAGATCGTCGCCTTCGAGCGCGAGCTGGCCGCCTACGTCGGCGCGCGCCACGCGGTCGGCGTCAACTCCGGCACCAGCGGGCTGCACCTGTGCGCGCTCGCGGCCGGGCTGCGCGACGGCGACCTGGCGATCACGACGCCGTTCTCGTTCATCGCCTCGTCCAACGCGCTGCTCTACGACCGCGCCGTCCCGCTGTTCGTCGACGTCGACCCGGCCACCGGCAATATCGACCCGGCGCTGGTCGCCGAGGCGGCCGCTGCGCTGACCGGCGGCACCGCGGCGCAGGCGGCGCGCTGGCTGCCCCCGGCGCTGCGCTGCGCGCCGGCGGGCCGGCTCAAGGCCATCCTGCCGGTGCACGCCTTCGGCCAGCCGCCGGATATGGACCCGATCCATGCGACCGCCCGCCGCCACGAGCTGGCGGTGATCGAGGACGCCTGCGAGGCGATCGGCTCCGAGTACAAGGGGCGCGCGGCCGGCACGCTCGGCGACGCGGCCGTGTTCGCGTTCTACCCGAACAAGCAGATGACCACCGGCGAGGGTGGCATGGTGGTGACCGATAACCCGGCCTGGGACGAGCTGTTCCGATCGCTGCGCAACCAGGGCCGCGATGTGTTCGACGCCTGGCTCAACCACTCGCGGCTGGGCTACAACTACCGGCTGGACGAGCTGAGCGCCGCGCTCGGCCTAGCGCAGATCCGCCGGATCGACCAGATGCTGGAGGGCCGCGCGCGCGTCGCCGGCTGGTACAACGAGCGACTGGCCGGGCTGGAGCCGGTCGAGCGGCCGTACATCGCGCCGACCACCACGCGCATGTCGTGGTTCGTCTACGTCGTGCGGGTGCTGGAGCCGGCCAGCCGCGACGAGGTGCTGCGCGGCCTGGAGGCGGCCGGCATCCCCAGCCGCCCGTACTTCACGCCGATCCACCTGCAGCCGTTCTACCGCAACACTTTCGGCTACCAGCGCGGCGACTTCCCGGTCACCGAGCGCCTTGGCGACGTCTCGCTGGCGCTGCCGTTCTCGGGCGTGATGACCGAGGCGCAGGTCGACTATGTCTGCGAGCACCTGCGGCGGCTCCTGCTGCCGCGCCTGACGATCGCCCGGCCAAAGCGCGCCAAGCTCCTTCAGGTCTAAAAGCCTATCCCTGAAAGGGAGGGGCTTGGGGAGGGCTGCGCCCTCCCCAAGATGCCAGTGTCATATACTCGCTCGCGCGCCGGCAGCCAGCCGGCGCTGCAAGCTTATGTTTGAGGCGCCCATGCGATACCTTCGCAATCGCTACTTCTTCATCGCCGACGTGCTCCTGCTGCCGCTGGCGGCCTACCTCAGCTTCGTGCTGCGGTTCGACAGCTTCGCGCTCCAGGGGATCTGGCCCAGCTATCTCAACGTCGCCCTGGTCGGCCTGGCTGTGATCCCGCTGGTGTTCATCCTCACCGGGATCTACTCGCGCTACTGGGACTACGCCTCGGTCGACGAGCTGCTGCTGCTGGCCGGCGCGCTGACTCTGGCGGTCTGCCTGTCGAGCGCGGCGAGCCTGGGGCTGCAGTACGCGCTGGCGCTGGGCTCGCCGCTCCCCCGATCGGTCCCGTTCGTGTTCCTGCTGCTGGCGCTGGCCGTCACCGCGACGCCGCGCGTGGTCGTGCGCGGGCTGGTGCACTACCGGCGCAAGAATCTGCGGCGCACCCGGCTCACCGACTGGTCGACGCTGGTGGTCGGCGCGGGCGACGCCGGCGAGATGATCGTGCGCGAGATCCAGCGCACCCCGCACCTCGGGCTCGAGGTCGTCGGCTTCGTCGACGACAACCCGGCCAAGCACGCCATGCGCATCCACGGCGTGCCGGTGCTGGGCGACCGCAGCGATATCCCGCGGTTAGTCGAGCACTACAACGTCCACCGCGTCATTATCGCGATGCCGACCGCGCCGGGGAGCGAGATCCGCGAGATCGTCGGCATCTGCGACAAGGTCGGCGTCAAGGCCAAGATCATCCCCAGCATCAACGAGCTGCTGAGCGGCTCGGCCAAGGTGAACCAGCTGCGCGACGTGCAGATCGAGGACCTGCTGCGGCGCGCGCCGATCCAGACCGACATCGCGGCGGTCGGCGAGCTGGTGCGCGGGCGGCGCGTGCTGATCACCGGCGGCGGCGGCTCGATCGGCAGCGAGCTGTGCCGGCAGGTGATGCGCTGCCGGCCGGCCGAGCTGGTCGTGCTCGGCCACGGCGAGAACAGCGTGTTCGAGATCTACAACGAGCTGCGGCGCACCCTGGCCGCCGGCGCGCGCACGCTTGAGACGAGCGGCGAGCACAGCGTGATCGTCAACCGCGCCGACGCGACCGAGTGCCGGCTGTCGGCGGTGATCGCCGATATCCGCTTCGCCGACCGCCTGCAGTCGGTGTTCGACGAGTACCGCCCCGAGATCGTCTTCCACGCCGCGGCCCACAAGCACGTGCCGCTGATGGAGCTGAACCCGGCCGAGGCGATCACCAACAACGTGCTGGGCACCCGCAACCTGCTGAAGGTGGCCCAGAGCGTGGGCGTCGGCCACTTCGTGATGATCTCCTCCGACAAGGCCGTCAACCCGACCAGCGTCATGGGCGCGAGCAAGCGCGTGGCCGAGCTGCTGGTCCACGAGGCCGCGATGCGCAGCGGCAAGCCCTACGTGGCGGTGCGCTTCGGCAATGTGCTGGGCAGCCGCGGCAGCGTGGTGCTGACGTTCCGGCAGCAGATCGCGAGCGGCGGCCCGGTCACGATCACCCACCCGGACATGCGGCGCTTCTTTATGACCATCCCCGAGGCGGTGCAGCTGACGCTTCAGGCGGCGGTGCTGGGCCAGAGCGGCGCGGTGTTCGTGCTCGACATGGGCGAGCCGATCAAGATCGTCGACCTGGCGCGCGACCTGATCGAGCTATCGGGCATGCAGCCGGGCAAAGATATCGAGATCGCGTTCACCGGCCTGCGGCCGGGCGAGAAGCTGTTCGAGGAGCTGTTCGTGCCGGGCGAGAGCTACGCGCGCACCCGCCACGACAAGATCTTCATCGCCGCCAACGCCAGCAGCTTTGTCCCGCAGCGGCTCGGCGCCGACATCGAGTCGCTGCACGCCGCTGCGCAGCGCAACGACGTCGGCGCGATCCTGCACGGCCTCCAGCGCATCATCCCCGAGTTCCAGCCGCCGCAGCTCCTGGAGCTGGAGCCGCCGCCGCCCGCGGCCCGGCAGGCCGCCGCGGCGCTGCTGTCCATCTGTCCGCCTGCCGTCAACAGCGCTGCCACGGCGGTCTCGGCCTCCTAGTACAGCCTTCCAGAAAAGCGTGCCGGCTGTCGCCAGTTGGTTCTGCGGTTCTGCGGTTCTGTGACCACGGAACTGCAGAGCTGCAGAACCGATCGTGGCAGCCCAAACCCGACGCAAACTTCCGGAACCTTGCACTATAGCAGTGGTCAGTCGGCAGAAGCCAGTCGGCAGTACGACGGAAGGTATCACAACGGCATCTCGTTCGTGCAGAGTGGCTCAATGGTTTTGCTCACAGCTATAGTGCGCTTACAGCGCAGGGGCTTGGGTTTGGGGCTTGGTGTAGCGTTTCCCCAACTACAATACATGCGCTATATGCCATTTGATATATTTTTCAAGTATGTCGCATAACATATCTTCGATAACAACAAAGAAACGCGTTTGAATCTAAAACGAGCGATCCAAAGCGATAAATTGGCATATTTTCCTGATATACTCACATCAAAGATGTCTTTTCGATACGACAGCTCTTTTGAGGAAAGAAGATGCGACAGCTCAGCACGACGATCCACGCCATCACACCACCATCGAGGAGCAGCTTCTTCCAGGGACCGCGCTACGCGCCGCTCAAGCGCGTCGTCGACGTTCTGCTGGCGGCCGGCCTGCTACTGATCTGCGCGCCGCTCATGCTGCTCATCGCCGCCGCAATCAAGCTGCGCTCGCCCGGCCCGGCCTTCTTCCGCCAGCGGCGGGTCGGCCGCGGCGGCGTCCCGTTCACCATGCTGAAATTCCGGTCGACCCGCTGCGTGCGCGCCGCTACTCAGCACGCGCACGCGCCGCACCAGGGCAGCGAGCTGGCCGGCGCGGGCACACACGCACGCGCGCCCGCGCACGCTCCGCGCGCGACCCGCTTCGACAAGCTGCTGCGCGCATCCGGCCTGGACCGGCTGCCGCGACTGATCAACGTGCTGCGCGGCGAGATGAGCCTGGTCGGCCCGCGGCCGGCGCTGCTGCACGAGTCCGAGCTGTTCGACGCCCATCTCCGGCATAGGATGAGCGTCCTGCCGGGGATCACCGGGCTGTGGCAGGTCACTGCCCGCCACAAGATGCCCTTCGCCGAGATGGCGCGGATCGACCTGTCGTACATCGAGACGATGAACCTGTGGCTCGATCTCACGATCATGCTGCGCACGCCCTGGGCGCTGCTGGGCGGGAAATGAACCGCCGCTCGCACAACGCCGCGGCTGGGCGGGGCGCGCGCCTGCGGCGCCGCATCCTCTACGCGCTGCCGGTCGCCGTGGTGCTGCTGGCCGCCGGCGGGCTGGGCTGGAAGGCCTGGCGGCTCTACGGCAGTATGCGAACGGTTCAATCCGACCTGCGATCGATCGAGCTGCTGGCCGGGGCGCAGCCGGGCATCGCGATGCTGCCGGCGCTGGTGCCGCTGCTGGCGCAGCTGCGCAGCGACGCGGACGCGCTGCGCGCCGAGGCGGCGCCGGCCCTCCCGCTCGCGCGCCGGCTCGACTGGGCGCCGCGCTACGGGCCGACCCTCGCGGCGGCCGAGCCGCTGCTGGACATGCTGACAACCCTGGCGGCCGCCGCCGACGATGCAGGCGCCGCGCTGATGCCGGTCGCGGCCGAGATCGGGCCGGGCTCACTGCACGCCGAGGCCATCGCGGCGCGGTTGCTGGCCGGCCAGGCGCGCCTGGTCACGGCGCGAGCGGCGCTCGATCGGGCCGCCGAGCTACAGCCGCAGATCCCGACCGACGCGCTGGAGCCGGCGATCCGCGAGCCGCTGCGGCGGGCGCTGGCCCTGCTCCCCCAGGCGCGCGACGGCCTCGACCTCGCGATCGCCGCGCCGGGACTGCTCGGCGCGAGCGGCGCGCGCAGCTACCTGCTGCTGGCGCAGAACTCCGACGAGCTGCGCGCGACCGGCGGGTTTATCGGCGCCGCCGGCGTGCTGACACTCGACCGCGGCGCGGTGGCCGAGTTCTCGCTGCGCGACTCGCCCGAGGTCGACGACCTGGCCCACCGGGCCTACCCGCCGCCGCCCGAGCCGCTGCGGCGCTACATGGGCCTCCAGCTGTGGCTCTTCCGCGACGCCAACTGGTCGCCCGACTTCCCGAGCGCGGCGCGCCAGGCGCTCGCATCCTACCAGCTGGGCAAGCAGCGCGGCCTGGACGGCGCGATCGCCTTCGACCAGGCGGCGGTCAAGCTGCTGCTCGGCGCGCTCGGCCCGGTGCGGGTCGAGGGTGTGGACGAAGCCGTCTCGGCTGAGAACGTCGCGCGGTACATGCGCGAGCAGTACAATCTCAACTTTCGAACGGATCGCAAGTCGTTTATGGAGACGCTCGGGCGCGCGATCGCGCGCCGGTTCGCGAGCGGCGTCGACGCCCGCGGCCTCGCGGCGCTTGGGGGCGCGCTCAGGCAGGCGCTGGACGAGCGACATATTCTGCTGTATGTAGACCAGCCCGAGGCGGCCGGCCTGCTCGCGCGCCGGGGCTGGGATGGCGCGGTGCGCCCGGGCGCGCACGATTTTCTCATGGTGGTCGACTCGAATGTCGGCTACAACAAGGTGTTCCCGAGCATCGCCGAGACGATCAGCTACACGGTCGACCTCTCAGACCCGCGCGCGCCAATCGCCAGCCTGACCGTCCGGCACGCCAATCGCCAGCCGCGCGCCCACGGGTGCAGCTGGCGGCAACGTGAAAAGATTACCCGCTATGAAGACTACTTCGTCGGCTGCTACTGGGATTACCTGCGCGCGCTCGTCCCGGCCGACAGCCGGCTCGTCGCGGCGCAGACGCAGCCGATACCAGGCGACTGGCTCTTCGAGAGCACATCGGAGGATGGCGACGCGAAGCTCGAGCCTGGCGCGGGCGGCAGCTTCTCCCTGGAGACGCTTGTGGTTGTGCCGATGGACGAGGAGCGCGCGACGACATTTCGCTACCGCCTGCCGGCCGGCGTGGTCGTGCGCGAGGCCGGCGGCTGGCGCTACAGCCTGGCGATCCAGAAGCAGCCCGGCACCGCTGCGCTGCCCCTCAGCGTGCGGGTGCAGCTTCCGCAGCACGCGCGGCTGGCGAGCTTAGCGCCGCAACTACAGCAGGGCGACTCGGTCGTCTACACGCTGCGGCTCGACCGGGACCAGCGGATCGAGCTAGCCTTCACCACACCGTGACATCGTACCAGATCATCACCGCACAAAGGAGTCCGATCAATGAAAAGAAACCTTGTCGCCAATCCAGCCCGCCCGCTCATGCTTACGGTGCTGATCGTGGTGCTGCTGCTGCTCGGCGCCGGCACGAGCGCCTGGGCCACCCCGGCGCAGCGCCCGCTCGGCCAGACCGTCCCGACCGCCACCCCCGGCATCCCGCCGACTCCGGCGGTCACCCCGCCGCCGAGCGGCGGCCCTGGCGCCATTCAGAAGCCGGTCGAGCCCGGCGTCGCGACGGCGATCACGACCAGCGCGGGGGACGTGCTGATAGCGGCCAACACCCTGAGCGCGCCCGGCACGCTTGAAGTCGCGCCGGTCGCGGCGGGCCAGCTGCCGGCGGCGAGCGACGGGTACACCCTGCTTGGCGCGGCGGTCGAGGCCACGCTGTTCGACGCGAACGGCCAGCCGATCGACCAGCCCAATCTCGCGAACTCGTTCCAGGTCTGCCTGGACTACACGGCCGGCGATCTCGCCAAAGCCGGCGGCGACGCTGCGAGCCTGGTTATCATGCGCTACGACGAGGGCGCCGGCGCCTGGGTCGCGCTGCCGACCACGCCGGACGCTGCCGGCGGCCGGATCTGCGGCTCGGCGAACCAGACTGGATTGTTCGCGCTGGCGGGCCGCTCCTCGGGGCCGGACGTGCTGCCTCGAACGGGCGTCATGACGCCCGAGCAGCAGCAGCTGGCGGACAGAGCCAGACTCGTGTGGGGCATTATGCTGCTCACGACGGCGGTGATCGTCGTCTTTGTGCTGGTGCGGCGGCGCCGGCGCAAGCGCCAGGGATAGCATTGGCTGTCGCCGGCTCGCTGGTGACCCTCACCCCCGCCCCCTTTTGGAAGGGGGGGGGGGGGGGGGGGGGGGGGGGGGGGGGGGGCGGGGGGGGGGGGGGGGCCGCCCGGGTTTGGGGGGGGGGGGGGGGGGGGGGGGGGGGGGGGGGGGGGGGGGGGGGGGGGGGGGGGGGGGGGGGGGGGGGGGGGGGGGGGGGGGGGGGGGGGGGGGGGGGGGGGGGGAGGGCCCCCCCCCCGCGGGGAGGGGCCCCGGGCCGGGGGGGGGGGGGAGCCCGGGGGCGCACCCCCCCCCCCCCCCCCCCCCCCCGCCCGCCCCCCGGCCCCCCCCGAGAAGACCCAGGCCCGGGGCCCCGGGCCCCCCCCCGGCCCGGCGGGGCCCCAACACCCAAAAGGGCCCCCCCCCCGCGGGCCGGCCCCCCCCCCCCCCCCGCGGCCCCCCCCCCCCCCCCCCCCCCCCCCCCGGCCCCCCGCCCCCGGGCGGGGGAGGCCCCCCCCCCCCCCGGCCGGCCCCGCCCCGGGGGGGGCCGCGCCGGGGGGGGACCCCGCCCCCCCCCCCCCCCCCCCCCCCCCGGGGGGGGGCCCCCCGCCCGGCGGGCAAAAAAAAAAAAGGGGGAAAAGACCCTCTCCCGTCGGGAGAGGGGGTCTGGCTGGAGGAGTGGGAAGCCGAAACTCCACAGCCAATACTTACCCCCGCCCCTGGCAGGCGGCTTTCGGGGGTTGTTTTTGCGCATTGTACTGCGGCAATGACCCCACCCCCTGCCCCCTCCCCTGGAAGGGGAGTGGCTGTATCCTGTGGTGCTGCGGTGCGCTGCGGAGCAGCGCACCGCAGCACCACCACGAATCCCCCTCTCCCAGTGGGAGAGGGGGGTAGGGGGGTGAGGGCAATGGCAGCCAGATGCCATCTGGAAAAAATCTACCCCAGAAGGGGGCAGGGGGTGGGGTTCACAATCGACTGAATAGCTCAAGTATGACAAAAACGCCATCTGCGCGGCGGCCGCCCTCCGCGCGCCGCGGGGCCGCGCGAGGGCATTGGGACGCAACCCAGCCGCGTCAGCCCGCGCCAGCTGGCGCACGGCGATGAGTGGATTGTAACTTCCATTCATCGCCCGCCCCAGATATAATACTAGATAGGAAATGTTGCTCTCAGGAAATATACGATACCCGCAACATTCTGACGTTCTAGTGGGAAGGTATCGCGGAGCTGCCAAGCCGCCCGCGCATCGCCCGCCGGGACAATCGAAAACTGAAGATCCCTAGTCCTGGAGGAAGCGACGACCCGAGTGCCTGCTATTGGTCATGTAGGGCCTCGGCGAGCTAGACATGAAACCGGCCTCCTCTCGCAACGCGAGAGCAGCCGGTTTTTTGTGCTCGCTCGCGGCCGATGTCGGCCATACCGCAGCACAAACCAGCGCTCTTGCCTGAAACATGAAGTCAGGCAGGCATATGATCCGCAAATGGCAAGCGCTCCTCTTCCTCCTACTCCTCCTCGCCCCCTGGGCGCAAGCTGCCCCCGCGCACGCAGATGCCGGCCCCGGCGCCCCAATCCTGTTCTCTGAGACCGGCCACACGCTGGCCTATACCTTCCGCACGTTCTACGAGACGCTGAACGGCGCGCTCGTCTTCGGCCTGCCGCTGACCGAGGTATTCATCGAGGACGGCCAGCCGACCCAGTACTTCGAGCGCGCCCGCCTGGTCCTGCGCGCCGACCTCGGCCAGGTAGAGGTCGCCGACCTGGGCCGCTGGGCCAGCGCCGGGCGCGAGGGCGAGCCGGCCTTCCAGCCGGCCGGGGCCGCCGCTGAGGGCGCAATCGCCTTCGAGACGACCGGCCACACGCTGGACGGCAGCTTCCGCGAATTCTTCACGCAGTACGGCGGGCGGGCGATCTTCGGCCTGCCAATCTCCGAGGCCTTCACCGAGACGAGCCAGCAGGACGGCCAGACCTACCTGGTGCAGTACTTCGAGCGGGCGCGCTTCGAGCTGCACCCCGAGCTGCAGTGGCCCGCCACGGTCGCCCTCGCTCCGCTCGGCCGCAGCTACCTCGCGGCGCACCCGGCGCCCGAGACGGCCAGCCAGCCGGTCGACGACGCCGGGCAGGCCTGGCAGAGCGTGCGCCCCACGCACGTCAGCGTCCCGCGGATCGGCGTCGACGTCGCGGTCGAGGAGCGCGGCTCGACCATGGGCGCTTGGGACGTGCCGGCCACCGACGTCGGGCACTTCTGGCCGATCGGCGCCCTGCCCGGCACGGCCGGGAATATCATCATGGGCGGGCACTCGGACTTCCCCGACAAGATCTTCAACCACCTGCCGGAGATCCAGGTCGGCGACGAGGTGCTGGTGACCACCGACGGCCAGCCGCGCCGCTACGTCGTGACCGAGCTGCTGACTGTGCTGCCGCGCGAGACCTGGGTGCTCGAGACCACCGCATCCGAGCAGCTGACGCTGATCACCTGCGTGCCCTTTGGCGTAAACGACCACCGCCTGATCGTGCACGCCGTGCCGGCGTAGCAGCCACGCGCCGGCTGTCACGGCGCGCCGCTCCTGCTACGTGCCTACCCCGAAAGCCGCCCTCTCCCAGCCGGGAGAGGGCGGCTTTGCTGGCATCGTGATTGCCGATAGCGCCGCGTAGGCTATTTGGCGGGTATGCGCAGCGCCATCCGGCGCTACCCTCCCGCCGCGTCGACGGCTACACTGAAGATGCTGCAACGGCAGGATATTCAGGAGGTAAGCCAGATGAGCACACAGCGAGAATATATTCCGACGGCGCACGCGGCCGAACGCCACGAGCACGACCAGCACGCCGGCCACGCCGCCTCAGCCGCACACGCCGGCCACGACCAGCACGCCGATCATATCGTACACGACCAGCACGATCCGCACGCCGGCCACGCCGCGCGTAGCAGCCAGGCCGCTCCGGCCGACCACGCCGCACACGCCGGCCACGATCCGCACGCCGGGCACTCGCCGGGCATGTTCGTCCGCCCGTTCTGGATCTCGCTAATCCTGACGCTCCCGATCGTGATCTACGCGCAGCTGTTCCAGGATCTGCTCGGCTACACAGCGCCGGCCTTTCCCGGCTCCGAGTACCTCGGCCTGGCGCTGGGCAGCGTGATCTACTGGTATGGCGGCTGGCTCTTCTTGCGCGGCGCGGCCGGCGAGCTGCGCGCCCGCGCACCCGGCATGATGACGCTGGTGGCGCTGGCGATCACGACCGCCTACGCCTACAGCGTGGCGATCACGCTCGGGCTGCTCGCGGGCATGGACTTCTACTGGGAGCTGGCGACGCTGGTCACGATCATGCTGCTCGGCCACTGGATGGAGATGCGCGCGATCGGCAGCGCCCAGAGCGCGCTGAACGAGCTGGCGAAGCTGCTGCCCGACACCGCCGAGCTGATCGTCGGCGGGCGCAGCACGACCGTGCCGGCGGCCGAGCTGCGTGCGGGCGACCTGGTGCTCGTGCGGCCCGGCGCGAGCGTGCCCGCCGACGGCGTGGTGCGCGAGGGCGAGAGCCAGCTCAACGAGTCGATGATCACCGGCGAGAGCCGCCCGGTGCACAAGCACCTCGGCGCGGAAGTCATCGCCGGGACCGTCAACGGCAGCGGATCGCTGCGGGTCGAGATCACCCGGATCGGCGAGCAGACCGCGCTGTCCGGCATTATGCGGCTGGTGGCCGAGGCCCAGAGCAGCCGCAGCCGCGCCCAGGATCTGGCGAATCGCGCGGCCTACTGGCTCACCTGGGTCGCGCTCGGCTTCGCGCTCGTCACGCTGATCGCCTGGACGATCGCGCAAGGCTTCAACGCCGCCACGATCGAGCGCGTGGTGACGGTGCTGGTGGTGGCCTGCCCGCACGCGCTCGGCCTAGCGATCCCGCTGGTGATCGCGATCTCGACCACCCTCTCGGCCCGCAACGGCATCCTGGTGCGCGACCGGCTCGCGCTGGAGCAGGCGCGCCTGGTCGACACGGTGGTCTTCGACAAAACCGGCACGCTGACGAAGGGCGAGCAGAGCCTGGCGGCCGTCGCGACGACCGCGGGATTGGCGCAGAGCGACGCGCTGGCGCTGGCCGCGGCCGTCGAGGGCGACAGCGAGCATATCATCGCGCGGGTGCTGAGCGCGGCGGCGGCCGAGCGCGGCCTGACGCTCCCGCCGGTCGCGAGCTTCCTGGCGCTGCCGGGGCGCGGCGTCCAGGCGGTCGTGGATGGTCGGGCGCTGCAGGTCGGCGGGCCGCGGCTGCTGGAGCAGGCCGGCGCCACGCGCTCGCCAGAGCTGGCCGCGGCGACCGGACGCTGGGGCGAGCGCGGGCAGACGGTGGTCTACCTGCTGGAGGGCGCGACCGTGCTGGCGGCCTTCGCGCTGGCCGACGTCATCCGGCCCGAGGCGCGCGAGGCGGTGGCCGGCCTGCACGCGCAGGGCCTGCGCGTCGCAATGCTCACCGGCGACAGCCAGGATGTCGCCCGCTGGGTCGCCGACGAGCTTGGCATCGACACCGTTTTCGCGCAGATGCTGCCCGAGCACAAGGTCGCGCACGTCCGCGAGCTGCAGCGCGGCGGCGCGATGGTGGCGATGGTTGGCGACGGGGTGAACGACGCGCCGGCGCTGGCGCAGGCCGACGTCGGGATCGCGATCGGCGCCGGCACCGACGTGGCGCGCGCGGCGGCGGGGATCGTGCTGGTGCGCGACGACCCGCGCGACATCGCGCGGATCATCCGGCTGAGCCGGGCCAGCTATCGCAAGATGGTGCAAAACCTCGGCTGGGCAGTGGGCTACAACGCGATCGCCCTGCCGCTCGCCGCGGGGGCGCTGGCAGGCGTCGGGCTGGTGCTGCCGGCCTGGGTCGGCGCGGTGCTGATGTCGCTCAGCACCGTGATCGTCGCGCTGAACGCCCAGACGCTGCGCAGGATCTAGCGGTTCCCTTCCGGGCATGCAGCCACCACCCAGGTGACCAGGCGACATGGCCCGGGCCCTACATCCCAAGCCCCTGGCTCGATCTGCAATCTACAATCTGCAATCCCGCTAGCGCAGGTGCGCGAGCAGCGCCACCAGATCCTCGGCGGCCCCCGAGAGCGGCCGGCCGGCGCGGCGCGCGTAGGCGTAGGTGCGCGTGTCGTCGCCGCCGCGCAGCGCCAGCGCGCGCAGGTTGCCGGCCGCGACCTCGCGCTCCACCGCGATCTCCTGCACCAGCGCCACGCCCAGCCCGGCCTCGACGCTGCGCTTGATCGCCTCGGTCTCGCCCAGCAGGATGACCCGGTCGCCGGCCAGCGTCGCCGGCCCCAGCAGCCGCTCGACCGTGGCGTGGAGCGCCGAGCCGGGCTCGCGCGTGAGCAGCACCCGCTCGGGCAGCTCGGCCAGCTCGATCGCCTCGCGCGCGGCCCAGGCGTCGTCGGGCGCGACGATCACCACCAGCCGGTCGTGCATGAACGGCGCGACGATCACCCGCGCGTGATCGGCCGGCGAGCCGACCAGCGCCAGCTCGACCGTATCCGTCGCGACAAGCTCCAGCAGCTCTGCGGTGTTCCCGACGCTGATCCGCACCAGGCGCCGCGGGTAGAGGTCGCGGTAGCGGCTCAGCAGATCCGGCAGCAGGTAGGTCGCCAGCGTGTGGCCGGCGCCCAGGCGCAGCGTGCGGTCGGCCAGGCCGGCGGCGGCCCGCGCCGCCTCGGCGGCATCGGTGGCCAGCGCCAGGATCTGCTCGGCGTAGGGCAGCAGCGCCTCGCCGGCCGGCGTGAGCCTCAGCCGCCGCGGCAGCCGCTCGATCAGCGGCGCGCCGACCTGGGCCTCCAGCGCGGCGATCTGCTGCGAGACGGTCGGCTGGGTCAGGTAGAGCAGCTCGGCCGCGCGCGTGAAGTTGCCCAGCCGCGCGACCGTCGCGAAGATCCGAAGCTTGGGGATGTCCATCGCTCACCTGCCTGCCGGGTAGATCCGGCGAACGTTCGGTTCCGCCTGGCTGATACAGCGCGCCGCATAGCTAAAGGGGAGGGCATCCAAACGCTCGTTTTCAGCGCAGCGCGCTATAGTATACTCGATCCCTGCCTGGCATATAGAAGAAGCCTATCCATTTGATTAGCAACATCAGTTTGAATAATGCAAAGCGCGCCAGTATACTTGCTCGCAGGTATGGATCATAGGAGCAACAACAATGGACGATAGATCGATCAAACGGCTGGTGCAGGATCAGTTTGGCGCGACGGCGCAGAGCTACGTGACGAGCCAGAGCCACGCGCACGGCGACGACCTGGCGCTGATGCTCGATCTGGCGCGGCTGCGCGGCGACGAGCGGGTGCTGGACATCGCGACCGGCGGCGGGCACACCGCGCTGGCGTTCGCGCGCCACGCCCGCGAGGTGGTCGCGAGCGACCTGACGCCGGCCATGCTGCGGGCGGCCGAGCAGTTCATCGGCGGCCAGGGGCTCGCCAACGTGCGCTTCGAGCTGGCCGACGCCGAGGACCTGCCGTTCGCCGACGCCAGCTTCGACGTCGTGACGACGCGGATCGCGCCGCACCACTTCCCGCGCCCGCAGCGCTACGTCCACGAGGTCGCGCGGGTGCTGCGGCCGGGCGGGCGATTCCTGCTCGACGACAACATGGGGCCGGAGGACGCGGAGCTGAGCGCGTTCATGGATCGCTTCGAGCGCTGGCGCGACCCGAGCCACGCGCGCGCCTACACTGTCGGCGAATGGCGCGGCTGGATCGAGGCAGCCGGGCTAGCGGTCGAGCACGTGGAGCCGCTGCGCGCCAAGCGCTACGACTTCGCCGACTGGGCCGCGCGGATGCGCATGCCCGAGACCGAGCGCGCCGAGCTGGAGCGCTGGCTGCTCGCCGCGCCGCCGCGCTGCGCCGAGTTCTTTCAGCTGGCGATCGAGGATGGTCGGGTGAGGGCGATCTCCGGCTTTTATGGCATCATTGTGGCGAGGAAGTGATCGGGGGGCTGCGCGCCCCCCGTGCCCCGCGTGGGCGTGGGCTCCACCTCAGCTCAGTTCGCCTGCGCGGCGCGCGGGCGGGGGTGGGCCGCCACCCCCGCCACCCCCGGCCGGGGCTGCGCCCCTGGACCCCAAAAGGAATGCCGTCTCATTCTCAGCGTTTGTGGTGCATGCCCGGCTGAATCCAGGCGCGGCGGGATGTGCACAGGCCGTGCTCGAATGGTGTGAGGCATCCGCCACTGGCATTGAAATGGAGACGGCATCATTTGCCGGAGGGGGTCTGGGGGCGCTGCGCCCCCTCTGTGCTATACTGCACTCGCATAACCCATGAATGTCGCGAGGTGCACCATGAGCACGCTGTTCAACCAGCCCGCTCCGGCTCTCGGCAACCAGTACGACGACGATCGCGTCCTGCGCTCGTACCTCAGGCGCGCGCTGCCGCCCGAGCTCCTCGCCGGCCTCGAGCCCTCGCTGCGCGAGATGGGCGAGCTGTCGGGCGGCGAGCTGTACCGGATGCAGCTGGCCGACCGGCTTAGCGAGCCGGCGCTCATCCAGTGGGACGCCTGGGGCGAGCGGATCGACCGGATCGAGGTGACGCCGCTCTGGCGCGCGGCCGAGCGGCTGGCCGCCGAGCGCGGGGTCGTCGCCGCCGCCTACGAGCCCGGCTCCGGCCGCTTCGCCCGGCCGTACCAGTTCGCGCTGGCCTACCTGTTCCACCCCTCGACCGATGTCTACACCTGCCCGCTGGCGATGACCGACGGCGCGGCCCGCACGCTGCTGCGCTCGGGCAACCGCGCGCTGATCGAGCGCGCCGTGCCGCGCCTGACCAGCCGCGACCCGGCGCGGTTCTGGACCAGCGGCCAGTGGATGACCGAGCTGACCGGCGGCTCGGACGTGGGCCTGTCGGAGACGGCGGCCCGCCAGGACGAGCATGGCGCCTGGCGGCTGTACGGCCGCAAGTGGTTTACCTCGGCCACGACCTCGCAGATGGCTCTCACGCTCGCGCGCCCGGTCGGCAGCCCGCTGGGAGGGCGCGGGCTGGCGCTGTTCTACCTGGAGACGCGCGACGCGAATGGGCGGCTGCAGGGCATCCAGGTCAATCGGCTCAAGGACAAGCTCGGCACGCGCAAGGTGCCGACCGCCGAGCTGCTGCTCGACGGCGCGCCGGCGCAGCTTGTGCTAGGCCCGTCCAACGGCGTGCGCAACATCGTGCCGATGCTGCACCTCACGCGCACCTGGAACAGTGTCACGGCAGTCGCGTTCATGCGGCGCGGCCTGGCGCTCGCGCGCGACTACGCCCGCCGGCGCGTGGCCTTCGGCGCGCCGCTGGCGCACAAGCCGCTCCACGCCGACACCCTGGCGGGGCTGCAGGCCGAGCTGGAGGGCGCGTTTCACCTCAGCTTCTACCTGGTGGAGCTGATCGGGCGCGATGAGGCCGGGGAGCTCGACGAGGAGCAGGCCGCGCTGCTGCGCATGCTCACCTCGATCGCGAAGCTGACCACGGCGCGCCAGGCCGTCGCCGTCGCGAGCGAGGTGCTGGAGGCGTTCGGCGGCGCGGGCTATGTCGAGGATACCGGCCTGCCGGCGCTGCTGCGCGACAGCCAGGTGCTGCCGATCTGGGAGGGGACGACCAACGTGCTGGCGCTGGATACCCTGCGCGCCGTGGGCGAGGCCGGCGCGGGCTGGCGGGCGCTCAAGCAGCGCGCCCGGCAGTCGGTCGAGTCGGCGCGCGACACGCGCCTGATCGCCGCCGGGCAGTCCGCGGCCGCCGCGTTCGCCCAGGCGGACGTCTGGCTGGAGCGAGCCGCCCAGGCCGGCGGCGCGTCGCTTGAGCTGGGCGCCCGCCGCTTCGCGCTGACGGTCGGGCGCGCGCTGGAGCTGGCGCTGCTGGTCGAGCACGCGCAGTGGGCGCTCGACCACGAGGGCGACCCGCGGCCGCGCGCCGCCGCGCTGCGCCTGGCGCAGTCGCCGGTCAGCCTGATCGCAGATGTGGATGCCGACGACGTGCGCCTGCTTGCCGACGATGCGTAGCACAGTTCTATCCACAATCACGAGCAATGATAGACTGGACGCGGCCCGCGATCATGCCTATAATACGATGGTTCCCTGCGTCGAGATATGCCTTATGCAGCCATATACTGCTCGCGAGACGAGCCGCATACGCCTATGACCAGCAACTGGGCCTCCGAAGACAACACTCCACCAGCCCCAGCGGCCAGAGCCGGCGCCCCTCGAACGGCGGCCTGGCTCACATGGGTCATCCTAGCGGCGATTCTGGCGCTCGGCGCCTCGCTCAGCACGCTCAACCTGTTCGGGTGGGATAGCGACACCGGCCAGCACCCCGACGAGCGGTTCATGACCGACGTCGCCGACCACCTGAAGATGCCGCTCAGCCTGGGCGAGTACATCGACTCGGCGCGCAGCCCGCTCAACCCGCGCAACACCGGCCACACCTTCTACGTCTACGGCATGCTGCCGGAGACGCTGACCCATATCACGGCCGTGCTGCTGACGCCCGACAGCGCCCTTGCGCCGACGGTGTCGCCCGCCGATGCGGTCAACTACGGCAAGCTGCCGCAGGTGCCGAACCCCGACCTGCGCGTGCCCAAGCTCACGCTGCTGCAGCCGCTGCTGAACCCCAGCGGCAACGACCTGACCAGCTACTACTTCGTCTACCGGGTCGGCCGGGCCTTGTCGGCGCTGTTCGAGCTGCTCGGCGTGGTGGTGATCTTTCTGATCGGCCGGCGGCTGTACGGCCGGCGCGTCGGGCTGCTGGCGGCGCTGCTGCTGGCGCTGGCGGCGCTGCCGATCCAGATCGCGCACTTCTTCACGGTCGACTCGGCCACGGCCTTCTTCACGCTGCTGTCGGTCTACTGGGCGGTCCGCCTCGCGCAGGATGGCGGCTGGGGCAGCGCGACGGCGCTGGGCCTCAGCATCGGCGCGGCGATGGCCTGCCGCGTCACGATGGCCACGCTCGGGCTGCTGGCGATCCTGGCGGTCGCGCAGCGGATCTGGGGCGCGGGCGAAGGCTCGAAGGTCGCCCGGCCGCTGCTCCCGCGCGTCGGCGTGGCGCTGCTGGTGCTCGCCGGCCTGGTCACGATCGCCAGCTTCCGGCTGATGCAGCCCGACGCGTTCGTCGGCACGTCGCTGCTCGACCTGCGGCCGGACCCGCGCTTCATCGACAATATCAGCACGATCGGCGGCTACGTCAGCGGCGAGCTCGACTCGCCGCCGAGCCAGCAGTGGGCCGGCCGCACGCCATTCCTGTTCCCGCTGCAGAACATGGTCTTGTGGGGCATGGGCCTGCCGCTCGGGCTAGCCGCCTGGATCGGCTGGGCTGTCGCCGGCGTGCTGCTCGCGCGCGCGGCCTGGGCGGGCCTGAACGGCGCCGGCTGGTCGCCGCTGCGGCGCCGGCTGGTCCACCTGCTGCCGTGGAGCTGGGTCGCGTTCTACTTCGCATGGCAGGGCGGGCAGTTCGGCATGACCATGCGCTACTACCTGCTGCTCTACGGCCTGCTGGCGCTGTTCGCTGCCTGGGGCCTCGTCTGGGTTGCCGATCGCAGATTGCAGATTGCAGATTGGGCGCAGAGGAAATCTACAATCTACAATCTACAATCTGCAATGCGATGGGTTCCGCTGATCCTCGTCGTCGCCGGCACGTTCTGCTGGGCCTACGCGTTCACCCGGATCTACACGCGGCCGCACTCGCGGATCATGGCCTCGCGCTGGATGTACGAGCACGTGCCGGCCGGCTCGACCATCACCTCCGAGCAGTGGGACGACGCGCTTCCGCTCTCGGTCGACGGGCGGCGGGCCTTCAAAGACCCGGGCTTCCCCCAGGGCGGCGGCTTCTACTTCAACGTCCAGATGGCGCCCTACGGCGAGGACGACCAGATCAAGTACACCGGCTACCCCGACAAAGACGGCAAGCAGGTGCCCGGCCTGTTCGAGCAGCTCGACCAGTCCGACTACATCATCCTGAGCAGCAACCGGGTCTACGGCTCGGCCACGCGCCTGCCGATGCGCTACCCGGCCCTGACGCGCTACTACCACTACCTGTTCAGCGGCGAGCTTGGCTTCGCGCAGGTCGCCGACATTACGTCCTACCCGACGCTGTTCGGCATCCCGATCCCCGACCAGGGCGCCGAGGAGGCGTTCAGCGTCTACGATCACCCGCGCGTGCTGATCTTCAAGAAGACGCCGGAGTTCACCCGCGCGCGCGCCGAGCAGCTGATCGCCAGCGACGTGGCCTGGGACGAGGTCTACAAGATCCCGACCCTGCGCGGCAGCAAGGTGCCGACCGCGCTGCGGCTGACGCAGGACCAGTGGCCGAGCTTCCGCGCCGCGGGCAGCTGGGCCGCGCTGTTCGACCCGGCCGGGCTGACCAACCAGGTGCCCTGGCTGTTCTGGCTGCTGGCGCTTGAGTTGCTCGGCCTGGCCACCTTCGCGCTGCTGTTCCGGCCGATGGCGGGCCTGCCCGACCGCGGCTTCGCGCTGGCGAAGATGCTCGGGCTGCTGCTCGTCGCGTACGGCGCGTGGCTGCTCGGCAGCGCCAACGCCATGGCGTTCTCGCCCGGCTCGGTCTGGCTGTGCGCCGGGCTGCTGATCGCCGCCGGAGCGCTGGCCGGCTGGCGCGCGCGCGCCGAGATCGTGGCCTTCGCGCGGCGCAGGCGGGCCGCGCTGCTCACCGCCGAGGGGCTGTTCCTGCTGGCGTTCCTCGGCTTCACGCTGATCCGCGCGCTCAACCCCGACCTGTGGCACCCGGCCCGCGGCGGCGAGAAGCCGATGGACCTGGCCTTCCTCACGGCGGTGCTCAAGAGCGCGTCGTTCCCGCCGTACGACCCCTGGTTCGCCGGCGGCTACATCAACTACTACTACTTCGGCTTCGTGATCGTCGGCGCGCTGACCCATATGACCGGGATCGTCCCGACGACCGCGTACAACCTGGCCGTGCCGACCCTGTTCGCGCTCACGGCGCTGGGCGCCTGGGGCGCCGCCTATAATCTTTCGGCGGGCCGAAGCCGAGTCGAGCGAGCGATCAGGAGACAAGCAGACAAGCAGACAAGCAGACAAGCAGAAGATCTCGACGATAGCCTCCCGGTCTCCCGGTCTCCTGGTCTCCCGGTCTCCTGGTCTCGAAAGGAGCGCCGCGCGATCGCGACCGGCGTCGCCGCCGCGGCGTTCGTGGTGCTGCTGAGCCCGCTGACCCAGGCACTGTGGTATCTGCCCGGCTCGGCGACGCCGACGTTCGCGGGGCTGCCGGCCGAGTGCGAGGTCAGCAGCTACGCCGGGCAGCAGCAGTGCCGCGGCCGCGCCGAGTGGGCCTTCTGGGATGCCAGCCGGCTGGTCGGGATGGACCTGCAGGACAGCACGATCAACGAGTTCCCGTACTTCACGTTCCTGTTCGCCGACCTGCACGCCCACATGATCGCGCTGCCGCTGGCGCTGGCCGCGCTCGGGCTGATGGTTGCCCTAGTACGACCAAGGACCAAAGACGAAAGACGAAAGGGCGTGCGCCAGTTGGTCTTTGGTCTTCCGTCCTTGGTCTTGCTCGCGCTGGTGGTGGGCGCGCTGCGGGCCACCAACACCTGGGACTACCCGACCTACCTGGGGCTGAGCGTGCTGACGCTGGCGCTGCTGGCGTGGCTGCGGCTGCGGCGCGGCGAGCGCTGGCCGCCGGTCGCGCTGGCATGGGCGCTGTCGTCGGGCGTGGTCGTGCTGGGCAGCATCCTGCTGTTCCTGCCGTTCACGCGCTCGTTCGCCACCGACTACGCCGGGTTCCAGCTGTGGCGCGGCGAGCGCACGCCCGCGGCCGACTTCCTGAAGATCTACGGGCTCTGGCTGTTCCTGCTGGCGAGCGGCGCGCTGCTGCTGTACTACCGGCGCGGCTCCAGCCCGCTGCGCCTGGCGCTGATGGGCGGCGGCGCGCTGCTGCTGGCGATCCTGGCCGTGGCGCTGAAGGCCAGCGCGCCCGCGCTGCTGCTCCCGCTCGCCGGCGCTGCGCTCGGGCTGCTGCTCGATCTGCTGTTTGGCCGCGAGCGGCCGGCCGTCGGCGCCTTGCGCGCCCCGGCGCTGCCGCCCGCCGATGCTAGCCCGGAGCCGCTGGCCGACCCGTACGTGCAGCTGGCCCTGCCGCTGATCGAGCTGGACGAGCCCGCGCCGCCCGTGCCGGTTGACCTGGCTCCGGCCGTGGCCGCCGGCCGGCGCTTTGTGGTCGGCCCGACGACGCTGCTGCCGCTGCTGTGGGCGCTGGCCGGGCTGCTGATCGCGCTTGGGACCGAGTTCGTGGTCGCCAAGGGCGACATCGGCCGCATGAACTCGGTGTTCAAGTTCGGCATGCAGAGCTGGGTGCTGCTCGCGCTCGCGGCGGCGCCCGCGCTCACTGCGCTGTGGCCGGCTGCCGGGCGGCTCAAGACGCGCGGCTACGGCCTGGCCTGGCGCGGCGCGGCCGGCCTGCTGATCGCCATGGCGCTGGTCTACCCGCTCACCGCCACGCCGGCGCGCCTGGCCGACCGGATCGACTCGCGGGTCGGCCCGACGCTCGACGGCGTCGCGTTCATGCGCTCCGAGCGCGCGGGCTGGGGCGAGAACAACCAGCAGTTCTCCTTCGAGCAGGACGCCGCGGCGCTCGACTGGCTGCGCGCCAACGTCGCCGGCACGCCGATCGTGCTGGAGGCCCACACCGAGGCGTACCGCTGGGGCGGGCGCGTGTCGATCTACACCGGCCTGCCGACGCTGCTCGGCTGGCCCTGGCACGAGACCCAGCAGCGCAGCGTGGCCGACGTCGGGCCGGTGCTGGCGGCGCGCCAGGCGCTGATCCAGAAGCTCTACTCCTCGCCGGACCAGGCCGAGGCGCTGCGGACGCTGCGGCTCTACGGCGTCGAGTATGTCTACGTCGGTCAGCTTGAGCGCGCGCTGTACGACCCGGCCGGCCTGGCGAAGTTCGACGCGCTGGCGAGCGCCGGCCAGATCCAGCAGGTCTACGCCAGCGGCGACACCCGGATCTACCAGGTCCTGCGTGACGCGGCCGCCCCGCCGCCGGCCGTGCTGACGACCGCGCTCTCGGCCCGGCCCGCCGCGCTGCCGCAGCCGAACGAGACCCGGCTCGACACGCCGGTGTTCAAGCTGCCGGCCGTCGGCGAGTACGCCTGGAACCGGCTGGCCGACTCGCAGCCGGTCGCGGTGCTGCTCTGGCTGCTGGCCTGCTACGCGCTCCTGGCGCTCGGCCTGCCCGCGGCCGTGCTGATCTTCGGGCGCCAGCGCGACGGCGGGTTCGCCTGGGCCCGGCTGATCGGCCTGCTGCTGCTGGGCTACGCCGTCTGGATGCCGGTGAGCATGCGGCTGTGGAGCTACAACCGCTGGGGCCTGCTGTGGGGCGCGCTGCTGGTGCTCGCGCTCGACGCGGCGATCGTGGCGCGGCTCGGGCGGACGACCAAGGACCAAGGGCCAAGGACCAACGACCAAGGACCAACGGCCAGCGATCCCGAATCGACTGAAGTGGCGCTGGTCGACAATCGTTCGTCGTTCGTCGTTCGTCGTTCGTCGTTCGCCAAGGGGCTGCGCGCCATCCGCGACCACCTGCTGGCCCACGGCCGCGCCGTCCTGCTGGTCGAGGCGCTGTTCCTCGGCGCGTTTGCGCTCATGGCGGCGCTGCGGGCGTACAACCCCGACCTGTGGCACCCGGTCTGGGGCGGCGAGAAGCCGTTCGAGTTCGGCCTGCTGAACGCCATCCTGCGCAGCCCGGTCATGCCGCCGTACGACCCGTTCTTCAGCGACGGCACGATCAACTACTACTACTACGGCCTGTTCCTGGCCTCGCTGCCGATCAAGGCGACCGGCATCGCGCCGGCGGTCGGCTTCAACCTGGTGATCGCGACGCTGTTCGCCTTCACGCTAGTCGGCGCGTTCGCGCTGGTGGCGCGGCTGGCCGGCCGCGCTTGCGCAGCGGGCTGCTCGGCGCGGCGTTCGTGGCGCTGCTCGGCAACCTCGCCGCCGCCTTCCCGATCGGCCTCTCGCGCGGCCTGGGTCCCGTGCGCGAGGCGCTCGCGGGCGGGCTGGCCGGCTTCGGCGACCGGCTGGGCGACTGGTTCTGGGGGCCGAGCCGCGTGATCTACGGCGACAAGCTGATCACGATCAACGAGTTCCCGTTCTGGAGCTACCTGTTCGCCGATCTCCACCCGCACCTGATCGCGATGCCGATCGCGCTGATGGTGATCGCGCTGGCCTTTGAGCTGCTGGACAACCGACCCTTGGGGCTGGGGGCTAGGGACTTGGGACTTGCCAAAGATTCCCAGCCCCAAGCCCCAAGCCCCAAGTCCCTAGTCCCGGCGTTGTCGCTGGTTGCGCTGGCCCTGGGCGCGCTGGCGGTGACGAACCCCTGGGACGTGCCGACCTACGGCCTGCTGCTGGCGGGCGCGCTGTTCGGGCGGGCCTGGCTCGACCGCGCGTACGCGGGCCGGCGCCTGTGGGCCAGGCTGGGCGGCGCGCTGGCGCTGATCGGCGCGATCGGGCTGGCGGCGCTGCTGCTGTACCTGCCGTTCTTCCAGGGCTACGTGCGGCCGGTCGGCGTGAGCGGCATCGGCCTGGTGCGCGACGGGTCGCCGCTGGGCGCCTACCTGCTGATCTACGGGCTGTTCCTGGCCATCCTGGCGCCGTGGACGTTCGCGCTGGCGCTGCGGCTGCGGCCCGGCTTTCGGCGGCGCGTGCCCGCCGCGGCCGCCCCGCTTGAGGAGCCGGCCGAGAGCACCGCCGTGCTGGGGATCGTGGCGCGCCCGCCGTCGGCCACCGCCAGGCGAGCGACGCGCCTCGCGCTGGCCAGCGTCGTGCCGCTGCTGGCGATCCTGCTGGCCTTTCCGCAGCTCTCCTCGGTGGTCTGGCTGAGCCCCTGGTTTCTGAAAGCCGGGCTGCTCGCGCTCTCCTTCGTCGGCGCGGTGGTTTTGCTGGCGCGGCGGCTGCCGCGCGCGGCCTGGTTCGCCGCGTGGATGGCGACGGTCGCCTGGGCGGTCTCGCTGGGGGTCGAGCTGATCTACATCCGCGACCACCTCGACGGCGGCGACGCCTACCGCATGAACACGGTGTTCAAGTTCGGGCTGCAGTCCTGGATCTTGATGGCGCTGGCGGCCGCCGTCGCGCTGCCGTGGCTGCTGCGCGGGCTGCGCCGGCTGGGCGCGGTCGCGCAGGGGCTCGGCTGGGCCATCCTGGCGACGCTGGTCGCGCTGGCGCTGGTGTTCCCGCTGGCGGGCGTGCCGAGCCGGCTGGCCTACCGGTTCGAAGGGGCGCCCGCGCCGACGCTCGACGGGCTGGCGTTTCTGGACACGGCCGAGTTCGACATCGCGCCCAGCAACATGGGCCTGCCCGGCGACGCGCCGGTCCATATCAGGCTGCGCGCCGACGGCGAGGCCATCCGCTGGCTGAACCAGAACA
The DNA here is from genome assembly GCA_016717335.1 of Candidatus Ribeiella danica. Lineage (GTDB taxonomy): Bacteria > Chloroflexota > Chloroflexia > Chloroflexales > Roseiflexaceae > Ribeiella > Ribeiella danica. The sequence continues at coordinate 2,915,959 of JADKFS010000001.1, forward strand.
TCGCCGGCTCGCCGGTCGTGCTGCAGTCCGACCTGTGGTTCTACGTGACCTACGGCACGCGGGTCGCCGCCAACACCGGCCTGCCGACGATCGTCAGCCCGCTGCACGCCAGCGAGCAGCACGACCCGTTCCAGGTGAACGAGCGCGACCTGGAGGTGCAGCAGATCTATCGCACGACCGACCAGAGCGAGGCGCTGCGGCTGCTGTCGAAGTACCACGTCGGGTACGTGTACGTCGGGGCGATCGAGCGCGCCGCCTACGGCGAGGCCGGCGCGGCCAAGTTCGACCGGATGGACGGCTCGTACCTCAGCACGGTCTACAAGAACGACGCTGTCAAGATCTTTCGGGTGAACGACAGCGTGTACGACTTCGCGGCCGACACCGTGCCGGCGAACCCGCCGTTCGCGGGCCAGCCGCAGGAGGAGTCGCCCGGCGCATCCGAGCAGCCCGCGCCCGCGGCCGAGCCCGCGGCTGAGCCGACCCCCGACACCGGCTCGCTCGAGCAGCTCGAGGCGCAGGTCGCGGCCGACCCGACCGCCGCCAGCCCGGCCTACCAGCTGGCGCAGCGCTACCGCGACCAGGGGCGCTTCGACGACGCGGCCAGGGTGCTCGAGCCGGCCGCGCGCGCCCACCCGAAAGACGTGGCGGTCAGCCAGTTCTGGGGCGATATTCTGCGCGACGGCGGGCGCCCGGCCGAGGCCGAGGCGGCCTACCGCGCGGCCACCGCGGCCGAGCCGACCGCCGGCAACTACAACAAGCTCGGCGTGGAGCTGCTGCACTGGGGCCAGCTCGACAAGGCCGCCGAGGCGCTGAACCTGGCGGTCGCCGCCGACCCGAGCGTGGCCGAGCCCTACTTCCACCTTGGCGAGATCTACGAGCAGCAGGGCCAGAGCGACCGCGCGGCCGAGCAGTACCAGAGCTACCTGAACATCGCCGGGCCAAACGAGCGCTACCGCGCCGCGGCAGCCCAGGCGCTTGAGCGGCTGAAGAAGTGATGCTGTTAGACCTCTTGATCTGGTGGCTCACGGCTCAGGCGTTCGGCCTGGCCGGGCTGCCGCTGACACTGTTCCTGTTTCGGGCGCTGCCCGATCGCGGCTACGCGTTCGGCAAGACGCTCGGCCTGCTGCTGGCCGGCTACCTGGCCTGGCTGCTGGCGATGCTCGGGCTGGCGCCGTTCGGCCGTGGCCTGGTGCTGGTTTGCGCCGTCGCCGTCGCCGCGATTGGCTTGCTTGTGAACCGGGCCCAAGCGCCAAGCGCCAAGCCCCAAGCCCCAAGCCTCGCGCCCCAAACTTCAGGCGCCCCCGGCGACGCGCTAGCAAGCCGGCTCGCGGCGCTGCGCGGCTGGCTCGCGCAGCACTGGCGCATGGTGCTGGCGTACGAGGCGATCTTCGCGCTGGCGCTGGTCGCGCTGGCGATCTTGCGCAGCTACGACTACCAGATCCTGATCAGCCCGAACCCGTGGGGCACCGAGCGCCCGATGGACTACGCGCTGTTCAACGCGATCCGCCGCAGCACCAGCTTCCCGCCGCACGACCCCTGGCTGGCCGGCTACAGCATCAACTACTACTACTTCGGCTACCTGCTCATGGCGATGGTGTCGCTCGCCAGCGGCGTGGGCTGGGGCGCGGCTTACAACCTCTCGCTCGCGCTGGTCTTCGCGCTGACGGCGCTGGGGGTGGCGGGGATCATCTGGAACCTGATTGTGCTGACCGTGGGAGACCAAGGACGAAAGACGAAAGACCAAGACCTCGATAGGCGCGCACGAGTTGGTCCTTGGTCGTTGGCCCTTGGTCGGCTTGGGGCGGCGCTGCTCACGATCGTCCTGGTGCTGCTGGCCGGCAACCAGGGCGGCGCGCTGCAGGTCGCCAGCGGGACCCACATGATCATGGCGCTCCAGGGGCCGGACATGGCCCGCGCGGTCGCGAACGGCCTGGGCGCGCGCCAGCCGCTGCGGATCGACCCGCCGTTCAAGGGCTGGGAGTACGAGGGCACCAGTGTGATCACGCCGACCGACCGGATCGCCGACTTCGACTGGTGGCCGCCGTCGCGCGCCGTCTGGGACAGCTTCCCCGACCCGGCCGACCCGGCCGCGCAGCCGTCCCGGCGCTACTCGATCACCGAGTTCCCGTTCTTCTCGTTCTGGCTCGGCGACATGCACCCGCACGTGATGTCGCTGCCGTTTGGGCTGCTGGCGCTGGCGCTGGCGCTGCAGACCCTGGCGCGCCCGAGCGCGCCGGCCTACGGGCTGAGCCGGCGCGGCTGGGCCGAGCTGGCGCTGACCGGGATCGTGCTGGGCAGCCTGTACGTGATCAACAGCTGGGATCTCCCCACCTACATCCTGCTGTTCCTCGGCGCGCTGCTGCTGCTGTACGTTCGGCTGGGCGCCGCCCCCGCCGGCATGGGCCAGGCCGCGGGCGACGAGCCCGGCTCGCCGCTCCGGCGCGTCTGGTGGCGCCACTACGCCACCCAGGCTGCCAGCGCGCTGCTGGCGGCGTTCGTGCTGTTCGCGCCGTTCTACCTGACCTTCCACTCGCTGGTGGGCAGCAAGGAGCCGCTCGTCGGCCTGCCGATCCTCGCGACGCTCACGCGCACGATCGGGCTCGTGACATGGTCGCGAACGCCGCTGCAGAACTTCCTGGCGATCTTCGGGCTGTTCCTGCTGCCGCTCGCGGTCTACGTCGTCGCCCAGGGCCGCGGCGAGCAGCCGAACACCGACGCTCTGCCGAGCGGGATCGTCTCGCGCGCGCCCGCGCTGTCGCTCTCGCCCGCGTCATGGCGCCACTTCCCGTGGGTCATCCTGGCGACGCTGCTGGTCGGAATCCTGATCGGCTTCCCGCTGCTGGTGCTGCTGGCGCTGGCGGTGTACGCGGCCAAGCTGGCGATCGACCACGCCGCGCGGCCGGCGCCGGCCTTCGCGCTGTGGGCCTGCGCGCTGGTCTGCCTGATCTGCTTCGGCACCGAGGTGGTGTACATCCGCGACGTCTTCGAGTCGCGCATGAACACGATCTTCAAGTTCTACTACCAGGCCTGGCTGATCTGGGGCGTGCTGGCGGGGTATGCGCTGTGGTGGATCTTCACCCGTTCGAACGTTCAAACGTTCAAACGTTCAAACGTTGGGCGTTGGTCCTTGGTCGTCTTCGCCGCCGTCTTCGCCGCGCTGCTGGCCGGCGCGCTGGTCTACCCGTGGCTGACGGCCGGCAAGGCGCTGCGCGAGGGCACCTTCGTGGGGCTGGACGGCACGACGCCGCGCGAGCGCACGCCGGACGGGGCCGCCGCGATCGCCTGGCTGCGCGACAACGCGCCCGGCGACGCGGTCGTGCTGGAGGGCGTCGGGGACTCGTACGACCTCGGCGGCCAGGGCTTCGGTCAGGTCGCCGGCAGCACCGGGCTGGCGACAGTGCTGGGCTGGCCGGGCCACGAGGAGCAGTGGCGCGGCGGCGACCCGGACGGGCAGGCGCAGATCGCCCCGCGCAAGAGCGACGTCGCGACGATCTACGGCTCGGCCGACCCGCTGGCGGCCGGCGCGCTGCTGAAGAAGTACGGCGTCGACTTCATCTACGTCGGCCCGACCGAGCGCGCGCTGTACCCGCCGGAAGGGCTGGCCAAGCTGACGCAGCTCGCCGACGTGGCCTTCCCGTCGGGCGAGGTGACCATTTATCGCGTCAAGTAGTCAGTAGTCAGCAACCAGTAGTCAGTACCGCTGAGATTCAATGGGCATCATCGGTACCGACTACTGACATCTGACTACCGACTACTGGCTATCGGTACCCCTCCGCCTGCATCTCGAACAGCCGCGCGTAGGTGCCGCCGCGCGCCAGCAGCTCGACGTGCGACCCCAGCTCGCTGATCTGGCCGCCCTCGAACACGGCGATCTTATCGGCCATGCGCACCGTGCTGAAGCGGTGGCTGATCAGCACGGCGATCTTGCCGGCGGTCAGGTCGCGGAAGCGCTGGAAGATCTCGTACTCGCGCTCGGCGTCGAGCGCGGCGGTCGGCTCGTCGAGCACCAGCACCTCGCTGTCGCGCATGAACGCGCGGCTGAGCGCGATCTTCTGCCACTGCCCGCCCGAGAGCTCGTGGCCCTGGTTGAACCAGCGCCCCAGCATTGTGTCCATGCCCTCGGGCAGCTCGGCCACCACCTCGTCGGCGCCGCCGCGCTCGGCCGAGGTCGAGAGCCGCTCCTCGTCGTCCAGCCGGTCGATCTGCCCGAAGCCGATGTTCTCCTTCGCCGTCAGCTGGTAGCGCACGAAGTCCTGGAAGATCACGCCGATCCGCAGGCGCAGCTCGTCGGGATCGTACTCGCGCAGGTCGACGCCGTCGAGCAGGATCGCCCCCTCGGTCGGGTCGTACAGCCGCGTCAGCAGCTTGATCAGCGTGGTCTTGCCGGCGCCGTTCGGCCCGACCAGCGCGATCTTCTCGCCCGGCTCGATCACCAGGTTCACGTCGCGCAGCGCCCAGCCCTCGCGGCCGGGGTAGCGGAACGAGACGTGGCGGAACTCCAGGCCGCGCTCGAAGTGCAGCGGCATTACGGCCGGCCGCTCGGGCGCCGACATCTGCGGCATCAGCTGCATGAAGCTGAACAGGTTGTCCATGAACAGGCCGTTCTCGTACAGCCGGTTCATGTTGTCGAACAGTCCCTGGAACGTGCCCTGGCTGTTGCGGAACAGCGCCAGGTAGAGCGTCATGCTGCCGAGCGTGATCAGGCCGCCGGCCGCCTCGTAGATGATCCAGGCGTAGGCCGCGTAGTAGCTGGCCGACGCGACCATGCCCCAGATCAGGCTGATCATCGAGCGCCGCCGCGCCAGGTGCTCGTCCTCGTTGAAGAACTTCCAGAACATGTCGGTGTAGCGCTTGAGCAGCGGCTCGCCCAGCCCGAACAGCTTGACCTCCTTGACGCTGTTGTCGACCGTCAGCACGTGCTCGAGGTACTGCATGCGGCGAAACTCGGGCGCGCGCCAGGTCAGCAGCCGGAACTGCAGGCCGCTGAACTTGTTCTGGGCGATGAACGACGGGATCGTCGCGCCGAACAGGATCAGCGCGATCAGCGGGCTGAAGGCCAGCAGCGCGACCGCGAACGAGGCCAGCGTGATCAGGTTCTGCACCACCAGGAAGCCGCCGTTGATGATCCCGAGCGCGCGGAAGTCGGCCTCGCGCCGGGCGTTCTGCAGCTTATCGTAGAAGCTGGCATCCTCGAAGTACTGCAGGTCGAGCGCGAGCGCCTTGCGGATCACCGCGGTGTTGATGTGGTGGCCCAGCCGCGCGTTTAGGCATGCTCGGTCAGCCGGCGCACCTGCGAGATGATCGAGCTGACCATCAGCAGCGCGAACTCGATCGCCAGAAATGGCAGCGCGGCGGTCAGGCCGGCCTGCGGCGCGACCTTCGCGGCGATCGATCCGACCACCGAGTCGACGATCAGCTTGCCGACATAGGCCTGCGAGAGCGGCAGCGCCGCGCTCAGCAGCGTGAGCGTGGCCATCACGATCGTGTTGCGCTTGTCGGCGTCCCAGACCAGCTTGAACGCTCCGGGGATGTTGCCGTAGGCGGTGCGCGCGTCCTTCATCCGCTCGCGCCAGGTCTTCGCCGGCTCAGAATCGTTCTGCGGCCGGCTGCCGTGCCGCCGCGTCGGGGTAGCAATCATAGAACCTCATGTGTGTAGGCTCGCGCCCGGAATCGGGCGGGGGGCGTTGCCGCGCTCCGGCCCGCCTCAGCGCGTGGGGTGCGGGAGCGGCTCCGCCGCTCCCGCACCCCACGCGCTCGGATTCGTTGAGAGAAGCGAGTCCCGTGGACAAGCTTTCGCCAGGCCGCGAGCAGTCGAAATAGATATTAAAGCCATATATAATCAACAGAATGAAATAATACCACAAAAAGTGTAATTTTGTAATCGGGCCTGAGTATGGGATTGTAATTTGTGACAGCGCTTATTGTAGCATGGCGATGTGACAGATCGTGTCATTCAAAAAATAGACCACTGCCAATCGAAACCTTGTCTTGTGCTACAATCCCGACAGGTGTTTGGCAGGTATCGGAAAGGCCGCAGATGCAAGCTGCGCAGGAGAGGACAACGACGCAACGCGCGCCGCTGGCGGTGGCTTCCTGGGCGACCGCGCTGATCGTGCTGGCGCTCGCCGGTCTCGCGCTGGCGCCACGCGCGCTCGGCCTGGCCGACTTCCTCACCACCGACGAGGTGTACAACTGGATGCCGCGGATCGACCGTTTCAGCGGGGCGATCGCAGACGGGCGCTGGGCCGACACGGTGCTGACCGGCCACCCCGGCATCACGCTGCTGTGGCTCGGCCAGCTCGGCCTGGCGCTCAAGCGCGCGGCGATCGCGGCGGGCTGGCCGGCTCCGGCCACCGCGCTCGATCAGCTGGCCTGGCTGCGGCTGCCGGCGGCCCTGCTCGAAACGCTGTCCGTGCCGATCGGCTACCTGCTGCTGCGCCGCCTGGTCGCGCCCGCGACGGCGCTGATCGCCGGGCTGCTGTGGGCCACCGCGCCCTACCTGGTCGCGCACTCGCGCTTCTACCATCTCGACGCGCTGCTGACGACGTTTGTGACCCTGAGCGTGCTGTGCGCGCTGATCGCCAGCCGCTCAGGCGCGCGCCCGCTCCGCTGGGTGGTTGCATCTGGTATCTTCGCCGGGCTGGCGCTGCTGACCAAGGGCCCGGCGCTCATCCTGCTGCCGGCGGTCGGGCTGCTGCTGCTCTGGCGGGCGCCCGCGCCGACGCTCGCGGCGCGCCTGCTGCGTACAATCGGGCTGTACGCGCTGTGGCTTGCCGCGGCGGCGGCGGTCTTCGCGCTGCTCTGGCCGGCCATGTGGGTCGACCCGCGCCACGCGATCCGCTCGTTTCTGACCGTGATCGTCACCAACGGCGGTCGGCCGAACGGCGCCGGGCAGTTCTTCCTCGGCAATGCGGTGGGCGACCCCGGCCCGCTGTTCTACCTGGTCGCCGACCTGTTCCGTGCGACGCCGGCGATGATGGTCGGGCTGCTGGGAGCGCCGCTCGCCCTCTGGTCAGGTGCGTTCAAACGTTCAAACGTTCGAACGTTCAAACGCCCTTGGCCGGAAGAGCGTCGCACCCTCCTGGCGCTGCTGGCGTTCGTGGCGCTCTGGACGCTGGTGATGACGCTCGGGCCGAAGAAGTTCGACCGCTACACGCTGCCGACCTGGCCGGCCCTGCTGGTGCTGTCAGCGGCCGGCTGGAAGCTCTGGCTGTGGGACGCGCCGGCCGTCCTGCTCGCGCGCCGGCCCGGGCTTGCCCCCGCGCTCGTCAAGGCTGCCAGGGGCGCGCTGCTGGCCCTGCTGGTCGTGGCCGAGGGCGCCGCGCTGCTCCAATATCACCCCTACTACCTGAGCTACTACAGCCCGCTGCTGGGCGGGGGTGCGGCGGCGCAGCGCGCGCTGCTGATCGGCTGGGGCGAGGGGATGGACCAGGTCGGCGCCTACCTGAGCGGGCGGCCCGACATCCAGTACGGCCCGGTGCTCTCGGTGCTGCCGCGCACGCTGCAGCCGTTCGTGCCGGTGCCGGTCAAGGACGTGCTGGACATCGACGACGGCCCAGCCAACTACGCCGTGGTCTACCTGGAGTCGGTCCAGCTTGGCGAGAACGCCGCGATCTACGACCGGATTCGGCAGACCTTGCCGCTGCACCGCGTGACGATCCACGGGATCGACTACGCCGAGATCTACCAGCTGCCGCGCCCGTTCGACCGGCCGATCGGGGCGCAGTTCGGCGACGCGCTGCTGCTGCGCGGCGTGACGGTCGCGCGCGAGCCGGGCCGGCTGGTCGTGACGCCCGCCTGGGATGTGCGCGCGCGGCCCGCGGCCGACTATTCCCTCTTCGTCCACCTGATCGACGGCGACGGGCGCACGATCGCCCGCGTCGACATCCCGCCGGGCGGGGGCGGCGGCCAGCCCACCAGCGCCTGGCAGACCGGCCAGCAGGTCGCGGTGCCCCTGCCGCTCACACTGCCCGAGCCGCTAGCGGGCGGCGACTATCGCGTCACGCTGGGCGTGTACGATCCGCAGAGCGGCCAGCGGCTGCCGTTCGCCGGGGGCGTCGCCGCCGCCCCCGCGCTGGATGGGCCGGACGCCCTGCTGCTCGATACCGTCGAGTTACCCTGAGCGTTGTAGATATTAGGGATGGTTCAATTCCAGGGATTTCGCCTTGCCGCTGTACGGGCGCGATCTATCGCGCCCCTACGCCTTTGGGGCATTGAACCATGCTTAGATTGCAGCTTGTAGATCGGCCGGACACTCGATGATTCGTAATCTGCAATCTGCAATCTGCAGTCTGCAATTCACACCACCAGGAGGCACACGATGACACAGGAGAAGAAGGCGCTCGTTCTCTCGGGCGGCGGCGGGCGTGGCGCGTACCACGTCGGCGTGATCGAGGCGCTGGTCGCGCGCGGCTGGATGGAGGACGGCCAGGGGCCCGACATCATCGCCGGCACGTCGATCGGCGCGATCAACGCCGCGGCGCTGGCATCCGGGATGACGGTCGCGCAGCTGCGCGAGCGCTGGCTCGCGATGCACACCGAGGAGGTCCACCGGCTGTCGGGCGACCTGCCGGCGGTGACGCGGCCGCTGCTGCGCTTTCTGCTGCGCAGCGTGCTGACCTCGGACGCGCACGGCGGCGCGCGCGACACGCTGCCGGCTGAGGATCGCGGCCTCAGCGCGCAGGGGCTGCTCGGCCGCCTGAGCACGCTGTTCCACGCGCGGCCGTTTCGCAGCCTGCTCGACACCACGCCCTGGCGCCAGACGCTGAGCGGCTGGATGGACTTCGGCCGGATCAACGGGCCGGACGCGCCCGCGCTGCTGCTGGCCGCGACCGAGCTGCAGACCGGCGCGCTGCGCGTGTTCTGCAACAGAGCGCTGGGCGGCCGGCCCGCCGACGCGATCGCGCTCGACCACCTGATGGCCTCCTCGAGCATCCCGATCGTCTACCCCTGGACGACCATCGGCGACGGGAAGTACTGGGACGGGGCGGTGCTGGCGAACACGCCGCTCGAGCCGGTGATCGACCTGGCCGGCTACGACGACGTCGATATCATTGTGGTGATGATGACGCCCTGGAACGCCGACCCCGACGCGCTGCGAGCCCAGAACCAGCAGGTGCCGCAGGACCTCGTGCAGGCGCTCTCGCTCACGCTCGACTGGGCGCTGCTGGCGTCCTACCGGGTCGCGTTCGAGGCGATCGAGTATCGCAACCGGCTGGCCGAGATGGCCGGCATGCTGGAGCGGGCCGGCCAGAAGCTCGACGCGGCAGTGCCGCGGCCGATCTCGCCGCCGACAGTGATCGCGCCCGAGAGCCTGATGCCGCTCGACTGGATCGTCGACTACGAAGAGGCCAACCACCTCACCTTAATTGAGATGGGCCGGAGTGATGCCGAGCGCATACTGGCACAGCGCCCATAGCTTCAGCATGTGTAAAACGGCCTGGGCTGCCCGCCCGGTTCTCGGTTCTTGGCCCTCGGTTCTGGCAGGATCGCTATATTCGTCAGGCTCCCAGCTGCGCCAGCAGCGCGTCACGTCGCCGTACCAGCTCCTCTGGCGCATCGGCCTCGCTCGCGTAGGCCGCCAGCCGGATCTCGGCTGCCGCCAGCGCGCGGATGGTCTCGCCCTGATCCTCAACGCCCAGTACAGCAAGGGTACCGCTCGGCCGCAGCGCCATGGCGAAGTTCTGGTCCACCTCGCTGGCGTACAGGAGCGGGCGCTGATCGAGCGGTCGGCCCTCGTAGGTGATCGTGCGGGCATCTGCCGGCACGCGCGTGCACAGATAGCTGAACAGGTCGAGCACACCAATTCCCGGATCGTGTCCAGGCACACCGCCCTTGAGTCCAGCCAGCAGCTGGGCCCCAAACACCGTCAACGCTGGGTCAGCGCCGGAGGTCGCGCCCGATTTCTGGTTTGGCTTGGAGGACGAGATCACGATCTGACCGCTGCCTGCGACGAGCGGCTGGTAGAAGGCTGGCGGCGGTGCGTCGCCGCCGGCTGCCTTCTTGGCCCCCAGCACAGCGCCGCCAACCCCACCGGCATGGCAGCAGTTCAGCAGCACGATCAGGCGCCGCGCGCGCTGGCGCACGGCGCCGATCTTCGCGTGAAACTGCGCCGCGCTGATTGCGGTCTCGGCCAGGCGCGCCGGGTCGTAGTCATAAGGCAGCAGGTAGAAGTCGTCGGGGTGCTGGATGCCGTGCCCGGCGAAGAAGATCACGGCGGTGGCGTTCTTGTCGTCGATCTGCTGGGCAAAGCTGTCGAGCGCGGCAAAGATGGCCGCGCGGGTCGCATCCCAGTTGCTCAGCACGCGCACCTGACTCTTCGGGTATGCGGCGACCGATTCGTCACAGAGCAGGCTGGCCAGCTGCTGCGCATCGGTGGCGGTTGCCGGCGCAGAGAGGTCGCTGTCGGCATACGTCCCAACGCCAATCAGCAGCGCGTGGCCATAGCTGAAGTGCACGCCGTCGGCGCTCAAGGTCGCGTCCTTGACGCGCGGCGCTAGAGCTGGCGCCGCATGTGGTGCCGGTGACGCGGCTGGCGTGCTCCTGGGCGCGGCTGGCGCATCCCCGAAGTCCATCCGGCCGATGGCAATGCCGCCCCACACGTCGCCGGCTATTGCCTGGCCCACGCGCGCGTTCCCCGAGACGTTGACTTGGTGCGAGCGGCTCGGTGCCGTGTTCGTTGCGCCGGTGGCGGCACGCAGCTCGTGCACCAGCTCCTGCAGCTCGGCAATCGCGGCGCTGTCGTTCGCGAGACGATCGGCGATCAGCTCGGCCAGCTCGTCGCGCCGCGACTCCTTCTCGGGCTTGGCCTGGTATAGGGTTAGCGCCGACTCGGCCTCTGTATTGCCAGCAAGGCGACGCTGCAGCGTTCCCCAGGCTCGTTGGGCGAGCTGCGTAACCCGATCGGTCGTATGTTCGCCGACCTTTGCCAGCGCGCCCTGCGCGACCAGCGGCGAGATCAGGAGAAGCAGATCCTTGCCCAACGTAAGCAGCTGCGATTGATCCATCGATCGCCTCCTCAACAAAGGCGCAGGGGCGCGATATATCGCGCCCGTACAGTGGCAAGGCAAAATCCCTCAACAAAGGCGCAGGGGCGCGATATATCGCGCCCGTACCGTGGCAAGGCAAAATCCCTCAACAAAGGCGCAGGGGCGCGATATATCGCGCCCGTACAGTGGCAAGGCAAAATCCCTCAACAAAGGCGCAGGGGCGCGATATATCGCGCCCGTACAGTGGCAAGGCGAAATCCCTCAACAAAGGCGCAGGGGCGCGATATATCGCGCCCGTACAGTGGCAAGGCGAAATCCCTAGCATTGAACCATGCCTTACGCGGTTGCGCGCCCTCGTAGTCCGCCTTCGGGGAACAGGGGCGCAACCACGCTGCCACGCACGTCGCCCGCGACGGCGACGCCGACCTGGGCGCTGCCGCCGATCGTCTGCGCGTGGTCGCGGGCGAGCTCGGCAGATGAATCTTGACGAAGCAAGGCGTCGACTGCTGCATTGCTATAGCGCGATCGCAGCGTGGTGAGGCCGGCCCCGTAGGCAGCATCCCCGATGACGCCGAGCGAGCGCAGATTCTGCAGCTGGTGGAGCTGTGCGGCGAGATCGTCGCTGGTCATGGATTCCCTATTTGTCTCAGAGGCGACAGAGAGCATTCCCAGAGCGGCATCTAGCCAGATTATACCTGTACGGTCAAGGATGTCAGCTACCCCTGCTGCCTCTTGGCGTCGCGGCGATACGCGCGGCGCACCGGGCGCTTGCGCTCGGATCTCTTCTTGAGCCCGATCGCCTGGACGGCCGCCGAGTCGTCGCCGTACTGCGCGATCACCGCGGCTTTGGCGCCGAGCATGCCGGCGTGAAACCGGCGGGCCGCGGCGATCTCGGCGGCGCGCGCCGCGGCCAGCGCCTTGCGCGTGCGCAGCGTCGTCTCTCTGGCGCGGGTCAGCGCCGCTTCGAGCGCGACCAGGTTCTCGGTGCTGCACTCGGGGTTGACGGCCATATAGTCCTGAAGATCCTTCAGCGCCAGCAGCGACGCGCGGTCGGCTTGGAGGGTCCCGGAGGGAAGCGGTGTGGCCATGATGCGTGACGATCCTTTCTTGTGATAGACATGGTTCAATCGTGCATGACGGTTCACTGCCCCCTTGGCGCGGGGGCGCGCGCTATCGCGCCCGTACAGTCGCAAGGCGAAATCCGCAGGCCACGGAGGTGGCCTTCGCACCCGTAGCCGAGGGCTTTAGCCCGAGGCTTTAGCCCGACGGCGGCGCCTGGGGAGCGACGCGCGGCGCGACGACATTTGACAGTACTACTATAGCCAGTGACTCTTACCAGATCATAACCACAGGCCCCGCGCTCCTGCTTCTTTGCCAAAAGATGATCCTGGATCAGCCGATCGACTCAGCTGATCGAGCGCGCGCTATTGAGGAACGCCCGCCGCGATCCTCGATGCAGGCCAGTCGATCAGCTTGATCGCCCGGGCCATGCCGAGGATCGTGACACCCGATCCTCGATGTTGAGCGCTCGGTCAGCTTGATCGCCCGGGCCATGCCGAGGATCGTGACACCCGATCCTCGATGTTGAGCGCTCGGTCAGCTTGATCGCCCGCGCGATCAGGGTTATAGTGGGGCCGTTCCGTATTGTTGGCATGATTCGAATCTGATATGTCCCGATGATCGACCTGCAGATTCACACCACGGCCACGCCGCACCACTCTTCGTGGGAGCCGGAGGCGCTCGCGCGGGCCGCGGCGCGGCTCGGGATGAGCGCGATCGCGGCGACCGACCACAACACCACCGCCGGCGTGCGAGCGCTGCTGGCGGCCGGCGCGCGCCACGGCGTGCGCGTGCTGCCCGGCGTCGAGATCGACAGCGGCTTCGGCGGCAAGCTCTGGCACACGCTGGTCTACGGCGCCGACCCCGACGAGCCGGCGCTGCTGGCGCTGTGCGCGGCGGTGTTCGAGCGCAACATGGCCGACGCGGCGCGGCTGCGCGGCGAGCTGGCGCGGCGCGGCTTCCGGCTGGACGGGCTGGACGACCTGGGCCGGCCGCCGAACGTCGCCGACGTCGGCGCGGCGCTGGCGCGGCTAAACCAGCTGCCGGCCCGCCGCGCGGGCGAGGACGACGAGAGCGCCGGCATGCGCTACATCCTGGCCGAGGTGCCGGGCGGCTACCGGCCGGTCGGCGTGGACGAGGTGATCGCCGCGGCGCACGGCGCCGGCGCTCTGGCGGTGCTGGCGCACCCCGGCCGCTCCAAGGGCGTCTACGCCATCCCCGCCACCGCCGACGACATCGCGGCGCTGGCCGCCGCCGGTCTCGACGGCGTCGAGGTGTACTACCCGGCCCACAGCGCCGAGCAGCAGGCCTTCTACCGCGACCTGGCGCGGCGCCACGGCCTGCTGATCACCGGCGGGTCGGACTCGCACGGGCCGGCGCAGCCGCTCGCGCGGATCGACCCGGCCGACCTGCGGCTCGCGCCCGGCGCGCCGACCATCCTGGAGCGGTTACCCCTGTAGCCGCAGGTCTGCGGCTGCTTACCCTCACCCCCCTGCCCCCTCTCCCAGCCGGGAGAGGGGGGATTCTTGAATGTTCACCCCGCCCCTGCTAGGGGCGGGGGCAGGGGGTGGGGTGATCCGGCGCATCACTGCACCGTGAACAGAGAAAACCCGCCACGCGGGCAGGGAGTAAAGGCGCGCCGGGCGTCGCTTGACGCCCGGCGCGCCTGGTGGCATGATCTGCGGCGTATCCGAATTATGCCTGAGAAGCTCAAATGAAACAGATCGTCATCACCGGCAGCACGCGCGGCATCGGCTATGGGCTGGCCGATGCTTTTTTGCGCCTCGGCTGCTCGGTCACCGTCAGCGGACGCACGCAGGCCGCCGCCGACGCGGCCGTCGCGAAGCTCGCCGCCGCCCACCCCGGCGCGCAGATCTTCGGCCAGGCCTGCGACGTCCGGCGCTACGAGGAGGTCAAGGCGCTCTGGGATGCGGCCAGGGCGCGCTTCGGCCAGGTCGATATCTGGATCAACAACGCCGGGTTCAGCGGGACGCAGATGCAGACCTGGCGCGTGCCGCCCGCGCAGGCCGAGGCGATCATCACGACCAACCTGCTGGGCTTGATCTACGGCTCGCGCGTCGCGGTCGAGGGCATGCTGGCGCAGGGCTCGGGCGCGGTCTACAACATGGAGGGCGCCGGCAGCAACGGGCACGTCCACGACGGCCTGACGCTGTACGGCACCACAAAGTACGCCATCCGCTACTTCACCGACGCGCTGGCCCACGAGACCAGGGCGACCCCGCTGGTGGTCGGCGCGCTTCGCCCGGGGATGGTGATCACCGACATGATCATGAGCCAGTACGAGGGCCGGCCGGCCGAGTGGAAGCGCGCCAAGCGGATCTTCAACATCATCGCCGACCGCGTCGAGGATGTCGCGCCGTGGATGGCCGAGCAGCTGCTGAGCAACCAGAAGTCCGGCGCGCGCATCAGCTGGATGTCGCGCTGGCGGGTGCTCGGGCGCTTTGCGGCCAGCCCGTTCCGCAAGCGGACGGTGGTGGAGTAGAGCTGTGTGCGGGGCTGCGCGCCCCGCGCCCCCGCGTGGGCTGCGCGCCCCCCGTGCCCTACTCGGTTCGGTCGGGGGCTGCGCCCCCGCGCCCACGCGTGGGCTGCGCGCCCCCGCGCCCACGCGTGGGCTGCGCGCCCCCGCGCCCCCGCGTGGGCTGCGCGCCCCCGCGCCCCCGCAGGTATCTCTACCTCAGTCCAGCTCGCCTGCGCGGCGCGCGGGCGGGGGTGGGCCGCCACCCCCGCCGCCCCCCGGCCGGGGCTTCGCCCCTGGACCCCAAAATCACCCTGCCGCTGTTGCGAAGCTTGGCGCACATGCCTGGCTGAACTCAGGCGCGGCGGGAGGCAACTCGCACCCAACGAAAGGTACTGGGCATGCGCCACTGGGATTGAAGCCGAGATGGCATTTTTTGTCGGAGGGGGCTGGGGGCGCAGCGCCCGCCACCACCCGCGCAGATGTGCTATAATGCCGCCCGAACTGACATAACAACCGCGACACTGTCCTAAGCTTCGGAGCACGCCATGGCCAAGCGATCCACGGCCGGCAGCAGAAAGACGGCGGCGACGCGCGGCCGCAGGCCGGCCGCGCGGAAGCGCCAGGCCCAGCCGCCGGCGTTCGAGTTCTCGCTGCGCCCCGAGCACCAGCGCGAGCTGTTCGCCCTGGCGCTAATCACCGTCGCCGCGATCACGATCGTGTTCTTCCTGACCGGCTCGGCCGGCGCGATCGGCAAGACCTGGGTCGAGCTGACGCAGCGCCTGCTCGGCTGGGGCGCGCTGCTGGTGCCGCTCGCGCTCGGCCTGCTCGGCGTGGCCATCCTGTGGCAGGAGCGCCGCGAGGACCTGCAGCTCACCGGGGCGACGGTGCTCGGCACGGGGATGCTGCTGGCCGCGCTGCTCGCGCTGCTCGAGTTCGCGCTCGGCGCGCGCAGCGGCGCGGACGACCAGGTCGGCAAGGGCGGCGGGCTGGCCGGCTTCACGCTGATCCAGATGCAGTTCCTGATCGGCCGCCCCGCGACGCTGCTGGTCTACTGCGTGATGGGCCTGGCCGGCGTGATGCTGACCTTCAACATCACGCTCTACGAGCTGGTCACCGGCATGCGCGACAGCCTAGCGCGCTTCTGGGTCACGGTCTGGAGCGCCCCCGAGCGCGAGCGGCCGGCCCAGCGCGCGGGCGCCGCGGCGCTGCCGTATGCCATCCCTGATGCGCCGCCGTTCGTGCCGCCGCCCGGCTCCGACGATATCGTGCCCACGCCGATCGCCGCCCGCCCGACCCGCGCCAGCCTGTTCGACCGGCCCGAGGTCAAGGCCAAGCCCAGCGTGGCCGCGCCGCCCGCCGATACCCCTAAGCCCAAGGACAGCGCCACCGCCAAGCCCGGCCCGAACACGCTGCTGACCTCGCTGCTGACCAGCCCGGCCGCCAAGCCGGCCGATCAGGCGCCGGTCGGGGTCGTCCAGGAGCCGCTGGCCGGCTTCGAGGTGCCTGCCGCGCACCACGCCTGGCCGCTGCCGGGCTACGAGATGCTCGAGCAGTCGGTCGAGGGCACCATCAGCGACGAGGAGCGCCGCGGCAAGGCGCGCCTGATCGAGGAGACCCTGGCGAGCTTCAAGGTCGAGGCGCAGGTGGTGGGCGTCAACACCGGCCCGGCGGTGACGCAGTTCGAGCTGCAGCCGGCCGTCGGCGTCAAGGTCAGCAAGATCACCACGCTGGAGAAGGACCTGGCGCTGGCCCTGTCGGCGCACTCGATCCGGATCGAGGCGCCCATCCCCGGCAAGGCCGCGATCGGCATCGAGATCCCCAACTCGGCGATCTCGGTCGTCAGCATGCGCGAGGTGGTCGACAGCGAGGAGTTCGAGGGCTCGCGCGCGCGGCTCAAGCTGCCGCTCGGCAAGGACGTCTCGGGCACGCCGGTGATCGCCGGCCTGGAGAAGATGCCGCACCTGCTGGTGGCCGGCAGCACCGGCAGCGGCAAGAGCGTCGCTGTCAACTGCTTCGTCTGCGCGCTACTGCTGCGCTACACGCCGGACGAGCTGAAGTTCATCATGGTCGACCCGAAGACGGTCGAGCTGATCGTTTACAACCACATCCCGCACCTGCTCTCGCCGGTCGTCACCGAGCTGGAGCGGGTGGTGCCGACGCTCAAGTGGGCGACCCGCGAGATGGAGCGGCGCTACAAGATCTTCGCCAAGTACGGCTTCCGCAACATCGACAGCTACAAGCAGGCCGCCCGCCGCCGCGCCGACCTGGAGCCGATGCCCTACATTGTGATCATCATCGACGAGCTGGCCGACCTGATGATGATGGCGCCCGACGAGGTCGAGACGCTGATCTGCCGCCTGGCCCAGATGGCCCGCGCCACCGGCATCCACCTGATCATCGCCACGCAGCGCCCCTCGGTCGACGTCGTCACCGGCCTGATCAAGGCCAACTTCCCCTCGCGGATCGCCTTCGCGGTCACCTCGCAGATCGACTCGCGCGTCATCCTCGACATGAACGGCGCCGAGCAGCTGCTCGGGCGCGGCGATATGCTCTACATGGCCGCCGACTCGGCCAAGCCGATCCGCGTCCAGGGCACCTACGTCTCCGACGCCGAGGTCGAGCGGATCGTGACCTTCTGGCGCAGCGCGACGCCGCCGGACGCCGAGAGCGGCAGGCCAGGAGACAAGGAGGCCGGGAGACCAGGCAACGGCCAATCCGAAACTCAAAACCCGAAACTCAAAACCCAAAACTCAGAACTCAAGGGTCCGGCCGAGTTCCTGAGCGTCGACGAGCAGGACTCGCTGCTGCCCGAGGCGATCAAGCTGGTCAAGCAGCACCAGCGCGCGTCGGCCTCGCTGCTGCAGCGCCGGCTGCGGATCGGCTACAGCAAGGCGGCCCAGCTGATCGAGCTGCTCGAGCAGCAGGGAGTCGTCGGGCCGGCCGAGGATGGCCGCTCGCGCGAGGTGCTCAAGGGCGAGGAAGATTGAGTCAGCCGCAGATGGACACGGGTGCGCGCAGATAGTACAATCCCCTATCTGTGTTCATCTGCGTGCATCTGCGGTTCGTTTTCACAGGTGCGAGAGAGGCGAGACCGATGACCAACTCGAACGTAATGCCGATCTTCGACGGCCACAACGACACGCTCCTGGCGCTGTACGAGCGCGAGCGCGGGGAGGGCGTGACCTTCTTCGATCGTAGTGAGAAGGGCCACATCGACCTGCCGCGGGCCCGCGAGGGCGGCCTGGGCGGCGGGTTCTTCGCAGTCTACCTCCCAGCCGACCCGGCGACCAATCCGGGCAAGAGCGAGCTGCCCCCAAACGTCGGCGTTTACGAGAAGCCGCTGCCGCCGCCCCTCGAGCTGGCCTACGCCCAGCGGACGGCGATTGCGGTGACGGCGAGCCTGTTTCGGATCGAGGCCGCGTCGGACGGCCAGCTCAAGGTCGTGCGGACGGCCGACGAGCTGGCGGCCTGCCTGCGCGAGGGCGTGATCGCGGCGATCCTGCACTTCGAGGGCGCCGAGGCGATCGACCCGCAGCTGGACGCGCTGGAGGTCTTCTACCAGGCCGGCCTGCGCTCGCTCGGGCTGGTCTGGAGCCGGCCGAACGCGTTCGGGCACGGCGTGCCGTTCGCCTTCCCGCGCACGCCCGACACCGGCCCGGGGCTGACCGACGCCGGCAAGGAGCTGGTGCGCGCCTGCAACCGGCTCGGGATCATGATCGACCTCTCGCACCTCAACGAGCAGGGCTTCTGGGATGTCGCCCGCCTGAGCGAGGCGCCGCTGGTGGCGACGCACTCGAACGCCCACGCGCTCTGCCGCTCGACGCGCAACCTGACCGACCGGCAGCTCGACGCGATCCGCGAATCGGACGGCATGGTCGGGCTGAACTTCGAGATCACCTTCCTGCGCGCGGATGGGAGGAATGACCCCGACGTTCCGCTCGACGTGATGGTGCGCCAGATCGACTACCTGGTCGAGCGGCTGGGCATCGACCGGGTCGGCCTCGGCTCGGACTTCGACGGGGCCAGGATGCCGAGCGAGCTGGGCGATGCGGCTGGCCTGCCGAAGCTGGTGGCGGCGCTGCGGGCGGCCGGCTACGACGACGCGGCGCTGCGCAAGATCGCGCACGAGAACTGGCTGCGGGTGCTGCGCAAGACCTGGCACGACGCGGATTAGGGCACGGATACACGGGTTGGGGGCGCGGATTTTGACACGGATGCATGGAACTTCGGGTTTGTATATCCGTCTCAACATCCGTGTTTATGGCCTGTTTCAATGCTGGGGATTTCGACGTGACACTGTACGGGCGCGATATATCGCGCCCCTGCGCCTGTGGGGCAATGGGCGCGCGCCGTCTCCGTAAACTGAATGGCTGCATCGCGCCCCTGCGCCTGTGGGGCAATGGGCGCGCGCCGTCTCCGCAAACTGAATGGCTGCATCGCGCCCCTGCGCCTGTGGAGCAATGGCCGTCCAGAGCGGCGAACGGCCGGCGCGATCTATCGCGCCCCTGCGCCTGTGGGGCAATGAACGGTCAAGCGCGATTGAAACATGCCTATAGCTGTGAGTAAAAGCGTTGAGCCGCTACGCACGAACGGGATGCCGTTGTGCTGCCATCCGTCGTCCTGCCGACTGGCTCCTGCCGACGGCCCACTGCTATTGCTCAGGCGCTCGCGGCGCGGCTGCTGGCCCGCGGCGGCCGGATCAGCGCATTGATCTGCCTAAGGAAGAAGTCGATCTCGAACGGCTTCGCGATCACCGAGTCGCAGCCGGCCGCGATCGCGCGATCGATGTCGTTCGGCAGGATGTGCGCGGTGAAGGCGATCACGGGGATGTCGCGCGTGGCCGGATCGGACTTGAGCCGCCGCGTGGTCTCCCAGCCGTCGAGCAGCGGCAGCGAGAGATCCATCAGGATGATGTCCGGGTGATCGTCGATCGCGGCGACGATCGCGCTCTTGCCGTCGCCGACTCCGATCACGGTGTGCCCGGCGTCGCGCAGGATGAGCTCGGCGATGCTGCGGTTGTCGGGGGCGTCCTCGACGATGAGAATGTGCGCCATAGTGGTACCTCGCTCTGGAGCGCCGTGGTTCAACGGAACGGGATGCAGCGCCCGTTCGTGTCGATCACCGCGAGACGTGGCGCGTTGACTATCGGCTTGTACTGACTCCAAACGCCGCAGCTGATGAACGAGATGCGGCCTGGAGATATCAATTTGTTCATTTGGATGGCAACGGCGTTTCGGCTCCGCCGAAACGCCGTTGCCGTCGACTGTGGTCCGTGCCCCCTCGCAGGGGCGGGGGTGGGGGAAATGGACGCTGCCGAACCCCCCGTATAGCCAACAATAACCCCCCTCTCCCGGTGGGCGAGGGGGGCAGGGAGGGCGCGCAAGCGGCCTAGACGATCTCGATCGCCTTGCCGAACGCCTTCTGAAACAGGCCGGCCCGGCGGTTGGCATCCCAGATCTCGACCGCCGCATCGCCGACGGTGCGGGTCGTCACGCGGATCGGGTCGCCGATCTCGACCTGCAGCCCCTGGACGACCTGGCTCTTGCTGCGCTCGAGGTACTCGGCCAGCCGCAGCAGCGCCGCCAGCCGCGCCACGCGCTCGCCGTCGCTGGGCTCCAGGGTGCTGCGGTAGTCCTCCACGCTGACGTCGCCCTTGCGGTGGTAGCGCACCAGCAGTGCCAGGATCACGACCTCGCGGTGGCTGAAACCCTGGAGCGCCGAGTTGATCACCAGGTAGGCGCCGTGCTTGTGGTGGTCGTAGTAGCCGATCGCCACGCCGATATCGTGCAGCAGCGCGGCGTAGCCCAGCAGGTCGCGCTCCCACTCGCCGTAGCCGTGCAGCGGCCGCAGCTGGTCGAACAGCGAGAGCGACAGGTCGCGCACCTTGCCGGTGTGGAGCGGCTCGTAGTTGTAGATGCGCGCCAGGTTCTGCACGCTGAAGCCGCGCTGGTCGGAGAAGAGCGGCGGGGTCTCGCCGACCAGGAACTGCTCGTAGAACAGCCCCTCGCGCAGCCCCTGGCCGCTGACGGTGATCGAGGAGAAGCGCCCGCGCCGCATCAGCTGGTCGAGGATCACCGCGCCCGCCAGGATCAGGTCGGCCCGGTCGCGGCTGAGCCCTGGCACCTCCTCGCGCTGGCGCAGGGTCATGCCGCGCAGCATGCCGATCAGCTCCTCAAGGCGCTCGCGGGTGTAGCTGTAGCCGTGCACGCGGTCGAGCGGGTAGCTGCGCGACTTCTGGTCGATCTCGGCCAGCGTGCGGATCGTGCCGCCGATGCCGGCCAGGGTCGAGCCGTGGGTCTCGTTCAGCCAGTCGACGCCGGCGAAGCTCTCGGCGGCGGCCTCCTCGAGCGCCCGAAAATCACGATTGCTGATCGGGTCGGAGCGGGTGTAGCGCTCGGAGAAGCGCAGGACGCCGGCCGGCCGGCTGAACGAGCGCACGAACCCGCGCCCGCGGATCATCGTCACCTCGGCGCTGCCGCCGCCGATATCGATCAGGAACGCATCGCTGAGGTTGAGCGCGTTGATCGCGCCGAGGTAGCCGTAGTAGGCCTCCTCCTCGGTCGAGAGCACGCGCAGCTTCAGCCCCGACTCGCGCGCCACCCGCGCCAGGAACTCGGCCTGGTTGGACGCGTCGCGCGTGGCGCTGGTGGCCACCGGCATGATCCGCGTGACGCCGGAGGATTTGCAGAAGCTGTGGAACATCTTCATCGCCTCGACGCCGCGCGCCATCGGCGCCGGGCGCAGCGCCCCGTCGGCGCCGATGCCCTCGGCCAGCCGGACCGTCTCGCGGACCTCGTCGAGCAGGCGGTAGGAGTGATGCGGCGTAAAGCCGATCACCACCAGGCGCGTGGTGTTCGAGCCAAGATCGATGATGCCGATGCGCTCTTGCATCGGCTACTTCCCCTGCCCGCGCAGCTCGACCACCTGCCGGTCCAGCCGCGCGGCGACATCGCGATACATATCGCCGCGCATCCGCGCAGCCTGCAGGCGACGCTGCTGCGCGATACTCCAGGTGACGATGCCGACGATCACAGCAACCGAGAAGATTCTACGCATGCCGGATGTCTCCTGTATGTTCATCGACGCCTTCGTATATGACGCGCATTTTACTTGATTCCAGCGGGAGATACAAATCATTCGCGGCGGGGCCGCATGGTGACCCTCACCCCCCTGCCCCCCGCTCCCGCCGGGAGCAGGGGTATCTTTCTGGCATCTGCGTGCGGTCGCGCAGCGACCGCACGCAGATGCCATTGTATTTGTGCCGGCTCCCGACAGGGGCGGGGTGTGAGATGGAGGCCTCGGGGAGGGGGCGCGGCATCAACCAGGCGAGCCGCCTCGCATGAACTTGTGATACCATGTACAAGCGGAGCATCCTAAAGAGGAAGACCATGCTCAAAGCGCTTTTCAGCGGCCGGCGGCTCTGGGCGACGCTGCTGGTCGTCGTCGGGATCGCGATCACGTGCCGGCTCGGCATCTGGCAGCTCGACCGACTGGCGCAGCGGCGGGCGATCAACGCGACGATCGATACGCGCATGGCGCAGCCGCCCGCCGCGCTCGCCGCACCTTTGGCCGATCCGGCCGCGCTGGAGTATCGCCGCGTCGAGGTTCGCGGCGTCTACGACCCGGCCCAGGAGATCGTGCTGCGCAACCGCGCGCTCGACGGCGCGCCGGGCGTGCACGTGCTCACGCCGCTGCGCCTGAGCGGCGCCGGCGTCGCCGTGCTGATCGACCGGGGGTGGATACCGCTCGACCAGGCCGACCAGGCCGACCGCGGCGCGTTTGCCCCGCCGGCCGGCGAGGTCGCGGTCGTGGGCGTGGTGCGCCGCTCGCAAGAGGACGCCGGCGGCCCGGCCGACCCGCCGCTCGCCGCCGGCCAGAGCCGCCGCGACGCCTGGTTTCGCGTCGATATCCCGCGCATCGAGCAGCAGGCCGGCTACCCGCTGCTGCCGCTGTTCGTCGAGCAGCAGCCCGCGCCGGGCGACGCGCCGCTGCCGCGCCGCGTGGCGACGACCGACCTGGGCGAGGGGCCGCACCTGGGCTACGCGATCCAGTGGTTCGCCTTCGCGCTGATCCTGCTGGTGGGCTACCTGGCGTTCACGCGCCGCGCCATCGTTCAAACGTTGGAGCGCTCCAACGCTTGAACGTGCCACCGGGCCAGGTCACGTGCCGCGCAGGCCGGCCAGGTACTCCTGGATCGCCAGGAAGGCTGGGCGCGGGCTGCCGCTGCCGTTCAGGATGCTGAACGACGCCTGCTCGTTGCTGCGCGCGCGGATGGTCGCGTAGTTCAGGTTCCACAGGAACATCGCGTCGACCCAGGGGTACTGCTCCTGGGTGCGCCGCATCGCGCCGACGATGTACTCGGCCTGCCGCTCGAAGGAGACCTGGTTGCCGAACTCGAAGCCGCGGCTGCTGTTCGGCGTGGCCCAGCCAAACTCGGTGATCCAGATCTGGTGATCGGCCAGGCCATACGTCTCCATCAGCTCGCGCACATCCTCGACGTGCCGGAAGTAGAAGGTCGGGTGGTCGGTCCAGCCCTTGGCCGTGCTGGGGTTGTCGGGCCAGAGCGTGTCGGGCGGGTTGGCCGAGCCGCCGGGGTGCACCGACTGGCCGTCGAAGTAGTCGCGGATCATGCCGCCCTTGTAGCGGTACATCGCCTCGTAGTAGCTCATGTCGTCCACCGCGACGCTGGCCTTGGTGACGCCGGTCGAGGCCGGCGGCCCGGCGAGCACGTAGATGCTCGGGTCGACCGCCTTGATGCGGGTGTATGCCTCCTTGAGCAGCTCGACGTAGTGGCCGGCGTCGTCGATCGACACGCGCCCGCCGTTCTCGTAGGCCAGGTTCTGCTCGTTCCAGATCTCGATCGCCTGGACCTTGCCCTGGTAGTGCTTCGCCAGCGCGGCCACGAAGCTGCCCAGCCTGGCGGGGTCCTTCGGCATGCCGCTGCCGCCGTTCGCGGTGTAGAAGCTGGGCGAGCGCACCACCGAGAGCAGCAGCTTGAGCTTCGCCGCGTGCACCGCCGCGACGACATTGTCGAGCTCGCCCCAGGCGTAGCGGCCGCGCGGCCCCTCGATATCTTTCCAGTGGATCTGCTGGCGCACCCAGCCGAAGCCGGCCTCGTTCGCCCGCCGCAGCGGCAGCACCTTGCCGATGTAGAACAGGTGCGCCGCGACGCCGAACTCCAGCGCGCCGGTCTTCAGCGGGTACGGCAGGCCGCCGGGGCCAGTGGGCGTGGGCGTGGCGGTCGGCGCCGGTGTGGCGGTCGGCGCGGGGGTGGCCGTTGGGGTGCTGGTGGGCGCGGGGGTGGCCGTCGGCGTGGGCGTAGTGCTGGGCGCGGGCGCGGTAGGGCGCGCGGGCTCAGCCGGCGCGCGTGTCGGCTGGAGCGCCACGGGGCCGGGCGACGCCGAGCAGGCAGCCAGCGCGATCGTGACGAGCAGCAGGGCCGGCCGAGTCAGGCGCGCGGGTACGGCGAGCAGGGGCCTGTTCGCCCGCATCAGTACTGGACGAGCGAGAAGATCGGGTAGCGCTGCAGCTTCGCGCGGCCCTGGAGGAACGCCAGCTCGATCACAAAGGCGACCTCCTCGACCACACCGCCGGCCATCTCGACCAGGGTGCAGGCGGCCGCGACCGTCCCGCCGGTCGCGAGCAGGTCGTCGATCACGACCACGCGCGCCCCCGGCTTGAAGGCGTCGCGGTGGATCTCGAGCTTGTTGGAGCCGTACTCGAGGTCGTACTCGACCTGGTGGGTCGCGGCCGGGAGCTTGCCGTGCTTGCGAACCGGCACCAGGCCGATGCCCAGCCGGTACGCCAGCGGGGCGCTGAAGATAAAGCCGCGCGACTCGATCCCGACGATCGCATCGATCCCGCGGCCCTCGTAGCGCGCCGCCAGGGTGTCCACGACCTGGCCAAAAGCCGGGCCGTCGCCCAGAAGAGTCGTAATATCCTTGAACTGAATGCCGGGGATTGGAAAATCAGGCACGTTCCGAATCAGCTCGGCCAGGTCTGTCGATGCCACAGCCAGCTCCTTTCTTCCCACCGTTGTACGCCATTTCACAAGCTGCTGATTATACTCGCTGCGCTGCCTTGCGGCAACCGTGGCAGCACAGAAAAAAGGCCAGATGGGTAACCCACCTGACCTTGTCGCGCGACCTGAGATGCTGCAGATGCCTAGACGAGGTTGCTCAGCTCGTTGGCGGTGCGCTTCATCTCGAGGAAGACCAGGCCGAGCTTGGCGCGGCTCAGCGCCAGCGCAGTCAGCACGGCCTCCTCGCCGATCGAAACGAGGACGACATAGCCGTCCTCGCCGCGAACAAACACCTGATCGAGCTGCCCACGCTTGAGCTCGTTCGCGATTCGGTCGCCCAGCGAGAGCATTGCCGCGCTCATCGCCGATACGCGATCCTCCTCGACGTCGCCGGGCAGCTGTGAAGCCATAATCAGGCCGTCGACGCTCACGACGGCCGATGCTTCGATATCAGGCGTGTTCATCTGCAAGGCCTTCAGATGCCGTACCATCTCTTCGGTTCTGCTAGCCATTCAGGTCCTCCTCAAGGCCATCAGCGCAGCCAGGGATGTCTTTCGTGGGGTTACTATCGTTCGCCGGACTTATCGTGTCTACACGATCCGAGGGCATGACTCGCAGCTATTCTACTACACTTTTTGACAGAGGGCAACTAGCCATGTGGTATGGAAGCGCGATCTGCTCATATGTTGTCACAGTTCCGCAAGGAGAATCCAGCGCAAGGTGGTAAGCGATCTTCGATCTTTCAAGTGTCGGCTTTTTCGTGGGAAGCGGTTCGCTTGGCGAATACCCCACCCTCGTACCGCGCCCCTGGCATGGCTGAGATGCGATCGAGGTGCTCTGATAGAAGGAATGGGGACAGGTATCAGGGCGTGGCCGCGGCGAGCTGCTCGCGCAGGCGCCGGTCGGCCTCGGTCACGGCGTCGGCCGGGGCAGCCTCGCCGCGCAGGACCTGTCGCTGCATGCTTGCCAGCTCGCGGCGCAGGATCTCGCGCTCGCGCGTGCCCAGGTTCGGCATTGGGCGGCCCAGCTGGGCCTGGCTGCGGAACGCGCTCGCGGCCATGGCGCGCTGGCCGTCCAGCTCCGGGCTGTCCAGCTTGAGATCCGAGCGCGCCGGCTGGAGGTCGCTCTGGAGGATCTCGGACTGGGCGTCGGCGCTGATCATGAAGCGCAGAAATGCGAGCGCGGCCTGGCGCTCGCCGGCGCCGACGCGGCCGTTGACCGCCAGCACATCGCTTTTGACGTAGGGCTGGGGCGGCTGCCCGGTCGCGCTCAGGCGCGGCAGCGGCGCCACGCCCAGGTTCTCGCCCCACAGGCTGCGGTAGAGCGCGATCTGGTGGGCCCAGTCGAAGGTCATCAGGACGTGCCCGTCCTTCAGCTCGCGGTCGACCTGGATGCTATTCTCGGCGCGGGCGAGCAGCTGCGGATCGCTCTGGAGCTGGGCGAGCCAGGCCAGCCATTGCTCGGCGCCAGCGCGCCCGGTCTCGCCCAGCGCGACGCCGCCATCGTCGCCGAAGACTCGCCCGCCGGCCGCGTAGAGGTAGCCGATCATATTGTCGATCGAGAGGTTCAGCCCCAGGCCCCAGCGCGGCGGCACGCCCGCGGGCGCGCTCAGCCCGCGCGCGCTCTGGAGCAGCGCGGCGGTGTCGGCCGGCGGAGTGAGCACGTTTCGCTTATCGTAGTACATCGCCAGCGTATCGAAGCTGATCGGCAGGCCATACAGGTGCTGCTTGCCGTCGGAGCCGAGCGCCCGCGCGCCGCCGAGCGCGGCCGGCAGCAGCGCCTGCGTCTCGGCCGGGGCGATCAGATCGTCGAGCGACAGCAGCGCGTCGCGCTCGGTCAGGCTGCCGACCCAGGTGCTGGGGATCAGGATCAGGTGCGGCCCGCCGCCGTAGTTTAGCGCCGCGCGCAGGTCGCTGTCGAAGCTGGTCAGCGGGACCGACTGCAGGATCACGCGGCCGTCGGGGTGCTGGCGGTTGAAGCGCTCGACCAGCCGGCTGAGCGACTGGCGCGCGCCGCTCGACCAGCCGTGCCACAGCACCAGCGTGACGCCGCCCGCGAGGCCGACGGTCGGGGTCGCGTCGGCGGTGGGGGTCGGCGGGACGACTGCGCCGGCGCAGCCCGCCAGCGCGGCAATCAGCACGGCGCAGATCACCCACCGCAGCACGGGCGTGGGTCGCGCTATCAACATGGCTCGATATCTAGCAGGCACGGCTCGGACCGATGAATAAGGGACCTTCGAATAAATAGCTGCTCCGCCGGGCTCGCTAAAAGCGACGATCCCGAACACAAAAAGAGCAGCCCACGACGAGCGTGGCGCTGCTCGCCCGCGGGAAGCCACGCTCCTCGCGAGAACGTCCTGATGCGTGATTATAGCAGGCACGCCGGTAGGCTGCAAGGCGGGGCTTCTTTTCTCCGGGGCGCTGCGCCCGCGGCCCCCCGCCTGAGAGGTTTCACCAGCGATTCCTTTTCCGGGGCGCAGCGCCCCCCGCCTCCCCACCTGATGCGCCCGTGCCCGGCGTTCCTTTTCTCCGGGGCGCTGCGCCCCCGGTCCCCCGCCTGAGACGGTTTCACCAGCGATTCCTCTTCCGGGGCGCTGCGCCCGCGGCCCCCCGCCCGGGGGAACCCACGCCGGTTCAAGACGCTCCGCCGTTTGCTTTTTCCGGGGCGCTGCGCCCGCGGCCCCCCGCCCGGGGAACCCACGCCGGTTCAAGACGCTCCGCCGTTTGCTTTTTCCGGGGCGCTGCGCCCCGGCCCCCCGCCCAAAGGGTACCCGGGGAACCCACGCCGGTTCCCCCGGCCCCCCTCCGGCAAATCAGGCTGCCTCAATTTCAATGCCAGTGACGCATGCCTCACACCGTTCCGGGCACGGCCTGTGCCCATCCCGCCGCGTGTGGATTCAGCCAGGCATCCGCATCAAGCGCTCAGCACGAGACGGCATCATTTTGGGGTCCAGGGCAACGCCCCAGCGGGGGGCCACGGGGGGCGCGCAGCCCCCGCGCCAGACGCAGCTAGACCGAGTAGACCCTGATCCACTTGAAGAACGACCCGATCAGATCGAAGGTCGTCTGATACGCCAGCTTGCGGTCGAGCTCCTGCTGAATGATCGGCGTCGGCTCCTGGCCGTAGTCCGTTCCGGTGAACAGCCAGACGCGCGCCCCCTGCCGCCGGCTGATCTGCGCGACGGTCGCCTCGGCCTCGCG
The DNA here is from genome assembly GCA_016717335.1 of Candidatus Ribeiella danica. Classification (GTDB taxonomy): domain Bacteria; phylum Chloroflexota; class Chloroflexia; order Chloroflexales; family Roseiflexaceae; genus Ribeiella; species Ribeiella danica. The sequence goes on from JADKFS010000001.1 coordinate 2,943,706, forward strand.
CGCGAGCTCGGCGCGGCGCGCGTCCAGCCCGGTCACGTCGATCCAGCCGGGGTGGCGCGCGGTATCGGCCGGAAAGGTCACGCGCGCGATGCACTCGGGCGCGTCGAAGCGCCGCAGGTAGTACTCGACCTCCGAGACCGTCAGGCCGCCCAGCACCAGCGTGTCGCCGCAGCGCAGCATGCTCGTGAGGTAGGCCATGGACTGCCGCGTCGGGATGGGGTCGGGCTGCAGCGCCGCCTTGACCTCGAACTGGAGCGAAGCGACGGCGATCACCGCGATAAAGCCCAGCGTCAGCGCGCGCAGGCCCAGCCGCCCGATCAGCATGCCGCTCAGCACGCAGACGATCGGGAGGGCCAGGACCGGCGTCCGGTCCGGGTTATAGACCGGCTTGATCTGGGAGACGATGTAGGGCGCCAGCAGCGCCGTGGCCATGAAGATCAGGCCGAACAGGTGGGGCGGGCTTCTGAGCAGGCCGGGCAGCTGCCGGAAGCGCAGCGCCAGCAGGATCGCCAGGTAGGCCGCCAGCAGCAGGCCGCGCTTCCAGCCCCAGAGCGTGCGGATGCCGTAGTAGAGGTCGATCGGCTGCGGGGGGCGCATCCAGCTGGTGATCGGCAGCGGCAGCGTGGCGAGCAGCATCGGCCCCCAGAGCGCCAGGTAGATCAGCCCGGCGATCGTGCTGACGCCGAGCATCGCCAGGAACAGGCGCCGCGAGACGAGCAGCGCCGCGACCACCGAGGCGCCCATCACGAAGACGAAGGTCGCGTGGGTGAGCGAGCCGACGACGTCGAGCAGCAGCAGGAGCAGCCAGAGCCGGCGAGTCTGTGGGCCGGCGATCGGGCCGGGCGTTGCGCGCAGGAGCGCAAAGCAGAGCGCCACGGCGAGCGCGGCCTCCAGGCAGAGCAGGGCGTACTGTCGCGCGGTGCCGGCGTGGACGAGGCCGAGGTTGCTGCTGGTGGCGAGCAGGGTCGCCGCGACCATGCCGGCCAGCGGGCCGGCCTCGCGCCGCGCGACGGCGCCGACGGTGACGATCGTCGCGCCGAACAGCAGCACCGAGAGGCTGCGCAGCGCGACCTCCGACTCGCCGAAGAGCGCCGCCCACAGCTTGAGCAGCAGGTAGTACGGCGGCGAGGCGTTGTCCTGCCGAAAGGCGGCGAACATCGCGGGCAGCGGCAGCCGGATGAGGTTGGCCGTGAACGGCTCGTCCACGTTGAGGCTGTCGCCCAGGCGCAGCGAAGCCTGAACGATCCCGAGCGCGGCCACGAGCAGCAGCGCGCCCCAGAACCAGCGCGGCGCGGCGGCGCGCTCGCCGGAGGTCTGGGCCGTCTCAGGGCGGCCGAGCGCGCGAACGAGCGCGGCAAAGTTGTTCACGGCGATACCTGCGATCGTGAGCACGGGGTGCTGAGCTGGAACACCGGTAGAGTATTTGTCTCACGCAAAGGCGCCAAGCTCGCAAAGACGTCAAAACGGCAACCTCTTTGCGGCGCCCAGAGGGCACCCGGCGGCTTGGCGTGAACGATATGGCTAATACGCTCCCGATGCACTAATGGTCGGCCACGGCGACGACGGCGCGCGGGCGCACCGCATACTCCGCCATACCGTCGGCCTGGTAGACGTACGTGCGCTCCGGCGCGGTCGACACGGCGCAGTGATTGCCGGCGCGGTCGATCGCGACCATGCTCATGATGTACTGCTCGGGCGGGAGCTTGAGCGCGGCCATGTCGCGAAAGGCCTCGCGGCAGGCGTCTTCGAGCGCGAGGCCGTGCCGCAGGTGCATCACGACGCTGTGGGCGGTGCTGGCGCGGATCGCCAGCTCGCCCCAGCCGGTGCACGCCGCCGCGCCGTAGCGATCGTCGGCGTAGTTGCCGGCCCCGACGATCGGCGAGTCGCCCAGGCGGCCGGGGTACTTCCAGGCCCAGCCGCTGGTGCTGACGGCCGAGGCGATCCGGCCGGCGCGATCCTGCGCGATGAAGTTCACCGTGCCGGCCACGCGCTCGGGGTCGGTCGCCAGGTGGCTGGCGCGGCTGAGCAGCGTCTCGATGATCGCGCCCTGGGCGTCGCGGAACTGCTCGGGCAGCCGGCCGGCCACGCCCTCGCGCCAGACGCGCGCCGCCTCGTCGGTCAGCAGCTCCTCGCGCGGCATGCCCAGCTCGGCCGCGAAGCGGGCGGCGCCCGCGCCGGCGAGCATGACGTGCGGCAGCAGCTCCATCACGCGCCGCGCTACGCTGATCGGGTGGCGGTAGCCGCGCAGCGCGCCGACCGCGCCCGCGCGGCGGGTCGCGCCCTCCATGATCGAGGCGTCCAGCTCGACCTCGCCGAGCAGGTTGGGGTAGCCGCCGTAGCCGACCGAGTGGTCGGCCGGGTTATCCTCGACCAGGCGCGTCGCGGCCTCGACCGCGTCCAGCGCCGAGCCGCCGTCCTGCATGATCCGCCAGGCCGCCGCGATCCCGATCTCGCCGTTGGCGGAGGCGACAATAATCATAGCGCACCCTGTTCTACCGCAGCACCAGCGGCACATTCACCTGGTTGAACTCAGCCGTCGTCTCGGCCACCACCAGCCTGACGCCGCTCAGCGCCTGGCCCTGCACGGTTCCGCTCGCCACGGCGCCGACGGCCTCTTCCATCCAGGGCAGCACGCCGGTCGCGCCGAGCCGCGCGCCGGCGGCGAACTGGCCGGGCGGCACCGCGATCGTCAGGTCGATCAGGTCGCCGGGCGCGGCCACGCCGGCCGTGATGCGCCACGCCTGCCCGGTGCGCAGCTGGCTCAGCAGCGGCCCGGCCGAGGCCGGCAGCGGCTGCCAGTCCAGCACGCGCACGCTGAGCGGCTCGACCAGCGCGTCGGCCTCGGTCTTCGACAGCACGCTCTGCCAGGCCGCGCTGCTGGCGCCCGACACGGCGATCGTCACGTCCCAGAACGGGGCGGGCTGCGCCTCGATCCGCCAGGCCGAGATCCAGACCGGAGTCGTGCCAAGCTGCCCGGCGACCGCGAACCAGTGATGGTCGTAGTCGGGGTCGGGCTGCGCCAGCAGCGGCGCCACTGGCGTGGCCGCCGGGTAGAGCCCCTGCATATCGACCCTGGCGACACCCCTGGCCTGCCCGCCGATCTCGATCGTGGTCCAGTCGGCGTAGTAGTCGGAGCCGACCGGGAAGCCCAGCGCATCGCCGAGGTCGAGCGTGCCGTCGCCGCCTTCGAGGATGAGCGGGCCCTGCGGGCGCAGCACGAGGTTCGTCAGGGTCAGCTCGGGCGACGCGACGCTCAGGTTGTACACCTGGTTCGTGTTATCCCAGCGCCAGGTGACGCTGGCCTGGTGCGGCGCGTCCTGGAAGGTGTAGGTCCCGCCGGCGCTATTGTAGGCCAGCGTGCCGCTGTACGAGCCGATCTTCGGCGCCTGGCTGCCGCTGAGATCCTGCCACTCCACCAGCAGCTCCTTGGAGGCCGACGGGTACTTAATATCGGAGATCGCGACGATGAAGCCGTAGTCGCCGGCCGGGTCGGCGACCTTGCCGGCGATGTAGCGCCACTCGATCGCGAGGAACGGACCGTGGCTGGTGTTCGGCTGCCACTTGCTCAGGCGATCGGCCGTGGCGGCAAACGCGCCACGCCGCGGCAGGCTCAGCGGGAGCGCGGCGCCCAGCGCCAGGCCGCCAGCCAGGGACAGAAATGCTCTGCGCTTCATGAATCTGCGATGCTCCTTTATAGCAGCGGGCAGTCGGCAGGAGCCGGTCGGCAGCCAGACGGATGGCAGCACAACGGCATCTCGTTCGTGCATAGTGGCTCAATGGTTTTGCTCAAGGCTATAGGGTATCTCAACACGAGCGATAGCCGACGAGCCACGGCTGCTCGCCGGGCTCATGCCTGCGGAGAGCGCTCGGCAGGCTGAAACAGGTACGGCGCGTAGCGCTGCAGATCGCGGTGGAGCTCGGAGGAGCGCGAGTAGCCGAACAGGCGCAGCGGGATCGCGCGCCCGGACGGCGTGCGGCTCCAGGTTCGATCGCGCACGGCCTTGGTCAGCGGCTCGACCGGCTGCGGATCGCGCAGCACCAGCCGCGGGGCGAACGGATCTTCGATCACCCGCTCGATGTTCTCCCAAGGCGTGCGAATCGCGACGTTGGCCGTGTGGTACTCCACCCCATCCGGCGCCAGGACCAGGTAGGTGTGGCGCACGGCGTACACCATGTACGAGAACACCAGCGCGATGAAGATGCCGATCGGCAGCGCGCAGAACGCGGTCGAGATCAGCGAGCGGGTCGAGATGAACGCGAACGCCAGCGCCGCGACGCTCAGCACCAACATCACGATCAGCGTGGCGGTGCGCAGGGCCTTGCTCGGGTGGTAGACTTTGCGCCCGGGCGACTGCGGCTTTCGCTGCGGCGGCCGGCGCGATCGTTTGTCTGTCTTCATCGTAGGGTCCTTTGATCTAGTGCAGCTTGGTGGTCACCCACAGTGATTTTGCTGGGGGTGTGGGGGCGGCGAAGCCGCCCCCACACCCCCACCCAGGAGGATCACTGTGGCGAGCCACTAGTCCGCATAGCGCTTGGTCAGCACAACCGCGTTCTGGCCGCCGAAGCCGAACGCGTTCGCCAGGGCGACCCGCACGTCCTGCCGGCGCGCCTGGTTCGGGACATAGTCGAGATCGCACTGCGGGTCGGGCTCGGCGTAGTTGATCGTCGGCGGGACGATGCCGGTCTCGATGCTCTTGACGCAGCCGATCACGGCCAGCGCGCCCGACGCGCCGGCGGTGTGGCCGATCATCGACTTGATGCCGCTGACCGTCACCTTGTAGGCGTGCTGGCCGAGCGCGCGCTTGATCGCGTCGGTCTCGGCCGCGTCGTTGAGCGGCGTGCCGGTGCCGTGCGCGCTGATATGGTCGACGTCCTCGGGCCGCAGCTCGGCGTCCTCGATCGCGCGGCTGATCGCCAGCGCGGCGTACTCGCCGCCGGGCGCCGGCGCGGTCAGGTGAAAGGCGTCCTCGGTCGCGCCGAAGCCGGCCAGCTCGGCGTAGATCCGCGCGCCGCGGGCCAGCGCGTGCTCGAGCTGCTCGATCACCAGGATGCCGCATGCCTCGCCGCCGGCGGTGCCCTGGCGGCGCGCGTCGAAGGGCCGCACGGCCTGGCCGGGGTCGTCGCCGGGCGGCGCGATCGCGCCGATCACACCAAAGGCCATCGCGTTGAGCGCGGTCACGCCGGCGTCGGTGCCGCCGCAGACAGCCGCGAGCGCGTCGCCGTGGTGTACCGCGCGCGCGGCCTCGCCGATCGCGTAGGTGCCGGTCGCGCACGCCAGCACCGGCGTGGTGGTCGGCCCGTGCAGGCCGTAGGTCATGGCCACCTGGCAGGCGGCCATGTTGTAGATGAAGGTCGGCAGGTAGAAGGCGTCGACGCGCTTGCGGCCCTTGGCGACGAACGTCTGGATCTGCTCCTCGACGTTGGCCGTGCCGCCGAGCGAGGTGCCGATGTCGACCGCCACCCGCGAGCGGTCGAGCGCGTCGAGGTCGAGCCCGCTGTCGCGCAGCGCCTCGCCGGCGGCCGCCACGGCGAACTGGGCGAAGCGGGCCATGCGCCGGGCCGCCTTGGCGTCCATATAGTCGCGCGGCTCGAAGTCGCGCACCTCGGCGGCGATCACGTACGGGAAGTCGGCGATATCGTAGCGCGTCGCCAGGCGCACGGCCGAGCGCCCGGCGACCAGGCCCTCCCAGAAGGCCGGCACGCTATTGCCGAGCGGCGTGATCGCCCCCATGCCGGTGACGACGACGCGGTGGGTCGGGGTCGTTCTCATTGTCTATCCTCTGGCGTGAGATCTGCCCGCTATGATACCACGTCCGTGGCGGGTTGTTTTGGGCTGTAAGGTTTCTTTTCGGGTATGTGCGCTTGCGGTCGCGGCCCCCGCCCCACTTTTCACATGTAGACTTGTTCATGCGAAGCCGTTCGCCTGCCGGATCACCCCACCCCCTTACCCCCGCCCCTGCCAGGGGCGGGGGTAAACACCGACTGGCCCCGGAGGTTCGGCGGAGCCGAACCTCCGGGGCCAGTCAAGAATCCCCCTCTCCCGCCGAAAGAGGGGGGCAGGGGGGTGAGGGCTTCTATAGTCCGGCGCAGCCGCCCAACTTCACGGATCGCGCATCAGCGGCTATAATGGCGCGCATGGGAAATGATCTACAGCTCGAGCTTACCGACCTGGCGGCGGGCTACGGCGCGCGGCGCGTGCTGGCGGGCGTGACGCTGACGCTGCGCGGCGGCGAGACGCTGGTGGTGGCCGGGGCGAACGGCAGCGGCAAGAGCACGCTGCTGCGGCTGCTGTGCGGCCTGCAGCGCCCCAGCGCCGGCCAGGTGGCCTATCTCGTCGGCGGGCGGCGCTACCGCCCCGACGAGGCGCGCGACCTGGTCGGCTGGGTCGCGCCCGACCTGCAGCTCTACCGCGAGCTGACGGCGCTGGAGAACCTGCAGTTCTTCGCGCAGGTGCGCGGCCTGCAGCGGTCGGCGAGCGAGCTTGAGGCGCTGCTGGACGAGGTCGGGCTGGGCGGGCGGGGCGGCGACGCGCTGGCCTCCTACTCGTCGGGCATGGCCCAGCGGCTGCGCTACGCCTACGCGCTGCTGCACCGCCCGCCGGTGCTGCTGCTCGACGAGCCGACCGTGACGCTGGACGAGCGCGGCGCGGCGCTGGTGGAGCGCGTGGTGGCGGCCCAGCGCGAGCGCGGCATCAGCGTGATCGCCACCAACGACCCGCGCGAGCTGCGCTACGGCGACTATGTGCTCAGGCTGGAGAGTAGTCAGTAGTCGGCAGCCAGCACGACGAGGACAATCTAACTCTAGCCAAGAACGAAACACGTCACCGATCGCTGGATCGGCGAGCAAACGAGTAATCTTACGATGCCAGGTCACGACGTGGAACCACCCAAGGCACTATCACCGGCCCAATCTTCTGCGCCGATCGCCAGCCTCCAGCCGGCAGCGCCCAGCCTGCTTCGCGCGGCGTGGGCGGTGTTTCGCAAGGACCTGCGGGCGGAGCTGCGGACGCGCTACGCGCTCAACGCCGTGGCGCTGTTCGCGGTCAGCACGGTCGTGGCGCTGAGCCTGGGGCTTGGCCCGCTGCCGCGCAGCGCCGACCTGCCGCTGATCCACGCGGCGCTGCTCTGGATCGCGATCCTGTTCGCGGCCTTCACCGGGCTGGCGCGGGCGTTCGTGCAGGAGGAGGAGGCGCGCACCGCCGCGGCGCTGCGGCTCTCCGCGCCGCCGATCGCGGTCTACCTGGGCAAGCTGCTGTTCAACCTGGCGCTGCTGCTGATGCTGGACCTGCTGACGGCGGCCCTGTTCGTCGCGCTGCTGCGGGTCGAGATCGGCGACCTGGCCATGTTCACGACGCTGCTGCTGGCCGGCAGCCTCGGCCTGGTGGCGGCCACCACCCTGATCGCCGCGATCATCGCGCGGGCCAGCGTCAAGGGCGCGCTGTTCGCGGTGCTGTCGTTCCCGCTGCTGGCGCCGCTGCTGGTGGTGGCGATCAAGGGCACCGCGCTGGCGCTGGAGGGCGCGGGCTGGGAGCGCGGCCTGGCGCCGCTGCAGGTGCTGCTCTCGTACACCATCGCGCTGTTCGTGGCGTCGCTGTTTCTCTTCGGCAGCGTGTGGGAGGCGTGAGCTGCTCCGGGGCGCTGCGCCCCCGGCCCCCCGCCTGATGCGCCCCTGTGGGACCAGCCTTTTCTTCGGGGCGCTGCGCCCCCAGCCCCCCGCCCGGGGGAACCCACGCCGGTTCTCCCGGCCCCCTTCCGGTTAATGATTCCACCTCAATTGCGATCGTCGTGGCGCATGCCTGGCACCATTCCGATCGGACGTGTTATCTCCCGCCGCGCGTGGATTCAGCCGGGCATGCGCGCCAAGCGCTGAAGACGAGACGGCGTGATTTTTGGGGTCCAGGGGCGCAAGCCCCGGCCGGGGGGCGGCGGGGGTGGCGGCCCACCCCCGCCCGCGGGGGCACGGGGGGCGCGCAGCCCCCCGCCTGCGATCTGGGTGCGACCGCCACGCGGGGCAGGGAGGCGGGCAGCCCCAACCGGGGCGCGCAGCCCCGCCGTAGACCGACGGAAGTGAGCTCCTGTCAGCAAATGGATGACTCTCAGACGGCGCCTATCATTCACGTACGGGCCGAGCTAGCATATACTTGCGCCATAAGTTCATTCAGGCAGCGGCAGGCTGGCGACGGGGGCGTCTCGCAGAGACCGACGCTCTCGCAGGCCGCCGCTTGACGATAGTCACAAAGGAGGGCGAAGATGGCTAACTCGAAGCGACAGCGGCGCGAGACTGCGCGCGTGGCCGGGGGCGGCGCGGCCAAGGGGAAGGCCCAGCCGAATGCCGGCATGGAGATGGACGCGCCGGCGCCGTCTCCGGTAGCGGCTGAGATGTCGAGCGCTCCAGAGGCGCCCAGCACTGGTCCGACGCTGTTCATGCCGTCCGAGCCGGCTGCGCCCCTGCCCGCGGCGCCCAGCCCGACGGCCGCGCGGTCGGCGCAGAGCCTGGCGGGCGAGCGCGCGGCGATGAGCACGCGGCGCCTGGCGATCGGCGGCGGTGCGGCGGTGCTCGTGCTGGCGCTCGGGCTGCTGGCGTACCAGCTGCTCGCGCCGGCTAGGCCGGCTCCTGCCGTGGCCGCGTCAACGGCGGCCCCAGCCGTGGCCGCGTCAACGGCGGCTCCGGCCGCGGCCGCGCCCACGGCGGCTCCGGCCGCGATCGCAGCCCCGGCGCCCACCGCAGCCCCGGCGCCCACCGCAGCCCCGGCGCCCACCGCGGCCGCGCCGGCTGCGCAGGCCCCCGCCGCGCCCGCCCCGGCCGCGACGACGGCGGCCCAGGCAGTTGTGTCGTGCGGCGCCATCGCCGGGATGCCGGTCTTCTCCGGGGCGACCTGCGTCGAGGCCGATAGCGACAGCGACAATGGCGTGATCAAGCTCAAGAACACCTATACGACCGGCGCATCCACCGTCGATGTCGGGCGCTTCTACGAGGGGGCGTTCGGGCAGGGCGGCTGGGCGCTGCAGTCATTCCAGTACGACGCGCTGATCGGGACGCGCAGCGTGAAGGTCGAGGTCGAGGCGCAGCCGGTCGCGGGCGGTCTGTCGAGCAAGATCAAGCTGACCGAGAAGGGCGCGCCTGCCGCCGCAACTGCCGGCTGCGCCGCGATCGACGGCGTGCCGGCCTACCCCGGCGCGGCGTGCGTCAAGTTCGACAGCGACCAGGACAACGGCGTGATCAAGAACGAGAGCAGCTACACGGTCGCCGCGTCGCCCGAGCAGATCCGCAGCTTCTACGAGGGCGCGTCGGCGCAGGGCGGCTGGACCGGGCAGGAGTTCCAGTACGAGGTGGCCCAGGGCCTGCGCCGCGCGACGGTCGAGGTCGACACTACGGTCGAGACGACCGGCGCGGTCACGCGGTTCAAGCTTGAGGAGAAGTAGCTCCGCCCCGCCTGATCGCCAGACCATAGACGAAAGACGATCGACGATAGAGCTATCTGCCTGTCGTCGATCGTCTTTCGTCCAGAACCGGGCGCTGAACGTCCTTTCTGGTTGCGAAGACGAACGGCCAACAGCCAACGACGAAACGGATGTTGGTCGTTGGCCGTTCGTCCGAATCAGCAGCGGGCGCTGGAAAAGCCGCGCTAGATCGTCCGCAGCGGGTCGCCGGCGGGCACGTGGGCGATCAGAACGCCGGGCAGGTGCGGGCGCAGCCACGCGGCGAGGTAGGCCATGCCGGCCTCCTCGCTGCTCGCGTGCCCGACGACGACCAGCCCCTTGGGCCGATCGAGCAGCTCGGCGTCGCGCGCGTACTCGCAGGTCTCCCACTCGTTGATCTCGCCGCAGACAATCGCGTCGACGTCGTCGCGCTGGAGCAGCCTGATCTGCGCCTCCCCGCCGATCGCGCCGACCAGCAGCCCCACCCGCCGGCAGACCATGGTGCCCGGGCCGGTGACGCGCACGGCCGGCGCGTGCAGCCGGTCCTTGAGCAGCGCGGCCAGATCCGCGAGCGGCAGCGGCGGGATCGTGCAGACGTCCGGCGACTGGTCATCCACATAGCGCTCCCAGCCGAGCTGCCTGAGCACGCCGGCGACGATGCCGTCCGGCCGCGCGCGGTGCCAGTAGTCGTGGAACCGCCAGATCACGATGCCGTGCTGGTCGATCAGGCGGCGCTTGGCCTGGTAGACCGGGTCGCTCTCCAGCCAGCCGGTCTCGTCGCGGTGGGTGTAGAAGGTCGGCTCGTGGGTGATGATCAGATTCGCGCCGAGCTCGGCGGCGCGCGCGATCACGCCGCTCGTCGCCAGAAATGTCGTGACGATGCCCCTGAGCGGGCCGGACGGGTCGCCGGCCTTGACCGTGTCGACCGTGTCGGGCAGCGATTCCGTCTCTGAGGCGGATAGGATCGCGTCGATGGTGTCTTGGATGGTGCGCGTGGTTGTCATAAGAATCTTTCTTTTAGATAGGGCTTCGCCTGGCAGCCATCAGCTTTGCGGTTGGGGAGGTGTGCGGGGGCCGAAGGCCCCTCCACCACCTCCCCCAGGCCCCACCCCGAGCTGTAAGGTTCGTTAGAACCTTGGCTTAGAGCGCCAGCGCCTGCTCTACAAGCTGGCTCCAGCCGGACTGCGCGAAGGCGAGTGTATTATACATCGCCGAGTAGGCCTCTTTCGGCCAGTAGATCGAGACGCCGTGGATGCTCTCGGCGTCGTCGCCGCCGTGCGCGAGCGAGGCCAGCACCAGGCCGTGCCCGGGCTGCAGGTGCTCGCGCAGCGCCAGCAGCTGCTCGCGGAACGGCTCGCTCGCGCGGCCCTTGGTCTCCAGGTACAGCGAATCGCACCAGCTCAGCAGGTCGGCCAGGTCGCGGTCGGCGAAGCGCTTGACGGGCGTGCGCGGCCGGGTCAGCGCGGAGCGCACCTTGGTGTTGCCGAGCGCGCCGGTGAACCCCTGCACGAGGTCGCGCACGAGGGCGTAGGTCTGCTCGACCGCGCGCAGGTCGAGCGCCGACTGGGTGAAGCGGGCCGGCGCCCCGCGCAGCTTGAGGCCGGTCGACTCGGCGTAGCAGCGAACGATCGCCTCGCCCAGCTGCGCTCCCGACATGGCCGGGTTCGCCGCCAGCGCGCTCAGGACGTCGCCGTAGGGCCAGCCCACGCCCGGCTCGATCTCCTGCGATCCCACCATATACTCGGCTAGCCCGCGCAGCTCGTAGCCGATCTCGATCACGCTCATGAGGCAGGCGTCGAACCCGATCAGATCCACGCAGGGCCGATCGCCCGGCACGTCGGCCAGCGCCCGGCGCAGCTCCTGGGTGTCCAGGTAGTCGCGGTCGGTCGCGTCGATCGCGACGCCGCGCAGATGCCGCCGGGCCTGGCCCAGCCGCTTGAGCGTCGAGCCGAACAGGCTGTGCTGCAGCTCGGCCTTGACGCCGCCCGTCTCGGCTGATCGCAGGGCCGAGTAGTCGAAGTCGGCCGGCAGATCGCGCAGGCCGGTCCCGTGGTTCCAGATGATCAGGGCCGTCCGATCGGCCGGAAAGTAGCGCCTGGCCCAGCTGATGAACTCGGTGAGGGCGGCCGGGTCGCCGGTGTTGATCTCGCCGAGCGGCTCGCCGGCGAGCGCGTGCCCGCCCGGGAAGAAGCGGTAGCGCTCGGTGGCGCCGGCGCGGCTGTCGAGCTGCACCACCACGTGCACGCCCTGGTCGGAGGGCAGCCGGTGCATCTCGGCCAGGTCGGCGTACGCGAAGGGCTCCAGGTTGTTGTCGCCGGCCATGTAGACCAGCACGGCCCACGCCTTGCGCGGCTGGATCGCTAGAGGTGATGTCATTCGCACTCCCGTAGCTTCACAGCTGGGGAGGTGAGGAGGCGACGAAGCTCGCAGCCACACCTCTCAAGTATAGCTTTTTCTTGCGAAGCAGTCTATGTGCCTGCGCGTCGTGCGGTGCACCAGATACGCCTCCAAGCGGATGTGACGTATTCTTTTGCCCAGCGCGACGTAGCCGCGGGCACGGCCTGATCCAGACCGCGGCAGCGGGCTTCGTACAGCTAGCCGCGGGCTTCAGCCCGCCGGCGTGCGAGCATGCAAAAACATACGTCACACCCCCTCCACGCCTCCACGCCTCCACGCCCTCCACGCGGGTACACACCCCACCCAGGCTCCTCTATGTTATACTATAGTGCACTGCGCTGAAAATGAACGTTTGGATGGGGTTTTGGGGAGGACTTCGCCCTCCCCAAGACCCTCCCTTTTAGCCATGGATGCAGCGCGCTGTATCGTCCAGCATGTGTGATCTGGATGTACTACAACGACCATCACCCCCACATTTTCACGCCGTCTACGCGGGCGAAGAAGCGCTGATCTTGATTGGATCAGGCGAGGTGTATGAGGGCCACCTCTCCCGACGCGCAGTGCGCTTGGTGCAAGAATGGGAGGAACTCCATCGTCCGGAGTTACACGCCAACTGGGAACTAGCCCGGCAGCAACAACCGCTGCCTACCATCCCCCCATTAACCTAACCAAGGAGGTGCGTATGACGCCGTTGATTCGCGTTCGATCGGTCACTCCTGCTGATCAACATCGAGCTCAGATAGTCTTTACCAATGGTGAAACGCGCGAGATTGACCTGACGCCCTATATTGCGACTGGCCCCATCTTTGAGCCAGTTCGGACCGATCCAACAATGTTTCGCAGCATGCGCGTTGAAGGCGGCACGATCGCATGGCCGAATGGGGCCGACATCGATCCGGATGTGCTCTATTACAACGGAGCACCACCGTGGGCGCAGCAATTGGAACCGACCACGGCTGAGTCACACTAAGATCGAATTTGCCTTGCTGGCCTCGTGGTGTACCGGCGCTACTCGGCGGCCGGGCGCCGCCGCAGCGTGAAGGTGATCGCGCTGTTGACCGAGACGCCGACGCCGGAGCCGAGCAGCTTGAACTCGCCGTTGCCGCCGACCTCGGCGCTGAAGGCGATCTCGTCGAGCACGAACTCGCCGGCGCGGTCCTGCCCCACCGCCACGATCTGCTGCAGCCGGTCGAGAAAGCTCGCGAAGTTCTTCTGGAGCGTGTCGAGCGGGATGGCCTTCTCCAGCAGCTCGCGGGCCTGGCTGCTGTCGCGCAGCTTGGATGGCCCCGTCGTCACGATGGTCAGCGTGCCTTTGTCGCTCATGGTTGTGGCTCCTTTACCTACTCTACTGGCATAGCTCTGATAGGGGGGCGGATAGCCTCTTAGACATGGCTCTTGCGAACCTTACACTTCTGGGTCGGGTCTGGGGCGGGCTTTGCCCGCCCCAGACCCGACCTTGGGGAGGTGTGGAGGGGCCGCAGGCCCCTCCACACCTCCCCAAATGTAAAGCGGATCGCTGCCAAGCGAGACATTATGTTAGGGACCGATCGCGCCAGGTCAGCGTGCGCGTCTCGACGATGTCGAGCGTGGCGGTGCGATTGCGGCGGGTGTCGTTGACGATCGCCTTCATCGTCCCGTCGGACTGGACGTCGAAGATGATCTCGAACTTGGGGGTGCGCGCCGGCGCGGCCGGCACCTCCATGTCGACGCTGCCCAGCACGACGCACTGGTCGGCGCGCGTGGCGCCGCGCGGCCCCTGCAGCACCTCGACGTGGATCGTCTTCTGGTTGTCTTCGGTGGTCGTCACCGGAAAGGCGCGGCTGGTGTGCGGCACCGTGGCGTTGGCCTCGACCAGCGGCTCGAAGGTGTCGTCGTCCAGGCGGATGCCCAGCGGCAGCGCGATCACGTTGATCAGCGCGTTCTCCTGGAATTTCTCCTGGCCCTGGCTGAGAATATGCGCGTACTCGCCGGCGCCCAGCGCGACGGTGAGCTGCGGCTGATCGCTGACGAGCGGCCTGCGCCCGGTCAGCCGCTCGACCTCGCGCTGCACGATCGGCATGAGCGTCGGGCCGCCGACCAGGATGACCTCGTCGATCTTGTCCCAGCCGAGCCCGGCCACGTCCTCGACCGCGCGGCGGGTGATCTCGATCGTCTTGCGCACGACCTCGGCGGCGCGCTGCTCGAGCTGGGCGCGCGTCAGCTCGATCCGCATGTCGAAGGGGCTGCCGCTCCCGAGGTCGAGCGCCGGCAGGTCGATCGTCGTGCTGTCGCGGGTGGTGAGATCGATCTTGGCCTGCTCGGCCGCGCGCCGCAGCCGGGCGCGGGTGACCTGGTCGTCCGGCCGCACCGGGTGGTCGTGCAGCCGCTCGATCTCCTCGGCGATCCAGCGCGCCACGCTCGCGTCGATGTCGTCGCCGCCCAGCCGGGTGTTGCCGTCCACCACCAGCGTGTAGAACAGGTAGCCGGCGTCGTCGCGCCTGGCCTCCAGCAGCGAGATGTCGAACGTGCCGCCGCCAAGGTCGTAGATCAGGATGCGGCGCTCCTCGGTGGTCAGCACCTGGGCGTTGCCGCTATACGCCAGCGCGGCCGCGGTCGGCTCGTTCAGGATGCCGACGACCTCCAGCCCGGCCAGCTTGCCGGCCAGGATGGTGGCCCGCCGCTGCAGCACGTTGAAGTATGCCGGGACGGTGATCACGGCGTAGCTGAGCTGGCTCGGCTCGATCCCCAGCGCCGCGGCCGCGTCGTCGCGCAGCTTCGCCAGCACCTTGGCCGAGACCTCCGGCGCGGAGAGGCGCAGCGGCGCGCCGCGATCCTCGCCCAGGTCGGCCACGACGTCGCGCAGCTGGTCGGTCCCGCCGCCCGAGATCAGCGTGTAGGTCAGGTCCTGGCGGCCGTAGAGCACGCTGGGGTCGCTGGAGAACGAGCGCCCGATGTAGCGCTTGATCGAGTAGATCACGTCGCCGGGGTGCGAGACGCCCAGGTCTCTGGCCGCGTGGCCGATCAGCCACTCGTGTCGCTCGCGATCCCACCCGACGATCGACGGCGTGAACGCGCGGCCGGCCGAGTCGTTCAGCACCTCGATCGCCTGGTCGTTCCACACCGCTACGGCGGACTTGGTGGTGCCGAGGTCGATGCCGATAATCAGCTTGTCCTTGAGCATGTCCGGTTGGTCGCTCATCGGTTGCCTCCAAGCTACGGTAGCTTCAAGTGGCCGATCCCGGCCCGCGTGACGATCCAGAGGATGCCGTCGCGCTCGACCAGCGCGTGCGCGCGCCGGCTGGGCATGCCCGAGTTGATCGGCGTGTAGGGCTCGGATGTCGCGCCGGTCGCCGGGTCGTAGCGGGCGACGCCGTCCTCGCGCGCGAGCCAGATCCCCGGCCGGGCGATCGCCGGCGCAAGCGCGTAGACGGCGGGCGGCGTCGCCGGCGCGGCCGGGTTGCGCGCGAGCCAGGCGCCGGCGCGGCGCGACCAGAGCCCCTCCGCGGTCGCCGCCCACAGCTCGCCGCCGATCACGGCGAGCGCGTGGACCTCCGCCTGCAGCGGCCCCGGCTGCTCGCCCGCCAGCGCCCAGCGCCCGTCCCTGAGCTGGTACGCGCCGCGGGTCGTGCCCAGCCACCAGGTCTGATCGGGCAGCTGCGCCAGGCAGCGCGCCGCCGCCGGCCCGCTCGGGGCAACCAGCGCCGGCTCGCCCGCGCCGAGCCGCCACAGCCCGCGCCCCGTCAGCGCGTACAGCGATTGGTCCTCGCCGGCCGCCAGCGCCGTCACGGCCCCCGGCGGCGGGACGAGCGCGTCGGCCTGGGCGGCCGCGTTCAGCGGGATGACGCCGTGCGGCCACGAGAGCGCCCACAGCGCGCTGTGAGCTTCCGGGCCGGCGGCCGCGCTCGCGCTCACCTGGCAGAGCGCGCGGATGTCGCCGCTCTCGGCGTCCGCGCTCCACGCGCCGTCGTGGTCGAACGTGACCAGCCCGCCGGCCGTGCCGACCCAGATCTGCCCGCGATCGTCGTGCGCGGCGACGCAGCGCCCCAGGTTGTTCAGCGCGTCTTCGCGGTGCGCCGGCAGCAGGTCCAGATCCCAGCGCGTCTGATCCGGGCTGGGGCTCCACACACCGGCGAGCAGGCGGTCGGTCCCGACCCACAGGTAGCTGTCGTCGGCGCTGGCGGCGAGCGCCTGCGGCGCGGGCGCCTGATCTGGCGCGGGCACGGCGACCCACGAGTCGCGCTGGATCTGCGCGAGGCCGGCCGTGGTGAGCACCCAGGTGCGCGAGCGCCCGGCGGCGAGCCCGACGACCCGGCCGGACGGGTCGGACTCGGCCGGCCCGACCGGCCCGGCCAGCTGCTGCCCGTCGTCGCGGTAGACCGCCTCGGGCGTCCCGATCCACAGCGCCCCATCGGCGCCGCGCGCGAGCGCGGTGCAGGCCTGGATGCGATCGGGCGACAGCCGCTCCGGGCGCGCGCCCGGCCGCAGCCGAAACAGGCCCCACAGATTGCCCAGCAGCAGCCCGTCGCCGTCCGCCAGCAGCGCCGACGCGTGCACCGCGCCGTCGTCGCCGATCGCCACGGGCGTGGCCGGCCGATCGGGCGCGTCGATCCGGTAGACCGCGCCGGCGCCGGCGGCCCAGATACCGTGCTCGCCCGGCCCCCGGCAGACGGCTCTGATCGGCTCCGACTGGAGATCGCCGTAGATCTGCCAGCGGTGGCCGTCGAAGTACGACAGGCCGCCCTCGGCGTGGCCGGCCCAGGGCCACTCGGCCTGGTCGACGCAGATGCAGGCCGTGGCGTTGCCGGCCAGCCCGTGCTCGCTGCTGTAGCGGCGGTACAGCAGCTCCTGCTTGCGGTTCCACGAGATCACGCCGCCCCAGGTGGCCAGCCACATATGGCTGGACCCGGGCGCCACCGCGATCGCGCGCACCGAGCGGTGGGCGACGAACGTGCTCCACCCGGCGTGGATCGGCTCGGGCTCCAGCACGCCCGCCTCGGCATGGGCGGTGATGCGGGCGCGGTCCTCGACGAAGCGTGTGATGCGGCCGCTGCTCATCGGTCGGCCTCGCTTTCCATCCGGCGCACCTCCGCCCGGCCCAGCCCGGCGGCGGCGCGGGCGAGCTGCGCCCTGGTCTCCTCGATCTCGGCCTGCTTGTCGCGGCGCGTGTCGGCGATGAAGCTCTCCCAGCGTGCCTGACCCTCCGGCCCGCTCGCGCGCGCGCGCCACTTGCTCCAGATGTTCAGCCAGCCGCGGTAGCGCGTCTCCTGGATGTCGATGTCGCCGGCCAGCCGCTCGCGATACTCCAGCAGCGCCGCGCCCCACTCCTCCAGCCGCGCCAGGTGCTCCTGCTCGCGCTCGTGCGGCGCGCTGCGCTCGAACACGCTCAGGTCGAGCAGCGCCAGCGCCTCGCCCAGCGGGCGATCGGCGTCGTCGGCGATCCGGTTGATCTGGCCCTGCACGTCGCCCTTCAGCCGCCAGGCGTAGGCCATGCGGTTGACCAGCTTCTTCAGGCGGCCGCGCGCCTCCTGGTTGGCGCCCTGGCCGCGCGCGGCCGTCACGCGCGGCTCCGGCGCGGCAGGGTTCCAGGGCTGCCTGCGGCGCCACGGCGGGTGGGGCGGCGGCACGACAATCTCTTCGCCGCTGTGCTGGGGCAGCGCGCCCTTGCGCCGCTTGAGATCCAGCTCGTCCCGGCGCTGCTTCAGCGCGTCCAGCTCGCTCGCGACGTCGGCGAGCAGCAGCTCGTACTCGGCGCGCGCCTGCTCGACCGTCTGCAGCGCGGCCAGGCGCTCGCGCAGGCCGGCGATCTCCGCGTAGGCCAGGCGAACCCGCTCGATCTGGGACTGCAGGTCGTCGGTCGTCGTCATGCCACACCTCCCACCTGGACAAAATCGTTCAGGATGTTCGCGCCCTTGAAGGCGTAGAGCACGTAGGCCAGCCCGAGCGGGTTGTTGTAGGTCTCCATAAAGTAGCGCCGCGTCGCCAGCAGCGCCTCGGCGATATAGCGGTTGCGCGCGATCTCGGGCGTGGTGGAGTCGACCGTGGCCTGGAACAGGAAGTCGTAGAACTTCAGCGCGAACGCGTGCGCGAAGTAGTCCGGCACCGGGCAGAGCGTCGCCACCACCGCGAGCGCGCTCAGGTTGCCGATCCACTCGGCGGGGAACCCCGGCGGCTCGTACGAGTCGCTCTGCTCGCCGGTGCCGCAGGCGTTCAGGAAGACCAGCGGCCCGTGATCGCGCACCGTCCGCCGCTCGCGCCGCAGCTCGCCCGACGCCAGCAGGGCCACGTTCAGCGGGATCAGCGTGCCGGCCACCTTCATCTGCAGCTCCGAGAGGAACTCGGTCTGGGCGCTGGTCTGGCAGTGGCAGGCGAAGTGGATCAGGTCGTAGCGCAGGCTGTCCTGAAAGCTCGCGACTAGCGCAGTCCGCAGCCAGCTCTCGGCGAAGCGCTCGTCGCCGCCCTCGCGATCGGTCAGCTCCCGGACGAAGTGGTTCAGCCAGGCGCCCTGACAGCTCTGCCACCAGGCGGCCAGCTTATCTTCGTCGCCGTCCATCTGGGCGCGCAGCGCCTGGCGCACCTGGTTTTCGAACGCGCTGGCCAGGTTGCCCTGCGGCAGGCCGAGCTTGAGCCGCTGGGCCAGCTGCGCGATCTCGCGCCCGGCGAAGTCGAGGTCCTCATTCGTGGCCGAGTACAGGCCGTTGCGCATCGTGATATCGCTGGCCGGCTCCCCGTCGGCAGGCCAGTGGGTGATCGGCACGCGAAAGCCCCAGAACTGCTCCCACCTGGGCGGGTAGTCGGTCAGGCTGCCCTCGTGCATCATCTCCCACAGGATCGGCGCGCGATCCTGCTCCTGGAAGGTCAGCGCCGGCTGCCGCTCGGGCGGCACGTCGTCCCGCAAGAACTCGTAGTAGCGCAGGCGCTCGACGACCTCCTGGTTCAGCTTGCTGCGCAGGCCGCCGCCGATATCGCGCAGGTCCCAGAGCGCCTCGCGGCAGGTCTGCTGATCGAGCTTGATCGAGTCGTCGAGCAGCGCGAGCTGCGCCTGGTCGAGCGGGCCGGCGCTGCCGTCCAGGTCGGGCTGCCTGCCGGCCACCAGCCGGCTCAGCTTGTGCAGCCGCTCGGCGAAGGCGCGGTTGGCCCGCAGCGCCTGGTCGCTCGCGAAGCCGAGCCCGCTCTGGATCACGCGAGTCTCCACCAGCACGAACCCGGGAACGATCACGATCGATATCGGCCGGCGCGCGCCCGCGACCTCGTCGTCGGAGGAGGAATAGCCGCCGGTTCTGTCGGTTGTCATGACGCCCTCGTTTCGCCTACGTTCAGCTTGAGCACCAGCGTGCGCAGCTCGCGGTCGCCGCGCTGGAACTGGACCATGACCGACAGCGTCGTCGGCTCGGCCGGCATCGTCAGCTCGACGATGCTCTGGTAGTCGTCGCTGGCGGCCACCGGCTCCAGCGGGTAGGCCTGCGGCAGCGCGCCGCTCAGCGGTATCACCATCACGGCGAGCGCCTCGGCCTGGAGCGGCGCGCGCAGGGCGCGCAGCCGCCCGCCGTACCAGACCGGCGCCTCGGACCGGTAGCTGGCGCGGAAGCGGTAGCGCGCGCCCGGCTGGTAGGGCTGGCCCTCGGCGTGATCGATCGCCTCGAACAGCGTGAAGCCCTGGGCCGGCCGCACCAGGTACGGCGCGCACCACGGGTGCCCGAAGTAGGTGTAGGCCAGCCAGTCGGGCCGGTGCGGGAAGGCCTGGCGCACGTGGTCGCGCGCGATCCAGATCGCCCAGCCCAGGGCCGTGCCGGCGCGCATCGCCTGGTAGAACGCGCGCGCGAAGACCTGGTCGACCTCGGGCGGTACCGGCCAGCGCGGCCCGAACAGGGCGCTGGCGCCGGCGTGCATGAACGGCAGCGCCCAGCCGGCCTCGATCGCCGTGTCGCGATCGGCCAGCCCCGCGCCGGGCGCCTGGCCGTCTACGAAGCTGAGGCCGATCACCGGCCGCCGCAGCGTGAAGTCGAGCCGCTGCTCGTGGATCATCGCGTCGGGCGTGCCGTCCGCCGCGCGCGCGCCGGCCGGTTCGTCGCCGGCGAAGGTGACGCGCCCGGCCTGGCGCGGCTCGGTGACGCGCAGCATGTGCAGCCCGTAGTAGGGCGACCCCGGCTGCGTCAGGGCGGTGTAGCCGGCCTGGTCTTCGACCTGGGCGTAGGTCTCGCCGCCGACGGCGGCGTGCCAGCGCGCCAGGTCGACCGCGCGCTGGCGGTAGTGGATCAGGTCGAGCTGGCCCAGCGGCGCCTCGTCGGCCAGCCGCAGCCCCTGCCGGCCGACCCAGTGCGCCAGCACGAACTTGCCCGCGAGAAAGTCGTCGTACCACAGCTCGTCGGCGGCCGTGCGGGCGTAGGGGCAGACCAGCTCCCACGGCAGGATCGCCTGGTCGTCGGCGACGATCAGCCACGACCAGATCGTCTCGCTAAGCGCCGCGAGCCGCAGGATCTGCCAGTAGTGCCTGCGCAGCGGGTGCCCGGGCGGCATGAGCTGGTCGAACAGCAGCGCGCCGAAGGCCCGCAGGCTGGCGAGCGCGTCCTGCGGCGGCGCGTCGGCGGCGTCGGCGGCGGCCTGGATGGCGGCCAGCCGCAGCGCCGCCAGGTCCTGGCAGGTGAGCGCGAGCGGCGGGCTCAGCTGCGCGCGGTCGAGCCGGAGCGCCGGGCAGGTCAGGTACAGCTGGACCTGCTCGCCGTCGGGGGTCTCCTCCAGCGCGACGTAGAGCATCACCTGGGGCTGCGGGTCGGGGATCTCGCGCCGGTCGATCAGCTCGGGGATCGGCGGCAGCACGCGCGGCGCGATCACGCGGATGGGCAGCTCCAGCTCGGCCGGGCTGATCCCGGCCACCCGGCCGCCGGGGTAGACCAGCACGCGCGCGCTCCGCTCGCCGCTGGAAAGCGCGGTCAGGTCGAACATGATGCTGCGCTCGACCGGGCTGCCGTTCACCACCGCGATCGTGCGCGCGTTCCGGCCGGCCACCTGGAAGCCGGGCGCCTTGATGTACACGGTCAGCTCGAGCGTGCTCACCGGCACGCGCAGCGCCACGCCGCCGGGCTGCGGGGTGGCCGAGAGGCTCAGCGTCAGCTGGAGCGCCTCGCCGACGCCGATCTGCGCGCCCTGCGGCGCGGCCAGGCCGAGGTACCAGCTCGAGACCGGCACGCGCTCGGCCGGCGGCTCGGCTGGCCCCGCAAGCGACTGGTAGGCTGCGACGTAGGCCTGGTAGACGCGCTCCTCGGCGAAGGCGAACACGACCCGCTCGAGCCGGCTGCCGTGCTCCAGGTGGGTGAGCGCCGCCGCCAGGATGCGCGGCGCCGTCTCGGTCGGCTCGAGCCCGGCGGCCCCGGTCCCAATCGCGGGCAGCCCGATCGACCGGACATCGGCCAGCGCCTCGGCGCTCGCGAGCGCGGCGGCCGCGCCCTGCACCACCGTCTCGAGCGTCGCCACCTCGCCCTCGCGCACCGGCGCATGGACGAGGTAGCGGGCCGGCAGCGTCCCTGCGCCGGTGACGACCGCCTCGCCAAGCTTCGGCGCCGGCTGGACGCGCAGCTGGCTCCGTAGCTCGTAGCCGATCCGCCCGATCAGCTGCTGCCCGATCGACCCGCTGAGGTCGAGCTGCGGGCTGGTCGGGTTGACCAAGGCATCCACCTCGAGATCGAGCAGGTTGGCCTGGACCAGCTGGATGCGCGCGAGCGCCTCGGCTGAGCTGAGTGGCGGCAGGCTCGGCGCGAGCACAGTGAACGGCAGCTTCAGCTCGATTGCGCTAGACCCGGCCGCTCGCTCGCCGGGGTACACCAGCACGCGCACGCTGTGCTCGCCGCTGGCCTGCGCGGTCAGGTCGAACGCGCTGCTGTGCTCGGGTGGGCTGTCGCTTAGCAGTGCGATCGTGCGCGTAGGCTCGCCGCGCAGCAGAAAACCGGGCGCCTCGACGCTGACGGCCAGCCCCGGCGCGCTGGCGGGCACGCGCAGCTCGACGCTGCCGGGCTGGCGGGTGGCCCCGAGGCTCAGCGTGAGCTGGAGCGACTCGCCAGCCTTGATCTGCGGCCCCTTCAAGCTAGCCAGGCTGAGATACCAGATCGTGACCGAGTCGCGCTCGATCGATCCTGCGAGCGCCTGGTAGGCCGCGGCGTAGGCCTGGTAGACGCGCTCCTCGGCGAAGGCGAACACGACCTGCTCGACCTTGCCGCCGCGCTCCAGGTGGGCGAGCGCCGCCGCCAGGATTCGCGGCGCCGCCTCGGCCGGGTCGAGCCCGGCGGCCCCGGCCCCAATCGCGGGCAGCCCGATCGACCGGACGTCGCCCAGCGCCTCGGCCTGCCGCAGCGCCGTATCGACCGCCAGGACGTTGCTATCGAGCGTATGGTGGGCCTGGCGATCCTCATTGGTCACGTGGATCAGGTAGCGCGCGTGCAGCGGCGCGGCGTCGGTCACCATCGCCTCGCCGGGAGCCAGGTGCCGCCTGCGCTCCAGCTCCTCCCGCAGCCGAGGGCCGATTCGCCTGATCAGCTGCTCGCCCAGGTAGCCCGCCCGAGCCGGCTCCAGGCCGACCGCGTGCACGAGCGCGTCGACCTCGAGATCCAGCAGGTTGGCCTGGACCAGCCGGATGCGCGCGAGCGCGTCGGCGGGGCTGAGCGGGAGCGCGCTCGCCGAGCGAACCAGCCGCGTCTCGCCTAGGCCGTAAAAGCTGTAGTTGAACGCCAGGATATTCGCGTACTGGTCGAGGTAGTCGCGGCGCAGCTGCCACAGGATCTCGGCGGCCGGGCGGCACTGCGAGAACTCCTGCATGAACTGCCGCGCGAAATCGCTGGCCTGCACGACCGGCGTGTTTGCCTCGGTGCCGATGAAGCCGCGCGCGCCGAGCTCCTCGATGAAATAGAAGATGTAGCTGTCCTTGTCGCGCGCGGCGGCGCTGTCGCACATATTGAGAAAGACCAGCGGCTGGCGGGCCAGCCGGGGGATCTGCAGGCCGCGCAGGTCGGCCAGCGCCAACTTCTGGCCGCGGGAGAACTGCAGCGCCGACTGGTTTCCAACGCAGTAGAAGTAGACCAGCGCGGCGTCGTCCAGCTGGTGCAGCGCCTTCAGTGCCTCGTCGGCGCCGACCGCGACGCTCGGCTTGGCGCGCGGGAAGGCGCTCCGCACCAACTGCTCCTGCTGATCGACATACGGGCGCAGCGGCTCGTCATCGCCGAACAGCATCTGGATGCTCATACCGTTGTCGTCGATCTCCGGCCGCGGGTACTGGCCGGGCGGCACAACGTCGATCAGGTAGCGGTAGCCCCAGAACCCGGCCCAGTCGAGGGTCTCGGGGCTGATCGGGCCGGGCTTGTCGTACACCAGCGCCCACGGCAGAATGAAGTCGCGGCTCTCGAGGACGACCCGGATGCTGCTGCCGTCCGCCAGGGCGCGCAGGTCGCCGGCCAGCGTCGCCTGCCCTGCCGGCGCGGCAGTTCCCTCGAAGAGCGCGGCGTGGATCTGCTGCCCGGCCGCGGCCAGCTTCGCATAGAGCTGCCGGCTCAGCGCCGGGTCGATCGCCTTGTTCTCGCCGAGAAACGGCCGGTCGCCGCTCGCGCCGGTGTAGTAGACGATCTCGTCCAGCTCCTTGCGCAGGCGCGCGGTCATCTGCTGCAGCGTGGCCGCCGAGACCGGCAGGTGGTGTGTAGCCGTCGTCACAGGGCCGCTGCGGCTGAATTGAACAGAGGCCTGAAAGCCCTGCTCGGCCGGCTGGACGGTGATCGTCACGGCGGCGCGCTCGTCTGTCGGCGTACCTTCCACGGTGCCAGGCATGCCGGCGTGCGGGGCAGGCTCGGCCGGCCGGCCGAACAGGTAGCCATCGTACGAGCTCAGGTAGAGCGCCGGCACGCCCCAGTCGCGCCCATCCGGGTCGGCCTGGTAGGCCGACTGTCGCCCGGCCGCGACCGCCTCGTCGACCGACTGGCGCGCGGCGAGCGCCGCGTAGAACTGGCGCGCGAACGCGGTCGCGCAGGTATCCTTGATCGAAAACTGGTAGGCGACGATCGCGGGTATTCCGGCCTGGGCCAGCGCCGGAGCGATCCCGCTCCAGACGCTCACGCCGTCGCGACGACCGGTCTCGTCGCCCGCCAGCACCACCAGCCGCAGGCCACAGGCGCGCAGATTGATCGCCAGCTGCTCGGCGCTCACGACCCGGTCGTCAAGCGCCAGCGAGCCAGCGCCGGTGTAGGTGCTGGAATTGTCGCCACGGTATTGGTTGAAGGTTGCGTGGCCGGCGAAGTGAAAGATCTGGGCGCCCTGGATCGTCTTCAGCAGCTCGTCCAGCGTCGCGTGCGGAAGAAGTGCCGGCGCGATTCCGTCGAGGCCCTGGAGCGCCCGCTGAAGGTCAGACTGCTCGCGGGCAAGGTCGAGCGCCGGCAGATCCGGCGGCGAGGCCAGCGCGGCGACCAGCTTGAGCTGGCCATCGATCCGGGCGAGCGGCCCCGGCGTAGAGAGTACCTCGTGCCGCACGATCGCGACGCGCGGGTCGAGCGCCAGGAAGCCGCCGAGCGAACTATCGTCGGCGGCGCGGTCGAGGTAGACATACTCCCAGGGCAGCGCCGCCAGCTGCGGCGGCAGGCGCAGGCGCAGGCGTAGGCCATCATCGGGCGCGAGGCGGGCCAGGCTGGCGGCCACCAGCTCGCGCACGCCAATCGTCGCGCCGCCCGGCGTGGGCGGGAACAGCAGCTGGGCGAGCGTGCGGCCCAGGTCGATCAGGGCAGCGCGGTCGAGCGCGCGGGCTTCGAGCTGCCGCAGGCTGCTTTGAAGCTGCCGGTCGTCGTAGCTAACCGGCACGGCCTGATCGACCCGCATCTCGCCGGCGGGCGAGCTGAGGACACGCACCGTGAAGCGGCCAATCGGCCGATCAGCGGACCCGCGCTCCATGGGTCCGGGAGACGCCTCGATGACCAGATCGCTAAAGCGCATGGCGGTCGCTCCGAATCGTTCAGGTCGGATCGTCGAAACGAGGTCGTTTGCAAAACATGCTGATACTATATGAACGCAGGAGGTGCCAAAAATAGTGCGGGAGTGCCATTATTTTAACTGCGCTGTTGGCTCTCACCCCTGCCCCCTCCTTTTGGGGGTGGGTTTTTTCTGCAGCGCATGCTGATGCCCCGCAGGCCCTCACCCCCGGCCCCCTCTCCCGTCGGGAGAGGGGGGGATTTAGTGGCTCGACACGGGGTTTCGGCGGAGCCGAAACCCCGTGTCGAGCTACCGTTTCCCCGCCCCTGGCAGGGGCGGGGGCAGGGGGTGGGGTGATCCGGCGCCACCGCTACCAAGGGCTGGAAGGTAAGGCCACCGGCTACAAAACAGACCAAAGATCCCTCTTGACGATATATCGTTATCGTGATAGTATAGATACATCACGATATATCGCTATCGAAGAAAACAGGAGGACACCATGTTTGGAAGACACTTTGGAAGGCACCACCGCGGCCCCTGGCAGGAAGAGCGGCACGAGCCGGACGAGCACGGCCACGGCCCGGAGCACCACCAGCACGACTGCGGCCCGGAGGAGCATCAGTGGGAGCCGCGCGGCGGGCACCGCCCGCCGTTCATGCGGCGCGGCGGCGGGCCGCGCTGGTTTGGCCCGCCCGACCACGACCAGCTCGGCCGGCCGTTCTGGCGCGGCGGCCCCCCCGGCGGCGACCCGTTTGACGAGGATGGCGGCGGGCGGCGGCGGCACCGGCGCGGGGACATCAAGTTCGCGCTGCTCGAGCTGCTGGCCGAGCAGCCGCGCCACGGCTACGACCTGATCAAGGAGCTGGAGCAGCGCTACGGCGGGTTCTACCGCCCCAGCCCCGGCTCGGTCTACCCGACGCTGCAGCTGCTGGAGGACGAGGGGCACCTCACCAGCCAGACGCTCGACGGCAAGCGGGTCTACACCATCACCGACTCGGGCCGGCGGCTGCTCGAGGAGCGCCAGCGCCGCCACCCGGAGGGCGGCCCCGGGCGCCACGGCTTTCGCGGGCGCGGCGAGCCGAGCCTAGACGAGTTGCGCGAGAGCGGCGGGGCGCTGATCGCCAGCGTCGCGCAGGCCGCGCGGCACGGCACGCCCGAGCAGGTCGCCGCCGTCATGAAGCTGCTCGACACGACCCGCCGCGAGATCTACGCGATCCTCGCGCGCGGCGACGAGGGGCAGGCCGGCTGAGGCGGGCTCGAAGCCAGGCGTTTCACATAACCACGAAGACACGAAGACTCGAAGAAGGTATCAACCGAGCCTTCGTGTCTTCGTGTCTTCGTAGTGAAACGTCCAAGCTTTCGTACTTGAAACACAATTGGAATGGCCCTCAAGGTTCCAGATCACAGCGCCGGCTCCGCCGCGGCGGCGTACAGCACCCGGCCGGAGGACGGCGAGCGGCGCGTGCCGACCTGGGCGAGCGGGCCGAACCCGGCCGCGCCCACGCGCGCGGCCAGGCGCGCGAAGGGCGCCGGGAAGGGCACCCACGCGATCGGCAGCACCTGCTCGTACTCGACCACCAGCAGCCGGCCGCCTGGCCGGATCTGCCCGGCCAGCCGGCGCAGCAGCCCCTCCTGGTCGCCGATGAAGTGCAGCAGGTTGGCCATCAGCAGCCCGTCGAGCGGCGGCAGCGCCAGCGGGCCGGCGACATCCGCCTGGCGAGGGATGACCGTCGCGCCGGGCGGCGAGGCGGCCAGCCTGGCGCGCTGGGCGGCGATCGCCCGGCCGTCGCGGTCGAGCGCGTAGATCGTGCCCTGCGGCCCGATCAGCTCGGCCAGCGCCCAGGTGAAGTTGCCAGTGCCGGCCCCCAGGTCGGCCCACACGCCGCCGGCCCGCGGCACCCCGCCGCGGATCAGCGCGACCATCTCGGAATGCTCCATAGCCTGCTCCAGCAGCTGCTGAATCTGTTTTTCGGGGGTGGCTTCGCCGCCACGCGCCCCCACGGCGCTATTCTCAATAATCATACCGCATTTCTTGGCCGCCGCCTGCCGCCAACAGCATACCCCCCCCTCCGCTCCCGTGCTGGGAGCGGAGGGGGGGTAGAGATGTGAGCTCAGGTCTAGCGGCCGAACATCCAGTCGGTGTAGCCCATGTTCTTGCCGGTGTTGCACGAGCTGACCGCGAAGCTCGAGCCATAGGCGCGGTTGACCATCCAGATCTCCCAGGTGTCGTCGCCGGTGGCCGGGAAGTTATTGACGTTGTACTCCCAGTTGACCGAGCGCAGCATCGCTTTGTTCGACCAGTTCCAGGCGTCGTAGCCGGCCCGGCTCAGCAGATGGGCCTCGACCACCGCGCCCTGCAGCGCCTCCCACACGTAGTTCTCTTTCTGCGGCGGCCAGGTGAAGCCACCCGCGCGGCGCTGGTCGTCCGGCAGCACGCCGTCGATGCTGTGGCCGCTCTTGGTCGCGCCGGCCGGGTTGATGCCAACCGGCTTGCTCGGGTCGGCCTGCCAGTCGAGCTGGCCGTACGAGAACTTGGCGTAGGCCGCGCGGTCGCCGAGCCAGCCCTGGAAGACGATCGCGGCGCGATTCAGGTCAGCGGTATCGCCCAGGTACAGGTCGGCGGCGATGCGGCTGGCGCCGGCGTGGGTGCCCCAGTTGTTCGGGCGCTGCTCGTGAGTGTTGATCAGGGTCTTGCCGTCGAGCACGCGGGTCCGCACGGCGCTCAGCCAGGCGCGGAACTGCTGGTCCTTGGCGGCATCGTAGCTCTTCAGGTCGATCAGGTCGGCCGCGATGACGTAGCTGACCAGGTTGCGGCCCAGCGCCAGGGTGCGGCCACCGGCCTCAGTTCCGATCGCGCTCATAATCGCGTTCGCGGCCTTGGTGCGGTAGGCCACCTGCCCGGTGCGGGCGTAGACCAGCGCTACGGCCAGGGTGTTGGTGTCGTGCAGGCTGTTCTGGTCGGAGATCTTCGGCGTGCCCAGGCTGCCGTCCGCCACGGACTTCAGCTTCGTCCAGGACGTGCCGCTCATCGGGCGCAGCGCCAGCTCGGCGCTCGAGATCAGGAAGCCCTTGCCGGACACGATGGTCTGCACCGCCGCGGCGTCCACGGTCGCAGCCTGCGTGTTCGCGACATCGGCCGCCACCGGCTGCACGTCCACAGTGTTCTCCGCCACGGGCTGCGTGTCCGCGGTGTTCTCCGCCGCCGGGTCGGGCGCCACGGTCGGCTCGGGGGCCGGGGCAGGCGCATCCGCGCCGCCGAAGACGCTGGCGTGCAGTTCGCTGATCGAGGCCCACTCGTTCGAGGTGTTGCCGTTCACGACCACCCGCAGGTAGCGGGCGTCGGTCTGCTGCGCGAAGGTGTACGGCTCGATCCCGAGCGACTGGCCGCTGCTGTCGCCGCCGAACAGGTCCGTGAAGGTTTCGCCGTCGAGCGAGCCCTGGACCACGAAGTGGTTGGCACGGCTGTCGCCCTGGTACCAGGCGATCTCCACGCCGCAGACCGGCTGCGGCTGGCCGAGGTCGGCCGTGATCCAGGACCCGACGCCCTCGTTGCTCCAGCGGGTGGCCAGGTCGCCGTCGAGGACGTTGCCCGGCTGGTTGCCGTCGTCGCCGACCGCGTTCACGCTAGCGATTGTGCCGGCGCTGCAGGATGCGGCGCGCGTGCCGGATGAATACGTGACCACCGCGATGCCGAGGATGAGCAGCGCGACGAGTAGCGAGTTGCGGATGCGCTGCCAGTTCAGGTTGATGTGGGCGTTCACAGGGTGCTCCTTGTCGTGGGGGCGGCGGCGGTGTCGATTGCACAAACGAAATGTGCTCTGCGTTGCGTGCCGCTGCCCGTTCGAATGACGTCGATTGAACCGTGATAGTCAGCGCTGGTCGTTCTGATTGGTGCGAGCGGGAATGGTCAGCGCTGCTGTTTCTTCCGGCGAGATTGCCTCCTTGGTCGAGTGTTCCTGTTCGTGAGCCAGCTCACTTAACCGTTCTTTAACCTGGCATAACGTTATCACAGCACCCGCGCTGCGAATAGCCGCAAATGCTCAGCCGATGTTCATCCTGCGCTCCAGAAGTCGATCGGCGGCAGTAGGGCGGCGATTTGGCTTTCTGATGGGCTAAATCAGATGAGCGCCAAATGTGCCCCGCGTGCGGCGGTGTGCCAGCTTCGCGGCGCGATGTGCCAAAGTTGCGTTCCAGGCAAGTTTTTTGCGTGGCGGTCATCTGCTCCTCCGCTCGCCCGCTTTCGCGGGTAGGTTTTCTTGTGCATGGCGTCGCCGTGCGCCGGATCACCCCACCCCCTGCCCCCGCCCCTGCCAGGGGCGGGGAAACGGTAGTTCGGCACGGGGTTTCGGCTCCGCCGAAACCCCGTGCCGAGCCACTAATCCCCCCCTCTCCCGTTGGGAGAGGGGGGCAGGGGGGTGAGGGCCTGCGGGGCATCAGCATGCGCTGGAAAAAGGCCCACCCCCGAAAGAGCAGGGGAGCGGGGGAGCGGGCTGGGGGGTAAATGGGGATATTGTGGATAAAATCTGGATAAGTGGAAAACCGGTTGTGCTCTGCCGGGCTGGCTTTCCACAAAAAAAGCCCCCTCCTGTGCAGGAGGGGGCGGGGCGCGCGCGGGCGTCAGTACAGCTTGCCCTCGCGCTTGGCGCCGGTGTAGTCGATATAGACCACCTTGGTCTCGGTGTAGAAGTCGAACACCTCGGTGCCCTGCTCGCGCGGGCCGATGCCGGTCGACTTCATGCCGCCGAACGGCAGCTGCGCCTCGCCGCCGAGCGTCGGCGAGTTGACGTGGGTCATGCCGGTCTCGATCTCGTCGATGTAGCGGAACATGCGGATGGCGTCGCGCGTGTAGATACTGGAGGTCAGGCCGAACGGCGAGTTGTTGGCCACCGCCATGGCCTCGTCGAAGCTCTCGACCCGGAAGACCGACAGCACCGGCCCGAAGATCTCCTCCTGCGCGATCCGCATCTCCGGCCGCACCCGGTCGAAGATCGTCGGCTGCACGAAGTAGCCCTTTGCCAGCGCGCCGTCGCTGGCCCGCTGGCCGCCGCACAGCAGCTCGGCGCCCTCGGCCTTGCCGATGTCGAGGTACTTCAGCACGGTCTGGAACTGGCTGTCGTCGACGCTCGGCCCCATGTCGACGCCGTCTTCGAGCGGGTTGCCCAGCCGCATTCTACCGGCGACCGCCACCAGCTTCTCCAGGAAGGCGTCCGCGACCGGGTGGGTGAGGATCACGCGGCTGGTCGCGGTGCAGCGCTGGCCGGTCGAGCCGAACGCGCCGGCCGCCACGCCCGCCACCGCCAGGTCGACGTCGGCGTCCTCCAGGACGATCACCGGGTTCTTGCCGCCCATCTCGCACTGCGCCCGGATGCCGCGCGCCGCGGCGCGCCCGTACACGCCCATGCCGACCTCGGTCGAGCCGGTGAACGAGACCGCCCTGACGGCCGGGTGGTCGATCAGCGCCGTGCCGACCTCGCCGCCGCTGCCGAAGACCATGCTCAGCACGCCCGCCGGCAGCCCGGCGTCGGCGAAGCACTGCGTGACCAGCGTGGCGCTCTCGGGCGTGAGCGTGGCCGGCTTGAAGATCACCGTGTTGCCGGCCACCAGCGCCGGCGCGATCTTCCAGACCGGGATGGCGACCGGGAAGTTCCAGGGGGTGATCAGCGCCACGACGCCGAGCGGCTGCTTGACGGTGTAGCCAAGGTTGTCGGCCAGCTCGAGCGGGATGGTCTCGCCGTTGAGGCGGCGGCCGTGCGACCCGCAGAACTCCATGATATTGATCGAGCGCTGCATTTCGCCGCGCGCCTCGGCCACCAGCTTGCCCTCCTCGCGGCTCAGCGCGCGGGCGATCTCCTCCTTGCGCTCGATCATGAGCTGCGCGGCGCGGCTGACGATCGCGCCGCGCTTCGGCGCCGGAACCCTGCGCCACTCCAGGAACGCCCTGGCGGCCAGATCGACCGCGACGATCGCCTCCTCGCGGGTCGAGAGCGGCACCTCGCCGATCACGTCGTCGGTGTTGGCCGGGTTGATGTTCGGCGCGCGGCGCTTGGAGGTCGAGCCGACCCACTCCCCGCCAATAAAGTTCTGGTAGGTTTTCATGTGTTGCTCCTTGGATCTTTATGTTCGTCGCTGCGCGCGAAGCCGTGTCCGCGCTCTCATCCTGTTTCGGAAGCAGGTTATCCTCAATCGCAGGCCCTCACCCCCCTGCCCCCCTCTCCCGTCCCACGGGAGAGGGGGGAGATCTTGGCGGGTGCTGGGGTTTCGGCTTCGCCGAAACCCCAGCACCCGCCAGTGTTCACCCCCGCCCCTGCCAGGGGCGGGGGGCAGGGGGTGGGGTTAGGATACTGTACGGTCCACAATTTCGAGCCCGCGGTCGATGATCGCCAGGCCCTCGCGCAGCTGCTGCTCGTTGATGATCAGCGGCGGGTTGACGAAGCAGGTGTTCCAGCGCACGAAGGTGAACAGCCCGTTCTCGCGCAGGAACGCGTTGAAGGCCGGCATCGGCCCCAGCTCGCTCGGCTTGGGGTTGTACGGCGTCATCGGCTCGCGCGTCGCCCGGCTCTTGACCAGCTCGATGATGCTGAACAGCCCGATCGCGCGCACGTCGCCGATCGAGGCGTGCTTCTGCTTGAGCTTGCCCAGCTCGACCTTGAGGATCTCGCCCATCGCGCGGGCGTTCTCGATCAGCCGGTCGTCGCGGTAGGCGCTGATGCAGGCGATCGCCGCCGCGCAGCCGACCGCGTGCGAGTTGTAGGTCAGGCCGGCCTGCAGCGGCCGGTCCTCGAAGTGCTCGGCGATCGCCTGGCTGACCATCGTCGCGCCGAGCGGCACGTAGGCCGAGGTGAGGCCCTTCGCCAGGGTCATGATGTCGGGCTCGACGCCCCAGTGGTCGACCGCGAACCACTCGCCGGTGCGCCCGAAGCCGCTCATGACCTCGTCGCAGATCAGCATGATCCCGTACTTGGTGCACAGGTCGCGCAGGCCGCGGATGTAGCGCGCCGAGGGGATCAGCAGCCCGTTGGTGCCGACCACGGTCTCGACGATAATGCCGGCGATCGTCTGCGGCCCCTCGAACTGGATGATCTCCTCGGTCATGCTCAGGATCTGGTCGGCGTAGTCCGGGTCGTCCTGGTCCTTGCCGGCGCGGTAGGGGTAGAAGTCGGGGATGCGCACGACGCCGGGGATGCTCGGCTCAGCGGCCCAGCGGCGCGGGTCGCCGGTGAGCGCGATCGCGCCGGCGGTGGCGCCGTGGTAGGCGCGGTAGCGCGCCAGGATCTTGTGGCGGCCGGTGTACCAGCGCGCGATCTTGATCGCGTTCTCGTTGGCCTCGGCGCCGCCGTTCGTGAAGAACGCCTTGGTCAGATTCTTCGGCGTGATCTCCTGCAGCAGCCGGCCGGCCTCGGCGCGCGCCTGGGTGGTCGCGACGGTCGGCGCGACGTAGGCCACCTTCTCGAGCTGAATCCTAATCGCGTCGATCACGCGCTGGTCGCCGTGCCCGATGTTGGTGCACATCAGCTGTGAGTTGAAGTCCATATAGCGCTTGCCGTCGGCATCCCACATGTAGATGCCCTTGGCGCGGTCGATCACCAGCGGCTTCATCGCGCTCTGGACGGTCCACTCGTAGAGGGTGGTGTCGTGTGAGATGTCGATGATCTCCTGGCGCGAGAGGTCTGTTACAGTCATAAGTTGCCTCCGTTCAAACAGTGTTACTTAGGGATTTTCGAATAAATAACTGTTCCGCTGGGGAGGTCTGGAGGGGGCGGCTTTGCCGCCCCCGAACCCCCACCACTGGGCTAGTTAAAAAAGCGAAAATCCCTTACATCTTGTATAGCTGCCGGGTGCCGCTCGGCGGCGCAGCGATTTGGCCATGTTACAACTATTTCTTTACGAGTCGGCGGGGCAGGCCCGCGGCCTGCCCCTACGGCATTGCGATCACTAATGGCCCGCGACAGTGATTCTGGCGGGGAGGTCAGGAGAGGCCGAAGGCCCCTCCTGACCTCCCCAAGGTGGAGTGTGAGGGCGGGTTACGCCCGCCCTCACACTCCCCCCCGCCAGATTCAGTGTGGCGAGCCACTAGGCGCTCTACTGCCCGAAGCGCTTGCGGCGGACGAACTTGCCGGCGCCCTGCTCGCCCTTCCACTCGCCGTCCTGCACCAGCACGCGCCCGCGCGACAGCACCACGCTCGGCAGGCCGGTGATCTGCATGCCCTCGTAGAGGTTGTAGTCGGTGCGCTGGTGCTGCTTGGCGGCGGCGATCGTGTAGCTGGCGTCGGGGTCCCACACGACCACGTCGGCGTCGGCGCCCGGCGCGATCGTGCCCTTCTGCGGGTACATGCCGAACAGCTTGGCCGGGTTGGTGCAGCACAGCTCGACCCAGCGGTTGATCGAGAACTTGCCGCCGCGCACGCCCTGCGTGTACAGCACCATCATGCGGTCCTCGATGCCGGGGCAGCCGTTCGGGATCTTGGCGAAGCTGTCGTGGCCCAGCTCCTTGCCGGGCGACCGGCCGTCCTTGCCGCCCTCGAACCAGAACGGGCAGTGGTCGGTCGAGATCACCTGGAGCGAGTTGTCGGCCACGGCGCCCCAGAGCGCCTCCTGGTCGGACTTCTCGCGGTAGGGCGGCGAGCAGACCCACTTGGCGCCCTCGAAGCCGGGCCGCGCCAGGTCGTCCTTGGTGAAGAAGAAGTACTGCGTGCAGGTCTCGCCGAAGATCTGGCCGCTGCGACCGCGGGCGCGCGCCTTCTGGATTGCACCCATCGCGCCCGCATTGGTGACGTGGACCACGTAGAGCGGGGCGCCGGCCACCTCGGCCAGCCGGATGGCGCGCTCGGTGGCCTCGGCCTCCAGCTCGGGCGGGCGGGTCAGCGCGTGGTACTTCGGCTCGAGGTTGCCGGCCTCGATCGCCTCCCTGACCAGAATGTCGATCGCGTCGCCATTCTCGGCGTGGACCATGATCAGCAGCCGGTTGGCGGCGGCCTGCTGCATCGCGCGGAACAGCGTCGCGTCGTCGACCTGCAGCGCGCCCTTGTAGGCCATAAACAGCTTCAGGCTGGTCACGCCGTAGTCGGGGCAGCGCTTGATCTCCTCCATCACGCTGTCGGGCAGGTCGGTGATCGCCACGTGGAAGCCGTAGTCGACCGCGGCCTTGCCGGTGGCCTTGGCGTGCCAGATGTCGAGCGTCTCGCGCAGGGTCGCGCCCTTCGGCTGGATGGCGAAGTCGACGTGGCAGGTGGTGCCGCCGAACGCCGCCGCGCGGTGGCCGGTGAAGAAGTCGTCGGAGGAGA
The DNA here is from genome assembly GCA_016717335.1 of Candidatus Ribeiella danica. GTDB lineage: Bacteria > Chloroflexota > Chloroflexia > Chloroflexales > Roseiflexaceae > Ribeiella > Ribeiella danica. The sequence goes on from JADKFS010000001.1 coordinate 2,977,712, forward strand.
CCGTGCCGCCGAACGGCATGTCCAGGTGCGTGTGCACGTCGATGCCGCCGGGGATGACGTACTTGCCGGCCGCATCGATCGTCGTGTCGCCCGATAGCCCACGGCCGATCGTGGCGATCTGCTCGCCCTCGATCAGCACGTCGGCCTTGTAGATGTCGCTTGCGGTGACGATAGTTCCGCCTTTGATGACAGTGCTCATTGCTTCCTCCTGGTTTACCGATTGCCGATTGTAGGTCGAGGCCGAGACGAATGCTGCATCCGCAGCAGGCGACCTACTTTGGGGGGATGTAGTTCTGCCGCGTGTAGGCGATCTCAAAGCCGGCCTGGGCCATGTTGCGCTGCGCCGGGTGCGCCTCCAGCGTCTGGCTGCAGGCCAGCGCGCAGCCCTGGCGCTGGGCCTCCGCCAGCCGAACGGCGATCAGCGCGTCCTGCAGCCCCTGCTGGCGATGCTCCTGGCGCACGCCGTCGGCGTACAGCCCGCCCACGCTGCCGCTGACATACAGCATCGCGGCGCCGGCAATCTGCCCGCTGGCCTCGTGGATCGCGGCGAAGCAGATCGTGTGCGCGTCCTGCACGATCGGCAGGGTGACCGCCAGCGCGCCTACGGCGGCCCGATCCGAGAACTCCCAGGCGGCAAGCAGGGCATCGCCCCAGGCCGCCGCGCGTGCCGGTGGGGTCCGCTCGATCCGGTAGCCCTCCGGTATGCGCGGCGCCGGCAGCGCGGTCTCCAGCGAGCGGTAGTGGACCAGCCAGGGCTGCGCCGGCACGAGTCCGCGCGCCGACAGCATGGCGCCAAGGTTGGCAGGCCGGGCCGCCGGGGCCACGTGCACCAGGATGCGGATGTGCTCGGCCCGTGCGCGCGCGAGCAGCCCGTCGATCAGGTCGTCGGTCGCCGGCTCGAACAGGCCCAGCCCCACGATCCGGTTGAACAGCGGCACGCGCGCGGCGCGGTTCCAGATCATCAGCGCGCGCCCCTGCTCGAGGTAGCCGGAGCCCAGGTGCGCCGCGAGCGGGGCGGGCGGCCCGCCGAAGATCGCCCGCCACGCGGCGATCTCGTTTGCCTCCAGCTGCTGGGCGAGTGTAGCGATGTCGTCTAGCTGGCTCATCGATGCTTGCTCTCCAGCGAGACAAGGAGAGAAGGAGAGAAGGAGACAATTGCCACGTCACTCCTGCTCCTCATCTCCTTGTCTCCCGCTCTGCGGGTCTACAAGACAGTCGCGCGCCGCGCGCTCGTAGGCCGCGCGCGTCCCGGGGTCCCACAGGACGAAGCGCACCAGCGCGATCGAGGTGTGCTGCTCCAGAAACTCCCGCGCGGCGCGCAGCGCGATCGGCGCGGCCTCGTCCAGCGGGTAGCCGTAGACGCCGGTGCTGATCGAGGGGAACGCGATCGTCTTGAGGCCGTGCTGCGCGGCGAGCTGCAGGCTGCTGCGGTACGCGCTCGCCAGCAACTCCGCGTCGCGCGGCTGCCCGTGGTACACCGGCCCGACCGTGTGGATCACGTGGCGGGCCTTGAGCCGGTAGCCGCCGGTGATGCGGGCCTCGCCGGTCGGGCAGCCGCCCAGGGTGGCGCACTCGGCCAGCAGCTCCGGCCCGGCCGCGCGGTGGATCGCGCCGTCCACGCCGCCGCCGCCCCGCAGCGACGAGTTCGCCGCGTTGACGATCGCGTCAACGTCCTGAGCGACGATGTCGCCCTGGATCAGCTCGACGGTCGATTGGTTGACGCGGTATTGCATAGCTTTGAGGAGTAGCCAGATGTCAGATATCAGTAGTCAGACCCGATGTAAGGGATGTTTCAATCGAGCTTGACAGTTCATTGCCCCAAAGGCGCAGGGGCGCGATATATCGCGCCCGTACAGTGTCAAGTCGAAATCCCTAGAATTGAAACATGCCTAAGACCTCGATCTTCGGCGGTACTGACGTTTGAGTAGTCAGTAGTCAGATATCAGTAGTCAGGCCCGATGTAAGACCTCGATCTTCGCCGGTACTGACTACCGACTACTGGCTGAAAGACGGCACGATCTCCCGCCCGTACACGTCCAGCGTCTGCTCCTCGTCGCCGCTCATCAGGTAGATGTTGAACTGGTGCACCCCCAGGTCGGCCAGCTCCTGCAGCCGGCGGCGGTGCTCCTCGACCGGCCCGACGATGCAGAAGCGGTCGGTCACGTCGTCGGAGACGAACTGCGCGTTGCTGCTGCCGACCTCGGCGTGGTGCCGGTAGTCGTAGCCGGCGCGGTCGCGCACGTAGGCGGTCAGCTCGGGTGGCAGGTCGGCCGGGTCGTAGCGCGCCAGCAGGTCGATCACATGGTTCGAGACCAGCGCCGGGAACCAGCGCACGTGCTCGCGCGCGGCCGCCAAGTCGTCGGAGACCCACACCGGCGCGGCGGCCATGACCATGATGCTGTCGGGGTCGCGGCCGGCCTCCCTGGCGCCCTCGCGGATGAATCCCATGCACCACTTGATCAGGTGCGGGTCGGCGAGCTGCAGGATCACGCCGTCGGCGACGCGGCCGGTCAGCCGCAGCGCCTTGGGGCCATACGCGGCGATCCAGACCGGCAGCGTGGGCGCGAGATCCTGCTGGCTTGTCCAGGGCATCACGATCGTCTCGCCCTCGTAGTCGACCTGCCGGCCGGCCGCCAGGTCGCGGATGAGCTGGATCGAGTGCTCGAGCTGGGCCAGCGTGGTCGGCTTCTTGCCCAGCACGCGCCGCGAGCTGTCGCCGCGCCCGATGCCGAGGTCCATCCGGCCGTTCGAGATCAGGTTGAGCGTGGCCAGCAGGCTGGCGGTCACGGTCGGGTCACGCACCGCCGGGTTGGTCACGCAGGTGCCCAGTCGCATCCGGCTGCTGTTGAGCGCCATCAGCGTCAGCAGCGGGTACGGCTCCATCCAGAGCACGTGCGAGTCGAACACCCAGCCGTAGCCGAAGCCCGCCGCCTCGGCCTGCTTCGTCAGCGCGACCGCCCGCGCCGGCGACATGTCGAGCCTGAGCGTGATCCCAAAGTCCATAGCACCTCCAGTCGTCAGCGGTCGGAAATCAGTAGTCAGCACCAATGAATCTCGACGAAATACATCGGTACTGACTACGGGCTACTGACTACTGACTACTGACTACTTCTTCGTCGCCAGATCCCAGATCTCGTGGGTGTAGGCCTTCTCGTCGGCGGCCTGCTTGATCACGCCGAACTTGAGCGCCGTCTCGGCGCCGCGCTTGAACAGGTCGGGCTCCATGAAGCCGATCTTGGCGCTGGCGTCGATCGGGTCGCCCCAGACCAGCTTGTTGACCTCGACCATCTGCCACTTCTGGGCGTCCTTGGTCATCACGCCCGAGGCGTCGTTCTTCAGCACGATGTCGACGCAGGCGTCGACGTTGTCGCGGCAGTACTCCCAGCCCTTGAACGAGGCGCGCAGGAAGCGCGCGGCGATGTCCTTGTTCTTGGCGTCTTTGTCGAGCCACTCCTGGCTGACGAAGATGCCGTCCTCGGGCATCGCGGTGCCCTCCTTGTTGTAGTCGATGATGTTCAGTTCGTCGATCGTGTGGCCGGCGCTGAGCACCTGGTACAGCTCGTTGTAGGTCATCGCTGCGGCCGCGTCGACCTCTTTGTTCAGCAGCAGGTTCATGTCGAACGGCTGCTGCACCAGCGTGATGTCCTTGTCCTTGTCCAGGTTGTACTTCGCCAGCGTGGCCAGCAGGTTGAACTCGTTGCCGAAGAACCACACCGCGACCTTCTTGCCCTTCCAGTCGGCCGGGGTGCTGATCTTACTGTCCTTCCAGGACAGCTCGCGCATGCCGGCGTTGCGGAACACCTGGGCGATGTTGACCAGCGGGGTGCCCTGCTCGCGCACCGACAGCAGGCTGGCCAGCCAGTCGAGCCCGAACTCGGCGCCGCCGCTGGCGACCACCTGCTCGGGGGCGATGTCGGGGCCGCCCGGCTTGATCGTCAGGTCGAGGTTCTCGGCCTTGTAGAAGCCCTGGTCGAGCGCGGCGTAGTAGCCGGCGAACTGCGCCTGGGCCACCCACTTGAGCTGCAGCGTCACCTTGTCGGGCGTGCCGCTCGCGGCCGGGGCGGCGGTCGGCTCTGCGGCCGGGGCGGCGGCGGTCGGCTCTGCGGCCGGGGCGGCGGCGGTCGGCTCTGCGGCCGGGGCGGCGGCGGTCGGCTCTGCGGCCGGGGCGGCGGCGGTCGGCGCGGCCGCCGGCGTCGCGGCGCCACAGGCGGCCAGCAGTGCGCCGAGGACGATCATCACGATCGCGGCGCTGAGGAACTTGTGAATGCGCATGCGGTCTCTCTCCTTAGATCTGCATGATCGACAATTCTGCAGGGGTCGCGTGATCCAGCTCGCTGGCGATAGGTGCCGGGATGTCGTCCCGGCCGGCCTCCTTTCTCTGGCGGCGTCCTCAAGAATGCTTCGTTGCCGGGAGCGTCGTTGCCTGGTTGAAATCTAACGTTTCGGTGGGGTTTTGGGGAAGGCGAAGCCCTCCCCAAGCCCCTCTCCTTTAGCTATGTATGCAGCGCGCTGAAAGAGCTTGTTTGAAGAGGCCATGCGCATGCTTTTGGTCCTTGGTCGTTGATCTTTCGTCTGCCCCTAAGCGCGGTCGCGCCGGAACGACACGTGCCAGGGCATCAGCACCCGCTCGATCGCGACGATCGTCAGGTAGAAGGCGATGCCCAGCAGGCACGCCATCAGGATGCCCGACCAGGCCTCGCGCAGCCGCAGGATGCCGGCCTGGCTCTTGATATACACGCCCAGCGCGTTCTGCGTGCCGCCGAAGAACTCGGCCACCACCGCGCCGATCATGCTGAGCGTCGAGCAGATCTTGAGCGCGTTGAACAGGTAGGGCAGCGCGGCCGGCAGGCGCAGCTTCAGGAAGATCTCGCGCTGGCGCGCCGCGTACGAGCGCATGAGCTGAAACGCGTCCGCGCTCGGGCTGGTCAGCCCGCGGTACACGTTCACCAGCGTCGGGAACAGCGTCATCACCGCCACCACGCCGATCTTCGAGGCGGCGGTGGTGCTGCCCAGCCACACGCCCAGCAGCGGCGAGAGCGCCACGATCGGCACGGCGTTCGAGGCGATCGAGAACGGCACCAGCCCATCGGCCAGGCTGCGGAAGCGCACGCACACCGCCGCCAGCAGCGACCCGAGCGTGCAGCCGATCAGAAAGCCGGCCAGCGCCTCGCCGAAGGTGTACAGCCCGATCCGCACCAGGTAGCCCGGCTGCTGAAAGAACATGCCCACGATACCGCTCGGCGCGGGCAACAGGTAGAGCGGGATTCCAAAGAATCGCACCGCCGCCTCCCACAGCGCGATCCCGAGCACGAAGGTCAGGATTGGCGGCAGGATCGAGTTTTGAGTTTTGAGCTTTGAATTTTGGGTCAGTGATATTGCTTTACTCAGCGCCATGGCGTCTTGAATCTCCCATTCCAGCTCAAACTGAGAACTCAAAACTCAGAGCTTTTAACTTTCCCGCAGGCTCTCGCGCACCTCGGTCACCAGCTCGAAGAAGCGCGGCGACTCGCGCGTGCGGATATCGCGCGGTCGCGGCGTGTCGATCGTCACCACGCGCTCGATCCGGCCCGGCCGCGGCGACATCACCACCACCCGGTCGGACAGGAACACCGCCTCGGGGATGCTGTGGGTGACGAAGATCACGGTCGTGTCGGTCTCGGCGCCGCCCCAGATCGTCAGCAGCTCGGCCTGCATGCGCTCGCGGGTGATCTCGTCGAGCGCGCCGAAGGGCTCGTCCATCAGCAGGATCGAGGGCGTCGAACGCCAGCGCGCGGGCGATCGAGACGCGCTGCTGCATGCCGCCGGAGAGCTGCCACGGGTAGGCGTCGCCGAAGTCCTGCAGGCCGACCAGCTGCAGCATCGCCTCGGCGCGGTCGCGCCGGGCGGCGCTGGGGCGGCCCATCACCTCGAGCGGCAGCTCGACGTTCTTGCGCACCGTGCGCCAGTCGTACAGCACCGGCGCCTGGAAGACGATCCCGTAGTCGCGGTCGAGCCGCGCGCGCTCGGGCGACTTGCTCTTCACCTGAATGCTGCCGCTGCTCGGGTGCTCGAGGTCGCCGATCAGGCGCATGAGCGTGCTCTTGCCGCAGCCGCTCGGCCCGATCAGCGAGACGAACTCGCCCGGCGCGATCGCCAGGCTGACATCGTGGAGCGCCGTGACCGTGCCGCTGCCGCTGTCGTAGATCTTGCTGACGTGGTCGATGGCGATGATTGGTGTTGCGGTCTGTGTTGCTGTCATGGGCGATATGGATTTTGGACTGTGGATTGTGGCTTTGGGATTGCGTCGAGTCCGATCCCAAAGCCAAAACCCAAAATCTAAAATTACTCGGCCTTTCTTTCACGGACGATCAGTCGTTCGGCCAGGGCCACCATGCCGTAGAAGCACAGGCCGATCGCGCCGGCCACCAGCACGGCCGCGTAGAGCACCGGCGGGCGCGAGTTATAGTACTGCGCGGCGTTGATGATCGTCACGCCGATGCCGCTCTTCGATCCGGCCGGCAGCTCGGCGACGATCGCGCCGATCACGCTGGCGGTGGCGGCGACCTTGAACGAGGTGAACAGGTAGGGCAGCGCGGATGGCAGCCGCAGCTTCCAGAAGGTCTGCCCCTCGGAGGCCGCATATGAGCGCATCAGCGCCAGCGCGTCGGTCGGCACCGAGCGCAGGCCGCGCAGCATCCCGATCGTCACGGGGAAGAACGTCAGGTAGGCCGCCACCACCGCCTTCGCCAGCAGATCGGGCGCGCCGAGCCGGCCCAGGCCCACCACCACCATTGGCGCGATCGCCAGAATCGGCACCGTCTGCGAGCCGACCACAAAGGGCAGCAGCCCGCGCTCGAGCAGCCGCGACGAGGCGAACACGACCGCCAGGCCGCAGCCGAGCAGGCCGCCCAGCGCAAAGCCCAGCAGCGCCTCGCCGAAGGTGACGGCGGCGTTCTGGAGCATCACGACGGCCAGTATCGGCCCGGTTCCGCCGCGCGTGACCACGCCAAACTCGCTGAAGATCGCGAGCAGGTGCGGCAGCTTCTGATCGGAGATCTTGAAGAGGGCTTTGGCGCCCTCCCAGGCCAGCGCCAGCGCGATGAGGATGAACAGCGTCGACACGCCGCTGCGGTTGATCGGGCGCTGCGATCGGCGCGCCGCCGCCTGAGAGCCGTTTGCCGCAAGAATGAGATCGTCGCTCACCACAGACCTCCGAGCGCCCGCGCCGGATGCGCGCCGAACGGCCATGGTGCGGCGCACAGGGGCGGGGCCAAGTGAGAATCGCGCAGTCGTGAAATCGCCACTGTGCTGATATGTGGGAGCGCCATTGCCACCCGCCCTGGAAAAAGCTTGACACGGAGGTAGCGAACAGCCGGCGATAGCTTCTCGGAAGACGGTTTCGTCGCTGGGATGGTTTGCGTGACTCCAAGTGCCGACGAGGAGCAACGGGTGCGTTGGGATCAGGATGCCGATACTATAGGCCAGGCGATTGGATTTGTCAAATAAATCTCATTCCCTATCAGGGCTCATGCGACGTCGTTTTGACCCCACCGCTTACGACGGTAGACGAATCTGAACGGAAACTGCAACGTTATAGGGATTGTATTCCGTGATATTCATTGATAGGATAGACACAACCCCGCGTAGTCTTACCCTGAGCCTGGAACGTGGAAAAGCAAATCTCCTCTGCCCCCGGCACTGGTAGGCTATGCGATTGCCTCTGCCCGGCGCCTTCGTAATCGATCCACAATGCACAAGGAGGAAACCATGGTTGCCCCGCGTCGTCTGAACATCTACCTCGTGGCTCTCGTGGCCGGCGCGCTCCTGGCTGCCTGCGGCGGAGCGCCCGCAGCAGTCCCGCCGACCGCCGCACCCGAGCCCACCGCCAAGCCAACCGCGACGCCACGCCCCACCGCCAAGCCGGAGCCTACCGCAGAGCCCACCGCAGAGCCCACTGCCGAAACTGGCGATCTGGTCACGCAGAAGATCGACATGTCTAACTCCGCGACGTACAGCTACAAGACCGGCATCTTCTCGATCGATATCCCGGGCAGCTGGTCGGCCGACGACCGCAGCTCGCCAACCGAGGTGCTGGTGCGCTTCACCGACACGAGCGAGAATGGGGTGGTGCTGGTCAACCTGATCGAGAGCCAGGCGCAGAAGTCCGAGGAGGAGCTGGTCAAGCTGCTGACCGACTACCTGGAGAACACCTACAGCAAGCAGGCGAAGTTCTCGCACGACGACGCCAAGTCGCAGTCGGATGGCAGCGTGCTGGTCGTGTGGGGCTACGACGTGACACTGTCCAGCGGCAAGACCGTGCGGCTGCTGGGCAACAGCTTCATCGAGCAGCGCGACAACCTGGTCTCGCTGCTGACGCTGGCCCTGCCGGACGAGCAGTTCGACGGGCTGAAGCCCGACGTCGACACGATCCTGAACTCCTACAAGATCGACAGCTCGATCGCGATCGACGCCGCCGCAGCCGCCACCAGCACAACTGGCAAACTCCAGCCGGTCGAGATTGGCGATCTGGAGACGTACAGCTACAAGACCGGGCTGTTCTCGATCGACGTGCCCAAGAACTGGTCGGTCAACGATAACAGCAAGCCCGGCGAGGCGATCATCCTCTGGACCGACCCATCGCAGAACGGGCTGGTCGTCGTGGATGTCTTCGAGGAGCAGACCAAGCAGAGCGCGGACGAGCTGGTCGCGTTCCTGCGCGATTTCCTCAACAAATCCTTCAAATCCGAGCAGGACTTCACGATGAATGACCCCAAGGAGCAGAGCGACGGCAGCCAGCTGATCGTCTGGAGCTACACCGCGACCGCCAGCGGCGACGTGAAGTCCGAGCTGCTGGGCAACAGCTTCATCGAGCAGCGCGGCAACAAGGTCTCCATCCTGTCGATGGTCGTGCCCTCTGATCAGTTCGACGCGCTGCAGCCGTCCACGAACAAGATCATCAACAGCTATAAGGTCGACCCGAGCTCGGATCTGCCGTAGCGCTGACGCGCTGGCCCTCACCCCCCTGCCCCCCTCTCCCGTTCCGGGAGAGGGGGGTGTTCTGTTGGCATCTGCGTGCGGTCGCTGTGCGACCGCACGCAGATGCCAGGTGCCCCACTCCTGCCCCTGGCAGGAGTGGGGCACCTGGCATATTCAGCCGCTCCCGGCGAGAGATATCTACGCGGCGCGCCGGACCGGGCGCTCGGCCAGCTCCGCGGCCGGCGTGGCGGCGGGCACGGCCAGCGTCCCCCACACGCGCAGCAGCAGCTTGCGCGCGGTCGCGACGATCGCGCGGCTGCGGCCGATCCGCGCCTCGAGCCCCTCGAAGGTCGCCCGCCAGCGCTCGTCGTCGCGGATCGCCGCCCACGCCACGTCGATCATGGTGGCGCGCAGATCGCGCCGCCCATCCTTGCCGCCGCGCTCGCCGGCGTGGTCGTCGCCGCGCGAGCCATCGCCCAGCGCCGCGTAGCCGACAAGCTGGCTGGCGCTGGGGAAGCGCGCGATCTCGCCGATCCCGGCCAGCAGCAGCGCGGCGCTCAGCTGAGACATACCGGGCAGCCGCATGAGCCGCTCGATGTCGGCGCGCCAGGGCTCGGCGTCGCTCAGCAGCAGCAGGCGCTGCTCGAGGTCGGCCAGCAGCGCCTCGGCCCGCGCGATCGAGTCGAGGCTCGCCCGCGCGCGCGCGTCCGCTCGCCGGCGGGGATGTCGAGCGAGGCCCACCACTCGAGCTGGTCGGCGCCGAGCCGGTCGAGCCCCGGCGGGTTGAGCCTGTAGCGGCGCAGCAGGCCATGCAGCGTCTCGCGCCCCTCGGCGCGCTGGATGAGCAGCCGGCGCCGGTGGGCCGCCAGGGCCCGCAGATCGCGCACGTGCGCCGGCGGCACCCACAGCGCCGGCACTAGCCCGGCGGCGTGCAGGCGCGCCAGACTGATCATATCGCGCGCGCCGGCCGAGGCCGGCAGGAGGTTGGCGAGCTGCGGGTGCGCGACCGTCACCGAGCCGACCAGCGTGGACAGCCGGTCGTGCAGCTGCCAGGCCTCGGCCGGCGCGTCGACGACCACCGAGTCGCTGGGCCGGAGGTGCTGGAACATCCAGCGCTCCAGCTCGTCGAGCGCGATCGGGCGCGGCGCGAGCACGACCCGCCGATCGGAGTCGACCGCCCCAACCATCGCGGACTGCTTGCCGATATCCAGGGCGACGTAGCGCGACGGTGGCGCTGGCGACAAAGCCATGGGCGGCCTCCCTTCCGAGGAGTCGACGTCTGCTGGCCGGCTGCGGTGCGGTGCGGGGATTGAGGCCCAACTATACGGCACATGGCTGTGAAAGTGGTTAAGGGGTTGCAAATAGATGGTCAAGAATGTAAAGATTATTGATACCCCACCCCCTGCCCCCGCCCCTGCCAGGGGAGGCAGATTCTTGCCATCAGCTGCGGGCGCATAGCACCCGCAGCTGATGGCAAAAAGACGACCCCTCTCCCGTTCTGGGAGAGGGGGCAGGGGGTGAGGGAAAGCAGCGGCGCCTCAGCGAGGAACGATCAGCGCCTTGACGACGCGCTGCGCCGCGACGTCCTCGAGCGCGTCCTGCGCGCGGTCCAGGGCGTAGCGCCCGCTGACGAACTCGGCCCAGGGGAAGCGGGTGTGGTAGCGCGCCAGCACCTGCACCGCGCGGTAGACGTGCCCGACGTCGCTGCCCCAGCAGCCGCGCAGGTCGAGGTGCTTCTGGTTGAGGTCCAGGTGCGGGTTGATCTCGGCCGGTCCGGCGTTGGTGTACTGGCCGACCACCACGTAGCGCCCGGCGTCGCGCGTCAGCCGCATGCCCTCGGGCACGGCCGCGGCTACGCCGGTGGCCTCGATCGTCACGTCGGCGCCGCGCCCGCCCGTGAGCCGGCGCACGATCGCGCGGCGCTCGTCCGCGTCGGCGGCGCCGATGTCGATCGTCGCGTCGGCGCCGGCGCGCTGGGCCATCGCCAGCCGCTCGGGCGGCCCGCCGACCACGATCACCTGGCCGGCGCCGCGCAGCTGCGCCAGGATCGCGGCGCTCAGCCCGACCGGCCCGCTGCCCTGCACCACCACCGTGTCGCCGAACTGGATCTCGCCCAGCGTCACGGCGTGCAGCGCGGTCGGCAGCCCGCAGCCGGCCGCCAGAAACGTCTCCCACGGCAGCCCGTCCGGCAGCGCAACGATATGGACGCCGGGGCGCAGGTAGATGTACTCGCCCCAGCCGCCCAGCAGCCCCTCGTCGGCCGAGAGCGTGATGCCGTAGACCCGCCGGTGCGGGCAGCGGGTGCTGGCGTGGGCGACCGTGCAGTACCAGCAGCGCCCGCACGAGCCGTAGACGTCCAGGAACGTGACGACCTGGCCGACCGCGAGCGGCCTTCCGTCCACGTCGCTCGCGGCCCCGCCGATCGCCGCGACCTCGCCGATGCTGACGTGGCCGGGGATGATCGGGTAGGGCACGCCGGCGAGCCGGCCGTGCCACAGGTGCACGTCGGTGCCGCAGACCTCGCTGCCAAGCGTCTTCAGCAGCACGGCGCCCGGCTCGATCCGTGGCTCGGCGAAGCGGCGCAGCTCGAGCGGCAGGCGCGGCCCCGGCATCACCACGGCCTGGATCATCGCATTGCTCCGCGGAGCACGAACAGCAGGTTGGCCGGCCGCTCGGCCATGCGGCGCATCATGTAGGGGTACCACTCCTCGCCGTAGGGCGTGTAGATCCGCAGCCTGTAGCCGTCGCGCACGATCCGCTCCTGCAGGTCGCGGCGGATGCCGTAGAGCATCTGGAACTCGAAGCGGTCGGCCGAGATGCCGTGCCGGGCGGCGTAGTCGCGCGTGGCCGCGATCATCTTCTCGTCGTGGGTGGCGATGCCGGGGTAGTTGCCCTCGCTCAGCAGCAGCTGCATGAGCTTGACGAAGTTCTTGTCGACGTCGGCCTTGTCGGGGAAGGCCACGCTGGCCGGCTCCTTGTAGGCGCCCTTGCACAGCCGCACGCGCGCGCCCAGCTTGTTCAGCTCGCGGATGTCGCTCTCGCTGCGGTAGAGGTAGGACTGGATCACAATCCCGACGTTCTGCTTGCGCGCGAACAGCTCCTTGAAGATCTCGAGCGTCACGTCGGTGTGGGCCGAGCTCTCCATGTCGATGCGGATGAAGTTGCCGAGCTGCGCGGCCTGCGCGACGATCCGCTCGACGTTGCGGACGCACATGTCGCGGTCGACGTCCAGGCCCATCTGGGTCAGCTTGAGCGAGGCGTTGCTCTGGACGCCGCCGCGATCGATCGCGTGCAGGATCGCGATGTACTGGGTCGCGGCGGCGCTGGCCTCGGCGGCGCTGTGCACCGACTCGCCCAGGTAGTCGAGCGTGGCGGTCATGCCGGCGGCGTTGAGCGTGCGGATCGCCGCGATCGCGTCGGCCAGCTTCTCGCCGGCCACGAAACGGCTCACCAGCGGCCTGGCCAGCGGCCCGCCGAACACGCGCTTGAGCGCCGGCTGCTCCGAGAGATATAGCAGCGTGCCTCGTAACATGGCATTGTTCCTTATCCCTGAGCGGGTAGACGATGATCCTAGTATACCACTAGCGCGGCTAAACGCTTCCGGGCAACGATTGCGGGGGTGCAGGCAAGCGTTGTCAGGAAGGGTGAACCTCCTCTGGGTGTGCTACGTATGAGCATCAGCAGCGCATGGACTATGCCAGCTACCGCGCGCGTGGGCTGCAGATTGGCAGTGGCAGTGCGGAAAGCGCGTGTAAACAGCTGGTGACGGCGCGGTTGGAACAGGCTGGCACGCGGCCGGGGCAGAAGCGGTCGCGGCGGTGCGGGCGTGGCTAAAGAGTGCGCGCTGGGCGGAAAAGCGGTGGCGCTGCGGGGCGTGCGGCGCGCTGCGGAGCCGGAGCCGGAGCGGGTCAGGGCGGCGGCGAGCGGACGGCCGGCGCTGGCAGCGGAGGTGCTGGCACAGGTACAAGCCGAACTGGCCGAGCAGCGCGGGAAGAATGGCTGGGGCAAGGCGTGGAGCGTCAAGCGCCAACGGGAGGTGGCAGCGCAACGAGCGTAGGCAAGACCAATCAGCACCGCCTGACGACGCTTGCCTGCATCCCTTCGGGGCTTGCGCGCCCCCCGAACCCCCGCGGGTGGGGGTGGACCACCAACCCCCACCCCCCCGGCCGGGGCTCTCGCCCCTGGACCCCAAAAGAATGCCGTCTCAGTTGGCAAGCTTGACGTGCATGCCCGGCTGAAGCTAGGCGCGGCGGAATACAACGCGCCCGCAAGTCTGGTGATAGGCATGCGCCACAGGCAATGCAATTGATACGGCATCATTTGCCGGAGGGGCCGGGGCCGGCGCGGGTTCCCCCGGGCGGGGGGCCGGGGGCGCAGCGCCCCGGAAGGATTCATGCTGGGGCCGGGGGCGCAGCGCCCCAGAAGACACCTGGCGGAGCCCGATGAACCGGCGCGGGTTCCCCCGGGCGGGGGGCCGGGGGCGCAGCGCCCCGGAAGGATTCATGCTGGGGGCCGGGGGCGCAGCGCCCCGGAGAAAAGCTGACCAGATGACAAGGTGACAAGGTGAGCGGGGCCGGGGGCGCAGCGGCCGGGAAAGCCGCACGCACCGCGCGTGAGCGGCCATTGCCCCGCACGGGCACAGTAGGAGCGCCGCGCAGCGATCCCCACAGTTGCGCCAACCAGGCTGGTGGCGTACTATGGGCGCTGGCGTCGTGCGGCGCCGCGTCGGCGCCGCAGGGCCGGCGGCGGCATCGCTGTTACAGGAGGAGCAGACGTGACCGATCGACTCTTTTCCGAGCGCCTGGCATCGCTCACCGCGGCGCACGAGGCGCTGATCGCGCGGCCAAACGCCCCCGACGAGGGCTGGTCGAACGGCGTGTTCGAGCGCTACCGCCACCCGGTGCTCACCGCCGCGCACGCGCCGATCTTCTGGCGCTACGACCTGAGCCCGGCCAGCAACCCCTACCTGATGGAGCGGCTGGGGATCAACGGGGTGCTCAACCCCGGCGCGATCGAGCTGGACGGCAAGATCCTGCTGGTCGCGCGCGTCGAGGGCTACGACCGCAAGTCGTTCTTCGCCGTCGCCGAGAGCGCGTCCGGCGTCGGCGGCTTCCGCTTCTGGGATGAGCCGGTGACGATGCCCGAGACCGACGACCCTGACACCAACGTCTACGACATGCGGCTGGTCCGGCACGAGGACGGCTGGATCTACGGCCTGTTCTGCACCGAGCGCAAGGACCCGCGCGCGGCCGCCGGCGATCTGAGCAGCGCTGTCGCGCAGGCCGGGATCGCCCGCACCAGGGATCTGAAGACCTGGGAGCGGCTGCCGGATCTGCGGACGCGCTCGCCGCAGCAGCGCAACGTCGTGCTGCACCCCGAGCTCGTCGACGGCCAGTACGCCTTCTACACCCGCCCGCAGGACGACTTCATCCAGGCCGGCAGCGGCGGCGGCATCGGCTGGGGGCTCTCGCGCAGCATAGCCCCGGCGGTGATCGAGGCGGAGACGGTGATCGAGCCGCGCGCCTATCACACGATCAAGGAGACCAAGAACGGCGAGGGGCCGGCGCCGCTCAAGACCGCGCAGGGCTGGCTGCACATGGCCCACGGCGTGCGCAACACCGCCGCCGGGCTGCGCTACGTGCTGTACGTGTACCTGAGCGATCTGGCCGAGCCGTGGCGCGTGACCCGGCGGCCGGGCGGCTACTTCCTGGCGCCCGAGGGCGAGGAGCGCGTCGGCGATGTCTCGAACGTGGCCTTCTGCAACGGCTGGGTCCGCCGCGCCGACGGCCAGGTGCTGATCTACTACGCCTCGTCGGATACGCGCGTGCACGTGGCCGTGACCAGCGTCGATCGGCTGCTGGACTACGCGCTCAACACACCCGAGGATGGCCTGCGCTCGGCCGCCAGTGTGGCCCAGCGGATCGCCCTGATCCGGCGCAACCGTGGGTAGGGCGCTTGGGGCGCGGGTCGCAAGCCCGAAGACCTCGCGTGGAAGTGCCCTATAGCGGTGAGCAACGTGGTTGAGCCAGAGAGATCACAGAGCAAGAAAACCAAAACTCGGCGCGCTCTGTGAGCTCTGTGGCTCAATCGGCACATTGCCATAGCTCCTATAGCTGTGAGCAAAACCATTGAGCCACTCTGCACGAACGAAATGCCGTTGTGATACTATCCGTCGTACTGCCGACTGGCTCCTGCCGCCTGCCCACTGCTATAATCCCTGGCCCTACGCCGCCTTTGGCTCGGCGCGGGGCGCCTGCCGGAGCAGCAGCAGCCCAGCCGAGCCGGCCACCAGCGACGCGAGCAGGATCGCGAGCTTGGCGGCCGCCAGGTTGCCGGGGCTATCGAACGCCAGCGCGGCGATGAACAGCGACATCGTGAAGCCGATGCCGGCCAGGACGCCCGTGCCCAACATGTGCCGCCACATCACGCCCTCGGGCAGGTCGGCGATGCCGAAGCGAGTGGCGAGCCAGCAGGCCCCGAGCAGCCCGATCGGCTTGCCCAGCGTCAGCCCGAGCACGACCCCGAGCACCACCGGCAGCGACTCGCCGCCCAGGCTGTTGGGTGCGACGGCGACACCGGCGTTGGCGAGCGCGAAGACCGGCATGATCAGCAGCGAGACCCAGCCGTGCAGCGAGTGCTCGATCTTCTGCAGCGGCGCCAGCACCTGCTCGCAGGCCTCCTCCAGCTCGATCACCGCGCTCTGCTGCGCCTCGTCGGTCAGCATCCGGGTCGACTCCTCGTCGCTCTGCTCGAAGTGGTGCAGGATCGAGCGCGCGCGATTCAAGAACGTCGGCGCGTCGATCCGGTTGCGCGCCGGGATCGTCAGCGCCACGAGCACCCCGGCGATCGTCGCGTGCACGCCCGACTCGAGGAAGGCCAGCCAGACGACCGCGCCAAGCATGGCGTAGACCAGCGGGCTGCGGATGCCGAAGATGTTCGCCAGCGCGAGGGCGACCAGCACGGCCAGCCCGACGCCGAGCGCGGCCAGGTTCACCCCGCCTGAGTAGAACAGGGCGATCACGAGCACCGCGATCAGGTCGTCGACGATCGCGACCGCCGTGAGGAAGATCTTCAGCCCAAACGGCACGCGGCTGCCGAGCAGCGCCATGCAGCCCAGCGCGAACGCGATATCGGTGGCCATCGGCACCGCCCAGCCGCGCCCGCCGATCCCGCCGAGGTTCAGCGATATGTAGATCCCGGCCGGCACCAGCACGCCGCCGATCGCCGCGACGATCGGCAGCGCCGCCGCGCGCGGGCTGGACAGCTCGCCGACCAGAATCTCGCGCTTGATCTCCAGGCCCACCAGGAAGAAGAAGATCGCCATCAGGCCGTCGTTGATCCAGTGCAGCACCGTCTCTCTCAGCTCGAACGGCCCCGCGACGAGCCCCACCTTCGCGTCGAGCAGCCCCGCGTAGCCACCGGCCAGTGGCGAGTTGGCGATCAGCAGGGCGATCACAGTCATGGCCAGCAGGATCAGGCCGCTGGACTGCTCCTGCTGGATGAACTCCTGCATCGGCCGCAGGACCCGGGCGATCGACGTCGTGCTCCAGTGCGTCGCGAAAAATGGCTGCTTCATGCGCTCACCTCTCCATCTCCTTTTTACAGTTGGGGAGGCACCCCTCCACGCTTCCCCAAGAGAGGTCTAGGGGGCGGCTTCGCCGTCCCCTGGACCCCCACCACAAACTGCAGCACCCGCAACAACCATATCAAACTCAAAATCAAACACAAAAAGGAGGCAGCACATACCCCTGTGCCAGCCTCCACCTTGCTCGGCTACCGGGGCCGAGACCCTCTTCAGTTGTATAGCGCGCTGCGCTGAAAACGAACGTTTGGATGAGGTTTTGGGCAGAGCTTCGCTCTCCCCAAGCCCCTCCCTTTAGCTATTGATCGCCGTGCCTACGCGGCCTGCTTGGCCACCCACAGCCCCATCACGCCGGCCATCTCGCGCAGCGCCGCCTGGGCCGCCCGCACGTCCTGCCCGCTCGCCGAGCCGGCCAGGACGTCGCTGGACAGGCTCTCGATCAGCTCCAGCGCGCGGCCCATCTGCAGGTCGTCGTCGAGCGCGGCGAAGTACGCGGCCCGCACTTCCGAGGCATCCAGCGCCGCTGGCGCCGCGCCGCTCGGGGCCGTCAGCGCCTCGCGCAGCCGCCCGATCTTTGCCTCGGCCGCGGCGACGCCGTCGTGCTCGTAGTGAAAGTCGTCGCGGTAGGGGAACGAGGCCAGGTACCAGCGCAGCGCGTCGGCGCTGTGCTGCTGCAGCGCGTCGCGCACGAAGACCATGTTGCCGAGCGACTTGCTCATCTTCTCGCCGCTCAGGTAGGCCATGCCGCCGTGCACCCAGAACTGCGCGAACGGCCGCTTGCCCGTCACCGGCTCGGTCTGAGCGATCTCCGAGGGGTGGTGCGGGAAGATCAGGTCGCGCCCGCCGCCGTGGATGTCGATCTGCTCGCCCAGGTAGCGCGTCGACATCGCCGTGCACTCGATATGCCAGCCCGGCCGGCCGAGGCCCCACGGGCTCTCCCAGGTCGGCTCGCCGGGCGCGGCGGCCTGCCACAGCACGAAGTCGAGCGGGTCGTCCTTGTTAGGGTCGGCCGGGTCGTTCCCGCGCTCGTTGGCGATCTCCAGCAGCTCGGCGTAGCCAAGCCGCGTCATCGCGCCATAGCCCGGGTCGGTCTTGATGCTGAAGTAGACGCTGCCGTTGCGCGCGTAGGCGTGGCCCAGCTCGATCAGCCGCGTGATGATCGCGAGCATGCGGTCGATCTCGCCGGACGCCTTGGGGAAGTAGGTCGGCGCGATCAAATTCAGCCCGCGGCAGTCGGCCACGAACTGCTCGGTCTCGCGGCGCGCCAGCGCATCCCAGGCCACGCCGTCGCGGGCGGCGCGCTCGAACAGCGGCGTGTCGACATCGGTGACGTTCTGGCAGTAGCGCACATCGCCGCCCTGCGAGCGGATGTAGCGGATCAGCACATCGAAGACCAGGAAGGTGTGCGCGTGGCCGACGTGAGTCGTATCGTATGGCGTGACGCCGCAAACATACAGGGTCAGCGGGCGATCCCTGGGGATGTCGAGCGTCGCCTTCTGTGCCCGGAGCGTGTCAAATAGTTGCATACGTGATTGATTGGTCCTCCTCTATCACCGCGTTCTCAGAGGCGACGGCAGGGCGGACCGCGACAATCGTGATGTCGTCATGCTGCTCCGCTTCGCCCATGTGCTTCTGGACTCGATCGAGCACCAGCTCCACCATATCGCGCACATTGCCGGGCTGCGCCTGGGCAATCGTCTGCTCGAGCTGCTCGAAGCCGAACAGCTCGCCGTGCGGGTCGTGCGCCTCGACCACGCCGTCGCTGAGCAGCAGCAGCGAGTCGCCCGGCTCGTAGGGCACGGTCAGCTCCTGGTAGATCGCGCCGGCGAACGAGCCGAGCGGCAGGCCGCCCACCTCGATAAAGTGGCTGCCGCTCGCGCTGACCAGCACCGGGGCGATCATGCCGGCGTTCGCGACGCGCAGCGTGCGCGAGCGCGGGTCGATCACCACGAACAGCAGGGCCGCGTTCATGTGGTTGGCGCGCAGGCGCGGGGCCAGCAGGTTGTTCAGCGCGGTCAGCACCTGGGCCGGGTGCTCGACTTGGCGGCCCTGGGTCTCGACCGCGCTCGACGTCAGGGCCATCAGCAGCGCGGCGCCCACGCCCTTGCCGGAGATGTCGCCGATCGCGATCGCGGCGCGCCCCTCGGACATAGCCAGGTACGAGTAGAAGTCGCCGCCGACCTCGTAGGCCGGGATCGAGCGGGCGTAGACCGCAATCTCGTCGCCGTTCCAGGGCGGCCGATCGGGCAGCAGGCCGATCTGAATATCGCGCGCGAGCAGCATCGCGCGGCGCAGGCGATCGTTGCGCCGCTCGATCTCGACCAGCGACTGCTGGAGGTGCTCGGCCATCTGGTTGAACGTGTGCGCCAGCTCGCCCATCTCGTCGTTGCCGAGCGACTCGATCCGGTAGTCGAGCTGGCCGGCGCCGAGCGCGGTGGCGCCGGTGCGCAGCGCCGCGAGCGGGCGGAGGAAGTGCTGCGCCTGGCGGAAGGCCCACATCAGCGCGAGCGCGCCGACCAGGATGACCAGCAGCGCCAGGATCAGGATGCTGTTGCGCACGCTCGCGAATGCGGTGGCCGAGGGCTGCTCGACCACCACCGACCAGCCGGTCTGGTCGGCCTTCACGATCACGGGCACCAGCGCGCCGATCACATCCTGGCCGCGCGCGCCAGAGTACTGCTCGGTGCCGGCGGGCGCGATCAGCAGGCGGTGCAGCTCGCGCGGCGGCTTGAAGTCCGGCCGGCCGTCGTCGAGCAGCAGCTGGCCGTTGCTCGTCTGGACCAGGTAGGGGTAGCTCTTCGAGTTCGAGATCGAGATCAGCAGCTCCTGCGCGATCGTCTCGGCGCTCAGCTCGGCCCGCAGCGCGCCGACGACATTGTTCGCGTCGTTGCGGATCGGCATCGTGATCGTGAAGGAGCGCAGCCCGTCGGGCCGGCGGACGATCGGGGTGTAGGTGGTGGCCCCTTCGTGCAGCGCGCGCTGGACAAGCGGGTCGGCGCCGCGGTTCAGCAGCTCATCCTCGCGGATCGTGAGCAGCTTGACCATGCGCAGGCGCTCGACGCCCTGGCCGTCCATCACCGAAAGGTCGACCACGCTGGGGTAGTTGCGATCCACCACCTCGCGCGCGAGGCTGGCGAGCTGGGCGGAGGTGACCGGGCGGACCTTCAGCGCGAAGCGCTCGAGCTCGGAGTGCAGATCGTCCACGTAGCGCGAGATATCGCGCTCGACGCGGTTCGCGAGATCCTTCTGGTCGTTGTAGACGCTGCTCTGCTGGGCGCTGGCGTTGATGAACAGCAGCAGCGCGCCGACCAGCAGCAGCGGCAAGGTCGAGGAGATCAGAAAGGACCAGCGCAGCCGGCTAGCGATACTGGTGCGAGCGCCGCCTTCGGCGGAATCGTCTGTTTCTGGCGGCACAAGCAGCCAGCGCAAGGACGGACGGCCCATTGACAGCTCTTTGAGACTGGGCGACCACAAACCACACTCAAACGGGCTCATATTATAGCACAAAGTCTCTGCGGGTGGGGCCTTGCTGCACATGTTTGTGCTTTTATCTCTGCGCGGGGCGCCCCGCAACCCCCTTTTTTGGGGCGCTGTTGCAGGTTGCAGATTGCGGCGAGCGCTTGTTGATACCAGGGGCCCATGCCCGGCACCATTCCGAAGGGCCGGGTTGTATTCCGCCGCGTCTGGATTCAGCCGGGCATACACGTCAAACATTGCGAACGAGGCTGCTTTCTTTTTGGGGTCCAGGGGCGAAGCCCCGGCCGGGGGGCGGTGGGGGTGACGGCCCACCCCCACCGCGGGGGCACGGGGGGCGCGCAGCCCTGTGCGGGCTGCCACACGCGGGGGCATGGGGGCGCGCAGCCCGCGGGGGCAGGGGGCGCGCAGCCCTCCGTACAAGCTATGGGGGCGCGCAGCCCACGGGGGCAGGGGGCGCGCAGCCCCCGACCGCACCGCAGGTAACTAATCTTTACCCCACGTTGTCACATCGCAAACCACACCGCCGCAGGCGATGATATAGTCAAGCCTGCGGGCGCGCAGGCCCGCGCCAGCGCCAGCTGCCGCGAGAGATTGGCTCACCGCGATCCGCCCGGCGCCAAGAAAGCGATGGTGATCCTATGGAGCACAACGGCCAGCCCACACCGGAGCTACCGCCGATCTACATCATCTCGGGTGGGGCCGGCGCGCTCGGCAAGCACGTCGCGCGCATCGCCCTCTCGCAGTTCCCCGGCAGCAACCCGCAGGTCATTGCCATCCCGCAGGTGCGCAGCGTCGAGCAGCTGGCCGAGGCAGTCGCGCAGGTGGCGGCCCGCGGCGGCGCGATCATCCACACGATGGTCGACCCGCACATGCGCCAGGAGCTGATCGACCAGGCCCGCGCGCACGCGATCACCACGATCGACACGATCGGCGACCCGCTGGCCCAGATATCGCGGCTGTTCGAGCGCGTGCCGCTCGGCCAGCCCGGGCTCTACCAGGGCGAGTACGAGTCCTACCTCGACCGCATCCACGCGATCGAGTACACTGTCGACCACGACGACGGCCGCAACCCGCACGAGCTGAGCGAGGCCGACGTCGTGCTGACCGGCGTGTCGCGCGTCGGCAAGACCCCGCTGAGCATCTACCTCTCGGTGCTGGGCTGGAAAGTGGCCAACATCCCGCTGGTGCGCGAGGTCCCGCCGCCCAAGGAGCTGTTCCAGATCGACCGGCGCCGCGTGGTCGGGCTGACGATCGACGTCGACACGCTGATGCACCACCGGCGCTGGCGCCAGGACTCGTTCGGCTGGACGGCCGGGCGCTCCTACAGCGACCCCGAGTCGCTGTACGATGAGCTGGACGTGTCGCGGAAGGTCTTCCGCCAGGGCGGCTTCGCCGTGATCAACGTCACCGACAAGCCGATCGAGGAGAGCGCCGACCAGGTGATCGCGCTGATCAGCCGCTACTTCGAGCACAGGATCACCACTCGCAACGGCGGCGCCAGCTGATCCGGTTGGGTGAAGGCACCCCGCCCCCGTACCCTTTCCGGGGTAGGTTTGCTTGTTCATTGCGTCGCAGTACGCCGGATCACCCCACCCCCTGCCCCCGCCCCTGCCAGGGGCGGCAAGCTGTTCGGCAGTGCGGTTGCGGCGAAGCCGCAACCGCACTGCCGAACCATGAAACCCCCTCTCCCGCCGGGAGAGGGGGTAGGGAGTGAGGGCCTGCAGCGCATAATTCTGGTATGATGGGGCACGACACTGTGTTGTATGGCCGAGCCGGCTGAGGCATCAAGAGGCGCTATGGGCGCTTCCGCCAGGGAGAAGCTGTGAGCAAACAGCACGCCGCCGATCTGCCAGCCATCCCCGCCCGCCATAGCCGCGTCGGCCACGCGCTGGTCTACTGGGGGCTGGTGCGCTCGGCGATCTGGTCGCAGTTCGACCGGGTGTGGATCTCGACCGACGGGCCGATCCCGCAGCCGCACGAGGGGCCGCTGATTATCTACATGAACCACCCCTCGTGGTGGGACGGCTACATGGCGTTCGTGCTGAACCACGTGCTGCTGGGGGGGCGCTTCGAGGGCTACGCGATGATGGACGAGCAGCAGATCCGGATGTACCGATTCTTCTCGTGGAGCGGGGCCTTCTCGGTGCACCGGCAGGACCCACGCTCGGCCATGCGCTCGGTGGCCTACGTCGGCCGGCTGCTGGCCGAGCGGCGCGACCGCAGCCTGTACATCTTCCCGCAGGGCGAGATCACGCCAAACGACCGCCGCCCGCTGGAGGTGTTTTCGGGCGTGGCCCACGTCGTGCGGCGGGCCGGCGGCGCCACGCTCTGGCCGGTGGCGCTGCGCTACGAGTTCCGCGGCGAGCAGCGCCCCGAGGCCTTCATCAGGGTCGGGCCGGCGCACCACGCCCCCGCCGATTCCGATTCGCGCGCGCTGACCGCCGAGGTTGGCGCACGGCTCACCGCCGCGTGCGATGCCCTGCGCGACGAGGTGAACGCCGGCCGGCTGGAGGACTACCGCGTGCTGCTGCGCGGGCGCGCCGGCGTGAACCGCGTGTGGGATTCCGTGCGCGGCCGTCTGCCCGGGCGCCGGCCCGGCGACTGATGTAGCGACACGCCAACAAAATAGATTCACGCCACCGTGAAACGTGAAACGTGAAGCGTGACGTGTGGCCTGAGTTCACGTTTCACGCTTCACGTTTCGTCCAGCGGGATCGCTGTGCAGCGCGTTAGCACATCTGACTACTGACTCCTGCCGACTGCCCACTGCTCTAGTGCGCGCCATACGCCTGAGCAAACGTGCGCGCGCGGGCAGCCCTGGTGTCGCCGATTGCCGCCTGGTATGAGTCCGGCGAGGGGAAGCTCACCGGCCCGCGGTAGCCCCCGCCGCCTTTGAGGAACGGCGCCAGTGTAGGCAGCGCGTCGGACACCTGGCGGAAGATCGGCTCCGGCAGCGTCAGGTCGCTCGGCCCGAACCCGGCCAGGTGCCGCATGACCATCAGGTGCTGCGCTTCGCTCGCGCCGTGCTGGGCGGCGGTGGCCGCCAGCCTGGGCTGACCGAGCACGGCAAGCTGGTGAGTGGCCGCCAGGTATGCGCCGGCGAAGGCTGTTTCAGCCTTCAGGGCCGTATCCACGAACACGTCGGCATCCGTAGCCATGCGCTCCGGCAAGTGAAACTGCCAGGTCAGCGGCCGGCCGCCCAGCGACTGCAGAATCTGGAGGTGGTGCATCTCGGCATCCATCGCCAGCTTCAGATTCTCGATCGCCTGCTCGCCGATGTAAAAGGTCGCCCCGGCGATCACCGCGTAGTAGAGCGTCACCGCCAGCGCCTCCGCGGTCGCCGCCAGGTTCACGATCGCCGACACATCGCTCGCCGCAATCTCCGCGCTGCCGATTCCAAAGACGCCGCCGAAGTTCGCCACAGTGAGCCCGCCGCCCACGCCGACCGCCGTCTTGAGGAAATTGCGCCGCGTGCGCAACTTCCCATCGCTCTGTTCCTGTGCCATGCTCTTCTCCATGCTTTTCATAATTGGCTACTGAAGACTAGGCAGGCACCTGCTCCAGGCGCGGCCGGCCCCAGAAGCGGTGATGCGCGATGGCGTCGAGGAAGCGCTTGATTACGTCCTGCAGGTCGCCGCTCTGCCCGACGATAATGCCAATCTTGGCGAGGTCGCCGGCGCTCGGCCCATTGGCCTGCAGCACTCGCCCGACCTCCGACAAGTTTTGGACGCCGACTGTCGGGGTGCTCGTGATCGCCGGCGTGGGCGTGGCGCTCTCCGGTGCGGCCCCGCTGCCCGCTTGGAGCAGCATCCCGATCTCCGAGGCCGTCAAGAGCTCGATCCCTTCGGCGACCGCGGCGATCGGCTTGGCGTGCTTGTAGGCTTCGTCGATGAAGACGTGGGCATCGCCCTTCTGGATCAGCGACATCACGCTCTGCGCGCCGCCCGGCACGAAGACGGCGTCGTACAGCACCATGTCGGTGTTGGCAAAGGTCTTCGTCGCCACAATCGCCCCGCTGCTGCCGCCGCCGTTCGCGCCGTCGTTGTTGTCGACAAGCGGGCCAAGGTGCGGCCCGACCACGTCGGCCGCCGAGCCCGCGTCCTTGAGCGCCTTCATCAGCGCGTTGACCTGGCTGGCCGCGACGCCCGCGGCGGCCAGGATCGCGACCTTGCGCCCCTCCGGCAGCCTCGGCTGCCCTTCCTCCATGCTCAACGCTTTCGCCTTCTGCAGCCCGCCGGACGCGCTGGTCGGCGAGGTTGCGTTCGCCAGCACCGCCGTCTCCGCGTTCGAGTCGGCCGTGCCGTTCGGCGGCGCGGTCGGCTGGTCGGTCTTGACCGGCTCGCCCAGCGCGAGCGCGACCTGTGCGGCCAGCACCTCGTTGATCTGCTGCAGCTGGTCGAGCATCGCCTGCCGCACCTCGCGCGTATCGCACTTGCTCAGCTCGAATTGCAGCGCCTTGGTGATATGCTCCTTCTCGATCGGCTTCATGCTGTTCCAGAACAGCCGCGCCTGCCCGTAGTGGTCGTTGAAGGTCTCGCTGCGCACGCGCACCTTCGGGCCGGAGACCTGCTCGGGGTAGCTGGCGAAGCCGCCCTTCGACGGCGGCACCTGGTTGGGGATGTTGCCGCCCAGCCGGTTCGGCTCGTAGGAGACTCGCCCGCGGTTGATTGTGTAGCGCATGTGGCCGTCGCGCTGGTTGTTCGACACGCGGGCGAGCGGGCGGTTGATCGGCAGCTCCGGCCAGTTCGGGCTGCCCAGCCGCTTGAGCTGCGTGTCCATATACGAGAAGTTGCGCCCCTGCAGCAGCGGGTCGTCGGTGAAGTCGATGCCTTGCACCACGTTGCTGGTGCAGAACGCGACCTGCTCGACCTCGGCGAAGAAGTTGTCGGGGATGCGGTCGAGCGTCATCTTGCCGACACGCTGGACCGGGATGAGATCCTCCGGTATGATCTTGGTCGCGTCGAGGATGTCGAAGTCGAACTTGTCCTCGTCGCCCTCGGCCAGGATCTGCATGCCCAGCTCCCACTCCGGGAACTTGCCCATGCCGATCGCCTCGTACAGGTCGCGGCGGTGGAAGTCGGGGTCCTTGCCGGCGATCTTCTGCGCCTCGTCCCAGACGAGCGAGTGTACGCCAAGCTTTGGCTTCCAGTGAAACTTGACGAAGTGGGACTTGCCCTGCGCGTTGACCAGGCGGAACGTGTGCACGCCGAAGCCTTCCATCATCCGGTAGCTGCGCGGGATCGCGCGGTCGGACATGACCCACATGATCATGTGCATCGACTCGGGCGTCAGCGAGATGAAGTCCCAGAAGGTGTCGTGGGCGGTCTGGGCCTGTGGGATCTCGGTGTTCGGCTCGGGCTTGGCCGCGTGGATCAGGTCGGGGAACTTGATCGCATCCTGGATGAAGAACACCGGGATGTTGTTGCCGACGAGATCCCAGTTGCCCTCCTCGGTGTAGAACTTAACGGCGAAGCCGCGCACGTCGCGCGCCGTGTCGGCCGATCCGCGGAAGCCCACCACCGTCGAGAAGCGCACGAACACCGGGGTCTTCGTCGAGGTGTCGGTTAGCACTTTCGCCGAGCTGTACCGTTCCAGCGAATTGTAGAGCTGGAAGTAGCCGTGGGCGCCGGTGCCGCGCGCGTGGACCACTCGCTCGGGGATGCGCTCGTGGTCGAAGTGCATGATCTTCTCGCGGAAGTGAAAATCTTCCATGAGCGTGGGCCCGCGCGGCCCGGCCCGCAGCGAGTTCTGGTCGTCGCTGATGCGGTGCCCGATGTCGTCCGTCAGCTCGGGCGCGGGATCGACCGTCGCCTTCGCCAGGTCCTCGTCCTTGCTGTGCTCGTTGACACGGTCGTCTGCCATGAACTCCTCCTCCGATGACTGTTTCACGGTCGCCGTACCGGGCGGCGGTTGCGTCGCCCTGCCAGAAGAACCACCGCTGTGGGGGCTCATTACCGGCCGCACTACATCACGGAGTATGCCCTGGCGAGCACAGCTTCACAGGAGACCAGTTTTTCTTTTGGGGGAAGGAGCACGTGGGGCCGCGCGAAGCTGCGTGACCTATTGCGGCAAAGTCACGGCTGGCGCGGCTGGCGGGCCGTGTCTTCAGGCACGTACGTTGCTTGGCGGCCGGCCGGCCCGCCGCGCCGGATAGCTCGCCACACCGAAGTTGGCGGGTAAGGGATTTCGCCTTGCCACTGTACGGGCGCGATCGATCGCGCCCGTACGCCTTTGGGGCAATGAACTGTCAAGCTCGATTGAACCATGCCTTAGGCGCCGGTCTCCTGCTCGTCGGCGTGGATGTGCGGCCGGGCGCGCCAGATCGGCTGGGCGCGCATGTGCGGCATCGCGGCCAGCGCGAGCGCCAGCAGCACCGCGACGCCGACCAGCCCGGCCACCGTGTAGCCGCGCGCCAGGTTGACCACCGCGAACATCAGCGTGCTGAGCACGTAGAGGCAGGCCGGCATGTGCGCGCCGAGCAGCGTCTCGAGCGCAGGTCGGCTGCTGGCCGCGGCACGTCGCCGGATGTCGCGCGCGCCCCGCGCGGGATCGTCAAGCACCCGGGCGACCACCAGCGCCATGCCCAGCCCGACCAGCCACCACGCCACGAAGTTTGCCGCCGGCACGCCATAGTATGCCCCACTGCTGAGCCAGACCCAGTAGGAGTTGATCCGCGTCGCGACTGTCTCGATCTGCAGATCGAGCAGCAGCACCAGCGTCGCCACCGCCACCAGCGTTTGAACGTTTGAGCGCTTGAACGCTTGAACGTTGGCCGTCGCGATCTGCCACGCGCCGATCGCGACCATCAGCCACGCGCAGGCGATCGCCAGCGGGACCACGCCAAAGAACTGCGGCTGCAGAATCTCGGTGTAGCTGTAGCGCCCGAACGGAAAGCCGGTCGTGACGCCGACGTGCTCGACGCCCCAGGCCAGCAGGAAGACCAGCAGCGCCGCCAGCGCCCCGCGGCGCCCGTAGTTGCCGAGCAGCCAGCCCAGCACGATCGCGCCCTGCCCGATCAGCAGCGCGCCGCCCATCCAGCCGCCCCACGCCGGCACGCGGTCGAGCGCGACGACGATCGTGACGCCGGGGAAGAGCGCCAGGTAGATTGCGAACAGCACCAGCGATAGCATTCGAAACAAACGCATCCGTCACACTCGAATTATTGATCCGCGGATGGCGCGGATACGGCGGATAAGACTTCGTTCTTACGAACCTTACACTGTGGCGAGGTGAGGAGCGGACGCAGGCCGCTCCTCACCTCGCCCCCTACACCAGAAAGCCCTGCCCGAGCGCGTCGCGCGGGTCGACGATGAACTCGTGCCGGCCGGTGATGAAGGCCGTGCCGCTCACCTCGGGCACGACCGCCGCGTGCGGGCCGAGCCGCGTCGTCTCGGTCACGCGCCCGCCGAAGATGCTGTCTTTACCCAGGATGCTCTCGATCACGATCTCCTGGCCCAACGCGATCTCGCCGCGCGCGTGGTGCAGCGCCAGGCGCGCCGAAACGCCCGTGCCGGTCGGCGAGCGGTCGACCTCGGCGCTCGCGAAGACGCAGATGTTGCGGCTGTGGTGGCGCGGGTCCTCGGGCGGGCCGGTCAGGATCGTGCCGTACAAGAAGCCCAGGTCCTGCTCGAAGGGGTGGCGGATCGGCAGCGCGGCGTTGACCGCGCGCTTGATCGCTTCGCCGGCCGCCACCAGCGCCTTGGCCTGCTCGGGCACGACCCGCAGCCCGACGCGCTCGGCCGGCAGGATGGCGTAGAACGCCCCGCCAAAGGCCACGTCGGTCACGATCCGCCCGTAGCCAGGCAGGTCGAGCTGCAGGTCGCGCGCGTACAGGAACGACGGCACGTTCAGGAACGACACCCGCTCGACGCGCCCCTCGGCGTCGAGGTGGGCGGTTGCGCGCACCAGCCCAGCCGGCGTGTCGAGGCCGACCGGCGTCTGCGGGCCACGCACCGGCAGCGCCCCGGTCTCGATCAGCGCCGTGACGAGCGCGATCACGCCGTGGCCGCACATGGTGCTGTAGCCCTCGTTGTGCAGGAACAGCACCCCCAGGTCGGCCTCGGGCGTGACCGGCGGCGTGACGACGCAGCCGTACATATCGTAGTGGCCGCGCGGCTCCCACATCAGCGCGCGGCGCACGTGGTCGAGCCGCTCGCGCATGAAGCGCCGGCGCTCCAGGATCGTCGCCCCCGGCAGGTCGGGCAGGCCGCCAGTGATGATCCGCAGCGGCTCGCCGGCGGCGTGCGTGTCGAGCGTGGTGAACGCCAGCGCGCCGGTGGCCACGTCGCGGTTCGCCCAGTTAAGACGCGGATGTTGCCCGGATTGCACGGAGGATAGCCTTTCTGAGTGCAGCGAATCACACATCCGCTCCGCATTTGCCCGACGGAGGACGGAGGACGAATGACCGACGCACGCCGTCGTCGGTCTTCCGTCAAATCCGGATCGCACTGCGATAGCCTGTACTTAGGGTTCATAAAAGAATGACGTGACCCAGCGTCTGTGTCATCCTGAGCGGAGGCCGCAGCCGGAGCGAAGGATCGCTCGCTACTGGACGTTCAAGAGATGCTTCGCCGCGGCTCAGCATGACACTCCCAGTGAAATGTAAACGTAGCAATGTATCTATCGCCTATCGTCTATCGTCTACCGTCCATCGTCTCTCTGCAATCCGCGTTCGCCGTGCGAAACCGTGTCCGACCCGAAGCCACCGCCGCCCGGCGTCTCGATCCGCAGCGCCGCGCCCGCCTCTATCTCTACGGTGATCTTGCCCGGCAAGATCTGCTCCGCGCCGGCGGGCGCGATCAGTGTGTTGTGGCCGGGCGCGCCGGGCTGCCCGCCTGCCAGTCCGTACGGCACGCCGTCGCGCCGGTCGGTCAGCAGGCTGATCGTGGCGGGCGCCAGGAACTCGACCTCGCGGACGAGTCCATCGCCGCCGCGAAACCGGCCGGCGCCGCCGCTGCCGCGCCGCAGCGCGTAGCGCCGCACCAGCACCGGGAACTGCCGCTCCAGCGCCTCGACCGGCGTGTTGAGCGTGTTGGTCATGTGGGTCTGCACGCCGTCGAGCCCGTCGGCGGTTGGGCGCGCGCCCATGCCGCCGCCGAGCGTCTCGTAGTACGCGAACGGCGTGCCGTCGCTGGGCCGGATGCCGCCGAAGGTCCAGTTGTTCATGGTTCCGGCCGAGGCCGCCGGCACGCGCTCGGGCAGCGCCTGGGCCAGCGCGCCTAGCACCACGTCGACCACGCGCTGCGAGGTCTCGACGTTGCCGCCCGCCACCGGCGCGGGCGGGCGCGGGTCGAGCAGGCTGCCCTGCGGCACGCGGATCGTCAGCGGCGCGAAGGCGCCGGCCGAGGCGGGCATGTCGGGCGGGCCGAGGCAGCGGAAGCAGTACAGCACCGCCGACTCGACCACCGCGCGCGGCGCGTTGAGCGGGCCGCGGCACTGCGGCGCGCTGCCGGCGAAGTCGATCGTGGCCGCGTCGCCCGCGACGGTGATGCTGACGCGGATGGGCAGCCGGCCGCCGCCCGCGCCGTCGTCGTCGAGCGCGTCCTCGAAGGCGTACTCGCCGTCCGGCAGGGCGGCCAGCAGCGCGCGCATGTGGCGCTCGCCGTAGTCGAGC
This sequence comes from Candidatus Ribeiella danica, assembly GCA_016717335.1. Lineage (GTDB taxonomy): Bacteria > Chloroflexota > Chloroflexia > Chloroflexales > Roseiflexaceae > Ribeiella > Ribeiella danica. The sequence goes on from JADKFS010000001.1 coordinate 3,007,339, forward strand.
AGCGCGCGCATGTGGCCGGCCACGAAGGCGTGGCCGTGGCGCTCGGCCAGCTCGGCCAGCCGCGTGGCCCCAACGCGGTGGCTGGCCAGCTGGGCCGCCAAGTCGCCGCGCCGCTCGTCGGGCGTGCGCGAGTTGCGGCAGATCAGCTCGACCAGCGCCTCGTTCAGCGCGCCGCCGGCGACCAGCCTGACTGGCGGGATGATCAGCCCCTCCTGGTACAGCTCGCGGCTCATCGGCATCGAGCCGGGCGCCATGCCGCCGATGTCGGCGTGGTGCGCGCGCGTGGCCGTGTAGCCAATCAGCCGGCCATCTGCAAAAACCGTCGCGACCGTCGTTAGATCCGGTAGATGCGTCCCACCGAGGTACGGGTCATTCAGCAGCACCACGTCGCCCACCCCGATCGGGGCGTTCGGCGGCTCGCCCATGCGGAGCGCCGCCTCGACCGAGCGCGGCATCGCGCCCAAGTGCACGGGGATGTGCGCGGCCTGCGCGACCATGCGGCCATGCGCGTCGAACACCGCGCACGAGAAGTCGCGCCGCTCCTTGATGTTGGCCGAGAACGCGCTGCGGCCGAGCGCCGCGCCCATCTCCTCGGCGATCGCCGAGCAGCGGTGGCGGAACACCTCCAGGCTGATGGGGTCGACCGGCGTCGCGCTTGTCATGGCGGCCCTTATGACAACATCGTTACTTGCTTTTGCTGCCCGTTCTATGGTACCATAATAGTCCACCCTCAAAAACGGCAAGCGACCAAGCAGGTGGGAGCACGACAATGACGACGAAACCGCTGCGCATTCTCCTGGTCGAAGACGATGGCAGCATCGCGCGCGTGATCGCAATCGCGATGCAGGACATTGGCGTGCCCTACCAGCTCGACCAGGCCTTCTCCGGCGAGGAGGGGCTGGAGCTGTGGAACAGCAAGCCCTACGACCTGGTGCTGGCCGACTACAACCTGCGCGGCCTGACCGGCGTCCACATGATCTCGGCGATCAAGCAGCAGGGCGTCGAGGTGCCGACGGTGCTGTTTACCGCCTACGACGACTCGAAGGTGCGCCGCGAGGCCAAGGCGGCCGGCGTGACGCGCTTCATCGCCAAGCCGTTCGTGATCGAGGAGTTCGTCCGGATCGCCCGCAGCCTGCTGCCGGTCAAGGCGAGCGAGATCGGCGCCGCGGTGCCTGACAAGGTGACCGGGTGACCGTGGGGCTTGGGGTGCAAGGTGACAAGGTGACAAGGTGACAAGGTGACAAGGTGAGGCGCGACCTTTGGTCCTTGGTCCTTGGTCTATCGTCCATCGTCCATCGTCCATCGTCCATCGTCTTCCGTCGGGGCTTAGCCCTTGGTCTATCGTCCATCGTCCATCGTCCATCGTCCATCGTCCATCGTCTTCACGTCTCCCTCCGCTTGCCCTCCCTCATCGCGCGGTGCTATAATCCCTCCTCAGAGAATCGTGCCACAGACTGAGGAGAGATGCGATGCAGCGCGTGATCTACTTGCGCCGGCCGCTGCACAGGCGCGACCAGCGCGGCTTGCAGCAGCAGCTCGAGCGCGCGTTCCAGAGCCAGTGGGGCCAGCCCAACTCGCTGATTGTGATCGCCCACAAGGAGATCTGGCGCCCGCCGACCGACGTCTACGAGACCGACGCCGCGTTTGTCGTGCGGGTCGAGCTGGCCGGCATGCGCGATGCCGAGATCTCGATCACGCTCGACGACCACAGCCTGCGGATCGAGGGCCAGCGCCCCGAGCGCCAGGGCGAGCGGCCGCTCTGCTACCACCAGATGGGCATCAGCTACGGCGCCTTCACGGTTGAGGTCTTCCTACACCGCCCCTTCGACCACGAGAAGGTCGCCGCGCGCTACGACGACGGCTTCCTCTACGTCGAGCTGCCCAAGCCTGATCTTGGATTGTAGATTGCTGATTGTAGAATCGGAAGCGACACGCAATCTGCAATCTACAATCTACCATCTGCAACGGAGAAGAGCGTGAGCGAGAACGAGGAGACGATCAGCTTCGCGCTGCCCGGCGCGCACGATCCGGCGGCGCGGCTGCCCGATATCCCGACCGAAATCGCGATCCTGCCGCTGTTCAATGTCGTGATCTACCCACTGACCGTGATCCCGCTGGCGGTCGGCCAGGAGCAGTCGATCCGGCTGATCGACGACGCGGTGCTCGGCGAGCGGATGATCGGCCTGGTGGCGCTCAAGAACGAGCAGGAGCGCCCCGAGCACATCACCTCCGAGGATTTCTACCAGATCGGCACGGCCGCGCTGGTCCACCGGCTGCTGCGCCTGCCCGACAACACGCTGCGCGTGGCGGTCCAGGGGATCGAGCGGATCGAGATCGAGGAGATCATCCAGACCGAGCCGTACCTGCGCGCGCGCGTGCGGGTGATCCCCGACGAGGTCGCCGACGACCTCGAGACCCAGGCGCTGATGCGCAACCTGATCGGCCTGGCCGGCCAGATCCTGCAGCTGCTGCCCAACTCGAGCGAGGATCTGCAGACCCAGATCATCAACGAGGACGATCCGCGCCGGCTGGCATACCTGCTGGCCGTCTCGCTGCTGTTCCGCAGCAGCGTGGCCGAGCGCCAGGAGGTGCTGGCGCTGACGAGCGTGCGCGCCAAGCTGGAGCGGCTCGCCGAGATTCTGACGCGCGAGCTATCGGTGCTGCAGCTGGGCCAGCGCATCCAGTCGCAGGTTCAGAGCGGGATCGACAAGAACCAGCGCGAGTACCTGCTGCGCGAGCAGATGCGCGCGATCCAGAACGAGCTTGGCGAGGGCGACGAGAACGCCGCCGAGGTCGACCGGCTGCGCGCCGCGATCGCCGACGCCGGCATGAGCGAGGAGGCGCTGTCGCAGGTCGGCCGCGAGCTCGACCGGCTGGCCCAGATGCCGCCCGCCGCCGCCGAGTACGGCGTGATCCGCACCTACCTGGAGATGCTGATCAGCCTGCCCTGGCAGAAGCGCACCGAGGACCAGCTCGACGTCAACCGCGCCCAGCAGGTGCTCGACGAAGACCACTACGACCTGGAGGAGATCAAGGGCCGCATTCTAGAGTACCTGGCCGTGCGCGAGCTGCGCCAGCAGCGGCTCGGCAGCGGCGCCAACCAGAAGGGCGCGATCCTGTGCTTCGTCGGGCCGCCCGGCGTGGGCAAGACCAGCCTGGGCCGCTCGATCGCCCGCGCGATGGGCCGCCAGTTCATCCGGCTCTCGCTCGGCGGCGTGCGCGACGAGGCCGAGATCCGCGGGCACCGCCGCACCTACATCGGCGCGATGCCCGGCTCGATCGTCCAGACCATCCGGCGCATCGGCGTCAACAACCCGGTCTTCATGCTCGACGAGGTCGACAAGCTCGGCGCCGACTATCGCGGCGACCCGTCCTCGGCGCTGCTGGAGGTGCTCGACCCCGAGCAGAACAACAGCTTCCGCGACCACTACCTCGACGTGGCCTGGGACCTCTCGCCGGTGATGTTCATCGCCACCGCCAACACGCTGCAGACCATCCCGCCGCCGCTGCTCGACCGCATGGAGATCATCCAGCTCTCGGGCTACACGCTGCGCGAGAAGATGGAGATCGCCCGACGCTACCTGCTGCCCGAGCAGATCCGCGAGCACGCGCTGACCGAGGACGACCTGCAGGTGACCGACGACGCGCTGCGCGTGGCGGCCGAGGAGTACACCCGCGAGGCCGGCGTGCGCAACCTCGAGCGCGAGATCGCCAATATGTGCCGGAAGGTCGCCGTCGAGATCGCCAGGAGACAGGGAGACAAGGAGACAGGGAGACAAGGAGATGGCGAGATTGAATCGAGCGTCTCCCAAGCCCCAAGCCCCAAGCCCCAAGCCCCAATCGTCGTGGACGCGGACCGGGCGCGCGAGTACTTGGGCAAGCGGCGCTACTTCGCCGAGGTGTCCGAGCGGATCGACCGGCCCGGCATCGTCACCGGCCTGGTCTGGACGCCGGTGGGCGGCGACATCATCTTCATCGAGGTGACCGCGATGCCGGGCGGCAAGGGCTTCATTCTGACCGGCCAGCTCGGCGACGTGATGAAGGAGTCGGCCCGCGCGGCGCTGTCGTACGTGCGCGCCGAGGCCGACAAGCTCGGGATCGACCCGCAGTTCTTCGACACGCACGACCTCCACATGCACGTGCCGGCCGGCGCGATCCCGAAGGACGGGCCCTCGGCCGGCATCGCGATGGCCACCGCGCTGGCCTCGCTGCTGACCGGGCGGCTGATCCGCGAGAACCTGGCCATGACCGGCGAGATCACCCTGCGCGGCAAGGTGCTGCCGATCGGCGGCGTCAAGGAGAAGGTGCTGGCGGCCCACCGCGCCGGGCTGCGCACGGTCATCCTGCCCAAGCGCAACGAGCCCGACATCGAGGAGGTGCCGGAGGAGGTGCGCCGCGAGCTGACCTTCGTGCTGGCCGACCGCATGGAGGAGGTGCTCGCCGCCGCGCTGCAGCCGCGCCCGGCCGAGCCGCCGGTCGGATCGCCCAACGGCGCCGAGCATGACGCCGTCGCGGTGCAGGGCACCGACGAGGCGGTGGAGACGGCTACGTAAGAGATACCCCTCCCGCGTACCTCGCCCCTGCTGGGGCCGGAGGCTAGATTCCACACATCAGGGTGCCGCTGCTATGCAGCGGCACCCTGATGCTAGAAAGATACCCCCTCTCCCGCGCACGGGAGAGGGGGCAGGGGGTGAGGGCAGGCTACTGACTATTGGCGACCGCGCTAGCGGTGCAGCATCGGCACGAATGTCGTATTGGTCGAGAGCCGCAGGATCTGCAGCCCGTCCTGCTCGGACGCGATGTAGATCAGGTTGCCGACGACCTGGACCTTGAGCGCGTGCCCGGAGAGCTGCCGGTCGAGCAGCAGCGTGGGCGCGGCCGGGTTGCTGATGTCGAGGATCAACAGGTCGCCGTCGTTGTCGTCGACCCCGACGATGTACGCCCGCGTGCCGATCACCTGCAGGCCGCACTGCTCCAGGTAGTAGTCTTGGTAGCCGCCAAGCTTGCTGATATGCGCCGGGTCGTGGGCGTTCAGGATGTACAGGCCGCCGCTTCGACTGGCGAGATAGACCACGTCGCCGACCACCTGCATGTCGTAGGCGAGGCTCAGCGGATAGGGATAGCTCCCCAGCTGCTTCAGATTCGCCAGGTTGCTCAGGTCGATCGCGTACAGCCCGTCCCAGTCTATGAGGTAGGCCACCTGGCCGGACACTCGAACCTTGAGCGCATTGATTGGCGTCGACGTCGCGCCCAGCTGGTGCGGGTGCGCCGGGTCGGCCACGTCCAGCACGACCAGGCCGCCCGGCTTGGCGCCGTAGTAGGCCGCCACGTAGGCGCGATCGCCGATCACCTGGACGTCCGCGCTGTCGAGCGGGTAGGCGACGACCAGTGCCGGCACGGCCGGGTTGCTGATGTTGACGATCTGCAGCCCGCCGCCGACGTAGCCCGACCCACCCCAGACGCTCATATTCGCGATGTAGGCCAGGTCGCCAACCACCTGGACATTCGAGGTGTACCCCAGGCTGGCCACTCCGCCAAGCCGCCGCGGGTGCGCCAGGTCGCTCACGTCTAGGATCTGCAGCCCGGTGACGCCGCCGGCGACGTAGGCGCGGCTGCCCACGATCGTTTGCTGGTAGGCCGACCAGGTGTCGTAGCTGCCGAGCTTGGCCGGGGCCTGCGGGTTGGCGACGTTCAGGACCAGCAGGCCGCGCAGCCCATCGGCCACGTAGGCGCGACTGCCGACCACCCGCACGTCCCAGGAGTTGCCGGGCGTATCGTAGTCGAACAGCAGCTGCGGGTGCTGCGGGTCGCTCACGTCGAAGATGTACAGGTCGCCGTAGTAGCTGGTGACGTAGGCGCGATTGCCGGCGACGAAGACATCTTTGACCTGATGCGGAAGCTCGTAGGCGACATAATACGGCGGGTACCCAATCCTTGGCGTGGTCACGTCGACGACGATGAGGCTGCGCGACGAGGCGATGTACGCCAGATTACCCACCACCTGGACGCCGGTCGAGAGTCCGAAGTTGGGATCGAAGCCGTAATTGTCCCGCAGCGTGGGATGGGTCGGGTCGTGGACGTCCACGCTCACGAACTGGTTATACGAATCGCCCGTGGCAATGTAGACCACACCGTTCGCCACGCTCAGATCGTAGGCCGTGATCGAATACTGGCCGAGCAGGTGTGGGGCGGCGGGGTTGCTCACGTCGACGATCTGCAGCCCGCCATACTCCGCCGCGACATACGCAATCCCGCCGACGACCTGCACGTCGTAGGCGTGGCCGGGCGTGTTGTAGCCGCCGAGCCGGGCCGGGTGGGCCGGGTCGTGAACGTCCAGGATGAGCAGGCCGTCGTGGTCGGCGGTCACGTAGGCGCGCGTGCCGACCACCTCCACATCCTGAACGGTCTCGCGGGTCGTGTAGCTGCCGAGCCGGGCCGGAGCGGCAGGGTTGCCGACGTCGAGCACGACAAACTCGCTGCCCTCGCCGACATAGGCAAGCGTGCCGCTGATCGCGACCGTCGGCACGCCGCCGCCGATGCTGCCGGCGTAGCGAATCCCGACGTCGACGGCGACCTGGTTCGAGCGGCCACCGCCCGGCGCGGGGTTGGCCACGGTCACGTAGCCGGGGGTGCCCGCGGGCAAGAGCTCGGCGCCGACCTCCGCGCGCAGGTGCGCGCTGTCGACAAAGGTCGTCGGGAGATTGGCCGACCACCACTGCGCGGTCGAGGTGTTCGTGAAGCCGGACCCGGCGATGGCGATAGTGAGGCTGTGGGTGCCGAGCTCTGCGAACGAGGGGCTGACGTCGGTAATCGTTGGGATGGGGTTGTCGGCTGCGGGGTTGCTGATATTCGGCCAGCCGCCGTAGGTGTTGCCGGTGTCCATCTGAGCGCCGGCCGATCGTGCAGCGGCGCGCGTGAACGGCTGCTCTGGGGGTGAGGCTGCTCTGGCGGGGGCGATCAGCAGCGACAGCGCGAGCAGGATGGTGCCGAGCGCGAGGCCCGGAACGCGGATGGGCATCACTGTCTCCTTTTTTCAGAGAAGCATCTCGCCGACGATCGTACAGCGCCGCCCACAAATCGCCGTAGAGGGATGACCACCTGTGACCTCAAATGTCTCAACGTAGGATTGCTGTTGCCCACACCCCCCTAACCCCCCTCTCCCGCCGGGAGAGAGGGGATTGTTGGCTGGTCACGGGGTTGCGGCGGAGCCGCAACCCCGTGACCAGCTGTTGTTTCCCCCGCCCTTGCCAGGGGCGGGGGACAGGGGGTGGGGTGTCCAGAATAATATTGTGCATAAGCTTTGCAAATCCACGGCACAAGATGTGCTGATAAAGAGTCGAACATCGATAAGCGGTGTATCCGGCACGCTGGGCCGAACGCCGACGAGGGCGACTCGCCCCCGGCGTGCCACTTGAACGAGAAGAGAGGAACGAGATGAGAGACAACAAGGACATTCTTCAGCAGTACGTCAGCGACATGGTCTCGCTCGACAAGCACATCCTTGAGGCGGTCGAGCGGCAGCTGGAGGACCAGCGCCTGGGCAGCTTCCCCGAGGCGCGCCAGGTCGTCAGCCGGATCAAGCAGATGCTGGACAGCCACCTGTCCGGGCTCAAGGGCGAGCTGAAATCGCTGGGCGGCGAGGAGTCCGGCCCGGTGAAAGAGGCGGTCAGCGCGGTGGCCGGCGTCGCGGCCGGGCTGTACGACAAAGTGCGCCACGACCCGGTCTCGAAGATGCTGCGCGACGACTACACCGCGCTGAGCCTGGCGGCGATCTCCTACACCATGCTGCACACGACCGCGCTGGCGCTCAAGCACCAGTCGATCGCCGAGCTGGGGCTGCGCGGGCTGCGCGACGTCACCCCGCTGATCGTCGACATCAGCCAGGTCATCCCCGGCCTGGTGATCAAAGATCTCGAGGATGAGCAGGTGCTGCTCGACCGCGCCGTCGGCCAGGAGGCGGTGCGCAAGACGCAGCAGGCATGGAGCGCCGATCACATTAAGTAGGTCGCGTCGCAGCGCGGGCTGACAGTGAGGGTGCATGTCCTTGGCCGGTGCCCAGGGTTTCGGCGAAGCCGAAACCCTGGGCACCGGCCAGATTTTGTCCCCGCCCCTGGCAGGGGCGGGGACACAGGGTGGGGCGATCGAACGCACATACACAATATATCCACATACCATACACAATCACCACCACTCTCATCGTTTGCTCATCAATAATAAACGTAGTATGATATTGGCCTGCAATAACGCGCGCAGACGCCGAGAAACGAGGGGAACAATGGCTATAAAAGCGCAGCTCGCGCAGGCAGCCAAGCTGCTGCTGGGCCTCTGGATGGCCGGTGTGGTCATCTCGATGTTCCTGCTCGTGCCACAGTACGTCGGCCTGGGCGAGGCCGGCCGGATCATCATCATGCACGTGCCGACTGCCTGGGTCACCTCGCTGGCCTTCGCGGTCTCGGCGGTCTATAGCGCGCTGTACCTCTGGCGCCGCAGCCCCACCCACGACTTCAGCGCCGTCGCGGCGGCCGAGGTCGGCTTTGTCTTCTGCATCCTCGCGACCGTCACCGGCGCGATCTTCGCCCAGATCGTCTGGGGCGTGTTCTGGAACTGGGACCCGCGCGAGACGTCGATCCTGGTGCTGCTGCTGATCTACGCGGCCTACTTCGCGCTGCGCTCGTCGATCGACGACCTCGACCGGCGCCGCAGGCTGTCTGCCGTCTACAACCTGTTTGCCGCCGTGACGATGCCGTTTCTGCTGTTCGTGGCGCCGCGCGTGGCCGAGAGCACCCTGCACCCGAACTGCGCGTTCATCCAGGGCAGCAAGTGCGATGGGATCACGCTGACGACGCAGCCGGGCGGCGTGCGGATCGGCCAGCTCGGCAGCTCGGACATCGTGCTGAACCTCCAGAAGCTGGAGCAGCGCGGCAGCCTGGCGGTGGCGCAGGTCCAGGTGCTCGGCCCCGGCGGCCAGGTCGTCGATACGCTCGAGCCGACCTTTGAGCTGAGCAGCGGCAAGCCGGCCGACCGCCCGAACTTCGAGGGCCAGCGCTTCACCCTGGCGCTTGAGCAGGTCGACCTTGCGGCCGGCACGGCGCGGCTCAACATGGAGGCGCCCGGCACCGGGCTGCTGAGCAGCCGCCGCACGCTGCTGACCTTCCTGGCCTCGATCGCCGGGTTCACGGCCCTGTTTTTCTGGATGTATCGTCTGCGCGCCGCCATGCTCCTGCTGCAGGACCAGGTGGCGCAGCGGGAGAGCAGCTATGTCGAACTTCCTGCTTGATCCGGGCGTCGCGATCTACGCGACCATGGCGGTCGCGCTGGTGGTGTGGCTCGGGATCTTTGCGTTTCTGTGGCGGATCGACCGGCAGGCGCGCGAGCTGCGACGCAAGCTCGACGCCGAGCTGCGCCCCGAGGCCTCCGCGCCGCGCGCCACGCTGGAGCCGCGCAGCCGGCCTCCGCAGGCGCGCGTTGCCGCGAATGACGAGTAGCGCGCAAGAACGTTTCACACATCACGCTTCACGAGTAAGGAGCTCCCGATGGCAACAGTATCTGGCGATCTCGGCCGGCGCGGCTTCGTGCTCAAGCCGCTGCACATGATCGGCATCGCGATGATCGTCCTGGCGATCGTGCTGGGCTACTTCGGTCTACAGAGCGCCCTGCGCCCCTACACCACCAGCGTCAGCGAGGCGATCAGCACCGGCCGCGGGGTGCAGCTGGCCGGCTTCCTGGTGCCGGGCGACGTAGGGAGCTACGACGCCGCCGGCAACTTCACCTTCGGCATGCAGGATTCCACCGGCAAGATCGTGAAGGTCGTCTACGGCAAGCCCAAGCCGCCGAACTTCGAGCAGGCGGTCAGCCTGGTGGCGATCGGCCACTACGACGCCAGCAAGCAGGTCTTCATGGCCGACGATATGCTGGTCAAGTGCCCCTCGAAGTATCAGGAGCAGCTGGACCAAACCAAGGGATGAACGCCGAACGCTGAACGCTGAGCGATGAGAGATAGCTATTCATCGTTCAGCGTTTAGCGCTTAGCGTTTGGAGGGCTTATGTACCTGCTCGGCACAGTCTTGATCATGTGTGGGGTGATTGCGGCGGCACTTGCGAGCCTGAGCTACGCGCTGGTGATTCGCGGCAACGCGGCCGCGCTGGCCTACGGCCGGATCGGCACGCGCGCGGCGCTCGGCGCGGTGCTGGCGGTGGTCGCGCTGATTGTGACACTGTTCGTGGCGCGGCGCTACGACATCCAGTACGTCCACGACTACAGCTCGTCCGACCTGGAGTTCAGCTTCCGCGTCGCCTCGATGTGGGCCGGGCAGCCGGGCTCGTTCGTGCTCTGGGCGCTGTGGGGCCTGATAGCCGCGCAGCTGCTCATCCGCCGCACCCGCCACGCCGAGCCGTATGTGCTGAGCGTGCTGATGCTCGTCCAGGCGGCGCTGCTGGTCTTCATGCTCATCCGCAACCCGTTCATCCCGTACACCGACCCGAGCACCGGCCTGGCGGCGGTGCCGGCCGACGGCAAGGGGCTGAACGAGCTGCTGCACAACCCCTGGATGATCATCCACCCGCCGATCCTGTTTACCGGCTACGCGCTGCTGGCGGTGCCGTTCGCCTTCGCGATCGGCGGGCTGTGGCGGCGCGACTACGACGGCTGGGCGCGCGCGGCGCTGCCCTGGACGCTGGCGGGCTGGTCGTTCCTCGGCCTGGCGCTGCTGCTCGGCGGCTACTGGGCCTACGAGACGCTCGGCTGGGGCGGCTACTGGGGCTGGGACCCGGTCGAGAACTCGGCGCTGGTGCCCTGGCTGACGTCCACCGCCCTGCTGCACGCGCTGCTGGTCCAGCGCACCGGCGGCGGGCTGCGGCGGGCTAACTTCACGCTGGCCATCCTGACCTACGTGCTGGTGTTCTACGCCACCTTCCTGACCCGCACCGGCGTGCTGTCGTCGTTCTCGGTGCACTCCTTTGTCGAGGAGGGGCTGAAGTGGATCATGACCGGCTTCCTGGTGGCGCTGACGATCGCCAGCTTCGGGGCGCTGGCCTGGCGCTGGCGCGACATTCCCAGCCGCCCGATCTCCGAAAAGCTGCTCTCGCGCGATAGCTTCTTCATTCTGATGATCATCGGCCTGATGGTGATCGCCACGGTCGTGACGATCGGCACCTCGATGCCGGTGATCTCGGCCATCCCCGGCGTCGGCAGCGTGCTGCAGAGCGTCTTCGGCTCGGTGTTCGAGATCGACCGCGGCACCGCGCTCAACCCGAGCGCGCCGGCCTTCACCGACGGCCGCTTCGGCCTGGTCGCCAGCTTCTACGGCGTCACGGTGCCGCCGCTGACGATCATCCTGGTGGCGCTCCTGATCGTCGGGCCGCTGCTCGGCTGGCGCGATAGCAACATCCGCCACCTGCTGCGCTCGCTGCGCTGGCCGGCACTGGCGGCGGTGCTGCTCGCCTGCGCGGCGCTGCTGCTCGGCGCGCGCGACACGCTGCCGCTGGCGTTTATCGGCCTGGGCACCTTCGCGGCCGGCACCAACATCGTGATGATCGTGCGCACGCTGCGCGGCGGCTGGATGCGGATCGGCGGCTACCTGGCCCACGTCGGCGTGATGGTACTGCTGACCGGCGTGGTCGGCTCGAGCTTCTACGCCACGCCCGACCAGCGCATCGTGGTGCCGCAGGGCGACACGATCACCGCGTACGGCTACGACTTTACGTTCAACGACTGGCGCCAGACGCTCGACGGCAAGGGCTGGCTCGACATGACCGTGCAGCGCGACGGCAAGACATGGGCGGCCACGCCGATGCTCTACACCAACCCGCGCATGGGCGCCACGATCGCGACGCCGGCGATCAGAAGCGAGCTGTTCCAGGACCTGTACATCTCGCCGGCCGAGTACCAGCCGACGATCGACCACAACACCGTCCAGCTGGCGACCGACGCCAAGCAGAAGGTCGGGCCGTACACGCTGACGTTTCTGGGCTTCGACGCCTCCGAGTCGCACGGCGGCAGCACCGGCGAGGTCGGCGCGCAGCTGCGGGTGAGCTACCAAGGCCAGGATTCGCTCGCGACGCCGAAGATCCGGCTGGTAGCGAACGAGACCGACCCGGCCAAGGCGCTGCAGAAAGTGTCGGCCGATCTGCCGGGCGGCAACACCATCACGCTCGAGAACTTCGACCCGCTACAGCGCAGCATTATCGTGCGCGTGGCCGGGCTGAACCTGCCGGTCGACCCGGCCAAGGCGGTGGTCACCGTCAGCCTGAAGCCGGGGATCGTGCTGGTCTGGCTGGGCGTCGGGATCGGCGTGCTGGGCGGGCTGATCGCGATGGTACGCCGCACGCTCGAGGGCCGCAAGCAGACGGGCGGCCAGCGCTCGCGCCTCCCGCGCCTGCTGGGCGGGCTCGCCCGCTCTGTTGAAACCAAATAGCCTTTGATACGGTGACTGGGCGACAACGTGACAAGGTGAAATAATGCTCGATCACTTTGTCACGTTGCCATCCTGTCATCTTGTCATCTTGTCCCACTTGCCACTATGACACCCGACTACTACGAGACCCTGCAAGTCCACCCGCGCGCCGACGAGGCCGCGATCGAGGCCGCCTACGCGCGCCTGATTGAGCGCTACGACCCGGCCCGGCTGGACGGAGCCGCCGACGAGCTGGTGGCGCTGGCCCAAGAGAAGCGCGCCGCGATCGAGGCCGCCTACGCCACGCTGAGCGACCCGGCCCGCCGCGCGGCCTATGACGCCGAGCTGGCCAACCTCAGCGAGACCAAAGACCAAAGACCAAAGACCAACGACCAAGCGCTGCCCGTTGGTCCTTCGCCTTCGGCCCTTGGTCACGAAAAGAGTGAGGAGCTGCTCGACTACCGCCCGCTGCCGCCGGCGAAGCGGCAGGAGCGGCCGCGCGACTTCGACCCGGAGCCACACCGCAGCGCCAGGATGGCGGGCCGCGCGCCGCGCCGCACCACCACGCAGCGCTGGGCCGCGCCGGCCGCGCTGGCAAGTGCGCTGGTGCTGATCGTCGCCGTCAGCCTGGCGCTGACCGGCGGGGCCGGCCTGTCTGCCGCGACGCCGACGCCGACGCCGACGCCCTCGCCGCTCGACCAGTTCGAGGCGGTCATCCCGCAGGCGCGCCAGGCGGCCGAGCAGAACCCTAGTAGCGCGCAGGGCTGGGTCGATCTGGGCAATCTGCTCTACGATAGCATCCAGGTCGTGCGCGAGACCGCGCCGGACAGCGAGCTGTACAAGCAGCGGATCGGGCGCTGGCTGGAGGCCACCACCGCCTACAGCCAGGCGCTGGCGCTGGAGCCGGACAACGCCCCCACGCGGGCCGACATGGGCGCCAGCGCGTGCTTCTACGGCGCGGGCGCGGGCGACCAGAGCTACGTCCGCAGCGGCATCGACGAGGTTCGCCGCGCGGCGCAGATCGCGCCAAACGACGCGCGCGTGCTGCTCAGCCTGGGCTACTGCCTGGTCAGCGCCGAGCCGCCGCAGACCGCGGAGGCAGTGGCGAGCTGGCGCAGAATCGTCAAGGAGAGCCCGTCGTCGCCGCTCGCGAGCCAGGCCCAGACGCTGATCGCCAAGTACGACAAGTAGATCGCGAGCGATTCTTCATCCCCCCGCCCGCCGCTCCCAGCTGGGAGCGGGGGGTATGTTTGGCTGGTGTCAGGGCTTTGGCGGAGCCAAAGCCCTGACACCAGCGCTCTTTCACCCCGCCCCTGGCAAGGGCGGGGCAGGTGGAAGCATTCAGGCGGCGCTGCGCTCCCACTCCGCGACGTGTAGCTGCTGGAGCGCCCGCCACGACGGAGCCAGCGGGATCATCCCCAGCTCGCGGACGACCTGGCGCGCCGTCAGGCCGACGATCGCGGTGTAGGTCGGGTAGGCCAGCTCCAGCTCGGCCAGGCGCTCGACGCGCATGTTCGCGGCCATGCCTGCTGCGACGATCTGCACGACCTCGACCGCCTGCTCGCCGAGCACGTGCGCCCCAAGGATCTGATGCGATCTTCGCGAGACGATCAGCTTGCAGCAGCCCTGCGGCCGGTTGTCGATCACGGCGCGGTCCATGTCGGCGTACCGGACCGAGGCGATTACGCAGTCGTGGCTGGCGCGCGCCTGCAGCTCGGTCATCCCAACGCTGGCGTACTCCGGGTCGGTGAAGCCGCCATGCGGAACGATCTGGTGGGCCGCCGCGCGCGCGACCCCGAGCACCGCATTCTCGGCGGCGATGCGGCCCTGCTGGCTGCCGCTCTGCACCAGCATCATCCGGCCGGTAATGTCGCCCGCCGCAAAGATGTGCGGCGCGGAGGTCTGCAGGGTCCCGTCGACGACGATAAAGCTGCGCTCGTGCTGGACGCCGGCCGCGTCGAGGTTCAGCTGCGACACGTTGCCGGCCCCTCCCACGGCGAGCACGATCGCCTCGGCGTCGAGCGCGCGCCGCTCCCCCGCGTGGGTGTAGCTCAGCCGCAGCAGTTCGCCGGCGCGCTCGATCCGCTCGATCCCGCCGATGCCGGTAACCACCGCGATCCCGCGCTGGGCGAACGCCTTGGCGATTCCGCTGGAGATCATGTCGTCCTCGAGGCTGAGCAGCCGTGGGGAGACGTCGAGCAGGCTGACGCGCGCGCCAAACGCTGCGAAGATCGAGGCAAGCTGGCAGCCCGTCGCTGCCCCGCCGACCACCACCATCGAGCGTGGCAGCCGGGGCAGCGCCCAGATGTCGTGGTAGCTGAGCGCAAGCTCGCAGCCTGGGAACGGCGGGCGCCGGGCGCTGCTGCCCGCGCAGATGATGAACTTGTCGCCGTGGAGCGTGGTCTCGTCCGCCAGCGCGATCGAGTGCGGGCCGACGAAGCGCACGTCGCCCGCCTGCGCGAAGACGGTCACGCCGGTCTGCTCCAGGTGCTCGCGGATCTGCTTCTTCTCGTGGACCAGCTCCACGATCCGGCGCGTGTGGTCGAGCAGCCGGGCAAAGTCAACCACCGGCGGCTGGTGCACGATCCCATAGTCGTCGAACTGCTCCGACTCGCGCATGAGCCGTGCCGCCTTCGCCAGCACCCGCGTGGGCACGCAGCCGTCGTTGGTGCAGGCCCCGCCCATGCGCCCGCGCTCCACCAGCGCCACCGCCGCGCCAAGCTCGCGCGCTCGCAGCGCTGCCGTCACTCCGGCTGGCCCGCCCCCGATCACAATGATGTCGAACATGATACCTCGCTAAAGTACGACGCCGAATATACGAAATATATATCGTGAATAATGTATCTTATCTTTTCGCGGATCTACAGCGCCGAAAGGCGAGTCTTGCACCTGCCCGAAGGCAGGGGCGATCCTCTCCGAAAGGCGAGCCGGGCATGCTCTCGCGGGCTGTCTGAAACCGTATTCGGGTGAAGACGTGTGTTATGGCGGGGGTTCGGGGGCGGCTTCACCGTACCAGAAAACGTACGTGATCAAGCGAAGCTGGTATGAACAGCCGGAAGGGTGAGCGACTCAGTCGATCGCGCAACCATCTTGCGCTGGTCACGGAGGTGGCCCTGACCGGCTCGAAGTGGCAGCCAGATCGCCCGACTCGTGCTAGAATAGGCGCACGCCGCACCCACAGCACAGTCACCGTTCGCCAACGCGCCGAGGGCCGCATGACGGAGAGCCCCTGGACATTTCTGACCAACCACGCCCAGGTGCTCCTGTGTGTCGCACGAAATCAGCGCGCGACCACCCGCGCGATCGCGGCGAGCGTGGGTATCACCGAGCGCGCTGTCCAGCGCATTCTGGCCGACCTCGAGCGCGCCGGCTACATCAGCCACGCGCGCGACGGGCGCCAGAACGTCTACGAGATCCACCCCGAGCATCCGATGCGCCACCCCGCCCAGCACGGCCACGCCGTTCGCGATCTGCTCGACCTGCTGACCACGGAGCCGTAAGCGCTGCGTCGTCGCAGCCCACAGACATTCCGTTTCGGCCTCCGGATTTTCCCGGGCCATAGCACTGGAGCAGGCGAGCGATGATCTACCGAGCGCCCCCGATCAGCTACGACGACGTCCCGTACCGGAGCCGGTCGCTGCCCTCGACGGCGCCCAATCACCTGGCGACGCTCGCGGCGCTGTTCGGCATGCGCCCCGCGCCGGCGACGCAGTGCCGGGTGCTGGAGCTTGGCTGCGCCGGCGGCGGCAACCTCATCCCGCTGGCCTACGCGCTGCCCGAGAGCAGCTTCGTCGGAATCGATCTGTCGGCGCACCAGATCGCGATCGGGCAGACGCTGGTGGACGAGCTGGGGCTGGGCAATATCGCGCTCGAGCACGGCAACATCCTCGACATCGGAGCTGAGCTTGGCCGGTTCGACTACATCATCGTCTACGGGATCTACTCGTGGGTGCCGCGCGAGGTTCAGGAGAAGATCCTGGCTATCTGCAAGCGCCACCTGGCCTCCAACGGCGTGGCGTTCGTCAGCTACAACACCTACCCCGGCTGGCACATCCGCGGCATCGCGCGCGACATGATGCTCTACCACAGCCAGCACTTTGAGACAAACGACCAGCGGATCAGCCAGGCGCGCGCCGTGGTCGACTTCATGGCCGAGGCGACCGCGAAGCTGGGCGCAAACGACGCCAGGATCAAGCTCTACAGCCAGCTGCTCGAGCAGGAGCGCGAGCAGATCCACGCGCAGCCCGACTTCTACCTGGCGCACGAGCACCTGTCGGAGGTGAACGACCCGATCTACTTCGCCCAGTTCGTCGAGCGGGCGGCGCAGCACGGCCTGCAGTACCTGTCCGACGCCCGCCTGTCCACGATGCTGGTGGGCCTGCTTCCAGCCGACATCGCCGAGACACTCGAAGGCATCGCGCCGCACAGCATCGCGGTCGAGCAGTTCATGGATTTTCTCTACAACCGCACCTTCCGCCAGACTCTGCTGTGCCACGACGACGTTCCGCTGCGGCGCGACCTGGCTCCACAGCAGATGCTGGGCTTCCAGGTGGCCTCGGCCGCGCGCCCGGTCGCGCCGGGTGAGCCCGAGTTCTCGCCCACCCTCGAGAAGTTTCGCACTCCCAGCGGCTCGGTCATCTCGGCAAAGTCACCGCTCAGCAGCGCGGCGCTGCGCTGCCTGGCGGATCGCTGGCCGCAGGCGCTGTCATTCGACGACCTGCTGGCCGCCGCGCTCGCACGCGCGGGGAGCCCGCCAGAGGACGCCGTCGCCGCCGAGCGCCTCGCAGACCTGGTGCTGACCTGCTACTCGACCGACGTGGTCGAGCTGCGGGTGCACACCCCGCCGTTCGTGCTGGAGGCGGGCGAGCGCCCGACCGCCAGCCGGCTGGCCCGCCTGCAGGCCCGGCGCGACGGCGTCGTCACCAACCTCTGCCACGAGAGCGTGGCGCTCGACCCGGCCTGTGAGGCGCTCATGCCCTACCTGGACGGCCAGCACAATCGGGCGGCGCTGCGGGCGGTCCTGGAGCAGCTGATCGCCGAGGGTGCGCTGGAGCTCGATCCAGGCGACGATCTTGCGCATGCCGCCGCGGTGGCCGAGCTGCTCAAAGACAGCCTGCAGAAGCTAGCGCGCGGCGCGCTCCTGCTGAGCTGAGCGTGGGGCGCGGCGGGCGGGCCTACTGGTGCCGAAGGGCCGAAGACCAAAGACCGAGGACCGAGGACCGAAGACCGAGGACCGAGGTCGCACGTCACCTTGCACCCCAAGCCCCACGCCCCAAGCCCCACGCCCCAAGTCCCACGCCCCAAGTCCCACGCCCCAAGTCCCACGCCCCAAGCCCCAAGCCCCACGCCCCAAGTCCTAAGCCCCAAGTCCACTTGTCACCTTGTCACCTTGTCACTCGCCACCCGGCTGCAGGGTATGACGCATCGTTTTGCGCCACCGCACGCCGGCGGGCTGAAGCCCGCGGCTACGTGGCACAAAGCCCGCTGCGCGGGCTGGCGCGCCGTGCAAAAGCATACGCCACACCCGGCTGCATCTGTTCTGCCAGCAGCCGCGCTCTGGGGCGCGGCGCCCCCCTCCGGCAAATGACCCTTCTCAGCTGCAAGGATCGTGGCTCATGCCCAGCACCTTTTCTAACGGACGAGTTCCATCCCGATACGTGGGGCATGCGGGGGCGCGCAGCCCCCGCAGCGTATCATCGACATTCCGATCGTCTGGTATACTTGTGCGGCATACCCAACATTCCAGTGCCCTCCGGCCAGAGGAAAACGACTGCGCTCCCGCATTCCCGCCGAGAGCGGAAATCGTAGGTGAGCGGAGACTGTCAGCATTGCGCGGTAGCCTGAAGGACTGAGCATGCGTATCTCACTGTTCATCACCTGCTTCAACGACACGATCTTCCCCGAGACCGGCCGCGCGATGGTGCGGCTGCTGGAGCGGCTCGGCCAGACGGTCGACTTCCCGATGGACCAGACCTGCTGCGGGCAGATGCACTTCAACACCGGCTACCAGCGCGAGGCCATCCCGCTGGCGCGCCACTTCGTCGAGGTGTTTCGCGACGCCGAGGTCGTGGTGGCGCCGTCGGCGTCGTGCGTCGGCATGGTGCGCGACCTGTACCCGCGCGCGGCCGAGGTGTCCGGCGACCGCCGCCTGTCCGAGGATGTGGCCCAGCTGGCGCCGCGCGTGTTCGAGCTGTCGGAGTTCCTGGTCAACCGGCTCGGCGTGGTGGACGTCGGCGCGTACTACCCGCACCGCGTCACCTACCACCCGACCTGCCACTCGCTGCGGGTGCTGCACGTCGGCGACGCGCCGCTGCGGCTGCTGCGCGCGGTGCGCGGGATCGACCTGGTCGAGCTGCCGAACGCCGAGCAGTGCTGCGGCTTCGGGGGCACGTTCGCGATCAAGAACGCCGACACGTCGATGGCGATGCTCTCCGACAAGCTGCGCTGCGTGCTCGACACGCGCGCCGAGGTGTGCGCCGCGGCCGACAACTCGTGCCTGATGCAGATCGGCGGCGCGCTGCACCGCCAGCGCTCGGGCGTCCGCCCGGTCCACCTGGCCGAGATCCTGGCGTCGACCGAGTGACCCGTTAACCACGAAGGCGCGAAGGTAGAGCACATCATTATCCTGCCTTCTTGGTGTCTTGGTGTCTTCGTGGTAAAAAAGGAGCGCCTCATGAAGCCGGAAGGTTTGCCGGGCCGAGCGACGATCACATTTCAGGAGTCGGCCAAGGTCGCGCTGGCGAACACGCAGCTGCGCCGCAACATGGGCAAGGCCACCCAGACGATCCGCGCCAAGCGCGCCGCGGTGGTCGGCGAGCTGCCCGACTGGGAGGGGCTGCGCGAGGCCGGGCGGGCGATCAAGGAGCGCACGCTGCGCCACCTCGACGACTACCTGCTGCAGCTGGAGGCGTCGGTCCAGCGCGCCGGCGGCCAGGTCCACTGGGCCCGCGACGCGCAGGAGGCCAACCGGATCGTGACGCAGATCGCGCAGGGCCACGGCGCCCGCTCGGTCGTCAAGGTCAAGTCGCTCACCACCGACGAGATCCACCTCAACGCCGCGCTGAAGGCCGCCGGCATCGAGGCGACCGAGACCGACCTGGCCGAGCTGATCATCCAGCTGGCCGGCGAGAGCTCGTCGCACATCCTGGTGCCGGCGATCCACAAGAACCGCGCCGAGATCCGCGAGCTGTTCATGCGCACGCTCGGCGTGAGCGAGCTCTCGGACGAGCCGCGCGCGCTCGCGGCGGTGGCGCGCGCGCACCTGCGCCGCAAGTTCCTCAGCGCGCCGGTCGCGATCAGCGGCGCCAACTTCGCCGTGGCCGAGACCGGCAGCGTCTGCGTGGTCGAGTCGGAGGGCAACGGCCGCATGTGCCTGACCCTGCCGAATGTGCTGATCTCGATCATGGGCATCGAGAAGCTCATCCCGACCTGGCAGGACCTGGAGGTGTTCCTGCAGCTACTGCCGCGCTCCTCGACCGGCGAGCGCATGAACCCGTACACGACAATCTGGACCGGGGTGGCGCCCGGCGACGGCCCGCAGGAGTTCCACCTGGTGCTGCTCGACAACGGCCGGACGCACGTGCTGGCCGACCAGATCGGCCGCCAGACGCTCAACTGCATCCGCTGCAGCGCCTGCCTGAACATCTGCCCGGTCTACGAGCGCACCGGCGGCCACGCCTACAACTCGGTCTACCCCGGCCCGATCGGCGCGATCCTGACGCCGCAGCTGGTCGGGGTCGAGCAGGCCGGCTCGCTGCCGTACGCCTCGACGCTGTGCGGGGCGTGCTACGAGGTCTGCCCGGTCAAGATCAACATCCCCGAGGTGCTGCTGCACATGCGCGCCGAGGTGGTGCGCCACAAGCAGACCGGCGGGCTGCGCGGCCGGCTCGACCCCGAGAGCCTGGCGATGCGGCTGCTGTCGCGCGTGTTCGCCAGCCCGGCGCGCTACCAGCAGGCCCAGCGGCTGGCTAGGGTCGGGCAGTGGCCGCTGGTGCGCGGCGGCGTGATCGGCTATATGCCCGGCCCGCTGGCCGGCTGGACGGCGATGCGCGACCTCTTCCCGGTGGCCGACCAGACGTTTCGGGAGTGGTGGCAAGAGCGAGAAGTCAGAAATCAGTAGCCAGTAGTCAGAAGCGATGTATACAGCGACGCCAATGCATTCAATGGTACTGACTACTGACAACTGACTTCTGACTACCGGCGAAGGAGGAATTATGACTGCCGCACGCAACGAGATCCTACGGCGCATCCGCGACGCGCTGCGCGACGTGCCGGCGAGCGAGCGGCCCGGCGACGTGCCGGTGGCGCGCGAGTACCGCAGCGCCGGGGCGGAGCCGCGCGAGGCGCTGGTCGAGCGCTTCGCCGAGCGCGTGGCCGAGTACAAGGCCAGGGTCCGCCGCGTCACCGCGGCGGAGCTGCCGGCGGCGATCGCGGCCGCCTGCGCCGAGCGCGGCGTCCGGCGGCTGGTCGTCCCGGCCGATCTGCCGGACGACTGGGCGCCGCCAGGCGTGGAGCTGCTGCGCGACGACGGGCTGACCCACGAGCAGCTCGACACCAGCGACGGCGTGCTGACCGGCTGCGCGCTCGGGATTGCCCAGACCGGCACGATCGTGCTGGACGCCGGGGTGGCCCAGGGGCGGCGGGCGCTCACGCTGCTGCCCGACTACCACCTGTGCGTGGTGCGCGCCGAGCAGATCGTCGAGCTGGTGCCCGAGGCGGTCGAGCGGCTAGGGCCGGCGGTGCGCGAGGCGCGCCGGCCGATCACGCTGATCTCCGGCCCCTCGGCCACCTCCGACATCGAGCTGAACCGGGTCGAGGGGGTCCACGGCCCGCGCACGCTGGAGGTGCTGATCGTCGCCGAACATGCGGAAACGGCTGCCCTCTAGGCAGCCGTTGGGGGTTTATGGAGGGCGGCGTGGAGGCCGTATCAGCGCGAGTAGTGGCGCTGGGAATGACCGCCGCAATCATTTTCTGGTGATATTACACCACAGCGCGCGCCGATCCGCATCGCTCTGGCGGCGGAGCGCAGCTCGGTCTGTAGATGGATGTTGCTTGATGGTCTCCGCACTGAACGAAACATCTACTCAGCAAGCAGAGAAGTAAGGGTGAGGGACCACACTTACAATATGAGCTCCTGAACGTATGGAACATCACACCTACGACGCGATCGTGATCGGGGCCGGCATCGGCGGGCTGACGGCCGCGGCGCTGCTGGCCCACGACGGCTGGCGCGTGCTGGTGCTGGAGGGGCACATCGAGCCAGGCGGCTGCGCCTCATCCTACGAGCGCAAGCGCCCAAACGGCGACCGCTACATCTTCGACGTCGGCGCGACGCTGTTCGCCGGGTTCGGGCCGGGCGGCGCGCACGACTGGGTCGCGCGGCGGCTCGGGATCGCATGGCCGGTGCGGCGCCTCGAGCCGGCCATGGAGGTCTGGCTGCCCGACCGCCGCGTGACGCGCTGGGGTGACGAGCGCTGGGCCGAGGAGCGGCGGCTGGCCTTCCCATCGCAGGCGTGGGAGGCCGAGCAGTTCTGGCGCGAGCAGGAGCGCATCGCCGGGATTGCCTGGCGCTTCGCCGCGCGCCAGCCGCAGCTGCCCCTTGAGGGCCTGGGCGATCTGCTGGGCACGATCTCGGCGGCGCGGCCCGAGCTGGCGCTGCTGCTGCCGCACCTCTGGCGCACAGTCGGGCAGGCGCTCGGTGCGCGGGGCGTGACCGACCGGCGGCTGCGCGCGTTTGTCGACGGGCAGCTGCTGATCAGCGCGCAGACGACCGCGCGGGAGTGCGCCTGGCTCTACGGCGCGGTCGCGCTCGACTTCGCCCGTATAGGAGCGCACTACGTCGAGGGCGGCGCCTGGTCGCTCGCCCGCGCCCTGGCGGCCGCGCTGGCGCGCGACGGCGGCGAGCTGCGCTGCCGGCAGTGGGTCAGCCGCATCCTCACGCGCGGCGGGCGGGCGGGCGGCGTCGAGACCGAGCGCGGCGAGCGCTTCTCCGCGAGGCACGTGGTCGGCAACATCACCGTGTGGGATGCGGCGCGGCTGCTGGGCGAGGCCGCGCCGCGGCGGCTGGGCCGCGCGATCGAGTCGTCGCCGCGCGGCTGGGGCGCCTTCACGCTGTACCTTGGCGTCGATGAGGCGGCCATCCCGGCCGGCCTGGCCGAGCACCACCAGGTGATCGCCAGCTACGACCGGCCGCTCGGCGAGGCGAACAGCGCGTTCATCTCGGCGCACCCGCCCGACGACACCAGCCGCGCGCCGGCCGGCCAGCGCGCGCTGACCGTCTCGACCCACACCGAGGCCGAGCGCTGGTGGCGCTGGCGCCGCGAGGACCCGCCGCGCTACCGCGAGGAGAAGGCCGCGATGATCGAGCGCATGCTCGATAGCGCCTCGATCGCGCTGCCGGCGCTGCGCGAGCACATACGCTACCAGCAGGCTGGCACGCCGTTCTCGTTCTGGCGCTACACCCGCCGGCACCACGGCATGGTCGGCGGGCTGCCGCAGGCGCTCCGCAGCTCGGGCCTGCTCAGCCTGGGGCCGCGCGCCGCCGGCGTCGGCGGCCTCTGGCTCGTCGGCGACAGCACCTTCCCCGGCCAGAGCACCGCCGCGGTGACGCAGAGCGGCATTCGGGCCTACCAGGCGATCAGCGCGGCCGGGCGCCGCGATTGATTCCCGCCCTGCTCCGGTTTGTGCTCGGGCGAGCGGCGCCCCCGGCACCCCTCCGGCAAGTGATGCCGTACCAGCTGCAAGGATCGTGGCTCATGCCTATCAACACTCCTACCGGGCGGCTTGTCACCCACCGCGCCGTGATTCAGCCGGGCATGCACATCAAGCAGCGCACATGAGGCGGCATTCTTTTTTGGGGTCCAGGGGCGCAAGCCCCGGCCGGGGGGTGGCGGGGTGGCGGCCCACCCCCGCCCGCGGGGCGCGGGGGGCGCGCAGCCCCCGGCCAAATGAACGATCGCCTGCTTTGCCGCGGGCGCGCGGGTGTGCGATAATGGCGCGACCGCCGGCCGTGAGAGCGCCGTGGGCGAGACGCGACCGCCGGCTGTGAGAGCGCTGTAGACGAGGAGCACAAGCTAATGATAACGACAGCCAACCGCATCTACGTCCACCCCGATTACGCCGCCGCCTTCGAGGAGACCTTCCGCCGGCGCGCCGGGCTGGTCGACAGCATGCCGGGCTTTGTCAGCAACCAGGTGCTGCGGCCGGTCGCCCCCGGCGACCCGTACATCGTGCTGACGCTGTGGGAGTCGCGCGAGCAGTTCGACGCCTGGGTCCGCTCGGACGCATTCACGAAGGGCCACGGGTCCTCCGGCAGCCTGCCGCGGGATGCCTTCACCGGTCAGAACAAGATCGAAATTCACGAGGTCGTGCAGGACTCATCCCGACCGGATCTGGCGCCGGAGCCGCCCCGCGCGCACGAGTGATGTGTGGCGAGAGGGCGGCCCGGAGGAACTCCATGTTGATGCGCATCGATCGAGGAATAGGCAATGCGACGATTGACCAATACACAAAAGCAGCACCTGCGCCGGCTGGCGCACGAGCTGAAGCCGGTCGTGCAGATCGGCAAGAACGGCCTGACCGAGCAGCTCTACGCGGCGCTGGACCACGAGCTGAGCGCGCACGAGCTGATCAAGATCAAGTTCATGGACTTTCGGGACGAGCGGAAGGCGCTGACCGAGGAGCTGGCCGGCGCCTCCGGCAGCACGCTGGTCGGCCTGATCGGCTATGTGGCGATTCTCTACCGCGAGCAGGCCGACCCTGAGAAGCGCCAGATCCGGCTGCCGGTCTAACCGATCGTGGGGCGCTGCGCCCCCGGCCCCCCGCCCGGGGGAACCCACGCCAGTTCCCCCGGCCCCCTCCGGCAAATGATTCCACCTCAATTGCGATCGTCGTGGCGCATGCCTATCAACACTCCTACCAGGTGGGTTATCATCCGCCGCGCCTGGATTCCGCCAGGCATGCACATCAAGCATCGTACATGAGGCGGCATTGCTTTTGGGGTCCAGGGGTGCAAGCCCCGGCCGGGGGGCGGCGGGGGTGGCGGCCCACCCCCGCCCGCGGGGGCACGGGGGGCGCGTAGCCACCCGGACAATGTTGGTGCACCTCACGCGGGGCACGGGGGCGCGCAGCCCCCCGAACAAGCGACAAGACAGGATCCTTTTGGGGTCCAGGGGCGCACGCCCCGGCCGGGGGGCGGCGGGGGTGGCGGCCCACCCCCGCCCGCGGGGGCACGGGGGGCGCGCAGCCCCCGCATACGCCACGGGGCGCGCAGCCCCGAGAAGCCAAGCGGCGCGCCAGCCATCTGGCTACGGCAGATCCACCGGCGTCACCGTCGTAATCCAATGCTCGTACAGCGGCTGCAGGTCGCAGCCGCAGGCGCCCTCGGCGTCGGCCAGCAGCTCGGTGCCCGTGATGTAGCCGTAGCGGTGCCGCGCGTAGTGCTCGTGCAGAAAGCGGTCGAACGCCTCCTCGCCAATCTGCTTGCGCATGGCCTGGAAGAACAGCACCGCCTTGCCGTACACCAGCCCGACATAGTTCCCCCGGAACGAGGTGGTCGGGCGCTCCACCGGCGCGTCGCGGCCCTGGTCGATCACCCGCCGGTAGCGCTGGCGAAAGCCGTCCAGCTCGCGCGCGGCCGCATCGGGGCCGTGCAGATCCTCCTGGTAGACGATCTGCGAGTAGCTCGCCATCGCCTCATCGACCCAGGCCTCCTGCAGCACGTCGTTGCCGACCTGGCTGTACCACCACTGGTGCGCGACCTCGTGCGCCACGGTGATCTCAAGGCCGTCCGCGGCGCCATACAGGCTCTGCTCGATCTCGATCAGCCCTGGGTACTCGACCCCCAGAAAGTTCCACGCCGCGACCTCGACCACGTCGAGCTCGGCCAGCGGGTAGGGCCCGTAGCGCTTGTTGAAAGCCCGCAGCGCGTCCGCGGCGGCCTGCAGCGCCGCGTTGCCGCTGGCCTCGTGCTCGGGCCGGTAGTACGAGTTGATCCTCGTGCCCTCCACCTCGACGCTGGCCTGCCGGTACTGCGTCGCCACGATCATGAAGTCGCGCTGCGGCCCGCTGACCATTCGCGCGACCTGGCGCTCGCCGTCGATGCGCTTATCCACCACGACGCCGGTGGTCACGAGCTGCCAGTCGGCCGGCGCCGTGAGCGTCACGTCGTACAAGGCGGTCTCGCTGTTGACGAAGTCGCCCTGCGGGTCGGACACACCGGTGTCCCAGGCGCCGCGGCGCACGATCGCCGCGATCGGGTAGGACGACGCCAGCGACAGGATGCCCTGCTCCTTGTTGAAGGCGCCGTAGAACTTCTGGCTGACGCGCTCGGGCGCGGTCGTCGCGAAGTCCAGCTCGACGACCGCGGTCGCGCCGATCGCGAGCGGCTGCGGCAGATCGACGCGCAGCAGGTAGCGCCTGGCCTCGTAGGTCACGTCGACCGGGCGGCCGTCGACCGAGAGGCCCGTCACCGACAGCTCGCCGGCGAAGTCGGGCAGGTTGGGGTAGAGGTGCAAGTACAGCCGTTCGAGCGGCTGCGTGTCGCGGTTGGTGTACTCCAGCCGCTCGCGACCGGCGATCGTGCGGGCGGCCGGGTCGATCGCGGCGCTGATCGTGTAGCGGTTCCAGTCGCCAGCGCGACTGAGATCGCCGGCATAGTCCTGCCTCAGCGCCGTTGCCTGCGCCTGCACGTCGAGCCGCGCATCAGGCGGCGTGACGGTCGGGCTGGCCGGGGCGCGCGTCGGCGCAGGCGTGGCGGTCGGGCTGGCCGGGGCGTGCGTCGGCGCAGGTGTGGCGGCCGGGCTCGGCTGGGCTAGCGCCGAGGGGCCTGTGCTGGCCGGCGTCGGAGTCGGGTCAGCCGCCGTCGCCGCGCAGGCGGACAGCAGCAGGGCGCACAGAATCAGGCGATAGGCGCGGAGCATGACAAGGGGTTCTCCTCTCCAGTGCTTCCCTCTAGAGTCGGCATTATACCCGATGCAGGGGGTGTATCCGGGGCGCTGCACCCCCGGCCCCCGGCCTACTGCTTGTGCCACCAGCTGCCCTTTCTTCCGGGGCGCTGCGCCCCCGGCCCCCCGCCCGGGGGAACCCACGCCGGTTCCCCCGGCCCCCCTCCGGCAAAAAAAGTCACATCAGCGTCAATGCCTGTGGCGCATGCCCAACAACATCCCGGGCAGGCGGGCGCAACCCGCCGCGCCTGAGTTCGGCGTTCCCATGACAGCGAGTTTCCTCCCGCCGCGTCTGGATTCAGCCGGGCATGCGCGCCAAGCATCGCAAGAGAGGCGGCATCATTTTTGGGGTCCAGGGGCGCAAGCCCTGGCCGGGGGGCGGCGGGGGTGGCGGCCCACCCCCGCCCGCGGGGGCACGGGGGCGCGCAGCCCCGAACAGGGGGCGGGGGGGAACCCCGAAAGCAGTGTGCGCCTCTGGCGCGTCTGGATTCAGCCGGGCATGCGCGCCAAGCATCGCAAGAGAGGCGGCATCATTTTTGGGGTCCAGGGGCGCAAGCCCCGGCCGGGGGGCGGCGGGGGTGGCGGCCCACCCCCGCCCGCGGGGGCGCGAGGGCGCGCAGCCCCCGCCCGGCGACGTGGTATACTTGCAGGGTTGATATGGACCGCGCCAGGCGCGAGCTGCTCGCGACAACAGACAGATCCCATCGAGTGATACCTCCAAGAGAACTCCGCGACATCCCATTCTTCGCCACGCTGGACGATCAGACGCTGGCGGACATTGCGCGCCAGGTTCAGCACTGCGAGTATCGCCCCGGCGAGCATATTATGTTCGAAGGCGAGCAGCCGCCAGGGCTGTTCTTCGTCCTGCGCGGGCGCGTGCGTCTCTCGCGCACAGCCCCCGATGGGCGCGAGCAGGTGCTGGCGATGGTCGGCGCCGGCGAGAACTTCAACGCCGTGCCGCTGTTCGACGACCGCCCCAACCCGACGACCGCCCGCGCGATGAGCCCGGTGCGCTGCCTGCTGCTGCCGCGTGACGCGCTGCTGGCGCTCATCCGCAAGCACCCCGACCTTGGGCTGGCGGCGCTGCGCGAGATGGCCGGCCAGCTGCGAGATCTGGTGGTGCTGGTCGAGGACCTGGCGTTCCGCTCGGTGCGCGAGCGAATGGCCCGCCAGCTGCTGCGCGAGGCCGGCGAGGGCACGGCGGTGCTGACCCAGCAGGAGCTGGCCGAGCGCACCGGCACCGTGCGCGAGATCGCGGGGCGCGCGCTGCGCCAGCTGGCCCAGGAGGGGCTGGTGCACCTCGAGCGCGGCCGCGTGAGCGTGCTCGACCGCGCCGGGCTCGCGCGCATCGCGGAGGGATAGCCTGCTCGAAATGGAACAAAAGTAGCAGACAGGTTAATCGAGCGGTGCTATGCTATGAGCGTTCTGCAAGAGCTCTACTGACTCTGAAGAGGAGGACATAATGGCCTACGTAATCGCTGAGCCGTGTATCGGCGTCAAGGACGCGTCGTGCGTCGCGGTCTGCCCGGTCGACTGCATCTACGAGGGTGATGACCAGTACTACATCAACCCCGACGAGTGCATCGACTGCGGCGCCTGCGAGCCCGAGTGCCCGGTCGAGGCCATCTTCGCGGAGGACTCGGTGCCCGAGCAGTGGCAAAGCTTCATCGCAAAGAATGTCACGTTCTTCGTAAGCTAGCGCCAGGCGGAACAGGCAGGTCATCGTCACAGAAGTCGCAGATTTGCAAACAGGAGGTACCCACCAATGGCCTACGTAATCGCCGAGCCGTGTATCGGCACCAAAGACGCTGCGTGCGTCGCGGTCTGCCCGGTCGACTGCATCTACGAGGGTGATGACCAGTACTACATCAACCCCGACGAGTGCATCGACTGCGGCGCCTGCGAGCCTGAGTGCCCGGTCACCGCGATCTTCGCGGAGGACTCGGTGCCCGAGCAGTGGGCTTCGTACACGCCGAAGAATAGCGCGTTCTTCGGACTCTAGCCAGGCTCGGCCGGCGACCGTGGGGCGGCTGCACGCGCAGCCGCCCTTTGATATGCTGAATATTTGACAAGCGCCTGCGCTGCTGCGATAATCGCCGGCCGGTAGTGCTCGCTCGCCAGCGGCGCACGGTGCGCGGCAACCATCGGAATCTCCTCGCTCGCTCTTTGTCGCTGGCCCAGGCCCGGCCGGGAGTTGGGCGGCTCAGCAGAGGCATATGCAAGCTCTACAGCAAGGCAGCCTGTCGCTGCGGGCCGAGGCTCGCCGGCTGGTGGCCGACCTGCGCGACTGGCGCCTGCTGGTTTCGCTCGGTCTGTTCGCCGCCCTGCTCCTGATCGTCGCGCAGGCCCCGCTCCGAGCCACGATCGAGGTTGGCCTTGAGGAGGGCTTCGGCGCCGACCTGCCGCTGATCGCGAATTTCCACGCCTCGGAGAGCTCGGAGTTCACCCACTCCAACTTCCGCTGGACGACCGGGCAGTCGCTGATCCGGCTGCCCGGCGAGGGCCAGCGCCCGGTCGAGCTGTCCATCCAGCTGCTGCCGATCAGCCCCGAGCTGGCCCAGCAGAGCCCGAAGACGATCGAGCTGTGGGCCAACGGCCGGCTGCTCAGCCAGGTCGCCGTGCGCCCCAGCGCCGGCGAGCGCCTGACCGTGCTGCTGCCCCCCGATCGCTCAGGCGATCAGATCGTCGAGATCCGCAGCGCCACGTTTGTGCCGAACGGCGACCGGCGCGCGATCGGCCTGCCGGTCGACGAGGTCGGCTTCGAGCGCGTGGGCGGGCTCGCGCTGCCAGCCTGGCGCCCGACGCTGGCCTGGCTCGCGGCCGCGCTCGCGCTGTGGCTGGGGCTGCGGCGCACGGGCATCCCGCGCGCGGCCGCGCTGGCCTTCCTGCTCGCCGGGGTGGTGCTGGCAGGCCTGGCGGCCCTGCTCGACCCGCCGCGCTTCGCGATCGGCGCGGGCGCCGCGCTGATCGCGACCGCGCTCGGCTGGCTGCTGGTGCTGCTGCTGGCCGCCGATCCGGCCGGGCTGCTGCTGGCCGGGCTCGCGCTGCTCGTCCCGGCGGCCGGCCTGTCGCTGGCCGGGCAGCTCTCCGCGAGCCCGGCGGACACCATCACGCCGCTTGCCGCGGTCGTCTGGAGCGGCGCGCTGGCGCTCGCGCTGGCCGGCTGGCTGCGCCCGCCGCTGGCCGCGCTCTACCGGCGGGCCGGCCCGCCGCTGCCGGCCGCCGCGCTGCGCTGGCTGCTGCTGCTGGCGCTGGTCATCCTCACCACCCACTATGGCGTCAAGCTCTACCCCGACGCAATGTGGGGCGACATCGGCTTCCACTCCAACCGCTACCAGGAGGTGGTCGGCGGGCGCGTGCTGCTGCTCTCGCGCAACCGCGGCGTCGACTTCCCCTACCCGCCGGCCTTCTACCTGCTGCTGGCGCCGCTCGCGCTGGCCGGCCTCGATCATCGGGTGCTGCTGCAGCTGGGCGGCGCGCTGATCAACGCGCTCGGCCCGTTCGTGGCCTACGCGATCGGCGCGGGGGCGCTCGCGGGGCCGCCTGGCGACGCGATAGAATCGCGCGCGCGCCGCGTCGGGCTGCTGGCCGCCGGCATCTACTCGCTCACCGCCGCGACGCTGATGACGACCCTGTGGAACTTCAGCACCCACATCTTTAGCCAGTTCGCCCACCTGCTGCTGATCGCCGCGCTGCTGCTGCTCTGGCGACGAACGACGGACGACCAACGACCAAGGACCAACGACCAGCGACCAATAGCGGCGCACCATCCTTCATCCTTCATCCTTCATCCTTCATCCTTGATTGCGCTGTTCGTGCTCCAGTCGACGGTCTACCTGGGGCACTTCGGCTTCTGGATCAACACCTCGCTGCTCGGCGGGATCGGCCTGGCCGCGCTGCTGCTGGCGGCGGTCCGTAGGCGCGCATCCTGGCGGACCTTCCGGCTGCTGCTGGCCGGCTTTGTCGCGGCCGAGGTCTTCGCGGCGCTGTGCTTCTACAGCGCGTACACCGGCCTGTTCCTGGCGCAGGCGCGCGCCACCGCGGCCGGCGGGCTGACCGGCATGCAGAACAAGCAGGCGGTCGAGATCTCCGCGCTCTGGCAATCGCTCTGGGACGCCGGCCTGCGCGTCCACTTCGGATTCTTCCCCATCCCGCTGGCGCTGTGCGGGCTGGCGCTGCTCTGGCCGAGGACGAAGGGCGCCAAGCACCCAGACGCTCAAACATTCGATCGTTCAAACGTTCAAGGTTTGCTCGTGCTAATGGTGGGCACCTTCGCGGTCGCGCTGCTGTTCGGGTCGCTGCCGTTCATCACGCGCGCCGCGCTCTCGACCCGCTGGCTGATGTTCTCGGCCTGGGCGGTGGCGGTCTGCGCCGCGCTCGCCGCCGAGCTGCTCTGGCGGTCGGGGCGGGCCGGGCGGTGGCTGATCGTGGCGATGGGGGGCTATATTATCTGGGTGACGGCGAGCATGTGGCTGGGCGCGCTGGCGTGGCGCATCCGGCCGCCCGAGCCGTTTTAGGGCGCCCGCACAGCCCGCGCACGCGCTGTGGGTGGCCCACGCAAACGAAACCCCCGCCCTGGCCGGGGCGGGGGAGACGAGCGTGCGTGAGCGCACGCTACAAGTAGTGCATCTCGCGCGCCGCCGCCGTCAGGCTATCGCGGAAATCGGGGTGGGCGATCGCGATCAGCGCCCGCGCGCGCTGGGAGAGCGTCTTGCCGTGCAGCTGGGCCACGCCGCACTCGGTGATCACGTAGTGCACGTCATAGCGGCTGGTCACCACCCCCGCGCCCGGGTCGAGCGTCGGCACGATCCGCGAGAGCCTGCCGCCCTGCGCGGTCGCCGGCAGCGCGATGATCGGCACGCCCTCCTCCGAGCGCGCGGCGCCGCGGATGAAATCGACCTGGCCGCCCGCGCCGCTGTAGAGCCGCGTGCCGATGCTGTCGGCGCACACCTGGCCGGTCAGGTCGACCTGCAGGGCCGAGTTGATCGCCACCATCCGCTTGTGCTGGGCGATCACGAACGGGTCGTTGATGTAGTCGGTCGGGTGCAGATCGACCATCGCGTTGTTATGGACCCAGTCGAACAGCCGGCGCGTGCCGAGCAGGAAGCCGGCCACCAGCTTGCCGCGGCCGAGCGTCTTCGCCTCGCCGTCGATCACCCCGGCTTCGACCAGGTCGATGATGCCGTCTGAGAACAGCTCGGTGTGAATGCCCAGGTGGCGCTTGTGCGAGAGGTAGCGCAGCACCGCGTCGGGGATGGCGCCGATGCCGAGCTGCATCGTCGCGCCGTCGGGGATCAGATCGGCGATATACTGGCCGATCTGCTCGGCGACCGGGTTCGAGTCGCCCTGCGGCAGCTCGTGCAGCGGCCGGTCGGTCTCGACGCAGGCGGTGATCCGCGAGATGTGGATGAAGCTATCGCCGAGCGTGCGCGGCATCTGCGTGTTGATCTCGGCGATTACCGTGCGGGCGATCTGGGCAGCCGGCAGTGTGCAGCCGACCTCCACGCCGAGCGAGCAGAAGCCGTGCTGATCGGGCGGCGCGACCTGCAGCATGGCCACGTCGAGCGGCAGGCGGCCCGAGCGAAACAGGCGCGGGATCTCCGAGAGAAACACCGGCGTGAAGTCGGCGCGCCCCTCGTTGACGGCGCGGCGCACATTCGACCCGATGAACAGCGCGTTATGGCGAAAGGACTCGCTGTGCTCGGGCGCGGCGGTCGGGTCGTCGCCGGCCGTCAGCATGTGGTTAATCTCGACGTTTCGTAGCGTCGGGGCGCGCGCGACGAGCGCATCCAACAGCGGCGACGGCACGCCGCAGCCGCCGCCAATATAGACGCGCTGACCTGAGTGAACCAGGCTCAGCGCCTCATCTGCCGTAAACATGCGCGGCGCCCTGGCCGAGAAACTAATCATATGGGCTCCATCTGCGTTGCTGTCGTTAGGGTGTGTCTTCTCCAAGCGCGGCCTCGTTCAGAGGCATCACCGGCCTGCGGCCGACCAGGTTGCAGCCGCGCGCGAGCGCGGCGTCGGTCACGGCCGCGCGCTCGAGCCCCCGGTCGGCGATCGCTTGAATATACGGCAGCAGCGCGTTGTTCAGCGCGTGCGCCGCAGTGCGGGCGACCGCGCTGGGGATGTTCGGTACGGCGTAGTGCAAGACGCCTTCGGTGATATAGGTTGGGTCACGGTGGGTCGTCGGCCGGCTGGTGGCAACGCAGCCACCCTCGTTGATCGCAACGTCGATGATCACACTGCGCGATTTCATCAGCTTGACCTGCCCCTGGCTGACGAGCAGCGGCGCCCGGTTGCCGGGCACGTGGATCGCGCCGATCAGCACATCGGCGAACGGCAGGACATGTTCGACTGCGCTCTCGGTGCTGAGGCGCGTGGTGACGCGCCCGCGGCAGATCCGCTCGCAGTTGCGGAGCCGCTCGACATCGTGGTCGAGCACTGTCGTCTGCACGCCCCAGGCGGTGAAGCCGTACGCGGCGTTCACGCCGACCGTGCCGGCCCCCAGGATGACGACCTCCGCCGAGGGGATGCCCGGGATGGGGGCGAGCAGCGTGCCGCGCCCGCCGCTGGGCGTCTCGAGCAGGTGCCCGGCGATCTGCGGCAGCAGCCGGCCGGTGATCTCGCTCATAGGGATCAGCACCGGCATGGCGCCGTTCTTGCGGCGGATCAGCTCATAGCTCAGCGTGCTCACGCCCGAGGCGGCCAGCGCCTCCTGCATGCGCCGGTGCATGACCGCCAGACTCAGGAAGCCGCACAGCACCTGTCCGCGCCGCATCCGCCGGATCGCCGCCTCGGGAGCGCCATCGACCGTCACGATCAGTGTGCCCCGCATGTAGATCTCTTCGGGGCTGTAGACGATCTTGGCCCCCGCGGCGCTGAAGGTCGTGTCGGCAAAGCCGGCTCCGACGCCCGCGCCGCTCTCGACGTAGATGGTATGACCGGCGCTGACGAGCGCCTGCACGCCCGCCGGCGTCAGCGCAATGCGCTGCTCGTCGGCTAGGCACGCGCGTGGAATAGCAATGTCCATAGCATCCTCCGCGCATACTCAGTCACGCGCAGGATGACCGAACGTCATCCTGCGCGCAGAATAACATGGCGACCTGGCGCTTTGAGAGAATGGATCGCCACTGCATGTTGTCGTTTCCGAACCCGGCGGGGTTGTCGTCGGGATGGCGCCGTCGAATTCGCCAGCGCCGGGTGGCTGATCCGCTAGAACACCCCTGCCCCTCTCCCGTGACGACGGGAGAGGGGGTAGGGGGTGAGGGCCTACGCCGTCAGGCATCCTGGTGGAGCCACTACGAGAGGCCGATCGTGCGCCCCTCGGCGTCGATATCGATATGCTCGGCGGCGGGGTGGGCCGGCAGGCCCGGCATCGTGCGCATCTCGCCGGCCAGCGCGTAGACGAAGCCGGCTCCGGCCGACAGGCGCACCTCCTGGATGGGGAAGGCGTAGCCCGACGGCGCGCCGAGCAGCTTCGGGTCGTGGCTGAGCGAGAGGTGGGTCTTGGCCACGCAGATCGGCAGTCGGCCGTAGCCCTGGCGCTCGAGCAGCGCCAGCTGCTTGCTCGCCTCGGCGCTGTACTCGACCCGCGCCGCGCCATAGATCTTGGTCGCCAGCGTCTCGATCTTGGTCGTCAGGTCCCACTCAAGCGGGTAGATCGGCCGGAACTCGCCCGGCTCGCGCGCCGCCGCCATCACCGCCTCGGCCAGGTCGCGGCCGCCCGCGCCGCCCTCGGCCCAGACGCGGCACACAGCCACGCTGTGCGCCCCCGCCCGCCGCGCGATCGCGCCCACCGCAGCCAGCTCGCTCGGGTGGTCCTGCGGGAAGGTGTTGATCGCCACGACCACCGGCACGCCGAAGATCCGGGCGTTGGCGATCTGCTTCACCAGGTTGGCGGCGCCGGCCTCGACGTCGGCCACGCTCTCCTCCAGCAGCCGCGGGTCGAGCGGCTTGCCCGGCACGATCGCGTACTTGCCGCTGTGGGCCTTCAGCGCCCGCACCGTCGCCACCAGCACCACCGCGTCGGGCTTCAGCCCGCCCACGCGGCACTTGATATCGCAGAACTTCTCGAACCCGATGTCGGCGCCGAATCCGCACTCGGTCACGACGTAGTCGGCGCAGCGCAGGGCGATCAGGTCGGCCAGCACCGACGAGTTGCCGTGGGCGATGTTCGCGAATGGCCCGCAGTGGACCAGCGCCGGCGAGCCCTCGAGCGTCTGCAGCAGGTTTGGCTTGAGCGCCTGCTTGAGCAGCACCGCCATCGCGCCGGCGGCCCGCAGATCCTCGGCGGTGACCGGCTTCTTGTCGCGGGTATAGCCGACGACGATCCGGCCCAGGCGCTCGCGCAGGTCGCGCAGGCTGGTCGAGAGCGCCAGGATGGCCATCACCTCGGAGGCGACCGTAATGTCGAAGTGGGTCTGGCGCAGCGGGCCGTCGCTCTTCTGCCCGAGGCCGACGATCACATTGCGCAGCTCGCGGTCGCTGATGTCGACCACGCGCGGCCAGGAGATTGTGTAGGGGTCGATGCCCAGCGCGTTGCCGTGGAACAGGTGGTTGTCGAGCATGGCCGCGAGCAGGTTGTGCGCGGCGCCGATCGCGTGGATATCGCCGGTCAGGTGCAGGTTGAACTGCTCCATCGGCACGACCTGGCTGTAGCCGCCGCCGGCCGCGCCGCCCTTGATGCCGAACGTCGGGCCCATCGAGGGCTGGCGGATGGTCGCGATCGAGCGGCGGCCCATGGCTGCCAGCGCCTGGGCCAGCCCGATCGTGACGGTGGTCTTGCCCTCGCCCAGCGGCGTGGGCGTGATCGCCGTCACAACAATATAGCGCCCGGCCGGCTGATCCGCGAGCCGACCGAGCGCGCCGAGGTCGATCTTAGCGATCGAGCGCCCGTACGGCTCGATCTCCTCCTCCAGCAGGCCCAGTTCCCCGGCGACGGCGCCGATCGGGCGGAGCTTCGCCGCCTGGGCGATCTCCAGGTCGCTCTTCATCGAGCACCTCCTTATAAAAGAGACAGACAGCCTGCGGCAGGATGCACCGCGCAAAGCATGTGCGCCCGCCGCAGGCCCGAAACACCAGCAATGCGTCCTTCAGTCCTACGCGCCCGGATCGACTATACCACCGCGAGCGCGGCCGGGGCGTTAAGGTCTGTTTACGTGTGATTGCGATCTCGAAAGCAGCGCCGCACGGGCGGGCCTACAGCTCCAGCAGAATCCGCAGGTAGTCCTCGACCTGGGCTAATGTCGCTGGAGCTACGCTACCCCACGCGCCGCGCCGCGTATCCAGCCGCTCCTTGGAGATCGCGCGGATGGAGTCGCATAACACGTAGCTCCGATCGCTCACCCCGCCCTCCGGCGGGTCGACCTGGACACGATAGGGAATGTGTTTCGCCGTGCGAGTTAGGGGAGCGACGATGATCATATCGGCCGGCCCGTGATTGAACCCATTCGTGGAAACAATCAAGACCGGCCGCTGACCAGCCTGCTCGTGGCCCTTGATGGGATCGAGATTAGCCGTCCAGATCTCGCCGCGGGATGGCTCGCGCGCCACTTAGCGCTCCTCCAGGCCGTCGGCCAGCGTGTTCTCCCACGCAGCCCGCTCGGCCTGCACCTCGGCCCAGGCGGCCGGGTCGGCGCGCAGCGCAGCATACTGGGCGTTCGCCTGGTCGATGATCTGCTGGCGGCGGTACGCCTCGACCGCCCGCTCGATCACGTCGTTCATCGAGGTGCCCGATGAGACCGCCAGCTCCCGCAGGGCGTGGTGCGTCTTGTCCGAAACCCGAATGGTGCTCATGGCGGTCTCTCCGTATACGTTTCTGTTTACATTTTTGTACACACATCATAGCACAGTGCGGCAGCCTGTCAATCATGTGGCAGGCCTGCTCATGCATGACGGCGGAACGCTACGGCAAGACCAAGCTGATCGACGACGTATCGTGAACGCGACCCTGCAGACGATCGCGGATCGGCTGCGCGGCGGCCAGACCATCACCCTGACCGGCTTCGGCACCTTCTCAATGAAGGAGCGGCGCGCCCGCAGCGGGGTCAACCCCCAGACCAAGCAGTCCAGATCGCCGCCGGCCGGCGCGCGCACTGGAAGCCGGCCAGTACCCTGCTGAGCACGCCGCCGGCGCGACCGAAGCCGAAGGGGTGGCGGCCAGGGCGGTAGGTGACACGGTGATACGGTGACGCCGGCGGGGATCCCCGCCGGCGTGGTGATTCAGGGCGCGCTGATCAGACGGTCACGCGGCAGCCGCACGCCAGATCGACGGTGGCGGGGGTGTGCAACGTCACGGGGCCGCCCATGCCGGCCCGGTAGTGCAGCGCGCGGCCGCTGCGGGGGTCGACCACGAGCACGTCGGCGACGCCGCAGGCCAGGTAGAACGGGGCGCCGTCGGCGCCGAGATCCTTGTCTTCGTAGCCGAGGCTGAGGATCTCGACGACGGCGGCCGGCAGCAGCTCCAGCGCCTCGTCGCTGAGCGGTGGTTGCGCGCAGAAGATCGCGATGTCGGGGCGCTTGAGCGACTGGTCGGGATCGGGGAACCGAATCAGGACATCCTGGAGGCTATAGTACGCGCAGCCGTCGCCCCGCCCGGCCATCCGCTGGAGCGAGGCTAGGGTCGCCTTGGCGGTCATCTGATGGCGGCTGGCCGGACTGGCCTCGACCTTGAGCCGGCCGCACACATATTCGAGCCGCACCGGCGCGCCCGAGGCGTCGGTCTGCACGATCAGATCTTCAATCGTGGTCGTGGTCATGGTCGTTTCTACGCAAAGAAGGCCTGGACGGGCACTGGCAGGCTCGGCAGCACGGCCGAGGGCAGCGTGGCCTGGCCGCGGAAGACGTTGCGCGACACGTAGCGCCCGGCCGCCCAGACCAGCACCTCGATCGTCTTGGCTGCCGGGTCGGCGATCCAATACTCCGGCACGCCGGCCGCGGCGTAGTCGTTCTGCTTCTCGCGCCGGTCGTAGCCGGCCGTGCTGGGCGACGCGATCTCGATCACCAGGTCGGGCGCGCCGACGATGCGCTTGGGCTGAATGATGCCGAGGCGCGCGGTCAGCACCACCACGATATCCGGCTCGACGATCGTGTCGGGCGCCAGCTCGACCCCGATCGGCGCGGCGTACACCCGCCCCAGCCCGGCCAGCTGCACGTGGGTGGTCAGGTAGTACACGAACCAGCGGCTGACATCCTGGTGCTCGGGGGTGGGCGGCGGGGCCATATAGAGCACTCCATCAATGCTTTCGTAGCGGTTGCCGTCGTCGGGCAGGGCGTCGTAGGCCGCGGCGGTCCAGCGGCCCTGTGGCGGGCCGGCCATATGATCGGCCGGCGCGACCACCGGCAGGATGTCCAGCACTGCTGGCATAATCGGGCCTCCGTCTCCATCGCGGGTCGCACGCGCCCATGATAGCGCCGATGCTGGCACGGCGCAAGTCCGGGAGCCGCGCCAGCATCGCCACGCCGGATTACTACTTCGACTTGCAGTAGATCGGCTTCCCGGCATTGTGCCCGATTTCCCCTGGGCAGTAAAACGTCCCTGGCTGCTTGCTACTCTCGCGCAGTGCCTTGCCGTAGCAGTCGCAGTGCTCATCCTGACAGATCCGCGCGTCGCGCGGTGCGGCGGATATCTTTGGCGAGCGGCTGGGTTGTCATGGTGCTGGCTTCTGTGTTCTTTAGATATGTTATTGTGTCTCTATGAACATAATTACTCACCCGATAGATGGTGTTGTCAAGAGACAATTTTGCTGTCTTGACAACACACTTTGACTATGATCGAGTCGGAATTGAAATCAAGAGGCACACGAGGAGGTAACGGTTGTGGCAAAGATAGTAACTAAGGTTCGCCAGCTTCGGCTACGAAGACAGCTCGAAGAGAACCGGCCGATCCCGCTCCAAGAGGTAGCTGATGCAACTGGTATTGAGCGATCCGCGCTAAACCGCATTGAGTTGGGGCAGACGACGCGGATTGACTTCGACACCCTGACGGCGCTCTGTAAATACTACAAGGAATAACTGTTGGACGAACTGCGTATCACCGTGCAAACGTGTCAGCCAACGCGAAGCGTGTTCCGGGCATCCCCGGGATAGCACACGACCCCACCGAAGTGGGGCCGCAACAGGGGCTGATCCAGGCACGTGGTGGGCGATACTAGACTCGAACTAGTGACCTCCACGATGTCAACGTGGCGCTCTAACCAACTGAGCTAATCGCCCGCGGAGGTTATAGTACCATCTCTACCGTACACTGTCAAGAAAATGGGCGGGCGCCCAGGCCCCTGGCTGCGGGTCGTGCCGACGGCAGAGATGCTTCTTCCGGGGCGCTGCGCCCCCCTCCGGCAAATGCTCCCATATCAGCTGCAATCGAAGTGGCGCATGCCCAGCACCCTTCGTTGGGCGCGAGTTGCATCCCGCCGCGCGTGGATTCAGCCAGGCATGAGCCACCGACGCTGGAAATGAGCCGGCATTCCTTTTGGGGTCCAGGGGCGAAACCCCGGCCGGGGGGCGGCGGGGGTGGTGGCCCACCCCCGCCCGCGGGGGGCGCGTAGCCCCCCGAAAACATTGAGCGATGCAATAGCCCGCAGGGGCACGGGGGCGCGTAGCCCCCCGAAAACATTGAGCGATGCAATAGCCCGCAGGGGCACGGGGGCGCGCAACCCCCGGAGGCAGCATGCGCGCCGGGCGAAGGCGACTCTTGCCCGCCTGCGCTATAATACACGCACATGTGAGCGATCGGCATGACACCAGGAAGCCATGATCCAGCAGTCGGCTCAATTCTGCAGCTCCTGCGGCAGCCGCGCCACCCCGCGCGCGCTCTACTGCGTCGACTGCGGCGCGCGGCTGGTGCTCTCGGCCCGCCACGCCCGCACGCCGCGGCCGGCCGGCCTGCGCGTCGGCGGGCGCTACCGCCTGCGCCGGCTGATCGATATGGGCGGCAGCGGCGCGGTCTACGAGGCCCAGCACGAGCTGCTCGGCACCACCCACGCGCTCAAGGAGACGCTCGCCGCCGACGCCGACTCGGTCGCGCAGTTCCTGGCCGAGGCGCGCCTGCTGGCCCACCTCGACCACCCCACACTGGTGCGCGTCACCGACTACTTCGTCGAGCCCTCCGGCGCGGCCTTCCTGGTGATGGACTACGTGGCGGGCCAGACGCTGCAGCGCAAGCTCGAGCAGCCCGGCCCGACCTACAGCGTCTCCGACGTGGTCGGCTGGCTGCTGCAGCTCTGCGCGGGGCTGGAGTACCTGCACGGCTACCGCGACCCCACGAGCGGCCAGGCCCGCCCGATCATCCACCGCGACATCAAGCCGCTGAACGTGGTGCTGGCGCCCGACGGCCGGGTCAAGCTGCTCGACATGGGCATCGCGCGCGTCGCCGCGCCGGGCGCCTTCACGTCGCGGATCGCGCGCGCCCTCACCGAGCCGTTCGCGCCGATCGAGCAGTACGGCGCCGGCACCGATACGCGCAGCGACCTGTACGCGCTCGGCGTGACCGCCTACGTGCTGCTGACGCGCCAGCTGCCGCCCTCGGCGCTGGAGCGGGTGTCCCACCCGCAGGAGCTGCGCGTCCGCGCGATCAACCGCGAGGTGCCGCCGGCCCTGGCCGCCGCGATCGAGAAGGCGATGCAGCCGCGCGCCGAGGCCCGCTTCCAGACGATCGAGACCTTCCGGCGCGCGCTGGAGAGCGGCTGGGTCGCCGGCGAGCGGCTGGAGCAGGCCGCCGCGAGCGGCGGGCCGCGCCGAGACACGAAGGGGCTGCTCGGCACGCTGCGGCGGGTGCTGGCGGGCGGGCCTGGCCCTGACGAGCCGCGATTTCCAGCGGCGCCCGCGCCGGGCCTGACGCTGGCCGAGCGGCTGGTCGAGTGGCGCGCGCACGCCGACGGACGTGGCGCGATCGAGGTCATCCTGGCGCTGGAGCGCGAGGCCGGCGGCCCGCCGCAGCTGCGCCTGACAGCCGGCGTCAGCGAGCGCGGCCAGCGCGGCCGGCTCAGCTTTCAGCAGATCGTCCTTGAGGAGCAGGACGCCCGCGCGCTGGCCGCGCGCCTGTCCGAGATCCCACGCCTCAGCCCGCGCCTGATGGCCGAGATCCACTTCGAGGTCGGGCGAACCGCGCTGCGCGGCGACTGGCCGGACGGTCGCGGCCCGCTCAGCCTGACGATCAGCGCCCGCGGGCCGCGCGGCGGCCTCAAGTCCTGCACGTTCGCGCTGGAGCGCCGGCAGGTCGAGGCGCTGGCGGCTGAGCTGCAGCAGGGGCTGCGACGGGTGCGGCCGTAGGCCCCCGCCCCTGCCAGCGGCCAGGTTCGTGGCAGAGAAGGAAACCCCCCGCTCCCATTGGGAGAAGGGGGCAGGGGGTGAGGGCCTGCAGCGCACTACAATCAGTCGCCAAAGCAGATCCCGAGGTCGCGCGCCGTCAGCATCGTATCGCAGTCGAGCGGCACGGTCTTCATACGGCTGGTGGCCTCTTCGAGTGGCACGTACTTAACGATCGGCGGGTCGAGCGCGACCATCACGCTGGACTGGCCCTCTCTCAGCGCGCGGATCGCCGCCGCGCCGAAGCGCAGCGCCAGCAGCCGGTCCGAGGTCGTCGGGGTGCCGCCGCGCAGCAGGTGGCCCAGCACCACCAGCCGCGTCTCGCGCCCGGTCATCTCCTGCAGCTCGTGCGACACTTTCTCGCCGACGCCGCCCAGGCGCTCGGCCTTCCCCAGCTCGCGCTCGAGCACCGAGACCGCTCCGCCGATCGGCTTGGCGCCCTCGGCCACGACCACGATCGAGAATGGCCGGCCCTCGGCCTCGCGCCGCTTGATCTTCTCGGCCACCAGCGTCAGGTTGTAGGGAATCTCGGGGATCAGGATCGCGTTCGCGGTGCCCGAGATGCCCGCGCTCAGCGCAATCCAGCCGGCGTAGCGGCCCATCACCTCGACCACCAGCACGCGCTGGTGCGCCTGCGCGGTCGACTGCAGCCGGTCGAGGCACTCAGTCGCGAAGGCGACCGCCGTGTCGAAGCCGAAGGTGGCCACCGTGCCGTCCAGGTCGTTGTCGATCGTCTTGGGCACGCCGATCACGCGCACGCCCTTGCGCGCCAGCGCGGCGGCGATCTCCATCGAGCCGTCGCCGCCGATCGAGATCAGCGCGTCGATGCCGTAGGCGGCCAGGCCGTTGACTAGCTCGTCGGTGCGGTCGCGCTCGAAGACGTGCCCGTCCGGGCCGGTGGTCGGGTAGCGCAGCGGGTTGCCGCGGTTGGTCGTCCCGATAATCGTCCCGCCCAGGCTTGTGATGCCGCGCACGCTCTCGCGCGTGAGCGGAATGACGCCGCCGTGCGGGTAGTTCTTGGGGGCAAGGATACCGGCGAACCCGTCGCGGATGCCGTAGCACTCCCACCCACAATGAAGCGCCGACAGGACGGCCGCGCGAATAACGGCGTTCAGGCCCGGCGCGTCTCCGCCGCCGGTGCTGACGGCGATCCGGTAGGCCGATGGCGGATTGGGGGTTAGCATGGCCTTCTCCTCATTTAGATAGCAGGTTGAAATGATCGGCCTGTGGGTCTGCTCGCAGAGTATACGTTTCCGCGCGACCCCGTGCGAGAACATTTCGCAACGCAGCAGAACAATGCCTAAACCGACGGCGGCGCGACCCGCTTGATCACCACTAGCGTCAGATCGTCGAACGGCGGGCGCTCGGTGAAGCGCAGCAGCGTGCTGTTGATCGCGTCGACCAGCTTGGCCGACGTCTCGGCGTGGTGCTTCACGATCACGTCGATCAGGCGCGGGACGCCGAACGCCTCCTCGGCGCCGTTGATCGCCTCGGTCACGCCGTCGGTGTAGCAGACCAGGACATCGTCCTCGTGCAGGGCGACCTCGTCCTCGCCGAGCACCACATCCTCCAGCACGCCGAGCGCGATCCCCGGCGTGGTCAGCTCGCGCACCTGCCCGTCGAGCGCGCAGTAGAGCAGCGGCGGGTTGTGGCCGGCGCAGGTGTAGCGCAGCACGCCAGTCTCGGTCTGCAGGATGCCGTAGAACAGCGTCACGAACATGGCCGACTCGGAGTCGCGCGAGATCCAGCGGTTGGCCCGCACCAGCGCGACCGAGGGCGAGGAGCCGTCGAGCGCGGCGGCGCGCACCAGGCTGCGCGAGAGCGCCATGAACATCGCGGCGGGGATGCCTTTGTCGCTCACGTCGGCCACCACGAATCCCAAATCCGACGAACGACGAACGACGAACGACGAACCGCTCGCCTCTTCGTTGGTCGTTGGTCGTTGGTCGTTGGTCCGCGGCAGCCGCCAGAAGTCGTAGAAGTCGCCGCCGACCAGCCGGGCCGAGCGCCAGTCGGACGCGATGTCCCACCCGACGATCGCCGGGGCGGCGGCGGGCAGCAGGGCAGTCTGGATATCGCGCGCGACGCGCAGCTCCTCCTCCAGGCGCGCGGCCTCGGCGGCCTCCTGGGCCAGCAGGGCGCTCTCGAGCGCGCCGGCGACCTGGTTGGCCATGCCGGTGTAGAGGGTCAGCTCGCGCCCGGTAAACAGATGCTCGGGGGCGTCGTAGTCGGCGAGCAGCATGCCGAGCGGCGCGCCCCGCGCGGTGAGCGGCAGGGCCAGCAGCGCGCCGCCGCCGAACGGCGCGAGGATCGGCGGGCACATGTACTGCCGCCCGCGGGCCTGGTCGAGCGGGATGGGCGTCATCGTGCGGCGCGCCTCGGCCAGCAGCGGCGCGGCGCTCTCGTCGAACGGCCGGCCGACGAACGCCGCGCGCTGCTCAGACGTCAGGCCGTAGGCCGCCAGCGGGGTGAACGTGGCGTGCTCGCGGCTCCAGATCAGGCAGTAGCAGCGGTTGCAGCCGAGCAGCAGCGGCGGCAGCCGGACGATCGCCGGCAGCAGATCCTCAAGCGTGGAGGCGCCGGCGAAGTTCTCGGCCACCTGCAGCAGCGAGTTCAGCGTCCAGGCCTCCTCGCGCTGGGCCGTGAACGCGCGCGCGCTCTCGATCGCCACGGCGATCTGGTCGGCCAGCGTGCGGATCACGAACAGGTCGCTCTGCGAGAAGCGCCCGACCTCGGCGCTCTGGACGTCGAGCACGCCGATCAGCTGCTCGCCGAAGCGCAGCGGCACCGCCAGCTCCGAGAGCGTGTGCCAGTCGTCGCCGATGTAGCGCGCGTCCTGCCGGACATCGGCGACCAGCACCGGGTGGCCCTCCTGCGCCGCCGCGCCGACGATCCCGTTGCCCTGGCGCAGCACCAGCCGGCGCAGGCGCGTCAGCGCCTCGCCCTGGGCCGTGCTGGCGCGAAACACCATCGCCCCCTCCGGCTCCAGCGTGAAGATATGGACCGGGTGGTAGCCGAAGTGCTCCTGGATCAGGCTGACGACCGACGGCAGCAGCACGTCCAGGTCGAGGATCGCGGTGATCCGCTCGCTCACCTCGCGGATCGCCTGGAGCTGGACCGCGCGCTGGCGCGCCTCGGCGAAGGCGCGCGCCTTCGAGATCGCCACGGCGGCCTGGTCGGCGATCAGCGAGAGCAGCCGCATGTCGTCGGAGTCGAAGGCGTGCGGCCGGTAGCTCTGGATCGAGATGCTGCCGATCACCTCCTCGCCGGCGATCAGCGGGACGTAGATGCCCGCGCGCGGCGGGCGCTCGCTCTGGTAGCGCGGGCGCGCCGGCAGCTGGTCCATCTCGCGCACGAAATCCTCGACCAGCAGCGCCCGGCCGGTCTCGCGCATCCAGCCGACGATCCCGTCGCCGACCGGCAGATTGACCGTCAGCCGCGGGAGCCGCACGCGGTCCTGCACGCGCACCATAAGCGTGTAGCGATCGCCGTCGAACAGGCCGAGGTGAAACGACGAGGTGTCGACCACCTTGCTGGCCTCGCGGTAGATCAGCTCGCACAGCGCGTCGGCGTCCAGCTCGGCGCGGATGATCGCGCGGCTGACCTCGTTGAGCAAGGCCAGCTCGCGCACCGAGCGGCGCTGGCGCTGCAGGTTCAGCGCGGCCCGCCGCACCGCCAGGCTGGCGGCCATGAGCGCGCCGGCGGCGATCGCGAAGTAGGCCAGCCCGAGCTGCTCGTAGATCGCGCCGCCCAGGCTGGCCACCGGCAGCGGCAGGATCTCGGCGCCCAGCGCGGCGCGCCAGGACGAGCGAAACCAGGTCAGCACCCCCGTCCGGCCGCCCTGCAGCCACTCGCGCAGCACGCGGTTGAGCTGGATCACCAGCGCGAAGCAGGGCGCGTAGACCAGCACGAGCGCCAGGGGGTTGGCGTTGCCCGGCAGCAGCAGGCCGGCCAGCGCGCCGCCGAGCAGGATCGCGATCGCGCGGACGCCGCTGCGCAGGATCGGGCGCCCGACCATCAGGTAGAAGCTGCGCGACCGCCCGTAGATCAGCGGCAGCAGCACGCCGAAGATCAGCCCCGAGAGCGCCGCCGCCAGCGCGCCGAACGGCGCGCCGAGCGCCAGCGCGGCGGTGACCAGCACGATCCCGACCAGGCTGTGCGGATCGGAGGGGGGAATGCGGAAGCCAGCGCTCTCGACCAGCAGCGCCAGCGCGACGAA
The DNA here is from genome assembly GCA_016717335.1 of Candidatus Ribeiella danica. GTDB lineage: Bacteria > Chloroflexota > Chloroflexia > Chloroflexales > Roseiflexaceae > Ribeiella > Ribeiella danica. The sequence continues at coordinate 3,052,200 of JADKFS010000001.1, forward strand.
CAGCAGCAGCAGGCCCCAGGGCGCAACGATCGGGCCGCTGACCGCCAGCCAGACCCAGCCGAGCGCGCCGACGATCAGGCAGTAGGCGCTCAGCGCGCGCACGCGGCTCATACCGTCCGCGGCGCGGATCGCGCCTGCGCGGCCGGCACGACGCGGCACACAGCACGCGCTATGTTCGCCCTACGAGCGCGCATTCGCATTGATGTTACACTCGCCCCTGCCCAAACGCGCCCAACGCCTCTTCGCGCGTCTGATGGATCGCGAACACCTGGGTGAAGCCGGTCAGCGTGAAGACCTCGCGCACCTGCGGGCGCGGCGCGCACAGCCGCAGCTCGCCACCCTGCGCCAGCAGCTCCTTCCGCACCAGCAGCAGCGCGCGCAGGCCGCTGCTGCTCAGGAAGGTGACCCCGCCGAGATCGAGCAAGACGTGCCGCGCGCCAGCGGCGATGGTCGCATAGACTCGCGCGATCTCCGCCTGGGTGCTCACGGCGTCGAGCCGGCCGACAAGCTCGAAGACCTGCGCCGGCGCGCTGGGCGGGACGATGCGCTTGGCCATCGTCAGGAGGTTGCCGTCCTGAGGATCGAAATCGAACGAGACCGCGTCCATCAGCTTGCCCATCAGGTAGAGGCCCAGGCCGCCGGCCTGGCGCTCCTCAAGCGGCGAGGTGATGTCGGGCGCCGGCACGTTGTTGGGGTCGAAGCGCCGGCCGCGATCGCGCAGGCACACAACCAGCCGATCGCCCTCCACGCGCCACTCGAGCTCGATCGTCCCGGGCGCCTGGTCCTCGTAGCCGTGCTGGATGATATTGGTGGCCGCCTCGTCCACGGCGAGCTGCACCTGCCAGGCGGCGTGGTCGTCAAGCCCGGCGCGCGAGGTCGCGTCGGTGATAAAGTCGCTGATCGTCGCGAGCGAGTCTAGGGTTGCGGGGATGGTGATCGTTTCCATAGTGAACGATGAACGCTGAATGCCGAGCGCTGAACAATACTGAGCTGTGTCAGCGTTCAACGTTCAGCGTTTAGCGTTACTAGAAGGAGCCGACGGCCTCGAGCGTGTCGTTGAAGATCTCGAACAGCGAGGTGAACCCGGTCAGGTCGAAGACCTCCTTGATGCGCTTGGGCAGGTTCGCGATCCGGACATCGCCGCCCTCCAGGTCGGTCAGCTTCCAGTCGCGCGCGCGCTTGCGCGCCTCGATCAGGACGCGCAGCCCCGGGCTGGCAATGTACTCAAGGCCGGCTAGGTCGAGCACGATCCGGTAGCGGCCCTGATCGAACAGCGCGTCGATCTGCTGCTTGAACTGGGGCGCGCTCGCGGCGTCCAGGCGACCGCTGACGGTCAGCAGATCGACGCGGTTGAGGCGCTTGTGGGTGATCTCCATAGCCACGACCTCCTTAGAGCGTCTAAACACCACTCGATCGAACGCCCAGATCCCAGGCGCTGATCACACAAACACGATGGGGAACGGCGCGCGTATTATAGCATGGAGCGTGGGCTTCAACAATCATGCAGATCGTTTGCGGGGGCTGCGCGCCCCCGCGCCCTTGCCTGGCTGCCGCCACAATGGCGCAGTCGGGGGGGCTGCGCGCCCCCCGTGCCCCCGCGGGTGTCGGCTACCCCCAACCCTTCGGGGGCTGCGCGCCCCCCGTACCCTCGCGGGTGGGGGTGGGCCGCCACCCCCACCGCCCCCCGGCCGGGGCTTCGCCCCTGGACCCCAAAAGGAACGCTGTCTCGGTTGCGATGCTTGGCGCGCATGCCCGGCTGAATTCAGGCGCGGCGGGAGGCGACTGGCCTCGCAGGTATGGTGCTGGGCAGGCGCCACCACTATCGGATATGCCACAGGCATCACTTGCCGGAGGGGGGCCGGGGGAACCGGCGCGGGTTCCCCCGGGAGGGGGGCCGGGGGCGCAGCGCCCCGGAAAATGCCTGGCGGAGCCGCCTGAACCGGCGCGGGTTCCCCCGGGCGGGGGGCCGGGGGCGCAGCGCCCCGAAGAAGCTGAAGCTCTATGCTACGGCCCGCGCGCCGGCGGCGCCGTCTCCACGTCGACGTTGTAGGCGACGTCCTCGATGCTGAACACGAGCCAGGGCTTGCCGTCGTCGGCCCAGGTGACGGTGCTGCGGGCCGGCAGCGTCTTGTCGCCGATGGCGCCCCACGCCAGGGTCTCGTTGAGCCACAGGGTCTTCTCGCCCTGGGCGCCCTTGTAGCGCATCGACTCGAACAGCCAGGGCCGGCCGGTCGCCGAGTCGAAGCGGACGACGAAGCGCTCGTGCGCCTGGCCGAACGGTACCACCAGCAGCGCCGTGACGTCGTCGACCGGCTCCCAGCTCACGCGCGGGTCGCTGAGCAGCGCGGGCGGCAGCCAGGCGAGGACCTCGCCCCACATGCTCAGGTTCGCGCTCTGGTCGGTCCGCTCGCCCTGGTCGACGCCCCAGGGCATCTCCATGCGCCCGGTCCCGCCCACGTAGTACTCGTTGACCTTCATGATCGGCAGGCCGAAGACCGTCGTCTCGAAGTAATGGCGGTAGCCCTGCCCGGCGTCGTGGGTGAAGCGGAAGCGGGCGGGGAAGGGGATGCCGCCGACCGGGCTCATCGTCCCGCGCCCGCTGATCACGGCCGACCGGATCACCGGCACGCGCTCGCCGTAGAGCTGCCGGTAGAAGCGTTCCACCGGCGCGGGCAGCCCCGCGGGCAGCGGGACCGTCTCCGGCGATGCGGGCGGCGCAGGGATATTCGAGAACGAGGCCGGCTGAACGTTCAGGCCGGCGCAGCCGAGCCCGGCCAGGGCGGCCAGAAGGCCGCCGGCGATCATCAGCGCCTTTGACATACGCGTCCGCGCGCGCGAGGGTCTTGTCACGGCTATGGTAGTCACGGGTTTCTCCTTTCGAGAGCGCATCGTCACGATCTGGCTCAAGGATAGCCGCTCAGCCGCGCGCGAGGATCACATCAATATGTCGTCCTTGATGTAGTGATTCGGTATGACCCCACCCCCTACGAGGGACGGGGGAGATTCACAGCATCAGGGTGCGGTCGCGTAGCGACCGCACCCTGATGCCGCAAAGATGCTCGGCGTTCCGGCGCCTGGGAGCGCTAGAGCAGGCCGAGCGCCCGCGCTCGCTCGAGCGCGAGGGTGCGCGTGTCGACCTGGAGCTTGCCGTAGAGGCCCTTGACGTGGTGGCGGACGGTGTTGATGCTGACGATGATCTCGTCGGCGATCTGCTGGTAGGTCAGGCCGCGCGCCATCAGCCGCAATACCTCGATCTCGCGCTCGGTCAGCGGCTCGATCAAAGGGTGAGGGATGATGGACGATGGATGAAGGTCTGGCGGCTGGTCGCTGCTATCCGGGAACACGGCGAGCAGCATGTCGCAGTATGCCAGCAGCCGTTGGTTCTCGTCGTGCTGTGCGCCGCGCGCTTGTCGCGCAATCTGCGATCTGCAATCTGCGATCTGCAATCGCACGGGTGGGCCGGCGTCGAGGAACACTCGGACGTAGCCCTCCGGCTCGGCCAGCGCCAGGGCGCGCCGCAGATCCTGGCAGGCAGCCGGCCCCTCGCCCAGGGCGTCGCGCGCCAGCGCCCGCAGCAGCAGCGCCTCGATCGCCCGCCCCTGGCGACCATCTGCCTCAGCCATCCGCGCCACCTCATCCGCCAGCGCCAGCGCCTCGGCGTGGCGGCCCTGGTGGTGGAGCAGCCGCACCCGCATCAGCGGCAGCACCTCGCGCACGTGCCCCTCGGCCGGGTCGATGCGCGCGCCCCGCCGGCCCAGCAGTCGCTCGGCCGTCCCAGCGGTGCCCTGGTTGAGCCACAGCTGCGCCTGCTCGGCGACCAGCAGCGGCTCGACCCAGCCGGGCGCGCCTTGCTGCAGCTGCGCCGCGGCCTCGTCCAGCATGGCCTGGGCGCCCGGCGCATCTCCCTGCGCCCACCTCAGCCGCGCGATCAGGGTCTGAATGCGAACCAGAGCCGCGTTATGCCCACTCTGGCGGGCCAGGGCCTGAGCCTGCTGCAGCTGCAGCTCGGCCTCGTCGAGCCGGTTCCACTCCAGCAGCACCTCGCCCAGCGCGGCGCGCACGGCGCTGCTGGCCGGGGAGCGCACCGGCGACGCCAGGGCCGGGCGAGTCGTGGTCTCGGCGCGGCGCAGCCGCCCCTGCACGATGTAGAGGTAGCCAAGGTGCGCGCGGCCCAGCATCTCGGGCAGCGGCTGCCCGGCGGCGCGGCAGAGCGGGATGGCGCGCTCGTACGCGGCGATGGCGGCATCGGTGTCTCCGGCATCGCGCTGCGCGCTGGCCATCGCAAAGTGGGCCATCCCCTGGACGAACAGGTTGTCGGGCGCGACGTTGTCGATCGCCTGCCGCGCGTGATCCAGCGCCTCGGCGGCGCGGCCCTGCGTGTTGGCCAGCGCGGCCCGCTGCGCGTGCAGCTCGCCGCGCAGCGACCTGTCGTCGGGGCCGATCGCCGCCTCGGCCTGCTGCAGGTAGGGCTCGACCTCGGCATAGCGCCCGCGCAGCAGCAGCGCCCAGCCGAAGGCCAGGCTGGCGCGCGGCAGCGTCTGCCGCCACTCGTCCGGCAGGCGGCCCAGCCAGCGCTCGACCGTGAGGATGCGCCCCTCCATCACAAGGCCGGAAGCGTGGCGATCGATCAGCCGCACCACGCGTGGGTAATCCTCGCCGGCCAGCGCGTGCTCGACCGCCGCGGCGACATCGCCGTTGGCCTCGTACCAGGCGGCCGCGCGCTGGTGCAACAGCGGCGTCTGCTCGGGCAATTGCTGGCGCAGCTGGCCCTGGAGCAGATCGGCGAAGAGCTGGTGGTAGCGAAACCAGGATTGCTCGCCGGCTGGCTCGGGCGAGTCGACCGGGGCGACAAACAGGTTGCGACGCGCCAGCAGCTCCAGCAGCTCCTGGCCGTCGTGCTCCTGCGTCACGGCATCGCACAGCGGGCCACACAGCCGGCTCAGGATGGCGGTCTGCAGCAGAAACGTCTGCACGCGCGGCGTCTGCTGCGCCAGCACCTCCTCGGCCAGGTACTCCAGAATGTAGCGATTGCTGCGCGCCAGGCGATCGATCAGGTCGCGCTGCGCGCGCGGCGCCCCCTGCAATGCCAGCCCGGCCAGCTGCAGGCCGGCGACCCAGCCCTCGGTCTGCTCGGCCAGGCGCGCGACGTCCTCGCCGGTCAGCGCCAGCGCCATCACGCCGGTCAGCAGGGCCGCCGACTCGGCCAGGTCGAACCGCAGGTCCTCCGCCCGGATGTCGAGCAGCTGGCCGCGCGCGCGCCAGCGGTGCAGCGGCAGCGGCGGGTCGGCGCGCGTGGCTAGCACGAGGTGCAGGTTCGGCGGCGCGTGGTCCAGCAGGAAGGCCAGCCCGTCGTGGATCTCGGCCTGTTCGATCAGCTGGTAGTCGTCCAGCACGAACAAGAGCTGCTCCGGCCGGTCGGCGACCTCGTTGATCAGGGCGGCGAGCAGCGGCTGGGCGGGCGGCGGCTGCGGCATCGCCAGGGCCGGCTCGATCGCCGCGCCAACGCCGGGCGCGGCGATCTGGAGCGCGGCAAGGCAGTAGCGCCAGAAGCGGGCCGGCTCATTGTCGAGCGCGTCCAGGGAGAGCCAGGCCAGCGCGACGCCGGACTCAGCCTGGAGCGCGCGCGCGCCGGCCAGCGCCGCGGTGGTCTTCCCGAAGCCCGGCGGCGCGCTCACCAGCGTCAGCGGGACATCCATGGCCCGTCGCAGCTTCTCGACCAGGTGCCGGCGGGCGACCAGCTGCGGGCGCAGGGTGGGGGCGATACATTTGGTCTTTAGAAGAGGCTCAGCCATAGGTCGATTATAGGGTACGCTACCGCGTCAGTGCAAGCCCTGGTGTTCGGGGGCTGCGCGCCCCCGGAGCCCCCGGCCGGGGCTTCGCCCTGGACCCCAAAAAGAAGCTGTCTCAGCTGCAATGCTTGGCGCGCCTGCCCGGCTGAATCCAGGCGCGGCGGGATGGAACTCGTCCGGTAGAAATGGTGCTGGGCATGCGCCACGACGCTTGCATCTGGTTCGGGATTATTTGCCGGAGCGGGCTTGGGGGAACCGGGCGTGAGTTCCCCGGGTACCCGCTGGGTGGCGAGGCGCAGCGCCCCGGCTGGCGCGATCACCAGGGATCGAAGCAGTCGTAGTTGTGCTGCCGGGCGATCTTGCCGTCGCGGAAGGTCAGAAAGACGGCGAAGCGCGCGCGCATCTGGTCGCCGGCGGCCAGGCTGCCGAGCGAGATCGCTAGCGTGCCGCTCCACTGCACCTCAAGCGCGACGCGCTGGCCCTCCACGATCGCGTCCAGCAGCTCGAACCGCTGCGCGGTCATGACCCGCTGCCCGCGCACGGCGCCGTCCAGCAGCGCGGCCAGGTCGCGGCGGGCGCCCGTGGGCACCAGGCGATTTGGGAACTCCTCCTGCACCACATCCGGCGTGAAGAACGCTGCCAGCTCATCTCCGGTGGCCCCGCGATCGAGCGCGGCGAGGTAGTCTTTTGCCAGAGCCAGCACATCCAGTTGGGCGTCCATCGTCTGCTCCTGTTGTGTCTCTTGTTTCAGGCGCTCACGGCTCTACCAGTAATGGCGCATTACGACGCCATAAAAAAGACCCTACCCCGGAAAGGGGGCGGGGGTGAGGGCCGGCTGCGCCGGAAAAACGCAGCGGGCGGGGAGTAGTCCCCGCCCGCTGCGAGCCGCCTAATCGGCGAGCACGGGCTAGCTGCCCTTGACCGCTTCCTTGAGCGTGCTGCTGGCGCTGAAGCCCGGCGTCTTGGTCGCGGCGATCTTGATCTTCTGGCGCGTCTGGGGGTTGACACCCTCGCGCTCCTGCCGCTGCCGGACCTCGAACGTGCCGAAGCCGGTGAGAGTCACTTTCTCGCCCTGCTTCAGCGTGTCGGTGATGATGTCGAGCGCCGCATCTACGACCTGCTTGGCCTCTTTTTGCGAGACGCCAGCCCGCTCCGCTACTGATTTAACGAAGTCGGTCTTTTGCATTGCTTTTTCTCCTCCTATGTACGTTTGTGCGAGTACCGCTTTCATATGCAGTATACCGCATTTGTCAAGCCCCCTTCCTCATCAGGACGCCTTGGAAGACGTTTTTGACTTTCCAACTCGTTTTTAGCCCTTTGGAAAGCCAAATCATCGATATGCCGCATCACAAAGAGGTTTACGGCTTCTTGCGGCTCGGCGGACGATAGCGATCCGATCATGTGTTCGACAGATCGGGCGGGCGATCGGCCACCTTCGGGCGGGTGAATCGGCGGATCGATTCGACGATATCGGCCAGCGGCAACGGCAGCCGCAACACCGCGGCGGCGCCGGCGGCCCGCGCGCGCGCGATCTCGCCGTCGTCGTAGGCCAGCACCACCAGCGCCGGATCGTCGGGCCAGTCGCCCGGCGCGGCCCAGCGATCCCACAGCGCCGCGCCAAGCTGCGCATCGGCAAGGATGACGGCCGGCCGCGCCGCCGCGTAGACCCGCTGAGCCGAGCCGACGGTCGCCGACTCGTAGACGGTGTACTCGCTGGCCTGGAACGCCGAGCGCAGCGCTATGCGCAGCGAGCTATCCTCGCTCACGATCAGCACGCTGCGGTTCCGCCGGCCGCGCCGCTCGGGGATGCCCTGCTGCGGCAGGCCGCGCTGGTCGACAGCGTAGGTGCTGCCGCCCTGCTCTTTGGCGTAGCGCTTCATCTCGGCCGCGACGCGGGTCAGCGACTCTTCGTCGTCGAAGCTGCGCCGCTCGGTCGTGACCACGCCGATCGAGATCGTCATCAGGCCGAAGCGCCGCAGGATGCCGTAGCGATCGGATGCAGAGATGTAGCCGCGCCGGTGGTCCTCGGGGGTGTAGATCTGGCTGATCGTCTGGTCGAAGGTGTCGATCAGCGCGCGACAGATCCGGTCGACCCGCTCCGGCGAGGTCAGGATCGCGAAATCGTCGCCGCCGATGTGGCCGATGAAGTCGTCGGGGTTGCCGTGCTCGGCGACCACCTTCTGGATGATGTCGGCGACGAACAGGATCACCTGGTCGCCGCGCGAGAAGCCATAGATGTCGTTGAAGGCCTTGAAGCTGTCGAGGTCGGCGTAGAGCAGCGCGAGCGGCTGCGGGCGGCCCAGGCGATGCCGCAGCTCCTGCGAGATCAGCACCCCGCCGGGCAGCCCGGTCAGCGGGTTGAGTACCGGCCGCTGCACCGAGCGGCGCAGGTGCGATTTGATCCGCGCCAGCAGCTCGTTGATGTCGAACGGCTTGGCGATGTAGTCGTCGGCGCCGGTCTCGAAGCCGGTGACAATGTCTTTGACCCCCGAGCGCGCGGTGAGGATGAGCATGGGGATGTGCGCGGTGCGGGTGTCGTTGCGCATCTGGCGGATCGCCTCGTGACCGCTCATCCGCGGCATGCTCAGGTCGACCAGGATCAGGTTGGGCGCGCGCTCCTGGGCCAGGCACACCAGCTCGTAGCCGTCGGCGGCGCAGATCACCTCGAACCCATCTTCGCAGAGCGCCAGCTCCAGCATCTGGCGGATGTACGGGTCGTCGTCGGCGATCAGCACGCGCCACGGCGGGGGGGCGCCGCGCGACGGGCCTGGCTGCGCGGGCTCGGTCGATAAGGTAGGATCTGTCTGTTCTGTGACCATGCGTTTGACTCTGATTCGCTGTGTCGCGCTTTATCGTTGTGCGAGCTACCATAGCACAAAACGCACCAGAGAAGATACTCAGAATCAGATCAAAAGGCCCTAGCCCTCGAATACGCGCTGGCCGCCGAGCCAGGTCTGCTCGACCTGGACCTCGAGCAGCCGCTCGATCGGCACGGCGAGCGGGTCGTCGCTGAGGATGGCCAGGTCGGCCAGGCAGCCCGGCGCCAGTCGCCCGAGCCTTGCCTGCTCGCCGCCGACGAGCGCCGCGCCGGCGGTGAAGCACCACAGCGCCTGCGCTACGGCGATCGCCTGCTCGGGCGCGATGATCCGGCCGCTGCGGGTGCGGCGCAGCGCGGCCGACTGCAACCCCAGCAGCGGGTTGATGTCGCCGATCACCGGACCATCGGAGCTGAACGCCACCGTCAGCCCGGCCTCGATCATGGCCCTGAACGGGTAGCACTGCGGCGCCAGCGCCTCGGGCAAGTGGTGCAGGATGGTGTCGCCGATGTCGTGCAGGAACGACGGCTGGGTTGCGACCATCACGCCCAGCTCGCGCGCGCGCGCCAGGTGCTCGGCCCTGGGCAGGCCGAAATGCTCGATCCGTAGCCGGGGGCTTGGGGTTTGGGGCGTGGGGCTTGGGACTACCTCTACCCCAGCCCCAAGCGCCTCGAACGCCTCCAGCAGCTCGCCGATCACCCGGTCGCCGATCGCGTGGACCGCGACGGAGAGCCCGGCGTCGTAGATCAGGCGCACCTCGGCGGCCAGCTGCTCGGCGGGGAAGCGCGGCAGCCCGCAGTCGTGGCGGCCGCGGTAGGGGATGCTGAGCGCGGCGGTTCCGCTGCTGAGCCCGCCGTCGCCGAACAGCTTGACGGTGTCGCACTTGGCCCTGCTCCCACGCCACGGCTGCGGTGGCGCTGCGCGCCGGCCGTCGGGCAGGATGGTCATCGCCATCACGTCGGCGCGCAGCGGCAGCCGCCCCTCGGCGTCGAGCCGGCGATAGATCTCGACAGTGCGCGGATCGACGCCCGGCTCGCCGACGCAGGTGATGCCCAGCGCCAGGCACTTACGGCCGGCGCCGATCAGCGCGCGCGCCAGGTCGTCCTCGCTCGGCGGCGGCTGGATCGAGCGCACCAGGGCCATGGCCGTCTCGCGCAGGACGCCGGTCGGCTCGCCGTGCTCGTCGCGGTCGATCGCGCCGCCGGGCGGGTCGGGCGTCGCCGCACCGATCCCGGCAAGCTGCAGCGCGCGGCTGTTGGCCACGATGGTGTGGCCGCAGGTTCGCCCCAGCACCAGCGGATGCGCGGGCGCGGCGCGGTCCAGGTCGTCGCGGTTGGGGTGGCGGCGCTCGGGCAGGCGGGTCTCGTCGTAGCCGCGCCCCTCGATCCACTGGCCGGCGGGGGTGCCGGCGGCGCGCTCGGCGAAGGCCGCCACCAGCGCCTCGATCGATGGGGCCGCGGCCGGGCGCGCGTTGACCTGGCTCAGCAGCATGCCCTCTTTCCAGAGGTGGATGTGCGCGTCGTTGAAGCCCGGCACGGCGGTTCGGCCGGCCAGGTCGATCCGGCGAGCCGCGGGCGCGGCCAGCGCGTCGATCGTCGCGTCGTCGCCGACCGCCAGGATGTGCTCGCCCGCGATCGCCAGCGCCGTCGCGCGCGGCTGGTCCGGGTTCATGGTGTGGATGCGTCCATTCGTGAGGATGGTCTCAGCCTGCATCGACCGTTCCTTTCCTCTAGTAGCTCGCCACACTGAATCTGACAGGTGGGGATGTGGGGCGGGCCATTCGTCTGATCTCTCTATTACCATTAGGGCATGCGCTCGCCGCGACCGCTGTCCAGCACCTCGCGCACCTTGCGCGCCAGCGTCGCGGGCGCGAAGGGCTTGGGCAGGAACGCCACGCCTGGGTCGAGCCGGCCCTGGTGGACGATCGCGTTGTCGGTGTAGCCGGAGATGTAGAGCACTCTGATGGTGGGAAACTGGCGCTGCAGCGCTTCGGCCAGCAGCTTGCCGCTCATGCCGGGCATCACGACATCGGTGAGCAGCAGGTCGATCGTGCCACCGGCGTAGGACGCGGCCAGCGCCAGCGCCGCGTCGCCCTGCGGCGCCTCGATCACGGCGTAGCCCTGCTCGCGCAGCGTGCGCGCGGCGAGCATGCGCACGGCCGGCTCGTCTTCGACCAGCAGAATCGTCTCGATGCCGCGCGGCGTCGCGCTCGACTCAGCCTCGGGCGGGCGCGCCTCGGGCGGCGCGTCGACGAGCGGCAGGTAGATCTTGAATGTGCTGCCCTGCCCCGGCTCGCTGTAGGCCCAGATGTAACCGCCATGCTGCTTGACGATGCCGTAGCACATCGCCAGCCCCAGGCCGGTGCCGCGCCCTTGCTCCTTGGTGGTGAAGAACGGCTCAAAGGCCCGGTCGAGCGTCTGGTCGTCCATGCCGACGCCGGTGTCGCTCACTGCCAGCATGACATAATAGCCGGGGGCGGCGCTGACGTGCTGCTGGGCATAATCCTGGTCGAGCAGGATGTTGTGGGTCTCGATCGTCAGATTCCCGCCGGCCGGCATCGCGTCGCGCGCATTGACCGCGAGGTTGACGATCACCTGCTCGATCTGGCCGGGGTCGGCCCTGATGCGCCCGAGGTCGGGCGCCGGCAGCGTGACCAGATCGATATCTTCGCCGATCAGGCGGCGCAGCAGCGCGTCCATCTCCAGGATGAGCTGGTTGAGGTCGATGATGTGCGGCTCGATGATCTGCTTGCGCGCGAACGCCAGCAGCTGGCGCGTCAGCGCCGAGGCGCGGTTCGCGGCCTTGACGATCTCCGTGATGTCGGCGTGCGCGACATGGTCGGGCGGCAGCGTTTCGAGCGCCAGCTCGGTGTTGCCGAGGATCGCAGTCAGCAGGTTGTTGAAGTCGTGCGCGATCCCGCCGGCCAGCCTGCCGATGCTCTCGAGCCGCTGCGCCTGCACGAGCTGCAGCTCGAGGCGCTTGCGCTCGGTGATGTCCCGCGCGGATGCGACCATATACTGTCGGCCGTCCTCGGTGATCGTGTTCCAGGAGCCTTCGAGCCAGCGCCACCCGCCGTCGGCGTGGCGCGAGCGGAACACCGACCGCACGATCTCGCCGGCAGCCAAGCTGCGCCTGAGCTGCTCCACCAGCGCCGGCCGGTCGTCGGGGTGCACGAGATCGATCGGCCGCGTCCCCAGCAGATCGCCGGCATCGAAGCCCAGCACCGCCTGGTGGGAAGGGGTCACATAGACCCAGCGGCCCTGCTGATCGATCAGGCTGACCAGGTCGCTCGAGTTCTCGGTGATCAGCCGGTAGCGCTCCTCGCTCTCGCGCAGCGCCAGCTCCACGGTTCGGCGCTCGGCGACCTCGCGCGCCAGCTCATGCTCGCGCTGGCGCATCGCGGTCAGCGCGGCGTGGAACGCCGCGCCAATACGATCGACCACCAGGCCCAGCAGGGCGACGATCAAAATGAAATCGATCAGCAGCACCAGCTTGGGCGGTCGCACGGCGGCGCCCGGCAGCAAGCCGTTCTCCGACAGCAGCACCGTGGCGCTGGCGATCGCGCTGCAGCCGGCGATCACCAGCCAGAGCGCGCGCCGGTCCAACAGCAGCCCGGCCAGCGTCAGCGGAAGAGCGAACGCCAGCAGGGCCGCGCTCTCGGCCATCTCGCTGGTGACGATCAGCACCGTGATTCCTGCGAGCATCCCAAGCACGATCAGCGTAACCGCCAGCTTGAAGTGCCCCCGCCGCAGGATCACAAGCGCGAGTGTGACGTATATGCCAACCAGCGCCGCCGTGACGGCGCCGACCAGCTTGCTGAGCATGGAGCTAGACGTTATGAATGGGAGCGGCAGAGCCAGCACACACATTGCGATCGTGCCGATGAACAGACCCTGCACGAGCGCGACCTGCTGCCGAGCGAGCGGGTCGGTGATTGTGATGTCGCTCAACCAGTGGCGCAGACGTTTCCACATGCCTTGATCTCACTCTAGGGTAGTCGCATATCAGCGCTTGGCTGGTTGTTGGTGTCGGCGGCGGCCTGCGAGTATGCGCAGCGACCACGCGAACTCAGGTGTGGCCGGCATCGGCCGTTGCTAAAAAAGAGCAGGCAGCTCATGATACGCTGCCTGCCGCTTTTCTTGATGATCGAAATCGCTCCGGTCGGTGGGCGAAAGTGTGAGTTGGCTCGATCTACTGGCCGTCTATGTACACCGTCTTGATCTTGGTGAAGAACTCGACCGCGCCCTTGCCCATCTCGCGGAACATCCCCGAGCCGCTGCTCTTGAAGCCGCCGAAGGGCGCCTGGATCGACGCGCCGACGGTGCCCTGGTTGACCTTCACCATCCCGGCCTCGGCGCGCTCGGCGAAGCGAATGGCCCGCCGCAGGTCGTTGGTGACGATCCCGGCCGAGAGGCCGTAGCTGCTGTTGTTGGCGATCGCGAAGGCCTCCTCCAGGTCGCCGGCCTCGATCACGCCGATCACCGGGCCGAAGACCTCCTCCTGGGCGATGCGCATGTCGGGCCGCAGGCCGGCCAGCACCGTCGGCTCGACGAAGTGGCCGCGCGCGTAGCTGCCGCCCTCCGGCGCGCCGCCGCCCGCCAGCAGCTCGGCGCCCTCGCCGCGCGCGATCTCGATATACTCCAGGTCGGTCGCGCGCTGGCTCTGGCTGACCGCCGGGCCCATCTGGACGCCCTCGGCCGTGCCGGGGCCGACGTTCCAGGCCCGTGCGGCGGCGGCCAGGCGCTGGGTGAACTCGCGGGCCACCGGCCGCTCGACGATCGCGCGGCTGGTGGCGGTGCACGCCTGGCCGGTCAGCCCGAAGCCGCCCTGCGACACGATCTGCACGGCCTTGTCGAGGTCGGCGTCGGCGGCCACGATCACCGGGTTCTTGCCGCCCATCTCGAGGTGCGTGCGGGTCATGCGCGGCGCGGTCTTCTGGTACAGCGCGTGGCCGACGGCGTAGGAGCCGGTGAACGAGACGCCGTCGATCCGCTCGTCCGTCACCAGCGCGTCGCCCAGCCGGCCGCCGCCGCCGGCGACGACGTTCAGCACGCCGGCCGGCAGGCCGGCCTGGTGCAGCAGCGCGGTCAGCTTGATCGCCATGATCGGCGTGGCCGAGGCGGGCTTGAACACGACCGTGTTGCCGACCACCAGCGCCGGCGCGATCTTCCAGACCGGGATCGAGAGCGGGAAGTTCCAGGGCGTGATGATCGCGCAGACGCCGAGCGGCACGCGCACGCTGTAGAGCAGCGTGTGGGGCGTATCGGCCGGCAGCAGGTCGCCGCCGACGCGCCAGGCCTCGCCGGCGAAGAAGCGCAGCAGCTCGACCGAGCGGACGACCTCGCGCAGCGCCTCGCCGCGGGTCTTGCCCTCCTCGCGAGTCAGCTCGGCGGCCCACTGCTCGGCCTGCGTCTCCATCAGGTTGGCGGCGCGGTGCAGCACGCGCCCGCGCTCGGGGGCGGTCAGCCCGGCCCAGGCCGGGAAGGCGTCGCGCGCCGCGCCGATCGCCGCCCGGACGTCCTCGGCCGACGAGGAGGGCGCCAGGCCGACCAGGTCGTCGGTATCGGCCGGGTTGCGCACCTCGAACCAGTCGCCGCTGGCCGACTCGGTCTGCTCGCCGGCGATGATGTTGCGGTATTCCTGGGGCATCTTTATTCTCCAGTTGGCAGGAAATGGGCGTGGGGCGGGCGCAGCCCGCTCCCACGCCCACCTCCTAAGCGGCATAGTCCGGATTATCCCACACGATCAGCGTCGAGTCGTTGCCCAGCTCGCCGGCGTCGATGTAGTTGTAGAGGATGCCGCGCAGCGTGAAGCCCGCGCGCAGCTGCGGCGTCAGGGTCGGATCGGTCAGGCGGCCGGCGGCCACCGCCTCGGCGTACTCGGCCACGCCCATGCGGTCGCGGTAGTTCTTGTAGCCGGGGATCATGCCGCCGGCGACCATGCCGCGCAGGTTGAGGCGCCGGCACAGCTGCTTGCGCGCGTCGTAGAGCATGCGCGAGATCCCGCGCCCGCGGTAGTCCGGGTGCACGCTCATATCGGCGCCGTAGAGCCACTCGCCGCCGGGGTCGTGGTTCGTGAAGTAGCTCTGGGCCAGGATCTCCATGTAGGCGTGCTGCGCGAGCGCGCGCTCGCCGCTGATCCGGAACGTGCTGCTCTGGCCGATCAGCCGGCCGCCGTCGAGCGCGACGTGCTGGCCGTCGGGGAACACCCGCAGGTGCGACGCGAAGTGCTGCTCGGTCATCCACTCGTACGGCGCGAGCGTCGGGAAGCAGATCTGCTGGTGCTCCGCCAGGGCGGCCAGGTGCTCCGGCCGCGTGTTGGTGATGACAATATCGTTCATAGGTTTGAGTTATGAGTTATGAGTTATGAGTTATGAGTTATGAGTTATGAGTTATGAGTTATGAGTTATGAGTTATGAGTTATGAGTTATGAGTTATGGTCTTCCTCAACTCAACACTCAACACTCAACACTCAACACTCAACACTTATGCAGAGACGGCCCGCAGCCCGTCCTCCAGCACGTCGAGCCCCTCCTGGAGCTGGTCGTTGCCGATCACGAGCGGCATGAGCAGGCGCAGGCAGTTGGCGTACAGGCCGGCGCGCATTGTCAGCAGGCCGTGCTCGGCGCAGTGCTTGACGACCGCCAGCACCTCGTCGGCGGCCGGCGCGCGGGTGGCGCGGTCCTTGACCAGCTCGATCGCGATCATCGCGCCCATGCCGCGCACGTCGCCGATCAGCGCAATGTCGCGCTGCCAGGCCGCGGCGCGCTCGCGCACCGCCTGGCCGATCGCCTCGGCGCGGGCCAGCAGCCCGCCCTGCTCGAACAGCTTCAGCACCTCGATCGCGGCCACGCAGGCGAGCGGGTTACCGCCGTAGGTGCCGCCGATCCCGCCGACGTGGGCCTTATCCATGATCTCGGCGCGGCCGGTGGTGGCGGCCAGCGGCAGGCCGGCGGCGATCGACTTGGCGCTGACCAGGATGTCGGGCGCGACGCCCAGCTGCTCCATCGCGAACAGCGTGCCGGTGCGCCCGAAGCCGCACTGCACCTCGTCGGCGATCAGCAGGCTGCCGTTGCGGGTGCAGAAGTCGCGCAGCCGCCGCATGAACTCGGCGGGCGCCGGGATGAAGCCGCCCTCGCCCTGGACCGGCTCGATGATCACGGCGGCGATCGCCTCTGCCCCCACGCCGGCGACCAGCAGGCGCTCGAACGCCTCCCAGCACTGCTCGACCGCCGCGGCCTCGCCCAGGCCCATGCGGTAGGCGTAGGGGAACGGCGCGCGGTAGATCTCGGGCGCGAACGGGCCGAAGGTCTTCTTGAACGTGTACTTGCTGGTCAGCGAGAGGGTCATCAGAGTGCGGCCGTGGTAGGCGCCCTCGAACGCCACGATCGCCTGGCGGCCGGTCGCGGCGCGGGCGATCTTGATCGCATTCTCGACCCCCTCAGCGCCGCTGTTCGAGAGGATGGTCTTGCACGGCCCGTCGATCGGCACGGCCGCGTTGAGCCGCTCGGCCAGCTCGACATACGAGTCGTAGGTGCCGACGAGCGCGGAGAAGTGCAGCAGCCTGGCGGCCTGGGCCTGGATCGCCGCGACGACCTCGGGCGGGCAGTGGCCGGCGTTGAGCACGCCGATCCCGCCGACGAAGTCGATGAAGGTGTTGCCGTCCACGTCGGTCACCAGCGCGCCCGCGGCCCGCTCGACCGCGATCTGGTGGGCCTTGTACAGGCCGCTCGGCACGGCGGCCTCGCGGCGGGCGACCAGCTCGCGCGAGCGCGGGCCGGGGATCTCGGTGCGGATATTGATGCTGCGGGTGATCGCCGTGGTCATACTGCTGCCTCCACCACTATGTGTTTGCCAGGGGTTTTGACGGTAGGATCGTATGATACCACAGCTCTGGAGTGCTCTTTGTTTGTGCTTACTCCTGCACCTCCGGAGGTAGACTTCTCGCTTATGGCGCAGTGATACGTCCGATCACCCCACCCCCTGTCCCCGCCCCTGCCAGGGGCGGGGGTGAACTTGATCTGGTCGTGGGGTTTCGGCTCCGCCGAAACCCCACGACCAGATCAAAATGCCCCCTCTCCCGTGCCACGGGAGAGGGGGGCAGGGGGTGAGGGAAAGGACTCCCCGCGTAGCGGCGTTTAGCCGGCCGCCGCGCCCTCGGCCGGGCCAACCTGGCCGTGCAGGGCAACGATCGCCTGGTCGGCGCCCCAGAAGATATTCTGCTCGCCGACCTTGTCGAGCAGGCCGGTACGGGCGAACATCTCGCGCACCGACGGCTGCAGCCCGCTGAAGCAGACCGCCCCGCCGCGCGCGCGCTGCTCCTCGACGATCTGCTCGAGCGCCTGCGCGCCCATCGCGTCGATCAGCGGCACGCCGCGCATGCTGATCACCAGCGCGCGGTAGTCGCGCGCCGTCTCGAACGCCTCGAGCACATTGTGCACGCTGCCGAAGAACAGCGGCCCGGTCAGGTAGTAGATGTGGATCGACGAGTCGGTCATCAGCAGCCGGTGGCCGATCTGTCGCATCCGGTCGAGGTCGACCGCCTCGTTGGTCACGCCGACGCTGCCGGCCGATTGGCGGATGTAGATCAGCGCCGAGATCGCGATGCCGATCAGGATCGCCTGGGTCAGGTCGAGCGCGACGGTGGCGATCATCGTCACCAGCATGCCGGTGATCGCGTGCTTGAGCCGCGTGCGCGCGTAGAAGTGGATCGACTCCCACTCGTTCATGCGCCAGGCGGTCACCATCAGCACGCCGGCGAGCGCCGCGAGCGGGACGCGGCCGAGCAGCGGCGCCAGCGCCAGCACGCTGAGCAGCAGCACGCCGGAGTGGACGAAGCTCATCATGCGGGTCATCCCGCCGCTCTTGACGCCGACGCTGGTGCGCGCGATCGCCGCGGTGGCGGGCACGCCGCCGAAGAATGGGATGAGCATGTTGCCGATCCCCTGGCCGATCAGCTCCTGGTTGCTGTCGAGCGGCTTGCCGGTCATCGTCGCGCCGACCGCGCCGCACAGCAGGCTCTCGATCCCGCCCAGCGCCGCGATCGAGATCGCCGCCGGCAGCAGGTCGCCCAGCGAGGCCCATGGGATCGCGCTCAAAGTCAATCGCTGGTCGAGCAGGATCGTGCGCGGGATCTCGCCGATCTCGGGCACCCGCCAGCCGGCCAGCGCCGCGACGACCGAGGCGATGATCAGGCCGACCAGCGAGCCGGGGATGGACTTGGTCAGTCGCGGCAGCACCAGCATCGTCAGAATCACGATCCCGGCCAGCGCCAGCGCGTGCCAGTCGGGCACGACCAGGTGCGAGACGTAGTACAGCAGCTTGCCGAGCGAGGTGTCGGTCTTGGGCGTCTGGACGCCGAGGAGGTTGTCGATCTGGCCGATCGCGATGATCAGCGCGATGCCGCTGGTGAAGCCGGTGATCACCGGCGCGGGGATGAACGCGATGTAGCGGCCGAGCCGGAACACGCCCAGCAGCACCAGGAACAGCCCGGCCAGCAGCCCGGCCACCCAGATGCCGGCCAGGCCGTAGCGCTGCGCCAGCACGATCAGCACCGCCGACATCGCGCCGGTCGGGCCGCTGACCTGGTAGGGCGCGCCGCCCAGCCCGGCGATCACCAGGCCCGCCAGGATCGCCGTGACCAGCCCGGCCGCCGCGTTGGCCCCGCTGGCCACGCCGAAGGCCAGCGCCAGCGGCAGCCCGACCGCGCCGACCGTCAGGCCGGCCAGCAGGTCGCGCTGGAAGATGGGCCAGCCGTAGTCCGCGAACTCACGCCGCCAGATCGCCACCAACGGCAGCCGCTTGAGCGCCAATCGCATCCTGCGTCTCCTTGTGGGTAGATTGTGCTGTAAAAAAGCCCACCCCTGAACGCCAGGAATGAGCCTCTCACACGGCCTACGAGGTGAGCTGACGGGTTGGGGCGGGAAAGGTTCGCCCTGGCCGCTCGCGGCCTTCACCCCAAGAGTGTGGTTCCCCCGCGCCCCACCGGAGGTGGAGCCTCGGCCAATCTTTGGTTGTTACGCGCATCACAGACTATATCACTCGCGCGAGCGCAGGTCAAGCCGCAGCAGTGGGGGCGCAATCCACGCTACTCATTCGCGTAGGCGCTGGCGTCGTCGATCTGCACATCGTAGCCGCCATCTTCGCGGCGGCGCAGGCGCATGTGGTAGGCGCCACGCACGATCTGGCGGCGGCGCAGCTCGTCGTCCACGCGCTGGCGGATGTCGCCCCACAGCCCGGCCTCGCCGCCGTAGTACCGGCGGATTAGCTCGTTCAGCTCGTCGTCGGCTGCCCAGCGGAACATGTGCCCCTCCTATGCTGTTCAGTGCCCACAGAGTACCATCGAATGGCGCGCCGTGCAACGGGGGCTGCGAAAGCTGGCCGGCGCCCGGTTTCGGCGCAGCCGAAACCGGGCGCCGACAAAGAGAACCCCCGCTCCCGGCTGGGAGCGGGGGCAGGGGGTGAGGACCATCCGGATTAGTTGCTCTGCAGCTTCACCGAGCCCAACGCGCTATCTACGGTGATCGCGATGTGCGGCTGCGACTCGTCCCAGGACGCGTTGGCGTACTGCCGATCGCCGATGCCGGTGAAGCCGTCGACGTCCGCGCTGTTCAGCGCGCCCTTGATCGTCACTATCGTCGGCGTGCCGCTGGGGACGCGGATGGTCAGGCCGCTGGCGCCGCCCTGGACCTCCACGCCGACTGTGCGCTGCAGCGCGCCGCCGAAGTCGAGCGTGTAGCTGCCCGCCGCGATGTCGAAATGCATCTGCGCGGCGTTGGCGTTGGCCAGGTTGGTCAGCTTCGCGCTCGACGCGCCCGACTTGAAGGTCAGATCATCCATCTGGTCGGGGTTCGCCTCGCTGAAATCATAGGTCGAATCGGCCGCGCCCTGGCTGACGCTCAGATTGCGCAGGCGCAGCCCGCCCAGGTCGTACTCGCCCTTGTACGCGCCAGCCTCGACATTCAGCGTCATCGGGATCGAGTCGGAGAGCCTGAGCTCCCACTCGTTGCGCATGTTGTTCGTCACAGTCATGTCGTTCGGGCGCTGCTCGATCGTGACGCCGCTGCCGCTGGTCGTGACGATCGGCTTGAAGAGGTCGACGTTGTACTGCACGGTGCCGTCCACTAGGCCGCTGGCGCCCGGCTGCAGCCGGAACCGGTTGGACGCGCCGAAGCGCAGCGTGACGTCGGCGGCGTCGGCGTCGGGCGCGGGCACGGCGATCGTCGCCGTCTGCAGCGGCCCGGTCTTCGCGTCGGATATAGAGATGCCACTGCAGGCGGTCAGCAGCAGCGCGGCCAGCAGTGTCAGGGCAATGAGCTTTCGCATGGTGATGCCTCCTCGGCGATTTTGTCGTTCGTTGTGCTGGGTCTACTCTACGCGATTGTGAGCCGTTCGACCAGCGCCGATGGGACGATCCCTCATCCGCGAAAGATGCACGTGCGCGCTCAGCCTTTCGATGGAGTTTCTGGTGATGCTGATGCCCCTCCCCCTGCCGGGGAGTTGGTAAGATTCGTAGCAGGAGGTGCGGTCGCAAAGCGACCGCACCTCCTGCCAATATAGATACCCCCCCTCTCCCATTGGGAGAGGGGGGCAGGGGGGAGAGGGAGAGAGTTCACCTACCGCCGGATCAGCGGCAGCTGCACGAAGCTGTACGACAGCTGCTGCCCCTTGGCGGTGTAGCTCGCTACGTTGCCGGCGCCGTCGCGCGCCTCGACGAGCACGAAGATGTTGTCGTCGCCCGACGGCGCGCCGATCGGCCCCTCGAACAGGCCGGTCGCGCCGTTTTGGCTGAGCTGCTGGGTCGCCCAGTGCGCCCCGTCGGAGCTGTAGATCACGCGCACGTCGAGCCCGCCGGCCCCGCCGGTGTCGTCGACGCGAGCGCGCACGGTGGCGGCCGGCGGCGCCAGGGCCGGCCGCGCCAGCGGCGGCAGGCTGATCGAGACGTCGCTGATCGCCGGCGGCACGGTGTCGCCCAGCGTGCCCAGGTTCGCACTCTCGGGGTCGATGTAGCTCACCTCGAAGATCAGCTGCGTGAAGCGCCGCAGCCGCCCGAGGCGCGCGCTGCTGCCGCGGTACTGCGCCGGGCTGACCAGCAGCTTGTCGGTGTAGGCGCTATTGGAGGAGGTGCGCTGGTAGGTGTACGGCTGCTCGGGCAGCCAGCGGCCCTGCACGGTCAGGTCCGGGTCGCTCAGCTGCGTGGTCGTGTCGGTGGTGATCGTGGTGATGTGCGGGTTGAAGCCGATCTCGTCCGGCAGCATCGTGGCGCCCTTCAGCCGGACGCCGCGCGGCTGCGGGATGCCGTCGCCCTGGCCGTTCGTGTTGCCGGTGTTCTGCAGGGTGATGTCGTAGGTCAGCAGCGGCAGCACCGGCTTGCCCGCCGCCGCCACGTCGACGCCGGCCAGGTCGATCGTCTCGCCCGGCCGGAAGCTGTCCTCCAGCAGGGCCTTGGTGACGTGCGGCACCTTGTCGCCGCCCAGGTCTTCGATCGGGAAGTCGGCGCTGTCGATGTCGACGGTGATCGTGCGCGTGAAGGTCGGCTTGGCCGGGCCGAGCGCCTGCACGATCTCGGGTGGGACCTGCTGCGGCATCGGGTCGAACGATGGCCGCTCGCTCAGGTCGAGGTACGGCGCGGGCGTCGGGTTCGGCACTGTCACGCGGATGAACGGCAGGCCGTAGAGCGTCCACTGCTCGAGCACCTTCTCGTCGTAGATGCCGAAGCTGCCCGGCCCGGCCGCGCGCAGGTACTCGCGCTTGGCGCGCGCGAGCGACTCGCCGATCGTCGGGCCGGTGTAGATGCTGGGGTTGGCCGCATTGCTGCGGACGTCGCGCCCGATCGCGTCGGTGAACAGCACCGCCAGCTTCTCGCTGTAGGCCACCAGGTCGCTGTCGCCGTAGCCGAAGCCGGTGTTGCCGATCCAGTTGCCGCCCTGCCGCAGCCCGGCGCTGGGGAAGTCGTACATGTACTGCGGGCGCGCGGTGCTGATGTCGCCGTTGACGACGCTCAGGCCCGAGTGGCAGCCGATCGAGTAGACCAGCGAGGTCGAGGGCGATGGGATGCGCTTGCCGTAGCCGCTCGGGTCCATGAAGTAGGCCCGGTCTTCGTAGCCGGTCTGGACGTTCGGCGTGTACAGGCGCTGCGCTGTGAACGTGCCGGGCGACTTCGCGGGCAGGGCCGAGTAGTGCGTGAAGTGTCCGTTGAGCGACATCAGGTGGTAGAACGTGTTCACTGTGCTGTAGACGCCGGTGAACTGCGGCAGCTGGTTGGTGAACCAGGTGCTGGTCAGGTCGTTCAGCGTCCAGCTGTCGTCGATCAGCGTGTCGACGGTGTAGGTCGTGCCGACGGTCGTGCCTAGCTGGAAGCCGAACTTCTTCAGCCGGTCGCGCACCTGGCCGGCCTCGTCCTGCACGAAGTCGTAGCCGGTGACGAACGCGCCGCCGGCGCGGGTCGGGTCGTCCACGTTGGCCGGGCGCTTGGCCGCGTCGACGATGTAGGGGTCCGGCGCGCCGATTGTGAACGAGCGCAGGTAGCGGTCGATGTCCTCGGGCGACTCGACCAGCCGGCCGATCGCCCGCTCGGGCAGGTAGAGCCCGCGCCCGCGCCAGGGCGTCGGCGCGCGGTCGGCGTAGTAGTTATCGGTCAGGATGGTGCGGTAGAACGTGCTGCCGCCGAGGCGCGTCTTGGTCGGCGAGCCCAGGCTGGTGTTGAAGGCGCCGAGCGCGCTCAGCTGGGTGTAGTAGTCGCTCTCGTTCGAGATCAGCGTCTCGTCGGGCACCCGGAAGAACGGGATGATGTTGTCGCCGCCGACGAGCACGATGTTCTTGACGTTCGGGTAGTAGGTGTAGGCCGCGTCGAGGAAGAACCAGATCTGGCGGGCCAGCTCGTTCGCCAGCAGCGGCTGGCCTTTGTCGCTGTCCCACTGCGTGTAGAGCGCCACGAGCGAGCTGAAGCCGAGGTCGGCGGTGGTCAGCGGCCCCTCGTTGCCGCTCAGGTCGATCGCGACGCCTTTGCTCAGGCTCGACAGCTGGCCCGCGCGCCCCTGCAACAGCGAGACGACGTCGCCGGTGGCGGCGGGGGTGCCGTACAGGTCCATCCTGGCCTTGTTGTAGAGGTAGATCGTCTCGATCGCCGGGTTGGCCCTGGCGCCCGAGAGGCTGACGGTCGGAGTGGCCTTGTCTACCGGCAGGGCCAGCGAGCCCTCGTGGAGGGTCACGTTGAGCGTGTAGCGCTGATTGTTGTCGTACGCGCCGGTGGCGCTCCAGATGAAGACATAGTAGTTGCCGGGCCGCGGCAGGAACGCCTCGATCGACTCAGCCGTCGTGCCGTCGTTGGCCGAGAGGGCATTGATCTGGCCGAGGGCGTTGATCTGGCCGAGGGCGTTGATCTGGCCGAGGGCGTTGATCTGGCCGAGGGCGTTGATCTGGCCGAGGGCGTTGATCTGGCCGAGATCGGCAATGTTGTCGAGCTTCACGCCGTCGCTGATCGGCAGCGTCCTGGTCAGCGGGTCGGTGAACAGCGCCATGTCGTAGTCGGCCGGCAGGTCGGTTAGCTCGAGCGACACCGACGCGCCGGGCTTCTGGGCCTTGAAATAGAACCAGTCGCCGCGCTTGCCCTGGTTGTCGCCCTGGCTCTCGGGCGCGCCGTCGATCGTGCCATAGGCGGTCTGCTCAAGCACATTGGGGTCGGCGGTCGGGTTCAGGAAGATGAAGTCGGCGTCGCCGTAGCGGTTATTCGGCTCGGACTCGTCCACTCTTGTGAGGGCGACGGCAGGGCGCGGGACGGCGCTGGAAGACGCCGGCAGCATCCATGCCAGCGTCAGCAGCACAAGCAGCAGCAGTGCGATCGGTGACCTGGGTCTGATCCTGGTCGATGACTTCATGACGTCTCCTGGTGATGTGTGTGATCTGTAACGTTCGGAGCACGTAGGCGATTCGCTCGCCAGGCTGCTCGATAGCAGTAGCCGGCGGCGCCTGCCCGCACTCAAGCGCTCGGCAGCGGCGGATTCTGCCCGCGCGCCCTACCGAAGAATAAACGCGCGGCCTGGGCCGATTTAGAACGACAGGGTGTAGTTATGTCGCCTGGCGACGGCGCGCGCCTCGGCGAGGTCGCGGCGCGCGCCGACCTCGCGCAGGGCCGGCAGCGCCTCGGCGATCGCCGCCTGCCCGGCGGCGCGGCGGCCCAGCTGCGGGGCCAGCGCGGCGATCGCCGTCAGCGTGCGCGCGATCTCGTGCGGGCCGCCGGCGTCGCGCAGGATTGCCAGGCTGTGCTCCAGCTCATCCCACGCCCCGGCGCTGTCGCCGCCGCTCGCCATGATCTCGGCCAGGATGCGGCGGGTCATGCCCTCTTCGAGGCGGGCCTCCAGGCGCAGCGCGGTCTCGAGCGACAGCTCGCAGGCCAGCCGCGCGCGCGGCAGGTCGCCGCGGCGCAAGTGCAGCTGGGCGATGTAGCGCTCCAGCTCGGGCAGGAAATCTTCGGCGCCGGCCTGCTCGAACAGCTCGGCGGCGCGGCGCAGGTGCCCCTCGACGACGGCGTTGTCGCCCTGCAGCAGGTAGACCGCGCCGAGGTTCATGTGCAGCGCGCCGGCGCCGTAGGGCGAGCCGAGCCGCTCGAAGATCGCCAGGCTGCGCTGGTACTGCGTGATCGCCTCCGCGACGTTGTCCTGCAGCTTGAGCACGCCGCCGAGGTTGTTGGCGATCATGGCCTGGCCGTAGACGTCGCCGATCGCCTCCTTGATCGCCGCGCCGGCCTCGTAGTGCGCGCGGGCCTCGCCCAGCCGGCCCAGCTCGTAGCAGGCGTTGGCCAGGTCGTTGTGCGCGTCGGCCAGGCCGGCCAGGTCATGAACCTGCTCGTAGATCTCCAGGCAGCGGCTCAGCAGGTCGAGGGCGCGGGCGTTGTCGCCCATATTCCTGTAGGTTCCGCCCAGCCGCCGCAGCGTGTTGGCCCGGTCGCGCTGGCTGTCGAGCTGCTCGGTGAGCCGCAGGGCGCGCTCGCCCCACTCGACTGCCTGCTGGTAGCGGCCCTGGCGCTGGCACAGGCCCGCGCCCAGGCTGAGGCAGCGCGCCAGCTCGATGCTCTGGGCTTCCGGCGCCAGCGTCAGCGCGCGCTCGACCCACTCCAGCGCAGTCTCGAGGTTGGTGCGCAGACCGTACACATGCGCGATGTGGTGGTGCAGCCGGACCAGCCCGTCGATCGGCGCGTCGGCCTGGCCGCCGAGCAGGTCGAGCGCGGCCTGGTAGTGATCGAGTGCCGTGTCGTACTCGCCGATCAGCGTATGGATGGCGCCGAGGCGCTCGTGCAGCTCGACCACGTCAGACAAGGAGGCCGGGAGGCCGGGAGACCGGGAGACCGGGAGATCAGCAGACATTGTCTCCTCGTCTCCTCGTCTCCTCGTCTCCTTGTCTCCTCTGGTCGCTATCTGGAGGGCGCGCTCGAATAGTGCTATCGCCTCGCGGTTGGCGTAGCGGGCCTGGGCGTAGCGCCCGGCGCGCAGGTGGTAGTCGAACGCCGGCTCCCACTCCTCGGCAAACAGGTAGTGGCGCGCCAGCAGCGCGAGCTGGTCGTCGAGCCGGCCCGGGTTGAGCTCCTCGATCCGGCGCGCCACGCGGCGGTGCAGCTCGCGCCGGCGGGCGTACAAGATCGCCTCGTAGGCGACGTCGCGCGTCAGAGCGTGCTTGAACAGGTAGGCCAGGTCGCGCTCGATCTCTTCTGGCAGGATCAGCTCGGCGTCGGAGAGCAGCCGCAGCCGCTCGGGCAGCTGCTCGGCGGCGCCGACCACGCCGGACAGCACCGGGTAGAGGAACCGGCGCCCAACCACCGCGGCGACCTGCAGGACCTCGCGGCTGCGCTCCTCCAGCCGGTCGAGCCGCGCGGTGATCACGCCCTCGATGCTGTCGGGGACGGCGGTCTCGTCGAGCACGCGGGTCAGCCGCCAGCCGGCCTTCTCGTGCACCAGCGCGCCGGACTCGACCAGCCCGCGCACGACCTCTTCGACGAAGAAGGGGTTGCCCTGGGCCTTCTCGATCTGCTCGGTCAGCTCGGGCGGCGGCTCGCCGCGCAGCAGCGCGCGCAGCAGTGCGCTGCTGCGCTCGGGCGCCAGCTCGCGGATCTCCACTCGCGCGCAGTGGGCAAGCTCGCGCCATGGCTCGGGGATGGGCGGCTCCAGGCGATAGCCGAAGATCAGCAGCAGCGCGGCCTCGGGCGCGCGGCGGGCCAGCCGGGCCAGCAGCTCGATCGACGAGGCGTCGGCCCAGTGCAGGTCGTCGACGATCAGGATCAGCGGGTGCGCGCAGGCCTCCGCCAGGATGAGCGCCTCGAATAGCTCCTGGCTGCGGTCATGGCGCTGCTGCGGCGTCAGCGCGGCGGTCAGCGATGTCTCCTCGAAGGCCAGCCCGAGCAGATCGCCGAGCAGCGGCGTGAAGCGGGCCAGCTCGGGCGCCAGCGCGGCCACGCGGCGGCTGACGATCGCCAACTGCCCGGCGGGCTCGTGCGCAAGGTCCAGGTTGAAGAACAGGCGCAGCAGCTCGCGCACGCCGGCGTAGGCGGTATTCTGCTCGTAGCTCTGGCACTCGACGCTGTAGGGGAAGAACGGCGCGACGCTGCGGTCGGGGCCGGCCGAGAGCAGCACCAGGCGCTGCAGCGCGTCTTCGATCAGGCGCGTCTTGCCGACGCCGGCCTCGCCGGCCAGCGCGACGATCCGCCCGCCGCCGGCCAGCGCCGCGCGCGCCTCGTCGATCAGCAGCTCCATCTCGCGCGCGCGGCCGACCAGCTCGGCCCGCCCGATGCCATGTCGGGCGTCCTGGGCGATCTCGAGCGGGCGCAGCGCCTGCGCGACCGCGACCGGCTCGGCGATGCCCTTGAGCTGGACCGGCTCCAGCTCGCGCAGCGCGACGTAGCGCTCGACCGCCCGGCGCGTCGCCGGCGAGAGGACGACCGCGCCCTCTTCGGCGGCCGACATCAGGCGCGCCGCCAGGTTGACGTGCTGGCCCATCACGGTATACTCGCGGCGGCGCGCCGAGCCGACCTGCCCGGCGAAGACCACGCCGGTGTTGATGCCGATGCGCTGCTTGAGGAACTGGCGGTCGATCTGGATCAGCCGGCCGACCTTCGGCTCAAGGATAGAGACGATCTCTAAGTTGGCGTCGTCCAGCGCGCCGCGCAGATCGAGCGCGGCGCGCACGGCGCGCAGCGGGTCGTCCTCGTGAGCGATCGGCGCGCCGAACAGCGCCATCAGCTTGTCGCCGAAGGTGTACATATCAACCTTGTTGACGATCCCGCCGTAGCGATGGACGACCTCCTGGGCGCGGCTGTAGTAGGCATTGAGCACGCGCGCGGCCGACTCGCAGTCGTCGCCCAGCACGTCGAGCGCGGTGCTGAGCTGGTAGAAGTTGGCGAACAGCACCGTGACCGGGCGGAACTCGCCGGACTCAGTCTCGCCGGAGTCGTCGAGGAAGCGGCGCGGCAGGCCGCGCGGCAGGTACGATCGCAAGGCGGTGACCTGCGCGGCCAGCCGGCGCAGCTCGGCCAGGTCGCCGGCGCCCATGCTGCGGCCCCAGCGGCTGGCCGGCGGCGGCGGCGCGATGTTGGGCAGGCTGGACAGCAGGAAGCAGCCCGACTGGCGCGGCGCGACGGTCGCCTCGGGCAGCAGAATCTGTGTCGCGCGCGAGACGACCACCTGGCCCGGCTCGGCGATCTCCTGGGCCAGCGCCACCCGATTGATATTGCGCCCGGTGGCGACCAGCTCGATATGCTCGGCGTCGCCGACCTGCGCGGCGAAGACCCGCCCGCTGTGTACGCCGATGCGCAGGCGCAGCGTGAAGACGCCCGCGCGCGTCTGCAGCGCGGCGAACTCGGCCATGCGCTCCTGCATCGCCAGCGCGGCGCGGCAGGCCAGCGCGGCGTGTTGCTCGTCGAGCGTGGCCGCGTCGAAGAAGGCGGTGATCGCGTCGCCGCCGAACTTGAGCAGCCCGCCGCGGTAGCGGTGGATCTCCTCGACCAGCGCGCCGAACAGGTTGTTGATGATCGCCGAGATCTCCTCGGCGCCCTGCTTGCCGAGCGCGCTGATCGTGCCAGAGAGCGCGGTGAAGCCCGAGAGGTCGGCGAACAGCACCGAGCCGTCCCAGTAGGCGCCGCGCACGCGGCCGGGCAGCGGGTCGAGCAGCTGCTCGCGGACGAGCGCGGATGGGATGTAGGTGCCGATCGCGGCCAGCTCGGCTCGCAGGCGGGCGCACTCGTCGCGCACCACCTGTTCGGGCAGCCCGCCCGGCCGCCCGAGCTGCGCGTACAGCTCGGGCGCGATCTGGTCGCGTAGATAGTCGGCGGGCGGCGCGCCGGCCTGGTCGGTCGCGGTCACAGCGTTGGGTCCTTCTGTATCGTCTCCGCGCGCAACAGATGTGCGCTGCGGAAGATCGCACAACGGGCTGGCGCGGACACGCTGCAGCGCGACGGGCGCCGCGCGGCTCAATCATACCACGGCACGTTTCGGGCAACCTTACAATATTGTGATCAGGGCGCAGCAAAACACATGCGGCCACCCGACCCTACGTCACATGAACGAGTGGCGGCTGCGCTTTTCGCCTGCTAGAATGATGACACCGGCAGTCAAAAGGTTCCGCTTGGCCAGCTGGCTCATCCGCGCGATCGGCGAATCGCGAATAGTGAGTGACTCTCGCAAGCTTAGACATCGTTTTTGCGAACTGTACACTTTTAGCTGGGGTGTGGGGGCCACACCCCGCTGGGGAGGTCTGGAGGGGCGGAGGTCCCTCCAGACCTCCCCAGGGAACATAAGGAAAAGCCTCTATGATCGGACGCCAGCGTGAGATCGCGGCGCTGTTGCGCCAGCTCGAGGCCGTGCGCGCAGGCGCGACGCGGGTGGCGCTGATCGCCGGCGAGCCGGGCATCGGCAAGACCCATCTGCTGCGCGAGCTTGCCCGCATCGCCGCGGCTGAGGGCGTCCTGATGCTGCGCGGCGGCGCATCCGAGGCCGAGGGCATGCCGCCGTACCTGCCGTTTCTCGAGGCGTTCGGTCGCTACATTCGCTCGGCCGATGTCGGCGACCTGCGGGCGGCTGCTGGCGACGATGCCACGACGCTCGCGCTGCTGCTGCCCGAGCTTGGCGCGCGGCTGGGCCAGCTGCCCCCCGGCTACCCGCTGCCGCCCGAGCAGGCGCGCCTGCGGCTCTACGACGCCGTCGGCGACTTCCTCGCCGCCATCGGCGCGCGGCACAGCCTGGCGCTGCTGCTCGACGATCTGCACTGGGCCGACCCGGCGACGCTCGACCTGATCTGTCAGGTGGCGCGCCGCAGCGAGGCGGGCGGCGCGCAGGCGCGCCTGCTCATCCTGGGGGCCTACCGCGAGGGCGAGATCGCGCACCATGCCGCGTTCCAGCGCACGGTGGCCGAGCTGAATCGCCTGCGGCTGCTGACCGTCGTCGCGGTTGGCCCGCTGGGGGCGGCGGAGATTGGCGTGCTTGCGGCCGACTACCTCGGCGCGCCGGCCTCCGATCAGCTGATCCAGCTGCTGTTCGCCCACAGCGAAGGTAACCCGTTCTTCGCCGAGGAGCTGCTGCGCGGCTGGATCGAGATCGGCGCGATCGCCCAGAGCGGCGATCGCTGGGAGCTGGCCGCGCGATCCGCCCCACCGCTGCCTGCCAGCCTGACGATCGCCATCCGCCAGCGCCTGGCGCGGCTGGAGAGCGAGAGCCTGGATCTGCTGCGCACTGCGGCGATTGTCGGGAGGACCTTCGACGCGAGCCTCTTGGCCGAGGTCGCGGCCCAGCCGCCCGAGCAGGTCGAGCAGCGGCTGCGCGCTGCGGCCGAGGCGCGCGTGCTGCGGGCCAGCCTTGCCGGCGTGTTCGAGTTCAGCCACGACAAGATTCGCGAGAGCCTGTACGAGGAGGTCACGTCGGCGGGAAGGCGGCGGCTGCATCAGGCGATCGGCCGGGCGCTCGAAGCGCGTGCGGCGCACGCCGCCGCCGCGCCGCTGGACGAGCTGGCATTTCACTATACGCGCAGCGGCGACCGTGCGAAGGGCGCCGACTACGCGCTGCTGGCGGCCGAGCGCGCGCGGGATGCCTACGCGCCCGAGGCCGCACTGGAGCAGTATCGCGCCGCGCTCGACTTGCTTGAGACAAGCGACGGGCGGCGCGGCGCCATCCTGATCGGGCTTGGCGATATCGCGTTGCTGGCCGGCGCCGAGCGTGAGGCGATCGACGCCTTTACGCTGGCGCGTGACTGGTTCGAGCAGCGCCGCGAGCCGATCGTCGCCGGCTCGGCGGCCTGGCGGCTCGGGCTGGCCTGGTGGCGGCTCGAGGCCCTGGCCGAGGCATGCGCGGCGCTCGAGTCGGCGCTCGCCCTGCTGGACGGGCACGCCGGCCCCGAGCTGGTCCACGCGCTGATCGACCTGGGCAGCCTGCTGGCAGTCAGCCTGCACCGGCAGTCCGAGGGGCTCGCGCACGCGCGCCGCGCGCTGGCGCTGTCCCAGCAGATTGGCGACGAGCGACTGGTCGCTGCGGCCAGCCGGACGGTGGGCAACCTGCTGGTGCGCAGCAACGCGATCGCGGAGGGAACGCCGCTGCTGGAGCGCGCGCTAGCTATGGCCGCAGGCGCCGACGACCCATCTGAGGCGGAGGAGTGCTGCGCCTGCCTCGGGCATGCCTACTCCTGGGCGGGCGAGATCGAGCGCCTGGGGCCGCTCCTGCGCCCCTGGATGGCCTTCGCCAGGCGCTGCCACGACCCCTACCAGCTGCGCCACATCTACTCCTACCAGGCTAAGCTGGCGATCATGCAGGCGCGCTGGGTGGATGCGCGAGACGCTCTCGCTCTGGCGCGCGCGACCGTGGCGCACCTGTCCAGCCCCGAGCCGCACGCGCTGCTCACAACCTTCGAGGGCGAGATGGCCTACTGGCAGGGCGACTACGCCGCTGCGGAGCGGCTGTTTGCCGCGGCGAGCGCGACCTTTCGCGCGATCGGGCCGGGCGCGCTGGTCTGGTTCCTCGGCCTGCTCGGCCTGGCGCAGGTGTCGCAGGGAAAGCTCGCGGCGGTGCGGACCTGCGCGAGTGAGCTGGCGACGCTGGCCGCGGCGCTGCCGGCCGACACGATCCCGACCGCCGCGGTCACGGCCTACCTGGCAATCATCGCACTTGCGCTCGGCGACCAGGAACAGATCGCGCGCTGCCGGTCGCAGCTGCTCGGTCACCGCGGGCAGTGGCACAACATTCTGATCGACCGGGCGCTGGGCCAGCTCGCCATGGCCCAGCGCGACTGGCGCGCGGCGCAGGAGTCGCTGGCGGCGGCAGAATCTACGGCGCGCCGCGGCGAGCTGCTGCCCGAGCTGGCGCTTGTCCTTGTGGCGCAGGCCGACCTGAGCCTGGCGCGGAGCGGGCGCACAGGCGGTGGGGACGAGCGGCGGCTGGTGGCCGAGGCGCTCGCGCTGTACGATCGGATCGGCAACAGCGTCGAGGCCGGCCGCCTGCGCGCGCGGCTGGCCGGCCTAGGTCGCGCGACCGCTGCGCTGCCGGCGGGCCTGAGCCCGCGCGAGGCCGAGGTGCTGCGGTTGGTGGCTGCCGGCAAGAGCAATCGCGAGATCGCGCGGGCGCTGGTGCTCAGCGAGAAGACGGTCGCCAACCACATCGCGAATATCTTCGCCAAGACCAGCTCGGAGAACCGCGCCGGGGCGACCGCCTTCGCAATCCGTCATGGTCTCGCCTGAGCAGCCGCACGATTATAGCTGTGAGCAAGACCATTGAGCCGCTATGCACGAACGAGCTGCCGTTGTGATGTCGTCCGTCGTACTGCAGACTGGCTCCTGCCGACTGCCCTTTTAGGCAGCCTCATAGGTATTTCTACCCATAGCCGCATGATTCCCCCGCATACATTCCCTGTCACAGGTTGGGCATTTTGCTCCTGAGCAGGCGCCGCGCGCGCCGCTATACTGCGCTCGTAATCGACGACGAGCACGGCCGGGCACCCTGGCCGCGGGGAGCAACAGTATGACGGCAGACCAGCCACCCGGCGAGAGCTGGCATATCCGCGCGGTGCGCCTGCCCGACGGCGACCGCGCCGAGGATTGGTGGGTTCGCGACGGCCGCCTGACCGACCAGCCGGCGCCGAACGCGCGCGAGCTGCCGGGCGGCTGGATGCTTCCGGGCCTGGTCGACGCGCACGCCCACCTTTCGCTCGACTTCAACGCCACCGGACTGCCGATGGGCAGCGACGCGCTGGTGGCCGCGAACATGGACGCGCAGCTGGCCGCGGGCGTGCTGGCCGTCCGCGACACGGGAGCGGTGCATGGCGCGCGGCTGGAGCGGCACAGCGGGCGCGGGCCGCGGGTCGTGCGCGCGGGGAGCATTCTCGCGCCGCCCGGCCGCTACTTCCCGGGCCTCTACCGGCCAGTTGCACCGCAGGATCTGGCCGCCGCCGCGCTCGACGAGATCGCCGCGGGGGCGACCTGGGTCAAGCTGATCGCCGATTTCCCCGGGCCGGACGGCAACTTCTACCGGCCGCTGGTGAACTACCCGCCCGACACGCTGCGCGTGCTGGTCGCCGCGGCCCACGCCGCAGGCGCGCGGGTGGCGGCGCACGTCTCCGGCGAGTACGTGGTCGAGGTCGTGCGCGCGGGCGTCGACTCGATCGAACATGGGCCGATGCTCGACCGCGACCTGCTCGTGGAGCTGGCGCAGCGCGGCGCGGCCTGGACGCCGACGCTGTGGACGGTGGTCGGCTATACCGAGCCGCTCGTCGCTGACGACGGCCCGGTCGGCGGGATCGCGCGGGAGGTGCTTGCCAGCCTGCGCGAGCTGGTCCCGCTGGCCGAGCAGCTCGGCGTGACTGTCCTGGCAGGCAGCGACGAGGCGCCGCACGGCGCGTTGGCGCGCGAGATCGTGCGGCTGTGCCAGTTCGGCATGTCGGCGCGCGGCGCGCTCGCGGCCGCCTCGACCGACGCGCGGGCCTACCTGGGGCTGCCGCCGCTCGGCGCTGGCGCGCCCGCCGACGTGGTCACATTCGCGGCCGACCCGCGCGAGCGGCTCGACGCCCTGGCGAAGCCCGCCGCCGTGCTGTTCGCCGGGCGGCGCGTAGTCTGAGACGGTGATGCACTGGATCTTTTAAGGAGAACACCCAATGCGCAGCTCAACTGAAACCCCGACTATGTCCTCGGGCCTGACGCGCTGGAGCGGGCTGGCGCTGATGCTGTCCGGATTGCTGCTGGCCGTTCCGATGCTGTTCCACCCCGACGACTCGAACCCGCTGTCGTTTCAGCGCGCGGCCTGGGCGCCGGTCCACACGCTGCTGATCGCCAGCGCGGTCCTCATGCTGTTTGGGCTGATCGGCCTGCACGGCGCGCAGGCCGCGCGGGCGGGCACGCTCGGGCTGATCGGCTTCATCCTGAGCTTTGCCGGCGGGGCGCTGGTGGTGGCCGGGCTGGTAGTAGATGCCTTCGTCGTGCCGGCGATCGCCGGCGACCCGGCCGCCCAGGCGCTGCTCGATCCGGCGGGGCCGCTGTTTGGCGGCGCGCTCGGGATCTTCTTCCTGCTGATGGGCGCGACCTTCTCGCTGGGCACGATCGTGCTTGGCATCGCGACCGCCCGCGCCGGGGTGCTGCCGCGCTGGGCCGGCGCGCTGATCCTGCTCGGCGGGCCGCTGCTAGGCTTTACGCCGCCGCTGCCGACCATCGCGGGCATCTGCGGCGCTGTGCTGCTTGGGGTGGGCTACCTCTCGGCTGGGTACGCCATCTGGTCCGGCCAACCCGCCGGCATTCCCGCCAGCGCACGCGAGGGGCGCGCCGCCTGAGGCGAACCTGTAGGCCAGGAGCAATGCCTTTCACGTGCGAAATCTTTATGTCTTCGTGCCTTCGTGGTTATGTGAACCGTATTGGGCTACACCGGCAGCCGCCCGCGCAGCAGCGCCGTGGGCACCGAGAAGGAGTAGCCCTCGTCGAGCGCGAGCGCGGCGCGGACCTCGCGCGGCGCTCCTTCGATCAGCGCGCGGATCTGCGTGATCGCCAGGAACGGCGTGTTCATGCGGGCGACCCACGACTCGAACTCCAGCCGCAGCGGCCAGTCGCCCAGCTGTTCGACGGCGAAGCCGGCGCCCGCCATCATTCGCTGCCACTGCTCGACAGTGTGATCGCGGACGTGCGAGGGGTCGCGCAGCAGCTCGATCGTATTGAGGAAGGTGTCCGGTGCCGCCATATCGGGCGCGACGACGTCGGCCAGCAGCAGCGTGCCGCCGGGCCGCAGCACCCGCGCGAACTCGCGCAGCGCCGCGACGGGGTGCGGGTAGTGGTGCGCGCTGTAGCGCGAGGTCACCAGGTCGAACGAGGCGTCGGGGAAGGGCAGCCGCTCGACGTCGGCGCGCTGGAAGGTGATGTTGGCGAGCCCGCGCTGGCGCGCCAGGCCGCGGCCCTGCGCCACCATCGCCTCGGTCAGATCGACGGCGACGACCTCGGCGACATGCGGCGCGAAGGCCAGCGCGGTGTGCCCCGCCCCCGAGCCGGCGTCGAGCACCCGCTCTGTTCCGCCGGGCGCGGCCGCCGCCAGCATCGCCGTCAGGTCCGGCCCGGCGACGTGCACCGCGCTGGTGGCGTAGTTTGCGGCGACCGGGCCGAACTGGCTCTGAATCACCTTCTTGATGTCCATCTGCTTCTCCTCTGGACTGCCGCCACAGCTCGACAATGGCGCGGACCGGCGTTCGGGTGCCAGTGATCATTGGCTCACCGCTTAAGATACGATCATCTGTCACAATATAACGATGTGCGGTGAGCCGTGCTATAGCATCATACTCCTGCAAGGATAGCGCTCAGGTGGATTCTGCTATCGTATTGTATTCTATTTTGGGCGGCCGCAGCTACAGGCTCACCAGCAGCACGCCGCACAGGATCACCGCCACGCCGGCCCACTGGGCGCGCGAGAGGCGCTCGCGCAGGATCGCCCAGGCCATCAGGACCGTGACGGCGCTGAACAGCGAGGCCAGCGCGGTGACGATCGAGGTGTAGGTCGTGCCGGCGCCCAGGTTGAACGCCACAAAGGCCAGCGTGTCGAGCAGCGCGGCGACCAGGATGGTGGGCCACAGCGAGCGCGGGAGCCGCGCCGGGGGTGCGCCGCGCCGGAGCAGCAGCAGCAGCGCGCCGACCATCTCGACCGCGCGCGTGACCGCGACCGGCCAGAACGCGCCGAGCGCGGGCCGGACCAGGTCGAGCGACCAGAAGTAGAAGCCGAAGCAGATCACGACGCCGATCGCCTCGGGCACGCCCGCCAGCCTGGCGCCGGCCCCGGCATGATGCGAGCGCGAGACGACCGCCACGCCGCCGATCAGCAGCAGCGCGCCGACGATCGCGATCGGCGCGGGCCGCTCGCCGCCCAGCAGCGCCAGCAGCGCCGTGACGACGGCAAAGCCCGAGGCGATCGGCGAGACGATCGCCAGCGTGCCGATCGCGAACGAGCGGTAGAGCAGCAGCGTGCCGGCCAGGTTGATCAGGCTGATGCCGATCGTCACGACCCACATCGTCGGCGTCGGGGCCGGCAGGTCGGGCCAGCGCAGCAGCACCGCGCCGATCGTCAGCAGCCCGACGAGCTGAAGGTAGAACATCGCCTGCGTGACGCCGATCCGCCGCGCCACCGACGTGACCATGAAGTCGGCCAGGCCCCAGCCGAGCGCGGCCGTCAGGCCGAAGAGGATGCCCATAGGTGTCGCTTGTGCGTTTCTGTTTGTCGCGCGGCGAGCGCGGCGCCACAATCAATATGAGGTATTTTTTTGGGAGCGGCGCCGCCGCTCCCAAACCCTCGCCGTGAGCAGCCTTGAGGCAACGCCGCCCCCGAACCCTCGCCGCGTGCGGTCTTTGGGATCGACGCTCGGATGGGCTAGTATAGCACGCTGTTGCCACTCACCATCACGTAGCCGCCGACCGCAGCTCGGCGATGCGCCGGTCGATCTGCTCGGCCAGCCCGGCCTGCTCGTCCCAGTAGCCCATGCTGCGCATCGCGGCAAACTGCTCGTCGCCGTAGCCGAAGCGGCGCCACAGGCTCTCCTTCATCGCGTGCAGCCGCTCTTGCTCGGCCGCGCCGCGCACGTCGAGCAGCTCGCCGGTGTCGGCGTCGCGGAAGATCCGCTCGCTCCACCCCTCCAGCGTCGCCGCCGCGATCGGCCCCTCGCGGCGCTCCAGGTCGTCGAGCACGGACGGGTAGCGGTCGAAGCGGTCGGTCGCGACGGTCACGACGTTGTCGCCCCTGCCCAGGCCGAGCAGCTTCGCCATCTTGATCGCGCCGATGATGTTGCAGACCGCGCTGACGCCGAAGCAGTCGCGCCATTGCAGCTTGGGGCTTGGGGCTTGGGGCTGCGTTTCTAGCGTTCCAGCCTGCATATCCAAATCTCGAATTCCCACATCCCCGAGCTGCAATTCCCGCAGCACCTTGAGGCCGCGCACGCAGTCGTCGTCGTGGATCAGCCCGACGTAGTCGGTCGTCAGCAGGTTGTGGATGAGCGTGACCATCTTGTCGCCGATACCCTCGATGCGGTGCTGGCCCTGCCCGCCGGAGTGCAGCGTCGCGCACTCGCGCGGCTCCAGCGCGGCGACGATCGCCTCGGGGAAGCGCGCCTTGATCGTATCCCCGGCGGCGAGCGTGCCGGCCGAGCCGGGCGCGGCGACGAAGGCGGCCACGCGGCCGTTGCCGTAGCCGGCGGCGGCCCGCAGCGCGGCGTCGCCCGTGACGATGCGGTGGAAGCGATAGTTGGGCAGCAGCTCGAACTGCGCCAGCACCAGGTACTCCGCGCGGCCGACGTAGCGCGCGTGGGTGCGCTCGAGCGTCAGGATGACGTCGCTCTCGCTGCCGGGGGTCAGGTCGAGCTCGGCGCCGTACTGGCGGATGCGCTCGTAGCGCTCGCGGCTCATCGTGTCGGGCATCACCACCAGCGCGCGGTAGCCCTTGAGCAGGCTGACGTAGGCCGTGCCGATGCCGAAGTTGCCGGTGCTCGGTCCGATCACCGTCTTCGAGCCGGGCCGCACCCCGTCGAGCGCCTCGGCCTCGGCCAGCGTCGCGTAGGCTGGGCCGACCTTGTGGCTGCCGCTCGGGAACGGCGCGCCGACCAGCACGACGATATTGGCCTCCACCCCGGTCAGCGCGGGCGGCAGCACCACGTGGCTCACGCCGCCGCCCGGCAGGCGCCAGGTGATGTTGAACAGGTTGCGCGGGTCGTGCTGATCCGCACGCGCGGCGCGGGCGGCCGACTGCCACTCCTGCGCCAGCAGCGACGGGTCGCGCATCTCGGCGTAGGTTGGGCCGGGGATGATCTGCGTCATTGACGTTCCTTTCATTCGGGGCTTGGGATTTGGGGCTTGGGGCTTGGGGTCTCGGCCATGATTTAGATTTTCGCGCGACGTGATAAGGCCTGGTGAAGGCCACGAAGCATTCGCCCAATATCATTGAGCTGTTGCAGAAGATCGTCTCTCGCGGATTCGTCGAGAAATCCGAGGTCGGCGCTGATGATCATTTGTGTATCAAGTTCGGCAACCGAACCCATTGCAATCGAGATGAAACGTTTGTACTCGAGTGTGCTTGATCGAGCATGCCCCTCGGCAATATTTGATGGGATCGACACCGCGGCGCGGCGCATTTGATTGACCAGGCCAAATTTTTCTTGTGTCGGAAACGAGCCTGTCGCCTGATAGACAGCCTTCGTCAGCACAACACTTTTTTGCCACACCTCCAGATCGCGATAGCTTTTCACAACCCTGTCCATCGCCACCTCCGCATCTATAGATCAGAAACTTCAGTTCTGCGGTTCTGCAGTTCCGTGGTCACAGAACCACAGAACCACAGAACCGCAGAACCAACCGGTGACCACAGGCGCGCTTTTCCGGAAGGCTGTACTAGCCCCAAGTCCCTAGCCCCAAGTCCCTAGCCCAAGAGCAGATCGCACCGCACCCAAGTCCGGCGTAACCCGCTGCGGCTCGCCGGCCACGCGTGCGGCGGCGCGGATATCCTTCAGGCCATTGCCGGTGTTGACGACGACGACGCGCTCGTCGGGGCGGATCTCGCCGCGCTCGGCCAGCTGGAACAGGCCCGCGAAGGCGGCGGCGCCGGCCGGCTCGGTGAAGATCCCGCTGCTGCGCGCGACCACGCCGATCGCCTGCAGGATGGCCTCGTCCTCGACGGCGACGAACATGCCGCCGGTCGCGCGCGCGGCCCGCAGCGCCCGGAAGCCGTCGCGCGGCAGCCCGACGTTGATGCTGTCGGCCAGGGTCTCGGCGCGGTCGGGCGCCACGTCGTCCGCGCCGTCGCGCCAGGCGCGGTACAGCGCCGGGGCCGCGCTCGACTGCACGCCGATCAGCCGCGGCGCCCGCTCGATCCAGCCGAGCGCCAGCGCGTCCTGGAAGCCGCGGTGTAGCCCGGTGATGATGTTGCCGTCGCCGGAGGCGACCACTACGGTGTCGGGCGCCTGCCAGGCCAGTTGCTCGACGATCTCGAGCGCGCAGGTCTTCTTGCCCTCGGTCGTGCAGGGGTTGTATCCCGTGTTGCGGCAGTACCAGCCCCACTCCTTGCAGGCCGCCAGGCACAGCTCGAACGCGTCGTCGTAGCCGCCCTCGACCAGCAGCACCGTGGCGCCGTAGATCAGCAGCTGCGCGACCTTGGCCTCGGGCGCGCTCTGCGGCACGAAGATGATGCAGCGCAGGTCGGCCGCTGCGCCCAGCCCGGCCAGCGCCGCCGCGGCGTTGCCGGACGATGCGGTCGCGACGGTGCGCTCGCCCAGCTCCAGCGCCCTGGCGACCACCACCGCGCTGGCGCGGTCCTTGAACGAGCCGGTCGGGTTGCGCCCGTCGTCCTTGATGAACAGCCGCGACAGGCCGATCGATCGGCCCAGGCGCTCGGCGTGGTAGAGCGGGGTCCAGCCGACGGACGAGAGGCTAGGGGCTAGGGGCTTGGGGCTTGGGCCATTCGCCCCAAGTCCCAAGTCCCAAGTCCCAAGTCCCAGCGGCAGCAGCGGCCCATAGCGCCAGATCGAGCGCCGGTCGTCGGCGGCGAGGTCGTGCCGACCCCAGGCGGCGGCGATCGCCGCGTAGTCGGGCAGCATATCGAGCAGCGCCGCGTCGCCGCAGCGCGGGCAGGCGTAGCGCGCCGCGTCGGGCGCGTAGGTGGCGCCGCAGCGCGAGCATCTCCACTGGTAGTGCATATCACACCGCTCTCTCGTGTGGCCGGCCGCGATCTCGGCGCCAGAAAAGCCGCCGCGCCCCGCGTGGAGCGGGGCAACGGGGACAACCTTCACGCATTGTAGCACGCGCCCCGTCCCTGGCTGGTGAACCGATCTGCCCATATGGTAAACAGTTCTTTACTCTTAGCTAGATCGCGCTGCCGTATAGTGGCGCATAAGGCACGACGTTACCTTACAGATGCAGCTCGCCGACGCGTCCGATCACCCGTCCCCCTGGCCTCCGCCGCTGGCAGGGGTGGGGGCCAGCGGCGCGCCAGGACGCGCTTACGTAAAAAACCTATCCCCAAAAACGAAAAAGGTGGGGGCGGCAGGCCCCAAAGAAAAGGTAGACACTCGATGAGCAACCAACAGCCGGCCGCGGCGCTGCACGCCGCAGTCGAACAGCGCCGCGAGGCGATCATCCGATTCCTGCGCGAGATCTGCGCCATCCCCAGCATGGACAGCCAGATCGGCCCGGTCGGCGAGCGGGTGGCCGACGAGATGCGCCAGCTCGGCTTCGACGAGGTGCGCTTCGACAAGATGGGCAACATCCTCGGGCGCGTCGGCCACGGCCCGACCGTGATCGTCTACGACAGCCACATCGACACGGTCGGCGTCGGCGACCCGTCGGCCTGGCGCTGGGACCCGTTCGAGGGCAAGGTCGAGGACGGCGTGCTGTACGCGCGCGGCGCCTGCGACGAGAAGGGCTCGACGCCAGGCATGATCTACGGCATCGCGCTTGGCCGCGACCTGGGCCTGATCGACCCGGACCAGTACACGATGTACTACTTCGGCAATATGGAGGAGTGGTGCGACGGCATCGCGCCGAACAGCTTCGCCGAGGTGGACCCCGGCGTGCGGCCGGACATGGTCGTGATCGGCGAGCCGACCAGGATGCAGGTCTACCGCGGCCACAAGGGCCGGCTGGAGCTGAAGATCACCGCCAAGGGCAAGAGCGCGCACGCCGCCTCGAATCACCTGGGCGACAACGCGATCTACAAGATGCTGCCGGTGATCGACGCGATCAGCAAGCTCGAGCCGCAGCTCGGCGACCACAAGTTCCTCGGGCACGGCAAGATCACCGTCAGCGACATGCAGGTCAAGACTCCCTCGATCAACGCCGTGCCGGACGAGTGCACGATCTTCATCGACCGGCGCATGACCTTCGGCGAGACCAAGGCCGACGTGCGCGCCCAGATCGAGGCGCTGATCCCGGCCGAGCAGCGCGGCAGCATTGCGCTGGAGGAGCTGTTCTACGACGAGCCGAGCTACACCGGCTTCGTGTTCCCGGTCGACAAGTACTTCCCGGCCTGGGCGCTCGAGGAGACGCACCCGCTGGTCGCGGCCGGGCTGCGGGCGCGCGCGGCGATCGGGCTGCCGGAGGCGCCGGCCGGCAAGTGGAACTTCAGCACCAACGGCATCTACTGGGCCGGCAAGGCCGGAATCCCCTCGATCGGCTTCGGGCCGGGCGACGAGGTGACCGCCCACACCACCGAGGACAGCGTGTCGCTCGACGACGTGGTCAAGGCGACCGAGTTCTATGCTTTGCTGCCGGCGATCCTGGCGGCCAGGGGCTAGGGGCTAGGGCTGCGCGGAGCGGGAGACAAGGAGACAGGAGACAAGGAGACAAGGAGACAAGGAGACAAGGAGATAGAATCCCAAGTCCCAAGTCCCAAGTCCCAAGTCCCAAGTCCCAAGTCCCAAGTCCCACAAGCACAGCAGACACGTTATCAAGGAGACGAGATCAATGCAAACCAACCTGCGCGGCCGCGATATGATCACGACCCAGGAGTGGACCAAGGACGAGGTCGACACGGTGCTGGACCTGGCGCTCGACCTCAAGCGCGCCCGCGCGGTGGGCCGCGAGCACGCCTACCTGCGCGACAAGGTGCTGGGCATGCTGTTCTTCTTCTCCAGCACCCGCACGCGCGCCAGCTTCGAGGCCGGCATCGCCCAGCTGGGCGGGCACGGCGCGTTCATCGATAGCGTCACCACCCAGATCAGCCACGGCGACACCGCCCGCGAGATCGGCGAGATCTACGGCCGCTACTTCGACGGGATCGCCATCCGCCAGTGCGACTGGGGCGTCGGCAACGCGTACATCCGCGAGGTGGCCGCCGCAAGCCGCGTCCCGGTGCTGAACATGCAGTGCGACATCTACCACCCGTTCCAGATCCTGGCCGACCTGCTGACGATCATGGAGAAGAAGGGCGACCCGCGCGGCAAGACGATCGCGGTGAGCTACGCCTACGCCAGCAGCTACCAGAAGCCGCTGAGCGTGCCGCAAGATCTCATCCTGCTGATGAGCCGCTACGGCATGAACGTGCGGCTGGTGCACCCGCCCGAGTTCAAGCTGATGCCCGACATCGTCCAGCAGGCGCAGGACAACGCGCGCCAGGCCGGCGGCAGCTTCGAGGTGATGGACGACATGGACGCTGGCTTCGCGGGCGCCGACATCGTCTACCCGAAGAGCTGGGGCTGCTGGCTGACGACCGAGGACAAGGAGGCCAGCGCGGCGATCGGCAAGAAGTACACCAGCTGGATCACCGACGAGCGGCGCATGGCGCTGGCGAAGCCGGACGCGCTGTACATGCACTGCCTGCCGGCCGACCGCAACATCGAGGTCGCCGACGCCGTGATCGACGGCCCGCGCTCGGTGGTCTACGACGAGGCCGAGAACCGCCTGCACGTGCAGAAGGCGGTGATGGCGCTTACGATGCGCTAGCGGCCGGGGATTAGGGGCTAGGGGCCAGGGGCTAGGGGTTCATCGAGCCTCATGGCGCCTGACCCCTGACCCCTGCTCCCTGACCCCTGAGTAGGAATAGCTATGGCAAATCTCACCGTCGAAGTCTGCGGGCTGAGGTTCCGCAACCCGGTGCTGCCGGCGGCCGGGCCGAACGTGCGCGACGGGCGCATGCTTGAGGAGGCGATGCGCGGCGGCGCGGGCGGCCTGCTCTCGAAGACGATCTCGGTCGACGCGGCGCCGGTGCCGATGCCGCACATGGCCGAGGTCAAGGGCGGCTTCCTGAACACCGAGCTGTGGTCGGAGATGCCGCCCGAGCGCTGGCTGCTGCGCGAGTACGCGATCGC
This sequence comes from Candidatus Ribeiella danica, assembly GCA_016717335.1. Classification (GTDB taxonomy): domain Bacteria; phylum Chloroflexota; class Chloroflexia; order Chloroflexales; family Roseiflexaceae; genus Ribeiella; species Ribeiella danica. Next base: position 3,094,068 of record JADKFS010000001.1, read on the forward strand.
CCGGCGCGCGGCCGACGAGGCCGGCGTACCGCTGATCATCAGCATGGGCTACACCGGCGAGGAGATCGCCCAGCTGGCGCCGCGTGTCCGGCCCTGGGCCGACGCGGTCGAACTCTCGACCCACTACCTCGGCGAGGACGCCACCCCGATGATCGAGGCGATCGCCGCCGCCAAGCGCGCGCTGGACGTACCGGTCTTCGTGAAGATGAGCCCGCTGGGGCGCGAGATGACCGCAGCTGCCAAGGCTGCCAAGGCGGCCGGCGCCGACGCGATCGTGGCGACCAACTCGCTCGGGCCGGCCTTCGGGCTCGACATCGAGAGCGGCTACCCGCTGATGGGCGGCCCGAACGGCTACGGCTGGCTCTCCGGCCCGGCGATCAAGCCGCTGTCGGTGCGCTGCGTCTTCGATATCGCCCAGGCGGTCGATCTGCCGATCGTCGGCGTCGGCGGGGTCAGCCGCGGCGAGGACGCGATCGAGTTCATCATGGCCGGCGCGAGCATCGTGCAGGTCTGCACCGCGGCGATCATGCGCGGCCCCGGCGTCTACGGCACGATCGCGTCCCAGCTCAGCGACTGGCTGGACCATCACGGCTATGCGTCGGTGGATGACATCCGCGGGCTGGCTGTGAAGAAGATGGCGGCGCGGTGACGCGTGACAAGGTGACAAGGTGCCGTGGGGCTTGGGGCTTGGGGCTTGGGGCTTGGGGCTTGGGGCTTGGGGTGTGACAAGGTGACAAGATCCCGGGGCTTGGGGCTTGGGGCTTGGGCTTGGAACTTGGGCTTGGACATTCGAACATCATCCTTCATCCTTGCAAGGAGCTATGATGGCCGACCTCACCACAACCATCTGCGGGCTGACGTTCCGCAACCCGGTGCTGCCGGGCGCGGGGCCGAACGTTGCGGACGGCACGCTGCTGCGCGCTGCGGCCGAGGGCGGCGGGGGCGGGCTGGTCACGCACACGGTCTCGACCATGCCGGCGCCCGAGCTGACGCCCTACCGCGAGGTGCGCGGCGGGCTGCTGAACAACCAGCTCTGGTCGGCCCACCCGGTCGAGCGCTGGCTGGAGCGCGACTACGCCGAGGCGCGCGAGGCGGCCGCGGCCGCCGGAATCCCACTGATCGTCAATATCGGCTACAGCGCCGCCGAGGTGGCCAGCCTGGCGCCGCGCGTCGGGCCGTTCGCCGACGCGGTCGAGATCTCCACCCACTACGTGCGCGAGTCGGGCGGACTGATGGCCGACCCCGCAGCGGCGGCGCGCGAGGCGTCGCACCTCTCGAGCATGGCGCTGAGCCGCCACCCCGAGCCGCTGCTCGACGCGATCCGGGCCGCCAAGGCCGCGCTGGATCTGCCGGTGCTCGTCAAGCTGGGGCTGCTCGGCGGCGGCGCGATGGCCGAAGTCGCGCGGGCCTGCGAGGCGGCCGGCGCCGACGCGATCGTGGCGATCGACGCGTTCGGCCCGTGCATGGGCATCGACATCGAGACGGCCGAGCCGGTGCTGGCGGGCGGCGACGGGCACGGCTGGCTCTCGGGGGCCTCGCTCAAGCCGCTGGCGCTGCGCTGCGTGTTCGACATCGCGCGCGCGGTCAAGATCCCGGTGATTGGCTGCGGCGGCATCGCTAAGGGCGAGGACGCGATCGAGATGCTGATGGCCGGCGCGAGCGCCGTGCAGGTCTGCAGCGCCGCGCTGACCCGCGGCCCGCGCGTGTACGGCGCGATCGCCGCCGAGGTCGGCGCATGGCTGGACAAGCGCGGCTACGCGAGCGTGGGCGACGTGGTCGGGCTGGGCATTCGCCGCTGGCAGAGCCTGCAGCCACACACCTACAGCGTGCCGATCCTGTACGACGAGGGGGAATGCATCGGCTGCAAGCTGTGCGAGCGCAGCTGCCACTACGACGCGATCTACATGGTCGGCAAGCTGGCCGAGTTCAACCCCGAGCGCTGCTTCGGCTGCGGGCTGTGCGTGGCGCGCTGCCCGACCAACGCGCTGCTGATGCCGCAGGCGACCAGGGAGCGCGGGATCGTGCACCCGCTCAGCGGCGAGCCGGTCGGCATGCTGCGCGGCGGGGCCGGGCATGTGGTGGAGACGAGCGGTCGGCAGTAGGTGCGTTCGGTATGATCCGCGGATAGGGCGGATACTGCGGATCAAACTTAACTGATCCGCGGATAGGGCGGATACTGCGGATAAAGGTTGGTCATAGCTCCAGATATCCGCTGAATCCGTGTTATCCGCGGATCAAACTTAACTGATCTGCAGATAGCGCGGATACTGCGGATAAAGGTTGATCATAGCTCCAGATATCCGCTGAATCCGTGTTATCCGCGGATCAAACTTAACTGATCTGCAGATAGCGCGGATACTGCGGATAAAGGTTGGCTATGGCTCCAATGAATATGATCCGCGGATAGCGCGGATACTGCGGATAAAGGTTGGTCATAGCTCCAGATATCCGCCGAATCCGTGTTATCCGCGGATTGAATCTACTGATCTGCAGATAGCGCAGATCAAGCCTTACGCCGTGAGGATGAGACAATGACCCTTACAGTACGAACGCCCGCCGCGCTCTTCGACCTGGAGACGCACGCGCCCCTGGCGAGCGGGGTCGCGGTGATCTGGGACGACGCGCAGGGGTGGGGCGGGATCTTCGAGGCGCAGGAGCGCGCCGCCGAGCTGCGCGCCGCCGTGGCCGGGCAGACGCTGGTCGCAGAGCTGCAGACGCTGGACGGCCGCCGCGCGACGATCGCCCTGGCGCCCTCCGAGTTCGTGGCCGACGGCGAGCGCCCGCTGACGTTTCGCGGCCAGGGTGAGATCGATACGGCGCACTATGAAAGGCTTTCGAGATGACCGAACAGCAGACCTACACCCTGGTCGTCAACGGCGAGCAGCGCGAGGTGAGCGCCACGCCGCAGACCTACCTGATGGACGTGCTGCGCGACGATCTGCGCCTGACCGGCGTCAAGGACGGCTGCGCCAACGGCCACTGCGGCAGCTGTATGGTCATCAAGGACGGCGAGGCGGTGCGATCGTGCCTGGTGCCGATGAAGCGGGCCGAGGGCGCGGCGATAACGACGATCGAGGGGCTCGCCGGAAGGCAGAGTGACGGGGGGGGCGACCCCACGCTTCATCCTTCATCCCCCAGCCTTCATCCTTTACAGCAGGCATTTATCGACCAGGGCGCCACCCAGTGCGGCTTCTGCACGCCCGGCTTCATTATGTCGAGCGTGGCGCTGCTGGAGCGAACCCCCTCTCCGAGCCTCGAACAGATCCACGAGGCGCACCGCTGGAACATCTGCCGCTGCACCGGCTACAACGCGATCGTCCGCGCGATCCAGCAGGCCGCCGGGCAGCCGGTCGCACCCCCGCCGAGCGTCAAGGCGCCGCTGAAGGCGATCAGCCGGCGTCTGCCGCGGCCCGACGCGCTCGACAAAGTCACCGGCAAAGGGGTCTACGCCGACGACCTGTACGTCGCGGGGATGCTGCACGCCCGCGCGCTGCGCAGCCGCTACCCGCACGCGCGCCTGCTCAAGGTCGACACGAGCAAGGCGAGGGCGCTGCCCGGCGTGGCGGCGGTGCTGACCGCCGACGACATCCCCGGCCGCAAGGACTGCGGCGTCCACGAGATCGACTGGCCGGTGCTGTGCTACGACAAGGTGCGCTACGTCGGCGACGCAATCGCGCTGGTGGTGGCCGAGACCGAGCAGATCGCCGAGCAGGCGCTCGAGCTGATCGAGGTGGACTACGAGCCGCTGCCGGTCGTGACCGGCCCGAAGGAGGCGGCCCGCCCTGGCGCGCCCATCCTGCACGAGCGGCGCGAAGGCGGCAACCTGCTGGCGCACTTCCACCTGGATCACGGCGATCTCGCGGCCGGCTTCGCGCAGGCCGACGTGGTGGTGGAGCGCGAGTACCGCACCCAGACGGTCGACCACGCCTTCATCGAGCCGGAGGCCGGCCTGGCGGTGCCCGGCGCCGATGGGCGGATCACGGTCTACGCCGGCGGCCAGATCCCATTCAACGATCGCCGCCAGATCGCCGCGACCCTGGGCCTGCCCGAGGAGCGCGTGCGCGTGGTCAACTGCCTGATCGGCGGCGCGTTCGGCGGCAAGGAGGATGTGTCGGTGCAGGTGCACGCCGCGCTGGCGGCCTGGGCCACCGGGCGCCCGGTCAAGATGGTCTTCAGCCGCAAGGAGTCGCTGCTGGTGCACCCGAAACGCCACGCCACGATCATCAGGATGAAGACCGGCGCGGCGAAGGACGGCCGCCTGCTCGCGCACGAGGTCGAGATCTACGGCGACGGCGGCGCCTACGCCAGCTTGAGCAACCACGTGATGCTGCGCGCCACCACCCATGCTGCCGGGCCGTACGAGGTGCCGAACAGCCTGGTCGACACCTACGCGATGTTCACGAACAACGTGCCGTCGGGCGCCTTCCGCGGCTTCGGCGTGACCCAGAGCGGCTTCGCGATGGAGAGCCAGATGGACCTGCTGGCCGAGCAGCTGGGCATCTCGCCGCTGGAGATCCGCCGCAAGAACGTGCTGGCGCCCGGCCGGCGCACCCTGGCCGGCCACGTGCTGACCGAGAGCTGCGGGCTGCCGCAGTGCCTGGAGCTGGTGGCCGCCGAGGTCGAGCGGCGCCCGTTCGTGGCGGCCGAGGGCGACAAGCGGCGCGCCTGGGGGCTCGCCTGCGCCTACAAGAACACCGGCTACGGCAGCGGCGCGTACGACGCCGCCGGGGCGGAGGTTGAGATCTACCCCGATGGGCGGGCGATCGTGCGCGCCGGCGCGGCCGAGATCGGCCAGGGCCTGCCGACCGTGCTGGCCCAGATCGTGGCCGAGGAGCTGGGCGTGCCCTACGAGCAGGTCGACGTGCTGCTGGCCGACACCGACCTGACCACCGACGGCGAGGCGACCACGGCGTCGCGCCAGACCTACGTGACCGGCAACGCCGCGCGCCACGCCAGCCGGGCCGTGCGCGACCTGCTGAGCCGCACGGCCGCCGAGATGCTGGACGCGCCGCCCGACCGGCTGCTGTTCGAGGAGGGCTACGTCGGCGTCGACGGCCGGCGCGCCCCGTTGAACGAGGTGGTCAAGGCAGCCTGCCGCGAGGGCCAGGTGCCCAAGGTGGCCTACCAGTACGTCGCGCCGCACACCGAGAAGTACCAGCACTACGCCTACGGCTTCGGCGTGCAGGCCGCGCTGGTGGAGGTCGACATAAAGACCGGCGAGACGCGCGTGCTCGCGATCGTCGCCGCCAACGACGTGGGGCGGGCGCTCAACCCGCTCGGGCTGCAGGGCCAGGTCGAGGGCGGCATCTCGATGGGGCTTGGCTTGGCGCTGCAGGAGCGGTTCGTGATCGAGGACGGCTACGTGAAGACCGACTCGCTGCACAAGTGCCACCTGCCGCGCATCGACCAGACGCCCGAGGTCGTCCAGTTCTTCGTCGAGGAGGAGACCAGCGGCGGGCCGTACGGCGCCAAGGGCGTGGGCGAGCTGGCCTCGATCCCGACCGCGCCCGCGATTGTCAACGCGATCTCCAACGCCACCGGCGCGCGCTGCTATAGCCTGCCGGCCGACCGCAAGTGGCTCAAATCCGCGATTGACAAGGTGACAAGGTGACAAGGTGACTGTGGGACTTGGGGCTTGGGACTTGGGGCTTGGGACTTGGGATCGGCTGACGGCTGACGGCTGACAAGGTGACAAGGTGACAAGGTGACAAGGTGACAAGGTGAAGTTCTCAGCGTTCATCCTTCATCCTTCATCCTTCATCCTTCATTTACCCCAGGGAGCAACGCTATGCTCATCACCCACGGGACCGTGCTCACGTTCGGTAGTGAGCGGCGCGTGATCGCCGACGGCGCGCTGTACTACGACGGCGACACGATCGTCGACCTGGGCGCCAGCGCCGAGCTGGAGCGCCGCTACCCGCACGCCGAGCGGCTGGACGCGGCCGGCAAGATCGTGATGCCGGGCATGATCTGCGCGCACACCCACTTCTACAGCGCGTTCGCGCGCGGGATGGCCGTGCCCGGCGAGCCGGCGGCGAACTTCATGCAGATCCTGGAGCGGCTGTGGTGGAAGCTCGACCGCGCGCTCACGCTCGAGGATAGCAAGTACAGCGCACTGGTCGGGCTGGTCGACGCCATTCGCCACGGCACGACCACGCTGATCGACCACCACGCCAGCCCGAGCCAGATCGACGGCTCGCTGGACGCGCTGGCCGAGGCCGCGATCGAGTCCGGCCTGCGGGTCGGGCTGTGCTACGAGGTGACCGACCGCAACGGGCCGGCCGGCGCCAGGGCCGGCATCGCCGAGAACGCGCGCTTCCTCAAGCGGCTGCGGGCCAACCCCAGCCCGCGGCTCGGCGGCTCGTTCGGGCTGCACGCCGCCTTCACGCTGAGCGACGAGACGCTGGACGCCTGCCTCGCGGCGGCCGACGGGCTGGACAGCGGCTTCCACATCCACGTGGCCGAGGACCCCGCCGACGAGGCCGACAGCCTGCAGAAGTACGGCGTGCGCGTGGCCGAACGTCTGGCGCGCAAGGGCATTCTGGGGCCGAAGACGCTAGTTGCGCACGCCATCCACGTCGACGAGCGCGAGATCGACATCCTGCGCGCCACGCGGACCAAGGTCAGCCACCAGCCGCGCAGCAACATGAACAACGCCGTCGGCGCGGCCGAGGTCGAGCGGCTGCTCGGCCAGGGCATCACGCTCGGCCTGGGCAACGACGGCTTCACCAACAACATGTTCGCCGAGATCCACGCGGCCTACCTGATGCACCGCGCCGCCAAAGGCGACCCGCGCGCGCTGCCGGGCGACCGGCTGCTGGCGATGGCGTTCGACAACAACGCCGCGATCGCCGGGCTGTTCTTCCCCCGGCCGGTCGGCGCGCTGGCGCCTGGCGTGCTGGCCGACATCATCCTGCTCGACTACTGGCCCTACACGCCGCTGACCGACGGCAACTACCCCTGGCAGCTGATCTTCGGCATGGACGGCAGCCACGTCACGCACACGATCTGCGGCGGGCGCATGCTGATGCGCGACCGCGCGCTGCTGACGCTGGACGAGGCCGCAATCGCCGCGCACGCCCTGCGGCTCGCCCCCGCGATCTGGCGGCGGGTCGAGGAGCTGTAGGCCTGTTGTGGCCCTCACCCCCTGCCCCCTCTCTCGCTGGGAGAGGGGGTATTCTTGCTGGCATCATCAGAATGTCAAGAGTATATTCCTCCGCAAAAAAGAAGGGGTGTAGGGCTCCCCGCAGACCGCGCCATGCGCGCTATAATGTCGCCGACCAGCAGATCGCCGGCAGGCGAGATCAGAGGGGGCAACGCATGACCGAGCTGCTCTACCACACCGACTCGTACCTTAAGGAGTTTACCGCCCGGGTCGTCGCGGTCGAGGGGGCGCGCGTCGCGCTGGACCGGACGGCGCTGTACGCGACGGGCGGCGGCCAGCCCGCCGACGCGGGCACGCTGAGCGACGGCGCCCGGACCTGGGCCGTGACCGACGTTCGCCGCGAGGGCGAGCTGGTCTGGCACACGCTGGCGGGTGAGGGGCTGCCGGCGCCGGGCGACCAGCTGCGCGGCGTCGTCGACTGGGGCCGGCGCTACAGGCTCATGCGGACGCACACCGCGCTGCACCTGCTCTGCGGCGTGATCTGGCGCGACTACCAGGCGCCGGTGACGGGCGGGAACATGGACACCGACGAGGGCCGGCTGGACTTCGAGCTGGCGAACTTCTCGAACGAGCTGGCCCAGGAGATCGTCGCGAAGGTCAACCAGGAGGTCGCGGCCGACCGCCCGGTCGAGGTCAAGATCCTGCCGCGCGCCGAGGCCTTCCAGATCCCCGATCTCATCCGCACCAAGATCAACCTGCTGCCGGAGGGGATCGCGCAGGTGCGCACGGTCAACATCGTCGGGCTGGACCTGCAGGCCGACGGCGGCACGCACGTCGCGCGCACCGGCGAGGTCGGGGCGGTGCGGCTGCTGAAGACGCGCTCCAAGGGCGCCAGCAACAAGCGGATCGTGATCGGCCTGGAGGGGTAGCTCGGCCGCTTGGGGCAGACCTATCCGCGCATTGCGCGAATTCCCGCGAACGGTTTCATGTTGTTCGCGAAGATTTGCGCAATGCGCGGATGTTGCTTACTACCCGGCAACCTCGCCGATCGCCGCGGCGAGGCGACGGACGCCCTCCTCGATCCGGTCGGGCGGCGAGTACGAGAAGTTCAGCCGCAGCGTGTTCTCGCCGCCGCCATTCGCGTGGAAGTCGGCGCCGGGAACGAACGCGACCTGCCGCTCGATCGCGCGCTGCAGCAGATCCTTGGCCCTGAGCTGCTCGGGCAAGGTCACCCACAGGAACATCCCGCCCTCGGGCCGGGTCCAGCGCGCGCCGGGCGGCATCATGCGCTCCAGCGCGCCAAGCATCGCGTCGCGCCGCTCGTGGTAGATCCGCCGGATCTTGGGGATCTGCCGGTCGAGCAGGCCGTCGCGGCAGGTCTCGTAGGCGATCGCCTGGGCCAGCGAGCCGGTGTGCAGGTCGAGCCCCTGTTTGACCTGGACCATGCGGCGCAGCAGCGCCTCCGGCCCGACAGCCCAGCCGATCCGCAGCCCCGGCGCCAGCAACTTGGAGAAGGTGCTCAGGTAGAGCACCTGGCGCGGCCCGTCATGGAGCTCGGCGTCCAGCGCGGCGAGCAGCGGCGGCGCCTCGCCGCTGTAGCGCAGCTGGCCGTACGGGTCGTCCTCGACGATCGGCAGCCCGCGCCGCGCCGCCAGGTCGATCAGCGCGCGCCGCCGCTCGGCCGACATCGTCACGCCGGTGGGGTTCTGGAAGCTCGCGACCGTGTAGAGGAACTTCGGCACGCGCCCGGCGCGCGCCAGCTCGTCCAGCGCCCGCTCGAGCGCGTCGATCTGCAGCCCGTCCTGGTCCATCGGCAGCGACACGAAGCTCGGGCGGTAGGGCCGAAATGCCTGCAGCGCACCCATGTAGGTCGGCTGCTCGACCAGCACGACGTCGCCGGGGTCGATCAGCAGCTTGCCGGCCATGTCGAGCCCCTGCTGCGACCCGCTGAGGATCAGGATCTGGTCGGCCGCGACCGGCAGGCCGCGAGCGCGCATTAGCTCGGCCAGCAGCTGGCGCAGCGGCGGGAAGCCCTCGGTCGGCCCGTACTGCAGCACCCGGCCGGCCTCGCGCGCCAGCACGCGCTCGGCCGCCAGCGCGATCTCCTCGGCCGGGAAGCACTCCGGCGCGGGCAGGCCGCCTGCGAACGAGATCACGCCGGGCTGCTCGGTCACCTTGAGCAGCTCGCGGATCGCCGAGCTGGTGATCGAGCTGACCGCCGTGGCCCAGTGGTCGGTCCAAACGTCGGGCGCGGCGGGCGTTGAAGGGGTAGCCATCGGTATGCTCCTTCTCTATTTCCGCCGGCGGGCGCGGAAGTAGCCACCACGGTAGGCCAGGCCTGCCACGATCAGCAGCACGACCAGGATGATCAGGCACTCGGGCAGGCCAAGTCGAAATAGCATAGGTCCTCGATACATGCCGCCTGTCTGTGTCAGCAGCCCGGCGGCGCCACGTGGGGAAACGAGCAACAGTATACCAGCGCGCTCCGATTCGAGCCAGCGACAATTGTCGCGCGTCGACGATGACAAGATTGTTAGTCGTCTGCGCCGCGCTTGCGCTATAATCGTGGTGATATTCTGGATCACCCCACCCCCTGCCCCCTCCCCGCATGCGGGGAGGGGGAATTCTCGGCATCTGCGTGCGGTCGCACAGCGACCGCACGCAGATGCCAGAAGGATACCCACCTCTCCCGTAACCCGAGAGGAGGGCTGGGGCTGTGGGCAAACAGCATTTCTGGAAGGTGTGCGATGGAACCAGCCGTCTCTCTGCGCAGCCCCGAGCAGCTACGCGACCTGGCCGCGGCGCGCGGGGTCGCGGTGGAGCTGCACCCGGCCGGCCGCCCGATGCCGACGGTCGAGCTGGCGGCGGCGGCGCTTGGCGTCCCCGTCGCCGCGATGACCAAGAACATCGTCTGCCTGGTCGCCGGCGCGCCGGTGCTGGTGATCGCCGCCGGCCTGTCGCGCATCGACGACCGCGCGCTGGCGCAGCACTACGGCGTTGGGCGCAAGAAGGTCGGCCTGGCCGCGGCCGAGCGCGCCTATGCGATCACCGGCTTTGTGGTCGGCTGCATGCCGTCGTTCGGCCACCGCGAGGCCCTGCCGACGCTGATCGACGAGGCGGTGGCGCGGCTCGATCGCGTCTATGGCGGCACCGGCGACCCGACCGTGCTGATCTCGCTCGCGACGCGCGATCTGGCCGCGCTGACGGGCGGGACGGTGGCGGCGATCTGCCGGTAGAGCGAACGAACGTTGGCACGCTGACCTTGGTCGTTGGTCTTTCGTCCTTCGTCTCGCGTCGACGTGGAACGCGCGAATGTGCGAACGGTGGCCTTTATCTGGCGCGATTTGGTAGGCAAGCAATGGACTGGCTGCGCGTGGCCCGACATCTGTGGGTGATCGCCCTGCTCGCGGCATCGCTGTGCGCCGCGGGCGGGGCCGTGGCGTCCACAGCGGGCGCCGCGGCGACGGTGCTGTACGACGGGGCGGCGGGCACTGCGCCGGATCGGCAGGGCTGGGCCTACGTGACTCGCGACGGCCCGGCGGTGCGCGCCAACCAGGGCGGGGCGACGATGGTCGACACGACCGCCAGCATGACCATGTGGGCCGGCTACGCCGCGAGCGCCGGGGGCTTCCTCGGCAGCAGCGCGCCCGTGCCGGCGCTCGACCGCGCGACCGGCTACACGGTCACGTTCACCGCGCGGGTGGAGCGTGAGGATCATTCCGCCGCGGGCGCCGACAAGGATAAGGACGGCATCGCCGACCGGGCCGGCTTCAGCGCGATCGCGGTCAGCGCAGATAAGCGGGCGATCGAGCTTGGCTTCTGGGAGGGCCAGATCTGGGCGCAGGAGGACGGCGCGCACGAGCCGCCCGACGGCACGCTGTTTACGCACGCGGAGGGCGCGGCCTTCGACACCACCGGCCCGATCACCTACACCCTGGCGATCGCGGGCGACCGCTACCGCCTCTCCGGCGGCGGCCAGGCGATCCTGACGGGCCGGCTGCGCGACTATAGCGGCTTTCAGGCCCCGGTGGACCCGTACGAGACGCCGAGCTTCCTGTTCTTCGGCGACAACACCGGGACGGCCAGCGGGCGCTTCTGGCTCGCGTATGTCGCCGTGGCGGTCGCGGACAACCGGCGGCTATACCTGCCGCTGATCGCGCATCCCTAGCGCAATTGCAGATTGCAGATTGCAGATTGTGGCAAGCGTATTCTGATACGGGGGTATCCGAGTCTACTGCTCACTACCCATGACCCTGCGGGTCTCCTCGCGGGCGGCGTGCTCCTCGTCGGCGCGCCAGCGCTGCTCGCGGGTCGCCTGGACGATCATGTCGCGCACCTCGGCCGGCGAGTCGGCGATCACCAGCAGGTCGAGGTCGGCCGCGGCGATCTTGCCCTCCGACAGCATGGTCGCGCGCAGCCACTCGCGCAGGCCGCCCCAGTAGGCCGATCCGAACAGGATCACCGGGAAGTTCTGCACCTTGCCGGTCTGGATGAGCGTCAGCGCCTCGAACAGCTCGTCCATCGTGCCGAAGCCGCCGGGGAAGATCACAAACCCCTGGGTGTACTTGACGAACATAGTCTTGCGGACGAAGAAGTAGCGAAACTCGACCGCGATGTCGACATAGCCGTTGACGCCCTGCTCGAACGGCAGCTCGATGTTCAGGCCGATCGACTTGACGCCGGCGATGCGCGCGCCGCGGTTGCCGGCCTCCATAATGCCCGGCCCGCCGCCGGTGATGATCGCGAAGCCGGCCTCGCCGAGCAGCCGCGCGGTCTCCTCGGCGGCCTGGTACATCGGGTCGTCCTGCCGGACGCGCGCCGAGCCGAACAGCGTGACCGCCGGGCCGAGCGCGGCCAGCGCCTCGAAGCCCTCGACAAACTCGCCCATGATCCTGAACACCCGCCACGGGTCGGTGTTGGTGAACAGCTCCTGCTCCGGCAGGGGCTTGCTCAAGAGGCGCTCGTCCTCGGTCGACTTGCCGCTGATCGCCGCGCGGTTGAGCGAGCGGGGCGCGTGGCGCCGGTGATTCTGGCGCCCCGGTATGTCTTTCTTTGCCATAGTCTAGCTCTCTTTCTGCATCAGCCCTATTCTACTGCAATGCTGATGCCAGTATGTTTTTGGCCTCTGGCCCTCTGCCAAATATGAAAGACAGGATTCGTGCAACGTCGGCCCTCACCCCCCTACCCCCTCTCCCGTACGCGGGAGAGGGGGGGTATTGTTGGCGTGGTGGTGTGGTCGCAAAGCGACCGCACCACCACGCTAACTGTGTTTCCCCCGCCCCTGGCAGGGGAGGGGGCAGGGGGTGGGGTGATCAGAGGAACATACCACATTAATACGGCGGAGGACTGACTTGACATACCGCTCGTGCGCGTGGTATGATCCGCTTCACAAACAGAAATCTGCGTTGACGAGGACGAGTAGCCAGGCCACAGCCTTCAGGGAGGGCGCGCCACCGACTGAGAGCGCGACCGGCCACGAGCCAGGCGAACACCACCTCCGAGCCGCTCCCCCAACGCCGCCAGGCAAGTATGGGAGCGCGGCCGGCCACCGATAGCAGGCCTTTGAGATTTCGGATTTCAGCTTTCAGATTCGGATTATGCTAGCGTAATCTACAATCTGCAATCTGCAATCTGCAATGAAGTTGGGTGGAACCACGAAGCGATGCCTTCGTCCCGATCGCGGGGCGGGGGTTTTTTGTTTTTACCAGGAGCGAGAGATGAGCTATCAATACGATCGCCCGTACCGCCGCCCGCCCGAGCGGCCCCGTCGGCGCGGGCTTGGCTGCCTGGCCTGGCTGGTGCTGCTGGTCTGGGTGCTGCTGCTGGCCTTGCTGGCCTACCGCTTCTGGCTGCGCCCGCAGGTCAGCCAGTATATCGGCCAGCAGATCGGCGAGCAGCTGCGCAGCAACGTCGGCGCGCAGACCAACCAGCAGATCGAGCAGGGCGCGGCCGCCGCGCTGCCGACCGCGATCGCCGCGCTGCCCTCGGGCGAGGTGCGCGTTAGCGAGGCGCAGGCCAACGAGTACCTGGCCGCCCACGCCGATTCGCTTAAGCCGGTCGAGTCGGCCCAGGTCCACTTCGTGCCCGGCGAGGTCCAGACCGACCTGCGCGCGTTTGGCACGATCAGCACCGCGCGCATGGGCCTGGCGGTCCAGAACGGCCGGATCATCGCGGTGAACCCGCGGCTCGACGGCCCGCTCGGCCAGCTGGTCGCGCTGCCGGATCTGACCAGCGCGCTCGAGCGCCAGCTGAACGACCAGCTCGCCATCCAGGGCCGCCGGATCACCAACGTAGAAGTGGGCGAGGGAGAGCTTGTCATAACGATCGAAAAGTAGCCGTTTGAGGCTAGGAACTTGAGGCTTGCAAAGCGCTCGTCGTACAAGCCTCAAGCCTCAAGCCTCAAGCCTCAAGTCTCAGGGAGGTTTGCCATGCCAGTTTCACCGGACAACGATCCCTACTACCGGCTGCGGCACTCGGCGGCGCACGTGATGGCCGAGGCGGTGCTGGAGCTGTTCCCCGAGGGCAAGATCGCGATCGGCCCGCCGATCGAGGACGGCTTCTACTACGACTTCGACTTGCCGCGCTCGCTGACGCCGGACGACCTGGCGGAGGTGGAGGCGGGCATGCGGCGGATCATCGCGGGCGACTACCCGTTCGCGTACCGGGCGGTGAGCGCGGACGAGGCGCGCGCGCTGTTCAAAGACCAGCCGTACAAGCTGGAGCTGATCGCTGGGCTGGCGGCCGGCCAGGACGAGTACGGCGCGGCGGGCTCGGGCAGCCAGGTGATCTCGACCTACAAGCACGACACGTTCGAGGACCTGTGCCGCGGGCCGCACCTGGCGCGCACGGGCGAGATCGCGCCGGAGGGCTTCAGGCTGCTGAGCGTAGCCGGCGCGTACTGGCGCGGCGACGAGAAGCGCCCGATGCTCCAGCGGATCTACGGCACGGCCTGGAACAGCAAGCAGGAGCTCGAACAGTACCTGTACCGGCTCGAAGAGGCCAAGAAGCGCGATCACCGCAAGCTCGGCAAGGACCTCGGGCTGTTCTACTTCTCCGACGACGTCGGGCCGGGGCTGCCGCTGTTCTCGCCCAAGGGCGAGATGCTGCGCCACACGATGGAGAGCTACGTGCGCGAGACGCAGACGCGCCACGGCTACCAGCACGTCTGGACCGGCAACGTCGTCAAGGAGAGCCTGTACAAGAAGTCGGGCCACTACGACGCCTACCGCGAGAACATGTTCCCGCCGATGGTCGAGGACGAGGAGCACATCTACCGGCTCAAGCCGATGAACTGCCCCTCGCACATGACGCTGTACAAGGAGATGGGCATCCACTCGTACCGCGACCTGCCGATGCGCTTCGCCGAGTTCGCCACGCTGTACCGCTACGAGGACCGCGGCACGCTCAACGGGCTGACGCGCGTGCGGGCGCTGACCCAGGACGACTGCCATATCTTCTGCCGGCCCGACCAGATCGAGGATGAGTTCGGCCGCGCGCTGATGCTGATCCGCGAGGTGCTGGAGGCCTACCAGTTCAGCGACTACCGGGTCGACCTGTCGCTGCGCGGCGAGGGCGGCAAGTACATCGCCGACGACGAGGCCTGGGACCTGGCCGAAAACGCGCTGCGCCAGGCCCTGATCCGCTACGAGGTCGACTACCGCGAGGCGCCGGGCGAGGCGGCGATCTACGGGCCGAAGGCCGACTTCATCGCGCGCGACGTGCTCGGGCGGGAGTGGCAGCTCTCGACGATCCAGGTCGACTTCATCCAGCCGCGCCGGCTCGGCCTGGAGTACATCGGCGAGGACGGCCAGCCGCACACGCCGGTGGTGCTGCACCGGGCGGTGACTGGCTCGACCGAGCGGTTCCTGGGCGTGATCATCGAGCATTTCGCCGGCGCGTTCCCGGTCTGGCTGGCGCCGGTGCAGGCGATGGTCATCCCGATCTCGGATGACAAGCACGGCGCGTATGGCCGCGAGCTGCTGGGGCGGCTGCAGGCGGCCGGGCTGCGCGCCGAGCTGGACGAGAGCAAGGAGCGCATGCAGGCCAAGATCCGCCGCGCGCAGTTGCAAAAGGTTCCATACATGCTTATAATCGGCGACAAAGAGCAGGCCGCCGGCGCGGTGGCGGTGCGGCTGCGCAGCGGCGAGGACCTGGGCGCGCTGCCGTTCGACCGCTTTCTCGATCGCGCGCAGGCCGATATCGCCGCGAAGCGATAGGAACGATCGACAGCATGGTAGTGGCGACTTCAGGCGGCGTTCAGGCGGCTGGGTCGCCACTACGTGCCTATGCGAAGGGCGAGAGGTTGTAATGAATATTGCAACGTTTGAAGGCATTGTAGAGCATGGGAAGATAAGGCTCACCAGCAATGTGCAACTACCTGAGAATGCTAAAGTATACGTTGTAGTGCCGGGCATGCAGATCTCACAGATTGCACGCATTGTTAGCCCTAGACTTGCGAATGCAGCGCAGGTGGCCGATTTTGCTATGGAGATCACAGAGGGGCCAGCCGATGCCGGCGTATGACGTCAGCCAGTTCAACCCTCCCGCTCCTGTCGCAGCCATCACTTTACGCAACAGCCAAACAGGTGGTATTGTAGCCGACGTCCCAATGCTCCTTGATAGTGGCGCGGATGTTACGCTGATCCCCCAATCGGCGGCTCGCTCGTTAGGTTTGGAGCCAATCGCCGATAGCCGGTACGAGCTTGTCGGCTTTGACGGCACCACAAGTTTTGCTTCTGTGGTGCGGCTTGAGCTGATTGAACAATGTGTCGCTGGTGTTTGACGGACCGAATCTGCGCTGGGATGAGGAGCGTGAGTGATATAGAGCAGAGGTATTGAGCTGTATGCAGCCGCGATCTTCGTTGGTGCAGGTGGATATGAATCGCCTCCAGCGCGCGGTCGGCGTCGCCGATGCCGCCGTGCGCGAGGGCGGTTACCCGTCGGCGGTGATCGCGGTGGCCAGCTCCAGCGCCACGATCCTGAAGCGCGCGCTGTCGCGGCCCGGCATGGCCCCGGCGCGCGAGGATAGCATCTTTCTGCTGGCCTCGATCACCAAGCCGATCGTCGCGACGGCGATCATGCGGCTGGTCGAGGACGGGCTGCTGCTGCTCTCAGCGCCGGTCGCGACCTACATCCCGGAGTTCGCGCAGGCCGGCAAGCAGCTTGTCACGACCTGGCATATCCTGACGCACACGTCCGGGCTGGACGATTCGGCCTGGCAGGCCGAGCTGGCGGGCGCGCGCCGCGCCACGGCGCCGGAGCTGGTGCAGCTGGCCTGCCGCAGCG
Source organism: Candidatus Ribeiella danica (assembly GCA_016717335.1). Classification (GTDB taxonomy): domain Bacteria; phylum Chloroflexota; class Chloroflexia; order Chloroflexales; family Roseiflexaceae; genus Ribeiella; species Ribeiella danica. The sequence continues at coordinate 3,110,458 of JADKFS010000001.1, forward strand.
GGCTGCGCTTCGAGCCGGGCGCGCGCTTCGAGTACTGCTCGTTCTCGTTCTATATTCTGGCCGAGCTGATCTCGCGGCTGGGCGGCGCCCCGTACCCGGAGCTGCTGCGCCGCCAGATCTTCCGGCCGCTGGGCATGCGCGACACGTCGTTCGCCCCCGAGGGCGACCAGCGCGCGCGCGCGATGCCGGTCTACGGGCTCGCGCCGGACTTCGATCGCTGGCTGGCCTACTACACCTCGGTGGCGACCCCCGGCGGCGGCCTGTGGAGCACCGCCGCGGATCTGATCGCGTTCGGCCAGGCGCTGCTGCGCGGCGGGCGCGCCGGCGACTACCACCTGCTCTCGCCGGCGGCGATCGAGACGATGGCGCGGCTGCAGACCGGCGGCCTGACACAGGTTTCGGATGGACAGACGACCCCAGCTATGTACGGCCTGGGCTGGGGTAAGCTCGGCCCCGAGGCGCTTGCATCGCCACGGGCCTACCTGCACGGCGGGGCCACCGGCACGCTGCTGTGTATCGACCCTGAGTGGGACCTGGTGTTTGTATTCTTGACGAATCAGTGGGATATTCAGGGCACCGCGGCCGATCGTGCGCTCAACGCCGTCTACGGCGCGCTCCGCCGCGATCGGTAGCTGCTCAAGCGAGGAGGGGTTATGGGACGCTTTCTGCTCGGCTTTGTCATCGGCGCGGCGATCGGCGCGGCCGCCGTGGTCATCAGCGCGCCGCGCTCCGGCACGGCCACGCGCCAGGGCATCCGCAATCTGGTCAACGATACGCTCGACGTCGCGCGGCAGGCCAGCGCGACGCGCGAGCAGCAGCTGTGGGATGAGTACCACACCCGCATCATCAGCGCCAAATCAGGAGCCGAGAGTCAGAATTCAGAATAATCCGAGGCTATTCTGACGCCTGACGCCTGACCCCTGGAGGCTCATGAACGCCGAGATCATCGCGATCGGCTCGGAGCTGCTGCTGGGCGAGACGGTCGACACCAACAGCGCCTACCTCGCGCGCCAGCTGGCCGGGGTGGGCGTCGGCCTGTTCCGCAAAGCCGTGGTCGGCGACAACGAGGAGCGGATCGCCGCGGTGGTGTCCGAGGCGCTCGGCCGCGCCAAGCTGGTGATCTGCACCGGCGGGCTCGGCCCGACCGTGGACGACATGACCCGCGAGGCGATCGCGCGCGCGCTCGGCCGCCCGCTGGTGTTCCACCAGCACCTGCTCGATCAGATCGAGGCGCGCTTTCGCTCGTTCGGGCGGACCATGAGCGAGAGCAACCGCCGCCAAGCCTACGCGCCCGAGGGCGCGCGGATCGTCGAGAACCCGCGCGGCACCGCGCCCTCGTTCATCGTCGAGGACGCGCGCGGCACGGTGGTGGCGCTCCCCGGCGTGCCCTACGAGATGCGCTACCTGTGGGAGAACGCGATCCTGCCCTACCTGCGCGACGAGCGCGGCCAGACCGGCACGATCCTCGTGCGCACGCTGCACGCCGCCGGGCTGAGCGAGAGCCAGATCGGCGAGATCGTGGCCGACCTGATGGCCCAGGAGAACCCGACGCTCGGCATCTCGGCCAAGCGCGCCCAGTACGAGCTGCGGATCGGCGCGCGGGCCGCCAGCCGGGCCGAGGCCGTGGCGCTGGCCGACGCCGTGGAGGCGACCCTCCGCGCGCGGCTCGGCGAGCACCTGGTCGGCGCCGAGCCGCTCGATCAGGCGGCGGCGCGGCTGATCGCCGAGCGCGGGCACTCGCTCGCGCTCTACGAGGGCAACGACCGCGCGCCGGTCTTTCGTACGCTCACCGCCACGCCGATCGGGCGGCAGGTGTTGCGCGGCGCGATCATCCATCCGCTCGACCGGCCGACCGACGACGAGGCCGCGCGCAGCTTGGCCCGCTCCGGGGCGCGCCAGGCGGTCGACCAGTGGCGGTCCGACCTGGGGCTGGGCGTCCAGCCGGCCTCGGCGCCGGGCGCCGATGGCTTCACCGCGGTGTTCGTGGCGCTGTCCCACCCGGCCGGCGTCGTCGAGGCGACCCGCCGGTTCGACCTGGCGCTCGACGAGGGCTGGGAGTTCGTGGGGACGCTGGCGCTGGACGTGCTGCGGCGATACCTGATCGAGGAGTAGCTGGTAGTCAGGTATCAGCAGTCAGCGCCGCTGTGTGGCGATGAGCGTCAATGACTGCTGAATCCTGGCTACTGACGGCTGACTACTGATGAATCTACGCACCGCGCTCGCCAACATCCACCGCGATCGGCTCTGGTGGCGCAAGATCTTGATCGGCGGGGCGCTGATGCTCACGCTGGTGGGCTACCCCTGGGCGGCCGGGCTGGTGATGGAGAGCCTGGAGAACACGCGCAAGGGCTTCCCGACGCCGCTGCCGCCCTGGCGCGAGTGGTCGGCCCGCTACATCATCGGGCTGTTCGCCGTGCTGATCGATATCCTCTTCTTTGGCCTGCCGATCTTTGCGATCGGGCTGCTGTTCTTCTGCGTCAGCGTCGTGCTGCTGGCCGGCGGGGCGGGCGGGTCCTGGCTGCTGGCCGCGGGGCTGGCGGCGCTGGGGCTCTACCAGCTGGCCGCCTTCATGATCGGCGTGTCGCCGATCGGGCGGCTGATCTATGTCGAGGCCGGCCAGATCGAGAATGCCTTGGGGTCGCGCACGCTCCGCGCGGCGCTGCAGCCGCGAGCGCGCGCTGTGTACGGTCGCGCGCGGCTGCTCTCGCTGCCGGCCTACCTCCCGTTCGTGCTGCTGGCGCTGCTGAGCTGGCTCGTCGGCGGGCCGGCCCGGCTGATCCTCGTGTGGCTGGCGTGCAGCGCGCTGCTCTACGCGCACCTGGCGGTCGCCCAGCTCTACGCCGCCGCCGAGAGCGACGTGCGGTTCGGCTAGTGTGGAGATCTAGCACAGCTCGGCAGAAATGCCTTCCTGGTGCTGACGGAAGACCGACGACGGAAGACGGCACGCATTCGTCTCCCGTCGTCGGTCTTCCGTCGAGCGAACCCGATACGAACGTCCGCAGACGTGTACTAGGCGGCTGTTTATCGTAGCGCAGGAGGTTGTATGACTGAGTTCGAGGTTCACAAGCGGGCCGCGCCGGCATCGGCCAGCGCCCCGCGCCGCGACCACAACGTCCAGCTGATCGTGCTCCACAGCGATCTCGGCTCCGCGCCCGACTCGATCGCGGCGTTCAGCGCGCCCCGGTCGGCCTCCGCCCCGCACTACTACGTCGACGCCAACGGCCAGATTACCCAGCTGGTCTCGGAGAAGCGCGCCGCGCGGCACAGCGGCAGCGCCAGGTGGGAAAAGCGCACGCGCAACATCGATCTGATCAGCGTCGGCATTATGCTCGAGCACCGGCTGGACGGCGGGGCGGGCTCGGCGCAGCTTGCCGCGCTGCAGTGGCTGCTCGACGCCCTGCTGGTCTACTTCGCGCTGGACGAGGACGCGGTGGTGCGCTGGCAGCCGGCGATCGGTGGGCAGCCGCTCGCGGCGCTCAGCCGCTACTTCCCGCCGCAGCCGCCGGCGCCGGCGCCGGCGCGGCCCACGCGGGCGGCCACCAGGGCGGCCGGCGCTGCGACGCTGGGCCTCGAGGACGACCCGCTGGCCGCCCAGCGGCTGTGGCTGCGCCTGCAGGATCTGACCCACAAGCAGCGCGGCGGGGCGTTTCATATCGACTGGTCGTTCCACCTGCACGCCGCGAAGTTCGACCTGGGCGCGCCGCTGGCGCCCAGCGACCCGACCCAGATCCAGCCGGCGGGAGATCCGCGCTCGTACGGCTACCAGCCCTTCGCGCGCGACACGATCTGCAACGAGGGGCGCAACTGGGATCAGATCCAGAGCCTCAACAGCCTGCTCGGCGCGAGCGTCGCGCCGACCGGCCTGGCGCGCGCGCTGGTCGACGCGAGCTATCGATCCAGCCTGGCCGTGAGCGAGAGCCGCGTGGCCATGCGCGGCAACAACACCTTCCAGCCCGGCTGGAAGTTCCACCAGGTGGCGCTTCAGGAGCACCTCGGCGCGCCGATCAGCCGGAACTACGCGACGGCGGATGGGCTCTACGCCGTGCAGGTGTTCGCCGGCGACACGCTGTACACCCCCAGGGCCGAGGGGTCGGGCTGCCGCCGGCTGGGCCAGACGGCGCCGGGCGACCCGGCCTACGCGCCGATCTGGGCCGAGACCTACGCCGCGATCGGGGCGGCCTACAACCCGAGCTCGCCGCACCAGCAGTTCGCGGCCGCGAACAAGCTCGGCGCGCCGCTCGGCCCCGTCACCCGAGCCGACTTCGAGGGCACGCCGATCGACATACAGATCTTCGCGCTCGACACGATCTACGCCGGGCCGGACGGGCAGATCAAGCGCCTGAGCGCGCTGCCGAAGCCCGACATCGTGAGCACCTGGCAGCCCGCCCCGGTCACGTCGAACCAGCCGCCGCCGCCGCCGCCAGGGCAGGGCGCCGGGCAGGTGCCCGAGCGGGTGCGCCGGCTGATCAACCGGGCGATCGGCCTGCTCGGCAGCGACGGCGACGACCTGGCGAAGTTCCCCGAGCTGCGCAAGTTCGCGCCCGACGGCGATATCGTCTGCGCCGATCTGGTCACGATCTGCCTGAACGAGGCGGGCGTGCGGCTGTGGAGTAATGTCTCCGACCCGACCGGCACCGGCCGCACGGGGCCGCGGGCCGCCAACTACTACCGGCCCGACGCAGCCAACCAGGGCGCGCTCAGGCAGGTCGGCGACGCCGAGCCGTGGCTGCCTGGCGACATTCTGATCTACGGCAAGGGCGACCTGTCGGTCGACCGCGCCTACCACGTCAACCTGTACGTCGCCCCGTTCACCTACAATGGCCGGACGCGCGACGTGGTGAACTCCAGCCTGGGCGACCCGCGCGTGCTGGCGCTGAACAAGGACGACTGCATGCGCACGCACTGCTCGCCGGACTACCGCTGGACCAAGCGCGTGCGGGTGGTCGAGCTGGAGCGCGAGTTCACGTAGGTTTGGCGACCCTCGCCCCCTGCCCCTTCTCCCGTGGGAGAGGGGGTATTCTTCTGGCCTCTACGTGCGGTCGCACCTAGAGGCCAGGCATTTGAGATCGCTGGGCGGGGCCGTTTGGAGGGGCGGTTTGCAAGGCGGGCCCGACTCACGCAGCCCGCGGCAGCGGGCTGCGTACCAGTAGCGGCGGGCTTCAGCCCGCCCGCGTGCGGGCGCGCAACAGCATACGACACGCCCGGGGTGATCCGGCGCACGTCCTATGGTATAATGCGCAGCCTAATCCATGCATTGCGTGGGAGGAGCCGTGACCTATTCGCTGGCGCTGGGGCCATTTCACCCCGCCTGGCGCGGACCTCAGCGTTTCGAGCTCAAGCTAGACGGCGAGCGGATCGTCGACATCGAATACCAGGATGGTTTCAACGAGCGGGGCTGCGCCGAGCGGCTGCCCCGGCTGGATCTTCCGCAGGCTCTCCATCTGGTCACCCGGATCTGTGGTGTGTGCTCGTTTGCTCACTCGCTGGCTTTCTGCCAGGCGATCGAGCAGCTTGGCGGGATCGTGGTCTCGGAGCGCGCGAGCCACCTGCGCTGCGTGGTCGCCGAGCTGGAGCGGATCGCCTCGCACCTGGGCGCCGCCGCGACGATCGTGCAGGCGCTCGGCATGGAGCCGCACGCCGCCGAGCTGGGCAGGCTGCGCGAGCTGGCGCTCCACCCGCTGCAGGCGATCAGCGGCGCGCGCGTCATCCCCGATCTGTGCCTGCCCGGCGGGCTGCGGCGCGACCTGGCGCCGCCCGACCGCGAGGCGCTGCTGGTGGCGCTCCCCAAGCTCAATCGCGGCATCTACCGTTTCGCCGATCGCATGATCGACCACCGGCCGCTGCTGGCGCGCACCGTCGAGGTCGGCGCGCTGCCACGGACGGCGGCCGAGCAGTTCGGCGTGCGCGGCCCGCTCGGCCGGGCGTCGGGGGTCGTGCGCGACGCGCGGGCCGACCACCCGTACGCCGGCTACGCGCAGCTGGAGTTCAAGCCGATCACTCAGGAGGGCGGCGACGTCTACGCGCGGCTGATCTTGCTGCTGCTCGAGTCCTACGAGAGCGCGAAGCTGATCGAGCAGGCGCTCCAGAACCTGCCCGAAGGCCAGGCGCGCGGCGAGCTGCCGGAGGACCTGCCGACCGGGCAGGGCTCCGGGGTCGCCGAGGGGCCGCGCGGCCTGATCCGCTACACGCTCGAGAGCGACGGCGGGCGGCTGACGCGCGCGCGGATCGACGCGCCGCGCCAGCTCGACCGGCTGCTGGTGCGAACGCTGCTCTCGGGCGCCCTGCTCGACAATGCCGTGGCGATTATCGTTTCGACCGACCCATGCACCGCCTGCGCCGAGCGCTGACGCGTCTGTCTGATGACGGACGACCGGCGACTGTGACACGATGCTGACGCTTGCCTTCATCCTAACGCTTCTTGTCGCGCTGCTGTGCCTGGTGCTGAGCGGGTCTGTGCCGACGCGCTACCTGGGGGTGGCGGCCGGCGTGGCGCTGCTGGCCTGCGGGGCCGCGCTGCTGGTCGCGCGCGCGCGCGGCGGGCTGCCGCTGGAGCTGGTCGACCAGAGCTGGATCGCGCTCGAGAATTACTCGGTCGAGATCGTGCTGCGGTTCGACGCGGTGAGCTGGGCGCTGGCGCTGCTGGCGCTTGTCGGCGGGGGCCTGGCGCTGCTGGCGCTCGCGCTGGGGCTGCCGCCGAACCTGCGCGGCTTTGGCGGGCTGTTCGCAGCGGCGCTGCTGGCGCTGCTGGCCGTCGTCGCGGGGCTGGCCGATCAGAGCCTGCTGTTCTTGCCGTTCTTGTGGGCGACCGCGACGCTGCTGGTGTTCCTGGCGCTGCGGGCCAGCGGCGCGCTGTCCGGCTCGGACGCGCCGCTGGTGGTGCTGCTGACGGGGCTGCTGGGCGCGCTGGCGCTGCTGGGCGCCGCGCTGCTGGCGCCTGTCGCGCTGCCCGGCGCAGTGGCTCGCCAGGCGACGCTGGTCTGCTGGACGGCGGTGGGCCTGCTGGCGCTGGGCGCGCCGCCGCTGCACGCACCGTTTCAGGAGCTTGCCGAAGCGCCCGCGGCGCTGGCCGGCGCGCTGCTCGCGCTGGGGCTGCCGCTGCTCGGCGGCTACGCGCTGATCCGATTCTTCGCGGGCCTGAGCGTGCCGCCCGGCCCGGCCTGGCGGCTCACGCTGACCCTGCTCGGCCTGGCGACCCTGCTGGTCTGCGCGGCCGGCGCGGCCAGTGCCGGTCGCCTGCGCAGGCTGATCGCCTGGCAGCTCAGCGCCCAGATGGGCCTGCTGCTGATCGCCACCGGGCAGGGCGGCGCGGCGCTGCGGGTGGCCGGGCCGGCGCTGCTGGCGAACGCGGCGGCCTCCGCGCTCGCGTGCTACCTCGCCGTGGCTATTCTGGAGCGCCGCGCCGGCACCGACCAGCTGTCCGAGATCAAGCTGCGCGAGCCGCTGATCCTGCCGGGGCTGGTGTTCCTGGCGGGCGCGGCCGCCGCGGCCGGGCTGCCCGGCTGGTCGGGGATGTGGCCGCGGCGCTGGCTGGTCGACGAGCTGCTGCGCACCGCGCCCTGGGCGATCCCGCCGCTGCTGGCCGGCAGCGCGCTGCTGGCGCTCACGGCCGTCGCGCCGCTGGCGAGCTTCTGGCGCGGCGCGGCCCCCTCCCCTGCCGGCGATCTCGATGCGCAGCCGCGCCGGCTTTCCGCGATCGGGCTTGTGGCCGCCGCAAGCGCCGCGCCGCTGCTGGTGTTTGGCATTGCGCCGCAGCTCGCCTGGGCTGGCTGGCTGGCGCCCGCGCAGCGCGCGCTGGCGCCCGCGGCGACGACGGCCGCGCCGGCGCTGCCTGGCCTGGCGACACAGCTGGCCTGTGGCCTTGCCGCGCTGGCGCTGCTCGGCCTGCCGGCGCTGCTGCGGCGCGGGCGACCGGCTGGTCTGGCGACCGACGGCGTCCTGCGCCCGCAGGCGCTTGGCGAGAGCCTACGCGGGCTCAGCTGGCTCGGCACTGCGACCCGCGCGTTCGCCTGGCTGTGGGGCGCGCTGCTGGGCCTGAGCCGCACCTCGCGACGCGGGCTGGCCCTGCTGGAGCAGCGCTACTACCTCGCGGGCCTGGTGATCGCTGTGATTGTCGTGATAATGCTGTTTATCCAGTAGGTCGATATGAGCCTTAGCGATATCAACTGGCCGTCGGTCTGCATCGCCCTCTCGGGGGCGATCATCCTGCTGCTGCGCAGCTGGCGGGTGACGTTCTCGGCCCTGCTGGTCAACTATATCGGCGTGGCCTTTTTCCTGGCCCAGCAGCAGTTCATCAACCCCGACCTGCACCTCGGCGGCGCTGCGATCAGCACCACCGTGCTGGTCAAGCTGATCGCTGGCGTGGCCTCCACGGCGATCCTGACGCTCACCGCGCTGACGTTCTCGCGCGAGTACAACCTGGAGGACCTGGACGAGTTCTCGCTGGCCGAGCTGCGCCGCGCCACACGCCGGGCTGAGCGCCAGGTCGACGCCGAGCCGTTCCGGCTGGCCGACTACGTGATCCCGTTCTGGACGCTGGTGCTGGCGGCGCTGGCCAGCGTGGCGCTGCCGCGGCTGTACCCGATCGGCACGACCTACACGATCGACTTTGTCTGGTACTGGCTCGGGCTGGTCGGGCTGTTCACGATCGTCGTCGCCGGCGATCTGCTCAAGGTCGGCCTGGGGCTGCTGCTGTGCGTCAGCAGCATCGACGTGCTCTACACCGCGATCTCGAGCACCGTGCAGGTGTTTCCGCTGGCGCTGCTCGGGCTGCTGACGATCGTGCTGGCGCTGGTGGTGGCCTACCTGAGCGGCCTGCTGTTCGGCCGCCTGAAGACGCTTGAGCTGAATGAGCTGTATAAACGCTGATCCGCGACTACGATATGATCTACCTGCTCTTAATCTTCTTCCCGATCACAATGGGCTGCAGCAGCTTCTTGCTGCGGAAGCAGACCCGCCTGGTGATCGTCGGCGCGGTGGCGACCCTGCTGGCCCAGATGGCCCTTGCGGCGCGCCTGCCGCTCGACCAGCCGGCGCGGCTGCTCGGGCTGACGCTGACGCTCGACCCGCTCGGGCGCCTGTTCCTGCTGACGTTCCTCGGGATCGGCGCGCTGGCGCTGCTGGCGACCTGGCGCATCCCGCACGGCGAGAACTTCGTGCCGGTCGCGCTGCTGATCCTGGGCCTCACCAGCACGACCCTGCTGCTGCTGCAGGAGCCGTTCGTCGCGTCGCTGCTGCTGGTCAGCACGGGGCTGCTGGCGGTGATGGCGATCGTCGACCTGCCGACCGGCAGCCCGGCGCTGGTCGGGCGCACGACGATCGCGACCGCGCTGAAGTACCTGGTGCTCATGGTGATCGCCGGCGTGATGATCTACCTGGCATTTGTGCTGGTGAGCGTGTACCAGCCGGGCGATGCGTCCGGCCGTGTCTCGCCGGCGCACCTGATCCTGGCGCTGATCGTCGTCGGGTTCGGCCTGCGGCTCGCGATCGTGCCGTTCCACTCCTGGATGCCCGACCTGGCCGAGCACGCCGCGCCGATGGTCTCGGTCCTGATCGTCGCGGTGGTCAACGTGACCAGCCTGCTGTTCCTGGTCGACTCGTTCCAGTTCTTCTTCTACCCGATCGAGGTGGTGGGCGGAGCCGAGAGCGCAGACAAGCTGGTGCTGCTGATGGCGATCGGCGTGATCACGGCGCTGCTGGGCGGGCTGCTGGCGCTGGCTCAGGCGGGGATGCGGCGGACGATCGGCTACCTGGTGGTCTACAACGCCGGCATGGTGATCTTTGGCCTGGCGACGATGGATAAGGTTGGGGTGGCCGGCGCGCTGTTCGAGGCGCTCAACCAGACGATCGCGGTGCTGCTGCTGTTTGTGAGCATCGGCCTGCTGGAGCGGCCCGACGGCCGGCCGCCCAACGTGGTGCGGCGCGACCTGCTGTGGCGCTGGCCGGTGGCCGGCACGGGCCTGATCGGCGGCGGGCTGGCGCTGCTCGGCCTGCCGCCGTTCAGCGGCTTCGCGAGCAAGCTGCTGCTCTACCAGGCGGCGGCCCAGCGCGGCGGCGCCTACCTGGGGCTGCTGCTGCTCGCCACGGCGCTGGCGCTGCTCGCGCTGATCCGGCTGTCGCGCGATCGGCTGCTCGGCCCATCCGAGGAGCGCCCCGCCGAGGAGACCCCGCTCTTGCTCGGCATGACCGACCTCGACCGGCCGGCCGACCGCCGGCTGGAGCCCGAGCCGCGCGGCATGGCGCTGCTGACCGCGTTCTTGCTGGCGGTCTGCCTGGGGATCGGGCTGTACCCGCAGCCGCTGCTCGGGACGATCAACGAGGTGATTCGCGGGCTGACGTTTATTCAGGCGCTGTAGCGTTGGAACGTTAGCATGTTCGAATGTTCCTTACGCCCGATCCTGACCTCGACGTCGTTTACAAGTTGAAATGGTGGAACGTTAGCACGTTCGAACGTTCCAACGAAGTAAGATTGGCTCTATGATACGTGTCTACCGCATCAACACGGGCTCCTGCGGCGGCTGCGACGCCGAGATCGTGGCGGCGGTGGCGAGCGACGCCGGACTGACCTGGGCCGAGGGGCCTGATCGGGCCGACCTGCTGCTGCTGACCGGGCCGCTGACGGGCGCGAGCCGGCCGGTCTTTCTGGCGATCTGGCAGGAGCTGGCCGGGCGCGTGCCGCTGCTGGCGGTCGGGCGCTGCGCGATCGACGGGCACCCGTTCGGCCGCGGTGGCCTGGCCGAGCTGCCCGAGCTGAGCGCGCGCAAGCTCGACGGCTGCCCGCCCGCGCCCGGCGCGATCGTCGAGGCCATCCGGCAGGCGGCGGGCGACAAGGTGGCCGGGTGACGAGGCTAGGGGCTAGTACAAGGTTCCGGACGTTCGTGTCGGGTTTGGGCTGCCACGATCGGTGCTGCGGGGCTGCAGTTCCGTGGCCACAGAACCACAGAACCGCAGAACCAACGGGCGACAACCAGCAACCAACTTCTGGAAAGCTGTACTAGAGCAATACGTTTCACATAACCACGAAGGCACGCAGACGCGAAGGTTTGGAAAGGGGGAACCGGGCCTTCGTATGTGAAAGGTATTGGGGATTGATGCTGATCACCTGGTCACCTGGTCACCTGGTCACCTCGTCAGGAATTGAGAGAGACGTTGAGTATCGCACTAACAATCTTGCTCTACCCTGGCCTGGCCTTCACACTCGCGCTGGCGCTGGCGTTCGCGTGGCTGGCCGAGGGGCGGCTGGCGACGGGCTGGGCGCGCGGCGCGGCGCCCTGGCGCACGATCGACGGCGCGGCCGCGGCGGCTAGCTTGCTGCTGTCGGGCCTGACCCTGGCGCTGCTGCCGTGGCCGCTCCACCCGGCGGCCGGCTGGCCGTGGGTCGGCAGCCCGATCGCGCTGTGGGCGGCGCTGGAGGGCGCGTTCCTGCTGCCCGCGCTGGTGGGGCTGCTGGCGCCATCCACGCTGGCGGCGCGCGCGGCGGTCCGCGAGGCCCAGATGAGCCTGGCCGGGCGCTTCGTCTGCTGGCTGGCGCTGGGCGCCGGGCTGTGGGGCGTCGCCGGCTGGACGCTGCTCGAGCTGCCGGGGCGGCTGCTGCTCGGCCTGGCGGCGCTGGCGGCCCTGCCCGCCGCGATTGGCGTCGGCCCGTTCGGCGCGGAGCGCGGCCTCTCGGCCGCCGGCGCCGAAGAGGGGCTTGACGAAGCAACCACAGGTCTGGTACGCTTTGCGCGAAGCGCGCGCGGCGGCGCCTTGCTGGCCGCCCTGGCTGTCGCCTCGCTGCCGCCGACCGGCGGGAGCATCCGGCCCGCGCTGGCGCTGGCGGTGGCGCTGGCCCTGTTCGCGCTCACCGCGCTGCTGCTGCGCCGCGCCGGCGCGCTGCTGCCGCGGCTGACCTTGCCGGCCGCGCTGCGCTGGTGCTGGTGGCGCGCGCTGCCGATCGCCGTGGTCGGGCTGGTGTACCTGGCGATCGTCTAGATCCAATACCTTTTGCATAACCACAAAGGCGCGAAGGCCCGCAGAGCAGGAAGGTGGGAGTTTGGGGCGGCTTCGCCGCCCCAAACCCCACCCCACCGCAACAGAAAAAATACATGTACGCAATCGAGACGGTTAATCTGCACAAGTCCTACGATGGCCTGGCGGTGCTGAAGGGCCTCGACCTGTGCGTGCCGCAGGGGCAGGTGTACGGGCTGCTGGGGCCGAACGGCTCGGGCAAGTCCACGCTGATCCACCTGCTGCTCGGCTTCCTGAGGCCGAACAAGGGCACGCTCAGCCTGTTCGGCCAGCGCGACCTCGAGGTTGCGCGCGGGCGAGTGGGCTACCTGCCGGAGCGGCTGCGCTACCACCTGCGCTACAGCGGCCGCGAGTACCTGCGCTACCTGGGCCAGTTCAGCGACCTGCGCGAGCCGGATCTGACGCGCCGGGTCGAGCAGGAGCTGGCCGTGGTCGGGCTGCTCGACGCGGCCGACCGGCGGCTCGCCACCTACTCGAAGGGCATGTTGCAGCGCTTCGGCATCGCCCAGGCGCTGCTGGCCGACCCCGACCTGCTGCTGATCGACGAGCCCACCTCGGGCCTCGACCCGGCCGGGCAGCGCGAGATGATCGGGCTGCTGACCGAGCTGCGCGCCCACAAGCACACGATCTTTCTGACCAGCCACATTCTCGAAGAGATCGATCAGCTCTGCGATACCGTGGGCATCCTGTACGGCGGAAGGCTGGCGGCCGAGGTCGACGTGCAGTCGCTGCGCGCGCCCGGCCGCACGGCGCTGCTGACTGTCGCGCACCTGCCGCCGGAGCTGGTGTCCCAGCTCCAGCGCGTGTCGCCGGCGGTGCGCTGCAGCGGCCGCGAGATCACCCTGGAGCCGAACACCCCGGGGCTCCAGGCCCAGGTGCTGCGGGCGCTGCTCGAGGCCGACGTGCCGATCATCTCGCTGGAGCCGCAGGGGCGCCCGCTCGAGGAGATCTACAGGCGGATCGTGCGCGGCGGGCCGGCCGCTCCGGCGGCGATCGAGCCGCCGCCGGGGCTGTTCGCGCCGCCCGGCCACCCCGACGTGGGCGATACCCTGCTGAACGAGCTGCTCAGCCGCGAGCAAGAGCCGCGGGACGAGGATCGCCAACAGGAATCGTAGTACAGGCTATCGCACTTGCGACCCGGGTTCGATAGGATTATTTGACCCAGAGTCTGTGTCATCCTGAGCAGAGGCCGCAGCCGGAGCGAAGGATCTCTCTGGACGTTCAAGAGATGCTTCGCTGCGGCTCAGCATGACACTCCCAGGGCGGCTGAAATAATACATTAATGAAGCGCATGTAACGTGACACACCTATGAGCTCACTCACCCGGACACTCCGCTTCGTCGCCTTCACGCTGGTCGAGTACGCCCGCTCCGGGCGCATTCTGATCGAGCTGCTGGCGAGCGTGATCTTCTTCTACATCTTCCTGCGGCGCTGGACCTCGGCGCCGCCGCCGGAGTATTTCTTCTCCACCACCGGCCTGTTCGTGCTCGGCCTGACCTTCTACACCGCCTCGTCGGTGCAGTCGCTCGGCGACCGGCCGCAGGGCTACCTCTTGCTGGTGCGGCGGATCGGGCGCGGCGGCTACCTGCTGGGCCTGTACCTCGCCGTCCAGCTGATCGTCTGGAGCATCTACGGGCTGCTCTGCCTGGCGACCGCGCTCTACAACCCGGTGCGCGATCTCGACCTGCGCGGCTGGCTGCTCGGCTCGATCCCGCTGCTGCTCAACGCCACCCTGCTGGGCGCGCTGCTGCTGCTGCTGGCGCCGATGGTGCTGCCCGGCACCGGGCGCCTGGCGGTGCTGGCGCTGATCGCGGTCGCGTTCTCGGGCAGCCTGCTGAGCGGGCAGACGCTGGCGGGGCTGCCGGCGGCGCTGACCGCCGCGCTGAGCGTGCTGCGGACGATCTTCAGCACGCCGCTGCTGCCCGCCTTCACCGGCTTCGCCCTGTCGGTCAGCCGAGAGTATGGCGGGATCGCCTTCGCCATACCGCTGGCCCAGCTCTCGCTGACGCTGGGGCTGCTCTCCCTCGCGATCTACATCTTCTCGCGGCGCGAGATCATCTTCAGCGGGGCTTGACAAATGCTCGGGCATGCGGGTACAGTAGGCCATACGCGAGGAGGCACGCGATGGCGACGACCCGCCGCGAGCGAGATGACGAGCGTCTCTACCAGATCCTCAAGGCACTGGGAAACCCCGTGCGCCTCCAGATTGTGCGCTACGTTCGCCAGCACCCGCGCTGCATCGGCAACCAGATCCAGCTCCAGCTCCCGCAGGGCCTCGCCCGCGCCCAGTCGACCCTATCGCAACACCTCAAAATCTTGCGCTGCGCCGGCCTGATCAAGGCCGACTGCGACGGAGCTGCGACGAGCTACCTGCTCGACCAGGAGTGCTTCGACTGGCTGAGCGATCAGCTGGCCGACCTGTAGGCGCTCGACTTGTCGCGCCGGGGGCGCCCTGTGCGGCGTGCACAAGCTCCTTGCAAGTGCCGTATGTAGGCTTTGCACAGCTTGACCGGCGCATACGGATTGTGCTAGAATGAACAATCGCAAACCGGTTTACTTCTGCCAGAATACAAAAAGCAGCGCAAAATGTGTGCACTATCTGCCCCCGGCGGGATAGCGGCGCACGACATCAGCATACGGAGGGAAAGATAATGGCCCAGCAGCTGCGCCTCGTGATCGCCGATGATGAGTCGATCATCCGAATGAACCTGAAGGAGACTCTGGTCGGCATTGGCTACCTGGTCGTCGGCGAGGCCGGCGACGGCGTGAGCGTGGTCAACCTGGCCCGCGAGCTACGCCCCGACCTGGTGATCATGGATATCAAGATGCCGAAGCTCGACGGCATTCAGGCCGCCAAGGTCCTGACCGAGGACAAGATCGCCCCGGTGCTGCTGCTCACGGCCTACTCCGACCGCGATCTGGTCGACCGTGCCCGCGAGGCCGGCGTCGTCAACTACCTGGTCAAGCCATTCAAAGACGCCGAGCTGCTGCCGGCGATCGAGATCGCGATCGCGCGCTACTCTGAGTTCCAGGAGATGGAGAAGAAGATCGGCGACCTGCAGGAGACGCTGGAGACCCGCAAGCTGGTCGAGCGGGCGAAGGGCGTGCTGATGGACACGCAGGGCCTGAAGGAGCACGAGGCCTTCCGCCGGATCCAGCAGCTCTCGATGAACACCCGCAAGTCGATGCGCGAGATCGCCCAGGCGATCCTCCTGACCGCCCAGATCGAAAAGTAGGAGCGTTCCGTTGAGCGCCCTCGATCCGGAAGCCGGCGCGCCCGGTCCCGCACAGGGGCCGGGCGCTGCGCGTGGTCGCCGGCTTCGGGCGGCGCTGCCCCACGTCATCACCGGCGCGGTCGCGGTCGCGATCACGATCGCGGCAGTGGCGCTCATGCGGCCCGCCACGAGCCCGCCGGCCCAGGTCGCCGCGCCGACCAGCGCGCCGCCGACTCCCGCGCCGACCGCGCGGCCAGCCGCGCCCGCGCCCTCCGCGCCGCCGCTGGCCGAGGGGATCACCCAGCAGGAGCTGGCCGACATTCGCGCCGAGGCCGACCGGAAGCAGGCCCAGATCTACCTGCTGCTGGCGATCGTCCAGATCGACGATGCGCAGGCCGCGCTACGGGTCAACGAGCTGCCCAGCGTCGATCAGTCGCTCGTGGCGATCGACAACTCGCTGAACCTGGCCTACGCCCGCTACGAGCGCGCCGGCGACTCGGCCCGCGACGCGGTGGCGCAGCGGCGCATGGAGGTGGGCAAGCTGCACGACGACCTCTACCTCTACCCCGAGGGCATGGACCTGCGGCTGAACACGCTGCGCCAGCTCACCCTCGCGCTGATCACCGAGCAGAGATGATGGGCAGCCCGCAGTCGGCAGGTGGCAGTCGGCAGTCGGCAGTCGACAGCTAGCGGCATGCCCCAAGCCCCAAGCCCCAAGTCCCTCGCCACCTCGTCACCTCGTCACCTCGTCACCTTGTCAATCAGCCGTCAGTCCTCAGCCCTCAGCTAGCGGCATGCCCCAAGCCCCAAGTCCTCTTGTCCCTTGTCTCCTTGTCTCCTTGTCTCCCCAGCCCCTGGCTAATGCTCCCCCGCCCAGCTTGCCGCATCCGGCAGATGGACGTCGCGCGCCACCGCGTCGTCGTCAATATGTATCGACTCTTCGTCGCGCCGGACCATCAGTAGCGCCTCGACATCCTTGCGCTGATACAGCCGCTTGCGCCCCACGCCTTGCCGGAACGATTGGAGCGTTCCACGGCTGACGTAAGCGTACAGCGTGGCCTTTTTCACTCCTAGCAGAGAAGCCGCCTCGTCCACATCCATGTAGTCAACGCCGTCGATTGTCTGCATGCGCACCTCCTGGCTATAGTATAGCCCGGGCCTAGCCATGCGTCAATCTGAATCAATACGTATAAAGTATTATTGATATATATCGAGTCTCATGGTAGTATAGCTGTCAAATATGTGGCGACATTCACAAAGAAAGGAGCTTCCCATGACAGCTGATCAGGCGGCGCGCGGCCTGGAGAATGTCGTGGTGGCGACGACCAAGCTGAGCGCGATCGACGGTACGGCCGGGCGGCTGAGCTACGCCGGCTTCGATATTCACGACCTGGCCGATCCGGCGAGCTTCGAGGAGGTGGTCTATCTGCTCTGGCGCGGCGAGCTGCCGTCGCGCCGGGAGCTGGGCGACTTTCGCGCCCGGCTGGCGACCGAGCGTATGCTGAGCGCGGACGAGTTGGCGCTGGTCGAAGGCGTGCCGATCGCAGGCCACGGGATGGACGCGCTGCGAACGCTGGTCTCGGGCCTGGCCCAGCTCGACGCGCAGGCCGACGCGCTCGATCCTGAGCAGGTCGAGCGCGTCGGCATCCGCATTCTGGCCAAGATGCCCCCGCTGATCGCGGCGTGGGACCGCCGGCGGCGCGGCGAGCAGCCGGTCGCGCCCGACCCGGATCTGTCGCACGCGGCCAGCTTGCTACACCTGCTGCGCGGCGAGCAGCCGAGCCCGGCCGCGGCGCGGGCCTTCGACACCTACCTGGTGCTGCTGGCCGAGCACGGGCTCAACGCCTCGACCTTCGCGGCGCGCGTGGCGATCGGCGCCGGCGCGGACGTGTACTGCGCGATCGTCGCGGCGATCGGCACGCTGAAGGGGCTGCTGCACGGCGGCGCCAACCAGAAGGCGATGGAGACGTTCCTGGCGATCGGCAGGCCCGAGCTAGCCGACGAGCACGTCGCGCAGATAATCGCGCGACGCGAGCGGCTGATGGGCGTCGGCCACCGGATCTACAAGGTCGAGGACCCGCGCGTGCGCCATCTGCGCCGCCAGGTCCAGGCGCTCGGCACAGACGGAGCGGGGCAGTGGCAGGCGATCGCCGACGCCGTCGCGCGGGTGGTGGCCGAGCACCCACACTTCACGCGGCGCCAGCTCAACCCGAACGTCGAGTTCTACAGCGCGCCGCTGCTCTACACGGTCGGCCTGCCGCTGGATCTGTTCACCGCGGCGTTCGCGATCAGCCGCGTTGCCGGCTGGATGGCGCACATCCGCGAGCAGCTGGCCGACAACCGGCTGATCCGCCCGAAGGCCGACTACGATGGGCCGGCGCTGCGCCGGTTCGTGCCGATCGCGGAGCGCGAGTAGCCTAGCTAGACGAAAGACCAAGGCCCAAAGACCAACGATCGGCAAAGCCGGGATTGTTGGTCTTTGGTCTTTCGTCCTTGGTCGATGGATGAGCGCGGCTTACGCGCGCCCACGCAGTCGCGCGAGCCGCTCGCCGGCGGCTTCGAGCGTCGCGATCGTCTTGGCGAAGCAGAAGCGCGCCAGCGGCGGGGCTGCGGCCGGGTCGAGGTAGAACGCCGAGGTCGGGATGGCCGCGACGCCGATCTCGGTCGTCAGGAAGCGGCAGAACGCGCGGTCGTCGGCGAAGCCGAGCGCGCCGATGTCGGCGCTGATGAAGTACGAGCCCTCGACCGGCAGCGTTGGCAGGCCAGCCGACTCGAGGATCTGACGCAGCAGGGCGCGCCGCTCGCCGTACTCGGCGCGCAGCTGCTCGTAGTAGCCGCTGGCGTCCGACTGCTCCAGCGCCACCGCCGCCGCCTCCTGAAACGGCGTGGCGGTCGCGAACGTGACCCACTGGTGCGACGCGCGCAGCGCCTGGCTCAGGGCGGCCGGCCCGACGGAGTACCCGACCTTCCAGCCGGTGACGCTGAAGGTCTTGCCGACGCTGTTGAGCGTCAGCGTGCGCTCCCACATCCCCGGCAGCGTAGCGAGCGGCACGTGCGCGGCGCCATCGTAGGTCAGCCGGTCGTACACCTCGTCGGTGATCGCCAGCACGTCGTGCTCGCGGCAGAGCGCGGCGATCAGCTCCAGCTCGGCGCGCGTGAAGACCTTGCCGG
Organism: Candidatus Ribeiella danica; assembly: GCA_016717335.1. Taxonomy (GTDB): domain Bacteria; phylum Chloroflexota; class Chloroflexia; order Chloroflexales; family Roseiflexaceae; genus Ribeiella; species Ribeiella danica. The sequence goes on from JADKFS010000001.1 coordinate 3,128,847, forward strand.
TCGGGTTGTGCGGCGTGTTGACGAAGATCACCTTGGGGCGCTGGGCGAAGGCAGCACGCAGCTCGGCCGGGTCAAACCACCAGCTCGAAGGATGAGCGATCGAGGATGAAGGATGAAGAACGTCATTCGGACGCTGCTCTGCATCCTTCATCTTTCTGCCTTCATCCTTCCGAGGGGGGTGGAGCTTGACCGGGATCGGCGTCGCGCCGGCCATGGTGATGTCGGGCACGTAGGCGTCGTAGGCCGGCTCGAAGACGATCGCGCGGTCGCCGGGGTCGAGCAGCGCCAGGGCCGCGTCGCAGAGCGCCTCGGTCGCGCCGCTGGTGACGCTCACCTCGGCCTGCCAGTCGACCGCGCGGCCGTAGTCGCGCTGCCACTGGGCGGCGACGGCCTGGCGCAAATGGGGCAGGCCGGGCATCGGCGCGTACTGGTTCAGGTCGGCGGCGATCGCCGCGGCGGCGGCCCGCTTGACGAACTCAGGCCCGGCGAAGTCCGGGAAGCCCTGGCCGAGGTTGACCGCGCCGTGCTGGGCGGCCAGCGCGCTCATCTCGGTGAAGATCGTCGTGCCGAAGCCGGCGACTCGGCGGGCTGTTCGGTCGCTCATACGCTGCTCCTGCAAGGGATGGATCAGGCTGAATAGTACCACCGATCGCAGGGTGTGGGCAACTGGTGCATGTTCTGGGGCGCAGCGCCCGCGGCGCTCCGGTAAGGGCGGCTCGCGAGCCGCCCTTACGCCGGGGCGTGGCGCCCGCGGCCCGCCGCGCGAGGGGCGCGCAGCCCCGCAGCTGACAGTATCCCGATTCTCGAGTATAATCCGACCGTTATCAGATCCTGAAGTGATGATCTACGTGCTCGCCATGACGCGACAGTGACGCCGGACACGGGTCCCCGCGACGAGAGACGCAGATCTGTTTGCGGGAATGCCGTATGTCTGTCAGCTATAGCGCGATCTCGTTTCGGCAGATCGCCGGCTCGTACAACGCGATCAACGCGCTTCCGCCCGCCGCGGCTGCCCAGCTCGGCGCGGCGATCGGTGGCCTGGCCAGGGCCGGCGGGCGCATCCTCGACATGGGCTGCGGCGCGGGTCGCGTGGCCGTCCCCGTGGCCGCGGCCGGCGGCCGGGTCGTCGGGGTCGACCTCGAGCTGGCCATGATCCAGGCGGCGCGGCAGTCCGCCTCGCCGGCCGCGCGGCCGCCAGGCTTCGCGCGCGCCGACATCACCCGCCTGCCCTTCGCCGACCGCAGCTTCTCGCTGGTGCTCTCGATCAATGTGCTGCATCTCGTGCCGGCCTGGCAGGAGGTGCTGGCCGAGGCGATCCGCGTGCTGCAGCCCGGCGGGCTGTTCGCCCAGGGACGCGACTGGCTCGACCCGGCCTCGGTGGCGGGGCGGCTGCGCGGCAAGCTGCGCGAGGTTGTGATGACGCTCGAGCCGGGGCTGCGCCCATCCGCCGCGGCCTCGCCGGCGGTGATGGCACAGGCGCTGGCGCTGGCCGGCGGCACCACCGAGGACGACCTGGTCGCGGCGAGCTGGAGCAGCGCGCAGAGCCCGGCCGAGCTGCTCGGCCAGATGGCGGCGCGCACGCACAACGAGACCTGGATGCTGAGCGACGAGCTGCTGCAGGCCGCGCTGGTGCGCCTGCGCGCCTGGGCCGAGGCCGAGTGGGGCGACTTGGAGCGCGCGCTGCCGGTCGAGCGGCGCTTCACCCTGACGATCACGCGCGGGCTGAGGCCGGTAGACGGCCAATAGTTTGATACAAGGAGACGATGGACGATAGACGATAGACGATTAGGATGCCAGCGCTCATCGTCTACCATCTGCGGTCGATCGTCTTTGAATGTGTCTGCCGCGCTTATTCTTCAGCCTTCTCCTTTCACAGTTCACCGTTCAAACCAGGAGGAACCACGATGTTCAGGCGAGCGCTTCACACCGCGAGGTTTGTGCTGCGCGCCATCCAGCTGACGCTGCCGAAGATCGGCATCGGCTGGATGTTCGCGCTGCTGACCAGCAACTTCAACCGCATCGCGATCTACGAGCTTGGCGTGCTGGCCGTGCTGGTCACGACGATGCTGGGCCTGTACCACTTCCTCTCGCCGTTCCAGGTGATGTTCGGGCGACTGGCCGACCGCTACCCCATCCTGGGCTACCGGCGCAGCCCGTACCTGCTGCTGGGCCTGCTGGTCTCGAGCCTGGTGTTCCTGGCGCTGCCGTCGGTCGCGCGGGCGATGGGCGCCGGCTCGCTGCCGGCGATCGTCGCCGGCTTCGCGCTGCTAATCGTCTTCGGCGTCGGCTTCGCGGCTGCAGGCGCCGCGCACCTGGCGCTGATCGCCGATGTGACGACCCCGCGCTCGCGCGGCATCGTCGTCGCGCTGGTCTGGACCATGCAGATCGGCAGCGTGATCGTCGCGGCGGTGTTCATGAAGCAGCTCATGCCCAGCTACTCGCCCGAGGCGATGCAGGCGATGTACAACATGACCCCTGCGATCGTGCTGATCCCGACCGCGCTGGCGCTGCTGGGCAACGAGCGCCGGCTGCGCGGGGCCGAGCTGGCGGAGACGGTGGGCGCGGCGCGCGAGGCCTCGACCGGCGGCGTCGTGCGCTTCCCGCTCCAGCTGCTGCGCGGCAACCGCGCCGCGCGCTACTTCTTCGCCTTCATCATCTGCTCGACCCTGGGCGTGTTCCTGCAGGACAGCATCCTCGAGGTCTTCGGCGCGCAGGTGCTCGGCATGTCGGTCAAGGAGACCACCTCGTTCCAGCAGATCTGGGGCGGCGGCGTGCTGCTGGCCATGCTGGTCGTCGGCGGCATCATCGCCGTGCGGCCGTTCAGCCGGCAGCGCCTGGCGGCGATCGGCGGCGTGGGCACCACCGCCGGCCTGGCGCTGCTGGCCGCGACCGCGCTGCTGGGCCAGCGCGCGCTGATCAACCCTGCGCTGATCGTCATGGGCGTCTTCACCGGGCTGTACACCGTCGGCGCGCTCTCGCTGATGATGGAGATGCAGGTCGAGGGCGCGACGGCGACCTACATGGGGCTGTGGGGCATGGCGCAGGCGCTCGGCAACGGCGGCTCCTCGATCGGCGCCGGGGCGCTGCACAGCGCGCTGATCGGTAGCCACCTGTTCGGCGCCGGGGCGGGCTACGCGATCATCTTCGGCATTGAGGCCGCGCTGATGCTGGCGGGCGTGCTGATGCTCGGCCGGGTCAGCCTGCCGGCCTTCCACGAGGGCCTGACCACGCACGACCTGACCCAGACGCTCGAGCTGGGGGCGGCGTGACCTTGGGGAGCGACAAGGAGGCAAGGAGACAAGGAGACAAGGAGACAAGAGGACTCGGGGCTTGGGGCTTGGGGCTTGGGGCATGCCGCTGGCTGACGGCTGACGGCTGATTGACCAGGTGACCAGGTGACCAGGTGACCAGGTGACAAGGTGACTTTCTCACGTCTTTCATCCTTCATCCTTCATCCTTCATCTTTCGTCCATCGCCCCTGATGCTTGACTCTACGCACTATGCACTCTATTCGACTCGCAGCTGGCACGAAGACGGAGGCATCGCCGATGCGCCACAAGATTCAGTTCATGCTCTCGAAGCTCGGCATCGCCTGGATGTTCGCTCTGGTGACGATCAACTTCAACCGGATCGCGATCTTCGACCTGGGCATCACGGCGGTGCTGATCACCACGATGATCGGCCTGTACCCGTTCTTCGGGCCACTGCAGCCGGCCTTCGGGCGGCTGACCGATCGCTACCCGATCCTGGGCTACCGGCGCAGCCCGTACCTGCTGCTGGGCATGCTGGTCGGCAGCCTGGTGTTCCTGCCGCTGCCAGGCGTCATCGCGGCGATCAGCGCGGGCTCGCGCCCGGCGCTGCTGGCCGGATTCGCGCTGTTCTTCATGTTCGGCGCCAGCATCGCGCTGATGGCCAACACCTACCTCGACTTGGTGGCCGAGTGCACGACTGAGGCCACCCGCGGCGGCGTGCTGGCGGCGGCCTGGACCGGCCAGACGGCGGTGATCGTGGTCTGGGCGCTGGTCTTCCGCGCGCTGATGCCGGACTACTCGCCCGAGGCGATGCAGCGGCTCTACACGCTGACACCGGCGGTGGTGATGCTGCTGGCGGTGCTGAGCGTGATCGGGCTGGAGCGGCGGCTCAGCCCGGCCGAGCTGGCGCTGGTGCGCTCCGGCGAGATGGCCTCGCAGCGCGAGAGCAACCCCATCCGCGAGTCGCTGGCGCTGCTGCAGCGCAACCGCGCCGCGCGCAGCTTCTTCGCCTTCATCCTGCTCTCGTTCCCGGCGATCTTCCTGCAGGACGCGCTGCAGGAGGTCTTCGGCGGCGAGGTGCTGGGGATGCGCGTGGGCGAGACGACGGTGTTCCAGCAGATCTTCAACGGCACGGTGACGATTGGCATGGCGCTGACCGCGGTGCTGGGCGCGCGCCTGGTGGGCAGCCGCGCCGCCACGGCGAGCCTGCCGATCGCGCAGAAGAAGCGCATCGCCGCACTGGGCGGGGTCGGCGCGGCGATCGGCCTGCTGGCGCAGGCAGGCAGCGCGCTGGCCGGCTCGGCTGTGCTGTTCGACCTGGCGCTGGCTGGGCTGGGCCTGTGCGTCGGCGTCTTCACCTTCGCCGCCGTGACGATGATGTCCGACATGACCGTCGAGGGGCAGACCGGGCGCTACCTGGGGCTGTGGAGCCTGGCGCAGGCGATCGGGCTGGGGCTGTCGTTTCTGCTGAGCGGGGCGCTGCACACGCTGCTGATCGGTCAGGGGCTGCTGGGCGCGGGCGCGGGCTACGCGGTGATCTTCGGGCTGGAGAGCGCGTGCATGCTGTGGTGCGTGCTGGCGGTGCGCGGCGCGAGCGTCGCGGCGCTGCGCGAGCAGGCCGCCGCGCCGGCCCGCCGCGGCGACGCGCCGGCCGCCGTGTGATTCGTCCGTTCCGCGGCGCGGTGCCTCCAGCCCCCTCCGGCAAATCATGCCGTACCAGCTGCAAGCATCGTGGCGCATGCCCAGCACCATTCCTGTGGGGCGGGTTGCGCCCCGCCGTGCCGGGATTCAGCCGGGCATGCGCATCAAGCGTTCAGCAGGGGTGCAGGGGAGAGCCGCCCAGCCGCTACGATAGAGAAGCGATCAGCAGCTTGCGTCGCGCGCGGCCGCGCGCACATTCGTGAGCCGCAGCTGGCCGCCACGCGGGTCGCCCAGGAACTCGGCCGTCGCGCTGATCGTATCACCCGCGGCGACCGCGCACGTCTCGGCGATCGTAAACCCCTGGATGAGCTGCCCTTTCTGCACGAACGACCCGCCCTGCACCGACTCGACCTCGACGATCTCGAGGTCGAGCTGCCACTTGTCGCGGAAGCTCGGCGACTGCGTCACCTTGAGCAGGTTCGCCGTAATGCGCGACTGGTTGGGCGCCGCCGGCACGCCTGCGGGTGTCATAGGCTGTTCTCCTTGTGGCGAGCTGCGCGTGGGCGCGGCGGGGTGCGAGGGCTGCTGGCCGCTCGTCGCTGCTCCGCAGCCGGCCAGCGCGAGCGCGCCCGCGACGCAGCAGCTCAGAACAACGGCTCTGTATGAACGATATCTCATGATACCACGCGCCTCCGCCCCGCCGGCCCACACAGCGCACATGCGCTGCCGTAGATGTAGCAGATCGCGGGCCGCCAGGCCCCGGACCCTCCGAAGCTCTCCTACAGAACACGCCTGCACGCTTTGCGACTTTACGACTTTGCGCGAGCAGGTCGCGCCTTCAATCGAGAGGTGATCATGTATTCGGGCGCCTCCTACGCGCCCTTGTCGGGGCCGCGCTTTGCCCGGCTGGGCTTGGTCGCCTGCGGCAGCTGCTCGGCCGGCGTCGGCAGCGGCCCCGCGGCGCCGAGGGCGCGGAGCTGATCGAGCGGCTGCGGGGCTGGCCCTTGACCCGGCGCACTTGATGGCGGCAGCTGTGCGAGCAGCTGTGGCGCGGGCGGCTGGACAACCGCGCCGAGGGCGCGGAGCTGATCGAGCGGCTGCGGCGTCGGCCCGCTCACCTCGGCCGCCTGGCCCGCGCCGGAGGCTGCGCCCCCGACGGTGACGCTGCCGCCCCTGATCGTGATCGTGATGATGATTTCATCGCTCATTGCGCGCATTCTCCTGCACAAGGCTCGCTGCACAGCCGCTGCCGGCACGACGCGGTCGAGCGATCGCGTGTTCCCTGGCGGCGCGCGGCGAGCGTCGTCACTCGGATCGACCGGCCGATCCCACGATCGGCCTAGACAAGGTACGCGGTCCTGATCGTGTTGTCGGAAGCATCGACGAACACGTGGGTCGGCCGGTCGTGCGCCTTGGCCGCGCAGAGCAGCACGAACAGGTTGGTCACGCCGTCGGCCGCGCCGTCCTTGATCCGCCGCCAGCCCAGGCCGGCGATATCGGCCCAGGCCCACTGCGCCCCATTGCCGACAAACGTGGCGTTGATCTTGACGTTGTAGTACCACATGTCAATTTCTCCCTTCTGGCGCAGAGCCGCCGCTCATACAACGTACATCGTGTAGAGGAACGTGCCGTCGGCGTAGACGTGCACCGGTCGGTCGTTCGCGCAGGCCTCGCACAGCGCCGTGAACGTGTTGGTGACGCCATCGGCCGCGCCGTCCTTGATCCGCCGCCAGCCCAGGCCGGCGATATCGGCCCAGGCCCACTGAGAGGTGTAGTGCGCGAAGGTGGAGTTGACCTTCACGTTGTAGTACCAGCTGGTCGAGGCCACCCCGCCAACGTTGATGTCGGCGGTGATGTTGAGGCCCGAGCGCTGGATGTTGGTCACGGCGATCTTCGAGTCCACGTCGCCGTAGCCCTTGCTGCTGGGCGCGCTGGCCGTCGTGAGCTGGTTGTTGCCGTCGATCGGGTAGAGGTCGGTCGCGTCGCCGGAGTTGGCGTTCTTGTTGAGGTCTTGGCGCCCGTCGGCCTGCACGATGTCGACCAGGTAGTGCGTCTCGTCGGTGTTGCTGTTCTTGCTGTCGTCGCAGTGCTCGATCAGCAGGCCGGCGCCGGGCAGGGCCTGGTCGAACCCGGCCTGCTGGCGGTTGGTGAGCAGGAAGTACTCCTTGCTGTCGGCGCCGCCGATCGGCAGCTTGTAGGCCTGGTCGCTGCCCGAGTACGGCGGCAGGGTGATGCTCTGGGCCGCGTTGAAGATCGTGGTCGGGGTAAGCCAGCCGACCTTGGTCTTGCACCAGCAGGTCGGGTGGGCCGGCCGATCGCCGCCGCCGTTCCAGCTGCCGCCGGCCATCAGATCCCAGCGACCGGTGCCGGCCGAAGTGTAGTCGGTGTCGTAGAGGTCCGGCCAGGCGCACAGCAGGTGCCCCAGCTCGTGCGAGAACACGCCGACGCGGCCGTCCTCGGGCTGCATGTTGTAGGCGCGGATCTGGACGCCGTTGTAGGTCTTCGGGTTGATCTCCCACTTGTGCGACCAGATATCGTTCTTGTTGCCGGTGACCTCGGCGCCCGTGCCGGCGGCGACGACCATGAGCGCGTCCACTACGCCGTCGCCGTCGTTGTCGTAGTCGGCGAAGTTGACGTGCGGCGCGGCCATGTCGATCACGTCCTCGACCAGCTTCTGGGCGTTCTGCGGGTAGTCGCCGAAGCCGAAGTTGTTGTTGGCGTAGTACGACTTTGGCCTGGGCGCCCGGAACCAGCCGGCGGTCGGCCCGCCCGCGCCCTGGACCTGGCCGGTGATGGTGACCTTGTTGTACGAGATCTCGCGGTAGAAGTCGGCCATGCTGCCGGTCGCGTAGCTGCCGAGCGAGAACAGCATGTCGTTGTAGTGGCCCTGGGTCTGCGTGGCCGCGCCGTCGGAGAAGTCGACCAGCAGCACCAGCACGCGCTTGGCCCCGATGACCGGGGCGCGCTGCGCGGCGTGCGAGTAGAAGACGTTGTCGCGGGTCGAGGGGCGCGTGGCGATCAGGACGAACGTGCGCAGGTCGAGCAACTGGTCGTTCGGGCTGCGCGGGAGCGCCTCGTTCGCGAGGATGCGCTGGCGGGTCCGGATGATCTTCTCCTCAAGCTCCGGCGCCGGCGGCACATAGCAGTCGATCGGTGGGCGTTTCATAGCGATCCTTTCTGCTACAGGTATGGTAGCGTTCTCATGTGTGGGCTGCTTCTACTCATGAGAACGCTGCGGAGCGCCTGTTTAGGGTGCGTAGGCGTCTCTTTCCGGGGCGCGGCGCCCCGGCCCCCTCCGGCAAATGATGTCTGTGCCACATCCGGCGCCTGTGGCGCATGCCTATCACTAGCCCGCCCACGGATATACACACGCTACAGGTGCGAATCGGATCGGGGGGTGCGGGGCGGGCAGCCCTCGGAAAAAGAAGCCATCGATAGACAGCCACCGCCAATTGTGCTATCCTCCCCCTATCTCGCCGCATATCAGAGATAGGGGAAACCTATGCACGGGCTACGCCGCATCTTCGCCCTGCTTGTCTGTGTCGCGCTGCTGGTCGGCCTGGTCGGGCAGGCCGGGGCGACCGTGCGCGCCGACGAGGCTCCCGGCCTGCCGTCGTTCGCGCGCGGCGCGATCCACCAGCGCCCCTACGCGGTCATGATCGATAATCACCCCAACGCCTACCCGCAGACCGGGCTCGACCACGCGCTGGTGGTGTACGAGGCGCTGGCCGAGTTCGGCATCACGCGCTTCATGGCCGGTGTACGCCCCCGGTGTCGGCCCCGACGCGCCGACGATCGGGCCGGTGCGCAGCGCGCGGCTGTACTTCGTCCAGTGGGCGATTGGCATGCAGGCGCTCTACGCCCACGCCGGCGGCTCGCCGCAGGGGCTCGCGCTGGCCGAGAGCACCGACCGGATCGCCAACCTCGACGCGCTGCGCCGCGGCGGCGGGTCCTACTTCGCCCGCAGCCGCAAACGCTACGCGCCGCACAACCTGTACACCAGCTCGACCGACCTCGCGCGCGCCGCCGCGAAGCTCGGCGTTGCCGACCTGAGCGACCCTGAGATCGGCTTCCTGTTCAAGGCCGAGGCGCCCGAGACCGACCGGCCGGCTGCCCAGTCGCTGACCTACTACTTCCTCTCGAAGCAGGCCAGCGTCGGCTGGGCCTACGATCGTGCCAGCAACAGCTACGCGCGGCTGCGCCAGGGCAAGCCCGCCCGCGACGCCGCCACCCGCGAGCAGCTGCGCACCCGCAACGTCGTGGTGATCGAGGTCCAGGAGCGCAAGATTCCCGGCGACAAGAAGGGCCGGATCGAGCAGGACGTGCTCGGGTCCGGGCCGGGCCGGCTGTTCCAGGATGGGCAGGAGCGCGAGATCACCTGGCGCAAGGACAGCGCCGACGCCCCGCTGCGCTTCGAGGCGCCCGACGGCGCGGAGGTCAGCTTCAACGCGGGCCAGGTCTGGATTGCCGCAATCCCGTCGCTCGCGAACCTCAAGGTCAAGTAGCTCTTTGTGCGGGGCTTGCGCCCCTGGACCCCAAAAGAACGCAACCGCATGGTTAGCGCTTGGCGCGCATGCCCGGCTGAATCCACGTGTATCGGGATGGAACTCGTCCGGTGGAAAAGGTGCTGGGCATGAGCCACGATCCTTGCACCTGAGACGGGATCATTTGCCGGGGGGCCGGGGCGTAGCGCCCCAACAGGGCTTGTAAAATAGAAACAAATGTGCTAAAATAGACGATGTTCTCTCTCACGCCGCGCTCCCGATTCGGGTTAGATGTATTCATTTGCAGACGAAGGGCCGCGTGTGCGGCCTGATCCAGCCCGCGGCAGCGGGCTTCGTACGGCTAGCCGCGGGCTTTAGCCCACCGGCGTGCGGGTGCGCAAAACCGTCCGTCACACCGCTTGCGACGCCAAAGACGCCGCTTGATCACAGCCCGCCGGCGTGCGGGCGCGCAAAACTGTGCGTCACACCCCCCTGCTTCGCGGCGCTTGCACTCCTGCACACTCGACGCTATACTGAGCGCGTCTATGTCATCACGAGGATTGCCCGATGCCAACGCCAACGCCCAACGCGCGCTCGCGTGCGGCCACCGGCGGCAGCGCGGCCAACTCTGCGCGCAAGTCGGCCGAGACCCACGACCTGCTCAACTACCGCCTGTCCGAGCGTCTGGCCCAGGAGGAGCTGGCGACGGTCTACCGCGCCACGCACCTCACGCTCGATCGCCCGGTGCAGGTGCATATCCTGCGCCGCACCGATTGGATCTCGGCCAGCCGCTTTCAGCTCGCCGCTAAGCTGGCCGCGCGCCTGAGCCACCCCAACATCCTGCCGGTGGTGGACGCCGGCCACGACGAGCGCTACGGCGACTACCTGGTCACGCCGCGGCTCGAGACGCGCTCGCTCCAGGAGATCCTGAAGGATGGGCCGCTTGATCCGCTGCTGGCGCTCAAGATCGTGACCCAGATCGGCGCGGCGCTCGACTACCTGCACGAGCAGGGGATCGTCCACCGCGATGTGCAGCCGGCCAACATTCTGCTGACGCCGCAGGGCGGCGCTTACCTGGCCAACTTCAGCCTGGCCGCCGCGCCCGACACGCCCGATCTCTCCAGCATTGAGGAGGCCGACTACCTGACACCCTACTCGGCGCCCGAGCAGAGCCTGGTCTCCGGCGACCCGGTCCCATCGCAGGATCTCTACAGCCTCGGGGCGGTGCTGTACCACATGCTGCTCGGCGAGCTGCCGCCCGCCCCCGGTGAGGAGCCGCGCTCCCTCGCCGCCCGCGACACGACCCTGGCCGACGCCGATCGCGTGATCCGGCGGCTGCTCTCGCCGCAGCCGTCGCAGCGCTACGCCAGCGCCGCCCAGGCCACCATGGCCTTGCGCCAGGTCCTGCGCCAGCAGATCGATGAGTCGACCGACGATATGCAGGAGTCGCGCTGGGAGGCGGTCGCCGAGTGGCTTGAGAACCCGCTCGAGACGGTGATCGGCGCCATGATCGACCACGAGTTCGTGGCCCGCAGCCGCGCCCGCGCCGACGCGCTGCACCGGGCCGGGGCGCTGCGGCGGCTGCTCGATCGCTGGAGCCAGCACGGCTTTCTGCGCCGCCCGTCGCTTGGCCAGCTCGCCCAGCCCGGCCAGATCGTCAGCTACGATGTCTACCTCTACGAGCTGCGGGCCCACTACGAGACCCGCACGCCGCCGCAGACCCGCCAGGTCGTTCCGACCGAGGGCGCGCTGACGCCGGTCCTACGCGAGCCGGACCTGTGGGATGTGCCGGTGCCCGAGCTGGAGCCGTTCGTCGACACCCCGCCGGCCGAGATCGTCGTGCCGGGCTCGCGCCGGATCGTGCCGTGCGGCGAGTGCAACGGCGCGGCCAACACGACCTGCGCCAGCTGCGCCGGCAAGGGGCAGATCGAGCGCGTCCGCAAGGTCAAGGAGAGCGACGGGACAACCCGCAGCGAGACCTTCAAGGAGGAGTGCCCGAACTGCCGCGGCTACGGCAAGCGGCCCTGCCCGCGCTGCGATGGCGCCGGCCAGATGCTCGAAGAGAAGGTCTTCAGCCGGTCGCGCCACGGCCGCGCCTACTTCAACGAGGACGACCTGACCGGGCTGCACCGGCTGACGATCCAGGCCCAGGTCCAGGAGGTCTTCCACGGCCGGATCGACCCGTACGAGCCGCACTGGTCGCAGGTCGCGCCGCTCAAGGATCTGCTGGAGGAGGCGATCAAGGGCGGCGGCGCCGACAGCCGGCTGATCACCGCCGACCTGGTGATCCGCGGCGTCCCCGTGACCGAGGTGGACTACAACCTGAGCGGCAAGCCGCACAGCCTGACGCTGATCGGCTTCGGCAACGAGGTCCGCGGCGACTCGTCGCTGTTCGACCGCGAGCGGGCGCTACTGTACGCCGGGATCGTCTTGCTCATCCTGGTGGTGGTGGTGCTGTTCCTGCTGCGGTAGATGACCCTGCTAGGGGCGGGCGTTTGGATTTTTGCCATCAAGATGCGGTCGCGCAGCGACCGCATCTTGATGGCAAAAACATACCCCCTCTCCCGGCTGGGAGAGGGGGGGTGAGGGGAACCTACCCCGCCTTGGCCGCCTCGGCCCAGAACGCGTCGACCTTGGCCTTCAGCATGGCGTGCTCGCCCTTCTCCAGCTTGGGGTCCTCGGCCAGGATCTTCTGCGCCTCCAGGTTGGCGGCGTGCAGCAGCCGCGTGTCGGCCAGCTGCGCCACCTTGAGGTCGGGCGTGCCGCTCTGGCGCGTGCCGAAGAACTCGCCCGGCCCGCGCAGCTGCAGGTCGATCTCCGCCAGCTTGAAGCCGTCGCGGATCTGCTCCATCGCCTCCAGGCGCTGCTTGGTGACCTCATTCTCTTTGTCGCTCACCAGGATGCAGTAGCTCTGGTGCACGCCGCGGCCGACGCGCCCGCGAAACTGGTGCAGCTGCGCCAGCCCGAAGCGCTCGGCCCCCTCGATCAGCATCGTCGTCGCGTTCGGCACGTCGATCCCGACCTCGATCACCGCCGTGGCCACCAGGATGTCGTGCTCGTGGTTGCGAAACGAGAGCATGGCCTCGTCCTTCTCGCGCGGCAGCATCTTGCCGTGGATCAGCGTCACCCGCAGGTCCGGGAAGATCTCGCCCTGCAGCTTGGCGTACATCTCCTCGGCCGACGGCAGGTCGACCTTCTCGCTCTCGTCCACCAGCGGGCAGACCACGTAGGCCTGGCGGCCGCGGCCGATCTCTCTGCGCAGGTGCTTGTAGGCCTTGTCGCGCTCGCCCGAGACGATCCAGCGCGTCCGGATCTCCTGCCGGCCGGGCGGCAGCTCGTCCAGCACCGAGGTGTCCAGGTCGCCGTAGATCGTCAGCGTGAGCGTGCGCGGGATCGGCGTGGCGGTCATCACCAGCATGTGCGGGTTGAAGCCCTTGTCCTTCAGGCGCTGGCGCTGCTCGACCCCGAAGCGGTGCTGCTCGTCGACCACCACCAGCCCGAGCTGCGCGTAGCGCACGCTCTCGGTGATCAGCGCGTGCGTGCCGATGATCAGGTCGACCTCGCCGTTCGCGATCGCCGCCAGCACGCGCCGGCGCTCCTTCGCGCCCAGGCTGCCGGTCAGCAGCGCGACCCGCACGCCCTGGCCGTCCAGGTCGTCGTCTGGTGTCATGCCCAGCAGGCGCTTCAGCTCGTCGAGCTGCGCGCGCTGCTCGGCGTCGGCGGCCGGCGCGCCGCCGGCTGCAGTGTCGTTTGCCGGCTGGGGGCGCGGCACCCGCACCTGCCCCAGCAGCGCGCGCAGCCCCTTGTAGTGCTGCTCGGCCAGGATCTCGGTCGGCGCCATGATCGCCGCCTGGAAGCCGCTCGCGATCGCCTGGATCGCCGTCGCGGCCGCCACCGCCGTCTTGCCGCTGCCGACATCGCCCTGCAGCAGGCGCGCCATCGGCGTCGGGCGCTGGATGTCGCGGAAGATCTCCTCCAGCGCGCGCACCTGCGCGCCGGTCAGGTCGAACGGCAGCTTCGCCAGGAACTCCTCGTGGACCGCCTGGTCGAACGCCATCGCGTAGCCGCGCTCGCCCTGCCAGAGCACCTTGCGCTGCAGCACGCCCAGCTGGATGAACAGGAACTCGTCGAAGGCCAGCCGCCGCCGGGCGCGCTCGAGCTGGTCCTTGTCGGCCGGGAAGTGCATCTGCTCCAGCGCCTGCCCGAGCGGCATCAGGTTGGCGCGCTCGCGCACCGTCGCCGGCAGGTAGTCCTCGACCATCGGCGCGGCGCGATCGACCACGCGCTTGATGATCGCGCGGGCGTTGCGCTCGTACAGGCCCTTGGTCAGCGGGTGCACCGGCACCAGCCGGCCGGTATGGATCAGCTCGTCGTCGCTGAAGGGCTCCCAGTCCGGCCCGGTCATCTGGCGCAGCCCCTGGTACGACTCGACCTTGCCGCTCAGCACGACCTTCGTGCCGATGCCGAGCTGCTTGGCCAGCCATGGCTGGCGGAAGAACACCACCTTGAGCGAGCCGCTCGGGTCGCCGACCAGCACCTCGATCCCGTTCATGCCGCTGCGCGTGCCGAAGGTCCGGATGTCACTCACCGTCGCAACGACTGTCTCGACCGCGCCGATCTGCAGGTCGCCGATCTGCTTCTGCGAGGTGTAGTCGTCGTAGCGGTGCGGGAAGTGGTAGAGCATGTCGAGGACCGTGCGCACGCCCAGGCGCTTGAACGACTGCGCCGTGACCTTGCCGACCCCCGGGATCTGGTCGATCGTGGTGGCGAGCGTGAGCGGCTTGACTTCCTGGGGCTTGGGGTTTGGGGCGCGAGCAGCCTTCGATGGCGCGGCGGCTGACGCTCCCTGTTCCCTGTCACCTGTTCCCTGTCCCCTGAAAAGTGTGCGCAGCCCCTCGATCGCGATGCCGACTCGCGCGCGGCGGGTGGTGATATCGAAGACGCTGTAGCCGGCCAGCAGCTCGAGCGCCTGCTGGACCGGCACGTGCTGAAGCGCGCCGTTAGCCTCCAGCCGCCAGTTCGTCAGGAAGCGCTCCAGGCCGTCCGACGCCGCCATGTCGTCACAGCCGCGCTCCTGCTCGGCCCGCAGCACCTTGCCAAGTTGGATGATCTGCTCTTTGCCTTCCATCTTTCAAAATTATGAAGGAAGAAGGACGAAGGACGAAAGGCTCTGCTGGCTTCCTCCTTCCTCCTTCTTCCTTCATCCTTTCACCAGTCCAGCCAAACCTAATGCGCCCGGCCCAACGTGGGTGCCGAGCACGCCGCCGGCCTGGATCACGTAGATCTGCTCGCGCGCCATCATGCCGGCCGCGGCGCACAGGTCGGCCAGCTGCTCGGCCGTGTCGCGCGTGGTGGTGTACAGCACCGCCAGGTCCTGCAGCGGCCCGCGCGACTGCATCAGCTCGACCATGCGCGGCGGCACGCGCTTCCATGTGCGCACCTGCTCGACCGGCTGCACCTCGGAGTCGCGCACCTCCAGGATCGGCTTGACGCTCAGCATCGTGCCGAGCAGCGCGCGCATCTTGCCGATCCGCCCGCCCTTCTCGAGGTAGCGCAGCGTCTGGAGCGCGACGTACAGCACCGCGCGCGGCCGCAGCGCCTCGACCAGCGCCACCGTCTCGTCGAGCGTCTTGCCGTCGCGGATGGCGCGCGCGGCCACCATCACCAGGAAGCCCATCGGCATCGTCGTCGTGCAGCTGTCGACGCAGGCGATCCGCGCGCCGTCGACCAGCTGCGCGGCCTGGCGGGCGGCGTTGTAGGTCCCGCTCAGGTTGGCCACCAGGCTGATCGACAGGATCTCGCTGCCGCCGGCCGCCAGCCGGCGAAAGACCTCCTCGAACATGCCGACCGACGGCGCGGCGGTCTTCGGCGGCTCGGGGCTCTCGATCAGCCGGGCGTAGAACTCGTCCTTCGTGAAGTCGATCCCGTCGCGCAGCGTCTCGCGGCCGAACTGCGCCAGGACCGGGACGACTGTGATATCGAGCTCGCGCACCAGCTCGTCCGGCATGTCGGCGGTGCTGTCTGTGACGATCTTGATCACGAAAGCCTCATTGCGGGTAGTCAGTAGTCGGTAGCCAGTATCATCGATTTTCGTCGCAGGGCGCTGGTACTGACTACTGATATCTGACTACTGGCTACTCAATCCAGTCCCTCGAACACCGCCACGCCCATCGCGCCCGGCCCCAGGTGCGCGCCGATGCTCGGGCCGAACTGCATGATCTGCACCTGGTCGCGCGGGAAGATCGGGTCGACCTTCTCGAGCAGCTTCTCGACATCCTCGGGCGTGGTCGCGTAGAGCGCGATCACCTCCTGCACGCGCGGGAAGTCCTCGATAAAGGTGTACAGCCCCTCGATCGCCTTGGCGCGCGTGCGCGTGCGCTCGTACGGCACGATCTCGCCCTCGTCGAGCAGCATCAGCGGCTTGATCCGCTGCATCGAGCCGACCACCGACGTCGCGAGCGAGAGCCGGCCGGTGTGCTCGAGGTACTCGATCGTGTCGACGAAGAAGACCACGTGGCAGTGCTGGATCAGCGTATTGATCAGCTGCGCGACCTCGGGCGGCGAGGCGCCGTCGCGCACGGCATTGGCGGCGTGAATCGCCACCAGGCCCAGGCCCATCGAGGCCAGCTTGCTGTCGACGATCTCGATCCGCGTCGCCGACGCCGGCAGCCGGGTGCGCGCCTGCTGCGCCGAGCGGCAGGTCGTGCCCAGCCGGCTCGACAGGTGCAGCGAGAAGATGTAGTCGTGCTCGATCGCCAGCCGGCGGTACAGCTGCTCGAAGACGATCGGCGGCGGCGCCGAGGTCATGGCCTTCATCCGGCCATCCTGCATCCACTGATAGAACTGATCCGGCGTGATATCCAGGCCCGCTCGGAAGGTCTGATCGCCGACATGCAGATACATCGGCACGATCTCGATACCAAGCTCGTGAGCCAGCCCCAGCGGAATATCGGATGTACTGTCGGTGACGATCTTGATGCTGGCCATCGCGTGGCCTCCTCTTAGAAAGAACAAAGAACAAAAGGCAAAGAACAAAGGGTGCCATGGCCGATCAGGCAGCTGTCTTGCCCCGCGATCTCTCGAAAGGGCAAAGAACAAAAGGCAATGAACCAAGAATGACACAGCGCGGCGCTGTTCCCTGTTCTTTGTGCTTTGTTCTCACCGTGCTACTCGGCCGAAAGAATATAGTCGTACAGCGGCTGCCCGCCCTCCCGGACCTCGATCTCCAGGTCGGCGAACCGCTCCCGGATGCGCTCGGCCAGCGACTCTGCGTCGTCGAGCGACACCGACTGGCCGTAGTAGATCGTCAGGATCTCGCGCTCGTCGAGCTTCATGCGGCCGAGCAGGTCGTCGATCACTGTGTCGCGCTGGTCGTCGGCCGCGACCAGGCTGCCGTCGAGCAGGCCGATCGTCTGCCCGGCGCGCACCGCCACGCCGTCGACCGAGGCGTCGCGCACGGCGCTGGTGATCTCGGCCGTGTGCGCGTGCTGCATCGCCGCGCCCATCACGCGCAGGTTCTCGGCCAGCCCGGCCTGGTAGTTGAACCCCAGCAGCGCGGCGATCCCCTGGGGCGCGGTCTTGGTCGGCAGCACCTCGATATGGCGGTCGCTCAGCCCGGCGGTCTGGCGCGCGGCCATGATCACGTTGCTGTTGTTCGGCAGCACGATCACGTCGCGCTGCGGCAGCCGCTCGATCGCCGCCAGCAGATCCTCGGTGCTCGGGTTCATCGTCTGCCCGCCCGCCACGACCTCGCCGGCGTGCAGGCTGCGGAAGATCTTGGCGAACCCCGGCCCCGGCGCCACCGCCACGATCCCCACGTGCGTGTCCAACGTTTCAACGTTCGGACGTTTCAACGCTTCAACGTTCGAGCGCTGGTGCAGCTCCTCGCGCTGCAGGTCCATATTGGCGATCTCGATCTGCTCGAGCGCGCCAAAGTCGATCGCGTAGTTGAGCGCGTCGCCCGGCCGCAGCAGGTGCAGGTGCACCTTGATCAGCAGCTCGTCGCCGACGATCACCGCCGACTGGCCCATCGCCGCGAGCGTCGCGCGGATCTGCTCGTACGGCATATCGCTGCCGCGCAGCAAGAAGTTGGTGCAGTACCCGAAGTCATCCGGCCCGTGGATATCTTCGAACGCGACCGCGGGCGGCAGTTCGGCCTGCTCGTACTCGACCGACTCGCCGCGGGCGTGGCGGAGCATGCCCTCGAGGATCAGAAACAGCCCCTCGCCGCCCGAGTCGACCACGCCGGCGTCGCGCAGCGTCTTGAGCAGCGTCGGCGTGCGGTCGACCGAGGCGCGCGCGCCGCGCACCGCCGCATCGAGCACGCTCAGCAGCGTGGCGTCGCGCTCTGCCAGCGCCGCGGTGGCGGCCTCGCTAGCCTCGCGCATGACCGTCAGCATCGTGCCCTCGACCGGCTTGATCACCGCGCGGTAGGCTGTCACGCCGGCCTGGGCCAGCGCGGCGGCCAGCTCCGGCGCGCCCATGCGCTCGCGGCCGTCCAGCCCCTGTGCGATGCCGCGCAGCACCTGGGAGAGAATAATGCCCGAGTTGCCGCGCCCGCGCATCATCGCCCAGTACCTGACCTTATCGGCCACTTCCGCGCACGACCGATCGGGTGCGACATCTTTGATCGCGCCGCTCAGCGTGAGCGACATATTTGTGCCCGTGTCGCCGTCGGGCACCGGAAAGACATTCAGCGCGTTGACCTGCGCGGCGTGCTGCTCGAGCCAGCGTGCCGCGGCCGTGAGCGCCGCCAGCAGCTGCGTGCCGTCCCACGCCAGCGTCGCCTGGTCGGCGGTTGAACCCAGCATGTCCTCCAACGGTCGGCTCCACAACCGAGTCGAGGTATGAGCGTCGAGCGTGGTCAGGTGGCACGCCCGGCGCAACATCCTCAGCTCTCAATCCTTCAACCCCTGGACGCGGACGTTGACGCGGGCCACCGGCATGCCGATCGCCCGCTCAACCGCGTAGCGCACGTTGTCCTGCACGTTGCGGGCGACCTCGCCAATGCGCGTGCCGTACTCGACCACAACATACAGGTCGATCTCGATCTGGTCATCCCCGATCCGCACCTCGACGCCGCGGTGCGCGTCGCGCTGGTGCAGGGCCAGCGCCACGCCCTCGCGGAACGTGTGCGGCGCCATGCCCACGACACCGTACGACTGCCCCACCGCGCGCGCGACGATGCTGGCGATTGCGCGCGGCGCAACCTCGATCTTGCCAGTCGGGAGCTGGCGCTGGTTGGGAAGCAGACTCTGCTGGCTCATCATTCAACGCTTGGACACGGCTGGTTTGCCAACCCGCCGTGAATATGGTATAGTCCTCGATCAGTGTTTCGTAAGCTCTCTTGTGATGCTCGGCGACCCGAGGAGGTTGTTCTACAATGGCAAAGTGTCAGCTTTGTGGCAAAAGGCCCACCTTTGGAAACAATGTGAGTCACGCTCATAACCTTACGCGCCGCATGTGGAAGCCCAATATCCAGAAGGCGACACTCACGCTGGAAGGCGGCGTCTCGGTCCAGGTGAAGCTTTGCACCCAGTGTCTGCGGACGGCGAGTAAGTCGCGCTAGCTGTGCCAGTGCCCCTTACTGAAGGCCAGGGTCCATTAGGGCTCTGGCTTTTTCGTTGGCCTGGGTGGCTCGTTCTTTCGCAATCCCATCAGAGCGCCCGTCATTATATCCGATGGGGTTGCGCGGCGCAATACCCAATATTCAGCGCTTCTTAACTTTTCACTATCGTATGGCCTCGCCTTTTCGCGTGGTGCTGGAGGGCTCGTTTCTGGCGCGGTGATACGCTGGATCGCCCCAACAGAGCCGGCCAAGGGTTCAAGCGCACCGACAGCGCTCTATGCGAAACGGCTAGCCGCCGCTCAGAATGTACCGCTCGATCGCCCACGCCACGCCGGCCTGCTCGACCGGCGGCAGGATCGCGTCGGCCAGCGCGCGCACGCTTGGGATAGCGTTGCCGATCGCCAGCCCCAGCCCGGCCCACGCGATCATCGGCAGGTCGTTCTCATGATCGCCGATCGCCACCACCTGCTCGCGCGGGATCTCCAGGCGCGCCGCCAGCCGCTCCAGCGCCGCGCCCTTGCTGATCCCCAGCGCGGTCAGCTCGCCGAACAGCGCGTGCGAGCGCACCACCGAGAGACTGCCGGCGAAGTGCTCGGCCAGCCGGGCCGTCTCCAGCTCGACCACCGGCGGGTCGGCGACGAACAGCAGCTTGGTCGGCGGCTGCGCGGCCACCAGCCCGGCCAGGTCCGGCTCGACCACCAGGTCGACACCTTCGGGGTGCCAGGTCAGGTACATGTCGAGCTCCGGCCGGCGCTCGGCCACGCACAGGCGCTCGTCGATGTAGGCGAAGACGAAGATGTCACGGTCGCGCAGCAGGTCGACCGCCTCGGCCGCCAGATGGCCCGGCGTCACCTCGTGCTCGTAGATCTCGGCCGTGAGCGGGTCGCACACCATCGCGCCCTGGTAGCAGATCAGCGGGTCGTGGATGTGCAGCCGCCGCGCGAAGGGGCGCGTCGCGCCGAACGTCCGCCCGGTCGCCAGCGTCACGCGCACCCCGCGCGCCTGCGCGGCCTCGATCGCGCGTGATACCGCCGGATCAATGTCGAGGCCCGGCCCGATCGTCGTTCCGTCGAGGTCGAGCGCGAGCAGCCTGTAGTTCACATATCCCCCTGGCGTGACAAGGTGACAAGGTGAGGGGGTGACAAGACGCTACCCTCTCACCTTGTCACCTTGTCACCTTGTCATATCGAGCCGCCCAAGCTCCAACACAGTCACAACCCGGTCGAGCCCGGCCAGGTCCTGGTGGACCCCGATCCGCGCCTTTGGGAAGCTCCGGCGCGCCAGATCCGCCACGGCCGCCCCCTGGGTCGCGCCGATCTCCAGCAGCAGCGCGCCGCCCGGCCGCAGCTTCGCGGGCGCCTGCGCGAGCAGCCGGCGGTAGACCGCCAGCCCATCCGGGCCGCCGTCGAGCGCGCCGCCCGGCTCGTGGCGCCGCACGCCCTCGTCGATCTCTGATACGATCGTGTACGGCGGGTTGCTGACCAGCAGGTCGACCGGCTCGCCCAGCGGCGCCAGCAGGTCGCCCTCGGCCAGCCGCACGCGATCCGCGACGCCGTGGCGCTCGACGTTGCGCCGCGCGACCTGCAGCGCAGCGGGCGAGATGTCGACCGCGACGACCTGCGCCTCTGGCAGGTGAACCGCCAGCGCGATCGCGATGCAGCCGCTGCCGGTGCCCACGTCGACGATCCGAAAACGTTCGAACGTTTGAACGTTTGAACGTTCGAACGTTTGCCTGGCAAACGCCAGCGCCAGCTCGACCAGCAGCTCGGTCTCGGGGCGCGGCACCAGCACGCGCCGGTCGACCGCGAAGTCGAGGCCGTAGAACTCCCTGTGCCCGACGATGTACGCGACCGGCTCGAGCGCGGCGCGTCGGGCGACCAGCTGGCGGTATGCGCCGAGCTGCTCCGGCGCGAGCGGCTGGCGGCCCTCGGCGATCAGGCGGGCGCGGCCCCAGCCCAGCGCGTGCGCCAGCAGCAGCTCGGCGTCCAGCCGCGGCGTCTCGCTGCTGGCGCTCAGCTGATCGGCGGCCCAGCCCAGGCCCTGTGCGATCGTAAGCGGCGTTTCGGTCGGCATCGTTTCACACACGAAGACCAAGGACCAAAGACGGAAGGCCGGCAGGAGCGCGTGTCGCGATCGGCCTTGCTCGCCCTCGGTCCTTGGTCCTTGGTCCCTGGTCTTTCGATTCGTCGGCTTGCGCTACGCCTGGCCGGCCAGCAGCGCCTCGGCCAGGTTATCGGCGATCCGCCCCATCGTGGCGAATGTCGCGGGGTAGGCCACCACCTCGCGCTCGGTCAGGTCGGGCGCCCAGCGGTAGCGGGTGAGCCGCGCGCCGGGGGCATCGCCGCTCCACAGCAGCACCTCCCAGTACGACACCGCCTCGCCCTCGCGCAGCGGCGGCGACGAGCGGAGCTGCGCCAGCTTCTCGCCGCCGTCCAGCTCCCAGACCGCCAGCGGCTCCTCCAGGAAGCTCAGTCGACGAGCGATCTCGGCGGCCGCGGCGCTCAGGTAGGCGCGCGCGTCGGCGGGCGGCGCGCCGGCGCTCGCCACCACCAGCTCGCGCATCGTCGCGCTATAGCGATCGTGGTCGAACAGCGCCAGCGTCGCGTGCAGCGGCTCGCCCGGCACGGACAGCGTCTGCCCGTCGCCATCGAGCGCCGACCGGTCGCCCTCGGCCAGCTGCCGCAGCAGCTCAATCATCTGTGTTCCGATAGTCATCAGCCGCTCCTTGCCTAATCGACCTTGCGTTCGCCAAAGTCCTTGCCGTCGAAGCTAATCAGTCGCTTCTTGTCATCCACGCTCGTCTCGATATGGACCGGCCGCGACCAGATCTTGTGGATGTTGCGCAGCGTATCGCGCGCGTAGTCCATCTTCAGGTCCACGCCCTCGTGGCGGTGGCGCAGGTACAGCTCGCCGCGGTTGTTGTAGTTGCCGTCCTCGACATAGATGAACGGCTGCCCGAAGTTGGTCAGGCGGAACAGCAGCTTCTCCTTGATCTCCTTGAACTCGCGCGAGGCGATCTCGTACAGGTCGGTGTCGCGGTTGTAGCGGAAGGTGAACAGCTTGTTGCGCATGGCGAACTCGGGCGTCAGGAAGGCGTCGATGAAGGTCACGTCGTTGTACATCCGGCGGACCTCGAACAGCTTCTGGCGGCCCAGGCCGAGCTGCCGATCCCAGGTCTGCTTCTCGGCCAGGTCCTCGCACTCGTCGTACTCCTTGCCGAACTGGCCCCGGTTCCAGCGCTCCTCGATGTCGCGCAGCAGCTCCAGGCCGAGCTTGTAGGGGTTCAGCCGGCCCGGGTGCGCCGCCACCACGCCGGAGTGGTGGTCGGCGAAGTCGATCACCTCGCCGTCCTTGAGCGCCTTCTTGGTCATGATCTCCGAGTGCCAGAAGCTGTTGTGGTTGACGAAGCCCTGCGCCGCGTAGCGGTGGGTCTCCTCGACCGAGATGTCGTACACATCCGCGCGGCGCCGCTCGATCGCCACGATCTCGTCGCTCAGCAGCTCGATCTTGAACCACTGCCGGCTCTCGATGTATTGACGAAGCGCGTCCTGCTTGCGCTTCAGGCCAAAGCCGATCTGCTCAGCGAAGAGCGCGGCCGACTGGCCGGTGGTGTGGATATGCCAGCAGCCATCTTTGTGGGGCCGTCGGACCGAGAGAATGCCGAAGTTGAGCAGCAGCAGCTGGACGGTCTTGCTCATCTCCTCGCTGGAGGTCGAGAGGATGACGCCCGCATTGCCCGCGTAGCCGTCACAGTCGTAGTACGCGCGCAGGAACGTCGCGACGACCGACTTCGGCGAGCGCAGGATGACGTCGGGAACCTCCTTCACGCGTGCTGCGACGCCGGTCTTCATGCCTAGATGCTTGAGGAACTCCTGGATATTCTTCGAGGAGAAGCTGAGACGACATCGACCGCCATCCCAACGCTTATGCGCTTGTATGTCGAAAAGCTCCTCAACAAGCTTCAGGAAATGATCGATCTGATCTTCATCCGCAGTCGTCAGACCAATCGTGCGCTTCACCTCGCTGATATGCCCGTCGCCGACCAGATAGCCGAGGAAGGCCGCCAGCCTCTCGTCGACTCTCGTTGGTATATTCACTCTCTTTCGCCGCGATTGCATTATGCCCATTTTGGCGACGGTCGTGCTATACTCGGCCACCAGCGGTTCAAGAACCGAGGCGCTGGTTACAGGCTCTCCGCGCCGGTATTTGACAACAGTGTCAAGGCTGACACCTGCTTGGTCCGCAACATCCTGTAGCGAGATTGGTGGCACAGCATACCAGTCAAGGGGAACATATTCCTTCGCCCACAGGTCCGCACCAATGGTCATCTGCACCTTGTCGCCGATTTGTAGCTCATCCAATCGCCGCCAGTTTTGATCAGGCAGCATTATACGGTGAGTCACCGAGCCTTCTAGCTCAAGCCCGCGCTTTGTGCGAATCCATATGGTCTCGTGGTTCTCGAATTTCGCCCAGTTGTAAACGCGGCGAAGAACCTGTCCATCGCTCACGCGCACTGAGAGACGTCCATCCACGATATCACCGATTCGCATTATTCCCTGGCTTGTTAATAGCTTAGTGTCAATTCGACAACATGCCCATCCTTCGTTGAGTATCTTGGTCATCCCCTGCGGCGCGAAGTAGTACGCCTCGTCGCGGATGATCTCGAGCACGGTGTGCTGCCAGCGCTCCAGCGGCGCGTAGTTCATCAGGAACAGCAGAATATCCTTCTGCGGGTTCTCGGGGAAGCGGCGCTGCTTGGCGCGCTCCTGCTCCAGCCGCAGGCGCTGCCGCTCGAGGAACTCGGGCGGGTTGATGTAGCCCTTCATGTACGAGCGGTCGACCTTGAGCCCCTCGACCAGGTCCGGCACGTCGTCGTCGACGATCGGCCGCACGGTCTGGGCCTCGGGCCGGCGGATGTAGGGCGCGTGGTAGTCGATCAGGTTCTCCAGCGACAGGCAGACGTCGATGAAGTCCTCGACGATCTCGTAGCCGTAGCGGTCGACGATCCGCTGGATGCGCGAGGCGTGGTTGGCCATCTCGTCGAGCATCTTGCGGTTGGTGTGCGCGAACCACATGTTGTTCTTGAAGAAGTCGACGTGGCCCGAGACGTGCGCCATCACCATCTTCTGCGTGACCATCTCGTTGCCCTCGAGCAGGTACGCGTACGATGGGTTGGTGTTGATCACCATCTCGTAGATCGTCGAGCCGAGCCAGACGTGGCCCTTGATCAGCTGGTCGTACTCCATGCCGTAGCGCCAGTGCGGGTAGCGCGTCGGGAAGCCGCCCAGCGCCGCCGTCTCGTACAGCGTGCGGTAGTCGAGCACCTCGTAGACGATCGGGTAGAAGTCGAGGCCGTAGCCGCGAGCGTGCTGCTCGATCTCTTCCCAGGCGGCCTGCAGCTCGGGGGGCAAACTTGTTTTCTTCATATAGTTTTGAGTTCTAAGTTCTGAGTTTTGAATTCTAAGTTGCGCAAGCTAACTCAAAACTCAAAACTCAAAACTCAAAACGTCGCAATCACTTGCCCTTGCCCAAAAAGTCCTTGATCGCGTCGTACACGTCGTCGCGATCGGCGATCTCGGAGATGACCAGGTTCTCGGCCTTGCCCAGGTACTCCTCCAGGTCGTGGGCGAAGCGCCCCGAGCCGTAGAGCGAGCGCACCTGGCCGTAGCAGAACTGGTTGACCTTCGGCAGCACCTGGCTGCGCAGCAGCTCGACGCACTCGCGCGTGTCGCCGCCGCCCCAGTTGTCGCCGTCGGAGAAGTGGAACGGGTAGATATTCCACTCCGTCGCCGGGTAGCGCTCGTCGATGATCTTGTTGCACAGCTTGTAGGCCGACGAGATCTTGGTGCCGCCGCCCTCGCGGATGTGGTAGAAGGTCTCCTGGTCGACCTCCTTGGCCGCCGCGTCGTGGACGATATAGCGGATATCGATCTCTTTGTACTGCGAGCGCAGCCAGGTCTCGATCCAGAACGCGGTGATCCGCACCAGCTCCTTCTGCTCGGTGCCCATCGAGCCGGAGACGTCCATCATGTAGATGATGACCGCGTTCGACTCGGGCATCAGCGTCTCCTTCCACGACCGGAAGCGCATATCCTCGCGGATCGGCGTCACGATCGGGTTGGAGGCGTTGTACTCGCCCGACATCACCTGGCGCTTGAGCGCCTCGCGGTAAGTGCGCTTGAAGTGGCGCAGCGAGTCCGGGCCGACCTTGCGGATGCCGGAGTACTTATCCTTCTTGGAGACGATATTCTTCTTGCCGCGCGGCTCGATGTTCGGCAGCTGCAGCTCCTCGCCGAGGATCTGGGCCAGCTCATCGAGGGTGATATCGACCTCGATCACGTGCTGGCCCGGCTCGGAGCCGGCCTCGCCCTGGCCCTGCTGCGGGTCGCCCTGGCCGATCGGGTCGCCGACATCGCCCTCGCCCTGGCCGACCCCGCCGCCCTGCTTGGCCCCGTAGCGAAACTGTGGGATGTCGATCTGCGGCAGCGGGATCGAGACGTACTTGCGCCCCTGCCGGCCGATCATCTCGCCCTGCGACATATACTTGCGCAGGTCTTTCTTGATCTTCCCGCGCACGATCTGGCGGAAGCGGTTGAGATCGCGCTCGACGCGTCGGATGGACATAGGATTCCCTTCGGGAGTTCTGAGTTCTCAGCTTTGAGTTTTGAGTTCGCCAATCGCTCAGCAACTCAAAACTCAAAACTCAGCATTCAAAACTTAATTTTTGGTGTCCCCACGGGCGAAGATGCTGGCCACGTAGTTCAGCACGTCGGTCGCGCTCTGCTCGTTGTAGCCGAAGTCGCGGATCAGGCGCGACTTGACCACGTCGATCTTCTCCTGGGTGTCCTTGTCGATCACCCGCGAGACCAGCGAGGTCAGCTTGATCGAGTCCTTCTGGTCCTCGAACAGCTTCAGCTCGAGCGCCTTGTGCAGCCGCTCGTTGGTCTTGTAGTCGAACGTGCGGCCCTCGATCGCCAGCGCGCCGATGTAGTTCATGATCTCGCGGCGGAAGTCGTCCTTGCGGCTCTCGGGGATGTCGATCTTCTCCTCGATCGAGCGCATCAGCCGCTCGTCCGGCTCCTCGTCCTGGCCGGTGTACGGGTTATTGCGGACCTTCTCGCGCTGCGTGTAGGCCTTGATGTTGTCGATATAGTTGCCGCACAGCCGCTTGATCGCCTCCTCGTCGGCCGAGATCGCGCGCTGGACCTCGTTCTTGACGATCTCGTCGTACTCTTCCTTGACGATCGAGAGCATGTCTTTGTAGCGCTTGCGGTCCTCGTCGGATGTCACCAGCGCGTGGTTCTTCAGCCCGCCCTCCAGCTCGTTCAGCACCATGAACGGGTTGATGTAGCCGTCCTCCTGGAAGTTGACCAGCGCGTTCGAGATCTTATCCTGGATGTAGCGCGGCGAGATGCCCTCCATGCCCTCGCGCTGGGTCTCCTTGCGCAGCTCCTTGATGTTGTCCTCGGTGAAGCCGGGCAGCGTCTTGCCGTTGTACAGCTTCAGCTTCTGGAGCAGCGTCAGGTTGGCCTTCTTGGGCTCCTCCAGCCGGGTCAGCACCGCCCACATCGCGGCCACCTCGAGCGTGTGCGGGGCGATGTGCACGCGCACGTTGCGCCGGTTGAAGTCGCGCTCGTAGATCTTGATCTCGTCGCGCAGCCGGGTGATGTACGGGATGTCGATCCGCACCGTGCGGTCCTTGAGCGCCTCCATGAACTCGTTGTTCTCGAGCCGGCGGTACTCGGGCTCGTTGGTGTGCCCGATGATCACCTCGTCGATATCGGTCTGGGCGAACTTCTTCGGCTTGATCTTGTGCTCCTGCGATGCGCCCAGCAGGTCGTAGAGGAACGCCACGTCGAGCTTGAGCATCTCGATGAACTCGATGATGCCGCGGTTGGCGATGTTGAACTCGCCGTCGAAGTTGAACGCGCGCGGGTCCGAGTCCGAGCCGTAGATCGGCGATCTTGCGGTAGTTGATATCGCCGGTCAGCTCGGTCGAGTCCTGGTTCTTCTCGTCCTTGGGCTGGAACGTGCCAATCCCGACGCGATCCTGCTCGGAGAAGACCAGCCGCCGCACGCGGACGTGCCGGACCATCTTGCTCCAGTCGCCGCCGTAGCGCAGCATCAGGTCGCGGTAGTTATAGCGGCAGGAGGGGCACAGGTCGCCGACGATCTGGATGCGCTCGGCCTCGGGGCGCTCGGCGTTGAATTGCGTGACGAAGCGCTCGCGCAGCTCGGGCGGGACGAGGTGCAGCGGCTCCTCGTGCATCGGGCAGGGCTGCCAGTCGGTCTCCTTGAGCGCGGCCGGATCGAACTCTTCGCCATCCTCGCCGAGGTACCAGTGGAAGGTATACAGCGCGCCGGCCTCCGTGCGCGAGTAGTGCTCCAGGCCCTTCTTCAGGCGCCGCACGATCGTCGACTTCGAGGAGCCGACCGGGCCGTGCAGCAGCAGCACGCGCTTCTCGGTGCCGTAGCCCTGCGCGGCGGCCTTGAAGAAGTTGACCAGCCGCATCAGCGGGATCTCCAGGCCAAAGATCGCATCGTTCTGGTCGAACGACATATCGCTGAAGAACCTGTAGCGGACCAGGCGCTTCTTGGCGTCGATGAACTCCTCGGTGCCGTACGACATAATCATGTCGTAGATTCGCTGGAACGCGTTGCGCGTGATCCGAGGGTCCTGCGCGATCGTGTCCAGGTAATCGCCGAACGTACCGGTCCAGTTCAGCTCCTGGAACTTTTTACGGTCCTGTAGCTCGCTGACGAGCTGCAGAAGTGATGAGCCGACTTGGTTGGTCATCTGTGATCCTCCTGGTTGTGACCATTCACCGCCGGGTGGCTGAGTTGCCGTGGCGTTGAATCACGAGCGACCGCCTACCGCTCCCAGCACAGCGTGCGTGTCGCGGGTATTTGAAGGCGGTCTTGCTAAAGTGCGATGATCGTTGATCTGGGCAGTTATCACCGTGTCGTCCGGCGAGCGGCGCCGTCGGTACCGTGTGAATCGCCTCGGCGCGTTGTCCGTGCTACGGCAATGCTATACAACGCTATACAACTTTAGGTCTCAGGGAGCATCTTTGAGGGAGGCCTGGTATTCCAGGTGGGTGTATTATAGCAACGTTATCTATGAGCGTCAAGGGTTCCGGCAGTACAATTGTACTGACCACTGCGTTAGAGCCAGCCCGTCCCTCCTCCCGGAATCGACCTATCAGTCGCACAATCCGTGCCATGGAAGGGCCGATTCGGGCCCCTGCCAGCGTGAAACTACCCGCGTCGCTCTGGTCGCAAGATGGCGCGCTTCGTCTTCGGTCGCCCCGCTGCCCACATAGCTAAAGCGGCGGGGCGTGGGGAGGGCGAAGCCCTTTCCAAAACCCACCAAAGCGCTAGATTTCAGCGCAGCGCGCTATATGTAGTTACTACGAGAACGGGAGGGAAAAGGATGCGGGGGCCTTGCCGTTGCTCTGGCCAAGGAAGTGGGCCTGGCCTTCCTGGAAGTGGCCGATCGCGCGGTATTTCGCGTAGCGGTGCTCCAGCAGCGCGGGGAGGTCGAGCTGCTGCAGATCGGCCAGGTGCCATCGCAGCGCGGCGCCCAGCGCCTCGGCCATGGCGGCGGTGTCGGTGTGCGCGCCGCCCTCCGGCTCGGCGACGATCGCGTCGGCGATCCCGAGCTGCTGCAGGTCCTGCGCGGTGATCTTCATGGCCCGCGCGGCGTCGGGGGCTTTGGCGGCGTCGCGCCAGAGGATCGAGGCGCTGGCTTCGGGCGCGGCCACCGAGTAGACCGAGTGCTCGAGCATCAGCAGCCGATCGGCGACCCCAATCGCCAGGGCGCCGCCGCTGCCGCCCTCGCCGATCACCGTGGCCAGGATCGGCACGTTCAGGCCGGCCATCACCAGCAGGTTCTCGGCGATCGCGCGGCCCTGCCCGCGCTCCTCGGACTGCATGTCGGGCGCGGCGCCGGGCGTGTCGATGAAGCACAGCACCGGAAAGCCGAACTTCTCGGCGTGCTGGAACAGCCGCAGCGCCTTGCGGTAGCCGTCGGGCCGCGGCATGCCAAAGTTGCGCTTGACGTTCTCGCGCGCGTCGCGGCCCTTCTGGTGGCCGACGATCATGACCGTCTGGCCGTCGAAGCGGGCCATGCCGCCGGCGATCGCCGCGTCGTCGCCGAAGCGCCGGTCGCCGTGGAGCTCGACGAAGTCCTCGCAAAAGCTGCGCACGTAGTCGAGCGTGTGCGGCCGGTGCGGGTGGCGGGCGAGCTGAACTTTGTCCCAGGGGGTTAGAGGTGTCGTCATATCTATTGCAGGCTGTAGATTGTGGATTGTAGATTGCAGAGAGCCGCGCTCAATCAACAATCTGCAATCTACAATCGTCTAGGCATTCACCATGATCGCGTTGCTCGCCGCGCTTGTCTCGGAGGCCGCCTTGCCGGCGTACAGCCGCAGCAGCCGCGCCATCGTCGGGCGCAGATCGGATCGGGCCACCACCAAATCGATCATGCCGTGCTCGAGCATGAACTCGGCGGTCTGGAAGTGCGGCGGCAGCTTCTGCCGGATCGCCTGCTCGATCACCCGCCGGCCGGCGAACCCGATGTTGGCGCCCGGCTCGGCGATGATCACGTCCGCGACCGAGGCGTACGAGGCCGTGACCCCGCCGTAGCAAGGGTCGACCAGCAGCGAGATATGCGGCTGGCCGGCGGCGGCGAGCCGCGTCAGCGCGACGCTGGCCTTGGCCATCTGCATCAGCGACAGCACGCCCTCCTGCATGCGCGCGCCGCCGGAGGTGTTGATCGTCAGGAGCGGCGTGCGCCGCTCGGCCGCGCGCTCGGCCGCGCGGGCGATCTTTTCGCCGAAGACGCTGCCCATCGAGCCGCCGATGAACTCGAACTCCGCCACCGCGATCTGGAGCGGCAGGCCGACGATCGTGCCGCGGCCGCTGATGATCGCATCCAGCAGCCCGGTCTGGTGCTGCTTCTCGGCGAGCTTCTCGATGTAGTTGTCCTTGGGCGAGATGAAGCCGAGCGGGTCGCCGGGAGCGAGATCGCCATCCTCTTCCTCGAACGACTCGTCGTCGAGCAGGCCGAGCCACTCGCGCGCCAGCAGCCGCATGTGGTGGCCGCACTTGCAGACCTTCAGATTGTCGTTCAGCTGCTTGACATAGGTCAGCTCGCCGCACGATGGGCACTTGACCCACATGTTGTCGGGGATCTGCTGGCCGTTATCTCGCTCGGCCGGCGTAAAGTGCTTGGGCTGGCGGCGAAACCACTCTTTCATCGCTCTCTCCTGGCGTTGCAATGCGGCGCACATTATACCACACGGCAGTCTGCAATAGGCGGTTGGCGGCGAGTCCGCGGCGGCGACACGGCCATCTGCCGAGCGTCTTTGAGGGACTATTTACACTCTCGATCGCGAATAGTGCGCCAATTGCCCCTATACGCGCATTCTGAGGGCTTGCGCGTTGAGCCAAGTTGTCATATGATACGATCGACTGCCAGCGCGGGCGTCTCTTCCAGCCCACTGCTGCGCCGACTCGGAAAGGAAGCTATAACACATGCTCGATACACTCGCAGATCCAATCGTGATCGCCATCGTCCTGCTGGTCCTGCTGATCCTGATCGCGGTTCCAGTGCTGTGGCGGCGCCGACGAGCATCGCGGGAAGAGGTCCTGCCGCCGCCTGAGCTTGGGCCGCCGGTCGACTATACCGCGGAGGATTATGAGGAGCCGGTCAGCATGGGCGATCGGCTGCGGCAGGCGCCGATCGGGGTCAAGCTGCTGCTGGGCCTGGTGCCGCTGGCGCTGATCATCGCCGGTGTGGTCGTGTGGCTGACCTTGTTCAATACCCCCCCGACGCCCACCACCCCGCCGCCGCCGCCGCCCGAGATCTCGAACGTGGTCGCGAGGCTGGCCGCGCCGGCGCGGATCGTGGTCGAGGCGGACACCAATCTCGCCGACAACACCATGGTCACGGCGACGATGAAGGACGGCGACCACGACCTGCCCTGGTTCGCCGGCACCAGCGCGAGCGGCCAGGCGAGCGGCGGGCATATCAGCCTGGTGATGGAGAAGGCCCCCGATGCGCCGCCGCCCACGCGCGGCGTGGATCAGACGATCGTGCTGGTCGCGACGGTGAATGGCGCGGTGGTGACGTCGTCGCCGGCCACGCTGAGCGTGCCGTCGATCTACCAGGGGCAGTTCTATAGCTCGGGCGCCGCGCAGCCGACCGCCGCGCCACAGCCGACCGCCGCGCCACAGCCGACCGCCTCGGCGCAGCCGACCGCCGTGCCGGCCGCGACCGCCACGCCCGAGTCGACCGTGACGCCGGCGCCTACGCTCAAGGCCAAGGTCTTCAACGGCGGCAATATCCGCGCGAACCCAAAGATTGAGCCCTGCAACTGCGCGCAGCTGCACGCCGGCGAGGAGGTGACGCTGCTGGAGCGCACCGAGAATCGCACCTGGTATCGCGTGCAGGCGCCCGACGGCGAGGGCTGGGTCAGCGCCACCCTGCTGACGCTCGACCCCGCGGTGGCCAGCCAGGTGCCGGTCGCGACGCCGGCGCCCGCATCCGCGCTCAAGGCCAAGGTCTCCAACGGCGGCAATATCCGCACGCGCCCCAAGATCGAGACCTGCGACTGCGCGCAACTGCACGCCGGCGAGGAGGTGACGCTGCTGGAGCGCACGGCGGACTCCACCTGGTATCGCGTGCAGGCGCCCGGCGGCGAGGGCTGGGTCAGCGCTACCCTGCTGACAATCGACGCGGCAGTGGCCAAGCAGGTGCCGGTCGCCAAGTAGGGAACAGGTTACAGGTTACAGGGAATAGAGTGCTGTCGCTGCCCTCGAGGTCGTCACCGAGCTGTTCTTGCCGACGTAGGTTACAGGTTACAGGGAATAGAGTGCTGTCGCTGTCCCCTGTAACCTGTCCTCTGTAACCTGTCCTCTGTAACCTGTCCTCTGAGAATGCCATGCTCGATCTCCCGCTCAACGCGGCGCCCCTGGCCTTCCTGGATTTCGAAACGACCGGACTCCACCCGCGGCGCGGCGATCGCGTGTGCGAGGTGGCGGTGCAGCGGGTGGTCGGGAACCTGGTGATCGCCAGCGTTGCCACGCTGGTCAACCCTCAGCGCGCGCTGAGCGAGCGCTCCTTCGCCGTCAACCAGATCAGCGCCGAGCATCTGGCCGGCGCGCCGACCTTCGCCGAGGTGGCGGCCTCGATCTGCGCGGCGCTCGACGGCGCGGTGATCGTGGCGCACAACGCCCCGTTCGACCTCGAGTTCCTCCACGCCGAGCTGGCGCTGGCCGGCTGGCCGCCGCTGGCCGCCACCGCGATCGATACGCTGGTGGTCGCTCGGCGGCTGCTGCCCAAGCGGCCCTCGCATAGCCTGGCCGCCCTGGCGTCCGCGCTCGGCAGCGCGCCGCCCTCGCACCGCGCGCTGGACGACGTGCTGGCGCTGCGGGCGGTGTTCGACGACATGGTGTCGGCCCTGGCCGCGCAGGGGGTCGCGTCGCTGCGCGATCTGCTGCGCTACGCGCGCGGATTCAGCCCGGGCGAGCCCGAGCCGGCGCCGCCGCAGCAGATCGCCGACGCGCTGCGCGACGGCCGGCTGCTGCGGATCGTCTATCGCTCGCGCAGCAGAGCCGAGCCGACCGAGCGGGTCGTGCGGCCGATCGAGCTGATCAGCCAGCGCGGGGTGCTGGTCCTGCGCGCCTACTGCTTCCTGCGCGAGGACCTGCGCGCGTTCATGATCGAGAAGATGGCGTCGATCGAGCTGATGAGCTGAGTCGATCGCTACATGCACCGTGGGGTGTGCGGTGGCGTTGCCACCGCACACCCCACGGCTGTTGGGGATGGCGCGCCGGATCACTCCACCGGCGGGAGCAGCGCATCCCACCAGATCCGGCCATCGCGCCGCTGCATCAGGTCCACGTGGATGTGCTTGGTCTCGGTGTACTCCATCATGCCATAGACGCCGTGCTCGCGGCCGATCCCGCTCTGTTTGTAGCCGCCGAACGGCGCGTGCGGCAGCAGGATGTGGTAGTCGTTGATCCAGACCGTGCCGCTGCGGATGCGCTTGGCCACCTCGATCGCGGCCTGGATGTCGCGCGACCAGACCGCCGCGCCCAGGCCGAAGTTGCTGACGTTCGCCTGCTCGATCGCCTCGGTGACCGAGCGGTAGGGGATGACCGCCAGCACCGGGCCGAAGATCTCCTCCTGGGCCAGGCGCATGTCGTTGCGCACCTGCGTGAAGATCGTCGGCTCGACGAACGGGCCGCGCTCGAACCCCGGCACCCGCGCGCGGTGGCCGCCGGTCGCCAGCGTGGCGCCCTCGGCCCTGCCGATCGCGATATACTGCTCGACGGTCTCGCGCTGCTTCTCCGAGACCAGCGGCCCGACATCGGTCTCGAGGTCGAGCGGGTCGCCGATCCGCAGGGTGCGCGTGCGCGCGACCAGGCGCTCCAGGAACTCGTCGTGCAGCGACTCGGGCACGAAGCAGCGCGTGCCGGCCTCGCAGCTCTGGCCGCCGTTGAGGTACATGCCGAACAGCACGCCGTCGGTGGCCAGGTCCAGGTCGGCGTCGGGCATCACCAGGCTGGGCGATTTGCCGCCGAGCTCGAGCGTGGTGCGCTTGACCGTCGCGCTGGCCAGCTCCATGATCCGCCGGCCAACCTCGGTCGAGCCGGTGAAGGAGATCTTGTCGACGTCGGGGTGGCGCACGATCGCCTCGCCGACCTCGCCGCCCGGGCCAGTCACCAGGTTGACGACGCCGCGCGGCAGCAGCCCGCTCTCGTGGATCGCCTCGACCAGCATGATCGCGGTCAGGGGCGTGTAGGAGGCCGGCTTCAGCACGATCGTGTTGCCGGTCGCCAGCGCCGGCGCGATCTTCCACACGGCCATGAGCATGGGGTAGTTCCACGGGATGATCTGGCCGCACACGCCGATCGGCTCGCGCCAGACGAAGTTCCAGCTGACCGAGGGCACGTCGGTCCAGGGCAGCGGCTCGTAGGGCTGCCGGCGGGCCAGCTCGGCGAACACGCGCAGGTGCTCGATCGACCACGGCACGTCGATGAAGGTCGATTTGCGCAGCGGGACGCCAAGGTTGCGCGACTCGATCTCGGCGAACTCGGCGCTGCGCTCCTCGATCGCGTCGGCCAGCGCGTGCAGGATGCGGGCGCGCTCGGCCGGCGGCGTGTGCGGCCATGGGCCGGAGTCGAAGGCGCGGCGGGCGGCCCGCACCGCCCGGTGCACATCTTCGGCCGAGGCGCTGGCGACATGGGCCATCGGCCGCCCGTGCGCCGGCTCGTTCACCGACATAAGCTTGCCGCTCGCCGCGTCGCTCCAGCGCCCGTCGATGTACAGGCCATACCGAGGAAGATCGTCGGCTGGTTGAGTATCCATACCACTTGCTCCTCGCGTTGGGGGCCCTGCTGCTTCGCGTCATATTATCAGAAATGGTGCGCAGCGGCAAGCGCTGCTGCCCCTGCGCTCAGGGCTCGTGCAACGTCGACCCTCACCCCCCTTGCCCCCCTCTCCCGCGCGCAGGAGAGGGGGGAAGGGGGTGGAGTCATCTGCCGCAGTGCAAACGGGAGGTGTTTCACTTCGGCACGTACGTGAAGATCGTATCGCGGAACTCCAGGCGGTAGTGCGCGCGGATCGCCGCCAGCATCTCGTCGGTCCAGCGCCCGGAGGGGTCGCTCGTCTCGCGCTCGAGGTTCAGCGGGAGGAGGATGGCGCTGAACCGGCGCTCGGCGATCTCCCGCAGCAGGCCGCTCTGGTCCCACACGCCGCTGCGCGCGGCCGGCCCCATGGTCGATGGGTCGTCGTAGCGCAGCGGCCGGCCGGCCGCGAACAGCAGCCCCACGTCGTCGGCCAGAACTTCGCCCGGCGCCGCGCGCAGGTAGGTCAGGTAGCGCGCGGGCGGGTCGTCGGGCGCCAGCTCGCCGAGGTACCACTGCTGCGGCTGATAGGCCAGCGCGATCTGGCCGCCGAGCAGCCCCAGCAGCAGCAGCGCGGCCGGGTTACGCCGGGCCAGCAGCTCGGCCATCCAGCCGGCAGCGCAGCTCGCCAGCAGCGCGAGCGCGAGCAGAGTCTCGAGCAGGTGATTGTGGTTGGCGCCGGTCTCGGAGGCGCCGAGCAGGGTCAGCGGCGCGACCAGCGCGTAGCAGGCCGGCACCAGCGCGCGCCCGGTGCGCAGCGCGCGCGCCACCAGCGCCGCGGCGAGGAGGGCCGCCGGCCAGTAGGGCGCCAGCAGCTCGACGAACTTGATCAGCAGCGCGGTCGAGCGCCACTCGCTGCGGTGCAGGCCCCAGACATGCGCGGAGTACTGGAACCCGGTGACGCCGTCGAGCAGCGCCCAGACGCCGAGCGCCAGCGCCGCGTAGGTCAGTCCGAAGACGAGCGTGCGCCAGCGGATCGGCAGCCGCCCGACATAGTCGGCGCGCGCGCGCAGGCGCGGCGGCGCGCGGTCGAACGCCCGCACGTCGGCGGTCAGCAGCGCCAGGCCGCACGCCAGCGGCGCCGCGATGGCGGTCTGCTTGGTGAAGAAGGCCAGCACGAAGCATCCGGCAACGACGGACCAGCGCCAAACGTTTGAACGTTGAGGGTCGCCCATCGCTCGGGTGGCGAGGTAGAGCCCCAGCGCGGTCAGCAGCAGTGCCAGCATGTCCGGCTTGATCCGGGTGGCCCACAGCAGCGCCGGGGGCGCGCTCAGGAACAGCGCCGCGCCGATCAGCCCGCCCAGCCACGCGCCCCCGGCGCGGCGGGCTGTCAGGATGATCAGAGCTGCGACGCCCAGCGTGGCGATCAGCGAGATCAGCCGGCCGCTCCAGAACACGTGCGGCCCGGCAAACCGATCGGCCAGCGCCAGCAGCAGCGCGTGCAGGGGCGGGTAGGGCGCGGAGACGAAGCGGAGCTGCTGGAGCGGCTGGTAGAGCGGCTCGCCGGCACGCAGCAGGCGCGCCTCGTGCAGCAGCGTGCCTTCGAGTCCATCGTGGGGGTACGGGTAGCCTAGCAGCGCAGCAAGGCGCGCCAGCGCCTTCCAGAGCAGCGGCAGGGCCGCCAGGGTCAGCACGGCCAGAACGGCTCGCGCCATCAATTGAGCAGAGTCGCGCCGGCCCGGGCGCGCTGGTGATGAAATGTCAGGCATAGGTCATTCGTCAGCGGAGCTGCGCGCCTTTTCAGACGGCTTCGAAGGTATAAAGATATTGCAGGATCAGCACGTTTTTCGATCTTGTGGTATACTAAGCCTATCCCACTACGTGCGGCCCCGCCGCGTTGGCGCCACGTTGTTCGAGTCACCACAATAGCACATCCTTCGGATCCGTGCTGTTACTGAAACAAGGTGTTGATCAACACCTGACTGCACCAGCCGGGAGGCTGCACAGTCGCTGCGCGCTCGCTCGTCCGGCACATCCCGCCCGATACTCGCTGCGCCCCGCCGCTACAGCTGGCCTGGCGATTATTTCGCGGAACAGCACTTGCAGGTCATGATCCGAATGCAGGGCAGGCGAGCAAACCCGCCTGACTGCTCTGATCTACTCTTTGCCCGCTGTTGTCGGCCTGGGTCAGTCGAGCAGCCCGGCAACCATCGACTCGCGCACGTACCATAGCTCAGATAAAAGGAAGGTTCATTGAGCGCAGAACGATTACAGAAGGTGCTGGCTAGCTCCGGCATCGCCTCGCGGCGCGACTGTGAGGAGCTGATCAGCGCCGGCCGTGTGTCGGTGAATGGAAAAGTCGTGCTGGTCGCCGGCACGCGTGTCGACGCGGAGCAAGATGAGATTGCCGTCGACGGGCGGCCGATCGGGGCGATCAGCCCGCGCAGCTATGTCATGCTCCACAAGCCGACCGGCGTGGTCTCTACCGCCGACGACCCGCAGGGCCGCCCCACGGTAGTCGAGATGGTCGATCTGCCGACCCGCCTGTTCCCGGTGGGCCGGCTCGACTACGATAGCGAGGGGCTGCTGATTTTGACCGACGACGGCGAGCTGACCCAGCGGCTCACTCACCCCAGCTACCAGATTGAGAAAGAGTATCGCGCTCTGCTCGACCAGGCGCCCTCGGCCGATGCGATCCGTGAGTGGCGCACGGGTGTGGCGCTGGAAGGGCTTGCGACCGCCCCAGCCTGGGTCGAGCTGCTGGAACGCGCCGAGGAGGGCGCCTGGGTGCGGGTCGTGCTCCACGAAGGACGCAAGCGCCAGATCCGCGAGGTGGCAAAGCTGCTGGGCTATGACGTGCAGCGGCTGATTCGCGTGCGCGAAGGCCCGCTGCTGCTTGGCGATCTGCCGCCGGGTGAGTGGCGCCGCCTGACCGACGAAGAGGTCGAGGTGCTCTGGTCGCACGTCGGCGGGCGCGACTCGGAGCGGCCCGGCGATGTTGCCGACACCGATCGCGCGGCCACGCCGCCTACCGAGCGCCCGCGCGCGCGCCGCGCCGCGGCACCCGCCGATGGCGACACGGCGCCCACCCGCCGCCCGGCGCGCCCGAGTGCCCGCCGCGCTGCTGCTGAAGCGCCCGACGCACCCGACGCCGCAAACGACCAGCAGCCTGCGCCGCCCGCACGGCAGAGCGGTAATGAGCGATCTGAGCCGCGCCGCGACGACCGGCCCTACGAGGCGCGCGGGCCACGCCGCGACGATCGGCCCTACGAGGCGCGCGGGCCACGCCGCGACGACCGGCCGGCCGACACACGCGGGCCACGCCGCGACGACCGGCCGGCCGACACACGCGGGCCACGCCGCGACGACCGGCCGGCCGATACACGCGGGCCACGCCGCGACGACCGCCCGGCCGACACACGCGGGCCACGCCGCGACGATCGCCCGGCCGATACACGCGGGCCACGCCGCGACGACCGCCCGGCCGACACACGCGGGCCACGGCGTGACGACCGGCCCTACGACGCACGCGGGCCACGCCGCGACGACCGCCCGGCCGATACACGCGGGCCACGCCGCGACGATCGACCGTATGATGCGCGCGGGCCACGCCGCGACGATCGACCGTATGATGCGCGCGGGCCACGCCGCGACGATCGACCGTATGATGCGCGCGGGCCACGCCGCGACGATCGACCGTATGATGCGCGCGGGCCGCGCCGCGACGATCGACCGTATGATGCGCGCGGGCCGCGCCGCGACGACAGACGACCCTACGACGCGCGCGGGCCACGCCGCGACGACCGGCCCGCTGCCCCTCCCGCCCAGAATACCCCTGGCCCTGGGCGCGAAGAATCGGCCGGCGCCGGAGATGCTCCGCGGCGTGAGGCGTATCCCGATCCCGGAAACGAGCGCGCTGCACCGCCGCGTCGGGAAGATAAGCGCGGGCCAAGCCGCGAGTGGCAGGAGCGGTCGGCCAATGAGAAGCGCGACGCCAGCCGGCACTCGCCGCTGCGCGGCCAGCGCTCGACACGCTTCAAAGACCGTGGCATGCGGCGAACCGGTTTTCCGTTCCGCGCGCCGCGCCCGAAGGACGAGGGAGACGAGCGCTCATAGGTCGTTTCCACGACTGGCGCTATTGTCTCGCACGAAGCTGATCGGGAACTGGGGTCTGGGTGGGCGAAGCTCGCACCAGACCCCACCCGGAACGGTACAGCCACAGCTCCATGACCCACTGCGCTGTTTCTTCATCCACTTCAAGTTTATAAGCCGATCGGCGTGACCATGACCGGTGGAGTGTGCAACTGATGAGCTGCGCACCCCCTCGTCGCTGCGTCAACACTTTTATGTGCCCGCACGGCGCGAAAAATCGGCGGTCCAGTAGTGGATATTGCCGCTTGGATCATCGGCGGCGTAGCAGTACCCCGCGCCGACCTCGCGCTGATCGGCGTCGAGGATGTTGCGCCGGTGCCAGCCCTCCGGCGGCTCGTCCATCCAGATCGCTACGACCGCCACCGGGTCGGTGAGGCCCACCGCGATGCTCTCGCTCGGCCACTGCCAGGGCGGGTCGGCGCCGGCAAGCCGCTCGGCCAACGTTCGGCCGTCGGAAGAGGCGTGCGAGATCACACCGTGCGCCGCGAGGTCGCAGCTGTGCGCCCGCGCCGCGGCGCTAAGCTCGGGGCTGTGCTGGTATGCCGGCAGGCCGTTCGATGCGCGCACCCGGTTGATCTCGACGACGAGCAGCGCCTCTAGCTTGGACGGCTCGGCGGGTGGGCCTGCGGCAGGTTCGAGCGGGGCTGATGTCGGTGTGGCGGCTGGGCTGGTGGGGGGCGTCGGGTTGGCGCTGGGCGCGGGTCGCGCCGTCGAGGTCAGCGGCACGATCGGCCCTATCTCGGCCGGGTGCCTGGCGACGAAGGCGGTGGGGAGCGACGCGGGCGAGCGATTGGCCGTCGCTTCGCCGCCGCAGCCGCCCCCGAAGACAAGACACAGCGCAGCCGTGAGCAGAGCTGCTACGCCTGGCGCTAGACGCTCAGGGCGTCCCAAGATCCAGCGTCCAGTAGTGATAGAATGGGCCGCCGATCTGGCCGTTGAACAGCCGCACGTTCGGCTGGTCGTCCGCCTGGTAGTAGTAGCCGATCCCCGCGTCGCGCAGGCCGCAGTTCCAGATGTTGTTGCGATGCATAGTGCTCCCCATCCAGTGGCTGACAACCGCCTGGGCGGTCGAGTCGCCCGCCGCGATATTCTCGGCAAGCTGGGAGTAGGTGTAGCCCGTGTCCAGGATGCGCGAGACCATGGTCGAGCCATCCGAGCCGTCGTGGCTGAACAGGTCGCCGAGGGCCATGTCAGAGCTGTGGCGGTAGGCTGCGTCGCTCAGCTTGATAGAGATCGCCAGCTGCGGGCAGCTGTGGAGGGTGCGCTGCTGATTGATCAGGTCGATCGCTTCCTGCTCGATCGGGCTGGGCATGTGCCCGCCCGGCAGAATGCTGATCAGCGGGAGATACACGATTGGCTGTGGCGCGCTCTGCATCTGTTGTCGCGCGATCGTCGGCACGACATCGAGCAAGAGTGCGATCAGCAGCAAGGTGGCCAAGCCAAAGCGCACGTGACGAGTTGAGAAGTGCATGGGTGCTCTCCGGTATATTGGGGTTGAAAAGCCGTGCGATGGTCCATAGTATAGCGTGGTTTAACTGTTTGTAAATAGTACCGGGGTCCTTTTAGCGGCTGTACGAGCAGGGAGGCGCGGCGGCGCCGGGCCGCTTCACTATGGCGGACGAGCGCGCCGCCGCACCGCCGCAGCCAAGGATGAGCAGAGGATGAAATCTGAAGCAGAGACGACCGGCCAGCCGCGGGCGCAGGCGGATGGGTATCCGCCCGGCGCGCTCGATCACCTGCGAAGCGCCGACCCGGTGCTGGCGGGCTTGATCGAGCGCTACGGCGTTGTGACGCGCGAGCGCAGCCGGCCGCCGTTCTATGCGCTGATGGCTGCGATCGTGGGGCAGCAGATCTCGGTCAAAGCCGCGGCGGCGATCATGGGGCGGCTGATTGGCCTGTTCCCGGAGGGACAGCTTGTCGAGCCGGCGGCGCTGGCGGCCGTCACGCCGGAGCAGCTGCGCGCGGTCGGGCTCTCGGCGGCTAAGGCGCGCTCCATGCACGACCTGGCCGAAAAGGTCGCCAGCCGCGCGGTCGACCTTGAGCGGCTGCCACTGCTGCCGGACGAGGATGTGATCGAGATCCTCTGCCAGGTACGGGGCATCGGCCGCTGGACCGCCGAGATGTTCCTGATCTTCTCGCTCGGGCGGCTCGACGTGCTAGCCGTGGACGACCTGGGGCTGCGGGCCGGCATCCAGCGCGCGTATGGCCTCGCTCAGCTGCCGCGGCCCGCCGAGGTGCGCGCTCTGGCCGAGCCCTGGCGCCCCTACCGCACGATCGCGACGCTCTACCTGTGGGAGCACCTGCACAATACTCCTCTCTCGTCGCCTATACAGTAGCACGTGGGTGCAACCAGCGTTGTTGCAATGTCGATGAAGCTGTGCCCCACCCCCGAATCCCCACCAGAACTGACGCTGCGTGAGCCCTGTGGGCGCAACAACAAAACTTGCGCGGGCGGGATAACCTGACGCGTGACCGCGCGGTGGTAGTGCGTGAATGCAACAGCGGGCGCGCGGGAGAAATCCCGCGCGCCCGCTGGCCGTCTCGTCTTATGTGTCGGCTAGGAGTTGAACATGTTGCGAACCCGCTGCACCAGCGACTCGGCCGCCTCCTGCATCTCGCCGACGCTCTCGCGCACCTGGTCGCGCGCCTCGACGGCCACGCTGCCCTCGTTCGGCACCAGCAGCCACATGATCAGGTAGAGCACGATCCCGACGCCGTTTATAAACCCGAGCGCCAGGAAGCCCAGCCGGACGAACAGCGGGTCGATATTGAACACCGCCGCCAGGCCGCCCGCCACGCCGGCGATCATTCGATCGCTGCGGCTACGATATAAGCGCTTGCCCTGCATAGTCATACCTCTTCTGTGGGCGGAGCCGCGCAGGCGGTCCCGCTATCTACCAGATCCACTTGAAGATCTGGCACACTGTCGATTGTCTGCCGGTATGACGTGGCGTGGCGGGGGAATGTTGCGCGCCGGCCGGCCTACTTCTGGGCCAGCGTCTGGAGCACCTTGAGGGCGCGCACGAGCTGCGCGTCGTCGCTCTTGAGCAGCGCCTGCGGGTCGAGCAGCGCCGCGCCGGCCGGCGTGAGCGGCGCGACGTCGGGCGCCAGCGCCACCAGCTCGTCGGGCTCGATGCCCTTGCCGCGCACCACGTTGCCCTTTGGCGTGAGCCACTGGGTCGTGCCGATCCGCACCTGGGCGCCGTCGTTGAGGTTGAAGGTCCGCAGCACCGTGGCAGTGCCGAAGGTCGGCTCGCCGATCAGCCTGGCGCGGCCGGCGTCCTGGAGCGCGCCGGCCAGGATCTCGGCCGAGCTGGCGCTGTTGTTGTTTACCAGCACCACCAGCGGCAGGTCGGTGGCCAGGCCGTCGCCGGTCGTCTTATAGGGCGTCTGCTTGCCTGCGCGATCTTGCTCCAGTAGCACGGTGGTCTCGGGCGGCAGAAACTGGCTCGCGACGCCGACCAGCTCGTTCACATAGCCGCCGGGGTTGTTGCGCAGGTCGAGCACGATCGAGCTGGCGCCCTGGGCGCGCGCGTCGGTCAGCGCCTGCTTGATCTCCTCGCTCGATCGCTCGGCGAACTGGTTCAGATGGATGAGCGCGACCTTGTTCTGCAGCATGCGCCAGGAGACGCTCGGCAGGCTGATCTGGGCGCGCGTGATCGTGACATCGACGGGGTTGGGCTCGTCGACGTGCTGGATCGTCAGCGTGACGGTGGTATCTTTCGGGCCGCGCACCATGCGGCGCAGCTGCGCCACGGTGATCCCGCGCACCTCCGCGCCGTCGATCTTCAGGATCTGGTCGTTCGCGCGCAGGCCGGCCTGCTCGGCCGGAGACCCCTCGATCGGCTGAACGATGATCGGCTGGCCGTCGCGGACGTCGATGTAGGCGCCGATGCCCTCGAAGCGGCCCGACAGCTCCTCGCGCTCGGCCTTGGCGATCTCGGGCGAGAGGTAGCGCGTGTGCCCGTTGTCGCCAAGCGCGTCGAGCATGCCCTCGATCGCGCCATCGATCATCTTGTCGGGCACGACGGCGGCCGGGTCGACGTACTCATCCCTGGCGAGGTCCCAGGTCTTCCAGAAGTTCTCGAACTCGCCGCAGATCTCGGGCGTCTCGGGGCAGGGGCTGGGCGCGCTGAACCACAGCGTCCCGAAGTAGCCGCCGCCCAGGCCGATCGCCAGCGTCAGCGCCAGCATCGGCACGACCAGCCAGATCGGCAGCTGAATGCGCAGCGCCCGCGCTACGAGCGCTCGAATATCTGTCATCACGCGTGATACCTGTTCCATGATTGTTTGCCTGCCGGTCATCGGTAATCGGTCTCGGCTATGACGAGCGGCGGTCGTCACAGTAGTATACCATCCTGGGGTGGGTTTTGGATGAGGGAATCGTGAGTCGGGTGCGCCGCCCGGACTCTTTCCGGGGCGCTGCGCCCCCGGCCCACCGCCCGAGGGAACCCTTGCCGGTTCAAGACGCTCCGCCAGATTTCTTCCGGGGCGCTGCGCCCCCGGCCCCCCGCCCGGGGAACCCGCGCCGGTTCCCCGGCCCCCTCCGGCAAAGGATGCCGGTGGCATTTCATGCATCGTGGCGCATGCCCATCCACATTCCTGCGGAGTGAGTTGTCTCCCACCGCGCGTGGATTCAGCCGGGCACGCGCGTCAAGCCTTGCAGACGAGACGGCATCTTTTTGGGGTCCAGGGGCGCACGCCCCGGCCGGGGGGCAGGGGCGCGCAGCCCCATAGCTAAAGGGGGGGCCCTGGGGCCGGGGCGCAGCCCGGGGCGGGCGCGGCCCGCAAGGGATCGCTAGCCGCCCAGGCGCTCGTCCGGCTGCGGGCGCAGCCCGCGCCGCCAGTCATCCGCGGCCATCGGGCGCTTGCCGGCCGGCTGAACGCTGATCAGCTCAAGCGCGCCCGCGCCGGTGGCGACCCAGGGGCCGACCCGCTCGGGCAGGAGCGTGCCGGGCGCATCCGCGCCGGCCCAGCCGGGGTGCGCTCGCGCCGCGACGATCTTGAGCGGCTGGCCGCGCCAGGTGGTCTGCGCGCCCGGCCAGGGGTCGTAGGCGCGGGTCATCCGCTCGATCTGGGCCGCCGCCGCGCCCCAGTCGATCAGCCCGTCGGATTTCTGCAGCATCTTGGTGTAGGTCGCCTGGCTATCGTCCTGCGGCGTCGGCACGAGCGCGCCGGCGGCGAACTGCGCCAGCGCCTCGACCAGCATCGCGGAGCCGAGCCGGAACAGCTCGGCCGTCAGCGGCTCGGCGCGCGCGTCGGGCGGCAGCGGCACCCGCCGCTGCGCCAGGATCGGCCCGCTGTCCATCTTGGCGTCCAGCAGCATCACCGTCACGCCGGTCTCGCTGTCGCCGGCCAGGATCGCGCCCTCCACCGGCGTCGGCCCGCGGTGGCGCGGCAGCAGCGAGGGGTGAATGTTCAGGTAGCCGAGCGGCGGGATCACCAGGACCTGCCTGCGCAGGATCTCGCCGTAGGCCGCGACGACGCCCACGTCGGGCCGCAGCGCCGCGATCTGCTCGGCGACGGCCGGGTCGCGCAGAGTCTCGGGCTGGAGCAGCGGGATGCCCAGCGCCAGCGCGGCGCGCTTGACCGGCGGCGGCTCGGGGGTGCGGCTGCGGCCGGCCGGCCGGTCGGGCTGGGTGATCACGCCGACGACCTCGTAGTGCGAGTCGCGCGCGAGCGCGTCGAGGGGGAGCACGGCGAAGCCTGGGGTTCCCAAAAAAAGCACTCGCATTCGCTGTATTCTCCTGGGGCTGAATAAGGTTCTCTATTGCATGCGCTGCGCGGCCTGTAGTATAATGCAACAACGCGGTGCGGCATAGCGCAATCTGATGCGCCGTTCCGGCAAGAATAGTATACTGTTCTTCGCTGGCGGCACGCAAGCGCCGCACAGCCATCTGAACTTCCTCACGTTGGTGCAGCTATGCAGGCGCTCCTGTTTGATGGTCAGCTGCGGCTGGCGCGCGATTACCCCGATCCGGCGCTGCGGCCCGGCGAGGCATTGATTCACCCCACCCTGGCCGGTATCTGCAATACCGATGTCGAGATCACGCGCGGCTACATGGGCTTTCGCGGCGTGCTCGGGCATGAGTTCGTGGGGGAGGTCGTGGCGTGCGACGATCGCGGG
Organism: Candidatus Ribeiella danica; assembly: GCA_016717335.1. GTDB lineage: Bacteria > Chloroflexota > Chloroflexia > Chloroflexales > Roseiflexaceae > Ribeiella > Ribeiella danica. Next base: position 3,173,427 of record JADKFS010000001.1, read on the forward strand.
TGGGTCGGCCGGCGGGTGGTCGGCGAGATCAACGCGGCCTGCCGCAGCTGCGCGGCCTGCGCGCGCGGCGACGAGAGCCACTGCCCAAACCGGACGACGCTCGGGATCGACCGGCGCGACGGGGTGATGGCCGACCTGTTCAGCCTGCCGATCAGCTGCCTGCACGAGGTCCCGCCCACGGTCTCGGATGCGGCGGCGGTTTTCACCGAGCCGCTGGCCGCCGCGCTCGAGATCCTCGAGCGCGCGCATATCCGCCCGACCGAGCGGGTCGCCGTCGTCGGCGACGGCAAGCTGGGCCTGCTGTGCGCCCAGGCGCTGCGGCTGCCCGGCTGCGAGGTCGTGGTCGTCGGGCGCCACCCGGAGCGGTGGGAGCTGCTGCATACGCTGGGGATTGCGACAGCCGACTCTGAAACATTAGCGCTTTCTGATAAGGTGACAAGGTGGCAAGGTGACCGGGTGCATTCGCAAGCAGACTTCACCCCCTCACCCCCTCACCCCCTCACCTTGTCAAATGGCTTCGACGTGGTGGTCGACTGCACCGGCCAGCCCTCCGGCCTGGCGATCGCGCGCCGGCTGGTGCGACCGCGCGGCAGGCTGGTGCTGAAGAGCACCTTCGCCGCCGAGTCCGGGCTCAACCTGAGCATGCTGGTGGTGGACGAGATAGCGCTGCTGGGATCGCGCTGTGGGCCGTTTGCCCCGGCACTGCGCTTGCTCGAACGAGGGCTGGTGCTGACCGAACCGTTGATCGCGGGGCGCTTCGCGCTGTCGGATGGCTTGAGCGCATTCCAGGCGGCAGCCGGCCGCCTCAAAGTACTGCTGGAGGTCTAGATGGCAATCAGAAACGTTGCCGCTACCGCCGTCCTGGGGCTCCTGTTTGTCTCGCTCGTGGTGATCTACCTGATGATTCCCCAGAACACCCTGGTCACCTTCCTGAGCCTGCTGATCATGCTTGTCAGCCTGATCGTCGCGCAGAGCCGCAGCTGGCGAGACATTGGGATCATGGCGGTGTTCGCCGGGCTGGTCTCGCTGGTCGCGGCCGGGCTGGTCGGGAACGCGGTGTTTGGCGGCGCCGGGCGGATCATCGTCCCGCTGGTCTGGCTGGTGATCCTGTTCGCGATGTTTACGTCGTCGCAGCGGGCGCTGCTACCGGTGCCGCGCGATCGGGCGATCCTGGTTGTCAATCGCTTCACCGGCACGGCCCACGCGGCCGAGGGCCCGATCGCCCCGCCGCTGATACCGGGCGTCGAGCAGCAGCTCGCGGTCATCCCGCTGTACGAGCTGAGCACCGACAAGCGCGTCGACAAGATCAACACGCGCGCGCGCCACAATATCGACGGGATCGAGGTGCACATCCACTACCAGGTCAAGGAGGCCTCGCGCGCGCTGGGCGGCATCCCGAACCGCAGCCAGGCCCAGAATCAGATCGCGAAGGACCTGAACAAGGATCTGCGCGAGGCGCGCCTGGACGTCACGTTCTGGGAGAAGCTGCTCAACCACCAGATGGAGCTCGAGGTCGAGGACATCGTCCGCTCGGTGATCTACAACAACGTGATCGCGCAGAACGCGCTCGAGATCTACAACAAGCGCGAGGAGCTGGCCGAGGCGACCAAGCTCCAGCTGAGCAAGCTGGTCCACCGCTGGGGCATCGAGATCATCGACCTGGAGTTCGATCGGATCGACGTCAACCCTGATGTGTTCAAGGGCATCAATAAGGCGTTCGTGCGCGAGGACGAAACCCTCCTCGAAAAGATCAAGGCCGAGCGCGAGGCCAGCCACATCCGGCTGGTCGGCGAGGCGCGGACCGAGGCCGAGACCAAGCGCATCACCCAGATGATCCAGACGCTCAGGGAGACCGGGGCCGATCTATCGGCCGACGACCTGCGCGATATTGTGATCGACGCCATCCGCTACACCACCGAGATGAATATGGAGAGCGCGTTCATGCGCGCGATACCCGAGCCCGCGCCGGCGCCCAAGCCGGCCGGCGATTCGAAGGATAATGGCAGCAAGAAGTGACCACAGCCGGGCGCCCGAGATCGTGGTCGTCGGCGCGGCCTGCCTGGATGTGAAGGGGCAGATCGGCGGCGATATCGTCGCCGGCACCTCCAACCCCGGCGACGTGCGCGTCAGCGTGGGCGGCTGCGCGCGCAACGTGGCCGAGAACCTGGCGCGCCTGGGGATGACAACCGCGCTGCTCAGCGTCGTGTGCCAGGATGATTTCGGGCGCACGATCGTCGGGCAGACCGAGCGGGCCGGGGTCGATACCGACCACGTGCTGATCAGCTGCGATCAGCACTCCGCGGCCTATATGGCGCTGCTGAGCGGCCAGGGCACCTTGCTGGTGGGAGTGGACGACACTACGGCCATCGCCGCGCTGACGCCGGCGTATATCGCCGATCATGCAGATCTGCTCGAGCGCGCGCGGATGGTGGTGCTCGACGCGAACGTGCCGGTGGAGACGGCCGCGGCGCTGCTGGCGATCTGCCGGGCGGCGGGGGTGCCGGTCGCGCTCGATCCGGTCGCCTACGCGCCGGCGCTGCGCTACCGCGCGCTGGCCGGCGCATTCTACCTGGCGACGCCGAACACGGTCGAGGCGCAGGCCCTGACGGGGCTGCCGGTGGCCGACGCGGCGCAGGGCACGCTGGCGGCCAAGCAGCTGATCGCGGCAGGGGTCGAGATCGCGATCATCACGCTCGGCGACGCGGGGCTGGTCTACGCGACGCCCGAGTCGAGCGGCTACGTCCCGGCGATCGAGGTCGAGATCGTCGACCCGACCGGCGCCGGCGACGCGCTGACCGCCGCGGTGATCTACGCGCTCCTGAACGATATCCCGGTCGATGAGGCGGTGCGCCTGGGAGTGAGCGCCGCGACGCTGACGCTTCGGTCGTCCGACACCGTGCGACAGGACTTGAGTCTGGAGAGTCTGTACGCGCAGCTCGTTATCTAATGAAGTTTTGAGTTTTGAGTTTTGAGTTTTGAGTTGCCAGATGTCGACACTAGCTCAAAACTCATAACTCATAACTCATAATTCAAAACTCACTACGTTATGACACGCATCCTGATAGCGGACGACGAATCGGCTGTACGGCAGCTGCTCGAGCTGGTGCTTACCGGCCAGGGCTACGAGGTGGCGTTGGCGACCAACGGCGAGCAGCTTGTGCGCATGGCCCAGGAGCGCGTGCCGGACCTGGTGCTGATCGATTTGATGATGCCGCAGCTCGACGGGTACGAGGCCATCCGCCAGCTGCGCAACGATACGCGCACCGCCCATCTGCCGATGCTGATTCTGACGGCAAAATCGACCCTTGAGGATGTCGTGATCGGGTTCGAGACCGGCGCGGACGACTATATCACCAAGCCATTCAACATTCCCGAGCTGCTGGCGCGGATCAAGAGCCACCTGCGGCGCGCCAATCAGCAGCCCGTGCGCAACCCGCTAACCGGCCTGCCAGGCAACATCCTCCTGACCGAGGAGCTCAAGTATCGTCTCAGCCAGCCCGAGCTGTTCGCGTACCTGTACGTCGACCTCGACAACTTCAAGGCGTTCAACGACACCTATGGTCCGGCGCGCGGCGACCGCGTGATCAAGCTGCTGGCCCAGGTGCTCAGCGAAGCGGTCGAGCAGTACGGCAGCGGCGCCGACTTCATCGGGCATTTCGGCGGCGACGATTTTGCGATCTTGACCACGCCCGACTTGCTCGATACGGTCTGCGAACATATCATCAGCCTGTTCGACGAGCGGGTGCGGCTGCTGTACGACCCCGAGGATCGCGCGCGCGGCTACCTGCACGGCGCCGACCGGCAGGGCGCGCCGCGCCGGTTCCCGATCATCACGATCTCGATCGGGGTCGCGACCAACCGCCACCGTGGGTTCAGCGATCACGACGAGCTGAGCCGGATCGCCGCCGAGATGAAGCAGTTCGCCAAGCAAGAGTCCGGCAGCTCGTACGCGGTCGACGTGCGGGGCAAGCGCGAGCTGCCGATCCCCGAGGAGCGGCGCGGCAGCAAGCTGCCGACGGCGCTGCTGATCATTCATGATCTGGAGCTGCGCAAGCTCCTCCGCACGGTGCTCAAGAATCATGGCTACCGGACCCTCGAGGCGCCGGGCGTGCTCGAGGCCGATGCGCTGCTGGCGTACGAGCCCGATCTGACGCTGATCCTGGCCGACGCGCGCCTGGGCGATCAGCTGTGGGAGATGGCCGACGAGCTGGCGATCGAGATGCCGGACGTGCCGCTCGCGGCGCTGATCTCCAACGCTCAGGACGAGGCGCTCGGCCGAGCCCACGGGGTGCGGGCTTTTCTGCAGCAGCCTTTCGATGAGCAGCAGGTTCATTCATTGATCGACCAGCTGGTGTAGCTTCCGGTGGGCACCAATCCACCGGCCATGCAGGAATGATCTATGCCGTCGCTGTATCTGATCGCTCTGCTCGTTATGGCCCTGTTCGTCCTGGCGCTGCTGCCGCCGGTGCGACAGTTCGTTGCAAGCCAGCTCGCACGCCTGCGCGGGCGCGCCGCGCCTGCGCGCCCGCGGGCAAGCACCGGGGTGACGCTGATCGCCGGCGATGGCGAGGAGTATGAGCTGCCGGTCGAAGAGGAGCCTTCCGACTGGGCCAGGTGGCGGGCATCGCTGGGCTCGGGCCCGCAGCTGGCCGCCCGGGCGCTCGTCGCTCTGCTGGCGCTGGCGGCGATCGTGCAGCTCTACCGGGTGCTGCTCGCGCCCGCGCCCGACCAGTTCGTCGTCCTGGTTGCGCCATTCTATGAGCCAGGCGGCGCGGTCACGCAGACGGGCCGCGAGGTCGCGGCGGCGCTGACGGCCGAGCTGCCGTCGGCCAGCGGCGGGCAAGTTGTCGCACGGTCGCTGAGCGAGCCGCCCGCCGATGCGGACGCGGCGCTGGCGACGCTGAGCCGCGAGGGCGCCGACGCGCTGATCTGGGGCGAGGTCGCGCCCGGCGGCATGGTGGATCGCGAGTCGCTGCAGCCGCTGCTGGTCTACCAGCCGAATGGCGCGTTCGCGCCGTATGGCTGGGATGGCTACGCCGGCCGCTTCGAGCTACCATCCGCCTACGCGCTCGCCGCGGGGCCGATCAACGGCCAGGCGGTGCTGCCGGCGCTGATGGACGCGCTGGCCGACTATGGCGCGGGCCGAGTCGACTCGGCCTTTGACACACTCGGCCGCCTGCTCAACGACTACCCGGCGCTCGCGCCGGCGCTGCCGCGCGCGCTGCGCGGCAATGTGCTGTGGGCGCGCGGCGCGTTCCCCGAGGCCGCCGCCGAGTATCGGCGTGCGCTGGCCAGCCTCGCGTCCGACGCCGGCCGCCAGGCGGCGCCGCTCTACAACAACCTCGGCGCGATCTTGCTGGACGCCGGCGACGCCGAGGCGCGCAACGCGTTCAACCAGTCTGTCGCCGCGCTGGGCGGGCGCGATCTCAGCGCGCTGCGCTACAACCTTGGCCTGCAAGCGCTGCGCGCCGGCAGCTACGACGACGCGGTCACGGCGCTCGACGTCGCGCGGAGCCCTAGCCTGCTCCCGCCGACGCAGCCATCCGCCGCGCTGCTGCTGGCGCTCGCCGACGCTGACCGCCTGGCCGGCCGGTTTAGCGAGGCCCACTCGGCGCTCGACACGGCGATCCTGCAGACGCCCGCCAGCGCGAGCGCCACGATACCGGAGCTGGTCAGCCTCACGCGCGACCGGCTCGACGCGGCCGTCGAGGCGGAGCGCGCGCTGCTGATCCTCTCGGAGACCGCCGGCGCGCACGGCTCGTTGCTGTGGGAGGCGCAGCACAAGGCGCCGCTGCCGATCGGCACGCTCAACACCGTTCGGACCGACCTCAAGCAGACGGTCGACGATACCCAGGTGCTGGCGCAGCGCTGGGCGCGCCTGTCGGTCGCGAAGGATGCCGCCAACGAGGCGGCGGCCGGCCAGATAGCGACCAACCACGTGCTGCGGGCGCGCGAGCTGCTGCGCGACCGCCAGCGTTGGCTGGCGGGCGTCGACATCGAGCGGGAGCGCGCGCAGGGCATTCAGGAGCCGCGCGGGCTGGGGGCGATCTGGGCTATGATCGCCGGCGACTACTCGCCGATGGGCCAGGCGCGCAAGACGCTCGAAGGCCTAGTGGCGAGCCGCCCGTCCGACGTCGACAGCCTGCTGCTGCTCGGCCGGAGCTGGCTGCTCAGCGGCGACACGGCCAAGGCCGGCGAGCAGTTCGACCGCGCCGCGGCGGCCAGCCCGCAGCGGCCCGAGCCAGTGTATGGGCAGGCGCTGGTCGCCCTGCCGGACGACCGCGCCCGCGCCCGCCAGCTGCTCAGCAGGGCGATTACGCTGAACCCGGCCTACTTCCCGGCCCGCGAGATGCTCGCGACGATCGCGGAGGAGGACAAGGACTGGCCGACGGCGATCGAGCAGCGGCGCTGGCTGCTCGACAACCGGCCCAACAATGAGTACAAGGGGCACGCGCTCGCGCTGGCCGAGACGCTGCGCGCGAGCGGGGAATCCGGCTTCGCCGCGGCCGAGCAGCTGCTGCTGCCGCTCGCGCGCCAGAACGATATCGACGCGCTGCTGGCCCTGAGCCGGCTCTACGCCGAGCATGGCGATAGCCAGGGCGCGCGCGACGTGCTCGCGCGGGCCAAACAGATCGACCCGAGCAACCCCGAGCCGTCCTTCCAGCTGGCAGGCCTGCTCGAACAGCAGGGCCGGCTGGACGATGCCGAGGCGGAGTACCAGCACGCGATTACAGTCAGCCCATCTCACATCCCGTCGCGGCTCGCGCTAGGGGCGCTCTACACTAGGCGCCGCGAGCTGGCCAAGGCCAGCCAGCAGTACAGCGCGGCGCTTGAGGCCGGCGCGCAAGATCCGGCCGCGCTCAAGCAGATCGGCAATGTGCTGCTGGAGAACGGCGAGTATGAGGCGGCCGCCGATGCGTACTCGCGGGCGATCAAGGTCGATAACGGCGACGCCGAGCTGTATCATGGGCTGGCGCAGGCCGAGCTGCAGCGTAGCCGGCTGGATGCGGCCGAGACCGCCGAGCTTCGCGCGCTCGAGCTGAGGGCGAGCTACCCTCAGGCGATGGTCGGCCTGGGCGACATCGCGCTGACGCGCAACAACCCGGACGTCGCTACGCAGCAGTACAACGCCGCGCTGAAGATCGACAGCCGGCTTGTGCAGGCGCAGATCGGGCTTGGGCGCGCGGCCGGCGCGGTCGGGAACTGGGCGGTGGCCGAGGCGCGCTTCCGCGACGCGGTCGGCGTCGCCCCGGATATGGCCGAGGCACACCTGTGGCTGGGCGAGGCGCTGGTTCGCAAGCCCGACCCGAAGGCCGCAATCGACGAGTACGCGCTCGCACTGGCGCGGAAGCCCAACTATCCTGCGGCCTACTTTGGCCTGGCCCAGGCCCAGATGGCGATCGGCCAGACCGATCTGGCGCAGACGAACCTCACCTCCGCGCTCAAGCTCAACCCCAGCTACTCTGAGGCGCTGCTGCTCCAGGGCAAGCTCTACGAGCAGCTGGGCAACGACGACGCGGCGATCAAGGCGTACGGCCAGTCGATCGGTGTGAGCGGCACCCTGGCCGAACCGTACTACCGCCGCGCGCTGGTGTACATGCGCACCGAGCACCTCGACGAGGCCGCCAGCGACCTTGAGAAAGCGATCAAGATCCAGCCGAACTTCGCCGAGGCGCACTACTGGCTCGGCCGGGCCTACCTGGCGCAGGGGCGCCCGAAGCCCGCGCTCGAGCAGTTCGTCCTGGCGAACGATCAGCACAGCGGCCCCTACCCCGATGCGCGATTCTACCAGGGGCTGGCCGAGGAGCAGCTTGGCCTGCGCACCGACGCGGTCGCATCCTACCAGGCGGCGCTCGACGAGAACACCAATGGCGAGTGGGCCGGCGAGGCGCGCACGGCCATCGATCGGCTGAAGTAACCGTCAGACGGAGGAAGCAATGGCGCTTATCGACAACAAGCAATACCTCTCACCGGTCTGGGCGCGCTACACCGATATCCTGGTCGAGCGCGGCGAGGGGGCCTGCCTCTACGCTGCCGACGGGCGCAGCTACCTGGATTTCACCTGCGGCATCGGGGTAACCAACACCGGCCACTGCCACCCGCGCGTCGTCGCGGCGATCCGCGAGCAGGCCGGGCTGCTGCTGCACGGGCAGGCCAATATCGTCTACCACCGGCCGATGCTCGAGCTGGTCGGCGCGCTGCGCGAGGTGATGCCGCCCGCGCTCGACAGCTTCTTCTTCAGCAATAGCGGCGCCGAGGCGGTCGAGGGCGCGCTCAAGCTGGCGCGCCAGGCCACCGGCCGGCCGGACGTGATCGTCTTCAGCGGCGGCTTCCACGGCCGCACCGCCGGCGCGATGGCGCTCACCAGCAGTAAGGGTAAGTACCGCGGCGGCTACGCGCCGCTGCCCTCCGGCGTCCATATCGCGCCGTTCGCGGCCTGCTACGGCTGCGCGGTCGCGCGGGCCGGCGGCAAGGATACCGCCGCGCTCTCGTACGGCGCGCCCGCGACCGACGGCTGCTGCGGCGAGCCGCTGCGCCAGCTCCGCCACATGCTCGTGACCGAGACGGTGCCTGAGGATGTCGCGGCTATCCTGGTCGAGCCGGTGCAGGGCGAGGGCGGCTACATCGTCCCGCCGGCCTCGTTCATCCGCGGCCTGCGCCAGATCTGCGACGAGCACGGCATCCTGCTGATCGCCGACGAGGTGCAGAGCGGGTTCGGGCGCACCGGCAAATTCTTCGCGATGGAGCACTTCGACGTGCTGCCCGATATCATGACGATTGCCAAGGGTATCGCGTCGGGGCTGCCGCTCTCCGGCGTGGCGGCGCGGCGCGAGATCATGGAGAAGTGGCACCCCGGCTCGCACGGCGGCACCTATGGAGGCAACGCGGTCGCGTGCGCCGCGGCGGTCGCCACGATCCGCGCGATCCAGGAGGAGGGGATGGTCGACAACGCGGCGACGCTCGGCGCGCTGCTGAAGGCGGAGCTTGCCGCGGCCGGCGGCCGCCACGCCGCGATCGGCGACGTGCGCGGGCTGGGACTGATGGTCGGGGTCGAGCTGGTGACGCGCGACGGCGCACCCGATGCGGCGCTCACGAAACGCGTGCTGGCGGGCTGCCGCGAGCGCGGGCTCCTGCTGCTCAACTGCGGCCCCTACGATAACGTCGTGCGATTCATACCGCCGCTGGTCGTCGGCGAGGAGCAGGTTCGGCGCGCGGTGCGGATCTTTGAGGAGACGCTTGAAGGATGAAACGATGATAAGGCTACTATCCGACCTCAACACGTACCCTGAGGCCTTGTCAAGCTCGCAGCAGCAGACTATGCCATCACAGCAAGACTACAAACAGGCTCTCCAGACCTTTCAGTCGAAGCGACTCAGGCGCGATCACGCCGACCTCGCGGAAGAGGCGCAGTATCGCCAGATCGGGGAATTCTTCTTCGAGGAGATGTACGGCCCGCGCGACTTCAGCTCTCGCGACGAGCAGGCGCGCCGGCTGCACCAGTTTATCCACCTTGTGCCGGGGATCGCCCTCGGCGATGTCCAGAAGGTGCTGCAGCTGCTTGAGCTGAGCAACCGGCTCGACGACGATCTGGTCCGCCTGCTGCTCGAGATGGGCGCGCCGATCGCCTTCGACGAGGCGACCTACGAGCAAGCCTACCGACTGGCCGATAACTACGACGATCGCATGTACCAGCTCGACCTGGTGCGCGACTCGCTCTATAACGTCTACCGGATGGCCCACCGGCCGTTCGTGGGCGTGGCGCTCAACCGCACCCAGGGGCTGGCCCAGACTGTCGGCATGGCCGACATCCACCGCTTCTTGCGGCTCGGCTACCTGTCGATCCAGCCGGTGCGCGATATCCACCGCTTCGTCGAGACGGTGACCTTGCGCGAGCAGGATCGGCTTGAGCGAATCTATGAGCGGTGACGAGGTGACAAGACCTGGGGGGCTTGGGGCTTGGGACTTGGTTCTAACCAAAGGTGACGAGGTGATACAGCATCTTGTCACCTTGTCACCTTGTCACCTTGTCATCTTGTCACCTTGTCACCCCTCATTCGGTCACGCCTGCCCGCCCAGCAGCTGCAGGTCGGCCTCGACCATCATCCGCACGAGATCCTCGAAGCTGGTCTCGGGCTGCCAGCCCAGCACCGCGCGCGCCTTGGCCGGGTCGCCGACCAGCAGGTCGACCTCGGCCGGCCGCATGTAGCGCTCGTCCAGCGCCACGTAGTCGCGGTAGTCCAGCCCGGCGTGGCCGAAGGCCAGCTCGCAGAACCGCCGCACCGAGTGGGTCTGCCCGGTTGCGACGACGAAGTCGTCGGGGTGGTCCTGCTGAAGCATGCGCCACATCGCCTGGACGTAGTCGCCCGCGAAGCCCCAGTCGCGCTGCGAGTCCAGGTTGCCCAGCCGCAGCTCCTTGTCGAGCCCCAGCTTGATCCGCGCGACGCCATTGGTGATCTTGCGCGTGACGAACTCCAGGCCGCGGCGGGGCGAGTTGTGCACGACGATGCTGCCAATGCCAGCGCAGAAGACGCCGCTCTCCGTCTCGATGTCATACACCCATTCGTCGCCAGCGGGCATAGCATCAATCCGGCGGACCTCGTCTGCCGGTTTGCGCAGATGTTGGCCTTTCTGCCCAGGCGGATTAGCGGAGCCAATGTTGAGCTGGTAGTAGGTGTACTCACCACGGTGCTCGGCATAGACCGCGCACGGCCGCCCGCGGCGGGCATACAGCCAGTAAAGCCCCTGGGCTAGCAGCGGGCTGTTGGTTTTGATATTCTCACCGCTTCCGGCCTTTAGACCGTCGCCTGCGTAGTAACCAGAAAGGAATGCGTCCTGGATTGCGCGGCTGCCGTTCAGAACCAACGTCGGCACTCGCTTCAGGCCGCCATCCCCGTAGATCTGGCCGCGCACCCACTTCGCAAACAACGAATTGCCCAGCAAGTAGACCTGGTGAACATCATGGCCCTGCGCAAAACCAGAAGGGTATGTCCGTGTTGATGTTTCACCAAGTGTGAGCTTTGACCAGAGCAGCGTGACCCGCTCGCGCAGCGTCGGATCATTGTTGGTGAACTGCACCCGTCCTTCCTCGGAGATGAAGCCCTCGGCCACCATCAGCCCAAGAAACTCGGCAAGCTCCGAGGTTAGCGCCGTCCATTCCTGCGCCTCGGGCATGTGCTCAGCTAGCATCAGGCGCCCGCCTGGCTGGAGAGTGTGAGCAGGCAGAATCTCTCGGTTCGCGTCTAGCATGTGATGGTGAGCTGTCACCTTCACGAACCCGCCGCGCGCCTGCACCGCTAGCATCTGGTGATCTGGGTCGGTCACTCGCCGGCGCGTCGCCGTCACGGCCTTGATCGCTGTCCACTGTTCACCATCCCAGATCTCCATGCCCTGAAGATCAAAGCTCTGCTGCGATCGCCCCTTGCGGATCACTGGAACGAGCTCTTCAGCAGCAACAATATCCACCGCACCGCCACTGCGAACGATCAGCGGGGTGCTCGCCGCAATGCACTCGTGGTTGAAAAGTATCCCGCTGCTGGCGTGCATGCCGTAGCTCTCGCGGTAGTTGACCGTGATCCAGTGGCCGTAGACCTTGGCGACGCCGTAGGGGCTGCGCGGGTAGAACGGGGTCGACTCGCGCTGCGGCACCTCGACGACCTTGCCGAACATCTCCGAGGAGCTGGCCTGGTAGAAGCGGATGTCGGGGTCGACGATCCGGATCGCGTCGAGCACGCGCGTGACGCCAAGCGCGGTCGTCTCGCCGGTGAAGACCGGCTGGGCCCAGGAGGTCTGCACGAACGACTGGGCGGCCAGGTTGTAGACCTCGGCCGGGCGGCACTCGCGCAGCAGGTTGATCATCGAGACCTCGTCCAGCAGGTCGCCGGTGGTCAGGGTGACCTGGTCCTGGATATGGCGGATGCGCTCGAAGTTGACCGTGCTCGACCGGCGGATCATGCCGATGACCTCGTAGCCCTGCGCGAGCAGGAACTCGGCCAGGTAGCTGCCGTCCTGGCCGGTGATGCCGGTGATCAGCGCGCGTTTCGTCTTAGCCATGCGAAGCATTCTCCTGTATACTGGCGCGGGTCGGGGCGCCGGGTGATGACCGATAGCGGTGTTGGCGGGTGACCCGCGGACCCAGCGGATCGTCGAGGCGAGCGGCCTCTCCGCAGCGTCCGCGCTGTCGGCGGATCACAGCTCCTATTGAAAGGTGCCGCACTACTCTACCAGAAGTGCGGCCGTTCGTCTGCTAAGTGAGTTAGCTACGCGCTGATCGAAAACCTGTTACAATCGACCTATGATACCACAGCAGGCAGAGGCGCCCGAGGCGCTGGGCGCGCGCATCGCGCGGCTGCGGGCCAGGCGCGGCTGGACTCAGGAGGCGCTGGCGGCGCGGCTGGCGATCTCGCGCGTGGCGGTCTCGCACTTCGAGATGGGCCTGGCGCTGCCGAGCGAGCGGACGGTCGTGCTGCTGGCCGGCCTGTTCAAGCTGGAGCCGGACGAGCTGGTTGCCGGCACGAGCTACCCGGCGGCCAAGGCCGAGCGGCTGCCGGCGGTGGCCTGCCGGTACACCGAGGTCGAGCTGCAGGTCGCACTGCTGGAGCGCGACCTGGCATGGGTCGATCGCCTGCCGGATCAGCGCGGCCGCGCCGAACTGGCCGCCCAATGGCGGGCGACGCTCGCGGATCTGACGAGCGCGGCGTACGACGAGGACGAGCGGGCGCTGCTTCGGGCGGCGCTGAACCTGCTGCGCGGCATCCCCGACCCCGTAACGAACGGCCGCTGATCGCGGCCGTGACGAGAGCTATCGCCGTATGGTAGATGTGAAAGGAATGGACGATATGTGGCGGCTTGTTCGATATATCACCCTGGCCGTGCTGCTGGCGCTTGCGCTGCAGCCGGCGTACGCGGCCGAGGCGCCGCAGCCCGGCCTGACGCTTCCACCGACGGGGACGCAGGGCACGCGCTTCGTGTTCGTCGGCGAGGGCTTCGCGGCCAACGAGCAGCTGAGCAGCTGGGCGAACACGCCCGACGGGCGCGTGATCGCGTATGACTCGGGCGTTCTCGCCAGGGCGGCCTCCAACGGCAGCGTGAGCTGGAACTGGGTTGCGCCGGAGGCGTTCCAGCCGGGCGCGTGGCAGTTCGTCGTCCACGGGCTGAGCAGCGGCGTCGAGCGGGTGTTCAGCTTCGGCATCAGCGCGGTGTCAGCCATAGAGCCGGGGGCGCAGTACAACATCCAGCCGAGCGCCGGGCGGCCGGGCGACATCTTCCACTTCTACGCGATTGGCTTCACGGAGGGCGAGGACGTGAGCGCGCGCATCGTCGGGCCCGACGGCCAAGCCTTCGACAAAGGGCTGAGCGCCGACGGCGTCGCGCGGGTGGGCGGCCGGGTCGACGGCACGTGGGTCGTGCCGGTCAGCGTGTCGCAGTACGGCGCGTGGCGGATCGAGCTGAGCGGGCGCACCAGCCGGGTCGAGCGCGCCATCCCCCTGCGGATCGATCCGGCGCCGACGCCGGGCCGGCCAGCGCCGCGGGTGAGTCCGACCGTCGGCCGGCAGGGCCTGCTGTTCATCTTCAGCGCGGTCGGCTTCCAGCCCGACGAGCAGCTGAGCGCCTGGGTGAACGCGCCGGACGGGCGCATCATCGCGGTCGACGAGGACGAGATTCGCCCGGCGGCGTCCGACGGCAGCGTGACCTGGGACTGGACCGCGCCCGCGGACGCGCCGCCCGGCGCGTGGTCGATGGTCGTGCACGGGCGCAAGAGCGGGATCGAGCAGGTCGTGCCCTTCCAGATCCTCCCCGCCTAGTGGCCCACCACAGTGGTTTTGGCGACAAGGTTTCGCTTGGCAGCGATCCGCTTTACAATCGGGAGTGGGGGCGAGCGAAGCCCGCCCCCACTCCCCACTCCGAACTGTAAGGTTCGCCAAATCTGGCCTAAGGCGCTAGCTACCATCCCATCACGTGCTGGCGTGCTCGGCGTAGATCACGCGGCGCGAGCGCGTGTCGGCGCGCAGCACCAGCGAGTGGGTCTCGGCCCGATCGCCCTGGTAGCGCACGCCGGTCAGCAGCGGGCCGTCGGTGATGCCGGTCGCCGCGAAGAAGACCTGGTCATCCGCGATCAGCTCGTTGCCGCTCAGGATGCGGCGCGTATCCAGCCCCCGCTCGGCGATTGCCGCCCGCTCCGCCGCGCTCTGCGGCGCCAGGCGGCCCAGCATCGCGCCGCCCAGCGCCTTGACCCCGCAGGCCGCGATCACCCCCTCCGGCACGCCGCCGATCCCCAGCAGCAGATCGACGCCGCTGGATGGCGAGGCCGCCATCAGCGCGCCGGCGATGTCGCCGTCCGACCGCAGCATCACGCGCGCGCCGGCCTGCCGGATCTCCTCGACCAGCGCCGCGTGCCGCGGCCGGTCGAGCACGAACACGACCAGGTCGCGCACCTCTTTGTGCTTGACCCGCGCGACCAGCGCCAGCGTCCAGGCCGCCGGCGCGTCCATGCACTCGGCCACCAGCGCGCCGGCGACCTCGCGCCCCACCACGATTTTTTCCATATACACCGCCGCGGTGGGCGACCACATTGTGCCGCGCGGGGCCGCCGCCGCCACGGCGATCGCGCCCGCATGCCCCTGCGCGAGCAGGTTGCGCCCGTCGATCGGGTCGACGACGATGTCCAGCGTCGGGCCTTCGCCGGTCCCGACCGTGCGGCCGCTCTCCAGCGGCGAGTGGAGGCCTAGCTTGCCCTCTTCGCCGACGACGATCGTGCCGTCGATGTCGAGCGTGCTCAGCGCGCGCGCCATCGCTGCGCTCGCGTCCACGTCAGCTTCGTCGCGCTTGCCCAGGCCCATCCAGCGCCCGGCCGCGCGCGCGGCCGCCTCGGTCACGCGAACCAGGTCCAGCCCCCAGTTGCGTGCTATCCGTCCGCCCATCGTTTGTTCCCCTTGCCGATTGTAGATTGCAGATTGCGAATTGCGCCCTGGGACGAGCAGGTGAGCGGGTGAGCAGGTGACATTCCAATGGAAACATCACCTTGTCCCCTTGTCCCCTTGTCCCCTTGTCCCCAAGCCAGGGCTTACTGCTCGACCGCCTCCAGCAGACCGGCGGCCTCCCAGGCCAGCATCCCGCCGTCGAGCACCGCGACGTTCGTGCGCCCATTGCCGCCGAGCAGCGCGGCGGCGCGCCCGCTACGCCGCCCGCCGCGGCACACCAGCACGATCGGCCGATCGGGCGGCAGCTCCGGCGGGTTCGCCAGCAGGGTCGGCAGCGGGATGAGCTGCGCCTGCGGGATATGGCCGCGCTGGAACTCGCGCGGCTCGCGCACGTCGATCACCAGGGGAGGGGCCGGGCCGCGCAGCTGCTGCCAGAGCAGCGGAGGCGCGATGGCCGGCGCCGCCGCCGCCGGGCGCGCGAGCTGCAGCGGGATCGCGATCGGGTAGTCGGGCCGCGGCAGGTTCTGGCACTCGCGAAAGATGCGCACGCCGCTCTCGTAGATGCAGATCGCTGGGTCGAGCACTTTGGTGAACAGGTACTCGATCGCGCCGTCCTCGTTCAGGAAGTGATCGTCGCCCAGCTGGCCGGCGAAGCCCGTCGCCGCCATCAGCCGCCGCACCCCCGCGCCGACGCGCACCATGAAGACATCCCCGCCCTGCGAGCGGTAGAGCCGCAGAACGCTTTCGAGCATGCGAATGCCGCTGATATCGCAGTAGTCGACGCTGTGCATGCGCAGGAGCAGAAAGCGCTGGCCGGGGTAGCGCGCGCGGTGCTGGCGGATGACCTCTTCGACGTGGCTGACGGCGCCGAAGTAGAGATCGCCCGCGATATCCAGGATGCCCAGCTGCGGGCACATCGGTTTGTCGGGCTGGTAGAGGAAATGGCGGAAGCGCTCGTCGGGCAGCACCGGCACCACCCGCGGCGTGCTGGTGCGCAGCAGGTAGGCGGCCAGCGACATCAGAATCCCGGCCAGCACGGCGAAGTCGATCCGCAAGAACAGCGTCGCCAGCAGCGTGACGAGCATAATCACGGCGTCGCTGCGGCTGCTGCGCCACATCCGGAGCATCCGCCGCCGGTCGATCATGGCGTAGCCGACGACCACCAGCACGCCCGATAGGGCCGCGCGCGGCAGGTACGCGCCGAGCGGCGCCAGGGCGAGCATCCCGACCAGCGTGAAGACGCCGGACAGGATCGCGGCCACCGGCGTCTGCGCGCCGGCCTCGGCGTTGATCGCCGAGCAGGAGATCGAGCCGCCGCCGGGGTAGCCCGACAGGAAGCCGGTCGCGATATTGCCGAGCCCCTGCCCGACGAACTCCTGGTTGTTGTCCAGCCGCTCGCCGGTCTGGGTCGCCAGCGTGCGGGCGATCGCCATGGTCTGGATCAGCCCGAGCGCCGCGATCGCCAGGGCGCCCGGCGCGAGCGTGGCGACAAACGACAGGTCGAACAGCGGCACGGGCGTGAACGGCGGCAGGCTGCGCGGCAGCGCCCCGATCACCTTGACCCCCTGTGCGTCTAGGCGCAGGGCAAACAGGACCACCGCGGCGAGCACCAGGCAGATCAGCGGCGCGGGCCACTTCGGCCTGAAGCGGCGGACCAGCACCATCACCGCCAGGCTGCCCAGGCCCAGCCCGAGCGTGGGGAGCTGCGTCTCGCGCACGTGGATCGCCAGCTGCTCCACCGTCCCGACCAGCGAGCCGCTCTGAAAGCTCAGCCCAAACAGGTGGCGCAGCTCGCCGGCGGCGATCTGGACGCCCGCGCCGGCCGCGAACCCGACGATCACCGCGTCGGAGACGAAGTTGACCAGGATGCCCAGCCGCGCCAGGCCCAGCGCGAGCTGCATCAGCCCGGCCAGCACCGCCAGCAGGCCGGCCGCCAGGATGAACTGCGACGAGTTGGGGGTCAGGGTCGCCGAGAGGCTGGCGAGCACCAGCAGCGAGAGCGCGGTGGTGGGCGTGCTCTGAACCTGGCAGGAGGAGCCCCAGAGCGCAGCGACGATCGGGATGACGATCGCGGCGTACAGCCCCATCTGCGGCGGCAGCCCGGCGACGAGCGCGTAGGCGATCGCCTGCGGCAGCGAGATGATCGCGACGGTGACGCCCGCGATCAGGTCGGGGCGCAGGTCGCGCAGGCGGTAGTCGCGCGCAATCGCCAGCGGCCGCAGGAAGAACGATGGCAGCGCCCGCAGGTTCGTGAGCATGGCGCGGTCTCCTTCCCAACGTGCGGCCGCCACAGCGGACGCGGACAGCAACGAGCGCCGCGTGGCGCCGCCTCCCGCTTTAGCCGCGTGGCCTGTCGATCAGCCGCATGCTGGCACGTTGCAACAATTGCTCCACCAGGTTTTCTGAGAGGCCGTTATTACCACCAAGACACGAAGGCACCAAGGGTTGAAGGATCTAATCTCAGGGGCGTGCCGGCATCAGAACCACCCAGGCTTGGCGCCTTGGTGCCTTGGTAGTTTCTTTTCAAACAGTCTCTGGGAGATTAGCGTGCTTGTATGCTCGGTGATCTCGCGGCCCGCTGCTGCTCAGCCCTGTGGCGCGCCGCCCCGCACGTCGTCCTCGCGATTATCGTAGATCTGGTTGGTCTGCAGCGAGATCTGCGGCGGCGGCGTGACGCTCACGGAGATGCCGACGGCGTTGCGGAAGATCCGGTTGCCGTCGCCGATCACGTTGCCGGCGCTCTTCACAGAGATGCCGGAGCGGGCGTTGCCGCTCACGACGTTCTCGCGCACGGTGTTGCGGGTTGCGTCGCTATACAAGCTGATGCCGTCCTTGCGGTTATCGCGCACGGTGTTCCCGGCGAGCAGGTTGTCGGCGGCGCTCTGGCCGACGCCGATGCCGGCCTCGCCGTTGTCGTAGCTGCTGTTGTCGCGGATCGTGCTCTCGGCCGAGTCGTTGAGGTTGATGCCCTGCAGCGCGTTGCCGTACGCGATGTTCCGCTCGACCAGGTTGCCGTTCGAGCGCTGGTAGATCACAATGCCGTGCAGCGCGTTCTCGAAGACCGTGTTGTCGCGAATAATGCTCTGGGTGCACTCTTCGGCTAGAATGATGCCGTGCTTGCCGTTGTGGTGCGAGACGTTGCCCTCGATCAGCAGGCGGTTGGAGCGCGTATGCGGGTCGATCCCGTAGCGCACGCTGTGGTGGACCTCGTTGCCGCGGATCACCAGGTCGGAGGCGGCGTAGCTGTACAGGCCGTAGAAGTTGTGCCCGAAGCGGCTGTCGATTGCCGCGCCGGTCGTGCCGGGCTGCCGCCAGGCCACGCCGTAGGACTCGTTGGCGAAGTAGCCCAGGTAGCTCAGCTCGGAGCCGCGGATGTCCATCCGCGCGCCGTCGCGCGCCAGCACGAAGCTGCGCCCGTCGTCATAGTCGGCGTCGACGCTGTCGCGCTCGGTGTCCCAGGAGGTCACGCAGGTGTTGGCAAACGCCAGCTGCCCGCCGATCGCCTTGATCCACACGAAGCCGGCCGGGCTGCTGCGCAGCTTGAGGCGCGCCGCCTCCGGGCCGGCGATCTGCAGCAGCGCGCCCTTGCCGACGCGCAGGTTCGCCGCGAGCAGCCACTCGCCGGGGGCGAGCCGGCGCAGCAGCTCGGGCCGCCCAAGCGCCCGGTCGATCGCCGGGAGCGTCGTCGGGGCGCCGGGCCCGAGCAGAATCGTGTTCGTGCCGGAGTCGTAGCGGAGCGCCATCGTCGTCTCCACATGTGGGTCGGCCGGCGACTGCGGGCGCGGCTGCTCGTCGTCCGTAGCTGTGGACGGCGCGGGGGGCGTCGGGCCGTCGGGCGGTAGGCCGGCGCACGCCCCGGCGAGAGCGGCGCCGGGCGTGCTGTCCGGCTGGGCCGTGCCGGGAGCGACCTGGCGCTCGGCGCCGCTGCAGGCGCCGAGCGCCAGGCAGAGGACCAGCGCGAGCGCGCCGGCCCGCGCCGCCGATGGTCGCCTAGCGCTCGTGTCGGCGCACCCAGGCGCTGATCTCAGCTCGATCCGCGGCTGCGGGCGACAGCCGCAGGTAGCGCTTGAACGCGCCGATCGCCCCCGCGGTATCGCCGAGCTGCCGGTACGATCGGCCAAGCCCGCCGTACGCCTCCGCGTCGCTCGGGCTACGCTCGATCGCGGCCTGGAAATTCGCCAGGGCGCGCCGGTACTGGCCCAGCCTGTAGCGCAGCGTTCCAGCGTGGTAGTAGAGCTTGGCCGGGTCGGCGCTGCTCGGGATGGCTTCGCGGTAGAGCGCAAGCGCCTCGCGCGGCCGGCCCTGGGCTTCGAGCAGCGCCGCCAGGCGCAGCGCCAGCTCGCCGTTGCCGGGCTCGATCGCGCGCGCCCGCTCCAGGTCGGCCTGCGCGCCGGCGTGGTCGCCGAGCTGGCGTAGCAGCGTGGCGCGCAGCTTGTAGGTCGCGGCGTCCTGCGGCGCAAGAGCCAGCGCGGCGTCGAGCTCGTCGAGCGCCTGGCCGGTCCAGCCCTGCTGGCTGTCGATCCTGGCGCTGAGGATGTGCGCCTCGACATTTGACGGATCGAGCAGCTTGGCCTGGCTAAGATCGCCCAGCGCACGGACGGTATCGCCCTGCAGCAGGTAGACACGCGCGCGCGCCAGCAGCCCCACCACGTCCTTGGGATCGTGCTCCAGAACAGCGTTGATATCCTTCAGCGCCGGCTCGAACCCGCCCTGCGCGGCGTAGAAGCGCGCCCGTGCCAGCAGCGCGGGGGCGCTCTGGTGTTGAAGCTGGAGCGCGCGGTTGAAGTCGTCCAACGCGGCGCCGTCGCGCCCGAGCGCCGTATACACGCGCCCGCGCGCCAGCAGGGTCGGCGGGTCATCCGGCCGCAGCGCCAGCGCGCGATCGAGGTCGGCGGCGCTCTCGTCGAGCCTGCCCAGGCCGGCGTAGACGCGGCCGCGCGCGGCGTACACGCGCGCGTCGTCGGCGCCGCGGGCCAGCGCCTGGTCGAAGCTGCGCATCGCCAGGGCGGTGTCGCCCTCGCCCGCGGCCAGCACGCCCAGCTCGATGAAGCCATCCGCGCTGGCGCTGCCGATCGCCGTGGCCTGCTTGAAGTCGGCCGCCGCGCTCTGCAGGTCGCCGTCGGCGCGCAGGGCACGGCCGCGCGCGATGTACAGGCTCGCGTCGTCCGGCTTGCGCGCGATCGCCTCGTCGTAGTCGGCGATCGCGGCGGCGTAATCGCGGCGCGTGGCGTACAGCGCGGCCCGCTCGGCGTGGGCCGCGGCGTCGGCAGGATCGAGCTGGACGACCTGCCCCAGATCGCGCAGCGCGGACTCGACGTCGCCGCGGGCGCGCATGATCCGCGCGCGCTCCAGGTAGGCCGGCGCGCTCGCGCCATTCAGGCCAATCGCGCGGTCGGCGTCGGCCTGTGCGTCGGGCAGCTTGCCGGCCAGGCGATTCAGCCGCGCGCTGGTCAGGTAGACCTGGGCCGACTGTGGAGCGAGCGAGCGCGCCCAGCGCAGGTCGTCCGCGGCGGCGTCGTAGCGATTGGCGGCCATACGCACCTGGGCGCGCCGCAGGAACGCCGCGCTGTCGCGGAACGAGAGCTGGATCGCGCGGGTCAGGCTGGCCTCGGCCGCCGCCAGGTCGCCGCGGCGCGACTGCAGCAGCCCGAGCTTCGTCTGCACCCAGGCCAGCGTGGGGTCGAGCGCGAGCGCCTGGCGGTAGTCCGCCAGCGCGCGGTCATCGTCGCCGCGCCGCTCGTAAAACGCGCCGCGCTGCGCAAGGGCCGCGCCGCTCGCGGGTGCCAGCTCGACCACGCGGCTGAGGTCGGCCAGCGCGCCGGCCTGGTCGCCCTTGCGCTCGCGCAGCGCGGCGCGCGTGCTCAGCGCCGGCGTGTTCGCCGGCTCCAGGGCAATCGCGCGATCGGCGTCGGCGAGCGCGCGGTCGAGCTGATCGAGCTGGGCGTAGGCGCGCGCGCGATCGAGCAGGTAGCCCGGCTGGTCCGGCTGGAGCCGCAGCGCCGCGCCTAGATCGTCGGCGGCGGCCTGCCAGCCGCCCAGGTCCGCGTGGGCGCGCGCGCGGCCGGCGTAGGCGGCGGTGCTGGCAGGGTCGCGCGCGATCGCGGCGCTGAAATCCGCCAGCGCGTCCGACTGCCGACCGAGCCGCGCCTTGCTGATCGCGCGTGCCAGGTAGCCCGAGGCGTCGCCGGGCCGCAGCGCGACGTAGCGCCCGAACTCGCCCAGGGCCTGCTCGTCGTCGTTCAGCCAGCGCAGCGCGTAGCCGCGGCCGAGGCGGGAGTGCGCGTCGCCGCGGTCGAAGCGCAGCGCCCAGGTGTAGCTGCTCAGGGCCGCCCGGTAGTCTTGCGCCTGCGCATATGAGTCGCCGCGGCTCACGAAGAAGTTATTGAGGCGCCGCCCGCCGATCCAGAGCAGCGTCAGCAGCAGCAGCGCCGCGACGACGGCGAACACCGCCAGGGTGAGCGCGCGCCCGCGCTTCGAGACCCGGTCGGCCTTCAGCTCGGCGGGCGCGGGGATCAGGGTACCTTCCTGCGCTGGCTGTGCAAGCATGGCGCGAACCTTCCTTATCTCATGAGCAGCGAGATGAATACCTGCCCGCTGCCAACCAAGCTGCCCGCGTTGTCGGTGAAGCCGGACGAGTTGCCGGCCGCGTCGGTCGCGGTGGCGTTGATATTCGGGCCACGCCACGTATGCCCGGCGGTGAAACTGAAGCGTCCGTCGGCGCCGGCAATCGCTCGCCCCTCGAAGTAGCGCCCCTGCCGCTCGTCGTCGGAGAAGATCTCGACCACGGCGCCCGGCAGACTCGTACCGCTGGCGGTCTGCCCGCTCACGGCCAGCTGCGGCGGCCTGATCCCGCCGTTGGCCGCGCTGGTGGTGATCACCCCGCCGGCCCCGTTGCCGAACACACTGTTTTCGGTCCAGGTGTTCCTGGCGACATCCGCCCCATTGGCGCGGATGCCGTAGCCGGCGTTGGCCTCGGCGACGTTCTGCTTGATCAGGTTGTCGGCCGCGCCATTGGCCAGGTAGATGCCATTTGCGCCATTGCCGCGCGCGATGTTGCCCTCGACCCGGCTGCGGGTCGCGCTCTTCAGCTCGATGCCCTGCGCCCTGTTGTGGAGCAGCGTGTTCTGGACGAGCACATTGCCGGCCACGTCGCTTGCAAGCGACGGTGGGCCGAGCAGCGCGGGGTCGTCCACGGCCAGGCTGGTGGCCGCGCCGGGCAGCGTCAGGTCGGCCGCGGCCGCGGCGGCGGTCGTCTCGCGCAGAAACGCGATGCCCGAGCCGACCGCGACACCATTCTGGATCGTGCCGTTGTCGGCGACGGTGTTCTGGGCGATCGTGTTGCCGCCGGTCTTGACGTAGATCCCGTGCTTGCCGCTGCGTGTGATGGTATTGCCCGAGATGGTGTTCCCGTCGGCGCCGCCGAATAGGTAGACGCCGTAGAGTCCGCTGCTCGCGATCGTGTTGCCCTGCAGTGTGTTGGCGGTGCTGCCCTGCTCGAGCGTGACACCCTGCAGGTTGCTCGTAAACGTGTTGCCGCGCACGGTATTGGCGTTCGAGGCGACGATCCGTAGTCCGTAGCCCTGGTTGCCCCAGGCCTGGTTGGCTTCCAGCAGGTTATCGTGCGAGGGCGCCTGCGGGTAGAGGCTATTCGGCGAGCCCGGGTCGAGCATGAAGCCGTGCGCGTAGCGAATGTCGGCCCCGGCGGTGTAGCGGTTCTCGTAGGACTTGTTGCGCCGGAATACAAAGTTGTTGCAGCCGCGCGAGATGATGAAGCCGTGGTTGCCGTTTGCAAAGGACTCGTTATCTTCGATCGTGAAGTGGTGCGAGAAATCGTGCGGGTCGAAGCCGTAGCCGATATTATGGTGGAACTTGTTCGCGCGGAAGATCATATCGCGCGCCTGAAAGGTATAGATGCCGTAGTAGTTGTAGCTGAAGCTGCTGTTGGTCACCTCGCCGGTGACGCGCGTGCGCAGCGTGTCGGGCGCGAGCGCGTCGTTCACGTCGCGCCAGGACACGCCGTAGCTCTGCCCGTCGGCGAAGCCGAGGTAGCTCAGGTCGGCATTCCGGATGTCCATCCGCGCGTCGTACTTGGCCAGCACGTAGCTGCGGCCGTTCGACACGTCGCGATCGTAGTCGTTGAGCGCCGGGTCCCACGAGCTGATCTTGACCCCGTCGATCACGATCGCGCCGTTGTAGGTGCGCAGGCTGACGAAGCTGTCGTAGTTGTAGGCGCCCGGCGGGGCCGTGGCGGCTGGCTGGATGCTCGCGCGCTGGCTGCGCAGCTTCAGCCAGGTGACCGTGTCTTTAGTCAGCGAGAGCGTCACCCCGCGGTTGAAGAACAGGCTGGCGTTGGCCTGCCAGACGCCGCTGCCCTGGTCCTCCAGCAGCGACACGGTCGGGCTGATCGCCTGCAGCGACCGCTGGATGTCCGGCAGGGTCACGATCGCGCTAGGCCCGCTGACGAAGACGGTCAGCTCGCCGTGGCGCCCGGCGGCGACCTCGTAGACCGCCCGCGCGCCGCCGAGCGTGTTGCCGCCAAATGCCGAGGTGCTGCCGTTCGGCAGGATCGCCAGCGCCGTGAGTTGCCCATCCTGCGGATTGTCGCCGGCCGGCAGCGCGAAGCTCCAGGCGCCGGTTGGGCCGGCAGTGGTCGCGCCCTTGTAGAAGCGCCCCTGGCCGTTCGGGTCGCGATAGATCTCGACCGTGGCGCCCGCCGGCGCCTTGCCCGCGACGACTGGCGCGTCGGGCGCGCTGGCGATCGTCGGCGCGGCGACCGCACCGTTCGCGCCCGTGCCGATCTTGATGCCCAGCCCACCGTTCGCGCTGATGCGATTGCGGCTGATCCGGTTGCGCACGCTCGGCGCGTCTTTGACCAGCACGCCGTCCTCGCCATTGGCCTCGATCGTGTTGCCGCTCACGGTCGTGTCGGTCGTCGCGCTGTTGATCGTCACGCCGTAGCTGCCGTTGGTCTGAATGCGATTGCCGTCGGCGGGCGTAGCGCCGCCGATCCGCGTGTTGACGGCGGCCTTCAGCTGGACGCCGATCGTATCGTTGTCGGCGATCGTGTTGGCAGCGATCGCGTTGTTCCTGCCCGGCTGCTCGAGCGCGGGCACGGGCTTGGGCCCGCCGGGCGGGAAGGGCGTCAGCGGGCCGCCGACGATCGAAATGCCGGTGCCGTTGCCGCGAATCTCGTTGCGGCCGATCGTGTTGCCGCCAGTCTTGACGTAGACGCCGGCCGCCGCGCTGCCCAAGATGCTGTTGCCGTCGAGGATGTTGCGGTCGGCCCGCTCGTAGAGGTAGACGCCGTACTGGCCGCTGTTCTGGATGGTGTTGCCGCTCAGCCGGTTGCCGGTCGCGATGCCGTCGAACACGTCGGTGACGTCGTAGGTGGCGTTGATCCGCACGCCCCGCGCGTTATCGTGCAGGGTGTTGTCGCGCACGGTGTTGTTCGACGACTGGAAGATCGCGATGCCGTCCTCGTTGCCGTAGACGTCGTTGTTGGCGATCGTGTTGTTGTTGCTGCCGCGGTCGAGCATGATCCCGTGGTGGGCGTTGTCGTAGACCTGGTTGTAGCCGATCAGGTTGTTGGTGCAGCCGCGCGAGAAGATGATGCCGTGCTTGCCGTTGGCGTAGACCTTGTTGTAGGTGACCTGGAAGCCGGTCGAGCCGTCGTGCGGGTCGAAGCCGTAGAACAGATTGTGGTGAAACTGGTTGCCGGTGGCGACCAGGCCATAGGCCGCGTAGGAGTACTGGCCGAAGTAGTTGTCGTGGATGTTGCTGCTCTGGATCACACCGGTTGCGCCGGTCTCGGGCCGGCCTTCGGTCGCGCGCTCGCGCCAGGACATGCCGCTTGGCTCGCCGTCGGCCCAGCCGAGGTAGGCGACCTCGGATGCGATCACGTCCATGCGCCCGCCGCGTGATGCGAGCAGGTAGCCCCGCCCGTCGGCGTAGTTCAGATCGACGGTGTTGGAGATCGTCTGCCACGACGTGACCTTAATGCCCTGGAGCTTGAGGTAGCCGCCGTCGGCGATCAGCCGGGCGCCGCCGTTCGCGCGGCCGGGCGTGCTGTCGAGCCGCAGCCACGCGATCGTCGCGCTGGTCGCGTCCAGCCGCGCGGTCGGGCTGATCACCATGCTGGACTTGAGCAGCCAAGCGCCGCCGCCCTGGTCCTGCAGATGTCCCGGGCTGCCGAGCGCCGCCGCGACCTGCGGGATGCTGATCGGCGACTTGGGCGCGCCGGGCGCCGAGGGGTAGCCGGCCAGCGCCGGGTCGGAGTAGTTCTGGCCGACGAAGATCGTGTCGCTCGCCGCGTCGTAGCGCACCGGCACGCTGGCCGCCGGCACCTGCGCGTGGGCCGGGCCGGTCGGAGTCCACGGCAGCGCCGCCAGCAGGGCGAAGGCGAGCGCGAGCGAGCAGACGGCGCGGCGCCGTCGGACGGAAGACGTCGTGAAAGGCATGTATTTCTCGTCTGACGCTAAGGCATGGTTCAATCGAGCTTCACAGTTCATTGCCCCAAAGGCGCAGGGGCGCGATATAGCGCGCCCGTACAGCTGTAATACCGGATTCAAAACGTGAACTTCAAAACCCTCGCCCCATTCGTCAAGTGGCTGAGAAGCGCGGCCGAGGTTTACGCGACCTTTTCTGAGACGTTAAACGTTATTGACAGCCGGCTGCTGACTATTGACTACTGACTAGGGCCTTGTGCTAGTTAAAATTGCCGATGGCTTGAGAATGCGCTTCTGCTTGCGGAAACTGAAGCGACGGCTTCTCGGCGACCGCATTCTGACGCGATAGAAAACGAACTAGCACAACGCCCGACTACTGACTACTGACTACTGACTACTGGCTACTACTGCGCGGCCTCGGTCACGCGCGCGGCCTCGCCGTTCACCATCGCGACCGCGCGGGTCAGCCACTTGTGCTGGTTGATCGTGAGCAGCGCGTAGGCTTTGACCAGTGACATATAGAAGGTCACGGCGATGAAGATCGGCAGGATGAGCCAGTCGGCCGGGCGGCGGCGCAGGTGCGGCCAGATCTTGAGCGCGCGGCTGAGGTGCCACCAGATCAGCAGCGCGGCGGCGAGCCGCCAGTTGCCGACGGCCAGCGCCAGCAGCAGCACGATCGGGCCGAGCAGCAGCGTGAACGGCGCGATCGTCTTGTCGATCAGCATCACGGCCAGGTAGGGGTAGCGCCAGACCCAGCCCTGCCACAGCGCGCGCAGGTCGCTGCGGAAGCTGTTGCGGCTCCAGCGGATGCGCTGCTTTATGAAGCCGCGGAAGCGCGGGTTGAAGGTCGAGTAGACCCGCGCGTTGAGCTGGTTCCAGGTGCGATAGCCGTTCTGCAGGATCAGGCAGGTGTAGCGCTTGTCGTCGCCGCTCATGCACGGCATGCCGTTGAAGGTCTCGTGCAGGAACGGCTCGCGCAGCCGCTGCAGGAGCGTGGTGCGGTAGGCGGCGGTGCGGCCCGACAGGCAGCTGACCGCGCGGCCCCAGCGGGTGGTGGCCGGCACCTCGTCGGAGTAGCGGATGTCGAGGTAGATATCCGCCAGCCGCTCCCACAGGGTCGGCTGCTTGCCGTCGGTCGGGTACATGTGCTGGCGCGTCCCGACGCCGCCGATCTGCGGGTCGGCGAACGGCATCTTCAGCTTGCGCAGCACGTCCGGCTCCCAGATCACGTCGCTGTCGACCAGCACGACGATGGCGGTCGTGGCCGCGTCGACCCCGGCCGCCAGGGCCGGGCGCTTGCCCGGGACGTCGATCGGGATGACGTCGACCTCGGCGTAGGAGCGGGCGATCTCCATGCAGGTCGTGTCGGTCACGTCGACCACCGCGATGATCCGGTCGGGCCGGTTGGCGATCCACGAGTCGATCGCGCGCCGGAACAGCGCCGGGTCCTCGTTATAGACCGGCGTGACGATCGTGGCAGAGCAGTCGTAGTCGTTCTCGATCGGCCGGTAGAACAGCGCCGGGAGGCGCTTGGCCAGCCACATCGCCCAGCGCCACGCGCCCAGCAGCCCGATCGGGATGAGCACAGCCGCGTGCGACAGCAGGTCCAGCGCGGCGTTCCAGTAAGAGAGTAGGAGCATAGCCATCCTCTAGAGCGCGATTAGAGCACGATCGTCTGGGAGGCGCCGAGCTCGATCATCAGCTCCTCGCCGGCGCCGTCGCGCTGCTGGGCGGCCGCGCGCACGTCGTCGACCTTATCGGCCGAGGGGGCGGCGGGCACGCGCGCCTGCAGCTCGGCATTGACCCGGATCGTTGCCGCGAGCATCTCGTGGGACCAGCCGCGCTCGCGGACGAACTGCATGAACGCGGCGGTGTCCTTGGGCAGGCAGGCGCCGCCGTAGGGCACGCCGCCGCGGGTGCCGTAGAGGGGGTTCCACATGCTCTCAGCCGTGCGCGCCACCGCCGCGCCGACCAGGCTGCTGTCGATGCCGAGCCGCTCGCAGATCGCGTGCACCTCGTTGAAGTAGCTGATCTTGACCGCGTTGTAGATATTGTTGACGTACTTGATCATCTCGGCCTCGGTCGGCGTGCAGCGCACGATCAGCGCGCCGAACGGCCGGTACAGCTCCTCGAGGATCGCGCCGGTGCGCGCGTCGGAGCAGCCGAGCACGGTGATCCACGGCCGCGCGAAGTCCTGCTCGCTGCTCACCGCCCGCAGGAACTCCGGGTTCATCGCCACGCCGAAGCCCACGCCGGCCTGCTTGCCGGAGGCGCGCTCGAGGATCGGCAGAATGCGATCTTCAGTCGTCGTCGGCGGGACGGTGCTGCGCACCACCACCGTCACGTAGCGGTCGGTCTGGGCCAGCCCGCGCCCGACGTCGAGCGCAGCCGCCTCGATGTAGTCCAGCACGATCGCGCCATCCACGCTGGGCGTCGAGACCGCCAGCATCACCGCATCGACGGCGGACCAATCCACCTCGGCCGCGGTCGTCGCGCTCAACCCCGCCGCCCGCAGCTTCGTGATGGTCTCCGGGTTAATATCGACATAGCCGACGCTGTGGCCTTTCTTCGCAAAACCCTTGCCGGTGGCCTGGCCGACGACACCCGAGCCAACAATGACCATGTTGGACATCGATTGTTCCTCCTTCTCTGTGCACCCAAGCTGTGAGCGAGCTTGCATCCAGTGATTACCGGCGCTGACCGCATAAGCGGGCGCAGCGCGCAACCTGAGGATAGTAACGCCATTCAATTAGATTGTATTTAAAAATACCGCAACTATTCATTAAAGCGCCCCGCAGACACGGTTATGAGAGATAGCGAAAGTTACATATAAATAGTGGTTATATTTTTTTGCAGCACTAATAGAAGACTATGTCGTAATAAACATAGAATGACTCACAGAGGCATGCAGCGCCTCAACACGTGGGCGCTGCAATAACAGGCCGTCTACCTTGACTTAGATGAAATAATGCTCTGGCAGCAGAGAACTGCCATGTTACTCCGCTTGGTTGAAAAGCCGCACCGTTTACCTACCAAGCACCAGAAGAATGCGAGTAACAGCTATCAAGATATATGCCACTGCTACTACCTATGTGTATGAAGATTTGTTCATAAATGAGCAGCGGCGCCGTTGACCAACCGAGTAGCCGAAGAACGCGCGGCATCAGCCACCAAGATGTATGCCGCTACCACCACCGATTGTATGGGATTCGCTCAATCTTGACTTTCGCCGATGGCGGAGGTGTCCGGGCGGCAAATTCATCGCAGGGTGCATGCGCGCGCCGGCATATATCTTGCCAAAGCACACTCTACCACTACTCCTATAGCAGTGTGCAGTCGGCAGGAGCCAGTCGGCAGGACGACGGATGGCAGCACAACGGCATCTCGTTCGTGCGTCGTGGCTCAATGCTTTTGCTCGCAGCTATAATATGGCGCTTGAGCACCAGCTTCACGCACTGCTCGACGAACTGCCTTGGCCAGAACGGGTTACTCATTCACGGCTCGTGGTACAATCTCAACCGGATGGCAATCGCGCATGTTCGAGGGGAGGAGGAGCGCCGATGCAGGAGCCTGGGCCGGAGGTGGCGCCTCCGCCGCAGGGCACGCTGGCGGAAGTGGCGCTGCTGGCTCTGCGGCTCGGCTTTACCGCGTTCGGCGGGCCGGCGGCCCACATCGCGATGCTGCGCGACGAGGTCGTCACGCGCCGGAAGTGGCTGACCGACGCGCACTTCCTCGATCTGCTGGGCGCGACCAATCTGATCCCCGGCCCGAACTCGACCGAGATGGTGATCCACGTCGGGCAGGTGCGCGCCGGCTGGCGCGGCATGATCGCCGCCGGCGTGTGCTTCATCATGCCGGCGGCGCTGATCGTGCTCGCGCTCGCGTGGGCCTATGTGGAGCTCGGCGCGCTGCCGGCCGCCGCGTGGCTGCTCTACGGCATCAAGCCGGTGATCATCGCGATCGTGGCCCAGGCGCTGTGGGGTCTGGCGAAGACCGCGATCAAGGGGCCGTTCCTTGCCGCGGTGGGCGTGGCGGTGTTGGCGCTCTACCTGCTCGGCTTCAACGAGCTGGCCCTACTGTTCGGCGGCGGCGTTCTGGTGATGCTGGTGCGCAACCTCGGCCGGCTTGGTCGCGGGCAAGGAGCGGCGGCGGCGCTGCTGCCGCTCGGCGGCGCGGCGTCGCTCTGGCTCGCTCAGGCGGCGGCCCCGGTGTCGCTCGGGCAGCTGTTCTGGAGCTTCCTGAAGATTGGCGCGGTGCTCTACGGCAGCGGCTACGTGCTCCTGGCCTTCGTGCGCAACGAGTTCGTCGTGCGGCTCGGCTGGCTGACCGATCGGCAGCTGCTCGACGCGATCGCCATCGGCCAGCTCACCCCCGGCCCGGTCTTCACCACGGCCACGTTTGTGGGCTATCTCGTCGCGGGGGGGCCGGGGGCGGCGCTGGCCACGGCGGGCATCTTCCTCCCGTCGTTCATCTTCGTGGCGGCGGTGAACCCGCTCATCCCGCTGCTGCGCCGCTCGCCCTGGATGGGCGGCTTCCTCGACGGCGTGAACGTCGCCGCGCTGGGCCTGATGGCCGCCGTCCTGTGGGAGCTGGGCCGCGCGGCGATCGTCGACTGGCTGACGGCGCTGCTGGCGGTCGTCGCGGCGGCGCTGCTGCTCCGCTTCAAGCTCAACTCGGCCTGGCTGCTGCTCGGCGGCAGCCTGATCGCGCTGCTGGTGCGCTGGCTCGCGCCCGGCCTGCTCCCCTGATCGACGGTGCCATCCTATGCACCTGCCACGCTGCTGCCAGGGGCGCGGGTGAGCAGGGGTAGGAGATCAGAGGCGCCCACAACAGGTGGCGTCAGGAGACGATCAGCGCCGGGCGCTGCCGGGCCGGCTGGATCTGCGGCAGCATCGCCTCGGACACGCGGTCGGCGATGATCGTGGCGATCAGCCGATCGTAGGCGAGGTGCTCGGCCAGGATGATCGTGCTGCCGCCGTGCCGCTCGCGCGCCGCGCCGATCAGCGCCGGCAGATCCTCGGCGACGTGGTTGCCCAGGTGCAGGAAGTACGGAGTCGCGATGATCTGCCGGATGCCGCGCCCGATCAGATCGTCGATCGCGTCGGGGATGCTGGGCCGGTTGAGCCCCAGGAAGCAGACCGTCACTGCGGCGTAGCGACCGCTAGCCCGCACGCGCCGCGCGACGCTGTAGATCGGCGCGTTCGACTTCGGCTCGGGGCTGCCGTGCGCGATGATCAGCAGGCCGGTGCGGCAGCGCGTGTGCAGCGGCTGCCAGGCGGCCCCATCCTCGATCGGGCGCGCGGCGCCCGGCGCGGCAATGTGCGGGTGGGCCCACAGGTAGTCCGCCTCCAGCGCGCGCTTGTGCACCAGCTGCGCCAGCGCCGGGTGATCGCCAAGCGGCTGGGCCTGGCGCAGCACAAGCCCAGGGTGCGCCAGCCGGCCGGCATCGAGCAGCCGCGCCAGGTCCTCGCGCACATACTTGCCGGGCACCAGGAAGTAGGGCTGCACGACCACCTCGGTCGCGCCGTCGTCGAGGCAGCGCGCCAGCGCCTCCGCGAACGTCGGCCGGCGGTAGTTCAAAAAGCCGGCGGTGACGATCGGGGCGATGCCGGTGCCGCGCACGCGCTCGGCCAGGCGAAACATCGCCGACCCGGCCCCCGCGCGCACGCTCCCGTGGCCCACGATCAGGATCGCGCGCGTGGCGGGTGCGGTGTGTGGCCGATCGTCGGCCGGGTGGGCGCCGCAGGTGCCGGCGGTTTCGCGTGAAGGACACATTGGCGATTTGATTCCGCTATAACCTGTTCCACTGGGTCGGCGGGTACGGTAGTATTTTCCCCTGCAGGGCAATCTAAAAATGATTCTACCACCCTGTATCTGAATTTGCAATACCTGCTCAAGACCGGTGCAAAGCTTGATGCGCCTCGACCTCCAGGGTGGGCGCGGCGATCGGCGCGAGCGTGTCGAACCAGCTGAGCTGCTCGCGCAGCCGCACGACCTCGCCGACGACCAGCGTCGCCGGGGCGCTCAGGCCGGCGCGCTCGACATCGGCGGCGATCGTCGCGAGCGTGCCGACGACCGTCTCTTGATCGGGCGTGGTGCCGCAGCGAATGACGGCCGCGGGCGTCGCGGCGGGCCGCCCGTGGGCGATCAGCTGCTCCGCGATCGCGGCGAGCCGGCCGACCCCCATCAGAAACACCAGCGTGTCGACGCCCTGTGCGAGCGCCTGCCAGCGGATGCGCGTCTCGGCGCGCGCCGGGTCCTCGTGGCCGGTGACGAACGCGACCGACGAAGCACTGGCGCGGTGCGTGACCGGGATGCCCGCGTAGGCCGGCACGGCGATCGCCGACGACACGCCCGGCACGACCTCCCAGGCGATGCCGGCGGCCGCCAGCGCGCCGGCCTCCTCGCCGCCGCGCCCGAACACGAACGGGTCGCCGCCCTTGAGTCGCACCACCCGCAGGCCCGCGCGGGCCTTCTCGACCAGCAGCGCGTTGATCGCCTCCTGCGAGCTGCAGTGGTGGCCGGCCCGCTTGCCGGCGTAGATCAGCTCGGCGCCGGCGCGGCACTCGCGCAGCAGCTCCTCGCTCGCCAGCGCGTCGTAGACCACCACGTCGGCCGCGCGCAGCCGCCGCAGCCCCTTGACGGTGATCAGCTCGGGGTCGCCCGGGCCGGCGCCGACGAGCGAGACCAGTCCGTAGTTCATGCCATCCCCTTTTTAGTTCGTGCCAACCTGCCAACCTGCCAACCTGCTAACCTGCCAACGTGAAAGCGGGCACCCCCTCACCCGGTCACCTTGTCATTCTCGGCGGCCAGCTCTTCAAGCAGCGCCAGGGCGAACTGCTCGGCCTGAGCGTCCTCGCCGTCGCGCAGCCAGCCGAGCATCGGGTCGGAGACCAGCCGGCGCCACAGCGCGCTGCGCTTCTCAGTCGGCAGCGTGCGCGCCGCCCCCTGGCGCAGCCGGCGCAGCAGCTTCAGGAGCCGGCCGTACTCTTCGCCGTAGCGCTGCTCCAGCTCGCGCCGGATGCGCGCCGTCAGCGCCGGGCTGCCCCCGCTGGTCGAGACCGCCAGCAGCAGGTCGCCGCGCCGCACGGCCGCCGCGGTGTGGAAGTTGCAGGCGGGAGGGTCGTCGGCGACGTTGACCAAAGCGCAGATTCCCGCGGCCTCTGCGGCGACGGCGGCGTTGGTCGCGCGCTCGTCGGTCGCGGCGATCGCCAGGAAGGCGCCGGCCAAATCGCCAGCGCGGTAGCGCCGCGCGACATGCTCGAGCCTGCCCGCGTCGCGCCAGGACGCCAGCGCGGCCGTGAGATCAGGGCTGATCACGCACGGGCGCGCGCCGCCCGCCAGCAGGTCGCGCGCCTTGCGCTCGGCCACCGCGCCGCCGCCCACCACCACGCAGCGCACAGCGGCCAGGTTCGTCAGAACGAGCGGGTAGGCCGGCTGCGCGGGCATCTCGGCTGGTTCCATCGTTAATTCCTCGGCGGTGTGGCGGTTTCGGCGAAGCCGAAACCGCCACACCGCCTTTCTACAGCCCTTGCTCCCAATAAGGGAGCGGGCAGAGGTGGGGTTTCGGCTCGTCGACTGCACAAGTCCTAGCATTATAAAGTACTTGACAAAAGAGATCAAGTAAATTAAGATTTGACCCGCCACCACTTTGTCACCACTTTATCACCAGGCGGGAGTGCGGCGCCGCACGGGCACAGCGATCGTGAAGCGGGATCGCTGTGCCTTTTTTTCTGTCGAAAGGTCAGGTACCTATGCTACGACCGGTTTCGGAAGGCACGGAGACGTTGGCGTGGACCGCCGAGCGGCTGAGCGAGATCAACGCGACATTTCGCAATCGCCGGGCGGAGGATCTGCTCGACTGGGCGACCGACCAGTTTGGCCGCGAGCTGGTGCTGACCTGCAGCTTCGGCGGCGCATCCGGGATGGTGTTGTTGGATATGGTGGCACGGATCGGGCGCGCGACGTCGGTGGTGTTCCTGGACACCAACCTGCTGTTCCCGGAGACCTACGCGCTGGCGAAGGCCGCCGCGGCGCGCTACGGCATCACGATCGAGCGGCGCACCCCCGCGCTGACCCTGGGCGAGCAGGAGGTCCAGGAGGGCCCGCAGCTGTTCAAGCGCGACCCCGACCGCTGCTGCGGCATCCGCAAGGTCGCGCCGCTGGCCGAGGCGCTGCAGCCGTATAGTGCCTGGATCAGCGGCATCCGCCGCGACCAGTCGCGCACGCGCGCCGCGACCGAGCTGGTGCAGTGGAACGCGCGCTATGGCCTGCTGAAGCTCAGCCCGCTGGCCTTCTGGGGCGAGCGCGACGTGTGGCGCTACATCTACGCCCACGACGTGCCCTACAACCCGCTGCTCGACCAGGGCTACGCCAGCCTGGGCTGCCACCCCTGCACCAGCCGCGCCTCCGCCGACGACCCGCGCGCCGGTCGCTGGGCCGGCATCGCCAAGACCGAGTGCGGGATTCATATCTGATGGACTTATGAGGTCGGCGGCCTACGGCTTATTCCCAAGCCCCAAGCCCCAAACCCCAAGCCCCACGGCACCAAAGGAGAACAAGCATGACGATCGATGAAGAGAAGGCTGTCGAGCGACCGCTGGCGCACGTCGAGCACCTGAAGGCGATCAGCGAGGGGCTGGGCGGCTTTCTGCTGGAGGAGCTGTCCGATCTCTCGAAGGAGCGCATCTCCGAAGACGCCTACCAGCTGCTCAAGTTCCACGGCTCCTACCAGCAGGACGATCGCGACACCCGCAGGGAGCGCAAGAAGCAGGGCCTCGACCGCGAGTGGCAGTTCATGGTGCGCACGAAGTTCCCCGGCGGCCGGCTGACCGCCGAGCAGTACCTGCTGGCCGACGAGCTGGCCTCGGCCTACGCCAACGACACGCTGCGCATCACGACGCGCCAGGACTTCCAGTTTCACGGCGTCGGCAAGGCCAAGATGAAGCCGCTGATCAAGGCGCTGAACGAGCGCTGGGTCACCACCTACGGCGGCTGCGGCGACGTGGCGCGCAACTTCCTGGCCTGCCCGGTGGCCGACCTGCTGCCCGGCAACCAGTTCGACTACCAGGCGCTGGCCAAGCAGATCAGCGACCGCTTCATGCCCGAGTCGACTGCCTACTACGAGTTCTGGCTGGACGGCGAGAAGGTGCTGGCCGACGGCACGCGCGTCAAGGTCGCGCCCAAGCGCGACGAGCCGTTCTACGGCCCGACCTACATGCCGCGCAAGCACAAGATGGCGATCGGCCTGCCGCACGACAACTGCGTCGACATCTTCACGCACGACCTGGCGCTCGAGGCGGTGCTCGACGGGGAGGGCGCGCTGCGCGGCTTCAACCTGCTGGCCGGCGGCGGGCTGGGCAGCACCCACGGCAAGGCCGAGACCTTCCCGCGCCTGGCCGACCGGCTCGGCTTCGTGGCGCCGGAGCTGGCGCTGCGGGCGATCGAGGCCGCCACGGCGGTCTACCGCGACTATGGCGACCGGACCAACCGACGCCACGCGCGGCTCAAGTACGTGATCGAGGAGCGCGGCGTCGAGTGGTTCCACGACGAGCTGGCGCTACGCCTGGGCGAGCGGCTGGCGCCGCCGGCCGAGGTGCGGCGCTACGAGGCGCACGACCACCTGGGCTGGCAGCGCCAGGCCGACGGGCGCTGGCTGGTCGGCGTGTGGATCGAGAACGGCCGGATCAAGGAGCACGGCAAGGCCGGGCTGCGCGCGATCGTCGAGGCGGTGCGGCCCGAGATCCGGCTGACCGCCCAGCAGAACCTCGTGCTGGTCAACATCGACGAGGCCGACCGGCCGAAGGTCGACGCGCTGCTGGCGCTGTACGGCCTCTCGATCGGCTGCGAGCCGCTGAGCCAGCTGCGGCGCTACGCGATGGCCTGCCCGGCCATGCCGACATGCGGGCTGGCGGTGGCCGAGAGCGAGCGCTACCTGCCCGGCCTGATCGGCGAGCTGGAGCGGCGCGGCTACGGCGACGAGCGCGTGTGGATCCGCCTGAGCGGATGCCCGAACTCCTGCTCGCGCCCGCCCACGGCCGAGATCGGGCTGATTGGTCGCAGCCTCGGGCTGTACAACCTGTACGTGGGCGGCAGCTTCGCCGGCACGCGGCTGGCCCGGCTCTACCGCGAGGACGTGCGCGCGAACGTGCTGGCCGACGTGCTGGCCGACACGCTCGACCAGTGGCGGCGCGAGCGCGCCCCCGGCGAGGCGTTTGGCGACTGGTCGGCGCGGGCGCTGGTCGGCGCCTAAGGGTGTGCCGTCCCGGCGCGGCGCGCCATCCGGCCGCGCTCCGGAGCGCCGGGCTGGGAGCGCAGGGAGATGCACTCAGGCACCGCCAATCTGCCGCTGCACCACGGCCACGCGCCGCGCTGGCTGTTCGAGCGCGCGGATTCTCGACCAACGCTCTATAGCTATGAGCAAAACCATTGAGCCGCTATGCACGAACGAGGTGCCTTTGTGATGCCATCCCTCGTACTGCCGACTGGCTCCTGCCGACTGCCCACTGCTATAGGGCCAATACCTTTCAGGTATGGACGAGGGGCCTGCTGCTATCTCTGTTCGTGTCTTCGTGTCTTCGTGGTTATGGGGAAGATATTGGTCTAGGGCGCGCTCGTCGGCGCGGGCTGGGCCGTGCCCGAGGGCGTCGCGTCGGGCACCCGGAACGGCCGCGGCCGGTCGGGCAGCGAGCCGCGCAGGATCTGGCCGCCGTTGACGAGGTAGAGCACCGGGCGCACGCTGCTGGTATCCACGAACAGGCTGGTCAGCTGCTCCAGGCGGTAGGGGCTGTCCGGCCGGGCGCGCACCTGCTGGATCAGCGCGCCGGTCTGCTTGTCGATCTCGATCACGCGCTGGTTGAAATCGACCAGGAAGATCGACCCGCTCTCGAGGTCGCCGGTCACGAAGAAGCTGGCCACCTGGCCGAGCGGCGGGCTGATGCCCTGCGGCACGATCTCGCGCTTGAAGGCGCCGGCCTCGAAGACCAGGATGTGGCCGTCGGCCTTGAGCAGATAGATGTTGCCGTCGATCGCCAGGTCGAGCGCGTTTTCGACCGACTTCCCGCCGCTGTCCTTGATCCAGGGGTCGGGAAACTGGCCGTAGTTGCCGCTGAGATACTTCTGGATCTGGTTGGCCTGCTCGGGCGTGGCGCCGGCGTCCCAGATGTACAGGTTGCCGCCATAGCTCACGGCGCGGAAGTGCGCGCCCGCGCGGCCCCATGTCTCGCTGCCGGCCAGCGTGTTGTAGGCCCAGCTCTCGCCGTTGCGGTAGTAGAACACGAACGGCCCGCTGTCGCCGCTCTGCGCCACGACCACGATATTATCCTCGCGCCATGCCTGGGACTTGATGTTGCCCACGACGAATGGGCCGACGGTGTCCTGCGGGCGCAGCATCGGCTCGATCGCGCCGCCGTCGCGCGGCATTCGGTAGAGCACGCCGGCGTTTCTGTCGAGCAGGTAGATCGAGGTGAACGCCAGCGTGTTGGTGATGCCCTGCGGCGGCGGCGGCACGACCACGCTGCTGAACAGGCCGCCGACGACCGGGTGCTGGGCGATCTCGCTCAGGTCGTCGAAGTAGGTCAGCTTCTGAATCGCCGCCAGCGCGCGCTCGTACTCGCGCTCGAGCTCCTCGTAGCGCTGGCGATTCTCCAGCGTAGCGGTGACAACGCCGGAGGAGCGCACGTCGGCCAGCGCACCGGCCGCGGCATCAAGCAGGCTCTGCGCGGTCGCGTCGTCGCCGGACTCGCGCACCGCGGCGACGGCCTGGGCCGCGCGGTCGAGCGTGTCGGTGGCGCGGCGCTGGGCGATCTCGCGCGACAGGTTGAGGCCGTACAGCACAGCGGCGGCGACCACCAGCACGAGGATCAGCAGCAGGTGCCAGGGGAACTGCGGCCCCTGGCGGCGGTACGAGAGGCCCTCGCCCCGGCGGCGCTGCGGCATGGCGCGCGGCGGGCGCTGGCGCAGGCGCCGGCGGCGGCTGATGCTGGTCGCTTTGTCCGCCAGCCACACCAGCGGCAGGAGCAATCGGTTGAGCGGCGTCGGCTCGGGCGGCGGCGCGGTGCCACGGTAGGATCGGCCCATCGCCGCCATGCTCGGCGTGTCGCTGAGATCGACACGCCGCTCGGACTGCGACAATGCGTAGTCGTCCTCGCCGAGGAAGGCCGATGGCGGAAGCTCGCCGGGGTCGACCGTGCGCCTGGGCGCCGCGCCGATGCGCTTGCGGCGCTCGCGACGCTCCTGATCGAGTCGCTCCTCCAGAGTCTCGCCTAGCTCAAGCGGCTGCGGAGCCGGCGTCGGCGCGATCGAGTAGGGCGACTCCTCGGGCAGCTCGGCCAGGCGCGTCTCGGCCCGGCGCTCCTGCTCGGAGCGCGTCTCGGCCTGGCGCTTACGCCTGCGCGCCTGCGGCCCGCGCAGCAGCAGCGCCATCTCGCCGGTCATGCGGCTGGCCCAGCCGCTGGCCTGGCGCGCGGCAACCCGCCCGCGCTCGCTGATGCCGGCGCGGCTGAGCGGCGCGGCCTGGGCGGCCGGGCTGAGCGCCGAGGTGATCGTGGCCGCCAGCCCGTGCGCCTCCGGGATGTCGTTTTGCGCGCAGAACGCGGCGAGGCGGTCGGCCATATCGTCGGGGCCGGGCGAGCGGAGAATCTGCAGCATCTCGTCCTGGCCGAGCCGGCGCGCCAGGTTGCTGGTGCAGATCAGCAGCGCGTCGCCGGGGTGCAGCACCTCGCGGTAGAACTCGGGCTCGACCGACAGGCTGGCGCCGATCGCGCTTGGCGTCGAGAAGGACACGGCCGCATCCTGGGCCAGCTTCCACGAGCTGCTGGGGGGCATGCCGCGCAGCTTGCCGCTGGACAGCACGAAGGCCTGGGTCGGCAGCACCTGCGCGATATAGAGGTCGTCGCCCTTGACCACCGCGCACGTCACGCCGACGGCCGCGCGCTTCTGGGCCGCAATGCTGAAGTTCTGCTCGTAGAGCGCCTTGTTGGCCGCGCTGATCGCCTTGCGCAGCGAGGAAGTCACGCTGTACGAGCTGTCCTCGTAGAACAGCCTGCGGATGGTCCGGATGACAAGCTGGCAGGCGTCGCGGCCGCGCGCCACATCCTGGTCGGCCTCGGCCACGACGTAGAGCTGGCCCTTGCGCGCCTCAGGGGTGAAGAGGCCGGACGGCTCGGCCGCCAGCACTAGATCGCTCTTCGGCTGGCGGATCCCGCTGACCAGGCCAAACTCGCTGGACCGCGTCTCGAACGGGGGCATCTCGGTTTTTTCCAATCCTCTTCAGGTGGGGAGATTATACCACAATGCTTGGCGCTTACGCGGGGGCTGCGCGCCCCGCGCCCCGACGCCCCCGTGGGGCTGCGCGCCCCCGCGCCCCCGCGCCCCGGTGGGTGCACACCACAGCAGTCTGGGGGCTGCGCGCCCCCCGTGCCCCCGCGGGCGGGGGTGGGCCGCCACCCCCGCCGCCCCCCCGGCCGGGGCGTGCGCCCCTGGACCTCAAAAAGAATGCCGCCTCGTTCGGAACGTTTGACGTGCATGCCCGGCTGAATCCAGGCACGGCGGGTTGGAACTCGCGCCCGCAAGCCTGGTGATAGGCATACGCCACAAGCAATGCAATTGGTACGGCATCATTTGCCGGAGGGGGGCCGGGGGGCGCAGCGCCCCGGAAGAAAGACCCGCCGGCGGGATCTTGATCGTCCCAGCGCCGAAATCATGCTATACTCTCGCTGCCTTTCCCGCATGAATCGTGTCACCTTGTCACCTGATAGGAGCCAACGATGAAGCACGACGAGCAGTTCTGGCCTGCCCCTGACGGGACGCGGATCTATCAGCAGATCTGGGCGCCCGACGGCGACGCGCGGGGCGTCGTCTGCCTGGCCCACGGCCAGGGCGACCACAGCGGCCGCTACGCGCACGTGGCCGCGGCCCTCGGCGAGGCCGGCTACGCCACGCTGACCTGCGACCACCATGGCCACGGCAGGTCGGAGGGCCCGCGCGGCCACACGCTCGACTACGACGCCCTGCTCGGCGAGGTCGCCCAGCTGCTTGCCGAGGCCGAGCGGCGCTTCCCCGGACGGCCGCGCTTCCTGTACGGGCACAGCATGGGCGGCGGGCTCGTGCTCAACTATGCCCTGCGGCGCCGGCCGGCCATCGCGGGCGTGATCGCCACAAGCCCGTGGCTGCGCCTGGCGTTCGCCCCCCCCGCCTGGAAGCTGACGCTCGGCCGGCTGATGGACCGGCTGTCGCCCACGTTCACCCAGGCCAGCGGCCTGGATACGAAGGCGATCTCGCGCGACCCCCAGGCCGTGCGCGCCTATGAGATCGACCCCCTGAACCACGACAAGATCTCGGCGCGGCAGTTCGCCAGCTGCTACGCCGCCGGCCTGTGGGCGCTCGAGCATGCCGGCGAGTTCTCGCTGCCGCTGCTGCTGATGCACGGCGATGCCGACCGGATCACATCCGCCGCAGCCAGCCGCGAGTTTGCCGCGCGGGTCCCCGGCTGCACCTTCAAGATCTGGGACGGCTGCTACCACGAGATCCACAACGAGCCCGAGCAGCAGGCGCTCTTCGCGACGATCACCGGCTGGCTGCACGCCCATACATCGTGACATTTGACACAAGTTATTGTGTATGCTAGACTCACCGCGAATCCTCGACCTAGCCAATGTCCAGACATTCCTTTGTGGCACCTCGCTTGCAGAGCTACCGGTTCGACCGCGTCGTGAGAGAGCAGCCTTATGCAACACGAAGACGTGCTTCAGCGCTCGTCAAGGATCACTGGACGTCAGTATGCGCTGATCGCCCTGGCGGCGATCGCCTCTGTCGCGACCCTGCTGGGCGGGGCGTCGCCGACGGCCGCGGCCACGCTGCTGAGCGCCGCGGCGCTCGCGGTGCTCGGGCTGGCGATATACGCCTACGTAGCTTCGCGCGTCGGCCCGGCCGCGAGCCAGCGGCTTGGCGCGCGCGCGCAGGTGGCGCAGCGGCGCTACCGCGCCCTGCTCGCCGTGACGGTCGGCCTGGTGTACCTGACGCTGAGCGGCGGCGCGCTGGTGACCAACCAGGGCGGCCTGTGGGTCTGCCAGGCGCTGCCGGTCTGCGCGACGCCCAGCAGCCTGGCGATCGTAGCCATGGGCCACCGCGTGCTGGCCGCGCTTGGCGCGCTGCTGGTGCTGGCGCTGGCGCTGCAGACCTGGCGAACGCGCCCGCAGCGGGCGCTCCGGCTCGCCGCGGGCGGCTCGATCGCCCTGATGCTGGCGCAGATCCTGGTCGGTATGGTCCAGGTCGTCATGGCCCGTGACGGGAACGGCGCGCCGGTGATGGCGATCCGCGCGGCGCACCTGGCCGCTGGCACAGCCACCTGGGCCGTGCTGATCGCCCAGGCGACTCTGGCGCTGCGCCTGCCGGTCGTCGAGCAGGAAGCTCACACGGCAAAGCCCAGAGCGCAGAGCTCAAAGCTGAAGGACTACATCAGCCTGACCAAGCCGGGCGTGATCACGCTGCTGATCCTGACGACCGTGGCCAGCATGTACATCACGCCAGCAGGGGCGCCGAGCCTGTGGCTGGTGCTCTGGACGTTCGTCGGCGGCTGGCTGATGGCCTCGGGCGCGCACGCGGTCAACTGCTGGGCCGACCAGGACATCGACGTGAACATGGGCCGCACCAGCCGCCGCCCGATCCCGAGCGGCCGCATCCCGGCCTGGCACGCGCTCGCGCTGGGCATCGCGCTGGGCGTCGCGGCGTTCGCGATCCTGGCCGCGCTGGTGAACCTGGCCGCCGCGCTGCTCTCGCTGGCCGGCTACCTCTACTACGTCTTCATCTACACCCGCTGGCTCAAGCGCACCACGCCCAGCAACATCGTGATCGGCGGCGGCGCAGGCGCGTTCCCGCCACTGGTCGGCTGGGCCGCCGCCACCGGCGGGCTGACGCTGCCGGCGCTGTTCCTGTTCGCGATCATCTTCTACTGGACCCCGCCGCACTTCTGGGCGCTGGCGCTGATCCGCGAGAAGGACTACGCGCGTGCCAGCGTGCCGATGCTGCCGGTCGTGGCCGGCGACGCCGAGACGAAGTGGGAGATCCTGCTCTACACGCTGCTGATGCTGGCGCTGACGATCATGCCGACGCCGCTGGGCATGTTCGGCGTGCCCTACCTGCTGATGGCGCTCGGCCTCGGCGCGCTGTTCCTGCGCTACGCCCTGCGGCTATGGCGCGACGGCACGACTGCGGCGGCGTGGGGGCTGTACAAGTACTCGCTGCTCTACCTGGCGCTGCTGTTCGTCGCGATGGTGGTGGACCGGGTGGCGCTCAGCTGAGCGGCGCTGTTTTTTCTCGCCACCTACCCTCTCTCCCCTGGCCACGGGAGGGAGGGTGTTCTTTGTCATGATTCATCCCACACCCCCCGACCCCCGCTCTCCGCAGGGGAGATCGTTCGTGGTTGTGGCGCGGCGGCTTTGCCGCCGCGCCACAACCACGAAAAAGAACCCCCGCCCCTGGCAGAGGCGGGGGCCGGGGGTGGGGTTTGTAATACGGGATTACTCATGAGAGTATCGAAACCCCGCCCCTGGCAGGGAAAGGCATGATCGCACGCTGCATAGTAGCGGCGGCAGCATCGCACGCTTGACAGAACGCCACAGGCTGCTACGATCGTCACAGCCCGCGCGTGTGCGGGCGACCTGATGTGGACGAAGGAAGCAGAGCTATGTTCCATGCGCTGATCGAACAAGCCCGTAGCATGATCCAGCGGCTGTACGCATCGGCCGATCAAGGGCGCGACACCATCGCCGAGTCAGTCAAAGTGCGCTACAGCGAGCTTGAGGCGTGGGACAGCGCCACGCGCGGGATTGTGGCGACGCTGTTTGGCGCGGACGCGGTCGAGTCTGTACGCTGGCACGCCCTGGCCGAGCGCCGCAGCACGATGGTGGGCGAGGCCATGCGCAAAGATATCAAGCGCGGCGAATATATCGGCCTGGTCGACTATTTTCACGTGGCGGTCGGGCTGCTGCTGGAGCTCGACGCGACCTACCAGCACCGCCTGGCGGCGGCCACGCTCTCGGCCAGCCGGGCAGCGGCAGCGCCGGCCGCTCCGCCTGAGCCGCCGCGCGACTACGAGCGGCTGGAGCAGCGCGCGGCTCAGGAGCGGCCCGACGACCATCGCCGGGCGAGCCCCGTCGACGACGGCCGCTGGGATCTGACGATCACGCTGAGCGATGTGACGTACCAGTGGCTGTGTGACGCGGCCGCCGCGCGCGAGCCCGCCCGCGTCGGCGATGATGCAGCGGCGCAGCTCGCCGCGACGATCGTCGAGCGGGTCTCCTCCAACACTCGCAGCCGCGCCGGCTAGCGGCTCGTTCGTTTCAGGCCAGATCACCAGCCCCTCCGGCGCGCTGCGCCCCTCACCTGGCGGAAAGCGCGCCGCTTCCCCGCTCCCCAGGGCTCATGCGACGTCTTTTTGCCCCCCGTACCCCCGTTCCCGCGCGGGAGCGGGGGTACGGGATGAGGGTCAACGTTGCACGGGCTCTGCCGCGCACCCCGGAACCGTATGATCGAAGTCGATAGTACGCTATAATAGGCCGCCCGCATGAGCGGCCCGTTTTCGTAAGCGAGCGACGATCGTGGACAAGCCAACCAACTCGCCCCTCTGGGGACGCTACGCCGAGCTGCGCCCGGATCAGCTCGACGCGATCGTGGCGACCGCACCGGTGGCGTATCTCCCGTGGGGCGCGCTGGAGTGGCACGGGCCGCACCTGCCGTTCGGCCTGGCTGGCTTCACCGCCGAGGGCGTCGCCGAGCGGGCCGTCCAGCGCACCGGCGGCGTGCTGCTGCCGACGACGTGGTGGCCAATCACGGCGCTGCCGCACCGCTTCTCGCTCTCGATCCGCAGCGACGTGATCCAGGCACTCTGGGACAGCATCTTCGCCGAGCTGGCGCGCGCCGGGTTTCGCCTGGTGGTGCTGCTGAGCGGCCACTACGCCCACGCGCACGAGCTGGTGCTGATCGACGCGGCCGAGCACGCGCTCGCCTCGCACGACATGCTGGTGCTGGCCGTGCCGCCGCTCGCGCTGGTCGACGAGGAGATGCTCGACCACGCGGCCCACTGGGAGACGGCGCTGCTCCTGGCGCTGCGCCCGCGCCTGGTCGACCTGGACACGCTCGACGAGGCGCCGCTGCACCCGGCCACCAGCGCTGTGCTGGGCGGCGACCCGCGCCGCGCGACGACCGGCCAGGGCGAGTCGGCGCTGCGCCTGGCGACCGAGCGGATCGCCGTCGGCGTCGAGGCGCTGCTGCGCAACGGCAGCCCGGCGGTGCTGCGCGAGCTGTACGCCCGCCGGCGGGCTGCCTACCAGCACTACGTCGACAGCTACTTCCACGGATCGTGGGAGGAGGCGATGCAGGCGTGGTGGGCCGATAAGATCCGCGACAGGGTGACAGAGTGAGGGGGTGACAAGGCGGTGCGCGGCAAGCCGTCACCTTGTCACCTTGTCACCTTGTCACCTTGTCACCTTGTCACCTTGTCACCTTGAGGACTATGACTCTACGCTTCGCAATCCCATCCAAAGGGAGCCTCTACGACGGCACGCTGGTGTTTCTCGAGGGCTGCGGGCTGAAGATCTCGCGGCCGAACCCGCGGCGCTACACCGCCGGCATACGCGCGCTGCCCGCGGCCGAGGTGCTGCTGCACCGCCCGCCGGATATCGTCGAGAAGATCGCCGAGGGCGAGATCGACCTGGGGGTCAGCGGGCTCGACCTGGTCGAGGAGCTGCGCGGCGACCGCGACGACCTGCTGGTGCTCTACGACGACCTGGGCTTCGGGCGCTGCGAGCTGATCGTGGCGGTGCCGGAGGCGTGGATCGACGTGAGCTCGTGGCACGACCTGGCCGACCTGGCGGTGGAGCTGCACGCCGAGGGCCGCCCGCTGCGGATCGCCACCAAGTACCCGGCGCTGATTCGGCGCTTCTGCGCGGCCAACGGCATCAACTTCTTCCGGCTGATCGACTCGCAGGGCGCGACCGAGGCGGCGCCCGGCCTGGGCTACGCCGACATGGTCGCCGACATCACCGAGACCGGCACGACGCTGCGCGACAACCAGCTCAAGATCGTCGGCGGGCCGATCTTGCGCTCGCAGGCATGCCTGATCGGCAGCCGGCGCAGCCTGCGCGGTAGTCCCGAGCGGCTGGCCGCGGTGAAGACCATCCTGGAGCTGGTCGAGGCGCGCCGGCGCGGGCGCAACTACGTCC
The DNA here is from genome assembly GCA_016717335.1 of Candidatus Ribeiella danica. GTDB lineage: Bacteria > Chloroflexota > Chloroflexia > Chloroflexales > Roseiflexaceae > Ribeiella > Ribeiella danica. The sequence continues at coordinate 3,218,010 of JADKFS010000001.1, forward strand.
AGGTGACCGCCAACATCGCCGGTGCGTCGGCCGAGGACGTGGGGCGGCGGGTCGCGGCGCGGCCCGAGCTCGCCGGGATGCAGGGCCCGACGGTCGCGCCGGTGCTGGCCGGCGCGCCGACCGGCTGGTACACGGTCACGCTGTTCGTGCCGCAGGAGCGGGTGATGGCGGTCGTCGACCACATGCGCGAGCTTGGCGGCGGCGCGATGGCGGTCGTGCCGGCGCAGTACGTCTTCGACGCGCGCAGCGAGGCCTACGCGCGCCTGCTGAGCCGGCTGGAGGGCTAGAGGCATACCCTTTCAAACACAGACGATCGAGCTGTTTACCACGAAGGCACGAAGAGGCGGAAAAGCAATCCTTCGCGTCTTCGTGGTTATTCGAAAAGTATTGGAGCTAGAGGTTCGATCTTCGCTCGCGCCAGGCCACCGGCGCTAGCGCGGCTGTGCGGCGCGCGTCTCGGCCGGCCAGGTGCTCTTGATGTAGGCCAGCGCGGCCCAGATCTGCTCGTCGCTCAGCCCGCTGCCCAGGGCGGGCATCCCGCTGGCGTGCAGCTGCTGCCCGCCGGCCTTGACGATCAGGAACAGCGTCTGGTCATTGCGCTGCCAGGCCGGCCCGCGCTGGTCGAGCGGCGGCGCCGTCACGGACCCATTCGCCTGCGGCGTCGGCCAGCCGGACTGGCCCTCGAGCTGCGCCCCGTGGCAGCTCGCGCAGCGAGTCGTGTAGATGCCCTGGCCGGCCGCGACCTGGGCCGCGTTGGCGGGGTCGGCGCTAGCGATGCGCGGCACGCTCGCGCGGGCGTTGATGCGGATGAAGAAGATCGTCAGCGCGACCAGCACCAAGGCGACGAAGATGAAACCGACGTTGCGCTGGTTCAGGAAGGCCGGCTGGCCGGCTGGCCGGCGCTGAGCCGCGCGGCGCGGCGTGGGCTGTGGTGGCATAACAAACCGTGCTCTCTGCTCTGGATTAGCCGTCGCGCCGTGGCGACGGACGGAGAGGGCAGTGTAGCATCAGCGGCCATCCCTGGCAAGGCGGTTTTCGGGGGCGTGCGCCCCCCGCAGGCCCTCACCCCCCTGCCCCTCTCCCGTCGCCACCTGTCAGTATTCACCCCCGCCCCTGGCAGGGGCGGGGGGCGGGGGCGGGCATACGAGGCGCATCCCAACTGCAATATGCCCATCCCCGGCATGGTAAAATATGCGATGGATATCCCCACGATCGCATCGCCCGGCCTACGGGCAGGCGCGAATAGCCACGACAACGTTGCACGTGTTGAAGTGAAGGCACTATGAACCAAGAAGCACTCCAAGATGCCACAGAGGCCGACGAAGTCGCCGACGATGCGCCCGCGACCTGGGCCGATGCCCTGCTCGATCTGCTCGGCGCGACCGCGCGCCACGTCGCGCTGCTGGCCGCGTGCGTCGCCATGGGCGGCAGCCTGTTCTTCAGCGAGGTGCTGGGCTGGCCGCCGTGCGTGCTGTGCTGGTACCAGCGCATCCTGATGTACCCGCTGGCGGTGATACTCACGATCGGTATCCTGCGGCGCGACCGCGGGGTGCACCTGTACGTGCTGCCGCTGTCGATCTTCGGCGCGGGCGTGTCGCTGTACCACTATCTGCTGATCAAGACGAACTGGTTCCCGCCGCCGGCCTGCAGCGCCGGCATCCCCTGCACGGTCGACTACCTGAACTGGTTCGGCTTCATCAACATCCCGTTTCTGGCGCTGACGGCCTTCCTGATCATCACGGTGATGATGGTCGCGTGGGCGCTGATCTGGCAGGATGCCGGGGAGCCGGCCGACGAGGAGCCTGAGGAGGCGGCGCCCGCGCCGCGCTGGCTCGACGGCTCGCGCATGGCCGTGCTGATGATCATCGTGGCGGTGGTGCTGGCCTACCTGGTGGGCAGCACGTTCGTGTGAGCGCTCAGGCTCCGTTCGGCCCTCACCCCCTGCCCCCCTCTCCCGCGCGGGAGAGGGGGATTCTTAGCTGGGGGTGGGGAAGACACAATTCCGCCAGAGCGTCGATCTGTTACAATAGCGCAGATCCAACACCAGCGCGGCCCGTAGTAGTGAGTACGCATCACATTTTACGCCCACGCTGTGCGCTGTGCGAGGAACTATGACCATCCCAATCTTTGACGATATCGCGCTGGCCCGCCGCACCATCCTGCGGCGCGTCCCGCTCGACGAGGTCGAGGCGCCGCCGGCCCTGCGCGACTCGATCGAGCGGCTGTTCGGCGCGCGGCTGACGCCGGCCGAGGCGGTCGACCGGATCATCCGCGACGTGCGCGCCCGCGGCGACGCGGCGCTGCGCGAGTGGAGCGCGCGGCTGGACGCCGCCGAGCGCGAGTCGTTCGAGGTGCCGCGCGAGCGCTGGCGCAGCGCGGCCGCGGGGCTCGACCCGGCGCTGCTCGCGGCGCTGGAGCTGGCGGCGGCCGAGATCGAGCGCTTTCACCGCCGGCAGGCGCGCAACTCATGGGTCGATTTCAGCGTCGAAGGGGCACTGGGGCAGATCGTTGTGCCGCTGCAGCGGGTCGGCGTCTACGCCCCCGGCGGCACCGCGCCGCTGCCGTCCTCGCTGCTGATGGCGGCGATCCCGGCGCGCGTCGCCGGAGTCGAGCAGATCGTGGTCTGCTCGCCGCCGCAGCGCGGCACCGGCGAGGTCGCCGAGATCGTGCTGGCCGCAGCGCACGTCGCCGGCGTCGACCGCGTGTTCGCGCTCGGCGGGGCGCAGGCGATCGCGGCGCTGGCCTACGGCACCGAGACGGTGCCGCAGGTCGACAAGATCGCCGGGCCGGGCAACCTGTTCGTGGTGCTGGCCAAGCGCGCGGTCTACGGCGTGGTCGGGATCGAGGCGCTGCCCGGCCCGACCGAGACGATGGTGATCGCCGACGACGCGGCCGACCCGCGGCTGGCCGCGGCCGACCTGCTGGCGCAGGCCGAGCACGACCTGGTCGCGTCGGCGATCATGCTGACGCCGAGCCGGCGGCTGGCCGAGGCGACCCAGGCCGAGGTCGGGCGGCAGCTCGAGCTGCTCGAGCGCGCCGACGTGGCGGCCCAGTCGATCCAGCGGCGCGGCGGGATCGTCGTGGTGCCCGCGCTGGCCGACGCGTTCGAGCTGGCGAACGCCTACGCGCCCGAGCACCTGTGCCTGCTGCTCGCCGAGCCCTGGCAGCACGTCGGCAAGGTGCGCAACGCCGGCGGGATCTTCCTGGGCGAGCGCTCGTTCGAGGTGCTGGGCGACTACGTCGCCGGCCCGTCGCACATCATGCCGACGGGCGGGACCGCGCGCTACGCCTCGCCGGTGAACGTGGACGATTTCCGCAAGGTGATCTCGCTGGTCGGGCTGAACGAGGCGGCGCTGCGGCGGATCGGCCCGGCGGCCGCGCTCCTGGCCGACGCCGAGGGGCTGACCGCCCACGCCGCGGCGGTGCGCGCCCGGCTCGACGAGTAAATCGGCGTTGGCACGTTGCTCCTGGTGATACAAGCGCAACGCCACGCCTGAACGTTCAACGTGCCAACTTTCAAACGTTCTAGCGGGAACTTTGGTATAATATGCTATCCCATCGATACGCTGTCGGAGGAGGCAGTTAGATGACCGCATCTTCTTACCTTGCCAGTTTCATTGGGCTGTTGTTCAATATCCTCACGCTGGCGATCTTTGGCCGGGTGCTGCTCTCGTGGGTCGATCCGTTCGGCAACATGCGCGTCACCCAGATCCTGCGCGATATCACCGAGCCGATTCTTGCGCCGATCCGCGCGCTGCTGCCGGGCATGGCGATGTTCGATTTCTCGCCGATCATCGCGGCGCTGCTGCTGCAGGCGCTGGGCAAGCTGCTGCTTGGGGCGCTCGCTCGCTGATGAAGCTGTCTTTGGCAAGGTTTCAGCGAACCTTCCAGCTCAAGTTGGGGCGGCTCTGCCGCCCCCAGACCCCTCACCCGGCAGGTTTGGAGAGCCGCTGGCCCCTGCAAACCTCCCCAACCGTAGATGCAGATCGCTGTCAAGGGAGCGTAAAGGCTTTTTGAATGGAACGTGACATCCCCGCGCAGCCCCAAGTCGCGCCGCGCGAAACGGAGCAGGGCTCCAGCCGGTTTCTCCTCCTGGTCGTCTTCCTGGCCGGCATCGGCACGCTCGGCATCGAGATGGTCGCCTCGCGGCTGCTGGCGCCCTACTTCGGCACCTCGCAGCCGATCTGGGCCGTGGTGATCGGCCTGACCCTGATCTACCTCACGATCGGCTACCGGCTCGGCGGCACCCTGGCCGACCGCCGGCCCGACGAGAAGCTGCTCTACCGGATCATCACCTGGGCCGGCTTCGTGACCGGCTTCATCCCGCTGCTGTCCGACCCGATCCTGCGCTTCTCGCAGGGCACGATCGCGCGCGTGGCCGTGGGCAGCTTCCTCGGCGCGCTGTTCGGCGTGCTGATCCTGTTCGCCGTCCCGGTGGTCCTGATGGCGATGGTCAGCCCGTTCGCGATCCGGCTGCAGCTCAAGCGCGCCGAGGCCGGCATCGCCGCGGCCGGCCGCACCGCCGGATCGCTCTCGGCGCTCTCGACGGTCGGCTCGATCGTCGGTACGTTCCTGACCGTGCTCTACCTGATCCCCGAGATTGGCACCGCCCGCACCACCTACCTGATCGCCGCGTTCCTGGTCGTCGTCGGGCTGATCGGCATGCGCGACTGGCGCTACCTCGTGATGCTGCTGATCGTCGCCGGGCTGTTCTACTACACCACCGCGACGCGCGGCAACATCAAGTCGGCCGACTGCGCGGGCTGCACGCTGATCGCCGAGAACGAGTCGGCCTACAACTACATCCAGATCGCCAGCAGCGAGAGCCCTTCCTACGGCACGCAGATCAACCTGATCCTGAACGAGGGCCAGGCGATCCACTCGATCTACCACCCGCGCTACGAGCAGTCGAACAACCCGCTCGACCTGCTGACCGGCGGCGGGCCGTGGGACTACTTCGCCGTCGCGCCGTACTTCTACCCCGACCGCGACCCGTCGTCGGTCTCGAGTATGGCCATGCTCGGCTCGGCCACCGGCACGGTGCCCAAGCAGTTCCTGGCGATCTACGGCCCGCAGTCGCGGATCGACGCGGTCGAGATCGACCCGCGGATCATCGAGATGGGCCGCAAGTACTTCGACATGCGCGACGCGAGCTACGACCCGGCGCACCCGAACTACCAGGCCCACCCCGAGGACGCGCGCTACTGGCTGGCGACCGCAGGCGGCAGGTATGACGTGATCGGGATGGACGCCTACCACCAGCCGTACATCCCGTTCCACCTGACCACGGTCGAGTTCTTCCAGCTCGTGCGCGACCACCTGACGCCCGACGGCGCGGCGGTGGTGAACGCCGGCAAGGGGCCGGACGGGGACGACCGACTGGGCGTGGCGCTGGCCGGCACGATGCTGCAGGTCTTCCCGCAGGTCTACGTGATCGACACCGCCGGCTTCGGCAACCAGATCATCGTGGGCGTGAACCGCGACGTGGGCGACGGCGCGCTGAACTTCCAGCGGAACTACGAGCGCATGCAGGTGCCGGTTCTGAAGACCGTGATGGACTGGTCGCTGCGGCTGGGCGCTGCGCCGGTGCGGCAGTTCCTGCCCGCCGAGGCGCGCTACCAGCCGTTCACCGACGACAAGGCGCCGGTCGAGCAGCTGATCGACTCGCTGATCTTCGACCAGATCAAGTAAGTTTTGAGTGCTAAGTTTTGAGTTTTGAGTTAGGGTAGCTCAACTCAGGCTTCAAAACTCAAAGCTCAAAGCTCAAATGCTCGATCTGCTCTACGCCTTCAGCGAGGTCCTGCTACCGGTCGTGGTGATCGTGGCGATGGGCTACGCGCTCAGCCGGGCGTTTCCGCTCGACCTGCGCAGCCTGAACCGGCTGAGCCTGTACGTGCTCTCGCCGAGCCTGGTGTTCGTGACGCTGCTGCGCACCGATATCGCGGGCGGGGCAGCCCTGCGCCTGGCGCTGCAGATGGCGCTGGTGATGGCGGTCACCCTGCTTGGCGCCTACCTGGCCGCGCGCGTCTTTCGGCTCACGCCGCCGCAGCGCAGCGGGTTCCTGCTGGCGACCACGTTCATGAACTCGGGCAACTACGGCCTGTCGGTCTCGCGGTTCGCCTTCGGCGACGTGGGCTTCCAGTACGCGATCGTCGGCTACCTGACCCAGGCGATCCTGGCGCAGACGCTGGCGGTCTTCCTGGCGTCGGCCGGGCGCACCAGCCGGCGCGCCGCGATCGGCCAGGTGTTTCGCGTCCCGCTGATCTACGCGGTGCTGGCCGCGCTGGCGCTGCGGCTGGCGGGCATCCGGCTGGACGAGTCGAACGGCGCGCTGGCGCTGGGGCTCTACCGCGGCGTGCGCCTGGCCGCCGACGCGACCCTGCCGGTGCTGCTGCTGATCCTGGGCATGCAGCTGACTCAGCGCCAGCCCGTCACGGCGGGGGGGCCGCTGTCGACGTCGGTCGCCCTCCGGCTGCTGGCGTCGATCCCGCTGGCCTACGGGCTCGGGCGGCTGCTCGGGCTGAGCGGCCTGCCGCTCGACGTGGGGGTCGTGCAGGCGGCCATGCCGACCGCGGTCAACATGATCATCCTGGCCTACGAGTTCGACGTCTGGCCCGAGTTCGTAACCAACGGAGTGGTGGCCACCACGCTGGGCAGCCTGGCCTCGCTGACGGCGCTGATCGCGGTGCTGCGCTAGCTTGAGGTTCTCCCTCACCCCCTGCCCCCCTCTCCCAACGGGAGAGGGGGGATTCGTGGTGGTGCCGTGGTGCGCTGCTCAGCAGCGCACCACGGCACCACAGGACACCCCCCCGCCCCTGGCAGGGGCGGGGCAGGGGGTGGGGAATCGCTTTAACAGCTGGGGGGCGTGCTATAATGCGCCAAAATAGCGATCATCAAGGACGATAAACGTATGACGACTCAACCGAAAAACGACCGCGTGCTCCCGCGCGGAGTCTATGTGCTGGCGCTGCTGATGTTCCTGTGCGGCGGCGTGCTGCTGCTGGCGGCGCTGGTCCTGCCGTTTCTGGGCGCGCGCGTCACGGGCGCCGCGATGGTGCCCTGGTATGTCTACCTGATCTACTCGGCCTACTTCCTGGTCGTCGGGTGGGGGCTGTGGGGCGGCAAGCGCTGGGCCTACCTGGCCATGCTGCTGATGTGCGTGGTGCTGGCGTTCTACCAGTTCCGGACCGCGATCATCCTGCAGCAGAACGTGCTGGTGCCGTTCCTGGTGCTGCTGGTGATCTTCGGCTACCTGATCCGGCCGAACGTGCGGGCGGCCTTCCTGCGGCCCGGCGGCACGACACCTCAGTAGGCTTCCTCATCTACGCTCGATCACCGCACCCCTGCCCCGCCCCTGGCGGGGGTAAAACGTGTCGGTGTCGTGGGTTCGGTGAAGCCGAACCCACGACACCGGCAAAGAATGCCCCCTCTTCCACGCCTGGCAGAGCGAGGGGCGACCATCTATAGATCCGGCGGGATCTGCTGCATCGGCCCCATCCGGTCGTAGCGGATCTCCGACTGGATCTGCTCGATCACCCGCCAGGTGCCCGGCGTCCGGGGCAGGCAGATCACCTGGACGCGGCCCTGGTGCGCCAGGCGCACCGCCTCCGCGCCGTCGGCGACCCAGACGCTGCCCACGTAGGTGCGGCGCGGCGCGACCGGGATCGCGCAGTCCAGCAGGGCGCCGTTGATCTCGCCGGTGGTCGTGCGGTGCGGGCGCAGCCGCAGCACGTGCGCCCGGATGGTCAGCCCGCTGCGCAGCAGCGCCAGGTCGTCGCGCACGCGCCGCCAGATCTGGCGCGCGGCGATCACCAGGCGGCCGAGCACCACGATCACCGGGATGAGCCGCAGCGCCGGGCTGGCGTGCAGGATGAACAGCAGCAGCAGCGCCAGCACGCCGGCGATCAGCCAGGGGTTGAGGAAGATCCGGATCGGCTGCTCAAAGGTGTGGTCGGCGAGGACGTTGAGCGCGACGGGCAGCGGGATCGGGCGCGGCGGCGGCTGCTCCAGGTAGGCCGCGTCGACTTGCTCGGTGACAGGCTGCATACGATTCCCCCGGGCGTCGGGTGTTCGCCCGCCGCTACTATGTATTGTAGCTGAGTTTGCGCACGGTGGCAACCGCTCTGGGACGCGGCCCCGGCCGAGGCCAGAATGAAAAGCACTAGAGCGCGCTGCATACATAGCTAAAGGGGTGGGCCGCCACCCCGGCCGGGGCTTGCGCCCCTGGACCCCAAAATGATGCTGTCTCGGTTGCGATGCTTGACATACATGCCCGGCTGAATCCATGCGCCGCAGGAGACAACAGGTTCGATCGGAATGCTGCCAGGCATGCGCCACCAGCCCTGCAGCTGATCCGGCATCATTTGCCGGAGGGGGGGCCGGGGGCGCAGCGCCGCCCCGAGAGAAGGCACACCGCGCCCTGGGTGCGAACGGAGTGGTAAGTCACGCCAACATATGCTACACTCACCATAGCCGCGAATAGCGCTAGAATGCGCCAGCAACGATATCTATGGCGGTGGGAGCAGGCGACATGGGCCGAGTCATCGCGGTCGCGAATGCGAAGGGCGGGATTGGCAAGACCACCACGGTCGTCAATATCGGCGCCGGCCTGGCGCTCAAGGGCGCGCGCGTGCTGCTGGTGGACGTCGACCCGCAGGGCAACCTGGCGATGGCGCTCGGCGTACACCCGCGGCGCACGCTCTACGAGGTGCTGGTCGACGGCGCGCGGCCGGCCGAGTGCGTCGTTGCGGCGCGGCCGGGGCTCGACCTGCTCGCGGCCGATGCGGGGCTGCTGGGCGCCCAGCCGGTGATCGCGCGCCGGCCCGACTGGGTCCGCGTGCTCGACCTGGCGCTGCGGCCGCTGTTCGACAGCTACGATTTCGCCATCCTCGACAGCGGGGGATCGCTGACGACGCTGAACACCAACGCGCTGGCCTGCGCAAGCGATGTGATCGTCCCGACGGCGGTCGAGCACTTCTCGCTCAAGAGCATCGACTTGCTGTTCGGCCAGGTGGCGCGCGTGAAGGGCAACAGCGCCAGCATCCGCCTGATCGTGCCGACGCTGTTCGACCCGCGCGTGCGCCAGTCGGGCGAGCTGCTCGAGCAGCTGCGCGCGCGCTACGGAGCGCTGGTCGCGGCGCCTATCCGCGTGAACGTGCGGCTCTCCGAGGCGCCCACGCTCGGCCAGACGATCTATGAGTACGATCCGCGCTCGCGCGGCGCGGTCGACTACGCGCTGCTGGTCGAGCGGATCAGCACCATGTTCGGCTACCGCGCCGCGCCGCACGCCAACGGGGCGCCCGCCGCGCCTGCCATCGAGCCGGCTCCGGCGCTGCGATCGGCCGCGCCGCGCCCACCCGCGCCGCCGGTCGACCCAGTGCCCGCCCCTACCCCACCCGATCGCCCGCCGGCGACGGCGGCGTTCGGCGGAGCGCCCCCGGCCTGCCCGAACTGCGGCCGGCCGCTGCAGCACGCGACCCTGGCCGGCTACCGCGTGGCCTACTGCGAGAACTGCAAGTATAAGACGCAGACGCTCGCGCAGGGGTCGAGACGGTGAAACCGCCCCCTGGAGGTTGAGATTTGGGGCTTGGGCATCGGCGAGGCTCGGCGACAAGGCGACAAGATGACAAGGTGACGCGCTCGACGTTCAGCGTTCAGCGCTCGGCGTTCAGCCTTCAGCGTTCCGCGCTCGGCCTCGCAACAAACGGTGGCGCGCGCCCGTCCAATCCGGCGTTACCTTCGCAAGGAGCTTTTACTATGTCAACTGACGATTTTCGCGGCGAGACTCGCGCGCTGCTGGAGCGGCTGCTCAGCGAGGCGCCCGAGCACGCGAATCGCGATATGCTGCTCGAGGTCTACGTCGACGAGTTCACGAAGCTGCACGGCCACTTCGCCCACCTGCTGCTGACCGATGTGATCAACGACGCGCGCACGCGCCTGGACGCGCGCCTCTCGCCCGACCCCATCCGCCAGACGATCGCGACTGTGCAGACGACGGTGCAGGACCTGTGGAAGAATCTTTGGGGCTAGGGCTCCCGGCCGGCGCTACCGGGCCTCGTCCGGCTCGCCGCCGATCGCGACCGCCCACGGCCGGATCTCCCAGCGCGTCACCAGGCCGTTCGCGACGTACGGGTCGCTGCGGACGAACGCCTCGACGATCGAGCGGTCGGGCGCGCGGAACACCAGCAGCGCCTGGTCGATCGGGTCGCTCAGCGCGCCGCCCAGGATCAGCTCGCCGCGCCGCTGGGCCTCGCGCGCGAGCTGCAGGTGCTCGTCGCGGAACGCCGCCCTGCGCGCGACGTAGTCGTCCACCACGTGGTAGAACAGCGCGTAGTAGCTCATGGTGTATCTCCTCTGTGGAACTGCCGGCTGGAACGTTGAACGTTGAGCGTTGAACGTTAAATGCCGCGGGCTGCCGACTGCCGACTGCTGCCGCCAGGATTACTCGCCGGTCACGACGGCGATCGCGAGGCCGTCGTAGCCTTTGCTGCCGACCGTCTGAACGATCGTCGCGCTGACGCGCGGCTCGGCCGCCAGGGCGGCGTTGAAGCGGCGCACGCCCTGGACGCTGGCGTCGGCGCTGCCGGCGTCGATCACCGCCCCGCCGCGCACGACATTGTCGGTGATGATCAGGCTGCCGCGCCGGGTCAGCTTGAGCGCCCAGTCGAAGTAGTCCGCCGTGCTGGGCTTGTCGGCGTCGATGAAGACCAGGTCGAACGGGCCGTGCCCCTCGGCGGCGAGCTGCGGCAGCGTGTCCAGCGCACTGCCGAGCCGCACCTCGACGCGATCGGCCAGGCCGGCGCGGGCGATATTGGCGCGCGCCACCTCGGCGTGCCTGGGGCTGGCCTCCAGCGTGATCAGCCGGCCGCTGTCGGGCAGCGCCCGCGCCAGCCAGATCGCGCTATAGCCGCCGAGCGTGCCGATCTCCAGGATGGCGCGCGCGCCGTGGGCCAGCGCCAGGACATGCAGCAGCTTGCCCTGGTTCGGCGCCACGTTGATCTGCGGCATACCGGCCTCGGCGGCGGCCTGGAGCGCGGCGTCCAGCGCGGGGTCGCTCGGCACGAGCAGGTCGGCGATATAGCCGTCGACCGCGGTCCACTGTTGTTGGTTCATGGCTCCTCTCCCCGTTTTCGCCAGAGTATACCACTCAAATCTACCTCTGGCATTGTTGGTTCCCTCACCCCCTACCCCTTCTCCCAGCGGGAGAGGGGGTTTCATGGTTCGGCAGTGCGGTTGCGGCTTCGCCGCAACCGCTGCCGAACCCCCTGCCCCGCCCCTGGCAGGGGCGGGGCAGGGGGTGATCTGGCGCATCGCCGAGTCATAGACAGAAAACTGACCCCTACAAGGGGGCGGGGGAGGAGCAGGCGGCGCGCGAATCGCTACTCCTCAAAGTGGATGGACGGGAAGATCTCGGCGATGCGGCCGAGCAGCGCCTGGCGCTCGTTCGCCAGCGCCTCGCCCGAGAACAGGTACCTGATCTGGTCGTAGATATTGCGGATCTGGTCGCGCTCCAGGCCCTCGAACTGCGGCGCGACGTAGAGCAGCAGCGCCTCGGACAGGTGCTCGTGGGTGATCGCCCGCTGCCCGCCGTGCGTGCGCGAGCGCAGGTAGCGGATGAGGTCCCTGGCGATCGCCGGGCCGAGCGCCCGGTAGCGCATCAGGTAGTTGTGCGGGTTGTGCTGGTCGAACAGGTCGTACAGCATCTGGATGACGATCGTCCCGCCGGTCGGCAGCCCATCCTGGCGCAGGAAGGTCCGGATCAGGCCGCGGTAGTCCGGCGGGCTCGGGATGCCGACGTCGATGAAGGCGAAGCGCCGCATGAGCGAGTAGGACATGGCGAACAGGGCGGCTTTGTCATAGACGTTCATCGTCCCGATGATCCGCCATGAGGGGTGGATCGCAAAGTCGCGCGTCTCGTGCGAGGTCGGCCGGCCCGGCGGGATGATCCGCACCAGCCGGCTGTCCTCTTTGTAGGGTAGCGTCACGGCCTGGTTCGAGAGCACCGTGAACAGCTCGCCGAAGGCTTTGTCGATGTCGGCCCGGTTGATCTCGTCGATGATCAGCCACCTGTGGCTCTCGATCGCTTCGAGGAACATGCCGGGCCGGAACACCAGCCGGTCGCTCGCGCCGGGCACGTACCCGCCGATCGTGTCGAACGTGGTCCAGTCGGCGCTGGCGGTGACGAGCATATGCCCGCGGTTGCAGTCCAGGTCGTGGGCGTGCCGGCACAGCTCTTCGGCCAGGGTGGTCTTGCCGGTGCCGGGCGGGCCGATGAAGATAATGTGCTTGCCGGCGTTGAGCGCGGCGACGGCCTGCTCGATCACCCCCGGCCGGACGATCAGCTCGCTGTCGATCGCGTCGCGCGCGAGGTCGACGCGGCGCAGCTTGATCCGCAGGTCGGGCAGCGGCTCGTCCGCCGGCCCAAGGTCGTGGCGCCGCTCGGCCAGCCGCTGCAGAAAGTAGCCGACATCGGCCAGGCTCTCGAAGCCCAGGTCGGGATCGGCCAGCAGATCGCAGGCCAGCGCGCAGTAGCCCCGGAATCCGTCGCGGTAGGGGTGGTTGTCGGCCAGCCTGAGCTGCTCCAGCGCGGCCCCGGCCAGATCCGCGTGGTACGGCACGTACTGGTCGGGGTAGACGGCGTGGAGCAGCAGCGAGGCGATCCGCTCGTTCAGCCCGGCCTGCTGGCGGCGCGGGCTCGACGTCAGCGCGTGGAACTGGGCGAAGGTATCGCCGCCGCAGTAGATCAGCTGCTCGATGTCGTCGCGCTCGGGCCGCCGGCCGTCGAGCGGGCCAGCGTGCTCGGGCCAGGTCAGGTTGCCCTGGTGGATCTCGGCGCCGAGCGGCGGCTCGCCGTCGCTGGCCGCGCGCTCGTGGTAGTGCCGGCGCCACTCGGCGCAGCTCATCGGCGCGGCGGCGCCGGTGTCCGCAAAGGTCAGCGCGTCGCCGGCCGGGCCGCCGCCGGCCATGCCTGTCACCACACGCCCGCGCCAGATCGCACTGCCGCTGTCGCAGATCGAGCGCTCGAACGTTTCGCCGGTCAGCTCGCCAAGCCGATCGGGCGAGACGATCCGGCGGATGCGGGCGCAGGCCAGCTCGCGCAGGAACAGGATCGTCCGACGCGCCGGGTGGCGGCGGTGCTGCGCGGCGGCCTGCACGAGCGCCCAGCGCTGCGCCCGCTGGCTCGCCTGCCCGAACAGCCGCGCCGGCGGCTGCGCGCGCGCCGCGTCGATCGCCTGGCGCAGCGCCCGGGCCAGCGCGGGCGTGGCCAGGTTCAGCTGCGCGCCGAGCTCCCCGGCGAGCGCCTGGACCACGCGCTCCTCAGCCGAGCGATCGAGCTCGGCCGGCGGCTGCGGCTGGGCCGGCCCGCTCGCCGGCGCCGCGTATGGGTTATCGATCGCCGATAGTGGCGCCAGCGCCTCCGGCGGAGGCTCGATCGCCTGACGCTGCGGAGCCACCTCGCCCAGACTCAGCGCGGCGAGCCCCTCTTCGGAGCTGTCGCGATCGGGCGGCGCGGGCTCCTCGGCGGCCAGATCGAGGTCGCGCGCCGGGGAAGACGACCAGGGCGACGGCGGGAACTCGCGCGCCGCGAGGGCCGGCTCCTCGTCGGCCTCGTCCTGCTCGTCATCCTCGTAGTCGTCCTCCATATCGATCACTTCGTCGCCGTCGCGGATCTCGATCTGCGCCTCGTGCAGCCGCTGGCCGATCTCCTCGATCCGATCGATCTCGGTCTCGGGGCTCGCGACATTGGCGATAATATCCGAGATGTCCACATAGCCCTGCCGGCGGCCGAGCGCGATCAGGCGCTCGATCACCGGGTCGTCGCTGGCCGCCAGCGGCTCGATCGTGCCGGGCGGCGCGGCGGCGGGCGCAGGGGGCACGGCGAGCCCCTGGAGGATCGCGAAGTTCTCGCGCTCGAACCGATCGAGCTCCTCCTCCGTGAGCCGCAGCCTGATCTCGTCGCCGCTCCGCAGGCCAGCGCCCTCAAGGCGCAGAATGGTCGCCTGGTCGTCCGGCAGCTCCAAGTCGGCCAGCTCGAAGCGCTGGACCTGCCCGCCCGCCCGCCCGCGCCGGGCCGGCGGCCTCGGGGCGCTGTGCGTCTGCGCGGCCGGCCTGTCGAGGCGCAGGCTCGCGATCTCCTCGTCGGAGAGGCCCAGCTCGGATAGCGAGTACGGCCGGATCTGCCCGCTCGCCAGCCCTTCCAGAATCGTCTCGATCTCGGGCGTCGCCGGCCTGGCCTGCGCCTCCGGCCCGGTCGCCGCAAGATCGTCGTCGCGGAGCGAGACGTCGTCGATCGAGAAGAAGCCGAGGTGCTCGCCCACGCTTATCGCGGCGGGCGGCAGCGGCGGGGGCGCGTAGCGCTCGGGCTGCAGCGCCTGCTGATGCTTGATCCTGGTGAAGATCGATGCCTCGTCGCGCGTGGGCTGGTCGTGCGGCTGGCCCGCGAGGTCGAGCAGCGGCTTCTGGCCGGCCGGACGCCGGCTGGCCCCGCCGGCTACACCATCCTGCGCGGGCGGCGCCGCGCTCTCCCGAGCGGCGGCTATCCGCGGCTGCCCAGCGGCCGGGGCATCGGCCGGCGGAGCGCGTAAGGGCGCAGCTTCGGTGGCCGGACGCGCGCCCAACCCAAGCCGGGCGATCTCCTCGTCGGTGAGGCCGTGCTCGCGCAGCTGGACGTGGCTCAGGTCCCACTTGCGCGCGTACGCGGCGATCTCCTCGTCGGTAAGCCCCAGCTCGCGCAGCGTGAACGGCTTAAGCTCGGCCTCTAGCGGCGGCGCGGCGGGCCGGCGCTTGCCCTCGGCGACGCGCGCCTCGGCGTCGCGCAGCATGCGGTCGAGCTCGTCCCTGCTCCAGCCCGCGCCGGCCGTGATCGTGATAGGCTGCGGCTGACCAGTGGACAGATCTCTGGCTGAGACGCTCAGGATGCCGCTGGCGTCCATGTCGAAGGTCACCTCGATCTGCGCCGCGCCTGCCGCCGCAGCCGGGATGTCCTCGATCCGGAACCGGCCCAGCGCCACGCTCTCGCGCGCCGGCTCGCGCTCGCCCTGCAGCACCTGCAGATCGAGCGCGGTCTGGCCGTCGGCCGCGGTCGAGAAGATCGCGCGGCTAGCGGCCGGCAGGCTGGCGTTGCGCTCGATCAGCCGGACGGTCGCGCCGTCGGGCGTCTCGACGCGCAGCGCGAGCGGCGTCAGATCGAGCGCCGCGGCCTCCTCGACCTCGCCGGCGAGCAGGCCGGCCTGGATGGCCGCGCCAAGCGCCACCGCCTCGTCGGGGTTGACACCCTTGCTCGGCTCCTTGCCGGTCAGCCGGCGGATCAGCTCCTGCACCACCGGCATGCGGGTCGCGCCGCCGACCAGCAGCACCTCGTCGAGCTGGCCGGGGCTCAGGCCGGCGCCCTTGAGCGCCTGCTGGAACGGGCCGCGCAGCCGCTCGGTCAGGCCGGTCGTGAGCTGCTCAAGCTTGCTGCGGGTCAGCCGGATGCGCAGGTGCTTCGGGCTGGCCGTGTTGGTGGTGATGAACGGCAGATCGATCATCGTCTCGGACACGCCGGAGAGCTTGATCTTGGCCTTCTCGGCCGCCTCCTTGAACCGCTGCAGCGCCTGGCGATCCTGCCTCAGGTCGATGCCGTGGTCCTTGCGAAACTCGTCGATCAGCCAGCCGACCACCTTCTGGTCGTAGTCGTCGCCGCCGAGGTGGCCGTCGCCGCTGGTCGACCTGACCGCCACGCCGCCGCCGCGGATCTCCAGCACCGACACGTCGTAGGCGCCGCCGCCGAGGCCGAGCACCAGGATGGTCCGGTCCTTGTTCTTGCCGAAGCTGTAGGCCAGTGCGGCGGCGGTCGGCCCGTTGACGAGGCGCGGCACCTCCAGCCCGGCGATCGTCGCGGCGTCGATCGTGGCGCGGCGCTGGCTCTCGTTGAAGGCGGCCGGCACAGCGATGACCGCCTGCGCGACCGACTCGCCCAGGGCGGCCTCGGCGTCGGCCTTGAGCTTCTGCAACAGCATCGCCGCGATCTCCTGCGGCGCATACTCCTTGCCGGTCCGCAGCACGGCCACGCGCGCGTCGTCGCGCGGGCCCCTGGCGATCTTGAACGGCATCAGCTGGCGCTCGGCCTCGATCTCGTCGTATCCGCGGCCGATCAGCCGACCGATCGAGAAGAAGGCGTTGCCGGGGTTCAGCGTCGCCTGGCGCATAGCCGCCTGGCCGATCAGCCACTCGCACTGCTCGGTCACCACCACGATCGAGGGGGTCGAGCGCTGCCCCTCGGCATTTGGCAGGACAGCAGGCTGCGCCCCCTTCATCGCCGCCACGACCGAGCTGGCGCTACCGAGATCGATGCCGATGATCGTTGGCATATCTTCTTATCCTGCAGAGTGTGAGATCTACTACATTCTGTAGCAGCATACGCACGCGCGCGAAATCACAGCGGGAGCCGTAGCGGAGTATGGAGCGGCGGCCTAGGTGGCTTAGCTAGACATGGTCGTGGTACGGAAGGCTGGTTGAACCGCCGGCCGGAGGCGGGGCCGGGGTAGCTGCGCAGGCGCGAGCCTGGCGTTCGCAAAGGGTCTGCTTGTCGAGGTCATCGGGCGGCCTCCGGCGCACAGCGCAGGGCTCGGTTCGGCACAGCGGCAAAGACAGGGGCGCGTGTCGTCCTGACCCGAGCAACGTGGACGTGCGGCATGGCAGCCCAGCGGATTGACGTTCAGACATCTCGCGAGAGTATACCACGAACGAAAACGCGCGTAAACCGAAAATTTACCTCTTTACCTCTTTTTCGGGGCGCTGCGCCCCCGGCCCCCCGCCGACTGGTCGTGCCGACAGCGCTTCCTTTTTCGGGGCGCTGCGCCCCCGGCCCCCGCCACCCAGCGGGTACCCAGGGCCTCCCCGGCCCCGGTCACCTTGTCACCTTGTCAGCTGGTCAGCTTTTCTCCGGGGCGCTGCGCCCCCGGCCCCCTCCGGCAAAAAAGGCCACATCAGCGTCAATGCCTGTGGCTCATGCCTCATGCCTCATACCATTCCGGGCACAGCCGGTGCATATCTCGCCCTGTCTGGATTCAGCCGGGCCTGCACCACAAACGTTGAGAATGAGGCGGCATTCTTTTTGGGGTCCAGGTCAGGGGGCGGCGGGGGGCGCGCAGCCCCCTACTCGAAATGGAAGCGCGCCTGGAAGCGCCGCAGCTCCTTGAGCACCACGCGGCCGAGCGCAGCGATCAGCACGACATTCGCGATCGCCCGCAGCGAGTCCCATGCCAGCGAGGTGGTGGCGTAGAAGGCCCAGTAGCGCCGCAGCGTCTCGGCCAGGCCGAGGCCCGGCTCCCAGTAGAGCGCGCCGGCGCCGACCAGCGGCCAGGACCACAGGTTCATCAGGGCGCCGAACAGCAGCCCCCAGAGGTAGCCGTAGGCGCACAGCAGCGCCAGCTCGGCGCGGCCGCCCGGCGCGAGGCCGCGGCCAAGCGGGCGCAGCGCGGCCGTGCACAGGCCCATCCAGCCGACCACGAGCATCTGGAACGGCATCCACGGCCCGACCCCGCCGGTCAGCAGGGCCGAGACGAGCAGCGAGAGCGCGCCCATGAGGAAGCCGAAGCGCCCGCCGTAGACGTAGCCGGCCAGGATCACCAGGAAGAAGAACGCCGGCGCGTCGCCGGGGCCGGCGGGCAGCCGCAGCACCGCGTTGATCGCCGTCAGCACGCCGAGCACGGCGACCGTCTTGGCGTTGAGCCGGCCGGCGCCCAGCTCGGCCAGCAGCAGCGCCAGCAGCGCCGGCCCGAGCACCGCGAAGATCAGCGGCGCGTCGGCGGCGTGCGCGGCGCTCTGGCCCGCCAGCGCGCGCTCCGAGAGGAAGAACGGGTAGAGAAACGCCGCCGCGCCGAGCGCGCAGAGCAGCCCCAGGACAACGCCGCCGGCCAGCGTGGAGGCGGTGGCCTTCGATCGATCAGCGAACACGGGTGCCCTCCTTCGAGGCGACAGTATAGCATACGGGGCGCTGCGCCCCCGGCCCCCCGCGGTGTTTCTTCCGGGGTGCTGCGCCCCCGGCTCCCGCCCGGGGGAACCCACGCCGGTTCCCCCGGCCCCCCTCCGGCAAGTGATGCTGTCTCAGATACAAGCATCATGGCCCATGCCTCATATCATTCCGGGCACGGCCAGTGCATATCCCACCCTGCCTGGATTCAGCCGGGCATGCGCACCAGGCATTGCAACCGAGACAGCATCTTTTTGGGGTCCAGGGGCGAGAGCCCCGGCCGGGGGGCGGCGGGGGTGGCGGCCCACCCCCGCCCGCGGGGGTGCGGGGGGCGCGCAGCCCCCCGTACAAGCAACGAGAGAGAGTTGCTTTTGGGGTCCAGGGGCGAGAGCCCCGGCCGGGGGGCGGCGGGGGTGGCGGCCCACCCCTGCCCACGGGGGCACGGGGGCGCGCAGCCCCCGCAGAGGCGTGCGCCAGCACTCACATCGAGATCGACCCTTTGCGAAAATCGGTCCTGCCGAGCAGGGCGTTGACCAGCGCTGGGCGACCATCTGCGGCGACGCGGCGGGCCTGCTGCAGCACCTCGGCGATCAGCTCAGGGTCGTCTACTGAGAAGCCGGCCGCGCCAAACCCCTCCGCCACGCGGTGGTAGTCGGCGTGACCCAGCACGGTGCCCACGTCGTCGTGCAGCAGCTCGACCTGCTCGCGGGCGATCTGGCTCCAGCCGCCGTCGTTGCCCACCAGCGCGATGATCGGGATCTGGTGGCGCACGAAGGTGTCGAGCTCGGCCAGGCTGTAGCCCAGCGCGCCGTCGCCGAACAGCGCCCAGACCTCGGCCTCGGGCCGGCAGAGCTTGGCGCCCAGCGCGAACCCGGCCCCTACGCCCAGCGTGCCGAACGCGCCGGGGTCGAGCCAGGTCAGCGGGCCGCGCGGGCTGACGACGTACGACGCGGTGGCCACGAAGTCGCCGCCGTCGCCGACCAGGATCGACGCCGGATCGAGCGCGGCCTCGATCTCGCTGCAGAGGTGGACCGGGTTGATCGCGCTGGACGGCTCGCGCGCCTGGCGGGCGATCTCGTCGTTGCGCGCGCCGTCGCGCGCCCGCAGCTGCTCGCGCCAGGGTGCCCAGCGCTCGCCCCCCGGCGCCAGCTCGGCCAGGCCGCGCAGGAAGCGCCCGGCGTCGCCCAGCACGCCGATGTCGGGCCGGCGATTGAGCTTGAGGTCGGCCGGGCTGCGGTTGGCGGAGACATAGCATGCGCCGCGGCGGATCTGCCGGCCGTAGTCGAGCCGGAAGTCGCACGGCACGCCCGCCAGGATGACAAGGTCGGCCTCTCTCAGCGCCTCGCGCCGCTTGTGGCGCAGCTGCAGCGGGTGGCCGCGCCCCAGCAGCCCGCGCGCCATGCCCGAGAGGTAGGTCGGCAGGCCCAGCCGCTCGACCGCGCGCGCCAGCTCGGCGGCGGCGGGTGCCTCCAGCAGCGCCTGGCTGCCGACCAGCAGCAGCGGGCGCTCGGCGCGCCGCAGCCGTTCGGCCACCTGCCGGATGTTGGCATGGTCCGGCTCGGGCGGCGCCGGCGCAACTCGCGGGCCGATAGTGACGCTCCCTGCGCCGGCGAACAGCCGGCTGACGTGCCGGCCCAGGTAGAAGCGCAGCGCCCGCGCCGCCAGCCCGCGCCCGCCAGATCCGGCGCCGTAGAGCTTGCGCACGGTCGCCTCCTCGTAGAGCAGGTCGATCGGGCACTCGACGAAGACCGGCCCGGGCACGCCGCCCTGCGCCTCGGCGAACGCGCGCTCGACCGCCGGCGCCAGGTCGCGCACGCGACGCACCGCGCCGGCCCACTTTACATGCGGCCGCAGCAGCGCCATCTGGTCGACGTCCTGCAGCGCGCCGCGGCCCTTGAGCATCGTCGGCGCGGCGCCGCCCAGCAGCACCACCGGCGACTGGGCGATCTGCGCGTTCTTGACCGCCGTGATCGTATTCGTCAGGCCGGGGCCGGCGGTGACCGCCGCCACGCCGGGGCGGCCGGTCAGCCGCGCCACCGCGTCGGCCGCGAAGACCGCGGTGGCCTCGTGCCGCGTGTCGACGACCCGGATGCCGCGCTGCTTGCAGCCGACCAGGATCGGCGAGATATGCCCCCCGCAGAGGGTGAACAGAAACTGGGTGCCCTGCGCCGCAAGGACGCTGGAGATCAGATCGCCGCCGTGCATCGTCGCCTCCTCCATGCTCCAAGCCGTACCCTGGCATGGTACCACGGGTGTGTGCGGGGCGCGCGGCCCCCGCCCTCGCCTGCTGTGAGGGTGCCCTCACCCCCTACTCTGCGGTTCGCCTATCGAATATCCCTCCCCTGGTAGGGGAGGGGCAGATTCTTGGCATCTGGGTGCGGTCGCATAGCGACCGCACCCAGATGCCAAAATGACACCCCCTTTCCCATTCTGGGAGAGGGGGTAGGGGGTGAGGGCCAACAGCGCGCTGAGACGCCATCTTTGAAGAAGCAACCCTGGAACGGAGATAGGGATGGCACCATCCAAATCGTCCAGCGGAAAGAAATTAAACATTACGCTCGACGGCCGCCCATCCGAGCCAGTCTCGAAGGTGGATGGCACGACGGCCTGGACCCAGGCCAGCCGCCCGCTCGGTGTCTCGATACCGTACCACAGCTCATACGCAAGCACGCTGGTCGCCCGGACGTCTTCCGGGCCGGCGTAGATCGCGATCAGCGGAAAGCGCTCGCCCGGCCGGAGCCGTAGCTCGCCGGCCTGCTGTCGCGCGTTCGCGCCGGGCGGCACCGACCAGAGCGTGATGCTCTCTGAGACCGGCTGCGTCGCGACGGCCACGGCTGCGCGGGCGCCCGGCGCGAGCGCCCGATGCGCAACGACGTGAGTCGGGTTGCGCCACCGAGCGCATCCGGCAGCTCGGGTGCGTCGATCGGCCAGTAGCCCGGGCCGGGCGGGCAGTCTGGGCCGCAGCGGTAGCCGTA
This sequence comes from Candidatus Ribeiella danica, assembly GCA_016717335.1. GTDB lineage: Bacteria > Chloroflexota > Chloroflexia > Chloroflexales > Roseiflexaceae > Ribeiella > Ribeiella danica. The sequence goes on from JADKFS010000001.1 coordinate 3,238,938, forward strand.
GCGCGGCGCTGCCCCGTTCACCTCGCGCCTTGTGAAAAACGTTCGTATCTCAAAGTGCAGGTGATTTGGCGTGGTGTCGCCCCGCCGCAGCACCGTGCCGATCAGGTCGCCGCGCTCGACCTGACTGCCGACCTGGACGGCAAGCTTCGGGTCGAGGTGGCCGTACATCGAGTAGAGGTCGTCCGCGTGCCGGACGATCACGACCCGGCCGGGGTAGTTCGCGTCGGCGTACACAACCTCGCCGTCTGCGATCGCGTAGACCTGCGCGCCGGCGGTGTCGCCCTGCTGCGCGTACCAGTCCTCGCCGGTGTGCCACCAGCCAGGGTTGTACCAGGTGTTCTCCGTCTCGGCGCCGTGGCGAATGAAGAAGCCGTCCCCAGCCGGTCTGCCTGGCTTCCCGATCGGATAGCCGAACGCGAGGGGCGTGTTCGGTGCGGGTGTCGGCGCGGGGACCGGCGACTGCGTGGGGCGTTCGGTCGGCGCGACCCTCCCCGCTGCCGGCGACGTGGCTGGAGGTGCGCTCGAAACGCTCGTCGGCGCGCTCCCTTTATCGGGAGCTTACAGCACGTGGCCTCGTACTTGAGCCACGACTGGGAGCATCAGAGGCACGAATCACTTTCGCAGCCAAGCATCCTACTCGAAGAGACGAGTACGTTCTCGCAATAGAAACCGACGGTCCAGCATACCATTCAGCTAACGGCCTCCGAGCGCGACCGTCTCCGCCAACAGCAGCTTGAGAATCTTGGGTGGAGTTATCACCGCATCTGGTGCCTCGATTGGTATCAACGGCGCGAGGAAACCATTGCGCGCATCCTAGACAGCTACGCTGAGGCAGTACGAGCAGCCGATCAGCGTCTATCCGTGATAGGGCCTCCGGCTGTTTCGGAAACAGTACTCCAAGCAAAGACTATATCCGATTTGGATGAGGAAGAGGACGTAGATGTAGTGCCTCCGCGAGAGCGAAGGCCGGACATACCACAGGGACTAGCTATTGGTTCCTATGTGCCGACACAGCTTGTGGCGTTAGTGCGCTGGATCAATTCTGATGGTGTATTACGCACTGATGAAGAAATCATGGAGGAACTACGAAAGGATCTTGGCTTCCAGCGATTAGGGCCGCGCATGCCTGAAGCGTTTCAGACAGCGATTAACTTGGAACGACGCAACCAGAAACGACACTAGTCCGAGCTATTGCCAATTGTGAAGAAAGACTCTATAGAGTCAGGCGCGTGACTGAAGAAGAATTCCCAGACTTAGCGCGGTGTTTTCGGCATTCCACGTTCTTCGTGCCAATCAATTGGACACATGGTATCTATGTTGACACGATGGTGATGACGTGTGAATAAAAGACGTACATCGTCGTTGCAATCTCTGTTGAATGCTCGGACTTCCAAGGAGTCGCAATAGTCTGTGCTTGCACACTCAGTATATTTTCGTTCGCGAGCTCTCTTAGAAAGTCGGCGGCTGCTACTTCTGCTTCCGCAATGGCTTCGTCAATCTTGTCGCCTTCTCCTGAAAACGTATGAATTTGCGCCACAGAGTTCCTCCGTATCAGTCAGTGATTCATCGACGCGGGATCTATACTGGTCGTCATCGACATGATGATGTAAGGATATCGACGTACATCGTCAGAGAGATCTGCTTGGTCTATACCCTTGGTAAGGCACGCACCTGGGCAATAAGATCGTTCACACGCTGTAATTGTTGTTGCTTGAACTCAGCTGTTGGATAGTAGTCTGTTTTCTCGAAGTTCTGTCGCGTATTTTCTAATGCCTCGAGTATGAGGGCAATATCCAGTGAAGAGAGATGCCCAGAACGAATCTGCGTGCTTGTGGCATTGAGACGTTGCAATTTGCTCTGCCTCTCCTCATATGTAGAGTATTTGGTGCTGTCAATTTTCATCTGCAAGAACTTTAACGACTGAAGTAAGAGATCCGTATCAAGGCCAATTGGCTGCTCGTTCATAATTACTTTTCTCCCCTATACGAAACGCTGATGGGCAGATATCGGCCAGAATACAATCGGCACAACGCGGATCTCGCTCGGTGCAAATCAGTCTTCCGTGCACTACGAAGTTGACATGGAGGCTCAACCGAATGTCAGGTGGCACTATCTCCTGAAGGCGGTTGTGAACGCGATCGGTCAGACGATGGTGTTGCGTCCAGCCGAGCCGCCGCATGAGACGCTCGACGTGCGCGTCGACAGCAAATGCTGGCCGGTTGAGACTATATGAAAGCACGCAACGCGCTGTTTTCGGTCCGACACCCGGCAACTGACGCAAGAAGACATAGGCCGCTTCGTCGTTCAGTTCACGTAAGAACGAGAGATCAGCACGTCCGACGCGATCGACGATGGCAGCTAGTAGCCTAGCGATCGCGGTGGATTTTTTCTTCGCGAGGCCGCCGAATCGGATGATCGCTTCGATAGCTGCTGGCGTGGTGCCCGCGACGTCATCCCAGGTTGGAAAGGCGGAACGCAGAGCATCATATGTCGCATTATACTTGGTCTCCTGAGTTGCTCCAGACAGGATGATAAAGATTAGCTCGTCGAGCGGGTCGTCTTTGTTACCAAGGCGAGAGACACCATAAACTTCGCACAAGCGTCGATCGATTTCTCGAACGATCTCTTGTGATGGAAAAAAAGCTTCCGCTTCTGTAATTTGCTCTCGCGCTTTCCTTTGCATCCGCTATACTTTTACAGTATAACTTGGAAATAGCTTGGGTATCGACGGTAATGTCGTGCATATTCTTTGAGTTGAGCCAAAGAAATATCTTCAGATGGATCGAGACGAAATGGGAGTTTTCCATGTATATTCTCATCCGTATCTGAAAAGAGAAGCTCTTCAATGAGTAATCTTTCCTTTGCAGTGAGATTTGGAACATTTATATGAGTAACATCTTGCCAATCGGAAGGAAGATAATCCCAACCTTGGTTCCTCAAACTAGAACAAATTTCATCAACCTCAACTTTCTTATGAAGTCGAATGGTAGCTGTTAACATTTGATGGAAACCGTCTTGATATGAAAATATCGCCAAAGGGACAGCTCTAACACTAGATTTGCTTTGGAGTGCCTTTAGCGATGCGATTTTGATAGCCTCACAAAGGATAGGAATGAAGCCGCGATTTGTCATCGATTCAGGCGATATAGTGGTCGGCAAATAGTCGGCCATCTTCCTCAACAGAGAATCGACACGGCGCTGTTGAATTTGCTCTTCCGTTTCGTCATCCTGTTTTACTCCTAATGTGTCAATATTCGCATTAAGAGTTATTTTTAAAACGTCTCCTATTTGCAACTTACTGAGAAGTTTTTGGTATTCGAGAAGTTGAGGCCTTCTCTTTGGACTTGCATAATCAAGCCAAATTATCATTTCTTTGTCATTGTATTGTTCTTGAACCTTATCGAAATCACGAACAAAATCTGCTGTGGTTTCGTTTTTACACTTAAGAAAAGATGGACGAAGATTAAATAGTTGCCGCCCATAAACTGCACCATTTTCTTCGATCGAAACTAGATGTTGAAATCTCATCTTATGGTGCACGAGCTTATGATCCTCTAGTTGTGGCCCTCCCATTGAAATGTAGACATAGTTGTTTGGATTTTTTCCTGCTACCACAAGATCGAGTAGCTCAATGAACAACTGGCGCTCTACATGTTTATTCGGACGCAGGTGATACGATACGCCTCCTCCGCTCATCACCGATTCCTCCTAGCATTTACAAGAGCATCATCAAAGCACCGATTACCAATCTGTGTAGGATCTGCTTTCGCATCGTCAAAAAAGAATTCTCCAAGTAGTTCGATCTCATCTGAATTTCTATATAACAATATGCGGCGTTTGGTGTCATTACGTGGTGGCAATGGTAAATTTGGCGAGTACCGTTGACCGATAGAACCGCGCACATTCTTCCAAGCAACATCTGGTATAGAATCTGCAATCCTAGTTGCATCTTTTGGCTTCAGTTGTTGGAATGTAGCATTTGTTTCGCTCTCTCGGCCTTTCCACCGATTAGTAAAATCAGTGAACTTCTTCAGACCTTCCATCATGAAATCAAGAGCATGCCAGTACACCAATGACGAGGTGTCCAATCCTCTCTTGGTAGTATTTAGTGGTAAATTTATTGGTTTATCGCTAGAAAAAACAACAACACCGGCAATCGATATAAATTGGTTATGAAACGCTGGAACATCGCGAACGCCCCATCCGGTTATGGCCGTCTTGTCACGATTTAAAACTACACGATCGTTACAAATAACCGTCCATCCTGCATTTTCTCTACTTCGAGGAATCTGAAGATCATCCTCGATTTCTTGTACTGTTGCGAGTCTACTATAGAAACCTAAAACTATGTTGATTTGAACATCGTCAACAACACCTCTATATGCATATGCCTGAATTTGATCTTCCCTGAAGTCATCCGCAACAAGAATATCGAGGGAAATCGGCTGTACTTCCACATCGTTTAAGTACACTCGAAACCCCTTTTTTATTATCAGAGCAAAGAATCTTTCTATTTCTTTCGTCAGCTCCTTTAAAAAGGGTGTCTCATCTTCGTCAAATTGCCTACTAATAGACGAATACAAGTTGTCCACAAGAATAGTCGTTCCATTATACTCAAGCCCATCTTGAGTATCGATTAAATCCAAAGTCCAATTAACCGAATTATCGTCATCTATCCATTCAGGACTTATTTCAACATAATATGTCTGATCTTCATTGCGAGACGTGACTGTTGAATGTTTGCCCATCTTAAATATTGCGCGCTTCATGCCAATCCCGTACATGCCCACCGTAGGAATATCTTTGTCCCTATCATCCTGACCCCTGCCGAGCCGAAATGCTGTGTTTAGTGCAATATCCCTTGGTATTCCCCCACAATTATCTTCTATCGAAAACATGTCTGGATTCGCAGTTATCTTTGCCCAATAGCCTTTATAGGGCTGATCTTCATCATGTCCCTTATCTACAATTTGACGTAGTACACCATCTACGCAATTATCTAGCAAATCCATTATCGCGTCTTTCAAATCAATATCTCTAGTCAACATGGAGACAAAGAAACGCTTAGTTGGGCCCGCTTTAACTTCTGCCATAGTCTCATCCCTTCGTCTCAATGCCGAAAATGACTACTAAGAACATCGAAGATTCTCAACCAAATGATTGTATGACCGAGCGCGCCACTGCCTCAGATAGAAGTGGCGGGACAGAGTTGCCAACTTGCATAAACCCATACCACTTGGTCGCGTAGAATTCAAACCAATCGGGGTACGAATGTAGCCTTGCCGCTTCGCGAACGGTAATCACTCTATGTTCTACTGGATGGATTGGCCGAGGTGCCATATATTTTCCCATTGCGTAGGTAGTACCAGCTCGTAGAGTTGGAGCGACACCATTCCAGGCAAGACGGTAGAACCTACTGATAGGTTCGCGAGAGCCTGCTGGGGTATCAGCAAACCGCTCAAGTACACTATCTGAGTGCCTTGTCCGTAGAAACCCGCCAATATCGGAAGCCTTCTTACCAGTACGAGGCTTCCGCAGTTCAGCAGAATACAAAGTAGGTTGGCCTAGAGACCCTGTAAACCGATCGTGTTCATACAAGTAATCGAAACTATTGAGGGTAGGGATATCTGATATAGCGGCACGAACGTCAGGCTTTCTCAGTTCATGGTCTGCCGATGCGAACACAGGGATAGGCGGGGGAGGCAATCTGTGTCCGCGGCGCACGCCGACGAAGAATACACGCCGACGGGCCTGGGGAACATTGAAATCTGCAGCATTTAGAACGAGAGGACGGTCGGGCATTTGGTAACCAGCTTGTGACATTTCTGCGTAGAATTGCCCAATAATTTTGTGGTATTTGGAACCAAGTATACCTTCGACGTTTTCAGCAATGAAGGCTTTCGGCTGCAACTCCCGAACGACACGTGCAAACTCAAGAAGCAACGAATTGCGACTATCATCAACGTCGCGTCGACCGCCCACCGAAAATCCCTGACAGGGCGGACCACCAAATACAAGATCGATATCCTGACGATGGCCACAGAGATCGTAGACAAAATCTGCTGTAAGCTTACTTATGTCGACCGTGCGCGCGAGAGTCGTCGGGAAGTTTGTCGAATAGGTTTCTATGTGTTTAGGATCGTGGTCGAAGGCAGCTAGCACCTGAAACCCAGCCCGCTCGAAGCCAAGAGACATGCCACCAGCGCCAGAAAATAAGTCGATTGCTTTCATTACACCATGCAGCCTCAAGCTGATCGGAGCCCTCAATGATGATAGCATACCAATGGCGCAAAGGCAATGGTAATATCTTACAGCTAACGATTGGGAGCCTAGCAAAGCAGCAAAACGACATCCAAGCAATACAGCTTTATGAGCGTCATCGCGCTAGCGCACAGTTCGGCGATCAAGTATCAGACCGAACTCATTATCGAGACGCAACATCAGGTTCATAGACTGCCTGTCCGTGCCTTCATCGTTATACAGCCAACTCACCCAGTGATGTCCGCAATCGCAAGTTACAAGTTGATAATCTGGCACCGCGAACTTCAGACCGCATTCCCAGCACCATATATGGAAGCTGTGGCAACCATCACACTTACCAGTTTGGATGATGTGGGCCATCTCACTATAGGGAAGAAGTAGGCAGGTTGCCCAGAGCACCATACCCCGCTGGCTATACTTACCCATATTCCGTCGACATTCATCATAGCATGGTTCATACGTCCATTCATATTCTTCCAAATCTCCAAGCGTAAGAATCGTAATTGTTATAGCTGAAGTTTTGCAGATTTGCGCCAGAGTGACGAGTGACGTATGATCGCCGTGGTGTCTGGTCGAAAGTGGAGGGTGTGATGCCAGCGATCGTTGCACTGCCACAGGTCGTGGAAGAGATGTTGGTACAGTTTGCGGACGTCTTCCCCAATGAGCCAGCGCGTTCACTTTGCTGAGTACATCACCGGCCTGCTGGTGGCTGGAGCACAAGACGGTCAGCGGCATCGCACGCGCGTTCGCCGACGCACCCGACCAATCGTGCCTCAACCGCTTCTTGACCGAATCGCCATGGCAGCCGGACCGCTTGAATGACCAACGCCTCGAATGGCTCCAGCACGACCCGGCCACACGCTACCGTCAGGACGGCGTCATCCCGTTCGACAACACCTTGATCGACCACGACGGCAAACTGATCGACGACGTCGGCTGGTTTTGGGACCACGCTGACCAGCGCCACCTGATTGCCCACGACTATCTGTTCATCAACTACGTCAATCCCTCGGGGAAACACTATCCGCTCAACTTCCGGCGCTTTCGCAAGCGCGAGCAGTGTGATGACACCCATCCCTTCCAGAGCCATACCGACCTGGCCAAGGAACTGATTGACTGGGTGGTCGCTGAGGGCATTCCGGGCGACTTCACCTTCGATAGGTATTTCACGAACGGGCCGATCATGAACCATATTCAGCGGCACAGCCGCGGCTACATCGGCGACCTGAAGTTCAATCGCGTCATCACAGTCAGCGGGCAGGATATGACGGTCAGCGCGTGGGTCGCGACGCTGGGACCGCTCGTGCGCACCAAGTTCACTGTTGGCAATCACACCCAATGGTACTTCACAAAGACGGTGCGCATCCCGAAGGTCACCCACCCGGTGCGGCTGCTGGTGCTGTGGTCCAGTGCCGATGCCAAAGAGCCACGCAAGGTGCTCGTGACCAATCGCATCCATTGGGAAGCCCACCACATCCTGAAGGTCTATAAGCGACGCTGGACCGGGACGGAGCCCTACCACCGCGACGGGAAGCAGCATCTGGGCATGGGCGAGTGTCAACTACGTGACGGAATGGGCCAGACCCTCTCCCTTGCACCTCGTCATGGTGGTGTACACCGCTCTGATGCGCCAGCTGAAGCACGACCGTGCGCTCGATTGGGCTCACATCGCCTGATGACCATCGGCGAGTCCTGTCGTGCCATCGACGTGAGACCCTCGGGAAGACACTCGCCTGGGCCGTCGAGCAGGCTCAGCAGGGCATAGGTCTGCCCGATATTCAGCATCGTCTTGCCTTAGATTAGA
>JADKFS010000002.1 GCA_016717335.1 Candidatus Ribeiella danica
AGATCGTGGACAACCCGACGAGCGAGCCGGTCTGGCGGCCGGAGGTCGTCCCCGGCGAGCGGATCTTCCTCAGCCAGGTCCGCCGCGAGGACATCCCGCAGTACGCGCGCTGGTTTAGCGACCTGGAGCTGACGGCCTACATCGGCGCGCTCGGCGCGTCGTTCTTGCCCGAACACGAGCAGGACTGGTACGACGGCGTGGTCCGCAATCGCGACGCCAAGAACTTTTCGATCGTGGTGCGCGAGGGCCAGTGGCTGATCGGCAACGTCAGCTTCCACCACGTCGACCAGCTGCGCGGCATCACCGAGCTGGGCATCGCGATCGGCGACAAGGCGGCCTGGGGCCAGGGCTACGGCAGCGAGGCGGTACGCCTGATCTGCGACTACGGCTTCACGTTCCTGGGGCTGCACACGATCTATCTCTGGCACACCGGATTCAACGAGCGCGGCCACCGCGCCTACCTGAAGGCCGGCTTCAAGGAGGCCGGGCGCCTGCGCGGCGGCGAGGTGTTCAACGGCCAGCGCTACGACCGAATCCTGATGGATATCACCCGCGCGGATTTCGGGCCGTCGAGGCTCACCGGCCTGATCGGACAGCTCGACGACAGTTCTAGGGTTTGAGTGTCGAGTGCTGAGGTACCGGGCTCAACTCAACACGCAACACGCAACACTCAAAACTTGTGGAAGAGGATGGTATGACAACTCTAACGATGCGCCCATACGCGGGCGAGGCCGACCTGCAGCCGATCTGCGACCTGCTCAACCACTGCGACGCGGTCGATCGGCTCGACGACAGCTACGCGGTCGAGGACCTGCGGCTGGAGTTCGACGACCCGCGCCTGGACCCGGCGCGCGACCTGCGGCTCTGGGAGGGCGCCGGCGGCCAGCTGGTCGGGTTCGGGCAGACGTGGGTCCCGCAGGATGCGTCGACGGGCGATGGGTTTCTGTACTGGCGGCTGCACCCGGGCGCGCGCGGCGACGGCATCGAGGGCGAGCTGATCGCCTGGGGCGGGCAGCGCATCCGCGAGGCGACGCGCGGGCGCGGGCTGGACGCGCGGCTGATCTCCAGCGCGCGCGAGCACGACGCCTACTCGCGCGGCGTCCTGACGCAGCACGGCATGGCGCCGATCCGCTACTTCTACAAGATGAGCCGGCCGCTGGGCGAGCCGATCGAAGACACACCGCTCCCGGAGGGCTTTACGCTGCGGCACGTCGCGAGCGATGCCGATATCGCGGCCTGGGTCGACGCCTACAACCTCTCGTTCATCGACCACTGGAACCACCACCCGCGCACGGTCGAGAGCCACCGGCACTGGCTGCGCCACCCGAGCTACCAGCCCGAGCGCGACCTGATCGCGGTGGCGCCGGACGGCACGGTCGCGGCGATCTGCTTCTGCAACATCGACCCCGAGGAGAACGCCCGCAACGGCAGCAACGCCGGCTCGGTCCACATCCTCGGCACGCGCCGCGGCTACCGCAAGATCGGGCTGGGCCGCGCGATACTGCTGAGCGGCCTGCGCCGCCTGCGCGACGACGGCGTCGACACGGCCAGGCTCAACGTCGACGCCGAGAACCCGACCGGCGCGCTGCGGCTGTACGAGTCGGTCGGCTTCAGCGTGACCTATATGAGCATCGCGTACGCCCAGGATCTCTAGGCTGGCGGTTGGAGCCCTCCCCCTGAAGATCGGCGGTGTGGCGGTTGCGGCTACGCCGCCTGAGCAGGGTGGTTTGGAGGGACGCAGTCCCTCCAAGCATCTTCCAAGGGACGCATCCCTTCTCGCCGGTGGAAGCCACGGCTGTGGCTTCCACCGGCCAACAAGGAAATGATCATGACAACTCTGCCGCGGCGACGGGGCGGCGAGCTCGGGCGCGAGCTGCGCGCGGCCTACGCCTTCGTCGAGCGCAACGCTAACTTAATCAAGCGCTACTGGGCCTGGGAGCTGGTCTGGCTGGCCTACTCGATCGTCAGCGCGCTGGCGGTGACGCTGATCGGCAAGGCATCGAGCCAGATCACCGGCGTCCAGATGACCGACGCGCAGGTCAACACCTTCATCCTGTTCCTCATGGTCGGCACGCTGGTCTGGCACTACCTGGCGATGGTGTTCGACATGGTCAGCGAGGCGATCCAGTGGGAGCGCTGGGAGGGCACGATCGAGTACACCTTCATGGCGCCGATCTCGCGGCTGACGCACCTGCTCGGGCAGGCGGCCTTCGCGGTGATCTACGGCGTGCTGCACACGTCGGTGATCATGGCGATCGTCGCGCTGTTCTTCCACGTCGACCTGGCCAAGGCCAACGTGCCGAGCATGCTGCTGATCGTGGTGACCGGCAGCATGAGCTTCATCGGGCTGGGCATGTTCGCGGCGGTGCTGCCGCTGCTCTCGCCCGAGAAGGGCCTGCAGATGACCAACATCATCAAGACGCTGGTGCTGCTGGTCAGCGGCGTGTACTACCCGGTCAGCGTGCTGCCGGGGTGGATGCAGATCTTCGCCAAGATCTCGCCGGCCAGCTACATGCTCGAGGGCATGCGCGCGGCGCTGCTCGAGGGCGTCGGGGTGCAGGCGGCGTTCCTGCCGTACATCGTCCCGCTGCTAATCACCGGCACTATCACGATCCCCAGCGGCCTGTACGTCTTCACGCGCGCCGAGCGCTACGCTAAGCAGACCGGCAAGCTGAAGCGGAACGGGTAGCGGCGGGGAAACCAGGGGACAGGGGACAAGGTGACAGGGTGACAGGGTGACAGGGTGACAAGATGACAAGATGACAAGATGACAGGGTAATGTTCATCGTTCATCGTTCATCGTTCATCGTTCATCGTTCATCGTTCATCGTTCATCGTTCATCGTTCATCGTTCATCGTTCATCGTTCATCGTTCATCGTTCATCCTTCATCGTTCATCCTTCATCGTTCATCCTTCATCGTTCATCCTTCATCCTTCATCCTTCATCCTTCATCGTTCGGGAGGTAACTATGCTTAAAGGCGAAAAAGTGATCCTGCGCGCGGCCGAGCGCGACGATATGAAGCGCATGCACGAGCTCGAGCAGAACGTCGACCTGGTGCTGCTGGGCGACGGCCAGTGGTCGCCGGTGCCGCTGGCCAAGTGGGAGAAGGATTTCGACAAGCACCTCGACGAGGAGGAGAAAGCCTGGTTCGTGATCGAGGTCGACGGGCTGGTAGTCGGCGGGTGCGGGCTGCACCACCGGCACCGCCGCGACGGCGCGACGCAGTTCGGGATCGGGATCTACGACCCCGCGTACGTCGGCAAGGGCTACGGCACCGACGCGATCCGGACGCTGCTGCGCTGGGCCTTCCGCACCCAGAACTGGCGGCGGGTCTGGCTGGAGACGCTGTCGACCAACGAGCGGGCGATCCGCAGCTACCGCAAGCTCGGCTTCGTCGAGGAGGGCCGGCTGCGCGAGCAGGCCTTCTGGCAGGGCGAATATGTCGACGTCGTCCAGATGGGCATGCTGCGCTCGGAGTGGGAGTCCCACCAGGGCCATACATAGGAAAAGGTACCCGTATGTTTGACGACGACCCGGACATCGATCCGTACGAGCGCTACGCCGAGCGCTTCGAAGATACAGCGGCGGGCCGGCGGGCTCGGCGCGGCCGCAAGCCGCAGGCGCGCCCGGCCGACCAGCCGCAGCGCGACGTCGTGTCCGAGCTGGCCGAGCCGACCGGGCTGGAGGCCGGCTTCGTCACGACCTACCAGCCCGCCCGCTACGAGGCGGTGTGGCTGCTGTCGTCGCTGCGCTCGTTCTACGACGAGCACCTGATCGGCGACGTGCTGGCGCAGGTCAAGGGCGGCAAGGAAGCCAGCGTCTACCGCTGCGCGGCCGAATCGGCCGGCGAGACGGCGCTGCTGGCGGCCAAGGTCTACCGGCCGCGCATGTTCCGCAACCTGCGCAACGACAAGGTCTACCGCGACGGCCGCGCCGTGCTGAGCGCCGACGGCCGGCCGGTCAAGAAGACCGACCACCGGCTCATGCGCGCGCTTGGCAAGAAGACCGCCTTCGGCATGCAGGTGCAGCACACCTCGTGGGTGATGTACGAGTACACCACGATGGGGCGCCTGCACCAGGCCGGCGCGGCGGTGCCGCGGCCGGTGGCGGCGGCCGAGAACGCGATTCTGATGGAGTACTGCGGCGACGAGCGGCGCGCCGCGCCAACCCTCAACGAGGTCGGCCTGCCGCGCGGCCAGGCCCGCCCGCTGTTCGACGAGGTGCTGCGCAATATCGAGCTGCTGCTGCAGCACAACCTGGTGCACGGCGACCTCTCGGCCTACAACATCCTGTACTGGCAGGGCCGGATCGTGCTGATCGACTTCCCGCAGGTGGCCGACCTGCAGTCCAACCGCCAGGCCAAGTTCATCCTGCGGCGCGACATCAGCCGCGTGTGCGAGTACTTTATCCGCCAGGGCGTGCGCTGCAACCCGGCCGCGATCATGGACGACCTGTGGGCGCGCTACGGCGCGGAGGTGGAGGAGATGTGGGCGAGCAGCGGCGCAGAGGTGGATGAGGAGCAGGCCTAGTGCGCTTACAGCGCCGGGGCTAGGGGCTAGGGACGTGGGGCTTGGCATCCATAAGCCCTCAATCCGATGATCGCAGGCCTGAACAGCTTGCATAGGCGGCAGCGCGGTTGCGGCTGCGCCGCAACCGCGCTGCCGCACCATTTGACCCCGCCCTGGCAGGGGCGGGGCGTATCCGGTGGTGCTGCGGTGCGCTGCTCCGCAGCGCACCGCAGCACCACCACGAATCCCCCCTCTCCCGCCGGGAGCGGGGGGTAGGGGGGCGAGGGCTTGCCCCGCGAGAGCGGGGAGCGCTCATATGAAAGGGCAATACGTGTGATAACGCAAGACAACCCCGGCTATCGCCGCGAGCTTGGCGGCGGTCTGGTGCTGCGCTGGTCGAAGGCCGCCGACGAGGAGGCCCTGGTCGCGCTCTACCGCCAGGTGTTCCGCCAGTCGAAGGACGCGCCGCCCAACTCGACCATCGGCCCGTGGGTGCGCGACATGATGAGCGGGCGCCACCCGCTGCTCGGCGCGGGCGACTTCGCGCTGGTCGAGGACACCGACGCCGGCAAGATCGTCGCGGCGACCTGCCTGATGGACCAGGTCTGGGAGTACGAGGGCATCGCGCTCCCGGTCGGGCGGCCCGAGATCGTCGCGAGCGACGAGGACTACCGCGAGCGCGGGCTGGTGCGCGCGGTGTTCGAGCTGATCCACGCCCGCAGCGCCGCGCGCGGCCACCTGGCCCAGGGCATCACCGGCATCTCCTACTACTACCGCCAGTTCGAGTACGAGTACGCGGTCGACCTGGACGGCGCGCGCTGGGTCTACTTCGCGGCGATCCCGAAGCTCAAGCCGGGCGAGCCCGAGCCGTACGCGCTGCGCGACGCGACCGCCGACGACCTGCCGCAGGTGCAGGCGCTGTACGAGCGCGAGCGGTCGCGCGGGCCGATCTCGACCCGCATCGACGCGGCGTACTGGCGCTGGGTGCTCGAGGGCCAGAGCCCCGAGTCGGGCGAGGGCTGGCGCACCCAGCTGATCGCCGGCGCCGACGGCCGCGCGATCGGGTACGTGCTCACGCGCAGCCGGCGCTGGGGCGACTCGATCGGCGTGCTGGGCATGTCGCTCGAGCCGGGCGTCGCGTGGCCCGCCGTGCTGCCGGCGGTGCTGCGCGCGATCCAGGCCCAGGCTGCGACCATCCCGACCTACAAGCCCGACGCGCCGCCGGCCGCGCGGATCGGCCTGCGGTTCGGCCAGAGCCACCCGGCCTACGACGCGCTGGGCGACGCGCTGGCCGCCACCAGCGAGCCGCCCTACGCTTGGTACGTGCGCGTGCCTGACCTGCCGGGCCTCATCCGCCGCGTCGCGCCGGCGCTGGAGCGGCGCCTGGCGGACTCGATCGCGGCCGGCCACACGGGAGAGCTGCGGCTGGACTTCTACCGCGGCGGGCTGCGGCTGGCCTTCGAGCAGGGCCGGCTGACCGCCGCCGAGGACTGGAGCGTGCGGGCGGTGCGCTGGGGGCCGCAGCCGCAGGGCGGCTTCCCGCCGCTGGTGTTCCTGCAGCTGCTGTTCGGCCGCCGCAGCCTGGCCGAGCTGCGCCACATCTACCCCGACGTCTACGCCGAGGAGGACGGCCGCGCCCTGCTGGAGTCGCTGTTCCCGGCCCGCCCCTCGTGGGTGATGCCGCTGGACTGATGGGACAAGGTGACAAGATGACAAGATGACAAGCGTTGAATGTTGAACGTTGAACGTTGAACGTTGAATGCCGACCCCTGTCCCCTGTTCCCTGACAAGGTGACAAGCGTTGAATGTTGAACGTTGAACGTTGAACGTTGAATGCCGACCCCTGACCCCTGTTCCCTGACAAGGTGACGAGGTGACAAGCGTTGAATGTTGAACGTTGAACGTTGAACGTTGAATGCCGACCCCTGTCCCCTGTCCCCTGACAAGGTGACGAGGTGACAAGCGTTGAATGTTGAACGTTGAACGTTGAATGCCGACCCCTGACCCCTGTTCCCTGACAAGGAGACGAGGAGACAAGCGTTGAATGTTGAACGTTGAACGTTGAACGTTGAATGCCGACCCCTGACCCCTGTTCCCTGACAAGGTGACGAGGTGACAAGCGTTGAATGTTGAACGTTGAATGCCGACCCCTGTCCCCTGTTCCCTGACAAGGTGACGAGGTGACAAGCGTTGAATGTTGAACGTTGAACGTTGAACGTTGAATGCCGACCCCTGTCCCCTGTTCCCTGACAAGGTGACAAGCGTTGAATGTTGAACGTTGAACGTTGAACGTTGAATGCCGACCCCTGTCCCCTGTCCCCTGACAAGGTGACAAGATGACAGAGAACTTGGTCCATCGTCTACTGACTACTGACTACTGACTACTGACTACTGGCTACTGACTACTGACTACCTGAGGTGTACTCGTGCCCGCAATCACCGTCGAACATCTCACCAAAGTCTACCGGACCCCGCTCAAAGACCCTGGGGTCGGCGGGGCGCTCAAGGCGCTGGTGCGGCCGCGCCACCAGGACAAGGTCGCGGTCGACGGCATCAGCTTCAGCGTCGAGCCGGGCGAGGTCGTCGGCTACATCGGCGTCAACGGCGCCGGCAAGTCCACCACCATCAAGATGCTGACGGGCATCCTGCTGCCGACCAGCGGGCGCGTGAGCGTGCTCGGGCGCGACCCGCACCGCCAGCGCGTCGCCAACGTGCGTCAGATCGGCGTGGTGTTCGGCCAGCGCAGCCAGCTCTGGTGGGACCTGGCGCTGATCGAGTCGCTCAACCTGATCGCGAAGATCTACGAGGTGCCGCCGGCGCGCTACAGGGAGCTGCTCGCGCGGTTCGCCGACACGCTCGAGCTGAAGGAGCTGCTGCCGGTCCCCATCCGCAACATGTCGCTCGGCCAGAAGATGCGCGCCGAGCTGGCCGCCACGCTGATCCACGAGCCGGCGGTGGTCTACCTGGACGAGCCGACGATCGGGCTCGACCTGATCGTCAAGGAGCGCATCCGCGAGTTCATCAGGCAGCAGAACCGCGAGCGCGGCACCACCGTGATCCTGACGACCCACGACCTGGGCGACATCGAGGAGCTGTGCCGGCGCGTGCTGATCATCGACGGCGGCAAGCTGATCTACGACGGCCCGCTCAGCATGATCAAGGACCGCTTCGGCAAGTATCGCACGATCACGTTCGAGACGGCCGGCGCAGCGCCGCCGATCGACGTGCCCTTCGGCGCCGAGCTGGTCGAGCAGGACGAGCGCCGGCTGGTGCTGCGCTTCGACCGGAGCGTGACCAGCGCCAGCAAGGTCGCCGCGGCGCTGATGCGGCAGGTCGAGGTGGCCGACTTCGCGCTGGCCGAGCCGGACCTGGCCTCGATCATCAAGCAGATCTACGGCGGGGCGCTGCGCGAGATCGCTCCAACGCCGGAGCGTTCGAGCGTTGGGGCGCTCGGGCTTGTGGGGGCGAGCGATGATTGAGGGAGTGCGGCGCCAGCTCAATGTGTACGGCGCCTTCGCGGGCATGGTGCCGAAGCAGTACCTGGCCTACAACCTGTGGGCCTGGATGGAGTTCTTCGTCCAGATCGTCGCGATGACGATCTTCGTGTTCTTCTGGCGCGCGGTCTACGCCAGCAGCACGACGATCGGCGGGCTGACGCTGCAGCAGACGATCAACTACATCCTGCTGGCGCAGACGCTGAACCCGCTGATCGAGAACCGGCTGATCTTCCGCTTCGGCTGGATCATCCGCGAGGGCTACGTGGCGGTCGAGCTGATGCGCCCGGTCGACTTCCAGCTGCGCTCGTACGTCGAGGAGCTGGCCAGCCTGCTGATCTTCCTGGCGCAGAAGATCCCGCTGGTGATCCTGGCCTGGCTGCTGTTCGGGCTGCAGCTGCCGGCCGACCCGGCGCTGTGGGGCTGCTTCCTCATATCGCTGCTGCTCGGCCAGGCGCTGCTGTTCTGCTTCGACTGGGCCTTCGCCTGCATCGCCTTCTACAGCACCGAGACCTGGGGCCTGAGCGTCGTGCGGGTGGGGGTGGCCGCGTTCTTCAGCGGCTCGCTGCTGCCGCTGCAGATGCTGCCGGGCTGGCTGCGCGCGCTGGCCGACGCGCTGCCGTTCGCCCAGGCGCTGTACGTCCCGGTCTCGTTCCTGAGCCGCATCACGCCCGCGTCCGACGCGCCGCGCGTCTGGCTCACCCAGGCGCTCTGGCTGGCCGGGCTGCTCGCGCTGTCGCGGCTGGTCTTTCGCGCCGCGCTGCGCAAGGTGACGGTGCAGGGCGGCTAGGTGACAAGGTGACAAGCGTTGAATGTTGAACGTTGAATGTTGAACGTTGAACGCGCTCCTGTCCCCTGTCCCCTGGCGGCGGGGCTTGGGACTTGGGACTTGGGGCTTGGGACTTGGGGCTTGGGGCTTGGGGCTTGGGGCTTGGGGCTTGGGGCTTGGGGCTTGGGGCTTGGGGCTTGGGGCTTGGGGCTTGGGGCTTGGGGCTTGGGGCTTGGGACTTGGGACGTGGGGCGTGGGAGTCGGCGTGAACGCGCTCCTGACCCCTGACCCCTGTCCCCTGTCCCCTGTCCCCTGTCCCCTGTCCCCTGTCTTCCGTCCTCCGTCCTTGGTCTACTGACTACCGACTACTGACTACTGACTACCGACTACTGACTACTGACTACCGACTACTGACTACTGACTACTGACTACCGACGACGAGCCTATGAAACGTTACGTCAACCTATACGGCCTATTCCTGGTCCAGCGGCTGAAGATCCTGATGGAGTACCGGGTCAACTTCCTGATCGGCGCGACCTCGACGATCTTCCTGCAGGCCGCCGGGCTGCTGACGATCTGGGTGGTGATGCGCCAGATCCCCAGCCTGAACGGCTGGTCGTACGACGAGGTGCTGCTGATCTACGGCCTGCTGACGCTGGCGAAGTCGATCAACCACATGTTCGCCGACAACCTGTGGACGATCGGCTGGAACTACATCCGCAGCGGCCAGTTCGACCGCTTCCTGGTGCGGCCGATCGACCCGCTGTTCCACCTGCTGGCCGACCGCTTCTGCCACGACGGGATCGGCAACTTCCTGGTCGGCGCGCTGCTGGTGGCCAAGGCCAGCGTCGCGCTGGGCATCGCGTGGACGCCGCTGAAGCTGCTGTACCTGGCGGTGGCGGTGCTGAGCGGCGGGATCATCTTCATCGCGCTGAACCTGGCGACCGCGGTCAGCTCGTTCTGGATCATCGAGTCGATCCCGGTGACGCAGATGGTCTTCAACACCCACGAGTTCGCCAAGTACCCGCTGACGATCTACGGCCGCGGCGTGGGCATCCTGATGACCTGGCTGATCCCGTACGGCTTCGCGTCGTTCTACCCGGCCAGCTACCTGCTCGGCCGCGATGTCGGCGCGCTGGCGTGGCTGGCGCCGGCGGTCGCGGCGGTGCTGCTGCTCGGCAGCTACCGGCTCTGGCTGTTCGGGCTGCGCCACTACACCAGCACCGGGTCGTAGCGCCTTCTTGCGCGGCGCTGCGCCCCGGCCCCCTCCGGCAAATAATGTCTCGTACCAATTGCATTGCTTGTGGCACATGCCTATCACCAGGCTTGCAGGCGCGTTGCATCCCGGCGCGCCTAGATTCAGCCGGGCATGCACGTCAAGCGTGCCAACTGAGGCGGCATCATGTTGGGGTCCAGGGGCAAGGCCCCGGCCGGGGGGCACGGGGGGCGCGCAGCCCCCCGTACACGCCGAGTGGGGGCGCAGGGGGGCGCGCAGCCCCCCGACTTGACGACGTCTACCCTTTGTGCGATGCTGTAGCGCAGCAGCAAGCCGCCTGACTTCGCAGGAACGACTATGACCGACGCCGCAGCCGCCCGCGCCTTCATCGACCACTGGGAGCGGGTCGAGATCAACGAGAAAGCTGTCGCCCAGTCGCACTTCAACGACCTCTGCCACCTGCTCGGCCTGAGGGGGCCTGTCGAGGCGGACCCCAAAGGACGGTTCTACCGCTTCGAGAAGCCGCTCACCAAGTCGGGCGGCAGCGCCGGCTTCGCGGATGTCTGGTACAAGGACCGCTTCGCCTGGGAGTACAAGACCAAGGGGAAGTACTCCAACCTGAGCGCCGCCTATCAGCAGCTGCTCCTCTATAAGGAGGACCTCGACAATCCTCCCGTCCTCGTCGCCTGCGACATCGCCAGCTACGAGGTCCACATCGCCTTCACCGGCTACCAGACGCGGGTGGTCAAGTTCACCAACGCCGAGCTGGAAAACGCCAGCAACCGCGAGCTGCTGCGGCTGGTCTTTACCGACCCCGAGCAGCTCCGCCCCGTCGATCGGCAGGAGACCATCACCAAGAAGGCGGCTGAGCGCTTCGCCCAGGTCGCCGGCTTCCTTGAGAAGCGCGGCTTTGCGCCCGGCCAGATCGCGCCGTTCTTTATGAAGGTGCTGTTCGCGCTGTTCGCCGAGGACATCCGCATCCTGCCGGGCGAGCTGATGACCCAGGGCATCAAGCAGGCGATCTTCAAGCCGAGCGAGTTCGTGCCGCGCACGCAGGCGCTCTTTCGGACGATGCACGCGGGAGGGTACTTTGGGCAGGGCGACCGCGTGCCGCAGTTCAACGGCTGGCTGTTCAAAGACGACGAGGTGCTGTCGCTCAACGCCGACGAGCTGACGTTCCTCGCCGAGGCGGCCAAGCTCGACTGGAGCCAGGTCGACCCGTCGATCTTCGGCACGCTGTTCGAGCGCAGCCTCGACCCCGCCAAGCGCGCGCAGCTCGGCCTGCACTACACCAGCCGCGACGACATCCTGCTGATCGTCGAGCCGGTGCTGATGGCGCCGCTGCGGCGCGAGTGGGCCGAGGTGCAGGCCGGGACGGAGGCGCTGCGCGGGCACTGGGAGGTCGAGGGGACCAGCGCCAATCAGCGCCGCAAGCTCCAGAGCGTCGCCGAGGGGATGCTGCTCGACTTCATGGAGCGCCTGTCGAAGGTTCGAGTGTTGGACCCGGCCTGCGGGAGCGGCAATTTCCTCTACGTGGCGCTCAACGAGCTGAAGAACCTGGAGAAAGAAGTCTGGAGCTACGCGGGCGGCCTGGGCCTCCAGCAGCCCGAGCTGCAAGTCTCGCCGGCCCAGCTCCACGGCATCGAGAAGAACCAGTTCGCGGCCGAGCTGGCGCAGGTGGTGGTCTGGATCGGCTACCTCCAGTGGAAGCGCGCGAATGGCTTCTTCGACGTGCAGGAGCCGATTTTGCAGACACTCCACAACATCGAGTGCCGCGACGCGATCCTGACCGTCGGTCTCGACGGGCAGCCGGCCGAGCCGGCGTGGCCCGAGGTGGATGTGATCGTGGGCAACCCGCCGTTCTTGGGTGGCAATCGCATACGAAAGGGGCTTGGTGATACGTACGTTGATACCCTCTTTGGGCTATACGACGGGAGAGTCCCTGCTTTTGCCGACCTGGTTTGCTATTGGTTTGAGCGCACGCGAGCGCTTGTCGCAAAGAGCAACGTAAAGCGTGCAGGTTTGCTGGCTACGCAAGGCATTCGTGGTGGTGCCAACCGAAAAGTGCTAGAGCGCATCAAAGAAACCGGTGACATTTTTTGGGCGCAATCAGATCGCAATTGGGTTCTTGATGGTGCTATGGTTCACGTGTCTATGGTTGGATTTGATGATGGCACCACGCAGGTAAAGGAACTGGATGGGCGCGCTGTCTCGGAAATCAACGCTGACTTGACTGCCTCTGTTGATTTGACCGCTGCCCCACGTTTACTCGAAAATAGGAGTATTTGCTTTCAGGGAGCCTCAGCCAAAGCCCCTTTCGACATAGATAGTGAAGTTGCAACGACCTTGCTCGCGGATGTTAACAAGAGCGGGAGACACAACTCCGATGTTATTCGACCAGTGAAGGGCGCTTTGGAATTAGTAAGTACACTTAAACCCAAGTGGACGATTGATTTTGGCCTGATGCCCTTAGAAGAAGCCTCCGAATACTGTACACCTTTTGAGTACGTAAGACAAAATGTTCTTCCGGTTAGGTTGCACCGACGGGACGATTATCGGGGAAAGTGGTGGCAATACGGCAGGCCACGCCCCGAGATGCGAAATGCCTTGGCTGGCCTGCATAGATATATAGCTACTCCGGCCCATTCTAAACATCGATTATTCGTTTGGATTTCGCCAGCAGTTCTTTGTAATCAAGCAACGCTCGTATTTGCGCGTGAAGATGATTACTTTTTTGGCGTGTTGCACTCAATACTACACGAGCTTTGGGCGCGTGCCAAGGGCACGCAGTTGCGAGAGGCGGAAAGCGGATTTCGCTACACCCCCACCACCACCTTCGAGACCTTCCCCTTCCCCTGGCCGCCCGGCAAAGAGGACCAGGCCGACCCGAAGGTGCAGGCCATCGCCGAGGCGGCTCGCGCGCTGGTGCGCCTGCGCGACGCGTGGCTGGCCGGCGGAGAGCCGCGCGGCCTGTCGGGAAGCGCGATCGACCTGCCGGGAAGCGCGATCGGCCTGTCAGGAAACGCCGATGGCCTGTCGGGAAGCGCGATCGGCCTGTCGGGAAGCGCGATCGGCCTGTCGGGAAGCGCGATCGGCCTGTCAGGAAACGCCGATGGCCTGTCAGGAAACGCTGACGGCCTATCGGGAAGCGCGATCGGCCTATCGGGAAGCGCGATCGGCCTGTCAGGAAACGCTGACGGCCTATCGGGAAGCGCGATCGGCCTATCGGGAAGCGCGATCGGCCTGTCGGGAAGCGCGATCGGCCTGTCAGGAAACGCTGACGGCCTGTCGGGAAACGCCGACGGCCTGTCGGGGAACGCTGACGGACTGCCGGACAAGCCCCACGCCCCAAGCCCCGCCGCCGGGGGTCAGGGGTCAGGGGTCAGGAGCGCGTTCACGCCAACTCCCACGCCCCACGTCCCAAGCCCCAAGCCCCAAGCCCCAAGCCCCAAGCCCCAAGGCCCACATCTCAAGGACCGCACCCTCACGAACCTGTACAACAAGCGCCCCGACTGGCTCGCCGAGGCCCACAAGCGGCTCGACGCGGCGGTGTTCGACGGCTACGGCTGGCCGCATGGCCTGAGCGACGACGAGATCCTGGCGCGGCTGCTGGCGCTCAACCTTGAGCGGGCGGCGGGGCAGGGGCAGGTGGCGACGATGGCGGGGGGAGAAGAAGAGAGCGACGGAAAAGAATATACGTTGGTGCGCGACCGCACGCCGCTTGATGAATCCCGCGGCTAGCAAGACCAAGCCCGCTGAAGCGGGCTGCGACGAATACGAGCCCGCGGCCATCCACCCCTTGACAATTCCCGCTCCCTCGTGCGATGCTTCCTCTGCACAAGAACGAATCCCCATTCGAGAAACGTATGCCGCTCGACCAAGCCACCATCGCCCAGCAGCAGAAGCTGCTCGCCGACCACCGGCAGCGGCTCGCGCTCCTGCTGGAGCAGCAGGCCAAGTTCGGCGTGTCCACGCCGCCGCACGTCGTCATCGACATCCGCGAAGCCCAGGCCGCTATCCGCGCGATCAAGGCGGCGCTGCGCGAGGGCGGCAGCGAGATCGCGGACGCGCCGAACGACGACGCGCCGCCTGCGACCGCTCCCGCGGCGCCTCCTTCCACACCGCCCGTCCAGCAGAGCGTCACGGCCGAGGGCGGCGGAGCTGATGCAGGTCTGTGTCGATTTTGAGCAGGAGATCGGCCACCGGGACGCTGAGAAGGATGCTGCGCTGCTGGAGCAACTCCGCCAGCGGCTCGCGGGCGGGGACGATGGAACGAGCGGCGCGTAGGCCCCGCAACGGCCTGCAGAGCAACCGCAGCAACCTGCGGAGGCACCGCAACGGCCTGCGGAAAGACCGCCAATCCTGCGGAGGCACCGCAACGGCCTGCGGAAAGACCGCCAATCCTGCGGAGGCACCGCAACGGCTTGCGGAAAGACCGCCAACCCTGCGGAGGCACCGCAACGGCCTGCGGAAAGATCGCTACGACCCGCGGAGGCACCGCCGGAAAGACCGCGATGGCCTGCTCGGGCGGCGGAGCTGCTGCAGGTCTACGTCGATTTCCTGCGCGAGCTTAGTCATCCCGGCGCGGACAAGCGCGCGAACGTTGAACGTTGAACGTTGAACGTTGAATGTCGACTGCCGACTGAAACGCTGAACGCTGAACGCTGAACGCTGAATGCCGACTGCCGACTGAAACGCTGAACGCTGAACGCTGAACGCTGAACGCTGAACGCTGAACGTTGAATGCCGACTGAAACGCTGAACGCTGAACGCTGAACGCTGAACGTTGAATGCCGACCCCTGACCCCTGATCCCTGACCCCTTGGGGCGTGGGGCGTGGTCTATCGCCTTCGGTCCTTGGTCCTTGGTCCTTAGTCCTTGGTCCATCATCTTCGGTCCTCCGTCCTTGCTCCTTGGCCCTTGGGGCGCATACAAGAAGAATGTCCCCAGGCCACGGAGGTGGCCTTCGTATCAGTAGCCGAGGGCTTTAGCCCGACGGCGGCGCCTGGGGGACCGGCGCGTGCTCCCCCGGGCGGAGGCCGGCGCCCCCGCCGCGTGCCCGCCAACTTTTGCTACAATATGCAAACGCGGCACGCGGAGAGATTACGCCGGTTGCCCAGCGGTCGAGCGCTGCCGGAAGCGCGCGCCACCAACCACGGGCGACCGACGACTGCTATAGCTGAGGTACTGGCCCGATGGCGCCTATTACCGTCCACGATGTGCTCCGCCTGGCCCTGCCCCCCGGCACGGCCGCCGCCGCCGGGGCGAGCGGGCTGATGCACCAGGTCACCTGGGTGGTCTCGCCGCGCGCCACGCTGCCGGTGTTCGCGAACCTGCGCGGCGGCGAGCTGGCGCTGGTGTCGGTGGCCGCGGTGCGCGAGCTCGACGATCGCCTGACGCTCGACCGCCTGATCGAGCGGCTCGCCGCCGTGCCGATCGCCGCGATTGCGGCCGTCGGCGAGGTGACAGCCGCGGCGCGCGCCGCCGCAGACGCTGCGCGCATGCCGCTGCTGAGCCTGCCCGAGGGCGCCGACCTGCGCGAGGTCGAGCGCGAGGTCCAGCGCCTGATCGGCGACTACGAGGCCCAGGTCGACCGGCGCGCCGCCCAGCTCGCCACCCTGCTGAACCAGCGCTCGCTGGCGGGCGCGGGCCTGCAGGGCCTGCTGGAGACGCTGACCGAGCGCACGGGGCAGGGGGTGGCCTGCTACGGGCCGAACGGCGAGCTGCGCGCGCTCAAGGCCCGCGGGCCCGCCCGCGTCGCGCTCCAGACTCTGCGCCCGACCACGCTCGGCGCGGCGACGCAGCTGGGCCAGGCGATCTGGGTGCAGCCGCTCGGCGGGGCCGGCGACTCGCCCAGCCGCCCGTTCGGCTACCTGGCGCTGGCCGGCGAGGCGCTGGACGAGTGGGACCGCCAGGCCGCCCAGCAGGGCGCCACCGCGCTGGCGCTGGAGCTGGCCAAGGAGCACGCCGTGCTAGCGGCCGAGGAGCGCCTGCGCGGCGACTTCGTCCAGACGGTGCTGTCCGGCCCGCCGGCCGACGGCGAGGCGCTGCTGCGGCGCGGCCTTGAGCTGGGGTACGACCTGCGCAAGCCGCACGTCGCGCTGCTCTGCTCGGTCGGCGAGCCGGATGAGCCGGCCGCCGCCCGCGCGGCCGGCGCGCTCAACGCCGCGCTCAGCGCGCTCAGCCTCAGCGCGCCCACGATGCGCCGCGCCGACGGCGCGCTGTGCTACCTCCCGCTGGCCGGCGGCGGCCAGCGCGCGCGCGACCTGGCCGAGCAGCTGCGCGACCGCGTGGTCGCCGAGGCGCCCAACCTCACGCTGGCGATCGGCAAGGAGGCGCCCACCGTGGCGACCTGGCCGCGCTCGCTGCGCGAGGCCGAGCAGGCGCTGCTGCTCGGCCGCCAGCTGCTCGATACTGGCCACGTGCTCGACTTCAGCGACCTGGGGGTCTACCGCCTGCTGGTGCTGCTGCGCGAGTCGCCCGAGCTGTGGGATTTCTACCGCACGACCCTCGCCAGCCTGACCGACTACGACCACAAGCAGCACGCCGAGCTGCTCAAGACGCTGGAGGCGTTCTTCGCCAACCTCGGCAACCTGGCGCGCACGGCCGAGGCGCTGCACGTGCACCGCAACACCCTGCTCTACCGCCTTGAGCGGATCGCCGCGATCAGCGGCCTCAACCTCGACGACGCCGAGGAGCGGCTGGCGCTCTGGCTGGCGCTCAAGGCCCACCGCGTGCTGCAGACGCTCGAGGGCAACGGCGAGATCTGAGGAGACAAGGTGACCAGGTGACCGGGTGACGAGCGTTGAATGTTGAACGTTGAACGTTGAATGCCGACCCCAGGACCCTGATCCATGACGAAGGAGACAAGGAGACAAGGTGACAAGGTGGCTTGAGCCTGATGGTTGGTCCTTGGTCCTTGGTCCTTGGTCTTTGGTCCATCGTCCATCGTCCTGAACGCAAAGGGAGGCCCCGATGTCGATCCGCTCCGCCGATCTGCGCAGGCGCGTGCTGCGTGTCAGCCCGGACACGCTGGTCGGCTATGCGCTCAAGGCGATTCAGGCGTGGCCCCGGCCGGAGGAGTGGCTGCTGCTCTGCCCGCTGGCGGGCGGCTACGCGGCGATCGGCGTCCAGGAGCTGGCCCGCCGCGCGGCCGTGGACGACCGGCTGCTGGCGCGGCGGCTGGACGACCTGGGGCTCGCCGCCAGCCCGTCCGTCGACGTCGAGGAGGAGCTTGACGCGGCCCGCGGCCTGCTCGGCGCGACCGGCTACGTCGTGGCGCTGCGCGACGGCGCGCCCTACGGCGTGCTTGTGCGTCCGTCCGCCCAGCCGATCGACGCGCCGGCGCTGCGGCTGCTCGCGCAGGCCGCGGAGTGGCGGCCGACCGCAGGCCAGAAGGGCCCGGGCGATGTTTTGTCCCCACGGCGCGGCACGGCCGCGCCGCCGCCGGAGCTGGAGCCGATCCACCCGCGCGCCGACCGCTACGTCAACGCCGACTTCGCGGACGATCGGGCGCCGGATAGCCCGCTGCCGCGCTCGACGCCGCTCCAGCCGGGCCAGTGGTACGTCTTCCGGCTCAACGTCGGCGAGATCGAGCCGTCCTCGATCGAGGAGACCCCGGCGCAGCTGCCCGCGCAGCTGCTGAGCGAGGACGTCGAGATCGTCGTGGCGCTGTTCAGCGAGAGCTTTTCGATCGAGCGGGAGCGCGGCGCGCTGCTGGTGCCGGCCGAGGGCCGCGCCGCCGTCAAGGCGGCGGCATCGCTGCCGGGCGGGCTCGACCCCGACGCGCCGCTGGCGCGCGAGCGGCTGCTGTTCCGAGTCCGCGCGCCGGACCGGGATGGCCTGGCCGAGCTGCGCGTCTGCATGTACTGCCGCGGCCTGCTGATCCAGTCGCGCGTCGTCGCGGCCGTGGTCGGCGCGGGCCAGCCGCTGAGCGACAGCGGGGCCATGCAGCGCTCGGCGCTCGACTTCGATCTCAGCCCGACGATCGGCGCGGGCCACCTGCGCGACATCGCCCCGCACAAGCTCAGCCTGATGCTCAACAGCAACGGCGACGGCACGCACGCCTTTCGCGTCTTCGGCCAGGACGGCGGCGCGATCTTCCAGAGCAGCGCGACCATGCTGTCGTCCGAGCTGTCCGACCTGCTGCGCCAGTCGCGCAACGTCATGCAGCAGGTCGCCTGGGGCTACATCGGCGACTGGGACCAGAAGGCGGCCTACCGCTACGACCCGCCCAGCGCCGCGCAGCAGAACTGGCGCGACGACGTCATCCGGCTGGCGGTGCAGGGCTACCGGCTGTACGACAACCGCATCCGCGCCCTGGCCGGCAGCAGCGACGGCGAGGACAAGCTGCGCGAGCTGCTGCGCGCGCCCGGCATGGTCCAGCTCGCGAGCAAAGCCTCGGCCAGCGACGTCGTGCCGATCGCGCTGTTCTACGACTACGACCTCGACACCCAGTCGCGGGAAAAGCTGACGATCTGCCCGCAGTTCGAGGAGAGCCTGCGCAGCGGGCGCGCGCTGGTCGACGAGCCGTGCTTCCAGGGCAGCTGCCCGAACCGCGAGGGCCACGTCACGGTCGTCTGCCCGAGCGGCTTCTGGGGCTTCCGGCACGACATCGGTATGCCCTGGCCGGCGCCGGGCGGCCCCGAGATGGCCAAGACGATCGGCTACAGCGGCGAGCCGCTGATCGACGTGGCGTACTTCCAGTTCCCGCAGCTGGGCGGCCACCTCGACCAGCTCGGCGCGCTCGGCTACCAGACCCAGCGCCAGAGCGAGCGCGAGCCGGCGATCGCCATGTTCAAGGCGACCAATCCGCAGCTGGTCTACTTCTACTGCCACGGCGTGCTGATCAAGCAGACCGATCAGACGGCGCTGCCCGCGCTGATGATCGGCAGCGCCGCGGCGTCGAGCTTCTTCGACACCACCAGCTTCCGGCCGTACCGGATCAGGTGGCCCGAGGCGCGCCCGCTGGTGTTCGTCAACGGCTGCTACACCACCCAGCTCTCGCCCGACCAGGCGCTCAACTTCGTGAAGACCTTCGTCGAGTACGTCGAGGCGGCCGGCGTGGTCGGCACCGAGATCACGGTGTTCGAGCCGCTGGCGCAGCGCTTCGCCGAGAGCTTCCTGAAAGCCTTCCGCGCGGGCGCCCCGTTCGGCCGCGCGATCCGCCTGGCGCGGCTGCAGCTGCTGGCCGAGTGCAACCCGCTCGGGCTGGTCTACCAGCCGTTCGCCTACGCCGGGCTGAAGCTGGTGGGGCCGGCGTCGTAGCTGACAGCCTGCCTTCCTCTCCCATAAGGGAGAGGGGAATTCGTAGGGACGGTCTGAAAAGCGCTTTTCAACTTCAAACATTCCCTTATAGGCCTGGTTCAATGCTCGGGATTGCGACATGCCACTGTACGGGCGCGATATATCGCGCCCCTACGCATGTGGGGCAATGGACCTTGCCAGCGCTCTCTGCAAACGTCTCGGCATCGCGCCCGTACGCCTGTGGGGCAATGAATAGTCAAGCTCGATTGAGCCATGCCTTAGGGTGGTTTGGCGGGGCTTCGTCCCTCCAGGAGCCTTGCGCCCCGCGCGAGCTAGCGCGGGACGCCGGGGCCGGCAGGGCCGCCGGGCGCGGGCGGATTGACCTCGCCGCCCGCGCGGAACGTGGCGTCCATCCCCGAGCCCGCGGCGGCGCGCCACTCCTCCGGGATGTAGAACGGCTCGGCCGGGCGCTTGCGCCGGCCGTCGAGGAAGAAGTCGGCGTCGAAGTTGGGCGAGCGCGCGACCAGCGCGTTCAAGATCAGGTAGTAGCCGAAGAAGCCGATCGCCAGCCCGATCCCGTAGGCGCCGAACAGGTCGGTGCCCGCCGGAAACAGCGCCAGCACCCCCGCGCCGCCGACCGCGCCCAGGATCGTCACGATGTCGCCAAAGTCGACCAGGCCGCTGCGGTAGCGGTTGATGAAGTAGAGGTACCAGCCCAGGATCGCGCCAAAGCACCCCGCGCCGATCAGCTGCAGGGTCGAGGCCGGTGTGCCGTTCGCCATATGTGGCTTCCTCCTGCTCGAGATGGACGATGGACCTATGACGGAAGACGATAGACGATGGACCAAGGACCAAGGACCAAGGACCAAGGACGATGGGCCAAGCCCCAAATCCCAAGCCCCAAATCCCTAGCCCCAGGCATCTTGTCATCTTGTCACCTTGTCACCCTGTCATCTTGTCACCCTGTCACCCACCCGCCCGGTAGCGCGCCGCCAGCGACCGAGCCCAGGCCAGGCTCAGCAGCGCGCCGAGCGCCGACGCGCCCGCGAACGCCAGCGTGGCCCGCGCCGTCGTGAGCTGGAATATGATCAGGCTCAGCGCGGCCAGGCCCAGCAGCACCCGCACGGCCACGTCCCACCTTGCGCGGTAGGCCAGCCGCGCGGCCAGCCAGCCCCAGACCAGGCCCGCGCCGATGGCGCCGGCGATCAGCATATCGCGCCCCTCTCCGCGTCGATGACGCGCAAATCATATCATTATTCATTGCGCTGCGCTAGTGACTCGATTCGCTGGGGCTGCGCGCCCCCCCGTGCCCCCGCGGGGGTCGATTCCCCCAAACCCTGCGGGGGGCTGCGCGCCCCCCGTGCCCCCGCGGGCGGGGGTGGGCCGCCACCCCCGCCGCCCCCCGGCCGGGGCTTCGCCCCTGGACCCCAAAAAGAATGCCGCCTCGTTTGCGATGCCTGATGCGCATGCCCGGCTGAATCCAGGCGCGCCGGAATATAACCCGCTGCCTTGGGAATATTGCTGGGCATGTGCCACCAGCAATGCAGCCGAGAAGGCATCAGTTGCCGGAGGGGGGCCGGGGGCGCAAGCCCCGAGACACCGCCGCAGGCGAACGAATCTTTAACCCTGAGTGCACAACTCTTTCCCGCGCAGCGCCGCGATCGGCGCTATGATCAAACAGTCGTGCAACAGAGCCGTTTGTGCTTCAATGAGGAGGCAACTATGGAAAATCCGTGGACGATCGCTCAGCGGCAGTTTGACATCGCGGCGGACGCGCTCGACCTCAGCTCGGGGATACGGGATGTCCTGCGGGTCCCCAAGCGCGAGCTGATCGTGAACTTCCCGGTCAAGCTCGACGATGGCTCGATCAGGGTCTTCACCGGCTACCGCGTCCACCACAACGCTTCGCGCGGGCCGACCAAGGGCGGCATCCGCTTTCACCCGGACACCAACCTCGACGAGGTGCGCGCGCTGGCGATGTGGATGACCTGGAAGTGCGCGGTGGTGAACATCCCCTACGGCGGCGCCAAGGGCGGCGTGATCTGCGACCCCAAGACGATGTCGATGGCGGAGCTTGAGCGGCTGACCCGCCGCTACACCACCGAGATCTCGATCGTGATCGGCCCCGAGCGCGACATCCCCGCGCCGGACGTCAACACCACCCCCCAGGTGATGGCCTGGATCATGGACACCTTCTCGATGCACCAGGGCTACACCGTCCCGGCCGTCGTCACCGGCAAGCCGATCAACATCGGCGGCTCGCGCGGGCGGAACGAGGCCACCGCGCGCGGCACGGCGATCGTCGTCCGCGAGGCGATGCGCCAGCGCGGGCGCGACCTGACCAACGCGAAGGTGGCGGTGCAGGGCTACGGCAACGCCGGCGCGATCGCGGCGCGGCTGCTGGGCGAGATGGGCGCGACGGTCACGGCCGTCAGCGATAGCCGCGGCGGCATCTACCACCCCGGCGGCCTCGACCCGGCGGCGGTGCTGCGCTACAAGCAGGCCAACGGCTCGGTCGTCGGCTTCCCCGAGGCCGATCCCGTCACCAACGCCGAGCTGCTCGAGCTGCCGTGCGACATCCTGGTGCCGGCCGCGCTGGAGAACCAGATCACCGGCGCCAACGCCAGCCGGATCAAGGCCAGCATCATCGCCGAGGCCGCCAACGGCCCGACCACGCCCGAGGCCGACGAGATCTTGTACGACCGCGGCATCCTGGTGCTGCCCGACATCCTCGCCAACGCCGGCGGCGTCACGGTCTCGTACTTCGAGTGGGTGCAGGACCTGCAGGATTTCTTCTGGACCGAGCGCGAGGTCAACGAGAAGCTCGAGCGCGTGATGGTGGCGAGCTACGAGAACGTCCGCGCGATCGCCGAGCAGCGCAAGGTTCACATGCGCACGGCCGCCTACCTGCTGGCGGTCGATCGCGTGGCCGAGGCCACGCTGACGCGCGGCATCTATCCGTAGCCATCGATAGCGTTCCCCCATCCGGCGCAAACCGCCCAGACGATCGACGATCGACCACACCGGCGCATCGTCGATCGTCGATCGTCTGGGCGCCGAGCGCGTTTCTATCGCTGTGGAGGGCAACCATCCCATGCCCAAGCTCGAGCCGTTCTTCGCGCCGCGCGGCGTCGCCGTCGTGGGCGCCTCGACCGACCCGCACAAGCTCGGCTACGGCGTCGTGCGCAACCTGATCGAGCACGGCTGCCGCGGCGCGGTCTACCCGATCAACCCGGCCGCGCACGCGATCCTGGGCCGGGCCTGCTACGCCTCGATCGGCGACGTGCCCGACCCGGTCGACCTGGCGGTGGTGATCGTGCCGGCGCCAGCCGTGGCGGATGTGCTGGAGCAGTGCGGCCGGCGCGGCATCACGCACGCGATCGTGGTCAGCGGCGGGTTCGGCGAGCTTGGCCCCGAGGGGCGCGCCCGCGAGCAGGAGCTGGCGGCGATCGCCCGCCGGCACGGCATCCGGCTGATCGGCCCGAACTGCATCGGGACGATCGACACCCACACGCCGGTCAACACCACCTTCGTGACCGGCATGCCGCACGCCGGCGACATCGGCTTCGTGTCGCACTCCGGCGCGATGTGCGCGGTGGTGATCGACTGGGCGCGCGGCGCCGGGGTCGGCTTCTCGCGGATCGTCAGCCTGGGCAACCAGGTCGACGTGCGCGAGACCGAGATGATCGAGGCGCTGGCCGACGACCCGAACACGCACGTGATCACCGCCTACATCGAGGGCGTGTCCGACGGCCGGGCGCTGATGCGCGTCGCCGCCGAGGCCGCGCGGCGCAAGCCGGTGGTGGTGCTCAAGGCCGGCTACGGCGAGAGCGGCGCCAGGGCGGTCGCCTCGCACACGGGAGCGCTGGCCGGCAGCGCCGAGGCCTACGCCGCGGCCTTCCGCCAGAGCGGCGTGCTGCTCGCCAGCACCACCGAGGAGCTGTTCGACTGGGCGCGCGCGCTGGCCTGGCAGCCGCTGCCGCAGCAGAACCGCGTGGCGGTGCTGACCAACGCCGGCGGGCCGGCGATCCTGGCGGTCGACGCGCTCGACGCAGCGGGGCTGGCGCTGGCGCCGCTCACCGAGGCCACGCGCGCCTACCTGCGCGCGCGGCTGCCCGCCGCCGCCAGCGTGGCCAACCCGGTCGACGTGCTGGCCGGCTCCGGCCCGGCGACCTACGCGGTCGCGCTCGACGCGCTGCTCTCGGACCCGAGCGTCGACGCGGCGCTGGTCATCCAGGCGCCGCAGGACTGGTTCCTGCCCGCCAGCCTGGCCGAGGTGATCGGCGAGGTGGCAGCGGTGCACCGCAAGCCGGTGCTGGCCTCGATCATGGGGCTGGCGTCGGTCGACCAGGCGCTGGCGATCCTGCACCGGCGGCGCGTGCCGAACTTCGCCTTCCCCGAGCGCGCGGCCTCGGCGCTGGCGGCGATGCTGGCCCGCCGGCGCTGGCTGGACGCCCCGGCGGAGCCGCCCGTACACCTGACCGACGTCGACCGTGCCGCGGCGCAGGCGGCGCTCGATCGCGGCGACTTCGCGGGCGCGTTGGCGGCCTACCGGGTCGCGCTGCCGCCCACGCGGCTGGCGGCCGGCGCCGACGAGGCCGTGCGGCTGGCCGAGCAGGTCGGCTACCCGGTGGCGCTCAAGCTGGCCTCGCGCGACATCACCCACAAGTCCGACGTCGGCGGGGTCGCGCTGGGGCTGTGCAATGCGGCGGCGGTGCGCGCGGCGTTCGAGCGGATCTACCAGTCGGCCGGCGCGGCGCAGCCCGCGGCGGTGCTCGACGGCGTGACCGTCCAGCCGATGCTGGCTGGCGGGCAGGAGGTGATCGTCGGCATCCGGCGCGACCCGCAGTTCGGCCCGCTGGTGCTGGTGGGCAGCGGCGGCGTCGAGGTCGAGCTGCTGCGGGACGTGGCGATGGGGCTGGCGCCGCTGACGCGCGCAGAGGCCGGCCAGCTGCTCGACTCGACGCGCGCGGGGGTGCGCATGCGCGGCTGGCGCGGCGCGGCGCCGGGCGACCGAGCGGCGGTGCTGGACGCAATGCTGCGGCTGGCCCAGCTCGGCTGCGACATGCCCGAGATCGACGAGCTGGAGATCAACCCGCTCTACGTGCTGCCCGAGGGGCAGGGTGCGCTGGCGCTGGATGTGCGTGGGGCGCTGCGCCCCCGGCCCCCCGCTTGAGCTGTTTCGCCAGCGATTCCTTTCGCCGGGGCGCTGCGCCCCCGGCCCCCCGCCTTGTCACCTTGTCTCCTTGTCAGGGAACAGGGGACAGGGGTCAACGTTCAACGCTCGTCACCTTGTCTCCTTGTCTCCTTGTCTCCTTGTCAGGGAACAGGGGACAGGGGACAGGGGACAGGGGTCAACGCTCGTCACCTTGTCTCCTTGTCTCCTTGTCTCCTTGTCAGGGAACAGGGGACAGGGGACAGGGGACAGGGGTCAACGCTCGTCACCTTGTCTCCTTGTCTCCTTGTCTCCTTGTCTCCTTGTCTCCTTGTCTCCTTGTCTCCTTGTCTCCTTGTCAGGGAACAGGGGACAGGGGACAGGGGACAGGGGTCAACGCTCGTCACCTTGTCTCCTTGTCTCCTTGTCTCCTTGTCTCCTTGTCTCCTTGTCTCCTTGTCTCCTTGTCTCCGGGGCGCGCAGCGCGTTAGACCGCGCGGTGCCGCAGCAACCGCATCCCGTTGGCGATCACAATCAGCGCGGCGCCCGTATCGGCGAAGACCGCCATCCACAGCGTCGCGGCGCCCAGCAGTGTGGCGGCCAGAAACACCGCCTTGACGGCGAGCGCGAACGCGACGTTCTGCAGAATGATGCGGCGGGTGTGCCGGCTCAGGTCGATCGCGAACGGCAGCCTGGAGAGGTCGTCGCTCATCAGCGTGACGTCGGCCGTCTCCATCGCCGCGTCGCTGCCCGCGACGCCCATCGCGATCCCGACGGTCGCGCGGGCCAGCGCCGGGGCATCGTTGACGCCGTCGCCGACCATGCCGACGCTGCCGTGCAGCGCCAGCAGCTCGCCGATCGCCGCGAGCTTCGCCGCGGGCAGCAGCTCGGCGCGAACCTCGTCCACGCCGGTGGCCGCGCCGATCTGCGCCGCAACCGGCGCGGCGTCGCCGGTGAGCATGGTCACGTGCGCGATGCCCTGGCGCCGCAGCGCGGCCACGGCCGCGCGGCTCTCGGGGCGGGCCTGGTCGGCGGCCGCGATCGCCCCGCGCGGCACGCCGTCGTAGCCGACCAGCATCGCCGTGCGGCCGGCCTGCTCCAGCGCCTGCAGCGACGACTCCAGATCGGCAGGCAGCGCGGCGCCCTCGAACATCGCGCGGTTGCCGATCGTCACGGTGCGGCCCTCGACGGTCGCGCTGGCGCCGCGCCCGCCGCGCGACTGGAAGTCGGCGGCATCGGGGATGGGCAGCCCGCGCTGCTCGGCCGCGGCGACGATCGCGCGGGCCAGCGGGTGGGTGGAGCGCCGCTCGACCGCGGCGGCCAGGCGTAGTATTTCAGATTGTAGATTGTAGATTGTAGATTGATCATTGCCGTCTACAATCTGCAATCTACAATCTGCAATGATATCTGTGACGACCGGCCGCCCCACAGTCAGGGTGCCGGTCTTATCGAACGCGATCGCGCGCAGCCCGCCGGCCGCCTCAAGCGATGCGCCGCCCTTGAACAGCACGCCCGCCCGCGCGGCGGCGCTGATCGCGCTCACCACGCTCACCGGCGTCGAGATCACCAGCGCGCACGGGCAGGCGATCACCAGCAGCACCAGCGCGCGGTAGAACCACTCGGCCCAGCCGCCGCCGGCCAGCAGCGGAGGCAGCAGCGCCACCAGCAGTGCCAGGCCGATCACCGCGGGCGTGTAGTAGCGCGCGAACACGTCGACGAAGCGCTGCGCGCGCGACTTCTGCGACTGCGCCTCCTCGACCATGTGGATGATCCGCGCCAGAGTCGAGTCCTGCGCCGGTCGGGTCACGCGCGCCTCCAGCGCGCCCTCGCCGTTGATGCTGCCCGCGAACAGCTCGGCCCCGGCCGCCTTCGCGACCGGCACGCTCTCGCCGGTGATCGGCGCCTGGTCGACCGCGCTCTGGCCGGCCAACACCAGCGCGTCCAGCGGCACCCGGTCGCCCGGCCGGATGACGATCAGCTCGCCGGCCGCCACCTCGCCCACCGGCACGGAGCGCTCGCCGTCGGGGCGGCGCACCAGCGCGACCGCCGGCGCGAGCCGCATGAGCGCGCGGATCGAGCGGCGCGCCCGGTCCATCGTGTAGCCCTCGAGCGCGTTGCCCAGCGCGAACAGGAACACCACCGCCGCGCCCTCGGCGTACTCGCCGATCAGCAGCGCGCCGACCGCCGCCAGCGTCATCAGCGCATTGATGTCGAGCGTGCGCGTCGCGAGCAGGCTGGACCAGCCGCTGCGCGCCACCAGCAGGCCGCCGGCCAGCGTCGCCGAGACATACAGCGCCGCCACGGCGGCGGACGGCGCGCCGAGCAGGCCGGACAGCCATGCCGCGCCGATCAGCAGGCCGCACAGCGCCGTCAGCGCATCTCTCGGCCGCTGGGCGAGCGCGGACAGGCGATCGACGATCGGCCAGGGGGCGCGGGCCGCGGATTGGGAGGCAGCGCCCGAGCGCTCCGAAAGCGCAGCCGCGTCGGCGTCGGCGCTGTGGCAGGCCCCGTCGGAGCAGCCGCACTCGCCGGCGTGCGCATCTGAGGCGGGCGCCCGCGGCAGCAGCGCGCCGGGCGATTGGATCGTGTAGCCGAGCCGGCCCGCCAGCGCGCTGATCGTCTCGACCGAGGTCTGCTCGCGGTCGTACTCCAGGCGCAGCTTTGCCGCGGTGAAGTTGACCGTCGCGTAGTGCACGCCCTGCAGCCGCGCCACCGCGCGCTCGAGCGTCTGGGCGCAGTCGGCGCAGTCCATCCCGTCGACGGCGAACACGGGGTGGGCGTAGCGCCGCGCGACCAGCACCCCGACCTCACAGGCCAGCTGCTCGGCCTCGGCGGCGAGCTGCGAGTCGACCGTGAGCACCAGCGCGGCGCCCTCGATCGAGGCATCGGCCACGCCGGCGCGCCCGCGCAGCGCCTCGACCACGTGGCCGGCGCAGCAGTCGCACTCGGCGTTCTGCGGCAGCACCAGCGGCCGCGCGAGAGAGATGGTTTGCAGAGTCATAGCGCGCTTCGCTTTTCTAGCTAGCGAGACATCGTCCGCGCTGTGGCAGGCAGACCGGCCTCACCGGCAAATGCGCAAGATTAGACTATTGAGACAGCTCAACAATAATGATGTATCAATTGAGCAACTGTTCATATGTATTATAATCCGGCGCCGCGCCGCTGTCAAGCCTTCATTGTTTCGCTGCGCAAAAACAAAAACCCACAAGAATCCCGCTCTCCCGCGCACGGGAGAGCGGGCAGGGGGTGAGGGCCAACGTTGCACGAGCCTGGTCTGATGGCTACTGCGTCACCAGCGGCAGGTAGGACTGCGCGGCGTCCGGCCCGATCGCCCAGGCCGGGCCCGGCGCGCCCGAGTCGTCGCGCAGCCGCAGCCAGAGGCGCCGGGCCGCGCCGGGCTGCCACAGCACCGGCACGCGCGCAGGCAGCGGCTGCCAGGCCGCGTCCGCAAAATCTCGCGAGGAGCTGAGCTGGGCCTCGGATGGGCCGGCCGCCTCGCCCTGGCCGATCTCCAGCGTCGCCCCGGCGTCGGATAGGTCCTCGACCCGCACAAAAGGCTGCGCAGGCGGGGCCAGCGTCACAGTCGTGCTGACGGTCGTGCTGTTACCGGCCCGGTCGAACAGCCGCGCCGCCACGACGTAGGCGCCGTTCTCGGCCGGCAGCCGCAGGCCGTAGCGCTCCTCGAACGGCTGCGGGTCGCCGAACACGCCATTCACGCCGAGCTGCACGCTCATAATCGCGCCGCCGTCGTCGATCGCCCTGGCCTCGACCACCAGGCTGGGGCTGCTCGCGCGGCTTGCGCTGGCGGGCAGCGGCTCGGCGCGCGCTGCCAGCTGCCCGATCTCGAGCGGGCCGAGCGCGCGGCTGTAGATCGCCAGCTCGTCGAAGATCACGCCGCTCGCGCGCGCGCCGGGCGCCCAGCGGCCCAGGTCGAGCGTCGCGCCGACGTCGCGCGGCAGCTCGACTCCAATGATCCCGAGCGCCCGCGCCCCGTCGAGGTACAGCGCCTTCGACTGGCGCGCGCGGTCCCAGGTGATCGCGAAGTGGTGCAGGCCCGGCCCCAGCGTGTCGGGCGCGGCGAGGTCGTCGCGCGCGGCCTCGCCCGACTCCGGCGTGGTCCAGAAGTCCCAGCGCGGCGCGCCCCCCGGGCCGAGCGTATCGCGCCGCAGCGCCAGCGTGCCGGTGTAGACCGGCCCCTCGTCGGCGTGGGCGCTGGCGGCCAGCAGGTAGTGGCGCCCGTTGGCGCTCTCGGGGTAGCGCTCGGGCAGCCGCGCCCAGAACGCGATCGTGCCGCTGTCCAGGCTGAGGTTGCCGGCGCTCGGGTAGGCCAGCCGGTCGCCGCCCGCGACCAGCGCGCCATCGCCGAACTTCGCGCCGGCGTACTCGATCGCGCCATCCTGCACCGGCGTGCCCGCGCCGACCTGCTGGAGCGGGCTGCCGTCGAAGCGCGCCAGCAGCAGCAGGTCGCGCGGCGGGTTGATGCTCAGCGACGCGAGCGGCGGGCTGTGGTCGGCCGGCGCCGCGCCGACCGGCGGCGTGAGGTCGAACTCGCCGGCCAGCCTGCCGCTCCACAGCCAGGTGCTGGCCTCACATGCCGCGTAGGCCGCGCACGGGTCGGCGCCGGGGCCGTACCAGCCGTACGGGTCGACCTGCTTGCCGTTGTGGCGCACCTCGAAGTGCAGGTGCGGCGAGCCGGAGACGAAGCCGGTCTTGCCGCTGCTGCCGATCAGCTCGCCGGCGCGCACGCTCACGCCCTGGCCGGTGTTGACCTTGCCGCGAAAGATGCCGGCAAACTTGTCCAGGTGCCAGTAGACCGTCACGTAGCCGCCGGGGTGCTCGATCCAGACGCCGTTGCCGCGATGGGTGCTGGCGTGGGCAAGCCCGGCCGCGGCGGCGTAGATGTAGGTGCCGATCGGCCTGTCGGGGAAGTAGAAGTCGTTGCCGTCGTGGCCGTCGTACTGCACGCTGCCGCGCCCGCGATAGTTCACCACGAAGCCGTTGTCGGGCCGCTCGGTGTCGACGGTCGGGAACATGTGGTCGAAGTAGGCCAGGTGGACGACGCGCGTTCCGGCGGCCCAGGGGCGGCCCAGGAAGCCGGCGGTGGCGCGCGGCTGGGGCTGGCGCTGCTCGGGCAGCTCGTTGTTGAAGTAGGCCTGGAAGGCCTGGCCGAAGCGCTCGACGATCGCTCGCCACTCGGCCTGCCCGCGGTCGCGCGCCAGGAAGCGCTGGACCGCCACGCCCTCGGGCGCCTGCTGCAGCGTCAGCGTCAGCGTGGTGCCGTCGGTAAACCGCACGGTCGGCGGGCGGTCGTACGGCCCCAGGCCGGCGCGCAGGTCGCGCGCCGCCCAGTCGACCTGCGCGGCGAAGCCGGCCGGGCCGCCGGGGCCGAACGGCTGGCGCAGCGTCTGGTCGGCCGGCGCGGGGTTGCTCAGCAGCCCGCCGGTCGCCTCGAGCAGCGCCAGCAGAATGCGCGGGCTCAGGCCGTAGTAGGCGCTGGTCGTCTGGACGATCTCGGCGGCGCTGAGCTTCCCGTCGTGGTAGGACTTGAGCGCGCCCGGCAGCGCATCGAGAAAGCCCTGCAGGTCCACCTCCACCGGCGGCGTGGGCGGCGCGGCGCGCACGGCAGCAGGAAGGGCGATCAGCAGCCCCAGGGCGACGATCAGCAGTATGCGGAAGGGCCGGAACATCACGGGTCGCTCCTGGTCTGGCTCAGGCGCCGGGAGACGATCTTAGCATGGCGGCGGGCGGTAGTCAACAGGAGACGAGGTTGAACGTTGAATGTTGAACGTTGAATGTCGATCCCTGATCCCTAACAAGGTGACAAGGTGACAAGATCCTGGGGCTAGGGGCTTGGGGCTAGGGGCTAGAGGCTTGGGGCGTGGGAGTCGGCGTGAACGCGCTCCTGACCCCTGACCCCTGACCCCTGGCGGCGGGGCTTGGGGCTTGGTCCTTGGTCGTTGGTCCTTGGTCGTTGGTCCATCGTCCATCGCCCATCACCCATCGCCGCTTGCTCCTTCGTGTATCATGGGGCCATGCAGACACCAAACACACACCAGGCGCCGCTGCTGGCGATCGTCGGGCCGACGGCGGTGGGGAAGACCGGGCTGGCGATCGAGCTGGCGCGCGCGCTCGGCGGCGAGATCGTCTCGGCCGACTCGCGCCAGGTCTACCGCCACATGGACATCGGCACCGCCAAGCCGACCCCGGCCGAGCGCGCCGCGGCGCCGCACCACCTGATCGACGTGGTCGACCCGGACGAGGAGTTCTCGCTGGCGGTCTACCAGGACCTGGCGGCGGCGGCGATCGCCGATATCACGGGGCGCGGCCGGCTGCCGCTGCTGGTCGGCGGCACCGGGCAGTACCTGGCGGCGGTGCTGGAGGGCTGGCAGATCCCGCGCGTCGCGCCGCAGCCGGAGCTGCGCGCGGATCTGGAGCGCGTGGCGGCCGAGCACGGGCCGGCCGCGCTGCACGATCGGCTGGCGCTGGTCGATCCCACTGCGGCGGACGGGATTCTGCCGACCAACGTCCGGCGCGTCATCCGCGCGCTGGAGGTTCATCAGATCACCGGCCGGCCGATCTCGCAGCAGCAGGCCAAGCAGCCGCCGCCCTACCGGGTGCGGGCGCTCTGGCTCACCCTGCCGGCCGACGCGCTGTACCGGCGCATCGACGAGCGGGTGGACGGCATGGTCGCCGCGGGGCTGGAGCAGGAGGTGCGCGGGCTGCTGGCGCGCGGCTACGGCTGGGAGCTGCCGGCGATGTCGGGCCTGGGCTACCGCGAGCTGCAGCCCTACGTGGCGGGCCAGTCCACGCTCGGCGAGGCGATCCAGCGGCTGAAGTTCGACACGCACGCCTTCGCGCGCCGCCAGCCGAACTGGTTCCGCCGCCTGCCCGACGTCACACAGCTGCCGGCCGACTCGCCCAGCCTGGTCGAGCTGGCGCTGGCCTGGGCAAGTGGGGTGTTGGAAGGTTAGAACGTTGGAACGTTAGAACGTTGGAACGTTGGAACGTTGGGCGTGCTAGTACAGCTTTCCAGACGTTCGTTGCTGGTTGTCGCCGGTTGGTTCTGTGGTTCTGCGGTTCTGCGGTTCTGTGGTTCTGTGGTTCTGTTGCCACGGAACTGCAGCACCGCAGAACCGATCGTGGCAGCCCAACCCCGACCGAACCTCCGGAACCTTGTACTAGTGGCTCGCCGCACGTAGTGTCTCTAGCCCTCGGCCTGCTGGCGCCTGAGGGTCTGGTACTCGCCGGCGACGTACTGCAGGAAGCGCTCGGCGTCGCCGCCCTGCGGCAGGCCCAGGCGCGCCTGCAGCCCGCCTGCGATCTGCGTGCCCAGGCGCATGCGCGCTTCGCGGCCAAGCTCGTCGCGCCGGCGCAGGAACTCCTGGATGAGGTTGTAGTCCTGGTCGTTCAGCAGCTCGACGTTCGCCAGAGTCAGCTGTGGGGCGGGCTGGCCCGGCAGCGCGGGCGCGGGCGCCGCCACGCTGCGCGCCGTCAGGCTCTCGAGCGTCACGCCGCGGCGCTCCTTGACCACCAGCGTCCCGCCGGCCAGGTCGCCGAGCCGCCGCGCGCGCCGGTCGACGAACATCACCACCACGCCGATGCCGTAGAACGCCGGCAGGAAGTCGACGATCCGGATCAGGTTGCGGATGGCCGAGCCGACGAACGTGATCGGCCGGCCGCCCTCGCGCACGACCCGCAGCCCGATCAGGCGCTTGCCGGGGCTCTGGCCGTTCCAGAGCAGCTCGAACGCGATGTAGTAGCCCCACAGGATCGCGAAGGCCAGCAGCGCGCCGAGCGCCGCCAGCAGGCTGCCCACCGCGCTGGTGTTCAATTCGAGCGTCGAGACGGCGACGCCGATCAGGATGAAGACGATCGCCTCGCCGGCGCCGATCGCCAGCGTGTCGACGATCGCCGCCAGGAAGCGCGAGCCGATGCCCGCGATGTCGTAGGCGAACTCGATGTTCTCGGGGGTGTCGATCGTGTAGCGGTCGTCCATAAGAATTTTAGATGAGGTTCTCGCGAACCTTTTAGCTTGGGGTGGGGTGTGGGGGCGGCGAAGCCGCCCCCACACCCCACCTGAGCGGTTTGGCGGGGCCTTCGGCCCCGCCAAACCGCCCCAAATGGCCTACGGCCTTTCAGCATCGTCGGGCGGCGCCGACATCATATCCGGGGCCTGCGGGCTGGCCTCAAGGTGGCTCATATCGTTGATCGTACCGAGGTCCCAGCTATCGCGGCTTCCGATCAGCACGGTGATCGACGTATTGCCGATATGGACGCGGTGGGCATTGATGCCGTTCTTGCCGCGCGAGGCGTGCAGCATCAGCGCGCGCACCGGGCCACCGTGCGTCACCAGGGCGAGCTTTCCGCCAGGGTGCTTCTCGGCCAGGCGCTCGATCGCCGCGATCACGCGGGTATACAGGTCGAGGAAGCGCTCTCCGCCGCCGCGCGCCAGGTCCTCGCCCGACCGGATGCGTTCGAACGAGTCGGCGTCCTGGGCGGTCACCTCGGCGTTGGTGAGGCCGCTCCACGTGCCGATGTCGATCTCGCGCAGCGCCGGCAGCGGCAGCGGGGCCATGTCCAGCGCCGCCCCGATCGTCCGGGCGGTCTCCCAGGCGCGCTGCAGGTCGCTGCTGTAGATCAGGTCGAACTGCGGGCCGCGGCTGCGCAGCCGCTCGGCCAGCCGGCGCGCCTGCACGCGCCCCATCTCGTTGAGCGGCACATCGGCGTGGCCCTGCCAGCGGCCGTTCAGGTTCCAGTCGGTCTCACCGTGGCGAATCAGGTAAAAGGTGGTCTTCACGTGCGTCGTCGCTCCCTAATCGTCGTCGAGGAGTATAGCATTTGCCCTCGTTCAAGACAAGCAGCCTGGCTTGCCTGCGTATTGTGCCGCACGCGGGTTACAAACGATGAACAGGCGAGGGCCGAAGATGGTGGACGGTGGACGATAGACGATGGACCAAGGACAGGGGACAGGGGACAGCATTCGATACTCTATCACCCGGTCACCCGGTCACCTTGTCATCTTGTCATCTTGTCACCCTGTCGCCTACCGCCGGGCGATGCGCCGCAGCAAGCCGCCCGCCCGCGCGAGCGCGGCGCGCATCTCGGGCAGGCGCAGCAGCGCCGACGCCGCGCCGTAGACCAGCGCGCCCAGGCCGCAGGCCGCGGCCATCCAGAGCACGAGCGGCAGGAAGTCGGCCGGCCAGCGGTAGGTATCGCCGGGCAGCAGGAACGGCAGCGCCGGCTGCGAGAGCCGCAGCAGCGCCAGCAGCGCCGCGCCAAACACAAGCGTGGCCAGCAGCATGCGCGCGAGCGCGCTCGCGAAGTCGCGGCCCAGCCCGCCGATGCGCCCGCGCAGCAGCCAGAGCAGCGCGAACGCCTCAAGCGTGTTCGCGATGCTGAAGGCCAGCGCCGGCATGCCCAGGTCGCGCCGGACCCGCAGCAGCAGCCAGGCCAGCGTGATGTTCAGCGCCACCGCGCCGACGCCGACGTACACCGGCGTGCGGGTGTCGCGCATGGCGTAGAACGCGCGCACCAGGATCTCGGCGGCGGCGAAGGCCGCCAGCCCGAGCGCGTAGAAGCCCAGCGCCTGGGCCGTCAGCGCGGCCGAGCCGGCGTCGAACTCGCCGCGCTGGTACAGCAGGCGCAGCACCGGCAGGCGCAGCACCGCCAGCAGCGCCGCGGCCGGCAGCGCGAAGAACAGCACGCTGCGCACGGCCGCCAGCGCCTCGGCGCGCAGCGCCGCGCTGTCGCCGGCGGCGAAGTGGCGCGACAGGCGTGGGAAGATCACCGTGCCCAGGCTGAGCGCGATCAGGCCGTGCGGCAGCAGCATCAGCTGCAGCGCGTAGCCGTTGGCCGCCACCGCGCCGCTGCCCAGCAGCGAGGCGAAGCTGGCGATCGCGATCATGTTGATCTGCCAGGCCGACTGGCCGAACAGCCGCGGCGCCAGCAGCCGGCCGATCTGGGCCAGGCCGGGCGTGTCGAGCCGCAGCGTCGGGGTGTAGCGCGCGCCGACGCCGCGCAGGCCCGGCAGCTGCACCGCCAGGAACAGCGCCGCGCCGGCGATCACGCCCCACACCAGGCCCGAGATGCCCAGCCAGGGCGCCAGCAGCGCCCCAAAGATGATGCCGACGTTGTACAGGTTCGCGCCGATCGCCGGCAGCGCGAAGCGGTCGAACGACTCGAGCGTGGCCTTCGCCAGCCCGCCCAGCCCAAGTAGCACCGGCTGGATCAGCATGAGCCGCAGGATGTGCGCGGTCAGCGCGCGCTTGTCCGGGTCGAACCCGCTGCCGACCGTCAGGGCGACCAGCGGGTCGGCCAGGAGCGCGATCAGCGCGCAGGCGGCCAGCAGCGCCAGCAGCGCCCAGCTCAGCACGCCGCTGGCCAGCCGCCAGGCGTCCTGGTCGTGCTCGTCCGAGAGGAAGCCGCTGAAGACCGGGATGAAGGCCGAGCCGAGCGCGCCGCCGGCGACCACCAGGTAGATCAGGTCGAGGATGCCGAAGGTGGCGCGGTAGGCGTCGAGCTCCGGCCGGGTGCCGAACTGCGCCGAGATGATGACGTCGCGGCCGAGCCCGAGCACGCGGCTGAGCAGGTAGCCGCCGGCGACGATCGCGGTGTTGAGGAGCGGCCCGAAGCGCGCGCGGGCCGGCGACGCGGGGCGACTAGGACGTGGAACAGCCATTTGCGCGGTCTGATGCTTTCTGCTATAATCATCGGCCGGTATGATAAATCGAATCACGTGCTGTCAATCGTTGCATAGCGCCCATTATAGGGGAGGATCGTCACTTTGGCGAACACCAAGTCATCTGAGAAACGTATTCGCTCGAACGAGCGGAAGCGCGTGCGCAACCAGATGTATCGCTCACGCGTAAAGACCATGGTCCGCAAAGCCGAGGAGGTCATCTTCTCGGGCCAGTCGAGCGAGGAGGCTGTTCGCCAGGCGATGAGCACACTCGACAAGGCCGCGGTGAAGGGCATCATTCACAAGAATAACGCCGCGCGCCGCAAGTCGCGCCTGGCAAAGAAGCTGGCCAAGTTCCAGGCCGCCGCCGCCGCGCCCGTCGCAGCCCAGGCAGCCACCAAGAAGACCCGCAGCAAGCGCGCGTCCGCCGCGTCGTAGCCGGGGCTGCCCCCATCCATGAAGAAAGGCCGCT
This sequence comes from Candidatus Ribeiella danica, assembly GCA_016717335.1. Taxonomy (GTDB): domain Bacteria; phylum Chloroflexota; class Chloroflexia; order Chloroflexales; family Roseiflexaceae; genus Ribeiella; species Ribeiella danica. The sequence continues at coordinate 35,542 of JADKFS010000002.1, forward strand.
TGCGCGGCCTTTTTGGTTGGCCATAATCTCCCTCGTGCCCCTCTCACTATCCCTTTCCGGGGGTGTTTTTCGTTTATGGCGCCGTGATGGGCTCGGTCACCCCACCCCCTGCCCCCGCCCCGGCCAGGGGTAAGGATGGCTGGCATCAGGTGCGGTCGCTTTGCGACCGTACCTGATGCCAAACGAATACCCCCCACTCCCGGCTGGGAGAGGGGGGCAGGGGGGTGAGGGTCAAACACACTCAGCGGCACAGCTCGACCACCAGCAGCTCCAGGCCGGTCTCGGCGTCCATTCGGCCGGTCTTGGTGGCGTGGTCGAGCTCGAGCACGCGGTCGTGCAGCTGCGCCAGCTCGGCGTCCGAGAAGCCGCGCGCCTGGTCGAGCGCCTTGCGGACGACGAACGGCTTCTGGCCGAGCCTGGCCGCGATGTCGTCCGGCCGCAGGCGCTGCGCGGCCAGCTCCTTGACCCCCAGCAGGATGCGCACCTGCCGCGCGATCATGAACAGGATATACGTGGCGGCCTGGCCGTCCTCGATCAGGTGCCGCAGGCTCTGCACCGCCGCGCCGCGCCGGCGCGCGCTCAGCTCATCGATGAAGGCGAACAGGTTCTGCTCCTGCCCGTCCTGCACCAGCAGGTCGACCTCGCGCACGGTGATGCGCCCGCCGCGCCCGACGTAGCCGGCCAGCTTCTCCAGCTCGCTCGCCAGCGCGCGCCCCTCGTTGCCGGCGAAGCTGATCAGCCGCTGCGCGGCGGCGGCGTCGAGCGCGACCCCGCGGGCCTTCGCGCGGTCGCCCAGCCAGCGCACCAGCTCGGCGCCCTCCCGCGGCTGGAACTCGCGCGCCTCGGCGGTCTTCTTGAGGTAGCCGAAGATCGCCCCGCGCTTGTCGAAGTCCTCGCTCTCGACGAACACCAGGTCGCAGGTGGCCGGGGCGCGCTCGAGGTAGGCGCGCAGCTCGTCGCGATCCTTGCCGGCCTTCTGGTGCTTCAGCAGGTCGTTGACGATCACCAGCCGCCGCTCGGCGATGAACGGGAGCGCCTCGCAGGCCGCCACCAGCGCGTCGAGCTTGAGCTTGCGCCCGTCCAGCGTCGCCATGTTCAGGTCGGCCAGGTCGGGCGGGATGCTCGCCTTGAGCCGGGCCAGCGCCTCGCTGCGCGCCAGCTCGTCGGGGCCGTAGAGCAGGTAAATCATTGAATTATGAATTATGAGTTCTGAGTTCTGAGTTTGGCGAGCGCAACTCAGAACTCAGAACTCAGAACTCAGAACTGAAAAAGAGGCCCTACCACTGGCGTAGATGGGTTAGTTTCGAACCTGCTTACGCAGGTGGGTGCCCGCCCGCGAGCGTCTGCGGCCCGCCGCATAGCCCGCATTGGAGCAAAGCTCCCTTCGAAACTGTGTTGGCTCGAAACAACACCCACCCACGCGCAGCGTAGGGTAGCTTGATCATAGCACGTTGCGCCGGTTTAGGCAAACGCGCCGGGTCGGCGCACGCTATCTCCTGGAACAATTTCCAGTTCCCAGCGTCCTATGATTCGAGCGTCACTCTTTTTAACGGGCCGCGGAAGGCGAAGCTCCCCAGGAGGTAGTCTATGCGCCGGATGATCTTGCTGCTGGCCTTGCTGATGCTGCCGGCCCTGCCGGCCTACGCCCAGCCCGCGCTGAGCGCGCGCGTGACCCAGGTCGATAGCTCGCACTACCCCGACGTGACGCTCTACGTGAGCGTGACCGACGCGGCCGGCCGACCGGCCGGCGGGCTCGCCGCGACCGACTTCTCGATCTCCGAGGACGGGCAGAACGTCGATCTGAGCAGCTTCGTCGGCGGCGGGGCCAGCCCGGTCGCCACCGCGCTGCTGATCGATCGCTCGGCCAGCATGGAGGATCGCGACAAGATCGGCGACGCGCAGGACGCCGCGCGCGCGTTCGTCGGCCAGATGCGGCCGGGCGACCGGACGGCGCTGATCGCCTTCAGCTCGCGCCCGCAGACGATCCAGGAGTTCACCGCCGACCAGCCCGACCTGCTCCGGGCGATCGGCCGGGTCAGGCCCGACGGCGGCACCGCGATCTACGACAGCGTCATCGCCGGCGTGGATGCGCTCAAGGACAGCGCGGGCCGCCGCGCGCTGCTGCTGCTGACGGATGGGCAGGACTGCCGCGATTCGAACAGCTGCCCCGACCAGTATGGCAGCCGCAGCTCGCTCGATCAGGCGATCGACTACGCCAGCCGCCAGGGCCAGCCGCTCTACGTGGTCGGCCTGGGCGACCGCGGCAGCGACGACCGGGATGGGGTTGACGAGGCGGTGCTCCAGCGACTCGCCCAGGCGACCGGCGGCGAGTACTTCTACGCGCCGACCGGCGACCAGCTCGCCGGGCTGTACCGCAAGCTCTCGGCCGATCTGCAGCAGGAGTACGCGCTGACCTACCGCAGCCCGCGCCCGTTCTACGACGGCACGCGCCGCGACATCCGCGTGAGCGTGAGCGGCGCGCCTGCGGCGTCCGGCCGCTATGTCGAGCGCCACCTGATCGACGTTCGCTCCGACCCGCTGGTCGGCCTGCTGCTGCTGATCCCTATCCTCGGGGCGCTGCTGCTGCCGTCGCTGCGGCACAAGCGCCTGCCGGTCGACCCGGCACCATCCGCCGCGCAGGAGAGCCCCGCCACCCCGCCGCCCCCCGCGACCGGCTCGACGATCGTGCCGTCTTATCCTGTCGTACTGCCGCCGGATGTGCCCCGCTGCACCAGCTGCGACGCGCCGCTGCTGCGGGCGGGCGCGCGCTTCTGCGCGGAGTGCGGCGCGGCCCAGCCGGCCGCCGACACCAGCGCCAAGCGCGTGTTCTGTGACCAGTGCGGGCGCCCGCTGCGCGCGGGCGCGCGCTTCTGCACGCACTGCGGGGCGACCGCCGCCGTGCCGCCGCTGGCCAGCGGCGCGCAGCCCGTACGCTAGGAGATCGCGTTGAATACGCTCTCACCCCCCGCTCTCTCCCAGGGGTGGGAGAGGGGGGATTCTTCAGGCATCAGGGTGCCGTCGCTGTGTGACGGCACCCTGATGCCCAGAATATCACCCCCGCCCCTGGCAGGGGCGGGGGCAGGGAGAGGGGACGACCTTAAGAGAGGATACCGATGAGCAAGACGATGCAAATCTACTACACCGCCGTGCTCGGCGCGCTGGGCGGGCTGCTGGGCTGGTGGATCATGGGCAGCGTCCCCACCGGCGCGTGGAGCGTCTGGCTGGCCTACCCGCTCGTCGGCGCGGGGCTGGGGCTGTGCATCGGCGCGTGCATCGCCGCGACCGACGGCGCGCTGGTCAAGCGCAGCCCTCGCCGCGCGCTGCGCGACGGACTGGCCGGCGGAGCCGTGGGCGCGCTGGCAGGTCTGCTCGGCTTGCTACTGGCCGAGGCCGGCTTCCTGGCGATCGGCGGCGGGCTGGCCGGCCGCACGCTCGGCTGGATGGCGCTCGGCGGCCTGATTGGCCTGAGCGACCTGCTGCTCACGCGGCGGGCCAACCGCGCCCTCTACGGCGCGCTGGGCGGGCTGCTGGGCGGGCTGGTCGGCGGGGCGCTCTACGAGGCGCTCACGCAGGCCTTCCTGGCCCAGAGCGACCGCGCCCAGGTGGTGGTCGGCGGCGTCGGGCTGGCGCTGCTGGGCGCCTGCATCGGCGCGCTCATCCCGCTGGCGCGCCAGGCGCTCTCGCGCGGCGAGCTGCGCGTGCTGAGCGGCGAGCAGGCCGGCCTGGTGCGCGAGGTGACCGACAGCGCCACGATCGGCCGCTACGACGGCTGCGACCTGTACCTGCCCGACTCGGGCGTGGCGTGGCGCCACGCGCTGGTGCGCCGGACCGCGCAGGGCTTCGTGATGGAGGTGCTGGCCCAGGCCGATCGCGGCGCGACTCTGGGCGACCGCGCGCTTGCGCCCGGCGAGGCGGCGCCGCTGCGCGGCGGCGAGCGGATCGTGCTCGGCGGGACGACGCTGGAGTTCGTGGGGCGGCGGTAGCGCGGCAGCCCCGGCACCTAACTTGCACATCGGCACCTTGGATCATTCGACACGAGAGGAGCCGACGTGAGCAAGCAGCGTAACACCAAGAGCAGCGCGAAGCCAACCCCGAGCGATCTCAAGCCCGAGCGCGAGCGGCGCGGGCAAAAGAGCGGGCCGTCGGCCGCCGACCAGCGCGGCGCGACCGAGCAGCAGGTCCAGCCGCTCACGCCGCCCATGGCCGAGTCCGACCAGCAGCCGCGCGACCCCAGCCGCGGCGCGCAGCCCGACAAGGGCCTCGACCCGGCCGACGAGCTGACGCCGGGCTAGCCCCCCCCCTTTAAGGATAACCCCCTCTCCCGTTCTGGGAGAGGGGGCAAGGGGGTGAGGGGGTGAGGGAAAACAATGCACACCTGAAAGGGGCGGGGATGGGGTCACGAAGCCAGCGCAGCGCCATAGAACTCGGCCAGCGCCCGCGCGACCTCGCGCACGATCGCGGCCAGGTAGCGCCGGCCGCGCTCGGCGTCGGCTTGGTCGGGGCTGTCGGTGTAGCCCTCGATCTGCTGCCAGGCGCCGTGCAGCTCGGCCCGGTAGGGACTGAAGCCCTGCGCGCTGGAATCGCCCGGCGCGTCGCGGTGCGGGCGCGGCTCGCGCACCAGCTCCGGGCGCAGCGCCAGCACCAGCGAGGTCTCGAACGTGCCGGCGTGCCCCGGCAGCCCGGCGCCGATGTGCCCCTGTAGGGCGACCAGCGCGTCCCACGCGATCGTCCAGTAGGCCGCCGCCGCCAGGTTGGCGGGGTGCCGCAGCGCCAGGTCGCGCGCGACCAGCTGGATCAGCTCGCTGTTGCCGCCGTGGCCGTTCAGGATGAAGATGCGCCGGAAGCCGCTCGCGATCAGCGACTCGGCCAGGTCGGTCAGCACGCGGTAGTACGTCTCGGTGCCGAGCGACAGCGTGCCGCCGAACGGCAGGTGGTGGTGCGAGCTACCGAACGGCAGCGTCGGCGCGACGACCACCGGGATCTGGCCCTCGACCTGCTGGGCGGCCGCGCGCGCAATATGCTCGACCGCGAAGCGGTCGGTGCCGACCGGCAGGTGCGGCCCGTGCTGCTCGGTCGCGCCCACCGGCAGAATCACCAGCGCGTCGGGCGCGAGCGCGCGCAGCTCCGCGCGCGTCAGCTCGTCGAGCAGTCGCATAGCTTTCTCCTTATTATGTCACGCAGAGCGGCTCATCACGCAAAGGCATCAGAGGCGGCTTTGCGTGAGCGAATCCGTACTGGCCGACTCGTTAGCCGCCCACGTAGGCGATCACATCGATCTCGACCAGGATGCCCATCAGCTGGCTGCCCACCGTCGTGCGCACCGGCTTGGGGTCGGGGAAGTAGGTCGCGTAGACCGTGTTGAAGCGCTGGAACAGCGCCAGATCGCTCAGGTGAACGGTCGCCTTGACGACGTCGGCCATGCTGGCGCCGCCGGCCTCCAGGATCGACTTGACGTTCTCAAGCACCTGCGCGGTCTGCTCCTCGATCGTGTCGCCGGCGAGCTTGCCGGTCGCGGGGTTGGCCGGTCCCTGCCCGGCGACGAACACGAAGTCGCCCGCGCGCAGCCCCGGCGAGTAGGCGCCGGCTGGCTTGGGGCCGTTCTGGGGAACGATAAGCTGTTTTGGCATACACTCCTCTTCAGTAGTCAGTAGTCAGTAGTCAGTAGTCAGTGGTCAGTAGTCGGCGTTCAGCAGTCGGCAGGCGGCAGCCGGTCGCCGGCATTCAACGTTCAACGTTCAGCATTCAACATTCAGCGTTCCAGTCGGCAGCCGGTCGCCGGCATTCAACGTTCAACGTTCAGCATTCAACATTCAGCGTTCCAGTCGGCAGTCGGTCGTCGGCACTCAACATTCAGCGTTCCAGTCGGCAGTCGGCATTCAACGTTCAACGTTCAGCATTCAACATTCAGCGTTCCAGTCGGCAGTCGGCTTCAGTCACGTTCGCTTCAACATTCAGCGTTCCAGTCGGCAGTCGGCATTCAACGTTCAACGTTCAGCATTCAACATTCAGCGTTCCAGTCGGCAGTCGGCATTCAACGTTCAACGTTCAGCATTCAACATTCAGCGTTCCTGTCGGCAGTCGGCAGCTGGTCATCGAATGCAAAGCGTTTCAGCGGTACTGCCTACTGCCTACTGCCTACTGCCTACTGGACGGGTCTGGCAAGCGGCTCCCAGCCGAGCAGGCGCTTCGCCTTGGCCATGTTCATGAGCTTCTGCTCGTAGTCGCCGCTGATCATGAACGCCTGGAAGCCGGCGTGGTACTCCAGGGCCGCCAGCAGCGCGCGCGCCACGTCGGTTGCGGCGGTCGCGATCGTCGGCGTGCCGCGGCGCGTCTGGGCGAGCCACTCGTCGTCCGCGGTCGGGAAGCACAGCCGCAGCGCGTTGACGCTCATACCCCACGCGCGGGTCGCGTTCCGGCAGACCTCCTCGCCGAGCCGCTTGGTGAAGCCGTACAGGTCGCTGGCGTCGGGCGTGATCTCCTCGTCGGGGAAGTAGCGCTGCAGCAGGTTGCCGCCGTAGACCGACATGCTGCTGGTGTAGACGGCGTGCGCGATGCCGGCCGCGTGCGCGGCGTGCAGCGCCAGGTAGACGCCCTTGGCGTTGACGTCGAGGTTGCTCGTGATCCCGCCGACCGTGTCGTAGACCTTCTCGCCCATGGCCATGTAGAGCAGCCCGTCCATCCCCTCGGCCGCGCCCACGAGCGCCTCCAGGTCGCCGATGCTGCCGGCGACGTACTCCCAGCCCGGCTCGATCGGCGGGCGCAGGTCGAACACGCGCAGCTGGTGCTGGCGAGCCACGATCGGCAGCACCAGCCCGCCCACGTAGCCCGAGCCACCGACAACTAGTAGTTTCACGATAGACTCCTTCATCTATTCGACGGAAGACGAACGACCACCGACCAACGACGATGGACGATGGACGATAGACGATGGACGATAGACCAAAGACCAAGGACCAAAGACCAAGGACCAAGGGCCAAGAACCAAGGACCAAAGACCAAGGACCAAGGGCCAAGAACCAAGGACCAAAGACCAAGGACCAAGGACCAAGAACCAAGGACCAAAGACCAAGGACCAAGGGCCAAGAACCAAGGACCAAAGACCAAGGACCAAGGACCAAGAACTAAGAACCCAGGCCCACGGGTCACCTTGTCACCTTGTCACCCGGTCACGCTCAAGCCCCAAGCCCCAAGTCCCAAATCCCTAGCCCCAGGGAGCTTGTCTCCTTGTCTCCTTGTCTCCTTGTCTCCCATCTACCTTCGCTGATCCCGCACCGGCCCCTGCTGCGCGCGCGCGTACAGCTCGGCCCACTCGGGCGTGCCGTCGTCGAAGCGCACCTCCATCGTCGCGCCGCGCTCCTGGGCCGGCTGGTTGCCGGAGAGGAAGTCATCCCAGCACTGCGGGCGCATCTCGGTGTAGTGCATCACCCGGCCGCCCTGCCAGACGACCGACATGATCATGCGCGGCCGGGGGTGCTCGTGGGGCGGCTGCATGCGGTAGCGCGCCAGCGCCTGCTCGTCGATCTCGATCCCCAGGCCGGGGCCGTCGGGCACTCTGAGATAGCCGCCCTTGATCGCGAGCGGCTCGGCCAGCAGGTCGTCGGCGTAGTTGTTCAGGCAGTTCACGCTCGGCCACTGCGCGAAGGGCAGCACCGCGCCCAGCTGCGCCGAGAGCGCGGTCGTCAGCCCGGTGCCGACCATCTGCAGCCAGAAGGGCTTCTCGAACGCCGCCGCCAGCGCGCCCTGCCGCAGGATGCTCGCCACGCCGCCGCTGACCACAAAGCCATCGCAGACCTCGTCGCGCGCGACCGTCGCGAAGGGCGGCTCGCCGAAGTGCAGCGCGAGCGGGCGGCTGGTCTTCTGGCGCAGCAGCCGCTGGCCCTCGACGTCGCGCTGCATGATCGGCGACTCGTAGATCGCCACGCGCGGCTGCTTGTCCAGCTCGGCCAGCACCGGCGCGGCGTTGCCGAGGTTGATCAGCATCTGGTTCCAGTCCAGGTCGAGCCGGAAGTGCGGCGGCGTGACCGCGCTGATCGCCTCGACCTGGGCGTAGACGTCGAACCACGGCCGGGCCTTGATCTTGTACGAGGTGTAGCCGGCCGCCAGCGCCTCCTGGGCCTCGGCCGCGTTCGCCTCGGGCGGCATGTCGATGTTCCACCACGAGATCGGGCACCACTCGCGCACGCGCGGCTGGTTGAACAGCCGGTAGGCCGGCACGCCGAGCGCCTTGCCGACCAGGTCGTACAGCGCCATCTGCAGCCCGGCGCCGAGCGAGTCGTCGCCCAGGAAGTCGGCCGGGTTGCCGCCGCGCACCCGCTCGATCGCCGAGTCGGGCACGCGGCCCCAGGTGTAGTGCAGGATCGTCTCGCCGTAGCCGACCAGGTCGGGCACGTCGGTCGTCACGCGGATAATTTCGGAGACGCGCCACTGCCAGACCTCGCGGGCGTTCCACTCCTGGCAGCGCGGGGTGAACGGCACGTCGACGACGATCCGCTCGACGTCGCGGATTCGCAGGCTCAGGGTCATTCTTTTGAACCTTTCTATCAGGTCAGTCGTCGCTTGGAGCACCCCGCCGGTAGAGGGGTGAGGGACGACTAAACATGCTCCAGCTCGAAATCGACCTCGAAGGTGCGCCCCCACGGCAGGCACACGCTGCCGGGCGCCAGCCGCCAGCGCCCCGCGAATCCGGGCAGCCGCTCGATCAGCGCGTCGAGCCGCCGCTCGATCAGCGCGCAGGCCTCCGGCAGCAGCTCGGGCGTCGGCTCGGCCAGGCCGTGCTCGGCGCGCAGCCACTCGCGCAGCTCGGCCCGCGCGACCTGCTGGTAGCCCCAGTCCTCCACGAGCCGGTGCAGCAGGAAGCGCTCCTGGGCCGCGCGCTGGCCGGCCGTGCGGATGAGCCGTGCCGCGCAGGCCTGCGCCAGCGCCGTGCCGATTGTGTTGCCGGCGGTGTTCCAGCCGCCGTAGGCCGCCAGCTCAGTCAGGTCGCCGCGCGCCAGCAGCAGCTCGACCAGCGCCGGGTCGGCGCCGTTCGGGTAGGCCACGTCGGCCACGACCACCGGCTGGCCGCGCGCCAGGCGCGTGTCGATCTCGGCAGCAAGCGCCTCCAGCGCGGGCAAGCGCGCCGCGCGCTCCTGCCCGGCGTGCTCGGGCGACCACTCGGCGCGGCGGGCCAGCGGCGCGTCGACCGCCAGCCAGATGTCGGCATCCGCCTCGGCCATGCGCCCGCCGACCGCGCGCACCTGCCGCTCGACCGTCACGCAGATCGGGCCGTCCTCATAGGCCGCGACGTTTTCGGCGGCCTCGGGCGGCGCGTAGGATGCCGCGAAGCTGGGCGCGAGGCCATGCGCCTGGTTCAGCAGCCGCGCCAGCAGCGCGCAGCCCACCTCGTCGGCGCCGGGGTACATTAGCAAGCGCTGAACGCTAAACGCTGAACGCGGAACGTCAACCTTTTCATCGTTCAGCGTTCTACGTTCAGCGTTAAAACCCAACAGGTCGGCCCACTCGGACAGCCAGCGCTTCTCGCGCGAGGGCAGGCCGTAGGGGCTGGTGTCGTCGGAGCTGAGCACCAGCAGGTCGAGCGCACCGTCGGCCAGCAGCTGCAGCGCGCCAAGGTTGACGGCGTGGTTGCGCAGCCGCCGCCGCAGGAAGTCCTGGCGATGCTCCTGCGGGATCTCGGCCGCCAGCGCGTCCAGCTCGCCGTCGACCGGCTGGCCCTGGCGCCTTCGGTCGAGCAGCTGCGAGAGCCGGTACAGCCGCGCGCCGAAGGTCGCCCAGTACTCCGGCTCCTCGGCCGCGTCGTCGGCATTCGAGACCCTGGCGATCAGGCTGAAGCCGAAGATCGGCAGCCGCGGGTGGCCGCGCCGGATCGCCCGCAGCAAGTCGAGCCGGGCCAGGATCGCGCCGGCCGGCTCGCGGCTGGTGCGCGAGGCGATCAGCCCGCCGTAGCCCAGCATCTCGCACGAGACGACCAGGCCGTCGAGGGTCGGCGCGGTGTGGGCCAGCCAGTCGGCCAGCGCGGCGCAGTCGGCCGGGCGCCGGCGCGCGCTCAGGATCGCGGGCGGCGGCAGAGCCAGGCTGGCCCCGCCGATCGCGGCGATCATGGCCGGGTAGCGCGTGTTGGCGGGCCGCTCGTCGAGCGGGATGAGGCCGAGCTTCATACAGTCTTGTTCATCATGTGAAACCTGCCTGGTCAGCGGCAGATGGCGTGCAAATGGTCAGCGCTGCTCGCACCGCTGACCAGGCAGGTTTATGAACTCTAAGGCTCCTCTGTGATCTCTGTGGCGAAGAATGAAAGCTGCTCGATGCGCTGCATGCTGAACAGCAGCGCGCGCGGCACGTGGTAGAAGCCTTTGTAGCTGCCGCCCTTGCTCGTCAGCGCCAGGTCGCCGCGCCGGTCGCAGTAGCCGAACCACTCGCCGCGCTCGGCGTCGACGAAGTGCGCGAACGTGTAGGCGTCGACCCGCGCGAGCCAGTCCAGCCAGCGCTGCTCGCCGGTCTGCGCGCAGGCCAGCACCAGCGCGTAGATCGCCTCGGCGTGCGGCCACCACAGCTTCATCGTCGACTCGAGCTGCAGCGTCGGCCGCTGCTCGACGTCCATGAAGTAGAGCAGCCCGCCGTGCTCCTGGTCCCAGCCGCGCTCGAGCGAGCCCCCCAGGGCCTCCAGCGCCATGCGCCGGCGCGCCGGGTCGGGCGCAAACTCCAGCATGTGCAGCACGATCCAGGCGGTCTCGATCGAGTGGCCGGGGTTGAACAGCCGCCCCTCCGGCAGCTGCGCCAGGTCGTGCCCCGCCAGCGCGACGTTCTCGAGAAAGATCCGGCGCTGCGGGTCGTAGTGGCGCGCCACGCCGTCGAGCGTCGCCCGGATCGCCTGCCGGTAGCGCGGCTCGTCGAACATCGGCGCCAGCTCGATCGCCATCATGCCCACCACCAGCAGGTTGGCCAGGTTGCTGGCCGGGATCTGGCCGGGGTAGCTCGGCCGGTCCAGCAGGGCCGGGTCGGCGATCCACTCGACGATGCGCCAGAACAGCTCGACCGCCTCGTCGACGCAGCCGCGGTCGCCGCTGGCCCTGCCGTACTCCAGCAGCCCGAGCATGTAGAACACCGCCGCGTAGGGCTTGCGCTGGTAGAAGTGCGGCCGGCCCTCGCGCGTCAGGCTGAAGTACACCCGCCCGTGCGGGTCGCGCGCGTGCCGGCGCATGAACTCCACGCCCAGCGCCGCGGCGTCAAGGTACTCCGGCCGGCGCTCCAGCTCGTTGTAGAGCCGTGAGAACATCCAGACCGCGCGCCCCTGCAGCCAGACGTACTTGCGCGTGTCGTACACCGCGCCGTCGCGATCCAGGCAGCTGAAGTAGCCGCCGTGCTCGCGGTCGAGCGAGTGCCTCAGCCAGAACGGGATGACCGACTCGGTCAGGTTCTGCCGGTAGCGCGCGGCGTAGGGCCGCAGCGCGTCGGCGACCCGGAGACGAGCGTCCTGTGGCAACGTCATGGCGACATACCTTCGCTACTGGCCGATCATCCGGAAGTCGATCCGGGCCGGCGGCGGGTAGCGCCGGGCGACCTCGTCCCGCAGCGCCTGGTCGACCGGGCGGCCGGTCTCGGCGGCGACGCGCCGCGCCCACAGCTCGAACCACAGGTCGGTCAGCGCGGTCTCGCCCTCGCGGATGATGGCGTACTCGCGCGCCAGCACCCGCTCGACCGCGTCAAGGTCGCCCAGCTCCATGGCGATCCGGCCGTACAGGATCTGAATGCGGTCGCGCTGGCGGCGCTCCTCCGGCAGCATCTCGTACACCTCCAGCGCCCTGGCCGCCTGGCCGGCCGCGCACAGCAGCTGCAAGTACTCCTCGGCCAGCGCGGCGTCCGGCTGCGCGGCGGCGCCGGCGAGCTGCCAGGCCCGCTCGTAGTGCGCCAGCGCCTCCTGCTCGCGCCCCTGCCGGCGGGCCAGCTCCGCCAGGTTGCGGTAGGCCCAGGCCGACGGCCGGCGCTCGATCGACTCCTGCCAGGCCGCGGCGGCGCCGTCCTCGTCGAAGTCCTCCAGCCGCATCACGCCCACGTGCAGCAGCGCGTACCAGTTGCGGTGCTCCGGCCGCTCGAGGCTGCGCTCCAGCAGCGCGCGCCACTCCGGCTGGACCATCCACTCGCCCGGCGCGTCGGCGGGGTCCTGCTCCGCGAGCCGGCCGTCGCGCAGCAGCCCGATCCACCTGGCCTGCTCGCGGCCGAGCGTGCGCTCGGGGAAGGCCAGCGCGGCCGGCACCGCGGATGCCCCCGGCTCGGCCGCGCGCCGCCGCAGCTCCAGCGCGCCCCAGCCGGCGCCCTCCTGCAGCAGCGCGCCGGCCGGCTGGTCGGCGAAGTGGCGGTAGCCCCGCTCGATCCGCTCGATCCGGTCCGGCGCCACGCGCGCCTTGATCGCCCGGTCGACCGACTGCCACGCGGTCGTCCAGTCGCCGCCGTGGGCCAGCGCGGGGTCGACCTCCAGCGCGCCGAACACCTGGGTCCAGTCCCAAGTTGCACGCGCCGGCATCGGCAGGCCGTGCAGCTGGGTCGGCGCCAGCCCGGCCTGGATCTCGAGGTAGGCCATGCCGGGGGCCGACAGAAGCTCCTGCCAGCGCCGGCCGCCCTGGTGCGTGCCCCAGCAGAACATCTTGCGGTAGCGCAGCCTGCCGGTCGAGGCCTCGAACATGCCCGCGCCCTGCGCGTCGAGCGCGGCCTCCCACGGCAGGTCGGCGCCGTCGGGCTGGAAGAAGAACTCGTTCGCGAAGGTTGAGCTCAGCGGGTAGCTGCCGTCCGCGCCGCCCAGGCTGGGGAGGCCCGGCAGATCGGCGTAGCCGTAGCCGATCGGCTCGCTGAAGTCGATGTGGATCGCGCGCTCGGCCGGCGCCAGCGCCCGCACGCCCGGCGCCTCCGGCACTGCGATATTGGTCCACCAGTACATCGAGGCCTCGGCGTCGCCCGGGTTCACCACGCGCGTGTAGGCGAGCAGCAGCGGCGAGTCGGGCGGCAGGTAGAAGTCGATCTGCCAGAACAGCCGCTTGCAGCGCTCGAACTCGTACAGGCGCAGGCCCGGCTCGCCCCGGAAGCCCTCGATCGCGGCGGCGAAGACGGGGGCGCAGGTCGTGAAGGTGTGGCCGAACTGGCCGATGTTCCACTCGATCCCGCCCGCGAACCAGGCGTTGCGGATGGCGAGGTTGGCCGGCTGGAACACCGGGTTGCGGAACAGCAGCTCGCGCTGGCGCGGCTTATCCACCAGCGAGATCAGCCGGCCGCCCAGCTCGGGCAGAAAGGTGGCGCGCAGGTGGTCGTTCTCCAGCACGATCGAGCGGAAGGTCAGCGGCGCGCGCTCGCGGGTGTAGCTGTCCTGCATGCGGTAGGGCAGCACGCGGAATCCGGCCTGCCAGCCGAGGTGGCGCTGCTTCTCGGGCGGCAGCGCGCCGTGCACGTGCACCGGGCGGTCCGCCTGCGGGTCGCGGAACAGCGGCAGCGGGTTCTCCTCGCCGAGCGGCGCCCCCGGCATCGTCAGCGGCTCGACGCGCAGTTCGGTCATCACTTCTGTTCTTTCTGTTTCGGGGCTGGACGAGCCGCGGCTCGTCCAGCCCCGAAAGAAGATCTTTGGAGGGACTTCGTCCCTCCAAACCTCCCGCCGCGCGAGACGATCTTGGCAGACCTGCGGCCCGCCGAACCTCCCGCTCGGCGCGCAGGCTCTCAGATCTCGCCGATCTCGCCCAGCGTCGGCTGGGCCGCGGTGCCGCCGGCCACGCGGGTCGAGAGCGAGCCGCACGCGCAGGCCAGCCGCAGCGCGCGCTGGAGCGGCCAGCCCTGCAGGAAGCCGTAGATAAAGCCGGCGTCGAACGAGTCGCCCGCGCCGGTCGTGTCGACCAGGCGCACCGGCAGCGCGTCGGCGCGGGCCTGCTCGCCGCCACGGCGCGCCACGCCGCCGCGCGCGCCCAGCTTGGCGGCGACGACCGGGACGCGCCCGGCCATGTGCTCCAGCGCGGCGCCAAGGTCGGCGCAGCCGGAGATCGCCAGCAGCTCGGCCTCGTTCGGCAAAAACACGTCGACCAGCCGCAGCGCCTCGGCCACGCCCTCCCAGCGCTCGGCCGGGTCGTAGTTCGTGTCGAGCGAGATCGTCAGGCCGCGCGCGCGCGCCGCTGCGAACAGCGCCGGCACATCCGGCCGCAGCGCGTCGAGCATGTAGTAGGCGCCCAGGTGCAGGTGGCGCGCGCGATCGAGCAGCCCCAGGTCGATCTGGTCGTAGCGCAGCGCGGCGATCGAGCCGGAGTAGGTCAGGATCGCCCGGTCGTTGCCGCGCGACAGGATGACGCTCAGGCCGGTGCGCAGGCGCGTGTCGACCACGATCCCGCCCACGTCGATGCCGCGCGCGGCCAGCTGGTCGCGCATGAAGTGGCCGAAGACGTCGTCGCCGATCGTGCCGATAAAGGCGACCCGCAGCCCCAGCCGGGCCGCGCCGCAGGCGAAGATCGCCGAGGAGCTGCCGATCGTCAGCGCCGCGTCGTCGACGAGCTGCTCGACCTGGCCGAAGGCCGGCGTCACGTCGCCGCGCAGGATCAGGTCGGGGTTGATCTCGCCGACCACCAGCAGGTCGTAGGAAGCGCTCATGACAGGTGGATCACCGCGGTCAGGTTGACCGGCCGGTCGGGGTCGAGCCCCTTCGCCAGCGCGCGGTGGAAGCCGACCCACTGCAGCACCGGCAGGTACAGCGCGCCGCGCTCCCACTCGTCCAGGCCGCTGCGCAGCTCGATCACCCGGTCGACGCCGCTCCAGTCGTGGTCGCCGCGCGTCTCGGCCAGCGCCAGGGTGCGCGCGCCGAGCCCGTGCATGTCGCGCAGCACCGCGATCTCGGCCGCGGCGGCGCTGTCGGAGATCAGCCCGACCACCAGGGCCGGCGGGCCGGCGATCGACATCGGGCCGTGCCGGAACTCCAGCGGGTGGTAGGCCTCGGCCCACGAGCAGGCCATCTCCTTGGTCTTCAGCATCGCCTCGCAGGCGATCCCGTACAGCGGGCCGTTGCCGAGGAAGAAGAAGCGCTCGATCGAGAGGTCCTCGCCGAGCTGCTGCGCGGTGGCGCGCTCGCGCGCGACCAGGTCCGCCAGCGCGTTCGGCAGCCGCCGCGCGCGATCGAGTCGGCTGGAGTCGCCGGCCAGCGCGCCGGCCAGCGCCTGCACCAGCAGCGTCATGCTCGTGAACGAGCGCGTCTGCGCGACCGACTGCTCGCGCGCCTGCGGGGCCAGCAGGCTGATGTCCGCCTGCGCGGTCAGCGGCGAGTCGGGGGCGCAGCCGATCGTGAGCAGCCGGCCCTGCGGAGACGTCTCGCGGTAGCGCTCGGCCGCCCACAGCGTCTCGGTGGTGGTGCCGGAGCGCGAGATCGCCAGCATATTGAAGCCGCGCGGCAGCTGCGTCTGCGGGAAGTACACCAGCTCCGAGGCCGGCAGCCCCCACGCCTGCACGCCGACGCTGCGCAGCACCGCCGCGGCGTGGAGCGACAGGTAGTAGGTCGAGCCGCAGCCGGTGACGATCAGCGGGCGATCGGCCAGCCCGGCCAGCGCGGCGGCGTGGTCGTTCCGCCAGCCGCCGATCTCGTCGAGCGTGGCCTGCCAGACAGCCGGCTGGCTAGCGATCTCCGTTCGAGTAAATGTCCCAGGTGCCATACCGAATCCTTCTCTCCTTGGTGCGGCGCCGGCTACTGCAAGATCAGGCAAGCTGCATGTGCTCGCCGCAACCTACAACCTACAATCTACACTAGCCCTTCACCGCGCCGGCGGTCATGCCCGCCTCGATCCGATCGTTGAAGATCAGATAGATCGCCAGCGTCGGGATCATGACAATCACCACGGCCGCGAACAGGCCGCTCCAGTCGCTGCCGTAGAACTGCTTGGCCTGCAGGTAGTACAGGCCCTGCGACAGCACATAGTGGGTGTTGTGCTCTTCGTTGGTGATCATCAGCGTGTTCGGCAGGATGTACTGGTTCCACTGGCCGAGGAAGTTAAAGATCCCCATCGTGATCAGGCCCGGCTTGGCCAGCGGCAGGTAGACCCGGAAGAAAATATCGTACTGGTTGGCGCCGTCGATCGTCGCCGCCTCGCCCAGCTCCTTCGGCAGCGTGCGGAAGAAGTTGATCAGGAAGAAGATCGTGAACGACAGCGAGAACGCCACGTACACCATGATCAGGCCGTAGTAGGTGTCCAGCAGGTTGAGCTTCTGGGTCACGAAGTACAGCGGCACCAGCGCCAGGAACAGCGGGAAGATCATGCCGACCAGGAACATATAGGTGATCAGGTTGCGCCCGCGGAACTCGAAGCGCGCCAGCACATAGGCGGCCATCGACGAGAGCAGCAGCGTCAGGAACAGCGACGGCAGGACGATGATCATCGTGTTGATGAAGTACTCGCCGATCCGCGCGGTCGTCCAGGCGCGCACGAAGTTGTCGAAGACCGGCCGCGCGGGCAGCGCCCACGGGCTGAAGAAGATCTCCTGGTCGGTCTTGAGCGAGGTCATGAGCGCCCAGAGCATCGGGAAGATCACGATCAGCGCCCAGATGCTCAGGATGATGAAGATCAGCGTCTTGACCGCGATATTGCCCGCCTTCAGCCGGCGCTCGGCCGGCCGTGCCACCTCGCGGGACGTTGTCACTGAAGCCATGGTTCGCTCCTTCTCAGTATTCGAACGCCTCGCGGGCTGTAAAGCGCAGGCTGATGATCGACAGGGCCAGCACCAGGATGAGCAGCACGAGTCCCATCGCCGTGGCGTAGCCGAACTGGCCGTCGCTGAAAGCGGTCGAGTACAGGTAGGTCGGCACCACGTCGGCGGCGCGGCTCGGCCCGCCGGTGCCGTTGGTCATCACAGTGACCTGCGCGAACAGGTCCATCGCCCCGATCGCCAGGAAGATGATCGCGGTGCGGATCGTGTCCCACAGCAGCGGCACCGTCACGCTCCAGAACATCGTCCAGGAGTTGGCGCCGTCGATCTTGGCGGCCTCGTAGTAGTCGGATGGAATGCCCTGCATGCCGGCGACGAACAGCACCATGTAGAACCCGACCGATTGCCAGACCACCATGGCAAGCACCGCACCAAAGACCGTGCCACGGTCGCCGAGCCAGGGGAAGCTCGCGAACTGCGTCAGGCCGACCGCGCCGAGCAGACCGTTCAGCAGCCCGATCGTCGGGTGGTAGATGAAGCTCCACAGCACCGCCACGACCACGACCGACATGACCTGCGGGAAGAAGAACGTGATCCGGAAGAAGCGCGAGAGCGCGGTGCCCTGGGTGAACAGGAAGGCGAAGAACAGCGCGATGCCGATGATCACCGGGGGCAGGATCACCAGCGCGATGCCGTTGTGCGAGAGCGCGCTCCAGAATTTGCTGTCATTGTACAGCTTGATGAAGTTATTGGCGCCGTTGAAGCGAATATTCGCCGAGAGGCCGCTCCAGCGGGTAAAAGCAAACACCATTGCCGAAAAATAGGGGAGGAGCACGAAGAGCGTGTACAGCGCCATTGGAAGAGCGAGAAACGACACGATCAGCCCATTCTTGCCTCGGTTCATACACCTGTCTCCAAGGATGGGGGATGTGGAGAGGGCCAAGCCCTCTCTACATCCCCCACCTCCTAATTTGGATAGGCGCTAAGACACGGTTCTGGCGAACCTTACAGTTCGGAGTGGGGGCGGGCTTCGCCCGCCCCCACTCCCCAACTGTAAAGCGGATCGCTGCCAAGCGAAACCTTGCCTAAGCCGTCAGCGTGCAGGACTGCTAGCGCGTGAACTTCTTGATGTCCGGGTCGGCCGCGACCTCGTCGGCCTTCTTCTGCATGTTGCTGATGAACTCGTCCGGCTTGATCGTGCCGGTCATCAGCTCGCCGGTGCGCTGCTCCAGCTCCTTGTTGAGCGTGCTGTACCAGTTCTGGAAGTTCATGTTGATCACGACGCCCTTGGAGGCCTCCGCCAGCCCCACGCCGGCCTTCATGCCCTCGGACAGCTTGGCGCCCTCGGTGCCGCCGGTCACCGGCATGATCGCGCGAACGTTCTCGGCGAAGTACTTGGCCGAGTCCTTCGACAGCAGCGCGCGCAGGTACTCCATGCCGCCGGCGGTGTTCTTGGCCTTGGACGGCACGATGTAGGTCTCGCCGCCGTTGGCGTTCACCGCGTTCTGGTCGCCCTTGCCGTCGGCGTAGCCGGGGATGTTGGCGACCGTCATGTTGAAGTCGGCCGGCGTGACGGTCTTCATCTCGTTCTCAAGCCAGTTGCCGCACGGGATGAACACGGCATTGCCCTTCAGCCACTCGGTCTGCGACTCGGTGTGGGTCAGGCCGGCCGTGCCGGGCAGGATGTAGCCCTTGTCCCACAGCTGGTACAGGTCCTCGGTGGCGCGCTTGATCGCCGGGTCGCTCCACGCGTTCGGCTCGAGGTTGTCGAGCTTCTTGATCACGTCGTCGCCGCCGGCGTAGTAGACCAGCATGTTCCACACGATGCCCCAGATGTAGTAGGGGTACTTGCCCTGGTAGGTCCACGGCGAGGCCTTGCCGTCCTTCTTGATCTGCTCGCACAGCGTCAGCATGTCGGCCCAGGTCTTCGGGTAGGTGTAGCCGGCCTTCTCGAACGCCGGCTTGGAGTACCAGATGCCCGAGATGGTGAAGGCGATGTTGATGCCGTACTGCTTGCCGCCGAAGATCGCGCTGGTCTGCGAGCCGGGGAACAGCGTGTCGCCGAAGGTCTTGCCGGGGGTGTCGAACGACTCCGCGGCCAGCAGCGGTGCCAGGTCGAGCAGCTGCTCATCGGCGATCAGATCGGCCATCGGGATCATG
Organism: Candidatus Ribeiella danica; assembly: GCA_016717335.1. Classification (GTDB taxonomy): domain Bacteria; phylum Chloroflexota; class Chloroflexia; order Chloroflexales; family Roseiflexaceae; genus Ribeiella; species Ribeiella danica. The sequence continues at coordinate 54,346 of JADKFS010000002.1, forward strand.
TTGGCGCCGGAGTTGTCGATCACGTCGGGCGGCGTGCCGGCGATGAAGCGCGGCTGCAGCGACTCGGTCACCTTCTGGACGCTCTGGATCTTGACCTTGACGTCGGGGTGGGCCTTCTCGACCAGCTGGCCGGCGTACTTGATGTAGTCGTCGCCGAAGCCGCCGGCGAAGAACACGCCGTCGACCTCGCCCGCCGCTACGTTGAGCGGGTTCGCGCCTGCCGGGGCGGCCGGCATCGCCGTGGCCGCCGCGGCCGCGGCGGTGGGGGCCGCCGGCGCCGGGGCTGCCGTCGCCGCCGGGGCTGCCGGGGCTGCCGTCGGCGAGGCCGTCGATGTGGCGCCGCCACAGGCTACCAGCACCGACCCGGCTAGGGTCGTGCCACCCGCGACGGTCACCGTCCTGAGGAATCTGCGTCGGGACATGGAGTTTGAGGACATGCGAGAGGCTCCTTTCAGTTATCGTCCAACACGTTCATCACCGCTGATGGCGTGAGAGACACCTGTGTACCGAGCGCACCAAACCGGGCGGGTCATCAACGAAGCGGTCGCCGTGGCACCGCGCCGGTGCTGGCGAGTCACTGTTGGCCGGTCTGCCCGAGCTGCGAATAGGGTCAGGGGTACAGCACGCGTGCTGCAAGCGGCTGTCTGGCGCCAGTTCGTTCGGCTGTCTAATTAGTACACTGAACTTACAAAATTCACTATACACCCTTTCGAGCGCTTTGTCAACAGGCGATTAAAGAGGGTTCCTGTGAACCTTACAACTTAGGGTGAGTTTCTTCCAGATGGCCGCTGGACGCCGGGCCCTCACCCCCCTACCCCCCTCTCCGGTGGGGAGAGGGGGTATTCTTGGTTGTGCTTGTGCTGCGCTGTACAGCAGCGCAGCACAAGCACAACCGGACACACCCCCGCCCGGTGTGGAGGCGGGGGCAGGGGGTGGGGTGATCTTCTGGAGTGCAAGGCACAAAAGCAAAAACCACCCGAAAGGGAGGCTGGGATGGAGAAGCGCAGCGCTGCTAAGATTCCTCCTTGACGGATGAGCACTCCCCATGATATAGTCCAATTTGTAAGATGACTGGACTAATAGCTGCGGGTCGACCCTGATGGAACACATGCTCAAGAAAGCGACGCGCCAGCATACCAAGGATCACAACAGCCACCTCGTGCTGCAGACGATCTACGACACCGGCGAGATCAGCCGGGCCGACCTCGCCCGCCTGACGCGCCTGACGCGCACGACCGTGTCGGACGTGGTCAGCGGGCTGATCGATCAGGGCCTGGTCGGCGAGGTCGGCCAGGCGCCGGCCGGGGTCGGCCGCACGCCGACACTGCTGAGCATCCTCGACGACTCGCGCCACATTGTGGCGATCAATATCACCGCCAGCGAGCTGCAGGGCGCGATTGTGAACCTGCGCGGCGGCATCCGCCATCGCGCGAAGCTCTCGCACATCGACGGCGACGGCGCTGCGGTTCTCGATCGGCTGCTGCCGTTCATCGACGGCCTGATCGGCGTCGCGCACAGCCCGCTCCTGGGCATCGGCGTCAGCGCGCCCGGCCTGATCGACGCGACCAACGGGATCGTTCGCCAGGCCGTCAACTTCGGCTGGCAGGACCTGCCGCTGCGCGATCTCCTGCAGGCCCGCTACAGCCTGCCGGTCTACATCGCGAACGACGGCCACACCGTCGCGCTGGCCGAGTATATGTTCGGCAGGCGCCAGAACGCCGCGAACCTGGTTGCGATCAAGGTCGGGCAGGGCATCGGCGCCGGCATTGTGCTGCAGGGGCAGCTGCTCGTCGGCGACGAGTACGGCGCGGGCGAGATCGGCCACGTTGTCGTCGAGGAGAACGGTCTGCCCTGCAAGTGCGGCAACGCCGGCTGCCTGGAGACGGTCGCCAGCATTCCGGCGATCGTCCACCGCGCCCAGCTGCTGGCCCAGCACGACCCCGGCTCGCTGCTCTTGCGCTTCACCACCAGCTCGGAGATCACGCTCGACACGGTTCTGCAGGCGTTCCAGGCCGGCGACCCGGCGGTACGCCAGATCATCGTGACGATCGGCCGCTACTTGGGCATTGGGGTGGCCAACCTGATCGCCGCGCTCGGCATCCGGCACGTGGTGATCACCGGGCGGATCGCGCCGTTCGGGCAGGTGCTGCGCGACTCGATCCGACAGGAGGTGCGCCGGCGCGTGCTGCCGATCCTGGCGCAGGCCGCCGAGATCGAGATCGTCGTCCAAGGCCCCGATACGGTCCTGCTCGGCACGGCGGCGCTGCTGCTGACCAACGAGCTCGGGCTGACCCGGCTCATGCCGTTGCTGCCCGACACGGCCGATCTGGCGGCATGAGCCCGTGGTGACCAGGTGACAAGATGGACAAGCCGCCTTGGTTCACCAGAGACCAAAGACGAACGACCAAAGACCAACATCCGTAGAAACCGCTGATCGTTGGTCCATCGCCCATCGCCCATCGCCCATCGCCCATCGTCCATCGTCCATCCTTCCAAGCAACCACTATAAGGCCACTTTATTAGTAAGTTCATTGAACTTTATATAACGAATAGGAAGCTATGAACAGCGACATCGCCCAGGCGATCGGCCAGCAGCTGTTGCTCACCTTCAATGGCACCGCGCCCGCGCCGGAGATCCTGGCGACGCTGCGCGAGCGGCCGGTCGGCGGCGTGACACTGTTTCGCGGGAAGAACACGATCGACCCGCCGCAGGTCGCCGCTCTGACGGCGGCGCTGCAGCGCGCGGCGGCGGAGGCCGGCCAGCCGCCGCTGCTGATCGCAGTCGACCAGGAGGGCGGGCAGCTGATGGGGATCGGCGGCGGGACCACGCTCTTCCCCGGCAACCTGGCACTCGCCGCGACCGGGTCGGCCGAGCTGGCGGGGCGGACCGGGCACGCGCTCGGCCTGGAGCTGGCCGCCATGGGCGTCAACGTCGACTACGCCCCGGTCTGCGATGTCAACGTCAACCCGCGCAACCCGGTCGTCGGCACCCGCTCCTTCGGCGAGGACCCGGCGCTGGTCGCGCGCCTGGCGGCGGCGATGACCCAGGGGCTGCAGCAGGCCGGCGTCGCGGCGACCGCCAAGCACTTCCCCGGCCACGGCGACACCGCCAGCGACTCGCACCACGGGCTGGTCGTCGTGCCGCACAGCCGCGAGCGGCTGGATCAGGTCGAGCTGCCGCCGTTCGCGGCGGCGATTGCGGCCGGCGCCAAGCTGGTGATGGCCGCGCACGTCGCGCTGCCCGCTCTGACCGAGGGCGTGGCGCTGCCCGCGACGCTCGCGCCGCAGGTGCTGCGCGGCCTGCTGCGCGGCGCGCTCGGCTTCCAGGGCCTGATCGTCAGCGACGCGATGGATATGGGCGCGATCGGCACGGGGATCGGGCTGGTAGTCGACTCGATCGCGGCCGTCGCGGCCGGGATCGATCTGCTGCTGCTAAATAGCGACGCCGCCGCCGAGCGGCAGGTCTACGACGGCCTTGTGCACGCGGCCCGGCGCGGGCTGCTCTCGCCGGCCGACCTGCTCGCCTCGGCCGAGCGCGTGCTGACGCTCAAGCGCTGGCTTACAGAGCAGCCGCGACCGTCGCTGGACGTCGTCGGCTCGGCCGAGCACCACGCGCTGGCGAGCACGATCGCGGCGCGCGCGATCACCTTGGTGCGCGACGATGCCGGCCGGCTGCCGCTGCGCCTGCCCGCCGACGCGCGCCTCGCCGTCGTCGTGCCGCAGCCGATCGACCTCACGCCGGCTGACACGTCCTCGTACATCTCATGCGGTCTGGCCGACGCCGCGCGGCGCTATCACGCGCGGATCGACGAGCTTGTCATCCCCTCCGACCCATCCGACGGCGATGTCGCCGCGCTGCGGCAGCGCCTGGGCGGCTACGACCTCGTGATTGTCGGGACGATCAACGCCGACGCTCAGCCGGGCCAGGCCGCGCTTGTGAACGCGCTCCTGGCCGACGAGCGCCCGCTGATCGCCGTCGCGCTGCGGATGCCCTACGACCTGGCGGCCTACCCGTCCGCGCCGACCTACCTCTGCGCCTACAGCATTCTGCCGCCCGCGATGGAAGCGCTGGCGGACGCGCTGTGGGGGCGGGCCGCGCTCGGCGGGCGGCTGCCGGTCTCGATCCCGGGGATGTACGCGCTGGGGCACGGGCTGGAGCGAGTCTAGGAGACGAAAGGCGAAAGACGAAAGACCAAGGTATATGGTCTCCTCATCAGATCGGCGGCCTTTGGTCCTTGGTCTTCCGTCTTCACCCATCCATCGTCCATCGTCAGACTCATTATCTCGACACGAGGAGACCCTATGACGACACTACTCGAAGAGGAGATCCGCAGCCAGCCGGAGGTGCTCGCCCGGCTGCTGGAGCGCGAGGCCAGTCGAGCGAGCGGCATCGTCGCCCAGCTGCCGCCGTTCGACTACGTGCTGATCGCGGCGCGCGGAACCTCGGATCACGCGGCGGCCTACGCGAAGTACGCCTGGGCGGCCGTCGCGGGCTACCCGGTCGCTCTGGCGACGCCCTCGCTGCACACGCTCTACCACACCCCGCCGCGCATGGCCGGCGCGCTCGTCGTCGGGATCTCGCAGTCCGGCCAGTCGCCCGACATCGTCGCCGTGATCGAGGAGGGCCGGCGCCAGGGCCGGCCCACGCTGGCGATCACCAACGACGGCGCGTCGCCGCTCGCCGCCGCAGCCGACCATGTGATCGAGCTGCACGCCGGCGCCGAGCGCAGCGTCGCCGCGACCAAGACCTACACCGCGCAGCTGATGGTGATGGCGCTGCTGGCGGCCGCCTGGAGCGGGCAGCCCGAGCGGCTGGCCGAGCTCCGGCGCCTGCCAGCAGCGCTGGCGGCCACGCTGGCCGGAGCCTCGGCGCTGGCGGCCCGCGCCGAGCGCTACCGCTACATGGGCGAGTGCGTGGTGATCGGGCGCGGCTACCACTACCCGACCGCGATGGAGCTGGCGCTCAAGCTCAAAGAGCTGACCTACGTCATGGCGCAGGCCTACTCCTCGGCCGACTTTCGCCACGGCCCGATCGCCACGATCTCCGAGGGGCTGCCCGCGATCCTGATCATGCCGGCGGGCGCGGCCTTCGCGGATATGCTCGACCTCGCGCAGGAGCTCACGAGCCGCGGGGCCGAGCTGCTGATCGCGAGCGATCAGCCCGCCGCCACGGCGCTGGCGACCACCGTGCTGCCGCTGGCGGGACCGGCCGCCGAGTGGCTCAGCCCGATCACGGCGATCGTTCCGGGGCAGCTGCTGGCGCTGTACCTCACGCTCGCCAAGGGATACGATCCTGATAAACCGCGCGGCCTGCATAAGGTGACTCGAACACTGTAATAATTGCAGATTGTGGATTGTAGAATACCGTAATCTACAATCTGCAATTCAAGAGAAGGGGAGCAGCCTATGTACATCGAGGATATCGCCACGATCGACGGCTACAGGCATGTCTACCTTTCGCCGCACCTGGACGACGCGGCGCTGTCGTGCGGCGGGCGGATCGTGACTCAGATCGCGGCGGGCGAGCCGGTGCTGGTGGTGACACTCTGCACCGCCGCGCCGCCGCCCGAGGGGCCGTTCAGCGCGCTGGCGCAGCAGTTTCACGCCGACTGGGGCCTCGCGCCCGCGCAGGCGGTGGCGGCGCGGCTGGTCGAAGAGCGGCTGGCGATGGAGCGGCTGGGCTGCGACTACTACTGGGCCAACATGCTCGACGCGATCTACCGCTACCCGGCGGCCTACAATAGCCGGGAGTCGCTGTTCAACACGCCTGCGCCTGACGATCCGCTGTTCGCACAGCTGCGGCAGTTCCTGGCCGATCTGCTTGAGCGGCTGCCCCAGGCGCAGATCTACGCACCGCTAGGCGTCGGCAGCCATGTCGACCACCTGATCACGCACGCCGCGGCCCACAGCCTGCTCGGCGACGAGCTCCGGTTCTACGAGGATCTGCCGTACGCCATCCGGCCGGGCGCGCTCGAGCAGCGGCAGGCCACGATCGACGACGCGCTCGTCCCCAGCACGCTGGCGATCGACGCGGCGCTGCCGGCCAAGATCGAGGCGATCGCAGCGTACGCCAGCCAGCTCGACGAGCTGTTCGGCGGCAGCGAGGCAATGGCCCAGGCGATCGCCGCCTACGCCCACGCGGCGACGCCCACGGGCGGGGCCTACGGCGAGCGCCTCTGGGTGCGCTAGCGCCAGCACAGGTTGCAGGGGCGGAGCAGGGGGTGGGGTGATCCGGCGCGTCATCGCGCCCATGTGGAAACAATAAGGCGGTGTCGCGCGGCTGCGCGACACCGCCTTATGAAGTGCGAGGAACGGCAGCTGGAGACGATCGTCAGCGATACCAGCCGCGCTTGCGCGCGCGCGGCGGAGGCGCCGGCGGCAGCTCGACATCGCCGCCTGCGGCTGGAAACGTGATGCCGAAGCCGCGCTTCAGAATATCCCGCACAGTCGACTCATACGCCTGGTCGGCCACGAGTGTCACCGACAGGCAGCGCTCCGGGTTATCGGGGTCGCGCTCGACGTCGACTCGCAGCCAGTGGGGCCAGCGGCGCAGGCTCAGCAGGATCGGGTTTTCGGCCTCGCCGCGGAGAGTCAAGCTCACCTCGCCCAAAGCGCTAGTCGATAGAGTTGTCATCGTACAGATCCTTATGTGTGCGAAGTGCGCCAGCCTGAACGAGCCCACTCACTTCGTACAACATACAGTCGCGCCGCAGTGTCCGATCGCGCAGAGCCGATGCGTCCTAATCGCTCGTGCGCGCCCGCGGGGCGTGGTCGTCGTGCCTGCCCGGACGCGGTCAGACGCTCGATACATAGCATGCCATACCTGCTCAACAAGGATCGACATCTGCCAATTCTTCGGCGCTCCAATGGGCGACCGCCGACGACTGACCCTTGTTGGTTCGTCGTCGGCGGCCTGTTCGGACCAAGCCTCTAGTTGCTCGAGGTCTACGGCAGTGCTTCTGCGGGGGAGAAGCGGAAGGGCGTCGCCCATCGATCCTCCTTCACATCATCACTGCGCAGCCGAGGGTAGCGAGCTGCGCGCCTAGTAGCGGCTGCGCGACCCCCCACGATTGTCGCGGCGCGCGCCGCCGCCGCCACCCTTCTCCTCGGCCTCGTTGACGCGGATCGGCCGGCCGTCGATGTCTTGGCCGTTCGTCGCGCTGATGACGACGGCGACGTCCGGGACGTCCATCTCGACAAAGCCGAAGCCGCGCGAGCGGCCCGTATCACGGTCGGTGATCACGCGCGCGCTCTGCACCTCGCCGTATTTGCTAAACAGCTCTTCCAGCTGAGCGTCGTCGACGCCCCAGGACAGATTTCCTACGAACAGTTTGACTTGCATTGTGTGCTCCTCTACCAGCGTACATCCATACGCTGTAGCTGCTTGGGCGGCAGGCTCCTATGAAGTCCCGCCGCAATGGGTACGGTCAAATCGACTCGCTACGCGGATAGGTGACAGGGCGCGCATCACCATCCTGCGCTCGCGCTCACAACGGACACTTTTCAGAACAATGTTCTCGCGAGCGCATAGCAAAGAAGAGGGGCCACAAATGCAAATCTCGCAGTGCCATACGTTGGTCAACGAATTAAGTATACCACACCAGGCGGATTGCTGCTTGCTTTGATAGAAAGAAGGGTGTGACGTAACGTCTTGCACTTCCCCCTGCCCCCGCTCCCGTGGGGAGCGGGGAAGCGGTATGCGGGGCGGCGAGCGCTTCGCGCCCGCCGCCCCGCACTTGAATCACCCCCCCCCCGCGCGGCGGGGAGGGGGCAGGGAGCGAGGGCCAACGTTGCACAAGCCCTGAGAAAGATGGAGAGAGAAGACTGGCGGATCTCGCGCCGGCTCAGGCGCGGCCGGATTGAAACAGCCCGGGAAACTCGCGCAGCTGCTGGTGCGCGTCGATACAGACGATATCGACGTCGGCATCGACGATCAGCTCGCCACCCCGCTCGATCCGCTGCTTGAACAAGCCGCGGTAGTCGGACTTGAGCTGGAACGACGAGACGACCTCCAGCGTATCGCCGAGCGTCGCCGAGCGCTTGAACTGGATGTTCATCGCGTACACGACAAAGTAGTAGCCATCCGTATTCCAGTCGCGAATATCGCGGCCCTGCAGCCCGACAAACTCTGTCCGGCCGCGCTCGAGGTACTTCAGGTAGTTCGCATAGTAGACGACGCCGAGGCAGTCGGTGTCCTCGTAGTAGACCTTGTAGGCGACACGATGTTCCATTCGGTGCTCCAACGCTTGGTGGCTCAATCTGTCGCGCAGTATACCATATGCCCCTCCCCTTCCCGGGGAGGAGGCCATATTCTCTCAGGGCTGATGCAACGTCTTTGACCCCACCCCCTCCCTGGATAGATCTGGCGACGTGGTGCGGTCGCAGAGCGACCGTACCACGTCGCTGACAAGAATCCCCCTCTCCCGCGCGGGAGAGGGGGGCAGGGGAGGAGGGCCGCAACAGAATCAGGCATCCTGCGAGAGCGGCTGCGCGGCGCCGATCGCGTCCGCGATCCCGGTGACCGCCCGGCGATCGACGGCGTCCTTGGCCTGGCGGATCGCCATGGCGATGGCGGCGGCGTCGGACTTGCCGTGGGCGACGATCGCCAGCCCTTTGACGCCCAGCAGCGGCCCGCCGCCGTAGTAGCGGTAGTCGGCCTTGCGGCGGACGCGCAGCAGCGGCGGGACGAGCAGGCTGGCCAGCAGCGCCGGCGCGGCCGCGAAGACCCCCAGCAGCGCGCCCAAGCGCACGCCGCCGCCGCCGAACGCCGCCAGCAGCGTGGTGGGGATCAGCCCAGGCGCCAGCCAGCGCGGCAGCCCGCGGCCGGCCTCGTCCTGGATCAGCAGCTGCGCCAGCTTCACGACCGCCTGGGCCTGCTTGATGAACATGTTGCCGACGAACCCGTCACAGACCAGCACGTCGCACGAGCAGCCGATCAGCGCGTCCTTCGGCTCGGCGTTGCCCACGAAGTTCAGCCCGCTCGCGCGCAGCAGCCGGTGGGCCTCCTGCACCAGCCGGTCGCCCTTGGTCGGCTCCTCGCCATTGGACAGCAGCGCGACGCGCGGGTTGCGCACGCCCAGCGCGCGGTCGGCGTAGAGGCTGCCCATCTGGGCGAACTGCAGCAGGTACTCCGGCTTACAGTCGGTCGTCGCGCCGATGTCGAGCAGCAGGAACATCTTCTCGCGCGACGGGAACAGGATCGCCAGCGCCGGTCGCTCGATCCCCCGAATGCGCCCGAGGATCAGCGTGGCGGCGGCCATCGTCGCGCCGCTGTGGCCGGCCGACACGAACGCGTCGGCCTGGCCGTCGCGCACCATGCGCAGCCCGACGACGTGCGGCGAGCCAGTCTTGCGGCGAACCGCCTGGGCCGGGTGCTCGTCCATCGCGATCACCTCGGGCGCGTCCGCCACCTCCAGCCGCAGGCCCTCGGTCCGGTGCTTGGCCAGCTCAACCCGGATGGCCGCCGCGGGGCCGGCCAGCACGATCTCGCAGCCGAGCTCGCGCGCCGCGATCACCGCCCCGCGCACAGGCTGCTCCGGCGCGTGGTCGCCGCCTGCAGCATCCAACACTATTCGCACAAGAACCACTCCTTGAAACGCTGAACGCGAAACGCTGAACGCCGAACGCTGAATGCGAAACGCTGAACGCTGGAAGGCGTCAGCTCATCGCTCGTGGCCTCAAAGTGTGCCCTTGGTGCTCGGCACAGTGTCACCCAGCCGCTCGTCGATCCGGGTCGCCGCGTCGAGCGCGCGCCCGAGGGCTTTGAACAGCGCCTCGACCTTGTGGTGATCGTTGTGGCCGTAGAGCACGCGCGCGTGCAGGTTGAGCCGCCCATGCATCGCGATGCTCTCGAACAGGTGCGCGATCAGGTCGGTGCCCAGCTGCCCGAGCCGCGGCGTCGCGAACGTCGCATCGACCACGCAGTACGCCCGCCCGCCCAGGTCGACCGCGACAAAGCCGAGCGCCTCGTCCATCGGCACGAAGCTGTGCGCCGTCCGCACGATCCCGCGCCGCTCGCCCAGCGCCCGGTCGAGCGCCTGGCCCAGGCAGATGCAGACGTCCTCGGCGGTGTGGTGCTCGTCGACGTGCAGGTCGCCGCGCGCCGCCACGGTGAGATCGAACTGCCCATGCCTGGCAAACAGCGTGAGCATGTGGTCCAGAAAGCCTATACCGGTCGCGATCTCGGCCCGGCCCGCGCCATCCACGCCCAGGCTCAGCCGCACGTCGGTCTCGCCGGTCTGCCGCTCGATCGTCGCTGTCCGTGATGTCATAGCTATGCGCAACCTTCAGCTATCGGCCCTCCGTCGAGCGAGCCCGATAGCAATATTCGCCGACGCGCCCGGCTCCTGACTCCGGGCCCTAGCCCGCCCGGAGCAGCGCCCGCACGCCGTCGCCGGCCAGCAGCAGCCCCAGGCCGGCCAGCAGCGCCCCGCTGGCCGCCAGCACGCGCCGGTAGCCGCGGCCGCGCAGCCAGCCCCGGCTGCGGCTGACCAGCAGCGCCACCAGCAGCTTCGAGCCGACCAGCAGGGCGTAGAATCCGGCGAGGAACAGCCCCGCGCCCGCGGCCCCGCTGCTCGACCAGGTGCCGAGCAGCAGCTGCGCGCCGGCGGTGCCCCAGAACAGGTACGGGTGCGGGTTGAGAATATTCGTCGCGACCGCCCGCCCGAGCACCCGGCGCAGTCCCTCATCGCCGCCAGACACCGCTGGACTCAGGTCGCCCGCCGGCTCGGCGGCGCGCTCCGTGCGAGCCGCGCGCACGCTCTCGACGCCCAGGAAGATCACGAACAGGCCGCCGGCCAGGCCGAGCCAGCCGAGCGCCGCGCCGGGCAGCCGCCCGATCACCGCGACCGCCAGCATGATGATCGGCAGGTCGCTGAGCAGCGGCGCCAGCGCGACCAGGTTGCCGGCCCGCCAGCCGCGGCGCAGCGTCTGGGTGATCACCAGGCCCAGCATGGGGCCGGGGCTCACGCCGGCCGCGAAGCCGTAGGAGAGCCCCAGGATCAACGAAGCTATCATAGAATGTTTGCAGTTTACACGTTCGCCTATTGGGACATTTAACCTTGCTATAGCTGTGAGCAAAACCATTGAGCCATTATGCACGAACGAGCTGCCGTTGTGATGCCATCCGTCGTCCTGCCGGCTGCCCACTGCTATAGCCTGCAAACCTGCCAGCTCATTTCGGGCCGGCGCCGAGCAGGCGCAGCGCTTCGAGCAGCTGCGGGTCGTCGTCCTCGCTGTAGTGGGTCCAGTCGACATCGACGGTCGAGTCCGGCTCGACCCCGACGCCCTCCAGGTTCGTGCCGTTCTGCAGCCGGAAGCCCTCCTGGGCCAGCCAGAGCCGCGACCCGTCGGTCAGCGTGTAGGCGTAGATCGTCTCGGTATTGCCGGCCGTGCGCGTGCCGACGACCAGGGCGCGATTCTCGCGCTGGAGCACCGCCGCCAGCACCTCGGCGTACGAGGCCGTCTCACCATCCACCAGCACCACCAGCGGCACGCGCCGCAGGTCGGGGCCGGCCGGCGAGGGGACGTCCAGCGGCCGCAGCTTGTTGCGGTTGAAGAACTCCCCGACCTGCCCGCGCACGAAGTGGCTCAGCAGGCCGGACAGCACGTAGCCCCACCCGCCGCCGTTGGCGCGCACATCCAGAATAAGCCCGTTGAGCCGCCCCGCCGCGACCAGGTCGGTCAGCGCGCCGTTGACCTGCTCGTCCATGTCGTTGACCCACAGTGTCGGGATCGACACGTAGCCGATATCGCCGGGGAAGCGCCGGTAGGATGGGACGATATGGTTCGTGACCTCCTGGCGCGTCAGCACGACATCGCGCGCCTTCGCACCGGGTCGGACCACCGTCAGCCGAACCGCCGAGCCCGGCTCGCCGAGCAGGTCGCCATCGTCGGCGCGGTAGGGCCGCCCGTCGACGGCGATAATCCGGTCGCGCGGCGCCAGCTCGGCGCGGGCGGCCGGGCTGTCCGGGAACACGATCTGGATGAACGCGCCGTCGGGGCGCGGCTTGGTCAGCACGCCGATGCCGTTCGTCACGGCGCCGTTGCTCAGCGTGGCGTCCTCTTTGAGCGCGGCAGCCGGCGGCTGGAAGCGCGAGTGCTGGTCGTTCAGGTGCGCTACCATCTCGACCATCATCGAGTAGAACTCATCGCGCAGCTGGTCGGCCTCGACGCGCGCGCCGTAGTCCTCGTAGACGGCGTCCCAGTCGACGCCGTGATAGTCGGCGTAGAGGTAGTGCTCCTTGACCGTGCGCCAGATCTCCGTGAAGATCTGGCGGCGCTCCTCGACCGGCAGCACGGCCGGCGTCGGCTCGACCGTCGGCGAGGGCGGCTCGGTCGGCTCGACCGTCGGCTCAAGCGTCGGCTCGGGCAGCTCGGTGGGCCGCGCGGTTGGGCGCGGCGCGCGGGTCGGCAAGGGCGACACAGCTTGGGCGGGCTGAGTCGCCGCGCCGGCGGCCGGCATGGAGGTGACCGCCGGCGCGCCGGGTGGCTTGGCGCCGACCGCGACAGGCCCGCAGCCGGAGATCATCCCTACGATCCCGGCAAGCGCGCACAGCCGTAGAAGTGCCAGACTGCCTCGATGATGTCGCGTGGCCTCACGGCCGGCAGGTGCTCTCATAATGACGTAGCTAAGACACGGTTCTCACGAGCCTGGTAGTGCGGAAGCGTCCGTTTGGATTGCCATACACTCCTGCCCACAGGTTGTAGTTACACGCTTTACAGCTGGAGCAGGCGGACCACCAGCTCGGCCGCCCGGCTCAGGTCGGCCACCGCGATATGCTCGCCGGTAGAATGGATCTCGCGATAGCCCACGCTGACGTTGGCGACCTGCAGGTTGCGCTGGGCGAGCACATTCACATCGCTGCCGCCGCCGCTGATCTGGAAGCTCGGCTGGACGCCCATCTCGCGCAGCAGCGCGCCGAGGCGCTGGATGATCGGCAGATCCTCCGAGAGGCGGTAGGCGTCGTACTTGTGGGTGATATCCACCTGCACGCTCGCGCCGCGCACGCGCGCGGCCTCCTCAAGCGCCGCAACCATGGCCTGCACCTGGGCGACCAGCTTATCCTGGTCGTGGCTGCGCGCCTCGCCCCACAGCTCGACTCGCTCCGGCACGATGTTGGTCGCGTCGCCGCCCTTGATGATCCCGATATTCGCGGTCGTCTCGGCGTCGATCCGCCCAAGCGGCATCGCCGCCACCGCCGCGGCCGCGGCCGCGATCGCGTTCACGCCCCGCTCCGGCGCCACTCCGGCATGCGCGGCGCGCCCGATCACCGCCGCGTACAGGCTATCCTGGGCCGGCGCCCCGACGGTGATGCCGCCGAAGTCGCCGCCCGAGTCGAGCGTGACACCCTCGCGCGCCGTCAGCCTGCTTGTGTCGAACTGGTCCGCGCCGCGCAGCCCGACCTCCTCCTGCACGGTGAGCAGAACCTCGGCCGCGCGGTGCGCCGCGCCGCGCTCCAGCGTCGCCCGCACGCCCTCGATGATCGCCGCGACGCCGGCAAGATCGTCCGCGCCCAGCACGGTATCGCCGCTGGAGCGCACCACCCCGTCGGCGACGACCGGGCGCACGCCGTGGCAGGGCGCGACGCTGTCCATGTGGGCGTTCAGCAGCAGCGGCTCGCCCGCGCCCGGCACGCGCGCGAGCAGGTTGTGGAGCGCATCCTCCTCGACCGCCAGGCCCATGTCTTCGAGCAGGCCGCGGATGTGGGCCGCGATCGGCCCCTCTTCGCCGGAGGGATTGTCGATCCGCACCAGATCCAGAAACGTCGCCAGCAGCCGGTTCTCGTCAATCATCCCGCTGACCTCATCTTGTTGTTCAAAGGTTGGAAGGTTGGAACGTTCGAACCTTCTAACTTTCTAACCTCCCAACCTTCCAACGTTCAAACGTTCAAACGGTTACTTCTCCAGCTCGAACGCCGCGCGCAGCACATCGCCGGCCAGCCGCGCGCCCACCGTGGAGCCCTCGCCACCATTCTCGACCATCACCGCCACGGCGTAGCGCGGGTTGTCGACCGGCGCGATCGCGATGAACCAGGCGTGCGGCACGCCGCTCGGGGTCTCGGCCGTCCCGGACTTCCCGCCCACCAGCGCGACGCTCGGGTCGACCTGCTGGGCGGACTTGCCGAAGCCGTACTCCACGCCCGCGCGCATGTTCTTGCGCATCTCGGCCGCGATACCGCTGGACAGCGCCCGCCGGATCGCGCGCGGCCCGTGGGTCATCACCACGCTGCCATCCGGGCGCGTGACCCTGTCCACCAGGTACGGCTGCATCATCCAGCCGTCGTTGGCGATCGCCGACGCCACCATGGCCATCTGCAGCGGCGTGACCTGCAGCTGCCCCTGGCCGAAGCCGGTGTCGGCCAGGCCGGCCTTGCGGTTGAGGTAGCCCGGGTCTTTGTACAGCGTGCTCGCCTCAGTCGTCAGGTCGGTGAACCCGCCGTAGCTTTTCGGCGCATCGCGCGGCTCGAAGATGTCGAACTGGGCCGCCGTCTTGGCGAACAGGTCGGGGCCGAGCCGCAGCGCGTACTGCGCGAAGGCGACGTTGCACGAGTAGGCGTAGACCCGCTCCAGGTTGGACGGGTCGCCGGTCCTGCTCGCCAGGTCGGGCACGGCGTTGACCACCGGCGGCGCGCCCGGCTCGGTCTCGAGCTCGTTGAAGCAGCGGATATCGTCGGGCTTGCCGACGTCGGGGTTCTGCAACACCCCGACGGACGTGACCGTCTTGTAGGTCGAGCCGGGCGGGTAGCGCCCCTGGGTCGGGCGGTTCAGCAGCGGCTGGCCGGCGTTGTCGCTGTTGATCCTGGTCCAGTAGGCATCGATGCGCGTATTCTCGGCGTCGCGGTCGGCGGCCGGGTTCAAGGCGAGCTGGCTCGGGTCGAAGCCGGGGTTGCTGGCCATCGCCAGCACCGCGCCGGTCTTCGGGTCGAGCACGACCACCGAGCCGGTGCCGCGCGCCGACAGCAGCCCCGCGGCCACGGCCTGCAGCCGCGCGTCGATCGTCAGGTGCAGATCATCGCCGACCTGCGGGTTGCCGAGCAGCGAGTCGCGCAGGCGGGTGTACGAGTCGCGGTCGCCGCTCAGGTAGGGGCCGTAGGTCGCCTCAAGCCCGGATTGGCCGAAGCGGCTGCTGAAGTAGCCGATAATATTGCTGAACGCGGCCGGGTCGTACTGGCCGGTCAGCGGGTAGGTGCGCGTCACGAAGTTCCGGTCGACCACCTGCGAGTCGACCAGCACGACACCCTTGCTGTCGATCATCTTGCCGCGGCGCACCCGCAGCGACTCGATCACCTGCCGGACGTTGCTGGTGGTCTGGCCGGTCTGCTCGTCGACGTGCACAGTGTTGTAGATATCGTCGGCGCGCACGAACTGCTGGCGCATGAGCTGCAGCGAGAGCAGCACAAAGCCGAGCGCGATGACCAGGCCGAGGTTCTGGACGCTGCGAGAGATCCCGCGCGGCTGCGGCGGGAGCGAGAAGCGCGCCGCCATCAGCAGCAGCGGGGCGGCGAGCCACAGCGCCAGCAGCCAGCGCGTGTCCTGCTCGACCGGCTGGATCATCCCGTAGATTATCAGCGCAACCGAGGCGGCAAACGCAAGAGCGCGCGCAATCTGACGCATATCGTTTCGAGGGTCCTCTGTACACCTGGCCGATGACGTTGGGATTATACTCGAAATACGGCCGGCACAGAAAACAAATGGGCGCATGCGAGCAAACAGGGACCTGATGCTCGCCTGAGAGCGGGAACGAAAAGCGTGAAACGTGACTCGTAAGACCCGCGTACGACTCACATTTCACGCTTCACAATGTCGCTCGGCCGCGCGTCACTCGAGAGGCATCGTGGCGCGCACGGTCACGCCGCCGCCCTCGGTCTCGAACACGTCGAGGCGGCCGCCGAACTCGGCGAGGCGGTACTGCATCGCGCGCAGGGCGTGCAGGCCAGGGCGCTCGTGCGTGCCGTCGAGCAGGCCGACGCCGTCGTCCTGGATCAGCAGCGCGACCGAGCTGGCGTCGTAGCGCAGCGTCAGCACGGCCGACCCGGCGTGGGCGTGCTGCTGCACGTTCAGCAGCGACTCCTGGGCCAGGCGCACCAGCAGGCTGCGGGAGAGCGGGTTCACCAGGCGCTTGCGGCCAAGCACCACGACTCGGGCCGGCGTGCCGGTGTGCTGGCCGAAGCGCAGGGCCAGCAGGTCCAGGGCCTCGCCGAGCTCCATCTCGATCGACGGCAGGGGGGTAAAGATCACGCGGCGCAGATCCTCGACGCTCTGCTCTGTCGTGCGGGTCTTGGTCGCCTGCAGGGCCAGCGGCGCGTCCTCGGGCAGGCCGGCGCGCGGTCGCGCCGGCGCGCGCCCAAGCGACACCACGCGGAGCGAGTCGCCGTCGAGCGGGCGGGCCAGCCGCGGGGCCGGCGGCATGCGCGAGCGCCCGCCCCGGCGCAGCGCGGCCGCCCAGCGGGCCAGCTCGACCAGGCCGGGGAACACGCAGGCGAACACCAGCGGGCCAAGCATCAGGCGCAGCAGGCTCAGCCAGCCGTTTTCGGAAGCGAAGTCGGAAGGGGACGTCCCGGCGGCCCACAGCGCCGCGGGGTAGATCGTCATGAAGTTCAGGCTGGACATGATCCGGCCGCGCCAGCCGAAGATCAGGCCCGGCAGCACCAGGCTGCCGTAGGCGTACAGGATCAGCGGGCTCTCCCAGCCGCCGCCGAACGCCAGCACCAGCACGGCGTAGACGATGTCGGCGCACAGCACCAGCGGGTTGCGCTGCGCGACCCGCACATAGCGCTGCGCGAAGACCGTCGCCAGCGAGTTGCACAGGCCGGTCACGGCCAGCAGCGGGGCGAATTCGGGGAGGCGGCCCCACAGCAGCAGCAGCAGCGCCGTGATGCCCCAGGCGAGCCAGCGGTAACTGAAGAAGATAACGTGGTCAGCAAGCCACGGATTCGATCGATTCCCGCTCACGTCTCACCTCGACGGGAGAACACCGCTGATGCGCGCGCCGGTGCTCGCCAAGCATGGCTGTCATGTCGTCCGGGCTGAAAGGCGACTATAGTGTAGCAGAAAGCTAGGCCAACGGCAAGGAGTTTTCATAGATCTATGGGGCTCACGCAACGCCCGTGGGGCTAGGCCCCACACCGCATGCATGAGTCCCCGTATGTTACAAACCTCACCCCCTGCCCCCCCTCCCCGCGGGGGAGCGGGGGTCGGGGGGTGTGGGGGATGGCACGACAAAGCGAGATGTCCGAATTGGAAAATAGATCTAGCCCAGCAAAGGCGGCGCTAGGGAGTGCGGCGGTAGATCTCGGCGCGGCTGTCGGCGTACTCGCGCCGCCAGCGCGGGTCGGCCGCCAGCGCCGCGGCCAGGCGCGGCTGCGACAGCCGGTCGAGCAGCACGCGCCGCACGTCGTACTTGTCGATCAGCAGCGCGTTGTAGTCGCGCGCGTCGCGGATCGCCAGGTAGTCCTGCCAGATCTCCGGCGGGTACAGCTCGATCCGCGGGTCGACGAACACCTGCGCGGCCGGGTAGAGCGCCCAGTCGAGGTACGAGCCGTAGCCCATCTCGTTGAACAGCCGGCCTTCGGCCGGGTGGGCGCGCAGGTACTCGGTCGCCGCCACCGGCGTGTCGGCGGCGTACAGGCCCGGCGCGCCAGGCACGTCGGCGAACAGCGACTGGTAGGGCTCGGGCAGCCCCAAGCGCGCTTTGAGCGGCGGCTGCACGGCGACCAGCGCCGCCAGCAGCGCCAGCGCGATCAGCGCGCTGGGCAGGCTCGTCTGCCCGCCGCGCCGCGTGCGGGCGGGCGCCGGCTGCGGCGGCGCCAGGCTCTGCGCCAGCAGCGGCATGGCGACCATGCCGTACCAGATCACGTTCCTCTGGCTGCCCCAGGCCAGCCAGAGGAACGCGCAGGCCAGCCCTAGGTCGGTGATCGTCGGGCGGCGGCGCGCCAGCGCGAACGCGGCCAGCAGCGCGAGGATCGAGCCGAAGAAGGCGGTGCCGGCGATGCCGCGCGGCGTGGGCGGCTGCCACTCGACCACCAGGCCCTGGATCGACGGGTCGGCCAGCAGCTTGCTCACGTAGCCGAAGATGCCCGCGCCGCTGGGGTTGATCAGCGTCGCGGCGAGCGTCGCGGCCGCGGCGAGGTAGAGCCAGCGCAGGCGTTCCAAGCTCGGGGCGCCCGGCCGGCGGAGCAGCATGCGCAGCGTCTCGCCGGCCAGGACGATCGCCAGCATCCCCAGGCCGAGCGCGAACGAGCCGTGCGCGTTGACCCAGAACGCCATCAGCACGGGCAGCGCCAACAGCGCGCGCGGGCGGGCCTGCCCCGCCGCGTAGGCCCCCAGGATCAGCGCGAACAGCGCGAACGGCGCCCAGGCCCAGTTCTGCGTGCGGGCCGGCAGGTTGTTGATCGCCATCAGCCAGGCCAGCAGCGCGGCCAGCGCGGCCAGGCGCCACGAGCCGCTGCGCCGCCGCGCCTCGAGCGCGACCAGCGCGAAGCCGGCCAGCCCGAGCAGGTTGCGCGCCAGCACCGGCGCCTGCGGGCCGCCGGCGGCGTACAGCGCGTAGAACAGCCACTCGGCCAGCCAGGTGGCGTAGACGAACGGCCGCTCGGCCGGCACGCTCCAGGCGAACAGATTCGTCGATGGGATGCCGCTCGTGGCGACGAGCTGGCCGGCCTTGAGGTGCCACCAGAAGTCGTGCGGCGGGGTCGGCACCAGCGCGATAAAGACGCCGATCAGCGCCAGCGCCAGGAGCGCCCAGAGCTGGTCGAGCCCGATCGAGGGCAGCGCGCGGCGCCGCGGCCGCCGCTCGGGCGAGTCGCCGGCGGGGGTGTTGGCCATGCCCATTCGATGCTTCCTTGTTCTATTCGAGGTGTGGAGGCGCCTGAGACCCCCAAAACCTCGCCAGATGCGCTGCTACTGAGGCATCATTCTTGCAAATATTCAATGCGCCCGGGATGTCCCATGCCCGAAGCGCACCGCGAGACGGCTGCGCGAACCGGCAGCCACACCAGAATAGCGCCAATAGGATTATAATAGCGTATACTTGCCCGCACGGCGAACGAGGATGCATGATGATCGTAGAGGATATTGGCCGCGACGGACGCGAGCCTAAGCGGGTCGGCGTCGCCGACTGCACTGTCGTCGTCCCGACCTACAACGAGCGCGAGAACATCGGGGCGCTCATCCCGCGCGTGCTCGAGCTGCCGCGCTTCCGCCTGCTGGTGGTGGACGACAGCTCGCCCGACGGCACCGCCGAGGTGGTCGCGCAGCTGGCGCGCGCCGAGCCGCGCGTCGGGCTGCTCTCGCGGCCGGGCAAGCAGGGGCTGGGGACCGCCTACATCGCGGGGTTCCGGCGCGCGCTGGCCGAGGGCGCGCAGTTCATCTTCGAGATGGACGCGGACTTCTCGCACGACCCGAGCTACCTGCCCAGCCTGCTGAAGGCCGCCGAGACCGACTACGACATGGTGCTCGGCTCGCGCTACGTGCGCGACGGTGGCACCGCGAACTGGGGGGTGCTGCGCCAGCTGATCAGCCGCGGCGGCAATATCTACGCGCGGGCGATCCTGGGCCTGCCCGTGATGGACGCGACCGGCGGCTTTCGCTGCTACCGGCGGCGCGTGCTCGATACGATCGACCTCGGCGCGATCCGCTCCAACGGCTACTCGTTCCAGATCGAGCTGGTCTACCGCGCGCTGCGCGCCGGCTTCCGCATCGGCGAGGTGCCGATCATCTTCCCCGATCGGCGCGTCGGCCAGTCGAAGATGTCGCGCCGGATCGTGATCGAGGCGCTCGTGACCGTCTGGCGGCTGCGGCTCGGGCGGTGATACCGGTGGGGCTTGGCGTGACAAGGTGGCCAGGTGACAAGGTGACCGGGTGACTTGGGGCTTGGAGCTTAGAGGTCGGGGACGACACGGTGGCTTTGGTCCTTGGTCTTTGGTCTTTGGTCTATCGTCTTCCGCCCCTGCTCCTTGGTCCTTGGTCCATCGTCTCTCGCCTCTGGCAGGATCGCACTATGATGAAGCTCAACCGCGTCGGTCTGGTGCTGAATGCGGTGATGCTGGCGGGGCTGGTTGCCGTGATCGGCGGCCCGTTCCACCGCTTCAGGCCGGACTGGCAGCCGATCTACATGGTCGCGGCGAGCTTTCTGGTCGCCGCCGAGGCCGGCCTGGTGCACCACATCTTTCGCCGCGACCACATGTGGCTCGACGAGCTGGCGCGCTACATCGTGCCGGAGCTGTTCGTCATGGTCATCCTGATGCGCGTCGCGTCCTCGCTGAGCATCGGCACGGCGACGCTGGCCGAGAGTGCGCGTCGCTGGCTCTACGATCCGCTGAGCGTCTTCGACGCGCTGTTCGTCGGCTCGCTGGTGATCGGTCTGCTGATCTGGCTGTTCGCGCATGCCGGGATGCGCGATCTGTTCGAGCTGGAGCCGCGCCAGTTCGACGCCGTGGTCGATCGGGACGAGCCGCAGATGGTGGCCGTGCTGGCCAGGCAGGATCGCTCGGCGGCGCTGTCGCGGATCAGCGCCCGCTTCGTGCTGGGCGGCGCGCTGATGCTGCTCGCGCTCGGCCTTGAGGCGGTGAACATCGACCAGATCACCGGCCCGAGCCTGCCGATCTCGGCGCTGAGCGGCGCCGCGGCGCTGCTGTACATGATGAGCGGCTTTCTGCTCTACAGCCAGGCGCGGCTGGCGCTGCTGCGGGCGCGCTGGCGCCTGGAGGGCGCGCGCGTCTCCGAGGAGCTGCCGCGCCGCTGGAACCGGATTAGCTGGCTGATCATCGGCGGCGTCGTGGGCGGCGCGACGCTGCTGCCGCGCTCGTACGGCCTGGGCCTGCTCACCACCATTCTGCGCTCGCTCGGCCTGCTCGGCTACGGCATCGCGATCGTCGGCTACTTCCTGACGTCGCTGCTGAGCCTGCTGGTGATCCTGCCGGTGCTGCTGCTCTCGTGGCTGACCGGCGGGTCGCTGGGGGGCGGCGCGCGCGTGCCGCCGCCGCTGATCCCACGCCCGGAGACCCCGCCGGCCGGCACGTTCGAGCCGCGCCTGCTGACGTCGATCGTCTTCTGGCTGTGCATGCTCGCGCTGGCGATCTACGCGCTCGCGATCGTGGTCCAGCGCAACCCGGCCCTGGTGCACGCCGTCACGACCCGCGGGCCGATCGCCTGGCTGCTGCGCCGGGTCGCGTTTCTCTGGCGCGACACGCGCTCGTGGGCCGGGATGGCGGTCGAGCGGGCGCGGGCGGTCCTGCGGCGCCGCGCGGCTGACCGCCAGGCGCGCATCCCCAGCCTGCGCCTGGGCCGGCTGGCCCCGCGCGAGCTGGTGCGCTACTTCTACCGCTCGACGCTGCGCCGCGCCGCCGCGGGCGGGCTGGCCCGCCGCGCCAGCCAGACGCCCTACGAGTACGAGGCGACGCTGGGCGGGCGGCTGCCGGATGCCCAGCCGGACATCGCCGAGCTGACCGAGTCGTTCGTGCAGGCCGAGTACAGCCCGCGCCCGGTCGGCCCGGAGGACGCGCGCCGTGCGCGCCGGCCGTGGGAGCGGGTGCGACGCCGGCTGCGCGGCCTGTCGGAGTAGCGGGCGAGATCCTCCTTCAAATAACCACGAAGACACGAAGACACGAAGATGTAGAGCGTATCGCTCGGCCGTCGTACCTTCGTGCCTTCGTGGTGAAGATCTCAAGAATGCGTATTTGGGCCTACCACTCGCCGGCGTAGTCGATCGTGTACGGCGCGGCCTGCCGCGCGAGGTAAGCGCGCTGCAGCTCGACCAGCTGGCGCAGGTGCAGGAAATCGTGGCCGACCCACGAGACCAGCAGGTCGCCGGCGCTGATCGTGAAGCCGCTCGGGTGCTGGCGCGCGAGCGCCCAGTCGGGCCGGACGAGCGAGCCGAGCCAGCTGAGCGACGCCCGGCGCTCGTCCAGAAAGCTCTCGAGCGAGCGGCCCAGCTCGCGCTGGTTGTAGGCCCGCTCGGCCACCCAGCCCTGCGGGTCGATCGGCGGCCACTCCTGCTCGGGGTGGTGCAGCGTCAGGTCGAGCCGCCGCCGGAAGTCCTCGCGCTCCTCGTCGTACAGGTGGTTGAGCACCTCCAGGATCGACCAGTCGTCGGGCGTGGGCTTCCAGCGCGCCTGCTCCGGCGTGACGGTCGCGACCAGCGCGGCGATCGTCTGCGCGCTGGCCGCCAGCTGCGCCAGGTATGCTTCGATCTGCATCTGGGTCTCCTAATGCAATTGCAGATTGCAGATTGTCGATTGCAGGCCGCTTCGAGCGCATCCTGATGCGATTGGAGCGAAGAGCATGCCCCAACAACCTGCTTAATTCTGCACTAAGACATAGTTCAATCTCAGGTATTTCGCCTTGCCACTGTACGGGCGCGATAGATCGCGCCCCTGCGCCTTTCGGGCAATGAACGGTCACGCTCGCAAGAACCATGCCTAAGCACAGCTATCCAGAAAAGCGTTCTGCAGTGTCACCGGATTGGTTCTGCGGTTCTGCAGTTCGGCGGCCGCCGAGCTGTGTATGTGGCCCAGCAAACCCCGCCCGGGTGCCGGACCCCTGCACGTAGCTCTACTGCAGCAGCGGCACGCTCAGGTAGCTATCCGAGACGAACAGGCTGCCCTCGGTGGTCCCCTGCGGCGCAAGCTGCTGCAGCTGCTGGGCCAGCTCGTGGGACCCCAGCCGGCCGGCCAGGGCCTCGCGGAAGGCGACCGCGACGCGGGTCAGCTGCTCGGCCGACTCGTGGACGAACTCGAGCCGCACGTGCCGGATGCCGGCGCGCCGCCACTCCTCCAGGTGCCGGCTGGCCTCCTGGGCCTGCGCGCCGAACACAGTGTTACGGCAGCCCACATCCGCCATGACCGGGTGCGCGCGGCCGCCCACATCGCGCAGCTCCACGCGATGCCGCTCGCACGGGTGCCCGCAGTCCTTGTAGCTGGTGCCGTCCGAGAGGAAGCGGCAGAACACGCAGTGCTCGGTGTGGAAGACCGGCAGGTGCTGGTAGGCCACCACCTCCAGCCGCTCGGCGCCGATGCCGCGCGCCAGCGCGGCCACCTGCGCGGCGTTGAGGTCGTGGGTCGGCGTGAGCCGCGCCAGCCCGAGCTGCAGGAAGGCGTCGGCCGAGACGACGTTGGCCGCGTTCAGGCTGAAGTCGCCGATCAGCGGCGGGTGGTCCTCCTGCTGCAGCGCGTGGAGCAGGCCGCCCGACCGCACGAGGATCTCGCAGCCCAGCTTGAGCAGGAAGCGCACGATCCGCTGCTCGCTCGGCTTGAGGATTCGCGGGCTGGCGACGCGCGCGGTGATACCGGCGTCGTGGACGCGCTCGACCGCCGGGCGCAGCCCGTACAGGTCGAGGTAGTCCAGCGTGATGCTGGCCGGGCGCACTGCGACGGCGGCCTCCAGCTGCTCGGGCGTGCGGACCAGCAGGTGCAGCTGCGGCGGGCTGGACTCGGCCGGCGCGCGCTCGGCCGCGCTGTGCGCCAGGGCGCCCGCCACCACCTCCAGCGGATCGCGCAGCTCGATCGGGCGCGGACGGGCCTGCAGCGCGGCCAGCTGCTCGACCGCCTGGCGGCGCAGGCTGTTCAGCAGCGAGCTGGGCGCGAACGGGCGCCCGCGCAGGTCCAGCTGCGCCTCGGCCAGCTCGTAGGGCGTGTTGCCCAGCCGGCCGAGCTGCTCGCGCAGGTACGCGGCATCGATCGTGCGGCTCTGCGCCGACTGGAGCGGCTCGGCCGAGCGCACGGTCACGCGCAGATCCGGATGCTCGGCCAGCCACCACTCGGCCACCAGCGGCGCGCCCTCGTGCGCGGTCACGCGCAGGCTCACCGGCTGCCGGTGAACAGGCGCGGCGGGCTGGGTGAAGAGGCGCGCGGCCTTGTCCAGCTCGGGGTCGTGCGTGCGCCACAGCAGGTCGCCCGGCCGGATGCGCGCCGGGTCGATCGCGCCATTGCCGAAGCGCAGCTCGAGCTGGCCGCCGCGGGCCGGCGCGACCTGGTAGACGTGCCCGCCTTCCTCGGGCTCCTCGGGGCTGCGCCAGCCGGCCGCGTCGAACACCACCCCGTCGCCGGGCTTGAGCGGCGCCGCGGCGCTGGCCGGCTCGGGCACGACGAGCACGCCGTCGGGCAGCACGCGCGCCACGCGCGCCATCAGCACGCCGCGGTGGCGCGGCGACCGGCCGGCCACGACCGTCTGGTGGTTGGTGCCGGAGACGAAGTGCTGGCCCAGGCCGCGCGAGTAGGCCTGCTCGAGCCGCAGCTCGTCGCGCCGACCGATGCTGAGCGGCAGGCCGGCCCATGCCTCGTCGACAGCCGCGCGATAGGCCTGGGTCGTCAGCGCGACGTAGTTGGCATCCTTGTAGCGCCCCTCGATCTTGAGCGCCGAGACGCCGAGCCGGACGATCTCGGGCATCAGCGGCAGCGCGTACAGGTCGCCGGGCGAGAGCAGGTAGCGCGCGTCGTCCAGCGGCCGCAGCTGGTCGTCCACAATCAGCTCGTAGGGCAGCCGGCATGCCTGGGCGCACTGGCCGCGGTTGGCGCTGCGGCCGCCCCACGCCTCCGAGGAGAAACACTGGCCGGAGTAGGAGACGCACAGCGCGCCGTGCACGAACATCTCCAGCTCGCAGTCGGTCTGCGCGCGGATCGCGCGGATCTCGTCGAGCGACAGCTCGCGCGCCAGCACCACCCGGCTGACGCCGAAGCGCCGCGCCAGCTCGACCCCCTCCGCGCTGGTGATGCTCATCTGGGTCGAGCCGTGCAGCTCGACGTCGGGGGCGATCTGGCGGGCGAGCTGGGTCATGCCCACGTCCTGGACGATCAGCGCGTCCGCGCCGGCCTCGACGATCTTGGCGAGCGAGCGAGCGGCCTCGGCCAGCTCGTGGTCGAAGACCAGCGTGTTAAACGTCACGTAGCCACGGACGCCGCGCTGATGCAGCGTGCGCATGACCTCGGGCAGCTCGGCCAGCTCGAAGCCGACCTTGGCGCGGGCGGTGAAGTGCTTCAGGCCGAAGTAGACCGCGTCGGCGCCGGCCTCGATCGCGGCCTGCAGCTGCGGCCAGTGGCCGGCCGGGCTCATCACTTCCGGCTTTTTCAGGCCGATCGGGTTGGTCATCGCGCGCCCTCTCTCCAGGTGTCGTGGCTCGCCACGCGGATTCTGTGGAATGTGCCACGGAGTTGTAGCACGATGCGCGCGCGCCGTCAAGCCATGCGGGGGGGATCGCCGGCCCAGCGCGAGCACGCGGCGATCGCGGTACCGGTCGTAGACCGCGCGGCCAATATGAAACAACTGTTATCTGAGCGATGCATCAAAACTGCGCAGTGCCCCGTTTATTCTAGTAGACAGAGCACAGCGGCGCCATTCACCGGTGATTGGAAAGATTGATATTAGAGATCGTTGCGCCGGCACCTTTTGCGCCGCTCTCTGTCTCTGCAGCGGCTGCCCCCTGGGCAGCCGTTTTTCGCGCGTAGTCGGCCAGCTCCAGCAGCGCATCGCCAGCGATGCGCTTATGGTGGCTGCGAACCAGCTCGATCGACTCCTCCAGCCCCCGGAGCGGCTGCCCGTAGGGAGCGCCGCGCTCGAGCGCCTGCAGCACCAGGATGGCGCGCTTCGCCAGCCAGACCCAGTCGTCGAGCGCCTCGATCCAGGGGGTCAGCTCGGCGCGCAGCGCGAGGTTGGCCATGCGATGCTTCAGCGCGTAGTTGGCCTCGTCCTGCCGCTCGATATGGGCGCTCAGCTCGTGCAGCGCCGCGCTGCGCGACGGCGGCTCGCCCGCGCACAGCGCGGCCATGCTGCGGCCGACCAATCGATCGAGGGCCGGCGCGGCGGCCGGGTGCAGGCACGAGCGCAGCGAGTGCTCGGCAAACTGGCGCAGCGCCGCGCAGCTGTGCTCCCCGCCGACCTCCCGCAGCGCGCGCCCCCAGGCCGGCCAGGGGGCGTAGCCTGCTGGATCGGCGAAGTACTCGGCGAAGGTCAGCAGCGCGATCTTTGATGCCTCGGCCTGGCTCATCGTGTTGACGACCAGCCCGCGCGCTGCACCGCCGAGCGCCGCGTCGCGGCCCTGGATCGGGCCGACGTGCAGATCGCCGCGCATTGCCAGGTCGTTGACCGGGTAGTTGTCCCAGATCAGCGGCGGGCGACCGGCCGCTGCGGCGAAGCCGCGCGCGTCGGCGGCGGCGATGGTGGTCGAGCAGATCGCCGGGCCGGTGTAGAACAGGTCGATCGCCGGGTGCAGGCGCGCGCCAAGCTCGTGGAGATAGGCGCCGAACGGCGGCGCGCCGTGGTACTCGGCCGGGCAGAAGCTGAGCGTGCAGGCCGGGTCGAGCGCCCGCAGCCAGTCGTGCACGCGGTTGCCAAGCTCGACGTGCAGCTGGGCGAAGGGGTGGTAGATCAGCCGCTGCGCGCCCTCCTGCACCGGCCCGGCGATGTCGTCGAGGAACAGACTGAACGAGCGCACGCCGCGCTCGTAGAACGCGCGCAGCTTGGCGGTGATCCGATCGAGGTCGTCGGTCGACGTGGCGCTGATCGGCGCGAGCGCGTAGCAGAAGGTCACGCCAGCCCGCCGCGCCAGCGCCGCCGTCTCGGCGAACTGGCCCATCACCTCGTCGGGGTAAGGCTCCCACCAGCGCGCGCGGTGCTGGCGGTCGTTCTTCGGGCCGTAGATGTACAGGTTGTAGCCGTGCCGGCCGATGAAGCGGATGAGGTCGTTGCGCTCGGGAAAGGTGTAGAACAGGCCGTAGAAGGCCTCGGCGACTCCGCGTGTGGCGAAGGGGGATCGGCTCATGGGTGCTCCTGCAGCGTGGTGAGATGACGCTCGCCGGCCGATCGGCGCGGGGCGGGCCGGCCTATTGTAGCAGGCTGCGGGGCGGCCTGGGAGAGTCGATTGGGTGCTGGATCGGTAGCAACATCTGTAGAACACTGCGATGTGCGAGCGCGCTACGGATGATCACCGTTCGAGCGTGGAGCATAAGGTGCGGCGGCTTCACTGCAGGCGGTCGCTACTGGCCCCTGCGCGACATCGCCGGCTCCGCGAGCAGGCGTGGGTGAACCCACGTGATGCGGGTGTCGCCGTGGATGGCCGTCGCCGCGGCGCGCTGCGGCAGCGGCGCGTGGATGAGCTTGAGTGCCCGCAGGTTATCGAAGACAGCGTCCATCGCGCCGAGCGGCACGACCTCGCCCGCGGCCAGCAGCTCGGCGTGGATGTCCTGGCTGGCGATCTGCCGCTCGCCGGCGCGCCAGCGCGCGATGATAGCCTTGAGGACCAATGTTCGCAGCTGGGTGTCCAGCCGGCTAAGCGTGCTAAGCTGGGTATCCATGCGCGCCCCTATCGGCGCGGCTGCAGTGTAGCTTTCGTCACACCACCCACCCCAACCGCACTCCGCCACCCCGCAGCTCGCGCGTCTCGTAAAGCATCTGGTTTCTGGAAACCGCTCGGCGGGCGCACGAGGTACGGGTGACTCACAGTTTGTGCAGGGGCCGCGCGCCCCCGCACCCCCGCGCCCCCGCGGCCGGGGCTTGCGCCCCTAGGCCCCAAAAGAAGCCAGCCTCGTCTTTAGCGCTTGGCGTGCCTGCCCAGCGCTATCCAGGCGCAGCGGGATGTGCACAGGCCGTGCTCGGAATGGTATGAGGCATGGGCCACGCGCATTGAAATGGAGACAGCATCAGTTGCCGGAGGGGGGCCGGGGGAGCCGGCGCGGGTTCCCCCGGGCGGGGGGCCGGGGGCGCAGCGCACCGGAGAAAAGCTGACCAGCTGACCAGCTGACAAGGCGGGGGGCCGGGGGCGCCCCGAAAAAAACACCTGGCCGGAGGCCGAATGAACCGGCGCGGGTTCCCCGGGTACCCGCTGGGTGGCGGGAGGCCGGGGGCGCAGCGCCCCGGAAAAAGCGCGGCGGCCCACTTCATCTGAAGTGGGCCGCCGCGTGAGAAGGTGTGCGCTTAGGGGTTATGCCAGTGTCTTCTGGAAGCAGGCGCGATGGTGGTAGGTCTTGTTGCGGCGCCGGCTGTCCATCACGACGACCATATCGCGGTCATTCATGATCTGCTGCCCACAGTTCATACAGCTGTGATCGGTGGCGCGGCCGCTCTTGTCGCGCGCCGTCACGTCAGTCTTGGATTTCTTCTCGGCCATTGTCGTCTCGCTCCGTTCTTGAGCACATCAGGATCATCAAAAATGGACAGCAAACAGGTGCCGCCGTGCGCCGATAGCTACCTGCCTGTGTCGCGCCGTATTATACCACGCGGGGCGCAAGATTGCCACTCGCTCGCTTGCGCTGGGGGGGAGGCATTGCCCCTGGCCCTCAGCGGGGCGCTGTCTCGCTCGCCCTGCTGTGCGGCCTACTCGAACCGGCCGGCCTCCGGGTCGCCGGCCTCGAAGCCCGCTGCGTCGAGCTGCGGCCAGAGCGCGTCGGGGATGGCGTGCTGGGCCAGCGCGACCGTCTCCGCGATCCGCTCCGGGCGGGTTATCCCGACAATCGTAGACGTGATGCGCGGATCGCGCAGCGAGAACTGCAGCGCGGCGGCGGCCAGCGGCACGCCGTAGGACTCGCAGATCGCCGCCAGGCGGCGGGCTCGCTCGACTAGCTCGGCAGGCGCCTCGCGGTAGGCGTAGCGCGGGTACGCGTCCGGCCCCTTGGCCAGTATCCCGCTGCCGTACGGCGCCGCGTTGATCGCCGCCACGCCGCGCCGGGTGGCGATGTCGAGCAGCGGCGCCGCCGAGCGGTTCAGCAAGGTGTAGCGGTTGTGCGTGATCACCGCCTCGAACGCGCCGGTCTCGACGTAGCGGAGCATCAGATCGATCGGGCCGCCGGCAACGCCGACGTGCTGGATGACGCCCTGGTCTTTGAAGCCCAGCAGCACCTCGAGCGCGCCGCCCGGCGCCATCACGTTCTCGAAGGTGGTGTGCTCGGGGTCGTGCAGAAAGACGAGCTGCAGCTGCTCCAGCCCCAGCAGCCGCAGGCTGCGCTCGAGCGAGCGCTTGATCTGCTCGCCGCTAAAATCGCCGGTGTGAAGGTCGCGGTCGACCTTGGTGGCGAGTACGTAGTCGGCGGGCAGCCCGCCGTGCTCGCGCAGCGCCAGTCCGATCCGGCGCTCGCTCTCGCCGTCGCCGTAGGACGCGGCCGTGTCGAGGTAGCGGATCGGCCCGCTCAAGGCGGCCCGCAGCGTCGCCAGGGCGCGCTCCTCGCCGACGCCGTAGCCGAATGTCTCGGGCATGCCGGCGAGCGGCGCGCAGCCGATGCAGAGCGGCGGAACCAGCAGCCCGCCCGGTCCGAGCGGGCGCACAGGCAGTGGGGTGGTCATAGGTTTTCCTCCCTTGTGATTGCTGGGCGTATTATACCAAAGCGGCTGCCCTCGGCCTGCCGCGAGCGGGGCGGCGGGGTGGGGGGAAGCAATGCCGAACCAGCGCGAGCGCAGCCGACGCCCATATGTGGCACGCTCCCTGCTGTTCGCCAGCGACCCCTTCGGGAAACGCGGAGCACAAGGAGAACCATCTGTGGCAACGACTGATATCCTGATCCCAACTTGTGGGCGCAAGACTGGGCTGGCGGTGGTGCTGACCAGCCTGCTCGGCCAGACCTACGCCGACTTCGATATCGTCATCTCGGATCAGACCGCCGACGACCAAGCCTACCTCGACAGCATCGAGATCCAGACGCTCGTGCAGGCGCTGCGCTGGCGCGGCCACCAGGTGCATCTGCACCGGCACCTGCCGCGGCGGGGCCTGGCCGAGCAGCGCCAGTTCCTGCTGGAGCAGAGCCGCGCGCGCTACGCGCACTTCGTCGACGACGACGTGCTGCTCGACGCGATGGTGCTGGAGCGTATGCACGCCGTGATCGCGGCCGAGGGGTGCGGCTTCGTCGGCTGCCCGGCCGCGGGCCTGGGCTACCTCGACGACGTGCGGCCGCACCAGCAGCGGATCGAGCTGTGGGACGGCCCGGTCGAGCCCGAGCCGCTGATGCCCGAGACGCTGGCGCTAGTCTGGGATCGGCACAAAGTCAACAACGCCGCCAACCCGCTGCACCTCGAGCGGCGGCTCGCGCCGGACGGGCAGGCGCTGCGCTACAAGGTCGCCTGGGTAGGCGGGGCGAATGTGCTGTTCGACCGGGCGAAGCTGCTCGACGTGGGCGGGTTCTCGTGGTGGCGCCGGCTCCCACCCGAGCACGCCGGAGAGGAGGTCGTGGTGCAGCTCCTGCTGCTGCGCAAGTACGGCGGCTGCGGCATCCTGCCGACCGGCACCTACCACCTCGGCCTGCCCACCGCGGTGGAGGAGCGGGGGCGCAACGC
Source organism: Candidatus Ribeiella danica (assembly GCA_016717335.1). Lineage (GTDB taxonomy): Bacteria > Chloroflexota > Chloroflexia > Chloroflexales > Roseiflexaceae > Ribeiella > Ribeiella danica. The sequence goes on from JADKFS010000002.1 coordinate 84,595, forward strand.
CACCGAGCTATTCGGCGCGCTGATCGAGGAGTTCGACGTGCACCCCGCCGGATACGAGCGGGACATCGCGGTGGGGGCATAGCGAGCGAGCGCTGCGGCGCTTCAGGGCGCTCACCTGTTCCGGAGGCGCAGCGCCCTGAACGCCGATCGGGGGTGTGACGTAGCACGCCGACGGGCTGAAGCCCGCGGCGAGCTGGCACAAAGCCCGCTACGCAGGCTGATCAGGCCAAACCTTGACACTAGCACCAAACAGACTATACTTCCCACACAATTGTCAAAGCAATGAGGTGCCCCATGGTCCGCATGGTCAAGTGTGTCAAGCTCGGCCGCGAGCTGCCTGGGCTGGATGCGCCGCCGTTCCCTGGCCCGCTCGGCGAGCGGATCTTCAACGAGGTCTCGCGGCAGGCCTGGGGCCTCTGGCCCGCCCAGGCGACGCTGCTGATCAATCACTACGGATTGAATATGGCCGACCCCAATGCGCAGAAGATGCTCATGCAGGCCATGGAAGATTTCTTCTTCGGCGCGAACGCTGCCGTGCCGGAGGGCTGGAGCCCGCCGGCCCAGAGCGGGAAGGGCGGCGCGCCTAGCCGGAAGTAGCTATCAGTAGTCAGCACCTTTGATACGCGCTGATGTGCACAGCGATCGTCGGTACTGACTGCTGGCTACCGGCTACCCAGACAGCAGCGGGATGGCTGGCTGGATAAGGAACCGCAGCTTTGCGTGCGCCTCCCGCAGGGCTGCCTCGACCGCCCCCGCTGTCTCGCCGCGCGCGAAGATGAACCCCAGGTAGCTATCGCCCTCCGGCAGCGGCACGACCGGGTAGTTGAGCTGCGCGGTGATGTCGACCCCCTCGACCCCCGGCACCGCCGCGGCCTCGGCGACGCCATCGACGCGCCGCAGCAACCCCTCGCCCGGGATCGGGATCATCATCACGCCACCCGCGCTGCCGGCCCGGCTCAGCGACTCGACCGGCAGCCCGCATGCCTGGCGCACAATCAGCTCCTCCAGCGAGGCGTCGGTGCCGAATTGCAGCGTCTTCGAGCACAGCCCGCCGATCGACCGCCCCGCCAGCTCGACGATCCAAGGCCCGGCCTGGTTGACCCGCAGCTCGGCGTGCATCGGCCCCTCGCGCAGCCCCAGCGCCGCCGCGGCGTCGGAGGCGCAGCGCGCGATCGCCGCCTGTGTCTCGGGCGGCAGGCGCGAGGGGGTGACGTAGATCGTCTCCTCGAAGAACGGCCCGTCGAGTGGGTCGGGCTTGTCGAACAGCGCCAGCACCTGCAGCCGGCCGTGGTCCAGCAGCCCCTCCAGCGCCACCTCGAAGCCGGGGATGAAGCGCTCGACCAGGAACGGCTTGGGGCCGGGCGCCGGGTCGCTTCTTTCGAGCAGGGCCGCCAGGCGCCGCGCCGCCGCGACAAATTCGGTGGGATCGTCGGCGCGGATGACCCCGCGGCTGCCATTCAGTCGCAGCGGCTTGACCACGCAGGGGTACTCGACCTCGGCCGCCAGCGCGGGCAGGTCGTCGCCGGTCGAGCAGAGCCGAAACGGCGGCGAGGCCACGCCGGCGCGCGCCAGCAGCCCGCGCATGAGATACTTGTCGCGCGCGGCCTCGGCCGCCTCGGGCGCGTTGTGCGGCAGCCCCAGCGCGGCGCTCATGCGCGCGGCCAGCAGGCTGCCGCTGTCGTCCACGGCGATGATCGCGTCGAGCGGGCGCTCGGCCGCGTACGCGGCGATCGCGGCGCTGGCCGCGTCGGCGTCCTGGAAGTCGACCCCAAGCTGCTGCTGCCACTGCCGGGCCAGCCCCGACGGCATATCGACCGCGGTGAGCGCCTCGACGCCCAGCCGCTCGGCCGCCGCCAGGAACGCCTGGGTGCGGTAGGTGTTGGGGGTGGTCAGCAGTAGAACTCGTCTAGCCATAGTACGTTTAAACGTTGGCAGGTTTGAACGTTTGAAGGTTGGGCTGGTCCAACGTTCGAACCTTCAAGCCGGCGAATGCGACAGCAGCTTGCTCGTGAATGTGTGAACGTTGGAAGGTTTGAACGTTTGAAGGTTGGGCTGATTCAACGCTCGAACCTTCCAACATGCTAACATTACAGCGTGATCACCTGGTCGGGCGGGTTGCCGGCCAGCGCGGCGTACAGGTCGGGGAAGCAGCCCACCTGCACGCCCTCGACCGTGCCGACCGTCCGGCAGCTGCCGGGCGCGCCCTCGGCCAAGCCGCGCTCGAGCGCGCACTGGTCGCACATCATCAGCAGGATGCCCAGCTCCTGGGCGACCTTGGCCAGCCGCTCGCCGAGCGGGTCGCCCGCGCGCAGGATGTAGTTGTTGTCGTCGAAAAACATCATCCCGACCACGTCGGCGCCGTGCCGTCGCTCTTCGAGCTGAGGCAGGATCATCTTGCCCAGCTTGTAGCTGGCGGTGTGCCCCGAGGTGCTGAAAATGTAGGCGACCTTCAACGTTTCCTCCTCATTCTAAAGTCGATCTGTGAAAGGGATGCGGGTGACATTCCAACGTTCCAACGTTCCAACGTTCCAACGTTAGAGGTACTCAGGAGCCAACTGCTCCTCGGTGGGCTCCGCTCAGCAGTACCACGGCTCGCTCATCGTCGGGATGGGCTTGCGGGTGGCCCGCCTGGCTGACTCTACGTAGCGCGCGCGATCTTGGACGGGTGCGCCGAGCGCGTCTTCGGTCAGCCGCCAGACCGCCGCGAAGGCCTCGGCGCGCGGACGGCGCGCGCGCACGGCCCGCAGCACCTCCTGGTGCAGCTGGTCCACGCGCGGGTCGGGGTGCGCCCAGGGGTAGCACAGCGCCGCCTCGTCGAACGGCCGCACCAGCTCGCGCACCTCGGCCAGCTCCAGCAGCCGCGAGCCGGCCGGGATAAGCAGCCGGATGGCGTACTGGATCGGCGCGACGTGCTCGACCAGGCCGAGCTGCCAGATCGTCTGCAGCAGCTCCAGGTAGCCCTGGCGCGTGGTCCAGGGCGTGAAGCTGACGAAGGTCGGGTTCAGCGCCAGGCCGGCCGCGCGCAGCAGCCCGGCCGCGCGCGCGAAGTCGGCCCTGGTGTGGCGCTTGTCGAAGCGCTCCAGGGTGGCGTCGTCGACCGACTCGACCGCGCTGGTGACGAACAGGCAGCCGGTGTCGCGCAGGGCCGGCAGCAGGTCGGCGTGCCGCAGCAGGTGCTCGACCTTGATCGTCACGTCGTAGGTCAGCTCGGGGTGCTCGGCGTGCAGCGCCCGGACCAGCGGGATGGCGTGGCCGGGGCCGTTGAAGAAATCCGGGTCGCCGAAGGTGATGTGGCGGGCGCCGGCCGCGACCTGGCGCCGGATATCCTCGAGCACGACCTCGCGCTGCACCACGCGGAACCGGCCGCCGTACACCGGCACGATCGGGCAGTGGCGGCAGAGGTGCTTGCAGCCGCGGCTGGCCTCGGTGTAGCCGGCCGTGCGGGTCGCCCCGTCGGCGAGCTCGACGTGCGCGTAGGCCGCCAGCCCCGGCAGCCCGGCGCGGTCGGGCGGCAGGAAGGTCTGCCGCTCCAGCGAGACGCGCGGCTCGGGCTGACCCTCGGACGATGGGCGATGGGCGAGGGACGACGGATGGCTGCTGATCACCCGCGAGCGATCGTCTATGGTCGGTCGTCTATCGTCAGTTGTGGCAGAAATGAGCCGGCGGTACAGCGCCACCAGCCCGCTCTCGAACTCGCCGCCGAGGATCGTCGCGACGCCGAGGCGGCGCAGCAGCGGCTCGTTCATCGGCGCGTACAGGCCGTAGCAGCACAGCTCGGCGCCGGGGCTGATCGCGCGCACCTGCCGGATGACGTCGACCGCCAGGCGCGTGGCCGTGTGCATCGGCAGGTAGATCGCCACCAGGCCGGCCGCGGCCACTGCCGCAGGATCGAGCGGCTGCACCGCCAGGTCGAGGCTGGTGACGCCCGCGCCGGCCGCCCGGAGCCAGGCCGCCGGCGAGGCCAGGCCGAACGGCTGATGCCCCAGCTCGTAGGTTGAGATCAGAACGACATTCATTGCTGCTCCTGGACGGTGACTCACAGAGTATACACGAGCGGGGCGCTTGATCGCAAATTGAGGGACGCCGATGGCGCCGATGCATCGGGGGCTGCGCGCCCGCGTGCCCCCGTTAGCTGCCGCACCAACCAGTTCGCCTGCGCGGCGCGCGGGCGGGGGTGGGCCGCCACCCCCGCCGCCCCCCGGCCGGGGCTTGCGCCCCTGGACCCCAAAAAGAACGCCACCTTGCTTGCGATGCTTGGCGCGCATGCCCGGCGGAATCCACGCGCAGTGGGAGACAACACGTCCGATCGGAATGGTATGAGGCATGTGCCACTCGCATTGAAATAGAGACAGCATCATTTGCCGGAGGGGGTCGGGGGAACCGGCGAGGGTTCCCCCGGGCGGGGGGCCGGGGGCGCAGCGCCCCGGAAAACACCTAGCGGGGGGCCGGGGGCGCAGCGCCCCGGAAAACAGGCGAGAGCGATGTGCTATAATCCCTCGACACCGTGCCAGCTCGTTAGAGCCACGTCTAGCGCAGCTGAGGAGTAAGATCGTTCATGCTGGCCCTGACTGCCATTGTCGTACTGGCTCCGCTGCTCTACATCCCCGGCTTTCTGATCGCCCACGCGCTGCTCGGCACGGCGCAGCCCCCCGACCCGCTGGAGCGCCACTACGAGCGGGTGGTCGTCGGCGCGCTGCTGAACGGCGGGCTGGCGCTGGCGCTGGCCGAGCTGGGCGTCTTCTCCGCCTGGCTGCACCTGCTGATCATCCTGGTCGTGTCGGGCGCGGCCGCGGCGGTGGGCGGGCGGCGCGGCGCGCTGCGGCTGCCGGCGGCGCGGGTCGGGATTGTTTCCTTCAAGCCATCAAACGTTCAAACGTTCAGACGTTCAAGCGCTCAAGCGCTGCTAAGCCGCTGGGAGACGCTCGGCTTCGTCGCGGTCGGCCTGGTCTTCGCGCTGCTGGTGGCGCGGCCGTTCGAGGTCGTGCTGGGCGCGCGCGACGCCGGCGTGTACGCCAACACCGGCTTCGGGATCGCCCGCACCGGGGCGATCGTGCAGTACGACGAGCTGGTGCGCCAGATCGCGCTCGACCAGCGATCGGGCGACGCCGCGCTGCGCGACGGGGCGGCGCAGGCCGAGACGAACTTCCTGGGCACGCAGAACCCCGAGCGCTTCATCGCCACGCGCATGCGCTTCTCGGGCTTCCTGATCAAGGATGGCGACCTGGAGCGCGGCCTGGTGGTGCCGCAGTTCTTCCACCTGTACCCGGCCTGGATCGGCCTGCTCGCGAGCCTGCTCGGCCTGCAGGGCGGCCTCCTGGCCACCGGCCTGCTGGGCTTCCTGGGCGTCTGGAGCGTCGGGATGCTCGGGCGCCGGCTGGCCGGCGGCTGGGTCGGGCTGCTGGGGATGCTGTTCCTGGCGCTGAACGGCGTGCAGGTCTGGTTCAGCCGCTACTCGACCTCGGAGGCCTGCGCGCAGTTCCTCAGCTTCGCGGCGCTGTACGCCTTCGCGGTGATGCAGGGGGCAGGGGGCAGGGGTCAGCAGTCAGCAGTCAGCAGTCAGCAGTCAGGATTGGCGCGCGACGATGTGGCCGATGTCGATGTCCCAAGCCCCAAGCCCCAAGCCCCAAGCCCCACGTCGCGCGCGTTGTTCGCCGGTCTGATCGCCGGCGTCGCGGCCGGGCAGCTGGCGCTGGCGCGGATCGACTTCTTCCTGATCGTCGGGCCGCTGCTGCTCTACCTTCTTTATAGCATGCTGGCGAAGCGCTGGCGAAGCGCGCACTGGGCGCTGGCCGGCGGCCTCGGCGCGATGCTGCTGCAGGCCGCGCTGCACATCACCTTTATCTCGCGGGCCTATTTCTTCGACACGCTGTTCGCGCGCCTGCAGGACACCTCGGCGATCGTCGCCACGCTGACGCTGCCGTTCCTGACGCCGGTGCTGCGCGAGATCTTCTACGGCACGTCGCGCAGCGTCCTCAAGAAGCCGCTGCGGCTGCCGATCGAGCTGGGGCTGCTGGCCGTCCTGGTGATCGGGCTGGCGCTGCTGCGGCGCGACGGACGGCCGCTGCGCTGGATCGAGCGCGTGGCGCTGCGCTACCGGCGCGGGCTGGCGGCGGCGTGCGCGCTGCTCGTCGCGCTGCTGGGCGTCTATGGCTACCTGGTGCGCCCGCAGATCCTGACTGCGCAGACGCTGGCTGCGGCGCCGGGCTGCCTGGCGCCGGCCCAGCTGCGCGCGCCCTCGGGGGCGTGCCTCGCGCTGCAGGGCTACATCGGCGCGCCGATCCCGCTGCCCGAGCACCCCAACCAGGTCGCGTACCTGCTCGGCGCGCTGCCGAAGTGGCTTCGCGGGCAGGCCGCCCCCGCGCTCGACGCGACCGCCTTCTCGCCCGGCAACCCCGGCGAGTCCGAGAAGATCGGGATCGCCCAGGCCAACCTCGTGCGGGTCGGCTGGTACCTCTCGCCGCTCGGCGTGCTGCTGGGGCTGGCCGGCTTCGCGCTGTGGTGCTGGCGCGGGCTGAGCCGCGCCTCGTGGCTGTTCCTGGTCGCCAGCCTGATCAGCACGTTCTTCTTCATCCGCCTGGCCTACGGCGCCAGCGACCTGACCTACATCTACATCCTGCGGCGCTACATCCCGCTGACCTACCCGGCCTTCAGCCTGGGGATGGCGTACGCGATCGTGGCGCTGGCCCGCGTGGCGACCAAGGACCAAGGACCAAGGACCAAGGACCAAGGGCTCATAGACGGCGCTTCGCCGGCTCGTCGTTGGTCGTTCGTCTTTGGTCGTTGGTCCTTCGCCTACCGCCTATCGTCTCTCGCCCTGACGCTGGCGCTGGTGGGCTTCTTCGCCGCGACCAGCTGGCGGCTGTACCGTCACGTGGAGTACGCCGGGGCGCTGGATCAGCTCGCGGGCGTGGCCGGGCGCTTCGAGCCGGAGGATGTGCTGCTGTTCCGCGGCGAGGCGCGCGACACGCCCGACCTGATGATCACGCCGCTCAAGTACGCGTTCGGCCTGAACGCATTCGCGATCCGCAGCGCCGACCCCGGCAAGTACGCCGAGCAGCTCGCGCGCTACGTGGAGCGCTGGCAGACGCAGGGCCGCCAGGTCTACCTGGCGCTCGGCGCGAACGGCGCGGTCGAGCTGCCCGGCCTGCGCGCCGATCTGGTCGGCCCGGCCGTGCTGCGGCTGCCCGAGTTCCAGCAGCTGCGGGATCAGAAGCCGCGCGGCATCCAGGAGTTCGTGTTCGACTTCAACGTCTACCGCCTGACGCCCGACCCGGCGCCGGCTGCGCCACGCGCGATCGCGGTCGACGACTACACCGCGCAGCTGCGCGGCTTCTACCACCCCGAGCGGATCGACGGCGCGGCGCTGGCCTGGACCGACGGCGACGCGCTGCTGCGGCTGCCCTGGCCGCGCGACGGCGCCCCGCTCGACCTGGCGCTGAGGCTGGCGCCCGGCGCCACGCGGCCGGCCGCGCTCGGCCCGGCGCGGGTGTGCCTGGCGTACCTGCCCGAGACGAGCTTCGCGCTGCCCGACCGGCCGCTCATCGGCGAGCGCTGCGTCGAGCTGAGTGGCGGGATGGCCGACTACCACTACACGATCGACCCGCGCGGCCAGGCGGCCCCGGCGACCGGCACGTTCCTGCTGAGGATCGCCAGCGGCCAATGGGTGCCGGCCGATGTCGACCCGGCCCAGCACGACCAGCGCAAACTGGGGGTGCAGTTCGGCGGCGCCTCAGTAGCCGGTAGTCAGTAGTCGGTAGTCAGAAGATGGCATAATGCATCTGACTACTGACATCTGACTACTGACATCTGACTACTGCCGTTTGATCTCGATCTGCTTGATCCGCGGCCCCTGCATCTCGATCACCGTGAGGTGCGCCCCGTCGTAGGTCAGCGAGTCGCCGGTCTCGGGCAGGCGGCCCAGCCGCGCCAGGATGAAGCCGGCCAGCGTCTCGTAGTCGCCCGGCGGGATATGCAGGCCGAGCTCCTCGTTGACGTCCTCGACGCGGATCTGGCCCTCGACCACGGTCGTGCGGTCGTCGATCGTGCGCAGCTCCAGCGCGTCGTGCTCAAGCTCGTCGTCCAGCTCGCCGACGATCTCCTCGATCAGGTCCTCCATCGTGACGACGCCGGCCATACCGCCGTACTCGTCGATCAGGATGGCCATGCGGTTGTGCTTGTCGCGCAGCTCCTGCAGCAGGTCGCCGATGCGCTTGCTCTCGGGCGTGAAGAACGCCGGCCGGATCAGCGGCGTGATCGGCTGGTCGAAGCTGGCCGCGCCGTCGCGCAGCGCGACCAGCAGCTCCTTGGCCGAGATAATGCCCTTGACGTCGTCGACGCCGCCGGGCCCGAGCACCGGGAAGCGGGTGTGGCCGGTCTCGGCGAAGCGGTCGAGGAACTCGCGGATCGTCGCGTCGTGGTCGATCGTCACCACCTCGGTGCGCGGCAGCATGGCCTGGTAGGCCGGCCGGTCGGCGAAGGCGAAGACGTTGATCAGCATCTCCTGCTCCTCCTCATCCAGCACGCCGGCCTCGCCGCTCTCCTCGACCAGCAGGCGCAGCTCGTCGGCGGAGTGCACCTTCGTATGCCCGCCCGGCTCGCGAATCCCGAACAGCTTGAGCACCGCCTCGGTCGCCCAGTCGAGAAAGTGGATGACCAGGCTGAAGATGCCGTTGAAGATCGCCAGCGGCCGCGCGATGAACAGGGCGGTCTGCTCGGGCGCGCGAATGGCGAAGACCTTGGGCGCCTGCTCGCCGAGCACGATATGCAGCGAGGTGATGATGAAGAACGACACGGCGATGCCGACCCCGTGGCTGATCGTGAGCGACAGCGCCTCCGCGACGGCAAAGTTGCCGAGCAGCCAGACCATCAGCGCCTCGATCGGCGGATCGACCAGCGCGGCGATCGTGCCCTCGCCGATCCAGCCGAGCGCCAGGCTCGCCAGCGTGATGCCAAGCTGGGCCGCGGCGATGTAGCGATCCAGGTCGTCCTGCATCTGGCGGCCGAGCGCCGCCGCGCGATTCCCGGTGGACGCGAGCTGGTCCAGGCGCGTGCGGCGCGAGCCGACCAGCGCGAACTCGGCGGCCACGAAGAACCCGTTCAGCGCGACCAGAATCAGCACGCCGGCCAGGCGTAGGGCGATGTCGAAGACCCCTGCCATCTTCACCTCTCCTGGTGCGATTGAGCCGTTCACGAACAGGCGAGTTGGTGCGATCGTCGGGTGTGGCGCGGCGCGCTGCTCTCGTGTGCCCGGTAGTATACCAGAAGCGCCGTATATGTTCGGGGGGCTGCGCGCCCCCCGCGCCCCTCACATTAATGCTTGACGTGCATGCCTGGCTGAATCCACGCGCGATGGAAAACAATAGGTCTGATCGGAATGGTGCGAGGCATCTGCCACGATGCTTACAACTGGTACGGCATCATTTGCCGGAGGGGCCGGGGGAACCGGCGAGGGTTCCCCCGGGCGGGGGGCCGGGGGCGCAGCGCCCCGGAGAAAACCTGAAGGCTGTCGGCACGACACGCAGACGGGGGCCGGGGCGCAGCACCCTGGCAAAAGCGGGGGGGGCCGGGGGCGCAGCGCCCCGCTCGAAACAGGCTTGCGCCGCGGCCGCGGTCATGGTACGATATCGCCCATCGCGGGCCGCTAGCTCAATGGCAGAGCACGTCGCTCATAACGACTTGGTTCCAGGTTCGAATCCTGGGCGGCCCACCAGAGCCCCGAAGCAGCGCCGGAATTTCCGGCGCTGCTTGTTATGTGCGCCCGGATGCGCGCGACGCCTGGCCCCCCTCCTTTTGGCTAGGCCGCCACTCGCCCTTACAATAGGGCCAAGTCTCTTCTTTTGGTCGTTTTGGGCGCGGGCGTTTCTTGCTAAACTTGATCTCTCGGCCTGCCGCGCGTTGGAACGGTGTACGAACGCCCGGCGGCGTCGCAGCAAGAGCAGCGCGCGATCGTCCACACGCGCGACCGCAGATGATGGAGCACAGCCGTGACAAGCGACAGCGGGCTGGTCGTCGGGATCGACGTCGGCACACAGGGCGTGCGAGTGCAGATCGCCGACTCGGTCGGGCGTGTCGTCGCGCAGGTGAGCCATAGCGTGCCGTCGCAGCTCTCGGCGGACGGCTGGTTCGAGCAAGACCCGGATCACTGGTGGCGCGCGGCCGCGCTGGGGCTGCGCCAGGCCACGGCCGCGCTTGGCTCGCGCAGCGCAGCGCTGGCGGCGCTCTCGATCACGGCGACCTCGGGCACGATCTGCCTGCTGGACGGGCGCGGGCGCGCGCTGCGCCCGGCGATCATGTACAGCGACCGGCGGGCGACCGCGGAGGCGGAGCTGCTCAACCAGGCCGGCGCCGCGCTGGCGTCGAAGCTCGGCTACCGCTTCGACGCCTCGTTCGGCCTGCCCAAGCTGCTGTGGCTGCAGCGCCACGAGCCGGAGGCATGCGCGGCCGCGCGCTACTACGCTCACTCGGGCGATGTGCTGGTCGGGCGCCTGACCGGCGAGTACGGCACGAGCGACTGGAGCCAGGCGCTCAAGAGCGGCTACGACCTGGCCGATCTGCGCTGGCCCGACTTCATCGGCGCCGAGCTGGGCCTGGCGGTCGACCGGCTGCCGCGGGTGGTCTCGCCCGGCGTCGTGATCGGCCGCGTGACGCCGGGTGTCGCCGCCGCCACCGGCCTGCCCGCCGGGCTGCCGGTCGTCGCCGGCATGACCGACGGCTGCGCCGCGCAGATGGCGGGCGGGGCCAGCGAGCCAGGCCAGTGGCTCAGCGTGCTCGGCACGACCCTGGTGATCAAGGGCGTGACGTCGACGCTGCTGCGCGACCCGGCCGGCCGATTCTACTCACACCGCCACCCGGCCGGGATGTGGCTGCCCGGCGGCGCGAGCAACACCGGCGGCGAGGTGCTCGCGCGCCGCTTCGCCGGCGCCGACCTCGCGGCGATGGACGCCAAGGCGGCCCGGCTGACGCCCTCGGGCCTGATCTGCTACCCGCTCGAGCGGGTCGGCGAGCGCTTCCCGTTCGCGCATCCGCAGGCGCGCGGCTTCATGGTCGGCACGGCCGAGACGCCCGAGCGCGAGTACACCGCCTGCCTTGAGGGTGTGGCCTACCTCGAGCGGCTGGCCTACGAGACCCTCGAGGCGCTTGGCGCCCCGATCCTGGGGCCAGTGCGCGTGGCGGGCGGCGGGGCGCGCAGCCGGGTCTGGCTGCAGATCCGCGCCGACGTCTTCAACCACCCGCTGGCCGTGCCGCAGCAGGTCGACGCCGCCTTCGGCGCGGCGGTGCTGGCCGCCAGCGCCAGCCTGTACGCCGACCTGGCCACCGCGGCGCGCGCGATGGTCCACGTGGGCGAGGTGATCACGCCGCGCCTCGACGCCGAGCGCTACGCCGAGCCCTACCGGCAGTTCGTGGCGGCGTGCCGCGAGCGCGGCTACCTCGTCGCCGCGCCGGCGCCGTCGCTCGGCTAGCGCACCTTTCGCCCTCAGTGTATCTTCGAGGGCGAGTCGCCGACCAGCAGGCACTGCGGCACCTGGCTGAACGCATACAGACTCGACTTGGGCAGCCAGTCGAACACCCACACGACGTCGAAGCGATCCGCCGGCCACTTCTGCGGCGCGGTCGTGCTGTCCCCCAGGATCTTGTTCGCGATCTTGGGGATCTCGCCGTGCTCCCAGCAGATCAGCACGACCCCGGCGCACTGCCGCACGTCGTCCACCAGCGGCGTGGTGTCGGCCTTGGCGTATTCGATATTGATGGTCATCTGCAGCCGCTGGCTGAGCGGCAGGATCGTCTCGTAGGGCCGCTGGCTGTCGCCGTCGCTGCCGGGCAGGGCCGCGTAGAGGAACTGGGGCCGGGCCAGGTCGGGGTGCTGCAGCGGCCCGTGCGCCGGGTCGAACAGGCAGGCCAGCCCGCCGGCGCGCTGCCAGCCGCGGACGATCAGCGACTTGGAGCTCTGCGAGCCGTCGTACTCGACCCCGGCGAGGGCGCCGACCGGCGGCTGATCTTGGACAGGCTTCTCGGCGTGGCGGATGAGCATGATCTTGGTTGCGCTTGGCGGATGTGCCATATGCGTGCTCCTCAACTTGCTGGCTCCCTGTGCCGTACAAACCGGCCCGCGCCGGTCAGGCGTGCAGCCGAAGGATGCCGCCTGTCTGCGCTCGCGGCGGCGCCCCGGGCGACGCGGGCTGCACTGCTCCCGCGCTGAGCGGGCGCGCGATGGTGTTCGACGCGGTGTGGGCCTCTCTATTGTACTGTTCGAGTCAAGGGGCTGCGCGCCCCTGGACCCAAAAAGAATGCCGTCTCATTCTCAGCGTTTGTGGTGCATGCCTGGCTGAATCCACACGGGGCGGATGTGCACAGGCTGTGCTCGGAATGGTGTGAGGCATGGGCCACTGGCATTGAAATGGAGACAGCCTGATTTGCCGGAGGAGGGCCGGGGGAACCGGCGCGGGTTCCCCCGGGCGGGGGACCGGGGGCGCAGCGCCCCGGAAAAGAGCTGCGCGCCGCGAGTGTCAGGCGGGGTGTCGGGGGGCGCAGCCCTCCGACAGAAGCGGGGGGCCGGGGGCGCAGCCCTCCGACAGAATCACCCACACTGATTTGCCGATCCGCCGCGCGCCGGTTAGAATGAGGCCCGGTTCCCAGCCGGCGATGCCGGCGCTTCAGACAAGCGAACTGCAGGGTGCGCCAGTGACCAAAAAGCCAAAGCAGCCGGCCGAGCCCAGGCTGCACTCCAACCTGCCGATCGTCGAGGTCGCGGAGGGCTGGCAGCTCGACGCGCTGCTGGCCGACGCCGGCGCGGCGCGCTTCCTGCTCGTGCGCCTCGACGATCGAGTCGCGATCGTCGCGCCGGGGCAGCTCGACGCGCTGCTCGCCCGGCTGCGCAAGCTCGGCCACACGCCCAAAGTGCTCTCGGAGTAGCCGCGATGGCCACGAGCTTCCGCCGCTTCGACGCCTACCTGCCCCACCTCTCCATCAGCGACCTCAAGCCGATGGTCAAGCTCTGGGGTGCGAAGGCCCCACCGCGTAAGGAGGAGTGCGTCGGGATCATCGTGCGCGGGCTGGCCAGCCGCCGGCTGGTGAGCGAGGCAATCGCCAGCCTGACGCCCTACGAGCGCACGGCGCTTGCGATCGTCAAGTGGATGGGCGGCACGATCGAGGCCGTCGCGCTGGCGACCGCGCTGCGCGCCTCGGGCGTTGCGCTGCCGAAGTCGCGCGGCTGGACGCGCAGCGATGCCCATGAGCTGATCGAGCCGCTGCACAAGCGCGGCCTGCTGCTGTACGACAGCTCGCGCGCCCTGGCCTTCTACGACTCCTTTCACTACGGCGACGGCGGCACGGTGTTCTCGGACGAGCGGCTGCTGGAGCATATCGGGCCGCCCGAGTACGCGCCGCTGCGCATCCCGCCGGCCGCGCCGCCGCCAGGCCCGCTCGCCCGCCGGCCCGCCGGGGTGATGCTGGATATCCTCGCCATCCTACAGGCGATCGAGACGATCGGCGGCCTGCAGCTGACCAAGGCCGGCGCCCCGCGCGCAGCCGATATCCGCAAGCTGCTGCGCGCGCTGAGCTGGCAGGAGCAGAGCATCACCGTCGACGGTCTGGCGCTGCCCGACCCGGTCGGCGCGTTCACCACGGCGCTGGAGCGGGCGCAGCTGGTCGAGCGCACCGACGACTCACTGGTCGTCCGCGGGCCGATCGATCAGCTGACGCGCGGCTCCTACGCCGAGCAGATCGGCCAGGTGCTGCGCGGCTTCATCCGCGCGCGGGCCTGGCCGGAGTATGGCAATAGCTGGTGGGGCGGCTCCACCGGCATCTACCGCGTCCAGGGCCGCCTGGCGCTGGTCGTCGCGCTGGCCGCGCTGCCGAACACCGACGACTTCTTCGCCGTCGACGACCTGGAGCGCGCGCTGTTCGAGCGGGTCGGCGAGCACTTTTCGCTGTTCTCGTCGACCGCCCAGCCGTACTTCTTTAACAAGGCGCCCGACGAGATCGAGCGCGAGCTGAAGGCCTGGCGCGCCCGGCTGCGCGAGGATTGGCTGCAGCGCGAGCGGCCCTGGATCGACGCCGCGCTGACGACCTGGCTCTACTTCCTGGGGGTGGTCGAGCTGGGGCTGGAGGGCGGCCGGCCGATCTGCGTGCGCCTGACCGAGCTGGGGCGCACGCTGCTGCGCGTCGACGCGGCCGCGCTCGCGGCGGTGGAGCCGGCCGAAGGTCCGGCCTGGCGGGTGCAGCCGAACTTCGATGTGGTGGTCTACCTCGACCGCGCGCGCCCCGAGCAGATCGCGCTCGTCGAGCGGCACGCCGAGCGGCTGCAGGCGCAGGCGCACGTTGCCACCTACCACATCACGCGCGAGTCGATCTACCAGGGGCTGGAGGCCGGCAGCCAGATCGACGGCCTGCTGGCGCAGCTGCGCGAGGGCGCCGAGGGCGATCTGCCGCAGAACGTTGCCGCGAGCATCCGCGAGTGGGCCGGGCAGCGCGAGCGAATCACGCTGCGGCGGCGCGCGAGCCTGCTGGAATTTCCCGACGAGCTGTCGCGCCGGCAGCAGCTGGCGAGCGGCATCCCCGGCATGCCGGTCGGCGATCGGTTCATCCTGCTCACCGGCACGCCGCGCGCGCTGCCGCCCCACCAGCTGCTGGACTACGCCGACGCGCTGCCGCCATGTCTGTCGGCGCACGAGGATGGCGCGCTCAAGCTGATCGACGCGATGCCCGACCTGCTGGTGCGGCCGCAGCTCAACCAGTGGGCCGAGGTCCAGCCCAGCGGCTGGCGGCTCACGGCGGCCAGCGTCGCGGCGGCGATCAAGGCCGGCGGGACGCTCACGCAGCTGATGGCGCTGCTGAAAGACCGGCTGGTCCGGCCGCTCCCGCCGCTGCTCGGTCTGGCGCTGCGCGCCTGGGCCGGCAAGCCCGCGCAGCTCAGCCTGGCGAGCGTGACGCTGCTGCGCTGCCCAGATCCGGCGGTATTTGCTGCGATCCAGGGCAGCCCGATGCTCAAGCCGTTCCTGCGCGCCGCGCTGGCGCCCGACCTGCTGCTGGTCGACACCCGCTCGGTCGCGGCGCTGCGCGAGCGCCTGGCCTGGGCTGGCCTGGCCGTCTCGGACACGCTCGACGTGACGGCGTGAGGCTTATAGCAGTGAGCAGTCGGCAGGAGCCAGTCGGCAGTACGACGGATCGCATCACAACGGCGTCTCGTCCTTGCGTACTGGCTCAATGCTTTTGCGCACCGCTATAGGGCCCGAGGCTTGGGGCTTGAGGTTTGGAGCACTGTAAATCGATGGTGGATGATGGACGATGGTGGCGTTCCGATCGTCCATCGTCCATCGTCTGGGCCGGGCGAGCGGTCGTCAGTCCTCGATCGTGAAGCCGATCTTGACCGTCACCTGCCAATAGGCGGCCTTCCCATCCTCGATGTAGCCCCGCGTCTCGACCACCTGAAACCAGCGCATGTTGCGAATCGTCGCCGACGCCTTGGCGATCGCGTTCTGGACGGCATCCTCGATCCCCGTGCTGGATGACCCAACCAGCTCGACCAGCTTGTAGACGTGCTCGCTCATCAATCGCTCCTTTCTGCTGCCAGTGTGTGCCCGTCTGCTATTATACGCGGCATTGAGCCGCCCCCGGCAGGTTTCGGGGGCTGCGCGCCCCCCGCTCCGGGCTTCGCCCCTGGACCCAAAAAGAATGCCGCCTCTGTTCCAGTGCTTGGTGCGCATGCCTGGCTGAATCCAGGCGCGCCGGGATGGAACCCGCCCCGCTGGGAGTACTGCTGAGCATGGCCGCCAGCAATGCAGCCGAGAAGGCATCATTTGCCAAAGGGGGGCCGGGGCGCTGCGCCCCAGAGAAAAGCTGGCGGGGGCGCAGCGCTCCGGAGACAAGGAACGCCCGACACGGGCGCTCAGGCGGGGGGCCGGGGGCGCAGCGCCCCGGAAGGCATTGACAAACCTCTGCTCAGGTAGTATAATCTAACACTGTAAGAATAATATAACAATGTTATTTTATTCTTACGTATAAAAGCTCCAAGAAAGGACCGCCATGCCGCCGACGCGCCGTGAGAAGCAGCACGCCGCCACCGCCGATGAGATCAAGGCCACCGCTCGGCGGCTGATGGCCGAGCTGGGGGCCGAGGGCATCTCGATCCGCGCGATCGCCCGTGAGATGGGGTTGAGCGCGCCGGCGCTGTACCACTACTTCGCCAGCCGCGACGACCTACTCACTGCACTGATCGTCGACGCCTTCAACGCGCTGGCCGACGCGCTCGAACAGGCCCGCCGCGCCGCCGCCGGCGCGCCGCTCGCCAGGCAGCTGATGGCGGCGACGCTCGCGTACCGCGCGTGGGCGCTGGCGCACCCGACCGACTTCCAGCTGATCTACGGCAACCCAGTCCCCGGCTACGACGCACCGCGCGAGATCACTGTGCCGGCAGTCGCACGCGGGTTCCGGGTGTTCATCGAGCTAATCGCGGCGGCACTGGCGAGCGGCGAGCTTGTCCCAACCGCTGAGTATCGGGCCATCCCGCCGCAGCTGGAGCCGCACTTCGCGGCGCTGGTCGCGCGCGATGGCTATGGCGTGCCGCCGCTGGCGCTGTACCTGGGCGTGGTGGCCTGGCCGCGGCTGCACGGCATCATTATGCTGGAGCTGTTCAACCACCTGCAGCCGGTGGTCGGCGATAGCGCGGCGTTCTACCAGATCCAGATGGCGAACACATTAAGAGAGATCGGGTTGAACGTTCGAGGGTTGGACCGCTAGCGGGTCGCTTGGTATGCATATTGGCATTCGGCTGCTGTTGCACGTTGGCAGGTTGAACGTTCCAACATTCCAATATGCAATAGCGATGCGCCTGACAAACATCCGCTAGCACCTTTGCCCCCTGCCAATCCGCTACGACAGGCATCTTCAATAGAAATTGGCGAGCGCCATCTCGCAAGGGGTGGCATAGCTTCGTACGCCCAACTGACAAAAGAGAGGAACCAACGATGAGCACGGTCGATCTGCACGTGATCTTTGGCGCCGGCCCGGTCGGCAGCGCGGTGATGCAGGAGCTGGTCGCGCGCGGCCGGCGCGTCCGAGTCGTGAGTCGCAGCGGCCGGCTGGCCGCGCCCGCCGGCGTGGAGGTGCTGGCCGGCGACGTGACCAACCCCGAGTCAGCGCGCGCGCTCTGCGCGGGCGCGTCGGTGGTCTACAACTGCCTCAACGCGCCCTACACCGCCTGGCCCGAGCAGTTTCCGCCACTGCAGGCGGGCGTGCTCGCGGGGGCGGCCGCCGCCGGCGCGAAGCTGGTGGTGATGGAGAACGTCTACATGTACGGCCCGACCGGCGGGCGTCCGCTGACCGAGGACCTGCCCTACACGGCGACGACGCGCAAGGGCCGCACGCGCGCGCGCATGGCCGAGGATCTGCTGGCAGCCCACGCGGCCGGCACGGTGCGCGTCGCGATCGGGCGGGCCTCCGACTTCTTCGGGCCTGGCGCGATCGACTCGGCCGCCGGCGAGCGGGTGTTCGCCAACGCCGTGGCGGGCAAGCCGGCCCAGACAACCGGCAACCCCGACATGCCGCACACCTACGCCTACGTGCCCGACATCGCCAAGGGCCTGGCGACCCTCGGCGAGCGCGAGGAGGCGCTTGGGCAGGCCTGGCACCTGCCCGCCGCGCCGGCCGTGACGACGCGCGAGCTCGTGGCGCTGGCGTTCGAGGCTGCCGGGCATGCACCGCGGCTGCAGGCGCTGCCGCCTTGGCTCGTGCGCGGCCTCGGGCTGGCCATGCCGATCATGCGCGAGCTGGCCGAGATGCTCTACGAGTTCGAGGAGCCGTTCGTGGTCGACCACGGCAAGTTTGCGCGGGCCTTCGGCGACCACACGACCCCGCTGCGCCAGGCGATCGGCGCGACGGTGGCGTGGTATCAGGAGCGGGCGCGGAAGGCGGGAGGTTCAAACGTTAGCAGGTTGGCACGCTAGAATGTTCGACCACAAACGCGAAACGTGAACAGAGCCCAGATCACGCTTCGCGCTTCACGCATTTGGCATCGCCGTGTACTATTGCAGCAGCCGCTCGTACACTGCGATCAGCCCACCGGCGAGCTGATCGTAGCCGAACAAGCGCGCGACCTTCTCGCGGCCGTGCTCGCCGAAGCAGCGCCTGAGCGCGGCGTCCTCGCCCAGCTGGCGCACGGCATCGGCGTAGGCGGCCACGTCGTCGCGCGGGCAGAGCAGGCCGTTCTGTCCGTGGTCGACCACCTCCGGCAGCGCCGAGGCGTTGGTGGTCACCACCGACCGGCCGCAGGCCAGCGCCTCGGCCGGCGCGATACCGAAACCCTCCAGGCGCGAGGGGAACAGCAGGATATCGCTGGACTGGTAGGCGGCGACCAGGCCGGCGCGGTCGGGCGAGCCGATCGAGACCATGCGCGGGTGCGGTGTCCCCTCGTTCGCGCCCTGGAAGCCGCCGGTGTAGTACAGCACGTAGTCGCCGGGCAGCCGGTCCATGATCTTCGGCAGCAGGTCGAAGCCTTTGCGGCGCGTGCGGTTGCCGACGAACAGCAGCCGCACCCTGGCGTCGGAGCGGGGCAGATCGTCGCGCCGAGCGAGGCCGGGCGTCGGCACGAACACATCGGTGTCGATCCCGTCGAAGACCAGCACGCTGTCCATCCGGCCGTAGGTCTGCTCCACCTGTCGCTGGGTGTAGCGCGAGACGCACACCACCGCGTCGGCCTCGCGCACCGACCAGCCGTCGTAGCGGCTCTCGACCAGCCGGTAGAACAGGCGCTGCGCGAGCGAGCTGTAGGGCTGAAGGTCCGGGTCGGTGGTCAGGTGGTGCACGGTCGTGACCAGCGGGCGGCCGGGCGCGCGCAGCGCGAAGGCCACGCGCGAGCGGCCCTGGACGACGTCGAAGTTCTCCCACCAGCCGGCCGGCAGCCCGCGGCGAATCAGAAACGGCATGAAGTTGTAGATCTCGGGCAGCCGCAGCAGCTCGGCCTGGGCGAGCCCGGCCCGTCGCACCGAGCGCAGGATGTTCTGGATGCCGAAGTCCACGCCGCCGCGGCCGGTCGGGGAGATGTAGAGTGGGCGCATTGAGGGCTTAACCTATCGATACAGCTGGGCGATTGAACGCGACTAGTATACAACAGCTTTGGTCTGGCGCTCTCGCGGGGCTGCGCGCCCCGCGCCCCCGGCCGGGGCTTCGCCCCTGGGCCCTAAAAGCAAGGTCGTCTCACGCGCAGCGCTTGGTGCGCAGGCCCGGCGGAATCCACTGGCATGTCGGCATCCTATGCTATACTTTACGGTGGCCGCACGTTGCTCTTTTGCTTCGCCCGGCATTTTCTACGAGGCCACATTCGCGGCGTAAGCGCCGACTAGTGCAAAATCAGGCTGGCGGGGGGGTAGTCGCTAGCCTCCCTGGCTTCATTATGCCCTAGTCGCAATCTGCAATCTACAATCTGCAATTGCACTAGGAGCACGAGAAATGCCAACACTCCTCATCAACAATGCGACCCTGCTGGTCGCGATGGACGACGCCGACACCCGGATCGCCGGCGGCGGGCTGTACGTCGAGGGCAACGTCATCCGGCAGGTCGGGCCGAGCGAGATGCTGCCCGCCGTGGCTGACGAGGTGATCGACGCGCGCGACATGGTCATCCTGCCCGGCCTGGTCAACACGCACCACCACTTCTACCAGACGCTGACCCGCAACCTGCCGGCGGCCCAGGACGCCAACCTGTTCGGCTGGCTGCGCACGCTCTACCCGATCTGGGCCGGCCTGACGCCCGAGGCGGTCTACGTCAGCGCGAAGATCGCGATCGCCGAGCTGATCCTCTCGGGCTGCACGACCTCCAGCGACCACACCTACATCTGGCCGAACGGCGCGCGCCTGGACGACCAGATCCAGGCGGCGGCCGAGCTGGGCCTGCGCTTCCACGCGGCGCGCGGCTCCATGTCGGTCGGCGAGTCGAAGGGCGGCCTGCCGCCCGACCGGGTGGTCGAGGACGAGGATGCCATTCTGCGCGACTCGCGCCGGCTGATCGAGCAGTACCACGACGCGGGCCGCTACGCGATGCTGCGGGTGGTCCTGGCGCCCTGCTCGCCGTTCTCGGTCTCGCCCGACCTGATGCGCCAGAGCGTCGAGCTGGCGCGCGCCTACGGCGTGCACTCACACACCCACCTGGCCGAGACGCGCGACGAGGCCGACTACTGTCTGGCCGCCTTTGGCCGCACGCCGGTCGAGCTAGCCGAGGACCTGGGCTGGGTCGGGCAGGATGTCTGGCACGCGCACGTCGTGCACCCCTCGGCCGACGAGGTGGCGCGCCTGGGGCACACCCGCACTGGCGTGGCGCACTGCCCGACCTCGAACATGCGGCTGGCCTCGGGCATCGCGCCGCTGCGGGCGCTGCAGCGGGCGGGGGCTCGCGTCGGGCTGGGGGTCGACGGCTCGGCCTCGAACGACGGCTCGCACATGCTGGCCGAGGCGCGCCAGGCGCTGCTGCTGCACCGCGTGAGCGGCGACCCGGCCGGCCTGACGGCGCTTGAGGCGCTGCGGCTGGCCACCCGCGGCGGCGCGGCGACGCTCGGCCGCGACGATATCGGCCAGCTCGCGCAAGGGATGGCCGCCGACCTGATCGGCTACCGGCTCGACACGCTCGGCCTGGCCGGCGGCGCCGTGCACGACCCGCTGGCCGCGCTGGTGTTCTGCCAGCCCCCTGGCGTCGACCTGAGCGTGATCGACGGGCGCGTGCGCGTGCGCGACGGGCTGCTGCAGGGCGTCGACCTGCCGCCGCTGATCGCGCGCCACAACGCGATCGCGCGCGCCCTCGTCCGCGGCGAGGCGCGCTGACGTCTTGCGCAAGGCTCCCCCTACCCCCCTCCCCTAGAAGGGGAGGGGTGATCCGAATCACGCGCCGGCGGCGCCAAGGAACACGGCCACGTCGGCCTTGAGTCGCGCCAGCGACGCCAGGTCGATATAGATCATATGGCCGGACTCGTAGTCGCCGTAGCGGATATTGCCGCGCAGCGACGGGTCGAGGCCCAGGTGGTTCAGGGTGTGCTCGATCGCGAAGTACGAGGTCGCGAAGTCGTAGATCCCGCGCGCGACGAACACGCGCATGTATGGGTTCTTGCTCATCGCGCTGCGCAGCGCCGCGCTCGCGTCCGGCCCGCCCTCGTCCAGCTTGCCGTAGTCCCATTCCTGGTTGACCTTCATGCTGAGCGTGATATACTCGCGGTCGTTGGTGTAGCCCAGCTCCCTGCGCACGTAGTCGCTGAACAGCATCGTGTAGGGCGCGCCCAGCACGGCCAGGATGACATCGAAGTCGGGCCGCTCGCCGATCGCCAGCTCGTCGATGTTGGTCAGCCGCGCATCGTACATCGAGAGGCTGCGGCGCCGGTCGCGCAGCAGCTCCTTGACGAAGCGATCGAACGTCACCCGCAGGTTGCTCCGCTCGATGTAGCGCGGCTCCAGGCCGCTGTAGCGCGCTATCTTGGCAACTACGTCCGCGCGCTCCTGGCCCTCGAGCAGGTCGCCGCGCATCAGCGCCAGCGTGTAGTCGGTCACGGCCCAGCGCTCGGCCTCCGCCAGCGCCTCGCGCAGCGGCCGCTCCTGCAGGTCGGCCGGCAGCAGCCGGTGGTACCACGCCGCCGCCGTAAAGGTCGGCAGCAGCAGCGCGTAGGGCAGGTCGTTGCCCTTCGCGTAGACCGACGCCGGGTAGTTGAGGATGGACGAGACCAGGATCAGCCCGGCCAGCGCGATGTTCTTGCCGAGCAGATGGTCGGCCAGGCCGGCGACGCGAAAGGTGCCGTAGCTCTCACCGCACAGGTACACCGGCGAGATCATGCGCCCGTAGCGCTTGAGGTAGATCCGGATGAACTCGCCGAGCGACTCGTAGTCGCCCTTGACGCCCCAGAACTTCTTGTTCAGGTCCTCCTTGGCGGCGCGGCTGTAGCCGGTGCCGACCGGGTCGACGAAGACCATGTCGGCCTCTTCGAGCAGCGTGTGCTCGTTGTCGACCAGGCGGTAGGGCGGCGGCGGGATGGTGCCGTCGTCGTGCAGCCGCACTCGCCGCGGGCTGAACGAGCCCATGTGCAGGTAGATCGACGCCGCGCCGGGGCCGCCGTTGAACAGAAACACCAGCGGGCGCTGCGGGTCGCCCTCGGGCGTGTTCAGCGTGTAGGCCGTGAAGAAGATCTGCGCCTCGGTCTCGCCGGCCTCGTTTTTGAGCGACAGCATGCCGGCGGTGGTATGGTAGACCAGCGTGCGCTCGCCGATCGTCAGCTCGTGGCGGCGCTGGACGGGCGGCTCCTCGGGCATCGGGGGAAGCTTCTCGGCCTGCTTGGGCTCGCCTCTGGCGGGCGAATCGCTCGACTGCGTCTCGGTGGTCATCGGCTCCTCTTTCTGACGCTCGCCCGACTCGCGCTCGGGCAGCTGCTGATCTAGGCGCGCCAATGATAGGGTTGATGCGCTGCACCGTCAACCGTGGGCTTAGCCTAATGCGGCGTCCCAGACCTCCGGTTTTTCCGGGGCGCTGCGCCCCCGGCCCCCTCCGGCAAATGAGGCCTTCCCGGTTGCATTGCTGGTGGCTCATGCCTGGCACCATCCTTGCGCGGCGAGTTGCATCCCGCCGCGCCTGGATTCCGCCCGGCATGCGCGCCAAGCGTTCAGCAAGAGACAGCATCTTTTTGGGGGTCCAAGGGCGCAAGCCCCGGCCGGGGGGCGGCGGGGGTGGCGGCCCACCCCCGCCCGCGGGGGCGCGGGGGCGCGCAGCCCCTCGCACAACCGATTGGGGCGCGCAGCCCCCGAATGAGTCGAGTGGGGCGCGGGGTGTAGCCCCGCCCGCGGGGGCGCGGGGGCGCAGCCCCGCCCGCGTGGGCGCGCGGGGGCGCGCAGCCCCGGCCAGGGGAACGAGCGCGCTGCCCGCAGCGCACACGCTTACTCGCTGTCGACGGCCGACTCGGCCGGCTGGTGCGGGGCCTGCGGTGAGTAGCCATAGCGAATCCAGCCGCGCTGGATCGCGTAGATCACCGCCATCGTGCGGTCGTTCACCTGAAGCTTGGAGAGGATCGAGGTGATATGATTCTTGACGGTCTGGCCGCTGATCGACAGCTCGTTGGCGATCTCCTTGTTCGAGAGGCCGCGCGCGATGCAGTCGAGGATCTCGATCTCGCGCGACGTCAGCGGCGCGAACAGCGCCGAGGTCTGCTCGTCCTCGGTCGAGGCCAGCTCGCGGAACTGGTGCAGCACCCGCGTGGCCACGTGCGGCTTGGCCAGCACGCTCTCGTTGATCAGGTAGCGCCCGCGCGCGACCTCGCGGATCATGGTGAGCAGCGCGTTCGGGTGGACATCCTTCGACGAGTAGGCCGCCGCGCCGACCTTGATCGCCTGGAACAGCTGCTCGTCGTCCTCGTACACGCTCAGCACGATCATCGCGATGCGCGGCTCGCGCCGCTTGATCACCCGCGCGACCTCCAGCCCGTTCAGGCCAGGCAGGTTGATGTCGACCAGGACGACGTCGGGCATGGTGCGCTCGGCAAGCTTGATCGCCTCCTGGCCGTTCTCCGCCTCGCCGACCACCTCCATGTCGCCGACTTCCTCAAGGCTCCAGCGGATGCCCTGGCGGAATAGCGGATGGTCGTCGATAATCAGCACGCGGATTCTTGCAGCCATACTATTCCCTTTATCAGCTCTGAGCTCTGAGTGCTGAGTTGGAAGGCTTTCGTAACTCAAAACTCAAGACTTAGCCTTCGATCGCTAGAATGACGCTGACCTCGGTCCCGTGGCCGGGGCTCGACGCGACGCTGAAGCGTGCGCCGACCAGCTCGGCGCGCTCGCGCATGCTGGTCAGCCCCCAGTTGCTCCGCCCGGCGCGCCGCACGACCTCGTGTGGGTCGAAGCCAGGCCCATCGTCGCGGATCGACAGGTGCATCTGGTTGCCCTGCCGCGCCAGCCGGACGGCCACCTGCGCGCCGCGGGCGTACTTGTGCGCGTTTTGCAGCGCCTCCTGGACGATCCGGTACAGCACGATCTCGGTCTCGCGCGGCAGCCGCGGCAGCGGATCGGCCTCCAGAGTCACCTGGCCGCTATAGGCGTTATTGTAGCCGCGGACGTACTCGCTTAGCGCGGCCGCCAGCCCCTGATCCTCGAGCGCGCCCGGCCGCAGGTCGGCGATAAAGCGGCGGACCTCGTGCAGCCCGTCTCTGGTCGCCTCGCGCATCCGGTCGAGCATCGTGACGAGCTTCTCCAGGCCCGACTGCTGCGCCAGGGCGTAGCCGCTCTCCAGGATCATCAGCGAGTTTGCCAGCACCTGGGCCGGCCCGTCGTGGACTTCGCGCGCCAGCCGCTGGCGCTCCTCTTCGCGGCCCTGGATGATCTGCGCGCGCAGCGCCAGCACCCAGGGGTCGGCGGTGCTGCTGTCGTCGGCGCCGGTCAGCGCGCCGCTGCTCATCTCGATCTGGCGGATGAGCTGCTCGAGCTGCTTGAGCGCGTGCTGGTTCGCGCGGGCCTCGCGCTCGATCTGGTCGTAGCGCGCCTGCAGCTCGGCCACGCGCTGGCTCAGCCCCTTCGCCGCCGGCGCGCGCCACTGCACAGCCGAGCGCTGCTGGAGCAGCGCCTCGTCGAGCTGGCGCTCGGCCTGGCGCTGCGCAGCCCCAGCCACTGCACCGGCACGCCGGGTGTTCTCGGCGAGGGCGCGTAGCCGGGCTAGCTGTTCGGCCACGATGGAATGTGCCTCGCGGAGCACCTCGGGCTGTTCGGCGCTCACCCTATTGCCTCGTGGAGCTACGATGACGGTTCGGATGTGCAGAGTATAGCACACGGCTTTCGCAGCTACAAGATGCTGGGGCGACTGCCTCTTTTCAAGAAGGTGACAGTTTCGCAATCATTTGTATGTTACGCTATGTAGTATTTGAGTCGCGCCGATGGTTCTTCTTTCTTCCGGGGCGCTGCGCCTCCGATCCCCCGCCTGGGGGAACCCACGCTGGTTCGTGCGGCCGCCGGCCAGCTGTTTTTTCCGGGGCGCTGCGCCCCCGGCCCCCACCTGGGGGAACCCACGCCGGTTCCCCCAGCCCCCCTCCGGCAAATGATGCCGAAGCAGCTGCAAACATCGTGGCGCATGCCTATCAACATACCTTCAGACCGGGTTACGACCCACCGCGCGTAGATTCAGCCAGGCATGCGCGCCAAGCGCTCAAAATAAGGCGGCATCATTTTGGGGCCCAGGGGTAAGGCTCCGGCCGGGGGACGGCGGGGGTGGCGACCCACCCTCGCCCGCGGGGGCACGGGGGGGCGCGCAGCCCCGCGGCGGATCTGTGCTATGATTTTGCCACGGATTGACGATCCACCAGGAGAAATAAGCCATGCTGCTTCCCGAGCTACGTGAGGATGTCCTGCGCCACGCGCGCCAGCTGACCGCCGACGGGCTGGCGCACGGCGCGCAGGGCAATATCAGCGCGCTCGACCGCGCGAGCGGCCTGATCGCGGTGACGCCCTCGGCCGCGGACTACGCCACGATGACGGCCGAGGATATCGTGATCGTCGATCGCGATGGGCGCGTGGTCGAGGGCCGCTGGCGGCCGACGGTCGAGACTCCCCTGCACACCCTGTTCTACCGGCGCCGGCCGGACGTCGCGTCGGTGATTCACTGCCACGCGCCCTACGCCTCGGGCTTCGCGGCGGCGCTGCACCCGATCCCGCTGGTGCTGCTCGAGGCGGCCGCCTGCATCGGCGCCGAGGTGCCGGTCGCCCCGTTCATGATGTCCGGCACACCCGAGTTCGCGGAGATGATGCTCGACGTGGTCGGGCAGGGCGGCGCCGCCGTGATGGGCCAGCACGGGATCGTCGTCTGCGGCCAGGACCTGCACCGCGCCTACGCGACGGCGGTCGCGGTCGAGGACTGCGCGCGCGCCTACATCCTCGCCCGCCAGATCGGCGTCGAGCCGGAGCCCATCCCGCCTGCGACCGCCGCGGCGCTGCACGAGTGGTGGCTCAGCAAGTACCGGCGCGTGGCGCTCTAGCGTCAATGCTGTTCGAGTATGGCTGCGCTGGCCGTTTACCACGAAGCCACGAAGATGTATCAAGCAGCTTCGATCCTTCGTGTCCTGGCGTCTTCGTGGTTGGTACCTGAAGTGTCTTAGGACCCATATAAAGAATATCTTCCCCAGGTCACGGAGGTGGCCTTCGTATCAATAGCCGAGGGCTTTAGCCCGACGGCGGTGCCTGGGGAAGGTATACAGGTATGAACCCTTAGCGCTAGCGCTTCCGGTGCGATCCGTGGGTGATTCTGCGCCTGCGCTATACCCAGCACAAAGCACCGCCGGCATCTCGCCGACGGTGCTTTATCTATGCTCAACGTAGGCTGGTCGCCCGCCTACGAGTGATGCCGGAAGATATTGTTGGGCCGGTTCTCGCCCGCCTGGCGCCGCTCCCAGCGATTGAGCAGACGCAGGCCGATCCATCCCAGCAGGATACCCGCCACAAAAAAGATCGCTAGTGTCAGCATGTTGGCTGTCTCCCTGTCGCTATCAGCGGCGCTCCCGCCATTGGTCTTACGCTCTTCTTTCTTGTATAGCAGCTTGCGTGCCAGCGCGGCTTGGGCAGCTCCAGGCGAGTTTTTCGGGCCAGAGATCGTCGTGCTGTATGGCTTTCGGAGGCCTTCGCCGTGCCGTATGGGCGTTCAACTGAACGCTCCTGCTCCTGGGTGCTACACCAGTGAGCAGCTGGCAGTTGCCAGTCGGCAGTAACAGTGAGCTGCATACTGCGGACTGTCTACTGAACCAGGTAGAGATTTCCGCCGACGTGTACTAGGCCGTCGCAGTGACACCCTCGGGCGCGCGGATGGCCTGCTCCTCGTGCTGGCTTCGCTCGGGCTGGTCGAGCGGGATTGGCGCGTACAGCTCGATGTAGCCGCAGGCCGTGCAGACCTGCGCCACGATTGGCTGTGGGTCGGTTCCGAGCGTGCCGGCCAGCATCACGTCGCCCTGAGACGTCACCAGCGCGCTGGTGCGTGTGTCGTTGTCGCACTTGGTGCAGCGAATCATCGCGTTACTCCTTCAGCTGCGTATGTTCCGCTCGTTCTATGAGCAAGCTATATGCCACACCTCGGGTGGCGAGCACGTGGTATGATGGAGGCGCGTCGCATCGTAGGTACGGAGGGCATGGACAATGACGAGTCTGTTTCCCGCCCAGATAATCACCGATATGTTCGTGCTGATGGTTCCCGTGCTGGAGAAAGTGCTGCGCCCGCTGATCGTCTATATCTTCCTGATCGTCGGGCTGCGGATCGCCGGCAAGCGCGAGCTGGCGCAGATCAATACGTTCGACCTGATCGTCCTGCTGACGCTCTCGAACACGGTGCAGAACGCGATCATCGGCAACGACGACAGCGTCACCGGGGGCATGCTGGGCGCGGCCAGCCTGCTGCTGGTCAACTACCTGGTCGTGCGGTTTCTATTCCGCCGCGCGAACCTGGATCGATTCCTCGAAGGGACAGCGATCCTGCTGATCGAGAAGGGTCAGATCCAGCAAGATCGGCTTGAGCACGAGCTGATCACGGTCGACGAGCTGACCGCCGCGGCGCACAAGCAGGGCTTCCGCAGCCTGGACGATGTCGAGCGCTGCGAGCTCGAGGCCGGCGGCTCGCTCACGTTCATCGGCAAGGACCCCTCGCCGATGCAGAGCTACTACGAGGATCTTGCGCGGCGGCTGGACGAGATCCGCGGCCAGCTGGCCGCGCTGCAGCCCTCCGGCCCGCGCGACTGAGTAATCGTGATTGATGATTGGTGGTGACTGTGCAAAACCATCGCGGCGATCTCCGCGAGGCCGTCGGGCCTTGCCCGGAGTCGCCGGCTGAGCGCGCTCCCGGCCGAGCGCGCGTGATATTGCAGCGACTGGCGCTTACCCAAGATACTCTCGTCGGCGCAGGACTAGCGCTGGCCGCGCTCGCGCTCTATCTGGCGACGCTGCTGCCCGGGATCGGGAACCGCGACACCGCGGAGTTTCAGTGGGTCGTCCCAACTCTGGGGCTCGCCCACTCGACTGGCTACCCGCTGTACACGCTTCTGGGCTGGCTGTGGAGTCACCTGCCGCTTGGCGGCACCCCGGCCTGGCGCATGAATATGTTCTCGGCCGTCTCGGCGGCGCTGGCGATCGGCGTGGTGTTTCGCGTCGCGCGCGCGCTGGGCCAGCGCCCACTGGTCGCGATAGTGGCGGCGGCGTGCCTGGCCACCTCGCTGTCCTTCTGGTCGCAGGCGACGATTGCCGAGGTGTACGGCCTGTCCACACTGCTCCAGGCGCTGCTGCTGCTGGCGCTGCTGCGCTGGCGATCGGGCGCGTGGCCGCTGTGGGTCGCCGGCCTGCTGCTGGGGCTCGGGCTGGCGCACCATCGCTCGGTGGTGCTGATGCTGCCCGGCGCGCTGCTGTTCGTGGGGCTAGCGGCTAGCGGCTTGGGGCTTGCCGCAGAAAGCCGACTCCAAGCCCCTAGCCTCAAGCCCCAAGTCCCATATGCCATCCTCGCACTGCTGGCCGGCTGCCTGCTGTACCTCTATGTGCCGCTGCGCGCGCCGGCCTGGATGCGAACCTGGCAGCAGGTCGGGAGCCACATCGCCGGCTCATCGCTGACGGCGACCTGGCTCGACCCGGCGCGGCTGGCGTCCGAGTGGCCCGCGCGCTTGCTCGACCTGGCGCAGCGCTTCGTGTGGCCGCAGCTGCTGCCGGCCGGCGCCCTGCTGGCGCTGCTCGGCGCCGGATCGCTGCTGTGGCGCGACCGCGCGTCCGCCGCGCTGATCGCTCTCAGCTACCTGGTGACCGTCGGGTTCTGCGCCGCCTACTACGTCGCGGATGTCGAAGTCTTCTTCATCCCGGCGCACCTGCTGGCCGCGCTGCTGCTTGGCGAGGGCGCGAGCCTGCTGGTCCGGCTGATTACAAAGCAGAGTCCAACGACCAACGACCAACGACCAACGACCAACGACCAAAGGCGAACGCCTATCAATCGTCCATCAACCCTGGGCCTTGCTCCCCGGTCCTTCAGCCTTCAGCCTTCAGCCTTCAGCCTTCAGCGTTCGTTCTTGGTCAGTGTGGCGCTCCTGGCCCTGCCGGTGCTGCTGCTCAGCCGCAACCTGCCCGTGATCCGCACGCTCAACACCCTGGACGACGAGAACGCCGCGCGCGGGATTATGGCGCAGCCGCTGCCGCCCGGCGCGCTGGTCGTCGGCGACTGGTTGTCGATCGAGGGGCCGCTCTACCTGCAGGTGGTCGAAGGGCTGCGCACGGATGTCCAATTTGGGCAGGACGTCAACCGCCCGGCGATCCTCCAGGCGCTGCAGGCGGGCCGCGCGGTCTACCTGATCGAGCCGGACCTTGCGCTGGGCCTGGCGCAGTGGCCCGAGGGGCGACTCTGGCGCGTGGGCAGCCAGCCGATCGCGGCGGTCACGCCGACCGATATCCGCTGGGAGGAAGGGCTCGGGCTGGCGGGCTACACGCTGCGCGCCGGGCCGTACCAGCCGGGCGACATTGTGCCGATCATGCTCGAGTGGCAGGCGCTTGACGCGCCGGGCCACGACTACACGCTGTTCGTACATCTGATCGGTCCGGATGGCGCGATCTGGGGCCAGTGCGACGCACCGCCGGCGCAGGCATCCACCAGCAAGTGGGAGCGCGCCGGGCGCTACGTCGATCTGCTCAGGCCGGTGCTCTGGCCGGGCGCGCCGCCGGGGCGCTACCACGTCAACGTCGGCTGGTACGAGTACCCCGCGATGCGGCGGCTGGCGCTGGCCGGGCAGCCCGCCGGCGCCGATTTCGTCACGCTGGGCGATCTCGTCGTCGTGCCCGGCGAGCAGGCGCTGCGGTAGCGCGACACACCCACTTGCCGCCGGCCCTCACCCCCTGCCCGCTCTCCCGTCGCCACAGGAGAGGGGGATTCTGAGCAGATGCCCGGGTTTCGGCGGGGCCGGAACCCGGGCATCTGCTTCCTTCACTCCACGAGGTACTTGGCAGCGGGTATGTGCGGCGGCCGCAGATCGATCAGCGCCCGCGCCTTGCCGAAGTATGCCGAGGCGCGGCGCAGGTAGTCGCTGGCGGTTCGGTTGCGGCGAATGTCCTCCGGAGCGACGATGCCCTGGTTGTGCCAGGCCGCCAGCGCGCGCCATGTCGCCGGCACGCCCTCGATCTGCGCGCGGTAGAGCCCGCGCTCCAGGTTCGCGGCCAGGTACTCAACCGCCATCTCCGGCTGCGTGATCTCCGCCGTGATCGCGGCGTAGAGCGCGCCCTGCGACTCAAACGAGTCCGGCACGATCGTGCTGCCCGCTACGCTGATCGGCACCGTGAGCACGCCGGTCGCGTGCGGCAGCGGCACCTGCTGGCGCAGAATCTCGAGCGCGACCGACGGGCGAATGTTGGCCGGCCAGACGCTCAGATCGCTGATGCCGGCCTCGTTGGTCTGCCGCTGCAGGTTCTCGTAGAACGGCGTGAGCACCTGCACCGGAGTGACGCGCTCCTCGAACCAGCCGAAGTGCTCGTTGTACATGATCAGCGCGATCAGCACCGCGAAGTCGTGATCGCTCATCCCCGAGAGGTCGGCGCGGTTGTGGCGCTTGGCCGCCGCCAGGATGACCGGCTGCAGGGTGCGCATTTCGCCGGCGAACTCGGGGCGCACGTACGGATCGATCGAGGGGCCGGGGACGCGCCGGTCCGACCTGCGCGCCTCGACGGCCGGGGGGTCGCGGAATGGCCCGCGGTCGTGCATATCGGTTGGCGCCTCTGCCAGATCGCGCTTGGCGGCCGCGTCGACGCGCCAGTGATTGCTGACGATAAAAAGCCCTGATGCGAGCAGGGTCGCGAGAATCAGCACTTTCAGACGGTGTATCACCACATTCCTCCCAGCCACCACGTGCTATTTTTATGGCAGCCGGGAGCCAGATCATTGCATTTGTTGTGCCCAGGCTGCCCTCCTTTTCCCCGGATTTTTCGCATAACGCGTTGCGCCATGCCAGGTGCAAGTATACACACGAAGTATGTCCGGTCAACTGGACTAAAGACGTATTCACCTCGTGATAAGTTGCACGTTCGGCCTATCGGCTGTGCGCGCCCTGCGGTGTGGTATAATGCCAGACATCAGTACGGGTCTGTCCCGTACTTCACGATTCTTACAGCAGCAGTTCTGGTCTGCGCAGCAAAGGGCTATTGGCACACGCATGGAGTATCAGCCGGATCTGAAGAATATTACTGGCGAGGGCGGCACGATCGCGGCGGTCGCGCCGGGCAGCATCGCCGCCGAGCTGGGGCTGCAGCCGGGCGACGCCGTGCTCGCCGTGGGCGACCGGCCGCTGCGCGATGTGATCGACTATCGCTTCGCGACCGCTGAGGATCGGATCGAGCTGCTCGTGCGCCGCGGCGACGACCAGACGATCTATGAGATCGAGAAAGATCCCGACGAGGAGCTTGGCATCGAATTCGTCGAACCGCTGTTCGACCGGCTGCGCACCTGTAATAATAAGTGCCCGTTCTGCTTCCTGACCCAGATGCCCAAGGGCATGCGCCGCTCGCTCTACCTGAAGGACGACGACTACCGGCTCGGTTTCCTCTACGGCAACTTTGTCACGCTGACGAACCTGACCGAGGCCGACTGGCAGCGGATCGAGGAGCAGCATCTCAGCCCGATGTATGTCTCGATCCACGCGACCGACCAGGCGCTGCGCGCGGTCATGCTCGGTAAGCCCGACGTGCCGGACGTGCTCGAACAGATCCGCCGCTTCGGCGCGATGGGCGTCGAGGTGCATACCCAGATCGTCGCGCTGCCCGGCATCAACGACGGCGAGGTGCTGCACGAGAGCCTCCGCCAGCTCGCCGCGCTCTACCCGGTCGTCCAGACGATCGCGGTCGTCCCGGTCGGCCTGACAAAATACCGCTTCGAGGGCAAGCGCCCACAGTCGATCCGCGCCGCCATCCACGTCCACGAGACGGCCGAGTGGATCGATACGAACTGGGAGCGCCAGCCGCTCTGGGACGAAAACGTTCAAACGCTTGAACGCTCGAACGTTGAAACGTTAGGCCACTGCAGTCGCCAGATCGTCTCGGCCGACGTCCCGATGCGCTGCTACCGGCCCGACGAGGCCGCAGCGGTGATCGACCTGATCGAGCCCTACCAGGCGCAGTTCCGCCGCGAGCTGGGGATTGGGCTGGTCTACCCGTCCGACGAGTTCTACCTGCTGTGCGGGCGCGATCTGCCGCCCGCCGACGCCTACGACGGGATGCCGCAGTACTCCAACGGCGTCGGCATGACGCGCGACTTCGTCGACGGCTGGGCCAGGGCGCAGCGCCGCCTGCCTGCGCGGCTGCCGCGGCCGACCGAGCTGACGCTGGTCTGCGGCACGCTGATCGCGCCGATCCTGCGGCGCGTGGCCGATCGGCTCAGCCGGATCGAGAACCTCAGCGTCACGCTGCTGCCGGTCGTCAACCAGTTCTTCGGTGAGACCGTCACGGTCTCCGGCCTCCTGATGGGGCAGGATGTCGTGGCGGCGCTGCGCGAGAGCGGCGCGCAGCGCGCGCTGCTGCCGCGGGTCATGTTCGATCACAGCGCGACGCGCACGCTCGACGAGTACTCGCTCGATCGCATCGCGGCCGAGTCGGGCGTCGCGGTGGCCGTCGCCGGCGAGCCGGACGAAGTGGTCCGCTACGTCAAAGCCCTGGCTCGCGCAGGGTGAAGTCGGCGAGCAGTCGTCAGATGTCAGTACCGTCGAGGGGCAGCGAACCGCGCTGCTGTTCAACGTGAGCTCTGACGACTGACGGCTGGCGACTGACTACTGACTACGGGAGGTGTGCTGTGGAACGCGAGCTGAGCAGATACGACTACCGGCGCGTGATGAGCGTCATCCGCCGCGCCAACGCGATTGCCGCCAACCACGAGCTCGACGCGCTGCTCGACCAGATGCTCGACCTGTTTGTCGAGGTGGCATGCGCCGAGGCCGGCACGCTGTATCTCTATGATGCGGCCGCCGACGAGCTGATCTTCAAGGTCGTCAAGGGCGACCCGCACAGCCAGGATCTGGTCGGCATGCGCTTCCCCGCCGCGCGCGGCATCGCCGGCGCGGCGCTGCACACCGGGCGCCCGATCTTCGTCGCGAACGTCGCCGCCGACGCGCGCTGGGATCGGCAGCTCGGCGAGCTGTCGGCCCTGCAGCTGACCACGATGTACTGCCTGCCGCTCATGCTGCACGACCGCTCGGTCGGCGTGGTGCAGGTCTTCAACCTGCCGCAGTCCGCAGTCGACGAAGACGAGGAGCTGGCGCTGCTGCAGGATCTGGGCGACCGCATGGCCAGCGAGATCGAGAAGGCCCACTTGCTCGACCAGGCCCAGCGGCGCGAGAAGCGCCTCAGCGCGCTGGTCGACATCATCTCGCACCTGACCACCACGCTCGATCGCCACGACCTGCTGACGCGGATCATGAACCACGCCCGCGAGCTGCTCGAGGTCGAGGCGACCTCGGTGTGGGAGCTGGACGATCAGTGCGACCCACCGGTCGTGCGGCTGCATGTCGCCACCGGCGCGCACGGCGAGCGGCTGAAAGAGGTGACGATGCCGGTCGGCGAGGGGATCATCGGCCGGGTGGTCGCCACCGGTGAGCGCATGCTGGTCGAGGATGTCAGCAAGGAAGAGCGTCACTACAGCCAGATCGATCGCCAGAGCGGCTTCGTGACCCGGTCGATCCTGTGCGTCCCGCTGTGCGCGCCCAGCATCCAGCTGGGCCAGGAGCGCGGCGAGCTGAAGGCCAGCATTATCGGCGGGGCGCAGGCGCTCAACAAGCGCAACCGCGGCATGTTCAGCGACGACGATGTGGCGCTGTTCGAGACGCTCGCCAGCCAGGCGGCCACGGTGCTGCAGGTGGCCCGGCTGAACGAGGATACCTACAAGCTGTTCATGGGCGTCATCAAGGTCGTGGCCGGCGCGATCGACGCGAAGGACCCCTACACCCAGGGCCACTCGCAGCGCGTCGCGGAGTTCTCGGTGGCGATCGCCGAGGAGCTGGAGCTGTCGCGCGAGCAGATCAACCACGTGCGGATCGGCGGCATCCTTCACGATGTCGGCAAGATCGGCGTGCCCGACGCGATCTTGAAGAAAGACGGCGGCCTGAGCGAGGATGAGTTTGCCGAGATCAAGAAGCACCCCTCGAAGGGCTACGAGATCATGCGCCAGGAAGAGCTGCGCTGGCTGCTGCGCGCCGAGCTGCCGGCGCTGCTCGAGCACCACGAGCGCGAGGACGGCCGCGGCTACCCGCAGCACCTGAGCGGCGATCAGATCAGCCTGATCGGCAAGATCGTCCACGTCGCCGACGTCTTCGACGCGCTCACCAGCGACCGGCCGTACCACCAGGGGCGCCCGGTCGACCTGGCGATGGATCTGCTGCGGCGCGGGGCCGGCACCGAGTTCGATCAGATGTGTGTCGGGGCGCTGCTGCGCGCACGCCAGAACGGTAAAGTGTTAACTCAGCGCGAACGCGCCCTAGAGACCGCAGTCGGCAGCTAGCAGTCGGCAGTAGCGAAGCGCCGTTACTGCCGACTGCTGGCTGCCGACTGCCGACTGCAGACTGGAATTATGAAACCAATCGTTGCAATCGTCGGCCGGCCCAATGTCGGCAAGTCCACGTTCTTCAATCGGCTGATCGGCCAGCGCAAGGCGATCGTCGAGGATATACCCGGCACCACGCGCGACCGGATCTACGGCGAGACGGACTGGAACGGCCGCTCGTTTACGGTGGTCGATACCGCCGGCCTGCTGTTCCAGGAAGAGGACGACGACGCGCCGCTGGCCGAGATCGCTCGCCGCGTGCGCGAGCAGGCCGAGCTGGCGATCGCCGAGGCCGACGCGATTATCTTGATCGTCGACGCGGTCCAGGGCCTGACCACCGCCGACGCCGAGGTGGCCGAGGCGCTGCGACAGACCTACAAGCCGGTGGTGCTGGCCGCGAACAAGGCCGACAACCCGCAGCGCGCGCAGAACGCGGTCGAGTTCTACGCGCTCAACCTCGGCGAGCCGATCCCCATGAGCGCCTACCACGGCATCGGCAGCGGCGATGTGCTCGACCGCGTGGCCGAGCTGCTGCCGGTGGTCGAGGAGGATGAGCAGGATGCCGCGGTCAAGATCGCGATCATCGGCCGGCCGAACGTGGGCAAGTCGTCGCTGCTGAACCGCCTGCTCGGCCAGGAACGCAGCGTCGTCAGCGCCGTGCCGGGCACCACGCGCGACAGCATCGACACGCCGCTCGACGTCAACGGCACCCGCGTGCTGCTGATCGACACCGCCGGCATCCGGCGGCGCGGCAAGATCGAGCGCGGGATCGAGCAGTACAGCGTGCTGCGGGCCCTGCGCACCGTCGAGCGCGCCGATGTCGCCCTGCTGCTGATCGACGCCGAGGAGGGCATCACCGCGCAGGATACCCACATCGCCGGCATGATCCTCGAGGAGCTCAAGGGCGTCGCGATCCTGGTCAACAAGTGGGACCTGGTGATCAAAGACGATCACACCTTCAACGCCTTCACCCAGTCCGTGCGCGAGGCGTTCAAGTTCATCCCCTACGCGCCGCTGCTGTTCATCTCGGCCAAGAGCGGCCAGCGGGTCGACCAGGTCATCCCCCTGGCGCTCGAGATCGCCCAGGAGCGCCAGCGCCGCATCGCGACCTCGGAGCTGAACAAGCTGCTGCGCGAGGCCGTCTACGATCACCCGCCGACGTCGGTCAACAAGGGCTATCATCTGCGGATCTACTACGCGACTCAGCCGCAGGCCTCGCCGCCAGTGTTCCTGTTCTTCGCCAACAACGCCGAGCAGATCCACTGGGGCTACGCGCGCTACCTCGAAAACCGCATCCGCGAGAAGTACGGCTTCACCGGCACGCCGATCAAGATTGTCTTCCGCAGCCGCGAGGACAAAGACGAGCCCGACAAAAAGCGGCGCTGAGCGGCTGCAAGCTCGTGCCGGGCGATCCGCCGGCACGAGGGCTGGCCGACTCTGCGACACCTGTTCTGTTTAACCTTTACACTCCACAAAGTAGTCGATCCCACAGCTGTTAAGACTTACATTGCGGCGCGCCGGGGCGATCCCCCCGGCGCGCCAGCGTTCGCGCCATCACGGCTTTGTGCTATTGCAGTTCCACAATCGTCGAAGCCGCAGCTCCGGCAACGCAACCCACTCCTGTGCCGGAGATCCCAGTATTACTATTTACAAATGGGACTGGACAGGGGCGGTTGTGTGTGTTATGATGATAAAGCATTACACCTTTGTAATCGCCGCCCCTATCTGATGGTGGGAAGAGCACACGCTGTGACGGCTAGGAGCATGCCGATGGAGCTCGATCTGGGCAGCAAGCGGGCCAGAAAGCTGATCCGTGACCATGATCTCACCGAAGAGGAGATCTTGCAGATCGTCGCGTCGGCGCGCATCAATCTGGCGACGTTCGACCCTGAGTATCGCACGAACGTGACCCAGATCGCCGAGGAGCTGAAGAAGAGCCGGCCGACGATCTACGGCTGGGCCGACCGGGCGCTCGCGGCCACCGTCCACTCGCTGCGCAACATCCGCACCGGGCGCCCGCCGAAAGAGCGCGAGCGCAACAATGGCGTCGAGCCGTAAGGGCCTCCCCCTCCCTCGTAGATGCTGGTGCGTAGAATTGTAGTATAATGAACTGTCGGGCGGCTGGCTGATCACGCAATGCAGTCCAGCGGTGGTTCGGCGGGGGTCCGTATGCTATAATGACGCACGTCGCACCGATGCACGGCCCGCCAGGGCGCTAGCCCGCACAACCTAAGGTAGGACTGCATGGACCCACAGCTGACTAGTCAGATCGTACCCGCTGAAGAGCTTCGCCAGATCGAGGAGTGCCTCTCGCGGCTGGTCGAAGACACCAGCGGCAACTATGTCCTGCTGCTCGACAAGAGCGGCCAGGTGATCTCCAGCCAGGGCGATGCGAACCGGCAGGATATTACCGCGCTCGGGGCGCTGATCGCCGGCACGTTCGCGTCGTCGCGCGAGGTGGCAAAGCTGCTGCGCGAAAAGGATTTCCGCAGCATGTTCCAGCAGGGCGTGCGCGATAATATTTTCCTGGCTCTGATTGAGGATCAGTGGATCCTTGCGATTATCTTTAACAAAGGGACGCATATTGGGCTGGTCAAGGTGCTGACGAAGAAGGCGACCGATGAGCTGACACAGGTGCTGGAGCGCGTGCGCGAGACCCATAAGGCCCGCGACGATGTGCTCGGCTCGTCGTTCCGCACGTCGATGGAGGACACGATCGACCTCCTATTTCGTGATTAGCACGCGTCGATAGAGATTTCGATAGACGTGTACTGGTGCTGTTCCACACGAGTATGGGCGCCAATCGAACGCCCCTGCTACTCCTGGCACGAGCGCACTACACGCGGCCTGCACCCGCCGGACGCCGCGCCCAGCCGCTGGACGTGGCCGGTGACTGAGCTGCAATGACCCTGGTATGCGAGAGGATCTATGGCCCTGATCAACGTTGCTGCGCGCGAGATTCACTGTAAGATCGTCTATTATGGCCCCGGCATGGGTGGGAAGACGAGCAATCTACAGTATATTCACTCGCAGGTCCCGAAAGACGCCAAGGGTGATCTGCTCTCGATTGCTACGGAGACTGAACGCACGCTGTTCTTTGATTTCTTGCCGCTCGACCTCGGCAAGGTTCGTGGCTTTCAGACCCGCTTCCACCTGTACACAGTGCCGGGCCAGGTGCTGTACGAGCGCACCCGCGTCGCCGTACTCAACGGCGCCGACGGCGTGGTCTTCGTGGCCGACTCGCAGAAGCATAAGCTCGAAGAAAACATCAAGAGCCTGCGCGAGCTTGCGGTCAATATTACCAAGCAGAATAAGAAGTTTCAGGAGTTCCCGATTATCTTGCAGTACAACAAGCGCGATGTGCCCAACGCGCTGCCGGTCGCCACGCTCGATAAGTACCTCAACGGGATGGGCTGGCAGCGCTATGAGGCCGTCGCGACAACCGGCGTCGGGATCTTCGATACGCTTAAGGCCATCAGCAAGCTGGTCATTAGCCGACTCTAGCGGCCGGCCGGCCTGAGACCAGAAGCTTCCGACCCGTGGGGCGATTATGGCACTACAAGGCGACCTCGGCGATTTCCCGCTTACCGATATCATCCAGCTGCTCGATCTGAGCAATAAGACTGGCGCGGTCTTTATCGAGGGGCACCGCGGCCAGCAGGATCTTGAGGGCTGGCTCTACTTCCGCGATGGTAAGATCATCGGCGCCCAACTGGGCAAGCTGCCGCCGCTCGAGGCGGCTTATACGTTTTTCACCTTCACTTCCGGCCCGTTCCGCTTCCGCGATGATATCCAGCTCGACGCGCCCACGATCACGCAG
Organism: Candidatus Ribeiella danica; assembly: GCA_016717335.1. Lineage (GTDB taxonomy): Bacteria > Chloroflexota > Chloroflexia > Chloroflexales > Roseiflexaceae > Ribeiella > Ribeiella danica. Next base: position 122,931 of record JADKFS010000002.1, read on the forward strand.
AGCAATGAGATGATCATCATGGAAGGAGTTATGCGCCAGGACGCCTGGGCCAAGATCCAGGAGCACGTGCCGTCGCTCAATATGGTGCCCCAGCTGGTGACCAACCCCGCCTCGACCGGCACCGAGATCAACCTCGAGGCCGACGAGTGGCGCGTCCTGACGATGGTGAACGCTAAGAATACGGTCGCGCAGATCGCCCAGCGCAGCGGCCTGGGCGAAGTGCGGGCCTGCGAGATCATCGCGCAGCTGCTCGCAAGCGGCCTGATCCAGAAGCGCCAGGTCAGCCTCGCCGAGACGCTGTTCCCCGAGCTCGATCGGATCGCGACCGCGGCGCTGGGCGCGTCGGCGCGCGCGCTGCTCCACGACTCGTACGGCCGCGCGGCGATCGAGGACCAGAACACGGCTACGCCCGATCAGGTCGCGCTGGCGCTCGAGGCGTTCGAGAGCGCCGCCACGCGCGCGTTCGGCCAGAGCCGGGTGGCGCAGCTGCTGGCCGACCTGCGCGCGGTGACCAGGCAGGTCTTCAGCAGCATGTAGCGCGCCGCTCTGCCCCTCGTATGACGTTTGACTGTGAGCGCATATGTGGTAGGATGAACTCCGCTGGCCGCGACCCCGCCCCGTCGCTTTGGGTGGGGTTCCTTTTTTGCTTCTGACCGGGCTCCGCGTAGCCGAGCGTGATCGACCCCGCCCCCCCTTGCTCCCTTCCAGGCGAGCGGGTGGAGATGGAGCGCAGCGTGGTGAAGCAGCGCAGCTGCCCCTCCTACAGCGCCCCATGTGAACGATATGTGGTCCGGCAGGGCAGCGGGCCTCGCCTGGACCTCCCCTGCCAAGCGCGTCCTAAGCAGGGTAACTTATGAAGGAACGAGTGTGCGTGCCCTGATCAGTGTGTCGGATAAGCGTGGGCTGGAAACATTCGCCGCCGGGCTGCGGTCGCTGGGGATCAGCATCTGCTCGACCGGCAACACGGCGCGGCACCTGGCCGCGGCGGGAATCGAGGTTCAGCCGGTCAGCGCCGTGACGGGCTTCCCGGAGATCATGGACGGCCGCGTCAAGACCTTGCACCCGGCGATCCACGGCGGCATCCTGGCGCGCCGCGATTTGCCCGGGCACATGCGCGCCCTGGCGGAGCATCGCATCGAGCCGATCGACCTGGTGGTCGTCAACTTGTACCCGTTCGCCGCGACGATCGCGCGCGCCGGCGTTACGTACGACGAGGCGATCGAGCAGATCGATGTGGGCGGGCCGGCGATGGTTCGCGCGGCGGCCAAGAATCATCAAGACGTCCTGGTCGTCGTCGAGCCGAGCGACTACGACGTGGTGCTGGCGGCGCTGCGCGAAGAGCACGTGACACCCGAGCTGCGCCGGCGCCTGGCGGCCAAGGCGTTCGCTCACACCGCCGCCTACGACGCGGCGATCGCCGGCTACCTGGCCGACGAGCCATTCCCCGAGACGCTGCCGCTGACCTTCAAGAAGGCCCAGGACCTGCGCTACGGCGAGAACCCGCACCAGCAGGCCGCGCTCTACGGCGACTTCGGCCGGTTCTTCGAGCAGCTGCACGGCAAAGAGCTCTCCTACATCAACATCCTCGACATCGCCGCGGTTCAGGAGCTGATCGAGGAGTTCGTGCCGGCCGAGGGTGCCGCGCTGGCGATCGTCAAGCACACCAACCCGTGCGGCGTCGGCCTGGGCGCGACGCCGCTGGAGGCCTGGGAGCGCGCGTTCGCGACCGACCGCGAGGCGCCGTACGGCGGGATTATCGCGCTGAATCAGGCGCTCGACCTTGCGCTGGCCCAGGCGATCGACGAGATCTTTTCGGAGATCGTGATCGCGCCGTCCTTCGACGAGCAGGCGATCGAGCTGCTGCGGCGCAAGAAGAATCGCCGGCTCATCCGCGCGCTGCGCTCGGTCTCGCGCGAGGCGGCGCCGCTGCTGCACAGCGTGCCGGGCGGCGTGCTGGTCCAGCAGCCCGACCGAGCGCCGCTGAGCGAGGAGCCGCTGCAGGTCGTCACGCGGCGCGCCCCGACCGACGAGGAGCTGCGCGCGCTGCGCTTCGGCTGGCGGGTGGTCAAGCACGTCAAGTCGAACGCGATTGTCTACGCCGCGGCCGACCGCACGCTCGGCGTCGGTGCCGGCCAGATGAGCCGGGTCGACAGCTCGCGCGTGGCGATCTGGAAGGCGCAGAGCGCCGGGCTGTCCCTGGCCGGCTCGGCAGTCGCCAGCGACGCGCTGTTCCCCTTCCCCGACGGGGTCGAGGCGGCGGCGGCGGCCGGGGCCACGGCGGTGATTCAGCCGGGCGGCTCGCTGCGCGACGACGCGGTGATCGCGGCGGCCGACCGGCTTGGGATGGCGATGGTCTTTACCGGTAGGCGCCACTTCCGGCATTAAGTTCCGAGTATTGAGTTCTGAGTTTTGAGTAGGCTCAGCACTCACTCAAAACGCAACATTCAAACCTCAGGAGCAACTCGTGCAATTTGATGAAAATGGGCTGATCCCGGCAATCGTACAGCACGCGCGCAGCGGCGAGGTGCTGATGCTGGGCTATATGAACGAGGAGGCCCTGCGCCGAACCGTGGAGACCGGGCTGGTGACCTTCTGGAGCCGCAGCCGCAGGGCGCTGTGGCAGAAGGGGGGGTCGTCGGGCAATGTGCTGCGGCTGGCCGAGATCCGGCAGGACTGCGACGGCGACGCGCTGCTGGTGCTGGCCGAGCCGGCCGGGCCGACCTGCCACACCGGCCAGCCGAGTTGCTTCCACGCGGCGCTCGACGGCGCCCCGGCCGAGGCGCGCGTGCCGCCCAGCAGCATTCTGACGCAGCTGAGCGACCTGATCGCGCAGCGCGCGGCCGAGCGGCCCGAAGGCTCGTACACCGTGAAGCTGCTCGACGGCGGCGTCGATCGGATCGGCAAAAAGATTGGCGAGGAGGCGGCCGAGGTGATCATCGCCGCGAAGAACAACGCGCCGGCCGAGCTGAGCTGGGAGCTGGCCGATCTGCTCTATCACAGCCTGGTGCTGCTGGCACAGCAGGGGCTGCCGCTCGAGTCCGTCTGGGCCGAGCTGCGGCGACGGCATAGCTGAAGGCAAGGGTGCCTATGGAGACGCAGGCGGGGGCGATTCTGGTCGTCGACGGCGCCATGGACGCTGATGTGTCCTACGGCCAGACGCTGGGCGAACTGGGCTTCGCCGTGGAGATCTGCGGCCAGGGCGCGCGGGCCGACCTGGAGCTGGCGCGCCAGAGCTTCGATCTCGTCCTGCTCGACCCATGCCTGCCGGGCGTCGACGCGCTGCAGTTGCTCATGCAAGCCAACCAGCAGCCCGCGCCGCCGGCGATCGTGGTGGTGGGCGATGGCGTGGCGGATAGGCCGGAGCGCGACGACGCCCCACCGGCCGGGCGCGGTCTGCTGCTCAAGCCATTCTCGCCCGACCAGCTGCGCCGCGCGGTCGATCTGGCCCTGCGCGAGCGCCGCGCCGCGTCTGCGCAATCCCCGGCGATCGGCATCGATCTCCCCAGGCTGTATGAGCAGATCGCCGTTGTCGTGCTGGCGCTGTGCCAGGCCGACCGGGTCTCGCTCATGCGCTGGAGCGACGGCGGCGAGCGGCTGACGGTCGTGGCGTCGGCGGGCACCCCATTCACGACCCCCGGCGACACCTCCGCGCCGCTGCACGACAGCGTCTCGGGCTGGGTGCTCCGGCACACGGCGCCGCTGCGGCTTGGCCCGGACAGCGCGCCGCCGATCGATCTGCAGGGGGTCTGGCGCAGCGAGACATTCCGCTCGAGCTTGGGCGCGCCCCTGATCGTCCGCGGGCACGCCCTGGGCGTGCTGGTGGCGGCGCGCAGCCATGGGCGCGCGCCCTTCTCGGCGCATGAGCTCGATCTGCTGAGCGAGGTCGCTGGCCACGCCGCGCTGGTCGTCGAGAGCGCCCTGCGGCAAAGCCAGGCTCAGCGCCGCGCGTATGCGCAGGCCAGGCTCAGCGAGCTGGGCGCGGCGCTTATGACGACGCTCGACAGCGCCGAGGCGCTGCAGATTACCGCCGCGCAGCTATCGCTGGCGTTGCCGGCCGCCTGCGGCTACCTCATTTACCAGGGCGCCGGGCCATGGTTCGACGGCGTGCTGCCGCTGGGCGACCTGCGCGCCGAGCCGCCCAGCCCGGACGAGCTGCGCGAGGCGCCGGGGCTGGCCCGGCGGGTGCTCGCCGACGGCATCGCGCGGCGGATCGACATCGCCGCGCTAGCGCACGAGCTGGCCCCCTGGGAGCAGCGCCTGGCCGAAGCGGAAGATCAGACGCTGCTGTGTGTCGCGCTGAAGACGGATCGGGCCGTGTATGGCGCGATCGAGCTGGTGGGCCGGCAGGGTCTGCTCGGCGACGAGGAGCTGCAGTTCGTGAGCGCGGCGGCGGGGCTGGCCGCGCTGGCGCTCGAGCACGCACAGACCCACGCGCTGGCGGCGCGCTACGAGGTGCTGTTTCAGCACGCGGGCGACGCGATCTTTCTGATCGACAGCGCGACTGCGGCGATCGTGGCGGCGAATCCGGCCGCCGAGCAGATGAGCGGCTACAGCCTGGCCGAGCTGAGCTTGCTGGCACCATCGCGCCTGATCGCGCCCGGCACGCCCGGCCGCCCGACCACCATTGCCGACGTGCTCTCGGGCGAGGTGGCCGAGCACGAGGGCTTCCTCCGCACGCGCGGCGGCTACAGCGTCCCGGTCTCAATCGGTGTCAATACACTGGCCCTCGACAGCGGGCGGCACCTGCTGATCACCATGCGCAGCACGAGCGAGCAGCAGCGACAGGCCCAGCGGCTGGCCCAGAGCGAAAAGCTCGCCGGCATGGCACGCCTGACTGCCTCGATCGCACACGAGATCAACAACCCGCTGCAGGCGCTGCACAACACGCTGCACCTGCTGGTGAACCGCACGTTCTCCGAGGAGAAGCGCGAGCAGCTGCTACACATGGCGCAGCTGGAGGTCGATCGGCTGACGACGGTCGTCCGGCGGATGCTGGAGCTGCACCGGCCGACGCACGAGGACATGCGCCCGGTGTCGATCCACGGGCTGCTTGAGAGCGCGCTGGCGGGCGCGGCGCCCCAGTTGCTGCAGCACCAGGTGTTGATCGAGCGCGACTGGGCCGAGCAGCTACCGTGGGTACTGGGGATCGGTGGGCATCTGAAGCAGGTCTTTCGCGATCTGGCGGCAAACGCCGTCGACGCGATGCCGAACGGCGGCCGGCTGATGATCCGGACGCGGCTGGAGGATGCGGCGAACGATGGCGCCCCGCCGCGCGTGGTGGTCGAGTTCAGCGACAACGGGCCGGGGCTCTCCGCTAGCGAGGCGACTCTGGTCTTCGAGCCGTTCTACAGCACCAAGCGCACGAACACCGGGCTGGGGCTGGCGATTAGCTACAGCATCGTCGAGCGCCACGGCGGGACGATCTCGGTGAGCAGCAGCAGCGGCGGGACGACCTTCCGCGTGCTGCTGCCGGCCGCGCTGCTGGCGGCGCAGCGCTAACGCTATTTCCGGCGAATGAGCGCCGGCCACTGCCGCAGCCCGTCGCTCAGCACCCTGAGCAGCAGCAGCAGTAGGCCCGACCCGACCACCGCCCAGATCAGGCTGAACTCGACCGTCCCCACACCGATCGGGAACAGCAGCGGGATCGGGAACACGCCGCCGATCAGCGCCCCGAGGTAGGCCCCAATAACCCCGACGATGATCGACACGAGCAGGTTGCCGGGGCTGAAGGCGACGATCCACTGAGCGATCGCGCCGCAGATGCCGGCGATGACCAGCAGCATGAGTACCTGGAGCAGATCCACCCATTTCTCCTTTCACGGCAGCACATACGTGTAGGTGGCGTCGCCAGGCCAGCTCTGTCCTCAGGCCAACCCGGTCACTCGAACGATCCCGCTCACGATCAAGAGCTGGACGAAGGCCAGCAGCCCGATCGCGCTCGCGATCGGCACCGTCTTCTTCCCGATCGCGAAGCCCGCCAGCGCGACACTCATGGGGATGAGCGCGGCGTCGACGATCGCCAGCCAGACGTTCGGGCTGGCGAACTGGGACGAGCCGGGGAAGCCGATCACGCCCAGAAGCCAGAGCACCTGCAGCACGACCAGCGCCAGCACCGCGAACGACAGCGGCCGCGTGACGACCCCCCAGGTCCGGATGACCTCGACGATACTCAGAACCAGCGTAATCAGCGTCAGAATAGTGACGATATTCAGATCGAGACGCAGCGATCCAATTTGCATCGCTCTCGCTCCTTCTCACTGTAACGCAGCTTGCGCTCGGCGTCAATCGGCCGCGGCGCCGCTCACCGATACGATCTGCGCCGCCAGTAGCGCGAGCGGCCCACGCGGCGCGGGCCGCGCAGCAGGCTCAGCACCGCCACCAGCACGACCGAGCCCAGCACCGCCCAGACGATCTCGATCGTCTGCGAGCCGACGCGGATGGGCAGGATCGCCGGCAGCCCAAGCCGGTGCGCCAGCCACGTCCCGAGAAACGCCCCGATCACGCCGATGATCACCGACACGAGAAAGCCGCCGGGCGTGAAGCCAACCAGGGACTCGGCGATCACGCCGGCAATGCCGGCGATGATCAGGAGAACCAGCAGCTCAAGTAATGACATATGGGTTCCTCCTTTGTCTTTTCTGCCTCGATCGCTAGCGATCGCGCGGGTCGTCCATATCGATGATGGTCGGCCGTCGGCGCGGCAGCGGGCGCGCCAGGCGCTCGTCCCAGTCGTCGCGATCGTCGCGCCAGATCGGCTCGCCGAGGTTCAGCAGCCGCGCGGCAAACCAGCTGACGGTAAAGGTCGGGATGATGTTGGTGATCGGGATCAGCGCCTCGATCACGGCCTTGTTGCGCAGGTTCGGCAGGCCCATGCGATCGAGCGCGATCCAGATGATCGGGGCGGAGAAAATGTCGAGGCCGAAATCGAGCAGGTCGAGCACGATCACCAGCGCCAGCGGGATGTGCCGCATGGTGGTGAAGAAGTCGGCGTCGCGCGGGATGTGGAGGCGCCGGATGCGGCGCGCCAGCACGAACAGGCCGATCAGCGCGACGACGACACACGCGCCCATCGCGAGCAAGAGGATTGTCAGGACATTGCGGAACGTCTCATCCATCTGTGATACCTCCACCGCCGGTCATCGCTTACCCCGTGCGCGCGCCCGCCGCGCTAGCCCGATGATCAGTCCCACACACAGGATAAGCAGGAAGAGTGCCAGCGTGGAGAGCTCGAGCGTCGCGCCGAAGCGCGGTTGACTGGCGTCGAGGAATGCCAGGGCCTGCACCGGCGCGGTGATCAGGTAGAGCGCGGCGACCACCGGGTGATCGGGCCGCGCGGCGAACAGGCGCAGCACCAGCCGGGACAGCAGCAGCGCCTCCACTGCGCCGAGGGCGTAGGCCAGCACAACGAAGAGTGTAGAGCGTCGCGTGTTGAACATGTCTCCATGATAGCACGTTCTCGCTCCGATGCTCCAGCGCTCCACCCACCGGGTCTACACCGTGCTGCAGGTATGCTGCGAGTGAACACTGCCCCCTACCAAGAACCCCCTCTCCCGTGGTGATGGGAGAGGGGGCAGGGGGCAGGGCAAGCACACACCCGACTATGTCGCTGCACTGAAAGCGTCGTTAGCGGCCGCTGGTGCCGCTAATGATGCTGGTCGCGTCGATCAGCGGAGTGGCGCCACTGCCGCTGAACACCGGCAGCTTGCCATCCCAGCGCTGGAGCTGCTGGTAGCGGATCAGCTCAGACGTCAGGCTCTGCGAGAGCAGCTTGTTCGCCTCGGCCTGGGCCTTGGCGCGGATCGTCGTCGCGTCGGCCTCGCCCTGGGCCTGCGCGCGCAGCGCGTTGGCCTCGCCCTCGGCCTGGACCTTATCCTGCTCGGCCTTGATCTTGGCCTGGTTGAGCGAGTACTGCTGCTGCTCGGCCGCCTGCTGCGCGGTGATCTTGGCGTCGAGCGCCTTCTGCAGGTTCTCCGGCAGGTGCCAGCCGCGCAAGTTCAGCGACTCGAACTTGACATACTTGTCCGCAAACCGTCGCCCAAGCTCAGCCGAGATCTTCTGGGTGTACTCGACGCGCTTCTCGCCGAAGATCTCCTCCCAGCCGTACTGCGAGGCGACGTCGTTGAGCACCGAGCGCGTGACCTGGCGCACTAGGTTGTCCTCGATCCGCTCGATCGGCGCGCCGGCCCAGGTCTGGTAGAGATTGGCCGCCTGGGCGCGGTCGACCGAGTACTGCACGCTGACGTCGGCGAACATCGTCTGGCCCTCGCGGGTGCCGACCTTGACGCTGTCGTCGCCCGACACCACGCCCTCGGCGCTTTGCTGCACCATCACCAGCGTCTGCACGCTCACCGGGTAGCGCGTGATGCTCTCGGTCAGCGGGTTGATGAAGACCCAGCCGGGGTCGAGCGTGTTGGTGACCTTGTGGCTGGCCTTGTCGAACACGATCCCGACGAACCCCGGGTCGATCGTGCGCCATGTCGTGAAGAGCAGTCCGAGCCCGCCGATCGCGAGCAGCGCGATGACGATCAGCGTGCCCAGGCGTGCAACGGCGCGATTCGGGGCGGCGTTAGTGGCGCGTGCCATTGGTGTGCTCCTTTGTATTGTTCGGATAGGACATATCCTGATCGGATTCGTTCAGCGCCTGGTCTGCCGCCTGGTCGACCTCGCGGCCGAGCCGGCTGAACCAGCGGATGATGCTCGGGGCGACGATCAGGCCGATCTGCCAGAGCACGACGACGAGTATGATCGCCACGACGAGTTCCAAGAGCGTCGGACTCATACGGCCTCCTGTGACCACAGGCGGGATTGCCTGTGTGCCATGATGATCTACGCACGCAGCGTCAGGGAGTTGCAACAATACCGCATTGTACTACTATTCCGATACGGGTGTTATTTCGCCGGGTGTGACGTAACGTCTTGCACTTCCGCCCTCACCCCCTGCTTTCGGGGTTGGTTTTGTTTGTGGCGTGGTGCTGCGCCAGATCACCCCACCCCCTGTCCCCCGCCCCCCAGGGGCGGGGGAAACAACAGCTGGTCACGGGGTTGCGGCTCCGCCGCAACCCCGTGACCAGCCAACAATCCCCCCTCTCTCGGTGGGAGAGGGGGGTAGGGGGTGAGGGCAATGGCGTCCAGATGCCATCGGGGAAAAACCTATCCTCAAAAGCTCACCCCCTGCCCCCGCTCCCCCAAGGGAGCGGGGGCGAGCGGAGATTCTTCGCATAAGCCCTGGCTACCGGATCGGGTTTGACAGGGGGGATGCGCAACCTTTACAATGCTGCAAGCGTACTTTGTATGCATATCGATGCCCGCGCAGGCCGCGGGCCGGCAGGAATGACGTTCGCGCAAGCGCACATAGAGGAATACACATGCGACTGATTCTGTACCTGGGCAAGGGCGGCGTGGGCAAGACGACCACCGCCGCCGCCACGGCGGCCCGCGCGGCCGAGATGGGCCATCGCACGCTGGTCGTCAGCACCGACGTGGCCCACAGCCTGGCCGACGCGCTCGACCACCCGCTGGGGGCGCTGCCGACCCAGCTCAGCGATCGCCTGTGGGGTCAGGAGATCAACGTGCTCGACGAGGTGCGGCAGCACTGGGGCGAGCTGCGCACCTACCTGGCCGGGCTGCTGCGCCGCAAAGGCGTGGACGACGTCGCATCCGAGGAGCTGGCGATCATCCCCGGCATGGAGGAGGTCGTCAGCCTGCTGCATATTCGCCGCCAAGCGCGCGACGGCAACTTCGACGCGGTGATCGTCGACGCCGCGCCAACCGGCGAGACAATCCGCCTGCTGACGATGCCGGAGACCTTCCAGTGGTACGCCGCGCGTGTGATGGACTGGGACCCGGGGACGCTCAGCATCGCCAAGCCGCTGGTGCGCGCGCTCGTGCCGGCGACCAACGCCTTCGAGTCGCTCAACCGGCTGACCAAGGGCGTCGAGGCGCTGCGGGCGACCCTGACCGACGCCGACGTCAGCTCGTACCGCCTGGTGGTCAACGCCGAGCGGATGGTGATCAAGGAGGCCCAGCGCGCCGCGACCTACCTGTCGCTGTTCGGCTACCCGATCGACGGCGTGGTGCTGAACCGGCTGCTGCCGCCCTACGCGGCCGACGGCGAGTTCATGCGGCAGCTCTACGAGATGCAGGCCGGCTATCGCAAGGAGGTCCACGACATCTTCGCGCCGCTGCCGATCTGGGAGGCGCAGCACTACCCGCGCGACATCAAGGGCATCGCCGACCTGGCGATGGTCGGGCGCGAGCTGTTCGGCGAGGCCGACCCGACCCAGGTGTTCTTCAAGGGCTCGACCCAGGAGATCGTCAAGGATGGCGAGGAGTACCTGATGCGCCTGCCGCTGCCGCACGTCGAGATCGGCAAGGTCTCGATGACCAAGCGCGGCGACGAGCTATTCATCGCGATCGGCAACTTCAAGCGCGATATGATCCTGCCGCTGACGCTGGCCGAGCGGCCGGCCAAGCGGGCGGTGTTCAAGAACGGGGTGCTGGAGGTGCGCTTCGGCACGCCAGAGACGCCGCAGCCCGTCGAGACACCAGCCTGACACGGATTTGGGCACGGAGACGAGCTGACAAGGGGACCCCACGTCCCACGCCCCAACGAGACGGAGACACGAGCGGGGATCGCCCGCGAGGAGGAGGATCGCATGATCACCGAAGAGATGGTTCGCACCGCCCTGAAGAATGTCGTCGACCCCGAGATCGGGCTGGATATCGTCAACCTGGGGCTGGTCTACAACGTCGACGTGGAGAATGGCGGCAAGCGGGTCAGCGTCGACATGACGCTGACGACGCCGGCGTGCCCGGCCGGGCCGCAGATCCTGGAGCAGGCCCGCCGCGAGATCGGCACGCTGCGCGACGTCTTCCAGGATCTGGAGGACGTCAGCATCAACCTGGTCTGGACGCCGTTCTGGAACCCGAGCATGATGACCGAGGAGGCGCGCGAGGAACTGGGGTTCTTTTAGGCACGAGTGCCCATTGACAGAAAGTAGTATTACGCCCGCCCCCACGCCCCCACCCGCCAGATTCAGTGTGGCGAGCCACTAGTGATAGCCACTAGCACAGAGAGCCCCGGCGATGAACGCGCTGCGTCCATTGCCGGGGTTGGTGATTCACGTCCCGTCGGCAAAGGGATGGTGAAGCCGTGCTGGAAGTCGCTACCGGTACGGGCCTGACGTTTGCCGAAATCCTGAAGCGCAACCCCGCGGGGCGCAACGAAGGCATTGATCTAACACCAGCGATGCTTGATCGTGCGCAGCGCAGAGTGGCGGCGGTTGGTACGACAAATTATTGCCTGAGCGTGGGCAACGCCTATGCCCTGCAGTACGCTGATGAGACGTTCGATGTGGTCGTCAACAATTTCATGTTCGACCTGCTGCCCGAGCCCGACTTCGCCAGCGTCCTGTCTGAGGTCCGGCGCGTGTTGCGCCCAGGCGGGCGGCTGGTCTTGGCAAACATGGCGCATAGCGAGCGCTGGTACCACCGCACGTGGGAGATCGTTTACCGGATCGCCCCCAGCCTGATAGGCGGCTGCCGCGGCGTGGCGCTGCGCGAGCCGCTGCACGCGCTCGGGTTCAAGAACGTCCGGCGCGAGTTTATCAGCCAGATGACCCTCCCCGCGGAGATTGTTTTTGGCGTGAAGCCGTAAGGCGCTTCCTCTCATCTCATGCTTCTGCGTCGACGTTAGCGTTCCTTCCGCACCGGATAAGGATGCCCTGCAGAAACGGGCGCGTGAGGCGGGAATTGTCCACCTTGCGACTCACGCCACATTCGATCCAAGCGTGCCGCTCGCCTCCAGCATCACCTTTTTATCCAGCGCGTAGGCGACTCCCTCGATATCTCCAAGCCCACAATCTCGCGGGGGAGGCAGGGCGGCTGGCAAGCGCACGGGGAGGGCGGCCGCGATCGCGGCCGCCCTCCCCGTGTGCGCAGATCAACTCGCGCTATAGCGCGCCCTTGTAGAGCAGCCGATTTGGCGTGCCGGTGGGATTGCCGCCGATGACTCCGGTCGTCGCGCTGTTGATGATCCACGACGCGATCGTGGACGATGATGCATCCCCGTAGTTCGCTTTGTAGAGCGCGCCGAGGCCGGCGGCATGCGGGCTCGCCATGGAGGTGCCGCTGATCGTGTTGGAACCTCCATTGAGCCAGGTCGAGCTGATGTTGACGCCGGGGGCATACACATCCACACAACCGCCGTAGTTCGAGAACGAGGCTTTCACATCGTTTCTGTCAGACGCCGCAAGGGTAAGCGTGCCAGGTGCGCTGGCGGGCGAGAAGTTGCACGCGTTTTGGTTGGAGTTGCCGGCCGCCACTGCCGTGAAGACACCCCGGTTGATCATGTTCGTCACGGCGGTATTCACGGAGGCACTGTAGCCGCCGCCGAGCGACATGTTGGCGACCGCCGGCTTGACATGATTGTTGGCGACCCAGTTGATGCCCGCAATAATGCCCGACCACGACCCTGAGCCATTGCAGCCCAGCACGCGGACGGCTCGGAGGTACACGCCCTTGGCAACGCCGTACCTCGCCCCACCGACGGTGCCGGCCACGTGCGTTCCGTGGCCATTGCAATCCTGCCCATTGCCGCCAAATGCATCGTACACCGCAGTCGCGCGACCGCCAAAATCGGGATGGCTGGTTTGAATTCCAGAGTCGATGATGTACACGCGCACGCCCCAACCAGCCCTGTTATAGGTGTAGCTGCCCGACAGCGGCAGGCGGCGCTGGTCGATGCGGTCAAGCCCCCACGTCGGACTGGTTTGAGTCGCATCCGCCTTCACTTCCATATCTTGCTCGATGTAGTCGACCTGGGGATTGTGCTGCAAGGCCGTAAGCTGCCCGCGATTCAGCTGCGCGGCAAAGCCGTTCAGCACGGCATCGTACACATATTTCGGCGAGACTTTCGCAACCGCGGCGACCGAGCGCGGAGCTGCGCCCGCCTTCAACACGACAATGTACTGATCGGCGATCGGCTTGCCGCGCGCCGGCGCGGTCGGCGGCGGTTTTGGCGCTGCGGATGCCTGCTCTGCATTTCCCGCCACTGCCACGGCCTGAGCCGCCGCATCCTGCGTGACGGGGATCTCGCGTTGCGCACCCGACTCGTCGATGATGGTCTCGGTTCGATGCGCTGGTGGAGATGTTTGCTCGGCCAGCGCAGTCCCTTGCGCCATCGCTCCAAGGGCCAGCAACAGCAATACGACGACGAGACGCGTGACGCGGCTGATCGCGTTCCAGTTTTTCATGATCTAGTCCTCCACGAAGATAAGTAGTTCGCAGATGGTCATCTGCGACTGGCAAATTACATCATAAGACCCATGGTCACAGAAGGTACTGTGGCGATACAATAGCGGTACAGGGGCGTCACGGCTCAGCGGTACCAGTTCCAAGGAACAGACTCGTGGAGGAGCGGATGAGTAACCCATCCACGTTTGGGGGCCGGCTCAAGCAGCTGCGACAGGAACACGGGCTCACGCAGGATACGCTCGCCGAGCGCGTGGGCTGCGCAACACAGACCATCCGCAAGATCGAGGGCGGGCAGCGCCGCCCGTCCTATCAGATAGCTGCGAAGCTGGCGGAAGAGCTCGGCATTGCACCCGAGGAGCGAGCCCGCTTCATCCGCTTTTCGCGCGACGAGCCCGGCGAAGAGCAGATTGACCTGCCGACTCAGACTGGTTCGGATACTCAGCCCGCCAGCCTCCTCCCTCCGACCGGCAACCTCCCAACCCCGCTGACGCGCCTGATTGGGCGCGAGCGGGAAGTCATCAGCGCCCGGCAGCTCTTGCTGCGAGGGGACTTGCGCTTGCTGACGCTGGTTGGGCCGGGCGGCGTGGGGAAGACCCGCCTGGCCGTGGAGGTGGCGGCTGGGCTGCAAGATCACTTCGACGATGGAGTCGTTTTCGTCAACCTTGTCCCCATCCACGATCCGGACCTCGTGGTCCCAACGATCGCCGACGCCGTCGGCATCGGCGAAGAGGGCGGCCGGCCACGGCTCGAACGCCTCAAGGAGGCGCTGCGCGCGAAGCGCCTGCTGCTCGTGCTCGACAACTTCGAGCAGGTCATTCCGGCCGCGGGGCTGGTAGCGGACCTGCTTTCGTCCTGCGCTGGGCTGAAGGCGATCGTGACAAGCCGCGAGGTGCTTCGCGTGCGTGGCGAGCACGTTTTTGCCGTGCACCCGCTCCCCGTACCAGATCGCAAGCGCGCCACAGCCAGCGAGCTTCTGTCGCAATCTGCCGTGGCGCAACTGTTCGCCGAGCGCGCGGTGGCTGCCAGGCCCGACTTCGCGATCACGAATGAGAACGCGCCCGCTGTCGCCGAGCTCTGCCAGCGCCTTGATGGCCTGCCGCTCGCGATCGAGCTTGCCGCCGCGCGCAGCACGCTGTTCTCGCCTGAGGCGATGCTCGCGCGGCTGGGAAGCCGGTTGCAGCTGCTCACGGGCGGCCCGCGCGACGTGCCCGCGCGGCAACAGACTCTGCGGAACACGATCGCCTGGAGCTACGACCTGCTGACGGACAGCGAGCAAAAGTTATTCAGGCGCCTGTGTGTCTTTATCGGCGGGCGCACGCTCGACGCGATTGCGGGCGTCTGCACTGCCGCCGGGGATCTCGATCTCGATATCGTCGACGGGCTTGCGTCGCTGGTCGATAAAAGTTTGCTGTGGCAGGATGCGACGGCGAGCCGCGAGCCATGGTTCCTGATGATCGAGACGATCCGGGAATACGGGCTGGAGCAACTTGAGCGCAGCGGGGAGGCGCAAGCGACGCGCCGCGCGCATGCCCACTACTATCTGCAGCTGGCTGAGCAGTCCGAGCCGCATCTCTGGGGTGGCGCGCAGGAGCAATGGCTGGATCGGCTGGAGCAGGAACACGACAACCTGCGTGTCGCGCTCGCCTGGCATATCGGTCAGGAAGAGGGCATTGCGGCCGCGCTGCGGATGGCCGGCTGCCTGTGGCGGTTCTGGGACGTGCGCGGCCACTGGACCGAGGGGCTGCAGTGGCTAGAGCAAGCGCTATCCAGCCGGGCCGGGCCAGCCCCAGCGCACAGATGGCTCGCCCTGCATGGCGCCGGTAATTTGTCGCTCGACCTGGGCGAGTACGCGCGGGCCAAAGCCTACTACGAGGAGAGCCTGGTCGTGACCCAGCGCCTTAAGATGCAGCACGGCATTGCTAACTCGCTGCTGAATCTGTCGCAGGTGACCTTCTACCAGGGCGACCTTCGACATGCGATCGCGCTGCAGGAGCAGTCGCTCGCCATTCACCGCGCGTTGGGCAATAACATCGGCATCGCCCTTGCGCTCCACAACCTCGCCAGCATGCTGGAGCAACAGGGGCAGTACGATCGCGCAGCCACCCTCGCCGAGGAGAGCCTGGCGCGCTACAAGGAGCTGCGTGACAGCCGCGGAATGGCCTGGGCGCTGCAGGACCTGGCGCTCCTGGCGCATCGCCGCGGCGCGCACGAACGTGCGAGAACATTGCTCGAGGAGTGCCGCGCGATCTACGACAAGCTGGGCGCCAAGAATGACCTGGCGCGTGTGTTGAATGATCTGGGCGAGCTGGTTGACGATCAGGGGGAGTATGAATCGGCCGGGGCGCTGTACGAAGAGAGTCTGAGGCTCGCGGCCGAGCTGGGAGACCGCCGCTGCCAGGCTGCGGCGCTCAACAACCTGGGGCGCCTTGCGCATCGCACGGGGGGCCAGGAGCGCGCCGTGCTGCTGTGCAACAAGAGTCTGTCGCTGCAACGCGACCTCGGCGACAAGCGGGGCGTCGCCATGGCGCTAGAGAGTCTGAGCAAAGTCACGCCGCAGCAGGGAGCGCATCGGCGGGCAGGCGCGCTCTACAGAGAACGTCATAGCGACCCCCATATCAAGCTCCTCCGCATCTAGACGCGGCGCAAACCCTCACCCCACACCCCCTCTCCCGTGGCGACGGGAGAGGGGTTATTGGATTGGTGGGGTGATCCGGCGCAGCACCGCGCTCTAAACAAAAACTCACCATCGAAAGGGGGCGTGGAAGCAGGACGTAGTCTCGCCTCCACGCCCCCAAACTGTCAATGTGGCGCTCCAGTACCTCTATTGTATCTCACCAGGCGCTTCTCAGCGCCGCTGCCAGATGCTCTAATAGCGTCATCACGACAGCGAAGACCACTCGATCAGAGATAGGTGCTGAACGTGCCAGACGAAGGAAATGATGAAAGGACTCTTTCATGACCATCGCAATACAGCCCTCCACGGCCACGCGCAGCTTTGTGTCCGCAGGCGACCAGTTCAAACCGTTGCGCTCACGGCTGGCCGGCCAGCTCATCACGGCCGCTAGCCCCGACTTCGACGCGGCGCGCAAGGTTCGCTTCATCACCATCGACCGCCGCCCGCTGGCGATCGTGCAGGCAGCCAGCGCGCAGGATGTCGCCGAAACTGTTCGCTTCGCGCGCGACCGCGCCCTGCCGCTGGCGGTGCGCAGCGGCGGCCACAGCCTCGCGCACTTGAGCGTGATCGACGACGCCATCGTCGTCGACCTGTCGGGCATGAAGCGCATCAGCATCGACCCCGCGGCGCGCATTGCCCATGTCCAGCCGGGCGCCACCTCCGGCGACCTGGCCGGCCCGGCGCACGCACACGGCCTGGCGCTCTCCACCGGCGATACGCACTCGGTGGGCATGGGCGGGCTGACGACCGGCGGCGGCATCGGCTTCATCGTGCGCAAGTACGGCCTCGCGATCGACAACCTCCTGGCGGCGCAGGTCGTCACGGCCGACGGCGACATCGTCACCGCCAGCGCCAGCGAGCGCCCCGACCTCTTCTGGGCGATCCGCGGCGGCGGCGGCAACTTTGGCATCGTGACCGAGTTCACGTATCGCCTGGCGCCGGTCGGCCAGATTCTGGGCGGCGAGCTGATGCTGCCCGCCAGCCGCGAGGTCATCCGCGGGTACCTGGACTATGTGGCAGCGGCGCCGGACGACCTCACGACCATCGCTAACCTGTGGCACGCGCCGCCGGCGCCCTATGTGCCGCAGGAGCGAGTCGGCGAGCTGGTGCTGTCGATCCTGGTGTGCTGGACCGGGAGCGTGGCCGACGGCGAGCGGGCGCTGGCGCCGCTGGGCCGCCGGGGGGGGGGGGGGGGGGGGGGGGGGGGGGGGGCGCGCGGGGGGGGGGGGGGGGGGGGGGGGGAGAGGGGGGCATGTGTGGGTCCATGGCGCGGCGCTGCGCCGGACACTCCATCCCTTTGCGGGGTAGTTTTTTGCTTATGGCAAGGTGATGCGCCCGATCACCCCACCCCCTGTCAGGGGCGGGGGTGCATACTGGCTGGTGCCAGGGTTTCGGCTTTGCCGAAACCCTGGCACCAGCCAAGAGCGCCCCTCTCCCATAGCGACAGGAGAAGGGGGTAGGGAAAGGCGAGGGCATACAGCTAGCGCAGGCCCGCGAACAGGTCATCCTCCAGGGCGCGCCCGCCGTTGACCGTGCTGAACGCCCGGTAGAACGTCTGGCTGCCCCACAGGCTGCGGTGATGCTCGTCCGGCAGATCGCGCAGCGCGCTGTAGCTTGGGAGCTGCGAGCGATGGCAGGCGATCGCGCTCCAGACCTGCGGCCAGTAGTCATCCGTCGCGACGCGCGTGGTCACGGCCCAGTCGGCCCAGGCCATGGCGCGCCGCTCGACGCCGTCGATCCGCATGACCAGATCGCCGAAGGTGGCCTGGTACGCCGCCTGCGCCGCGGCGGTCGGCGCGAGGTAGTAGAGCTTGGCGACGCGGTGGGGCGCCTCGGGGCCGAGGAAGTCGGCGTCAGCCGACGCGACGACGGCGGCCGTCGCGAGCTGCGAGATCGCGATGTGGTCGGGGTGGCCGTAGTAGCCGTGCGGGTCGAAGGTGACCACGACGTGCGGCCGGACTCGCCGCAGCTGCGACACGAGCTGGCCGATCGCCGTCGCCGGGTCGGCGCGGTCGAGCTCGCCGTCCATGTAGTCGAGCAGGGTCACCTCGCGGAAGCCGAGCTGCGCGGCGGCCGCGCGCAGCTCGGCCTCGCGCAGCTGCCCGAGCGCCGTCGGGCCGGGGTAGGTCTCGGCCGGGCCGGACCAGCCGCGCTCGCCGCGGGTGGCGGTGACCAGGTAGGTCTCAACGCCCTCGGCGGCGTAGTGGGCCACGATCCCGCCCGTGCCGAGCGACTCGTCGTCGGGGTGGGCGAGGATGCAGAGTAGTCGCAGCGGGTGTCGCATATCAATGCTCCTTGTGTGCACGTTCCGTCATAGGCCAAGCATAGCAGGTAGGCGTCCTCTGAGCGTCCTTTCGGCTGGCTGCGCTGTTACCCTCACTCCCGCTTCCCCTCCCGGCCCGGCGAGGGGGGAATCCGGGTGGCATGAGGTGCGGTCGCATAGCGACCGCACCTCATGCCAATAATTTCATCCGTGAATGTTGTCACAAAATCGACACGTCGTTCGTCTATAGTAGTAGACGCGGATACATTGTGATGGTTTTCCCAATCAGGCGCCGCGTCGAAAGGAACGAACAATGATTATCGAACCGCTTTTGCAGGTAACGTATAGATCGGACGTCGGCTTGCCCAAGGTTTCGGACGAAGCTGCGCCGCCCAGGGCCGCCGCGCACCGTCCGCGCGTGGTGATCGTAGGGTCCGGATTCGGCGGGCTCAGCGCGGCGCGCGCGCTTGGCAACCGCGATGTGGATGTGCTCATCCTGAGCCGCGCCAGCTACCACGGCTTCTGGATGATGCTCTACCAGGTCGCGGCGGCGCAGCTGGAGCCCGAGGCGATCGCCTCGCCGGTGCGCACGTTGCTGCGGCACTACCGCAACACACAGTTCCAGGTCGCCACCGTGCGCGGCGTCGACCTGGAGCGCCGGCTGGTGCTGACCACAGACCAGGAGATCCCCTACGACTACCTCGTCCTGGCGGCCGGCAGCACCACGAACTATTTCGGCAACGACCATTACAGCGCCCACACCCACAGCATCCACGATCTGGACGAGGCCGCGCGCCTGCGCGACCAGGTGCTGGCGGCGTTCGAGCAGGCGGCGCGCGAGCCCGACCCGGCGCGCCGGGCCGCGCTGATGACGATCGCGATCGTCGGCGGCGGGCCGACTGGGGTGGAGCTGGCCGGCGCGTTCGCCGAGCTGATCGGCGGGACGCTGGCCAAGGACTACCCAGCGCTGGAGGTGCGCGCGGCGCGGGTGGTGCTGGTCGACGGCGGCAGCATGATTCTCAACACCTTCCCCGCCGGTCTCCAGCGCAGCGCGCGGCGCAAGCTCGATCGGCTGGGGGTGGAGCTCCGGCTCGGCTCGGCCGTCACGAGCATCGACACGGAGCGCCTATGGCTCGCGGATGGCAGCACGATCGCGGCGCACACGATCGTCTGGGCGGCGGGCGTGCGCGCCGTGCCGCTGGCCGACGCGCTAGGCGTGGCGCTCGGGCGGGGTGCGCGCGTCAGGGTCGAGCCAACGCTCAACCTGCCGGGCCACCCCGAGGTGTACGCGATCGGCGACATGGCCTACCTGGAGGGCTACCACGGCGCGGCCTACCCGATGGTCGCGCAGGTCGCCCTGCAGATGGGCAAGCGCGCGGGCCGAAACATCCTGGCGCTGGCGGCCGGCAAGGAGCCACGCCCATTCCACTACGTCGACATCGGGCAGATGGCGATGGTCGGGCACGGCGCGGCGCTGTTCGACAGCTTTGGGATGCGCCTGGCAGGCGTGCTCGGCTGGCTGATCTGGCTCGGCGTCCATCTGGTCAACTTGCCCGGCATGCGCAACCGGCTGGCCGTGCTGCTGAACTGGCTGTACACGATCGTCACCGGCGAGGCGGCTGTCCGCGCGCCCATGGCCGGCGACTCGCCTGCGCCGAGCGAGGGCGCCACGGTGGCTCGGCCGGCTCCGACCTGGGCCGTGCAGCACGCGCGCGATGGCGCCCACCGCAGACATAAGCGGCCGCGCGCGGCGTGAGATTGGTTGCCCTCACCCCCTACCCTCCCCTGGTAGGGGAGGGGGTTTCTTTTTCGTGGGTGTGGCGCGGCGGCAAAGCCGCCGCGCCACACCCACGAGCGATCTCCCCGTTCAAGAAGGAGTCGGCACTCAGCCGGCGGGCGCGTTCAGGCGGATCGTCTGCTCGACCGATCGCCGGATCAGCTCGCGCAGCGCATCGTGGTCGGCGGCGTCGAGGCGCTTGAGATACAGGCAGGCTTTGCCGAGCTTGTGCTTGCCGAGGCGCTGCAGCAGCTCGCCGTGCTGCTCGATGCCGTAGGACAAGTACAGCGTCAGGTTTTGCTTGCGCGGCGAGAAGCCGGTCAGCAGCCAGTCCCCCTCGCGCCCGGTGGCGTAGCGGTAGTGGTAGCTGCCGAAGCCGACGATGCTGTCGCCCCACATGCGCGGCTCCGCCCCGGTCACCTCGCGCATGAGCGCGGCGAGCGTGCGGCAGTCCTGCCGCTGCTGCGCGTCCACGATGCTGTCCAGGAAGCCCTCGACATCCTGGTCGGTCGGCCGGGTCTTGGGATCGGTCATCACGCTCCTCCTTTCGATAGCGATGTTTTAGTATAGCCCATCGCCGGATGCGTCGCAACGGGGACACCCCGACACCCGACCCCCCGCTTTGCTGGTCTGCCGCCCTTACGCCGGGGCGCTGCGCCCCGGCCCCCCCGCCTGAGTCGGCCCTGGCCGCGCTTCTTCTTCCGGGGCGCTGCGCCCCCGGCCCCCCGGCACCCAGCGGGTACCCGGGGAACCCACGCTGGTTCCCCCGGAAAGTGTGCGCAGGGTGCGGGGCGCGCAGCCCCGCTGGACGGAACCGGCCCGCTGTATTATCATGCGCCGCACGGCGCCCTCGGCGCCGCCACACCTGATAGAGCGAGAGACACCTATGACCAACCGATTCCTCGACCTGCTGGCCCGCCGCGATGGGCCGATCGTCGCCGACGGCGGGATGGGCACGATGCTGATGGCGGCCGGCCTGCTGTTCGGCGACCCGCCCGAGCAGTGGAACACGCTGCCCGAGAAGCAGGACAACATTCGTGCGATCCACCGCGGCTACCTCGACGCGGGCGCGCAGATCATTCTGACCAACAGCTTCGGTGGGTCACCGTTTCGCCTGAAGCTGCACAATCTCCAGGGCTGCGTGTTCGAGCTGAACCGCGCCGCGGCCGAGCTTGCGCGCGCCGAGGCCGGCGACCGGGCGGTCGTGGCCGGCTCGATCGGGCCGAGCGGCGAGCTGTTTGAGCCGATGGGCAAGCTGACCTACGGCGCGGCCGTCGATGGCTTTGCCGCGCAGGCGGCCGGCCTGGCGGCCGGCGGCGCCGACGTGCTGTGGGTCGAGACGATGAGCGACCTGAGCGAGGTGCGCGCCGCCGTCGAGGGCGCGCGCCGCGCCGCGCCCGAGCTGCCGGTCGTCGCGACGATGACCTTCGACACGCGCGGCTTCACGATGATGGGCGTCAGCCCGGCCGAAGCGCTCGCGGCGCTGGCCGAGCTGGGCCTGCCGGCGGTCGGCGGCAACTGCGGCAACGGCCCGGCCGAGATCGAGGGCGTGATCTATGGCATGCGCCAAGCCCTCGGGACTAGGGACTTGGGACTAGGGACTGGGGATTCGGAGGATGAGACGACAAGCCCCAAGCCCCAAGCCCTAAGCCCCAGGTTCCCGCTGATCGCCAAGAGCAACGCCGGCATGCCCGAGATCGTCAACGGCCGCGCGGTGTACAGCGGCACGCCCGCGGTGATGGCCAGCTACGCGCGGCGGGTGCGCGCGCTGGGCGCCGACATCATTGGCGCGTGCTGCGGCAGCACGCCCGACCACATCCGCGCGATGGCCCAGGCGCTGCGCGAGCTGCCGCCGCTCGATCGGAGCGAGGTCGAGCTGGCCAGCGCGCCGGCCCAGCGCTCGACCGACGACAGCGCGCGGCGGGCCCGCGAGGAGCGCCGAGCGCGCCGCCCGGCTCGATAGCGCTGGAAAATAGCCGCAGATGGACGCAGATGGACGCAGATGGACGCAGATGTGCTCATCTATCAGTATCTGCGTTTATCCACGTTCATCTGCGGTTTGGTCTAGAGTCATGCTCAACTCGATAGCGCTGGAAAATAGCCGCAGATAAACGCAGATGGACGCAGATGTGCTCATCTATCAGTATCTGCGTTTATCCGCGTTCATCTGCGGTTTGGTAATATGATGTATCGGCACTTGCGTTAATCCGCGTTCATCTGCAGCTTGGTGAGAACGATGCCCGTCGCCAGAGTCATCCTCAACCCCTACGCCGGGCGCTGGAGCAGCCGGCAGCGCTGGCCCGCAGCCGAGGCCGCGCTGCGCGAGGCCGGACTGGCCTATGAAGTCGCGGCGACCGAGCGGCCCGGCCAGGCCCAGGATCTGGCGCGCCAGGCCGCGCTGGACGGCTGCTCGCCGATCGTCGTGGCCGGCGGCGACGGCACTGTGGGCGAGGTCGTCAACGGGCTGGCGCAGGCCGCCGGCGACGGCGCGCCGATCGGGCCGATCGGCATCATTGCCGCCGGGACCGCCAACGACATCGTCGACACCGTCGGCATCCCGCGCGACCTGCGCGCCGCCGCGCAGACGATCGCGCGCGGCCAGTCCCGGCCGATGGACCTCGGCGAGGTCAACGGCCGGCTGTTCGTCAACAACTCGGCGATCGGGCTGGAGCCGTACGTCACGCTGATCCAGCAGCGCTACCGGCGCGTGCAGGGCCCGCTGCGCTACATGCTCGCGGCGCTGCGCGGCATCGCCGACTGCCCGCGCTGGACGATGCGCCTGGAGTGGGACGGCGGCCAGTGCGAGGGGCCGACGACCCTGGTGGCGATCGGCAACGGGCCGCGCTCGGGCGGGCTGTTCTACATGGCCCCGCACGCCTCGCCGTTCGACGGCCGGCTCGCGCTCGTCTACGGCTACCGCGCGACCCGCCTGCAGATGCTGGGCACCCTGCCGCGCACGATGCGGCCCGGCAAGGGCAGCTACGTCGAGATCGACGGCATCCACGAGACGCAGATGAGCTGGCTGCGCGTGCGGATCGATCGCCCCGCCCCGGCCCACGCCGACGGCGAGGTGTTTGCGCCCGCCATCCGGGAGCTGGAGTATAAGGTCTGGCCCGGGCGGCTGCAGATCCTGGTGTGACGCTTGAGGCTTGAGGCTTGTTCCCAAGTCCCAAATCTCAACAACTGCTATGACGGAACCCCAACAACCGGCAGATTCGCGCGTGGCGCTGGTCCTGTGCGGCGCGCTGGCGCGCGAGGTGATTGCGATCGCGCGGCGGCGCGGCTGGGACGTCGCGCTGTTCGGCGTGGCCGCGTCCGACCACATGGTGCCGATGCGGATCGCGCCGGACGTCGAGCGGCGGCTGCGCGAGCTGATCCCCCGGTTCGCGCGCGTGATCGTGGTGTATGGCGACTGCGGCACCGGCGGGCGGCTCGACGAGCTGCTGGATCGCTACAACGTGCCGCGCATCGCCGGGCCGCACTGCTACGAGATGTACGGCGGCGCGAGCTTCGACGCCGCGATGGAGCAGCAGCCGGGCACCTTCTTCCTGACCGACTTCCTGGTGCGCGGGTTCGAGGGCACGATTCAGAAGGGCCTGGGGCTCGACCGCTTCCCCGAGCTGCGCGAGGTCTACTTCGCCAACTACACGCGGCTGGTCTACCTGGTGCAGCAGGAGGACCCGGCGCTGCTGGAGAAGGCCGGGCGGATCGCGCTGGCGCTGGGCCTGCCGCTCGAGCTGCGCCGCACCGGCTATGGGCTGCTGGAGCAGCGCCTGGCCGAGCTGCTGGCCGAGATCGACGACGAGCGCTACGCGCCCACGCTGCCCGAGCATGCGGGTGGAACGTTAGAACGTTAGAACGTTGGAACCTTCCAACGAGGGAGATGCGTATGGCGACCTACCAAGTGCTGTACTGGCACGACATCCCGGCGCAGGTGCGCGCGCGCGACGCCGGCGGGCGCGCCAGCGCGCCGCTGCCCGAGCGCTTCCAGGAGGCGATCGACCAGGTCGCCATGGCGGCAGGGCTGATCGGCTCCGACGACTACACCGCCGCCTACCGCTGGGGCGAGACGCTCGACCGCGACGGCGCGGCCCGCGAGGTCGCGAATGCGGTCGCGGCCGAGATCGACGCGCAGTACGCCACGATCGACTGGCGCGCGACCCTTGAGACGATCAGGGGCGCGACCGGCTAGCGGCCAGCAGAGATCTCTCGGGCCACCGCATGCGTACAATTATAGAGAGGCGCAAAAGGTAAGGTTCTGATGGGCGGTGTGGCGGGTTCGGCAATGCCGAACCCGCCACACTGTCATAACATCTCTCACTCCGCGGGAGCGGGCAGGGGCCGAGGGTCGATCGTATCGGCAGACGCCGCATATATGCTGTAACATGTAAGGATTACGTCATACCTTTCTAATAGGCGGCTGCTATAGTGGCTCATAGACATACTCGAGGCCAGGGTTTGGGGTGTGCGCAGGCTCGCCCCGGGCCGCTCCTCGTTCAGATGGTGAGGGCAGATATGCTAGACAAGATTCTTGCTTCCGAGATCACGCCCGAGCGGCTGTTCCGCTCGCGGCGGCAGTTCATCAAGAGCGCGGGCGCGCTGGCGGCCGGCGCGGCGGTGCTGGCGGCCTGCGGCACGGAGGCCACCGCTCCGACAAACGCAGGCGGGGCGAGCGGCGCGCCCGCGCCCGCCGCCGATGGCAAGACCGACGAGCTGGGCGATAAGCTGACCGCCTACGACGCGGTCACCGGCTACAACAACTACTACGAGTTCACCACCGAGAAAGAGGGCGTGGCGGGGCTGGCGAAGGACTTCAAGACCAGGCCATGGACGATCGAGGTCGGCGGGCTGGTCGGCAAGCCGAAGACCTACGCGATCGAGGATCTGCTGAAGCAGTTCCCGCAGGAGGAGCGAATCTACCGGCACCGCTGCGTCGAGGGCTGGTCGATGGTGATCCCGTGGACCGGCTTCCCGCTCGGCAAGCTGGTGGCCGCGGCCGAGCCGGCCGCCCAGGCCAAGTACGTGCGCTTCACCAGCGTGCTGCGGCCGGAGGAGATGCCCGGCCAGCAGAGCGGCTGGTACACCTGGCCGTACGTCGAGGGGCTGCGCGTGGACGAGGCGATGAACGACCTGGCGCTGCTGGTCACCGGCGTGTACGGCAAGATGGACCTGCCGCAGAACGGCGCGCCGCTGCGCCTGTCGGTGCCGTGGAAGTATGGGTTCAAGAGCATTAAGGCGATCGTCAAGATCGATCTGGTCGAGGAGCAGCCGACCAGCCTGTGGATGGCCGCGGCGTCGAACGAGTACGGCTTCTACGCCAACGTCAACCCGGACGTGCCGCACCCGCGCTGGTCGCAGTCGACCGAGCGGCGGATCGGCGAGCTCAGCCGCCGCAAGACGCTGCCGTTCAACGGCTACGCCGACAAGGTTGCCCACCTGTACGACGGGATGGACCTGCGGGCGAACTATTGATGGCAAGGTGACCAGGTGACAAGGTGACAGGGTCACCTGCTCCTTGGTCTTTGGTCCTTGGTCCATCGTCCATCGTCCATCGTCCATCGTCCATCGTCATCGACTATAGAGAGCGTATGAACTTTGTGAAGAAGCACTGGCTCAGAGTCGCTACGCACATCGGCGCGCTGGTGCCGTTCGTGGTGCTGATCTGGGATTTCCTGAACAACCAGCTGACCGCCAACCCGATCCAGGAGGCGACTTTTCGCACCGGCAAGACCGCGCTGATCTTGCTGGCGCTATCGCTGGCCTGCACGCCGCTCAACACGGTGTTCGGGCTGAAGCAGGTGCTGCCGCTGCGCCGGCCGCTGGGGCTGTACGCGTTCTTCTACGTCTGCGTGCACCTGCTGATCTTCGCAGTGGTGGACTACGGGCTCGACCTCGAGCTGATCCAGCAGGCGATCGTCGAGAAGCGCTACGTCCTGGTCGGGTTCACGGCGTTTCTGCTACTGCTGCCGCTGGCGGTCACCTCGACCAAGGGCTGGATGCGGCGGCTCGGCAAGCGCTGGAAGAAGCTGCACCGGCTGGTCTACCTCGCGGCGCCGCTCGCGGTGGTTCACTTCGTGTGGCTGGTCAAGGCGGACATCCGCGAGCCGCTGACCTACGGCGCGGCGGTGGCGGCGCTGCTGCTGCTGCGCACGCCGCGCGTGCGCCGTGCGCTGACGAGCCTGCGCTACCGGGTCTCGGGCCGCGCCAAAGACGTGCCGCCCGCCCGCCCACCGCGCCCCTCCCCGACCGAGTGAGGGGCGGCGCTGCTTGCTTTGTCGGGCCATCCCCCGCACCCCCTCGCTCCCCCACGAAGGAAACGGCGATGCGGTTGGCGCTCGGGTGCGGCGCGCTTCGCGCGCCGCACCCGAGCGCTAACAATTGAACCCCCTCCCCGCACGCGGGGAGGGGGCAGGGGGAGGGGCGCCACGGGCACCTACCCCACTCAGTGTGGCGAGCCACTAGCGGTAGGCCAGCGGAATGACGTAGAACAGGACCGCAAAGAAGTGCAGCGTGCTGCCGGCCACGACGAACAGGTGCCACACGGCGTGGTGGTAGGGCAGGCGATGCCAGCGGTAGAACACGATCCCGGCCGTGTACGCCAGCCCTCCCAGCAGCAGCAGCAGCACACCCTGCGGCGCGACTGCCCCGGCCAGCGGCTTCAGCGCGACGATAATCGCCCACCCCATCGCGCTGTACAGCAGCACCGACACGATCGTCCGCCGCCGCAGGAGCGCGACCTGCAGCGTGATGCCGAGCAGTGCGATCGCCCAGATCACCCCGAACAGCGCCCACCCCCACGCGCCGCGCAGGTTGACCAGGGTGAACGGCGTGTAGGTGCCGGCGATCAGCAGAAAGATCGAGGAGTGGTCGATCACGCGCAAGACCGGCTTGATGCGCGGGTGCTGGACGCTGTGGTAGACGGTCGAGGCGGTGTACATCAAAATGAGCGTGGCCCCGAACACGCTGCAGCTGACGATATGCCAGACGGTTCCGAAAAGGCTTGCGAATGCGGTCAGCACCGCTAGGCCCGCGATCGCCAGGACGACGCCCACCCCGTGCGTAATGCTGTTCGCGATCTCCTCGCCGAGGCTATACGCTCGTCTGCTGCTCTGTGCCTGCATATCTTGCCTCCTGTGGTGTCGTGGTCGAACGCCGATCAGGCGTTGCTCGCGTGGGCAGCGGCGCTGCCTATCGATATCATACCATAGCCACGGCTGACCGCCATCGTAGTATACTTGGGCGACTCTCGAAGCAAGACCGCCTCGCCGCTGCGCTGAAGAGGAGCCCGCCATGCACATCGATCAGCTCGATACGCCCGTCGCGATCGTCGACCTGGACCGGCTTGCGGCCAACATCGTGCGCTTCCAGTCCTACCTGGACCAGCACGGCATCGCCAACCGCCCGCACATCAAGACCCACAAGATTCCCGAGATCGCGCACATGCAGCTGGCGGCCGGCGCGGTGGGGGTCACATGCCAGAAGCTCGGCGAGGCCGAGGTGATGGTCCAGGCCGGCGTCAAGGACATCTTTCTGCCCTACAACATCCTGGGCGAGGCCAAGCTGGAGCGGCTGGCGCACCTGGCCCGCCGCGCGCGCCTGAGCGTCACCGCCGACTCGGAGGTGACGCTGCGCGGGCTGGCGGCGACCGCGCGCCGCGCCGGCATCAGCCTGCCGGTGCTGGTCGAGTTCGACGGCGGCGCGGCGCGCTGCGGCGTGCAGACGCCGCGCGAGGCCGCCGAGCTGGCGCGGGCGATCGCCCGGTCGGAGGGGCTGCGCTTCGGCGGGCTGATGACCTACCCGACCAACGCCAACAGCGACGGCTTCGCGCGCGCGACCAGGGATCTGCTGGCGGCCGCCGGCATCGCCGTCGAGCGGGTCAGCGGCGGCGGCACGGCCGGGATGTGGCAGGCCCACACCCACCCCGAGGTCAACGAGCACCGCGCCGGCATGTACATCTTCGGCGACGCGCATACGATCAAGGCCGGGGCGGTCGCGCTCGATCAGTGCGCCCTCTCGATCCGCGTCACCGTCGTCAGCCGGCCCACCGCCGGCCGCGCGATTCTCGACAGCGGCAGCAAGACGCTCTCCTCCGACCTGGTGGGGATGGACGGCCACGGCATGATCGTGGAGTACCCGGAGGCGCGCATCTACGCGCTGAGCGAGGAGCACGCCCAGGTCGACGTCTCGGCCTGCCCGCGCGGGCCGGCAATCGGCGAGCGCGTGACAGTCATCCCGAACCACGTCTGCCCGGCCGTGAACCTGTTCGACGAGCTGGTGGGCGCGCGGGCAGGCGAGGTCGAGCTGGTCTGGCCGGTCACCGCGCGCGGCGCGCTGCGCTAAAGCCAATACGTTTCACAACCTAATCCTCGCGCACCGGCCGCCGCGCCTGCTTGACCGCCGCGCGCTGCTTTTTTGCGACGCGCTTGCGCAGCCGCGACCCCGCCGTCGGGCGGGTAGCGACGCGCGGGGTCGGCGTCTCGCCCGCCGCGCGCAGCCGCGCGGCCAGGCGCGCGAACGCCACCTCGCGGTTGGCCGACTGCGAGCGGCGCTCGGTCGCCGTCACCACCGTGCCGGTCGGCCGGTGGACCAGGCGCACTCCCGTCGCCACTTTATTGCGGTGCTGCCCGCCTGGCCCGCCCGCGACGAAGAAGCTGATATCACAGTCGCGCTCGAGCGACTCGCGATCGTCCGGCTCATTGCTCAATGTAAATAAACCTTCCCTTCACGGAAAGAAAGTTTTCCCTGCAAGCGGCGTCAACAGTGTATTGTTGTTTCGAGCGAAGCGAGCCTACGGCGAAGTGCACGCTTCATTTTCACAGCGCATTGTCGAGCAGTCCACATCATAGCAATACACTCGCCATGCTGCAAGACGACGTCGTAGGGCGGTTTTTTGACGTGCCCCGTGAGAGCGGGCGGCTGCGCCGCCAGGCAGGCCGACGCTACGGAGGAGACTTATGTTCGGGAGATGGTTTGGGCGTCGTGCCGCCGGAAACGGCGCCGCGAACGGCCACTACCGCCACGGCAACGATCGCCTGATCGAGCTGCGCGACGTCTTGAAGGTCTACGAGAGCGCCGCCGGACAGTTTACGGCTCTGAAAAGCGTCGACCTGGAGATCGGCGGCGGCGAGTTCGTGGCGATTATCGGGAAGTCGGGCAGCGGGAAGTCTACCCTGCTCAACATGATCACCGGCATCGACCGCCCGACCTCGGGCGAGGTGCTGGTGGGCGACACCGCCGTCCACACGCTCTCGGAGAGCCAGATGGCGGCGTGGCGCGGGCGCAACCTCGGCATCGTGTTCCAGTTCTTCCAGCTGCTCCCGGCGCTCTCGATCGTCGAGAATGTGATGCTGCCGATGGACTTCTGCCATATGTTCACGCCGCGCGAGCGCCGCGACCGCGCCATGGCGCTGCTCGACCAGGTCGATATGGCCGAGAACGCCCACAAGCTGCCCTCGGCCGTCTCGGGCGGCCAGCAGCAGCGCGTGGCGATCGCGCGCGCGCTGGCCAACGACCCGCCGATCGTTATCGCCGACGAGCCGACCGGCAACCTCGACTCGAAGACCGCCGACTCGGTCTTCGCGCTGTTCGAGAAGCTGGTGAGCCAGGGCAAGACGATCGTGATGGTCACGCACGACAACGCGCTGGCCAAGCGGGTCAACCGCGCGGTGATCGTGGTCGACGGCGAGATCGTGAACGAGTACGTCGCCCAGGCGCTGCCGCACCTGAACGTCGACCAGCTCACCTGGGTCAACCGCGAGCTTGAGCCGCGGCGCTTCGCCCCCGGCGCGCAGATCTTGCGCCAGGGCGAGCCGGCCGACCGCTTCTACATTATCACGAAGGGCGAGATCGAGGTGTTCCTGACACCGCCGAACGGTCAGGAGATCGTGGTCGCGCGGCGCGACGAGGGCCAGTTCTTCGGCGAGATCGGCTTGCTGGGGGCCGGCCGGCGCACCGCGAACGTGCGCGCCGCGCCCGGGCACGAGGTCGAGGTCGTCACGCTCGACCGCGACGACTTCGAGCGGCTGGTCTCGGAGTCGCAGGCCACCCGCGAGGTCTTCGATCGCGCCGCCCGCGAGCGCGAGAGGCCCGCAGGCCCCGTCGGCGGTGAGGTGGCGAGATGACAAGGCGAGCACGGAACGCTGAACGTTGAACGTTGAACGTTTGAGTGCCGAATGCCGCCTTGCCGTCCGCTCACTACCGACTACTGACTACCGACTACCGACTACTGGCTACTGGCTACTGACTACCGACTACCGCCACTAGGAGACAGGCAATGATCGGCCCGCGCTGGCGCAAAGTCCTGGGCGACCTGTGGAGCTACAAGACCCGCACGCTGCTGGTCGTGCTCTCGATCGCCGTGGGCGTGTTCGCGATCGGCATGATCTCGGGCACGCAGGTCATCCTGATGCGCGACATGCAAGCGAGCTACCTGGCGATCGACCCGCCCGCCGCGATCATCGGGCTCGAGCGCTTCGACGACGAGCTGCCCCAGGCGATCCGGCGCATGCCCGAGGTCGACGAGGCCGAGGGCCGCGCGGGCCTGAGCGTGCGCGTGCAGGTCGGGCAGGATTCGTGGCGCACGCTGAATCTGCAGGCCATCCCCAATTTCCGCGATATCCGGATCAACAAGATTTCGCCGGTGGAGGGCGCCTGGCCGCCGGCCAGCCGCGAGGTGCTGATCGAGCGATCCTCGCTGGGCCTGACCAACGCGCGGATTGGCGACAGCCTGCAGATCGAGCTTTCCGACGGCACGCGCCGCACGATCCGGATCGCCGGCACGGCCCACAATATCAATATGCCGCCGGCCGCCTTCACCGGCGTGGTCGACGGCTTCATCAGCCTGGATACGCTGGAGTGGCTGGGTATGCCGCGCAGCTACACCGCGCTCTACATCACGACCACCGACAAGACGCTCGACCGCAGCGGGGTCGGCAAGGTCGTCAACCGGGTGCGCGATAAGATCGAGCAGAGCGGCCGGCGGACCTTCTCGGCCTACGTGCCCATCCCCGGCCAGCACCCGGCCGACGCCTCGGTCCGGCCGATGCTGCTGATCCTGGGGGTGCTGGGGGCGATGTCGCTGCTGATGAGCGGCTTCCTGGTGGTGAACACGATCGGCGCGCTGCTGATGCAGCAGTACCGCCAGATCGGCGTGATGAAGTCGATCGGCGCGGACACCCGCCAGATCACCGGGATGTACCTGGCGACGGTGCTGGCCTACAGCCTGCTGGCGCTGCTGGTCGCCGTGCCGCTCGGCGCGCTGGGCGCGTACGGCTTCACCGGCTACCTGGCCAAGCTGATCAACTTCGACGTGCTCGACTACGCGATCCCGCCGCAGGTGCTCGTGCTGGAGGTGGCCTGCGGGCTGGTGGTGCCGCTGCTGGCAGCGCTCTGGCCGATCCTGAGCGGCGCGCGCGTGACGGTGCGCGAGGCGATCAGCAGCTACGGGCTCGGCCACGGCCGCTTCGGCAAGCGCCGGCTCGACCGCATGCTCGAGCGGGTGCGCTTCCTCTCGCGACCGATGCTGCTCTCGCTGCGCAACACCTTCCGCCGCCGCGGCCGCCTGGCGCTCACGCTGACGACGCTCACGCTCGGCGGCGCGCTCGTGATCGGCGTGTTCAGCGTGCGCGCGGGGCTGCTGATGACCGCCGAGCGGGTGATCTTCACCTTCTGGCGGCAGGACCTGATCGCCAACTTCAGCCAGTCCTACCGCGTCGATCTGCTCGACCAGGAGGCCCGCAAGGTGCCGGGCGTCGTGCGGGTCGAGCCGGTCTCCTCGGCCTGGATGCGGCGGCTGCGGCCGGACGGCACCGAGAGCGACGATATCAGCCTGAACGGCGTGCGCTTCGACAACGACCTGATCAACCCGACCGTGCTGTCCGGCCGCTGGCTCCAGCAGGGCGACCAGAACGCGATCGTCATCAGCACCGACATGACCAAGAACGAGGACGACCTCAAGGTCGGCGACGACGTGACGTTCAAATTCGGCGAGCGCGAGCTGACCTGGCGGGTGGTCGGGATCTACCAGGGCGGCCTGCAGCCCGCGCGCGGGTTCACGACCTACGACTACCTGGCGAGCGTGATCCACCGGCCCGGCCAGGCCGGCTGGGTCCAGGTTGTGACCGACCAGCACGACCTTGCCACGCACCAGCGCGTCGCGCGCGATCTCGACCAGCACTTCAAGGCTGTCGGCATCCGGCTGAGCAGCACGCAGACGATCGACGACGCGCGAGCCACCATCAGCAACCAGTTTAGCGTGGTCGTGGTGTTTCTCATGATCATGGCGCTGCTGATGGCGCTGGTGGGCGGGCTGGGGCTGATGGGCACGATGAGCATCAACGTGCTGGAGCGCACGCGCGAGATCGGCGTTCTGCGGGCGATCGGCGCGTCGACCGGCGCGATCCTGCAGATCGTGATCGCCGAGGGCGTGCTGATCGGCCTGATCAGCTGGCTGCTGGGCGGGCTGCTGGCGCTGCCGCTCAGCCTGCTGCTGAGCAACGCCGTCGGCGAGGCGTTTCTGCAGATGCCGCTCACGTTCGTCTTCTCACTGCCGGGCCTGCTGATCTGGCTCGGCGTGGTGATGGCCCTGGCTGGGCTGGCCAGCTTCCTGCCGGCCTGGAACGCCGCGCGCCTGACCGTGCGCGACGTGCTGGCCTACGAGGGGTGAAGCGCGCAAGCGTGAAACGCCCGCGCAGTTCTGATCTACAATAGCCATTCGGGATCTTTGATTTTTTAACTAGCCCGTGGTGGGCCAGGCCCGCCACACCTCCCCACTCATAACGCGAAATTGGAACAATGGGGGTTCTCATGAAACGAACTGCCGTGTGCCTGATTCTCGTCGCCGCGCTGGCCGCGCTGCTGAGCGCCTGCGGCGGCACTCAGGCGCAGCAGCCGACCGCCCCGGCCGAGCCGGTGGAGGCCGAGAACAAGATCATGGCCGAGGCGAAGGTTGTGCCGACCCACAACGCCGCGCTGAGCTTCCAGACCGGCGGCACGATCGCCGAGGTGCTGGTGAGCGAAGGCGACCAGGTCAAGGCCGGCCAGGCGATCGCCCGGCTGGAGAGCGACACGAAGGCGGTGAGCCTGGCGCGCGCCGAGGCCCAGCTCAAGGCCGCCGAGGCGCGCCTGCAGGATCTGACCGACGGCCCGCGCGCCGATGATGTCGCCGCCGCCGAAGCGCAGCTGCGCCAGGCCCAGGCCCAGCTCAAGCAGACGATCGCCAGCGTGACGCCCGAGGATATCGCGGCGGCCCAGGCGCAGATCAAGTCGGCACAGTCGACGCTGACCCGGCTGGAAGAGGGCCTGAAGAGCGCCGACGTGCGCGCCGCGCAGGCCCAGCTGCAGCAGGCCCAGTCCGGGCTGGATAGCCAGCGCTCGCAGCTCTCGGCCGGCAAGACCAACGCCGAGCTGCAGCTCAGCCAGGCCGCCGACCGGCTGGTGCAGGCGCAGACGGCCTACTCAACCGCCAAGTGGCACTGGGAGCACGTGCAGGAGCACGGCACCGACCCGATCACGCCGAGCGTGCCCGACTCGAGCAAGCCCGGCAAGACCAAGGCGAACGCGCTCAACGAGACGCAGAAGCAGCAGTACCAGGACGCGTTCACCCAGGCCGAGCGCAGCCTGCACAGCGCCGAGCTGGCCGTCCAGCAGGCCCAGGTCGCGGCCGACAACGCGCGCCAGACCGAGGCGAGTGGCGTGCAGGTGGCCGAGGCCAGCGTGTCTGGCGCGCAGGCCAACCTCGACCGGATCAGCAGCGCCGTGCAGAACGACCAGCTGGACGCGGCGCGCGCCCAGCTGGCGAGCGCGCGCGCAAGCCTGGCCCGGCTGCGCGGCCCGCAGCGCGATAACCAGGTCGCCATCGCCCAGGCCGGCGTCGACGCGGCCCAGGCCAGCCTGGATCGGCTGAAGGCGACGCCGCAGCCGAGCGAGCTGACGGCCCAGGAGGCGCAGGTGGACAGCGCCAAGGCCGATCGTGACGCGGCCAAGCTCGCACTCGAGCAGGTCGAGCTGAAGGCGCCCTTCGCGGGCCAGGTCGCCGCGCTGGACCTGCGGGTCGGCGAGGCGGTCGCGGCGAACGCGGTCGTGGCTCAGCTGGCCGACACGTCGGCCTGGCAGATCGAGACGACCGACCTGACCGAGCTGAACGTCGCGCAGGTGAGCGAGGGCGACGCCGCGTCGATCAAGTTCGACGCCCTGCCGGACCTGGAGCTGCCCGGCCACGTGCTGCGGGTCAAGGCCTTCGGCGAGAACCACCAGGGCGATATCGTCTACCGCGTGATCGTCCAGCCCGACAAGCTCGACCAGCGGCTGCGCTGGAACATGACCGCGTCGGTGGCGATCACGCCGCGCTGATAGCACGCCGCTGTTGGCCCTCACCCCCCTACCCCCTCTCCCACCGGGAGGGGGGGGTTGGCGCCATTGTGGGGGGGGTGGCGGGCCTGGCCCGCCACCGGAGGTACGATGGCTAACACCACGCCTCGAAGAGGGACTGCGGCAGAGCTTCAAATACTTCAACCGGTTCATGATGCTGTGGTGGCGGCTGGGGCTTGGCCGCTGGGCCGATCGCTGGCCGGACGTCGCCGGGCGGATCATGGTGCTCGTGCACACCGGCCGGAAGACCGGGGCCAGGCGCTACACGCCCCTGAACACCGCGGGGGCCGGGGGGGGGGGGGTCCGCGGGGGGGCGGGGGGGGGGGGGGGGGGGGGGGGGCCCCAACCCCCCGGGGGGGGGGGGGGGGGGGGGGGGGGGCGCCGGGCGGTGGGCCGCGGCGCCGAGGGGGAGGGCGGCTGCCGCTGATGCGCGAGGTCTGGGCAGGGGGGGGCCCGCGGGGGGGGGGCGGCGCGGTGGGCGCGGGGCGGCGCACGGCTATCCTGCAGGGGGCGGCCCGGCGAGCTAGCCTGGGTCTGGCCGCCGGGACCCTGATCCTGCTGTGCTCGCGCGGCCGGCGTCGAACGCACGGTGGCTGGCCGGATCGGCCTAGGGAGATCCGGCTCACACCCCGAAAGCCTCCGAAAGCAGTGGGGCTTGTCCCAAAGTGGAACCAATCTTCCGTTTCCCCACAAGAATGTGGTATACTAGCGACACAGCCGGGCCGCGCGCCCGGCATTCGTTAGAAGTGACAGCACGGAGCGATCTGGCATGTCGGTAGAGACGAGCGAGCGGCGCGAGCGCAAAGACGCGCAGCGCAACCTTGAGCGGGTGCTCCACGCGGCCCACGAGCTGTTCGCCGAGCGGGGCGCCGACGTGACGATGGAGGAGGTCGCGCGGCGCGCCGGAGTCGGCGTCGGCACGATCTACCGCCGCTTCCCAAGCAA
The DNA here is from genome assembly GCA_016717335.1 of Candidatus Ribeiella danica. Taxonomy (GTDB): domain Bacteria; phylum Chloroflexota; class Chloroflexia; order Chloroflexales; family Roseiflexaceae; genus Ribeiella; species Ribeiella danica. The sequence goes on from JADKFS010000002.1 coordinate 158,211, forward strand.
GGACCTGCTGTTCGCGGCGGTCAGCCAGGCCGCCTGCGCGGACACGCGCCACTGCCTGCAGGCGGCCACCCAGGCCCAGCACGACCCGCTGCTGAAGCTGCGGGCGCTGGTGCTGACCCAGTACCAGCGCTGCGGCGTGCAGTCGGCGCTGCTCGACCTCCACCCGGCCGCAGAGGCGACCACAGGTCCGACGTTCGAGCAGCAGCAGCTCTACGATGCGCTGCACCGCATGCTGCAGCAGGTGATCGCCGAGGGCCAGCGCGAGGGCGCGATCCGCCAGGACGACCCGGCCGCGCTGGCGGCGCTCTGCCTCGAGCTACTCAGCCCGCGCGCGTTCGAGCACCTCGCCCGCGTGGTCGGGCGCGACGCCGAGGACGCTGCCGAGTATACCTTGCGCTTTGTGCTGGGCGGCCTGCGGGGCGCCGAGGATGAGGGGAGAAGTTTATGATCCGCGCGCTCGACCATATGGTCATTCTGGTGAATGATCTCACCCTCGCCAGCGCCCACTATACCAGGCTGGGCTTTACTGTCACGCCCGGCGGCAAGCACGCCGACGGCGCGACCCACAACGCGCTGGTCGTATTTCCCGATACCACCTACCTCGAGCTGCTCGCGTTCCTGCGGCCGACACCCGAGCATCGCTGGTGGCACCACGCCGCACATGGCGAGGGGCTGATCGACTTCGCGCTGCTGCCGGGCGCGATCGAGCAGGATGTCGCGGACGCGCGCGACCGTGGGCTGGCGCTGGCCGGGCCGATCGCCGGGGGCCGGCTGCGCCCGGATGGCCAGCGCGTCTCCTGGCAGAGCGCGCTGCCCGACACGCCCGACCTGCCGTTTCTCTGCGGCGATGTGACGCCGCGCACGCTGCGGGTTCCGGAAGGCCCGGCCCGACGGCACGCTAACGGAGCCACCGGCATCGCCGCCGTCGTCGTGGCGGTGGCCGACCTCGCGGCCAGCGTGGCGCGCTACCGCGCGCTGCTCGGCGGCGACGCGTCCGGGCCGACGTTCGAGCTTGGCGGCGCGACGATCACGCTGGCCGACGCGTCGACCAAGGCGGCGCGCACGCGGCTGGAGCGGCGCGGGGAGGGCCTGCTCGCGCTCACGCTGCGGGCTGGCCCGGCATCTGGCGCCGGGCGGCTCGACCCCTCCCGCACCCACGGCGCGCCGATCGACCTCGACGTTTCCCTCCCCTGAGGCGCAACCGGCCTTAACCCTCCCAGCCCCCCGCTCCCGTCGCGACGGGAGCGGGGGGCTTCTTCTGGCATCCAAAGCGGCCGGGGCTTCGGCGAGCGAGCGACTTCGCAAGAAGTGGTAAAATGTGCCAGCCGATCCGCTCACAGCTCAATCAAGCAAAGGAGCCATGATGCTCACCTCTACGTCCGCTCGCCTGCTCGTGCTCGTCCTGGCCGGCGCGCTCGGGCTGGCCGCGTGCGGCGGGCAGCCAAGCGCGCCCGCGCCTGCCGCGCCAACCAGCGCCGCGACCAGCGCGCCAGCCAACCCGACCGCCGCTCCCGCGCCGACTGCGGCTGCAACCGCCGCGCCGACCAGCGCCCCTGCCCCGACCAGCGCGCCGACGGCCGCCCCCGCGCCGACCTCGGCGACCCTGCCGGCGAGCGGCATGCCGGGCCTGGCGCGCGGCGCGCTGAGCCAGCGCCCCTACATTGTCATGATCGACAATCACCCGGACGCCTACCCGCAGACCGGGCTCGATCGCGCGGCGCTGGTGTTCGAGGCGCTGGCCGAGTTCGGCGTCACGCGATTCATGGCGGTCTTCGCGCCGGGGATCTCGCCCGACGCCCCGCAGATCGGCCCGGTGCGCAGCACCAGGCTGTACTTCGCGCAGTGGGCGATCGGCTTCCACGCGCTGTACGCCCACGCGGGCGGCTCGCCAGAGGGACTCGAGCTGGTCGAGAGCACCGACCAGCTGGTCAACCTGGACGCGCTGCACAACGACGGTGGCGGCTACTTCGCGCGCAGCAGCGATCGCGACGCGCCGCACAACCTGTACACCAGCAGCGCCAGCCTGGCGCGCGCCGTGAAGGACCGCGGGGTGGCCGACTACCCGTACACCGACGTCGGCTTCCTGTTCAAGCCCGACGCGCCTGTGACCCAGCGCCCGGACGCGCAGCGGCTGAGCTACTTCTTCATCTACCGCGAGGACGACGCGGGCTGGACCTACGACCCACAGACGAATGGCTACCTGCGCCTGCGCCGCGGCCAGCCGGCCCGCGACGCCGCCACCGGCGCGCAGCTGTGGACCAAGAACGTCGTCGTGATGGAGGTCAAGGAGGCGCCGATCCCGGGCGACCCGAAGGGCCGGATCGACCAGCTGGTGATCGGCTCGGGCAAGGCGCGCGTCTTTGTGGACGGCGTCGAGCGGGAGGTGAGCTGGCGCAAGGATGCTCCCGAGGCGCCGCTCGGCTTCTTCGACGCGGGCGGCAGCGAGGTCGAACTCAACGCCGGCCCGCTCTGGATCGTGGCGCTGCCCGCGCTAGAGAACCTGACGGTGAAATAGCGGAGGTTATTGTTCCGGCATCAGGGTCGGCTCGCTACGCGAGCCGACCCTGATGCCAAGAATCGAACCCCCGCCCCTGGCAGGGGCGGGGGCAGGGGGTGGGGCGATACAGTGCCTCGCACCACTATTATAGCTCGCGCCGCCCGTCGAGCGCCGAGCCGAGCGTGGATGGGTCGGCCCACTCGAGGTCGCCGCCGGTCGGCAGGCCGCGCGCGAGCCGGGTGACCTTGACCCCCAGCGGCGCCAGGGCCCGGTGGATGTGAAACGAGGTGGCCTCGCCCTCAAGGTTGGGGTTGGTCGCCAGCACCACCTCCTCGATCGGCTCGCTGCGCACCCGGTCGATCAGCTCGTCGAAGCGGATATCCTCGCGGTTCATGCCCTCGAGCGGCGCGATCCGGCCGTGCAGCACGTGGTAGACGCCGCGCCAGGCGCCGGTGCGCTCGATCGCCAGCACGTCCAGCGGCTCCTCGACCACGCAGATGCGGCCCTGGTCGCGCGACGAGCTGCTGCAGATCATGCACGGGTCGCTCACGGTGATGTTGAAGCAGCGCGAGCAGAAGCGCACGTTATCCTTGAGGTTCGCCAGCGCCTCGGCCAACGCGTGGGCCTGCTCGTCGGGCGCGCGCAGCAGGAAGAAGACCAGCCGCGAGGCGGTCTTGGGGCCGATGCCGGGCAGCCGGCCGAACTCCTCCATCAGCCGCGCGACCGGCTCGATCAGGATCTGGTTTTCGAATCCATGACTCATAAAGTTTTGAGTTTTAAGTTTTGAGTTTTGAGTAAGGGTTGCGCCAACTCATAGCTCAGCACTCAAAACTGGTCAGAACATCCCCGGCATCTTCATGCCCTGGGTCAGCGGCCCCATCCGCTTCTCTGCCAGCTCCTGGGCCTTCTTGCTGGCGTCGGCGACCGCGGCGACGATCAGGTCCTGCAGGGTCTCGATATCCTCGGGGTCGACCACTTCGGGCGCCAGCTTGATCGACTGGATCTCGCGGTGGCCGTTCACGACGACGCTGACATAGCTTCCGGCGGTCCCCTCGACCATCTCGCTCCCCAACTCCTCCTGGATCTTCGCCATCTGTTTCTGCATCTGCTGGGCCATCTGCTGAAGCTGGCGTGGGTTCATACCCTTCTCCTTACTCTTGCTCGACGTCGATGATGTCGGCGTCGAAAATGTTGATCGCGGCCTTGACATGCGGATCTTTGCGGCTGTTGCGAATCTGCTCGCGCCGCATATTCGGGTTCTCGCGGCGCTGCGCCTCGGCCACGGCGCTGAATCGGTAGTTCGCGCCCATGTATTTGCTGAGCATCGTTTCGATCAGCCGGCGCGGGTTGGGCTGCTCGATCTTCTTGACCTGCCAGTCGTTCTGAACCTCGAAGACGATCTCGTTGTCTTTCACGTCGATCGGCTTGACCCCGCCGCTGCTGGTGAGCAGCACGTAGAGCGTGCGGTCGCGCGCGCGGATGCCCTGCAGCACCTCTTCCCATACGCTCTCGACCTGCTCCAGCACCGCCACGGCGGCGTTATCCGCGGCGATCTCGCCACTGTCGGCCACGATCGCCGTCGTCTCGATGCTCTGTTGCGGCGTGGGCTCGGGCGGTGGCGCTTCAGCAGGCGGCGGCTCGGCCGGCGGCAGCTCTTGAGGCTGCTCCGGTGCTGCGGGCGGTGGCGCTTCAGCAGGCGGTGGCCCGGCCAGCGACTCGGAGATGCGCGGCGGGCTGGCCGGCGCAGTTTGCGCTGGCGCTGGCGTCGGGCGGCTCGGCGTGGGCGCCGGCGCGCTGACGACAGGCGGCTGGCTCGCCACGGTGGGCCGCGGCGCCGGCCGCGCGGGAGCAGACGCCGCTGCGCGGGCGGGGGCGGCAACCGCTGGCGCGGCAATCGCCTCGACGATCGCCAGCTCGAGCGGCAGCTGGCCGTAGGCGCTGGTGCGCAGCTGGTGGTCCAGCCCGCTGAACAGCTTGACCCAGCCAAGCAGCGCGCCAAGATCGGCGCCGGCGGCTTGGCGCTCCAAGGCGGCCAGGTCGTCCTCGGTCATGTCGAGCAGGCCCGAGTCGCCGCTGGCCTTGAGCAGCATCAGCGCGCGCAGCCGCTCGACCACATCGCGCGCGAACTGGCGCAGGTCGGCGCCTTGCTCGGCCACCGCGTTGAGCGTGCGCAGCGCGCCCGACAGGTCGCCGCCGACCAGCGCGTCCGCCAGCGCGCTGACCTCCTGGGCCTCGGTCGCGCCGAGCAGCCCGCGCACCTGATCGAGCCTGATCGCATCGCCGCCGTAGGCCATCAGCTGGTCGAGCACGCTCAGCGCGTCGCGCATGCTGCCGGTCGCGGCGCGGGCGATCGCCTCGGGCACGCCCGGCTCCAGGCGGATCTGCTCCTCGGCGGCGACCCGCTGCAGGTGCGCAGCGGTGGCCGCGACGGTGTGGCGGCTGAAGGTGAAGCGCTGGCAGCGCGAGAGAATCGTGGCCGGGACCTTGTGGATCTCCGTCGTCGCCAGGATGAACAGCGCGTGGCCGGGCGGCTCCTCAAGCGTCTTCAGCAGCGCGTTGAACGCCGCCGTCGACAGCATATGCGTCTCGTCGATGATATAGACCTTGTAGGTGCCGCTGGTGGGCCGGAACTGGACCCGCTCGATGATCTCGCGCGCGTCCTCGACGCTGGTGTGCGAGGCGGCGTCCATCTCGATCACGTCGACCGCGCGGCCGTCCGCGATCGCGCGGCACGAGTCGCACTCGCCGCACGGGCGCAGCTGCTGCTCGGCGGTGCAGTTGACCGCCTTGGCCAGCAGGCGCGCCACCGTCGTCTTGCCGACGCCGCGCGGCCCAGTGAAAAGGTAGGCGTGCGCGATCCGGCCCTCCGCGAGCGCGTTGCGCAGCGTCTGGACAATATGTTCCTGGCCGATCAGTTCGTCGAAGGTCTGCGAACGATAGCGGCGGTAAAGTGCCTGTGACGCCATTCCTGGTCTCTCTGATGCGATTGCAGGCGTCATTATACCCTACCGGGGGGGGCATCGCAAGCACAGATTTGCGACCCGCCGGGCCACGCCGCGGCTCGTCAGCCCAGGCTCAATGCTTTTCAAATACGGTCGAGCAGCATGCTTGCCACAAAGCCACGAAGACTCAAAGGGCGGCAGCATTACCGTCATACCTTCGAGTCGTTGAACCTTTGTGGCTATTTGGAAGGTATCGCGGCTAGGCCAGCTTCAGCTCGTTCCGAAAGTATGAGTCGAGCCGCAGCTCGGTCACGTCCACCAGTCGGCCCAGGAAGGGATCGTTCAGCCTGGCCAGGATCGAGCGGGACTGCGCGATCATCGCTTTGCTGCGGTCATAGGTGTCGCGCACGCGCTGCCGGTCGGCCCGCAGCCGCCGCGCCAGCTTCTTGGGGCTGCGTGCGGCGCTGCGCAGGTCGGCGCCCAGGGTCACGTAGGAAAAGTGCCCGGCCGCGAGGTCGCCCTCCAGGTCCTGCCAGTCGTCGATGATCTGGATCGCGGCGCCGAACAGCAGAAACACCTCCCAGTAGTCGTCGATCAGCGCGGCTTTGCCGAGGCGCTCCAGGCTCAGCATGTAGGGTGACACGGCGTTGGCGCCCTTGATGCCGCAGTCCTGCGGGCTCTCGATCCGGTACGGGCTGGCCTTGCCGCGCAGCGATTTCTCCTTGATCTCCGCCCCCAGGTAGATCGAGCGCATCTTGTGCAGAATGTCGAGGTTCACCCTGGAGACGCCGAAGATGCGCAGGGCGGGGGGGCCGGGCGGGGGGGCGGCCCCCCGCCGGGGGGGCCGGGGGGGGGGGGGGGGGGGCCGGGGGGGGGGGGGGGGGGGGGGGCCCCCGCGGCGGGCGCGCAGCAGGGCCGGGGCGAATCGCTCGAAGGTGGTGCTCTGTGCCATGATCGTTCTCCTCTACGAAGAAGGTGCGTGGCGGCGCGGCGAGCGCGCCTTGATTCTACTAGCAATCGTATGGGCGTTCAATTGGAAGCCCCTCTGTCGGGGGCTGTGCGCCCCCGCACCCCGCGGTGCAGACACGTATTGTGGGGGGCTACGCGCCCCCCGTGCCCCTGCGGGTGGGGGTGGGCCGCCACCCCCACCACCCCCCGGCCGGGGGCTTCGCCCCTGGACCCCAAAATGATGCCACCTCATCTGCAGCGCTTGGCGCGCATGCCCGGCTGAATCCACACGCGCCGAGATGGTGCCGAGCATGTGCCATGAGCATTGCGATTGAGACGGCATTCTTTGCCGGAGGGGGGCTGGGGGAACCGGCGCGGGTTCCCCAGGCGGGGGGCCGGGGCGCAGCGCCCCGGAAGAATAGACTCGCCGTCTGCAGGGCCAGGAAGAGGGGAGCCAGGGGCGCAGCGCCCCAGAAAAAGGAAACGCTGCCGGAACCGCTTAGGCGGGAGGCCGGAGCGGCGGGCGCGGCGCGGCGCAAACGCTTGCGCCGCGCCGCGCGCCGTGCTATACTGGCGCTCGTGATTTGTTTCACGACTGGCTTGGGGACTCCTGTTTCGAGCAATGCGCATGCGATCGCTCTGGCCACTCCCACGATCTCCCCGGCGCGCCCGGCGGCTTGTGCTCAACGCCGCCACGGCGTCGCTCGCGCTGTCGCTTGGAGTTGTCGGCCCGCTCGCCTGCATCCTGCACTGCACGATCTTCTCGGCGCGCCTCTCCGCCAGCGCAGACCCCTCGCCGCTCGCGCGAATGATCTGCCTGCTGGTTGGCCGCGAGCGACAGGCAGCGCCGGACCACGCCATGCCGAAGTCCTCGATACAGCCGCCGCCCGCGCTCTACCAGCTGGCGCGGCCGCTCAACCAGCCCGCGCTGATCGTGCTGGTGCTGGCGATCGCGCTGCTGCTTGCCGTGCGCCGCTGCGCCCCGCAGATGATGATCGCGCCCCCAACCCCTCCGCCGCGCTCCGCCCTCTATAGCAGTGGGCAGTCGGCAGGAGCCAGTCGGCAGTACGACGGATGGCATCACAAAGGCATCTCGTTCTTGCGCCGTGGCTCAATGCTTTTGCTCACAGCTATAGATGCTTTCTGACAAGCGGCATCTCGCGACCACGTACGTGGCCGCGAAGAGGCCAAAACGTGGCTGTGCACAAGAAGCATCGCGCAGCGCGCCTCGCGCTGCTGCGGAGGAAAAGGTATGCAAGAGCGATTCAATGCGGGCCGGCGCGTGCTCGTGACCGGAGACGGCGCCCAGCCGCCCGCGCCACAGGCGGCGGCCCTGAAACGGCGTGAGTTTCTATCCTACGCGCTGGCCGCGTCCGGCGCGCTGTTCACCGTCGGCTCGCTGGTTGGCGTGGCGGCGCCCGACCCGACCAGCGACGCGCTGCTGGGCAAGCTGCTGCCGGCCAAGGTCAACCCCGACACCGGCGCGAAGGGCTACGCCGTGAGCGGCGGGTTCGCCTACCCGCGCATCCAGGCCGGCACCTTCGGCGGCAAATTCGCGCTCGACCAGAAGGCCAGCTCGTTCCAGCTCGACGATCCGCCGGTGCTGCTGGCGGATGGGAAGTTCTACGTGGTGAAGGTCGCGCCCGACTCGAGCATCCAGCCGGCGCCGAACGAGGACGGCGTCGTCAACGCGGCCAACCTGACCGCGATCTACCAGGTCTGCACGCACCTCGGGTGCCTGGTGCCGTACATCGTCTCGGAGAAGCGCTTCATCTGTCCGTGCCACGGCTCGACCTTCGAGCGCAACAGCCAGTACGTGCGCGGGCCGGCGCCGCGCAACCTGGACCAGTTCCCTGTGACAGTGGTCAACGACACTGTGATCGTCAATACAGGCCAGCGCGTCGCCGGCCACGATCACGCGTAGGGGTGGGCGTCCTCACCCCCTGCCCCCCTCTCCCGACGGGAGAGGGGGGCTTCTTTGGGCAATTCGGCCGATTCTGTAACCTGCGCGGCCGCGCCCGCATCTCATCTGCGTGTGCCCCGATCCGCCGCGAGGCAAGGGATCGCCGCTCAAGTAATCGATCGAGAGACAAGAGGAGGCCCTACATGTTTGGACTATTTGGCCGAAAGCCTGATTCGTCGGACGTCACGCCCGAGGACGTCCAGCGTCGGCAGGCCGCCGGCGAGCAGCTCTACATCCTGGATGTACGCGAGCGCTCCGAGTACGTCGACGGGCATATCGCGGGCAGCACGCTCATCCCGCTCGGAGAGCTGGCCAATCGCGCCGCGAGCCTGCCGAAGGACCGGCCGATCGTCGCGGTGTGTCACTCGGGCGGCCGCAGCAGCACGGCGCTGTCTGTGCTCAAGCGCGCCGGCTTCACCAACGCCCTCAACATGAAGGGCGGCATGATCGCCTGGACTCGCAGCGGCCTGCCGATCAAGCGCGGCAAATAAAGCGGCGCTGAGCTGGCGACCCTCACCCCTGCCCCTCTCTCCCAGGTATGGGAGAGGGGGGTATGCATGTTGCAGCAGGCTGCTCCCTGAAGGGGCAAGCAAGAATTCTTGGCAGGTGCCGGGGTTTCGGCTTCGCCGAAACCCCGGCACCTGCCAAATTTTACCCCCGCCCCTGGCAGGGGCGGGGGCAGGGGGTGGGGTGACAAAACCGTAGCGATCTATTCACCCCATGGGTTGACCCCTACGCTTGAACCGGCGCGGCGCGGCAGTATAGTGTGGCTGAGACTAGCGCAACCTATTGCAACAGCTAGCAACCGGACGCAACGATGGACGACCTGCTGACCACTCGCGAGGTTCAGGAGCTGCTCAAGCTCGACCGCACCACGATCTACCGGATGATCAAGGAAGGCCGGCTGACAGGATTGCGCGTCGGCCAGCAGTGGCGCTTCACGCGCCGGGATGTCGAGACGCTGCTGAGCCGCGCGTCCGATGCCGTCGAGGCCGCGCCGGAGCCCGCCGCCGCACCCTCCGCCGACGCGCTGCGGCTGCACTGCATCCAGGCCATCCAGGATGTCTTCGCCGAGCTGGCCCACATCGGCGCGGTCACGACCCGGCTCGACGGCGAGCCGCTGACAGGCGTCAGCAATGCCTGCCGGCTATGCGAGATCATTCAATCGAGCGCGGACGGGCGCGGCCGCTGCGTGGCGTCGTGGCGCGCGCTGGCGGCGCGGAGCGAGCGCACGCCGCAGACGGCGACCTGCCACGCCGGGCTCGGCTACATGCACGCGCGGATCGCGATCGACGGCCAGCCGACCGCGCTGCTGGTGGCCGGCCAGTTCCGGCTGAGCGCGACACCGATCGAGACCGAGCGCCTGGCGCGCGAGCTCGGGCTGGACCCCGCCGAGGTCGCGGCCGCTGCTGCCGCGGCCCCGCTCTTCGACGAGCCAGCCCGCGCGCAGATCGCCGGCAGCCTCAAGCGCGTCGCCGAGACGTTCGAGTCGATCGGCGCCGAGCGCGCCCGCATGATCGACCGGCTGCGCCGGATCGCGGCGCTGAGCGCCCTCGATGGCCCGGCGGTCGAGGAGGTTGCGGCGGTAAGCTAGCGGCGCCTGGGCGAGTGGACATGTAGCGCGCTGCATAGGTGGTTCGGAATCGTTCGCGTCGGCGTCCTCTGCGCCTCCGTGGTGAATACGCTATTGATGTTCTAGCAATGGAGCAAGCCATGAATGCACTGCAGCATTCCTTCCTGGAGCGCTTCGGCGAGCGCGTCTCATTCGACCCGACCGAGCGCACGCTCTACGGCCACGATATCGCGGCCATCCCCAGCCTAGTCGCGCCGCTGATCGGCAACACCACTCCCGACGCGGTCGTTCAGCCCGAGAGCGAGCCGGAGCTGGTCGAGCTGGCGCGCTGGGCCGCGGCCGAGCGCGTGCCGCTCACCCCGCGCGGCAAGGCGACCTCGGGCTACGGCGGGGCCATCCCGGTCAGGCGCGGCGTGGTGGTCGACTTCTACCGCATGCGGCGCGTGCTGGAGGTCGACCCGCAGGGCCTGACGGTCACGGTGCAGCCCGGTATCACCTGGGAGCAGCTCGACACGCAGCTCAAGCGGCACGAGCTGACGCTGCGGCTCTACCCGACCAGCTACCCGTCGTCGACCGTCGGCGGCTGGCTGGCGCAGGGCGGCGCCGGGATCGGCAGCTACGAGTTCGGCTACTTCCGCGAGAGCGTGGTGTCGGCGCGGATCGTGCTGCCGAGCGGCGAGGCGCGCGACCTGTCCGGCGAGGACATCGACCTCGTCGCCGACGCAGAGGGCCTGACCGGGCTGATCAGCCAGGTCACGCTGCGCGTGCAGCCGCTGGTCGATCTGCAGGTCGCCGCGCTCTCGGCCGCCGACGCGCGCAAGTTCCAGGATCTGCTGCAGGGCCTGATCGCGGCGCGGCTGCCGCTCTGGTCGGTGGTGTTCATCAGCCCGAAGATGGCCGAGCTGAAGAACGTGGCGCCCGCACGCGAGCACAACGGCCACCCGGTCGAGCCGCACGTCGAGCTGCCGCACGCCTACATCGTGACGCTGGCCTTCCGCGCCGCCGACGCGCCGGCCGTCCAGGCCGCGCTGCCAACATTGGCCGCCGCACACGGCGCGCAGATCCTCGGCGACGCAATCGCCCGATACGAGTGGGCCCAGCGCTTCAAGCTGATGACGATCAAGCGCCTGGGGCCGTCGCTCGTCCCGGCCGAAGTGATCGTCCCGCTCGCCGGCCTGGCCGACACGCTCGACGAGTTCACCGCCAAAGTCGGCCAGCCGCTGGTCAAAGAGGGCGTGCTGCTGCGCCGGGGCGCCGGCGGTGCGCCCGAGGTGGTCATCCTGGGGTTCATCCCGGCCGACCAACGCAAGCTGAGCTACAACTTCGTGTTCGGCCTGGCGCTGACGATCATGAAGATCGCCGAGCGCCACGGCGGCCGGCCGTACGCGACCGGCATGTACTTCACGCGCCGGGCCGGGCGGGTGCTCGGCCGGCAGCGCGTGCGGCGGCTGCGCCAGTTCAAGGCCGAGGTCGACCCGGCCGGCATTCTGAACCCCGGCAAGGTGCTCGACGGCGGGCTGGTCGGCGCCGCGCTGGGCCTGGCCGGCTGGTTCGAGCCGATCATCCGCCGCCTCGGCAACGCCGCGCCGACCGAGATCGGCGAGCGTGCCAGCGCGCCCGCGCGCGACATCCCGGCCGACGTGGCCTGGTACGCCTACGCCTGCTCGCAGTGCGGCTACTGTATCGACGAGTGCGACCAATTCTACGGCCGCGGCTGGGAGAGCCAGAGCCCGCGCGGCAAGTGGTTCTGGCTGCGCGAGCACATGGAGGGCCGGGCCGAGTGGGACCAGCGCATGGTCGACACGTTCCTCTCCTGCACCACCTGCGAGCTGTGCAACCTGCGCTGCTCGGCCGCGCTGCCGATCGAGCCATCCTGGATGAAGCTGCGCGGCCAGCTGATCGATCAGCAGCAGCGCATGACCTTCCCGCCGTTCGAGATGATGGGCGCCGCGCTGGCCGCCGAGGGCAACATCTGGGCCGGCTACCGCAAGGACCGCAGCGCCTGGTTCCCCGCCGATCTGAAGGAGAAGCACGGCCCCGAGCACAAGGCCGCGGCAGTCTACTTCGCCGGCTGCACCGCCAGCTACGTCGAGCAGGATATCGCGATCGCCAGCGTGCGGCTGCTCGACGCCGCCGGGATCGACTTCAGCTACCTGGGCGAGCGGGAGAGCTGCTGCGCGACGCCGATGCTGGTGGCCGGGCGCTGGGACCTGTTCGCCGAGACGATGAAGCAGAACATCCAGGCGGTGCGCGACAGCGGCGCGGACACCGTGATCACCTCTTGCCCGGCCTGCGACATGATGTGGCGCCAGACCTACCCGGCCTGGGCGGCCAAGCTGGGCATCGACTACGACATCAAGACCCGCCACTACAGCGAGGTCGTGTCGGAGAAGATCGCCAGCGGCGAGTTCGCCTTCCCCGAGAACGGCAGCCGGCCCAGCACCGTCACTTGGCACGACTCGTGTCACATCGGGCGGGTCTCGGGCGTGTACGAGCCGCCGCGCGAGCTGATCAAAGCCATCCCGAACGTGAACTTCGTCGAGATGCCGTACAACCGCGAGTGCGCGCACTGCTGCGGCTCGGTGCTGACACTGATTAAGGAGCCCGACGTGGCGGCCGAGATCGGCAAGCACCGCATCGACGAGGCGATCGAGGTCGGCGCGCAGAAAGTGCTGGCGCTGTGCCCGTGCTGCGAGTTCCAGCTGCGCGTCAGCGCCGAGAAGAAGCATCTGCCGATCGAGGTGGTCGACCTGGCGCACTTCGCGGCCGAGGCGCTGGGCTACGCGCTGCCCGACCCGCACCCGGAGGTGCGCGCGCAGTGGGCGGTGTTCGAGGCGATGATCAAGCTGATGACGCCCGAGGGGTTCGCGCAGCTGCTGGGCACGATGTGGCCCGAGCTGATCGCCGCGATGCCGCTGGGCATGGGCGGCATGATGCGGGCGATGGCCAAAGTGCCTGGCGCGCTCGAGGCGATGCGGCCGATCTTCCCGCTGCTGTTCCCGCGCCTGCTGCCGCTGATGATGCCGAAGCTCATGCCGGCGATGCTGGAGCGGGTCGGCCGGATCGTGCCGATGCCGGAGTACATGGCCGAGCAGATGCCGGACCTGATGCCGAAGGTGATGGGCCGGCTGATGCCGCACATGATCGGCGAGGTGGTGCCGCTGGTCGCGCAGCCGATGATCGATTATTTGCACGGCGCGGAGCGCAATTAGGAGGCCGCGCATCCCAGTGCGCGAAAGGCCCTCACCCCCTCTCCCATTCCGGGAGAGGGGGTTTCTTTGGTGTGGCGCGGCGGCTTTGCCGCCGCGCCACACCCACGAACGATCTCCCGCGCTCCCCGCGGGCGAGCGGCGGTCGGGGGGTGTGGGGGATAGCACGACAAGGCGAGATGTCCGAATTGGAACATGTGGGATGAATCATGATCTCTGGCATCCAGATGGCATCTGCTTGTCCCGAATCTGGCAGGGGGACGACAGACAGGCGCAGCCGGCAGGCTACGCGCTGCCGCGCGCGAGCTGCTCGGCCAGCAGCGCGTTGAACTCCTCCGGCCGCTCGATGTAGGGCGAGTGGCCCACGTCAGGCATCACGTGCTCGCTGAACCAGCCGCCGCCGGCCTGGTACTGCTCCAGCACTGCGCGCGTCTGGCTCACCATCGGCTGCGGCGGCTCGACGTCGTCGCCCGGCCAGCCGGGCACGATCCCCAGCTTGCCGAGCGTGCCGAAGTTGAAGAACGAGAAGTCCGAGACGATCTGGTCGTCCGCGCCGCGCACCCACAGCACCGGCGGCTTGGGCGCGGCGGCGATGAAGCGCTGGACGCTGTCGCCGACGTACTTGGGCGACATGGCGTTAGCCGGCCCCAGCACGCCCGGCGCGGCGCCTGGCCAGTTGGGCGAGGCGACGAAGTCGCCGGGGTACTTGTCGGGGCCGACCTTCTCGCTGAGCAGCGACGAGAGCAGCTCCTCCTCGCGCGCCGGGCGAAACGGCGGCTTCCAATAGAACGAGTTCATGACCACGCGCGGCGAGGCCTGCGGGTTGTCGCTGCCGCGCTCGCCCACGCTCATCAGCCGGGTGAACTCCGCGTTGACGATGCCGCCGCCCGAGCTGGCGAAGTCATCGTAGCACGGCGTGCCGTCCAGGCCCTTGACGCCGCCGAAGCCGTACGGCGAGCCCGGCGCGGCGACCGTGGCCGTGATGATCCGCTCGGGCGCGGCGGCGATCAGGTTGAACACCAGCGTGCCGCCCATCGAGTGCCCGACGGCGTGAAAGCGCCCGAGCCCGATCGTGTCCACGAAGCCCAGCACGTCGTCGACCCAGTCGCCGAACCCGCGCGTCGCGTCGACCAGCTTGTCCTCGGTGTCGCCGTAGCCGCGCAGGTCCGGCGCGATGCCGCGGTACTGCGGCGGCAGCGCCAGCATCGTCTCCTCCCAGTAGGTGGACGACGAGGCGTTGCCGTGGAGGAACAGCACCGGGATGCCGTCCGCCGGGCCGCTGAACAGCGCGTGGGTCTGCAGCCGCGGCGTGTCGATCAGCTGCGAGGTGATGCCGGGAAGGGTGGGGATGCTTGCCATGCTAGCCGTCTCCTTTTTGATTGATGCTCTCCTACTGGGAACACAAAGGGTCTCTGTCATTCACAGGGCTTACGCAGCCAGGGTGTTCGCCCTCCCCCTGCCCCCTCCCCGCGATGCGGGGAGGGGAAAAGAGGCGTGCTGGTACTCAGCGCTGCAAAGCAGCGCTGAGTACCAGCACCTCCCCCTCCCCGCTCTGCGGGGAGGGGGCAGGGGGTGGGGTACGAAAACGCAGGCTGTGTAAGCCCTATCATTGGACACCCAGGAACGCTTCGATCGCCGCGGCGGTCGCCGCCAGGTCTTCGATCGGGAAGTGGTGCCCCAGGCCGGGCAGGATGGTCACCCGCGCGCCGGGGATGCGGGCCGCCAGCAGCTGGGCGTTGCCGGGCGGCACGACCTTGTCCTCCGAGCCGGTCAGGATCAGCGTCGGGCAGGCGATCTCGCCCAAGCGCTCCGCGGCGTCGTGCTGCGCGCCGGCCACGACCTGCGCGCCGTACTGCGCCGGCGGCACCGGCCCGGTCATCCGGTAGGCCAGCAGCTCGGCGATCACCTCGGGGTGGCGCTCCACAAAGCCCGGCCCGGTCGAGACCGCCATGCCGCGGTTGAACAGGTCGACCGGGTCGCCCGCGCGGTTGGTCAGCACCTCAAGCGCCTCGGCGGTGATCGGGACCGCCTGCGGGCCGCCGTGGGTGGTCGAGGCCAGGATCAGCCTGTCGACCAGGTCGGGCCGCGCCAGCGCCAGCTCCTGCGCGATCATGCCGCCCAGCGAGTGGCCGAGCACATAGGCCGCGCCGATGCCCAGCCCGTCCAGCAGGCCGATCGTGTCGGCCGCGAGCAGCTGCGCGGTGTACGGCCCGTCGGGCTTGTCCGAGTCGCCCACGCCGCGGTTGTCGAAGGTGATGACCCGGTAGCGCCGGGCCAGCTCGGGCGCCAGCTTGCGCCAGTACCACGCCCCGTAGCCGACGCCGCTGATCAGCAGCAGCGGCCTGCCGACGCCCTGCGCCCCGTAGGCCAGCGTGATACCGTTTGTCTGAATGCTTGGCATCATCATCTCTCTTTTGTGTGGGGCCGCCCACCCCGCATACAACCTTCACGCGCCGCCGTAGCGCCTGAGCAGCTCGATCTTGTCGACCTTGCCGGCGCCGGTGCGCGGCAGCGCGTCGGCGAACACCACGCTCTTGGGGATCTTGTAGCGCGCCAGCCGCTCGCGGCAGAACGCGATCAGCTCGTCGGCGGCCAGCGCCGCGCCGGCGACGACGATCGCGCGGCCGACCTCGCCCCAGCGCTCGTCGGGCACGCCGATCAGCGCCGCCTCGACCACGGCCGGGTGGGCCGCGATCACATTCTCGACCTCGGCCGGGTAGATGTTCTCGCCGCCCGAGATGATCACGTCCTTCAGCCGGCCGACGATCCAGTAGTAGCCCTCGGCGTCGCGGCGCGCCAGGTCGCCGGTGTGCAGCCAGCCGCCCACGATCGCCTGCGCGCTCTCCGCTGGCCGGTTCCAGTAGCCGGCGCAGACGTGCGGCCCGCGGATGAGCAGCTCGCCGTGCTGGTCGGGCTCGCACTCGCGCCCGTCCTTGTCGACCACCTTCACGTCTACGTGAAACAGCGGGAAGCCGACCGCGCCCGGCTTGCGGCGCACATCCTGCGGCGGCAGCCAGAAGGTGTTCGGGCCGGCCTCGGTCAGGCCATAGCCAGTCTTGAAATCGACCCCGCGCGCCCAGAAGCGCTCGAACACCGGCAGCGGGCACGGCGCGCCGCCGCTGATCACCAGCTTGAGCCGCGCGAAGTCGGCATCCGGCCAGCGCGGGTGCTGCTGCAGCTCGATGAACATGGTCGGCACGCCAAAGAACAGCGTGACGCCCGCGTCGCGGATCAGGTCGAACACCTGGTCGGCATCGAAGGCGCGGCAGACGATCGAGGTCCCGCCGATGTGCACGAGCGGCGCGGTGAAGACGTTCAGGCCGCCGGTGTGGAACAGCGGCGCGTTGAGGATCGCCACGTCGTCGGGCGCCAGGCCCCAGCTCGACGTCGTGTTGATCGCGTTCCAGAGGATACTGCCGTGGGTCAGCAGCGCGCCCTTGGGCAGGCCGGTCGTGCCGCCAGTGTAGCAGATCACCCAGGGGTCGTCCATGCTCAGCTCGGCCGGCGGCGGGGCAGCGTCGGAGTAGCTATCGCGCGCGTCGAAGGCCGCGTCGCCCGGCGCGACGCGCGCGGCCGGGTCGAGCGCGACGAAGTGCCGCACCGGCGTGGCGTGCTCGCGCACGGCCGCGACCTGCGCGGCGAACTCGGCGCCGTAGACCAGCACGGCCGGCGCGGCGTCGGCGAGCAGCTCGCCCAGCTCGCGCGGCGTCAGCCGCCAGTTGAGGTTCTGCAGGATCGCGCCAACCTTGCCGCAGGCAAACCAGATATCCAGGTACTCCAGGCAGTTCATCGCCAGCACCGCCACGCGGTCGCCCTTGCCGACGCCGAAGCGCTCGCGCAGCAGGTTGGCGGTGCGGTTGGCCGCGCGGTTCCACTCGCGGTACGTGATCGCGCGCCCGCTGTGCGCGGCGTCGATCAGGGCCACCTTATCCGGGGTGAGCATCTCGCGCCGCGCGAGCCAGTCCCCGATAGACATGCAGGCCTCCGGTACTTCCGCCCTCCACCGCTCCGCATCCGCCTGCCCCGCAGGGGACAGAGGACCGCTCTCCCGGGCGCGGGAGAGCGATCGGCGAGATGCGGGGCACGACGACGCATGGCCTATTCACTATAGCAGCCGGGAGTGACACTAGAGTTGCAGTCAGGTTTTCCGCGGATCTGGTACAATCTTCCTCAGACAGCCGCTCAGCTTTGAAAGAAAACATGAATGATTGAAGAACTCTACCTGGTGCGCCACGCCACGCCCGACCGCACCACCGGCGTGCCGTACCAGCTGCCGCCCGGCCCGCCGCTGACGGCGATCGGCGAACGCGAGGCCGAGCTGACCGGCGAGTGGCTGGTTGGCCGCGGCGTCGAGCGGCTGCTGGCCTCACCGTTTACCCGCACCCGCCAGACTGCCGAGGCGCTATCGCGCGCGCTCGACCTGCCGATCGCCTTCGTCGAGGGGCTGCGCGAGGGCGCGCCCGGCGAGAAGATGGACCAGATCCGCGAGCGCACCTCCGAGCTGCTGCGCCAGCTCGACGACAGCCCGCTGCGCTGCCTGGCGCTGGTGAGCCACGGGGCGCCGATCCGCTCGCTGCTCGAGTACACCACCGACCAGCGGATCGACCTGCGGGCGCACGCCTACGACAACGGCAACTGCGCGCCGCCCGCCGCGGTCTGGCACGGCCGTCGCGCCGAGGGCGGGTGGGTCTGGGAGCTGGCCTTCCGCCCAGTAGCCCGTAGTCAGTAGTCGGTAGTCAGAAGCGCCGTTTACTGCGCAGAACTGTTTGAAGATTTGAAGGTCGACGTTCCAACGTTCCAACGTTCCAACGTTCTAACGATCGTCGTACGTCGCGCAGATCTCGCGTAGCGGGCAGCCGCCGCACTCCAGGCAGTGCGCCGCGCACTTGCGCGGGTCCACGAACAGCCGCTGCGCGCCCGGCCGATCGTGGCGCGGGCTGCTGGCCAGGCAGTGGTGGATGCACTCCTCGACGATCAGGGCGTGGAGGTTCCAGAAGAACTCAGACAAGGAGACCGGGGGACCGGGAGATAAGGAGATAATTCCAGAACGTTTGTCGGCTTGTCGGCCTGTCTCCCTGTCTGCTTGTCTCCTTGTCGGCCAAGGATTCAGCGCGCCTTCAATCAGCTGCTGGATCGCGTCGTAGCGCGCGCGGGTGAAGTCGAAGCCGGGCTGCAGGTCCAGCCGCGCGAACAGCCGCCGGGTGTAGGCGTCGACGACGAAGACCGGGTGGCCGCCGGCGTAGAGCATAATCGTGTCGGCCGTCTCGCGGCCGATCCGCGGCAGCGAGAGCAGTTCGGCCCGCAGCGGCGCGCGCTCCTGCGCCAGCAGCGCGGCCAGGTCGCCGCCGTAGCGCGCGAGGATGTGCCGCGCGATCGCCTGCAGGCCGGGCGCCTTCTGGCCGTGGAACGCGCACGGCCGGATCAACGCGGCCAGGCTGGCCGTGTCGGCCGCGGCCAGCGCCGCAGGCGCGAGCAGCCCGGCGTCGCGCAGGCGCAGCACCGCCGCCTCGACCGTCTCCCAGCGGGTCTGCTGCACCAGCACCGCGCCGATCAGGATCTCGAGCTGCGGGCTGTCGCTGTGGATCGGCCACCAGTGCGGCTCGTGGCCGAAGTGGGCGTAGAGCGCGTCGTAGAGCGCCAGCAGGCGGTCGCGTAACGCTGAATGCTGAATGCTGAACGCTGAACGTTCCACCTGTCCCTGTTCAACGTTCATCGTTCATCCTTCAACGTTCAAAGGCCTCTTTCTCCAGCAGGTGCACGTCGACCGGGTACTTGCCGGTAAAGCAGCCCCGGCAGAAGCCCGCCTCGGCGTGGCCGGTCGCGCGGATGAGCCCGTCGAGGCTGAGGTAGGCCAGGCTGTCGACCCCCAGGTCGTCCTTGATCTCGGGCACCGTCAGCCGGTGGGCGATCAGCTCGGGGTAGGTGGCCATGTCGACCCCCAGGAAGCAGGGGTGGCGGATGGGCGGCGACGAGACGCGCATGTGCACCTCGCGCGCGCCGGCGTCGCGCAGCAGCCGCACGATCGGCCCGGAGGTGTTGCCGCGCACGATCGAGTCGTCCACCAGCACGACCCGCCGGCCCGCGAGGTTGTCGGCCAGCGGGTTGAACTTGAGCTGGATGCCGACCTTGCGCAGCCGGTCGTCGGGCTGGATGAAGGTGCGGCCGATGTAGCGGTTCTTGATCAGCCCCTCGCTGTAGGGGATGCCCGACTGCTGGGCGTAGCCGATCGCCGCGGGGATGGCGCTGTCGGGCACCGGGATGACCACGTCGGCGTCGGCCGGCGACTCGCGCGCCAGCTCGCGGCCCTGGGCGACGCGCGCGGCGTGCAGGGTCTGTCCGTCGATCAGGCTGTCGGGGCGCGCGAAGTAGATGTACTCGAACAGGCACATGGCGCGTCCGGGCGCGGGCATACGCGACACAGTGCGCGGGCCATCCTCGCCGATCGCCACCACCTCGCCCGGCTCGACCTCGCGGATCAGCGTGGCGCCGATCGTCGCCAGGGCGCAGCTCTCGGAGGCCACCACCCAGCCCTGGTCGCCGATCCGGCCGATGCAGAGCGGGTGCAGCCCCCACGGGTCGCGCACGGCGTAGAGCGCGTCGCGCGTCAGCACCGTCAGGCAGTAGGCGCCCTGGGCGCGGACCATGAAGATCTTGAGCTTCTCATCCCAGGTGCGCCCATCGCCGCCGGCCAGCATCTGCGTGATCACCTCGCTGTCGCTGGTCGAGGTCAGGCCGACGCCGCGCCGCAGCAGCTCCTGGCGCAGCTCCTGCGCGTTGGTCAGGTTGCCGTTGTGGCCCACCGCCAGCGGCCCCAGCACGCTCTCGACGACGAACGGCTGGGCGTTGAGCAGCTTCGACGAGCCGGTGGTCGAGTAGCGGGTGTGGCCGATCGCCAGGTGGCCGACCAGCGGGCGCAGGTTGTCCTCGTCGAAGACCTGCGCGACCAGGCCCATCTCCTTGTGGACGCTGATCCGCCGTCCGTTCGAGACCGCGATGCCCGCGCTCTCCTGGCCGCGGTGCTGCAGCGCGTACAGCCCGAAAAATGTCAAACGCGCCACGTCTTCCTCTGGCGCGTAGATGCCGAACACCCCACATTCGTGCTGTGGCTTGTCCTCGAACATCGAGTTGTACCCCCTGTCGCGCCCGCTGCCGAGCGAGCCTCTCGTCTCGTGCCCCCGCCGTGGGGCGGGCATCATTATAGCACTCATCGTTACCGGACTTACGCAGTCGGCGTTATTTGCCCCTCCCCCTGCCCCCTCCCCGCGCCGCGGGGAGGGGGTTTCTGGATGGCGCTGGGGTGCGGCGCGCTGCAGCGCGCCGCACCCCAGCGCCAACACCATATCCCCCGCTCCCCTGGCGGGGCGGCGGGGGTAGGGGGCGAGAGGCACCACCGCGTAAGTCCTGCCATCGTTGCGGGTGGTGGCCCTGTGCCCCCAGCTGCTTTCGGTGGAAAGATCTGGCGACCGGGCCGAAACGTATCTTCACCTTAGCCTACCCTGCGCCTTGATGATGCTATACTCCCACCTGAATCCTAGAAGCTATTTGCAAAGGGTGGTTTGGAGGGACTTCGTCCCTCCAAGAATCTACTTTTGTGCTGAGGAGCGCGCGTGGACACACCAGTGAATGAGGTAAAGGAGACCGGGCGGATCGAGGCGTTCAGCGACGGCGTGTTCGCGATCGCGATCACGCTGCTGGTGCTGGAGCTGAAAGTGCCGCAGCTCGACGAGGGTGCGTCGGCGGCCGAGCTTATGTCGGGGTTGCTGCGCGACTGGCCGTCGTACTTCGCCTACCTGGTCAGCTTCGCGACGATTCTGATCATGTGGGTCAGCCACCACCGCCTGTTCACCATGATCGCGCGCTCGGACGGGCGGTTCCTGTTCCTGAACGGCTTTCTGCTGCTGCTGGTGTCGACCGTGCCGTTCCCGACTGCGCTGCTGGCCGACTACCTGGAGCGGCCGGCCGCCCCGATCGCCATGGCGATCTACGCCGGCCTGCACGTCGTGCTGGCCCTGGCCTTCAACGGGCTGTGGCGCTACGCCGCGCGCGGGCGCCGGCTGCTCGGCCGCAGCGTGACCGATCGACAGGTCGCGATCGTCAACCGCAGCTATCTCGCCGGGCCGATCCTCTACCTCGTGGCGTTCGTGCTGGCGTTTGTCAATGTGTTCTTGAGCTTCGGCCTGTGCGCGCTGCTGGCGATCTTCTTCGCCGTGACAAGCTTCGACGCATGATCGCGCGCGTCGATCTTTCCGGCACGCGGAGTCTGGCAGGAGGTCGAGCTACGCAACCGGCCGGATCGTCTTCGAGGATGTGCTGGTGCGCGGCGACGCCGATGGGCGCGTGACGATCGCTGCCAGCCTCTCCGCGCCGGCGCCGGTCACGATCGAGCTGCGCGACCCTGATGGGCGCCCGCTTCTCGCCACCGAGATCGCGGCGAGCGCACAAAAGGAAATTACAAATACCTCCGCGATCTCTGCGGTGAATTCTCGCGCTCGAGTGGTTCCCCGGCGATCCCGCGCTCTACCAGGCCCGGCTGCGCATTGCCGACGGCGACGAGCGGGTCGTGCGCTTCGGGCTGCGCTCGCTGCGGCGGCCTACATGCTGTGGTGCTGGGTGCGCTACCTGCAGACATTGGAACGTTAGAACGTTAGAACGTTCCAGCGCCTCTCTAGCGCAGCCCGGTCACGATCGCCGCCACCACCACGCCGGCCAGCAGCAGCCGGTAGATCACGAACACGCCCAGGCCGGCGCGCTGCAGGTAGCGCAGCAGAAACGCGATGCTGGCCGCGCCGAACAGCGCCGAGACCAGGATGCCGGCCACGAACGGGCCGTTGATGGCGCCGGGCGTGTCGAGCAGGTGGCGCAGCTTGAACAGCGCGGCCCCGGCGATGATCGGCGTGCCGAGCAGGAACGAGAAGCGCGCGGCGCCGGCGCGCTCGACGCCGCGCCAGCGCGCGACCGCGATCGTGATGCCCGAGCGCGAGACCCCCGGCACGATCGCCAGCGCCTGCGCCGCGCCGATCCAGAGCGCGTCGGCCAGGCCGATCTCGCGCATGCCGCGCGCGTGGCCGCCCCAGCGGTCGGCCGCGAGCAGCCCCAAGCCCATGAGCGACAGCGTCACGGCGATCAGCGCGGGGCTGCGGAAGGTCTGCTCGGCCAGGTTGTCGAGTAGGATGCCGGCGATGCCGCCGGGGATCGACCCGAGGATCAGCAGCCAGAACAGCCGCCCGTCGGCCGAGCGCGGGCGCGGGGCGGCCGACAGCAGCGCCACCCAGTCGCGCCAGAAGTAGAGCACCACCGCGACCAGCGTGCCGACATGCAGCGCCACGTCAAAGGTCAGCCCCGGGTCGGGCCAGCCCATAAACCAGGGCGTCAGGATCAGGTGCGCCGACGAGGAGATCGGCAGAAACTCGCCGAGCCCCTGCACCAGGCCGAGCGTCATCGCGACCCGGTAGTCGAGCGGAAGCAGCGCGATAATCGCGAGCGCCACGAGCAGCACGAGCAGCGACAGCGCCGGCAGGCGCAGCGCCCGCGTCGCCGAAATCGGGCCGATCGCGGGCTGTATTGCCGATGAGGATGAACGATTCGCCACGAATGTACCTTTCTTATCAGGATGCAGAGCGCGCGTGGGCGCTCGTCCGACCACAGATCAGTATAGGGTGTCTTCATTAGGGCTAGATTAAGCTGCCGTGAATCTCTGGGGGCTGCGCGCCCCCGTGCCCCCACGCACATTTCGGGGGGCTGCGCGCCCCCGTGCCCCCACGCACATTTCGGGGGGCTGCGCGCCCCCGTGCCCCCGCGGGTGGGGGTGGGCCGCCACCCCCACCGCCCCCCGGCCGGGGCTTGCGCCCCTGGACCCCAAAAGGAATGCTGTCTCGGTGTCAGCGCTTGATGCACATGCCTGGCTGAATCCAGGCGCGGCGAGTTGCAACTCGCGCCCAACGAAGGGTACTGGTCATGCGCCACAAGCAATGCAATTGGTACGGCATCATTTGCCGGAGGGGGGCCGGGGGCGCAGCGCCCCGCGACGTTTGGCGCGGCGGCAGCCGTATGCTATAATGCCCCGCATACGCCCAGACACTCGTCATCATACGCTGAGACCATAAGCATACGTATGCGCTGTCCTTATTGCCAGTACCCAGAGAGCGACGTCATCGACACCCGCAAGCTCAGCGGCGGCGAGTCGATCCGGCGGCGCCGCAAGTGCACGGCCTGCGGCAAGCGCTTCACGACCTACGAGCGCGTCGAGTCGGTCAGCCTGACGGTGGTCAAGAAGAACGGCGAGCGCGAGCCGTACGACCGCGAGAAGATGATGCGCGGCGTCCGCACGGCCTGCTACCGCCGGCCGGTCTCGGCCCAGCAGCTCGATCACTTCGCCAACGACGTCGAGGCCGCGCTAATGGCGCGCGACGAGCAGGAGGTGCGCTCCTCGACGATCGGCGATATGGTTATGCAGCACCTGCGCGACCTGGACGAGGTGGCCTATATCCGCTTTGCCTCGGTCTACCGCTCGTTCGCCGACATCGGCAAGCTGCGCGAGGCGGTGGACGAGCTCATGGAGCACGATCCGGCGGTAGAGGGCTAGAGCACCGGCAGGGAATCCGCGAATCGCGCGAATGTTCGCCCGTACGGAACGGGCCATCCCGCAAACATAACGACATGGAGAGATAGACAGAATGGGAGTCGATGTGTCGGAGCGACGCGATCAACAGGATGCCAAGGCGGCCAAGCCGGCCGCGCCAGGTCCCGAGCGGGGCGACGCTCCCTCCGCGCCACCGCCGTCTGGCTGGGTTGCCCGAATCCTGAACTCGCTGCTAACCGGCCTCCGCGAGCTTGAGTGGGGGCCGGTGCTGCTGTTCGGGACGATCGCCGGCATTGTCATGAGCCTGGCGTTCCTGCAGGGCACCGCGCTGACGGTCGTCGCAGGGATCGTGCCGGTCGGCACGGGCCTGCTGCTGGGCCGGCGCGTCAAGGGGCACTACGCGCTGCACGGCGTGGTCACCGGCATGGTCGGCGGGGTGGCCTCGCTGGTCTCGCTGGCGGTGCTGATCTTTCTAACGCCGCTCGGGCCGACGATCCGCAGCGGGCTCGACCCCACCGGCACGCTGACGCTGCTCGAGACCTGGACCAACCTGGCCGGCTTCACGGCCTTCTCGCTGATCGCCTTCTGCGCCTTCGGCACCACGATGTCCGGCCGCACCGAGGAGCGCAACCGCAAGGCGCGCGAGGTGGTCGATACGCGCGGCGGCACGCTGCAGCGCCCCGGCACCATCCGCGGCGCGGACGATGTGCGCGGCCTCTCGCTGCCGCAGTTCGGCACCTACGTCAAGAATGTGTTCACGAAGAAGGGCTTCCAGTTCAAGGACTACCGCTTCGTCGACAAGGATAAGCACCTCGACCTGTGGTTCGAGCACGAGGACGAGCCGTGGCACCTGCGCCTGAGCGTGGCCGACAAGGTCTCGCCCGGCACGATCGAGGGCCTGATGCAGGAGATGCGGCGCGAGGGCTGCCGCAAGGGCGTCGTCGTGACCTCGACCGAGTTCATGCCCAGCGCCACCAAGGCGGCCAAGGGCCGGCCGATCGTGCTGATCGATGGGCCGACGCTGTACGAGATTGCCGAGAAGTAGCCAGTCGTCAGAGAGCAGATATCAGTACCGCTGTCTAGCGACGAGCAACATTGCGATCCCGTCGTTCGACTTCGCCGCCCCCGGCGTGGCGTCGATGCACCAATGCCTGCCAATGAGCCGCATTGCGATTCTGACGACTGACGACTGACTACTGACTACTGGAGTAGGTATGCTGCTGAGCCTGAAGGACAAGGTCGCCTTGGTCACCGGCGGCTCGCGCGGGATCGGGCGGGCGATCGCTACCACGCTGGCGGCTGCCGGCGCGACGGTGGTGGTGAACTACAAGGGCAACCAGGCCGCCGCCGACGAGGTCGTGCGCGAGATCGCCGCCGGCGACGGCCAGGCGCTCGCGGTGCAGGCCGATATCAGCCAGGCCGCCGAGGTCGAGCGGCTGTTCAAGGCCGTGCTGGAGCGCTACGGGCGGATCGACATCCTGGTCAACAACGCCGGGATCACGCGCGACAACCTGCTGCTGCGGATGAAAGAGGACGACTTCGACACGGTGCTGGCCACCAACCTGCGCGGCGTGTTCCTCTGCACCAAGGCGGCGCTGCGGCCGATGACCAGGGCGCGCGGCGGACGGATCATCAATATCACGTCAGTCGTCGGCCTGATGGGCAACGCCGGGCAGGCCAACTACGCCGCCGCCAAGGCCGGCATCATCGGCTTCACCAAGTCGACCGCCCGCGAGATGGCCTCGCGCGCGATCACGGTCAACGCGATCGCGCCCGGCTACATCGACACCGAGCTGACCGGCGTGCTGAGCGACCAGATCCGCGCCGCCATCCTCGACAATATCCCGCTCGGGCGCCTCGGCACACCCCAGGATGTCGCAAACCTGGTCTGCTTCCTGGCCTCCGACGCCGCCGCCTACATTACTGGGCAGACCGTCACGGTGGATGGGGGGATGGTGATGCACTAGGTTACAGGTTACAGGTTACAGGTTACAGGAGTTGAAGCCTAAGCCCCTGTCCGCTGTCCCCTGTCCTCTGTCCCCTATTACCTGAACTATGTTTGAAAAGGTACTCATCGCGAATCGCGGCGAGATCGCCGTCCGTATCGTGCGGGCCTGCCAGGAGCTGGGGGTGCGCGCCGTCGTGGCGTACTCGCAGGCCGACCGTGACTCGCTGGCGGTGCGGATCGCCGACGAGGCCGTCTGCATCGGCCCGGCCGCGCCGTCCCGCTCGTATCTGAACCCGCCCGCGCTGATCAGCGCGGCCATGATCACCGGCAGCGACGCCATCCACCCCGGCTACGGCTTCCTCTCCGAGAACCCCTACTTCGCCGAGATCTGCGCCGAGTGCAAGCTGACCTTCATCGGTCCCTCGCCCGAGTCGATCCGCCTGATGGGCGATAAGTCGGTCGCGCGGCAGACCATGCGCAGCGCCGGCATGCCGGTGATCCCCGGCTCGGATGGCACGCTGCGCAGCGTCGACGAGGCGATCGACCTGGCGCGCGAGATCGGCTACCCGGTGCTGCTGAAGGCGGTGGCCGGCGGCGGCGGCCGCGGGATGCGGGTGGTCCAGGAGGAGAGCGAGCTGGCGCGCGCCTTTGCGACCGCGCGGGCCGAGTCCGAGGCGGCGTTCGGCCAGGGCGACCTGTACCTGGAGCGCTACCTGATCGGGATGCGCCACGTCGAGATCCAGGTGCTGGCCGACCAGTACGGCAACGCGATTCATCTGGGCGAGCGCGACTGCTCGATCCAGCGCCGCCACCAGAAGATCATCGAGGAGGCACCCTCGCCGGCGGTCGACGCCGAGCTTCGCGAGGAGATGGGCGAGGCCGTGCTGCGCGGCGTCCGGGCAATCGGCTACTCCAACGCCGGCACGGTCGAATGCCTGCTCGGCCCGGATCGGCGCTTCTATTTTATGGAGATGAACACCCGCATCCAGGTCGAGCACCCGGTCACCGAGATGATCACCGGCATCGATCTGGTCAAGTGGCAGCTGCGGATCGCCGCCGGCGAACGCTTGACGCTCGCTCAGAAAGACGTTAGAATACGCGGGCACGCCATCGAGTGCCGTATCAATGCGGAAGATCCGGAGCGGGATTTCCTCCCGTCGGCCGGCGAGGTCGAGTTCTTTCTGCCGCCGGGCGGCCCGGGCGTGCGCGTTGACTCGCATATCTATGCGGGCTATACCCCGCCAGGCACCTACGACTCATTGCTCGCCAAGGTGATCACCTGGGGACAAGACCGCGACGAGGCGCTTGCGCGGATGCGCCGCGCGCTGAGCGAGTGCATCGTCACCGGGGTGACGACGATCGTGCCCTTCCAGCTTGCGCTGCTGAACGACCCGGACTTCCGGCGCGGCGAGATCGATCTGAGCTTCCTGCCAACAATGATGCAGCGCCAGAGAGGTTGAGACGAACGTGACGCAGGTGGCCGGCAACGTGACAGTGGCACCGAACGTGCTCATGAGTCTGGTGACGATCGCGCTTCGTGAGGTCCCGGGCGTTGTGCGCCCAGGCATCGCTCCGCGCGGCCGGTCGGGCCACCGGGGCGATGGCGTGGCGCTGCGGCTGGAGGGCGATGGCGTCTGCGCCGACTGCTACCTGATCGCCCAGGCCGACACCAACTTGCTCGAGCTGGGCATGACCGCGCAGGCCACCGTCGCCGCGGTCATCCAAGAACTGGCGGGTATGTCTGTACGCGAGGTCAATATCTATATCCAGGACGTGGAGGCCGGCAATGGCTAGCCTGCGTCACCGCGTGCGCACGATCGCGCTCCAGGTGCTGTTCGAGCTGGACGCGACCGACCACGCGCCCGACGAGGTCGTCGCGCGCTGGCTCGAGGCCGAGCTGCTGCCGCCCGAGGGCGAGCGATTTATGCGCCAGCTGGTCTTTGGCGTGTGGGAGCACTACTCCTACCTCGATCGGATCATCGAGGAGGCCGCGCCGAGCTGGCCGGTCAGCCAGATGCCCGGCATCGATAAGGCGATCCTGCGGATAGCGCTCTACGAGATTCTGATCGACGAGGCCGAGAAGACGCCAGTCAAGGCGGTGATCAACGAGGCGGTCGAGCTGGCCAAGCAGTTCGGCAGCGATAACTCCAGCCGCTTCGTCAACGGCGTGCTTGGCACGGTGGTGACCCGCTATATCCAGGGATATCAAGAGTAGCCTGCGCATCGCGCGCGACGCGGCACGAACAGATATGACCAATCACACGAGCCGTCATATTCAACCAAGCTGTTGAAAGGAGCATCCCCAATGGCATCGCCCGAACTGGAAGCCCGTTTGAAGAAGATCGTCGCCGAGCAGCTCGGCGTCGACGAGGACAGAATTACCCCGACCGCGCGCTTCAGCGAAGATCTCAACGCCGACTCGCTCGATCTGGTCGAGATGATCATGTCGCTGGAGGAAGAGTTCGGGGTCGAGATCCCCGACGAGGAGGCCGAGAAAATCCTCACCGTCGGCGATGCGCTGAGCTATATCGATGCGCACGCGCCAGCGGCGTAGCCGATCGCCCCGCTCGAACCAGTCACAACCGCAGAGCACGCAGAGAACGCGAGAGTTGAACCTCGGTTGCGTCTGCGGGCTCGGCGGTTTATTGTTGGGAACACCATGGAAATATTGGGGATCGGCCCTGGCGAATTTTTTCTGATCGTGATCGTGCTGCTGGTCGCGGTTGGCCCCGAGCGCCTGCCATCCCTGGCGCGGCAGGCCGGCAAGCTGCTGGTCCGCGGGCGCACCTGGCTGCAGAGCTCGCCCGACGCCGCGCTGATCATGCGCGCCCGCCAGGAGATCGAGCAGGAGCTGGCCACGCTCAAGAGCAGCCTGGTCGAGGTGCAGTCGGTCCGCGATGAGGTGCTCGGCGCAGCCAAGCAGATCGGCGACTCGGTCGGCAGCCTGGCGTCGACCCGAATCGACCTCGACGATATCCCAAGCATCGCACCCCCCGCCGCGGTCGGCGAGCCGGCGCCGGAGCTGCCGCCCGCCGCCGCTCCCACTATGGCGAGCGCGGCGGTCGAGCCGGCCGACACGCCGCCGGCCGCGGCGCTCCCACCAGCCCCGCCCGCACCGACGAACGGCGTCGCCGGCCCGGCGCAGCTGGCGGCGAGCCAGGCGCAGGCGTTCGCGTCGATCGAGCTGCGCTTGGAGGCGATCATGTCCGACCTGTTCGCCATCCAGGAGCAGCTCAGGCGGCGCGGCGTGCTGGACGACGGCTGGCAGCCGCCGTCCTGGGGCGTCAGCTTGCCCAGCGCTGCCGACACCAGCGCCGCGCTCGCGGAGCCGCCCGCGCTGCCCGAGACCGAAGAGGCACCCTCATGACAACCTACCAGCTCTACCTCGCGGTCGGCCTGCTGGTCTTTCTGATCGCCACCCCGCTGCTCGTCGTGGTGCTGGTGCGAATCTTCGTGCGCGACACCCCCGAGGCCGCGGCATCGGAGCCGGAGGATGAGGGCGACCTGAGCGGCTTCGCGACGCTCGGCGACTTCTGGGCCGGCATCGCGCCGCACCTGCGCGAGCTGCGCGACCGCCTGATCAAGGCGCTGCTGGCGGTCGGCATCGGCACCGCGCTCGGCTTCTGGGTCGTCAGCAGCCCGACGCTGCTGGGCGCGCCGCTGCCCGAGCTGCTGGCCCGCCACTTCGCGCCGAACGTCGAGCTGCAGGGCATCGGCGTGGCCGAGCCGTTCGTGAACTACATGCGGATCGCCCTGGTGGTCGGCCTCGCGATCGCGATGCCGGTGGTGGTCTACCAGCTGATCGCGTTCTTCATCCCCGGCCTGCTGCCCAACGAGAAGCGCATCCTCTACACCGCGCTGCCGTTCGTGACCGAGCTGTTCCTGGCCGGGCTGGTGTTCGGCTGGTTCTTCACCGTGCCCGCCGCGGTGAGCTTCCTGCTCGGCTTCGGGCAGACCGAGCACATTGTGTCGCGCCCGAGCCTGGACAGCTTCATCTCGATCGTCGCGAGCCTGATGCTCTGGAACGGCCTGATCTTCGAGCTGCCCGCGCTGATCTACCTGCTGGCGCGGCTGCGGATCGTGAACGCCAAGATGCTGGCGCGCACGCGCCGCTACGCGATCGTGCTGATCACGATCGCCGCCGCGGTCATTACGCCGACCGGCGACCCGTTCAACCTGCTGCTGCTGGCGGTGCCGATGTATCTGCTCTACGAGCTGGGGATCTTGCTGGCGCGCTTCGTGCCCAAGCCGGCCGAGACGGCCCAGCCGCAGGCGACCTGAGGGTATCTCAATCTCACTGTTTTCCCTCTCCCCCCTGCCCCCCTCTCCCAGAACGGGAGAGGGGGGTTATCCTTTCGGCATCAAGGTGCGGTCGCGGCGCGACCGCACCTTGATGCCGAGAATCTGGCCCCCCTCCCCTGGCAGGGGAGGGGGAACGGGGGGAGGGGTATACAACGCATCTGGATGCGCTACACCTTCTGCACCAGCTCCAACGCCTCGCGCACCAGCTGCGCGATCGGCTGGGCTCGGCCGTGCGCCCAAGCATCTTCGAATGCCGTCGCGCCCAGCTGCGCCCGCAGGTCGGCCAGCGCGCGCTCCTGCGCCGGGCAAAGGGCCGCCCACAGCGGCGCGGTGATCGCCTGGCGGAGCGCGTCGGCGGCGGCGTAGAGCCGGGCCGCCAGATCCAGCCGGCCGCGCGCCGCGCTCAGGCCGGCCACGCCTTCCAGCGCCACCGCGAGATTCCAGCGGTCGTTCTGCTGCGATGCCAGCGCCAGGCTCTCGCCGAACAGCTCGCACGCGCGCGCCATGTCGCCGCGCGCTCTGGCCACCGCGCCCAGGCTGTTCAGCGCAAACGCAATATCGAGGTTGTAGCCGTCGATCCGGAACAGTCCCAGGCCGCGCATCAGCAGATCCGCCGCGCGCCGCAGGTCGTCGCGCGACCAGGCCACGTAAGCCTGGCCGGCAAAGGCCCAGGCCAGGCCGTTGCCGCTATCGAGCCCGACGAACGCCGACTTGCTCTGGTCGAGCAGCGCGGCCGCGCGATTGAGATCGCCCTGCATCCAGGCGGCCCAGCCCAGCCGGTTGTGCGCCCAGGCCGCGCCCCAGCTGTGGCCGATCTCCTCGGCCAGCGCCAGCCCCTCACCGAACACCGCGATGAGCTGATCGGCGTCGCCCAGCAGCCAGGCGACCCAGCCCAGGCCGACCAGCGCGCTGGTGATCCCCTCGGTGTCGCGCAGGTTGCGGCTCAGCGCAAGGCTCTCCTGGAACAGCGCGGACGCGACCTGGTTATCGCCGCGCTGGCTGCTGACATACGCCAGCATGCTGAGACCCCAGGAGACCCCCGACAGATCGTTGGCTTTGCGGAAGAGCGCCAGCCCCTCCTCGGTGAGCGCGCGCATGCGCGCGTAGTCGCCCTGCAGGGCGGCCGCGTTCCCCAGGTTGTAGAGCGCGACGGCCAGCCCCCACTGGTCGCCCACCGTGCGGAACAGCGCCAGGCTCTCCTGGGCGATCTCGAGCAGGGCCACGCGGTCGCGCGCGGCCAGGATGCTGCCGCCGTCGGCCAGCGCGTAGGCCAGGCCGCGCCGATCGCCCAACTCGCGCCAGAGCGCGACGCTCTGCTGGACCCGCATCAGCGCCGACTGCTGGTCGCCCTGGATCGCTGCCAGCACCCCGGCGCCCAGCAGCGCGTCGGCGCGCGCGCGCGTGGGGCGCGCGACGGTATCGCGCGCCAGCGCGTCGTCGAGCAGGCCGCGCCCCTCGGCCACATGGCGGCGAACCGTCCAGTAGCGCCACAGCGCCGCGCCGAGCCGCAGCTCGCGCCCGGCGTCGCCGCAGGACTGGCACCAGGCCAGGGCCGCGCGCAGATTATCGTGCTCGGCGTCCAGCCGGGCGTGCCAGGCCAGCCGCGCGCTGCTCAGCGAGCCCTGCGCCGCCGCCTCGGCCAGCCCGAGGTAGTAGGCGGCGTGCGCGTCGCGCAGCGCGTCCACCTCGCCGCGCCGCACCAGCCGATCGAGCGCATACTCGCGCAGCGTCTCGAGCATCTCGAAGCGCGGCTCGCCGTCGTCGCCCTGGGTCTGCTTGAGCAGGCTCTTGTCGACCAGCGAGGAGAGCCCGTCGAGGACAGACAAGGAGAGCGGGAGACCAGGAGATGTACCGCTCGGTGCCGCCCTGTCTCCTTGTCTCCTTGTCTCCTTGTCTCCGCACACAGTCTCGGCCGCCTCCAGCGTGCAGCCGCCGACGAACACGCCCAGCCAGGCGAACAGCTGCTGCTCGGCCGGGCTCAGCAGATCGTAGCTCCAGTCGATCGCGGTGCGCAGCGTGCGCTG
This sequence comes from Candidatus Ribeiella danica, assembly GCA_016717335.1. Taxonomy (GTDB): domain Bacteria; phylum Chloroflexota; class Chloroflexia; order Chloroflexales; family Roseiflexaceae; genus Ribeiella; species Ribeiella danica. The sequence continues at coordinate 190,196 of JADKFS010000002.1, forward strand.
GCGCGTCGCCAGGTCGCGGGCGCCGCCGGTCAGGAACGTCAGGCGATTGTCCAGGCGGGCCAGCAGCGCCTGGGGCGAGAACAGCTTGCTGCGCACCGCCGCCAGCTCGATCGCCAGCGGCAACCCGTCCAGCCGGACGCAGATCTCCGCCACCGCCGGGGCGTTCTCGTTGGTCACCGCGAAGTCGGGCTTGACCGCCTGCGAGCGCTCGATGAACAGGCGCACCGACTCGTACTGGCTCAGGCGCTCGGCCCAGGTGTGGCGCGGGTCGGGCAGGTCGAGCGGCGGCACGGACAGCTCGCGCTCGCCGGACACGTGCAGCACGACCCGGCTGGTGACGAGCGCCTTCAGGCCGGGCGCGGCCGAGAGCAGCTCCGCGACCAGCGGCGCCGCGTCGGCGACCTGCTCGAAGTTGTCCAGCAGCAGCAGGGCCTGCTTCTCGCGCAGGTAGCTCTTGAGGCGCGTGAGCAGCGGCGGCTCGCCGGCATCCTGCATGCCCAGCCGGGCGATCGAGCGCGGGTCGCCGGCCTCCTGCTTCGCCAGCACCTGCGCGATCGCCGTCAGGACCAGATCGGGGTCGGCGATCGACGCCAGCGTCACCAGCCAGACGCCGTCGCGGAAGTCCTCGAGCAGCTCGGCGGCGGCCTGCAGCGCAAGCCGGGTCTTGCCGGTGCCGCCGGTGCCGGTCAGCGTCAGCAGGCGCACGTCGGGGCGGCGCAGCAGCGCGCAGACCTCGGCGGTCTCGCGCTCGCGCCCGATCAGCGGCGTGGGCTGCACCGGCAGGTTATTCGGGCGCTGGTTGAGCGTCTTGAGCGGCGGGAAGGTCGCCGGCAGATTCGCGGCGGTCAGCTGGAAGATATGCTCGGGGCGGATGAGGTCTTTGAGGTAGTGCTCGCCCAGGTCGCGCAGCTCGACGGCGGGCGGCAGGTGATCGCGGGCCAGCTCCCAGGCGGCCGCCGAGAGCAAGATCTGGCCGCCGTGCCCGGCCGCGGACAGGCGCGCGATCCGGTTGAGCGCCTGCCCGAAGTAGTCGCCGTCGCGCAGCTCGGCCGCGCCGGTGTGGATGGCCATGCGCGCCAGCAGCGGCTTGCCGGGCGGCAGGCCGAGCTGGCCCCACGGCTCGGCGAACAGGGCGTGCTGCGCCGCCAGCGCCGCCGCGAGCGCGTCGGGCGCGGTGGTGAACACGGCGTGGCAGCCATCGCCGACCATCTTAAAGATCGCGCCGCAGTTCGCCTCGATCACCTCGCGCATGATCGCGTCGTGGCGCGCCAGCGCCCGCCGCATCTCTTCGGGGTAGCGCTCCCAGCGGGCGGTGCTGCCCTCGATGTCGGTGAACAGAAACGTCACCGTGCCGGACGGCAGGCTAGGGGCAGCCCCCGGCGCGGCCCGGCCTGAAGGCGCGAGGCGATCGGCCGGCGGCTCGGCGCGCGCGGCGTCGAGAAAGCCGGCGCGATCGGGCGGCTGGATCGCCAGGCAGTCGGCCAGCTGCTCCGCGATCTGGCGCGAGGGCATCAGCTCCCCCGCCTCGATCTTGCGAATAGTCATCGCCGCGCAGCCGACCAGCTGCGCGAGCGCATCCTGGGTCAGATCGAGCGCCTGGCGACGCCGGCGCAGCCATTCTCCGAACGATGTAAGCCCCTCCATGCCGTCTTCCTCGTCGATGCTGCAATGCTGTCTCCTCTGAGTCTACACCGTTCGTCAAGCGCGGTTGCGGGGGCATTTTCACGGCTCGCATCCCAGTGCGCTGTTCTCCCGCTCGCCCTGCCCCCGCTCCCATTTTGGGAGAGAGGGATGTTTCTGGCAGCAGGATACTGTCGCTGTGCGATCGTATCCTGCTGCAATTGCTCCCCTCCCCGCGGCGCGGGGAGGGGGCGGGGGAAGGGTGCGAGAGCAGCTTCAGCTCGCGATATCCTGATCGTCTGCGACGCGCGCTAGCGCCACCAGCGTGAGCCCCAGGTCGCGGATGCGTGCGAGCACCCCGTGGAGCGCCGCCTGGTCGGGCAGGGTGCCGCGCAGCAGCGTCTCGCCATCGCGATATGTCAGCGTGAACTCGGGGAACAGGGCCGCCAGAGCGGACCCGATCTGCCGCTCGACTCGAATCTCGTAGTGCACGGCCGTGTGCGCGTTCATGGTCTTTACGCCCCAGGGGGTCGCCTCATACCGGGCGCGCGCCCGCGCGGCGCCCACCTGTGAAGATCAGGTAGAGCAGGCTCAGCTCAAGCAGCACCTGCGCGGCCTTCGAGCTCACCCCGCCCGCCGACCAGAGCACCGACGGCTCGCCGGCGTGGATGCGATAGAAGGCCAGGATGACCAGCGCGTTGATCGCGGCGCCGATGATCCACAGCCAGCGCCAGCGCGGCAGGATCAGCAGCCCGCCCAGCAGATAGCCGCCGGCCGCCACGTAGGTGATCGTGGCCGTCCCATCGTCCGTCTTCAGATCGCCGACGCCCAGCAGGCGCTGGCCGATCAGCACGTAGGTTGCGGCGGCGAGCAGCGCCAGCGCGACCGACAGCCAGATCATGCGGATGCGATTCGTCGTTCCTTGCTCGATAGCGATCATCGGGAAGCCTCTCCTTTCATAGAATTGGCGGCTCAAAACGAAGACACGAGTGCGCGATTGATCCACTCAAATAACCACGAAGGCACGAAGACTTGAAGTTTGAGAAGGTGTGTTTTGACTCTTCATACCTTCGTGTCTTCGTGGTGAAGATCTGATCCATCGGCGCTAGGCGCGCGCCGCCTGCAGCGCAGCGGGCGGCTGGGCGGCCGGCTCGGCGACGCTGCGCAGGATCGCGGCGACCAGCGCGCTCGCGATCAGGCCGGTGAGGGTGAAGACGCCGACCTTGGCGACGTACTCGGCGACGGTGAGCGTGATCCCGTCGAGCGTCTGCACGACCGTCTGCCCGAGCACCGTCACGCCGATGATCGCGTTCAGGACCAGGATCACCGTGGTGAACAGGTAGCCCGGCCCGGCCCGGCGCAGCAGCGCGATGCTCGCGAAGATAGCGGTCGGCATGATGATCCCAAGGTCGATCACCGACGTGACCTCGGTGGTGTTACTGGCCAGCCCGGCCGGCGGCTGGCCCTGGGCCAGCGCGCTGATGATGTCGACCAGCCAGACGCACAGCGTCAGGCCGGACAGCATCACGAAGACGGCGATCCCGCGGCGGGGCAGGCGCGGCGAGACGCGTGCGGGCAGGGCCGCAAGGTCGATCGACCGGCAGACCAGCACGAGCGCGAACAGGCTGGCCGAGAACCACGCGATATAGACCAGGAACAGGCTGTTGTAGGCCGCGCCGAACGCCAGCGATGCGGCGTTGTAGAGCAGGCAGCCCAGCGCGCCCGCCAGCAGCAGCCCGCCGCGCAGCGAGCCGCGCCGGTAGCGCAGGGTGGCGAGCACGAGCAGCGGGATGCTCACGAGCAGCGTCACCACATCCGAGCCGCGCTGGATGGGCGCCTTGAAGGACGTGTCGTAGCGGTACAGCCCCTGCCCGGCGATCTCGACCGTCTCACCGCGGAGCGTCGTGAAGGCGAACGGGCCGCCCCCGCCCTGCCAGAATGCGCCGACGACCGCGCTCACCAGCGCCAGCGCGACGACCAGCCACGAGAGCCAGATGGCGGCGTTCGATCGTTTCATATGAGCCTCCTTCAGAGCCTGCTACCCAATTGCTTCTGGCTCTAGGATAGCCGGTCGGCACCGTCGGGAGATCACATTTGAATGTAGTTCGTGATGTAGTATTCGCTGCGCTGGTATGTTCCGGGGCGCTGCGCCCCTGGCCCCCCTCACCTGGTCACCTGGTCAGCTTTTCTCCGGGGCGCTGCGCCCCCGGCCCCCCTCCGGCAAGTGGTGCCTGTGGCATATCCGATAGTGGTGGCACATGCCCAGCACCATACCTGCGAGGCCAGTTGCCTCCCGCTGCGCGTGGATTCAGCCAGGCATGCACGTCAAGCGCTGAACGTGAGGCTGGGTCATGTTGGGTCCAGGGGCGCAAGCCCCGGCCGGGGGGCGGCGGGGGTGGCGGCCCACCCCCGCCCGCGGGGCACGGGGGGCGCGTAGCCCCCCGCAAGCCGTGTGAGCTGCACCAGCCCGCAGGGGCGCGGGGGCGCGCAGCCCCCACGAAAAGAGCTGTAACCTCGCGCGGGTTTGGCGCATCACATCTCATGGCGATCGATTGCTAGAAGAGGATACCTATGCGACACGTTTTTCGCCGGCTGATCGTCGCGATCGGCCTGAGCCTGCTTGCGGCCTGCGGCGCCGCGCCACAAGCCGCCGCCCCCCGGCCGGCCGCGCCCCAGGTAGTAGCGGCCGTCACGAACATCAGCGTGACCGATCTCAAGCAGAGGCTCGACCAGCGCCAGCAGCTCGTGCTGCTGGACGTCCGCACCCCCGAGGAGTACACCGGCGACGGGCATGTGGCCGGGTCGCGGCTGATCCCGCTCCAGGATCTGGCCAGCCGCGCCGGCGAGCTGCCGAAGGACCAGCAGATCGCCTGCATCTGCCGATCCGGCAACCGCAGCAAGACGGCGTGCGACCAGCTCAGCCAGCTGGGCTTCACCGGTCTGCTGAACGTCGAGGGTGGGAATGCATGCCTGGGGGCAGGCCGGGTTCCCGATCGAGAAGTGAGCCTCCTGATATGGAGTAGAGGCAGACTGGCATGCGAATCAGAACAATCGGGATCGGCGTGCTGCTCGCGCTGCTACTGGGCGCGTGCGGCGGGAGTCCCTCCGGCGCCAGCGCGATCCCTGGGCAGATCGCCTTTGTGTCCGACCGCGACGGCAGCCGGCAGATCTTCGTCGTGCGGCCGGACGGCCGCGCGCTGACGCAGATCACGCGCGGCGGCTCGTATCACGTCGCTCCGGCGTGGTCGCCGGATAGCCGGCAGCTGGCGTATGTGTCCGATCGGGCCGACCGCACCTGGCAGATCTATGTGATGAATGCGGATGGCTCCGGACAGCGCCGGCTGGTCGCGCACCCGCCTGCCAGCGACGATAACCCGTCCTGGTCGCCGGATGGCGCGCGGATCGCGTTCGACGTCTTCTACGCGAACAACTTCGACATCGCCGTCGTGGCGGCCGATGGGTCGACGCTGGCCAGCACGACCCACGACGCCACAGCCGACACGCACCCGACCTGGTCGCCCGCCGGGAGCCGGATCGCGTTCGAGTCCGGCAGCGGCGACGACAAGGACGACATCTACACCATGCGCGCGGACGGCTCGGAGCTGACAAATCTGACCAACGACCCGGCGCATGACGCCGTTCCGGAGTGGTCGCCTGATGGCGCGCGGATCGCGTTCGTGTCCGATCGGAGCGGGAACCGGGATGTCTATCTGATGAGCGCCGACGGCTCGGGCGTGACCAACCTGACCAACGACCCCGCCGACGACGGCTCGCCCACCTGGTCGCCCGACGGCGCCTGGCTCGCGTTCGTCTCCAATCGGGGCGGGAACTTCGACATCTACACGATGCGAGCGGATGGCACGGCTGTCACCAACCTGACGCACAGCCAGGCCGTCGACGCCGACCCGGCCTGGGGCCGCTAATACGTTGGTGATGCTTCGGAGTACCCCTCCCACGGCCCCTGCCAGGGGCGGAAGTAAGATTATTGGCAGGAGGGTGCGGCTGCTTTGCAGCCGCACCCTCCTGCCAAAATGCCCCCCTCTCCCGGCTGGGAGAGGGGGGTAAGGGTAAATAGTAAACAGCCCCGCGCAGAGGACGCTAGCGCACGCTGCCCGGGATGCCCAGCTGGTCGAGCGCCTCGGGTGCGAACATCTGGCCGTCGATCAGCCACGCCCAGCCGTCGCTTGAAGCGCGCAGGTAGATCGTCAGGTCGCCGTCGGCGCTGCGGTGCAGCGTCGCCCGGGCGTAGCCGCCGTCGATCGCGTCGACGCTGAGCCAGCCGTCGGCGCCGCCGTAGGCCGGGCTGCTGTAGTAGGCGATCAGGGTGTCGACGATCGCCGGCACCGTGTCGGCCTTGAGCAGCGAGCGCGGGATGCCGGCGCTTGCCAGGGCTTCAGGCGTCGGATCGCCCGCCACGAGCGCCACCTCCCAGCCCGCGCCCGGCGCCTGGCGCAGGTAGAAGAACTGCTTGGCCTCGCCGTAGGGCAGCGCGTAGGCGGCGGCGTACTCGCCGGCCACCGCCACCGCGCCGACGATGATCGGCTTGCCGGGCAGGCCCGGGCGCAGGTGCCCGAGCGTCACCGTGCCGACGTTCGAGTAGTCGTAGACCCCCGGGCGGCTGGCCGCCGGCTCCTGTGGCGGCAGCTCGCTATGCAGCCAGCGGGCGCCGCTGACCTTCCACTCGCCGCGCTCGACGACCAGCGAGAACTCGTAGTAGTGGCGCTTCGCGTCGTCGATCAGCACGGCCGGCACGAACAGCACCTCGGACGGCCGGTCGAGCGGCGCGCCGACGTCGTAGGTCACCCAGTGGTGGTTGAGCCCGAGCGCCTGCTCGACCGGCAGGTCGTGGCTCAGATTGGAGGCCAGGTAGCCCCAGGCCGCCTGGGTGCCGACGGCGTGCAGGAGGCCGGCGACGGTCTGGCTGGCCTGCTGGCGGGTTGGCCCGCCGGCCACCTGGTAGCTGAACGGCGCGCTGGCGAGCGTCGCGTTTGTGTTGGCGTCCATCACCACCAGGGCGATCTGGCCGGCGGGCACCGGCTGACCCGAGGGCAGGTTGGCGGGTAGCACGAAGCTGCCGGCCCAGCGCCCCGCGGCGTCGACGCGGGCCGAGGTCAGGGCCTCGCCGACCGGCTGCGGCGTTCCGAGGCGCACGGCGATGTCGCTGCCGGGCGCGAAGTTCCAGCCGGTGAGGTTGATCTGCGCGCCGGCCACACCCTCGCGCGGGTCGAAGCCGAAGGTCGGCTGCGGCGCGGGCTGCGCGGCGGTCGGCTGTGCGACGGCGGTGGGTCGCGCGGCGGTGGGCTGTGCGACGGCGGTAGGCTGCGTGGTGGCGGTGGGTCGCGCGACAGTAGGCTGCGTGGTGGCGCTGGGCTGTGCGGCGGCGGTGGGCGCGCCGCTGGGCTGGGCGGTCGGCTGCGCAGTCGTCGGCGAGCCGGATACACCGGCGCAGGCTGCGAGTGCGCCGGCAAAGAGAACGGCTGCGAGCAGCCGCTGAGCATGCGAGAGCATAGGACGACCCTTCATCTTTCAGACAGCCGCGGCGCACCAGCCCGGTGGCGATGCGCCGCGACTATGCGATTTACCTTCCAGACGTGCACCATAGCAGGCGAGTTCCGGCTGCGCCGCACCCTCACGCGAAGTTCCGCCCAACGACTCAGAGCGCTCCGCCTTGCGGCGGAGCGCTGAGTCTTGAAAGTTGTAGTGTCCGGGGGCTTCGCCCTGGACCCCAACATGACGCAGCCTCACGTTCAGCGCTTGACGCGTATGCCTGGCTGAATCCACGGGCAGCGGGAGGCAACACGTCCAATCGGAACAGTGCGAGGCATGCGCCACGACGATTGCAGCTGATACGGCATCATTTGCCGGAGGGGGGCTGGGGGTACCCGCTGGGTGCCGGGCGGCCGGGGCGCAGCGCCCCGGAAAAACCGCCTATCCGAGGTCGCGGCGGCGCAGCCCGGCCAGGCCGGCGGCCGTGAGCAGCGCGGCGACCGCGGTCAGCCAGATCAGCGCGGCCACGCTCACCGGGCTGGCCCAGTGCACGTGCGCGAACGGTGAGATGTCGAAGACTGACTGGCTCACCTGCTGCAGCTCCCAGCCAAGCTCGAGCGCCAGGAACAGCGCCAGCGCTGCCCAGCTCACGGCCATAGCGAGCCGCGGCAGCAGCCCGTACAGCAGCGTAGCCAGCCCAGCCATCACCCAGACGGCCGGCAGGGTCGCCAGCGTGCGCGCCAGCAGGCGCGGCAGCGCGTCGCCGACATCGCCCGAGCTCAGGCCGTAGCCCAGCCCGATCGTCAGCCCCAGCACCGCCAGCACGACCGTCGGGCCGAGCGCTGCGAAGACCAGGTGGCTGCTGGCCCAGCGCAGCCGGCTGACCGGCGTCGCCAGCACCGGGTCGGCCCGCCCGTCCACCTCCTCGGAGCGCAGGCGCAGCGCAGCCATGATCGCATACGCCGCGGCCACCTGGCCGAGGACGTACATGATGATGAACAGGAAGGCGTCGCCGGCGTCGCGTGCGCCCATGCGCGCCACCCAGCCGCTGAGCTCGGGTGTGTCCACGAACTTGGACATGCTCTGGCCGATGCTGCCCAGCAGCGTGCCAAAAACGAGCGCGCCCGCCGTCCAGCCGAGCAGCGCGCCGCGCTGCAGCCGCCACGCCAGCGCCAGCGGGCTGCGCAGGCCCGGCGCCGCGCCTTCCGGCCCGAGCCGAGCCGGCAGTAGGCCGGCGCCCAGGTCCCGCCGCGCAGACAGCACGTAGGCTAGCACGGCCAGCGCGACGGCCAGGCCGAGCGGGAGCGCGAAGACCCACCAGCGCTCGCCCGCGAAGGCGCGCGTGAGCCGCACCCAGCCGAGCGGCGACAGCCAGGACAGCCACAGCCGCTCGCCTTCGGGGCCGCTCGAGTCGCCTACGATCCGCACCAGGTAGGCCAGGCCGAACGCCGCCAGCGCGATGCCGCGCGCCCCGCCGGGGCTCTCGGTCACCTGCGCGGCGACGGCCCCAATAGCCGCAAAGACCCAGCCGGACGACGCGGCCGATAGACCCAGCGCGATTGCCCCCGCCGCCGGCAGCCCGAGACCGATCAGCCCGCCCGCGATCAGCGCGGCGATGACCAGGTTGGCGCCCAGCGTCACGATCAGCGCGGCCGTCAGCTGCGCGTGCCGGCCGACGACCGCCGCGCCCAGCAGCTCGCGCCGCCCGGTTTCCTCCTCCGTCCGCGTGTGCCGGATGACCAGCAGCAAGCTCACTGGCGCGATCAGGATCGCGCTCTGCAGGCCGGTGCGCCACGCGGCCAGCCCGCCGAGCGTCGGGCTGAAGATGAAGCCGAGTGTCGCGATCGTCGCCGAGGTGCTCATGTTCGCGTCGGTGTAGGCCTGTATTGCGGCGGCGGTGGGGTAGAGCTTGGCGAACGAGGCCGCAATCCCAATTGGCGCGAGTACCACCAGCGCGATCCAGATCGCCAGCGGGATGCGGTCGCGCCGCAGGATCAGGCGCACGAGCGTGCCGGTGCTCACAAAGGCGCTCATCGTAGCACCTCTTCGACCTGGCGTGCCTGCGCGGCCGGCGCGCGAGTCTCGTAGTGCCGCATGAACAGCTCCTCCAGCGTCGGCGGCTGGCTGACCAGGCTGCGCACGCCCAGCCCGGCGAGCGCGCGGAGCAGCCCGTCCAGCCCTTCGGCGTCGACTGTGCAGCGTAGCCGGGTGCCTTCGGCCTGCAGATCGTGCACGCCCGGCAGCGCCGCCAGCCCGGCCGGCGGCTGCGCCAGATCGGCCACGATCGAGGTGCGGGTCAGGTGGCGCAGCTCGGCGAGCGTGCCGCTCTCGACTGTGCGCCCGCCGCGGATAATGCTGACCCGATCGCACAGCGCCTCGACCTCGGCCAGGATATGGCTGGAGAGCAGCACGGTGCGGCCGCGGGCGCGCTCCTCTTCGATGCACGCGCGGAACACCGCCTCCATCAGCGGGTCGAGGCCCGCGGTCGGCTCGTCCAGAATCAGCAGCTCGACGTCGGAGGCCAGCGCCGCCACCAAAGCGACCTTCTGGCGGTTGCCCTTCGAGTAGGCGCGGGCCTTCTTGCGCGGGTCAAGGTCGAAGCGCGCGAGCAGGTCGGCGCGCCGCCGCGGGTCGAGCCCGCCGCGCAGCCGGCCGAGCAGATCGATAATCTCGCCGCCCGAGAGGCTCGGCCACAGCGTGACGTCGCCGGGGACGTAGGCCAGGCGGCGGTGCAGCGCGACAGCGTCGCGCCACGGGTCGCCGCCGAGCAGGCGCGCCTCGCCGGCGTCGGGGCGCAGCAGGCCGAGCAGGATGCGAATGGTGGTGGTCTTCCCGGCGCCGTTCGGCCCGAGAAAGCCGTGAACCTCGCCGGCGCCGACCGTCAGGTCGAGCCCATCGAGCGCGCGCGTCCGGCCGAACGACTTGACCAGGCCGGACGTGGAACATACGGAGGTCATAGGCAATGGGTCTCCTACAGCGCGGAGCGGCATAGCCGGCGCGATCGGTGTCGGCTCAACCACGCTGCTCCGCGCCATCAAGGGTCAGGGCTCGAGCCCCTGCCGCAGCTGCTCGCGCGCAATGGCCGCGTCGCGATCCAGGTACTGTTGCACGGCCTGGAAGGCCAGATCCGATCCAGGGGTGCGCTCGGGCTCGAGCGTGCGGTGCACCGTCTCGGCCAGCAGATCGGCCAGCTCCTCGTCGGCCAGCCGGTAGTCGTCCGGCAGCAGCGGCGCGACGAGGAAGAAGCCGGCGAACGCCGCGCTGACGAGAAATACCTGCGTTCGTAGGCTCAGGTCGGTTCGCACCAGCCCCTGCTCGCGCAGGGCCGCCAGGTAGGTCGCGAAGCCGGCCGCGCGCTCGGCCAGAGCCGCGCTATTCTGCGCGCTGTGGGCGAGCCTGCCGATCACCTCGGCGTCGCGCAGGAGCGCCGCCTTGAGCAGCGGGCGCTGCAGAAGCGCGAGGGCGGAGTGCCGCAGCATGGCGCGCAGTGTCGCGCCGGCCGGGTCAGCCGCGACACGCTGCTGGACCTCCTCCGTCAGCGCCAGCCGCTCGCGCTGCATCAGCGCGCCGAAGAGCTCCTCGCGCGTCTTCCAGTGCAGGTAGATCGTGCCCTTGGCGACGCCGGCCTGCCGGGCGATGTCGTCGATCGTGGTTTTATTGTAGCCCCAGCGCAGGATCAGAGCGGCCGTAACGTCGAGGATGCGCTGGGCGCGCTCCTCGCGCTTCGAGCCATCCTGTGGCTGGACGCTGGAGTCCTGGCGCCTATCAGGCATGGCCATACCTCCCTGTTTGAAAAATGACCAGATCTACTTATTTGGTCATTCGTTTGTTTAGTGGAGTATACTGCGAACGAGCGCGCGAGTCAAGGGTGATTCGACGTTCAGCCGACAGTCGCTCTAGCGCTTGCCGTGCATGCCTGGCTGAATTCACGCGCGGAGGGAGGCAACCCGCCCCGCAGGCATAGTGCCGGGCATGGGCCACTGGCATTGAGGAGGAGGCAGCCTCATTTACGGCAGAGGGCTTGAGGAACCGGCGCGGGCTCCCCAGGCAGGGAGGCCGGAGCGCGGCGCTCCGGAAGAATCAGATCGCCAACCTAAGGCTCGTCCGTGGCGAGCGCCGACAGCAGCTCCTGTCGCGTGAACGGCTTGCGCAGCACAGGCAGGTTGTACTGCCGAAGGAAGTCCTCGGTGCGCGCATTGTTGGTGTCGCCGGTCATAATGATCAGGCGCGGCGGGCGATCCAGCTCGGCGGCGTGGAGCTGGTGGTAGAACGTCATTCCGTCCATGTCGGGCATGCGGATATCGCACAGGATCGTATCGCACGGCTCGCGGCTCAGCGCCTCGAGCGCCGGCCGGGCTCGCTGCATACCGACCACAGTATAGCCGCTGCGCGACAGGAGGCGGGTGACCAGGTCGACAATGGCCGGCTCGTCGTCGATGACCAGCACGCGGCCGTGGGCCTCGGCCCGCGGCTCTTGGTTCGGCGCGGGCAGGCGCGGATCGACCTTCCGGCTGACCGGCAGGGTGATTCGAAACGTCGCGCCGCGGCCCGGCTCGCTGGCGACCTGGAGGGTGCCGCCGTGCTGCTGAACGATCGCGTACGCAATCGCCAGCCCCATGCCGGTGCCCTGGCCAACCGGGCGGGTCGTGACGAACGGCTCGAACAGCCGGCCAAGCACCTGTGGCGCCAGTCCAGGGCCATTGTCGGCGATGTCGATCACCACCACGCCCTCGTTCTCGGGCGCGCCGCGCGCCCGCGTCAGCTCGGGCAGCACCGACGGCAGCTCGACCGGCGCGTGGCAGGCGTAGACACGGAAGATGATCCGGGGGTAGGCGCAGCCGGCCAGCGCCTGCTCGGCGTTGATCAGCAGGTTGAGCAGCACCTGCTGGATCTGCGGCCCGTCGCCCCACAGCATCGGCAGGTCAGGATCGTAGCTCACCTCAAGCGCAATCTCGCCTGTCTGGAAGGCTGAGCGCTTGAGATCCAGCACCCGCTCGACCAGATCGCGCGGGTTATGCCAGTCGGCCTCGACCTTGCCGTGGCGGGCAAAGGTCACCAGGCTCTGCAGCACGCGCCGGCCGCGCTGCGCGGCGTCGATAATCTGGCGGACGGCGCGGCGGTCGTCTTCGCTGTCGAGGGTCGGCAGCAGCTCGGCGTTGCCGAGAATGATCGCCAGCGGGTTGTTCAGCTCGTGGGCCACGCCCGCGACCAGCTCGCCAAGCGAAGCCAGCTTGGATGCCTGCACCAGCTGCGCCTGAGTCGAGCGCAGCTGCTCGTAGGCCGCCTTTAGCTCCTGGTGCTGCTTCGCCAGAGCCGCCAGCGTCTCGGCGCGCGCGTTCTCGGCCGCGCGGATGCGCAGCAGCGCGCGAGCGCGCGCCAGCAGCTCGTCGCCGTGGAATGGCTTGGTCACATAGTCGTCGGCGCCGGCATCCAGCCCGGCGATCCGGTCGGCCAGTTCGTTGCGCGCGGTCAGCATCAGCACGGGCAAAAACGTGTTCGCCGAGCGCCGCTTGATCTCGCGGCACACCTGGTCGCCCGGCATGTCGGGCAGCATCCAGTCGAGGATCACAAGGTCGGGGTCATCGTGATCGAGACTCGCGATCGCATCTACGGCCGTACTCGCCCGGACAGGCCGGTATTCAGCCTCCTCAAGCAACACCGCAATCAACTTGGAGATATGAACATCATCCTCGACCACGAGCACGACCGGAATGTGAGCCATGAGTCTTTTGCTCCGGCGCAGGCGCCGACCCGTGCTGCAGGGCACGTCAGCTAGCTGTGCAATATTATGATGTTAGCTTTAGCAGACGGTGTGCCGGTAGTTTGATCCACCGCCGCACCAGCGCGGCAAGCAGCTACAGGGCTACGTAGATTCCAAGTGGTCCACCGCAGTGGAACACGCATGTCGTTAAACGAGCGCAAGCATAAACATTTTGATCTCATTTTGACCTTTATTGTATCACAACCGTCCAGAGCGGCGCGCTCTCACACGGCGCTCATTCGTGGTGCGGTCCATCCGGCGATGTTCCATGGTACAATGCCGCCATGACGGACGTCCGGCTGATCGATACGCATATGCACCTCCACCTCGCCCAGTTCGACGGCGAGCGGTCGGCGGTGCTCTCTCGCGCGCAGGCGGCGGGCGTGGCCCGCATGGTCGAGATCGGCTACGATCTCGACTCGTCGCGGGCGGCGGTGGATCTGGCCAGCTCCGACCCCGCTATCTACGCGGTGGTCGGCATCCAGCCGCACTACGCCGCGCAGGCCGACGCATCCTGGCTGGACGAGATTCGCCGTCTGGCCGGCCACTCGCGGGTCGTGGCGATCGGCGAGATCGGCCTGGACTACTACCACGATCGCGCCCCGCACGACCAGCAGGAGCAGCTCTTCCGCGAGCAGCTGGCGCTGGCACGCGAGCTGGGTCTGCCGGTCGTCATTCACAGCCGCGACGCCCAGGCCGACACGGTGCGCATCCTGCGCGATGCGGCGCGCGGCCAGCCAGGCATCATGCACTCGTTCTCAGGCGATTGGGGCTACGCCGAGGCTTGCCTTGAGGTCGGATTCCACCTCTCGTTCAGCGGCCCGGTCACCTTTCCCAAGGCGGCCGAGCTACACGAGGTGGCCCGCCGCGCGCCGATCGATCGCATCCTAACCGAGACGGACAGCCCGTACCTCTCGCCGCACCCGCTGCGCGGCAAGCGCAACGAGCCGGCCAACGTGCGGCTGGTGGCCGAGCGGCTGGCGGTGCTGCGCGAGATCGCGCTGGCCGAGCTGGCCGATGCGGTGTGGCAGAACGCGGCGAGGATTTTTCGCCTTCCCGATCAAGACTAGCGGTCATTTCTGCTGCTCGTCCCCATTCACGAGATAGCTCACGCAACGCCGCAACGACGTTGGCTTACGAATGCCTTTGCGCCACCACAGGCTAGAAAGATAGTATGCGATGGTCGCGACAACCCCTGCTGTAAGACCGCACATCCCCTGGTATGTGCGCCTGGATCTGCCGATCGTCGTGCCGAGCGGAATCCTGGCCGCCCTGATGCTGTGGAGCGTCACGCGCAGCATCGCGACCTCGAACTGGGCCGATGGGCTGAGCGTGCTCACCAGCGTCGCGCTGCCGGCGCTGGTGGTGGGGATCGTCTTCGCGCAGCTGCGCTGGCTGCCGGGCTGGCTGGCGCACCTGCTGAGCGCCGCGCTGGGCGTGGCCTGGTCGATCCAGCAGATCGGCCCGCTGCTCGTCCGCGAGGTCGGCAATGAGCTTGGCTCGACGCTGTCCGAGCGGCTGGTGACCTGGGGCGACAAGGCCAGCGAGATCCTGATCCGCGCGCTGATCTGGGGGCGCATCCTGCAGGCCGGCGGGCGCGGCGAAGATATTGTGCTGTTCGTCGTGGCGCTGGCGCTGCTGATGTGGGCGCTCGGCTACGCCACCGGCTGGCTGCTGTTCCGGGCCGGCTGGGCCTGGTGGGCCGTGATCCTGAGCGCCTTCACCATCCTGGTCAACTATACCTTCGCGTCGCCCAAGCCGAACCAGCTGTTCTTCCTGTTCCTGGGCAGCGCGCTCCTGCTGATCGTCCACCAGAACGTCGTGCGGCACCAGCGCCGCTGGCAGTCGTCGGCGGTCGAATACCCCGAGTTCATGCCGTGGCGCTTCCTGGTGGCTGGGACGCTCTTCTGCAGCCTGGTGGTGCTGGTGACCAGCGTGTTGCCGGGCAACGTGAGCAGCACGCAGGTCGCGCGGGCCTGGCGCACGATCAGCCTGCCGCTGACGGCGGCGCGCGAGGGCTGGGAGAAGGCGTTCAGCACGATCAACGCCCCGCCCGGCAGCGGCGGGGGCGGCTTCGCCACCAGCGGCATTCGTGTCGGCGGCCCGCGCGCGCTGGGAGACGCCGAAGTTCTGCACATTCGCTCCTCGAAGTATGACTACTGGCGCGCCGTCGCCCGGGATCGCTACACCGGCCAGGGCTGGCAGAGCACCGTCGGCGAGCGGGCGCGCGCGGCGCTTGGCTACGCCACCGAGGTCGAGGCGCGCAGCCCGGTCGAGGCCGGCGCGGCCATCCCGCAGGCCGACCTGGCTGGCCGCACGCTGGTGACCCAGACGATCGACCTGGTCAGCCAGTACAGCAACGAGCTGCTGATCTTCGGCGGGCAGTTCTCGTCGGCCAATCTGCCCGTGCTGATCCAGAACGGCATTCTGACAACCAATAGCGGCTCAACCGCGCCAAACTTCGACGAGATCGCGGCGGTGTTCGCTGAGACGCCGCTCCAGCAGAACAACACTTACACGATCACCACCTACATCTCCACAGTGGACGAGCAGAGCCTGCGCGGCGCCGGCGTGAACTACCCAGACTGGGTGAGCAGCCACTACCTGCAGCTGCCCGAGACGGTGACGCCGCGGACCAGGGCGCTGGCGCGACAGATCGTCCAGGACGCCAACGCGACCAGCCCGTACGACCAGGCCAAGGCGATCGAGAGCTACCTGCGGCGCCTGACCTACGACGACAGCCGGCCCGCGCCGCCGGAAGGGCGCGACTGGGTGGACTACTTCCTGTTTAGCGCGCAGCGCGGCTACTGCGACGATTTCGCATCGGCGATGATTGTGCTGCTCCGCTCGCTCGACGTGCCGGCACGCCTGGCGCAAGGGTATGCCGGCGGCACCCTCGACCCGCAGCTGAACGCCTATATCGTGCGTGAGAGCGTCGGCCACAGCTGGCCCGAGGTCTACTTCCCCGGCTATGGTTGGCAGCGCTTCGAGCCGACCCCTGCGTCCTACGCCAGCGTCCCGCTCAGGCCGGCGCTGCCGCAGGCGGACAGCGGCGCGAATGGTGCCGGGGTGCCGGCGATCAGTCAGAGCGAGGCTGAGGATCGCCTGCGCAGGCTGCTGGAAGAGGGCGAGCTGAACTCGCTGCGCGACTCGGAGATTAACCTGGAGGCCATCCGCCAGGCCCAGGCCGAGCGCGCGGCGGCCGAGCGGCTGCGCCAGATCGTGATTGGCGGCGGGGTCGCCGCGGCGCTGCTGGCCGGAGTCGCGCTGTTCTTCCTCTCGCTGCGGCGCGAGCTGCGCGGACTATCGCCGGCCAGCGCCGCATACGTGCGGCTCGGGCGCATGGCGGCGTGGGCTGGCGTGCCGCAGGGCGAGCAGACCACGCCCTACGAGTACGCCAATGAGCTTGGGCGCCATCTGCCCGAGCAGCGCCAGTCGGTCGACCGGATCGTGGACGCCTACGTGGCCGAGCGCTATAGCCCAGAGGTCGAGCCGACCGGCGACCTGGAGCAGGATTGGCTGGCGATTCGCAAGCCGCTGCTGGGGCGGCTGCTATCGCGAATTGGCGCGTCGGCGCGGCCGCGCATGCCGCCACGTGGTCGGCGCTAGTCCAGCGTGGTAGAACGACCTACCGGGTTGCAGCCGGCAGTCGGCAGTCGACAAACTGCATCCTGCCGACCGCCGACTGAGCCAGGCAGCGACTTCCACCGGCCTATACCAGAGCGTCGGTCGAGTAGCGAGACGTACGAGCAATGTCTACCAATAGCGCCACCAGCCAGCCGGAGACCACCACCGGCGTCGAGTATGTCGTCATCGGCGACGAAGACCTGGAGAAGCCCTATCGCGTCATCATCGAGAACGACGACGTGACGCCGATGGACTTCGTCGTGATCGTGCTGCTGACGATCTTTGAGCTATCGATCGAGCGCGCCGAAAGCGTGATGCTGGAGGCGCACAACACCGGGCATGCCTACGTGCGGACGCTACCGTTCGAGGACGCGCAGCAGCGCGTCTACACCGCCCACAGCCTCGCGCGCACATCGGGCTACCCGCTGAGCTTCTACCTCGAGCCGGAGGCGTGACCCGTGACCAGGTGACCAGGTGACGTTTCTAGCGGAATGTCACCCCCTCGCCCCTCGCCCCAAGCCCATATAGCCCCTACCCGCGCGACTGGCGCTTGCGGTAGGCCGCGAAGTGGCTCTCCTTGCGCTGCGCCTCGCTCAGGCCCTGCTCGATCTGGCCGGCAAGCGCGCTGTACTGCGCGGCCGCCGGCGCAGGCATGTGCGGCGCGCTTGCCGCCAGCGCCTGCTGCATCACGGCGCCGGCCTGCTGACGCTGGCCGGCGCGCTCCAGCTTCAGCGCGCGGCTGGTCGCGGTCGCCAGCTCGACCTCGCTCGCGCGCCGCAGGATCTCCTCGTACAGCGGCGCCAGCAGCACCTCGGCCTCGCGCGTGTACGAGAACGCCAGCTCCTTCGACACCGTCGCCGTGCGGCCGTCGAGGTCGGCGTAGCCCAGCTCGGCGCGCAGCACCACGCTGGTGCCAGGCAGATCGGGCGGGGTTAGCACCCTGGCGTAGATCGCGCGGCGCTCGCCGGCGAACAGGTCGCCCAGGAAGATCCGCAGCCGATCGCCGCTGCGCTCGTGCGGCAGGTCGCCCAGCAGCTCGACCGAGAGGCCGCGCGGGATCGCGATCGCGAGAAAAGCCTCGCGCGCCACGACCGTGAGCAGCTCGCCCAGCTCGCGCCGAAACACCTCGGGGATCTGCTCGGGCCGCTCGATATAGTAGAAGTGGCCGCCGCCCTGCTCGGCTAGCGCCTCCAGCAGCTGCTCGTTGAAGTCTAGCCCGACTCCGAAGGTCGAGGTCGAGACGCCGCGGCTGCGCAGCTCGCGCGCGTGGTGCGTCAGCTCCTCAATGTCGAGGATGCCGCGGTTCGCCAGCCCGTCGGTCAGCAGCAGCGCGCGGTTGATGCCGGCGAGCGCCTGGTGCGCGGCGACCTCGCGGCAACCCTCGAGCCAGCCGCCCGACAGGTCGGTCCACCCACCCGGCCGTAGGTCGTTGATCCGGCGCTTCAGGTCCTCGCGCGTGCTCGCGCCGATCGGCTCGCTGCGCCCGATCAGCGTGATCTGGTCGTCGTAGGCGACCACCGCCACGCGGTCGCGCTCGTCGAGCATGTCGAGCACGTGGCAGGCGGCCTGACGGACATAGCGCAGTTTGTCGCCCTGCATCGAGCCGCTGCGATCGAGCACCAGCGCCAGGTTGAGCGGCGCCCGGCTCACGCGCTGGGCCGGCTCGGGCACGCCGACGACCCACTCGGCGGTGCGCTGCGACGAGACCTCAGCCGCGACCAGCCGGCGGTCGCAGTCGGCGGAAAGTGTCAGTGTCATCCTGGGCTTCTCCTTTCAATCACAGGACTTACGCGGTGGTTCCCCTCGCCCCCGCTCCCCGCGCCGCGGGGAGCGGGGGGTGGGGCCAAGAATGTCGACTGCGTAAGTCCTGTCAATCAGCCTCCTTAAACAGCTCGCGCGCAAGCTCCAGCAGGCGCTCGATCCGCTCCCGCAGCGCCGGGGCAAGCGGGTCGCGGATGTGTAGCTCGACGCCCGGCGCGAGCAACACGCGGCGCCAGCGATCCTCGGGCTCGGACGGGGTAGGCTGCTGCGGCAGCGCGCGCTCGGGCCGCGGCGGGATCAGCCGGCGCAGCAGCCCGCCCGCCTGTGGCGCGTGGGCTGGCGGCGCCGACGGCGCGGCGAAGCCATACGGCGCGCTCGGGGGCGCCTGTGGCGCTGGGGGCGCCGCCGGCCGTGACGCTGCGAGCGACGGAATCCGGCCAGGGGCATCCGCGCTCGCCTCGTAGCGCGCCGGCGACTCGGCCAGCCGCTGCGGCGGCGACTCTTGCGCCAGCACCTGCGCGATATACTCGGCGGCGCTGGGCGCCGCGGGCGCGGGCTGCTCCTCAGACTGCTCGAGCAGCTGCCGCAGCTGCGCGACGTCGAGCTGATCGAGCCGCGCGCGGATCTCGCCAAGCGGCAGGTAGGCCTGCTTGAGAAGGCCGATCAGCCGCAGCCGGAGCAGATGCTCCTCCGCGTAGAGCGCGTACTGACCGCGCGCATCGGGTCGCGGCAGCAGCCCCTCGGCGGTGTAGTAGCGAATCGTCCGCGGCGTCACACCCGCCAGCTCGGCCAGCTCGCCGATCGTGTACACGCGTTCTTCGTCCATAGATCACCTGAGAGCGATTGTAGATTGCATAGCTTGGGGCTTGGGACTTGGGACTTGGGGCTGGCATTGCTGGCTCCTTGTCTCCTTGTCTCCTTGTTTCCTTGTCTCCTTGCCGACTACGCGTGCCAGCGCGCCAGCAGCTCCATCTCGCGGGCCGCGGCCAGCCCTGCGCGCCACTCATATTCGGGCGGGCGTGCGGCGTCCCAGTCGAGCGTGTCGCGCACTGTTGCAGCCAGGTCGCGGAAGGTCAGCCCCGCCGCGATCGCCTTGGAGCAGTCGACATCCGAAAAGCCCAGCGTGTCCGGGTCCGACTCGGGCACCCACAGCGGCAGCTCGATCCACGAGCCAACCTGCTGCTCGGCCAGAAACGACTCGCTCAGCCAGATGACGCGCGCGCCGCCCCCGCCAACCTCGTTGCACACGTCGAGCAGCCGCTCCATCGTCAGAGCGTAGGCCGGCCCGGTCGCATTGTAGACGCCGGCCTGGCCGGACTCGACCATCCGCAGCGTCCACTCGGCCAGGTCGCGCGCGTCGATGATCTGCACGTGCCGCCCCGGCCGGCCGGGCGCCAGCACCTCGCCGCCGCGCGCGACCCGCTGCGGCCAGTAGGTGAAACGGTCGGTCGGGTCGTGCGGGCCGACGATCAGCCCGGGGCGAATCGTCAGGACTCGGCCGGGCAGCGCCGCCTCGGCCGCCCGCTCGCACAGCGCCTTGAGCGGGCCGTACGTCTCGCCGTCGACTTGCTCGACCGTCGGGTCCGCCAGCTCCCCGACCGGTGCGGACTCGTCGATGCCCGCGCGCCTGAAGTGCGGGTAGACGGAGATGCTCGAGATGAAGACATAGCGATCGACCGCGTTGGATAGCAGCTCGGCCGCGGCGAGCACGACCCGCGGCACGTAGCCGCACGTGTCGATCACCGCATCCCAGCGCCGCCCGCGCAGCGCCGACAGGTCGCTCGACCGGTCGCCGCGCAGCTTCTCGACCGCCGGGTACAGCTCGGGGTTGTGCTGGCCGCGGTTGAACAGCGTGACCGTGTGGCCGCGCGCGAGCGCCGCGTCGACCAGGTGGCGCCCCAGAAATACGGTGCCGCCGAGGATCAGAAGCTCCATCGCCGCCTCCATCTGACAGTTATACTGTTACTCTTGTGTCATTATAGCAGTATGACGTCATACTGTCAATAGCTTCTCTTAATGCTCTGCCCGGCTTCTTTCGGAGGCGGGTCTGAATCATTGCGGGGGGCGGGGTTTCGACTTCGCCGAAACCCCGCCCCCCGCAACCATCCCCCTCTCCCGTCGCCTTGGGAGAGGGGGATGAGGATCAACTGCCTTGCCTATAGCAGTGAGCAGTCGGCAGGAGCCAGTCGGCAGTAAGAGGGAAATCTGCAATCGACAATCTGCAATTGCACTAGGCCGTACGCTGCTCGAGCAGCGCGGTCAGGCGGTCGACGTAGGCCGCGAGGGTGGCGAAGGTGGTCTCGACCGCGTCGGGCGAGGTCATGTCCACGCCGGCGAGCTTGAGCGCGTCGAGCGGGTAGAGCGAGCTGCCGGCCTTCAGGAACGCGAGGTAGCTCTCGGCGGCGCCCGGCCGGCCTGCGCCCACGCCGGACGCGAGCGCGTGCGCGGCCGAGATGCCGGTGGCGTACTGGAAGACGTAGAAGTTGGAGTAGAGGTGGGTCGAGAACTGGCACCAGGTGCTGCCGACGCGCTCGCGGTCGACCTGGACCTCGTCGCCGAAGCCCTCCTGGAACAGGTCGGCCATCAGCGCGATCATGCCGTCGGCCGTCAGCGCGTCACCGCGCTCGACCCGCTCGTGGATCGCCAGCTCGAAGCGCGCGAGGGTCGGCATGACGAAGAAGTACCGGTGGAAGTTCGACATCGCCTCCTCGATCACCGCGATCTGGACATCCGTGTCGGCGCTGCGCTCCAGCAGGTGCGCGCGCACCATGGCCTGGTTGAAGTTCGAGGCGACCTCGGCGACGAAGTTCGAGTAGTCGGCGTAGATCAGCGGCTGGTTCTGCCAGGAGAGGTAGGAGTGCATCGAGTGGCCGAGCTCGTGCGCCAGCGTGCTCATGCTGAAGATGTCGTCGTTGTAGCTCATCAGGATGAACGGGTGGGTCCCCGGCACGCCGTGCGAGTAGGCGCCCATGCGCTTGCCTTGGTTCGGGTAGATGTCGACCCAGCGCTGCTCGGTCAGGCCGCGCCGCATAGTGGCGACGTAGCTCTCGCCCAGCGGCCGCATGCCGTCGCAGATCCACTCGACCGACTGCTCGAACGGCACCGCCGGCGCCTGGCGCGCCAGCGGCGCCTTGACGTCGTAGATATGAAAGGTCGGGTAGCCGAGCGCGCGGCGCCGCAGGCCCCAGTAGCGGTGCCAGGTCGGCAGGTGGCGTCGGAAGGTCTCGATCAGGTTGTGGAACACCGCGACCGGGATGTGGACCGGCCCGAGCGCGGCCTCGATCGAGGAGGGGTAGCGCCGCGCGCGGGCCATGAATACGTTCTGCTTCACGCCGGTGGCCAGGCAGCTCGCCATGGTGTTCTTGGCGGCCAGGTGCGCGTCGGCGTAGCTCTCCCAGGCGGTCCGGCGCGTCTCGCGATCGGGGCTGGTCAGCAGTGCGCTGATGTTACCCTGCGCCAGGTCGATCGCCGCGCCGGCGGCGTCGTACGCCGGCCCGAAGCGCAGGTCGGCGTCGGCCAGCACGCCGTGGATGTCGGCGGCGCTGTTGAAGGGCTCCTGCAGGTGCCCCAGCAGCTGCTCGACCTCGGCCGAGCGGACGTGGGCCTGCTTGCGCTCTAGCTGGTCGAAGTAGTGCGCGTAGCCGGCCAGGCCGGCGTCCTCGTCCATCCAGCGCCGCAGCGTGTCGAAGCCAAGCGTCAGCAGCTCCGGCTCGGCGAAGGCCGTCGCGGCGGCCGCGCGCGAGAACAGGCCGATCGCGCGCTCGTACATGGCGGTCGCATCTTGGTCGGCGGTGTCGACGTTGTGCAGCATGCTGGCGTACAGGTAGAGCCGGCTGACCGCGTTGGTCAGTTGATCTGCGCTGCGCAGCCAGTCGGCCAGCACGGCCGGCCCGTCGCCGAGGTGCCCGTGGAAGCGCGCCAGCCGGTCCAGCTCGCCGGTGACGCGCGCGAGCTCGGCCTCCCAGCTCGCGTCCGACTCGAAGACGCTGGCGGCGTCCCAGGTGTGCTCGACGGCGATCTCGCCGCGCGGTCGTACCATGTTCGACATCGTTAGGCTCCTTATTCAGTCGGCAGTCGGCAGTCGGCAGTTTGCAGTTTGCCGCAGCTGCCGACTGCAACTCGGTATGTATTTCTATCACGCTGCACTAGAGCAGGTCTTCGGCGATCCAGCGATCCAGCACCTCGCGCGCGGCGCGGGCTGCCTGGGCGCGGTGGCTGACCTGGTTCTTGCGATCGGGCGGCAGCTCGGCCAGCGTCGCGTTCTCGTCGAGCAGGTAGAACAGCGGATCGTAGCCGAAGCCGTTCGCGCCGCGCGGCGCCAGCTCGATCACACCCGGCAGCGCGCCCTCGACATCCTCGACGCGGCCGCCGGGCAGGGCCAGCGCGATCGCGCAGACGAAGCGCGCCAGCCGGGCGTGGAACGGCACGTTCGCGAGCTTCTCGAGCAGCAGCGCGTTGCGTTCGGCGTCGCTCGCGCCCGGGCCGGCGTAGCGAGCCGACCTGACCCCCGGCTCGCCGCCGAGCGCGTGCACCTCGAGGCCCGAGTCGTCGGCCAGCGCCGGCAGGCCGCTGCGCCCGGCGTAGTACTCGGCCTTCAGCCGCGCGTTTTCGGCGAAGGTCGCGCCGGTCTCCTCCACGTCGTCGTCGATGCCGAGGTCGGCCAGCGAGCGCAGCTCCAGCGGCAGGCCGGCGAAGATCGCGGCGTACTCGCGCAGCTTGTTCCGGTTGGTCGTGGCGATCAGCAGAGCAGCCATGTGCGTTTCTTCTTCTTTCCTGGTCAAAAATGTGTGCGGAAGCGTAAACCGTTTGGCGCAGGCTGTCAAGCGCTTTCCGGGGGGCGCCCCCATACCCCCGGCTGCGCGTGGGGCTATGCGCCCCGTTCACCCATCCAAATCGCCGCCGCAGCGTGCGTGTGTTCGTGGGCGGGCTCCGCCCCACACACCCCCCGCTGGGGGCGGAGCCCGCCTCCAGACCCCCTGCAAATAATCCCACTCCGGCGACAACGCCGGTGGCGCATGCCCGGCGGAATCACGGCGCGGCGGGAGAGAATGCGCTCGATCGAGCGCCAGATCGAGACGTCGCGCGTTGCCTTCCGCCCCTTCGGAGTATTGATGGGCATGCGCCACGACGGATGTAGCCGAGACAAGGTTGTTTGCCGGAGGGGGCCGGGGGGAACCGGCGCGGGTTCCCCCAGCCGGGGGGCCGGGGGCGGAGCGCCCCGGAAAAACGCTAGCGGGCGTGTGTTCGTGGGCGGGCTCCGCCCCCCACACCCCCCGCTGGGGGCGGAGCCCGCCCCCAGACCCCCTGCAAATAATCCCACTCCGGCGACAACGCCGGTGGCGCATGCCCGGCGGAATCACGGCGCGGCAGGAGAGAATGCGCCCGGGCGAGCGCCGAATTGAACGCCCCCACAGATCATTCTATGCCGGAGGGGGCCGGGGGCAAAGCGCCCCGGCAGAAGATCACCGCCGCGCCAGCGACACAAACCACACCGACGCAGGCCCAAAGGTCGCCGTGTAGGTGCTGTCCGCTGCGGGCGTAACGATCGTGCGCGACGGGGCCGGGCCGCCATCCGACCACGAGACGATCGCCAGCCACTGGCCCGAGCTATCCTGCTGCGGCGGCGCCGATACGTACAGCGCGTAGCCCTCCCACGAGACCAGCGTCTGGGGCGCCGTCGTCGCCTCGCCGTTCACGATTAGGCTCAGGCCGGTCGGGACTGTCTCAAATGTTATGTTAACGAGATGCGGCTGAAGCTCGCGGGTGATCACGCTCGAAAGCCCGGTCGAGTCGGTCGCGGTCAGCTCGATCTCGAGGTAGCTGATCGGGGCCGCGGGCAGGTCCTCGGGCGGCGGCGCGGTGATCGTGATATTGTTGCCGGCGGTCGACAGCAGGTAGGGGTGGACGTGCGTGCTGTGGTGCAGAAGCACGCGCCAGGTCAGCCGCGCGTCGGGCAGCGCGCCATCCTGCGCGTCGATCGCGCTGCCGTGGAGCGTGATCTGCTGGCCGACCCGGAAGGTCGCGCCTTCCACGGGCGAGTCGATCGTCGGAGCCGGCGGCGTGTTGCCCGAGTCGATCCGCACGGTCGCCGTGCCGAGCCCGCCCTTGCCGTCGCTGACGCGCAGCGTGGCGGTGTAGACGCCGGCCGCGTAGCTGTGAGTCGCCTGGGCGCCGCTGGCGTGGGCCGCGCCGTCGCCAAAGTCCCAGTCGTAGCTGAGCTGGTCGCCGTCCAGGTCGCTGCTGGCCGAGCCGTCGAAGCTGACCTGCAGCGGCGCGGCGCCGTAGCGCGGGCTAGCCGACGCAGCCGCCACGGGAGAGCGGTTGGCGCTGCCGGTGTAGGCCAGGCGGCGCACCTCGCCGCCGCCGTACGCGAGGTAGTAGAGCGCCTGGCTGCTGCCGTACGGGCCGAAGGTGATCGTCGTCGGGCCGTTGAGCCCTAAGACGAAGTCGGCCTGTCCGAAGGTCGCGCCGGACGAGGTGAGCCGGAAGATCTTGCCGCAGACGAAGTCGGCGAACAGGTACGCGCCGTCATAGGCAGCCGGCCAGACGCCGGGCGGCACGAAGGCGCCGCCGGTGATCGAGTTGCAGCTGCCGTGCTGGTAATCGTAGATCGGGTCGACCATGTCGGCCGGCGCGGGGCTGCACTTGCCGGTCGTGCTGTTCACGTGCCTGCCCTCGCGGCAGTTCCAGCCGTAGTCGGCGCCCTTCTGGCCCTGGTCGATCTCCTCCCAGGCGTTCTGGCCGACGTCGTTGATGTAGAACGCGCTGGTGCCCGGCCTGAAGGCGAGGCGGTAGGGGTTGCGCAGGCCCCAGGCGAAGGTCTCCTGGCACCTGTTGCCCTCGCTGGTGCGGCCGGTCAGGTTGCAGCGCGCGGTGCCGCTGCCCTGGAACGGGTTATCGGGCGGAATGCCGCCGTCGCGCGTGATGCGCAGGATCTTGCCGAGCAGGATGAACTGGTCGCGGGTGGCATCGTTGTTCCCGCCGCTGCCGCTATCGCCGGCGTAGTCAGCCCCGCCGTCTCCGACGCTGACGTACAGGAAGCCGTCCTGGCCGAAGTGCAGGTCGCCGGCGTTGTGGTTGCCGTTCGGCGACGGGATATTGTCGACCAGCACCGTCTCGCCGCTGGCGACGTTGGCGTTCGACAGCGTGAAGCGCGCGACCCGGTTGACCGGGTTGCTCGGGTTGGCCGGCTGGCCGGTCGGGCAGCTGTTGGCGCGGTTGTAGGTGTAGTAGACGTAGATGTAGTGGTTGGACGCGAAGCTGGGGTCGACCGCCACGCCGAGCAGGCCGCGCTCGCTGTTCGAGCAGATCTTGGCGCTCAGATCGAGCGCAGGCGCGCTCAGCAGCGCGCCGCCGGCATAGACATAGAGCTGGCCGGACTGGGACGCGATCAGCAGCCGGTCGGGCGACACAAACGCAAGCGCGGTCGGCACATCGACCTTGGCCAGCAGCGCGTCGGTAAAGCCGGCCGGCACCACCGCCGCGGCCGGCCGCGCCGCCGCGACCTGGGCCAGCAGCAGCGCGAGCGCGACAACGCCGGCGATTCGAGCGATCGTT
This sequence comes from Candidatus Ribeiella danica, assembly GCA_016717335.1. Classification (GTDB taxonomy): domain Bacteria; phylum Chloroflexota; class Chloroflexia; order Chloroflexales; family Roseiflexaceae; genus Ribeiella; species Ribeiella danica. Next base: position 216,009 of record JADKFS010000002.1, read on the forward strand.
CGGTGCATGAACCTCTCCATTCTAGTCGGGTGACAGGCCCATTATAGCCGCTGGGCGCGGAGTTTGCTGGCTATCGCTTCTTTTGTTCTCTCGCCCCCCCCGCCGTTTTGGGGGTGATTTTTCATGTGGTGTCGTGTCCCACCCGATCACCCCACCCCCTACCCCCGCCCCTGCCAGGGGCGGGGAAACGGTAGCTCGGCACGGGGTTTCGGCTCCGCCGAAACCCCGTGCCGAGCCAACACATTCCCCCACTCCCGTTGGGAGAGGGGGCAGAGGGTGAGGGCCGCCAGCGCAGGTGAAGGGATCTTACCTGCAGATGTTGGTCTGTTCTCCGCACCTGCGCGCGCTTTTCGTATGATCTACAGCGTTTGACGCCGGTGATCTCGATAATGAAGAGCGGCAGGCAGGGCGCGGCAGGAGGCTTGCCGCCGAATGCCTGATTTGGTTGACCGTACCCTGAAAATGCTTATAATACGTGGCTGACCCCCTAGTAGCGGATCGGGCGGATCACCGACGAACGCAACGGAGGCAATCACCGGCAGTCCACACGCTTTTGCCGCACCCGTCGCGCCCGCCCCCGGCCGGCTCGCTCCGCAAGGCTGCACCATCGCTCTGTCAAGGAGGACTTCATGCGATCCTATGGACCCGACAAGATCCACAACGTTGGACTCTTCGGCCACGGCGGCAGCGGGAAGACTACGCTTATGGAGGCGCTGTTGCTCACCGCCAAGGCCATCTCCCGCGCGGGTCGCGTCGAGGACGGCAACACCGTCAGCGACTACGATCCGGACGAGCAGAAGCGCCGACAGTCGATCAACATCAGCGTCGCGCCGGTCGAGTGGAAGGACAACAAGTTCAACCTGATCGATGTGCCCGGCACGTCCGACTTCTCCGCCGAGGTCGCCGCGACGATGCGCGTGATCGACGGCGCCATGATCGTGATGGACGCGGCCGGCGGCGTCGAGGTCGGCACCGAGGCGGCCTGGGAGGCGGCCAAGGCCGCCAATGTCCCGCGGGTGATCTTCATCAACAAGCTCGACCGCGAGAACGCCAACTTCTTTCGCGTGGTCGAGCAGGCCCAGCAGATGCTCGACGACGCGGTGACGCCCATGCAGATCCCGATCGGCTCGCAGCGCGAATTCAAGGGCATCATCTCGCTGCGCCGCCAGCGCGCCTGGCTGGTCTCCGATAAGCACGACGGCTCGTACGTCGAGTCCGACATCCCGACCGAGCTGGAGGGCCTGGAGCAGGAGTGGCGCGAGAAGCTGATCGACAAGATCGCCGCGACCAACGACGACCTGATCGAGAAGTACCTCGAGGGCGGCCCCGACGCGCTCACGCCCGAGGAGCTGCAGCGCGGCCTGCGCGACGGCATCGCCAACGGCTCGATCGTGCCGGTGTTCTGCGGCTCGTCCACCCAGGTGGCCGGGATGGCCCAGCTGATCGACGGCCTGCTCGACAGCATCCCCTCGGCCGCGCGCAAGACGGCGACCGCGACCGACCTGCTGAGCGGCAAGCCGATCGAGCTGGCGCCGAAGATCTCCGAGCCGCTCGGGGCGCTGGTCTTCAAGACGCTGGTCGACCCCTACGGCAAGATCAGCTACGTGCGGGTCTTCAGCGGCGAGCTCAGCTCGAACTCGTCGGTCTTCAACCCGCGCACCCGCAAGGACGAGCGGATCGGCCAGCTGTTCGTGGTGCGCGGCAAGGAGCAGATCGCGGTCGCGTCGATCGGCGCCGGCGATATTGGCGTGGCGACCAAGCTGGTCGAGGTGAGCACGAACGACACGCTCTGCTCGCACGACCGGCCGCTGCAGCTCAGCCCGATCGTGTTTCCCGCGCCGGCCTACAGCGCGACGATCAAGCCCAAGACGCGCGCCGACCTCGATCGGCTCGGCGGGGCGCTGCACAACATCGTCGAGGAGGACCCCAGCCTGGTGATGACGCGCCACGCCATCACCGGCGAGACGGTGCTCTCGGGCCTAGGCGAGCCGCACCTGCAGATCATGGCCGAGCGCATGAAGCGCAAGTTCAACGTCGACGTCGACCTTGAGCTGCCGCGCATCCCCTACCGCGAGACCATCCGCGGCAAGGCCGAGGCGCAGTATCGCCACAAGAAGCAGACCGGCGGCGCGGGCCAGTTCGGCGACGTGACCATTCGCGTCGAGCCGCTGCCGTTCGAGGCCGAGCGCGAGGACCCGCTCGAGTTCGTCAACGCGATCGTCGGCGGCGTGATCGACCGCTCGTTCATCCCCTCGGTCGAGAAGGGCGTGCGCGCGGCGATGAACGAGGGCGTCGTCTCGGGCAACCACGTGGTCGACGTGCGCGTGACGCTGTTCGACGGCAAGATGCACCCGGTCGACAGCAAGGACATCGCGTTCCAGATCGCCGGCCACGAGGCGTTCAAGATCGCCGCGCAGAAGGCCCAGCCGGTCATCATGGAGCCGATCTACGCGCTGGAGATCAGCGTGCCCGACCAGTTCGCCGGCGACATCATGAGCGACCTGCCGACCCGGCGCGGCCGCGTGATGGGCATGCTGCCGGACGGCACCGGCCGCACGACGATCAGCGCGCAGGCGCCGCTGGCCGAGATCCAGCGCTACGCCACCGACCTGCGCTCGCTGACGCAGGGGCGCGGGCGCTTCTCGATGAACTTCGACCACTACGAGGATGTGCCCTCCAACCTGGCGCAGACGCTGATCGACGCGATGAAGAAGGCGCACGAGCACGAGTAGCCGACCGCTAGGCCGTTAGAACGTTGGAACGTTGGAACGTTTCAACGTTCTAACGTTTCAGCGCCGCATCCACTCAGAGATCTGCTCGAAATGCTCTTGCTCGTGCGCGTACGAGCTCCCGGCGATATGATCGAGCAGCGATCGACCCTGGCTCCACGGAAAGCGCGTGGGGTCGTTCAGATCCTGATCTGAGACGTCCTCCAGCAGATCGATCAGCTCCTCGCGCGCGGCGTGCCACTCAGCGATCACGCGCGAGAGCGGGCGCTGGTAGTACTGCATGACAACGCTGGCGTTGTAGCGCTCGGTCTCGTCGTCGCCGACGAGGTCGGGGGTTGTCCCGCCCGCCGCGGCCCGCAGGATGTCCGCCGCGTAGCGCTGCCAGTAGGCCAGGTGCGCCAGCACGTCCTTCACCGACCAGAGGCCGACCGCGCCCGCGCGGTTCATCTCCTCGACGCTCAGGCGCGCGATCAGCAGCTCCAGGCGCCGGTTGGTCTCGCGGATCAGCGCCTGCACTCGGCGCGCGTCCATTCCTTCTGCCATAGCTCCCATCCCGCGGTTCGTTGATACCACACATTTTCTCGAGCGCCTGGTGCGCGACTGCCCTCGCCCTCCTGTCAGGGCTTACAGCCGCCCCCTCACCCCCTGCCCGCGCCCGGGGAGGGGTGATTCGGCGCAGCACCGCGCTGCAAACGAAAAACCAGCTCCCGGAAGCCTGCCCGTCAGGGCTTCACATACTGTGCGAAGAACTCGGCTATGCGCTTGAGATAGAGCTGGTTGGCCGCGCCCTGGAACGAGTGCGGCTGCCCCTCGTACTCGAAGTACTCGACCGGCTTGCCGGCCGCATGCAGGCCCGCCAGCAGATCGCCCGGCCACTTGGCCGGGACCGTCTGGTCGGCCGCGCCCCAGTGGATCTGCACCGGCGCGGCCACGTAGCTCAGGTAGGGCAGCGGCGAGAGGCGCTCGTAGAGGTCGGGCGCCTGCTCCGGCGTGACCGGAAACTCGACGTCGACCCGGTCGATCACGCCGGTGCGGCGGCCGGGCGGCTGGCCGCTGCGGCTGCGCGCCCGCCCGACCCGAAACAGATAGTCCTCCACGATGTTCGACGAGGCCGGGGAGTAGATGACTGCCGCCGCAATCTGGTCGCTGACGACGATCGCTTTGGCGGTGATCGCCCCGCCGTTGCTGTGGCCCCACATGCCGATCTTGCCGGGCTGCGCCTCGGGCAGCCGCTGCGCCAGCGGGATCAGGTTCAGCGCGTCGATCACGTGCCCGGCGCGAAACAGGTTCGGCGCGTCGTCCGAGCCGGCGTGCGAGCGAAAGTCCGGCGCCAGCGTGAGAAAGCCGCGATTCGCCAGGTAGTCTGCCGCGAGCTTGCTGCCGTTGCCGGTCTGGTAGACGTCGAGCGGATAGTAGCCGTGGTTGAGGACGATCACCGGGAACGGCCCGTCGCCGCTCGGGCGGTTGAGCATGCCGGTGATCCGCAGCCCGTCGCTCGGGTAGGCGAACAGGTAGCGCGTGAAGCGTGGGGTCTGCTCCAGCACGCGCACGATCTCGATCGCGCCCGCCGCGCCGTAGCTGCGGCCGCGCAGCCCCTCGATCGTGTAGGGCGCGTACTCCGCCCAGCGATCGGGCGTCGCGGTCGGCGCAAGCGTAGGCGCCGGCGTGGCCGCGAGCGTGGGCGCCAGCGCCGGGGCAGCCGTCGCAGCGGCGGCAGGCGTCGCCAGAATAGCCTGGCTCGTCGTCGGCGCGCTGGTGGGCGTGGGCGGCTCCGAGGCCGTCGCGCTACAGCCGGCCAGGGCGGCGAGGCAGATCAGAAGCGCGGCGCAGCGCCGCGCGGTTGGCTGGGTCATCGGTCGAGCACCTCGGCTATTGTAGGTTGGCCCTATCAGTATACCAGAGGTCGTGGGGCCTAGGCCTGCCCCCGGCCCCCGCCAGGTGTCTTTCCAGGGCGGCCCTGGTCACCTGGTCAGCCTTTCTCCGGGGCACGGGTTCCCCCGGCCCCCCTCCGGCAAATAATCCCGAACCAGATGCAAGCATCGTGGCGCATGCCCATCAACATTCCTGAGGTGGCGGGTTGCAGCCCGGCGCGCCTGGATTCAGCCAAGGCATGCGCGTCAAACCTTGCAAATGAGGCGGCGTTCTTTTGGGGTCCAGGGGCGCAAGCCCCGGCCGGGGGGCGGCGGGGGTGGCGGCCCACCCCCGCCCGCGGGGGCACGGGGGGCGCGCAGCCCCCCGGACCAGCATGTGGGCGAACACTGTCCGCGGGGTCACGGGGGGCGCGCAGCCCCCCGCACAAGTGACACGGTGAGATGCTTTGTCTTGGCGCTGCTCTTGCATACAAGACCAGAGACACTCATAGAACCGAGGTGAGACCCTTGAACCTAATCGATCTCTTGCTGATCCTGATCCTGCTGCTTGGCGCGGCCTACGGCTGGTGGCGCGGGCTCGCGCTCGGCCTGCTCGACGTCATCGGGTGGGTGGCGGGGCTGCTGATCGGGCTCAGGCTCTACGAGCCGGCGGCGATCTGGCTGGCGTCGCGCGCACCCTGGCCGGCGGTCTGGGATCGGCCGGTGGCCTTTCTGACGATCGCTATGCTGGCGAATGTCGGCATCGAGGTGGCCGGCTACGCGCTGGTCCGGCAGCTGCCGGGCGCCGTGCACCGGCGGCCAATGAATCGCCTGCTCGGCGCGCTGCCAGGGCTGCTGAACGGCGCCGTCGTCGCCACGATCGCCGCGACCGCGCTGCTGGCGCTGCCGTCGGCCAGCCTGCGCGCGGCCACGCAGGAGAGCGCTGTCGCCGGCCAACTGACCGGCTACGCCGCGCGGGTCGACACGGCGTTCGAGCCGGTCTTCGGCGATGCGCTCGCGCAGACGCTTCCGATGGGCGAGCCGGACTCCGAGCAGGGCGCCGCGCTGCCGTTCACGGTCGCCGACCCGCAGCCGCGGCCCGATCTGGAGGCCCAGATGCTCGATCTCGTGAACCAGGAGCGCGCGCAGGCCGGCCTGTCGCCGCTCCGGCCCGACGCGGCGCTGACGGAGGTGGCGCGCGCACACTCGGCCGATATGCTCAGGCGCGGCTACTTCGCCCACATCACCCCCGACGGCGTCGGCCCGTTCGACCGGATCAAGGGCGCGGGGATCGCGTTCCAGACCGCCGGGGAGAACCTGGCGCTGGCGCCAACGCTCCAGCGCGCCCACAGCGGCCTGATGCAGTCGCCGGGGCACCGCGCCAACATCCTGCGTCCTGAGTTCGGGCGCGTCGGGATCGGGATCATGGATGGGGGCGTGCGCGGCGTGATGGTGACGCAGCTGTTTCGCGACTAGAACCATCGCGTTCGCTCCAGTTGGTTGTATCCCCACGCGGCTGCCGCCGTTGAGGCGGCCGCCGCAACTTCTGTGCCATTTCTTTCAGGCAGCTTTGGTGGGCCGGCTCACCCCACCCCTGCCCCGCCCCTGCCAGGGGAGGGGGTTTCTTTTTCGTGGGTGTGGCGCGGCGGCTTTGCCGCCGCGCCACACCCACGAACGATCGCCCCCGCTCCCCGCGGGGGAGCGGGGGTAGGAGGGAAAACAGCCGCGCTGCATAGTGTCATCGTATCGCCCGCACATCGAATCAATTTAGCAAACCCGCTCGACAGCCGCAGATGGTATAACGTGGCTGCCCACTCGTGATCCCGACAGCCGGCGACGCCGGCCAAGCTATCTTCGGACACAGTGCCAGCCAGCCTTATTCCCGCCGTCCTATGGCCGCATCCAACTACGCGCCGCACCATCATGCAGTGGCCCGGCGTACGGGAGTGCCCTCAATGCCAGCGCTTCGCCTCCGCCTGATCCCGATCGCCCTGCTGCTCTGCGCCTGCGCCGGCCAGCCCCAACTCGCGCATCTGGCCGCCGAGCAGCGGCCCGCCGCCAGGCCGCTGCCCACCGCTGCCGTCGTGCAGGCGCCGGCGCCGACAGCTAACCCAGCGGTGATCGACCAGCCCATCCTCGACGACATGGCGGCCACGGCGCGCGCGACCCGCCCAGCGGCGCCGCCCGCGGCGACCCCGCGCCCGGCCCGGCATCGCGCGGCGACGCGCATCGTGATCGGCGACATCAAGCTCGACCAGCCGCTGCTGGCGGTCGGCCTGGACTCGCAGGACATCCCGATCGTGCCCAAGCACGAGCCCGGCTGGTACACCGACAGCGCGGCGCCCGGTCAGGGCGATAACGTGGTGCTGTGGGGCCACGCGCTGCGCTTCCGCGACAGCCCGGCCATCCCCGCGCCGTTCGGGCGGCTGAGCGAGCTCAAGCCCGGTGCCAGCATCGTGCTCTACGACGAGCAGGGCGCCGCGCACGCCTACGCGGTCGTCCAGCAGATCTGGGCGACACCCAACCAGGTCGAGTATATCCTGCCCCAGGGCCACGAGCGGCTGACGCTGGTCTCGTGCATCGGCGACCAGGTCGTGGCGAGCGATGGCTCCGTGGTCAATATGACCCACCGGCTGATCACGCTGGCCGACCCGATCTAGCGGCCTATCGCATTGGCGACCGCTCCCTCTGCCCTCTCCCCGCTTGCGGGGAGGGGGTTTCACACGTGGCGTACCCCAGCGCCACTACCATTCTCCGCTTTGCACGGGCTATATAGCGGCGCGCCGGGGGGCGCGCGCGCTTCTTTGGCGCGCGCCTTGCTGTCTTGGAGATGGTTCAAGGTAGCGAAAGAGAATGCCGCTGTGAGTGATATCATACAGACAGCCCAGCCGGTCGCCGAGAAGCTGCACGAGCCGCTGGCCGACCCGCCGCGCGACCGGGCCGCGGCGCCGCGACCGGCCCGGCGCCCGCGCGTCGTGATCGTCGGGTGCGGCTTCGGCGGGCTCAGCGCCGCCAGGAAGCTGGCCGGCGCCGATCTCGACGTGCTGCTGATCGACCGCAACAACTACCACGGCTTCTGGCCGCTGCTCTACCAGGTGGCGACCGCCGGCCTGGAGCCCGAGGCGATCGCCTACCCGGCGCGCGCGATCGTCCGCAAGTACCCGAACGTCGCCTTTCTGATGGCCGAGGCGCGCGGGGTCGACTTCGCGCGGCGGCTGGTCCAGACCGACGGGCCGCAGATCCCGTACGACTACCTGGTGCTGGCGGCAGGCAGCGCCAACAACTACTTCGGCAACCAGGCCCTGGCCGAGCAGACCTTCGGCATGAAAGATATCGACGACGCCGAGCGGCTGCGCAACCACGTGCTCAGAGCCTTCGAGCAGGCGGTGCGCGAGCCCGATCCGCAGCGCCGATCCGAGCTGATGACGATGGCGATCGTCGGCGGCGGGCCGACCGGCGTGGAGCTGGCCGGCGCCTTTATCGAGCTGATCCGCCACGTGCTGCGCAAGGATTACCCGTCGCTCGACACTCGGCAGGCGCGCGTGCTGCTGATCGAGGGCTCGCCCCAGCTGCTGGCGAGCTTCCCGCCGCGGCTGCAGCGGCGCGCGCGGCAGCGGCTCGAGCGCATGGGCGTGCAGATTCTGCTCGGCAAGACGGTCGCCGCCGTCGAGCAGCGCCAGGTCACCCTCAAAGATGGCGACACGCTGGCGGCCGGCACAGTGGTGTGGGCGGCGGGCGTGCGCGCGGCCACGCTGGCCGACGCGCTCGGCGCGCCCCAGGCCCGCGGCGCGCGCGTGAAGGTCACGCCCGAGCTGCACCTGCCGGATCGGCCGGAGGTGTTCGTGATCGGCGACATGGCCTACCTGGAGGGCTTCCACGGCGACCAGCCCTACCCGATGGTCGCGCCGACGGCCATCCAGATGGGCGAGCAGGCCGTACAAAATATCGTGCGGGCGCGGCGCGGCGAGCCGCTGCGGCCATTTCATTATGTCGACAAGGGGCAGATGGCGACGATCGGGCGGCGCGCTGCGGTGATGGATGCGTTCGGCGTCCAGCTCAGTGGCCGGCTCGCCTGGCTGGGCTGGCTGCTCGTCCACCTGATCCAGCTGGTCGGCTTTCGCAACCGGCTGATCGTCCTTGCGAACTGGGCTTATAATTACGTCACCTACGATCGCGGGGTGCGGCTGATCACCCGGCAGGATTGCTAATTGGTAGCGCTTGCGCGATAGTTCCCCCTCACCCCCTACCCCTGGCAGGGGCGGGAGCAGGGGGAGGGGGCGACTCAGCAACTGCGTGAGCCTGTACATGAGGAGGGGATGACGATGAGCGATGGCAAGGGCGCAAACGGAAAGGCGCCGCGTGTTCGGCCTGATACGACCGGCCGCGAGGGACGGCGGCGCCCGCCCGGGCCGGAGGAGCGCCGCGGCGCGACGGCGACCAGCGGCAAGCGCCCGGACAACCAGCAGGGCCTGCGCGCGCTGATCCGCACGCCGCGCTTCTGGATCACGCTGCTGGTGCTGCTGCTGGTCAACTGGCTGCTGGCGCCGTTCCTGCTCCCCGAGGTGCAGGACCGCGTCACGCTGCCCTACACGTTCTTCAAGCAGCAGGTTACCGCCGGCAATGTCTCTGAGATCACCAGCCGCGGCGACGACATCCAGGGCCTATTCAGGCAGGCCGTGAACGACCCGAATCCGCCGGAGGGCCAGCCGGCGCAGCCCTACACCAAGTTCGCGACGATCAAGCCGGCCTTCGACGACCCGGAGCTGCTGTCGCTGCTGGAGAAGAACAGCGTGGTGATCACTGCCAAGTCGCTCGACCAGCCGCGCTCGCCGCTGCTAAACCTGCTGCTGGCGTTCGGCCCGGCGGTGCTATTGATCGGCGGCTTCATCTGGCTCAGCTCGCGCGCGACTCGCGCGGCCACCGGCGGCGTGTTCGGGATGGGCCGCAGCGGCGCGCGCCGCTACGATGCCGGCGACGGCACCGAGCGGATCACCTTCGAGGACGTCGCGGGGATCGACGAGGTCGAGGCCGAGCTGGTCGAGATCGTCGACTTCCTCAAGCTGCCCGACAAGTACCAGCGGCTGGGCGGGCGCATCCCCAAGGGCGTGCTGCTGGTCGGGCCACCAGGAACCGGCAAGACACTGCTGGCGCGCGCGGTGGCCGGCGAGGCGGCGGTGCCGTTCTTCAGCATGAGCGGCTCCGAGTTTATCGAGATGGTCGTCGGCGTTGGCGCGGCGCGCGTGCGCGACCTGTTCGCCGAGGCGCGCAAGGCCGCCCCGGCGATCGTCTTCATCGACGAGCTGGACGCGATCGGCCGGCGGCGCGGCGGCGCCAACTCGATCGGCGGCAACGACGAGCGCGAGCAGACCCTCAACCAGATCCTGGTCGAGATGGACGGCTTCGACGTGCGCGAGGCGGTGATCGTGCTGGCCGCGACCAACCGCTCCGACGTGCTCGACCCGGCGCTGCTGCGGCCCGGCCGATTCGACCGGCGGATCAACGTGCTGCCGCCCGACCGGCACGGCCGCGCCGAGATCCTGAAGGTGCACACGCGCGGCGTGCCGCTCGCGCCCGATGTCGACCTGGCGCAGATCGCGGGCGAGACGCCCGGCCTGGTCGGCGCGGACCTGCGCAACCTGGTCAACGAGGCTGCGCTGCTGGCCGCCCGCAACGGCCATAGCGCGGTCATGCACGACGACTTCACCCAGGCGCTGGAGAAGATCGCGCTGGGCGCCGAGCGCAAGCTGACGCTCAACCCGACCGAGCGGAGGCGTGTCGCCTACCACGAGTCCGGCCACGCGCTGCTGGGGCTGCTGCAGCCCGAGGGCGACCCGGTGCGGCGCGTGACGGTGGTGCCGCGCGGCCAGGCGCTGGGCGTGACGCTCTCGGTGCCCGAGGACGACCGCTACAACTACGGCGAGCCGTACCTGCGCGCGCGGATCATCAACGCGCTAGGCGGCCGCGCCGCCGAGCAGATCGTCTACGGCACGGCCACCACCGGCGCCGAGAACGACATCAAGCAGGTGACCGACCTGGCGCGCGCGATGGTGACGCGCTGGGGGATGAGCGAGGAGGTCGGGCTGCTGGCGCTGAGCGGGAGCGACGACGGCAACTATCTTGAGACCGGCCTGATCGGCGGCGCCGCCCGGCCGTACAGCGAGTCGACCGCCCAGGCGATCGACCGCGCGACCCGCCGGATCGTCGACGAGTGCTACGCCAAGGCGCTCGACCTGCTCGTGACGAACCGCGAGCGGCTGGACGCGCTGGCCGAGGTGCTGCTGCGCGAGGAGTCGCTCGACGAGGCGCAGATGCGCGCGGCGGCGGGCCTGGACGACCGCCCGGCGCACGAGAGCACAGTGGCGCTGGCGCGCTAGTCGGTAGTGTTCGCTGATCTGGCCCCCTTCCCCCGCTCCCGTGGCGACGAGAGCGGGGGATTATCTTTGTAAAAACCTACCCCCGAAAGATTCCCCGCCCCCCTCCGGCAAATAATCCCGAACCAGATGCAAGCAACGTGGTGGATGCCCAGCACCATTTCTACCGGACGAGTTCCATCCCGCCGTGCGTGAATTCAGCCAGGCATGCGCGCCAAGCGCTGAAGACGAGGCGGCGCTCTTTTTGGGCTCCAGGGGCGAAGCCCGGCCGGGGGGTGGCGGGCCCGGGGGGGGCGCGCAGCCCCCCGGACACGCTTGTGGGCGCGAGACACCCGCGGGGGCGCGCAAGCGCGCAGCCCCGCACGCGGCCAGCCTGAGAGATCGTGTATACTATGGCGGCCCGACGCACAGCGATCAGGCGATGGGCGAGACGGCGGCGCGCTCCAGCGCCGCGCGATTCTATCGGCGAGGTTGATCACGATGAGCGGCACATTGAAATGGCTCCACAACGCGGAGACCGACCAGTGGGAGGCGGACGCCGAGCAGTGGAGGCTGGGGGCGTACCAGAGTCTGTACTCCTCGGACTGGTACGGCTGGATTGAGCGGAAGGCCGCGCCGCAGGACCGCCACGAGAGCTATGCCTGCGCGTCGGCGATGGAGGCCCGCAAGTGGTGCCAGGCGGAGCTTGCGCACCTGTCGAAGGAAGACTGAAATGTTTCATACCCTGCTTGCCACGCTCAACGCCGAGGTCTCGGGCGACGCCGCCAAGCGCCTGGTCGCGCGGATCAGCCAGTGGCACCGCATCCAGGCCAGCCCGATGTACCGCGAGGCGGCCGAGTGGGTCGAGCACACGCTGCGGGGCTGGGGCCTCCCTGTGGAGCTGGAGCGCTTCCCGGCGCGCGAGGGGCAGTGGGCCTGGGGCGAGCCGATGTTCCAGGAGTGGTGGTGCGACGAGGCGACGCTGCACCTGCTCGAGCCCGGCGGCGAGCGTCGGCTGGCCGACTACCGCGCGGTGCCGCTCTCGCTCATGCCGCGCAGCGCCCCGGCCGACGGCGAGTTCGAGGTCGTGGCGGTCGAGGGCGGCGATAAGATCGAGCACTACGCCGGGCTGGACGTGCGCGGCAAGCTAGTGCTGACCCGCTCGCTCCCGATGTCGGCCCACCCCGTCGCGATCGAGCAGCTCGGCGCGGCCGGCCTGATCTTCGACGGCATGCGCAGCGTGCCCGAGGTCTGCCCGCCCGGCGACCTGCAGGACGACATCCAGTACGCCTCGTGGTGGTGGTGGGGCGGCGAGACGCGCGCGTTCGGCTTCGCGCTCAGCCCGCGCGTCGGGGCCGAGCTGCGCCGCAAGATCGCGCGGCGCGGCGAGCCGCTGCGGGTGCGCGCGCGCGTGCGCAGCCACTTCGCCGACGGCTCGATCGAGACCGTCAGCGCCTTCATCCCCGGCGAGACCGACGAGGAGGTGCTGATCACCGCGCACCTGTGCCACCCGGCGCCGTTCGCCAACGACAACGCCAGCGGCGCGGCGGCGGCGATGGAGGCCGCCCGCGCGCTGCAGACGCTGATCGGCGCGGGCAGGCTGCCGCGGCCCCGGCGCGGGATCCGCTTCCTGTGGATGCCCGAGATGACCGGCACCTACGCCTACCTGGCCGCCCACGAGGCCGACCTGCCGCGCACGGTCGCCGGCCTAAACCTCGACATGGTCGGCGAGGACCAGGAGCAGTGCGGCAGCTCGTGGCTGCTGATCCGCACCTCCGACGCCATGCCCAGCTTCGCCGCGCCGCTGCTGGAGGCGCTGCGCGAGGGCTACTTCGGCCAGGCGCACACCTTCAACGGCCAGGGCGAGTTCCCGCTGTTCCGCCACGCGGTGGTGCCGTTCTCGAACGGCAGCGACCACTACATCATGGGCGACCCGTCGGTCGGCGTGCCCTCGCCGATGCTGATCCAGTGGCCCGACCGCTACTACCACACCACCGCCGACACGATCGACAAGGTCGACCCGGCCTCGCTGGCGCGCGCGAGCGCGCTGGCCGCGACCTACGCCTACTTCGTGGCCGGCGCCGGCCCGCGCGAGGCGACCTGGCTGGCGCGCGAGATGAACTACCGCTTCGAGCTGCGGCTGGCGCGCAAGCTGCAGAGCGCCGTGTCGGCCGCGCTCGGCGGCGCGCCGCCGGCGGGGCCCGCCTGGGATCGGCGGGTTGCGTTCCGGCTCGACCGCCAGGAGGCCGCGCTGGAGAGCCTGCGCCGGCTCGACCCGCAGATCGACCCGCAGCCCTGGCGCGCGGCGGCCCGCTCGATCGCCGAGGCGGCCTGGGCGCGCGCCAGCGACGTCCTGGGCGACTGGCGTATCGGCGAGGTCGATTCGCTCGAAGCTGCGGAGGCGCGGCTCGTCCCCGCGCGGCGCTACCGCGGCCCGCTCAGCCTGGGCACACACATGCGGCGGCTGCCGGCCGAGCAGCGCGACGCGGCCCGCGCGACGATCCGCGAGCACGGCGAGTTCATGGACCTGCCGGCCGACGTGGCGCTCTACTGGGCCGACGGGCGGCGCACGCTGGCCGAGATCCTCGACCTGACCGAGCTGGAGACGGACGTGCGCGACGCGGCGGGCCTGGCGGCCTACTTCAGGCTGCTGGCGCAGCTGGATCTGGTGGAGCTGCGCTAAGCCTGTGGGGCTGCGCGCCCCCGGTCTCTGGACAAGAGTCTTTCCGGGGCGCTGCGCCCCCGGCCCCCTCCGGCAAGGAATGTCGTACCAATTGCATTATTCGTGGCGGATGCCCATCAGCACTCCTGCGAGGTGAATTGCAACCCATCGCGCCTGGATTCAGCCAGGCATGCGCACCAAGCATTACAAGTGAGACGGCATACTTTTGGGGTCCAGGGGCGCAAGCCCCGGCCGGGGGGCGGCGGGGGTGGCGGCCGCGGGGGCACGGGGGGCGCGCAGACCCCCGCTAGCACTGTGGGTGCATCTCGCGCCGGGGTGTGGGGGCGCGCAGCCCCACGGAGGCAGAAGCACCCGCAGGGCAAAGTAAAGCCGCCTGCCAATATGGCAGGCGGCCTGTCTGTGGTGGAGCTGAGGAGGATCGAACTCCTGACCTCAACACTGCCAGTGTTGCGCTCTCCCAGCTGAGCTACAGCCCCGGGCGGCCCGATCGGGCCGTTGATGTCGATGGTGGAGGTGAGGAGGCTCGAACTCCTGGCCTCGACAGTGCGATTGTCGCGCTCTCCCAGCTGAGCTACACCCCCTCGACACCGCGGAAGTATAGCACGCGCCCGCCCGTCTGTCAAACGGCTTGACAGCCCCAGCAGGGTGTGGTACAGATAGGCCTCCGCGATGCAGTGAAGGAGACGGGTATGCCTCAGGCAGCGATTGGTGTGATCGGCGGGAGCGGCCTGTACGCGATGGAGGGGCTCGATCAGGTCGAGCGCGTCGAGCTGGACACGCCGTTCGGCGCGCCGAGCGACGCCTACGTGCTCGGCGGCATTGGCGGGCGGCGCGTCGCGTTCCTGCCGCGCCACGGCGTGGGCCACCGCCTGACGCCCAGCGAGGTGCCCAGCCGCGCGAACATCCACGGCTTCAAGCAGCTCGGCGTGCAGTACCTGATCTCGGTCAGCGCCGTCGGCAGCCTGCGCGAGGAGCTTGTGCCCGGCCACGTGGTCATCCCCAGCCAGCTGTTCGACCGCACCAAGGGCATCCGGCCGGCCAGCTTCTTCGGCGATGGCCTGGTGGTCCACGTCGCCTTCGACAAGCCGTTCGACCAGCAGCTCTCGGACGTGCTCGAGCAGGCCGCGCGCGCGGCCGGCGCCACTGTGCACCGCGGCGGCACCTACGTCTGTATGGAGGGGCCGCAGTTCTCGACGCTGGCCGAGAGCGAGGAGAACCGCCGGCGCGGCCACGACCTGATCGGCATGACCGCCCTGCCCGAGGCCAAGCTGGCGCGCGAGGCCGAGATCGCCTACGCGACGCTGGCGCTGGTGACCGACTACGACTGTTGGCACCCCGACCACGACGCGGTCACGGTCGACTCGGTCGTGCGGGTGCTGCTGGCCAACGCGGCTCTGGCCCAGGATATCGTGCGCCGGGTGGCGCCGCTGATCGGCGACGGCTTCGCGAGCCCGGCGCACCACGCCCTGGCGACGGCGATCATCACCGACCGCAAGGCCATCCCGCCCGAGAAGCGCCGGCAGGTCGAGCTGCTGGTCGGGCGCTACCTGGCCTGATCGGCTGGCTCATTTCCCCCTCTTCGGGGTATGTTGCTCCTCGACCGCGTCCTGGTGCGCTGTTGACTCGCATCTCCTCTCCCAGAACGAAAGAGCGGGGCCTTCTGGCATCTGGGCGCGGTCGCCGTGCGATCGCACCCAGATGCCAAAAATCAATCCCCCTCCCCTGGCAAGGGAGGGGGTAGGGTTCGGCAATAGCTAGTCGAGCTTGCCTGGCGTGATGCCGACCGCGGGCGACGGCGCGTCGGGGCGCGCTGCCGCGCGCGGCCAGAACAGCGAGATCAGCGCCGGCAGGTAGATCAGCGGCACCGCCCAGGTCGGCTGGACGATCGGCGAGGGCAGCACCAGGAAGGCCAGCCAGCTGAACACCACCATCGCCGCCGCCATCAGCGGCCGCGCCGGGACCAGCCAGAGCGGGACCAGGTCGTAGATCGCGCGCTGCGGCATGATCGCCATGAGCAGCAGCAGCCGCGCCCGCTCGTTCCGCCACCGCAGCGCCGCCAGCAGCAGCAGCGGCCCGAACGGCAGCGTGATCAGCGGGATCATGCGCTCGAAGTCGCCCAGCATGCCGAGCCAGCGCAGCGGCCAGCTCGGCATCAGCAGCAGGCTCAGCGCCAGCACGGCCAGCGCCAGCACGATCCCGCCGGCCGAGGGCCGACGCATCAGCGCCACCGGCAGCGCGACCTGCGGCTTGATCAGGGCCAGCAGCGGCGCCAGCGCCGGCACGAACGCCGCCGCCATGATCAGCGGCGACCACTGCGTGAACACCGCGGACGTCACGAACGGCGCCGAGAGCATGACGCACAGCCGCCAGCCCTCGCCCGCGCGCAGCGCGCCGTAGGCCAGCAGCCCGGTCGAGAGGCCGAAGAAGATCGCGGCGGCGACCAGCCAGGGCAGCCAGACCAGCGGCAGGCCGAACAGCGCCACCGTCAGCGGGTAGGGCACCAGGCGCGCCGACGGCGTGAAGCCGTACGGGTCGGCGCCCCGCAGCAGGTCGTCGGCGAAGCGCAGCGCCCACCAGAAGTCGCCCTCCTCGCCGCGGTAGAGCCGGAAGTACAGGCACAGCCAGCCGCCGGCCAGCCCGGCCAGCCCGGCCAGCAGCTTCTGGCGCATCGGCATGGTCGCCCTCGCCTCGCCGCCGCGCTACTGCGACGCGCGGCACTGCGCGTCGAGCGCCCACACACCCAGCGCGCCGACGCCGACGGCCCCGGTCGCCTGGTTCAGCTCCAGGCTGCCCTTCTCGAAGTACTGCACGGTGAGCGCGACGCCGTCGCGGTTCTCGGCCAGCTCGCCCGAGATCGGCGCGCCCAGGCGCCATTTCCCGTTGATGCTGTCGTAGAAGCTAAGCAGCGCCCCCTGCGGCACCGCGGCCGGGCCGAGCGACCGGCCGGCGATGTAGGCGTTGCCGATCGCGATCGGTTTGATCAGCCGCATCGTCTGCTCGGCCTCGGTGATGCCTTTCAGGTCGCTGGCGGCCCCGCTGTGATACTCCAGCATGGCGCCCTCGAAATACTGGACGATGCTCCCGTCGGAGGGCCGGATGTAGGCCTCGGTCAGCGGGCGCCCGAAGCTGGCCTGCCCACCCAGTAGATTCCAGGCGACCCGAAACGGCCCCTTGACGTAGTGCCCGCTCCCCGCTATCTGCACCGGCGAGCTGTGGTCGTCCTCCGGAAACCCGCCGCCGATCGAGGTCAGCGACACGTTCGTCACGGTCGCGCTCGGCAGCGGTGCGGCCTTCAGCACGCTCAGCTCCTGCGCCGCGGGCTTCAGGCTGCCGTCGGCTCGGTATAGCCCGAAGTGCTCCTCGCGGCTATCCCAGCGCTTCGTGCGCGCCGGATCGTAGTCGCGCAGCGTCCAAGCCACCACGCCGGACGTGCGATCCTTCGCGGCGGTCAGCACTTCGTGATAGAGCCGCTGCTGGGTCGCCTCGGTGTAGTTCTCGACACAGGTCGGCCCGGTCGGCCAGCCGAACTCCTCGATCAGGATCGGCTTGGGCGTGTGCGCGCGCAGCTCGTCGATCTCGCGCGCGACCGCGCCCGCGTCGTAGGTGTGCATGCTGACGACATCGCTGTAGTCGATCGGGCGGCGGCCGTCGGGCCCGGCCAGCCAGAGACTGCTGTGCTGGCCCATGCCCACGGTGACCAGCTGCTTCGGCGCGAGCGCGTGCACCTCGTCGGCGATGCGCCCGAGCCAGCCCAGCACCTTCTGCGCGTCGCCGTCCTGCCAGGTCTCGTAGTGGTCCGGCTCGTTGTGCAGGTCCCAGGCCATGATCCGGTCGTCGTCGGCGAACGGGGGGATCAGCGCGCGCAGGTAGGTGGTGTTCTCCTCCGCCTTCGCCGTCCCGGCGTCGGGGAAGTCGTGCGAGAAGTCGAACAGCGTGACGATCACGCGCATATCCAGGCTGCCGGCGACCTGGGCCAGCTCGCGCAGCCGCCCAATCACCTTCGCGTTGACCTTGCCGTCGCCGTTGCGGACGCGCTCGAAGTTGTACGGCAGCATGACGCGCACCACGTTGACGCCAAGCTGGTCGCGCGCCAGCCGCAGCTCGCGCTCGGCCTGCGCGCCGTCCCAGCCGGTCCACATCTCGCTCCAGGGGCGCCACTGCGGGTAGTAGTTCACGCCCTTGATCACGACGGGCTGGCCCAGCCGGGTCAGCTGCGCGCCGCTGGCCTGGATGAAGCCGCCCGGCTGCAGGTTCGGCGGCGCGGCGGGCGGGCCGGCCGCATCGATCTGAAAGGCGGTCAGCTCGCGCTGCAGCAGCCCGAGCAGCACCTCGTAGTCGGTGCCGGCATTCTCAGGGTGGTGCTCGAAGCGCGCCCGCTCGAACCACTGGGTCAGGTAGGATTTGCCATCGCTCGGGTTGACCTCGACCTGCGGCTCGGAGATCGGCATGCCGAACAGCGCCAGGCTCTCGTTGAACGCCGCGCCGGCGCGGCCGTCGAACTCGACCCCGTGGCCGGACCAGAAAGGCCAGAACTGCGGCGCGATCGCGTGGCCGGTCTCGCCGAAGTAGTGTGGCGCGGCCGGGTCGCCCTTGGGGAACGTAGTCCAGTCGCGGCCCTGGCGCGCCAGCAGCTCGGCCCCCAGGCGGCCGAGCAGCACGTCGTAAGGGGCGCGGTTCGCGGGGTGCAGCTCAAGCCGCGCGCGCTCGAACGGCTGGGCCGTGATCGCCCCGACGCTGGTCTGCTCCTGGCGCTCGGCGCCGATCGGGTAGCCGAACACCGCCAGGCCGCCCTGCGCGGCCCAGTAGTCCGCGACCCGGCCGTCGATACAGTCGCTGATCGCCGGGGCCGCCTCGGGGAAGCAGCGCGGCGCGGCGAGGGCGGAGCGGGCGGACAGCCCGGACAAGGACAGCGCGAGCAGGAGGACAGTGGCGAGGATGTGTCGTCGCATCGCAACCTTTATCTAGCTGGGCCGCCCAGCCTCAGAGGCTTGTTCGAAGGGCCAGGCATGATACCCCAAGCGGGGTGAAGTTGCAACTGCGTGCTCTTGTTGCGGGGCGCAGCGCCCCCGCCCCCCGCCTGATGCTCCCGTGCCGGACGAGCCTTTTCTCCGGGGTGTGGCGCCGCCAGTCACCTTGTCACGTTGTCACCTTGTCACCTTTTCTCGGGGGTGTGGCGCCGCCAGTCACCTTGTCACCTTGTCACTTTGTCACCTTTTCTCCGGGACGCTGCACCCCGGCACGGCAACGAAACACGGGCCTGCGCACCGGGCGCTCGGCCGAGAACGCGTTAGCGGACAATCAGCGGCATGAGCGCCGTGCTCGGAATGCTGCATGCCGCGCCGTTGCTGAAGTAGTCGAAGTCAGCCGCGAGCGGGTTGTTCTGCCAATTATCGAGCACGAACATTCCCACCCGGGCAGCCGCAGGCGCGGACGGGTAATCCACCGAGCCGGTTTGGAGCCACTTCAGGCCATCCAGGCTGTAGTAGGTCGTGATGGTGCTGCCGGCGCGCACGACACGCAGGAGCACCGTGCGCTGCACGACCCCATGCACTTCGGGCGGGTCGTAGAGCGCGCCCCCACGGGCATAGTGATGGCCGATAGTGTTGTTGACGCCGTGCGCCACCCAGACGAAGTTCGAGCTGTCAAACCAGACCAGCAGGCCGGCGGCCTGGTAGCTGTAGGCAAGGTTGGCGGTGACGCGGGTGCGAACGTCGAAGTCGCCGGAGATCGAGCGCACCAGCCGCGGCGCGTAGGTGTTCCCGATCGTGATATCATGGTTGCCGTCAAAGGTCTCGATGCGCAGCGCGCCGGTGCCGCCTCCGACGCTGTAGGCCGAGTCTCCCAGCGGGTCAACCCATGTCCAGCCGGGGCCAAGCGGCGCCTGATTGAACAAATCCTGGTAGCAGGCGCTGGCGCGCGCGGCCCAGTGCGAGAAGGTGATCGGGTAGATCGCATGATCGCGCTGGCCGCCCCAGTAGGCGAGGTTGAACGCCGTTACCTCAAGGAACTCGACGCCCACCTTATCCTGGGTGACGATCTTTAGCGCTAGAACGCCATTGCTGAGGCCGAAGGTGTGGATCACGCGGTCGGGGCCGAACGGCTCCGCCCCAAGGCTCGCTCGCCCCTGCGCATTGGTCTGCAGCACCATATCGGGCAAGCCCTCATAGGTCTTTCCGTACCATGTCGGGTACGACTTGGCGCGATAGACCTCGACCGTCGCCCCGGCCACCGGAGCGCCGCCGGGGTAGCGCAGCTCGATCTCGTTGTTGAACGGCAGGTCGTTCAGATACACGCCGATATTACAGGGCGCGTTGTAGTTGCCGCAGATCGGCCGCTGGCCGGCGATCAGATTCCAGGCGCCAGCCGAGTGCGCGCCGTACTCTTCGCCGGCGTTCATCAGATCGTAGCCGAAGTCGGCGCCGCGATGGAATGCGCCGTCGACGACCGGCAGGCCAGGGCCGCCCATCAATGCACTCCCATCGCCATCCTGAATTCGGATCTGGTCGCCATAGACCGTGGCCCCCGCCAGATGCGCGCGCGCCCGCGTGCCCTGTGCTCCGCGGGTGCAGCCCGTGAAGGAGCTGCCCGATTTGCCGTTGCAGTAGACGATCTCGCCGTCGGCGACGAGATAGGAAGGCGGCGTAAGCTCAGGGACATCCGGAATGTTGCTCATCGTCAGCGTGGTCTGGCTGGAGTTTGCCGCGGATGCGAGCTGCAGCTCAAGCGAGTCGATGTTGAAGCCGTAGAGATCGATCAGATAGCGCGCGTGGCTGAGCTCGTGCAAGATGCCGAGATCGCGATCCCAGGTCGACTGGTCGTCCCGGTAGCGCGGCTGCCACGAGCATGCGGCTGGCGAGGGCACGCCGACCATCTCGGACGGGAATCCCCACATCAGGTCGACCTCGTAGTCATCCGCCGGGCGATTGGTCTCGCACTGCAGCCCACCATTGGGCGCGCGCACCACTTTGTCTAGCCGGATTCGGTCGATGACACCCGCCCTGGCGAGCATGCCATTCCAGATCGAGACGTGCCGCTGCATCCAGTCGTCGAACGAATTCCCGCCCCAGCCGGCCTGCCAGACATTCTGATTATAGAAATCGTAGAAGCTCTGCTCGACCCAGATGCCCAGCGTGAGCGCGTTCGTCCGATCTTCGACGATATTATTCAGCTCGGAGACCTCGGACACCGCCCCAGCCGAATCGAGCGCCAGCCTGACCGTATGCGGTCCGCTAGTCCAGGCCCAGCTCAGCGATAGAATATCCTCGGCCCCTGCCGCCAGCCCCGTGTGTACGGCCGGCGCCTGCTGAACGCCATCGATCGTCCAGGTGCACCAGAACGGTCCGGACGCGCTGCCGCCTCGGTTGGCGATATGTGCTTCGAATACCACCATCTCGCCTGGGTCGGGCCATTTCTTGCTCTGATCCCAGCGGTAGCGCGGCGTGCGCCCAATATACTCCACGTCCAGGTCAGGCAGTGCCAGATCTACGCTCGGCGCGGCGCGCCCGACCCTGATAGCGCTCGGCCGTGGCAGCGCGGGCGCGTTTGGCTCGAACGGCGGAGGGGTAGACCAGCCGGTGGATAGCGGCGATACCTCCGGTGTTGGGGTCGGCCGCGCGTCCTGGCTGCTTGAGCCTACCATGCCGGGCTGGCTGACTGCCATGACGAGAGCGCAGAGGATCATCAGCGCAATGCTGCGCTGCCCAGGGCGATGCTGATGTGCTGGCATTGATCGTGTCTCCTTAGCCCTGCGATAAGCACGCCTGGCCTTTACGACTTGCCAGAATCGTGCTATAACATCCGCTACAATATACATCGATTTGACAGCATAAGGGGGCGGATCATGACGATCGGCCCCTGTTTGGCCTGTCCGGATAAAGTGACAATTGCGCATGGCATCCGATCTCGAAGCCCTTCTGCACCAGCTCAGCCGCCACGAGCGCATCGCCGCGCTGGCAAGCGAGCTGCGCGAGCGGCCCGGCGCGCGCCTGCACGTCGCGCCGGCCCTCACCGCCGCCCGCCCGGCCCTGGCCGCCGCGCTCGCGACGCTGCTCGATCGCCCGCTGCTCTACCTGGTGAGCAGCGGCGAGGCCGCGCTGCGCGCGCGCGAGGACCTGTGCCAGTGGCTCGGCCCCGACGCGGTGCTGCTGTTCCCCGCCGGCGACGCGCTGCCCTACGAGCCGATGTCGCCCGGCAACGACGTGATCGCCGGGCGGCTGGGCGTGCTTAGAACGCTGAACGCTGAACGTAGAACGATGAAGAATCTAAGCGATGGGGATTCAGCGCTCAGCGCTCAGCGCTCAGCGCTGGTCGTGGTCGCCCCGATCAAGGCGCTGCTCCAGCCGACGCTCACGCCGGCGGAGTACGCCGAGGCGAGCGTGCTGCTGCGGCGCGGCGACGAGCACAGCCCCGACGAGCTGATCGCGCGCTGGGTGGCGATGGGCTACCGCGCGGCGCCGACGGTCGAGGAGCCGGGCGAGCTGAACCGCCGCGGCGGCATCGTCGACATCTTCCCGCCCGGCGCGGACATGCCGCTGCGGATCGAGTTCTTCGGCGACGAGATCGACAGCCTGCGCCGCTTCGACCCGATCACCCAGCGCAGCGAGGCGCAGGCGCGCGAGGCCGTGGTCGGGCCGCCGCACGAGATCCCGCTGTGGCGGCGCGATCTGGCGCTGCGGCGGCTGCGCGCGCTCGACACGGCCGGCATGCGCGCCGAGGCGCGCGACGAGCTGGCGGCCACGATCGAGCGGATCGCGCAGGGCGAGCGCTTCGAGGGCCGGGCCTTGTTCGCGCCGTTCTTCTTTAACGATGAACGAAGAACGATGAACGATGAACAGCAACCTTCATCGTTCATCGTTCAGCATTCATCGTTACTCGAGCACCTCCCCCCCGGCACGCCGGTGGTCTTCAGCGAGCAGATCCTACTGGCGCAGCACGCCGCCGAGCTGCACCACCACGCCGAGGAGCGGCGCCGGCGCCACGTCGAGGCGGGCGAGCTGCCGCCCGACTTCCCGCGGCCCTACCTGCTCTGGGACGAGCTGCTGGCCCAGGCCGGCGCGGCACCGCTGGTCAACCTGAGCAACAACGACCAGGTTATAGGGGACAGGGGACAGGGGACAGGGGACAGGGGACAGGGCTCGGACGCCTATAACCTGCCGCCGGCTCCCTATGCCCTGCCCCCTGCGCTGTTCGTGGTGGCCGACCTGTTCGGCGGGCAGCTCAAGCGGCTGGTCGACGACATCGTGGCGCGGCTGCGCGACGGCGAGCGGGTCGTCCTGGTCACGCCCCAGGCCGCGCGCATTCAAGAAATGGTCGACGAAACGCTGAATGCTAAACGCAGAACGATGAATGAGATGCAAGAAGAGACATTCAGCGTTCAGCGTTCAACGTTCAGCGTTGAGGAGATGGCCGAAGAAACGCTGAACGCCGAACGTAGAACGATGAATAAGACCGGCGACCAAGCCTTCAGCATTCAGCGTTCAGCGTTCATCGCTGTACACGGCTCGCTCGACGAGGGTTGGCGCTCGCCCGAGCTGGGCCTGACGCTGTACAGCGACACGGAGATCTTCGGATGGCGGCAACGCCGCCCGGTGGCCGAGCGCAAGCGCAAGCGCGACCGCAACGCCGAGGAGCGCGCGGCGTTCCTGCGCGGCCTCAAGGTGGGCGACCACGTCGTGCACATCGAGCACGGTATCGCCGTCTACGAGGGGCTGATCCGCCGCACCGTCGGGAAGACCGAGCGCGAGTACCTGAACCTGCGCTACGCCGAGGGCGACCGGCTGTACGTCCCGGTCGACCAGATCGACCGGGTCTCGCGCTACATCGGCGCGGGCGACGCCGCGCCGCAGCTGACTCGGCTGGGCACCCAGGAGTGGGAGCGCGCCAAGCGCCGCGCCCGCGCGGCCGTGCAGGAGCTGGCCCAGGATCTGCTCGAGCTGTACGCCAAGCGCCAGCTCAGCCAGGGCCACGCCTTCGGCCCCGACACCGAGTGGCAGCGCGAGCTCGAGGACGCCTTCCCGTACGTCGAGACGGTCGACCAGCTGCACGCGATCGCCGACGTCAAGCAGGACATGGAGCTGGTCCAGCCGATGGACCGCCTGATCTGCGGCGACGTCGGCTTCGGCAAGACCGAGGTGGCCCTGCGCGCGGCGTTCAAGGCCATCCAGGACGGCAAGCAGGTGGCGGTGCTGGTGCCGACGACCGTGCTGGCGCAGCAGCACTTCGAGACCTTCAGCCGCCGGCTGGCCGCCTTCCCGGTCAAGGTCGACATGATCTCGCGCTTCCGCTCGGCCAAGGAGCAGGATGTCATCCTGGCGCGGCTGGCGCGCGGCGAGATCGACATCATCATCGGCACGCACCGGCTGCTCTCGAAGGACATCCACTTCAAGGACCTCGGCCTGCTGATCGTCGACGAGGAGCAGCGCTTCGGCGTGCGGCACAAGGAGCGCATCAAGCAGATCCGCGCGAACGTGGACGTGCTGACGCTCACCGCCACGCCCATCCCGCGCACGCTGCACATGGCGCTGGCCGGCATCCGCGACCTGAGCGTGATCGACACGCCGCCGGAGGACCGCGTGCCGATCAAGACCTACGTGCTGCCCTACGACGAGCAGCTGATCCGCGAGTCGATCCTGCGCGAGCTCGACCGCGGCGGGCAGATCTACTATGTCCACAACCGGGTCCAGAGCATCTACTATGTCGCCGAGAAGCTCAGGCTGCTGGTGCCCGAGGCCGAGATCGGCGTCGGCCACGGCCAGCTTGAGGAGCACCAGCTCGAAAAAGTCATGCTCGACTTCTTCAGCGGCAAGGACGACGTGCTGGTCTGCACGACGATCATCGAGAGCGGGCTGGACGTGCCGAACGCCAACACGCTGATCATCGACGACGCGACCAACTACGGGCTGGCGCAGCTCTACCAGCTGCGCGGGCGGGTCGGCCGCAGCGCGCAGCGGGCCTACGCCTACCTGTTCTACAAGGGCGACCACCGCATGACTGCCGAGGCGCAGGAGCGGCTGCAGGCGATCCAGGAGGCGACCGAGCTGGGCGCCGGGTTCCGCATCGCCATGCGCGACCTGGAGATCCGCGGCGCGGGCAACCTGCTGGGCGCAGAGCAGAGCGGCCATATCGCCGCGGTCGGCTTCGACCTGTACTCGCGGCTGCTCGAGCAGGCCGTGCGCTCGATGAAGGCGCACCTGGTCGAGACGAACTTTAAGCTGCCTGTGCAGGAAGACAAGGAGACAAAGAGACAAGACGCCAAGGAGACGATCGAGGCAAATGCGGATCAGCCGGACTCCTTGTCTCCCGGTCTCCCGGCCTCCTTGGCTAAGCGGCGGCAGCCGCAGATCAAGGTGGACGAGAAGGTGCTGATCTCGCCGCTGGTGACGCTCGACCTGCCGCTGGACGCCTACCTGCCGCCCGAGTACATCCCGGACGACCGGGTGCGGCTGTCGGTCTACCAGCACATGGCCGAGGCCCAGACGCCGCGCCAGGTGCGCGACCTGCGCCAGGAGCTGCAGGATCGCTTCGGCAAGCTGCCCGACCCGGCCGACGCGCTGCTGATCTGGCTGCAGATCAAGGCGCTGGCGCTGTCCGCCGGCATCACCTCGATCGTGACCACGCCCGAGGAGTTCATCGTGCGGCTGCCGGAGGGCACCGCGCTGGACCGCGAGAAGCTGCGGCGCCGCTTCGGGCGCGACCCGGCCGTGCGGGTGGGCCCGCAGTTCGTGCGGCTCGACCGGCGCTCGCTCGGCGACGGCAAGTGGATCGACTCGCTGACCGGCGTGCTGGAGACGCTGGCGAAGTAGGGCGAATGCTTGCGGCGCCGGTCGGCATCCGCTCACATTCCGATCCTCTCGAGAGCCTCACGCAGGGCGTCCCTGCCCTATAATCTCGGTGGATCCTTCTCCGCGCCTTGATCGATCGCATGTGGCCGTGGTGGGGTGGTGCCAAGGCAAGGAACTCACCCTAGAACGCGCGCCAATGCACACACCGCCCGACCGGGACCCGCGCGTCCCCATCCACCTGCTCTCCATGGTGACCGAAGAGGCCGGCGAGCTGCTGCCGGTCGCCCTGCCGATCGAGATCGCGCCGCTCGCCCAGCCGGGCGCCGCGCCGGGCACGGTCGCAACGCCGCGCGCCCCTGGCCGGCCGCGCGCCCCCGTCTGGCCGCCTCTCCGCGCGCTGATCAGCTTCGGGCTGGGCGCGGCGCTCTGCCTGGCGCTGCTGTGGGTCGCCGCGTCGACGGTGGAGTGGGGCACCGGCCGGCGGATTCTGCCGTGGAGCCCCTACGGCTCGTGCGGCGCCACGACCCCGGATCAGCTGCCCGCGGAGGTGCGGGTCGGGCTGTACGAGGAGTTCCCCACCCCCTGGCGGCTGGCCAAGCTGCAGCAGGTCGACTTCCCGGTGACGCTGGCGGTGGCGGCGCCCACGCGCGCGGCCTTCCTCAAGCTGCGCGCCACGATCCTGCATACCTACCCGCAGGTGCGCGAGGTGCTGTTCTGGCCGCTGCTGGCGAAGGAGGAGGGCTACTATCCCGGCACCTGGTCGGACGCCGACGCGCTGCAGCGGGCGATGCAGGCGGCCGACGGCATGCCGGTGCTGTGGGACCTGGAGATGCCGCCGGACCTGGCATACCCCTCGATCGGCAGCTGGCCGCGCAACCTCGCGCAGCTCGACCAGTGGCTGCGTGCGAGAACCGAGCCGGTGCACATCTGGCGCTCCCACACCTCGATGGGGCTCGACCCGCCGTTCCTGCGGCTGGTGGGCATGCACTTCGACCCGCTGGACTACCCGGCCGTGTCGCTGCACCTGGACCTGTACGCGGCCGGCGTCGGCCTGCCTGCCGAGCAGATGGCCCGCATCCTGCGCTGCGGCGTCGAGCGCTACGGCCAGCGCTTCATCCCGGCGCTCGGCGTCCTCGACGACGGGCACGCCCCGCCCGATCGGTTCGTGCCGATCGAGACGCTGCGGCGCGACCTGCAGCTCACGCGCGCGGCGGGCGTCTCGGAGGTCTGGCTGTTCGGCGTCAACGGGCTGAGCGAGCAGGTCGTGCGGGCGGTCCACGAGGCGCTGCCGGTCGAGCGGTGACGAGGGCCTGTGGGGCTTGGGGCTTGGGGCTTGGGGCTTGGGGCTTGGGGCTTGGGGCTTGGGGCTTGGGGCTTGGGGCTTGGGGCTTGGGGCTTGGGGCTTGGGGCTTGCCGCCGGCTGAGGGCTGACGGCTGACGGCTGACGGCTGACGGCTGAACCCTGAACCCTGAACCCTGAACCCTGAACCCTGAGGGTCTCTCGCCAAGTCGCCAAGTCACGCTCACTCGCGGGCGAACAGGTAGACCAGGTAGGCCCAGGACTCGCGCACGACGTAGCGGATCTCCTCAAGCGTGTTGCCGGAGATCGGCGACGTGCGCGTCGGCGAGCCATAGGCGATTAGCCCGAGGTCGCGCGCCATCTTGAGCGCCCGCAGCATGTGGAACGGGTCGCTGACCAGGATCACCGCGCCGATGCGATTGGCCCGCGCGATCTCGGCCGTGTTGCGCAGGCTCTCCAGGGTGGTCGTGCCGGTCTGCTCCAGCAGCAGCGCCTCGGGCGCCACCCCCCGGTCGAGCAGGTACGCCCGGCCGGCATCCGCCTCGGAGGTCGCGTCGCCGGGCCCGACCCCGCCGGTCAGGATGATCTGCCGGACCCGGCCGCCCTGGTACAGGTCGAGCGCGTGGTCGAGCCGCGCGCGCAGCACCGGCGAGGGGTCGCCGTTCCACTGGGCCGCGCCGAGCACGACCGCCGCGCCGACACGCCCGAGTCCGACCTGCGGCGCGTCGTCGCGGCGCCCCTCCAGGACGATCAGCACGCACAGGACGGCGATCAGCCCGAGGAGGCTGCCGGCGACGAGCAGCAGGCCGCGCGCGGCGCCGCGCAGATTTCGCAAACGATACAGCTTCTGCATACGCGCATTATGCGAGAGCATTGAAAAACGCGCAAGTTTGCTATAATGACCCTATCGGGTTGAGTGGATCGGGGCTTCGCCCTATTGGCGTTACCTGCAGACCCTCACCCCCTGGCCCCCTCTCCCAGCGGGAGAGGGAGAATCATGGCCGGCAGCGCGGTTGCGGCGCAGCCGCAACCGCGCTGCCGAACCGTCTGACCCCCGCCACTGCCAGCGGCGGGGGCAGGGGGTGGGGTTTTAGCACAGAAGGAGTTACACCTTGAGCAATATTCGGTTCGACTGGCGCTGGGTGGTGGCGATCGGGGTGCTGGTGGTGCTGGCGAACGCCGGCCGGCTGCCCTGGCCGGCCACTGCGCTGATCGTCGGCGGCGGCGGCATCTGGCTGCTCACGCAGGGCTGGCGCGTGTGGGCGCGCGCGGGCGGCGCGCCGCAGCGCAGCCGCGTGACCTACTGGCGCGGGCAGCGGATCGAGGTCGGCCCGACGCGGCGCGGCCCGGCGCTGCCGCGCTGGGGCGACATCGGGCCGGCGGCGATCTACTTTCTGCTCGGCGTCGTGCTGGTGCTGGCGGCGATCGCGATCGCGCTGCGCGGGCTCGGGATCTGAAGAAACGTTCGAACGTTCGAACGTTTTGGCTACTTTCCCCCCACCCACATCCCCAGCGCCCCGTCGGCCTTCTTGGCCGAGGCGCCGGTCGCCACGTCGATCACGTAGACCCCGTCCGCCGCGCCGTAGGCCAGCCGCGACCCCTCGGGCGACCACGGGCTGAACGAGAACGTGTAGGCGTCGAAGAAGTCCTGCAGGCCGACGAAGGCCAGGCTGGGCTGAAACGTCGCCAGGTCGCGGATCGCGCCGCTCGCGAGATCGACGACGTGCCAGGCCCGCTGGCCCTGGCGGGCGTACTGCCCATCGTAGGTCAGGTAGGCGATCTGCGTGCCGGCGGGCGACCAGAAGAAGGCCGTGACGTGCTCGGCCTGGCGCGAGAGCAGCCGCGCCGCCCCGCCCGCGCCGTCGACCAGCTTGAGCGGTCCGAAGCCTTCCACCCCCAGCACCATATAGGCGATCTGATCGCTGTCCGGCGCGCGGATGATCCGCAGGTCGGCCTGCTCCTCGCGCACCAGCATCTTCGGGTTCGTGCCGTCGGCCGAGACGCGCGTGATGTCGCTCTTGATGTCGTCGATCGAGGGCTGGGTGCTGGCGATCGGCGGCTGCGCCACGTAGAAGAGATCCCGCCCGTCGACCGACCAGGCCGGCGCCTGGAAGAACCCCGGGTCGCTCAGCAACGGCCTGGCCTGATCCTGCCCCGGCTGGAACATGGCGAGATGCCCGCCCTGGACGGCGTGGCCGCCGAGGTGCAGCAGCAGCGCGGTGCCGTCGGGGCTCCAGGCGAAGAACGAGGGCGAGCCGGCGGCGATCAGCTTGGCCGGCTGCGATCCGTCCGCCGGGACGATCTGGGCCGTCAGCTGGCTGCCCAGCAAGAACACCAGGTACTTACCGTCCGGCGACCACGCCAGGTCGATCGGGGTATTCTCGCGGCTGCGGTACAGCTCTTTGCGCGCGCCGCCGGCCAGGTCGTCTACGACGATCGCGGCCCCGGCGGCGTCGGCGATCACATAGGCCAGCCGCGCGCCGTCCGGGGAGGTGGCCGGGAAGCTGTAGCCGTCGGTCTTGGCGTTCTCGGCGATCAGGCGCTCGGCGCCATCCTCGCCAAGCAGCCGCACCCTCGTGTCCGCGCCCATGACGACCAGCTGAACCGGCGCTGAGCGCTGCCGCAGCAGCAGCCAGGCCAGCGCGCCGCCGCCGGCCAGAACGGCCACGACCAGCAGCGGGATCGCAACCCAGAGCACGCGCCGGATCGTCATGGGAGCCTCCTTATCCCCCGCTCCCACCGGGGGCGGGATGGTGTTGGCGCTGGGGGTGGAAAGCACTCGTCGGATACACAAGCATACGCAGAGCAGGGCGATTTAGATCGCATGCCCGCGGCGCGAATTAGGATGCTACCTCAACGGTTTTACCTTTCTGCGACGTGGTGCGGGAGCAGGGGAGGATCGCCCAGCTGTGAACATACTGTCATGCGCAAAACCGACGTTCTGGCGTATGCTCATAGCAGCACCATCAGCGGAAAGGTTGGTCGTGAGCAGCATTCGAGCACTACGCCGCAGCCGAGGTCTTACCCTGATCGACCTGGCCCTGCTGGCCGACATCCCCGCCCGCACGCTGGCCGAGATCGAGCACGGGCTCCAGCGGCTCGACTTCGAGAGCCGCGCGCGGCTGGCGCGCGCGCTGCAGGTGCCGCCCGAGAGCCTGCGCGGCGGCCCCGCTCGTTCGGGCAGCCCGCCGCCGTGGCTCCGCCAGCTCTCGCCCGCGCTGCTGCTCGCGCTGACCGGCGCGGTCCTCCTGGCCGGGCTGTTCATTATACAGAGCCCCGCGCGAACCTCGGCCGCGCCGCCGCGCGGCCTGGCCACGCCCACCCAGCCGGCGCCCACACAGCCCCGACCGACCAGCCAGCTGGCCGCGGCCGCCACCACCGCGTCGCCCAGCAGCCCGACCGCCACCGCCGCCTCAGCCACGCCCACCCCGCGATTCACGCTCGCCGCCGACGGGCCGCACGGCTGCCCGCTCGCGCCGCCGGCCGGCCGGGGCGTGCTCACCCAGGGGTACGCCGAGGGCACGCACGCCCCGGCCGACGTCTGGGGCGCGGTCGACCTGGGGGTGGACGGCGACGGCGACGGCTTCGCCGAGCCCGGCACGACCCAGGGCGCGCAGATCCTGGCCACCATCGGCGGCGTCGCGCTGGTCTACCCAGGGAGCTGGCCGGGCGGCAACTTCGTGCGGGTGGTGAACGAGGCGGCTGGCTGGAGTGTGGCCTACGCCCACCTCGACGCCATCGCCGTCGCGGATGGGCAGGCAATCGAGGCCGGCGCGACGGTGGGCACGGTCGGCAGCACCGGCATGGCCACCGGGCCGCACCTGCACTACGAGGTCTGGCACGGCGGCGAGAACGTCGACCCGACCGGGCTGATCGAGTGCGGTTGAGTGATTCTTTTCGGGGGCGCTGCGCCCCCGGCCCCCCGCCACCCAGCGGGGAGCTGGGGAACCCGCGCCGGTTCCCCAGCCCCCTCCGGCAAAAAAATGCTACCTCAGCTGCAATCCTGGTGGCACATGCCCAGCAACATTCCCAGCAGGGCGGGTTGTCACCCGCAGTGTCTGGATTCAGCCGGGCATGTGCGCCAAGCATCGCAAGAGAGACAGGATTATTTTGGGGTCCAGGGGCGCAAGCCCCGGCCGGGGTGCGGGCCAGCCAGGGATCAGGCGCCGGCGGCGCTGCGGGTGACCAGTGCGACGAACACATCCTCCAGCGACGGGTCGATCCGCTCGACCCGCGCGTCCTCGACGCCACCGGCCTGCAGGGCGGCGAGGATCTGCGGCCCACGCAGCGCCGCGTCGTCGACGATCGCGTGGAGCCGCGCGCCGTGCGGCGCGACCTCAAGCGCGCCCGGCAGCGCGGCCACCAGCGCGCGCGCCCGGTCCTGCGGCGCGCCCTCGACCTCCAGCACCTCGCCGTTGATCGCGCTGCGCTTCAGCGCCGCCGGCGTGTCCAGCGCCACCAGCCGGCCGCCGTACATCAGCCCGATCCGGTTGCAGTGCTCGGCCTCGTCCATGTAGTGCGTGGTCACAAATACCGTCACGCCGTTCTGGGCCAGCTCGTAGATCAGCTCCCAGAAGGCCCGGCGCGCCTCCGGGTCGACGCCGCCGGTCGGCTCGTCCAGGAACAGCATGCGCGGCCGGTGCACGATCGCGCATGCCAGCGCCAGCCGCTGTTTCCAGCCGCCCGATAGGTTGACCGCCTGCTCGCCCTCGCGCCCCTGCAGCCCGGCCATGCCGATCAGCTCGGCCAGCCGCGCCGCGCGCGTGCGCCGATCGATCTTGTAGACGTCCGCGTAGAAGCGCAGGTTCTCGGCCACCGTCAGATCGGGATACAGGCTGAACTTCTGGGACATGTAGCCGATCCGCGCTTTGATCGCCTCGGTCTCGCGGCCGATGTCGAAGCCCAGCACCCGGCCGCTCCCCGAGCTCGGCCCGATCAGCCCGCAGAGCATGCGGATCGTCGTGGTCTTGCCGGAGCCGTTCG
This sequence comes from Candidatus Ribeiella danica, assembly GCA_016717335.1. GTDB lineage: Bacteria > Chloroflexota > Chloroflexia > Chloroflexales > Roseiflexaceae > Ribeiella > Ribeiella danica. The sequence goes on from JADKFS010000002.1 coordinate 247,684, forward strand.
GCCCTAGGAACCCGAACACCTCGCCCGGCTCGACCTGGAAGGTCAGCCGATCCACCGCCGTGAAGTCGCCGAAGCGGCGGGTCAGCTCGTTTGTCTCGACGGCGTAGACTGCGTCCATAGCGCTTATCTCATTCCTGAAAGGTGACGAACGTTGAACGTTGAATGTTGAATGTTGAATGTTGAACGCTGAACGTTGAATCCTGAACGTTGAACGTTGAACGCCGGCTCTGACTACTGACTACTGACTACTGACTACTGACCGCTGGAGGTGCATAAACACGTCCTCCATCGTCGGCGGGATCGGCCGGACCGAGATCAGGGTCACATCAGCCGGGAGATCCTGGCGCAGCGCGTCGGCGGCGAGCGCGCGCTCGGCCAGGACGTGCAGCCGATCGCCGAAGACCTGCACGTCGCGCACGCCGGCGACCTGCAGCAGGGCGTGCTGGGCCGCATGCAGCGGGCGCGCCTGCACCTCCAGCACCACGCCGGGCACCAGCTTCTGCAGGTCGCGCGGCGTGCCGCTCGACAGCAGCCGGCCGCCGCGCATGAACCCGACCGTGTGGCAGCGGTCGGCCTCGTCCATGTAGGGGGTCGAGACCAGCACGGTCACCTGGTCGTGCTCGACCGCGTCGCGCAGGATGTCCCAGAACTCGCGCCGCGAGACCGGGTCCACGCCGGTGGTCGGCTCGTCGAGCAGGAGCACGGCCGGGCGGTGGATCAGCACGCAGGCCAGCGCCAGCTTCTGCTTCATGCCGCCCGAGAGCGCCTCGGCGCGGCGGTTCTGGAACGGGCCGAGCCGGCTGAACGCCAGCAGGCGATCCATCAGCTCCGGCTGCGCGGCGCTCGGCACGCCGTAGACGTCGGCGAAGAAGCGCAGGTTCTCGCGCACGGTCAGGTCGCCGTACAGGCTGAAGCGCTGCGGCATGTAGCCGATCTGCCGCCGCACCCCCTCCGGGTCGCGCGCCACGTCGATCCCCATGACCAGCGCCTGGCCGGCGTCCGGCTGAAGCGCGCCGCAGAGCATGCGCAGCGTGGTCGTCTTGCCCGCGCCGTCGGGCCCGACCAGGCCGTAGATTCGTCCGGCCGGCACGCTAATGTTCAGCCCGTCGACAGCGTGGATCTTGCCGAACGCGCGCGAGAGGCCGGTTGTTACAATTGCATCTTTCATAATTTTGAGTTTTGAATTTTGAGTTTTGAGTTTGAGCTTGGCAACTCAAAACCCAAAACTCAAAACTCAGAACTGTTACTCGACAATGACTGCGTCGGCCGGCATGCCCGGCTTGAGCGCGTGGTCGGTGTTCGGCAGGTCGACCCGCACGGCGAACACGGTGGTCGTGCGCTCGTCCTTGGTCTGGACGTTGCGCGGCGTGAACTGGGCCTCCTGCGAGATGAACGTGACCGTGCCCTTGAAGGCGCGGGCGGGGAAGCTGTCGACGGCGACGTCGACCTGCTGGCCCTGGCGCACCCGGCCGATGTCCGGCTCGCCGATGTAGAGCGTCAGGCGCACGGTGTCGAGCGAGCCGATCGTCATCAGCGAGGTGCCGGGCGCGGCCTGCTCGCCGGCGTGGATGGAGCGGCTGAGCACCAGCCCGGCGCGCGGCGCCGATAGGACTGTTTTGGTCAGCTGGACCTCAACCTGGTGCGCGGCCGCGCGCGCCTGGGCCAGCTGCGCCTCGGCGGCCTGGATCTGCTCAGCGCGGGCGCCCGTCTGCGCCAGCTCCAGCCGCGCCTGCGCCTGGGCCAGCTGCGCCTCGGCGGCGGCCTGCTGCGACTGGGCCGAATCCACGGCGGCCTGCAGATGCAGCGGGTTGCTGCGCGTGTCGAGCGCCAGGCTGAGCGCGCGCTGCGCGTTCGTCAGGGCCGTCTCGGCGACAGCCAGGTTCTCGCCGGTCGGGCCGCTGCGCAGCTTGGCCAGCTGCGACTCGGCCGCGGCGACCTGGCTGTCGGCCGCCTGCACGCCGGTCACCTCGGCCTGCCGGGCCGACTCGGCCGCCGCGGTCGCCTGCTGGACCGCCGTCTCGGCCTGGTGCATCGCCGCCTCGGCCTGCACGAGCTGGGCCGCGTAGTTGGCCATCTGCCCGTCGCTCAGCCGGTTCGACACCTTCGTGCCGGTCTTCGCATCGGTGACCTTGGGCACCACCGGGTCGTTGCCGGTATCCTGGGCGTACTCATAGTAGCCTTTGGCCTGGGCGTAGCGCGCCTGTGCCTGGGTCAGCGCCAGCGCGGCCTGCTGCACCTGCGCCTCGGCCTGGGTCTTGGCGAGCGAGAGCCGGTCGCGCGTCGCCTGGGCGTTGATGTGGGCCTGGTCGAGCGCCGCCTGGGCCGCCGCGAGATCCTCCGCGCGCGTCCCGGCGCGCAGCTGCGCCAGCGCCTTCTGGGCCGAGTCGCGCGCGGCCTGCGCCTGCACGACCTGCGCCTGCAGCTCCTGCGGGTCCTTCAGCAGCTTCAGCGCGTTCTCATAGCCCTTCGCGGCGCCGTCGCGGGCCGCGCGCGCCTGGTCGACGGTCGCCTGCGCGGCGGCCAGCTCCTCCGGGCGCGAGCCGGCCTTCAGCAGCGCCAGGTTAGCCTCGGCCAGCTGCACTGCCGCCTGGGCCTGGTCGCGCTGGGCCTCCAGCAGCGCCGAGTCGAGCCGCACGAGCGTCTGCCCGGCGTCGACCTGCTGGCCTTCCTCGACCAGCAGGTCCTGGACGCGGCCGGCGACCTCGGCGGTGATCAGCACGTCTTCGGCCTCGATCGTGCCGGAGCCGCTGAGAGCCCCGGCCGCGCTCGACGCGCTGGCCCCCCGGCTCCACCACCAGAGTCCGCCACCCACCAGCACCGCCACGAGCAAGACCGGCCCGATAATACGAATTCGATTGTGCATGGCACTTCTCCGTAGCCAGTAGTCAGTAGTCGGTAGTCAGGAGTCAGTAGTCGGTAGACCAAGGCTGGAGGATGGACGATGGACGATGGACCAAAGACCAAAGACCAAAGACCACGACGCTCCGCACCTTGTCACCTTGTCATCTTGTCACCTTGTCATCACCCAAGCCCCTAGCCCCAAGCCCCACAAGTCCTTGTCACCTTGTCATCACCCAAGCCCCAAGCCCCACGCCTCAACCCTCGATCACCGTCACCCGCCCGAGCGTGCCGTCGACGCGGATGCGCTGCCCGGTGCGCAGGCGCGTGGTCGCCTCGTGGACGCCGACGACCGCCGGGATGCCGTACTCGCGCGCGACGACCGAGCCGTGCGTGACCATCCCGCCGACCTCCATCACCAGGCCGCCGGCCGTCAGGAACAGCGGCGTCCAGCCGGGGTCGGTCGCGGGGCAGACAAGGATCTCGCCCGGCTCCAGGCGCACGCCGCGCGAATCGAGCACCACGCGCGCCCGCCCCTCGGCCACGCCCGGCGAGACCGGGTCGCCGACCATGTCGTCGGTCCCTGGCTCGCTCATGCCGTCGTAGAACACCTCGCCGGTGCTGAGCAGCAGCCGCGGCATCTGCCGGCGCGCGCGCTCGTGCTCGTACTCGGCGCGCCCGGCCGCGACGATCGCCTTCAGGTCGAGCGGCTCGCCGGCCGCGTAGCGCTTCAGCTGGCCGATCGGGACGAAGAAGATGTCCTCGGGCCGCTCAAGCGCGCCGTGCGCGACCATGTCGCGGCCGCTGTCGAGCAGGGCCGGGCGATACATGCCGAGCATCCGGATCAGGTAGAACTTGGGCGCCTCGCGCAGGCCGGTCAGGAGCCGCATCCGGCGAACCACACCGGCGAACAGCCTCGCGCGGGCCGGGCCAAAGCGCGTGTGGCGGATCTGCTCGGCCCACTCGGCCGCCAGCCGCTCGGCCTCGGCCGCGCCGCGCCGGAAGACGACGTCCGGCGCGAGATCGGGATCGTCCTGCCGCAGGTAGTTCTGGATGGTCTGGATGGTCGACGCCGGGTCGTCGCGCCAGCGCGGCCGCCCAATGTCGATCTCGGCCACGCCGCGCATGCCGTAGCGCTTGAGGAAGCGGTCGAGCGCCCCCCGCGCGGCCGGCGGCAGCGCGCCGCGCCGGTAGTCCGCCACCAGGTCGTCGATCGGCCGGGCCAGCAGCGCCTCGCGCGCGGCCGGGTCGGCGCGGATCGCCTGCACCTCGGCCCACAGCCGCAGGTCCATCTCGCTGGTGACGTTGCCGGGCAGGCCGCGCAGCAGCTGGAACACCGCGCCCGGGCGCATCCCAAGCCACTCGACCAGCCAGCGATCGACGATGAGCATGCCCCCGATGCCGGCGGGGCCGAACAGCGGCGCCATGCGCGGCAGGATCAGCGGGATGGCCTGCGCGATGTGCTCCTCCAGGGTCGCCAGCCGCTCGGCCAGCGTGCGCGCGGCGGCCAGGCGCCGGCTGGCCCGCTCCAGAAAGCGCTCGATGTCCACGCTGGCCTTGGCGCGCATATACTCAGGCCCAAGCTGCGCCGCCAGCGCCCGGCCGACCATCGGCAGCAGCGTCGGCAGCAGCGCCCGCAGGCGCGCCGCCGGCGGCTTCACGGCCGCAACCTGGCCCTGGTCGACCAGCCGCGCCAGCGTCTGCCGGGCGCCCGGGTCGAGCTTCGACAGGATGCTGAGCCAGAGTCCTGTGATATCAGTTATGTCAACGAATAGTCGACCGCCGGCCGCCGGGACGATCTGCGCGGCGGGGCGCTCGACCTGCAGGAACTGCAGCATGCCGCCGGCGAGCAGCTGGATGATATCGCAGCCCAGCGGCGTCAGCGGGTCGACCACGCCCTGGACCGAGTTCAGGCTGAAGTAGACCCGCGGCTCGCCGCCGACGCCCGGCGCGTCCGGCAGCGGGTAGAGCGACGTGATCGGGCGCGACTGCAGCAGGTGCAGCGTGCCGCCGGCCCAGGCCCACTCGATATCCTGCGGCGCCCCGAAGTGCGCGGCCACCCGGCCGGCGGTACGCGCCAGCTCCAGGATCTGCGCGTCGGGAAGCGCCTGGCGGCCGTCTTCGCCGGTCACCTCGTCGGTGCCGCCGCCTTCGCGCGGGACGATCGCCAGCGCCTTGGCGCCGAGCTTGCGGCTGCTGATCCACCAGACGCGCTGGTCGACCACGTAGTGGTCGGGCTCGACCTGGCCCGACACGATCGCCTCGCCCAGCCCGAAGCTGGCGTCGATCACGATCTCGTCGCGCCGCCCGGTGAGCGGGTTGGCGGTGAACAGCACGCCGGAGACCTCGGATGGGATCAGGCGCTGCACGACCACCGCCAGCGCCACCTGGTCGGGCGCGATCTGGTTGCGGGCGCGGTAGCCGATCGCGCGCGCGGTCCACAGGCTGGCCCAGCAGCGGCGCACCGCATCGAGCAGCGCGTCGTCGCCGACGATGTTCAGGTAGGTATCCTGCTGGCCGGCGAACGACAGCCCCGGCAGATCCTCGGCCGTCGCCGACGAGCGCACCGCCACGGCCAGCGGCAGCGCGCCGCCGGACGAGAGATCGCGGTAGGCCGCGAGGACCGCGCCGGCAAGCTCGCCCGGCAGGCGCCCGCGCTCGAACAGCGTGCGGATCTCATCAGACGCCTGCTCGAGCGCGACCGGGTCCTCGGGCGAGGCGGCGCGCGCCAGGCCGACGATCTGCTCGGCGATCCGGTTGGTCCCGACGAACGCGCGATACGCATCGGTGGTGACCAGGAAGCCGGGCGGCACGGCGAAGCCGGCGCGCGCCAGCTCAGCCAGGTTGGCGCCCTTCCCGCCCGCGCGGTCGAGCGTCGCATCGGTCGAGTCAAGCGAAAGCACAATCGCAGACATCTTCGCCCCCATTTCGCTAGTCAGCCGTCCGTCGCCAGCGACCGGCACCGACAACAGTCTTGCCGTGCGGCAGGTCATAGGTCTGGGATTCACGCCTCACCACTAATCCAGCCGCTTGCGGAAGCGCCGCGACGCCAGGACGATCAGCACCAGGCCGAAGATCGTCAGCGCGATAATCTGGCTCGTGAGCGCCGGGATGCCGACGCCCTTGATCACAATCCCGCGCACTACCACCAGGAAGTAGCTGAGCGGGACGACGCCGCTGATCAGCTGCAGCGCCTTCGGCAAGGCAGCGATCGGGTAGATGAAGCCCGACAGGAACACCGACGGCAGGATCGTCAGGAACGTCAGCAGAAACGCCTCCTGCTGGGTCTGCGCCACGGTCGAGATCAGCAGGCCGATGCTGAGGGACGAGAGCAGGAACAGGCAGGAGATGCCGAGCAGCAGCGGCAGGCTGCCCTTGATCGGCACGCCGAACCAGAGCGTGCCGATCACCAGGATCTCGATCGTGATCAGCAGCGCGACCAGGGCGTAGGGCAGGATCTTGCCGACGATCAGCTCGATCGGCCGGATCGGCGTGACGATCAGCTGCTCGATCGTCCCGCGCTCGCGCTCGCGCACGATCGCCGACGCCGTCAGCAGCGTGGCCTGCATCTGCAGGATCAGCCCGATCAGCGCGGGGACCATGAAGACGGCGCTCTGCATATCGGGGTTGTACCAGACGCGGGTGCGAACCTCCATCGGAGCGACGATCGTCAGGCTGCCGCCGCGCCGCGCCAGGGTCTGCTGCTGGATCGTAGTCGCCTCGACCTGGCCGATCAGGCGGGCCGACGAGAGCGCCGACGAGGCGACCGACGGGTCGGAGCCGTCCAGCACAAAGGCCACCTGCGCGCCGCGGCCGCCGGTCAGGTCGGCCGCGTAGGTCGGCGGGATGATCAGGCCGGCCCGCACCGTGCCGTTGTCGATCAGGCTGGTCAGCTCCTGCTCGCGGGCGACCCGCTGCGCGACCGAGAACTGGCCGGACTGGACGAACGACTCGATCAGGCTGCGGCTCTGCGGCGAGCGGTCCTGGTCGAACACCGCCAGCGGAACGTCGCGCACGTCCGAGGTCGCGGCGTAGCCGAGCAAGATCAGCTGCATCAGCGGCATGAAAAACATGACCACCAGCGTGCGCGGGTCGCGGATGATGTGGATGAACTCCTTGCGGATGATCGGCAGCAGGCGCGATCCCATGGCTCAACCCTTTCTTGCAGCCGAAACGCTGCCCCGATAAGCCGTTGCAGCCGGCAGTAGCTCAAATTCCCGGATCACGTAGACAATGGAGGACGGACGATAGGATGCAAGCGCCATCGTCTATTGTCAATGGTCTATCGCCAAAAGGTTTTGGAACACCCTCAATGTATTGTCAACTGCCGATTGCCGCTAGGCCGCCAGCCCGCCCAAAAAGATCGCGACGACCGATCCGACGATCTGCTCGTCCGGCATCGCCAGCGCCTCGGGCTCGCGCAGCAGCTCGCGCGCGACCACGTTGACGATGAACATGCCCACGAAGCTGCGCCCGGCGATCAGCGTGTCGTGCGGGCGCAGCCGCCCAAGGTCGACCTGGTGCTGCAGGTACTGGCTCACGAGCTGTAGGAAGCGCTTGGCGACGACCTGCAGGAACATCTCGGCGATCTGCGGAAAGCGGATCGCCTCGCCGACCGCAATCCGGAAGAACGCGACATTGCCAGGCACGCGAAAGACCGACAGGTAGGTGCGCCCAATCAGCGCCAGTCCTTGCTCGGGCGGCAGGTCCATCAGCTGCTCGGGGTGATCGGCGAGCTGGAAGATCGCCGCGCGCTCGCGCACGATCGACAGGAACAGGTCTTCCTTGTCCTTGAAGTACCAGTAGATCAGTCCGGGCGAGATCCCGCCGGCGGCCTCGGCGATATCCTTGTTGGTTGCCTTGTGAAAGCCTTTGGTGCTGAAGACCTGCAGCGCGGCCTCGAGAATCTGCTGGCGCCGATCGATCGCCTCCTGCTCTTCGCTCTGCTCCATATCGGCCTCATATGCTCTTGATTAACCAGTCAATCAGGAGTATACAGTATCTTGATTGATGAGTCAATCAGGAATTTAGAAGCGTTCTTGCACATTCCGCCGCTCCCCATGCCCCAAAAACCGCCGCTGCTCCGTTTACCAAGTAGCACTCACCGCACGCGCCTGTGTGAGCGCGCTGCCCACGGTATGCGCCGGACATCACGTCCAGCGCCGGGCGGCTCGTGCCACGACGGGCTGGGGCGGCGCATCTGGCCAGGACGATCGAACCCCGCGTTGCGCTGCGGGCAACTGCCCGCCGATCCTGGATCGCGCCGTCCATCCGTCGCCTGTGCGCACGGCCACCCGCCGGCTAGGGCTGCCGCTCACCCCCTGCCTGGTGGGCCGGGTTTCGCTACCCCTCCAAGCCCCCGCACTGCTATCTATACCGCATCAGGAAGCCAAATACCAACTTGACAACCACTTTTTCACGTTGTAGAGTCGGGCCATCGCGTGCGCTCGGTTGTCCGGCGCGGCAGCCCCTGGCACCAACCCCTACCACCTGTCGCTGCACAGTGCGCTCGATCCCGATCCCGTTGCGATCGGCGAAACGGCGACCCTGACGATCACCGTGATCAATGACGCGCCCGATCCGGCCACCAATCTGGTCGTCACGCTGCCCACGCCGGAGGGCGCGCTGGCGCTCCCCGGCCCCGACACCGTCAGTCCGGCCGGCGGCTGGCGCTGGCGCGTCGGGCGGCTGGCTGGCCGGACAACCATCGCACTGACTGGCACGCTCCGCGTGGTGCGCGCCCCGCCAGGCGACGCCCTGCTGCTCACGGCGCAGGCGACCGCCGACGGCCTGGCCCGACCCGTGCAGGAGTACGGCGGCGCCTCCGTCGTCGATCGCGCACGGGGGCCAACGACGGCGCGCTTCACGCCCGGCGCCGCCGCGGTGCTGCGCAGCGCCGACGGGCACGTGCAGGTACAGCTGCCCGCCCGCGCCAGCAACCGTGCGCTGACGCTGCGGCATGCGATCACGCCACTGGCCGGGCCGGCCGCGCCCGTGCGCGCCAGCGTCCGGCGCGGCCTGGGCGTCTTCTATCTCGACGCCACCGACGATGCCGACCAGGCGATCCACCAGTTCACCACGCCGCTGACGATCACCGTCAGCTATACACCCGAGCAGCTGGCCGCGCGGGGGTTCAGTGCCAGCGACCTGGCGCTGTTCTGGTACGACGCCACCGCGCCGGTGACCCAGACCGCCAACCGCGTGACGTACGGGCGCTGGCAGGCCCTCCCCACGACGATCGACCCGGTTGCCGGGACGGCGACGGCGCTGGTGGATCATTTCACCCCGTTCGAGCTGAGCGATGGCTCCTCACCCTCGACGGCCTTCGTCCCGTCGCTGCAGGGCTGGCAGGTCAGCCTGTATACCGGCGCGGCCACCTATAGCTATCCGATTGACGTGCCGGCCGGTCCCGCCGGCAGCGCGCCGCAGCTGACTCTGAGCTACTCCAGCGATGCGACGGATGGTGCCACCGGGCAACGCCTCAAGAGCCAGGCCAGCTGGGTCGGCAAGGGCTGGAGCCTGGATACCGGTGCGGTGGCGCTGAACAAGATTGACTATCCCGGCAGCGGTACGATCAATTACTACGCGCTCGTGCTCAATGGGCAGGCCTTTGATCTGGTGCGTGGCGCCCAGCGCGTGAGCTCGCCGAGCGATGACGACCCCTCCGATTGGGAGTGGCACGCCACCGACGAGCGCTACCTACGGGTGAAGGCGGAGCGCAATCCGGTCGTCGACCCCACGCGCGGCGATGGCGTCCGCCCGCGCTACAGCTGGTACGTCTGGACCAAGGACGGCACCCGCTACGCGTTTAGCGAGGATGCCTGGTGGGGTTGGGAAGATTGCGTGGATGGTGGTGGCGACTTCGCCTACATGCAGGCGTACAAGTGGGCGTTGACGAGTGTGACCGATCCGCATGGGAATGCGATCACCTATACCTATGGGCGCGTCAGTAATCTCTTGAACGCCAACTGTTTTCATGTGAGTGGGCACGCCGATGTCGATCTCTGGCCCGAGACGATCACCTGGGCCGGCGGGCGCTACCGCGTGCACTTCAGCGTCGCGGCGCGCGAGTCGCTCGACAGCCAGTTCGAGTTTGCGGAGAACCAGATCGGCGGGTCACGGTCTATGAGATCAGCGGCAACTGCGGCGCAGAGAGCTACAGCTGGGCAAGCTGCGGCGGCAACTATACCAGCCAGTGGGCGGTGGATGCCACGACCACCTACCAGTACGACGCGCTCGACCAGCTGACCAGGGTGACCGACACGGCCGGGAACGTGACGGAGATCCAGTACGACAGCCTGGGGCGCAAGAGCAACCTGCTCAACCCGAACAAACCGGCCATGCGCGACCCGGACAGGGGCAATTGGACCTACGCCTACGATGTCAACGGCAACCTGACCAGTCAGACCGACGCACAGGGCCAGACGATCGCCTTCGGCTATGATGATCTGAACCGCTTGACGACGATGACGCTGCCGGGCGGACGGACCAACAGCTACAGCTATGATCGCCAGACCTCGCCGGTGCCCCCGGCGCAGCCGATCTATGGCATCGGACAGCGGACCGCGATGGCGACGGCGCTCAACGGGGCGACCCAGACCTACGCGCGCTGGGCGTACGACGCGCGCGGGCGCACGACTCTGGTCAGTCAGAGCGTGGCGGGGGTGACGACCAGCCTGGGCTCCAGCTACAACGCCGCCGACCTGGTCGCGACGCAGACCTACTCCAAGACCGGTGAAACACTCACCTACAGCTACGACGCGGGCGAGCGGCCGACCAGCGTCTGCACAAACGCGACCGCCGGGCTGTGCTACGCCCACGGCGCGACCTACACCGCGCTCGATCAGCCGGATGGCTGGACCCTGGGCAACACCCTGCAGCAAAGCTGGAGCTATGAGCCGACCACCGCGCGGTTGAGCACGAGCCAGGTCACGACGTCGCCGCTGTTCCAGCGCAGCTACACCTACGACGCTGCCGATAATGTAGCCACCATCACCGATCCGCAGTGGCCGCAGACCCAGCACTTTGCCTACGACGAGCGCGATCGCCTGGTCCACGCCTGGACCAGCGCCACCACCACCGGGATGCCCGCCGCGCTAGCCGTCGATGGCGGCGGGCGTCGCCCCGCCCCACGCTACCCGGTGCGCACCGCCGACATGCGCGATCTGCCGGCCGCGTCCGGCGCCCCGCCCGCGACCCTAGCGCAGCTGAACGCGCCGATCAAAGACAGCACCTTCGAGGGTGGCAGCCTGACCGACCCCACCACTGGCGTGGACAGCACCAGCGGCACGGTGAATCTGGAAACACAGGCGCCGCTCAAGGGCAGCTTCAGCGCCACCATCCCGCTCACCAGCACCGGCTATCTGAACGAGAGCTTCAGCGGGGTGGACGAGCTGTTCGTGTCGTTCTACCTGCGCGCGGCCAGCTTCCCGGCCACGGCGCGCATCGCCCAGATCTCCAACAGCGGCACAACCGTGGGGGCAATCTACCTGACCACCAGCGGCACACTGCAGCTCAAGAACGGCTCGACCACGCTTGGGACGAGCAGCGCGCTGACCGCCGGCACGCTCTACCGCGTCGGTATCCACCAGAAGAAGGGCGCGGGCGGCGACGCGGTGCTGGAGGCCTATCTCGCTGCCGGCGACGCGGCGTTTGGGTCAGCATTCGCCGGCAGCACCAGCCAGAGCTTCACCAGCCAGGCCACGCAGCTGCGCGTCGGGGCGACGAACTCAAGCGCGGTGGACGCGACCGTCGACGACATCCGGCTGGATAGTGCGGCGATGCCCGATCCATCGGGTGGCGGCATGCCCACCGCCACGCCCACCAGCACGCCGCTTGGGCCGTCCGCCACGCCGACCAACACGCCCGTCGGACCCACGCCGACCAACACGCCCGTCGGCCCGACCAACACGCCGACGAATACGCCTATCGGCCCGACTAACACGCCGACCAACACCCCCACCGCGACGCCCAGCGGCGGCGCGCGGATCAAGGATATTACCTTCGAGGGCGGCAGTCTGACCGACCCGACCACCGGCGCGGACAGCACCAGCGGCACGGTGAATCTGGAGACCAGCGCGCCGCTTAAGGGTGGCTTCAGCGCCACCATTCCGAATAACAGCACCGGCAACCTGACGGAAAACTTCGCCGCGGTCGACGAGCTGTTCGTGTCGTTCTACCTGCGCGCGGCCAGCTTCCCGGCCAGCGCGCGCGTCGCGCAGATCGCCAACGGCGGCACGACCGTGGGCGCGATCTACCTAACCACTAGCGGGACGCTCCAACTCAAGAACGGCTCGACCACAATCGGGACGAGCGGGGCGCTAACCGCCAGCACGCTCTACCGCGTCGGCATCCATCAGAAGAAAGGCACGGGCAGCAATGCGGTGCTGGAGGCCTACCTGGCGAGTGGCGACGCGGCGTTCGGGGCGGCGTTCGCCGGTAGTTCCAGCCAGAGCTTCACCAGCCAGGCGACCAAGCTGGTGCTGGGCGCGACCAACGGGAACGCGGTGGCCGCGACGTTCGACGACATCCGGCTGGATAGCGCGGCGATGCCCGGCCCCTCGGGCGGCGGCACGCCTACCGCGACCCCGACCAACACGCCGGCCGGCCCGACCAGCACGCCGACGCAAACGCCGAGCAGCACGCCGGGAGGGCCGACCGCCACGCCGACCCGCATGGCGACGCGGACGCCGACCAGCACGCCGAGCAGCACGCCGAGCAGCACGCCGGGTGGCGCAACCGCCACGGCCACCGCCACCCCGACCAGCACGCCGATCAGTGCGCCCGCACCCTACAACGAGACCTACACCTACGACCCGATCGGCAACCTCACCAGCAAGGCCGGCGTGACCTATAGCTACGGCGCGCAGAGCGCCAGCTGCGCGGACGGCGCGCTCGCCAAAGCCCATACCGTGGTGCGGGTCGGCGCGGACAGCTCCTGCTACGACGCGAACGGCAACCTGGTCAGCGGCGGCGGGCGCACGTACACCTGGACCGCCGACAACCGGCCGGCCACGGTGAGCTACGCGGGCGGGACCGAGAGCTATCTGTACGACGCGGATGGCGAGCGCGTGGCCAAGACCGTCACCGTCGGCACCACGACCACCACCACGGTGTACTTCCAGGGCCTGTGGGAGCAGACCACCAGCGGCGCGCGGACGCTGTACTACACCTTCAACGGGCAGGTGGTCGCCATGCGCACCAGCGCGGGTGTGACCTACCTGCACGGCGATCACCTGGGCAGCGTCAGCCTGGCGACGGGCAGCGCCGGCGGCGTGGTGAGCCGGCAGGACTTCGACCCGTGGGGCGCGGTGCGCAGCGGCGGCGTGCTCCAGACGAACCTGAACTACACCGGCCAGCGATTGGACGGCAGCGGGCTGCTGTATTATCATGCGCGGTATTATGACCCAGCGCTGGCGCGGTTTGTTAGCGCGGATACGATTGCACCGGAGCGTGAAAATCCACAGACAAGGAATCGCTATAGTTATGTCCTTAACAATCCTGTCAAATACATCGATCCGACCGGCCATTGTGCTGAGGGATACGATGAAAGCCTTGCTGGATGCGAAAAGTATCTCAATGATCATGGTTGGAACCTAACACTTTCAGATTGGAAATATGACGAACTGAAGCTTTTTGTCAATAGCATTCTCGATTTAAAAACCGCGGCTGGATGGTCAACAATGGATTACCGCAATACTATGACTGCTAATGGGTACTATTCTCTCCAGTTAAATCGCGAAACTGCTAATGCGTCTGATGCCAATCGCCCAGCACAAGTCCAAGCGCCAGGTTGGTTTTCTAAGACAATCACCATGACAGTTTATGATGCGCTTTTTGGAGATGATAAGCTTGCTCTTGTTAATCTGGTTCACGAGCAAGCTCATGTCTGGGATGATGCAACTGGCGGAGCCATGTCGAAGGGATTGATGGATGCTACGGGCAGCTACGACTCCTGGTGGGGATTTGGAAGTTATGTCGCGCTTGGAGATACTGCCTCGCTATATAAAACTACACGTTATGAAGACTGGGCCGAAACTGTAGCCGCTGCCGTTTATCCGACGCATAGCAGATTCGTTGACCCAGCGACGGGAAAGCCCTATATTGGAGACACTCGCAGAGACTATGTCCGCCCATTCTTGCCAAAAGCCGCCAGGTTTAATGCGCTTGGAGCAACAACGTGAAGATTTTTCCTGTCGCCATTGCAGCTATTTTCAGCCTTATTTTGGTGGCATGTGGCTCTGAAAAGAGTGAATGCCCTCCAATTCCGATCTATCCAGATGCCCAAAATATTGGTTACAAGCAAGTACAAAGTACACAACGTATTACGTCATATCGGACATCAACTTCTCAAGAAAAGGTTTTTGAATATTACGAGGATCAACTTCGTTCTCATGGCTGGGAGCCAATAAGCAACACGTCCAAAGGCTTTACCTTTGGTTATACGAGCTCCCCATCAAGACCTCCTTTCACTTTGAGCGTCGTTATAGTCGCAACTCAATTAGGAGAAACTGATTATGATGTATATCTGACTATTGCAGGACCCTTTGCCGGTTTCGATCGTTGGTGCACATCTTTGAAACCGTGAAACCGATATGCGGTAGGCGCGGAAGATCTTGAATGTCGTTTCGCCGTTTCTTACTCAACCTCCGCACCGCCTCTGCTATCTTGGCACCTCGTATCCGCGCTGTTACCGACGAGGTGCCACGATGTCCGACGCCGACCTCGATGCCCTGCTGACCCGCGCCTACACCACCCACCGTCACGCCGCCCACACCCTTCAAAACGACGCTGCCAATTGGAAACACTTCACCGCCTGGTGCGCCAAACATGGACGCCGCGCACTGCTTGCCGCGCCGGAAACCGTCCTCTGCTACGTCGTCGCACTCGTCGATCGCTACGCCGTCTCGACCATCGAGCGGCGGCTCGCCAGTATCGGTTACTACCACAAACAGGCCCGCCACCCGCTGCCCACCAAAGACCCTGAGGTCGAGCGAACGATGCGCGACATCCGACGCAAGAAGGGTGTGGCACCACATGGTAAAGCGCCGTGGGTTGCCCTACGGCACACAAGCGGAGACTTGCCCGGTACACGCGCTACGTCGCTGGCTCGATGCAGCAGAAATTGTTAGTGGCCAAGCATTCCGCAATGGCAGCAATATCGATACTTAATCCGTGAAGGACGTCACACGAGTTTCCAAATCCTCTCCACACCATCCCAGCTTTCGTTGCCGTACACGGCTATTTCCAGGTAATTGATTGCACCTGCGGAGACGTTGACGACGAAACCTAGCCCATGTTTGATGCCTTCCATTTCGAGCAACCATCCTTGTGCACCATAGTCTCCATCATTCAGCTGTTGTTTGTGACTGTCTTCGAGAGATGTGTAGCGTCCAACACCAGTATTTTCGCGCTTCTTTACATATAGACCATCGATTCGAAAGCCAGGCCAGTTCTCGGCTGCTACAAGCTCTATGAGTGCACGTTCGAGCGGGGTCAGAATTGTGGTCATTTTATAATCCTTGCCTGCTCGCAGATGAAATTTGAACGACATCATCAATAACGCGTCCGCCGATCAGGCGTATCTGTGTGCCACCTACGTCGATAATCGGACCTGCATTACCACTAGGAATAATTCCATTAGGCCCGGGAACGAGCTTCCCTTCTCGAAGTGCCTGGTTGGCAGCATCCTGAATAGCCCGAAAGGCTTGCTCTCGCCCTCCTTGAGCACTCACAAATTCATCGAGCGCATGCTCTGCTTTGTCAAATATGTGAATTAACTTATTGGGGTCTACCTTCGATGCTGTTACGGTTGTAGCCCCACCCGCCTCCGCAGTAACCGCTGCTCCTCCTCCAATGACTGCTGAGCCTAATCCATAGGTCGCGACAGTCGCCACCGAAACAAGGGCAATATCAGCTTGGGCATAGATGAATCCAATCGCGCGATCTGTGAGCGACCGGCTTGGATCCATGTATTGCTGGAAGGCTTCCTGGTAACATTGACCATTGACCATGCCCCACGACAAGCCCGAGCTACAATGCCCGGTCGGATCAGTGTTCCTGACAGGATTGTTCCATCCGTAACTATACCTATTGAGCGTCTGCGGGTTGTGCGGTGCCGTGGGATTGCCATCTTTATCCTTCGGCCCCTGCGCAAACAACGGTGCGGCAGTCGCATCACTCGGCCAGGCCGTGAGTGCCCCCGCTCCCGGTACCACGCCATCCGCGCTGACGAACCGCGCCACCCTTGGGTCATAATACCGCGCATGATTGAACAGTAGGCGCAGTTAGGCGACCACTCGTAGGGGCATAGTCCAGCTTGCGGTGGGGCCGAGCTGCTGGGGAAGAGGTCTTGTCGCTCGGATTGCTATGGAAAGGTGCTGGGATCGGCAGTCGTGAATCCTTCAACCCGCGCAGCGTCTAGGAGCCGCTGATCGGCGCTGAGAAACGTCACTGTCGCCATGCCCGCCGCGACCAGGGCTTCATTCGCCACCATCGCCGCGGCCAGCTGCATAGCGTCATACGCTCGCAGCGGATGGCGCACTAGCAACTGGCACGCCTGATCAACAACCGGCGCAGTGAGCGCGACCAGGCGGTACTCGACCTGGCAGAGTGCCTGAAAATCCGCACTCAGGCGTGCAGCATCAGCGGCGCTCAGTGTGCCTTCGCGCACGCGCCGCTGGAACGCACTGATGACCTCGACGACACTCACCTGTGCGGTGAGGATCGTATTGCCGGTCGCCGGATCGGCCACGGCGACGAACCAGTCAGTGCCGGTCTCGCGTACGTGGCGCTTGACCAGCACACTGCTGTCGGCGTAGAAGTCGGCCATCAGCGCCCCTCACGCTCCTCCAGGATGCTGGTCGAGAGCGGCGGCACGCCGGCTTCTGCCAGCGCCTGGGCCAGCGCCATTCGCTCGTGCGGGCGTAACGGTTCTGGGGCATTGGTGTCCTGGCCAGTACTGGCGAGCACGCCGGCAGCAGCGAGGGCTTCACGCACGCGTTCGCGCTGGGCCGCTGCCTCCAGCGGCGCTGCAATGGGCCGAACGTCCAGTTCTACACGAGCGTGTTCTGGCAAGGCCAGCGGGGTCAACGGCCGCAGCACACCGTTCTCATACACTGCTGTGATGGTTTGACTCATACGGTTCTCCACGGCACATACGAGTGAGCGACGCGCTCGATCGTCCGTGCTTCCAGCAAGTACCCGGCGGTCATGGCCGCTGCTGGCTGGTATTTCGCTTCTGGCAGTATACCACGTTGTGTTCAAGGGCAGCGAAGCCGGTAATCGTCGTTCTGATGCGGTAAACCCTGCTGGTAGGGCTCGACGCAGGCCGTCTGTCGTCGTATAATGCGCGGTATTATGACCCAGGTGTGGCTAGGTTTGTGTCAGCGGATTCAGTCGTTCCTGGTTTAGCAGCCGGCAGCATGGATGGCGTGACGCTCAAGTCGCTGACCGTCGACTTCCACGAGCCGGGGCTTGTCTCCAAGCTGGGTGCCGAGAATGATTTCGGCTTCTGGTTCCAGCTGTCGGACGACGAGAAACAGAAGCTTGGCAGCATCTGGGGACCAGCGAACGCGCAGGCGCTGAATCGGTATAGCTATGTACAGAATAATCCATTGCGCTGGACGGATCCGAGTGGGCATTATCTGGAACCTCAAAAAGTTGATTTCGGTGACTGGGGATATGAAACAGTCGCTGGAACTCCTGGTACATCATATGTTGATGGTCAGGGTACAACCGTGTACGCTGATGAGAACACGGGTCTACTTTACAAGATCAACAAGAACGGGCAGCGCGAGCGCCTTTATCGGGTGAAAATGCGCGGTACTGTGCCGGGCTGCCTACAAAAGCCGTGCGTCAAATACGTGTACGAGTATGACACCGGCTTCCAAGACTTCAAGCAACACGCTGATACTGCTCAGGCTGCCTGGGATGCCGTGCTTCCGAATACCATAGCGGGTGCAACTGGTGGCTGTCTTGTCGGTGGAATTGCCAGTGGCCCATTTTCACTAGGAGGATGCGCTATAGGAGCCATACTTACTGGTGCTGGCGCTGCTGCCGGAACTGCGGCCTGGGCATCATATGTTCAAGCGCACGAGTATAAAGCCTCAGTGCCTCTCTTCCGAAGCATGGTAGACCATGGGGCACCTGGTGTTATGTACGGACCTCCCAAGGCTCCGGGATCATAGATTCTGAAGCCATTCACACCCGAGGGAAAATCATGCCAGCTATGCTGATTTCTGGAATGCTCATAGGAAGCCTGCTTTCCGCATTTATTGCGACTATCATTGCGAATTTCATCCGACGAAGGCAAAAAAACGCGAAAGTAGGGTCAATTTGGTATCTACGCGCTGGTTTCATCTCCGCCTTTGCTATCGCTCTCTTTTGGACAGCATGGTTCTATCTACGTTACCAAGTACTGACCTGGGTAGGTATTCTTGGTGGGTTCATTTGGCTGGTTGTGATGGTGGGAGGTAGTTGGAGTTTATCTAGAACGCGTATGTAGCCAGCATTTTGAGACAGTAGTGCTTTATTGGTTTTGTCAGCAGGCGTCCGTGAACGCTGATGCGCCGTGGTGAAGAACTCCTTGCCCTAATGCACCCAAATCATATCATATGATCGAGAGGTATGGGCATCACTGACGCGCCACGTGTCACCGGGTGCAGGCAAGCGTTGTCAGGCAGTGCTGATTGGCCTTGCCTGCATTCGTTGTGCTGCGACCTCCCGTTGACGCTTGACGCTCCACGCCTTCCCCCAGCCATTCTTCCCGCGCTGCGCCGCCAGTTCGGCTTGTACCTGTGCCAGCACCTCCGCTGCCAGCGCCGGCCGTTCGCTCGCCGCTGTCGTGTCCGGCTCCGCCACCTGCTCCGCAACACCACCTCCTTGACCCTGCTCCTGCGCACTCGGCGCTTCGACCTGCCTGCGCCGATAGCCGCCCCGCAGCGCCATCGCCTCCGCCCAGCGCGCACTCTTCAGCCACGCGCGCACTGCGGCAACTGCCTCCGCCCCGGCCGCGTCCCAGATCATGCCGGCTTGTTTCAGCCGCGCCGTCACCAGCTGTTTACATGCGCTTTCCGCACTGCCACTACCAATCTGCAGCCCACGCGCGCGGTAGCTGGCGTAATCCATGCGCTGCTGGTGCTCGCGGTAGTAGCTCAGCGCCGCCGCAACCGCCTCGCCACACGTCTGCCACCGCTCCAGTTCGTCCATCACCTCGCCGACCTGACTCTCCCACAGCAGGTCCAACTGCGCCTGCGCCCAGCGAGCACGCTCCTCCCCCGCCTGGCCCCAAATCGCGCTCGCCGCCTGCCAGATATACTCATTGGCGTGATACCAGTCCACAATCTGGGTCGCGCGCGGGAAATGCCGCTCGGCGATATGCCAGATCCTTCCTATGGGGCGGGCTTGCTACCCGCCGCGCGTGGATGCCGCCGGGCATGCGCGTCAAGCACCGCAACCGAGACGGCGTTCCTTTTGGGGTCCAGGGGCGCTAGCCCCGGCCGGGGGGTGGCGGGGTGGCGGCCCACCTCCGCCCGCGGGGGCACGGGGGCCGCGCAGGCCCCCGGCAGCGATGTGGGAAGGAAACACCCGCGGGGGCACGGGGGCCGAGCAGGCCCCCAGGCTAGCGCCCGAGCGCCTGCTCGGCCGCCTGCAGCACCACATCATCCTTCGACAGCACCGTCTTCTGGTCGAGCGGGACGCGCAGGGTCGGCTTGACGCCCTGGCCTTCCAGGAACAGGCTGCCGTCGGGCAGCTTGAAGCGGCCGGTCGGGAACTGCAGTGAGATGTCCTCCGGCAGCTTGAACTCGCCGCGCCCGACCAGCACGCCGACCAACACGCCGGCAGGCCCCACCAATACGCCCACCGCGACGCCCAGCGCCGGCACGCGGATCAAGGACAGCACCTTCGAGGGCGGCAGCCTGACCGACCCGACCACCGGCGTGGACAGCACCAGCGGCACGGTGAACCTGGAGACCGGCGCCCCGCTCAAGGGCAGCTTCAGCGCCACCATCCCGAATAACAATACCGGCAATCTGACGGAGAACTTCAGCGGGGTGGACGAGCTGTTCGTGTCGTTCTACCTGCGCGCGGCCAGCTTCCCGGCCACGGCGCGCATCGCGCAGATCGCCAACGGCGGCACGACCGTGGGCGCGATCTACCTAACCACTAGCGGGACGCTCCAACTCAAGAACGGCTCGACCACAATCGGGACGAGCGGGGCGCTAACCGCCAGCACGCTCTACCGCGTCGGCATCCATCAGAAGAAAGGCACGGGCGGAAATGCCGTGCTGGAGGCCTACCTGGCGAGTGGCGACGCGGCCTTCGGTTCGCCGTTCGCCAGCAGCGCGGCGGAGACGTTCACCAGCCAGGCGACGAAGCTCGTGCTGGGGGCGACCAACGGGAACGCGGTGGCCGCGACGTTCGACGACATCCGGCTGGATAGCGCGGCGATGCCCGGCCCCTCGGGCGGCGGCACGCCCACCGCGACCCCGACCAACACGCCGGCCGGGCCGACCAGCACGCCGACGCAAACGCCGACCAGCACGCCGAGCAGCACGCCGGGAGGGCCGACCGCCACGCCGACCCGCACGGCGACGCGGACGCCGACCAGCACCCCGAGCAGCACGCCGGGTGGCGCAACCGCCACGGCCACCGCCACCCCGACCAGCACGCCGATCAGTGCGCCCGCACCCTACAACGAGATCTCCACCTACGACCCGCTCGGCAACCTCACCAGCAAGGCCGGCGTGGCCTATAGCTACGGCGCGCAGAGCGCCAGCTGCGCGGACGGCGCGCTCGCCAAAGCCCATACCGTGGTGCGGGTCGGCGCGGACAGCTCCTGCTATGACGCGAACGGCAACCTGGTCAGCGGCGGCGGGCGCACGTACACCTGGACCGCCGACAACCGGCCGGCGAGCGTGACCTACGCGGGCGGAAGCGAGCGCTACACCTACGACGCGGACGGCGAGCGGGTGGCCAAGGCCGTCACCGTCGGCACCACGACGACGACAACCGTCTCCTTCCAGGGGCTGTGGGAGCAGACCACCAGCGGCGCGCGGACGCTGTACTACACCTTCCATGGGCAGGTGGTGGCCATGCGCACCAGCGCGGGTGTGACCTACCTGCACGGCGATCACCTGGGCAGCGTCAGCCTGGCGACGGACAGCGCGGGCGCGGTCGTGAGCCGGCAGGACTTCGACCCGTGGGGCGCGGTGCGCAGCGGCGGCGTGCTCCAGACGAACCTGAACTACACCGGCCAGCGACTGGACGGAACGGGGCTGCTGTATTATCATGCGCGGTATTATGACCCAGGCGTGGCGCGATTTGTCAGCGCCGATAGCGTGGCGCCTGCGTATGCCAATCCCCAGGATCTGAACCTTTACAGTTATGTCCATAATAACCCGGTGCGCTACAACGACCCCACAGGCCACTGCATCCCCGGCATCGGCGATTGCCAACTCATTAGCAGCCTCGGCGACCTGAACTACCACGAGGCCGGGCAGTTCTTTGCGGGTGTCGCTGAGGGTGCGGCCTCGGTGGTCGAGGGCGTGGTGATGGCGCCGGCAGCGATTGCCCAGGCCGTGAGTAACCCGGCGGCTGCCGTCGCTGGATTGCAGGACCAAGCAGCAACTGTCGCACGCGGAGCGACGTTCCTGGCCAGCGACCCCAGCGGTGCCGCGGCAGCGCTGAACGAGGATCCGCGCGGGGTTGGACGGGTGTTGGGTACCGCGGCAGGGACGGCAGCCTTAGCCGTGGCTGGTGGTGAAGGCGGCGCGGCGGGGGAGGAAAGCGAAGTCGGGGCAGGCCCTTGCGCCAACAGCTTTAGCGCTGACACAGCGGTGGAGACCGATCTGGGTGCGCGCCCCATCGTCGCGTTACAGATCGGCGACCATGTGCTGGCCTACGACCAGGCCACCGGCAGTACTGGCAGCTATACTGTTACCGCGACGATCCACCACCACGATCCGACGATTGTCCATCTTGTCGTCGGCGGCGAGGCGCTCGTGACCACCCAAGCCCACCCCTTTTTCACGAACGAACGTGGCTGGGTGGATGCAGACAATCTGCGGCCTGGCGAGCATGTGTGGCGTCTGGACGGCAGTACAGGAATTGTCCAGACCCACTGGGTGGAAGCCCGCCCACAGGAGATGTATAATCTCACGGTTGCTGTAGCGCACACATTTTTTGTAGGCAAGCAGCACTGGTTGGTACATAACATTGCTTGTCGCTTACCAAATGGTGAGGTTGGGCAAACGCTAAGCAATAGGCTGAAACCCTATCCAGGACGAGATGGGCGAATCGCAGCAGGGAGCGGAATTCGAACGATTGATCAACTGGTAGATCAGTTTGGAGGAAGGGGCAAAGATTGGCTAAAACTGAAAGGCGAGGACTACGTAAACCTGCCTGATGGAGGCCGTCGCCTTGCTGAAATTCACTGGTATCAAAATGGAGGACTTCAAGTATGGGCGAAGGTAAAGCGATATCTGGACTAAAACTGCGCTGTGTTACGAATCGATTCCAATTGGTTCGTAATCCAGAAGGACATCTATCGGTTGGTGACGATGATGTTACACCTTTTCTTATTCCTGGTAAACTTTACGATTTATTAGGGGTTGAGGAAGGGTGGTATAGAATCGTTGATGAAGAAGGTGAAGATTATCTTTACCCGCCGTATCTATTTGAGCCTATAGAAGCGGAATAATTTTCTGCCGACCGTCTACTCTACGCCGAACAGGAAAGATGAATGCTTGGCATCATGGCAGGGCTACTATTGTAACAATCTGCTATCGTAGCCTATCTTGCATTCGACAACTACACGGTGTGCCAGATTATCTGATGCCGCTCTCGACTCGATGCTTGCGCAAGCCACCCCAGTACGAGGAAGATACGGAACAGCGGAAGGTCGATCACGCTCTTCCCTTCCTTCCATCGCTCCGCAGTTTCTCGTTCACTCTCGGTGCCGCCTCTGCTACCGTGACACCTCGTATCCGACAATCACACGAGGTGCCACGATGTCCGACGCCGATCTCGACGCCCTGCTGACCCGCGCCCGCGCCTACACCACCCACAGTCACACCGCCCACACCCTTCAAAACTACGCTGCCAATTGGAAACACTTCATCGCCTGGTGCGCCGAGCATGGCGGCCGCTCACTGCCCGCCGCAC
Organism: Candidatus Ribeiella danica; assembly: GCA_016717335.1. Lineage (GTDB taxonomy): Bacteria > Chloroflexota > Chloroflexia > Chloroflexales > Roseiflexaceae > Ribeiella > Ribeiella danica. Next base: position 270,688 of record JADKFS010000002.1, read on the forward strand.
CCGAAACCATTCTCCGCTACGTCGTCGCCCTGATCGATCGCTACGCTGTCTCGACGATCGAGCGCCGGCTGGCGAGTATCAGCTATTACCACAAACAGGCCCGCCATCCGCTGCCGATTACAGATCCAGGCGCAGTTGTTGCGGATCGTCAGATGACGATGAGCGCTTGGGTGGAGCACCACCGCGCAACGCAGCTTCGAGCAGGTCACTGATCGCCAGCTGCGTCGCCCACGCCCGCATGTATTGCACGTCAAGCACGGTGCCCTGAGTCGCCAGCACCGCGAGCACATCGGCCCACTGCCGATCGAGCACCCCCTGCGCCATCCGATACCACTCCAACTTGATCAGCACGATGTCTTCTGCGCTCACGAAGTAGGCATAGCGCTCCGGATTGATCGCGATGGTCTGCGGCACGCGTCGCGCAAACTGCGCTTGCTCGTAGGCGCGACCGGACGCGACGAACAGATCGATCTGAAAGAAGCTCGCGCGGTGGATCAGGTTGACGGTCGCGCGGTGGAGCGGATCATCGCGAAGGGTTGGCGCCAGCGCGATCGCGTCCTGGATCGCATCGAGCTGGACGAAGAAATCGGGTTCGAGACGAGCTACCAAAGCCGCAGCATGACGTGTCGTAAGCGCGACCAGAATGTCGGCGTCGCGTGTGGCGCGTGGCTCACCATACGCCGAGCTGGCAAAGGAGCCGCCGACGCAGTACCGCACACCGAGCGCCTCCAGCACAGCGGTCACCTCGAGTAGCACCTCAGTCGGCTGCACTGCCATCCTCGGCGATTGCCCCATAGACCCGCGCGGCTACTGCGGCGCCAAGCCAGCGCAGCCAACCGGCGCCGTATCTGCGCGTCCGATTCGGACGGATAGCGCCGGCGCAGATCGCTGGTCGCGAGCGTTTGCAGGGTCTGGTTGAGCTCGTTGACGTAGGCGAGTTTTTGCCACACCGGTGTCTCGCGCCAATGCTGGATCAGCATCACGCTCATCGCTGGGGGATGATCCGCAAGCGGAGAAGCCACGGGCGATCTCCTTCTCTGAACGAACGCGTATCGGGCATCCGGCTGTACCTGAGCTGAACACCCGAACGGGATCACATTATAGCATGCGGCTCTCGCAAGCGCTCTACTGCACTGAGACCAGCACCAACTCCAGCTATGCCGGGCCGGGAACGACGCTGATGAACGCGGCCACGGCGACGCAGCAGCAGCCTGACAGCCTGTTCCAGCGCAGCTACACCTACGATGCGGCCGATACTGTCGCCACCATCACCGATCCGCAATGGCCGCAGACCCAGCACGTTGCCTACGACGAGCGCGATCGGCTGGTCCACGCCTGGACCACCGCGACAACAGCCGGGATGCCCGGCGCGCTGGCCGCCGGCCCGACCAACACGCCGGCCGTGCCCACCAGCACGCTGACCAACACGCCGGCAGGCCCCACCAACACGCCCACCGCGACGCCCAGCGCCGGCGCGCGGATCAAGGACAGTACCTTCGAGGGCGGCAGCCTGACCGACCCCACCACTGGCGTGGACAGCACCAGCGGCACGGTGAATCTGGAAACACAAGCGCCGCTCAAGGGCAGCTTCAGCGCCACCATCCCGCTCACCAGCACCGGGTACCTGAACGAGAGCTTCAGCGGGGTGGACGAGCTGTTCGTGTCGTTCTACCTGCGCGCGGCCAGCTTCCCGGCCACGGCGCGCATCGCGCAGATCGCCAACGGCGGCACGACCGTGGGGGCAATCTATCTGACCAGCAGCGGCACGCTGCAGCTCAAGAACGGCTCGACCACGCTCGGGACAAGCAGCACGCTGACGGCCGGCACGCTCTACCGCGTCGGTATCCACCAGAAGAAGGGCGCGGGCGGCGACGCGGTGCTGGAGGCCTACCTGGCGAGTGGCGACGCGACGTTCGGCGCGGCGTTCGCCGGCAGTGCCAGCCAGAGCTTCACCAGCCAGGCGACCAAGCTGGTGCTGGGCGCGACCAACGGGAACGCGGTGGCCGCGACGTTCGACGACCTCCGGCTGGATAGCGCGGCGATGCCCGGCCCCTCGGGCGGCGGCACGCCCACCGCGACCCCGACCAACACGCCGGCCGGCCCGACCAGCACGCCGACCAGCACGCCGACCAGCACCCCAAGCAGCACGCCGGGAGGGCCGACCGCCACGCCGACCCGCACGGCGACGCGGACGCCGACCAGCACGCCGAGCAGCACGCCGGGTGGCGCAACCGCCACGGCCACCGCCACCCCGACCAGCACGCCGATCAGTGCGCCCGCATCCTACGACGAGATCTCCACCTACGACCCGCTCGGCAACCTCACCAGCAAGGCCGGCGTGACCTATAGCTACGGCGCGCAGAGCGCCAGCTGCGCGGACGGCGCGCTCGCCAAAGCCCATGCCGTGGTGCGGGTCGGCGCGGACAGCTCCTGCTACGACGCGAACGGCAACCTGGTCAGCGGCGGCGGGCGCACGTACACCTGGACCGCCGACAACCGGCCGGCCACGGTGAGCTACGCGGGCGGGACAGAGAGCTATCTGTACGACGCGGATGGCGAGCGCGTGGCCAAGACCGTCACCGTCGGCACCACGACCACCACCACGGTGTACTTCCAGGGGCTGTGGGAGCAGACCACCAGCGGCGCGCGGACGCTGTACTACACCTTCAACGGGCAGGTGGTGGCCATGCGCACCAGCGCGGGCGTGGCCTACCTGCACGGCGATCACCTGGGCAGCGTCAGCCTGGCGACGGACAGCGCGGGCGGCGTGGTCAGCCGGCAGGACTTCGACCCGTGGGGCGCGGTGCGCAGCGGCGGCGTGCGCCAAACCAGCCTGAACTACACCGGCCAGCGATTGGACGGCAGCGGGCTGCTGTATTATCATGCGCGTTATTATGACCCAGGGGTGACCAGGTTTGTAAGTGCGGATAGCATCATCCCTGGCCAGAGCGACAAGGCTGGTACCCCGAATCCGCAAGATCTCAATCGTTACAGCTACGGAGAGAACAATCCTGTCAAAAACACCGATCCGACTGGGCACTGTGTACCGTGGTGCACCGCGCTCGCCGGAGCAGTGATCGGAGCAGGAATCGCCTACGGTGCGCAAGTGTACAACAACTATCAATCTGGCATGAGCTTGAGCCAAGCGGCGACAAGCAACATCAATATCGCCGCGATTGCGACCGGCGCCGTGGCTGGTGCGGTGGTTGGTGGTACGCTTGGTGTTGCCTCAACCGGCGCCATTACCGGCTACACCGTCGGAACTGCTGTCGAAATGGGCGCACTTGGTTCAGCCACCAACATGGCCGGTAATGCACTTGGGCAATATGCGTCCTCAGGCACGGTTAACGCGACTGATGTTGCCGTTGCGGGAGTTGTGGGTTTTGCCGCAGGAGCGGCTGCCCCTGTAGTCGGTGCAACAGCGGTTGGGAGTTTGGCAGGTGGATACGCTGGATCGGTTGGACTAGGTGCTGCCGCAAATTCAGCACAGTATGTTGCGACACAGTCGATCAAAGGTGATCAGATAACAGGTATGGGTCTTGCCATCAATGCAATCAGCGGTGGTGCCGGCGGGCTTCTGGGTGGCCCGACGAGCACGGTGCCGAGAGCGTTGTCGTTTGATACTGCGGCGAAAGGCCTATCTCGCTCCTTGAATGCACAGGATTTTCTGCGCGCAAATGTCACCCGAGCTGGGTTGACACGCGGTTTGCTTAGTGGCGCGGCCTCCAACTGGAATTACGACCAGTATATGGCTAGGTGAACGTTATGGTCTGGACGCCGGAACCGTGGCTGGGGTTCATGATGCTGGTAGCTTTAGGAAGCGTCTTTATCTTCCTTGGATGCATCCCTTTGCTGCCGGGATATAAGGCAGCGCGTAAGCAGGACCCGACTCACTGGGTATCATATGTAGGAAGTGTCATAATGGGCATTATAGTAATCTTATGGGCCTGTAAACGCCACTTCGGTTAATAGCTAGTTGATTGCGTTGTGCGCTGCAGTGAGCAAGATGACTTTGTCCTGCAGCCCGCGGCAGTCGTCGGGGAGGGCGGCGATCATGTGGCGCAGCGTGTCGAGCAAAATAGGCGCTTTGCCCTGCGGTGCCACGCCCTTCTCGCGGCGAATGCCGCGCATGGCCCGCTCGACCTCCGGGTCTTTGGTTGGTAAGGGATGGCGGGCCTGCTTGTGGTAGTAGCTGATGCTGGCCAGGCGGCGCTCGATCGTCGATACGGAGTAGCGGTCGACCAAAGCGACGACGTAGCAGGATGGTTTCGGGCGCGGCAGGAAGCGAGCGGCGACCGTGTTCGGTACACCAGGCGGTGAAGTGCTTCCAATCGGCGGCGTAGTTCTGGAGGGTGTGCGCGGCGTGGCTGTGGACCGTGTAGTTGCGGGCGCGAGTGAGCAGGGCGTCGAGATCGACATTGGACATCATGGCACCTCGATTGACTATGCGAATACGAGGTGGGCCACGATATAGCATTCCTATCAGAGTTGTGAAGCTGCCGCAGGCTAGACTGCTTCCTAATGCGGCATCTGGCTAGGTGGACTTAGCGTGGTTTACGACTGACGTAGGATTGCTATAGAAGCTATTGACAACAACCTTGCATACTCACCGCCAAGCTATTCAAAAGCTCAGTTGCACGTTCACGCTCACAAGTTGATTGCGCTGTAGCCACCCAGTTGTTCAGCAATTCACAAAACTTTTGTCGAGAGTCTGCACAAAAATCATTCATATCAAATCGATAAGCCCAAGAATCTTTGGCATCCGATAATGAAATCTCACCGCTCCCATGATTGCAACCAATGACTATGTCAGGGAGTTTTACACCAAAAAAAGCGGTTGAGATAGAGTGTCTTCGACCATACCAATACATAGCTTCATCCCTTTGATATGCCAGCTCTGCATCACTAACTTCCATACTATATAATCGATTGCCCGCTTCTGCAAGGCTCTCGGTAGGCATAGGGACATATCCCTGAAAAGATAGTTTTTCCTGGCAAAGCGCGCTCTGGTTTTCAGTAAACCATTCTATGAATTCAGTTATATCCCACTCCAAATTGAAAAGCGTTATTTCTTGTCCATCAACCAGTAGGATTTTAATGACAACATCGCCCCACAATTCGGTACATGCGTTCGGACTGTCGGGGTATGGGTTTGGTTTGCGTTCCAAATTGAGCCGAAGTTTATTCTTCATTTATCATAATCTCCTTTTCTATAACGATTATACTGTGATTCCGTAATGGTCTTATCATCCTTCCATTGTTTCAACACGGATGGGGGTATACCTTGTTTTGGGTTAGTTTCACCCTCAAGTGGATAACCATGCCAACCTGTATTATCATCTCCCTTAAAGACGTACGGTTTACCATTATAGTATCCATATCGCTGCTTGCCCACTTGGATTGTATTCTTGTCGTTTAGTACCTGTTCAGCAGTTTCCCTGTCCAGATCCATTTGACCGACAGGATCGCCTTTATTGTCAGGATGCGCATCTCTTATCTGACCATCAGGATATCCATCACCGTGTTTATTATTACCGACATATCTATGTCTATCTGCAGTCGATGATACATCCTCGTTCGCATTGGTTTCAGCTGTAAATCCCGGTATCGACCAATCCGTCCAATCATAATCACTCCATCGTATTCCCGACCGTGGCGATGAGGAAACGGCTATCAATGTACCTGCAACCAGGATCGCTCCACCGCCGATGACCACAATACAAGCCAGTGTGTCGAGACCTGCGAGGATGCCAATGCAGTGCCCAGTAGGATCAGTGTACTTGACTGGGTTGTTTAGGGCATACGCGTAGCGATTCAGGTTCTGCGGATTGTCAGGGCCATTGCTCTGCCCGTCTGGCCCGATTGAGAGACCTGTCGCCCCCGGCACCATCGTATCCGCGCTAACAAACCGCGCCAGCGCTGGGTCATAATACCGCGCATGATAGCAGAGTAGCGGCACGGACGCCACCGCGTACTGTGGCAATGGGCTCCGCGGGCTCCGCATTGGCGTCGCGTGCGGCCAATGGTATACTATCCGTATGACCTGTCGGACAGCGACCGGAGGTACCTATGTCCGCCGTCTCCTTGCCAGCCGATTGGCCCGTCATGCGCTATATTGCGACCCTCCGCCGGCATCGGCGCCTGCTGGCCAAGCGCTATCACATTGCGTCGTTGGGGGTCTTCGGCTCCTACGTCCGCAACGAGCAGCACGACGGGAGCGATCTCGATCTGCTCGTGACCTTCACCCAAACTCCGAGCCTATTCACCCTCGTGGCGCTGCAAGAAGAGCTGCATGATCTGCTCGGGACGCCGGTGGACCTGGTGCTCAAGGCGAGCCTCAAGCCGCGCATCGGCCAGCGGATTCTGCACGAGGTGGTCGAGATATGAGCTATCAGCGCGATATCCTCGACTATCTCACCGCCGGGCATGCGCGTCAAGCACCGCAACCGAGACGGCGTTCCTTTTGGGGTCCGGGGGCGCTAGCCCCGGCCGGGGGGGTGGCGGGGGTGGCGGCCCACCCCCGCCCGCGGGGGCACGGGGGCCGCGCAGGCCCCCGGCAGCGATGTGGGAAGGAAACGCCCGCGGGGGCACGAGGGCCGAGCAGGCCCCCAGGCTAGCGCCCGAGCGCCTGCTCGGCCGCCTGCAGCACCACATCATCCTTCGACAGCACCGTCTTCTGGTCGAGCGGGACGCGCAGGGTCGGCTTGACGCCCTGGCCCTCAAGGAACAGGCTGCCGTCGGGCAGCTTGAAGCGGCCGGTCGGGAACTGCAGCGAGATGTCCTCCGGCAGCTTGAACTCGCCGCGCGCGACCTCGGCCTCGACGCCGGCGGTCGGGAGCTGGCCGACGACGACCATGCCCTGCACCTGGCTGAAGCCATAGGCCTCGATCTCGCACGCGCTGTAGCAGTACTGGTCGACCAGCAGCGCCAGCTTGTCGAATGTATACTGCTCCTCGTACGGCTCGACTTTCTCGGGCGGGCCCTCCGGCTCGAACTTCCCGGTCTTGTCGCTGTAGTACTCCAGCTGGCCCAGCGGATGACTTTGTTGGTCAAGAAGCCGGCCAGCTTGAGCGGGCTGCCGCCGTAGTTCTCGCGCATGTCGATGATCACCCCAGCCACCTGGTTGGTCTCGAACGTCTTCAGCGCGCGCTCGAACAGCCGCATGATCAGGCCGAGATCGTCGCTGTTCGAGCTGACTTTGATGTACCCGAGGCCGGAGGCGAGCACGCGCGCCTGCACCGGCAGCGCCGCCGGGTCGTCGCTGCGCGGCGGGATGCTCGCGAAGTAGCTCTGGTACTCTTCGACAGCTTTCAGGCGCGCGGTGGCGGGCGCCCGGCCGGGGGTGGCAAACGTGACGCTGGCCGCGGTCCCGACCGGCGCGCGGACCAGGTAGCGCTCCTGGGCGGTGCGCAGGCCAAAGTCGGTCGAGTACGGCCCCTCGAACGGGCGCACCGCGGCGACCGCCTCGGCGATCGGCTTGCCGTCGAACTGGGTTATCTCCGCGCCGATGGCCATGCCGGCCTGCTCGGCCGGGCCGCCCTTGAGCACGAAGGTCACGATGAAGCGCCCGTCGTCGATCAGGCGGCCCGCGAAGCCATAGCCGCCGCCGGCCTTCTCGCGAAACAGGTCGGACAGGTTCGGGATATCGCCGCCGACGTGCCCGTCGTGAAACTGCAGCGTAAACTCGTGGATCGCCAGGGCCAGCGCCTGCGGGTCGCGGCGCTGCTCGGCCTCGGCCACGCGCGGCGCGAACTGGCCGTACAGCTCGTCCCAGTTGGGCGCCTTGCCGGCGACGTCATTGAAGGCGTACTCGACCCGCAGCTTGTCGACCAGCTGCTTGAAGGCCTCGCTGTACGACAGCTTCGAGTAGTCCTTGATCGTCACATCGTTCGGCTCGTGCAGCGCCAGGTCCTGCTGCGCCGCCTGGCTGAGCGCGAAGGGCTGCTGGTCGAGGTCGACCGCCGAGTAGCCGGCCGGGATCGGCCCGACCGGGTCGTCGTCGGTGAACAGCTTGCCGTCGGCGCCGAAGCCGGTCGGGAACTGCTGCTGGGCGTCGGGCGCCCACACGATCAGCTTGCCGCCGATCACCTCATCCTCGTTCTCGGTGTCGTTGACGGTGGAGGCCAGGTAGGAGGGCCAGCCGACCGAGCGATCGTCGCCCTCGGAGTACGGGCCGCCGATCAGGTTCGGCCAGTAGGCGGTCACGAAGACCTGCACGCCGGCATCCTTCCTGCCGTTGTGGTCGACGTCGACGGGCTGGCCGAGCGGCTGGGCGGGCAGCTGCAGGTGGTACTCGCCGCGCTGCGCCTTCTGGTCGATCTTCATAAAGCCGAGCACCTGCGAGTCGACCGGGATATCCCACTCCTTGTCGCGCTTGACGAAGCCGTACATATCGACCAGCGCGACCATGTGCTCGACGTAGTAGGTGGTGATGATATCGTTCGTGTAGGCGAACGTGCCGGTGATCAGCTCCGGGCCCTGGCCGGCCAGCGCGACGCCCCCGGCCCGCGGCGTCGCGGCCGGCGCGTCGGAGGGAGCCGCCTCATCGGCGGTCGGCAGCTGAACGGCGGGGGGCGTGGGCGCGTCGGCCTGCCCGATCGGCGAGATCGAGCAGGCGGCCAGGCTCAGCAGAGCCAGCAGCGCTATGAGCGGTCGCGGCGTCAGCCAGCCGCGCCATCGGGAACCTCGAGCCATGCGCATCCTCTTCCTGCGTGCGAGCCGGCGATCCGCTGGTGGTGCTCGCGCCGGTAAGTGTACCACGCCTGTGGTGTGGTCGGATCGCCCCACCCCCTGCCTCCTCCCCTTCCAGGGGAGGGGATATAATCCTGTGGTGCGCTGCTTCGCAGCGCACCACAGCACCACGAATACCCCCTCTCCCGCTGGGAGAGGGGGGCAGGGGGGTGAGGGCCAACAGCACAGCGCAGCTCACTTGAGGATGTAGTAGGCCCCGCGCTTCTCGCCGACCTTGAGCAGCAGCCCGCGCTCGACCAGGTCGGCCAGGTCGCGGCGGATGGTCTCGGCGGAGACGTCGGGCGCGAGCTCCTGGATATCGCTGTTGGTGATCCGGCGCTGCTCGGCCAGGCGGACCAGCGCGGCGATCTGGCGCTCGTTCAGGCCTATGCGGCGCCACTCGGAGGTGTCCACCGCCGCGACATCGGCGCGGTCGTCGCCGATCTGGCCGCGCAGCGTCACCAGAAAGCCGGCGGCGGTCTCGCGGAACTCGGGCTGCGGCAGACCGGCGGCAGCCATCTGGCGCAGCATGCGGTCGATCCCGTAGCCGAGCCGCTCGATCAGGCCGAAGTCGCTCAGCACCTGCACCAGCGTCTCGTTGCGCGAGAAGCGCTCCTCGACGATATTCTGCACGGTCATGTGGCCTGGCAGCCGCCCGGGCGAGTAGCACTCCAGCCGGTCGCCGAACAGCGCGATGCGGATACCCTCGCCGCGAATCGTGTAGTCGCGGTGCGACACGGCGTTCACGAGCACCTCGCGCACGGCGCCCTGCGGGAACTGCAGCCAGTCCTGCCGCTCGAGCCCGACCATGCGGCTGCCGCGGCGCATGTGCTCGGAGAGCCACATCTCGGCGCGCCGGATCGTCTCGGCCAGCGTATCGCGGATGTCCTCGCGTAGAAACTCGTCGCTCATCTCGCGGCCGCGGTAACGCACCAGCGTGACCTCGCACTGCGGGAAGAAGCGCTCGACGTCGCGGCCAAACAGAAGCAGGCCGGCATTGGTCGGGACGTAGCCAGGGACTTGGGGCTTGGGGCTTGGGGCTTGGGCGGCTTCCCAAGTCCCAAGTCCCAAGTCCCTAGCCTCACGATGGGCGAGGCAGCCGCGCCGGAACAGGAACTCGAGCGGGTCAGCCTCGGCGGCCGGGCCGATCCGGCGGGCGTAGGCCGACAGCCTGGCGGGGTCGAGGTCGTCGAGGGTGGCGCCGGCGGGCGACATGCGCTCCCAGCTGGTCTCGCCGCGCTCGAGCAGCAGCTTGCGCAGCGCGTCGGGCGGGATGGCTTGGTTGGCCGGGCCGTGGCGGCGCAGGTATTTGCCGTGGACGCTGTAGACGTGCGGCAGGCCGGGCGGGACGCTGAGCAGCAGCAGCGCGGCGCCAGCGTGCGCGGCCGGCTCGGGCAGCGGCAGCACCAGCGGCGGCGTGCAGGCCAGCGCCGCGTCGAGCGCCGCCAGGCGCGCCGCCTCAACGTCGGCCAGGCCCTCCACCGCTCGCTCAGCGGCGCGGCCCTTCGCGCGCCCGCCGACGCCGATCACGACCACGCCGCCCTGGGCGTTCGCGAGCGCCGCGAGCGTCTCGGCCAGGTCGTCGGTGCGGAACGCGCGCCGCACGAACGCCAGCTGCTGGCCCTCCGGCTGCGCCAGCAGGTCGGCGAGGGCGCCTTCATTCGCGTGCATGCGCTGGTCTCCTCAAGCCCGAAACGGCGCTATTGTAGCACACATCCGCACATCAGCACTTGCCCCATCCGCATGGATGTGCTATGCTGGCCGGGTATCTGGGGCTTGGGGCTTGGGCGATGACCGGTTGACCGGGTGAGACTTGGTCTTTGGTCTTTGGTCTTTGGTCCATCGTCCATCGTCCATCGTCCATCGTCCATCGTCTATCGTCCTTGGTCTACCGACTACCACCCAACGGAGAGACAACGCATGCCCGGCGCACGCACCCACGACGCGATCACGGTTGTCACCGGGCTGGCGCTCGCGCCGCTCAGCTACTCCGGGTTTCTGGGGCTTGGCTTCGAGCCCGAGCCCGCGCTGCGCGGCGCGACGCTGCTGGCCGTGGGCCACCTGCTCTCGGGGATCATGTTCTCGCCCGACCTGGACATCGACGGGTCGATCGACAACCGCTGGGGCATCTTCTTCTGGATCTGGCGGCCGTACATGTGGGCCGTGCCGCACCGCAGCCGCCTGCTGAGCCACGGGCTGGTCATCCCGCCGCTGCTGCGGCTGCTCTACTTCTACTACGCGCTCGTCGGCCTGCTGCTCGGCGGCGCCTGGCTGCTCGGCCGGGTCGGCATCGCCGTGCCCGACCTGCACACGCGCCTGGCCGACCTGGTGCTCGGCGTCGCGCGCGACCACCCGCGCGAGACCTGGGCGTTCCTGCTGGGGTTCATCACCGGCAGCGCGGCGCACTCGATCGCCGACTGGCTGGTGACCGGCGGCAAGCACTTCCTGCGCCGGCTGGGCCTGCGCGTGACGATCGACTACAGCAACCACGACCGCTGGCGCCCGCGCCGGCGCCGGCAGCGCTCGTGGGGGCGCTAGCCACCCGCCCCACCCCGCATCTCCACGAACGCCTGTCGCCGATTGCGTCGGCAGCGCCCCCCGGCATCCACATAATCCCCACATCACCCCTTAACAATGCTTGAAGATCATCCTGGTATGCTACCGCACGGTCAGCGAACAGTTCACGCGGCATATGCCGGTTTCGGTGGCAGCGATCTTGGTATGATCGGCCGGCGCCGGATGCTGCGGTGAGACGAGCGTCGCTCAGCGCTTGGAAGCTCTGGCTGGCCATATAATGCCGGAGGGGTGCGCACGCCCCTCCGCATTAAGCCGGGCGGCCCGTGCGGGCTCGCCCTCAGACGATAGGGAGACATGCTATGGACAACGACGATCGCCAGATTGGCCGCATCCTCAGCCGGCGCGAGGTGCTGGCGCTCCTCGGCGCGGCCGGCACGGCGGTGCTGGTGGGCTGCGGCCCATCGTCATCGGGCACGAGCGCGACCGCGGCAAGTGGCGGCGCCGCAGCGGCGCCCACCCTCAACGCCGAGGCGGCGACTGTCGTCGCCCAGGCAGGCAACCCCACCGCCCAGGCAACTGCGGCGGCCGAGGTGGCGACGGCCGAGGTCGCCAATACTGCCGTGGCCGGCGAAAGCGGCGGGGCTGCGCCGGCGTGCGTGGTCCGCCCCGAGGTGACCGAGGGGCCGTACTACGTGGCCGAGGGCCTGGTGCGCTCGGACATCCGCTCCGATCCGAGCACGGGTACGGTGAAAGCGGGCGCGCCGCTGGTCCTGACATTCAACGTCTCGCAGGTCAGCAATAGCGCGTGCGCGCCGCTCCAGGGCGCCACGGTCGAGATCTGGCACTGTGACGCGGCCGGACAGTACTCGGACGTGTCCGACCCGGGGTTCGACACCAAGGGCCAGAAGTGGCTGCGCGGCGCGCAGGTGACGGACGCGAGCGGCGCGGCGACGTTCACCACGATCTACCCCGGCTGGTACTCGGGCCGCGCCGTCCACATCCACTTCAAGGTGCACCCCGACGAGACCAAGGTGTTCACCTCGCAGCTGTTCTTCGACGACGCGCTCTCGCAGCAGGTGTTCGCCCAGGCGCCGTACGCGAGCAAGGGCAGCACGCCCGACACGCTGAACAGCACCGATAACATCTACCAGGACCTGCTGCTGCTCACGACGACCAAGACCGACCAGGGCTACGCCGCGACGTTCGCCATCGGCATCGATCCCACGACAGTCGGCACCGGCCAGTCGGGCGGTGGGCCGGGCGGTGGGCCAGGCATCCCGCCGCCGGTGCGCGCGCCACAACAGTCGGGCGGATAATCACCACGCATCTTCGTGGTCGCTATTTGGAACGTCTGGGGGCTAGCCCGCGCCCGGCGTGCGCCCGAGCGCCGCGCGGACGGCCGGGGCGACGACGGTGCCGAACAGCTCGATCGCGCGCATGACCTTGGCGTGCGGCAGCGGGCCGACGCTGACCTGGGCCAGGAAGCGCTGGTGGCCGAACAGCTCGTGCTCGAACAGGATCTTCTCGACAACCTCCTGGGGGCTGCCGACCAGCAGCGCGCCGCGCGGGGCGCACAGCTGCTCGAACTGCGCGCGCGTCATGCCCGACCAGCCGCGCTCGCGGCCGATCCGATTCATCATCGTCGCGTAGGCCGGGAAGAACTCGTCGCGCGCCTGCTGGGAGGTGTCCGCGATGTAGGTGTGCGAGTTGATGCCGACCGCCAGCCGGGCGAGGTCGTGGCCCGCGTCGCCGGCGACGGCGCGGTAGAGATCGACCAGGGGGACGAAGCGCTCGGGCGCGCCGCCGATGATCGCCAGCGCCATCGGCAGGCCGAGCTTGGCGGCGCGCACCACCGACTGCGGAGTGCCGCCGACGGCGATCCACACCGGCAGCGGGTCCTGCAGCGGGCGCGGGTAGACGGCCTGGTCGCTCAGCGCCGGGCGGTGCTGGCCGGCCCAAGTCACGCGCTCGGAGCCGCGCAGCTTCAGCAGCAGGTCGAGCTTTGCGGCGAACAGAGTGTCGTAGTCGTCGAGGCTGTAGCCGAACAGCGGGAACGACTCGATGAACGAGCCGCGGCCCGGCATGATCTCGGCGCGGCCGCCGGACAGCAGGTCGAGGGTGGCGAAGTCCTGGAACACGCGCACCGGGTCGTCGGAGCTCAGCACGGTGACGGCGCTGCTCAGGCGAATGCGCTGCGTGCGCGCCGCGGCGGCGGCCAGGACGACGGCCGGCGCGGAGACGGCGAAGTCGGGGCGGTGGTGCTCGCCCACGCCGAAGACATCCAGACCGACCTGGTCGGCCAGCACGATCTCCTCAAGCAGATCGTGCAGCCGCTGCGCGGCGCTGCCCGCCGTGCCGTCGGGGACCTCGCCGAAGCTGTAGAGGCCAAGTTCCATGGTCGGTCCCTTTAACGATACGATACGCCGCGAGCGTGGCCTGCTCCGGGCCTGCGCCACTGTACCACAATTCCGAGCGGTCCGCTCATCAGATCACTCCAGTGAGCAGCGCGCCCGCGAACGGGGCCAGCGCGAGCGTATCGCCGTCGAGCGCGACGGCCGCGTCGCTGGCCAGCGCCAGGCGGTAGCCGCGCCCCGCCGCGAGCTGGAAGCGCTGGGCGTCGCCGCCGTTGTTCAAGGCGACGATCGCCGCGCGCGCGCCATCGCCGCAGCGGCACACGTACAGCCCGGACTGGTCGTCGGCCGCGAGCGTTTGGCGCGCCGCCCGCCACAGGCTCGGCGCCGAGCGCCGCGCCGCGATCAGACGACGGTAGAAATCGAGCAGCTCGCGGTCCTGCGCATCACCCCAGAGCATCGGCAGGCGCGACTCCTCGGGGTGGCCGCTGCCGTCGGCGTAGCGCACGTCGCGCTGCTGCGAGAGGCCGACCTCGGTGCCGTAGTAGACGATCGGCGGGTGCGGCAGCGTGAACTGGCACAGCGCCGCCAGCTTGAGCCGCCGCGTGTCCCCGCGCACTACCCACAGGAAGCGGTTCATGTCGTGGTTGTCGAGGAACGACGGCAGCACGAAATCGCCCGCGAAGAACGCCAGGTGACGTTGCAGAAAGCCATCGAAGGCCGACACGCTCAGCGAGCCGAACGCGAAGAACTGGCGCAGCGCCTGCAGCAGCACGAAGTCCAGACAGCCGTCCAGGCGCCCCTGGTAGGTGCGCTGCAGCGCCGGGGTCTCGACCACCTCGCCGAAGGTCACGCTGTCGGGCCTGGCCGCGCGCGTCGCCGCGCGGAACATGCTCCAGAACGCGTGCGACGGGCCGTTGGCGTAGTCGAGCCGGAAGCCGTCGATCCCCTGCTCCAGCCAGTAGCGCGCGTGCTCGATCATATAGTCGCGGGCGGGCGGCGAGTCGCTGTCGATCTGCGGCAGATCCGGCACGCCGAAGAAGCTCAGGTACTGGTCGGGCCAGCGAGTGAATGTGAACCAGGCGGCCTCGGGGCTGGCCTGGTCGGCGAGCGCCGCCCGAAACGCCGGGTGATCCCACGAGATGTGGTTGACCACGTAGTCGAGGATCACGCGGATGCCACGCGCGTGCGCCGCCGCGATCAGCTCGCCGAGGTCGTGCGCGCTCCCCAGGCGCGGCTCGACGCCGCGGTAGTCGGTCGCGTCGTAGCCGTGGTGCGAGGGGCTGGGGAACAGCGGCGAGAGCCAGATGCAGGTCGCGCCCAGCTCGGCGATGTAGTCAAGCCGCTCGATCGCCCCGCGCAGCGTGCCGCCGTAGAAGCCGCCCGGCGTCGCCGGGGCGTCGAACGGCCGGCCGCCGGCTGTCGCGAAGCGATCGACAAAGACGTGGTAGATCACGGCGTCGCGCAGCCACTCGGGCACGCGCTCCGCGTCGACGTGGTAGGCGTAGCCGCCGCCGCGCCGCACCGGCCAGAGCGACAACCCCGCGAACAGCTTGGCATCGAGCTCGGAGACGCCCGCCGGCCGCGCGCCCGCCACCACGCCCGCGATCTCCGAGGCCCAGACGCTCTCGTCGCGCTGCTCCGACCACGCCTCGATCCGGTAGCGCACCAGCGTGCCGCCGGACTGCGGCGGGATGCTGCCGGCCCAGGTCTCGCGGTAGCCCCACAGCAGCGTGTCCCACGCCACGCTCGCCCGCGCTAGCTCGATCGCCGCGCCGGCGGTCGCCACGCCGCGCCGCCCGTTCGGATCGCCGCCGTCGGTCGTGTAGTAGCACGTGACGCGGTCGGCCGCGATCTGCGGGCCGAGGCTGATCTGCACCGTCACGGCCTCGCCGGGGCGCGGGTCGGCCGGCGTGATCTGGTAGGCGTGCGCCACACCGGCCTGCGCCGCCCGCAGCTGCGCCAGCCGCAGATCGTCCGTCGCCAGCGTGCCGAAGACGAAATCCTGTGAGACGTTGTCTGACATACGGCCACCCTCATCGTTGGACGGTCGCGGCCACATGCGCGGATAGGCGTCCGCTTGTGTTTAATCCGCGGATAACGCGGATAGGCGTCCGCTTGAGTTTAATCCGCGGATAACGCGGATAATGCGGATTTGCTTGCTGGCCGCCGTCTTTATCCGCGCTATCCGCCCTATCCGCGGATCATAACGCTCTTTATCCGCGCTATCCGCCCTATCCGCGGATCAGAATGGCGGAAGGCTTGCTGGCCGCCGTCTTTATCCGCGCTATCCGCCCTATCCGCGGATCAGAACGCTCTTTATCCGCGCTATCCGCCCTATCCGCGGATCAGAACGCTCTTTATCCGCGCTATCCGCCCTATCCGCGGATCAGAACGCTCTTTATCCGCGCTATCCGCCCTATCCGCGGATCAGAACGCTGGTGGGAGTATTAGGGGCGGCCCGCCGACACGTCGAGCACGATCCCGCTGCGCGGCGCCAGCGCAAGCCGCAGCGTGGCGCCCTGGATCTCGGCGGAGTGGCCTTCACCGAACAGCACCGCCGGCGGGGCCTGCCGCGCTGCGAGCCCGCCCAGCGGCGCTTCGACCGCGCGCGGCTCGTCGGCGGCGTTGACCGCGACAAGCAGGGTGGTCGCGTCGAGCGTGCGCGCGAACGCGACCACGTCGGCGGTCGCCAGCACGCGCCGGTACGCGCCGGTGCTCAGGGCCGGCTGGGAGCGGCACAGCGCGATCGCCTGCTTGTAGAAGGCGTATAGCTCCATGTCCCAGGTCGCGGGCCGGTCCCACGCGATCGTGCGCCGGCACTCGGGGTCGAGCCCGCCGGCCAGCCCGATCTCGTCGCCGTAGTAGATCGACGGCGCGCCCGGGAAGGTCATCATCAGCAGCGTGCCCAGCCGCACGCTGGCCTGGTCGCCCCCGGCGATCGTGATGAAGCGCGCGGTGTCGTGGCTGTCCAGCAGGTTGAGCTGGGTCAGCTGGATCGGCCAGGGGTACAGCCCCAGCAGGCGGTCGATCCGGTTGGCGTACTCGACGCCGCCGATGCCCGGCCACGGGGCATAGCTGAGATTCTCGACCAGCTCGCGCCGCACGCGCCGCCCCGCGCTGAACGAAATCGCCGCCTCGGCGAACAGGTAGTTCATCACCCCGTCGAACTGGTCGCCCTGCAGCCACTCGCGGCTGTCCCACCAGACCTCGCCGACGATATAGGCCTCGGGGTTGATCGCCTTGATCCGCCGGCGGAACTCTTGCCAGAAGCCCGCGCTCTTGATCTCGAACGGCACGTCGAGCCGCCAGCCGTCGATGCCCTTGCGCATCCAGTACTCGCCGACCCGCATGATATACTCGCGCACCTGCGGGTTGTCGGTGTTGAGCTTCGGCAGCGCGTGCAGGCCGATCCAGGCCGCGTAGCCCGGCGGCCTGCTCAGGTCGTAGGCATTGGCAGGGTGCTCGGCGAAGGAGAACCAGTCGAGCCAGGGCGAGCCGGCGCCGTTCTCGAGCACGTCGTTGAACTGAAAGAAGCCGCGGCTGGCGTGGTTGAACACGCCGTCCAGCACGACGCGCAGGCCGCGCCGCTTGCACTCGGCCAGCAGCGCGTCGAACGCCTCGTCGCCGCCCAGCAGCGGGTCGACCCGGTAGTAGTCGTGCGTGTGGTAGCGGTGGTTGCAGGTGGACTGGAAGATCGGGCAGAGGTAGATCGCGGTCGCGCCCAGATCCTGGATGTGATTGAGATGCTCGATCACGCCGAGCAGGTCGCCGCCCTTGTAGCCGTGGGGCGTCGGCTCGCCATCCCACGGCTCGAGGTTGCTCGGCTTCTCCAGCTGGCCGCTCTTCGCGAAGCGATCGGGGAAGATCTGGTAGAACACGGCGTGCTTGACCCACTCGGGCGTGACGATCTCGGTCATTGTGTGGATCCCTCCGCTCATTCGTCTTTCGTCCTTGGTATGTCGCGGGCTACCCCTTCAGCGCGCCCTTGGTGAGGCCCTCGACCAGGAAGCGCTGCGCCAAGAAGAACACGATCATGATCGGTATCGAGCCGAGCACCGCCGCGGCGCAGAACAGCGTCCAGTTGGTGTTGTACTGCGTGGCGAACAGCCGCACGCCGACGCCGAGCGGGTACAGCTTCGAGTCGGACAGGAACACCGTCGTCACGATGTACTCGTTATAGATGCCGATGAAGCCGAAGATGAACTGGGCCACCAGCATCGGCTGGAGCAGCGGGAACAGGATGCGCCAGAAGGTCTGCCAGTTGCTCGCCCCGTCGATCGAGGCGGCCTCGTCCAGCTCCTTCGGGATGCTGTCCATGAAGTTCTTCATCAGCCAGACCGCCAGCGCGCTGCCGCCGAAGCCGAACAGCAGGATCAGGCCGGTCAGCGTGTTGAGCAGCCCGACCAGCTGGAAGCCGCGGAAGATCGCCACCAGCGAGCCCACCGTCGGCAGCATCTGGATGATCAGCAGGATCAAGATGCCGTAGCGCCGCCCGGCGAAGTTCAGCCGCGAGAACGCATACCCGGCGAACGTCGCCAGCATCACCGAGATCGCCGCGCTGAATCCGCCGATGATCAGGCTGTTGCGCACCCACAGCGGGAACTGGCTGCTCAGCAGCTTGGCGTAGTTGTCCAGCGTCAGTTTCTGCGGGATCAGCGTCGGGCTGTACAGGCTGTTGCCGCCGCCCTTGAGCGAGTACATCACCACGTACAGCGTCGGGAACAGCGAGACCAGGCAGATGACGATCAGCGCGATGCGGATGGCCCACAGGCCCACCGCCTGCTGCACGCGGTAGGACGAAGCGATCGAGCGGCGTGGCGCGGCCTGGGCAGCTGTCGTCGGTCGTGTTCCTGTCGTCATCGCTCCACCTCCTTGAACGAGCCGGTCACGATCGCGTTGAAGATCGTCAGCGCCGCCAGAATGAAGAAGATGATGATGCTGTACGCCGCGTTCAGCCCGTAGAGCCGCAGCTGGAAGATCAGCTTGTAGGCGTAGGTCGCCAGCGTATCCGTCCCGCCGTAGTTCGCCCCCGGAAAGGCCAGCGGGTTACCGTTGGTGATCAGGATGATCACGCCGGCGTTGCCGAACTGGAACGCTAGCTGCGTGATGATCAGCGGGGTGATCGCCGCGAGCATGAACGGCCAGGTGATCGTGCGAAAGCGCTGCCAGCTGCTGGCGCCGTCGAGGTCGGCCACCTCGTACAGCTCGGCCGGGATGGCCTGCAGCGCCGCCAGGCAGACCGTCATGAAGAACGGGTAGCTCAGCCACAGGTTGACGAGTATCAGCGCGGCGCGGGCCGGGCCGACGGTGTTGAGCCAGTTGATCCGCTCGGCGCCAAACCAGCCCAGGATCAGGTTCAGCGGGCCCTGGGTGTTGAAGATGCCGGCCCAGACCTGCGACGTCAGAATGAACGGCATCGACCAGGGGATGATCAGCAGCGTGCGATAGACGTTGCGCTCGCGCAGGCGAGAGTTGTTGAGCATCATCGCGAGGATCATGCCCGCGCCGACGTTGAGGGCCGTGCACACAATCATCCATATCACGGTCCAGCCCAGCACGGGCAAGAACGCGCTGCCGCCGGCGAAGATTTGCCGGTAGTTCTGCAGGCCGGCCCACTCGAACTGCAGAAAGTGAAACAGGCTGTAGTTGGTAAAGGAGATGTACACGGTGTACAGGAACGGCAGGATGATGAACAGCACGGTGGCGACGAGCACCGGCGCGAGATACACGTACGCCGAGCGGTCGATCCGGCGCGCCCGCACCGCTCCGGCGGGTGGGACAGCGACTTTTGCTGCCATAGCAACTCTCCCTCTGCGAGGTGGGTGCGGCGTTCACCGCACCCACGTCCACTCACTCTACTGAGTCGTTTGACACGCTCAGCTCCATTGGCGAAGCCGCTACGATCGCCAGGCAACCTGCCGCGCTTTGCGGCTCTGCGTGAGCTATCCCAGCGAGTGGCGACACGCACGGCAAATGACCCGCTGCGCTTGTTGGCCTACTTGGTCTGCTCGATCGCGGTCTTGATCTGCGCCACCGCGTTGTCCAGCAGGCCCTTGATCTGGTCGTCGGGCGCGTTGCCAGGAATGATCGCGTCCATCGCGTCGCCCCACGGCTTCCAGACGTTGCTCATCGCCGGGATGTTCGGCATGGGCACGCCGTCGGCCGCCTGCGCTGTCCAGGTCTCCATGTTCGGGTTTACCTGCGCCGCGACCGCGGCCGCGCTCTTGCGCACCGGGGCCTTGTTGAAGCTCTTGAACAGCTCGGCCACGTTGGCGCCGCAGGTGGCGAAGCTGAGGAAGTCGAGCGCGGCCTCCTTGTTCTTGCTGAACGCGTTGCCGGCGAACGCCTGCACGCCCAGGAACGGCACCATCGGCTTGCCGTTCGGCAGCGCCGGCAGCTTGGCCACGCCATAGTCGATCCCGGCCTTCTTGAGCGGGTTCTCGCGCCACGGCCCGTTGATCGTCATCGCGAGCTTGCCCGCCTCCATCATGCCTTCCTGCATTGTGTGCATATTCGCGCGGTCGATCGCCACATCGGGCAGCGCCGGCTGCTTGCTGTGATACATGTCGCGCAGGAACTTGGCGGCCTGGACGCTCGCGTCGTTGTTCAGCCCGATGTCGTCGGTGTTGAACTTGCCGCTGTCGTACTTGAAGATGTAGCCGCCGAAGCCCATGAAGAACGGACCCTCGTGGTACTGCTCGAGCAGCGGGAAGCCAAAGCCATAGACGTCGCCCTTGGTGAGGTCGGTGGAGGTCTTGACCAGCTCGTCCCAGGTCTTGGGCGGATTCGGCACCATGGCCTTGTTGTAGATCAGCGCGACCGACTCGACGAACACCGGCAGCGCGTACAGCTTGCCGTTCACCGTCGTGGCGTCCAGGGCGGACGGGATGATGTCCGCCTTGTCCTTGATCGCGCTGTCGGGGACCTCGAGCGCGATCTGCTGGATGGCGAACTCGCCGATCCAGTCGTGGGCGATCGGGCCGTAGACGTCGGGGCCTTCGCCGGCGGGCGCCGAGATCGACATCTTGGACTTGAAGTCGGCGTCGGGGATGCTCACCAGCTCGACCGGCGTCCCGGTTGCATCAGTATAGGCTTTACTCAGGGTCTCAAGCGCCGCGTACTCGTTATTGTCCGGCGCATCCTTGAGCGAGCGCGTCCAGAAGGTCAGCTTGTCGACCTTGGGGCCGCTGGGCGCGCAGCTGGCCGCGCTGCCGGTCGTCCCGGTGTCCGCCGGGGCCGCGGTTGCCTCGCCGCCGGCCGCGGGCGCCGCCGTCGCCGCCGTGGTATCGCCGCCGGCCGCGGGCGCCGTGGTAGGGGTAGCCGCCGTGCCGCCGCTGCCACAGGCCGCCAGCATCAGCGCCAGCAGGCTGATGATGCTGAAGGATTTGAGCATACGTTGCATACCTGTCCGCTCCTTTGCTTAGGAATCTGTTCATGCTCGAATAACAAGGCGATCCGCGATCGATCGTGGGCGGAATGGGTGGTGCCTGGCCCCGCCCATCCAGGGTCGCTTAGAAGCCACCCCCTTTCCTGGTATGCTGTATTAGCGCAGCAGGGTTGACGCTCTGTGAGCAAAAGCATTGAGCCACTGCGCACGAACGAGATGCCGTTGTGATGCGATCCGTCTGACTGCCGACTGGCTCCTGCCGACTGCCCACTGCTATAGAACATCAGAGAGCGCTCGACGGCGGACGCGAGCCTCAGCCGATCGAGTGCCGCGCGCACCGATCCGAGCAAGAGGTCGCTGGCCGCTGCAACGCGACCGCCAATGACCACACAGCCGGGGTTGATGATAAGAGAAGATATCGGTATCAGCGTCGATCGCTTGAGCCATTGTCGGATACCCCTGCAATGCTCGTGTCAAGCGCTACCGCGTGTCGCACTATGGTTTGGCGCCGGCGACGACGCCGATCGCGGCCAGCAGTCGCTCGGGAGCGGTGCCCTTGATCACAAATGCATCAGCTCCGGCCGCAAGCGCGGCGCTCTGCTCCACCGCGTAGATCGTGAGCACGATTACGGTGATCGACGGCCACTGCTGCTTGATCTGCCGAGTCGCCTGCATGCCATCCAGCACCGGCATGTGCAAGTCCATCAGCACGACATCCGGGCGGCGCTCCGCGACCAACCGTAGGGCCTCCTGGCCATCGGCCGCCTCGCCAACCACCGTAATCTCCGGCCAGGTGGCGAACAGGACGCGCAGCCCTTCGCGAGTACGCGCGCTATCGTCGGCAATCAGCACCCGAATTGGCTGCGCCATCTCGGTTCCTTGCGCTCGTGTGGTGTGAGGATGCGGATAAGGACGTTGGATGGCGCAAGTATCCCAGAGCTGGAGCCGCGTGTCATCAGCAAAAACCAGAATGTAACCATACCCAAAAATGGGTATTGCGGGCACCAGAGACGCCTCACGCCAGCTCGGCGACGACGATCTCGAACGGCGCCAGGGTGAGCCAGTCGAGCGCGAGCGGCTGATCTACGCGCGCCGCACTCGAGAACAGCAGGCGCGCCGGGTTGTCGCCAAGGTCGAAGATCACCGTCTGCTCCTCGCCCGAGAAGTTCAGCGCCGCCAGGCAGGTCTGCCCGGTCGCCGCGTCGCGTCGCAGGAAGGCCAGGTAGCCCTCGCTGTGCTGGTGCAGCGCGTGGTAGTCGCCGCCGATCAGCGCCGGCGTGGCCCGGCGCAGGCGCAGCATACGCCGGTAGAAGCTGAGCAGCGAGCTGGGGTCGCGCTCCTGGTCGGCGACGTTGACCCCGGTGGCGTAGTTCGGGTGGACGGGCAGCCACGGTGACACATCGGGGGGGCTGAAGCCGGCGTTGGGCGTGCCGCTCCACTGCAGCGGGCTCCGGCAGCGGTCGCGCGTGGTCGCGACAGCCGCCTGCAGCGCCTGCTCCGGCGACACCCCGAGCTTCTCGGTCATCGTGTGGTACTGGTTGATCGCGGTCGTGTCGCGCAGCTCGCCCGGGCTGGCCAGCTCGAGGTCGGCCATGCCGATCTCCTCGCCGTTGTACAGAAACGGCGTGCCCTTCAGCGTCAGCAGCAGTGCCAGGTGCAGGCGCGCCAGCTCGGCGTCGTGGACGCCATCGCCATAGCGGCTCGACACGCGCGGCGTATCGTGGTTGCCGAGCGTGTTACAGGGCCATGCGCCGGGCGGCAGCTCGGCCAGGCGGATCGCCTGGTTGGCGCGGATGTGCGCGGGTGTCAGCCGCCGCGCCCGCATGAGTGGGAAATTGAACACCATGTGCAGCTCGTCGTCCCCCGCGCCGTGGAAGGCCACATCCTCGTCTTCGCCGATCAGCACCCGGTCGCCGGGGTATTCGTCTACGAGCGCCCGCAGCTCCTGCATCAGCTCGTGGAGGCCCGGCTGCTGGGTCTGGAAGCGCATCAGCTGCTGGTAGTCCGCCATCGACAAGCGGTTCGCGTCGAAGATTGTGCCGGCCGGCATCGCCAGCGTGTGGTTCGGCAGGTCGGGGTGCTCGTAGATCGTGGCGATCGCGTCGAGCCGGAAGCCGTCCACGCCCAGGTCGAGCCAGAAGCGCACCGCGCCCCACATCGCGCGCTTGACCTCCGGGTTGCGCCAGTTGAGGTCGGGCTGCTCTTTGAGGAAGGCGTGGTAGTAGTACTGCTCGGTCAGCGGGTCGCGCTCCCAGGCCGACCCGCCGAAGATCGAGGCCCAGTTGTTCGGCGGGTCGTCGCCGCGCCCGTCGCGCCAGATGTACCAGTCGCGCTTGGGGTTGTCGCGGCTGGCGCGCGACTCGCGAAACCAGCGGTGCTGATCGGAGCTGTGGTTGAGCACGAGGTCGAGGACGACGCGGATGCCACGGGCGTGCGCCTCTCCCAGGAAGGTGGTGAAATCGTTGAGCGAGCCGTACTCCGGGGCGACGCCGGTGTAGTCGGAGATATCGTAGCCGCAGTCCAGGAATGGCGACGGGTAGTGCGGCGACAGCCAGATCGCGTCGACCCCAAGGTCGCGCAGGTAGTCCAGCCTGGCGATCATCCCCGGGAAGTCGCCGATGCCGTCGCCGTTGCCGTCGGCAAAGCTGCGCGGGTAGATCTGATAGAAGACGGCCTGCTGCCACCATTTGAGGGCATCCATGCGATCTGCTCCTTGTCTAATAA
This sequence comes from Candidatus Ribeiella danica, assembly GCA_016717335.1. Lineage (GTDB taxonomy): Bacteria > Chloroflexota > Chloroflexia > Chloroflexales > Roseiflexaceae > Ribeiella > Ribeiella danica. The sequence continues at coordinate 294,400 of JADKFS010000002.1, forward strand.
GGACCAAGGACCAAGCCCACCTTGTCTCCTTGTCACCTTCGTCAGGGATCAGTCAGGGATCAGGGGTCAGGGGTCGGCATTCAACGTTCAGCGTTCAACCTTCAACGCTCGTCTCCTTGTCACCTTCGTCAGGGATCAGGGGTCAGGGGTCGGCGTTCAACGTTCAGCGTTCAACGTTCAACCTTCAACGCTCGTCTCCTTGTCACCTTCGTCAGGGATCAGGGGTCGGCGTTCAACGTTCAGCGTTCAACCTTCAACGCTCGTCTCCTTGTCACCTTCGTCAGGGATCAGGGGTCAGGGGTCGGCGTTCAACGTTCAGCGTTCAACCTTCAACGTTCAACGTTCAACGCTCGTCTCCTTCGTCAGGGATCAGGGGTCGGCATTCAACGTTCAGCGTTCAACGTTCAGCGTTCAACCTTCAACGCTCCCGTGTCTCCTGCCTCCCCGTCGCCCAGCGACGCCAGGCCCTCGCGCAGGGCGTACAAGGCTGCCTGGGTGCGGCTGGCCAGCTGGAGCTTGCCCAGGATATGGCTCACGTGCTTGCTCACCGTGGCCATGCCGATCCCAAGCGCCTCGGCGATCTCCTGGTTGCTCTCGCCATGCGCGATCAGGCGTAGCACCGCGACCTCGCGCTCGCTCAGCGGCTCCGCCATCGGCGGCCGCTGGGGCGGGTGCGCCAACTCCTGCAGCACTTTCCGCGCGATCGCCGGGTGCAGCGATGACTCGCCGCGGTGGACTCGCCAGATGGCGCGCACCAGCTCGGCCGGGCCGAAGTCTTTCAGGGTGTAGCCCAGCGCGCCGGCGCGAATCGCCGGAAAGACCTTATCGTCGGCCTCGAAGGTGGTCAGCACCAGGATGCGCGCGCCCGGCTGGCGAACCAGAATCTGCTTGATCGCCGCGATCCCATCCATCCGGGGCATCATCAGGTCCATCAGAATGACGTCGGGCCGGAGCCGCAGCGCCTCCGTCACGGCCTCGGCGCCGTCGCGCGCCTCGCCCACCAGCTCGATATTCGGTTCAGATGCGAGCAACGTGCGGATGCCCGCGCGGACCACCAGATGATCGTCGACCACCAGCACACGTATGGCACTGGTCATAGCGGCACCTCCACACTCAGCCACGTCCCAGCCCCCGGCACGCTCTGCAGGATGAATGTTCCATCGAGCTGAGCCACCCGCTCCGCGATCCCGCGCAGCCCCATGCCGCCTGTCTCGCCTGCGGTAGCCGGATCGAACCCGACGCCGTCGTCGCTGATCTCGAGCAGCACGGCGGTTGCTGCCCGGCGGAGCCGCACCGTGACGTGCTGCGCGTGGGCGTGCTTGAGGGTGTTGTTCAGCGACTCTTGGGCGATCCGGTACAGCGCCTGCTCGACGAGCGACGGCAGATCGCCGACCCCGTCCACAATCAGCTTCGTCTGGAGGTTGGCCCGCCCCTCCACCGCGTTCAGCCGGGCCTGCACGGCCGCCACCAGCCCGACCTGCTCCAGGATCGGCGGGCGCAGATCGAAGATCAGCAGCCGCATCTCGTCGAGCGCCTCCTGGGCGGTGTCCTGCAGCCCGCGCAGCGCGTCGGCGGCGGTCGACAGCTCGCCTGACGCCAATAGGCGCCGGGCCCCCTGGGCATGCAGGGTGACGCTGTAGAGCGCCTGGATCACCGAGTCGTGCAGGTCGCGGGCGAGCCGCTGGCGCTCTTCCAGCACGGCCTGCTCCTGCGCGGCGGCGACCAGCAGCTGCTCGATCGCGCGCGTGCGCTCCTCAACCCGCCGCTCGATCGCCAGATTGCTCTCGAAGCGCTCGATCGCCAGCGCCAAGACGTTCGCGACCGCCTGGAGGAAACATATCTCCTCGTCGCTGAACATTCGGATCGCGGTGACATCCACGCCCAGGCAGCCAAAGGGCCGGGTCTGCCCTGGAACGACAACCGTGAGGCTGCTGAGCACGCCGTGGTCGGTCAGCGCGGGCAGCTGCATAAATCGCGTTTCGCTGAGCCAGTCCGCCACGATGACTGGGGCGGAGCCAAGGACGGTGGTCCCGATCGGCGATGTCTTGGCCAGCGCAACGGTCATGCGCGCCGTGGCATCGTCCTGCCAACCGACAGCTGATCGGAGCACGAGCCGGCTGTGGTCGGGAAGCAGCTCCCAGATCGCGCTGTAGGCCACGGCGAGCGTGTCGGCGACCAGGACGGCCGCCCGTCGCAGGAGGACCGACAGGTCGGTGTTGGATAGGGCAGCCTGGGTCAGCTCCACCAGTGCGGCCTGATGCCGAGCATACATGCTCAGTTCCTTCCTGCCGTCGCTCATGCGGCGACCCGTGCCGGCGGCCAACCAGATCTATTCAATAAATCGAATTACTAGTGCGTAATAGAGCGGTGCGGGTGTTCAATTGAAGCAGGTACCGCTTACCCTAGACGGAGTCGCGCTCGATCAGCGAGCACTCGATCGTCTGCTGGAGCGCCGCGGGATGCGAGGCGTCAGCGTGTTCAAGCAGGTACTGGACCGCCCACTGGCCCATCGCGTAGTGCGGCAGCTCGATCGTGGTGAGCGGCGGGCGCAGCTGCGCGGCGATCACCTCAAGGTTATCGAAGCCGACGATCGCCAGATCGCCGGGGATGCTCAGGCCGAGCTGCCTGGCCGCGTCGTAGGCGCCCATCGCCAAGGAGTCGTTGTAGCAGAACAGCGCGGTCGGTCGCTCGGGCAGCTGCAGCAGATCGAGCGCGCAGCGATACCCCTCCGGGGCGATCACAATCCCTGTGCGAACGAGGCCCGGGTCGAACGGCACGCCATAGGAGGCGAGCGCCTGCTTGTAGCCATCGAGGCGCCCGAACATCGCGGGCAGCGGGCCGACCTCGTTGATGAACCCGATCCGGCGATGGCCTTTCCGCAGCAGCACCTCCGTCGCGGTTCGCCCGCCCTGCAGCTCATCCGGCACGACCGAGGGCAGCGAGCGGTCGGCGGTATAGCAGTCGAGCAGGACGGCAGGCACCTGCGTGAGCGCCGCCGGCGGCACGATCTCGCGATGGTACATCGTCGCGTAGATCAGGCCCTCGACCTGGCGCTCGAGCATCATCTTCAGGGCCGCGCCCTCGATGTCGAGATTGTTGCCGGTGTTGATGACCAGCAGCATTTTGGTGTGGGCCCACGCGGCATCCTGCGCGCCTTGGATGATCTTGCCGGCGTGCGACGAGGTCGCAATCTCGTCCGAGATCAGCCCGATCGTGTGCGAGTGCCGCATGCGCAGGCCGCGCGCCATCGCATTGGGCTGCCAGCCCAACTCCTCGACAACCGCCCACACGCGATCGCGCGTCTCCTGCGGGATGCTGGTATTCGGCGCATTGTTGACGACAAAGGAGACGGTCGTCTGCGAGACGCCCGCCGCGCGCGCAACATCATACATCGAGGGGGGCTTGTGCTTCGCCGATTTTGGCTGTCTTGCCACGGCTATCACCTGTGCATCAGCCTGGCTGCTCGAAGGGGGGGGCGAGGGGGAGAAGTGAGCAGTAATTGGAATTACTAATTTGAATTACTCTATCACGGAAAGGTGGCCTTGTCAAGAGGTTGTAAGCTGGCTCAGGGCTCGTGCAACGTCGGCCCTCACCCCCTTGCCCCCCTCTGCCGCGCACAGGAGAGGGGGGCAAGGGGGTGGGGTCAAATCGGGAAATGGCGGGCAGCGCGAGCCAGCAGCGCGGCACAACCTGGCCGATCGTCGACAGGCTCACCGCGGCACGGAGGTCTAGCGCTCTGGCCTGGCCCACGCCCACGGCCCATAGCGGTCGCGGAAGATCTCGGCGAGCGTCGGGCCGTGCGGCCCGCTCACCAGCCAGCGGCTCACCTCGGCGATGCCGCCGCCCTCGGGGTGGCCGGCGGTGTGGGTGTAGTAGAGCTGCGCGACCAGCAGGAGCGCGCCGTAGAGCGCGCAGAGCAGCGCGGCACCGGCCACGAGGCGCCGGCGGTCGCGCGCGAGCAGCCAGGCGAGCCCGACCACCAGCAGCGGGTAGGCCTCGGTCATGCGGCGCTGGCCGAAGGCCCAGCCGCCGTACCAGTCGTCGAGCGAGGCGTTGAGCGCGAGCTGTAGCGCGACCCCCGCCAGGCCGGCCAGCGCGAGCGCTCGCCACGCGCCCTGCCGCGACCAGGCAAGGCCCACCAGGCCGGCCAGCCCCAGCCCGGCGATCGGCGACCAGCTCAGCCAGCCGTTGTGCCACGCGAGCAGCACCTGCGGCAGGTAGCGCAGCGGCGCGCCGATGAACGGCTGCCCGCTGATGACGGTGTTCGGGACGATCAGCGGCGCGCCGAAGAAGCGCCAGAAGTACAGCGCGCACGCGCCGCCGTACACGCCCACGCCCGCCGCGAAGGCCAGCGCCGTGCGCGCAGCCTGCCGCCCGCCGACGGCGCTGCGCCACACGACCGCGCCGCCGATCGGCAGCGCGTACAGCAGCAGCTGCCAGCGCACCAGCGTCGCCAGCCCCAGCGACAGACCGATCGCCAGCGCGGCCGGCCACGGGTAGCTCGCGCGCGCCGCGCCCGCGGGTTCGCGGTCGCCCGGGCACCGCCGCGCGGCCAGCCAGAGCGCCAGCGCGATCGCGAACGTGCCATACACGTGCGAGTCCAGCGCCTCGACCGTCGCATAGTACAGCAGCGGCGTGCCAGCCAGGCAGCACACCGCCGCGAGGCTGGCCGCCCAGCCCGGCGCGACGCGGCGCGCCGCCCGGTAGGCGAGCGCGACAGAGGCCAGGGCGTACAGGTGCGCCCCGAGCGCGACCATCAGCGAGTACGCCAGCGATCGCCCCTGGATCGGCGTAAAGTGCTCCGGGTAGGCCCGCAGCGCCGGGACGCGCGGCTCTAGCCAGCCGCCGATCCGGTAGAGCGGCGCCAGCAGGCCGGCCGACCCGAACGGGAACGGCGAGACCGGCGTGCCGGTGACGCCGCTCAGCGCGAACGGGTAGGCGATCGCCGGGGCGAACCGCGCCACCTGGTTGCTGAGGTCGAGATCGCCGTCGACGGCGTAGCTATCCAGGGCGACCAGGTACGCCACGCCGTCGCCGTGGATCAGCGGGTGGCTCAGCAGCGCCAGCAGCAGCGACGCGACGAGGATCGCGACGCAGCCAGGGCGCGACGGTCGAGATATAGCGTTGGCCAGCGCTTGCCGCATCAGAAGGCGCTCGCTTCGGGCGGCTGCCGCCCATAGTGGTGCTCGCGCCGCATGCTAGCACATCCGGCGGTTTGTGTGTTTGTGGCGGGCTGCGCCCCCACACCCCCCGCTAGGGTCATTCGCGGGGCGCTGCGCCCTCGGCCCTCTGTCTGCTGCGCCCGTGCCGGGCGATCCTTTTTTCTGGGGCGCTGCGCCCCCGGCCCCCCGCCCGGGGAACCCGCGCCGGTTCAAGACGCTCCGCCGCTTGCTTTTTCCGGGGCGCTGCGCCCCCGGCCCCCCGCCCGGGGGAACCCGCGCCGGTTCCCCCGGCCCCCCTCCGGCAAAAGAGCTCGCACCTGCTGCAAGCATCGTGGTGGAGGCCCAGCGCCATTTCAACCGGACGAGTTCCATCCCGCCGCGCGTGGATTCCGCCGGGCATGGGCCACTAGCGTTCAGCACGAGACGGCATCATTTTGGGGTCCAGGGGCGCAAGCCCCGGCCGGGGGGGCGGCGGGGATGGCGGCCCACCCCGGCCCGCGGGGGCACGGGGGCGCGCAGCCCCCCGCGAGCTGTGGAGCGCCACCAGCGCGGGGGCACGGGGGCACGCAGCCTCCGAAAGTTGCCGCGGGGGCACGGGGGGCGCGCAGCCCCCCGAAAGTTGCACAAGCAGCCGCTCTATGGTAGACTTGCCGACTCGGAGCTACCGGGCAATGCCCCTAGCTGATGGCGAAGGTATTTGCAGCTTGAAGGAGCACACGTTTCATGTCGGACAGGATTCAACTTGAGCTCGAACAGCGGACCGTGACCGGCAAGAAGGTCAACCGGCTCCGCCGGGCCGGCATTCTCCCAGCGACAGTCTACGGCAAGGGCGTCGGCCCGTTCACCGTGCAGCTGAATGCGCGCGCCTTCGGCGAGATCTACCGGCGCGCCGGCAGGACTACGCTGATCGACTTGGCGATCCCCGGCCAGCCGGCGCAGTCGGCGTTCATCCACACCCTGCAGCGCCACCCGGTCTCGCGCGCGATCCGCCACGTGGACTTCCTGGTGGTCGACCTGCTGATCGAGATCACGGTCGACGTGCCGATCCACCTGGTCGGCGAGTCGCCGCTGATCACGCGCGGCGACGCTGTCTTGAACCAGGTGCTGACGTCGCTCGAGGTCCGCGCGCTGCCGACCGCGCTGCCGTCGTCGATCGAGATCGACATCAGCGTGCTCGACAGCCTGGAGAAGAGCGTGCACGTGCGCGACATCCCGGCGCTCGCCAACGGCGCGATCGTGACCCCCGAGGATGAGCTGGTGGTCAGCCTTGCGCAGTCCCGCCCGGCCGAGTCCGAGGCCGCGGCCGAGGAGGAGCAGCCAAGCTCCGCCGAGCCCGAGCTGGTGCGCGAGAAGCGCGAAGAGGGCGAGCAGGGCGAGGGCTAAAGCTCTCTGCCCCGCTCGAGCGCAGCCCCCGCTATCCAGCGGGGGCTGCGCCGTATCTGGTGCCGTATGCCGGTGTGGTTGCCGTCGACCTGCCTGCCCGCCTGCGGGAGAGCGGGCCGATGCCATAGCCGCCGACCGTCGCAGCGGGGAGGCGGCGCACGCCCCGGCGCCAGACACACAGAAGCCCTCGCCTTTCGGCGAGAGCTTCTGTTACCAGGGTTCGGGGCATCACCGGAGCCGTACTATACAGCCGTGCTCCCGGCGATGCCCTTACGCTCATTACTCATGGGCATCACCTCCTTTGCGCCTAAACGGCATATGAGGATGTATGCGGGTACTATACTCGAAACAATCGCCCATGTCAAGGCTTTTTTTCCTTAGAGTTTGCTGAGAGGACCGCGGCATGAGCAGCGCCAGCACAGATCGGCGTATCAGCATCCTGGGCGTCGCCGTGGACGACCTGACCGAGGACGAGGCGATCGAGCGGGTCGAGGCGTTCGTCGCGAGCGGCCGGCCGCACCAGGTCGTGACGGTCAACCCTGAGTTTGTGATGGAGGCCCGGCGCAACCCGTCGTTCCGGCGGGTCCTGGCCGCGGCCGACCTGGCCACGCCGGATGGGTTCGGGCTGCTGCTGGTGGGGCGCTGGCGCGGCACGCCCTTCCGCGGGCGCGTGACCGGCGTCGCGCTGGTCGAGCGGATCGCGGCCGTCGCGGCCGAGCGCGGCTGGTCGCTGTTCCTGCTGGGCGCGGCGCCGGGCGTGGCCGAGCGCGCGGCGGAGGCGCTGCGCTCCCGCAGCCCGGCGCTGCGGGTCGCCGGCTGCTACGCAGGCTCGCCGCGCCCCGAGGACGAGCCGGAGGTGCGCGCGCGCGTGGCGGCGGCCCACCCCGACGTGCTGCTGGTCGCCTACGGCCACCCGGCCCAGGATCTATGGATCGCCCGCAACCAGCCGCTGCTGCGCGTGCCTGTCGCGATCGGGATCGGCGGCGTGTTCGACTACCTGGCGGGCGTGGTGCCGCGCGCGCCGGCCTGGCTGCGCCGACTCGGCCTGGAGTGGCTGTACCGCCTGGCCCGCCAGCCGCGGCGCTGGCGCCGCATCGTGGTGGCGGTGCCGCTGTTTCTGTGGGAGGCGCTGCGCAGCCCCCGATCGTAGCGCTAGTGCTCATATGAGTAATGTGTCCGGGGGCTGCGCGCCCCCGTGCCCCCGCAGGGGCTGCGCGCCCCCCGTGCCCCGCGTGTGCGCACCTCCAGCGCCTGCGGGGGGCTGCGCGCCCCCGAACCCCCGCTGCCCCCCCGGCCGGGGCTTGCGCCCCTGGACCCCAAAATGATGCAACCTCACGTTCAGTGCTTGACGCGCATGCTTGGCTGAATTCACGCGCAGCGGGAGGCAACTGGCCTCGCAGGTATGATGCTGGGGATGCGCTACCACTATCGGATATGCCACAGGCATCATTTGCCGGAGGGGGGCCGGGGCGCTGCGCCCCGAATATCAAAATGCATCTTGACCGATATGGTATCCTAGAGATGTCCCATCTTGCTTTATAGAGATGACGATAGACCCTCGACGCTAGTGGTCTACCACGGTGGTTGCGCCGGGGAGGTCAGGGGAGCTTTGCCCCTGCTGACCTCCCTGAGTGGGAGTCCCCCGGCGGGATCGCCATGCGATCCGCTAGACGGTAGGGGCCTGTGCACTATCGTCCATCGTCTGCTTGATGGTGATCGCACATGGCGGTGCATTGGACTGTGGTGAGTTAGGAGGCGTAGGATGGCGACCATGAAGGCGGTGCGGCTCTACGAGTATGGCGGCCCCGAGGTGCTCCAGTACGAAGACGCGCCTATGCCGGGGGTTGGGCCTGGCGAGGTGCTCATCCGGGTGCACGCCACCAGCGTCAACCCGGTGGACTGGGTGATGCGCGAGGGCTATTTCAAGGACTTCTTGCCGCTGGCGTTCCCGGCGATCCTCGGGCGGGATGTGGCTGGGGTGATCGAGACAGTCGGCGCAAACGTCACCAATATCCATCCTGGCGACGAGGTCTACGCGTGGGTCGACCCAACCAGCCCGGGCACGCACGCCGAGTTTGTCGCGCTGCCGGCGAGCCACGTCGCGCCCAAGCCGAAGTCTCTGCACTACTTCCACGCCGCCGCCGTCCCGCACGCTGGGCTCGCCGCCTGGCAAGTCCTGTTTGACGTCGCCGGCCTCACTGCCGGCCAGACGGTGCTCATCCACGCCGCGGCCGGCGGAGTAGGCACATTTGCGGTCCAGCTGGCGAAGTGGAAGGGGGCGCGGGTCATCGGCACGGCCTCCAGGCACAACCTGGATTTCCTGCGGCGCCTGGGGGTCGACGAGGTTATCGACTACACCGCGACCCGCTTCGAGACAATGGCACACGACGTCGACGTGGTGGTCGACACCGAGGGCGGCGAGACGCAGCATCGCTCGTGGGGCGTACTTAAGCCGGGGGGCATCCTGGTGGGGCTGTTCAGCCCGCCCTCGGAGGACGCAGCCGTCGCCCACGGCGTCCGGCACCACTACTTCGGCCTGCAGTCCAACCCCGACGAGCTAACCCAGCTGACCAAGCTGATCGACGAGGGGCAGCTGAAGCCGATCGTGACGACGGTGCTGCCGCTGTCGGAGGCGCGCTGGGCCTACGACTTTAGCCAGAGCCGCCACACCCGCGGCAAGATCGTCCTGTCTGTGCGGGAGTAGTCCTCGTTTCGGCTTGAGTCGGTGTGGTGCGAGACGCTTCCCTGGCCCCACGGGCGTCTCGCGCCCACACGTGTGTCGGGAGCTGCGCGCCCCGGCGAGCATTCGCGAGGCGATGCCGCCCGTGGGCACAGGGGCGCGCAGCCCCGGCGCAGACGATCGAATCAGATCACCCGCGCCACCACGAACTGCGCAATCTCGCCGAGCGCGTGCTTCGCGGCGCTGTCGGGAAAGATGTCGAGGTGCGCCAGCGCGCTCTCGGCGTAGCGGCGCCCGTCGGCCAGCGCCCGGTCGGCGGCGCCGAGCCGGCGGATCTCGCCGATCGCCCAGCGGATGCGCCCCTCGTCGGGCGGCTGGATGTCGATCACCTCGGCCAGGTCCGGGCCGCCGCCGGCCTCGACGGCGTAGATCAGCGGGAGCGTGATCGTGCCCTCGCGCAGGTCGTTGCCGGCCGGCTTGCCGAGCGTGGCCGCGTCGCCGACGTAGTCGAGCACGTCGTCGACGATCTGGAACGCCAGCCCCAGCTCGTAGCCGAAGCGGCCCAGCGCCTCGACCTGCTCGGGCGTCCCGCCGCCGCAGACCATCCCGGCCTTGCAGGCCGCCTCGAACAGCGCGGCGGTCTTCGCCCCGATCTTGTAGAGGTACTGATCGAGCGCGACGTCGAGCGGTGTGACATCGACCACCGGCGACAGCTCGCCCTCGCAGATCGTCATCACGCCACGCGAGAAGAACTCGATGATGCGCGGGTCGGGCGCGAGCGCCATCTCGGCCGAGGCCAGCGCGAACAGGTAGTCGCCGACCATCAGCGCCACGTCGCCGTCCCAGCGCGTGTGCACCGTCACCGTGCCGCGGCGCCGCTCGGCCTCGTCGACCAGGTCGTCGTGGACGAGCGAGGCGGCGTGGATCAGCTCGATCGCCGCGGCGGAGTGGAGCACGCGCTCCAGATCGTAGTGGCCCAGCTGGGCGGACAGCAGCGCCAGCGCGCCGCGGATGCGCTTGCCGCCGGAGGTCAGGATATGCTGGCCGGCGATCTTGATGACGGAGAGGCGCGGCTGCACGCGATCAAGGATGATTCGGTCGACTTTTTCCAGGTCGGCGAGCAGAGCCGATGGCACCGGGAGCTGACTCATAACAAGATTCCTGGGGGAAATTCAGAGCCGCTCTGAACTCACAGAATGCGAAAATGCGCCGGTCAGCATACCCGAAACGGCGGCTGCTGTCAACCAAATGGACGAGCCAATTCTTCCGGGGCGCTGCGCCCCCGGCCCCTGGTTGGGGGGGGCGCTGCGCCCCCGGCCCCCCTCCGGCAAATGAGGCAGTACCAGATCCAAGCATCGTGGTGGATGCCCAGCACCATTTCTACCGGACCTGTTGCCTCCCGCCGCGCGTGGATCAGTGAGGCATGCGCGTCAAGCATTGCAGCCGAGACGGCATCATGTTGGGGTCCAGGGGCGAGAGCCCCGGCCGGGGGGTGGCGGGGGTGGCGGCCCACCCCCGCCCGCGGGGGCATGGGGGGCGCGCAGCCCCCCGAAGCGTGGGAGGAGGGCCGAGAAGTCGCCCGCGGGGGCACGGGGGCGCGCAGCCCCCGCCTGCAAATCGATCTAGAAGGGGAAGGGCGGCACCCACAGCTGCCCGCCGCCGGCGAAGCGCCAGGCGATGCTGCCGACCAGCAGGCCGACCCAGAGCGCGATCAGGGCCAGGTCGGCCGGCCGCAGCCGCCGGGCGTGCAGCCAGGTGCGCGGGCGCAGGCCGAAGCCGCGCATGTCGAGCGCGTTGGCGATGTCCTCGCCGCTGAGGATCGCGTTCATCGTCACCGGCACGGCCAGCGGCGCGAGCTTGCGCACCCGCTCGAACAGGCCGCCCTTGAGCTTGTCGATCTCGAAGCCGCGCGCCCGCTGCGCGTCGATCGTGGTGCGAAAGTCGGCCGCGTAGGTCGGCACCAGGCGGATCGCCAGGTCGACCGCGAAGGCGATCCGGTCGTTCAGGCCCAGGCCGCGAAAGGCCACGCCGAAGCGCGTGGGCGGGATCGTGAACGTGATCGGGATGGCCATGAACGCGCCGGACAGCATCCGGCAGACGATCCCCAGCGTCTCGATCACGTTCTCCCAGGTGATCTGGATGCCGAGCGGCAGCCGGAGCAGCACCAGCGCGCCGGTCGCGGCGGTGTTCGTGCCCAGGATGAGCGTGTTGATGCCGACCAGCACGAAGATGAAGAAGAAGATGAACGTCCAGGCCGTGCGCGTCTCGCGCCAGGGCAGCCGCGCCAGCGCGTAGTAGCCGCCCGACAGCGCCAGCAGCAGCGCAAGCGCACGCAGATCGCGCACCGTCGCGGCCGTGAAGGCCGTGGACAGCAGCATGACGATCTTGGTACGCGGGTCCAGCCGGTGGATCGGCGTGGGCTTGTCCAGGTATTTGAAGCTTGCGATCATATCTTGGGGCTTGGGCCCTGGGGCTTGGGGCTTGGGATTAAGGAACCGAGCCTGATCGTGCGCCCGGGTACCTAGTCCCAAGTCCCTAATCCCAAGTCCCATAAGGTTAGCGGCCGCTGCGCTCCTGCACCTGCTTGTAGGCGATGTACAGGATCGGCACCAGGATGGCGCCGGCGATGATGTTCGGGACGATCACGCCGAAGTACTCGGCCGGAACCTCGGCGGGCGCGAGCTGGTAGACCCAGATGTCGGTGACGCTGCTGAACAGGAACGCCACCAGCACGCCGACGAGCGACCAGATCAGCGCCGAGCTGAGCGTGGGCAGCTCCTCACGCCTGGCGCGCGCGCGCACGAAGGCCAGCCCGGCGATCAGGCCGAGCAGACCGTTGCCCAGGCTCCAGTTCCACGAGAAGCCGTAGCCGGAGACCAGATCGATGATCACGTTGCCGACGAAGCCGGTGAAGAAGCCGACCCACGGGCCGAAGACCGCGCCGAACAGCATCGGGATGGCCACCGCCGGCCGGATGGAGGTGTTGAACGGGCCGGGGATGCGCAGGAACGATGTCGCCCAGCCGAGCACGCCGTACAGCGCGGCGCCGATCGCCATGTAGACGACCTCGCGCGTCCCGACTGCCCAGGCGCTGGCGCGCGCCGCGGTGCGAGTGAGCGTTGCCATTGGTGTTCCTCCTTTACCTTGTAACAATACCGAACGTGGGTACCATATGTTAGAGGCTAGCTGTACCGACTACTGAATACTGACTACTTTGTACTGGCACTAGAGCGCGACCAGCGACGCCAGCGTCTCCAGGCGCTGGAACGCGCCGGTGTACGGCAGCAGGCGCAGGTTCTCCTCAAGCAGCGAGGTCGGCCGCAGGCGGCAGCGCTCGATCAGGTCGGCCCGCGCCAGCACCTCGTGCGGCGGCCCGTCGGCCACGATCCGGCCGTCGGCGAACAGCAGCACCCGGTTGGCGTAGCCGATCGCCAGGTCGAGGTCGTGGGTGATGAACAGCTGCGCCGCGAAAACGCCGAGCTGGCGGATGCCGTCCATGAAGCGGGTGTACGAGCGGTAGTCCTGGCCGGCGGTCGGCTCGTCCATCAGCAGCACCCGCGCGCGCATGGCGATCACGCTGGCGATGCAGAGCCGGCGCTGCTGCCCGAACGAGAGCGTCAGCGGCGGGCGCTCCTCGAAGCCGGCCAGCTCCATCAGGCCAAGCGCCTCGGCCGTGTGGCGGGCGATCTCGGCGTCGCTCTGGCCGACGTTACGCGGCCCAAAGGCCATCTCCTCGCGCACCGACGGCGCGAACAGCATGTGCGACGGGTTCTGGAACACATAGCCGGCCTGGCGGGCCGCCTCGGCCACGCTCATCTCGGCGACGGGCCGCCCGCCCAGCAGCACCGCGCCGCGCTGGGGGCGCAGCAAACCGATCATCTGCTTGACGGTGGTGCTCTTGCCGCTGCCGTTCTGCCCGAGCAGCGCGATCCGGTCGCCGGCGTACACCTGCAGGCTCACGCCGCGCAGGACCGGCCGCTCCGGCTCGTAGCCAAACTCGACGTCGCGCAGCTCGATCAGTGGCTCGCCCCGCGGCGGCGCGGGCTCTGGAGCGACGGAAGGCGCGGCGGCGCCGAGCGCGGCCAGCCGCCGCATCGCGACCTGCGCCGGCAGCTTGACGGCGCGCGGGTCGGCGGCGCTGCCCGCCTGCGCGGCCGAGCCCTGGTAGGTCACGCGGCCATCGTCCATCAGCACGACTAGGTCGGGGTTGATGCTGAGCGCCTCCTCGACCCGGTGCTCGACGATCACCACGCTGCGGCCCGAGTCGGCCAGGCGGCGGCAGAGCGCCAGGGTCTCCACCGCGCTGGCCGGGTCAAGGTTCGCCAGCGGCTCGTCGAGCAGCAGCACGCGCGGCTGCAGCGCCAGCACGCCGGCGGCGGCCAGCTTCTGCTTCTCGCCGCCCGAGAGCGTGAACGTCTCGCGGCCGGCCAGCTGCAGCAGGTTCAGCTCGTGCAGCGTCGCCTCCGAGCGGGCGCGGATCTCGGCCGCCGGCAGCCCGAGGTTCTCCAGGCCGAAGGCGACCTCTTCGAGCACATGCGACGCCACGATCTGGCGCTCAGGGTCCTGCAGCACCGTCCCGACCGTGCGCGAGATCTCGGCCAGCGTCAGGTCGCGCGTGTCTTGCCCGACGACGCGCACCGCCCCCGCGAGCGTGCCGCGGTAGGTGGTCGGGATCAAGCCGTTCAGGCAGCGCAGCAGCGTGCTCTTGCCGCAGCCGCTCGGCCCGGCGATCAGCACCACCTGGCCCGGCCGGATGTCGAGCGAGACGTTCAGCAGCGCCGGCGCGCTCGCGCGGCGGTATGTGAAACTCAACTGATCGATCGCGATCAGGGCGTCGGCTTCGTTGAGCATGGCGATCTGCAGCAGCCCCTTGGCCACGTCACCAATATGATGCGAGAGAAACGTTTGCGGTGGCCGCATTGTGACTCAATGATCTGGCTTTGTCAAATGTCTGGCCTTCACCGGCCTTATTATTACTTTTCTTTATCAATATTATAAACAATTATATTCGAGTGGCGCTGCTTGTCAAGCCTGCGGTGGCTAGCTTCAAAGCTATTGCAACACAGGCGGCTGCACCCCAGCCACCTATGTTGTCGTTCTTGGCGGCTTCGCCGCCCCGAGCCCCACCAGAGCAGCGCACCGCAGCACCAACAAGAATCCCCCTCTCCCGCGCACGGGAGAGGGGGGCAGGGGGTGAGGGCCAAGCGATCGGCGGCTAGCGCTGGGAGGGCGTGGCCCGGTGGTGGGCCGTGATCGTGTGGAAGTCCTCGCCGTCGGCGCCGACTGGGTCGACGTGGACGCTGACCGCCTCGAGCTGCGGCATGTCGTGCAGCAGCGCGTGCCGGATCTCCTCGGCGATCGCGTGGCTGGCAGCGGTCGAGAGCTGGGCGTCCACGTCGGCGTACAGCTCGGCCTCGAGGTTGTGCCCGAGCCAGCGCACCCGCACGTCGTGGACGCGCCGCACGCCCTCCACGCGCGCCGCGCCGCGCTCGACCGCGTCGACCAGGCTTGGGTCGACGGCGTCCATCAGCCGCTCCCAGATCGTCTTCGCGGCGCCCCAGACAACCTGCAGGATCGGGATCGCGATCAGCAGGCCGACGATCGGGTCGGCCTGCGGGAAGCCGAGCCAGACCCCGATCGCGCCGACCAGCACCGCCAGGGAGGTCAGCCCGTCGGTGCGGGCGTGCAGCCCGTCGGCCTCGAGCGCCGCGCTACCGATCTCGCGGCCGACCCGGATGCGGAAGATCGCAACCAGCTCGTTGCCGAGAAAGCCGATCACCGCTGCGGCGACCACCCAGCCCAGGTTCGCCAGCGGCTGCGGGTCGACCAGCTTGCGGTACGACTCCCAGGCGACCAGTGCGGCGCTGGCGACCATCACCAGCACGATGAAGATGCCGGCCAGGTCTTCGGCGCGGCGGTAGCCGTAGGTGTAGCGCCGCGTCGGCGGGCGCCGCCCGACCACGAAGGCGATCCAGAGCGGCACGGCAGTCAGCGCGTCGGCGAAGTTGTGGATCGTATCGGCGAGCAGGGCCGCGCTGCCGCTGATCAGCACGACCACGATCTGGAAGATCGCCGTCAGCAGCAGCCCGACCAGCGAGACCTTGAGCGCCCAGATCCCGCGCGCGCTGGTCTCCAGCACGCGGTCGGCGCGCGCGCCGCTGTGGCTGTGGCTGTGGAACAGCTCGCCGAGCATGCCGCGCAGCCCGCCGGCGTGGTCGTGGTCGTGGTCGTGCTCGTGGTCGTGCTCGTCGTGCTCGTGCTCGTCGTGCTCGTGCTCGTCGTGCTCGTGCTGCGGCAGCGAGCCGGTTCGTTCGTCCATGGCAGCGCTCCTCTCAACAGATCTCGCGAGATCGCTCGCGGCGCGGGCGCGCGATCGGGCTTCGGGCGCGGCGGCCGCCGCCGAAAAGCTGTGGTCGGTATAGTACCACAGCCTGCGGCTATACTGCCTGCCGGGGCTTGCGCCCCTGGCCCCCAAAAAGAATGCCGCCTCATTTTGAGGGCCTGGCGCGCATGCCTGGCTGAATTCAGGCGCAACGGGAGGCAACAGGCCCGATCGGAATGGTGCCAAGCATGAGCCACTGGCATTTAAACTGAGGTTGCATCTTTTGCCGGAGGGGGGCCGGGGGAACCGGCGTGGGTTCCCCCGGGCGGGGGCCGCGGGCGCAGCGCCCCGGAAAAAGAACCGTTGTCGGCACAACCTCAGGCGGGGGGCGGGGCGCAGCGCCCCGGAAAGCCGCAGACAACCCCTCAGTCTCTGCTACAATCATCGCCGCGACAGCGTTTACTATAGTAGAACAGCTCAGCCCGCGAAAGTGAATACGGAGAGGCGACTCATGCCAGGTATCGACGACAAGAAGCTGCTGCGTGAGTTCACGCGGCTGTCGCCGGCGCTGACGGCGGCCGAGGCCCGCCAGCGGCTCAGCCGGCGGCCGTACGGCTCGAACTTCGGCGTGGTGGTGGGCGACGACGGCGCTGCGCTGGCCTGCCTGCGCGATACCCAGATCGGCGTCTGGCCGGACGACCAGACGCTCGATGCGCTGCGCGCGCGCTGGCCGGCCCTGCGCACACTCCCGGAGGACGAGGTCGTCCACCTCGGCCTGGTGGCGCGATTCTTCAATCAGGACTTCACCGATCACCTCGATCTGCCGGGCGTGGTCCTGGTCGACGCGACCGGCCGGCCGACGGCGATTCTGACGCGCCGGACGCTCGACCTGGCCCTGGCCGACTTGAGGCCGCCCTCCGGCACGCGCGGGGCCGGGTCGGCTGTGCTGGGCGAGCCTGCGCCGAGAGATGGCGGGCCAGCCGTCCCTATCCCGCGCGAGGGCGAGCTGATGGTCACGCGCTACGGCCGGCTGCGGTTCCCGGCCCAGGCGGCCCTGCGCCAGCGCCGCGAGCTGACCATCACGGTCAACCGCGCCCAGGCCGGCGTGCCGGGCCAGGTCGAGCTGGGGCTGACGGCGCGCGAGTGGCCGCTGCGGGTCACGGCGACGCTGGTGGGCATCCGCCCCGAGGACTTCACGGTCGATGGCCCGAGCGGCGGCGTGATCGAGGTGCCGCGCACGGCCGACTCGCTGCCGCTGACCTTTACGCTCACGCCGCAGAGCCTGGGCAAAAAGGAGATCTGCGTGCTGTTCGAGCAGGGCAACGACTGCATGACGACCGCGACGATCGCGACCGAGGTGGTCGAGACGCTCGCTGCTCCGGCCGGCGACGCCGAGGTGATCAATCCGCCCAGTCTGGCCTCGACCGGCCTGCCGGCCGACGTGACGATCTACATCACGCGCCTCGACGCCGAGACCTACGGCGTGCTGGCGCGCACCGCCGCCGACAACCCCGACAGCCCACCGCGCGAGGTCGACCGGATCTCGTTCAAAAAAGGCCCGGATGCCTTCATGGACGAGATCTACCAGGAGCTCAACCAGAAGACCAAGGGCGGCCTGACGCCCGCGCAGTTCGACGAAGAGGTCAAGATCATCGGCGCGAACCTGTACGACAGCCTGTTTCGGGAGGACGGCTTCAAGCGCTTCTACGCCGAGGAGATGTACGGGCTGCCCGGCCAGCCGGCCGTCCAGATCATCTCCGACGAACCGTACGTCCCGTGGGAGATCATGCGGCCCTCGCGGATCGACCCGGCGACCAACCGCTGGGAGTCGGACGAGTTCTACTTCTGCGAGCGCTTCGCGCTCTCGCGCTGGCTGGCCGGCCCGCAGCGGCCCGGCGCGCTGGCGCTGCAGCGTGTCGCGATCGTGGCGCCGCCATCCAATCTCCAGTATGTGCAGGACGAGATCGACGCGATCAAGCGGCTGCCGGGGCTGCAGGTGACCGAGATCAAGACCCTGGCGGAGCTGCGCGGCTTCCTGCAGAACGGCAGCGCCGAGATCGTCCACTTCGCCTGCCACGGCAAGTTCGAGGGCGACGACCCCGGCCGCTCGGCGGTGCAGCTGGGCAGCGGCGAGTATCTGCGGCCGCGCGACCTGGTGGCCGAGTACCGCAACTTCGCGCGCGGCCGCCCGCTGGTGTTCCTCAACGCCTGCGACAGTGGGCGGGTCGGCCTGGGGCTGACGGGGGTCGACGGCTGGGCCCAGGCGCTCAATAAGGCCGAGGTCGGCTTCTTCATCGGGTCGGTCTGGAAGACCACCGACGCGCTGGCGTGCGCGTTCGCGCGGACCTTCTACGAGCGGCTGCAGGCCGGCGACACCGTGGGCCTGGCGATGCTGCTGGCGCGCAAGGCGATCGCGCGGGCCGGCGACGCGACCTACCTGAGCTACACGCTCTACGCCCACCCCCGCGCGCGGGCCGTGGCGAGGTGACCAGGTGCCGTGGGGCTTGGGACTTGGGGCTTGGGGCTTGGGACGATGACAAGGTGACAAGGTGACAAGGTGACGAGATGACAAGATGACAAGATGACAAGGTGACGAGATGACAAGATGACAAGGTGACGAGGAGCGTTCATCCTTCATCCTTCATCCTTCATCCTTGGCCCGCTGACAAGAGGGGGAGCTATGAGCGACTTTCAAAGCCTGCGCGGCTTCCTGGAGGAGCGGCGCGAGCAGCTGGCGCAGCTGGCCGCCGACCCCGATCAGTTTCGCCGCGACTTCGTCAATCTTCAGCAGAAGATCTGGCCATCGAACATATCCGATGCAGCCAAGTACGACACCACCAGGCAAATACTGTCGAGGTACCCACCGGTGGCGCAGAGCCTGCGGCAGGCCGGCGTGCTGCCTGCCGACGCCGCGGCGACGCAGCCGATCGAGATCCCCAGCACCCCGCCGGCGCCCGCCCAGCGCGACGAAGGCCCGCCGCCGGCCGCCACGCCCGCTTCTTCGGACGCGCTGCCGCCAGCGCCGGCGCCCGGGCCTACGCCGTCGACCCCCGCCAGACCAACAGGAGGACGACCCATGAGCGATCAGCGTCTTTCGCAGAGCACCCTCGACCGGCTGGCGATCTGGGACAAGCGCATCGCGCTCGGCAAAGAGGTGCTGACCGGACTGATGGGCCTGGTGATCGTCGCCGTCACGCTCTACGTGGCGCTTCAGATCGTCGGGATGACCAACGAGAGCGCGCGGACGGTCGCGAAGGACATCCTGCTGTTCCTGAACGGCCTGGTCGGTGTGGTGCTGGGCTACTACTTCGGGCGCGTGCCGGGCGATATTCGGGCCGACAAGGCCGAGACTGAGGCCAGCGTCGCCCGCAGCGACCAGGCGAGCGCCGAGCAGGAGGCCAGCGCAGCGACCGCCGCGCACGAGCGCACCATCTCGGAGGTGCGCGATCTGCTCGACCGCAGCAGCCCGACCGAGCGCAGCGCCGGAGGCCTCACGCCCGAGCAGGTGTCGCAGCTGCGGGATGTACTGCGGCGCAACAGCCGGTGAGTCAGCTTTTCAGGCTGATAAGCTCGCCCCAGCCGTGTGCGGCGAAGTCGAGCGTGGCGTAGAACTGCGAGCAGCCGCCCTGCGGCAGGTAGATCGACAGGCCGCGCGCCCGCTCCAGCCGATCGCCCGCCACGGCGTTGGCCGCGATCAGCGCCTGCTCGCCCTGGGCATCCAGCAGGCCCAGCGCGCGCTCCAGCCCGCCCTGCAGGCCCGCGTCGCGGCCGTCGTACTCGTCGCGCAAGATGCTCAGAAAGTCGTACAGGTCGACGTAGTCCGCGTCGGCGAAGCGCAGCGCGCGCTGGCTGGCCCGATCGAAGGCCCGCCGCGCGTACAGGTCGTCGTCGGCGCGCAGGCGCGTGAGCGCCGCCGCGACCTCGCCGATCGCCCGTGCGAGCGGCTCGATCCCGGCCACGCGGATGGCAGACTGGGTCACGCGCATCCCGCCGCCGCGGGTGCCGTCGTCGAGCGAGCGAACGTAGGCGCGCACGATCAGCTGCGCCAGCTCGCCCGGCCCGATCGCCGGGTCGCGCGCGAGCCCGCGCAGGATCTCGGCGTAGGGCCAGCCGGCCAGCGGCTCGACCTCCTGCGAGGCGACCACGCACTGCGCATGGTCGCGCAGCTGGTAGACCACCTCGACCATGCTCATCAGGCAGGCGTCCATGCCGATCAGGTCGATCGTGCGGCCGGTCTGCGCCTGGGCCTCGCGAAAGGCGCGCTGCAGCTCGACGTTGTCGAGAAAGTCCATCGACGAGTCGTCGTAGCAGATCGCCCGGTCGTCGGCGCTCTCCAGGCCCACCACCCGCAGCGCCGAGGTCAGAAACAGCGCCGAGGCCAGCCGGCCGCCCTCGCCGGCCGAGCGCAGCTCCGACTGGCCGGCCTTCACGTCGACGCTGCCCCGGCGCGCGAAGGCGTAGATGTCGTCGTCCTTCCAGCCGGCGCCGTGGTTCCACAGCACCACCGCGTAGCGATCGGCCGGGCAGCGCCGGACGCCCCAGACGATGAAGTCGCGCAGCGAGCAGGGGTCGCCGGTGTTCTGCTCGGCGATCGGCTCGACCTGGCTCTCCGCGCCGCCCGGCCGCACGAAGATCCGGCTGCAGCCGCCGTCGCCCGAGAGCGTGTCGAACTGCGCCAGCACGGCCACGTCGTCATTCGAGCCGACCGACTCCATCTCGGCGAGATCGCCGCGGCCGGCCCGCTCCATCGGGGTGAGCAGCAGCCGCTTGCCGCCCGGCGAGTCGAACAGCTTGCCGTTGTCGCCCGCCATAAAGACCATGATCGTCCAGCGCCGGCGGCTCTCGGGCATACGATCCTCCTTGGCAGTCTTACGCAGTCGGCGAGCCAAACCCCTCCCCTCCGGGGAGGCAGAAGATCTTTCGTCGCGCTATTCTACAGCTTTTTCGCCCCGGCGCAGCGCCATTCCCTTCGAGCGGCGGCGCCAGAGCCGGAGTATAATAGCCGCATCTGCCGCGCGCAGGGCAGCTCTCGTTCGCCCGCAAGCCACAGCGCGGCGGACATGCACCAATCGTTTCTGCCGACTGGCGACTGCTGACTGCGCACCGCGCAGCTGGCGGCCCACAGTCCAAAGACGGCGGGGAAGCGTCAGCCCGAGTAGATGGGGGTAGCAGACAGCTATGTCACGCTTTGAGGTCATCGCCTTTGACGCCGACGACACGCTCTGGCACAGCGAGCGCCTGTACGTCGACGCCCAGGCGCGGTTCAAGCAGCTCCTGGCACAGTACCATCGCCCCGAGTGGATCGAGCAGCGCCTCTACCAGACGGAGATGCGCAACCTGCAGCACTTCGGCTATGGCGTCAAAGGCTTCGCGCTGTCCATGATCGAGACCGCGGTGGAGCTCACCGAAGGTCGGATCGCGGGCGGCGACATCCAGATCCTGATCGACTCCGCGAAGGCGATGCTCGCGGCGGATGTCGAGCTGCTTGAGCACGCGGCCGAGGCACTGGCAAGCCTGGCGGATCGGTACGCGCTGATGCTGATCACCAAGGGCGATCTGCGCGATCAGGAGATCAAGATCGCGCGCTCGGGCCTGGCCCAGCGCTTCCGCCACATCGAGATCGTGAGCGACAAGAGCCAGGCCAGCTACGCCGCGCTCCTGCAGCGCCACGGCATCGCGCCGGAGCGCTTTCTCATGGTCGGCAACTCGCTCCGCTCGGACATCCTGCCGGTCCTGGCGCTCGGCGGCAGCGCGGTGTACGTCCCGCACCCGCTCACCTGGGCGCACGAGACCGCCGAGCCGCCGATAGAGCACCCTGGCTATGTTGAGGTCGAGCACCTGGGCCTGCTGCCGGGCCTGCTCGATCGGCTGGAGGGCGGCACGACGGCCGTGGCTCCGGTATAGCTAAAAAAGGAGAGGGGCTTGGGAGAGCTGCGCCCTCCCCAAAACCCCACCAAAGCGTTAGATTTGAGCGCAGCGCGCTATAGAATAGTCCGCTCTCGGACTATGGCCAAAGGTGGCAGTATTTTAGCCATTCAGGAGGATACTATGCGACAGACCGAGATAGGCATTGTTGCGCGGGCCGATGTCGCCATGTTTATCGACTGGGAAAATATGCACGGCTTCATTCGCGGCAAGGCAAATGTCTCGGCTTTGCGAGAGGTGGCTGAAGGGTATGGCCGGCTTGTTCTCGCCAGAGCATACGCAGACTGGCGAGAAGATCGATTCCAACAAGACTCGCTGGTCCTTTACAAGATAGGCTTTGAGCCTATTTATGTGCCCTCCGGTTTCAAGAACAATGTTGATGTCAAGCTATCGACAGATTGCATCGATTTCGCCTACAGGTACCCAAATATCAACTGCTTCATTTTAGTAACGGGCGACGGCGATTTTATCCATACAGTATCGGCGCTGCGACCATTGGGGAAGCAGGTGATCGTCATCGCCCAATCCAATAACGCATCCGGCCGCCTTGGAGACCTTGTCGACATCTTGCTGATCTACGATCGGGATGTGAACCCTGCCAACAATACCGCGGCGCCGACTGCGCATAGTCAGGCGAAGCAAAGGCCGCAGAGTATCGACGATGTCTACCGCGAGATCCTTGCGATCATGAAGGATGAGAAGGGCTCGCCGATGCTATTGACACACGTCAAAGATAAGCTCATTCGGATGTACGGCGGGTTCGACCAGGAAAAGTATGGCTTTGAAAAGTTCAAGGACATGATGAAGGATGGCGAGACAAAGGGCTTTTTTATCGTGAATACGGCCGGGCTGCGCGACTGGCTCACCCTGCCGCAAATAGACACTGCGACGGTGAACGAAGAGCTCCCGGCAGAGCTCGACTCGGTATTTCGCGACATTGTCGAGATAATCAATGCGTCGCACCAGCCGCAGGCGTTGCTATCGTATATAAAACTCATGCTGGTCAAGAAATTCGGCGGATTTGATGAGTCCGTGTATGGCTACAACCAGTTCAAGCAGATGATGGCTGAGGGAGAGCGGCTTGGCTATTTCCGCCTGGGGGTGAACGAGCGGCAGATCGACTATGCGGAGATGCCGCGTGCATAACGTGGTATCATAGCCCGCTATGAACTCAACAACCTCCTCGCCGGGCGAGCCGCTCTCCGGTCGCCTCGCCCCGCTGGCGGCCCTGCGCTACCGCGACTTCCGACTGCTCTGGCTCGGCCAGCTGGTCTCGATCGCCGGCTCGCAGATGCGGATCGTCGCCGTCAACGTCCAGATCTACCAGCTCGCCAAGTCCGGCGGCGCGATCGACCCGGCCCTGGCGCTCGGCCTGATCGGCCTGGCGCGCGCCGTGCCGCTGGTCGTGACCGCCCTGCTCAGCGGCCTGGTCGCCGACCGGGCCGACCGGCGCATGCTGCTGCTGCTCACCACGATCGGCGCGCTGATCTCGTCGGCGGTGCTGGCGCTCGCCAGCGGCCTGGCCAGCCCGCCGCTCTGGCTGATCTATGCGATGGTGGTCTTCGCCGCCGTGGTCGGCGCGTTCGAGATGCCGGCGCGCCAGGCGCTGATCCCCAGCCTGGTCTCGCCCGAGCACCTGCCCAACGCGCTGAGCCTGAACATCATCGCCTGGCAGCTCGCCACGATCGTCGGGCCGACGCTGGCCGGCATCCTGATCGCGTGGGGCGGCGTGTCGCCGGTCTACTGGATCGACGCGGCGTCGTTCGTGGCGGTCGTGCTGGCGATCGTGCTCATGCGCACCCGCGCGGCGCCGCGCCGCAGCGAGCCGGTCACGCTGCACGCCGCGCTCGAGGGGCTGCGCTTCGTGTTCCGCAGCCCGCTGATCGCCTCCACGATGCTGCTCGACTTCTTCGCGACCTTCTTCGGCGCGGCGATGACCTTGCTGCCGCTGTTCGCCGACAAGATCCTGCACGTCGGGCCGGTCGAGCTGGGCTGGCTCTACGCCGCGCCCTCGGTCGGCGCGGTGATCGCGGCGGCCGCGATGACCTCGCTCACGATTCGCCGGCAAGGCCCGGTGCTGCTCTGGTCGGTCGCGATCTTCGGCGCCTGCACGGCGCTCTTCGGCATCTCGCGCTCGCTGCCGCTCACGCTGCTGGCGCTGGCTGGCACCGGCGCGTCCGACACCGTCAGCATGGTCATTCGCGGCACCATCCGCCAGCTGATGACGCCCGACGAGCTGCGCGGCCGCATGACCGCCGTCAACATGATCTTCTTCGCCGGCGGGCCGCAGATCGGCGAGTTCGAGTCGGGCGTGGCCGCGAGCCTCATCGGCGGGCCGGTCGCGGTGCTGCTTGGCGGCGTGCTCTGCGTGGCGATCGTCGGCGCCATGGCCTGGCGCGTGCCCGACCTGCGGCGGTACGAGGGCGTAACATCGGCAAGTACTTAGTAGTCGGTAGCCAGAAGTCAGAAGTCAGCGGTCGAGCGCACGACTATCGCCTTTGGTCCTTGGTCCTTGGTCCATCACCCTTAGCCCATCGTCCATCGTCCATCGTCCTTGGCAGAAACACCCAGTGGCCGAATACATGAGCGCCAGCAGCAAGACAATCGTCCTCACCGTCGACCCCGCCAGCCCCGACCCGGCCGCGATCCGGCGCGCCGCCGAGGTGCTGCGCGGCGGCGGGCTGGTGGCCTTTCCGACCGAGACGGTGTATGGCCTGGGGGCCAGCGCGCTCGACGCCGCGGCGGTCGGCAAGATCTTCGCCGCCAAGGGCCGGCCCTCCTCCGACCCGCTGATCGTCCACATCGCGGCGATCGAACAGCTGGACGATGTGGCCGATCAGGTGCCGGCGCTGGCGCGCGAGCTGGCGGCGGCGTTCTGGCCCGGCCCGCTCACGCTGGTGCTGCGGCGCCGCCCGGCCATCCCGGCCAACGTCTCGGCCTGGCGCGATACGGTGGCCGTGCGCATGCCGGCCCACCCGGTCGCGCTCGCGCTGGCCGCCGCCGCGGGCGTGCCAATCGCGGCCCCGAGCGCCAACCTGTTCACGCGCCCTAGCCCGACCCTGGCCGCCGACGTGCTCGAAGACCTGGACGGGCGGATCGACGTGCTGCTCGACGGCGGCGCGACCCCGATCGGGCTCGAGTCGACCGTGCTCGACCTGACCCAGGCGCCGCCTGCGCTGCTCAGGCCGGGCGGCGTGCCGGCCGAGGCGCTGCGCCGACACATCCCCTCGCTGCGCTACGAGCCAAGCTATGTCGAGCACGACGAGGCGCAGGCATCGCCGGGCATGCTGCTGAAGCACTACTCGCCGCGCGCCGATCTGGTCCTCTTCGCCGGCTCGGCCGAGCGCGCGCTCGCGCGCATGCAGCAGGTCGCGCGCCAGGCGCTGGCGGCCGGCCGCAGCGTCGGCGTCATGGCGCCCGACCAGGAGGCCGCGCGCTTCGAGTCGCTCGGCGTGGCGGTCGCGCCGCTCGGCCCGCGCGACGACCTGGCGCAGATCGCGCGGCGGATCTTCGCGGGCATGCGCGAGCTCGACCGGCGCGGCGTCGACCTCATCCTGGTGCGCGGCCTCGCGCGCGAGGGGCTCGGCCTGGCGATCTGGGACCGGCTCGTGCGCGCCGCCGAGGGCCGCGTGATCGACGCAGACGAGAACGTTGAGCGTTGAACGTTGAGCGTTGAGCGTTGAACGTTGAACACCACCTTGTCACCCTGTCACCCGGTCACCCGGTCACCGCCTCAGGCCCCCGCAATACAAAGGAGCCCACTGAATGAACACCCGGCCCCTGCGAGCAAGCGACCACGCCCACGTCATCGCGGTCGTCGACGACTGGTGGGGCGGGCGGCGGATGGCCGGAATGCTGCCGCGGCTGTTCTTCGACCACTTCCAGGACACCAGCTTCGTCGTCGAGGAGCGCGGCGAGATGATCGCCTTCCTGGTCGGCTTTGTCTCGCAGTCGCAGCCCGGCCAGGCCTACATTCACTTCGTCGGCGTGCACCCCGACCATCGCCGGCGCGGCATTGGCGACCAGCTCTACCAGCTGTTCTTCGACACAGTGCGGGCGCGCGGCTGCGACAGCGTGCGCTGCATCACGTCGCCGGTCAACACCGGCTCGATCGCCTTCCACACGCGCATGGGCTTCGCGATCGAAAAGGCCGACGGCGCGGCGAATGGCGTGCCGGTCGCGACGGACTACGACGGGCCAGGGCAGGACCGTGTCTGCTTCGTCAGGCGGCTTGATGCGTAGCGCGAACGATCAAACCTGTCAGGTGCGGTGGGCGCGCGACGCTCGTAATCACGACAGCCTCTGCCGCACATGACAGGTTTACACCGGGTAGCGGCTCAGCAGATCGGCGACCTGCCCGGCCGTGGGGAGGCGCTCGACGCCGTGGCAGGTGGTCGCCAGGGCGCCGCAGATATTCCCGCAGCGCAGGCACAGCTCCAGCGGCCAGCCGGCCAGGCGGCCGTAGAGAAAGCCGGCGTTGAAGCAGTCGCCCGCGCCGGTCGTGTCGAGCACCTCGACCGGGAGCGCCGGCGCCTGCGCGACCTGCTCGCCTGCGCGCGCGATCGCGCCATCCGCGCCGCGCTTGACGATCGCCAGCGGCGCGAGATCGGCCAGCTCGGCCAGCGCCCCCTCGAGCGTGTCGGCGCCGGTCAGGTGCAGCGCCTCGGCCGCGTTGGGCGCGAAGATGTCCACCCGCCCGATCGCCTCGCGCACACCCGGCGTCGCCAGCGTCGCCGGGTCGGACTGGCAGTCCATGTACACTAGCCCGCCGGCCGCGTGTGTGGCCTCGACCAGCGCGGCCTGCTCGTCGCCGTAGGCGAGGTGCGAGATCAGCACGGCGCGCGGCCGGTGCCGCTCGACCAGATCGATCGGCGGCGGGTCGCGGCGGCGGTCCATGTAGCTGATGAACCCGCGGTCGTGCCGGAACGAGAACGCCACGCTGACCCGCGGCAGCGGGAACGGGTGCCGGCGAAACAGGCCGGTGTCGATCCCCTCGCGCTCGGCCTGGTCGATCACGAAGCGGCTGAAGAAGTCGTCGCCGAAGTCGCACGGCCAGCCCGCGCGCAGGCCCAGGCGCTTGAGCGCGACCGCCACCCGGAACGACGCGCCCGGCACCATGTCGAAGCCGGTCCCGAACAGATCGAGCCCGAGCCGCGGCAGCTCCGGCAGCCCGGTGAAGATCAGGTCGCAGAAGTAGCTGCCGATCAGGAAGACGTCGTAGTCGTTCGTCATAACGTTAGAACGTTAGAACGTTAGAACGTTAGAACGTGCCAACGTGCCAACGGATCAAGGCCACTGAGTAAGACGTCATAGCCGTTCGTCATAACGTCATAACGTTAGAACGCTAGAACGCGCCAACGTGCCAACCTGCCAACGGATCAGGGCCACTCGCCGACCCACTCGCGGTGCGCGAACAGGTACTCGTCGACCAGCGGCTTGGCGCGCGAGTAGGAGAGCACCAGCGGGTGCGCCATCAGCGCCGCCACGGCCGTGCCGCGCGCGCGCGTGCGGATGGCCTCGACCGTCAGCCGCTCATACAGCTTGACGCTGCGCATCAGCAGCTCCTGCGGCTCGGGGATGGCGCCGATCGGCAGCGGGCGCACGCCGTCGCGGTCGACCACGCAGCTCACCTCGACCACGTCGCCCGGCCGCATGGCGTCGATCGCGCCCTCGTTCGGCACGTTCAGCGCGGTGTACAGCGGCACCCCCGTCTCCATCGCCTCGACGATCCCGAGCGCGACGCCCGCGTATCCCTCGCCGTCCGCTTCGTTGACTGCCGACTGCTGGCTGCTGGCTGCCAGCTCCTCGTCGGCCTGCTCCATCGTCGGCCCATCTGGCTGGGCATAGTGCATGTAGGTGGCGTGGCGGCGGTTCTGGTAGGCGTGGAAGGCCCGCAGCCCGGCGTCCGGGTTCTGCTCGACGCCGATCGCGCGCAGCTGGGCCAGCAGCCGCTGGTTCAGCTCGACGATCTCCTCGCCGCGGGTCATCTCGTCGGCGCTGATGCTGGCGACCGCCCGCTCCGCGTAGTAGAAGTAGTACAGGTACTCGTTGAGCCACATCCCGATCCGCTCGACCAGCGCCGGGTCGAACAGCTTCATCATCGTGCCCGACAGGAACGCCGGGTCGCGCAGCAGCGGCGCCAGCACGTCCTGGCCGTCGAGCAGCACGCGCCGGGTCCACGAGAGGTGGTTGAGCCCGAACACCTCGGCGCGCAGCCGGGCCGGGTCGATCTTCAGCCAGTCGGCGACGGCGTGCTGGCCGACGTTGGCGCCGTCGCAGATGCCGATCGTGCGGCTGAAGCCGGCGTCGCGCAGCGCCTGCGTCACCAGACCGGCCGGGTTGGTGAAGCTGTACAGCCAGGCGCCGGGGCTGACCTGATCGAGCAGCTCGGCGTAGCCAAGCAGCGCCGGGATGCTGCGCAGCGCCATCGCGAACCCGCCCGGGCCGGTGGTCTCCTGGCCGAGCACGCCGTGCCGGAGCGCGATCCGCTCGTCGAGCACGCGGCCGTGCTCGAAGCCGACCCGGATGGTCGTGACCACGTGCCGGGCGCCGTCGAGCGCCGCGCGCGCGTCGGTCGTCGTGGTGATCCGCACGGGGCTGCCGGCCCGCCGCGCGACCTCGCGGCACAGCCCGCCGAAGATCGCCAGCTTCTCGGCGTCGATATCCATCAGGCAGAGCTCCTCGAGCCCGACCCGCTCGGCCCGCCGCAGCGCCGAAGCGACGAACAGCGGCCCGCGCACACCGCCGCCGCCGATGAGTGTTAGCTTCATGGTTTCCTCCAGAAGTCAGAAGTCAGATAGCAGTAGTCAGCACCAATGTGAATCATCGAGTCTCAGTGGTACCGACTGAAGTCAGAAGTCAGATAGCAGGAGTCAGTACCGACGTGAATCATCGAGCCTCAGTGGGACTGACTACTGACTACTGACTACTGACTACTGACTACTTAGCCCTTCAGCCCGCCCGCCGCCAGCCCCGACACGATATAGCGGTAGAACGCCAGCGAGAGCACGATCGGCGGCAGGCTGGCGATGAAGCCGCCGGTGACGAGCAGGCCCCAGTTGACGCTGTGGCGCCCGATGAACTCGGCCAGCGCGACGGGCACCGTCTTGGCCGAGTAGGTCGAGGTGAAGATCAGCGCGAAGAAGAACTCGTCCCAGGCGTTCAGCAGCGTGAAGATCGACGTCGCGGCCAGGCCCGGCGCGGCCAGCGGCAGCGCCACGCGCGCGAACGCCTGGAAGCGGCTGGCGCCGTCGATCCGCGCGGCCTCCTCCAGCTCCACGGGCACCGACTGGAAGTAGCCGACCATGATCCAGACCACGAACGGCAGGCTGAAGGTCGAGTAGGCCAGGATCAGCGCCCAGAGCGTGTCGAGCAGCGCGGCGCTCTTGAGCATGCGAAACAGCGGGATGATCACCGAGATCGCCGGGAGCAGCTGGCTGCCCAGTACGATCAGCAGCAGCGCGCGCTTGCGCGGGATGTTGAAGCGAGCGAAGGCGTAGGCCGCCAGCGTCCCGAACAGCATCGCCACGGCGGTCGTGCCCAGGCTGACGATCACGCTGTTGCGCAGCGCCAGCATGAAGGTCGACTGGCCGCTGTTCTCGCCGAACGCCGCCGGCTTGAAGATGTCGACGTAGTTCTCGAACGTGATCGCCTCGGGCAAGATGCGCGCCGGCACGCGCAGCAGGCTGGCCTCGGTCTGCACCGTGCTGACGAACAGCCAGGCCAGCGGCAGCAGCGTGAAGGTCAGGTAGAAGGCCAGCAGCGCCCGTCGGGCTAGCGGGCTGAGCAGGTTACCTCGTCTCATATGCCATCACATCGTTCGAACGTTGGAACGTTGGAACGTTGGAACGTTCCAACCTTCGAACGTTCGAACGTTCGAACGGATCAAAGCTCGACATCGCTGCGCAGCAGGCGCATGTAGATCGCGATCAGGATGATCATGAACGCGGTGATCAGCCAGGCCACCGCCGCGCCGTAGCCGAAGAACAGGTAGCGAAAGGCCTGGTCGTAGGCGTAGAACGAGATCACCTTGGTGCTGTCGGCCGGGCCGCCGTTGCCGGTCAGGACATAGATGATGTCGAAGACGCGGAACGCGCCGATCGTGCGCAGCGCGATCGCCACCAGGATCACCGGCCGCAGCAGCGGCAGCGTGATGCGCGTGAGCTTCTGCCAGCGCGTCGCGCCGTCGACCTCGGCGGCCTCGTACAGGTCGTCCGAGATCGGCTGCAGGCCGGCCAGCAGCAGCAGCGTCATGTTCGGCACGGTCTTCCATGCGTCGGCCAGGATGATCACGTTCATGGTCCAGAACGTATCGCTGAGCCAGGACTTGGGCGCGTCGAGCACGCCGATGCCCATCAGGACGGTGTTCATCACCCCGTAGGTCGGGTTGAGCATCCAGGCCCACAGCACGCCGTTGGTGACGGTCAGCAGCGCCCAGGGCGCGATCATCGCCAGGCGCGCCGGCAGCTGGCCGCGGAAGCGCTCGTTCAGCAGGATCGCGAACAGCAGCCCCAGCCCCAGCTCCAGGCCGACCGAGAAGAACGTGAAGTAGACCGTGCGCTGGACCGCGTACCAGAACGCCGGCTGGCGGAAGGCGTACAGGTAGTTGCCCAGCCCGACGAACGGCTGGCCCTGCTCGGGGTTGGCCAGGTTGACGCGGTGCAGGCTTAGCACGAACGAGTCGACCAGCGGGTAGCCGATCACCAGCAGCAGCACCAGCACCATCGGCGCCAGCATCAGCAGGCCGAGCGCTCGCTCCGAGAGCTCGCCCCTCCGGTGGCTCGGCGACTGGCGGGTTGCGCGGGCGGTTGATTCTGCCATGTGTCTTTTCCGACTAGACAACGAGACCGGGTGACCGGGTGACAAGATGACAAGATGACAGGGCAAGCGCCTCACCTTGTCACCTTGTCACCTTGTCACAGCATCACGGCGCGGCAGTCGCGCTGTTGACCTCGGCCGCCGCGGCGTCCATCGCGTCCTTCGGGCTGGCCTTCTGCAGCAGCGCCTCGTGCAGGTGCTTCTGGATGATGTCCGACTTCTGGGCGTAGCCAGGCACCTGCGGGCGTGTCGCCAGGTACTTGAACTGCTCGCCGTAGATCGCGAAGTCCTGCACGTTCTTCTGCAGGTCGGGGTCGCTGTACAGCGAGGCCAGGATCGGGTAGTCGCCGCCGACGATCGCCGACTTCTTCTGCCAGGCCGGACTGGCCATGTACTCCAGCAGCTTCCAGGCCGCGTCCTTGTTCTTGGCCTGCTTCAGGATCGCCCAGCCCTCCGAGCCGTTCACGCTGGAGCTCTTCACATCCTTGCTGCCCGGCAGCAGCCCGACCTTCACGTTCGGCGCGGCCTTCGACTTCGAGGGGTCGTTGCCGTCGGGCAGCGAGCCCTCCCAGTTGTACACTAGCCCGTAGGTGCCGGTGAAGAAGGCCTTCTTGACGTCGTCCTCGGTGTACTCCAGCGAGGCCGGGTCGGCGGCCTTGTGCGTGTAGAGCATGTCGACCATCCACTGTAGGGCCTCGGTGCCACCCATGGTGTTGAACACCGCCTTGCCGTTCTGGTCGAGGAACTGCGCGCCCTTCTGCGTGAACATGATCGCCACCCAGTCGCAGATCAGCGCCTCGGACTGCTTCCACGACCAGACCGAGCCCCACTGGGCGCCGGGCTTGGTTATCGCCTTGGCCTGCGTCACGAACTCGTCGAGCGTGGCGGGCGGGTTATCGAAGCCGGCGTCCTTGAGCAGCTTGGTGTTGTAGTACAGGTGCTTGGAGCTGTTGTACCAGGGCATGCCGTACAGCTTGCCCTGGTAGGTCACCGCGCCGAGCGACGACTCGGGCACGTCCTTCTTGATCGCGTCGGTGATCCGGTCGGTCAGGTCTTCCACCCAGCCGGCCGAGGCGAACTGCGCGGTCCAGATCGTGTCCATCTCGATCGCGTCGACGTCGGCGCCGCCCTGCACGGTGGTGGTGATCTTGTCGAGCAGCTCGTTGTACTGCACCTGGGTCTGGTTGACCTTGATGCCGGTCGCCTGCTCGAAGTCCTTGATCAGCGGCTGGCGCAGGTTGCTCGTGTCGGTCCACAGGAAGTTGATCACCTGGCCGCCGCCGGCCTGGGCGGGCGCGCTGGTCGCGGCCGCACCGCCCGTAGCTCCGCCCGCGGTGGGGGATGTGCCGGTGGTGGCGCCGCCGCCGCAGGCGGCCAGCAGGGCCGTGCCGCCGGCCGCGCCGAGCGTGCGGAGGAAGCTCCGTCGACTGAGTTGGCCGCGCCGTCTGGTCTCGTCCATGGCATCTGCTCCTTTGCAAATAGGGGAATCTATACACCGGGGTAGTCGGTAGTCAGTAGTCGGTAGTCGGTAGTCGGTAATCAGTACCGATGATTCTCGATGTTTCTCACTGCAAGCCAGCGATATCTGACTACTGGCTACTGACTACTCGCTTGATTCTCATTGCAAGCCGACGATATCTGACTACTGGCTACTGACGACTGATTACTCGCTCTCACTCGCGCTCGCGGAAGCGCAGCCGGTAGCGATCGCCGCGGTAGGCCGTGCGCACGAACTCGATCGCCTGGCCACCGTCGAGATAGGTCATCTGCTCGGTCAGCAGCAGCGGCGCGGGCAGGGTCAGCCCGAGCAGCCGGGCCTGCTCGTCGTTCGCCAGCGCCGCCTCGGCGGCGATCGCGCTCTCGGCCAGGCGCAGGCCGTAGACCTCCCGCAGCAGCTCGAACAGCGACCGGCACGTGAGGTCCTGGCCGAGCAGGCCCGGGCAGAGCGCGTGCGGCAGGTAGCTGGTCTGGATCGCCATCGGCGCGCCGTCGGCCAGGCGCAGCCGGCGCAGCGCCACCAGCGTGTCGCCGGGCGCGATCCCGAGCACCTCGGCCAGCACAGTCGAGGCGCCCAGCAGCCGGGCGTCCAGCACATGGCTTGATGCAGCCATGCCGCGCCGGGCCATATCCTCGCTGAAGCCGACCAGGCCGCGCTCGGCGTCCTGCTTGCGCTGGGCGACGTAGATGCCCTTGCCGTGGATCGCGTAGATCACGCCCTCGTGCAGCAGCTCGCTGATCGCGCGCCGGACGGTCATGTGGCTCATCCCGTAGCCGTCGCACAGCGCGCGCTGCGAGGGCAGCCGATCGCCCGGCGCCAGGTCGCCCCGCCGGATCGACGCGATCAGAGCCTCCTTCAGCTGTGCGTAGAGCGGCTGCTCCATACGTCACCGGTTAGCCCTCAGCCATGAGCCGTCGGCCGCCAATAGCCACAGGCCGGGGAAGGTATTCTTTGGTCACCGTGTCACCGTATTACCCACTCAAGTCCCCAGCCCCACGTCTCCTTGTCTCCCTGTCTCTCTGTCTCCTTGTCTCCCTTCAGACCACGCGCGCGCCCTTGCCGAGGTAGCGAAACTCGGCGGCGACGCCGCGCGAGCGCGCCAGGGCATCGGCGAAGAGCTGCACCGGGATGATGTCGAGCGCCGGCGCGAGAAACTCGTCGAACGGTGTGTCCGGCGCGGACGGCTGGCCCACGTCGCGCGTGCGGCCCTGCTCGACGACCAGCACGCTCCCGCCGTAGCCGCGCAGCTCCTCGGCCAGCGCAAGCGCCGAGCGCGCGGCTTGGCCCGGCGACGCGAAGACGACCGCGCCAACCCCCGGCTGCGCGATCTCGATCGGGCCGTGGCGGAATGCCCCCACGCCCGTGCCGATCGCGGGCAGCCGGGCGCGCTCGGCCAGCATCATCGCCGCCTGGCGGGCGGTGGCCGCGTGCGGCCCGTGGCCGAGAAAGACCAGCGTCGCCGCGTCCCCTAGCGCCGCGAGCCAGCGCCCGGCGATCGCGTCGGCGTCGGCCAGCAGCGCCGCGCAGGCATCCGCGAGGCGCGCGAGCGTCTCCACATCGTCATCGCCGGACGCGCCGGCCCAGCGGCGCGCCAGCAGCCACAGCAGCGCCAGCGTGTTGAGGTAAGTTCTGGTCGCGACGCCCTGCTCGGGAGCGGCGTGGAGCGGCAGCGCCGTCTGGGCGCGGCTGGCGAGCGGGCTTTGCAGGTTATTCGTCACCGCGAGCAGCGGGTGCTCGCGCGGCAGCGCCGCCAGGATCGGCTCGACCTCGGCGCTGGTGCCGGACTGCGAGACGAAGATCAGCGGGCGCCCGCCGTCCAGCAGCGCGCGGCCGTAGTAGAACAGGTCGATCGCCTCGACCGCGGCGGCCGGGACGCCGAGCTGCTGCAGGTGCGCGGCGGCGACCTGCGCGGCGTGAAGCGAGGCGCCCATGCCGGTTAGCAGTGGCGCGGCGGCCGGCAGTGACGTGAGGATGGAGCGAGCATCGCCGCGCGCGTAAAACGCAATCATGTCGCGCAGCGCCTGCGGCTGCTGCATGATATGTTGTCGCATAGCTGTGCTCTGTGAGCGGCGGGAATGATATACCAGTATATACTAGTTCAACGGGGAGTCAAGCGGCTCATGAGAGGGGGATTCGGGCTGGTGCCGGGGTCTCGGCTCTGGCGAAACCCCGGCACCAGCAGTGTTTACCGTAGCCCCGGCACGGGGTGGGGCCAAGGTATCAAAGAGGATAGACCGAGGATGAACGATGAACGATGAACGATGAACGATGAAACCATCACCCGGTCACCTTGTCACCTTGTCACCTTGTCACCCTCTCACCTTGTCACCTTGTCAATCCCAAGTCCCAAGCCCCAAGCCCCACGGCACTCGTCTCCTCGTCACGGGACGACGTTCAGCACCGGGCCAAGCGCCACGTCGGCCGCGCCGGTGCCCAGCAGGACGACGTTCGCGATCAGCTGGTAGCTGCCGATCCCGGGCGGCGCGAGCTCGAGCGCCTCGGCGTAGCTGGCCTGCTCGGGGCGCAGCTCGTTGCAGCACGCCGCGAGCAGCATTCCCGCGCCGCCGGCCCGGTCGAGCGCGATCACCTGGACGGCGTAGCGCGCCCGCTCGGCCGCGGCGACGTACCCGGCCGTCCCGGCCAGCTCGAAGCTCACGCGCGCGCAGAGCCGTACTCCGGCGGCTGGCCCGCCGACCTGCCGCTCGGCCGGCAGCTCGCTCACGTCCAGGGCGCCGATGCTCAGCCGCAGGCCGCCCGTCTCCTGCTCGGCCGGCAGGCCGGCCCGCTCGCGCATCCAGCCGACGATCTCCCGGCCGAGGATGCCCGGCTGAACCCGCTCTTCGCCGCTCTCTTCGTGATACGCGTGGGTCTGCCAGGCGGCCTGGCCGTCCGGCCCAGGCTGGTGGTCGAGCGTCACGTGAAAGGCCGCCTGCTCGCGCCACGGCAGCGCCTGGGCCGGCTGCTCCGCGGCCTGCGCCCGGGCCTCCGGCCGCTCCTGGGGGCGGGCGCCGCGCTGGCGGTCGGCGGATCTCGCTCTCGTTTTCTTCTCTGTCATGTCGGTCCACCTTGCTCGATCTGATAATCAGCATAGATCACACGAACGGGGATGCCGTCGATTTCATCCGGCAAGCCGGCTGGCGCGGTCGCGCCGTGGCGCACGTGGACGATCAGCGCCGGCGTCTGGCCGCGACGCTCGGGATCGATGCCGATGCTGACCATCTGCACGGCCGGGTCGCTCAGCGCCAGCGTCTCGAGCTGCGCCCGCGCCCGCCGCGCCCGCGATCTCCAGTGTTGGTCCTGCGCGCTCATCCGGCCACCAGCGCTTCCTCGGCCTGCTCGGCCGCGGCGGGCTTTCGCGCGCCCGCCGCCGATCGCAGCTCGGCCGTCGCCGGGCGCGCGATCAGCAGATCGACATTCAGCGCGTCGAGCACCGACTGGAGATCCAGCGCCAGCCCGCGCTCGGGCGTGTCGCTGCCGGCGAAGTGCAGCCCGACCGCGCGGCCGGTCGCCCGGTCGACCCACAGCGAGCCGGAGTCGCCCGGCCCGCTGACCTGCTCGAACGCGCCGATCGGCTCGATCGACATCACGTTGCGGATGATCTTCGTGACCGTGCCGTAGGTCATGCGAATCGTGGCGTCGACGTCGGTCACGCGCCCGCGCGTGACGCCGGTGCGCCGGCCGGACTTGGTCACCTCCATGCCGAGATCCGCGAGCGCAACCCCGGTCACGGGCGGCAGATCGAGCTGCTCGCACAGCAGCTGTCGCTCGCCGTTCAGCGTCGCCACCGCCGCGTCCAGGTTGGAAAGCATCGCGTGGCGCGTGAGCGTCGCCACCGTATTGGCGCGCGTGCCGCCATCCAGCCGGCCGGGCTGGTAGATCTTCAGCGGCGTGCCATCGGGCACGCCCCAGTCGGCCACAAGCACGTGCCAGTTGCTGAGGATCATCTCGGCGCCGGTCGCCCGGTCGATCACCTTGCCGCCGAGCGTCCCGTACGCGTTGTGGCGCTCGTCGGAGATGCTCAGCCCGCCGCGCATGGGGTCGGCCGGCTGCGCGCGCGGGTCGGCCGGCTTAGTCGGCGGCCTCCACCAGCCCCACAGGTGCGGGCGATACTTGCCCTCGACGACGTCGGTCTGGATAGTGAAGTGCCCGACGTGGATCGGCTGCGTGAGGTCGCTGCTGGTCGCGCCGCGCTCGAGCGCCGCCTCGAGCCGGAATGGCGTCTCGTACTTCTCGCGGACGTGAAACCGAATCGCCAGCTCGTCCTCGACGATCCGGCCCTCTTTCTCGGGCAGGCCGATCGAGACCATGCGGACGTTCGGGTCGAACAGGTGCCGGCGCACCGCCTGGCGCATCGCCAGCCGCGCCAGGGCCAGAGTCATCGGGTCGAAGGTCATTGATGCCCTCCCTTTCATACACGACGCCGGCCCGGCCTTCGCAGGCCAGGCCGGCGCCCCACTCAGCGGTGCGGAAGCAGCGCTACGGGTAGACCACGTAGCGGATCGGCTGGTTGAAGTTCACGCCGGCGGCGGGGCCGAACAGCCCGGCGCTGTCCAGGTCGAGGATCGCGGTGGCGAAGCCGCCGAAGTGCGGGGCCGAGCCGCCGCCCGCGTCCATGATCCGCGCCAGGATGTTGGTCTCGTACATGCCCGGCGCGGCGGTGGGCAGCGCCGCGACCGCGACGTAGACGTACAGGCTCGGCACGAACGCGCCGCCCGTCACCACCGCCCCGGCGGGCGCCATGGTCGTCAGGTTGCCGGTCTGGAACTGGATCTCGTAGGGCAGGGCGAACCCGGACAGCAGATCGGCGGCGTTGGTTGGGCCGACCGGCTGGAAGGGGTTGAGCACCAGGACCGCCACGGCGTAGGCGGCCTCGCCGGCCTTGACGACGCAGCCGGGCGAGAACGGCGGGTTGCCGATCAGCTGGACCGGGCCGAGTGCCCAGATGTCCCACCAGTTCTCCAGCTCGGCCCGCTCCTCGCGCTGCGCCATCCGCTCCTCAAGCTTCGCGATGACCTGCGCCCGGATCTCGGCCGCGATATCGGCCTCGCTTCGCTTGGCGATCGCGCTCTCGGCGGCGGCGGCGGCCTGCTCCATTACGGACTTGCTCACCGTCACTTCTCGGGCATTGCGTGTTGCAGTCGTCACAGTAGGTTCTCCTTTCAGCGTATCGCTGTTCTCACCCGGCGTCGCTCATTGCGTCGCCTCGACGTGCCGAACACTACCTCCACCCGCTCAATATATGCTCAAATCACACTCAATCATGCCTCAATCGAGGCACAAGTTTAGCGTTTCGCTCAATGATGCGTCTTTGTGGGACCAATGAGATTTTACCTGGCCATTATGTTGTTTATTAAAGAATTTCAGAGGAATTTTAACCTCATTTGAGTGTTATGATGGACGAATCGAGATTTCGCCGAATGTGATCGATTTGTAAATCTTAGGCATGTTTTAATCCAGCTTTATAGTTTGAGTGGGGTCTGGGGCGGCTTCGCCGCCCCAGACCCCACCGGGGAGGTGTGGAGGGGCCCTTGGCCCCTCCACACCTCCCCGGCAAAGATTGTAAGGCATGTTTCAATCCAGGGATTTCGACTTGACGCTGTACGGGCGCGATATATCGCGCCCCTGCGCCTTTGGGGCATTGAAACATGCCTAAGGTCAGAAGGCGAGGGAAACAGCGCGCAAGCGTGCCGAGCGGGGGCTATTGCAGCGAGCAACGAGGGATTCGTACCGCGCGTGGGGCTGCGGCAGCCCGCGTGCAGAGGCGAGGGGGGTGGGGAAGGAGCGCCGCGGCGATCGTCGCGGGCGGCGCACGCGCTACGGCTAGCCGGCCGCGACGCTGCGCCGGTAGAATGACTCCAGCTCCTCGGACGGCGCGAGGCCCAGCTCGACCTTGAGCGTGTTGGCGCAGATCTGGTACTGGCGCACGGCTAGGTGCCGCAGCCCCTGCGCGAGATAGCAGGCCATCAGCATCTGGTGCGACTCCTCGTCGCAGCTCTCCTCGGCCAGCGCCCGCTGGCACAGCAGGATCGCGGACGGGTGCTCGCCGCGCTCGTAGTGCTGTCGCGCCAGGCAATGCAGCGCCTCCAGGTACATCGCCTGGAAGGTCCGCCGCGGCTCCTCGGTCCACTCTTCGTAGCGGTCCTCGGCCAGAAACGGCGCGCTGTAGAGATCGACCGCGACCGCGTAGGACGACATCGCCTGCTCCAGCTTGCCTGCCGCGCTCAGCGCGCGCGCCCGCTCGACCATCTGGCCGAACTCCTCCGAGTCGACCCAGACCGCGATCTCCGGGTTGATCTGGTAGCGA
This sequence comes from Candidatus Ribeiella danica, assembly GCA_016717335.1. Classification (GTDB taxonomy): domain Bacteria; phylum Chloroflexota; class Chloroflexia; order Chloroflexales; family Roseiflexaceae; genus Ribeiella; species Ribeiella danica. Next base: position 332,491 of record JADKFS010000002.1, read on the forward strand.
TCGTCGACAAACTGGACGATCTGCTCCTCGGGCGCGACGCGCTTGAACGTCTGGCGCAGGCAGTAGATCGCCTGGTGCAGGCTCCGGCGCGCCAGCTCCGGCTCGGACTCGGGCCAGAACCGGTCGGCCAGCAGCTCCTTGGGCGCCGACGACGGGCGCCGCGCGACCAGGTACTTGAAGATCAGGCGCCCGCGCGCGCTCTCCCATCGATCGATCGGCTGGTCGTTGTAGTAGACCCGGAAGTTGCCGAAGCAGGAGATCGCCAGCCCCGCGCGCGCGGCCGGGCGCGGCTGCTCGGGCGCTGAGAGCGGGGCCGCCGGGGGCTGTGGCGCGGCGGGCGAGTGCCGGCCAGGCGTCGCTGGAGCGAGCGGCGGCTCGGGCGGCGCCTGTGGCACGACCTCCGCCGGCGCCGCGGCGAGGGCCGCCGGGCTTTCAGCCTGTCCATCCTGGCTCGACGCGCCCGACTCGGGGTCTGCAATCTCTGGCGCTGCCGGAACCGAAACGTGCACAAGCCCCTCGACGACCGACGGGTCGCCGCTCTGGACGAGCCGGCGCCACAGGCGCGTCAGCCAGCCGCTGAGGCCGGGCCGCGGCAGCACCGCCTCCGGCATAGCCAGCAGCGTCGGCGGCTCGGGCAGAAAGAAGCCAGGCCCTTCATTCAGCCCAGCGAAGGCCGCCGGCGCAGCGCGGATCGAGCGGGCCGCCTGGTTCAGGCAAGCCGTCAGGTCGCGCTGGATCTCGGCGGCGGCCAGCTCAGCCTCGCGCCGGCCGATCTGCTGGCGCTCGCACATCTGCTGCCAGCGCGCGATCTCATTGCAGAGCCGGGCCGCGCCCGCCAGCACGCCGCCGGGCGGCGCCATCCCGACCGCGTCGAGCGCGAGCTGCGCCTGGTCGAAGTAGTCGGCGGCTTTGCGATAGTCGCCCTGCGCCAGTGACATATTGGCGATCTGCCAGGCCACACAGCCCACCGCAAAGCCGTCGTCGGCCATCTCGGCCACCCGCAGCGCCGCCAGCGCGCGCGCGATCGCCAGCGACGCGCCGCCCTCGCGCCAGTGCAGCAGCGCCTGGCCGATCAGCGCGCGCCACAGCCCGTGCTGGTCGTCGACGGTCCGAAAGGTCGTCTCGGCCTCGGCCAGTAGCGCCAGCGCGCGCGGCCAGTCCGACAGCACGACAAGCTCCAGCGCCTGCCGGTATTCGACCCAGCCCTCGGATAACGTTATGTCGATTTTTGCAGTTCCAGATCCACCAAATTCCTTACCGAGCATATCCGTGCGTCCTCCTCGTTGCGCCCCAAATGGAAGCGCCGCCCCGGCGACCGTGTCACGGGGCGATTGTTGCTGGAGATCCGCTCTCTGCCCTCCTTTCGAGCAGGGCTGTGGTGAGTGGACGGCTGCAAGCGACGGCAGGGTGTACCATCCAACACATTAAACGGACAGCGATGGCTTTCTGGGGGTTGGTTGTTGGCTAGATCTGGAGTAGCTGCCCGTTTGCTCGGTGCTCTCGCTGTGGCTCGATCAGGCTGCGGCTTGCTATATGGGGCTCGGCTAAGCTCCGATCTGGGGTGTTCTAGATCCGATCTGGCGCGCTCAAGATCCGATCTAGAGTGCTCAAGATTCGATCTGGCGTGGGCTGGGGCTGTTGGGAGAGCGGGGCCGGGGTGAGCAGTATGCAGTCAGCAGCCGGCAGTCACCAACACGACTGCCGGCTGCCGGCCAACCCGTAACGGATTTACGCTCAGCGGAGGGGTCAGGGGAGGGTCTACGGCCCTCCCCTGAAACCCCACCCGCCACAATCAGTGTCGCGAGCACTAGGCCGCGTACCCCTTCGGGTGCTGCAGGTGCCACTCCCACGCGCTGGCGACGATCTGCTCGATTGTCGGGTAGCGCGGGCTCCAGCCCAGCTCCTGGCGAATCTTATCGGACGACGCCACCAGGACCGCCGGGTCGCCGGCGCGGCGCGGGCCGATCTCGTACGGGATGGGCCGGCCGCTGACCTGGCGCGCCGCCTCGACCACCTCCAGCACCGTGAAGCCGCTGCCGTTGCCCAGGTTGTACTTGCGGCTCCCGATCCGGTCGAGCGCGCCCATCGCGAGAATGTGCGCCTGGGCCAGGTCGACCACGTGGACGTAGTCGCGCACGCAGGTGCCGTCCTTGGTCGGGTAGTCGTCGCCGAAGATCGTCAGGTGCGGGCGCTGGCCGAGCGCCACCTGCAGCGTCAGCGGAATCAGGTGGGTCTCGGGGTCGTGATCCTCGCCGCACTCGGGCTTGTCGCCCGCGGCGTTGAAGTAGCGCAGGCAGGCGTAGCGCAGCCCGTAGATGCGCTCGAACCAGTGCAGCGTGCGCTCCAGAAAGTACTTCGACTCGCCGTAGGGCGAGCCCGGCACGATCTTGTTGTCCGGCTCGATCGGCATGCGCTCCGGCTCCTCAAACAGGTTTGCCGTCGAGGAGAGAATGAAGCGGCCGACGTTATGGGCGACCGCCTGCTCCAGCAGGTTCGCCCCGGCGACCAGGTTATCGCGCAGGTACTTGAGCGGCTTCTGCATGCTCTCGCCCACCAGCGTGAACGAGGCGAAGTGCATGATCCCGTCGATGCCGCGGTGCTCCTGGAACAATCGCGCGACCGCGTCGACGTCGTGCAGGTCGCCCTCGACGAATGTCGCGCCGGCGGGCACGGCCTCGCGGTGGCCCTGGTACAGGTTGTCGAAGACCACGACCTCGTGCCCGGCCGCGAGCAGCTCGCCCGCGGTGATGCTTCCGATATAGCCGGCTCCGCCGGTGACCAGGATGTTCAACCCGTCCTCCTTCGTATTGGAGGTCTGGAGCGGCCGACGGCCGCTCCAGACCTCCCCAGTATCTTCGAGCGCCGCCGGGATTATACACCAGGCAGATTGCAGCCCGATGAAGGCGCGCTTGGCAAGGATGTACGGTTCTTTAGCTTGCGGGCGCCGAATCGTCGAACAGCAGCGTCGCGCCGTCATACGCCAGGTCGGCGCCCTGCTCGGCCAGGTGCGCCCACAGCTCGGCGTTGCTCATCTCCAGGTGGCCGACATGCGTCACGATGATCCGCCCGACGCCCAGGCGCTTGCAGCTGCGAATCGCTTTGATCAGCGGCATATGCGCGGGGTGCTCGCGCTGGTAGAACGTCCCGTTGATGATCGCCACGTCCGCGCCGGCAAAGACATCGTGCGGCATGACCTTCAGGTCCGAGGCGTAGACCACGCGCTTGTCGCCAAGCTTGAACGACAACATCGCCGTGGTCATATCGATCGTGTGGCTCGAGTCGAACGGGCGCATCTGGAACCCGCCAATCGTCTGATCGACGTCCAGCGGCAGCGGCTGCGCCTCCATGCGCTGCGATGGCCCCGCCCGGAAGAGGTGCGCGAAGGTTGCCTCGATCCGCGGCCAGTTGTCGTCCGTCGCGTAGATCGGCAGCGGCCGCTCGGCCAGCCAGCCGGCCGTCTGCGCCAGGCTGCCCAGGTCGTCCAGGCCAAGGTAGTGATCGGAGTGCGCGTGCGTGATGATCGCGGCGGTGACGCGCGGCATCTCGGCCAGCAGCGCGAGCTGCCGGTAGATATCGGGGCCGGCGTCGATCAGCAGCGCGCCGTCATGCCGCTCCAGCAGGATCGCCGAGCGGGTCCGCCGCAGCTTGCGCTCGCGCCGCGCCTCGGCGCACTGGCCGCACGCGCACCCGGCATGCGGGATCGGCGCGGCGGCCGCCGTCCCTAGGAAGCGTAGCGTGATACTCATGTGCAATGCAGAATCTGGGTGGTGGAACGAGTAACAGCTTGATGGAACGACCAGCCTAGCTTTGGACGGACAATCGACGATAGACGATGGGCGATAGAAGCGCCACCATCGTCTATCGTCTATCGTCGAACGCACCCTAGCCTGCGGCCGACCCGGCCACGACCACCACATAGCTTTCGGTCGAGAGATACCTGCGCGCGACCTCGACGATCTGCTCGGCGCTGATGGCACGAATGATCGCCGGGTAGCGCGAGATATAGTCCCAGCCCAGCCCGTAGCGCTCGATCCCCAGCAGCGTCGAGGCGATGCCGTCGTTGGTCTCGAGGCCAAGCGCCAGGCTGCCGGTCATATAGTCGCGCGCGTCGCTCAGCTCCTCGTCGGTCGGGCCGTCGGCGCAGAACTGCCCGATCTCGTGGACGATCGCCACGATCGCCCGCTCGACGCTTGATGCGTTGACGCCCGCCAGCGCGGCCCACGGCCCGGCGCCCAGGTCGGCGTCCAGGCTGCTGCCGCAGGAGTAGGCCAGGCCCTGGCGCTCGCGCACGTTGTCGCCGAGTCGCCCGCCCAGCCCGATCCGCCCGAGGATCATATTAGCCACGCTCGCGGCGTAGAAGTCCGGGTCGGTTCGGCTCAGCCCGTGCACGCCCCAGATCACATCGCTCTGGGCCTTGCCCTCCAGCACGATGTCGCGCCGCCGCACGCCTTGGATGGGCGGCACCGCCGGCAGGGTCTGCTGTGCCGGCGAGCCCTGCGGCTCCCATCCGCCGAACACGCGCTCCAGCACGTCGATCACCGCCTGAGGCTCGATATCGCCCACGATCGAGATCGTCGTCAGCGCGGGGTGGTAGAGCCGGTGGAAGCCGGCCAGGTCCTCGCGCGTGATCGCCTCGACCGTCGCGATCGTTCCGCTGCTCAGCCGGCTATAGGGGTGCTCGGGCGGGAACAGCAGCGCCCGCGCGGCCCGCGACGCCTGCGTGCGCGTCTCCTGCTCGCTCTCGCGCAGGCTCATCAGGAACTGGCTGCGCAGCCGCTCGATCTCCTGGCTCGGAAAGATCGGCGCGCGCAGCATATCGGCCAGGATCTCGACGATCAGCGGCAGATCCTCCGCCAGCGCCCGCCCGCCGAAGCCGCTGCCGTGCATCCCCCCGCCGGCGTTGACGCTCGCGCCCAGCGACTCGGTCTCGGCCACGATCTGCTGAAAGGTCCGCCGCGCCGTCCCGCGGATGAGCCCGGCTCCCGTGAACACCGCCAGGCCGCTCTGCTCGGCCGGCTCGTTGGCCGCCCCGACCCGCACCTCCCCGCGGACTGTGACGGTCGGGCTGCTCGGGTTGCTCTGGATCAGCGCGACCATGCCGTTCGGCAGCACGTGCCGGGTGGCCGTCTCGATGCTCGATGCGCGCCCATTGTTCGATGTCATATATTATCCTTGCTCACTCGTTCCGTTCGGCGCGGGAGCGTTGTTGGGAACAAAGTGCCCGACGGTGCGATATCGATCGATCAGGTAGGTCTGGGCGACCCGCTGCACGTCGGCCGCCTTCACGGCGCCAAGCTCGTCGAGCAGCGTGTCGAGGCGGCGGTAGCTGTCCAGCACCTCCCACATCCCCAGCCGCAGCGCCTGCTGGGTCACGCTCTCGCTTGAGTAGGCCATCTGCGCGCGCGACTGCTTGGCGATCTTGACCATCTCGGCCTCGTCCACGCCATCCTGCTGGATCTTCTCGACCTCGCGGATCAGCGCGGCCTCGACCTCGGAGGCGCTATGCTCAGTCTGAACCATCGCGTCCAGCTCGAACAGGTACGGGTCGCGCATCGGGCGATAGCTGCTGCTGGCGTAGGCGGCCATCTGGGTTTCGACCAGCGCGCGGTAGAGCCGGGCGCTGCGGTGAGTGCTGGTGCCGCCAAAGCCCATCCCCTTCGCGCCCGAGAGCACCGCGTCGAGCAGCACCAGCGGCGCGAAATCGGCGTGGCGGCAGCTCGGCGTATGGTAGCCGATCTGGACATACGTGGCTGCGCCGGGGCGCTGCACGGTCACGCGCCGCTCGCCCTGCTGCTCCGGCTCCTCCGCCCGAAACGGCGGGATCGGCGGGCCGACCGGCAGATCGGCGAAGTAGCCTTCGACCTTCTGCATCAGCGCCTCGGCCTGGAAATCGCCTACCAGCACCAGCACCGCGTTGTTCGGCATGTAGTAGGTCTGGTAGTGCGCGTACAGGTCCTCGCGCGTGATCGCGCGCAGGTCGCTCTTCCAGCCGATCACCTCGTGGCGGTATGGGTGCGCCTGGAACGCCGCCGCCATCACGGCCTCCGAGAGCCACCAGTCCGGGTCGTTCTCGTACCCCTCGCGCTCCGAGATGATCACCGTGCGCTCGCTGTCCACCTCCTCGGGGTCGAACAGCGAGTTGATCATCCGGTCCGACTCGATCTGCAGCCCGAGCTCGATCCGGTCGGCCGGCAGCGTCTCGTAGTAGGCGGTGTAGTCCTGCGACGTAAACCCGTTGAACGTGCCGCCGTTCCGCGCGATCAGCCGGTCCATCTCGCCTTTCGGGATCTGGGGCGTGCCCTTGAACAGCATATGCTCGACCCAGTGCGAGATCCCGGTCACGCCGGGCACCTCGTTCCGCGAGCCGACGCGGTACCAGACGCAGCACGACGCGACTGGCGCCGAGTGGACTTCACGCGCCAGCACGAGCATTCCGTTCGGCAGAGTGTGCGATATCACTGATCTCATAGAGCAATCGATACCTTTCAGGTTCTCTACATGCAGTTGACCCACGAGCGAACGTTGAGGCAACGGCTAAAACGAATTTCCGCCAGATGTCGATCGGATGAGTCCAGCGTGACAACCGCGATCTCGCGCAGCTGCGTCGCCCAGCTCGTGCGCGCGAACGACATGATGCTGCGATCGGCGTTCGGAAACTTGATCCGCCGCCAGCCCCGCTGCGTCAGGTACTGTGCCAGATCGTGCAGCGTATTGCCTTTCGGCAGCTGGTAGGTCACGTGCAACTGAAAGATGCCGTAGCGCTCGATCCGGACGTCGTCTGCGCCGGGCATCACCAGCTCGTGCCCCGCGGCCGACCAGGCGCGCAGCGTGCCGACGCCGCACAGCAGCAGCATGCCGACGAGCCCTCCAAGCGCAACTGCCAGCGTCATTCGTCGCATCGTACTGCTCGCTTTCGCGTGCCCGCAGCCGGCGCGGTATCAATCAGCGGGGTCGCTCGTCGCGCTGCGCTAGCTCGGCCCGCGCGGCCTGTGGCCAGTCCGGGTCCGCGTGCAGGCGCTCGCCCACCCCCACAAGGTCGGCGCTGCCGTCGCGGATCACGCTATCGGCCAGCTCGCTGTCGTCCATCAGCCCGCCAACCATCAGCGGCGCCTGCACCACCGCCTTGAGCTCGCTCGCGAGCGGCACGCGCCAGCCGGGGAAGCGCGCGACCGGCGCGTCGCTGGCGGTCACGGCGCTAATTTCGAGCAGGTGAACGCCCGCGCTGACCAGGCGCGTCGCAATCATGCGCGCATCGTCGAGCCGCAGGCCGCCCGGCGTAAACTCCTCGACGTTGAGCCGCACGCCGACAACAAACTGGCTGCCGATCCAGCGCTCGATCCCCTCGATGATATCGCTCAGCAGCTGGAGCCGGCTGGCCACGCTGCCGCCATAGGCGTCGCTGCGCTGGTTGCTGAGCGGCGAGAGCAGCTGCGCGAGTGGCCCGCCGTCGGCGGTCGAGAGCATGATGCCATCCGCGCCGGCCGCATGCGCCCGCCACGCGGCGACGATAAACGCCTCGCCGATCTCGCGCATCTCCGCGGCGCTCGACTGCGCGATCGACATCGGCTGATCGAGCAGCACCAGCGCGCCGGCGCCCTCCAGGCGGATGTGCGAGAGACAGTGGCGCAGATCGGGGACCTGCGCATCCGCGTACAGCCCGACATGCGGCGTGGCCGCATCCGGCGGCAGCACACAGGTCGGCTCGATCACCAGCAGCCCCGCGCCGCCCTGCGCGCGGCGCACATAGTAGTCGGACAGCTCGGCGCCGACGAAACCATCAGGTAGCGCGCACCCGCTAGTCGCCGCGTTGAGCGCCAGCCGATTGGGCAGCCGCAGGTGGCCTATGATGAGTGGGCTGAATAGAGTCAGCATCGCGCTCCGGCGTCAGTTTGCCCGCATTGGCCAGCATCGTATTATACTCGATACTCGCGCTCGATGGGCTTCGTTGATGGCATCCGACGGATGCCTATATCAGGGCTCGTGCAACGTTGGCCCTCACCCCCCTGCCCCCTCTCCCGCTGGGAGAGGGGGATTCGTAGTGGTGCTGTGGTGCGCTGCACAGCACCACAGGCCCCCCCTCCCCTGGCAGGGGAGGGGGCAGGGGGGTAGGGTCAAAAAGACTTCGCAGTAACCCTGGATGCCCTATTCCACAGGCTTGACAAACGCCGTAGGCGATGGTATAGTGCGCCTCGCTGCGAATGAATACCTGGGACACACCTGGCTCATCGCAGTCCCGCAAGGGAAAAAGAGCGCATCGAATTTGACAGAACCGGTTCGATGTGCTAGACTGTGTGTCGTTGTTAGCGCCGTCGTCTCACGCAGCCTGGCTGCGATAGACGTAACAACTCGGGCTCGGGCTCTTCCCTTTTGCGAACCGCGCCGGTGGCTCACCCCGCCGGAAACGTCGCCAGGTGCGCGCCGCCTTCCCGCGTCGCTCCCCTGGTTTTTTGTTCGCGCCCCGCCCGCTCGGCCTTGCACCTTCACAACTGAATCGTGATGACGCACACGTTCGTCGCCTTTGAGGCGAGTGTGCTGGCGTGGGCTTCACCGCCCGCTCCATCATACAATGAAGAGTTTGATCCTGGCTCAGGACGAACGCTGGCGGCGTGCCTAATGCATGCAAGTCGCACGGGGCGCCTTCGGGCGTTCAGTGGCGGACGGCTGAGGAACACGTGGGAATCTGCCCGACCGTGGGGGACAACCCGCCGAAAGGCGGGCTAATCCCGCATACGCTCACGCAAGTGCGGAAAGCCGCAAGGCGCGGTCGGAGGAGCCCGCGGCCCATCAGGTTGTTGGCGGGGTAACGGCCCACCAAGCCGGTGACGGGTAGCTGGTCTGTGAGGACAGACAGCCAGACTGGGACTGAGACACGGCCCAGACTCCTACGGGAGGCAGCAGCAAGGAATTTTCGGCAATGGGCGCAAGCCTGACCGAGCAACGCCGCGTGGAGGACGACGGCCTTCGGGTTGTAAACTCCTTTTCGGGGGGAAGATATCGACGGTACCCCCGGAATAAGGCTCGGCTAACTCTGTGCCAGCAGCCGCGGTAAGACAGAGGAGCCAAGCGTTGTCCGGATTGACTGGGCGTAAAGGGCACGCAGGCGGCCACGCGCGTGGGGTGTGAAAACCGCTGGCTTAACTGGCGGAGGCCACCTCATACGGCGCGGCTCGAGCCGTGCAGAGGTCCGTGGAATTGCCGGTGTAGTGGTGAAATGCGTAGAGATCGGCAGGAACACCAAGGGGGAAACCAGCGGACTGGGCACGTGCTGACGCTCAGGTGCGAAAGCGTGGGGAGCGAACTGGATTAGATACCCAGGTAGTCCACGCCGTAAACGATGGACACTCGGCATCTGGCGGGCAATTCTGTCCGCCGGGTGCCCCAGCTAACGCGATAAGTGTCCCGCCTGGGAACTACGAGCGCAAGCTTAAAACTCAAAGGAATTGACGGGGGCCCGCACAAGCAGCGGAGCGTGTGGTTTAATTCGACGCAACGCGCAGAACCTTACCCAGGTTTGACATGGTGCTGCACACCCGTGAAAGCGGGTCGCCTTCGAGGGTGCACCACAGATGCTGCATGGCTGTCGTCAGCTCGTGTCGTGAGATGTTGGGTTAAGTCCCGCAACGAGCGCAACCCCTACGGTCAGTTACTTGTGTCTGACCGGACTGCCCTTCTAGGGAGGAAGGCGGGGATGACGTCAAGTCCGCATGGCTCTTACGCCTGGGGCGACACACACGCTACAATGCCACCGACAGCGCGCCGCGACCCGGCAACGGGAAGCAAATCGACAAACGGTGGCCCAGTGCAGATTGGGGGCTGCAACTCGCCCCCATGAAGGCGGAGTTGCTAGTAACCGCGTATCAGCCATGGCGCGGTGAATACGTACCCGGGCCTTGTACACACCGCCCGTCACGTCATGGGAGTTGTCAATGCTTGAAGTCCGTGGGCTGACCCGCGAGGGGGGCAGCGGCCGAGGGCAGGGGCAGCGACTGGGACGAAGTCGTAACAAGGTAGCCGTACCGGAAGGTGCGGCTGGATCACCTCCTTTCTAGGGAGCGCGCCTTCGGGCGCACTCAGCAACCAGCGTCGACTCAAAGCGTCGACGTGCTCGTCATCACGATTCAGGGGTGAAGGACCCTGAAACGATGATGCGAAGCGATCAATGACGAACAGCAGTGTTTGGCATTCGGCGTTTAGCGTTCAGCGTTTTAGTTGTACCTTTACAAGTGCAGATGGTGTGTGTCGGGAGATGAGTACGCTCGTCTCCCAGGTTCAGTGACCGAAACAGACATCCCGTCCAGGTCTTCCTTCAGGGAAGACAGTATGAGCGTAGGGTGGATGCCTCGGCGCTGCGTGCCGATGAAGGACGTGGCATTGCTGCGATAAGCGTGGGGGAGCCGCGAGCAGGCGTTGATCCCACGATCTCCGAATGGGGCAACCCCGCCACCTTTGGGTGGTGACCGTCAATCGACGGAGGGCACCGGGGGAACTGAAACATCTCATGTACCCCGAGGAACAGAAAGCATCCCCGTAGTAGCGGCGAGCGAACCGGGGGCAGCCTAAACGGTGGACGTGTTCAAGCCGGCAGGCCTTGCGTCACCCGGGTTGGAAGACCAGGCAACGGCTGACTGCCGTCAGCCAGTGTGGAGCGAGTTGCACGCGAAGACGTCTGGAAAGCGTCGCCACAGACCGTGACAGCCGGGTAGCGACCACGACCCCGCCCATACGCCTGGTTCTTGAGTACCGCCGGACACGAGCAATCCGGCGGGAAGCTGGGGGGCCCACCTCCCAAGGCTACGTACACGCAGCGACCGATAGCGCACAGTACCGTGAGGGAACGGTGAAAAGTACCCCGGCGAGGGGAGTGAAATAGATCCTGAAACCGTACGCTTACGTGCAGTCGAAGGCCTAGGGGCGCAAGCCCAGGCTGACGGCGTGCCTTTTGGAGTATGATCCGGCGAGTTACCCTCGGTGGTCGGTTAAGCCAGTGACAGGCGGAGCCACAGCGAAAGCGAGTGTGAATAGCGCGCACATCGCCGGGGGTAGACCCGAAACCGCTTGAGCTATCCATGGTCAGGGTGAAGTGTCCGTAACAGGACATGGAGGCCCGCACCGGTGTCAGTTACAAATGGCTCGGATGAACTGTGGATAGGGGTGAAATGCCAATCGAAAGCGGAGATAGCTGGTTCTCCCCGAAATGCATTGAGGTGCAGCCCGGCTGCAGAGGTTGACCGAGGTAGAGCACTGTTGTTGTGCGGGGGCTTCACCGCCTACCAACCGACGGCAAACTCCGAATGCGGTCAGCTTACCACCGGAGTGAGACAGTGGGCGCAAACGTTCATTGTCAAGAGGGAAACAACCCAGACCTCCAGCTAAGTCCCCAAATGAATACTGAGTGGTAAAGGATGTGTCGTTGCCCAGACAACCAGGAGGTTGGCTTAGAAGCAGCCACCCTTGAAAGAGTGCGTAACAGCTCACTGGTCGAGTGACGGTGCGCCGATAATCCAGCGGGGCAAAGTATTGTGCCGAAGCTGAGGATGCGTGGGCAACCGCGCATGGTAGGGGAGCGTCGTGCAGGCGGTGAAGCCGTAGCGGAAGCCACGGTGGAGCGTGCACGAGTGCGAATGCCGGAATGAGTAACAGAGAAGTGGGGTGCGAACCCCACCACCGAAAGCCTGAGGGTTCCGCCGCAAGGGTGATCCGCGGCGGGTTAGTCGGGCCTAAGACCCGCGCGCGAGCGCGTGGCCGATGGACAACGGGTAGACATTCCCGTACTACGTCATGATCGTTTGACCAACGCCGGATGCTGAGGGGCAAGTTCCGCGGCGAGACGTGCGCCGTCCAAGCTGGTAGGGAGCGGCTGGTTAATCCCAGGCGCGTTGACCGAGAGGCGAGTGCGAGCGGGGGCCTTAAAACCCACCGCAAGGGAACTTCACCTGTGCAGTCAAGAAATGCCGGCTCGGGAGATCATGAGGTACCCGTACCGCAAACCGACACAGGTAGGCTGGCTGAGCAAGCTAAGGTGGACGAGTGATCCCTGGTCAAGGAACTCGGCAATTTACTCCCGTACCTTCGGTAGAAGGGAGCCTCTCGCGGGTGACGACCCCCGCGGTCTGAGCTAGCGAGAGGGACACAAACCAGGCCCAGGCGACTGGATAACAGAACCACAGGTCCCTGCTCAAGTCGTAAGACGAGGTATAGGGGCTGATGCCTGCCCAGTGCCGGAAGGTTAAGGGGGGGGTGCAAGCTCCGAACCGAAGCCCCGGTGAACGGCGGCTGTAACTATAACAGTCCTAAGGTAGCGAAATTCCTTGTCGGGTAAGTTCCGACCCGCACGAAAGGCATCACGATCTGGGCAGTGTCTCGACCAGGGGCTCGGTGAAATTGCGATGGCGGTTAGGACGCCGCCAACCCATAGCAGGACAAAAAGACCCCATGGAGCTTTACTACAGCTTGCCATTGTGGACGACGCTGCGCTGCGTAGGATAGGTGGGAGCCGCGGAACCGTCCCTCGTGGGGGGCGGGGAGGCAGCCGTGAAATACCACTCTGCGTTGCGTTGGCCACTCACGTGCGAGAGCGCGGACCGTGGCTGGTGGGTAGTTTGTCTGGGGCGGACGCCTCCCAAAAGGTAACGGAGGCGCGCAATGGTTCCCTCACGCGGGATGGCAACCCGCGGGCGAGTGCAAAGGCACAAGGGAGCTTGACTGCAAGGCAAACCGGCCGCGCAGAGACGAAAGTCGGCCTTAGTGATCCTACGGCGCCGAGTGGAAGGGCCGTAGCTTATCGGATAAAAGCTACCCTGGGGATAACAGGCTGATCCTGCCCAAGAGTTCACATCGACGGCAGGGTTTGGCACCTCGATGTCGGCTCGTCGCATCCTGGGGCTGGAGTCGGTCCCAAGGGTTGGGCTGTTCGCCCATTAAAGCGGCACGCGAGCTGGGTTCAGAACGTCGTGAGACAGTTCGGTCTCTATCCGCTATGGGCGCCTAGTGTTTTGAGGGAAGCTGCTCCTAGTACGAGAGGACCGGAGTGGACGGACCGCTGGTGGAGGAGTTGTGGGACGACCTGCAGGCTCCGTAGCTATGTCCGGGCGCAAGAACCGCTGAAAGCATCTAAGTGGGAAATGCCTCCCGAGATGAGAACACTCACAGCTACAGGCTGGTAAGTCCCCCAGGAGATAACTGGGCAAGCGGCCGGAGCTGGAGGCCCCGCGAGGGGTGGAGGCGACCGGTGCGCATGGACGAGGGCTTCCCTGAGGGAAGACGTGGGCGGGCGGACGGAGCGGGCAGGGAACCGGGAAGCCGACACACCACTGCACTGGCCCCTGAGCCAGTGGTGTGCGTGAAGCGCCGTGGAGCCACCCCGTCCCATCCCGAACCGGGTCGTGAAACGCGGCAGCGCCGAAGGTACTGGCGGGATGCCCGCTGGGAGAGTAGGTCCGTGCACCATTCTATCGCGGCGTGGAGCAGTGGCAGCTCGTCGGGCTCATAACCCGAAGGTCGGTGGTTCGAATCCACCCGCCGCTACCAAACAAGACACCTCGTACATTCTGTACGAGGTGTCTTTGTGTTTCCCTACCTCCCAGGTCATGAGTTCATCCCGTAGGTTACAAACCCTACCCCCCTGCCCGCTCCCCTGTCAGGAGAGCGGGTTTCTTTTTGTTGTGGCGCGGCGGCAAAGCCGCCGCGCCACAACCACGAACGATCTCGCCCGCTTCCAGCGGGGAGCGGGCGAGCAGGGGTAGGGGGGTGGGGGTCGACAATCACTCGTTGCGCACGAAGAACCAGTACTTCGCCAGGACCGCCAGCGTATAGCAGATCCCCGTAGCGACAAAGAGCGGGCCAAAGCCGTAGGCCGCCTGGACCCACGTGCTGATCAGCGGTGCGAAGGCATAGCCAATGCTGGAGGCGCCACCGATCAGCGCGATCAGGGTCGGCCGTACGCCCTCGTCGACACGCTCCATTGCGAAGGCGTCGTAGAGCGGCGTGCCCATGTTGAACAGCGCCGCCCGCGCTAGCGCCGCGCCGACAGCAACCCCCAGCAGCGGCGCGAAGCCCAGCAGCAGCAGAAACGGCAGCGCCAGCGCCTGTGTCAACACTACGGTGCGAATCTTCCCCATCCGCGCCGAGATCGCCGGCCCGATCAGCGCGGCCAGGCCGGTCGCCACACCGAGGGCCGCGAAGATCGCGCCGAGCGTCTGGTCGCCGACCACGAAGCGCTGCTTGAAGAACAGGTTGAGGTAGGGGATCAGCAGCGCGGCGCCAACCGAGATCAGCGCCGGCGAGATCAGCAGCTTCAGCAGCGACGCCGGGTGTCTGGCAAGGCTGCGCCAGGGCTGCGGGATCCGGGGCGCTGGGGTTGGGATCTTGGCTGGGGCTGCTGCCTGCTGCCCCTCCCCGGCCTGCGCGCTTTCCGCAGCTCCGCGATCCGAGATCAGCAGCAGCGGGATGATCGCCAGCGCCAGGCCAATCGCGGCGACGCCGAACGCCGCCCGATACGACAAGGACCGCTCCGCGCCAGCGCCAAGCAGTCGCGCGGCCAGGCCCGGCAGCTGACCCGCCAGCAGGCTGCCCAGGCCGGCCAGCCCGATCCGGATCGCCGCGTTTGCGCTGAAGAGATGGTCGCGCGACGAAAGTGCGCTGTGCCGCATCATAAACGGGGATGCGCTGATCTCGAACAGGACCGCTGCCGCGCCGCCAACCCCGCTCGCCACCAGCAGCACAGCGGCGGACGGCAGAACCGCGAACAGCAGCACGCTGACGAGCTGCAGCAGCGCGCTGGACAGCAGCGCCAGCCGCAGGCTCACCCGAGTCATCAGCCAGAGCAGCGGCACGCTCAGCAGCGCCGCGGCGGCGAACGAGACGGTGTTGAGCACCCCGAGAAAATCGAGCGAGAACCCGAGCGCCAGGATGGTGATGTTGAAGAACAGCCCGACGATCGCCAGGCTAAACGTCTGCAGCGCGACGTGCAGCAAGTACAGCCGAGCCGGCCGGCTCAGCAGGCGCCAGCGTTGGAGGTACGACACAGATACGGCATTAGTTGGCTGTGTCAAGGCGCACGCTGAACCACAAACGGCCGGGGGCTCATACGCTCAGACTCTGCTCGCCTCGCTCTGCTCGAACGCCGCGCGCGAAGATTGTCGCGAGCGAGTCCGCGATGGCGGCCGGGTCCGGGGTGCCGATAACCTTTAGAAATGGCGAGTGCAGCGTATTCACAAGCACAAAGAAGGTGCGCACCACCATGGCCGGGTCGAGCGCGGAGTCGATCTCGCCGCACTCGCGCCCACGCTGGATGAGCCCCTCGATAAAGACCTCGGTGCGGTGCAGGCGCTCCAGCACCTCCGGGTGGCTGCACAGCATCTGAAAGACCTCAGGCGCCCACGGGCGCGGCGACAGCACGCCCTTATCAATCTGAATCTGTATCGCTGTACGTAGGATGAATGTCAGCTGCTGCAGCGGCGAGCGCAGCTCGCTATTCGCCTGGATGACCCACGTCATCTGGTCGAGCCCGCGGGCCATGGCCTCGACGATCAGATCTTCCTTGGTCGCGAAGTGACTGTACAAGGTCGGCTTCGAGATGCCTACGCGGCCAGCCAGCTCGTCCATCGACATTGCCGCGTAGCCCTTCTCATTCAGCAGCTCGGTCGCGGCCAGCAGTATCTCATCCCGCAACAGCTTGCGCCGCCGCTCTCGCAACGGAGTTGATGTCATGAGGTTGTTCCTAGCGCTCAGCTCAGCTTGAATGGGTTCTCACTATCCTTGCGCTCTTTACCGCCACCCCACCGACCCACGAAAAGCTCAAACTGGAAGGATAGTCACGAATATACACCCTATGATATAGCTTTATAACCAATGAGTCAATAAACACTACTTGCACGTAAAGCTATTTTCCTGTATAGTACGGGCATATTGTGAATATCGGCACATCTACCCGTGAGGGATCTTCTTTCTTATGAACTCATGAGCTCAGTGGCGAGAGGTGTGGCAGGGGCTTCGGCCGCGCCACACCTTCTCAGTGAGACCGTTATTTTCGACAGTCCCTAGAAGAACAACGAACAGAAAGCTGGGGTGCTCATGGCTGGTTCCTCAAAGGAAAAGCTCAACGGCATGATCATCTCCGACACCTCGATCCGGCAGCCCGTGTTTATCACGATGATCATGCTGCTGACCCTGGTGATCGGGCTCCTATCCTATACCTCGCTGCCGGTCAACCTGCTGCCCGACATCTCGATCCCGACGATCGCGGTGGTGGTGTCCTACCCCGGCGCCGGCCCCGAGAGCGTGGCAGACCAGGTCGCCAAGCCGATCGAGAACACGCTCAACACGCTCAACGGCGTGAAGCACATCACGTCGAACTCAAGCGAGGGCGTCACCCAGATCATCGCCGAGTTCGATACCAGCGTGGACGTCAACAAGGCCGAGCAGGACGTGCGGGAGAAAGTCAACGCGATTCGCCCGCAGCTGCCGACCGACGTGCGCGATCCGAACTACTTCAAGTTCGACCCGAACGATCTGCCGATTCTGACGATCGCGGTCTCGGCGGAGGGGTCGCGCTCGCCGCTGGAGCTGCACAAGCTGATCGACGACGATATCGCGCCGCAGCTCCAGCGCGTCACGGGCGTGGGCTCGGTGACGGTGAACGGCGGCCAGCTGCGCCAGATCAACGTTCAGATGGACCTGAGCAAGCTGAAGGCCTGGCAGATCCTGCCGGTGCAGATCACCCGCGCCATCCAGACTGCCAACTCCACGCTCGGCCTGGGGAGCATCACAGTCGGCAATCAGGATATCAGCCTGCGCGCGCCCAGCATGATCCAGACGCCGCAGGACATCGCGCGAATCCAGATCACCGGCACGCCCTACCGGGTCGGCGATGTCGCCGCGATCGAGGACGGGGTTGCCGAGGCCACCAGCTACGCGCGGCTCGACGGCGCAGATGCGATCACGATCTCGATCCGCAAGCAGTCGGGCTCGAATACGATTCAGGTGGCCGACGACGTCAAGGCCGCGATACAGACGATCTTCGCGGCCCAGCCGGACCTGAAGTACTTCATCCCGAGCGATCAGTCGACCTTCATCCGGCAGTCGACCAATAGCGCGATCGAAGAGCTGCTGATCGCCTCGCTCGCCGCGATGGTGATCGTGCTGCTGTTCTTCCGCGACATCCGCAACACGCTGGTCACAGTGGCCGGCCTGCCGGTGATCATGATCGGCACGTTCGCGGCACTCAAGCTGTTCGGGCTGACGATTAACCTGATGACGCTGCTGGCGATGTCGCTCTCGGTCGGACTCGTGATCGACGATGCGATCGTCGTGCGCGAGAACGTCTTCCGGCATATGGAGCGCGGCCAGTCGCCGCGCATCGCTTCCAGCCGCGGTACCGCCGAGGTGGCGCTCTCGGTGCTGGCGATGAGCCTTACGATCATCGCGGTGTTCCTGCCGGTGACATTTACCAGCGGCATCACCGGGATCATCTTCCGCTCGTTCGGCCTGACTGTCGCGTCAGCTATGGCCATCTCGCTGATCGAGGCGTTCACACTGGCGCCGATGCTGTCGGCCTTCTTCTTCAAGCAGAAGCTGAGCACCAGCCACCACGCGGCCGACGTCGCCGGCAGCGAGCACGATAGCCTGCTGGACGAGGCGAGCGAGGACCCCGGCGCGCTCGGGCGCCTGTACGAGCGGCTGCTGGCCTGGAGCCTGCGCCATCGCATGGCGGTGGTCGCAATCGCCGTGGTGGTGCTGCTCTTGAGCGGCCTGGTCGCCAGCACGCTGAAGGTCTCGTTCTTCCCATCGCAGGACTCGGGCCAGTTCACGATCGGCTTCGACATGACGCCAGGCACGCCAATGGCGCAGACCGACGAGGTGGCGCGGCGAGCCGAGGCGGTGCTGAAAAGCGACCCGGCGATCGAGGCGGTCCTCACGTCGGTCGGCGGGGTTGGCAACAGCGAGCATGGCGAGTTCTCGATCAAGCTGCACGAGGGCACCAAGACTCAATCAGCCGAGGATCGGCTGCGCGCGCAGCTGGACTTCCTGCCCAAGCTGGCGTTTAGCCAGGCCAGCTTCGGGCCGAGCAGCACCGGCGTGACCGGGCGGCAGCTGCAGATCAGCGTCCAGACGACCAGGCCGGTGAGCGAGATCGTGCCGCAGCTCCAGCAGCTGCAGACCCAGACGCAGGGCATCGTGGGCCTGGTCGACATCGACACGACCTACAAGCCGGGCAAGCCCGAGCTGCAGTTCCACGTCGACCCGGCCAAGATCGGCGACCTGGGCGTGACGAATGACGATATTGCGAACTCAGTGCGCGCGCTAATCAGCGGCAGCCGCGCGACAACCTACCGCGAGCCGAACGGCGACGATACCGACGTCGTCGTGCGGCTCAAGCCGGGCGACCGCGCCGGCGTCGACTCGATCCGCAGCATCAGCGTGCCGACGCGCGCCGGCAGCGTGCCGCTCAGCTCGCTCGTGCGGGTCGAGCTGGCGTCGGGCCCGACGACCGTGCGCCGCTACGACCGGCAGAACCAGATCCTGATCGGCGCGAACGTCGTCGGCCGCAACGTCAACGAGGTGCAGCAGGAGATCGCCGGGAAGCTGCAGGGCTCGAACCTGCCGAGCGACCTCAACATCACCTTCACAGGCAGCATCCAGCAGCAGCAGCAGGGCTTCGGCACGCTGCTGATCGCGATGGCGCTGTCGGTGCTGTTCGTCTACATGGTGCTGGCCTCACAGTTCGGCTCGTTCCTGCAGCCGCTGGTGATCATGCTGGCGATGCCGTTCAGCTTCATCGGCGCGTTCCTGGCGCTGCGGCTGACCGGTTTCGACCTGGACATCATCGGCATGATCGGCCTGATCATGCTGCTGGGCCTGGTGGTGAAGAACTCGATCCTGCTGGTGGATTTCGCCAACCGACTGCGCGACGCCGGCATGGAGAAGCACGCCGCGCTCGAGCACGCCGGCGCAGTCCGGCTCCGCCCGATCCTGATGACCACGCTGGCGCTGGTCGCCGGCAGTATCCCGGTTGCGATCGGCATCGGCGAGGGCAGCGAGTTTCGCCGCAGCCTGTCGATCGTGCTGATCGGCGGCCTGCTGACCTCGATGGTGCTGACGCTGCTGGTGGTGCCGACCGCCTACAGCCTGCTCGATTCGGTCACGCAGCGATCGCTTGGGCTGCTGCGCCGCAAGCCTGCCGCCGAACCAGCCCTCGCCGGCGCCGCTATCGATCCGGCCGGCTATGGCGAGAGCAATGGCAGCGGCGAGGCGCATGGCGCCGGCAACGGCGTTGCTCAGCCGGCCTCGCTGCCGATCAAGAAGCCCTGACCCGCGGCTGAGCCGGCCACACCGCCCGGCCGCACGCCACGGTTATCGATACGCCGCGTCCTACGAGCCATACCAACCGATTGAGGAGAATCAGACGTGAACCATAAGAAGCTCATCGCCAGTATAGTGGTCGCCCTGATCGCGAC
This sequence comes from Candidatus Ribeiella danica, assembly GCA_016717335.1. Classification (GTDB taxonomy): domain Bacteria; phylum Chloroflexota; class Chloroflexia; order Chloroflexales; family Roseiflexaceae; genus Ribeiella; species Ribeiella danica. The sequence continues at coordinate 351,945 of JADKFS010000002.1, forward strand.
GAGCCTGGCAGCCTGCGGGGGGAGCCCGGCCGCCCAGGCGCCGACCACGCCCGCGCAGGCGACCGCCGCCCCGCTACCGACCACGCAGGCAACCGCCGCCCCGGCGATCGACCTCTCCCTGGGCGTAAGCGGGGCGGGCGAGATCAAGGCGGCGCAGGATGCCAACCTGGTCTTCCAGGCGCAGGGCACCGTCGCCGAGGTCAAGGTCAAAGAGGGTGACGCCGTGAAGCAGGGCGACCTGCTGGCCATCCTCGACGTCCGGACGTTCGACCAGCAGCTGCACCAGGCCGAGGCCGCGCTGGCCAACGCCAAGGCGCAGCAGGAAGCCCTGACCGAGCCGCCGACAGCGGCCGACGCTGCGGCGGCGGCGGCGCAGGTCCGCCAGGCCCAGGCGGCGCTGAACTCGGTCAAGACCGGGCCGAAGGAGCAGGATCTAACCCAGGTGCAGGCCGGGCTGACGGCCGCGCAGGCCAACTTGCAGGCGACGCGCGACCGGCTCTCGATCGCGAAGACCTCGGCCGAGGTGCAGCTGCAGCAGGCGGCGCTGGCGCTGACCCAGGCGCAGGCGCGCTACGCCCAGGCCAAGGGCTACTACGACTACGCGCAGGAGACCGGCAACGACCCGGTGGTGCCGAAGGTGACCGACTCGAAGACCGGCTCAAAGGTGCCGAACCGGCTGAGCGACGGGCAGATGGCCAACTACGCGGCGCAGTTCGTGCAGGCCGAGGCGGCGATGCACCAGGCCGAGCAGGCGCTGCAGCTGGCGCAGGCCGCGTTCGACAGCGCGCGGCAGTCCGAGGTCACCGGCATCGCGGCGGCTGAGCAGCAGGTCGTCCAGGCGCAGGCCACCTCCGACAAGCTGCGGCTGCCGCCTGACAGCGTGCAGCTCGCGGCGGCGCAGGCCGCGCTAGCGCAGGCCCAGGCGGCCCAGGCGCGCCTGACGGCCAACCCGCGCGAGGCGCAGAAGGCGGCGACGACGGCCGGCGTGGCGCAGGCGCAGGCGGCGCTCGAGCTGGCCCAGATCAACCGCGAGCACGCCGAGCTGCGCGCGCCGTTCGACGGGCTCGTGGCGGCGATCAATATCGACCCCGGCGACCCCAGCACGACCGTCGGCCAGCCGGCGATCAAGGTTGTGGACGTGAGCTCGCTGCACCTCGACGCGCAGATCAGCGATATCGACATCTCGAAAATCAGCGTCGGCCAGGCGGCCACGGTGCGCGCAGACGCGATGCCCGACAAGATCTACAAGGGCAAGATCACCTTCATCGCACCGGCGGCCACGACGGTCGGCACGATCCGGACCTACCTGGTCCGCGTGTCGCTGGACGACCAGGAGGGGCTGCGCGCGGGTATGAGCGCGCAGGTGGACGTCGTGACCAAGGAGTAGCGCCGGCACGCCCGACTTCTTGGCGTGATGGCTGTTTTCCCTCGCCCGCGGCCCCTCGCTCCCAATCGGAGCGGGGGGCTTCTTGACTGGTGCGGCGGCCGCGCCGGCGCGTTGTCACCCCTGCGCTTGGAGAGGCGGCGGTAGATGAAGGAGGGCTCACGCCAGTGCGGCAAGCTTGTGCATGCTTTCGCGCAGCTCGCCGTATAGCTGGCGGTAGATCGAGTAGACCTGCTCGTAGCGCGCCCGCGCGGCCGGGTCGGGCTGCGTGACGCCGCCGACGACCACGCAGCGCCCCACGGCGTCGCCGACATCCGCGAACAGGCCCGTGCCGACGCCGGCCAGCAGCGCCGCGCCGTAGGCCGGGCCCTCCTCGGCCGCAAGGGTCGCAACCTCGGCGCCGTAGACGTCGGCCTGCATCTGGCGCCAGAGCGGGCTGCGGGCGCCGCCGCCGGTCGCGCGCACCTCCCCCACCGACAAACCCAGCGCGCGCATGATCTCCAGCCCGTCGCGCAGCGAGAAGACCACGCCCTCCATCACCGCGCGGGCCATGTGACCAGCGTTATGTCGCGCCGTCAGCCCGACGAACGCGCCGCGCGCCAGCGGGTCGAGGTGCGGCGTGCGCTCGCCGGTGAGGTAGGGCAGGAACACCAGGCCCTCGGCGCCGATTGGGACGTTCGCGGCCATAAGCGTGAGATCGTCGTAATCAAGGGGTTGAACGTTTGAACGTTCGAACGTTCGAACGTTTAATGTGTCGCGCAGCCAGCGGAACGCCCCGCCGGCCGACAGCGTGACCGCCATCAGGTGGTACTTGCCGGGCACGGCGTGGCAGAAGGTGTGCAGCCGGCCCTGCGGGTCGAGCGCGATCTCGTCGGCGTGGGCGAACAGCACGCCGCTGGTGCCGATGCTGCTGCTGATCGCGCCGGCGCGCACCACGCCGGTGCCGACCGCCGCGGCGGCGTTGTCCCCGCCACCCGCCACGACCGGCAGCCCGGCCGGCAGGCCCAGCTCGGCCGCGACGTCGGGCAGCAGCCCGCCGGTCACCTCCGGCCCCTCGACGACCTGGGGCAGCCACTCGCGCGGGATGTCGAGCGCCTGGAGGATCTCGTCGCTCCAGTCGCGCGCGCGCAGGTCGAGCAGCAGCGTGCCGGCTGCGTCGGAGGCGTCGGAGGCGGCCTGGCCCGTGAGCTTGAGGCGAATGTAGTCTTTGGGCAGCAGCACGCGCGCGAGCCGGGCGTAGCGCTCGGGCTCGTGGTTGCGCAGCCAGAGGATCTTGGGCGCCTGGAATCCGGTCAGCGCCGGGTTGCCGGCGAGCGCGATCAGCCGCGCCGCGCCCACGCGCTCGGCGATCTCGGCGCACTCGGCGGCGGTGCGCTGGTCGTTCCACAGCAGCGCCGGCCGGATCACCGCGTCGCGCGCGTCCAGGAACACCGCGCCGTGCATCTGCCCGGTCAGGCCAAGCCCGGCGATCTGGCCGGGAGCGACGCCGGCCTGCGCCAGGACATCCCGTAGCGCCGCCCGCACGCCGCGCCACCAGTCGGCCGGGTCCTGCTCGCTCCAGAGCGGCCGCGGTGAGGAGAGCGGGTACTCGGCCGTGGCGGTCGCCAGCACCGCGCCGCGCTCGTCGCACAGCAGCGCCTTCGCGCCCGAGGTGCCGATGTCCAGGCCAAGCAGGTATGGCATCGTCGGACTCCTACTCTATTCAGATAAGGAGACAAGGAGACAAGGTGACCGGGTGACAAGGTGACAAGGTGACCGGGTGACAAGGTGACAAGGTGACAAGGTTATGCCCGGCCCCAAGTGCCAAACCTCCAGCATCCTGGTCACCCGGTCACCCGCTCACCCGGTCACCCGGTCATCGAACGCCCAGCAGCAGTTCGACCGTCAGCTGGTCGAGCCGCTCGTAGGGCAGGCCGCGCGCGCCGAGCGCCTTGCGGTCGAAGCTGCGCGACTTGAGCGCGGCGGCTGTCTCTGCGCTGTAGCCGATCGGCGCCTGGTCGCCCGCGCCGATCTCGCGCAGCAGCGCCTGGATCTCGGCGTCGGCGCGCCACTGGCGGGCCTTCTCCTTCAGGATCAGGTAGGTGCGCATGCAGCCGCGCGCGAAGTCCCTCACGCCCTGGTAGTCCTCGGTGCGGTAGGCGTGCGCGTCGAAGTGCCGGCTGCCGGCGTAGCCCACCTGCTCCAGGAACTTCACCAGGAAGAACGCCGACTTGAGGTTGACCGCCCCAAAGCGGAAGTCCTGGTCGTAGCGGCCGAAGGCCTGGTCGTTCAGGTCGATGTGGAACAGCTTGCCGGCGTCCCAGGCCTGCGCCACGCCGTGCAGGAAGTTCAGGCCGGCCATCTGCTCGTGCGCCACCTCGGGGTTCACCCCGACCATCTCGGGCTGGTCGAGCGTCTGAATGAAGGCCAGCGCGTGGCCGACCGTAGCCAGGAAGATGTCGCCGCGCGGCTCGTTCGGCTTGGGCTCGAGCGCGAACTTCAGGCCGTAGCCCTGATCCTGGGCGTAGGCGCACAGGAAGTTGAGCGCCTCGCGGAAGCGCTTCAGGCTCTCCAGCGGGTCCTTGGCGGCGTCGGTCTCGACGCCCTCGCGCCCGCCCCAGAACACGTAGACGCCGGCGCCGCACTCGACGCCCAGGTCGATCGCGCGCATGGTCTTCTGCAAGGCGTAGGCGCGCACGGCCGGGTCGTTCGCGGTGAACGCGCCGTCCTTGAAGGCCGGGTCGGTGAACAGGTTGGTGGTGGCCATGGGCACGACCAGGCCGGTCTCCTCGAGCGCGGCCTTGAAGTCGCGCACGATCCGGTCGCGCTCGGCCGGCGTGGCGTCGATCGGCACCAGGTCGTTGTCGTGGAAGTTGACGCCGTAGGCGCCGGCCTCGGCCAGCAGGTGCACCAGCTCGACCGGCGAGAGCGCGCCGCGCACGGGCTCGCCGAACGGGTCGCGCCCGACGTTGCCGACGGTCCACAGGCCGAAGGTAAACTTGTGCTCGGGCTTGGGGGTGTAGTCCACGGGATTTCTCTTTCCACTCGTGGGGTGGGGGTTTGGGGGCGGGGCTGCGCCTCAAACCCCCACCCCAACGCATCACGTATATTATCGCACAGTTGTCTCGCTGAAGAAGACCTTCTCCGCGCCGACGTCGGTCGTCGCGCCGGCGATCGTGAACGAGCCGCGCAGGTGGATCGCCTGCGACGAGCTGCCCACCATCACCTCGATCTCGCCGGGCTCGACCACGTAGCGCATCTGCAGGTCGTAGAAGCCGAGCTGCCGCGCGTCGAGCCGGAACGTCACGCTGCGCGTCTCGCCCGGCGCCAGGCTGATGCGCTTGAAGCCCTTCAGCTCCTTGACCGGCCGGGTGACGCTGGCGTGCACGTCGTGAACATACAGCTGCACGACCTCGTCGCCGGGGCGCGCGCCGGTGTTGGTGACGTCGACGCCGATCGCCAGCTGGCCGGTCGGCGCGACCTCCTGACGGTCGAGGCGCAGGTTGGCGTAGGCGAAGGTCGTATAGCTCAAGCCGTAGCCGAACGGGTAGAGCGGCGTGGCGCTCAGCTCGACGTAGTCGCCCTTCCAGTGCGAGCGCCCGCCCGATGGCTTGTGGTTGTAGTAGACCGGCACCTGGCCGACAGCGCGCGGGAAGCTGATCGGCAGCCGGCCGCCCGGGTTTTCGTCGCCGAACAGCACGTCCGCCACGGCGCTGCCGCCCTCCTCGCCAGGCAGCCAGACCTCCAGCAGCGCCGGGAGGTGCTCGGCGATCCAGGGAATCGCGAGCGGGCGTCCGTTCATCAGCACGACCACCACCGGCGTGCCGGTGCCGGCAACTGCCCGCACCAGCTGCTCCTGCACGCCGGGCAGCCCCAGCTCGGCGCGGTCGCGCGACTCGCCGCTGGAGCAGCTGTCGGTCAGGCCGGCCTTGTCGCCGACCACCACGATCGCCACGTCGGCCCCGCGCGCCGCCGCGACAGCCTCGGCGAAGCCATCCTGCGAGCCGCCCAGCACGTCGCAGCCCTGGGCGTAGCGCACCTGCGTCTGCGGGCCGACCGCGCGCCTGATCGCGTCGAGGACGCTGACCATCTCCACGCCGATGTCGACCAGCTCGACCTTGTCAGGCAGGGTCTGCGGCAGCTGGCTGGGCTTCTCCAGCAGCTCCAGCAGCGTCTCGATATGCGCGGGGTAGGAGTAGTCGCCCATCTGGTGGCGCACGTTGTCGGCGTTCGGGCCGATCACGGCGATCGAGGCCAGGTCCTTGCGCAGCGGCAGCAGGCTGCCTTCGTTCTTGAGCAGTACGATCGACTTGCGCGCGATCGCGTGCGCCAGCTCGCGCTGGGCCGGCGCGTCGAACACCTCGGCGGCCAGCTCGGGCGCGACGAACGTGTTCTCGAACAGTCCCATGCGAAACTTCATCGCCAGCACACGGCCCACCACCTCGTCGATCAGCGCCTGGCCGACCGCGCCGGACTCGACCGCCTGGCGCAGCGGAGCGCCGTAGCAGTCGGTGCCGGGCAGCTCGACGTCGATGCCAGCCTCCAGCGCGAGCCGCGCCGCCTCGGCCTTGGTCGCGGCGAGGTGGTGATACTCGGCCAGCATCTGCACGGTGAAGTAGTCCGAGACCACCAGCCCGTCGAAGCCGAGCCGGCCGCGCAGCAGGTCGGTCAGCAGCCAGCGCGCCGCGCCGCACGGCACGCCGTCCAGCTCGTGATAGCCGTTCATGATCGACGCCAGGCCGGCGGTCTTGATCGCCGCCTCGAACGGCGCCAGGTAGACCTCCAGCAGCTCGCGCGCAGGGATATGCGCGGGGGCCCAGTTCATCCCGCCCTCGGAGGCGCCATAGCCCAAGAAGTGCTTGCCGGTGGCGATGATGCCCTTCCCGACGTCGTCCGTCTGGAGGCCGCGCACGTAGGCCGAGCCCATGCGCGCGACCAGGTAGGGGTCCTCGCCAAAGGTCTCCTCGGTGCGCCCCCAGCGCGGGTCGCGCGTCACGTCCAGCACCGGCGCCAGCGACTGGTGCGCGCCGACCGCCTGCATCTGCGCGCGAATGACGCCGCCCATCGCCTCGACCAGCTCGGGCTCCCAGGTGCTGGCGACGCCGATGATCTGCGGGAAGCAGGTCGCGCCGCGGGCCAGGTAGCCGCTGCAGGTCTCCTCGTGCACCAGCGCGGGAATGCCTAGCCGCGTCTCATCGCGCAGGTACGCCTGGATCGCGTTCGCCAGGCGGGCCGAGTCGTCCGGGCGGGCGCTGGTCGCGCCGCCGATGCGCGTGATCTGGCCGATGCCGCCCCGCATCAGCGCGCGCGCCTGCTCGGGCGAAAACGCGCCGTCGCGGAGCAGCTCGTAGACCCAGGCGCTGCCGAGCTGCGCGATCTTCTCGTCCAGGGTCATGCGCGAAAGCAGGTCGCCGACGCGCGCCGCGATCGGCTGGGATGGGTCGCGGTAGAGCGATTGACCGTCGAAAGAACTGTTCATCTATTCTCCCGCTCCGTTCAGCAGGTCGTTCACGGCGCCGACGAGAAACACCTAGCTCGCGCCGACACTGACCACGTATTCATTATAGCGCGCGCTGCGCTGAAAACGAACGTTTGGATGGGGTTTTGGGGCGGGCTTGGCCTCCCCAAGCCGCTCGCCTTTAGCTATGCAGCGCGCTGTAACGTCAGCCCTTCACCGCCCCCGCGGTCAGCCCGTCGATGATCTGGCGCTCGGCGAGCATGTAGAAGCCGATCGTCGGGACGAGCGCGAGCGAGACGAACGCCAGCACCTTGCCCCAGTCGGTGCCGAACTGGCCCTGAAACTGCATGATGCCGAGCGGCAGCGTGTAGAGCTGCTCGCTGTTCAGCACCAGCAGCGGCAGAAAGAAGTTGTTCCAGCTCGCCACCAGCGTCAGCACCACCACCGCCGCGAGCGCGGGGCGCATCAGCGGCAGCAGCACGCGCACGAAGAACCCGGCCGGCGAGCAGCCGTCGATCGCGGCGGCCTCGTCCAGCTCGCGCGGGATCGTGGCGAAGAAGCCGCGCAGGATCAGAATATTGCCCGACAGGCCAAAGGCGATCTGCGGCAGGATCACGCCCAGCAGGCTATCGACGAGATTGACCTGGCGCAGCGTGATGTACAGCGGCAGGATGGCCACGGCCAGCGGGAACAGCAGCCCCAGCGTAAAGAAGTTGAACAGCAGCTCGCGCCCGCGGAACGTCATCCGCGCGAACACAAACGCCGGCATGCTCGCGAGCACCACCACTCCCAGCGCCGTCGCCACCATGACGACCACGCTGTTGCGCAGCTGCCGCCAGAACGACGCGCTGAGCAGGATGCTGGTGTAGTTATCCCACTCCCAGGTCTCGGGGATGCCGAACGGGTGCAGCAGCAGCTCGCCGCTGCTCTTGAAGCCGTTGATCACCGCGGCGACCAGCGGCACGAGCACGATCAGCGCGACCACGCCGGCGCAGAGATACTGCAGCAGCACGGCGGCGCCGCGGCCGGGGGCGATGGGGCCGCGCGCTTCTTGCAGGGCCATGGTCAAACCTCCTGCCGGCCTACTCGAAGTCGCGCCGCATCACGACGCGCTGGTACACCAGCGAAAACCCGAAGCAGATCAGAAACATGATCGCCGCGATCGCGCTGCCATAGCCGAGCTGGAAGCGCTGGAAGCCGAACTTGTACAGGTAGGTCGCCATCGTGTCGCTGGCGCTGACCGGGCCGCCGGTCGTCATGACCCAGACCAGGTCGAACAGCTGGAGCGACCCCAGCACGGAGAGGTAGATCGTGAGCCGGATGGTGCTGCCGAGCAGGGGAATCGTTATGTAGCGCAGAGACTGGAAGCGGTTGCAGCCGTCGATCTGGGCGGCCTCCTCCAGCTCCGCCGGGATGTTCTGCAGCCCGGCGATGTACAGGATCATGTGGTAGCCGAAGTACTTCCAGGTGATGACCACAAACAGCGCATACAGGACAGTCGCCGGGTTGGCCAGCCAGATCGTCGGCTTTAGGCCGGGGACGACGCCCTGAAGCAGCAGGTCGACCAGGCCGCCGTCCGGCCGGAAGATGAAGTTCCAGATCACGCCGGTCACGACTTCGGAGAGCACGAACGGCAGAAAGAAGATCGTCCGGAAGATCGCGCGGCCCCGCACGATCCTGCGGACGAGCAGCGCCAGCCCGAGCGCCAGCGGGAGCTGGATGGCGAGCGACAGGCCGACGAGCTGCAAGTTGTGGCTGAGCGCGCCCACGAATACCCGGTCGCTGAACGCGCGGGCGTAGTTCGCCAGCCCGGTAAAGCCCTGCAGCGGGCCGAGGCCGTTCCACCTGTAGAAGCTGTAGTAGATCGCCTGGACGACCGGCAGCAGCACCAACCCGACGTAGACGACCGCGCTTGGGAGCAGAAACCCGACGATCGTTACGATCCGCCCCCACTGCACGCGAGTGCGCCGCGCCGCGCCGGCCCGCTCGACCGATCGCGAGGAGGTCTGTGCCATAACATACCCCTGCAGCGATTGGCGATTGGCGAGCGGGTTTTCGGACGCCCGCTCGCCAATCGCCAACTGCTTATATCGCTCGGCGCTACTTCGTGAGCTCGGCCGCGGCCGACTCCTCGATCGTCTTGGCGGCATCCTCCGGCGTGGATGTGCCGGCGAACAGCCCCTGGGTCGAGTCGTTCACCGCCTGGCCGACCGCCGGCGGCAGGTACTGGTCGTAGTAGAGTTGGTAGTACTTGGCCTCGCCGGCGCGCTTCTGCACCTCCTTCAGCAGCGGGTCGTCCAGCCCCGCCTCGGCGCCCTTTACCACGGGCACCGACACGAAGCCGGCCTTGGTCATCGCGGTCTGGTTCTCGGCGCTGGTCAGGAAGCGCACGAAGTCGATCGCCTCCTTCGGCGCGTTCTTGCCGATCGTGAAGCCGTCGCCGCCGCCCAGCGCGTCCGACGGGTCGCCCTTGCCGCCGTCGACCGCCGGGAAGGGGAACCAGCCAAGATTGTCGTTGTAGGTCTTGAGCGCCGCATCCTTCAGCAGGCCGCGATCGGCGCCGGGCGCCCACTGCCCCATCAGCTCCATCGCCGCCTTGCCGTTGGCCATCACCACCTGGTGGTCGGGGTAGCTGGCGCCCAAGAAGCCATCCTGGAAGGGCTGCAGGTCGACCAGCTGCTTGAGCATCTGGCCGGCCTCGACGAACGGCTGGTCGGTGAAGCTGCCCTGGCGACTGTAGGCCTTCTCGAAGGCATCCTTGCCGCCGATCCGCGTCGCGAGGTAGACCCAGTAGAAGTGGCCGGGCCACTTATCCTTCTCGCCCAGCCCGATCGGGGTGACGCCGGCGGCCTTCAGCTTCTTGACGGCGTCCAGGAACTCCGCCCACGTCGCCGGCGGCTGCGCGATGCCAGCTTTCTGGAAGAGCCCCTTGTTGTACCAGAAGCCAACCATGCCGGCGTTCCAGGGCACGCCGTAGCTCTTCCCGTCGAAGGTGTAGAGCGAGAGCGGCCCCGGCTGGAAGCTGGCGCCCCAGCCGTTCTCCTGCAGCGCCGGGGTCAGATCCTGCACCAGCCCGGCGTCGGCATACTGCTTGAGCACGCCGCCGCCCCAGCTCTGAAAGATGTCGGGCGGGCTGCCCGACTGCATAGCGGTCGCCAGCTTGGTCTTGAACGCATCGTTCTCCAGCACGGTGATCTCGATCGAGAGGTCCGGGTGGTCCTTGACGTAGGCGGTCGCAAGATTCTGCCAGTTAGCGCGCTGATCCGCCACAGTCGAGATGTGCCACCAGACAATCTTCGTCGCACCGGTGCCGACTGTCGAGGGGCCGGGGGTGGGGGTCGCCGCCGCAGCTGGCGCCTCGGCGGCCGGCGCGGCGGTCGGCTGATCGGCCGCGGGCGCCGCAGTTGGCTGCTCTCCCGCACCCGAGCCGCTCGAAGCGGTGGGCTGAGCGCTCTGCGTAGGCGTCTGGCCGCCACAGGCAGCCATGAATACCAGCATGAACGTCGCCAGGAGCGCAAAGAGACCTCGTCGTACCTTCATGACTTAACTCCTCTACGAGCTGCTAGAAAACCGGGCATATTTCACCAGCACCCGCCGGGGGCCCTCCGGGAGTGTCGAGGCAAAAACGATATTAGCCGATCAATCGCCCGAATCTGCGCGAGCCGGTCAACCTCCAAGCTGCTGGCATGACTCGCGCACGACCAGGCGCGTCGGCACCTTATAGATCAGCGACTCGAGGGGTTCGTCCTGCAGCAGGCGGATCAGCAGGCTAACTGCGACCTGGCCCATCTCCTGGATCGACTGGTCGACGGTGGTGAGGCGTGGGTACTGCTGCTCGACCTCGGGAATGTTGTCGAAGCCGAGCACCGACAGATCCTCCGGCACGCGCAGGCCAAGCTCGCGCGCCGCGTCCAACACGCCCATCGCGGATTTGTCGTTCGCGGCGAAGATCGCGGTCGGCCGGTCGCCCCGGTCGAGCAGCCGGCGCGCGGCCGGCAGCCCGCGCTCACGGGTGTAGTCGCCGTCCTGGACCAGGCTGGGATCATAGGCAATCCCGGCGGCCGCCAGGCTGTCCTGGTATGCTTCGAACCGGCGCGCGGAGCTGCGCATATCGGGGCGCCCCTGAATGAAGCCGATCCGGCGATGCCCCAGGCCGATCAGGTACTCCATGGCCTCCATCGCGCCGACGTGGTTGGTCGCGATCACCGAGGGCACGCTGGCGCCATCGCCGTGCGGGTCGATCACCACGATGCGCGCCGACGCCGGAAACGACGGCGCCGACGGCGTCACCACGATGATCCCATCGGTGAGCCCGCCGCTCAGCAGCGACACGTGCTCCTGCTCCCAGGAGGCCCGGTCGCTGAGCGGCCGGCTGCCGCTGGTGTAGATCAGCAGGTCGTAGCCCGAGCCCTTGATCGCCGCGCCAACTCCCTTGATGACCTCCAGCTCGAACGGCTCGGTCACCTCCGGCATCACCAGGCCGATCACATTGTTGGCGCGGCTGCGCATGCTGCGCGCGGCCAGGCTGGCGGTGTAGTTGAGCTCCTCGATCACCCGCCGGACCTTCGCATACGTCTCGGGCGAGACGTCGTCCTTGTTGTTCAGCACGCGCGACGCGGTGGTGACGGACACGCCGGCGGCGCGGGCGACATCCTGGATGGTGACGACTGACTGCTTGGGTTGCTTAGGCATAGCTTGATCCGATCGAAGGTTCTTGGCAGCTTGGCAGTTCGGCGGACTGGGAGGTGAGCCTGGGCAGCCCGAGCGTGCCCGGCCAACCAAAACGATCTCCAAGCCCATATGGGAAGGGAGAGGAATTGATGGAAGCGATATCGGAAACGTTACCGGAAACAATTCCAATATAACATAGGTATAAAGTTTGTCAAGAGGGAAACGTCTTTGACCCTACCCCCTTCCCCCCTCCCCGTTTAGGGGAGCGGGGAATAGATCTGGCGTCGTGGTGCGGTCACGCCCAGAGGGCACCCGGCGATCGCACCACGACGCCGACAAGAATCCCCCGCTCCCGCGCGCGGGAGCGGGGGCAGGGGGGGAGGGCCGACGTTGCACGAGCCCTGGCGAAGCGCTAACGAGGAGGTAGAAGCAGAGGCCGGGGGACAGCGCCCGCACGGCCAATCAGCCGGCCGGGTCGGCAAATGTCACCCGGGTGTAGGCAATCCGCAGCCCGGCGCGCTCCATGTTGTTCTGGCTGGTGGTGGCGAAGCCGCCCGTGTCGCCCATAACGAGGTCGCAGCCGGCCCGCGCTGCGTCGGCGATCCGGCGGTATGTTAGCGCCAGGTGGAGCCCGCGCCCGCGAAACGGCGGCAGGGTAGCGCCGACGTTCAGGTGGCCGAGGCCCTCGTGGAGGTAGAGCGCCGCCATCGCGGCCGGGGCGCCGCCCACGTAGGCGACGTAGAGGTGGTTTTCGCGGAGCGTGAACCAGCCCTTGCGGATCGCGAGCGCCGCCGCGCGATCGTCGCCGCCGACCTCGAAGCCGCTGGCCCACAGCTCGGCAAACAGATCGGCGCCGGCTGGCCCGAGCTCGCGGATCTCGGCGCCGTCCGGCAGCCGCGGCTCGTCTGAGCGCGGCAGGCCATACAGAACGGTCCCGTTGGGCGCCGGGACAAGGCCGCGCGCCACCAGCGCGCCGCCAAGCTCCGGCGTCAGCGTCAGCGGGTCGAGGTCGATCTGGCAGCGCCGCTTGCTCGCGCGGTAGAATCCGAGGATGTCGTCGATGCTGTCGATCTGGCCGGGCTGGAGGCCGACGACGCGATTCCACCAGCCGTGCGCCGGCGCGGCGCGCGCCAGGAAGGCCGCCGCGCCCGCGAACTGCCGCCGCTCGATCCCGTACGGGTTGCCCGGCTGCCGCGCCGCCTCGGACAGACCGGCGACCGTCTCGGCGACGAGCGCCCGCTGGAGCCGGGCCGCGAGCGCCCTGGTCATGACTGGAAATTGCATCGCGCCCCTTCCCTAATCAGACGTCAGGCCATACAGCTCGCCGAACTTGCCGCGCAGATAGGCCAGGTATGGCCCGGCCTGGATGCCGCCGCCGACGACGCGCTGCAGCAGCTCGTTCGGCGTGAACTTGCGGCCGTGGGCGTGCACGTTGCGGCGCAGCCAGCCGAGCAGGCCGCCGAGCTCGCCAGCCGCGATCTGCCCGTCGAGGTCGCCCAGATCGGCGCGCGCCCGCTCGAACAGCTGGGCCGAGATCACGTTGCCGAGCGTGTAGGTCGGGAAGTAGCCGATCATCCCGCCCGACCAGTGGACGTCCTGCAGCACGCCCAGCGCGTCGCTCGGCGGGGTGACGCCGAGGTACTGCCCCATCAGCTCGTTCCAGGCGCCCGGCAGGTCGGCCACCGCGAGCTGGCCCTCCAGCAGCGCCAGCTCCAGCTCGAACCTTAGCATCACGTGCAGATTGTAGGTCAGCTCGTCGGCCTCGACGCGGATGAGCGAGGGCTGCGAGCGGTTGATCGCGCGGTAGAACTGCTCCAGGTCGACGCCGCCAAGCTGCTCGGGGAAGGCCCGCCGGAGCAGCGGCAGGAAGTGCTGCCAGAACGCGCGGCTGCGCCCCACCAGGTTCTCCCACATGCGCGACTGCGACTCGTGGATGCCGAGCGACGCGCCGCGCGCCAGCAGCGTGCGCGTCAGGCTTGGGCTGACGCCCTGCTCGTAGAGCGCGTGGCCCATCTCGTGCAGCGTGCCGAACAGCGCCTCGTTGAGCTGGTCGCGCGAGACGCGCGTGGTGATCCGCACGTCGGTCGGCGCGAACGAGGTGCAGAACGGGTGCGCCGAGAAGTCCTGCCGCCCGCGCTCGAAGTCGAAGCCGATCGCGCCGATGATCTGCTCGCCGACGCGGATCTGGGTCTGCTCGTCGTAGCCCTCGCGCAGCAGCGCGTCGTCGACGGCGGCGGGGTTGGCGGCGACCGCCTTGACCAGCGGGGCCAGCCCCTCGCGCAGCTCGGCGAACAGCCGGCGCACATCGGCGGCGCGCATCTCCGGCTCGTACAGGTCGAGCAGCGCGTCGTAGGGGTGGTCGGCGTAGCCCAGGTAGTCGGCCTGCCGGCGCACCAGCGCGACGATCCGCTCGAGGTGCGGCTGGAACATCGCGAAGTCCGACCGCTGGCGGGCCGCCTGCCAGGCCCCGCGCGCTGTGGCGCCGGCGCGGCTCAGCTCGCCGACGAAGTCGGACGGCAGGCGGCGCGCCTGCTCGTAGTCGCGCCGCGCGACCCGCACGAGGCTGGCGTCGTCGGAGTCGTAGGGCTGCCGCTCGGCCAGCGGCGCCGCGTCGTCGAGCAGCCGGCCGGTGGCGTCGTCGATGAACAGCGCGTGCGAGAGCCGGCTCAGCGTGGCGAGCTGCTCGGCCCGCGCCGCGACGGCGCCGCGCGGCATGTAGGTCTGCTGGTCCCAGCTCAGCAGCGCCGCGGCCTTGCCCAGGTCGTGGATCTCGGCCAGTCGCTCCCTGAGCTGCGTGAGAGCATCGTCCATTCGCTTCTCCTTCTGGCCGATCATGGCCGATTAGGCGATAGTTCCCTCTCCTCCAGTACCTTTTGGAGGTGGGTTTTTCCAAATGGCATCTGGGCGCGATTGCCCTCTCCCCCTATCCCATATCCTCGCGCCCAAGTCGCGCCGCGCGCGTCTGCTCGGCCAGGCGCTGGATCTGGCCGAGGTGCGAGTCGTCGTGGCTCAGCCCGAACAGGAAGTTCGTGACGGCGTTGATCGGGCCGCCGCCGGGGCCGCGCTCGTAGACGTTGCCAAGGTAGGGCTGGTCCGGCCAGACGTCCAGGCTCGCCAGGCGCATGCGCCGGCTTTCCTCCAGCCGCCGCCGGCACTGCGCGACCGTCGTCACCGTCTGCCAGGGAACCTCGCTGCGCGAGCGCCCCTCGCGGCGGGGCACGCCGCGCGCCAGCTCGGCCGCCAGAAAGGCGGCCTCCTCGGCCGAGGCGGTGGTGTGAACGATCACGTGGCCGAGCGTCCACGCGAGCTGAACGTCGTCCGACGCCGCCGCGAACGTGTCGTTGGCCTCGGGGTCATCGATCACGCGCGTCACGTCGGCATCCTGCGACTCGGCGATCATGCCGAGCATGGCGTCAATCATCTCGTTCGTGAGCCGGCGAAGGTCGGCGGCCGTGAGGCTGCTCCCCAGCTGCGCCATGGTCTTCTCGCGGCTGCGCACAGGTGTAAAGTCGAGCACGATCTCTCCCTCTCTCAATGACGATAGACGATGGACGAAGGACGATAGCAGTGGTGACTATCGCCCGCCGCCCGCTGGATAATGTGGAGTAACCAGCGTATTATACTCGTCTTTATAGTGCGCTGCGCTGAAATCGAACGTTTTGGTGGGGTTTTGGGGAGGGCTTCGCCCTCCCCAAAACCCCTCCCGTCCATCGATCGACGCTCGGCCACAACAAGCTCATGTTTTGGGGAGGGCTTCGCCCTCCCCAAGCCCCACCCCGTAACAAACGCGCAGAGCGGCAAAATGGCGGAAGCTCACACAGCCGATTAGCTCGTCGCGATCAGCCGGCCATACAGCCAGCGCTGGCGCGCGATCGCGTCGTGGTAGATCGCGTGCCGGGCGTCGTCCGGCGCATACGCCGGCCCATCCGCAACCTGAGCCGCTTCGAGCGAGGGGAGCGCGCCAAGCGCGCGCAGCGCCAGCACGGCCGCGCCGCGGCTGGTCGCCTCCGGCACCGCCGAGGTGACCACCGGCCGCCCGAGCACGTCGGCGAAGATCTGCATCCAGGCCGGCGAGTGGAGCAGCCCGCTGCCGCTCGCGACGATATGCGAGCTTTGGGGCCTGGGGCTGGAGGCGCCTGCTACAAGCCCCAAGTCGCTCGCCCCAAGCCGCTCGAAGATCAGCGCGAAGCGGTAGGCCACCGCCTCAAGGCTGGCCCGCAGGATAGCGATCGGCGTGGTGGCGAGCGTCAGCCCGTGCAGCGTCGCCTGCACGTTGCCGGCCCAGTCGGGGCTGCGCTCGCCGGCGACAAACGGCAGCACGGTCAGGCCGTGCCCGTCGGGCGGGCAGGCCGCCAGCGCCGCCTCGACCTCGGCCGCATCGCCCAGGCGCAGCGTCTGGCGCAGCCAGGCGTAGACGTTGCCGCCCTCGCTGGTCGCGCCGCCCAGCAGCGCGTGCTGCCGATCGACGCGGTAGCACCACAGCCCGGCCGGCACGCGCTCCGGGGAGACCAGGGGACGGGGAGACAAGGAGCCCTCGCCGGAGTCGATCTCCTGGTCTCCTGCGCTCCTGCGCTCCTTGCCTCGGCCAGCTGCTGGGATCACAACGCGCATGGCTCCGGTGGTCCCGATCGTCAGCGCCATGCGGCTAGGGCTGCTGCAGCCGCTGCCGACGTTCGCCGCCGCGCCATCCCCGACGGCGGGGAACCACGGGACAGCGCGCAGCGCCGGCCAGCGCGCCGCGTACAGCTCGACAAGGCCCTGGAGCGGCTCGTCGACGTCGACCAGCGGCGCGAGGTGATCCGGCGCGAGGCCGAGCTGGTCGAGCAGCGGCGCGTCCCAGGCGAGCCGGCGCCGGTCGAGCAGGCCGCCCCACGAGGCGACCGAGTAGCTGGCGCGGCACTGGCCGAACAGCCGCAGCTCCAGGTACTCGCCCACGCTGATCCAGCGCGCCGCCGAGCGCCAGACCTCCGGCCGGGTGCGGCGCAGCCAGGCCAGCCGCGCCGGCCAGTAGCTGGTGCGCAGCATGCAGCCGGTGCGGTCGTGGACGGCGCGCTCGTCGAGGCTCTGGCGCAGGGCGTCGGCATCCGCGGCGTTGCGGGTGTCGGCGTAGGTGATCAGCGGCGTGAGCGGCCGGCCGGCCGCGTCGATCGCCATTGTCGTCGTGGCCAGCGTGTCGACCGCCACCGCGCCGATCCGCGAGGCCAGCGGCCCGGCCAGGCGCAGCGCCGCGTCCACACAGCGGGCCACGCGCGCGAGCGCCGCGTCGGGGTCGTCCTCCGCGGCGCCGTCGGCGGTCGTGTGGATGGCATACTGCTCCTGCGCGACAACGCCGTCGACCGCGCGGCCGCGCCCGTCGTACAGGACGACCCGCGCCGAGGACGAGCCGATGTCGATCGCCAGGACCAGTGGCGGCTCTGCATCGGCGATCGCGATGGTTGGTGAACTCATATCACATCTTCTGCTTAGTTATGAGTTATGAGTTATGAGTTATGGAGCGCTACCTTCAACTCAAAACTCAAAACTCAAAACTCAAAACTTGGCTATTCGGCCTTCTTGACGGCGTGGCCGCCGAAGCCGGCGCGCATCGCCGCCAGCACCTTGGCCGCGAACGACTCGGGCTGGCGCGAGTGGAAGCGCTCGAACAGCGACAGCGTGATCACCGGCGCCGGCACATTCAGGTCGATCGCCGCCTGGATCGTCCAGCGCCCCTCGCCGCTGTCCTCCACGTAGCCCTTCAGGCTCGACAGCTCCGGGTCGCCGCGCAGCGCCGCCTCGGTCAGCTCCAGCAGCCACGAGCGCACCACGCTGCCGTAGCGCCACGCCGACGCGATCGCGTGCAGGTCCAGCCCGAACTCCTGCTTCGCCCGCATGATCCCGAAGCCCCTCGGCGTAGGCCTGCATCATGCCGTACTCGATCCCGTTGTGGACCATCTTGACGAAGTGGCCGCTGCCCACCGGCCCGCAGTGCACGTAGCCGTCGGTCGGCGCCAGCGTGACGAACGCCGGCTCCAGCCGCGTGACCAGCGCGTCCTCGCCGCCGACCATCAGGCAGAAGCCGTTCTCCAGGCCCCAGATCCCGCCCGAGGTGCCCTGGTCGATGTAGTGGAGGCCGTGCGCCTTGAGCATCGCGGCGCGGCGGATGTCGTCGTTGAAGTTGGTGTTGCCGCCGTCGACGATCGTGTCGCCTTCTTCTAGCAGCGGGATGAGGGTCGCAATCATGCGCTCGGTGACGTCGCCGGCCGGCAGCATGATCCAGATCGCGCGCGGCGCGGCGAGCTTACCAACCAGCTCCTCGATCGTGTAGGCCGGCTCGGCGCCCTTGGCGGCCAATTCGTCGACCGGCCCGCGGCTGCGGTTGTGCGCGACCACGCGGTGCCCGCCGCGCAGCCAGCGCTCGGCCATGCCCGCGCCCATCCGCCCCAGCCCGGTGATTCCGATGTCCATTGTCGTTCTCCTCATTCTTTCTATATCGCCTTGTTGTAAAGCATCTCGCCGGCGTGCTCGACCAGCAAGATGCCCTCCGCCTCGCGGCCGGCCCATGCGCGCGGGTCGATCGCGCGGTAGTCGGCGTAGCCCAGGTTGACCCGCCGGCAGCGCTCCTCGGGAATGGCGGTCGCCAGCGTCACCTGGATGCGCGGCGTCTCGACGCCGGTAGCGCCGTCGTAGGCGCCCTTGCCCTTGACGTGCGTGCTGTGCGCCAGGATGCCGCCCGGAATATGCTTGAAGCGATCCCACTGCTTCAGAAAATAGTCGCGCACGTGGTAGCCGACCTCGTCGATCAGCCGGCTGTGGGTGTAGGAGATCTCGGTGATGTGCGGCGCGTAGACGATCACCTCGCCGCCGTCGGCGACGATCGGCTCGGTCTTGTACATGGCCTTGGCGGCCGTCCAGAGGTCGTCGTAGATCAGCGACGGCATGGACAGGACGCGCTGGAAGGTGCGCGGCAGGCTGAGCACGTTGAGCTGAGCTGAGAGATCGGCGGCCGCGCTCCAGGCCTCCTGGTGCGGCCCAATGTACAGGCCGTGCAGGCCCGACCCTTTCAGCACCATCGCCACGCACAGGAGCGGCTGCTGCACAAACGCCGCGGCGCGGTGGATGACCCGCCGCACGGGAGTGTCCTTGACGCCGATCGTGTGCATGCTGGTGACGAGCGCGCCCAGCCAGTGGGTGAAGTTGATGATCTCGGCGCCGGCGATGCCGGGGAACAGGTACTTTGCTCCGCCGGAGAAGCCGGCCACCTCGTGCGGGAACACCGGCCCGCAGATGATCAGCTGGTCGTAGTCGAAGATCAGCCGGTTGAGCGCCACCGGCACCTCGGCCGACAGCAGGCCGTCGGTCAGCAGCTCGGCCTCCGCGCGGGAGATGACCCCGACCGTACGCAGCGACTCCGGCAGATCCCAGCGGTGGTTGAAGACCGTGACGTTCGGGTAGCGCGCGGCCCGCTCGGCCGCGCTGGCGCCGACCAGCTTCTCGATCGCGTCCTCGGGCATGGGCGGGTGCGTGCCCAGCGCGACCAGGTAGTCCAGCCGCGCGACCCGCCGGCCGACCTGCTCGTACAGCAGGCGAAACAGCAGCGGGATGGGCGCGGTGCGCGTGCCGTCGGGGATGATCACCAGCACGCGCTTGCCGTCGAGCGCCATCGGCTCCAGCGCGCGCGCCAGCAGCTCCTGGACCTGCTCGTCGCGCAATGTCTCGGTTGTCGATCCCTGTCCGATCACCATCGACGAATCTCCTTGTGACGATGGGCGATAGACGATAGACGATAGACGATGGACCAAGGACCAAAGACCAAGGATAATTGACGATAGACCGTAATCCATCACCCAGTCACCTCGTCGTCTGGTCATCTCGTCTACTGACTACCGACTACTACCTACTGACTACTGCCCTACACGCCGCTAAACGCGCTGAAGCCGCCGTCGACCGGCACGACGACGCCGTTGACGAAGCTGGCGCCCGGCCCGCACAGCCAGATCAGCGTGCTGATCAGCTCCGCGGGCTCGCCGAAGCGGCCGGCCGGCGTGTGGTCGACGATCGTCTGGCCGCGCGGGGTGAGCGACCCGTCGTCGTTGAGCAGCAGCGCGCGGTTCTGCTCGCCGACGAAGAAGCCGGGCGCGATCGCGTTGACCCGCAGGCGGCTGCCGAACGCGCGGGCCAGCTCGACCGCCAGCCAGCGGGTGGCGTTCTCGACCGCGGCCTTCGCAAGGCCGTAGCCGACCACGCGGGTCATGGCCCGCTGCGCCGCCATGGACGAGATATTGACGATGCAGCCGCGCCCGGCGCGCGCCATGGCCTCGCCAAAGACCTGGCTGGGCAGCAGCGTGCCCTGCAGGTTCAGCGCGATCACCGGCTCCATGCCCTCGACCGGCAGGTCGAAGAACGATCGCCCGGGCGTGAGCGTGGCCGCCGGCATGTTCCCGCCGGCCGCGTTCACCAGCACGTCGAGCCGGCCCCAGCGCTCCACGACTGCCTCGCGCGCGGCCTCAAGCTGCCCGCGGTCGAGCACGTCGGCGACGAGCGCCAGCGCGACGCCGCCCTCGGCCGCAATCGCCCGCGCGGCCTGCTCGGCCTGCTCGCGGCGGCGGCCCAGCACGCCGACCTTCGCGCCGGCCCGCGCCAGCCCGCGCGCCATCACGCCGCCCAGCACGCCCGTGCCGCCCGTGACGATCGCGACCTGCCCTTCCAGGCTGAATTGTTCCGCCAAGAATGTCGTTGTTTGTTTAGGCATATCTTTCTCTCCGGGATTTCTGACAAGGCGACAAGATGACAAGGTGACAAGATGACAAGATGACAAGGTGACAAGGTGACAAGGTGACTCTCTCTCACCCGGTCACCCGGTCAACGTTATAGGCGCGCTTCGCCAGCCCATAGGCGCAGTCGTAGGCCATGGCGGCGGCCTCGTCCTCGGCCACGAGCCCCTGCACGACCTGGCCGGCCAGCCAGTCGCAGCTGACCCGCCGCCAGACGTCGTGGCGCGAGGGGATCGAGGCGAAGGCGCGCGTGTCGTCGTTGAAGCCGGCGGTGTTGTACAGCCCGGCCGTCTCGATCGCGCGGTCGAAGTAGCGGCGCATGCCGTTCACGCTGTCGTGGAACCACCACGGCGGGCCGAGCCGCACGGCGGGGTAGTGGCCCGCCAGCGGGGCCAGCTCGCGGCTGTAGCTGCTCTCGTCCAGCGTGAACAGGATCAGCCGGAAGCGCGGGTCGGCGCCGTAGGCGTTCAGCAGCGGCTGCAGGTTGCGGGTCCACTCGGTCGCGACCGGGATGTCGGCGCCCTTTGTCGGGGCCGAAGCGATCGAACAGAGCCGCGTTGTGGTCGCGCAGGCTGCCGGCGTGCAGCTGCATCACCAGCCCGTCCTCGGCGCTCATCCGCGCGAACTCGATCAGCATGTGCGCGGTGAAGCGCGCCGCGTCGTCCTCGCCGGCCTGGCCGCGCAGGGCGCGCGCGAAGATCGCGGCGGCCTCGCGGTCGCTCAGGCGCGCCGTGTAGGGCGTCAGCGCGCCGTGGTCGGTCGCGAGCGCGCCCAGCTGCTTGAAGGCCGCGCGCCGCTGCTCCAGCGCGCGGATGTAGCCGGCGTAGTCGGCCACCTCGACGCCCGAGACGTCGCCCAGCGCGGCGATCTGCCCCGACCAGGCCGGGCTGCCGATGTTCACCACCGCGTCGGGCCGGAAGGTCGGCAGGATATGGCGCAGCCCCTCGGCGCGCAGCCTGCGATGGTGGTCGAGCGTGTCGGTCGCGGCGTCGGTGGTGCAGAGCAGCTCGATCTGGAAGCTGTCGAGCAAGGCGCGCGGCGCGAACTCCGGCCGGGCCAGCTGCGCCGACAGGTGGTCGTAGATCCGCTGCGCGCTGTCGCCGTCCAGCCGCTCTTGCACGCCAAAGCGGCCGACCAGCTCGTCGGCCAGCCACAGGCCGGTCGGCGTGCCGCGAAACAGGTAGAAGCGATCGGCGAAGCGCTGCCAGATCCGGCGGTGGTCGGCCTCGACCGGCGTCCCGTCGCGGCTCGGGATGCCGAGATCCTCAAGCGCGACGCCCTGGCTGTAGAGCATGCGCGTGACGTAGTGGTCGGGGATGATGAACAGCTCGGCCGGCGTGCCCAGGCGCGCGGCGGGGTCGGCCAGCAGCGCGGGCGGCACGTGGCCGTGCGGGCTGAGGATCGGCAGGTCGCGCACCGCCGCGTACAGCTCGCGCGCGATGGTGCGGCGGGCCGGGTCCGCGTCGAAGCAGCGGTCGGGCGAGAGCGCCCAGGGTATACTTGGCATCGAAATGCTCCCTTCACATCCGCCAGAAACGCGCACCGCAGAGACGCAGAGGTCGCGGAGGCGAGATTATCATTGCTCTGCGTCCTCCGCGCCTCGGCGGTGAACATATCCTACACATCGGCCAGAGAGCCGTACCGCAGAGACGCAGAGATCGCGGAGGCGAGATTATTATTGCTCTGCGTCCTCCGCGCCTCGGCGGTGATTACGCCGCTAGCTAACCCCCAGCGCCTCCACCGGCGCGGCGTGCGCGCGCGTGACCCAGAACTCGCGCAGGACGTGTGCGGCCATCTTGGGCTGGCGCGTGCGGGTGAAGACGCCCTTCATGTTCAGGCCGCCCACGCGCATGATGCTCTGCACCGCGGCGAAGTCGGCGAAGTTCCAGACCTGCATGCCGGCCACGTACTCCTTGCGCGCGGCCACGCCCAGGTAGCCGCGGATGAACTCGGCCTGGTACTCCTCGGTCCACATCACGTTCGGGTGCCCGTGCATCCCGGCCATCGTGTCCGCGCCGAACTCGGTCATGATCACCGGCTTGTGCCACTGCTCCCAGACGCTGTCGAGCTCCTGCTCCAGCGCGACCAGCGCCTTGTCCAGCTCGCCGCCCATGACGTACCAGCCCCAGTAGCGGTTCATGCAGATCACGTCGCACTCCTGCATCCAGCTCTGCGGGCCGCCCATCACCGTCACCAGCGTCACCAGGCGGGTGGGGTCCAGCTCGCGCGCGCGGCGCAGCAGCGTGTCCAGGAACTGCTTCCCGCGCACCACCGAGGGGTCGCCGCCCGTCGAGGCGCCCAGCGTCGCCAGGTTCAGGCTCGACGGCATCGGCTCGTTGGCGACGCACCACATCACCACGCTGGCGTGGTTCTTGTCGCGCGCGACCAGCTCGTCGATCTGCTGCAGGCACATGCGCAGGCGCTCGGCCGCGTTCTCCTCGCTCTCGAACTGCAGGCTGACCGCCGGGATCTCGTCGATGATCAGGAAGCCCTCGCGGTCGGCCAGCTGCATCTCCTCTTCGCTGTAGGGGTAGTGCGAGGTCCGGTAGGCGTTGGCGCCGGTCCAGCGCATCAGCTGGTAGTCCTTG
Organism: Candidatus Ribeiella danica; assembly: GCA_016717335.1. GTDB lineage: Bacteria > Chloroflexota > Chloroflexia > Chloroflexales > Roseiflexaceae > Ribeiella > Ribeiella danica. The sequence continues at coordinate 374,775 of JADKFS010000002.1, forward strand.
ACCATCAGCGGCAGGTTCAGGCCCTTGCCGCTGGCGATGAAATCCTCGTGGCGGCCGAAGCCGTTCAGCTGCACCGGCTTGCCGTTGAGCAGGATCTGGCCGCCCTGCACCGCGATCGTGCGGATGCCGACCTTGAGCGCGTAGCGGTCGCGCTCGGTCTGCACGGTCAGGTCGTACAGATACGGGTGCTTGTCCGACCAGAGCTGCGCGTTGAGGACGACCAGCGTCGCCTCGGCCACGCCGTCGACGAACGACAGCCTGGCCTTGAGCGGCCCGGCGCCGCCGCTCAGCGTCAGCTCGCCCTGCGCCGACACCGGCTCGCTCAGCCGGGCGGTCACAGTCACCGTGCCGTCGGCGCCGTCGATGCCGGTGACGACGGTGACGTCGTCGATATGCGTGTGCGGAACAGTATACAGCACGACCGGGCGATGGATGCCCGCGAACGGGAAGAAGTCGTAGGTTGTGCGCGGGAAGCTGGCGAACGGCCCGAGCGCGGTGGTCATGTTGCCGGCCGGCACGCGCGTGGGCTTGAGCGTGTTCTCGACGCTGATGGCGATCACGTTCTCAGCGTCCCAGATGATTGTATCAGTGATCTCGAACGCGAACGGCAGGTGGCCGCCCTCGTGCTCGCCGACCTTCACGCCGTTGACGTAGACGGCCCCGTAGTAGCAGGCCGAGCCGACGCGGATGAACACGCGCTGGCCCCACCAGCTCGCCGGGACGAAGGTGCGCCGGACGTACCAGGCCAGGTCGGTGTAGTTGAAGATGTCTTCGTACTGCTCGTTCCAGCTGCCCGGCACCGCGATCGGGCGGGCCTCGGCCAGGCCGTTGAACCATCCGTCGCGCTCGCCCACTTCGTCGGGGTCGGTCTTGAAATCCCAGATGCCCGAGAGGTCGAGCTTGTTGCGAATATCGTTCTGAATTGGGTATAGCATAGCAGTCTCCTTGTTCAGGGTTCAGGGGTCAGGGGCCAGGGGTCAGCCGTCAGGGTTCAGGGTTCAGCGTTCAGGGTTCAGGGTTCAGCGTTCAGGGTTCAGGGTTCAGCGTTCAGGGTTCAGGGTTCAGCGTTCAGGGTTCAGCGTTCAGCGTTCTCCACTCGTCACCGTGTCACCATGTCAAGCGACTGGGCGGCCGCGCGGGCCTTCTGGGCCTCGACGTCCTTCGGGTAGAACGGGTAGAACAGGAACCAGTACAGCGCGTTGAGCGCGTAGGGCACCGTGATCATCCAGAACATCACCGCCGGCAGGCCCCACGCCTCGGCCAGGTAGCCCAGGCCCAGCGACATCAGCGCCGAGATCAGCCCCTGGATGAGCGCGAACAGCAGGGCGAAGGCCGTGGCGGAGATCTCGCGCGGCACGACCGCCGACACCATCGGCGCGATCGCGCCCGAGAAGCCGATCGAGCTGACCAGCCCGAACAGGAACACCACCGCGTAGATCGCCGCGCCCTGGCCCCAGTCGATCTGCAGCGTGATGTACGACATCGCCGCGAAGGTGACCAGGTACAGCTGCATCATGATGATCCGGCCCTTCGGACCAAACCGGCGCTCGAAGCGGTCGCCGAGCATGCCGCCGAGGAAGGAGCTGATCATAAAGCCGCCCAGCCACACCGTCATCAGCAGCGCCGCGGTAGGCGTGTCGAAGCCGCGCACCTTCACGAAGTAGGTCACGAAGAAGGACTGCAGCACCAGCAGCGTGACGAGCACGATCGTGCCGGACATCAGCAGGATCGTCGGGGTCTTGAACAGCCGGCCCATCGCCCTGAGCTCGAACGTGCTGGCGTGGCCGGCGCCGGACCTGGCCTTGGGCTCGTGCACCATGAAGATGATCAGCAGGCCGCTCAGGATCGCCACCGCGCCCATGATGAACATGCCGTAGCGCCAGCCGTCGTCGATCTTGGCGAGCTGGCCGATCGCCGGCGTCAGCAGCAGGCCGCCCAGCCCGGCCGCCGAGCGCAGCGTGCCGAAGGCCTTGCCGCGCTCCTCCTCCTTGAACAGGTCCGGCACCATGCCCTGGACGATCGGCTCGGCGCCGACGGTGCCGGCCACGCCGATCGCGTACAGGATGAGCAGCTGGGTGTAGCTCTGCGCGAAGCCCGCCAGGATCGTCCAGATACCCCACGCGCCGGTCACGATGATCAGGATGTTCTTGCGCCCGTACTTGTCGGCGGCGATCGACCAGAGCGGGCCGAAGATCATTCGCGCGAAGCGGCTGATGCTGGTCAGGACGCCCAGGGCGCCCAGGCTCAGGCTCAGGGCCTGCGCGATGACCGGGAACAGCACGTTGATCAGGCCGCCCTCCTGGTTGTCGACGACGAAGGCGACCGACATGGCGACCAGCGACGCCCAGCGCCCTTTGGGCTTGAGGCTCGCCGCAGCTTCTGGTGCCGCGACTGGGTGGGCAGACAGTGAGCTCATCGTTTCTCTCCTTTGGTAGACCTGCTTGCTTTCGTGTGTCACCATGTAACCATAGCGCCGGCGCGCTGTGGTATGATCGTGGGCGCACGGCGTCATACAAAAAGTGATACAATTTTCCCCTCCGCCGATGGAACAACCACGCGCCCTGCCGGCCGCTCGATCTCGACGGTGCGAAGGAGCACTCGATGGAACACGACGCATCCTTTGGCGGGTGGCTCACGCTGCGCCGGCAGGCCCTGCGCCTGCACCGGACCGAGCTTGCGAGCCGAATCGGCTGCGCCGCCGTCACGCTGCACAAGATCGAGCTGGACGAGCGCCGGCCGTCGCGCCAGCTCGCCGAGCGGCTCGCCGACCAGCTCGCCATCGCGCCGCACGAGCGCGAGACCTTCATCCGCGTGGCGCGCGGCGAGCTGCCGGTCGACCGCCTGTCGCCCCCCGGCCCCAGCTCCCCTGGATCGAGCAACCTGCCGCGCCCGACCACCGCGCTGGCCGGGCGCGCGCGCGAGGTCGCCGAAGTCCAGGCCTTCCTGTCGCGCGCGGAGGTGCGCCTGCTCACGCTCACCGGCGCGCCGGGGGTCGGCAAGACCCGCCTGGCGCTTGAGGCGGCGTCCGAGCTGCGCGGCGCGTTCGCAGATGGGGTGTTTCTGGCCGCGCTCGCGTCGCTGAGCGACCCCGACCTCGTTCTGGTGGCCGTGGCGCACGCGCTGGATGTCGGGACCTCCGGCCGCCAGCCGCTCGGCGAGCGGCTGGGCCGCTACCTGCGCCCACGGCAGGTCTTGCTCGTGCTGGATACCTTCGAGCAGGTGCTGGCGGCCGCGCCGCAGCTGACCCAGCTGCTGGCGGCCGCGCCGCGCCTCAAGCTGCTCGTCACGAGCCGGGTGGCGCTCGAGCTCGCGGGCGAGCACCGCTTCACGGTGCTGCCGCTCGCCGTGCCGCCGACCGCCGGCAACCGGATGTACGCGCTCGCAGCGGCGGAGGCGCAGCAGCGCTACGCCGCGGTCGACCTGTTCGTGCGGCGGGCGCGCGCGGTCGCGCCCAGCTTCGCGCTGACCGACGCGAACGTGCTGGCGGTGGGCGAGATCTGCCGGCGCCTGGACGGGCTGCCGCTGGCGATCGAGCTCGCGGCGGCGCGCGCCGCGCTGTTCACGCCGCAGGAGCTGCTGGCGCGGCTGGACGACCGCTTCACGTTTCTGACCAGCCGCGCGCGCGATCTGCCGGCGCGCCACATGACGCTCGGGCTGGCGATCGACTGGAGCTACACCCTGCTCTCCCCGGCCGACCAGCTGCTGTTCCGGCGCCTGAGCGTGTTTGTGGGCGGCTGCACGATCGAGGCGGCGCAGGCCGTGTGCAACAGCGATGGCGCCGTGGGGGGCGACGTGGTCGACGGGATTGCGGCGCTGGCGGCCGGCAGCCTGCTCCAGCGCCACGAGGGCTACGACGGGCGCTCGCGCTTCGGGATGCTCGAAACCGTCCGCGCGTACGCCCAGGGCCAGCTCGCCACCAGCGGCGAGGCCGCGGACATGTGCCGGCGGCACGCGGCGTACTACCTGGCGCTGGCCGAGGCCGCCGAGCGGGAGTGGGATCGGCCGGCCGAGTGGGCCTGGCTGCGCCGGCTGGTCTCGGTGCGCGACAATCTGCGGGCGGCGCTGCGCTGGGCGCTGGACGAGCGCGACGCCGCCTTCGCGCTACGGCTCAACGGCGCGCTGTTCACGTTCTGGACCACCTGCTCCACCCTGGCCGAAGCGCGCGGCTCGATCGAAGCGGCGCTGGCCTTGCCGCGCCCCGCCGACACGCCCGAGCTCGCCGCGGCGGAGGCGAAAGCGCTGAACGCGGCGGGGTACATCGCGGCGGAGACCTCCGATCACGCGCGGGCGTACGCCTCCTTCGAGCGCGGCCTGGCGCTGTACCGCGCGCTCGGCGATAGCCGCGGGATCGCCTGGTCGCTCCGCAGCTGCGCCTTCGTCCACATGCTGCGCGACGAGCACGACGCGGCCGAGCGGCTCTACGACCAGAGCCTGCAGCTCTGCCAGTCGAGCGGCGATGCGTGGGGGCTGGCGTGGACGCTGTACGCGCTGGCCTTCTTGAAGCTGGCCCAGGGCGACCTGGCGCAGGCGCGGCCGGCCCTGGAGCAGGCCCTGGCGCAGCTAAGGCAGCAGGAGATGATGTTTGCGGTCTTTCGGACGCTGCTCGCGCTCGGGCACACGCTGTTCGAGCAGGGCGACGTCGCCGGCGCAGCGGCGCGCTTCCGCGAGGGGCTGGCGCTCAGCCGGGCGACGCCGATGCTCACGTTTATCACGATCGGCCTGGATGGCCTGGCGACGGTCGCGGCGGCGCGGGGGCTGCCGGCGCGCGCGGCGCGGCTCTGGGGCGCGGCGGAGGCGCTACGCGAGGCAACCGACGAGCAGCGCTGGCACGTGTTCCAGCGCGCCTACGATCGCGCGCTCGCGGATGCCCGGTCCCACATGCCCGAGCCCGAGTGGGCGGCGGCCTGGGCGGCCGGGCGCAGCCTGACGGCGGCGCAGGCGGTGGCGGAGGCGCTGGAGGACGCCGACACGACCGGCGCCGCGACCGCGGTCGCCGGGCCGGCGGAGCCCACGCCCGCTCTTCCATAGCAGCGAGCAAAAGGTTGCGCCACCCAGGTCACCGAGATCGCAGCGCCTGAAAGCGCTTCTGCCAGCGGCGGGAGAGAATACTGGCTGGCGCCGTGGTCTCGGCTGCGCCGAAGCTACGGGCACGAGTCAAGGAGCCCCCGCCCCGGTGGCGGCGGGAGCGGGGGCGGGGGGCGAGGGCAAACAGCGCGCTGGGGTGCAGCCCACGCTATCGCGAGCTCGCGACACGGCTGGCGGAGTACAGCCGCGCAATCTCCTCTTCGCACCAGGCGGTCGCCTGCTCGCGGTTGCCGAAGATGCGCTGGCCCCACATCTGGCGGGCGACGCCGTGCTTGAAGTATTCGATATACGCGGTGTAGCCGCCCGCCGCCCCGCGCGCCTCCTCGGCGATCACGACGCCGCGGATATACTCCGACCAGGTCGTGACGATACGCGCCTCGTAGCACTCGATCGTGCCGGAGCTGGGCTGCCAGATCAGGGCGCTTGGCAGTTGTTCGCTCACGATGCGACCTCGCGCTCTAGCTCTTCGAAATAGAAGGTGCTGCAGCGGAAATCAGCCGGGTGCTCGTCGACCAGAACGCTGATCTGCGAGCCGTCGATCGACTCCACCACGCCGGCGCGGCCATTGTAGCCGTAGGATGCCGGCGCGTTCACGATCCGCACGCGCTCGCCGACCTCAAAGGCGGCGACGAGGCGCGGCAGCTGCTGGCCGCCAGCGCGCCGCTGGTGATAGTTGCTCATTGTGTATCCTCAAATACCAGCGCTGCGTCTAGGCTGGCGTCAGCTGGTTCTGTAAAAAGAACCAGAGCCTGCCGGGGCGCGGATCGCCATCCAGCGCCAGGTTATAGCCCACCGTCTTATCCACATAGGAGGGGGTGACATCCTGCACGACGCCGACATAGGCAGGCAGCGCCGGCATCGTCGTCACAGCTTTGTCGACACATACACGATCGCCGACCCGGTAGCGCGGCGCCATATCCTTTGGTGACATATGAGTTTCTCCTTATAGGCTCGCAGATCGCACACGCGCCGCCCCAGGCCCGGCCGCCCACAGCGCGCCGACGCACAGCGAGCCCAGGGTGAGCGCGACGAAACCACGGCGACAAAACAACTGTGAGGGCGCGCCTGTCACTCGCGCCAGGCGGTCCTCGCTATCGCGAACCGCTTGAGTGCGATCAGGCGCTGGGCGATGGCATTGAGCGAATGCTCAGGGGTGCGGGTAGTTCTTAGGCAGTCATTGTATCACAGATAGCGCGTTCGCGCTTGGGTAGTTGGGGCGGCTCGCGAGCCGCCCTTACGCCCGGGGCTGCGCCCCCAATCCCCCCGCCTGCTGCTCGTGCCGAGGGCATTCCTTTCTTCCGGGGCGCTGCGCCCCCAATCCCCCCGCGTGCTGCTCGTGCCAGGGCATTCCTTTCTTCCGGGGCGCTGCGCCCCCGGCCCCCCGCCCGGGGGAACCCACGCCGGTTCCCCCGGCCCCCCTCCGGCAATGGATGCCTTCTCACGTTCGAGCCTGTGGCACATGCCCATCCACATTCCGACCGGGCGGGTTGCCTCTTGCGGTGCCGCGCTCTGCTCGCCTGGCCATCGTCTATCGTCTATCGTCTATCGTCTATCGTTCGGGGCGCTGCGCCCCCGGCCCCCCGCCCGGGGGAACCCACGCCGGTTCCCCCGGCCCCCCTCCGGCAATGGATGCCGTACCAATTGCATTGCTTGTGGCGCATGCCTATCACCATGCTTGCGAGGCAAATTCCATCCCGGCGCGCGTGGATTCCGCCGGGCATGCGCGTCAAGCATTGGTACAGAGGCTGGGCTCTTTTGGGGTCCAGGGGCGCGCAGCCCCCCGCACAACTTGAGTGAGCCACAACGGCACGCACGCCTAGAGCGTGGTATACTTCTGCCAGCGCTTCTTCACGACGCCCCTCTTGACCTGATCGATCGATCGTGCGCCCGGCCAACCGGCCTGTGGGCGATTAGACCGTGCGCCGCTGCCCAACGCAGCGGGCTGTGCCACAAAAGGCGGACGACCTCAAGTCCGCCGATGAGCCCGCCAATGACGGCATCCATGGGCTGCCTGGGTTCATGCACAGCCACACGGAGGCCGGATGTCAGTGCCGCTCCCGCTAAAAATCGGCGAGGGCCGCAGACCACAACATTCCCGTCCGCGCGAGACCACTGCAACGCAGCAAACGAGCCGACCGCGCTCAGGCGGGTCGAGGCGCGCGCGCTTCGACGTACGCTGACCGGTGCCGGACGGGCGCTACAGAAAGGAAGACCCAATGCCTCAGCAACGATCCGTGCGCTGCACGAACTGTGGAACGAAGTGGACTCCGAAGGCCGGCGTGGCCGCGTGCCCGGTCTGCCAGCTGCCCATGTCCAAGGGCGAGGCCGCCCTCAAGCGCGCTATGTCGGCCGACGACCTGTCGAGCCAGCTCGGCGCGCTGATCACCAGCGCCCGCGCGAGCGGCCTGAGCGCGGCCACAATCGTCCAGGCCCTGCGCGATGAGCTTGAGTTTGCCGCCGAGATGGCCCAGGCCGGCCGCCACTTCTGCGTGCAGCTGATCGATCTTGGGCCTCAGGAGAGCAACATTCTACAGCGGCCGCTGCGCGATCGGCGCGAGATTCTTCAGACCCGCAGCGTCAACTAAGTGCGACGTATGTCGGCTGCTGCGCAGTACGCGCTGGCGCGCTGCCTCAAGCTCATCGCCAGCTCGAAGCGCCACGATCGTAGCGACGTCGCGGCTGATACGCCCCCGGTCCCACTTCGCGGCGAGCTGTTCAATCCGGATCAGCTCGAAGAGCACGCGCGCGCCATTGCCGCGACCCACGTCGTCACGCTGCGCGCCGGGAACATGCGCCCGCTCCAGGCCATGCTCGATCAGAACGAGCGGCAGATCAGCGCCGCGCATCAGTTTCTGCTCGACACAAACCAGCAGCGCCGCGAGATCACCCCGGCGGCGGAGTGGCTGCTCGACAACATCCACATCGTGGTCGATCAGATCCGTGAGATCCGCCAGGACCTGCCGCGCGGCTACTACAGCGAGCTGCCGAAGCTGAAGGGCGGGCCGTTCGCCGGGCAGCCGCGCGCCTATATGATCGCGCTGGAGCTGATCGAGCACACCGATGGCCGGGTCGACCTGGAGCAGCTGCTGCGCTTCATCACCGCCTACCAGTCGGTCGCGCCGCTCGCGATGGGCGAGCTCTGGGCCGTGGCGATTATGCTGCGGTTCGGGCTGGTTGAAAACCTCGCGCGGCTGGTTGGGCTGATCATTGCGGCGAGCACGGCCCGCGAGGAGGCCGACACCTGGGCCGATCGCCTGCTGGCCGAGGATGCCGGCGCGGATATGGGCAGCAGCCCGGCGCTGGCGGAGCTGGCCCAGCGCCACCCGACCCTGCCCTCAGCCTTCGCGGTGCGCCTGCTCTACCGCCTGCGCGCCTACGACGGCGAGCGCGATATCGGGCCGATCATCACCTGGCTCGAGCAGCAGCCGGTCATCCCCTACACCAATGTCGAGGCGCTCATCCACGCCGAGAACCAGCGCCAGGCCAGCAGCCAGGTGGCGATCGGGAATACGATCACCAGCATGCGGGTGCTCAGCTCGATCGACTGGGCCGATTGGTTCGAGCGCGTGAGCCTGGTCGAGCAGGTGCTGCGCCAGGACCCGGCCGGAGCGTACGCGCGCAGCACCTTCGCCACGCGCGACCACTACCGCCACGCGGTCGAGCAGCTGGCGCGGCGCAGCGGGGCGGGCGAGCTGGAGGTCGCGCGGCGGGTCGTCGAGGTGGCGCGGGCGGCGACCGGCGGCGCGCGCCGCGCGCACGTCGGCTACTACCTCGTCGGCGCGGGGCGCGCGGCGCTTGAGGCCGAGCTTGGCTACCACCCCTCACCGATTCAGGTGCTCCAGCGCGCGGTCCTGAAGCACCCGACCGCGTTCTACCTGGGCTCGCTGGCCGCGGCGACCGCTGCGGCGGTGATTGCCGGGCGCAAGATAACAGGCGCGATACCCCCCAAGACACCAAGACGCCAAGATTCGACGAGCTTGGTGTCTTCGTCTGTTGGCGGTAAAAATAGCATCCCGGCCGGGCTGCTGCTGCTGCCGGCCAGCGCGCTGGCGAAAGAGCTGGTCGATCGCGGCATCGCGCGGCTGCTGCCCCCGCGCACGCTGCCGCGCATCGATCTGCGCGACGGCATCCCGCCCGAGCTGCGCACGATCGTGGTGGTCCCGACGCTGCTGCTCACCCCCGACAGCGTGCGCGGCCAGGTCGAGGCGATCGAGGTGCTGGCGCTCGCCAACGACGACCCGAACCTCCACTTCGCGCTGCTCAGCGATTTCGCCGACGCGCCCGCCGCCGAGATGCCCAACGACATGGAGCTGCTCGCGATCGCCCGCGCGGGGATCGAGCGGCTCAACGCGGATGCCGACGGCGATCGCTTCTTCCTGCTCCACCGCAGGCGCGTCTGGAACGAGCGCCAGCGCTGCTTCATGGGCTGGGAGCGCAAGCGCGGCAAGCTGGAGGAGTTCAACCAGCTGCTGGCCGGCGCCGAGGACACGACCTTCGCCGTCTGCGTCGGCGACCTCGACATCTTGCCGCAGATCCGCTACGTGATCACGCTCGACGCCGACACGCAGCTGCCGCGCGACGCCGGGCGGGCGCTGATCGGCACGCTGGCGCACCCGCTCAACCACGCGGCGATCGATCCGCAGACACGCCGGGTCAGCGAGGGCTACGGCATCCTCCAGCCGCGCGTCGGCATCGACCTGCCGAGCGCCATGCGCAGCCGCTTCGCCCGGATCTTCTCCGGCAATGTCGGCATCGACCCGTACACGACCGCGGTCTCCGACGTCTACATGGACCAGTTCGGCGAGGGGATCTACGCCGGCAAGGGCATCTACGACCCGGCCGCGCTGCGCGAAACGCTGGCCGGCCGCTTCCCCGAGAACGCCCTGCTGAGCCACGATCTGATCGAAGGCTGCTACGCGCGCGCCGGGCTGCTCTCGGACGTCGAGCTGCTCGACAGCTACCCGGCGGCCTACGCCTCCTTCGCGGCCCGGCAGCACCGCTGGGTGCGCGGCGACTGGCAGATCGCGGCCTGGCTGCTGCCCTGGACGCCCAGCGCGCATGGCCTGGCGCGCAATGTGCTGTCGCCGATCGCCCGCTTCAAGCTCTTCGACAACCTGCGCCGCAGCCTGCTCGCGCCGGCGACGGTCGCGCTGCTCGCCGCCGGCTGGCTGGGCGGGCACGGCCGGCGCCGCGCGGTCGCGACGACCGGGTATGCCCTGCTGCCGCTGGCGCTGCCGCTGCTGTTCGATCTGCTTGGCGCGGCGCGCGCGGTCGTCCGCGGCCCGGCCCGGCGCGACACGCTCCGGTCACAGGCCGAGCAGATCCGGCTCAGCGCGCTGCGCTTGGGGCTGAATATCACGTTCCTGCCCGATCAGGCGGCGTCCAACCTCGACGCGATCGCGCGGACGCTGGCGCGGCTCCTGCTCACCCGGCGCGGCATGCTTGAGTGGGAGACCGCCGCCGAGGCGCACAGCCGGCTGACGCGATCGTCGGGCGGCCTGCTGCGCCGCATGGCGCCGGGCGTCGCGCTCGGCGCGCTGGCGGGTGTGCGCGGCGCGCGCCAGCTCGCCGGGTCGTGGCCCGCCGCCGCTCCGATCGTGGCCGACTGGCTCGCCGCGCCGGCGATCGCTTCCTGGCTGGATCGGCCGCTGCTCAAGCCGGCGCGCCCGCTCGACCAGGCCGACCGGCTGCTGCTGCGCCAGCTCGCGCGCGCCACCTGGTCCTACTTCGAGCAGTTCGTGACCGCCGAGGCCAGCGATCTCGCGCCCGACAACTTCCAGGAGAGCCCGAGCGCGGCGATCGCCTACCGCACCTCGCCGACCAACATCGGGCTCCAGCTGCTCGCCGACCTGGCCGCCTACGATTTCGGCTACATCGGCCTGATCGAGCTGACCGAGCGCACCGAGCGGGTCTTCGCGACGATCGCGCGCCTGGAGCGCTACCGCGGGCACCTGCTGAACTGGTACGACACCCAGACGCTCGACCCGCTGCCGCCGGCCTATGTGTCGACCGTCGACAGCGGGAACCTGGCCGGCCACCTGCTGACCTTGCGCCAGGGCTACCTCGCCTTGCGCGACCGGCCGATCGTCGGGCCGCAGGCGCTGGCCGGCCTGCAGGACACCCTCGCGCTGGCCGAGCAGCACGTGCCGGCCGACGACGTGGCGACGCGGCGGCAGATCGACGCGCTCGCCAATCGGCTGCTGGCGACGCCCGAGACCACCGGCGACTACGAGCGCCTGCTGCGCGACTTGGCGCAGGACGCCGGCGCGGCCGCGGCGAGCGGCGAGGCGGCGGTATGGCTCGCGCGGCTGGCGGCGCAGGCGCGCAGCCTGCTCGCCGACCTCGGGCTGATTGCAGATTATAAGATTGCAGAAACAGCAGCCAGTGACAACCGCGAGCTGGAGTTCGACAACCTGGCGCCGCCGACACTAAGTGAACTTGCACGGCGCCTGGAGGCATCTTCGCGTTCGGCCGAAACACCAGCGCAATCTCCAATCTCCGATCTCCAATCTCCAATCTCCAATCTTCTGGCCCGCCACGACACAATCGCCGCGACGGCGCTGGCGCAGGTCCTGGCGATGGACTTCACCTTCCTGTACGACGACCGGCGGCGGATCTTCGCGATCGGCTACAGCGTGGCCGAGGAGCGGCGCGACAACTCGTTCTACGACCTGCTGGCCTCCGAGGCGCGCCTGTCCAGCTTCCTGGCGATCGCCAAAGGCGACGTGCCGCAGGAGCACTGGTTTCACATCGGGCGCACGCTGCTCGAATCGGGCGCCGGCACGGTGCTGGCATCGTGGAGCGGCACGATGTTCGAGTACCTGATGCCGCTGCTGGTGATGCGCAGCTACCCTGGAACGCTGCTCGACGCGACCTACCAGGTGGCGGTGGAGCGGCAGATCGCCTACGGCCGGCAGCAAAAAGTGCCCTGGGGCGTCTCCGAGTCGGCCTACAACGTGCGCGACCCCAGCATGAGCTACCAGTACCGCGCGTTCGGCGTGCCGGGGCTGGGGCTCAAGCGCGGGCTCGGCAGCGATCTGGTGATCGCGCCCTACGCGAGCGTGCTCGCGCTGCAGATCCGGCCGGACGCCGCGCTCGCCAACCTGAAGACGCTGATCGAGCTGGGCATGCTCGGACGCTACGGGCTGTACGAGGCGATCGACTACACCGTCGACCGGCTGCCGCCCGGCGCGAGCCACACGATCGTGCGCTCGTTCATGGTGCACCACCAGGGCATGAGCCTGCTCGCCTTCGCGAATGCGCTGCACGACAGCAGCATGCAGCGGCGCTTTCACGCCGAGCCGCTGGTGCAGGCGACCGAGACGCTGCTGCAGGAGCAGATCGCCCACGGGGTGGCGCTCTACCGGCCCGACGAAACTGCCGCCGCGCGCGCGGTCACCGTCGCGGCCGCGCCCTCGCTCCGCCAGGTGACGACGCCGACGACCGCGATCCCCTACACGCACCTGCTCTCGAACGGCGCCTACTCGGTGATGGTCACGAATGCCGGCGGCGGCTACAGCGCCAGCGGCGACCTGGCGGTCACCCGCTGGCACGCGGACGCGGCGCGCGACTGCTGGGGCAGCTTCTGCTACGTCCGCGACGTTCGCAGCGACCTGGCCTGGTCGGCGGCCTACCAGCCGACGCGCCGCGAGGCGCAAGAGTACCGCGCGATCTTTGGGCTGGAGAAAGTCGAGCTCCGGCAGCAGGTCGCCGGGATCGAGACGCGGATGGAGATCTCGATCTCGCCGGAGGACAACGTCGAGGTCCGCCGCCTCACGATCACGAACCTGACCGGCGCGCCGCGCGAGATCGAGCTGACCAGCTACGCCGAGATCGTGCTGGCGCCGGCCACGGCCGACGCCGCGCACCCGGCCTTCAGCAACCTCTTCGTCGAGACCGAGTTCGTGGCCGAGCACGACGCCCTGCTCGCATCGCGCCGCCCGCGCTCGGCCGCGGCGCCGCGGATCTGGGCGCTCCACGTCATGGCCGTGCGCGGGCACACCACCAGCGTCACCGGATACGAGACCGACCGGGCCGCCTTCGTCGGGCGCGGCCGCACGACCGCCGACCCGCTCGCGCTGCACGGGCCGCTCGCGCAGCACACCGGCGCGGTGCTCGACCCGATCTTCAGCCTGCGCCGCCGCGTGCGGATCGTATCCGGCGGCACCGCGCAGATCATCTTCGCCACCGGCGTCGCCGAGAGCCGCGAGCAGGCGATTCAGCTGGCCGGCAAGTACCGCGACCCCGACGCCGCGGCGCGCGCGTTCTCGATGGCCTGGACTCAGTGCCAGGTCGAGCTGCGCCACCTCAATATCGGCGCCGAGGACGCGCAGCGCTTCCAGCGGCTGGCGGCCGCCGCGCTGTATATGGACGGGTTGAAGCGCGCGAAGCCGGAGGTGCTGCAGAGCAATGTCAAGGGGCAGCCGGCGCTGTGGGCCTACGGCATCTCCGGCGACGAGCCGATCATCATGGTGCAGGTCGACTCGGGCGACAACCTGGCGCTGGTGCAGGAGCTGCTCCAGGCGCATCAGTACTGGCGCCTCAAGCGGCTGGCCGTCGACCTGGTGATCTTGAACGAGCACCCCGGCGGCTACCTGCAGGGCGTGCAAGAGCAGATCCTCGGGCTGGTGCGCAGCAGCGGATCGAGCGCCTGGCTGAATCAGCGCGGCGGGATCTTCGTGCTGCGCGCCGACATGGTGCCCGAGGAAGATCGCGTGCTGCTCCAGACCGTTGCGCGGGCGCTGCTTTCGACGCGGCGCGGCGGCCTGGGCCAGCACCTGCGCCGGCGCACCCCCGACTCGGCCGTGCACGCGCCGCCGTACCGCCGCGACGACGGCGCGGGCAGCGTCGCGCTGCCGGCCGCCGATCTGCGCCAGCGCACGCCCTACGGCGGCTTCGACGCCGGCGGCGAGTTCGTGATCGACCTCGCGCCCGGCCAGACGACGCCGGCGCCCTGGAGCAACGTCGTCGCCAACGAGCGCTTCGGCTTCATCGCCACCGAGAGCGGCGGCGGCTACACATGGTCGGAGAATAGCCGCGAGAACCGGCTCACCCCCTGGTCGAACGACCCGGTCGGCGACCCGCCGGGCGAGGTGCTCTACCTGCGCGACGAGGCCAGCGGCGCGCTGTGGTCGGCGACGCCGCAGCCGGCCGGCGGCGGGCACATGCGCGTGCGGCACGGCTTTGGCTACAGCGCGTTTACGCAGCAGCGCCACGGCATCACCAGCGAGCTGCGCCTGTCGGTCGCGCCGGATCAGCCGGTCAAAATCTTCCGGCTGCGCCTGCAGCAGCACGGCGCCGAGGCGCGCCGGCTCAGCGTGACCCTGTACGTCGAGTGGGTGCTCGGCGTGTTTCGCGAGGGCATGGCGCCCTACGTCGTCACCGCGCTCGACGACGCGACCGGGGCGCTGCTGGCGCGCAACGCCTACAGCCCCGACTTCGGCGCGCGGGTCGCGTTTATCGCCGCCAGCGAGCGCGCGGCGACGGTCTGCGGCGATCGCGTCGAGTTCATCGGCCGCAACGGCGACCTGAGCCGGCCCGCCGCGCTGCAGGGCGACAGCCTGAGAGGGAGCGTCGGCGCGGGACTGGACCCGTGCGGCGCGATCTGCTGCGCGGTCGAGCTGGCCCCCGGCGAGGAGCGCGAGCTGGTCTTCCTGCTGGGGCAGGGCGCCGATCTGGCGGAAGCGCGCGACCTGATCGAGCGCTTCCGCGACCCGGCCGAGGCCGCGATTGCCGAGCGGCAGTCGCTCGATCGCTGGCGGGCGCTGCTCGGGCAGGTGCAGGTGGAGACGCCGCAGCCGGAGCTGGACCTGCTGCTCAACGGCTGGCTGCTCTACCAGACGCTGGCCTGCCGCATCTGGGGGCGCTCGGCGTTCTACCAGTCCGGCGGCGCGTATGGCTTCCGCGACCAGCTGCAGGATGTCATGGCGCTGGTCCACACCCAGCCGGCGATCGCGCGCGAGCAGATCCTGCGCTCCGCCGCGCGCCAGTTCGTCGCGGGCGACGTGCAGCACTGGTGGCACCCGCCGGCCGGCCGCGGCATCCGCACGAACTTCTCGGACGACTACCTGTGGCTGCCGTTCGTCGTCGACCACTATATCGCCGCCACCGGCGACACCGCGATCTTGGACGAGCGCGTCGCCTTTCTGGAGGGCCGGCCGCTGGCGCCCGACGAGGCCGAGTACTACGACCTGCCC
Source organism: Candidatus Ribeiella danica (assembly GCA_016717335.1). Lineage (GTDB taxonomy): Bacteria > Chloroflexota > Chloroflexia > Chloroflexales > Roseiflexaceae > Ribeiella > Ribeiella danica. The sequence goes on from JADKFS010000002.1 coordinate 390,056, forward strand.
ACGATCGCGCCGGAGCGCGGCCCGCTCTACGACCACTGCGCCCGCGCGATCGACCGCGCGCTGGGCCGGATGGGGGCGCACGGCCTGCCGCTCATGGGCGCGGGCGACTGGAACGACGGCATGAACATGGTCGGCCACGCCGGGCAAGGCGAGAGCGTGTGGGTCGGCTGGTTCCTGCACATCAACCTGGAGCGCATGGCCGAGCACGCCGCGGCGCGCGGCGACAGCGGGCGCGCCGAGCGCTACCGCGCCGCGGCCGGCCGCCTGCGCGACGCGCTGGAGCAGCACGCCTGGGATGGAGGCTGGTACCTGCGCGCCTTCTACGACGACGGCACGCCGCTCGGCGCGGCCCAGAGCGACGAGTGCCGGATCGACTCGCTCACGCAGTCGTGGGCGGTCATCTCCGGCGCGGGCGACCCGGAGCGGGCGCGGCTGGGCATGGCGGCGGCAGATGCGCAGCTCGTCGACCGAGAGGCCGGCCTGATCAAGCTGTTCGCGCCGCCGTTCGACAGGACCACCCACGACCCCGGCTACATCAAGGGCTACGTGCCGGGCGTGCGCGAGAACGGCGGGCAGTACACCCACGCCGCGATCTGGCTGATCTGGGCCTACGCCACGCTCGGCGACGGCGCGCGCGCGGGCGCGCTGCTCGACCTGATCAACCCGATCCGCCACGCGCGATCCGCCCCCGAGGTGTACAAGGTCGAGCCATACTCGATCGCCGCCGACGTCTACGGCACGCCGCCGCACACCGGGCGCGGCGGCTGGACCTGGTACACCGGCTCGGCCGGCTGGCTCTACCGGCTGGGCATCGAGATGATCCTGGGCCTGCGCCGCACCGGCGACACCCTGACGATCGCGCCGTGCATCCCGCCCGACTGGCCCGGCTACAGCGTCTGCTACCGCCACGGGCAGGCCCGCTACCACATCCACGTCACAAATCCGCGCGGCGTCGCGGCGGGCGCGGCCAGCGTGACCGTCGACGGCGAGGCGGCGCCGGGCGGGCGGATCGCGCTGCGCGACGACGGCGCCGATCACTCGGTCCAGGTGGTGCTCTAGCGAGCTTCTTCGGGGGGCTGCGCCCCCGGCCCCCCGCCCCTTTCGGGATAGGTTTTTTCTGCAGCGCATGCTGCTGCCCCGCAGGCCCTCACCCCCTGCCCCCTCTCCCGCCGGGAGAGGGGGGATTATTGGCTCGGCACGGGGTTTCGGCGGAGCCGAAACCCCGTGCCGAGCTACCGTTCTACCGGACGAGTTGCATCCCGCCACGCCTGGATTCAGCCGGGCATGCGCGTCAAGCATTGCAACCGAGACGGCATCATTTTGGGGTCCAGGGGCGAAGCCCCGGCCGGGGGGCGGCGGGGGTGGCGGCCCACCCCCGCCCGCGGGGGCACGGGGGGCGCGCAGCCCCCCGAACGAGCCGAGTGGGGGGCGCGGGGGCGCACAGCCCCCGACAGCGGTGTGCGCCCCTGGCGCCTCTGGATTCCGCCGGGCATGCGCGCCAAGTATTTGTACAGAGGCTGGGCTATTGTCCAGGGGCGCAGCCCACTGCATGCAGTGTTGGGTAGGGGCTTCAATTGAACGCCCTACAGATGCGGTGCCCGCAGATCCGACCTTACCTTCCAAAGGGCGGACGTTACCTTCCAAAGTCCCGACGTTACCTTCCAAAGGGCGGACATTACCTTCCAAAGGCTCGACCTTACCTTCCAAAGGGCGGACATTACCTTCCAAAGGCTCGACCTTACCTTCCAAAGGGCGGACATTACCTTCCAAAGTCCCGACCTTACCTTCCAAAGGGCGGGCATTACCTTCCAAAGGCTCGACATTACCTTCGGCTCGTGCAGGCGCTGACCAGGGGTGGCGGCGCGGCCATCAGCGGCGTGCGCGGGCTGGGCGGCATCGGCAAGACCGATTTCTCCGGGGCGCGCAGCCCCGAATGCCGCAGACGTGCCGCAAGCGCAGGGGCGCGGGGGGCGCGCAGCCCCCCGAGCAACTATGGGTATGGTACAATGGGCGCTGCCGCGCTACGAACCCGCCCGCCAGCCCGAGCGCGCCCGCGGCGTCGCATGCAGCGGCGCGCAAGGAGCCGCGATGACCCTTCCGAACGACACACCCCAGGCGCCCACCCCCGCCGAGCCGCCGCTGGAGCAGCGCTCCGCCGAGCCTCGGCCGCCCAGCTTTATCGTGGGGATCGGCGCGTCGGCCGGCGGGCTGGAGGCATTTACCACCTTCTTCACGCACATGCCGCCGAACAGCGGGATGGCGTTTGTGCTCGTGCAGCACCTCGACCCGCAGCAGCCGAGCCTGCTGCCGGAGCTGCTCGCGACGCACACGCCCATGCCGGTGCGCGCGATCGAAGATCGCATGCCGGTCGCGCCGAACCACGTCTATCTCATCCCGCCCAACGCCGCGCTGGCGATCGAGGGCGCGGTGCTGCGCCTGGAGCCCCCCAGCGAGCCGCACGGCCGCCGGCTGCCGATCGACCACTTCTTCACGACCCTCGCCGCGGATCAGGGCGCCCGCGCGATCGGGATCGTCCTCTCCGGCACCGGCACCGACGGCACGCTCGGCCTGGTGGCGATCAAAGAGCACGGCGGGCTGACGATCGCGCAGGCGCCCGAGTCGGCCGGCTACGACGGCATGCCGCGCAGCGCGATCGCGCGCGGGGCGGTCGATCGGACGCTGCCGATCGCGCAGATGCCGGCGGCGCTGCTCGCGCGCGCCCAGCCAGGGACAGACCGCCCATCTGTCGCCGCGGGCGGCGCGGCGCTGGCCGCGACGCCTGAGGATCTGCGCGCGATCAGCGCCATCCTGCGGGATGCGACCGGGCACGACTTCAGCCACTATAAGCCGGCCACGCTGCAGCGGCGGATCGCCCGCCGCATGCAGCTCGTAGGCGTCGAGCGGTTCGACGCCTACGTCGAGCGGCTGCGCCAGGATCGGCGCGAGATCGACCTGCTGTTCCAGGATCTGCTGATTAGCGTCACGCACTTCTTCCGCGATCCCGCCGCGTTCGAGGCGCTGGCGCGCGCCGTCATCCCGGAGATCTTTCGGAGCAAAGGCCCGGCTGCCCCGGTGCGGGTGTGGGTGCCCGGCTGCGCCACCGGCGAGGAAGCCTACACGATCGCCATGCTCCTGTGCGAGCACATGGCCCGGCTGGCGACACCGCCGCCGGTGCAGGTGTTCGCGACCGACATCGACGATCAGGCGCTGGATGTCGCGCGGCAGGGCCGCTACGAGGCAAAGGCCGCCGCGCATGTCTCCGCGGAGCGGCTTGCGGCCTTCTTCGCCCAGGATGAGCGCGGCTACCAGGTCACCAAGGCGATCCGCGAGCTGTGCATCTTTTCGACGCACAATCTGATCAGCGACCCGCCCTTCGCGCGCATGGACCTGATCGCGTGCCGGAACCTGCTGATCTACCTCGACGTCGACCTGCAGCGCAAGCTGGTGCCCCTGCTCCACTACGCGCTCGCGCCGCAGGGCTATCTGTTCCTGGGAGCCTCCGAGAGCGTCGCCGCGCACCCGGAGCTGTTCAGGACGGTCGACAAGCAGCAGCGGCTGTTCCAGCGCAAAGATCTGCTCGTTCGCTCCGCGGTTGCCTTCCCGCTCAGCGAGCCGAGCCGGCGGCCGATCCGGCGCTACGGGGCGGCGCACCGGCTGCCGGCGACCAGCGAGCAGCAGATTGGGGATCTGCTCGAGCGCATCCTGCTGGCGCAGTACGCCCCGCCCGCGGTGATCATCAACGAGCAGAGCGAGATCGTGTTTTTCTCCGACCGCACCGGGGCCTATCTCGAACCGCCGGCCGGCGCGCCCAGCCTGAACATTCTCGTGCTGATCCACCCGCAGCTGCGGCTGGCCCTGCAGACGGCGATCCGCGCATCCCTGAAGGACCACGCCCCCAGCGTCCGCGAGAACCTGGCGATCACGACCGCCGACGCCGTGCAGCGGCTCAACCTGATCGTCCGGCCGCTGGCCGAGCTTGGCCCGGACTCGGGGCTGCTGCTGGTGGTCTTTCAGGAGCTCGGCCCGCTCATGAGCGCGGCGCAGGCGCAGGCGGCGGGCCTGCGCCTCCAGTCCGACGAGCCGATCGCCCAGCAGCTCACGTACGAGATCCAGACGATGCGCGCCACGCTGGAGACGACGATCGACGAGCTGCAGGAGGCCAACGCCGAGCTGACGCTGGCCAACGAGGAGCTGCTCTCGCTCAACGAGGAGCTGCAATCGGCCAACGAGGAGCTGCAGACCTCGAAGGAGGAGATCCAGTCGATCAACGAAGAGCTGCAGACCGTCAACGCCGAGCTGAACCGCAAAGTCGAGGAGCTGGACCGCGTCAACGCCGACCTGGCCAACCTGTTCGCGAGCATCCAGATCCCGGCGATCTTCCTGCATGCGGACGGGCGCATCGCGCGCTTCACGCCGGCGGCCACCGAGGTGTTCCGCTTGATCGAGGGCGATGTCGGCCGGCCGATCACCGATATCGCGCCGCGCTTTCGCGATGGCGATCTGGCCGCGCTGGTCGGCGGCGTGCTGCGCACGCTCGTCCCCTACGAGGAGCCGGTGCGCCGGCCCGCGAGCGACATCTGGTGGATCATGCGCATCCAGCCGTACCGGACGCTCGCCAACGTCATCGACGGCGTCGTGATGACCTTCTCCGATATCACGAACCTGAAGCAGGCCGCCGCCGAGCGGGAGCGGCTGCTCGCGGCGGTGGAGCAGGCCCGCAACGACGCCGAGCAGATCGTGGAGACCGTGCGCGCGCCGCTGATCATCCTCGACGCGAACCTGCGCGTGCAGTCGGCCAACCACGCCTTCTACCGGATGTTCCAGGTCACGCCGGCCGAGACCCAGCAGACCGTGCTCTACGCGCTGGGCGACCGGCAGTGGGATACGCCCGAGCTGCGGGCGCTGCTGGGCGAGCGCCTCGATCCGAACACCGCGTTCGAGGATGTCGAGATCACGCAGACCTTCCCGCAGATTGGGACGCGGACCGTGCTGCTGAATGCGCGCCAGCTCGAGTACACGCCCGCCTCGTCGTCGGGCGCGGGGGCGCGCGACGCGCCGCTGCTCCTGCTCGCGCTCGAAGACATCACCGAGCGCGCGCAGGCCGCCGCCGCGCTGCAGCGGGCGCACGACGCGCTGGAGGAGCGGGTTCAGTCGCGCACCAGCGAGCTGGCGAGAGCGAACACGGCGCTGCAGACCGAGATCAGCGAGCGCGAGCGGGCCGAGCAGGCCCGCCAGCTGCTGCTGCGGCAGCTCGTGACCGCGCAGGAGGAAGAGCGCCGCCGGATCGCGCGCGAGCTGCACGACCAGATGGGCCAGGACCTGACGGTGCTGCTGCTGGGCCTCAAGGCGCTGCGGGACGCCGCCCCGCTGAGCTCGCCCATCCACAGCCACGTCGAGCCGCTGCAGGCGCTGTCCATGCGGATCGGCCGGGAGGTGCGCACCCTGGCGCTGCAGCTGCGCCCGCCCGCGCTCGACGACCTGGGGCTGGTCGCCACGCTGACGAGCTATGTGGACGAGTGGTCCGCGCGCGTGCTGATCGCGGTCGATTTCCACGCCCGCGGCCTGGAGCAGCAGCGCCTGCCATTGGCGATCGAGACCGCGCTGTACCGGCTGGTGCAGGAAGCGCTCACCAACGTGCTCAAGCATGCCCAGGCCGCGAACGTGAGCCTGATCATCGAGCGCCGCGCCGACGCGGTGCAGATGATCGTCGAGGACGACGGCGTCGGCTTCGACGTCGAGGCGACCCGGCGCACCGCGCACACCGAGCAGCGCCTGGGCCTGGTCGGCATGGACGAGCGCGTGGCGCAGCTGGGCGGCACGCTGACGATCGAGTCGGCGCCGGGGCGCGGGACGACCGTGTTTGTGCATATTCCGCTCGTCGATAAGATATAAGGCTCTTGTGAGGCGCTACAGCGAATTCCCTCCTCTGCCAGTGGGAGAGGGGGGGCAGGGGGGTGAGGGCCTGCCAAAAGCCCCCGGCTGTCAAGCGGATCGCTGCCAAGCGAAACCTTATCAAAGGAGACTGTGATGGCGCATCTACGGATATTTCTGGCCGACGATCACGTGGTGGTGCGCGAGGGCCTGAAGGCGCTGATCAACGCCCAGACGGATATGCGCGTGATCGGCGAGGCCGGCGACGGCGAGACCGCCTGCCAGCAGGCCGAGCAGACCCAGCCCGACATTGTGATCATGGACATCACCATGCCGGGGTTGAATGGCGTGCAGGCGACGGTGCAGCTCAAGCGCACCTGCCCGCAGATCAAGGTGCTGGCGCTGAGCGTGCATGAAGACACCAGCTACCTGCGCCAGCTGCTCGCGGCCGGCGCGGCCGGCTACATCCTCAAGCATGCCGCGGCCGATGACCTGATCCAGGCGATCCGGATCGTCGCGGGCGGCGGGGTCTATCTCGATCCCGCGCTGGCCGGCCATGTCGTCGCGCGCTACGTGCGGGTGCCGGCGATCAGCACGGCGCTGATGGGCACCGAGCTGAGCGAGCGCGAGACCGAGGTGGTGCAGCGGATCGCGCACGGCTACAGCAACAAAGAGATCGCCGGCCAGCTCAAGCTGAGCGTCAAGACGGTCGAGACCTACCGCGCCCGCGCGATGGAAAAGCTGGGCCTCGACAGCCGGGCCGCGCTGGTGCGCTACGCCCTGGAGCACGGCTGGCTGCGCCCGGTCTGACCTGGCGCGCCCGTCCGATCGCCACGGCCATCCCCCCGAAACAGCGCTCCCCTACAGCGTCAGGCTTATTGCGGATATCCCATGCGCAGTATCCCCGCTACCTGATCCGCCGCCCAGATGCTACACTAGTGGTACATCCCAGATAAAGGAAACCGCTATGCGACGTACCGGCAGCATTCTGGTCGTCGATAATGAGCCGGCGATTGTCGATCTTCTAGTTGACATCATGACCTACGAGGGCTACGTGGTCTGCTCGGCGCCGGATAGCGTACAGGCGCTGGCAATGATCGCGCTGCAGGCCCCCGCGCTCATCCTGCTGGACGTGCAGATGCCCGGCATGGCCGGCCCCGAGCTGCTCGAACAAGTACGCGAGGCCGACCTGGCGACCCTGTCGATTGTGTTGATGACCACCGCGCCGCGTTACATCGCGCCGCTACTCGCGCGGGGGGCGCGCGAGTGCCTGGCCAAACCCTTCGACCTCGACGATCTGCTGGCCTGCGTCGCGCGCTACGTGCAGCCGGCCCAGGTAGCGGGCCAGCTCGTCTTCGCGAATTAGCAGTCGGCGTGCCCTGACAGGTAAGACATCAGTACAGCTCGGCGGAATTACCTTCCTGGTTCTAGACGGAAGACGAACGAGGGAAGACGGCAGGTATTCGTCCCCCGTCGTCGGTCTTCCGTCAAGCGAACCCGATACGAACGTCCGCAGACGTGTACTGGTCGATCGTGCGATCGATTGGGAACAGGCAGAAGGCGCGCCACCGGAGAGCGCAGACGATCGCGCAGCGTTACCGGTGCGGCGACAGTGGAGGTACGAGGATGACGCGGACGCAACGGTTCAGCGTGGCGGAGGCCCGCCGCGTTGGTGAGGCGCTTGGGGTCGATTGGCAGCGGATTGATGTGGAGCAGTTCCGGCGCGGGATGGAGGTCGAGCTCGAGCACGGCACGCGCGACCCTGAGACGAATGTAACCGGCGACGATCTCCCGATGACGGGCAAGATCGCATGGGCGCACCTCAAAGAATATCCCGACTACTACACGCGGCTCGACACACTGGAGGCCGAGGCCGAGATATATTGGAAGACACGGCGCTAAGGTGCTGCAGTGCGCAGCATCATGCGCCGCAATCGCCGACGCAGAATGCGCCAACCGTGAATACACGTCGGCAGACCGAAGGAGGACGGTACCATGATCAACCTGATTCTGTGGCTCATCGCCGGGGCGATCGTCGGCTGGCTCGCGGGGATGGTGATGAACGATCGCGCGGGGCTGGTGACGAATATCGTGGTCGGCATTGTCGGCGCGCTGATCGGCGGCTGGCTGTTCGGCCGCCCGACGATCAACAACGGCTTCTTCAACTCGGCCGGCGTCTTGAACATAACCGCGCTGGTCGTCTCATTTGCCGGCGCGGTCGTCCTGCTGGCGATCGTCAATCTGGTGCGGCGCGGCCGCGTGCGCTAGCCGCGTTGGCCACGTTCGACACATCGCGGGGGAGTATGCGTCGGCAGCGGAAAGGACACGACCATGGGCAAGGGAGCGGAGCGCGTGAAGGGCAAGGCGCAGGAGATCAGAGGGTCAGTGAAGGAACGTGTCGGCGATCTGATCGACAACGAGCAGATGCAGGTGGAAGGGCATATTGAGAAGGTCAAAGGCCAGGCCCGCCAGGACGTGGCGAAGGCGTCGGAGCGAATCAGAGGCGTGGGCGAGGAGCTGGTGGGCAAGACCAAAGGCGCCGTCGGCAGCCTGATCGGCAACGAGCAGATGCGGGTAGAAGGCAAGGCGAGCGAGCTGAAGGGCAAGGGCCGCCGGAAAGCCAACCGGTAGCGTGCTAACGTAACGTCGCGGCGTTGCTCGCGCTGAGCAGCACCGCGACGTTGTGCTTGCGCTGAAGGAGATCCCTCATGAGAGAGATGGGCAAGGCGCTTAAGCTGCGCGCCGAGCAGCCGCGCTCCGCGGAATGAACGCAGGTGGGGAGGTGCAAACGAGCATCGCGCCGGGGAGGGCAGCTGAGAGCGAGACTGCATCATGAAACTGAATGATAGGAGTCGTATGCAGAAGCGCGGCCTGACCCAGGCGGAACGCACCGACCACACCGGCGACAATCCGGCCCTGAGCGACGTCATCGAGCGGAACATCCGCACCATCATCGATCTGCGTCTACAGGCCGCGCAGGCGCGCGGCCTGCAAGACCGGCTCGCCGATATCATCACGGCTTTTTCGGGGCGCATGGTCTTTGTGTACGCGCATATCGTGTGGTTCGGCCTGTGGTTTCTGCTGAACACCGGGCGCTTCGGCCTGCCGCCGTTCGACCCCTTCCCCTACGGCCTCCTCACTATGGTCGTGTCGCTGGAAGCAATTTTCCTGGCCACCTTTGTGCTGATCAGCCAGAACCGCCTGAGCGCGGAGGCGGAGTATCGCGCCGACCTAGATCTGCACATCGGGCTGCTGAGCGAACATGAGCTGACCAGGGTGTTGCAGATGCTCGACGCCATCCAGGACAAAATGGGCATCGAAAACCATGCGGAGAGCGAGCTTGCCGACCTCGAGATGGAAACCAGGCCCGAGGATGTGCTGGCGGAGATCGAGCGCCTGCAGCGGCGCGCGCGCGGCAGCAACAAGCGCTGAGCATAGTATAGCGCGCTGCGCTGAAATCTAAGGGATTTTCGAATAAATAACTGTTCCACTGGGCTAGTTAAAAAAGCGAGCATCCCTAACGTTTTGGTGGGGTTTTGGCAGAGCTTCGCCATCCCCGAGCCCCTCCCCTTGGCTATTTATGCTGCGTCAAGGGACGAGTCCGGCATCCACACTCGACCCAGGAGGCGATCTTGCAGCCCTGGTATCAGCTAGAACCCTCAACAGTGCTGGATCAGCACGGCGCGGATGCCGCCCACGGCCTGAGCGCGGCGGAGGCGGCGCGCCGCCTGGTCCAGCACGGGCCGAACGAGCTGGCCGAGCGCGGCTCCACGAGCCCCTGGCGAATCGTCTGGGAGCAGCTCACCGCGGTCATGGTGATCATCCTGATCGTCGCCGCCGTGCTCTCGGCCGCACTCGGCGACTACAAAGACACGATTGTCATTCTGGCCATCGTCGTCCTGAATGCCATCCTCGGGTTCACCCAGGAGTATCGCGCCGAGCAGGCGATGGCGGCGCTCAAGAAGCTGGCTGCGCCGATCGTCAAGGTCCGCCGCGACGGTCACGTGCAGGAGCTCGGCGCCGGCAACCTGGTGCCGGGCGACATCGTCCTGCTCGAAGCGGGCAATCTCGCGCCGGCTGACGGCCGCATCCTGGAGAGCGCGAACCTGCGCATCCAAGAGGCCGCGCTTACCGGCGAGTCGGAGCCGGTCGATAAAGTCGTTCCCGCGCTGGGCGGGGAGGATCTGCCGCTGGGCGACCGGCACAATATGGCCTATATGGGCACGGTCGTCACCTACGGGCGTGGTCAGATGGTGGTGACGGACACCGGCATGCGCACCGAGCTTGGCGCGATCGCCGCCATGCTCCAGACCATGCGGCAGGCGCCGACGCCGCTGCAGCGCCGGCTCGACCAGCTCGGCCGCACCCTGGCGATCATCGCCCTGGCGATCGTCGGCGTGATCTTCGCGATCGGGCTGCTGCGCGGCGAGGAGCTGCAGCTGATGTTCCTGACGGCCGTGAGCATGGCCGTGGCGGCCGTCCCGGAGGGGCTGCCGGCGGTGGTGACGATCGCCCTGGCGCTCGGGGCGCAGCGCATGCTGCGGCGGCGGGCGCTCATCCGTAAGCTCGCGGCGGTCGAGACGCTCGGCTCGGTCACGGTCATCTGCTCCGACAAGACCGGCACGCTCACCGAGAATCGCATGACCGTGACCGCGCTCGATGTCGCCGGCGAGCGCGTCACGATGGCCGATCTGCTGGCTGCCGCCGCGCCGGCGCAGGCCCGAGCACCACACTCCCTGCCAAGCTCACAGCCCACGCTCGCACTGCTGCTGGCGGGCGGCGCACTATGCAACGACGCGCTGATCGAGCCCGATAGCACCGCGCCAGGTGGCGAGCGGATCGTCGGCGACCCGACCGAGGGCGCGCTGGTGGTCGCGGCGGCGCGGCTGGGCCTCGCGAAAGCCGACCTGGAAGCGGCGCTCCCGCGCGTGGCCGAGGCGCCGTTCGACTCGGCCCGCAAGCGCATGACCACCATTCATCGATCCAGAGACCAAGGGCCAGGGACCAAGGGCCAGGGGGCGCTCCAGCAGGAAGGACACGGGGGGCAGGCCGACCATCTCGGCCCGCTTGCCGCGTTGGCCGGTGGTCCTTCGTCGTTGGTCGGCGACGCGCCATACATCGCCTTCACGAAGGGGGCTGTGGGCAGCCTGCTGGCGGTCTCCAGCGCCGTCTGGCTCGACGCGCGGATCACGCCAATCACAGCGCTTGCGCGCACGCAGATCGTCGCCGCAAACGACCAATTAGCCCAGGCGGGCATGCGCGTGCTGGGCGTCGCATTCCGCCCGCTCGACGACCTCCCGCCGGGCGCGGCGGCTGAGGGGGTGGAGCACGACCTGGTCTTCGTCGGGATGCTGGGAATGATCGACCCGGCCCGCGCCGAAGTTAAAGACGCGGTGCAGACGTGCCAGACCGCCGGAATCCGGCCGGTGATGATCACCGGCGATCACCCGCTGACCGCGCGCGCGATCGCCCGCGAGCTGGGCATCGCCGACGGCAGCCGCGTGCTCACCGGGCCAGAGCTGGATCGGCTATCCGCTACCGAGCTGAAGGACGTGGTCGACGAGGTGCCGGTCTACGCGCGGGTCTCGCCCGCGCACAAGCTCAGGATCGTCCAGGCGCTCCAGGCCAAGGGGCATATTGTCGCCATGACCGGCGACGGCGTCAACGATGCGCCGGCCTTGAAGCAGGCGGATATCGGCGTGGCGATGGGGATCACCGGCACGGACGTCACCAAAGCGGCGGCCGACATGGTGCTGCAGGACGACAATTTCGCCACGATCGTCGCGGCGGTGGCCGAGGGGCGGGTGATCTTCGACAATATCCGCAAGTTCATCAAGTACCTGATGACCACCAACGCCGGCGAGCTGTGGGTGATGCTGCTGGCGCCGCTCTTCGGGATGCCGCTGGCGCTGCTGCCGCTGCAGATCCTGTGGGTCAATCTAGTGACGGATGGACTCCCGGCGCTGGCGCTCAGCCTGGAGCCGGCCGAGCGCAACACCATGCGGCGCGCGCCCTACCCGCCGAATGAGCACATCTTCGCGCGGGGGATGGGCCGCCACATCCTCTGGGTCGGCCTGCTGATGGGCGGGGTGGTGCTGGGCGTGGGCTACGGCTACTGGCGCGCCGGCCTGGCCCAGTGGCAGACAATGGTGTTCCTGACGGTCACGCTGGCGCAGATGGCGCATATTCTGGCGATCCGCTCGGAGCGCGACTCGCTGTTCCGAATCGGCCTGTGGTCGAACACGCCACTGCTAGGCGCGGTGGCGCTGACGTTCGTTCTGCAACTGGCGCTCGTGTATATCCCATTCCTCCAGGGGTTCTTCACCACCGTGGCCCTGTCGGCGGCCGACCTGGCGATCGGACTGGCAGCCAGCTCGCTGATCTTCTGGGCCGTCGAGATCGAGAAGTGGCTACTACGCCGCCGCGCCACGATTGCCGGGCAGGCGCCATTGGCATCCGCAAAAGGGTGAACAGCATGCAACAGGTTGTGGTTTTCAGCGGGAGTGCGCATCCTGAGCTCGCGTCGGAGGTGTGCAGGCACTTGGGGGTCGGATTGAGCGAGACCACCATTCGTCGCTTTAGCAACGATTGCCTGTATGTGCAGCTTAATGCCAACTGCCGCGAGCGTGATGTCTTTGTGATCCAGCCGCTGGCGCCGCCCGTGCAGGAGCATCTGATGGAGTTGCTGCTGATGCTCGACGCGGCGCGCGGCGCATCGGCGGCGCGGACGACGGCGGTTATTCCGTACTATGCGTATGCTCGCTCTGACAAAAAGGATGCGCCGCGGATCTCCATCGCCGCGCGCCTGGTCGCCGACCTGCTCGTGACTGCCGGGGCCAAGCGCGTGCTGACGATGACGCTGCATGCGCCGCAGGTACATGGCTTCTTTGGTGTGCCCACGGATCACCTGAACGCGCTGGGCGTACTGGCCGCGTACTTCCGCGACCACGACCTCCGCAACACCGTCGTGGTCGCGCCCGATCTGGGGCACGCTAAATCGGTCACCCAGTTTGCCCGGCTCTTGAATGTTCCAATGGCGGCCGCCAGCAAGCAGCGGATCAGCGACGAGCTGGTTCGGGTCGAGGCGATCGTCGGCGACGTTGATAGGAAAGATGTCATCATCATGGATGACGAGATCGCGACCGGCGGCACGATCATAGAAGTCCTGCACCACCTGCGCGCGCGCCAGGTTGGCCGCGTTGCGATCGCCTGCACGCATGGCATCTTCACCGGCCCCGCGATCGATCGCCTGCGCGCAGTGCCAGAAATCGCCGAGATCGTAACGACCGACACAGTGCCACTACCTCCCGAAAAGCGCCTGCCAAACCTGCACACGCTTTCGATCGCACCGCTGTTCGCCGAGGCAATCCGACGCATTCATGATGGCGAATCGGTCAGCAGTCTGTTTGCTGAGGGTGCGTGATGCCGGGCATCAATGAAGAGCAACTCCTTGGGCAGCCGGCGCGTACAGCTTTCACATCTCAGCGGCTCGCGGCGATCGGGCTCTCGGGCGCGCGGCGCTCGTCCAGGCCCGCCGCCGCGCGCATCTGCGCCTCGTCGAGCGACTCCTCGCGCAGCAGCGTCTCGGCCAGCGAGTTGAGCCGCCCGCGCTCGCGCGTCAGCAGGTCGACCGCCTTGGCGTAGCACTCGTCGACAATCTGGCCGATGGCGCGGTCGATCGCCTGGGCGGTCGCCTCGCTGTAGGGGCGCATCATGCCAACCCCCAGGCCGTTCTCCAGGAAATTGCCGTCGTCGCTTCCGCTGAGCGACAGCAGCCCGACCTCCCGGCTCATCCCCCAGCGCGTCACCATCGCGCGCGCCAGCTCGGTCACCTGCTTGAGATCGTTCTCCGCGCCGGTGGTGACCGTGCCGTAGACGATCTGCTCGGCGGCGCGGCCGCCCAGCGCGCTGACGATCCGCGCGCGCAGGTAGAGCTCGCCGTAGTTGTAGCGGTCGTCCTCGGGCACCGAGAGCGTCACGCCCAGCGCCTGGCCGCGCGGCACCACCGTCACGCGCCGCACCGGGTCGCCCTCGGGCTGCAGCAGCCCCAGCAGCGCGTGGCCGGACTCGTGGTAGGCCACCCGCTGGCGCTCCGCGGGGTTGAGCGTCAGCTTGCGCTCGGCGCCCAGCGCGATCTTCTCCAGCGCCTCGGAGAAGTCGCTGGCGTCGACGGCGGCCTTGCCCTTGCGCGCGGCCAGCAGCGCCGCCTCGTTCACCAGGTTGCGCAGGTCCGCGCCGACCAGCCCGGGCGTCTCTGCGGCGATCGTGGTCAGGTCGGTCCCCGGCGCGAGCGGCACGCCGCGCGTGTGGACTGTAAGAATCGCGGCGCGGCCGGCGCGGTCGGGCGCCTGCACGGTGACCCGCCGGTCGAAGCGGCCGGGCCGCAGCAGCGCCGGGTCGAGCACGTCGGAGCGGTTGGTCGCGGCCAGCACGATCACCGCCTCGCGCGAGTCGAAGCCGTCCATCTCGATCAGCAGCTGGTTGAGGGTCTGCTCGCGCTCGTCGTTACCGCCGAGCGCGTTGCCAGCGCCGCGCCGCCGGCCGATCGCGTCCAGCTCGTCGACGAAGATGATCGCCGGGGCGGCCTTGCGCGCCTCGACGAACAGGTCGCGCACGCGCGCGGCGCCGACGCCGACGATCATCTCGATAAACTCGGAGCCGCTCATGCTGAAGAACGGCACCGCCGCCTCGCCGGCCACCGCGCGCGCCAGCAGCGTCTTGCCGGTGCCGGGCGCGCCGACCAGCAGCACGCCCTTGGGGATGCGCCCGCCCAGCCGCTGGTACTTGTCGGGCTGCTTGAGGAAGTCGACGATCTCGACCAGATCGCGCTCGACCTCGTCGATCCCGGCGACATCTTCGAACGTCATCCGCTCGGCGACCTCGGTCGCCTCGTAGCGGCGCGCGCGGCTGCGGCCGAGCCCGAACATGCCGCCGCCAGCCGATCGCGCGGCGCGGTTGGTCAGCCACAGAAATCCGCCGATCAGCAGCAGCGTCGGGCCAAACGACAGCAGCAGCGTGAGGATCGCCGAGCGCGGCTGCTCCAGCGGCGAGGCGGTGATCACGACCTTGTTCCGCTCGAGCAGCGACAGCAGCTCCGGGTCGTCGAACGCCGGCTTGATCGTCGCGAACTTCGTATATGTCTGCGGCGTCGCCGCCGACTCCTGCGCGGTCGGCGTCTGCGCCGCCGTCGTCGGGTCGGCCACCGGCTGCCTGAACGCACCCTGGATATCCTCGCCGCGGCTGGTGATCTCGGAGACATTGCCGGCGACGACTTGCTCCTTAAAGAACGTGTACGGCACGGTGACGCGGTCCTGCGCCTCGGGGAACAGCCACGGCACCAGGAACCAGTTGATCGCCAGCACGATCAGCAGCGTGGCCCAAAAGCGCGGCCCACGGAGCAGGCTGCGCATATCTTGCTGGTTATTCGATCGGCCGCCGCTGGTCGCCGTGGCGCCGCGCCGCTCTTCCGGCCCGGGCGGGCGCGGCCGAACCTGGCCGGCCGGCGGCCGTCGCTCCGCGGGACGATTATCTCCGAGCATCCCACACCTCCTGATGAGGAATTCGTTGGCGAGCATGAGCGTATGCCCTGCGCCGCGGAGCGGCCCTGGCGATCGCGAACCGGCTGGGTGCTCCTCAGGCGCTGGGCGATCTGGTCCGAGCACGTCGCTCGGCTGGGGAAGGTCGATTGACGTGGAGTGGCAATTGGAAGTATAGCACGGATAGCAGCGTTCCGGGGCCGCGGCCCAGGCAGCGGGGTGTGACGCATGGTTTTGCGCGACCGCACGCCGGCGGGCTCAAGCCCGCTGCCGCGGGCTGGATCAGGCCGTGGTCACGATCTTTGTGTGCATAGCCCGCCCATTCGCGGGCCGGGCGGGTTCCGGTGCGACCCACGCTGTCAGGTTTATTGCGGATACGCTATGCGCAGTATCCCCGCTACCTGATCTGGCGCTCGGCTGCTACACTGGTAGTGCAGCACAGCATTCGTAATCAGATTCGCTTGACCAAGGACGGACGACAAATCGCACCGTCTTCTATCTTTCGCGCACAGCCAGGCAGGTATATCCGCCGCGAAGAAGAGACAGAGCATGACCGAATCCAGTGCTGAACTAATGACGAGCCGGCGGCTGGCGCTGGTGGCCGACGACGAGCCGGCGATTCGAGACTTGCTCGAGCGAGTGCTGCGCCCGCTCGGCCTGGGAGCGCTGTGTGTCGGCGATGGCGCGGCGGCGATCGCGGCGGCCGAGGCCCATCGCGACAAGCTCAGCTGCGCGATTATGGACATCGTGATGCCGGTCGTGAACGGCGTCGACGCGGCGCTGGCCATCCAGCGGGCCGCGCCCGACCTGCCGATCGTGCTCATGAGCGGCGCGGTCCCCGCTCAGTGCGCCGACGGCATCGCACAGCTCCGTCTCGCCGGCATGCTCCCCAAACCATTCGATCTAGTGGAGCTACGGGACCTGATTCGCCGCGCCGTTGGCGGCGACATCCTGCGCAAAAAGGAAGACTCATATGGAGAACACCAGCAAAGAACCGACAAGGGCCCCGAAGCAGTGGACCGGCGCGCCGATCGGTAACGGGCAGATCGGCGCGAACGGGCACGCCAAGGAGCGAGCGAGCGAAGCCAACCAGAGGACAGCCCCGGCCGACGCGCCCAGTAACGGCGCGCACCGCCCGGCGCATCAGCGCGACGTGGATGGCGCGCGCGGCAGTGCCGCGTCAAGCGGCGTCCCTCAGAGCTACGACGCGCTCGAGAGCGACTTCCGCGCCCACCATCAAACCAATGCCGCCCGTCGCCGCGGCCCGTACGAGCACTACCGGCTGGTCTACCGCTACGGCTACGACTTGGGCGCCGACCCGCGCTACCGCGACGCGGATTGGGCGGCGGTCGAGCAGCAGGCTCGCCCGCGCTGGGAAGAGCGCAACCCCGGCACCTGGGAGCAGTTCAAGGAGACGATCCGGTACGCCTGGGGCAAAACGCGGAGCTGGAATTTCAGGATGTAAGCGGGGCGGTGGGGCGGGGGGGCCGTGCAGCCCACACAGCAAGGCAAAACGGAGCGGGCAGCCCGTTGTCCAATGAGCGAGATGTGTCTGGTGAGATCAGCGAGGGCGTGTCTACTGGCGCGTGGCGGGCGCCGCGCTGCGCGGACTGCTGCCGGGGGGGGGGGGGGGCGCTGCGGCGGGCGGGGGCAAGCGGCCTTTATGAATTAGGAATTCTCGCTTTTTGACTAGCCCGCTGGAACAGTCCTGAGGAGTAGCCATCTCACGGCACTGCATCGCCGCGGTGCCCGGCAGCGAGGAGGCGGCGATGGGTCTATCTACGAACGATGCGTTCCTCGATATTATTGCGCAGCAGGCGCGGCTTGCGTATGCATCACAGCAGTTGCACGTGCTGCAAACCAGGCTCCAGCACTTGCAGGTGTACGCAGGAGCCAGGCTCGACGCCGGGAGCAGCTCGCGCGTGCGGCACGAGCTGACTACTACACCCAGCAGATCGAGCGCTGGCGGGCGTACCTGGAGCGCCTGGTGGGTCTCGACGAGTCGTGCTGAGCCGCAGCGAAGCGTCTCTTGGTCGTCCTGTAGAGAGAGATCCTTCGCTGCGGCTGCCGCCTCCGCATCGGCGGACATTAGCTGTGAGCAAAACCATCGAGCCACTCTGCAAGAAGGAGATGCCGCCGTGAGGCGAGCCGTCTTATCTGCCGACCGGCTCCTGCCGACTGCCCACTGCTATAGCCCATTACAGAGGAGTGAGACATGCTTACGAGCGTAGCTTTCTTGGGGGTCGTGGTGATCCTCATTCTGGTGTTCATGGTTGCCCTGTCGTCGATCAAGATCGTGCCCGAGTACGAGCGCGGCGTGGTCTTCCGGCTGGGGCGGCTGGTCGGCGCGCGCGGGCCGGGCCTGTTCCTGCTGATCCCGATCATGGAGCGGATGGTGCGCGTCGACACGCGCGTGATCACGCTGGACGTGCCGGCGCAGGAGGTGATCACGCTCGACAACGTGACGATCAAGGTCAACGCGGTGCTCTACTTCATGGTCGTCAACCCGGACTGGGCGATCGTCAAGGTGATGGACTACATCCGCGCGACCCTGCAGATCGCGCAGACGACGCTGCGCAGCGGGGTCGGGCAGGTCGACCTGGACACGCTGCTCTCGCGCCGCGAGCAGCTCAACGCGCGCCTACAGACGATTATCGACGAGCAGACCGAGCCGTGGGGCGTCAAGGTGACGATCGTCGAGGTCAAGGATGTCGAGCTGCCGCAGACGATGCAGCGGGCGATGGCCAAGCAGGCCGAGGCCGAGCGCGAGAAGCGCGCCAAGATCATCCACGCGCAGGGCGAGTTCGAGGCGTCGAAGATGCTGGCCGAGGCCGCCGACGTGATCGCGCGCGAGCCGGTCACGCTGCAGCTGCGCTACCTGCAGACCCTGACCGAGATCGCGGTCGAGAAGAACAGCACGATCATCTTCCCGCTGCCGGTCGACACGATCAAGGTCTTTATGGATCGGATGGCGGCGATCCAGCACGGCAACGGCGTCGCGCCGGTCGGCGCGCCGGCGCCGGCTGCGCCGCAGTAGCACGGCTCGGCGGGCGCTCCTGCCCGGCGCAGTAGGCAGTCCACCGCATGCTGTATGCGGCTCGCCGTTTGTCGACTGCCAACTGCCGGATGCAACCCAGGAGGTATTTCCACCGCGCTGTACGAGAGCGGCGGGTTTTCCGTCGGCGGCACTGGGATGACTTCTGAGTGCATCTGTGAATCTCACCATCCGCACTCAGAATTGATATACACGACGTGGGCGCTCATGGAACCTGACCGCGATTGGCGGCGGCGACCAGAGCGCCCATTCGAGCGACGGTCGCCATCCAATTTGCCGGGGCCGTTTCGGTCAATCCGTTTCTGCTGGTATAGGGGCAGGCGAGATCCATGAACACGTTTCGGGCGATCGTGAATCGCGTGACACACCACGCCGACAGCCCGCCGCGCGCGGCCGAGCAGGTCGGCCAGGCGCTGCTGGATGCCGCCCAGGGCGATCTAGATGCCGCGGCCGAGGGCCTGACGAGCGCGGATGCGGCCCAGCGCCTGAAGCGCTACGGCTTCAACGAGGCCGTGCACGGGCGCCGCTCCGGCCTGCTGCGGCACGCGACCAGCGCCCTGCTCAACCCGCTGGTCATCCTGCTCGGCGTCCTGGCGCTGATCTCGCTCTCGGTCGGCGATGTGCGCGCGGCCGTGATGATGGCGCTGATGGTCGTGCTCGGCGTGTCGCTGCGCTTCGTGCAGGAGTGGCGCGCCGACGCCGCCGCCGCGCAGCTCACGGCCATGGTCCACACCACGGCGACGGTCGTGCGCGAGGGGAGCGCCCGCGATATCCCGCTGCGCCTGCTGGTGCCGGGCGACATCGTCCAGCTCTCGGCCGGCGATCTCGTGCCGGCCGACCTGCGCCTGATCGGCGCGAAGGACCTGTTCGTCAACCAGGCGACCCTGACGGGCGAGGCGCTGCCGGTCGAAAAGCACGCGCTCAGCGCGGAGCGCCCGCCGCAGAGCGCGCTCGACCTCCAGAACATCTGCTTCTTTGGCACCAGCGTCGTTAGCGGCACCGCCAGCGCGCTGGTGCTCGCCACCGGCGCCGCGACCTATTTTGGCTCCATGGCCACCCACCTGGCCGACGCAACCGCGGTCGTCAGCAGCTTCGACCAGGGGCTGAACCGCTTCACCTGGCTGCTGCTGCGCTTCATGGCGGTCATGGTGCCGCTGGTCTTTCTGATCAACGGCATCGGCAAGGGCAACTGGCTAGAGGCGTTTCTGTTCGCGCTCTCGGTCGCGGTCGGCCTGACGCCCGAGATGCTGCCCATGATCGTCACCGTCTGCCTCTCCAAGGGCGCGATCGTTATGTCGCAAAAGAAGGTGATCGTCAAGCGGCTGAGCGCGATCCAGAACTTCGGGGCGATGGATGTGCTGTGCACCGATAAGACCGGGACGATCACCCAGGGGCGCGTCATTCTGGAAAAGCACCTGGACCTCGCCGGCGCCGAGTCGCCCGAGGTGCTGAACTACTCGTACCTCAACAGCTTCCACCAGACCGGGCTGAAGAACATGCTGGACCTGGCCGTCCTGGCGCATGTCGAGGTCGCCGAAGCCCTGCAGGTGCGCGAGCGCTACCGCAAGATCGACGAGATCCCGTTTGACTTCGTGCGCCGCCGCATGTCGGTCGCGGTCGAAGATCACCAGCAGCAGCGCATCCTGATCTGCAAGGGCGCGGTCGAGGAGATCGTGCAGGTCTGCGCGCAGGTCGAGCTGCGCGGCGCGCGCGTCGCGCTCGACGAATCGCACCGGGCGCAGGCTGACGCGCTGGTGCGCGATCTCAACGACGATGGGTTCCGGGTGCTGGCGCTGGCGTACAAGATCATGCCGGGCGACCAGCGCACCTACGAGCCCGCCGACGAGGCGGCGCTGATCCTGCTGGGCCTGCTGGCCTTCCTCGATCCGCCCAAGCTGACCGCGCACCAGGCGATCGGCGAGCTGGGGCAGCGCGGCGTCCGGGTGAAGGTCCTGACCGGCGACAACGAGCGGGTCGCGCGCACGATCTGCAAGCAGGTCGGGCTACCGGTCGACCGGATCGTCCTCGGCGGCGAGCTGGACGGCTGGTCCGACGAGCAGCTGGCCGACGTGGCCGAGACGACGCCGATCTTCGCCAAGCTGGCGCCGGCGCACAAGGAGCGGATCATCGCGGCGCTGCGGCGGCGCGGGCACGTCGTCGGCTTCATGGGCGACGGCATCAACGACGCGGCGGCGCTCAAAGCCGCCGACGTCGGGATCTCGGTCGACAGCGCGGTCGACATCGCCAAGGAGTCGTCCGACATCATTCTGCTGGAGAACAGCCTGCTGGTGCTGCAGGAGGGCGTGCTGGAGGGGCGCCGGGTGTTTGGCAACATCCTGAAGTACGTCCGTATGGCGGCCAGCTCGAACTTCGGCAACATGTTCAGCGTCGTCGGCGGCAGCCTGTTCCTGCCGTTCTTGCCGATGCTGCCGGTGCAGGTGCTGACCAATAACCTGCTGTACGACTTCTCGCAGACGACGATCCCGACCGACGCGGTCGACGCGGAGTGGCTGCAGCAAGCGCGCAGCTGGAACATGGGCGCCATGCAGCGGTTCATCCTGGTGATCGGGCCGATCAGCTCGATCTTCGACTACGCAACGTTTGCTATAATGCTGTTTATCTTCAACGCGTGGAGCAACCCGGCGCTGTTCCGCACCGGCTGGTTTGTCGAGTCGCTGCTGACGCAGACGCTGATCATTCACGTCATTCGCACGAACAAGATCCCGTTTCTGCAGAGCCGGGCCAGCCTGCCGCTGACGCTCACGTCGCTGCTGATCGTCGGGGTCGGGATCTGGCTGCCGCTCTCGCCGCTCGCGGGCGCGCTGGGCTTTGTGGCGCTCCCGGCGCTGTACTGGCCGCTGGTCGGGCTGATGCTGCTGGGCTACGTCGCGCTCACGCAGGTGGTCAAGACCTGGTTCGTGCGGCGCTACGAGGCCGCTTGATTGCCCTAGATTTGAGGGAAGACAATAATGCCTGACGACACCAACGAGCCGTTTATCCGCGGCCTCCAGCAGGCCTGGCAGCGCGAGCAGGCCAGCGCGCGGATCTACCGTGCGCTGGCCGCGCGGGAGCCGTCGGAGACCCGCCGGAGGGTCTTGCTGAAGCTGGCCGCCAGCGAAGTGCAGCACGGCGAGCGCTGGGCCGCGCGGCTGCGCGAGCTGGGCGCGCCGCTGCCGCCCGACCGCGACAGGCCGCGCGACCGCGCCTGGCGCTGGGTGCTGGTGCAGAGCGGGACCGACAACGCGCTCAAGCGGATCGAGAGCAGCGAGGACGACGACGCGGCGCTGTACGCCGAGCTGGCGCGGCTGGCGCCGACCACCGAGGATCGCGCGGCGCTGAGCGCCGTGCAGCAGGACGAGCAGGCGCACAGCCGCCTGACCGGGGCGGTCGGGGCAGCCGGCGCCGTCGTCGGCCCCCAGGCGCGGCTCGACACCCTGCTGCGCCGCGAGACGTGGCACAAGCGCGGCGGCGGGTGGATCGGCCAGGCGATCTACGGCGCCAACGACGGCCTCGGCTCGGTCTTCGGGATCGTCACGGGCGTCGCGGGGGCCACGGCCGGCGGGCCGGCGGTGCTGATCGCCGGCCTGGCCGGCATGCTCGCCTCGGCGCTGTCGATGGGCTCGGGGGCATACCTGGCGACCAAGGCCGAGCACGAGGTCCAGCAGGCCGAGATCGGGCGCGAGCGCCGCGAGCTGGAGCAAAACCCGGCCGAGGAGCGCGAGGAGCTGGCGCTGTTCTACCAGCTGAAAGGCGTGCCGGAGGACGAGGCCGAGGCGCTGGCGACGCGCCTGATGACCCAGCCGCAGTCGGCGCTCCAGACGATGGTGAGCGAGGAGCTGGGCCTGTCGGAGCAGAACGCGCCGAACCCCTGGACGGCGGCGCTCTCGGCCACGCTCTCGACCGCGTTCGGCGCGTTCATCCCGATCATCCCGTTCTTCGTCGCCAGCGGCTACCCGGCGATCGTCGCCTCGTTCGCGATCAGCACCCTGGCGCACTTTCTGATCGGCGCGGCGAAGACGATCGTGACGGGGCTGAACCCCTGGCGCAGCGGGCTCGAGATGACGATCATCGGGATCGGCGAGGCGCTGATCACCTACGGGCTGGGGCTGCTGTTCGGGACGGCGGTGGGGTGACGCCAGAAGGGCGTGAGCACTGATGACCGATCAGCGCAAACCGCTTTTCTCCGGGGCGCAGCGCCCCCGGCCCCCCGCCTGGTGCGCCCGTGCCAGGCGTGTTTCCTTTTTCCGGGGCGCTGCGCCCCCGGCCCCCCGGCACCCAGCGGGTACCCGGGGAACCCGCGCCGGTTCCCCCAGCCCCCCTCCGGCAAGTGATGCCGTACCAATCGTAAGCATCGTGGCGGATGCCTAGCACCATTCCGATCAGAGGTGTTGTTTTCCATCATGCGTGGATTCAGCCAGGCATACGCGCCAGGCACCGCAACTGAGGCAGCTTCTTTTTGGGGTCCAGGGGCGCACGCCCCGGCCGGGGGCGGGGGGGGCGGGGGGGGGGGCAGCCCGGACAAGCGCAAGGAGCTTGGTCGGGCCGGGGGGCGGCGGGGGTGGCGGCCCACCCCCGCCCGCGGGGGCACGGGGGGCGCGCAGCCCCCCGGACAAGCGACAAGAGAGAAATGCTTTTGGGGTCCAGGGGCGCACGCCCCGGCCGGGGGGCGGCGGGGGTGGCGGCCCACCCCCGCCCGCGGGGGCGCGGGGGGCGCGCAGCCCCGGGGACAAGCAGAAATGCTTTTGGGGTCCAGGGGGCGGCGGGGGCGGCGGGGGGGGCGCGCACCCCCGGGGGGGGGGGCGCGCAGCCCCGCGCGCGGGGGCTCGGGGGGCGCGCAGCCCCCCTACCACCCCACGATTGGCGATACCGCTCCTCCTGTGGCATACTACCCTGCTGGCGGATTGACGAGCTGAGATCTTGGAGCGTATCCAGCACGGCAGGAAGGAACCGATCAACATGGCAGGAGCACCGGGCTCGCCGATCAGCGGCGATGAGTTTGAGAATGTCAGTGCGGCGCTCGATCGCGGCGTGCCGCTGGAGGCTGCGCTCGACCTGATCATGCAGCGCACCCGCGACCTGCTAGAGGTGCACCAGGCGGCGTTCTTCCGCGTCGAGCGGCCGGGGCCGCGCCTGCGCCTCGCGGCGGCCAGCAACGGCCTGCCCGCGCAGCCGGTGCTGCTGGAGCCCAACCAGGGCGTGGAGGGCTGGGTCGCGCGGCGGGCTCGGCCGATCGCGGTGCCTAACCCGAGCGCCGACCCGCGCTTTGCCTCGTCCCATTGGTGGAGCGGCGACGTGCCGCCGGATGCGATGATAGCGGTGGCGGCGGTTCCGGTGCGCACCGGAGCGGAGGTTGCCGGCGTGCTCTCGGTGGTCGATCTGATCGAGCCTGGCGGCGCCGAGCCGCCGGAGCATCCCCTGGGCGGCGCGTCGATCGACGAGCTGCTGCCGTTCCTGGCCGTCTTGGCCGATCTGGTCGCGCTCGCGCTCGAGAACAACGCGATCATCCGCCGCCAGGACCGTCGCACGCAGTTTATCCGGCTGCTGCACACGATCGCGACCATTTCGGATCACGAGGCGACCGAGGAGCTGGCGCACACGATCACGAGTCAGCTGTGCGCGATCACACAGGCTGAGGTCGCCTGCATCCTGCTGCACAGCGAGGTGACCGACGAGCTGATCGCCTTAGGGATCAGCGATACGCCGCTCGGCCATCTGCAGCGCGAGAGCGGGCGCGATCATCTCCCGCTTGCCACCAGCGGCCCGCTGCTGCGGGTGTTTCAGGGCGGCACGCCCGTGCTGATCCGCGAGTCGCGCGAGCTGGACGAACTGCCGATGCTTGAGGCGGCCGACATCCAGTCAATGCTGCTTGTGCCGCTGCGAGTCGAGCAGGAAAGCCACGGCATCGTCGTCCTGGCCAGCACCCGCGCCGACGCATTCGCCGACGACGACCTAAGCTTCGTCACATTCATCAGCGTGCGCCTGGGCTACGCGCTGCGCCACAAGACGCTCGCGGACGAGCTCGCGGCGGCCGAGCAGGATCGCATCCAGCAAGACGCGCGCGAAAGCTTTATCGCGATCGTCGCCCATGACCTCAAGAATGCGCTGATGGCGATCTCGGGCAGCGGCCACCTGGCGCTGCGCAAGGCCGCCCGCGGCGACACGCAGTATAGCCAGAAGGCGATGCCGGTGGTGGTGGCAAAAGCCGCCCAGGCCATCCAGCTGGTCAACGACATGGTCGACGTCAATAATGTCGACCGCGGGCGATTCCGGATGTTCATCGCGCCGGTGGAGCTTGTCGCGCTCGTTCGCGAAGAGATCGAGGCGGCGCAGGGGCTCACCACACAGCACACGCTCGAGCTGCAGACAGCCTTCGACACGGTGGAGATTGCCGCCGACGGCCAGCGGCTGCGGCAGGTGCTGGGCAATCTGATCTCGAATGCGATCCGCTACTCGCCCGCCGCCGGCACGATCACCGTGACGCTGACAGCGGCGCCGAAGCAAGCGCCGCTATCCGACACAATGCCCGAGCTGCCGCAGGCAGTGATGCTGACCGTAGCCGACCAGGGGATCGGCATCACCCCCGAGGATCTGCCGCATATCTTTGATCGCTTCTACCGCGGGCGCGGCGAGCAGGTGGCCGGCGGCTCAGGGCTGGGGCTCTACATTGCGTCGGCGATCATCGCCCAGCATGGCGGCAAGATCTGGGTCGAGTCGCAGGTGGACGCCGGGACGCAGTTTCATGTCACGCTCCCCATGAGCCGGCGCGGCTAGCAGCTGGCGCCGGTTTTGGGTTTAAACGAGTGATGGGGGTTCGGGCGCGGCTTCGCCGCGCCCGAACCCCCATCACCAGGGAGGTCTCCCTAGAAGTCCATGCCGCCCATGCCGCCCATGCCGCCCATGCCGCCGGGCATACCGCCCTCCCCGGAGCTGGCCTCGGGGATGTCGGTCACCAGCGCCTCGGTGGTCAGCAGCAGGCCGGCGATCGAGACCGCGTTCTGCACCGCGCTGCGCGTCACCTTGACCGGGTCGACCACGCCCTGCTCGAGCATGCTGCCAAACTCGCCGGTCAGCACGTTGTAGCCGTAGGTCGTGTCGCCCTTCTCCTTCTGCGCCCGGCGCACGCTGTCGATGATCACCGCGCCATCCTCGCCGGCGTTGCGGGCCAGGATGCGCATCGGCTCCTCGAGCGCGCGGCGCAGGATCTGCACGCCGAACTTCTCGTCGTCGTTGCAGGTCTGCACCTGGTCCAGCGCCGGGATGGCATTGATCAGCGCCACGCCGCCGCCCGGCACGATGCCCTCCTCCACCGCCGCCCGCGCGGTCGACAGCGCGTCCTCGACCCGGTGCTTCTTCTCCTTCAGCTCCGGCTCGGTCGCCCCGCCGACCTTGAGCACCGCCACGCCGCCGGCCAGCTTGGCCAGCCGCTCCTGCAGCTTCTCGCGGTCGAAGTCCGACGTCGACGCCTCGATCTGCACGCGGATCTGCTCGATCCGGGCGCGGATGGCCTTCTCGTCGCCGCGGCCCTCGATGAAGGTGGTGCTGTCCTTGTCGGCCAGCACCCGCCGCGCGCGGCCCAGGTCGTCGATCGTCGCGCTGTCCAGCTTGCGGCCGATCTCCTCGGAGATCACCGTCCCACCGGTCAGGATCGCCATATCCTGCAGCATGGCCTTGCGGCGGTCGCCGAAGCCGGGCGCCTTGATCGCCAGGGCGTTGACCGTGCCGCGCAGCTTGTTCACCACCAGGGTCGCCAGCGCCTCGCCGTCGATATCCTCGCTAATAATCACAAAGTTCTTGGTGACCTGCAGCGCCTTCTCGAGCACCGGCAGGATCTCGTTGATCGCCGAGATCTTCTTGTCGGTGATCAGGATGTACGGCTCCTCCAGCTCGGCCTCCATGCGCTCGGCGTTGGTCACGAAGTAGGCCGAGATGTAGCCGCGGTCGACCTGCATGCCCTCGGTGTATTCCGTCTCGAAGGCGATGCCCTTGCTCTCCTCGACCGTGATCACGCCGTCCTTACCGACCTTCTCCATCACCTCGGCGATCAGGTTGCCGATCTCGCTGTCGGCGGCCGAGATCGTGGCGACGTGCGCGATGTCGGCGCGGTCGCGCACCGGCTTGGCCAGGCTCTTGAGCGCGGCCACCAGCGCCTCGGCGCCCTTGTCCAGGCCGCGCTTGAGCAGCATCGGGTTCGCGCCGGCGGCGACGACCTTGAGGCCCTCGGTGATGATCGCCTGGGCCAGCACGGTGGCGGTGGTGGTGCCGTCGCCGGCGACGTCATTGGTCTTGGTGGCGACCTCGACCAGCAGGCGCGCGCCCATGTTCTCGAACGGGTCCTTGAGCTCGATCTCCTTGGCGACGGTCACGCCGTCGTGGGTGACGGTCGGGGCGCCGAACTTCTTGTCGATCGCCACGTTGCGGCCGCGCGGGCCGAGCGTGATCTTGACCGCGTCGGCTACCTGATCGACGCCGCGCTTGAGCGCGCGCCGGGCATCCTCATTGAACTTCAGTTGTTTTGGCATATGTTTGGAAAACCTCCTCTAATGTCAGTTGCACGTTTGAACGTTCGAACGTTCGAACGTTTTAATCCTGAATAATCCCCAGAATGTCCTTCTCGGACAGAATGAGATACTCGACGTCGTCGACCTTGTACTCGGTGCCGCCGTACTTGGCGAACAGCACCTTATCGCCAACCTTGACGTTCATCGGGACGCGCTTGCCGTTGTCGTCCAGGCGGCCCTCGCCGATGGCCAGCACGGTGCCCTCCATCGGGCGCTCCTTGCTGACGGTATCGGGCAGGAAGATGCCGCTCTTGGTCTTCTCCTCGCGGTCCATAGGCTTGACCACCACGCGGTCGGCCAGGGGCCGAATGCGAAAATCGGCTGCCATACTGTGTACCTCCTTGTGTATTGGTAGGGCTTGCATCGCCGGCGCTGCAGTTCCGCGCCGGTAGTATCGAGCTGGCCCTTTTTGGCGTCGATTGTCAGGGAGCTGGTTTGATCTGGAAAGGTCAGGCAGGGCAAGCTCAGCGTCCGATCACAATTAGGCGGCCCTCGCTATCGCGAACCGCTTGATGACGATCAGGCGCTGGGCGATGTCATGGAGCAAATCGCTCGGGGAGTAGTGCGTGGTTTCTATACACGCATTGTATCACAGATGAAGCTTTCGTGCTTGCGTATCCTTTTCTCCGGGGCGCTGCGCCCCCGGCCCCCCGCCTTGTCAGCTGGTCAGCTGGTCAGCTGGTCATCCTTTTCTCCGGGGCGCTGCGCCCCCGGCCCCCGCCTTGTCAGCTGGTCAGCTGGTCAGCTTGTCATCCTTTCTCCGGGGCGCTGCGCCCCCGGCCCCCCGCCCGGGGGAACCCACGCCGGTTCCCCCGGCCCCCTCCCGCACATGATGCCATACCAGTTGCATTGCTGGTGGCGCATGCCTATCACCATGATTGCGGAGCGAGTTGCATCCCGCTGCGCCTGGATTCAGCCAGGCATGCGCGCCAAGCATCGCAACAGAGACAAGGTTATTTTGGGGTCCAGGGGCGAAGCCCCGGCCGGGGGGGCACGGGGGGCGCGCAGCCCCCGCCAACCGGCTGGCCGACGACCACCCGCGCGTGACGGAAAAGCTGGACGAGATCCGCGCCTACGCGCGCAGCGGCGGCGTCCCGAACCCGAAGCTGGTGCTGATGGCTGGGCATCGCGCTGGGCGACTGGATGGCGGCCAACGAGATCCAGGCCACCGCGCTGCAGTGCTGGTCGTCGCTCCAGCTCAACTACGGCGTGAACGCCTGCACGATCATGAGCATGATGAGCGAGCAGCTGCTGCCGAGCGCCTGCGAGGTCGACATCGTCGGCGTGCTGGCCATGTACGCGCTGCAGCTGGCCTCGGGCACGCCCAGCGCGCTGGTGGACTGGAACAACAACTACGCCGGCGACCCCGACAAGTGCGTGTTCTTCCACTGCAAGCAGGGCTTCGAGCACCACGTGGCGATGACCCGCGCGCACGTCGCGGATGTGCTCAAGGAGGCCTTCGAGACCTACCTGGGCTGGGAGACCTACCAGCACCCGGGGTAGCGAGCGGCTCACTGCCGGTCGGCGACCAGGGGCGAACGTGCTGTTCGTCCCTGGCCGCTTTTTGTTAACTGCAAAACCGATCGCTGCCCAGCGAAACCTTGCCTCGCGCTTGCATCCTATCGCCCATCGTCAATCGTCTATAGTCTATCGTCTACTTGAGCCAAGCAGTAGAGGGCATGCACATGCAACAGAAGCACCCCATCCGGGCGATCGTCGTCGGCGGCGGGATCGGCGGCATCACGGCAGCGATCGCGCTGCGGCAGGCCGGCGTCGAGGCCACGGTCTACGAGCGCGCCGGCGAGCTGCGCGAGGTCGGCGCGGGCCTGGCGGTCTGGCAGAACGCGGTCTACGCGCTCGGCCGGCTCGGGCTGGCCGACAAGGTCAGGGCCCAGGCCGTGCCGGATCTCGGCGGCGCGCTGCGCTCGTGGCGCGGCGAGACGCTGGTCGACCTGACGCCGCTGAACCGCGGCGCCGGCGCGCCGGCGCTGAGCCTGGTGATCCACCGCGCCGATCTGCTGGCGATCCTGCGCGAGGAGCTGGGCGCCGCGCAGGTCCGGCTGGGCGCCGAGCTGGTCGGCTTCAGCCAGGACGCGGGCGGGGTCACGGCGCGCTTCGCGGACGGCCACGAGGCGCGCGGCGACCTGCTGGTCGGCGCCGACGGGCTGGGCTCTGCCGTGCGGGCGCAGCTGTTCGGCCGCCAGAAGCCGCGCTACTCCGGCTACAGCGCCTGGCGCGCGGTGGTGGAGTTCGACCCCGCGCTCGCCCGCGCGGCGGCCGGCGAGACCTGGGGCCGCGGCGCGCGCTTCGGCATCGCGCCGATGAGCGGCGGGCGGGTCTACTGGTTCGCCTCGCTCAACAGCCCGGCCGGGGCGCGCGTGCCCGAGGGCCGGCGCAAGGCCACGCTGCTCGAACGATTCCGCGGCTGGCACGCGCCGGTCGAGGCGCTGATCGACGCGACCGACGAGGCCGCCATTCTGCATCACGACATCCACGACCGCCCGCCGCTGCGCCGCTGGAGCGTCGGGCGCGTCACGCTGCTGGGCGACGCGGCCCACCCGATGACACCCAACCTGGGCCAGGGCGCCTGCCAGGCGATCGAGGACGGGCTGGCGCTGGCCGACGCGCTGGCCGCGGGAGGCGAGATTGCGGCTGCGCTGCGCGGCTACGAGGCGCGCCGGGTCGGCCGCACCAGCGCGATCGTCCGCCAGTCGCGCCAGGTCGGCTGGGTCGGCCAGTGGCAGAGCGCGCCGGCCTGCGAGCTGCGCGACTTCCTGGCAAAGCGGCTGCTGGCGCGCCTGCAGGCCCGCCAGATCGACCGGCTGGTCCATTACAGGGTATAGTTTCACCCCTCCCCCTGCCCCCTTTTTGGGGGTAGGTTTTTTCTGCAGTGCATGCTGATGCCCTGCAGGCCCCTACCCCCCTGCCCCCCTCTCCCGGCGGGAGAGGGGGGAATTAGTAACTCGGCACGGGGTTTCGGCTCCGCCGAAACCCCGTGCCGAGCTACCGTTTCCCCGCCCCTGGCAGGGGCGGGGGCAGGGGGTGGGGTGATTCGGCGCACAGCGACGCCATGCACAAGAAAACCTACCCCGAGAGGGCAGGAGGTGAGGGGGGCTAGATCACACCCTGCTCGCGCAGCGCGGCGACCTCGGCCGGGCCGCGGCCGAGCGCCGCCAGCTCCTCCTCGGTGTGCTGGCCGAGCGCCGGCGCGGGCCGGTCGGAGGTAACGCCGAACAGGCCGCCGAGCTGGCGCAGCGCCCCCTCGCCCGGCTGATCGAGCGTGAAGACGCGGTCGGCGTGCAGCTCGAGCGCCTCGGCCAGCGTGAGCGCCGGGCCGACGCAGACCTCGGCATCGCCGAAGAAGCTCAGCCACTCGCCGAGCGTGCGCGTCGCGAACAGCTCGTCCAGGTCGGCGAAGATGCGCGCCTGCTCGTCCCACCCGGCGTACTGGAGCGGGATGTACTGCTCGCAGCCGAGCATGCGGCACAGGTTGGCCCAGAAGTGCGGCTCGACCGCCGCGACGGTGAGGGCGCGGCCGGCGGCGGTGGCGTAGACGCTGTAGCAGGCGTAGCCGCCCGAGATCGGGCCGCGCCCGCCGGCCGGCACATCGCCGGTGGCCCACTGCTGCCCGGCGTAGGCGGCCAGCCAGTGCAGCGCCCCGTCGGTCATCGAGATGTCCAGCACCTGCCCGCGGCCGCTGCGCTCGCGCTCGAGCAGCGCCGCCAGGATGCCGATCGTCGCCGGCAGCGCGCCGCCGCCAAGGTCGGCGATCTGCAGCCCCGGCACGATCGGCCGGCCGCCGCCGCGCGGCGCGATCAGCGGCAGCGCCCCGGCGTAGCCCAGGTAGTTCAGGTCGTGGCCGGCGCGGCTGCGCAGCGGGCCGGTCTGCCCGTAGCCGCTGATCGCGCAGATGATCAGGCGCGGGTTGGCCGCCTGCAGCGTCGCGTAGTCGAGCCCGAGCCGCGCCAGCACGCCCGGGCGGAAGCCCTCGACCAGGATATCGGCGCGCGCGGCCAGGTCCAGCAGCAGCGCGCGGCCGGCAGGCGACTTGAGGTTCAGCGTCAGGCTGCGCTTGCCGCGGTTCAGCGCGGTGAACAGCGCGCTCTGGGTCTTGCCGAGCGGCTCGAAGGCGCGCAGGTAGTCGCCGCGGCCGGGCTCCTCGACCTTGAGCACGTCGGCGCCCAGGTCGGCCAGGATCAGGGTGCAGAAGCCGCCGGGCAGCAGGCGGCTCAGGTCCAGGACGGTGATGCCGGTGAGTGGTTGCATGTAGATTCCTATTGCGCGATAGCCGCGCCTCTTCCGAGAGCGAACAAGCATATGCCGCATTATCGCGCAAACCCGCCCGGCTGCCAAACAGGCGAATGCTGGTATAATCGCTGGGCTCATCGGTCACAACAAGAGGAACATTATGTCAAACCAAGCCCAGCCACGGCCGCTCGTCGGGATCATCCTGACCCGCTATGCCCGACCGGGCGGCAGCTCGACGCTGGCCGGCATCGGCGAGAAATACATCCTGTCGATCGAGGCGGCGGGCGGCATCCCGCTGCTGATCTACCTGAGCCACGACGCCGGGGTGCTGGACGCGCTCTACCGCAGCTGCGACGCGCTGCTGCTGGCGGGCGGCGAGGATGTCGACCCGGCGCACTACGGCGCGGCGCCGCACCCGCAGCTCGGCGCGATCGAGGCGCTGCGCGACGAGGTCGAGCTGGCGCTCTCCCGCCGCGCCGTGGCCGACCAGAAGCCGCTGCTGGGCATCTGCCGCGGCATCCAGGTCCTGAACGTCGCGCTGGGCGGCACGCTGTACCAGGACATCCCGGCCGAGCTGCCCGGCGCGCTCGACCACTACGCGTCGCGGAGCGCGCCCGAGCGCTCGCACCTGGCCCACCCGGTCGCACTGGCCGAGGACTCCTGGCTGGCCGAGCGGCTGGGGGCCGCCGCGATCGACGCCAACAGCTTTCACCACCAGTCGGTGCGCGACGTCGCGCCGGGGCTGCGCGTGACCGGCCGCTCGCCCGACGGGGTGATCGAGGCGGTCGAGTCGACCGGCGCGAGCTTCGTCGTGGGCGTGCAGTGCCACCCGGAGGAGCTGTGGGAGCGCGCGGAGCCGCGCTGGGCGCGCATGTTCCAGGGGTTCGTCGCCGCGGCGCGCCGCACGCCGGCCTCGTAGGCAGCGGCGTGCCGCCGTGGCTTGTTCGGGGGGCTACGCGCCCCCCGTGCCCCCGCTCGGCGTGTTCGGGGCCGCGCCCCCTGCCCCGCTGGGGGGGGGGCGCGCCCCCGGGGGCGGGGGGGGCCCCCCCCCCCGGGTGGCTTCGCCCCTGGACCCCAAAATAATCCTGTCTCTGTTGCGATGCTTGGCGCGCATGCCTGGCTGAATCCAGGCGCAGCGGGATGCAACTCGCTCCGCAATCATGGTGATAGGCATGCGCCACCAGCAATGCAACTGGTATGGCATCATGTGCCGGAGGGGGGCCGGGGGAACCGGCGTGGGTTCCCCCGGGCGGGGGGCCGGGGGCGCAGCGCCCCGGAGAGAAGCTGACCAGGTGACCAGGTGACAAGCTGACAAGCTGACAAGCTGACAAGCTGACAAGCTGACAAGCTGACAAGGCGGGGGGCCGGGGGCGCAGCGCCCCAAAGCCCCAAAGCCCCAAAGCCAACTCTAGGCGCTGCGCAGCAGTTGTGCTATACTGGATCGAGAGAGACCAGCCCCACACTTATTGCCTGAGCGCCAGCCGACCCGACGTGGCTCCAGCGCGGC
Organism: Candidatus Ribeiella danica; assembly: GCA_016717335.1. Lineage (GTDB taxonomy): Bacteria > Chloroflexota > Chloroflexia > Chloroflexales > Roseiflexaceae > Ribeiella > Ribeiella danica. The sequence goes on from JADKFS010000002.1 coordinate 422,831, forward strand.
GCGGCAGACTGTCGGTCGTGCAGACGAGGCTGGCCGCCGGTACGGCCTGCGGCGCGCCGACGCCCATGTGTAGCACCCGCCGCCGATCCTTGAATGGAGGGATCTATGGCACAGAGCTGGCAAGATATCGTGCGCTACGAGGAACTGCTGATCGAGCTTCGCGAGGCCGGCGGCGAGAAGCCGCGCTATAGCATCCGGCTGAGCCTGGACGACCAGGGCGTCGAGCAGGGCGAGTTCCGCCTCCCGCTCAGCCTGCGCGAGATCGAGCAGGTGCTGACCACCGCCTCGCGCAAGCAGTGGGTCCAGCGCGCCACCTCTTCCGACAGCCTGGACCCGCTCAGGGATATGGGCGCGCAGCTCTTCAGCGCGCTCTTCTACGACCAGCGCGGGATCTTCTACCAGAAGGCGCTCGACCGCATGGAGCGCCAGGGCAAGGGCCTGCGCCTGCGCGTGGTGGCCGGCTCGCCTCAGCTCGCGGCGATGCCGTGGGAGTTCCTCTACGACGTCTACCGCCAGGACTTCCTGTCCCTCTCGGCGCGCTCGCCGGTGGTCCGCCAGCTGGAGTCGACGCCCGCGATCGCGTCGCCCGCGCCGATCGCGCCGCCGCTGAGCGTGCTGGTCGTCGCCGCCGATATTACGGCCGACCGCCAGCGCGGCGTGGAGCAGGAGATCGACCTGCTGCGCAAGCTCGGCGAGGAGACCGGGCTGCTCCGGCTCGACGTCAAGGGCGCGACGCCGCACAAGCTCGCCAAAGCGCTGCAGAAGAAGCCGTATGATATCCTGCACTTCATCGGCGCCGGCATCCCCCTGGAGTCCGGCGCCGGCCCGCTCGACCTAGGCGCGCAGGCGCTGGCATTCCTGAACGGCGACGACGACGAGCCGGACGACGATCGACCCTACGTGCTGGATGGCCGCGAGCTGGCCACTATCCTGCAGGATGCCGGCGCGCTGCGCCTGGCGTACCTCAGCGGGCGCCAGACCGATCGCCTGGCCGGCCAGATCTCGCGCCAGGTCCCGGCCGCGCTGGGCATGCGCGGCATGATCAGCGTGCCGGCCTGCCTGAACTTTACCGAGGGCTTCTACCGCGCCCTGCTCACGCGCCAGCCGCTCGAGGGCGCGGTATCGCAGGGGCGCCAGCAGATCGACACGCGCGACCCCGGCGGCCGCGAGTGGGGCCTGCCGACCTTCTACATGCGCCTGGCCGACGGCGCGATGCTGCCGCAGCTCAAGGAGACCGCCGAGCTGAGCGCGCTGGCGCAGTCGTCCGCCCCGGCCACGCTGTCGATCGAGAGCGACTCGACGCGCCAGCAGCGCGAGAAGCTGCAGCTCCACCTGGCCATTCTGAAGCGCAACCTGGATATTCTTAGCCAGCAGTCGGCCCGGTACGGCACCGATACGCCCAGCCACATCGCGATACAGATCGACGAGTCGCAGCGCACGATCAAGGGGATCGAGGCTGAGCTGAAGAAGCTGGGCAGCTAGTGCGCGTCGCCGATCTGCGCTCGCCTCCCGCCGCCGGCCGATGACAGCATCCAAGGGCGTGCCGTATGACACCTCGTTCCACCGCTCGCAAGAATGTCGCATGGCTGGCCCAGCTGGCTCGCACGATCGAGCGGCGGCGGGTCCTGTGCATCGAGTTCCAGCGCTTGCTGGAGGCGCTCGAGCGCACCGGCGTGGTCGTCGCCGGCGAGGCGCTGATGCTCCAGGAGCTCGAAAGGCTGCTGGTCCAGGCGGGCCAGCTGCTCGAGACGCTCGGGCAGGACCAGCCGATCGCCGACGCGGCCGGGCAGCTCCGCGCGCTGGAAGGGCTGCTGACCGGGCCGACCTGGGATCTGGGCAGCCAGATCCACGACGAGCTCAGGGCCCGCGCCCAGAGCCAGGAGGACCTGCTGCGCGACTACCGGCCGAGGGTGCGCAAGTGGCGCAGCAACGTGAGCGCGCTCGAGAAAGAGACCCTTGAGGCATGGAAGGTGCGCGCCCCGATCGGCGATGAGAAAAACGAGATCCGCCGCATCAACGACCTGGTCAGCCGGGCCGAGCGCGCGCTCGACGACCCGAAGCAGTACGGCCTCTCGGGCCTGACCGAGCCGATCGACTATCTGGAGCAGGGCTCCGGCAAGATCCAGACATTGATCGACGACATCCGGCGCAGCGCCGACATTGCCCGGCCCTACGCCCGGCAGGCCGACCTGCTGCTGCTGCAGGCGCCGCTCGCCGACGGGCGCTACCAGTACCAGGTGCTCATGCGCACGCCCAGCGAGCCGGGCACCCACGGGATCAATATTCAGGGCTCCAGCACGGTGGTCGAGCCGGACCGCAGGCTCGCGCGCATCATCATCGACGAGGTGACCGAGGGGATCAACCAGGGGCTGGTGCGCCGCTTCGCGCCCCAGGTTGCCGCCGCGCCGCTTGAGCCGCCCGGCGCGAATGGCGCGCCCGCCGCCGCCGTGGTGGCGGCCGGCAATGGGCAGGAACAGCTGCGCCGCTACCTGCCGGCCTCCCTGTTCAACGACACGCGCGGCCCCCTGTCGCTGAACCAGCGCATCCAGGACGTCGGCGACCTGATGTACCGGCTGTTCGTCCCGGACCAGATGCAGGACTACCTGATCCGCACCGACTGCTCGCTCACGATCACCACCAACGACCTGGAGCTGCCGTGGGAGCTGATGTACTGCCCCGGGCGCGAGCCCAACACGGGAGAGTTCCTGTGCCTGAGCCGGCCGGTGGCGCGCATGCCCATGGGCCACTACTTTCCGCGCAGCGAGGTGCTGCCGCGGCCCGGCCCGGAGCGGCGCTTCCTGCTGATCTACTCCGACCCGCTGGGCAACCTGGCGCTCGCCCGCAAGGAGATCGAGACGATCCGCGCGGCGCTCGAGGCCGAGGCCAAGGATCGCGTCATGGTCGAGACGATCAGCCTGCAGGAGGTCAGCGGCCGCAAGCTCAACGAGGTGCTGCGCTACGGCGCCTATGACGTGATTCACTACGCCGGGCACGCCTTCTACGACTCGAAGGACCCCGACCTGAGCGGCCTGCTGCTGCACGGCGAGGAGCTGCTGTTCGCCCAGAAGATCCGGCGCCTGCTGAAAGGCCGGCCGCTGGTGTTCCTCAACGCCTGCGAGTCCGGCCGCACCGCCAACGAGGCCGAGCCGCAGGTGGTCGACTACCAGCTGCTCAAGCCGGCCGAGGGGCTCGCCTCGGCGTTCATCTACGGCGGCGCGCTCGGCTGCATCGGCTCGCTCTGGCCGGTCTACGACGACTCGGCGGCCGCGTTCGCGATCGAGTTCTACCGGCGCGTGCTCGACGGCGATATGATCGGGACGGCCATGCTCGCGGCGCGCAGGTCGATCCGGTCCAACCCGAACTTCTCGGACCAGATCACCTGGGCCGCGTTCGTGCTCTACGGCGACCCGACCTTCCGGATCGCCGACTCGATCGACTGATCGCGCCCGCCGCCGGCCCTCCCCGCCAGCTCGCCAATCGGCACGTCCGCCGCGGCCGATCAACGAAGCGGGCGCGATCGCACGTTTAATCTTACAGGACGTACGTGGTGGTGCCCCGCACCCCCGCTCCCCCGCGGGGAGCGGGGGGTGCGGGGGTGCGGGGCGGCGGCAAAACCGCCGCCCCACAACCACGAAAAAGAAGCCCGCTCCCCTGGCAGGGGCGCGGGCAGGGGGTGGGGGAGGAAAAAGGCGAACCGGTTCGCACGAATAAGCCTGCACTTGAGAAAGGAAGGATAACGATGAGCGATGACCGGCCCGAATCCTACGCGCTGATCGTCGGGATCGATCGGTACATCAACAACCTGGAGCTGCCGAACCTCGAGGGCTGTGCCAACGATGCGAACGCGGTCGAGCAGATTCTCCGCGATCGCTTCGGCGTGCCCCAGGAGAACATCCACAAGCTCATCAACAGCGAGGCGACCCACCAGGCGATCGTCGACGCGTTCAAGAAGCAGCTGATCGAGAAGGCGCAGGACTGGGATGCGCGCGGGCGCCCCGGCGCGCCGCCGATGTTCGTGTTCCACTACAGCGGCCACGGCTCCCAGGCGATCGACACGACCGGCACCGAGCCGGACGGGATGGACGAGACGATCTGCCCGCACGATAGCCGCACCGCCGGCGTCTACGACATCAAGGACTGGGAGCTCGGGCAGCTGCTCGACGAGCTGACCAAGTACTCCGACAACGTCACCGTGAGCCTCGACTGCTGCCACTCCGGCTCCGGCACCCGCGAGATCAAGCCCGCGGTCGTGCGGCGCCGCCGCGCCCCGGCCGACCTGCGCCCGCAGCCGACCCAGCGCCCGCCGGCCGCGCGCACCCGCGGGGTGGTCGGCCCCAGCAACTGGCTGCCGGGCGGCAGCTACGTGCTGCTGGCCGGCTGCCGCGACCGCGAGGAGTCCAACGAGTACATCGTCCGCGATGGCGGCGGCCAGCAGCGCCAGGGCGCCATGACCTACTTCCTGGTCAAGGAGCTGGCGCAGATGCGCGCCGACCGCCCGCTCACCTACCGCGAGCTGCACGAGCGCGTGAGCTTCCAGGTCAACACGGAGTACCGCGACCAGATGCCGCAGTGCGAGGGCGACCTCGGGCGCGAGGTGTTTGGCGGGGTCCGGCCGCAGCAGGATACCTTCTTCAGCGTGGTGGAGAAGAGCGAGGGCATGCTCTGGCTGGACGGCGGCGTGGCCCACGGCCTGACCGAGGGCAGCCTGCTCAAGGCCTACCCGCCCGAGACGCGCACGCTGGCGGACGCCGGGCAGCCGATCGCAACGCTGGAGGTGGCACAGCCGGGCGCGATCCGCAGCGGCTGCATCGTTCAGGATGGCGCGCCGGAGGTGCCGCTGCACGCGCGCGCGGTCATCCACCAGATCAACTACGGCGACATGCGCCGGCGCGTCGTGCTGGACGTGGCCGACCCGCCGCTGCTCGACGCGCTGAAGACACGGCTCGCCAAAGACGACGTCGCCACATACATCGAGGCGGTCGCCGCGGATTCGGCGCCCGACTTCCGGGTCGAGCTGGCCGATGGGAAGCTCGAGATCCAGGACAGCACCGGCAAGCCGCTGGTGGCGCCCTTCAGCACGACCGACAGCGAGGCGCTGGGGCGCGACCTGGCGCACCTGGCGCGCTACCGCAACGCGCTGGGGCTGAGCAACACCGCGCCATCCTCAGAGCTGGCCGGCGCGATCAGCCTGGCCATCAAGATGTTGAGCTTCGACTCGATCACGCAGCAGCCGATCGCGGTGGATCTGCCCACGGGCGCCGGGGGCGAAATCGTCATCGAGGAAGGCGATAAGGTCGTCTTCCAGATCACCAATAACTCCGATCTGCCGCTCCACGTCGCCCTGCTCCAGTTCGGCGCCGACTGGGAGGTCGCGCCGCTGGTCCCGATCCTGCCCGGCGCGCACGAGACGATCAGGCCGCACACGACCTTCTCGCGCGGCCTCTCGCGCAAGCTGACTGAGCAGCTGCGGGCGGCCGTGCCCGAGGGCATGCCCGAGAGCCGCGACATCTTCAAGGTCATCGCGACGGTGCAGGACACCTCGTTCGAAACGCTCAAGCAGGGCCCGCTCAAGACGCCGTTTCAGAAGCGCACCGCCAGCGCGCAGCGGACGACGGTCTCGGCGCTCGACCGGCTGCTGAACCAGGCGATGAGCGGCGGTCGGACGCGCGCCTTTGGGCCGCCGCCGTCGGCCGTGCAGGACGAGTGGACGACCGCGCAGATCGAGGTGCTGACCGTGCGGCCGGCCGCGCGCGAGAGCAAGCAGCTGGTCGGCAGAACCGCGACTGTGCTGCCCGGCTACCAGATCGAGATCGAGCCGCCCGCCGGGTTCACCGGCAGCGCCCGCGTCCTGACGCGCACGCAGAGCACGCGCGCGGCCGGCGGCGACCTGGCCGACCAGCAGCCGCCGCCAGGGCTGGCCGCCTTCGGCGCTATGTTCCAGCCGCTCGACCTGCGCGGGACCCGCAGCGCCGGGCCGACCGGCGCCGTGATCGAGATCGACGCCGACGCCAGCTCGCGCCGGCAGGTCACGCCCAGCACGCCGCTGAAGCTGCGCCTGCCCGGCGGCGCCGGCGACGACAGCGCCGGCCTGCTGGTGCTGGCCTACGACGGCAGCTTCTACTACCCGGTCGGCCGCATGTCCGGGCAGGACACCAGCATCGCGGTCGAGTGGCTGCCCGACCCGGCGCCCGACACCGAGGCGCCGCTGCACAGCCGCCGCGGGCTGGGCCGCACGGTCAAGCTGTACGCCTACAAGCTGCTCAAGCTGCCCGACCCGAGCCTGGGCCTGCACCACGCGCGCTTCGTGCCCGGCGAGCAGGCCGCGGCCGACCCGGCCGAGGGGGACGAGCAGGCCTGGCCGATCCAGGGCGGCGAGGTGCGCTACCGCGACCTGCGCCCGGGCGAGCTTCAGGCCGGCCAGAAGGTCGCGCTGTTCGTCCACGGGTTCACCTCGGACACGCGCTGGATGGTGAGCGGGCCGGCGCAGCTGATCGCCGCGCACGGCCTGCGCTACGATCACATCCTGACCTTCGACTACGAGACCTTCAACACCGGCGTGAGCGACAACGGCCAGGCGCTGGCCAACGCGCTGCGGGCGGCCGGGCTCGGGCCGGACGACGGCCTGAGCCTGGACGTCTTCGCGCACAGCATGGGCACGCTGGTCTCGCGCTGCATGGTCGAGCTCTGGGGCGGCGACGAGTTCGTGGACCGCCTGTTCATGGCCGGCCCGCCCAACCAGGGCACGCGCCTGGCCGACGGGAAGGGGCTGATCACCTGGCTCGGCACGCTGCTGCTGAACCAGGCCGGGCCGACGCCGCCGACGCTGCTGGCGAGCTGGGTGTGGAAGCGCGTCTCGGATGACGCGGTGGGGGTCGAGAACCTGCGGCCGGGGTCGGAGATCATCGCGCAGCTGAACAGCTCCAGCAAGCCGGCGCGGGTGGGCTACTACGTCATGGCCGGCCGCAACGAGATCCCGACCGAGGCGCGCGGCGCGTGGCAGCGCCTGTGCCAGCAGGCCCAGCTCGGCGCCGACGTGCTGCTCGACTTCGTGTTCGGCGACCAGAACGACACGGTGATCGGCGTGAAGAGCATGCTGGGCGTGCGCAACGGCACGTACCCGAAGAAGCTGCTCAAGACCAAGGTGCTGAAGTGCAACCACGGCGGGTACTTCGACGCGGCCGACGGGCGGGCGCAGCTGATCGAGTGGCTGGGCGGCCAGTAGTCAATAGTCAGTATAGCGAGGGCATTCCAAAGCCATCTGGCACGAATCGCTTTCCCTCACTCCTTACCCCCGCTTCCGTTGTCACCGGAGCGGGGGTATTACTTAGCATCTGGGTGCGGTCGCTACGCGACCGCACCCAGATGCTAACAGTCTAACCCCCTCCCCTGCAGGGGAGGGGGCAGGGGGTGGGGTATATGGACGAGCGCAGCGCTACGCCTCGCGGCAGGCCCACTCGTACAGCCCGACATACTCGCGCGCGGAGGCATCCCACGAGTGATCCTCGCGCATCCCGCGCTCGCGCAGCACCGGCCAGCCGTGCGTGTCGCGGAAGCAGGTCAGGCAGCGCATGATCGCGGCGATCAGGTGATCGACGTCGTACGAGTGGAACTGAAAGCCGTTGCCGTCGTAGCCCTCGCGCACGGTGTCGGCCAGGCCGCCGGTGGCGCGGACGATCGGCACGGTGCCGTAGCGCAGCGAGATCAGCTGCCCCAGGCCGCACGGCTCGTAGCGCGACGGCATCAGAAAGACGTCGCAGCCGGCGTAGATCCGCTGGGCCAGCGCGGCGTCGAAGCGCAGCTGCGCGCTGACGCGGCCCGGGCTCAGGCGCATGTGCTCGGCGAAGTCGCGCTCGAGGTCCGGCTCGCCGGTGCCCAGCAGCACCAGCTGCGCGTCGGTCTGGCCGATCAGCCAGGGCATGGCCGCGTCGAGCAGGTCGAGCCCCTTCTGCTCGACCAGCCGCGTCACCATCCCGATCAGCGGCCGGTTCGGGTCGACGGTGAGGCCGCACTCGAGCTGGAGCGCCGCCTTGCAGGCCGCCTTGCCGCCCGGGTCGTCGGCGCTGTAGTGCGCGACGATCTGCGGGTCGGTGGCGGGGTCGAAGACGCCGTAGTCGATCCCGTTCAGCACGCCGGCCAGGTGGTCCTGGCGCGCCAGCAGCAGCCCATCGAGGTGCTCGCCGTACTCGGGCGTCAGGATCTCCTGGGCGTAGGTCGGGCTGACGGTGCTGACGATGTCGGCGAAGCTGATGCCGCGCGCCATGTAGTTGATGTACGGCTCGCCGGCGCCGTCGAGGCCGGCCAGATACAGCGTGAACGGGTTGAAGAAGCCCTGGTAGGCCAGGTTGTGGATCGTGTAGACCGACGCGACGCCGGGGAAGATCTGGGCGTACGAGGTCTTGAGGTAGTTCGACAGCAGCCCGGTGTGCCAGTCGTTGGCGTGGACCAGGTCGGCGCGCCAGCCCGCGCGCTCCTGCAGGTGCAGCATCAGCGCCAGGATGCCGCGCGTGAACAGGATGAAGCGCCGGTCGTCGTCGCCGTAGCCGAAGACCGAGTCGCGGTCGAACGCGCCGGGGATGTCGAGCAGATAGACCGGGGTCGCGCCGATCTGCGTCTCGAACACGCGCATCAGCTCGATCCGGTCGCCGGCCGGCAGCAGCGCGACGTGCACGGGCCCCGCAGGCGCGCTGGCGGCGAGCACGCGGCGGTAGCCGGGCATGACGATCCGCACGTCGTGGCCGAGCCGGCGCAGCGCTGGCGGCAGCGCCCCGGCCACGTCGGCCAACCCTCCGGTCTTGATCAGCGGGGCGACCTCGGCTGCGGCGAAGAGTACGTTCATGATGTCACTCCGTATATGCTGGCTTATGCCTATCCGAATACTCCATGCGCCGTTGCCCTCACCCCCTGCCCCCTCTCCCGTCGCCACGGGAAAGGGGGGTAGCCTTCTGGCAGCAGGGTGCGGTCGCGTACGCGACCGCACCCTGCTGCCAAGAATCTATTCCCCTCCCCTGGCAGGGGAGGGGACGGGGGAGGGGTATTCGTAGGCTTGGAGCAGATGAATGATCAAGACGCGGCCCTCACGTAACTAGCTGTAGGATGCCCTCGAGTGGAATGCGCACCCAGGTCGGCCGGTTGTTCAGCTCGTAGGCCAGCTCGTAGATCGCCTTGTCGAGCAGGTAGGCGTCGAGCAGCGCGTGCAGCTCGCCACGCGCCGGCGGCAGGAACGGCGCCGGGCCGGTGGTCGCCAGGTAGCTCTTGAGGAACGCGGCGCTGACCCAGCGGTGCCAGAAGCGCGCCCACGGCTCCAGCGCGGCGACCCGCTCGGGCACGAAGGTCACGCCGGGCGCCTGGCCCAGCAGCACCGCGTAGGGCGCGTAGTGCAGCGACCGCAGCATGCCGGCGACATCCTGCAGCGGCGAGCTTTTGACGCGGCGCTCGCTCAGCGGCCGGGCCGGCTCGCCCTCGAAGTCGATGATGTAGAAGTCGTCGCCGGTGTAGAGCACCTGCCCGAGGTGGTAGTCGCCGTGGATGCGCGTGCGCACCGCGTCGATCGGCTGTTCGATCGCCGCGCGGATGCGCTCGAAGACCTGCGGCTCGGCCGCCAGCACCCGCTCCGCGTCGGCATGCAGCGAGTCGGGCAGCGCCGCGAGCCCGGCGCGCAGGGTCTGGAACGAGCGCGCGGCGCGGCCGCGCATCGACTGGTAGAGCGCGGCGCGGTACTGCTCGCCGAACGGCTCGGGCGCGAAGTCGGGGTCGCCGGGGTCGCCGGACAGCGCCAGGTGCAGCTCGGCGGTGCGGCGGCCCAGCAGCTCGGCCGAGGCGAGGTAGGCGCCGGCCAGCTCGCGCGCGGCGGGCGGGATCTCACGGCCGGCCAGGTCGAGCAGCGATGCCGGCTCCATATCCGGCGGGGTGGCCGGCCAGCCGGCCGGCAGCCGCTCGAACGACTGCGCGAGCGTGCGCAGCGTGTAGCTCCACGCGTCGCCCTGGTTCGGCACGAACCCCTGCAGGAACGCCAGCGCGCTCGGCTCGCCGCCGGCCGCGCGGTACTCGATCGCGCCGGCCGTCGGCGGGATGTGCCCGAACTCGCCGCGCTCGGTCAGGAAGCGGCCGATCTCCAGGTCGGGGTTCAGGCCGGGCTCCAGGCGGCGAAACAGCTTCATGATCAGCCGGTCGCCGTAGATGATCGAGGTGTTGCTCTGCTCGGCCGTGCCGACCCTGGGCGCCAGCTCCGCGCCTGCCGCGCCGCGCAGCTGCTCGAACGCGCGGGTGGTCGTGCCGATCAGCTCGCCGCCCGCACCCGCCAGGCGCCCCCGGCCGCCGATCAGGTCGAGCAGCGCGCCGCACAGCTCGCGGTCGAACAGCGCGTCGTGCAGGACGCCGCTCGTGCCGCCGGCGTCGAGGCGCGCGATCGCCGCGTGCGGCAGATCGCGCAGCAGCCGCTCGGCCGGCGCGCCGGTGGCGAAGGCCAGCGGCAGCACGTAGGTCTCGCCGTCGCCCTCGACGTAGGTCAGGCGCACCAGCGCGAGGTAGGCGCGGGCCGCGCCGTCGGGCAGCCCGATCGCCTCGACGATCCGAGCGGCGGCCAGCCGGCGCGACTTGCTGCCGAACCAGCGGCGCGGGTGGATGTAGCCCGGCAGAATCGCCTCGAGCGCGGCCTGGCCGGCGCCATCGAGCAGATCTGCCCAATTGGCGGCGGTTGTCAGGGTCGGCAGGTCGGCATACATTCGATCCCTTGCCTTTCATCGAACAACGTCAAATCGTCGCCGATCGTCGCGGGGCGCATCCCGTCGTTCGTCGCCCACGGTAGGGGCAAAGCATTTGTACCTATCGAGCAAACCACGTTGTCGATGACGGCAAATGCTTCGCCCCTACACCATCGTTGTCGCGCCCCCGCCAACGTCGCGCCCACGGCATCGCCGCGCCACGACGTTGGGCCGTGCCGCATCACACGATGTCATCGCTCACATATAATAATCGAAATCCTGCTCGGAGCGCACCCGCCGCCGGATGGCGAAGATATGGGCCGGGATGCGCTGCGGGTGCAGCTCGACGTAGTTGCGCGGGCCGTGCCACAGGTAGCGCGAGTCGGTCAGCAGATCGTGGACCTGGTAGGGCTGCTGCGAGTCGATCTTCAGCTCGTCGAGCGGCAGCTCCACTAGCCCGGCCTGCATGTAGTGCGGGTCGAGGTTGACCACCACCAGGATCACGTTCGATAGGTCGTCGGTCGTCTTGCTGAACGCGATGATGCGCTCGTTGTCGACTCTGTGGAAGCGCAGGTTCTGGTTGCTCTGCAGCGCGCGATTCTCGCGGCGGATCTGGTTGACCAGGCCGATCAGCGAGCGCAGACTGTCGGGGTGATCGAGGTCCCAGCGCCGGATCTCGAACTTCTCCGAGTCGATGTACTCCTCTTTGCCGGGCGCGAGCGGGCGGTTCTCGCCCAGCTCGTAGGCCGGGCCGTAGATGCCGTAGCTCGGCCCGAGCGTCGCGGCCAGGATAAAGCGGCTCATGAAGGCCGGGCGTCCGCCGTACTGCAGGTGCTCCGGCAGAATATCGGGCGTGTTCGGCCACAGGTTGGCCCCGAAGTACTCGCGCACCTCGGTGGTGGTCAGCTCGGTCAGGTACTCGGTCAGCTCCGCCTTGGTGTTGCGCCAGGGGAAGTAGTTGTACGACTGGGTGAAGCCGAGCTTGGCCAGCCGGTACATCACCTTCGGCCGCGTGAACGCCTCGGAGAGGAACAGCGCGTCGGGGTACTCGCGCTTGATCTCGTCGATCAGCCAGCCCCAGAAGCCGAACGGCTTGGTGTGCGGGTTGTCGACCCGGAAGATCCGCACGCCCTGCTCGGCCCAGTACTGCACCACGCTCTTCAGCTCGTCCCACAGCTCGCGCCAGCCCGCGGTCTCGAAGTCGAACGGGTAGATGTCCTGGTACTTCTTGGGCGGGTTCTCGGCGTACTGGATCGTGCCGTCGGGGCGCTGGCGGAACCACTCGGGGTGCGCCTTGACGTAGGGGTGGTCGGGCGCGCACTGGAACGCGATGTCGAGCGCCAGCTCGATGCCGAACTCGCCGGCGCGCCGCCGCAGCCGCTGGAAGTCATCGAGCGTGCCAAGCTCGGGGTGGATGTCCTTGTGGCCGCCCTCGGCCGCGCCGATCGCCCAGGGGCTGCCGGGGTCGTCCGGCCCGGCGATCACGGTGTTGTTGCGGCCCTTGCGGAAGCTGCGCCCGATCGGGTGGATCGGCGGCATGTACAGCACGTCGAAGCCCATCGCCGCGACGTACGGCAGGCGCTCCTCGACGTCGAGGAAGGTGCCGTGCCGGCCGGGCGCGGGCGCGCAGGAGCGCGGGAACAGCTCGTACCAGGCGCCGAAGCGCGCGCGCGCGCGGTCGACCACCACCGCCAGCTCGTGCTCGTAGGTCGTGGCGTACTGCCGCGCGGCGTGGCGGTACATCAGCGCGGCCAGCTCGGGCGCGAGCGCCTGGCGGGCCGCGTCGTCGCCGCCGGCGCGCAGCACCTCGGCGTACATCGCGAGCCGGCCGGCGTCGATCTCGCTCGCGCGCGCGGCGGCGGCCTCGATCAGCGCCGCGCCGATCTGCAGGTCGACCGCCACATCCTGGCCGGCGTCGACCCGCTTGGCGAAGTCGCGCGCCCATGACTTGAAGTGGTCGACCCAGGCCATGACCGTGTAGCGGTGGCGCCCAATCTCGGCGACGCTGAACGCGCCGCGCCAGCGGTCGTTGACCAGGAACTCCATCGGGGTCTCGGCCCAGGCCGAGTCGGCCTCCCTGCGGTAGAGCAGCACGACCGAGATCGCGTCGTGGCCGTCGGTGAAGGCGTCGGCCTCGACGACCACCCGGTCGCCGACGATACGTTTGATCGGGAATTCGCCGCAATCGATCTCGGGCGACACACCCTCGACCACCACGCGGCCGCGGCCTTCTTCAAGCCTCAATCTATCCTCCTCGGCGGGTGGGGTTTTGGGGAGGGCCGCGGCCCTCCCCAAGCCTCTCCCCTTTCAGGCCCCTCTGGCTATGTCACAAGCGACTTGTACAGATCGAGCGTCCGGTGGGCGATCGCGGTCCAGCTGAAGTGATCCTCGACGCGCCGGCGGCCGCTCTTGCCGAACCGTTCGCGCAGCGCCGGGTCGAGCGCGACCTGGTTGATCGCCGCGGCCAGGTCGCGCGAGAACGCCGCCGGGTCGAGCGGGTCGAACGTGCCCGGCCGGAGCTGCAGGTCGACCAGCAGGCCGGTCTCGCCGGGCACGACTACCTCGGGGATGCCGCCGACAGCCGAGGCGACCACGGCGGTCTCGCAGGCCATGGCCTCGAGGTTGATGATGCCGAACGGCTCGTAGACCGACGGGCAGCAGAACACCGCCGCCTGCGAGTAGAACTGGATCACGTCCGCGCGCGGCAGCATCTCCTGGATCCAGATCACGCCCTCGCGGCCGGCGCTGACCTCGGCCACGCGCTGGGCCATCTCCTGGCCGATCTCCTTGGTATCGGGCGCGCCGGCGCACAGCACCACCTGCAGCGACGGGTCGATGTCGGGGATCGCGTTGACCAGGTGGATGATGCCCTTCTGGCGCGTGATCCGGCCGACGAACAGCACGAACGGCCGGCCAGGATCGACCCCGCGCCGCTCGAGCGCGTCGACCGACGGGCTGTTGCGGTACTGCTGCAGGTCGATGCCGTTGTGGATGACGTGGATCTTCTCGGGCGCGATCGGGAAGAAGCGCAGCACGTCGTTGCGGGTCTCCTGCGAGACCGCGATCACGGCGTCGGCGTCCTCGATGCCGGTGCGCTCCATCCAGCTGCTCAGGTGGTAGCCGTTGCCGAGCTGCTCGACCTTCCAGGGGCGCAGCGGCTCAAGCGAGTGGATGGTGAGCACGAGCGGCACGCCCCACAGCTTCTTGGCCAGGAAGCCGGCCATGTCGGCGTACCAGGTGTGGCAGTGCACCACGCCGGCGTCGAGCGTATCCTTGGCCATCGCCAGGCTGCGGTAGAACGCGTCGAGCGCGCCGCCGAAGCGCGGGTCGGTGTTCTGCTTGGCCTCGGCCCAGCCGCCGTACCCGCGAACGCGCAGGCTGTCGGACTGCACATCCTGGTCGCCGAAGCAGCGCACCTCGACCTGCACAAGCTTGGCCAGCTCGCGGCTGAGGTACTCGACGTGGACCCCGGCGCCGCCGTAGACGTTCGGCGGGTACTCGTTGGTGAAAAGCGCGACTTTCTCCAGCTCTGACATAGCGGCGGCCTCCACAGCACAGCAGGCGACCAGAGAGACAACCTATCGTTCGCGCGAGCGCGGCCGGCGCGGGCCGCCTCCCGCTCGGGGAGCGCGTAAAGAATTCGGAGTACTATAATAGCACATATGCGAGTAGGCCTGTGCGGGGGCTGCGCGCCCCGCGCCCCCGCGGGCGGGTGTAATCCCCAGCTTGGTCGGGGGGCTGCGCGCCCCCCGTGCCCCCGCGGGCGGGGGTGGGCCGCCACCCCCGCCGCCCCCCTCCCGGGGCTTCGCCCCTGGACCCCAAAAGAACCTTGTCTCTGTTGCGATGCCTGACGCGCATGCCTGGCTGACTCCACGCGCGGCGGGATGGAACTCGTCCTGTAGCAATGGTGCTGGGCATGCGCCACTAGTATCGGATATGCCACAGGCATCATTTGCCGGAGGGGGATCGGGGGAACCGGCGTGGGTTCCCCCGGGCGGGGGGCCGGGAGCGCAGCGCCCCGGAAAGACTCCTGGCGGGGGCCGGGGGCACAGCACCCCGGAGAAAAAGAGAACACGATTTTAAGTGCAGGCCGCAATCTCGAAAACGCCAATATTCCATATAAATACCTATATCCCCGATATGAATAAATTGTCACGTTGTGAAACGTTCACTAAAGAATATCAGATTCATATATTGACAACAGGATGCTAGCGCGCCAATAATAGCAATGTATTTCCATTATTCGCCCGAAAAAATGGCAAATACATGTGCTTTGGACCCTTGCAAAAACAAAGGAGGTCTATGTCCGCATTTGCGCACTAATACTGCTGCCGCAATTAACGATCGCCTTTGCACAACAAGTGCAATCAACCGGCAAATGACATGCTCATTGGAAGGATGCCGTCGCCCGCAGGCGTCAATCTCACTTCGAGCGCACAGCTTCAACGTCATTGCGAAGGAGGAGTTATGACCAGGTCCACGTACTCGCCTCGGCCCCGGCGGCCACGACACGTTGCGCGCACCGCACTCACGGTCGCCGTGCTCGCGCTCATATTGCTCGCCATGTCCGTCACGTCCGCCCCGGCGCTCGCCGCCGCGAGCACTGTCGTCACGCCGGCCGCGCTAGGCGGCTGGGCGCCCGCCAATGTGCGCGAGAACGCCACCGTCGGCATCAGCGCCGACGCGCCGCGCGGCACGGCGCCGAACGACCTCGGCTCGCTGAAGTTCACCACCGACACCATTGTATCGGGCAAGGATAAGGCCGACTTCCAGAAGATCTGGGGGATCGTGCCCGGCCGTACGCTCGGCAGCCTGAGCGCGCTGAGCTATGAGTTCTACCGCGCCGGCAGCAGCAGCGGCAACCAGCCCTTCCTCGCCCCTGCGCTGCGGCTGTACTACGCGACGCCGGGCGGCTCGACCGGCCTGCTGATCTGGGAGCCGGTCTACAACGGCTACCCGGCCAGCGTCCCAGTTGACAGCTGGGTTCCGGCCGACATCTTCGGCGGCAACTTCTGGATGCGCACGTTCAGCCCCGGCTTCACGGTCGAGCAGTATGGCGTGACGCTGGCGCAATGGAAGGCCGGCGCATCCTACACCGGCTCGCACATCCTCGGGCCCGACACCAACATCGTCGGCATTGAGGTCGGCGTGGGCTCTGGCTGGGGCGGCAAGTTTCTCGGCTACGTCGACAACGTCGCGATCAGCTTCGGCGCCGACAGCGTCTCGGCCAACTTCGAGCCGGCGCCGCAGTGCAGCCTGACCTGCTATGTCGACGGCGCGAGCGGCAGTGACGCCAACGGCGGCACCAGCCTCGCCGACGCCAAGAAGACCATCCAGGCCGGCGTCGACGCGGTGGCGCCCGGCGGTGTCGTGAAGGTCTACCCGGCGGCCTACAGCGAGACCGCCAGCGGGCGCACGCTGTTCGACGGCAGCGGGCCGTACCAGTTCGGCCTGTTCATCGGCCAGGACAAGGGCGGCATTACGATCCAGGGCGTGCGGGCCGACGGCAGCCCAATCGGCGCGTACGTGGATATCCAGGCCAGCGTGAAGACCAACGCCACCAACAACTTCGGCGCGAGCGGCGTCTTCGTCGAGGGCGACGGCGTGACGATCAGCGGCCTGGAGATCCAGGAGAACATCCCGGGCGACAACAAGACGCTCGAGATCATCGGCGACAGTTTCACGCTGAAGGGCTCGCACATCAACGTGCCGGACGGCGGCGCGCTGTACGTTGGCGACTGGCGCTTCGATCCGAGCAGCAGCGCCTCGCACATCAAGAGCTACCGCGTCGAGGGCAACCTGCTGGACAAAGGCACCCAGATCGCGCTCGTCAACGGCGCCGGGCTCTCCGGGCCGGTCGGCAGCCGCGTGATCGAGGACAACACCTTCGATCTGGGCGGCGCCACCTGGCCGGCGATCAGCTTCTCGGGCGCCGACAGCGGCGTGCCCTGGTTCGTCTACCAGGTCGGTGGGGCGACGATCACCGGCAACACGTTCGAGAACGGCGCCGAGCAGTACATCCGCGCGCGCGGCACCTACCCGAACAGCCAGTTCGACTGGGCCTCGTACTGGAGCGGCAACACCTTCGACAAGGCGGTGGTGTTCGGCGCGAGCCCGCCCGCCGGCCTCGGCGCCTACGCCTACCCGAACGGCTACGGCACATTCAACAACGTCCGCCGGATCGCCACCACGATCCAGAGCGAGATCGACCACGCCCAGGCCGGCGACACCGTGCTGGTCAAGCAGGGCACGTACGTCGAGCAGGTCGTGGTCGGCAAGAGCCTCGCGCTGCTTGGCGAGAGCGGCGCGGCCGCCACGCTCATCAAGGCGCCGAGCAGCATCCCGGTGGCGTCGAGCGCTAGCTCGAACATCGTCACGATCGGCGGGGCGGGCGTGAGCGCCGAGATCTCCGGCTTTACCGTGGCCGGCCCCGGCCCGTCAGGGTGCGGCAGCATCGCCCGCGGCATCTTCGTGCGCGACGGCGCGAACGCGAACATTCACGACAACCGCATCCGCGACATCCGCGACCAGCCGCTCAGCGGCTGCCAGAACGGCGTCGGCATCCAGGTCGGCAGCGCCAGCCTGTCGACCACCGGCACGGCCACGATTCACAACAACACTGTCACGGGCTACCAGAAGAACGGCGTGACGATCAGCAATGTCGGGTCGAGCGCAACGATCAGCGGCAACACCATCACCGGCGCTGGCGCGACGAGCGTGATCGCGCAAAACGGCGTGCAGATCAGCGGCGGCGCGACCGGCACGATCTCCGGCAACACGATCCGCGGCCACTCCTACACGCCGTTCTCCTACGTCTCGACCGGCGTGCTGCTGTACGGCTCAGACGCAGACACCGACGGCAACACGATCGACGAGAACCAGGTTGGCATCTACCACATCGAGGGGTCGGGCACGCACGACGGCAACATCGTAAGCGCATCGTCCTCCGGCACGGGCTCGCCGACTTTCTGGGGCATCGTGGTCGACGACCCGCCGGCCACGCGCAGGCCGCAGCCGTATGACGTCCAGCCCGGTGCGCGCCAGCCGGCCGCCATCCAGGCGCAGGCCAGCAGCGGCGTGGTCGTCAAGGTGATCAATAACGAGCTGACCGGCGACGGCACGAGCGCCGGCATCGGGCTGGAGGGCGACGCAGGGTATGGCGCCCCCAACATCGCCTTCACGGCGACGAACAATACGATCAAGAGCTGGGGCACCGGCGTGGCGCTGACGGAGTGCGCCGGCAGCGGCTGCACGGGCAGCACCTTCACCAGCCTGAAGGTCAACCTCAACAGCTTCGCCGGCAACCGCGCGGGGCTCGACAACACCAGCGGCACGGCGGCCGACGCCGAGCAAAACTGGTGGGGCAGTAAGTTCGGGCCGACCAACGCCGGCAACCCGAGCGGCACGGGCGACACGGTCAGCGGCAGCGTCGACTTCGAGCCGTGGCTGTGCAGCGGCGCGGACACGTCGAGCGCGGTCGGCTTCCAGCCGAACCCGCAGACCTCGCCCTGTGTCTTCGCCGCCAGCCTGGCCTTCAGCACCCAGCCCGGCGGCGCGGTCGCCGGGAGCCCGCTCGGCCCGCAGCCGGCCGTGACGATCAAGGACCAGGACGGCAATACGCTCACGACCTACAACGGCGCGGTCACGCTCGCCCTCGGCGCGAACCCCGGCGGCGGGACGCTGGCCGGCACGCTGACCGTCAACGCGGTCAACGGCGTGGCAAGCTTCACGAACCTGTCGATCAATAAGGCCGGCGTCGGCTACACCCTGGTCGCCAGCGCGGCCAGCCTCCAGGCGATCAGCGGCCCGTTCAGCATCACCGCCGGCCCGGCCGCGAAGCTGATCTTCAGCGCCCAGCCGGGCAGCGGCATCGTCAACCTTCCGCTGAGCCAGCAGCCGGCCGTGACCGCGCTAGACGCCTACAACAACACCGTGACCGGCTTCAGCGGTGCGGTGACGCTGGCGATTGGAGCGAACCCCGGCGGCGGCGCGCTGAGCGGCACGGCCACCGTCAACGCAGTCGGCGGCGTGGCGACCTTCAGCGGCCTGAAGATCAGCAAGGCTGGCGTCGGCTACACCTTGGCCGCCAGCGCGACCGGCCTGACCAGCGCGATTAGCGCGCCGTTCAACATTGGGCCGGCCAACGCGGCAGCCGCAACCAAGATCTACGCTGTCCACGACAGCGGCAGCCGCGACAGCCAGTTCTTCACGATCGACCTGTCCAGCCAGGCCAAGACGGTCAGCGCGCTCGGGCCGCTGCAGAAGGGCCGCGACATCGAGGCGCTCGACATCGACCCGGCGACCGGGCTGATCTACGCGACCGCCGGCGATGAGAACAGCTTCGGCCAGAAGGGCTACCTGTTCCTGGTCGACGGCCTGACCGGCGCGCTAACGCCGGTCGGCAGCAGCGGCCAGAAAGAGATCGAGGCGATCTCGTTCCGGCCGACCGACGGCACGCTGTGGGGCTGGGGCGCCGGCAAAGGGCTGATCACGATCAACAAAGCCACCGGCGCATCGACCGTGATCTTCAAGTCGACCAAGGACATCGAGGGCCTGGCCTGGAGCAACGACGGCAGCAAGCTGTACGCCACCTCAGGCAAGACGCTGTACGTCTACGACCCGGTCGCCCAGAAGCTGACCTCGCTTGCGTCGAACCTGCCGGGGGCGACCGAGGCGCTGGACATGCGACCGGACGGCCTGCTGGCGCTGGGCGTGTCGGACAAAACCACGCTGTATGCCTACAACGTGACCACCAAGCAGGTGGTGACGGCACAGGGCATCAGCGTGAAGCCGTACGATGACGTGGAAGGAGTTAGCTGGCCGGTCGCGCGGTAGCGACGCCAGGCAGGCTGCTTCGCCGCGCCCCTCGCCAGCAATGGCCGAGGGGCGCGGCGCTTGGCGCCCGCGGGGGGCTGCGCGCCCCCCGCGCCCCCCTCCCGGGGCTTCGCCCCTGGACCCCAAAAGAACCTTGTCTCTGTTGCGATGCTTGGCGCGCATGCCTGGCTGAATCCAGGCGCGCCGGGATGTGCACAGGCCGTGCTCGATTAGTGTGAGGCATCCGCCACTGGCATTGAAATGGAGACAGCCTGATTTGCCGGAGGGGGGCCGGGGGAACCGGCGTGGGTTCCCCCGGGCGGGGGGCCGGGGGCGCAGCGCCCCGGAAAGAGTCCTGGCGCAGCCGCCTGAACCGGCGTGGGTTCCCCCGGGCGGGGGGCCGGGGGCGCAGCGCCCCGGAAAGAGTCCTGGCGCAGCCGCCTGAACCGGCGTGGGTTCCCCCGGGCGGGGGGCCGGGGGCGCAGCGCCCCGGAAAGAGTCCTGGCGCAGCCGCCTGAACCGGCGTGGGTTCCCCCGGGCGGGGGGCCGGGGGCGCAGCGCCCCGGAGAAAACATGACAAGCTGACAAGCTGACAAGGCGGGGGCCGGGGGCGCAGCGCCCCGAAAGGGTCCTGGCGGGGGAGCGGGGGCGCATAGCCCCCGAAAAGCGCCGCGGCTTGACACAAACCGCCGCCATTGCGATAATCCGGCAGAGCCAGCAAAGCGACGGAGCACCTGTGAAGAGCAACCCGCTGCCAGCGATCCCATCGGCGCTGGCGGCCCTGGGCATCAACGCCATCCCGGCCGGGATCGTCCTCCTCGGAGGGCGATCGGCCGCGACCGCGATGGTGCTGTACTTTCTCGAGAACATCGTGGCCGTGCTGCTCGCCGCCGCGCGCGTTCGCATGCTCGCACCCGCGCGCGACGCGGCCTACGCCGGGGCGACGCCCGACTATACGCAGATCAAGGTGAACGGCCGGCTCGTCTTTCGCGGGCAGACCGCGCGCGATCGCCGCTCGCTGCTGACGGGCTACCTGATATCCTCGCTCGGCCTGTCGATCGGCGCCGGCGTGTTCCTCTTCGCGTTCCTCTTTCTGATCCTGCGCGCGAGCGTCCCGGGCGCGGTGATCGTGTCGGGCGCGGGCGGCATGGCCGCCTTTCAGCTCGTGAGCTTCGTGGCCGACCTCTTCCTGAGCGGCCCGCTGCCGCCCGCGCGGGCTGAGCTCTTGCTGCAGCGAAGCCTGGGCCGGGTGGCCCTGCTGTACGCCTCGGTGTTCGCGGGCGTCGTCCTGGCGCTGTTCGTCGACAGCTGGTTCGTCCTGCCGTTCGCCGCGCTCAAGACCATCGTCGACCTGGCGGCGCCGGTCCAGCAGGCTGTCGAGCGAGGCCGCTCGGGCGAGTGATCACGGAGAGCGCTATGATCGACCCCGGCATCCAGGCCGCGATCGAGCAGATCCACGGCTCGGCGCACAAGCTGGTGTTCGAGTTCGCCGGCGCGGGCAGCCTGGCGCTGTTCTGGCTGCACGGCGTGCCCGGCTCGTCGCGCACGGTCCTCGAGGCGACCGACCGCTACGCGTCGGCCTCGCTGGCCGAGCTGCTCGGCCGCGCGCCCGAGCAGTTCGTCGCGCGCGAGACCGCGGCGGCGATGGCGTCGGCCGCCTACCGGCGCGCCAATCGCCTGGCCGAGCCGGGGACGGTCGCCCTCGGGGTCGGCTGCACCGCCGCGCTCGTCACCGACCGGGAGCGCCGCGGCGAGGACCGCTGCTGGGTAGCAGTGCGCGACCGCTCCGGCGTCAGCAGCTACGGCCTAGTGATGGAAAAGGGCGCGCGCGACCGGCTGGGCGAGGAGACGGTCGTGAGCCAGCTGATCGTCCGCGCGGTCGCCGAGGCCTGCGGGGTTGCCCCGGCGCGCGTGGCGACGCTGGATGGCGAGCGGGTCGAGTGGGAGCGCGAGGCGCGCGAGGACCCGATCGGGCAGCTGCTCGACGGCACCGCGCGCACCGTCACCGCCGCGCCGGACGGCGTGCTGGCGGCCGACCGGCCAGTGCGCGGCGCCATCCTGTCCGGGTCGTTCAACCCGCTGCACCCCGGCCACGAGCGTCTGGCGCAGGCCGCGGCGGCGGCGCTCGGCATGCCGGCGATCTTCGAGCTGCCGATCCTGAACGCCGACAAGGCCCCGCTGAGCTACGCCGAGATCGAGCGGCGGCTGGCGCAGTTCCGCTGGCGCTACACCGCCGTGCTCTCGCGCGAGCCGCTGTTCGTGGGCAAGGCGGCGCTGTACCCCGGCAGCGTCTTTGTCGTCGGCCACGACACCGCCGAGCGGATCGTCGACCCGCGCTACTATGGCGATGAGGCCGCGCGCGATGCGGCGCTGGCGCGCATTCGCGCCGAGGGCTGCCGCTTCCTGGTCGCCGGCCGGCTGGACGACGGGGTGTTCCGCACGCTGCGCGACATCGCCGTGCCGCCCGGCTTCGCCGACCTGTTCATCGAGCTGCCCGAGGCCGCGTTCCGGGTCGACCTCTCGTCGACGGAGATACGGGCGCGCCAGGGCGCGTGAGGAGAGGAGTGCAACCATGACAAGGGCTCGTCTGCGCGACCTTGGCATCGCCATCGGCGCGCTGCCGACCGGCCCGCACAACGCGATCACCGACGTGCCGGGCGTGCTGGTCGGCCAGACCACGTTGGTCTACGATACGCCGCGGGTGGCGCGCACCGGCGTGACCGTGATCGTGCCGCGCGGCGGCACGATCTGGGAGGACCGCGTGTTCGGCGGATTCTTCTCGTTCAACGGCTGCGGCGAGATGACCGGCCTGCCCTGGCTCGAAGAGTCGGGCATGCTCGACTCGGCGATCGGCATCACCAACACCCACGGCGTGGGCCTGGCGCGCGACGCGATCGTGGCCCACGCGGTGCGGCACGGGCAGATCGGCGGCTTCCTGCTGCCGGTCGCGGCCGAGACCTACGACGGCTGGCTGAGCGACATCGACGCCTTCCACATCACGCAGGAGCACGTCATCCAGGCGCTCGACGCCGCGCGGGCCGGCCCGGTCGACGAGGGCAACGTCGGCGGCGGCACCGGGATGATCTGCCACGGCTTCAAGGGCGGCATCGGCACCTCGTCGCGCGTGGCCGAGACGACGTGCGGCAGCTACACCGTCGGCGCGCTGGTGCAGGCCAACTACGGCGCGCGGCGCGACCTGCGCGTCGACGGCGTGCCGGTCGGGCGGGAGATCGGGCCTGACCGGGTGCCGGTGCGGGTGGAGCCGCCGGCCGAGCCGCCCTCCGGCGCCGGCTCGATCATCGTCGTGATCGCCACCGACGCGCCGCTGCTGCCGGTGCAGTGCAAGCGGCTGGCCCGCCGCGCCGCCACCGGACTCGCGCGGGCCGGCGGGGTGGGCTACAACGGCAGCGGCGACATCTTCCTGGCCTTCGCGACCGGCAACCACCTGCCGCAGGGCGAGGGGCTGCTCGACCTGAAGATGCTGCCGCACGACCAGATCGACCCGCTGTTCGTCGCGACGGCCGACGCAGTCGAGGAGGCCATCCTCAACGCGCTGTGCGCCGCCGAGACGATGACCGGCTACCGCGGGCGCACGGTCCACGCGCTGCCGCTGGACGAGCTGCAGCGCGTGATGGCGCGCTACCGGCCGTCGCCGGCATGAGAGGAGGTTAGCATGAGCCGACGAGCGATCCTGTTCCTGCCGCTGGTCTTGCTGGCCGCCGCGCTGGCGCCGGCCGCCGCGGCCGCGCCGGGCGAGCGCTGCTTCCCGGAGACCGGCGAGTGCGCCGCGGGGCGCTTCCTGCAGTTCTGGGACGGCAACGGCGGCCTGGCGGTGTTCGGCCTGCCGGTCTCCGAGCAGCGCACCGAGCAGGGCGGCGAAGGCGCGTTCGCCACGCAGTGGTTCGAGCGCGAGCGCTTCGAGGCGCACCCCGAGAACCGCGCGCCCTACGATGTGCTGCTCGGCCGGCTCGGCGACGAGCAGCTGCGCCGCCAGGGCCGCGACTGGCAGACCTTCCCGAAGGGCGCGCCGCAGCCCGGCTGCCAGTTCTTCCCCGAGACCGGCCACGCCGTCTGCGAGCCGTTCCTGAGCTACTGGCGCGGCCACGGCCTGGAGTTCGACGGCCGGGGCGGCAAGAGCTTCCAGGAGTCGCTGGCGCTGTTCGGCTACCCGATCTCCGAGCCGGCGGTCGAGACCAACAGCTCGGGCTTCAGCGGGCTGACGCAGTGGTTCGAGCGGGCGCGCTTCGAGTACGTGCCGGCCAACCCCGACCCGTTCAAGGTGCTGCTCGGCCGGCTGGGCGCCGAGGTGTTTGACCCCAGCGCCGGCGCGAGCCCGCCGCAGTACCACCGGGTCCAGGCGCCCGGCTGGCCGCACCCGCTCGAGGTGCCGGTCGGCTTCACGATCCAGGAGGCCGCGGCCGGCCTGGCGGCGCCGCGCTTCATGGCGATCGACCCGGCCGACGGCACGGTCGTCTACGGCTCGCACACGACCAGCCAGGTGGTGCGGCTGCGCGACTGGAACGGCGACGGGCGCTTCGACCAGGCCCAGACGATCGCGGGCGGGCTGGCGGCGGTGCACAGCGTGGCGTTCGTCGGCGGCCAGCTGTACGCCGCGGCCGAGGACCGGCTGGTGCGGCTGTCGAGCTTCGACGCAAGCGGCGCGGCGCGCCAGGTCGACCAGATCGCCGCGCTGCCGAGCGGCGCCAAGGACCTGTACGGCCACCGCACCCGCACCGTCGCGCTTGGGCCGGACGGCAAGCTGTACGTCTCGGTCGGCTCGTCGTGCGACGTGTGCGTGGAGGACACGCCGCAGCGCGCGGCGATCCTGCGGATGAACCCGGACGGGAGCGGCGTGGAGGTCTTCGCCGCGGGGCTGCGCAACACCGTCGGCTTCGACTGGCGGCCGTTCACGAGCGAGCTGTGGGGCGCGGACATGGGCCGCAACAACCTCGGCCAGAATCGCGTATCGGACGAGCTGAACCTGCTCGAGCAGGGCAAGCGCTACGGCTGGCCGTTCTGCTACGACGACAACGTGCCGAACCCCGAGTTCAACGACCCGGCCAGGTGCGCGGGCGCGACCGCGCCGGCCATCAAGTTCCCGCCGCACTGGGCGCCGCTCGGCCTGGTGTTCTACAACCGGCCGGCCTTCCCGGCCGCCTACCAGGGCGACGCGCTGGTGGCCTTCCACGGCACCGCGAAGGACCAGGTGCAGCAGCTCGGCGGCTACCTGGTCGCGCGCGTGCGCTTCAGGCACGGCAGGCCGGTGGGGATGGAGGACCTGGTGCGCGGCTGGAACGCCAACGGCGACGTGTGGGGCCGGCCGGCCGGGCTGCTGATCGACCGCGACGGCAGCCTGCTGATCACCGACGACCTGAACGGGCGGATCTTCCGGCTGCGCTACGTGGGGAGGTAAGCCGCGACGAGGGGACGAGGAGACAAGGAGACAAGGAGACAAGGAGACAAGGAGACAAGGAGACAAGGAGACAAGGAGACAAGGAGACAAGGAGACGAGTGGGTGACAAGGTGACAAGGTGACAAGGTGACGATTCGCTGATCTTCACCCGGTCACCCGGTCACCTTGTCACCCACTCGGCCACCCGGCCACCCGGTCACCCGGTCAGGGCTAGGCGGCGCGGCGAACCGGGCGCTTGCGCTCTGATTTTCGCTTTAGCCCGACCGTCGTCAAGGCGTCCGACTCGTCGCCGAACTGCGCGCGCACCTCGTGCTTGGCCTTGAGCAGCGCGTTGTGCATCGCCCACTCCGAGGCGATCGCGGCGACGCGAGCGCGATCCAGCGCCTGCGTGGCGCGGATCTCTTCCTGCTGGGCGGCGTGCATCTGCTGCTCCAGGCTGATGAGCTTCTCGCTGGTGCAGGCGGCGTCGTGCGGGGCGTAGCCGGGCAGCGTCTGGATGCCGATCAGCGTCTTCTTGTCGGCGTCGAGGTCCTCGACACGCAGGCGGCGGTTCTGGTTTACAGCCACAGTAATCCTCCTCATACGTACGTTTGCGATGCGGATCGCGGCGCTGTGTGTCTCTCCGGCCGCATCGTCGCCCAAGCTCGGGCTGTTGCTGCCGATTATATGCGCCGTCTATACCAAAATATTACCAAGTGTCGTTAGTGGAGCTGAAGCACCGCCGCGCCGGCGGAGGCGGAGCACGCGCCGGCTGCCCGACCGCCAGGACAGCGGAGGCGGCGCGCGCGGCTGTTCTACGAGCGCCAGGACGGCGGAGGCGGCGCGCGCGGCTGTTCTACGAGCGCCGGCGCGGCGGAGGCGACGCGCGCCGCTGCTGCACGAGCGCCGGCGCGGCGGAGACGATGCACGCGCGACTGCTGCTCAACCGCTGCTCGCTATCCCCTGTCGCCTGTCCGCTGAGGTGACGTATCTTCTTGCGATGGAACGCGTCCCGCCGGCGTGCAAGCATGCAAAAACGCACGTCACACCCCCTCTCCCCTGTTCCCTCTCCCCTCTCCCCTGTTCCCTTTCCTCTGTCCCCTGTCCCCTGTCCCCTTGTCATCCTGTCGCCTTTTGCTGTACAATCGTCGCGACGCGCTACGACGCGCGGCAGGCGCATGCTTCCCCTTCCCGGCAGTACGCACAGCGCACACAAGGAGCATACGATGGAGCAACCGGCATCGTTTATGATCCAGATCGCCGCCGACCTCCCCGCCGACCAGCGCGAGGGGCTGCTGGACGCGCTGGCGGGCCGCGCGGTGCAGCTGCGCGAGGTTACGGCCCGCGACCCCGCCGGCGCCTGGCTGATGTTCATGGCGATCGGCACTGCGGTTGTCGCCGCGGCCGAGGGCGCGAAGGCGGTGGTGGGCGCGGCGAACGAGGCGATCAAGCTGGCCGAGACGATCAACGCCTGGCGCGCGAAGTGCCGCGCCGCGCGCGTGACGCCCGCCGCGCGGCTTGAGGCGCCCGGCCGGCCCGCGCTCGATCTGGCCGCCGCGAGCGACGACGAGGTGCTGGCCTGGTTCATGGCAGGTAAGCCCGAATGAGCGCGCCGCGGGTCGACCAGCCCGGCTGGCAGGTGCACGGCAATGTCTTCAACGTGGTGTTCGACGCCGCCGGCTTTGCCGGCGAGCCGCGCGCCCGCGCCTACCTGCGCCTGCTGGCGGTGCTCGCCACGCCGCTGAGCGACGCGCGCGGCGACGGCCCGCCCACCGGCAGGCCGCTGGACGTGTGGGGCGAGTGGGAGCGCTTGCAGGAAGCAACCGGCCGCGCGCGCGACGCCGTCGGGGGGCGCGGCGTGCCGTGGGCGATGGTGCGGCTGGCCCCGCCTACGCCGGACGCGCTCGGCCGCGCGCTGGCCGCGCGCGACCCCGGCTACCAGGCACTGCACGTCAGCTGCCACGGCACGCCGGCCGGCCTGCTGCTGGAGGACGAGCAGGGCCGCGAGGTTTTGCTGCCGGTCGACCGGCTGGTCGACATAGTGCGCCGCAGCGGCGCGCGGCTGGTGGTGCTCAACGCCTGCGAGTCCGAGGAGATCGCCCGCGCGCTGGTCGAGCGGGCTGGGGTGGCCTGCGCGATCGCCACGCGCAGCCAGATCTACGAGCCCGAGGCGGTGCTGCTGAGCGACCAGCTCTACGGCTACCTTGCCGCGGGCGCGAGCGCGGGCGTGGCCTTTGATCGCGCGCGCCAGGCGATTACGGCCGGGATTTCCGACGGCTCGCTGCTCGCGCCCGGCACGCCCGAGGAGCGCGCCGCCAACCTGCTGCTGCTCGGCGACCCCGGCCTCACGCTCGACCTCGACCCCGGCCAGGAGCCGGCGCGCGAGCCGTGGTTCATCCGCAACCCGGTGCCGCAGAACCGCGAGTTGGACTACCAAGCGCTCAAGGGGTTCGTGGGCCGCGCGGGCGAGCTGCGGCGGCTCGCAGGCTGGCTGGGCGAGCGCGGCCGACTGGCCGGCCTGCTGTGCGGCGTGGGCGGAATGGGCAAGACCAGCCTGGCGCTCAACGCCGCGCTGCGCTGCGCCTGGCGCTTCCGCGCGGTCGCCTTCGCCAGCGCCAAGCACGATCCCGCCGGCTGGGGGCTGGCGCACATCCTACGGGCGCTCAACGAGGCGCTGGAGACCACCGGCGACGCGCGCGACGCCGACAACCTGCCCGGCGCGGTGGCCCACCGGCTCAACACCTACCGCGTGCTGCTGCTGCTCGACAACCTTGAGACGCTCGACCCGCCGCGCGCGGCCGAGCTTGCGCGCACGCTGCGCCTGGTCGACCCGCACGGCGGCTCGCGCGTGCTGATGACGCTGCGCCCGCGCGAGCACGACCCGCTGACTGGGCTGGTCGACCGGCGCGACCGCTTCGAGATTGAGGCGCTGGACGAGGCCGCGGCGCTGCGGCTGGCATGGGACGAGTGCCAGCGCCAGGCAGTCACGCTGCCGCCGGCCGGCGCGCTCGCGCCCGAGGAGGCCATGCGCCTGGAGCGGCTGCGGCGGCAGGCCGGCCTGCCGGCGACGATCTCGCGCGCGGCGCTGGCGCCCTACGACGAGCTGGCCGGGCTGGCGTTCCGGCACCCCTACCTGCTCAAGCTGGCGGCCGGGCTGGTCGCCGACGAGGGCTGGGACGGCGCGCGCCTGCGGCTGGAGCGTATGCGCGGGCGCGACGTCGAGGATGCGCTGCAGGAGCTGATCGGCCGCATGCTCGACGCGCTGCTGGCGCGCGCCCCCGGCAGCCTGGCGGCGCTGCACGCGCTGCTGGCCTTCCCCGGCGGTGCCGAGGAGGCGCACTTGCGCGCGGTGGTGACCAGCGGCGAGGACGGCGGGGATGACGCGGCGATCGACTTCCGCGACAGCGTGCTGCGGCCGGCCGAGGCCGCCGGGCTGATCGCCCGGCGCGGCGCGCGCTACGACCTCGACCCGCCGGTGCTGCGGGCCTACGTCGAGCGGCGCCAGGCGCCCGACCCAGTCGTACTGGAGGACTACCGCCGCCGCCAGGCCGCGGCCATGCTGGCAGTCGTGCAGGATTACGACGACGCGCTCCGCGCGGGCCGCATGACCTACAACGCGCCGCTGGAGTGGGCCAACGTCGGCGCCGCGCTGGACTGGCTGGCCCGGACCGCGCTACACGACGACGAAGCGGCGCGGCTGCTGGTCGACTACAAGACTCCGGCCAGAAACACGCTGCACAACAACTACGACCCGCGGTTGCGCGGCTGGCTCGACGCGACGCTCGCGGCCGCGCGGCGGCTCGGCGACCGGCTGGGCGAAGCCAACGTGCAGAAGGCGCTTGGCGACGTGCAGCAGTTCCGGGATGAGCGGGACGCGGCGCTGGAGAGTTACGCGGCGGCGCTCACGCTCTTCCGCGCGGTGGGCTCAAAGCTGGGCGAAGCCAACGTGCTGGCCGCGCAGAGCCGCCTGCTGATCGACGCCGACCCCGAGCAGTCGGCGCTCCTGCTCGACCGCGCGATCACACAGTACGCCGCGATCGGCGCTGTGTTCAGTGTCGGCGCGGCGCTCGGCAACTATGGCATTGCGCTGCTTGGCCGCGCGCGCTCCGCGGAGGCGTCGAGCTACCTGCAGCGCGCGCGGGAGATATTCGCTCAGGTTCACGCCGAGCAATATGTGGCGATGATGGACGACTTGCTCGCGCGGGCGCAGGGCGGCGATGATGCCGTGGAGGGCGATCGGGCGGGCGGCGGAGACGCGTGATGAATGGGGCCGGCGGCGGCGAACGTCGATCGATGGCAGGGTGTCTCAGCGGACGCGCCGCGACGGGCACAATGAACATCGCCGCAATGCGATGGAGGGGCGTTCAATTGAACGCCCCTACGGCGAAAACCCACCGATAGGGTGACAACCCACCGAGATCGACAATCGGACGATGTTCGAGCGACTATGAACGGCGCACCCCAACGGAGCCGGTGCGCATCAATGTAGCGCCGCGAGCGCGCGGCGCGTAGGAGAACCGCTCATGCCAATCCGCGACCAGATCGTCCAGCTCGTGCGCGGCAGGGACCTCTCGCAGGCCGAGGCGGCCGAGGCGATGGAGGAGATCATGACCGGCGTGGCCACCCCGGCGCAGATCGCCGCGTTTCTGACCGCGCTGCACCTGAAGGGCGAGACCGAGGCCGAGATCGCCGGGATGGCCGCGGTGATGCGCGACAAAGCCACGCCGGTGCACTACGACGGCGCGGTGCTGGACACCTGCGGCACGGGCGGCGACGCCTCGGGCACGTTCAACATCTCGACCACCGCCGCGTTCGTCGCGGCCGGCGCGGGCGCGGTGGTGGCCAAGCACGGCAACCGCGCGATGTCGAGCGCCTGCGGCTCGGCCGACGTGCTGGAGGCGCTGGGCGTGAATATCGAGCTCGACGCCGAGGGCGTGGCGCGCTGCCTGCGCCAGGCCGGCATCGGCTTTATGTTCGCGCCGCGCTTCCACCCGGCCATGCGCTACGCCGGCCCGGTGCGCCGCGAGATCGGCATCCGCACGGCCTTCAACATCCTCGGCCCGCTGACCAACCCGGCCCGCGCGCGCCACCAGGTCGTCGGCGTGGCCGACGCTGCCCTGGCCGAGAAGCTGGCCCGCGCGCTGGCGCGGCTCGACACGGTCCACGCGCTGGTGGTGCACGGCCACGGCGGGCTGGACGAGCTGGCGCTCAGCGGGCCGAACCTGGCCTTCGAGGTGCGCGCCGGCCAGGAGCCGCGCCGCTCCGAGATCTCGGCCGCCGCGCTGGGGCTGGCGCCGGCCGCGCGCGAGGCGGTGCTGGGCGGCGACGTGGCCGCGAACGTCGCGACCGCGCGGGCGATCGTCGGCGGCGAGGAGCAGGGGCCGAAGCGCGACATCGTGCTGCTGAACGCCGCCGCCGCGCTGGTGGCGGCCGACAGGGCCGGCGACCTGCGCGAGGGGCTGGAGCTGGCCCGCGCGAGCCTGCGCTCCGGCGCGGCGCGCGAGCGGATGGAGCGCATGGTTGCGGCCAGCCGCCAGGCGAGCTAGCCTCATTTCGGGGGGCTGCGCGCCCCCGTGCCCCCCGCACCCCTGCGCGGGCTGCACCCCAAGCGTTTCCGGGGGGCTGCGCGCCCCCCATGCCCCGCGCGGGTCATACCCCACACCGCATTCGGGGGGCTGCGCGCCCCCCGTGCCCCCGCGGGCGGGGGTGGGCCGCCACCCCCGCCGCCCCCCGGCCGGGGCTTGCGCCCCTGGACCCCAAAAAGATGCCGCCTTGTTTGCGATGCCTGACGCGCATGCCCGGCTGAATCCAGGCGCGTAGAAAGACAACAGGTCCGATCGGAATGGTGCCAAGCATGGGCCACCAGCAATGCAATTAGTACGACATCATTTGCCGGAGGGGGGCCGGGGGAACCGGCGTGGGTTCCCCCGGGCGGGGGACCGGGGGCGCAGCGCCCCGGAAAAGCACGCGGCGAAGCGTCTTGAACCGGCGTGGGTTCCCCCGGGCGGGGGGCCGGGGGCGCAGCGCCCCGGAAAAGCACGCGGCGAAGCGTCTTGAACCGGCGTGGGTTCCCCCGGGCGGGGGGCCGGGGGCGCAGCGCCCCGGAAAAGCACGCGGCGAAGCGTCTTGAACCGGCGTGGGTTCCCCCGGGCGGGGGGCCGGGGCGCAGCGCCCCGGAAAGCACGCGGCGAAGCGTCTTGAACCGGCGTGGGTTCCCCGGCCGGGGGGCCGGGGCGCAGCGCCCCGGAAAAGCACGCGGCGAAGCGTCTTGAACCGGCGTGGGTTCCCCCGGCCGGGGGGCCGGGGGCGCAGCGCCCCGGAAGAATCGGATCGCTCTCCGCAGGAGGAGTAGGCGGGGGGCGGGGGCGCAGCGCCCCGCAGCCAACTCTCACCATGCTCTCATCCACCGGGGGCGGTCTAGCGGCACAGTCCGTGCTGCTCAGCGCCGCAAATCTCGGAGGAGGGAGCGATGGGACTGGACCGATCCGCAGCGACCGGCCGGCTCGATCGGAGCGAGGCGCGGCTGCCGTACTTGCCCGGCCTCGACGGCCTGCGCGCGCTCGCCGTCGTCGGCGTGCTGCTCTACCACGCCGACCTGGGCGTATGGGGCGGGTTCCTCGGCGTCGAGTCGTTCTTTGTGCTCAGCGGCTTTCTGATCACCGCGCTGCTGCTGGCCGAGTGGCGGGGCCGCGGCCGGATCGACCTGGTGGCGTTCTGGGCGCGCCGCGCGCGCCGGCTGCTCCCGGCGCTGCTGCTCGTGCTCGCGGGCACGCTGGCGCTCCACGCGGCGCTGCTGCCGGGCGAGACCGACGGGCTGCGCGGCGATGTCCTCGCCACGCTCGGCTACGTGATGAACTGGCACCTGGTGGCCGGCCAGCAGTCCTACTTCGACCCGGTCGTCCGCCCGTCGCTGCTCCAGCACCTCTGGTCGCTGGCGGTCGAGGAGCAGTTCTACCTGCTCTGGCCGCCGCTGTTCCTGGCCGGGGTGCGCTACCTGCGTCGCCACGGCCTGCTGGTCGCGGCGCTCGTCGCGGCGGCGACGAGCCTGGCGCTGATGATCGGGCTGTTCGTGCCCGGCGCCGACCCGTCGCGGGTCTACTACGGGACCGACACCAGGGCCGCGGGGCTGCTGATCGGCGCCG
This sequence comes from Candidatus Ribeiella danica, assembly GCA_016717335.1. Taxonomy (GTDB): domain Bacteria; phylum Chloroflexota; class Chloroflexia; order Chloroflexales; family Roseiflexaceae; genus Ribeiella; species Ribeiella danica. The sequence goes on from JADKFS010000002.1 coordinate 454,879, forward strand.
CGCTGGCGATCGGTTGGTCGCCCGGGCAGGCGATCGTGGGGCGTCGCGGCGGCACCCTGCTCGACGTCGCGGGCCTGCTCGCGCTCGGCGGGCTGCTCGCCGCGTACTCCTGGCTGCACGAGGCGAACCCGCTGCTCTACCGCGGCGGCTTCGCGCTGATCGCGCTCGCCACGGCGGCCGTGATCGCGGCGGCCACGCACCCCGGCGCGCGGCTGGTGCCGGGGCTGCTCGGCTGGCGCCCGCTGCGCTGGATTGGGCTGCGCTCGTACGGGATCTACCTCTGGCACTGGCCAATCTTCATGGTGACCCGCCCCTACCAGGATGTGCCGCTCGACGGCCTGCCGCTGCTGGCCCTGCGGCTCGCGCTCGTGATCGGGCTGGCCGCGCTGTCCTACCGGCTCGTCGAGCTGCCGATCCGCCACGGTGCGCTTGGCCGGCTGTGGCGCGCGCTGTGGGCAGGCCGCGACACACCCACGCCGAACCCCGGCGGCCCGATCGTGCGCCGGCCGGCGCTCCCGACCCTGAGCATGGTCCTGCTCTTCACGGCGGCCTGCTCGGTGCCGCCCGAAGCGCAGCGGCAGCCCGCGACGCCTCTCGCGCTGCCGACGCTGGCCGGCCCGCCCACCGCTACGGCTGCGGCGAGCGCGATCACGCCGGCAAGCACCGCCGTGTCGCGGGCCACCGCGCCGGCCGTCGTACCGCCCGAGCCGACAGCGACCACCTCGGCGGCGAACGACCCGACGGCGATTGCGTCCTCGCCGGCCGCGGCCGCCCTGGAGCAGTTCGACCCGGCGCTCGCGGCCAAGCTCCAGCGCATCCTCGACCAGACCGTCGCCGACGGCTTTATTCCGGGCGCGAGCCTGGCGGTGTCGATCCCCGGCCAGAAGCCCTGGGCCGGCGCCAGCGGCGTGCGCGACCGCCGATCCAAGGAGCCGATCGAGCCGGGCACGCTCGTGCGCATCGCGAGCATCAGCAAAGTCTTCACCGCCGTCGTCGTGCTGCAGCTGGCCGAAGAGGGCGCGATCGACCTCGACGCCCCGATGTCGACCTGGCTGCCCGACCTGCTGCCGAACGGGAACAAGATCGCGGTGCGCGACCTGCTCCAGCACACCAGCGGCCTGTACGACTACCTGGAGGACCGCAGCTTCGTCAACCAGGCGTACCGCAGCCCCGAGCGGACCTTCACGCCGCGCGAGCTGGTCGAGTACGCGGCCAAGTTCCCGCCGTCGTTCCGCCCAGGGGCGAAGGGCGCCTGGGACTACTCCAGCACGAACTACGTCATCCTGGGCATGATCGTCGAGCAGGCGACCGGCCACACGCTGGCGCAGGAGATGCGCCGGCGGATCTTCGATCCGCTCGAGCTGGCGCAGACGTTCTTCGCGCCCGACGAGGCGATCGAGGGCGCGCAGGCGCGCGGGTACTCCAACGGCGTGGACCAGACAAAGGTGGCGATGTCGTTCGCGTTCGCGACGGCAAACATCGTCTCGACGCCGCGCGACGTCCAGCGCTTCGCGCAGGCGCTGTTTAGCGGCGAGCTGCTGGAGCCGGCCACGCTGGAGACGATGCTGACCTTCGTCGGCGGCAAGGGCCAGTACAAGATGCCCGCGCTGGAGTACGGCCTGGGAGTCATGCGCAACCGGCTGCCGGTCGGGCCGGACGCCGGCGGGCAGGAGCGCCCGGCCGCGGCGAGCACCGTGCTCGGCCACATCGGCGGGTTTGGCGGGTTCCGATCGGCGGTCTGGTTCGCGCCCGAGAGCGGGATCTCGGTCGCGCTCGGCGTCGACCAGGCGGCCACCGACCCGAACATCCTGGCGACGAGAGTGTTCGACGCGATCCTGACGCACCAGGGGCGCTAAGGCTCAGCTTTTCTCCGGGGCGCTGCGCCCCCGGCCCCCCGCCTACTCCTCCTGCGGAGAGCGATCCGATTCTTCCGGGGCGCTGCGCCCCCGGCCCCAGCGTGAATCCTTCCGGGGCGCTGCGCCCCCGACCCCCCGCCCGGGGGAACCCACGCCGGTTCCCCCGGCCCCCCTCCGGCAAAAAAGGCCACATCAGCGTCAATGCCTGTGGTGCATGCCCGACAACATCCCCGGCAGGCGGGTGCACCCCGTCGCGCCTGAGTTCGGCGTTCCCATGACAGCGGGTTTCCTCCCGCCGCGCCTGGATTCAGCCAGGCATGCCCATCAAACCTCGCAAATGAGGCGGCGTTCTTTTTGGGTCCAGGGGCGCAGCCCGGTCGGGGGCGGCGGGGTGGCGGCCCACCCCCCGCCCGCGGGGGCGCGGGGGGCGCGCAGCCCCCCGCACAACCGTGTGCGCTGCCCGCCGTGCCTGGATTCAGCCAGGCATGCCCATCAAACCTCGCAAATGAGGCGGCGTTCTTTTGGGGTCCAGGGGCGCAGCCCCGGCCGGGGGGCGGCGGGGGTGGCGGCCCACCCCCGCCCGCGGGGGCGCGGGGGGCGCGCAGCCCCCCGCAGACGCTGGAGGCGCGCCACGCACAGGGGCACGGGGGCGCGCAGCCCCCGCAGGCGCTGGAGGTGCGACCGACCCTCGCGGGGGCACGGGGGCGCGCAGCCCCCGCCAGCAAAATGGTATAATGGCGGCTCGTCCAACCTGATGCATGTGGGAAAAGATGAGCGCTATAACCCTGCCCCTCGCCGGCCTGCGCGTGCTGGACCTGACCCGCGCCCTGGCCGGGCCGTTCTGCGCCCAGATGCTGGGCGACAGGGCGCCGATATCGTCAAGGTCGAGCAGCCCGGCGTGGGCGACAACGCGCGCGGCTGGGGGGCCGCCGTTCCAGGGCGGCGAGAGCAGCTACTTTCTCAGCGTCAACCGCAACAAGCGCAGCGTCGCGCTGAACCTGCGCGACGCGCGCGGCGCCGAGGTGCTGCGCCGGCTGGTGGCCCAGAGCGACGTGCTGCTGGAGAACTTCGTGCCCGGCACGCTCGACCGGCTGGGCTTCAGCTACGAGTCCTGCCGCGCGATCAGGCCCGACATCGTCTACTGCTCGATCTCCGGGTTCGGGCAGGTCGGCCCCGAGCGCGAGCGCGCGGCCTACGACCAGATCCTGCAGGGCCTGGGCGGGATCTGGCGAGCGTGACCGGCGAGATCGGCGGGGCGCCGATGCGCGTCGGCATCGCGATCGCCGACCTGATGGCCGGCATGTTCGCGGCCTACGCGGTGCAGGTGGCGCTCTACCACCGCGCGCGCACGGGCGTCGGGCAGCGCGTCGACACCTCGCTGCTCGAGGGCCAGCTGGCGATGATGACCTACCAGGCCGCGCGCTACTTCGCCACCGGCGCCGCGCCCGGCACCAGCGGCAACCTGCACCCGACGATCGTGCCGTACGGGCTGTACCGCGCCGCCGACGCCTACTTCAACCTGGCGGTCGGCACGGAGGACCTGTGGCGGCGCTTCTGCGCGGCGATGGCGCTCGATCAGCTGCGCGCCGACCCGCGCTTCGCCACCAACCGCGAGCGGCTGGCCAACCGCGACGCGCTGAACGAGCTGCTGGCGGGCGAGTTCCTGCGCTGCTCGGTGGCCGAGATCGAGCGGCGGATGAGCGCGGCCGGCGTGCCCTGCGGCGCGGTGCGCGACCTGCACGACGTCTTCACCGACCCGCAGACCCAGGCGATCGAGATCGTGCGGCAGCTCGAACACCCGACCGCCGGCACGATCAGCGTGGTCGGCCCGCCCTACCACCTGTCGGCCACGCCGCCGGAGGTGCGGCTGCCGCCGCCGCTGCTGGGCCAGCACACCGACGAGGTGCTGCGCGAGCTTGGCTACGACGAGGGCGAGATCGCCGCGCTGCGCGAGGCCAGGGTCGTGGAGTAGGAGCGCGCGCTCAATTGGACGTGACCACCCCGTTGACCCCGTTGCTGCGCTCGACCACGATCCGAAGCTTCTGGATCAGCTGGGCGAACTCCTCGGGGGCGTCGCTCTGGCGCTTCGCGCGCAGGGCGCTCTCCAGGCGATCGACGTAGCCGATCGTGAGATCGGTTGCCTGGGGGCCGCGGCTCTCGGCGAGCGCCTTGGCGACGCGCGCCTCGTACTCGCGGAACTGCCATACGACGAGCTGGTCCTCCTCCGATAGCTCTCCCTCCATCTTCTTGACGAGGACGTCCGTCACTTTCAGGATCTGGCTGAGCTGCTTGCCGTAGCTGCCGACCTCGTCGAGCACGTGATACTCGTCGTCCATGTCCTCGATGTTGCAGCCCAGAAAGAGCTGCGGATGAAAGAAGTCCTCGAAGGTATCCTTCCAGACAGTGATCGGCAGGTACCACCAGGTTCGTAGAAACTCCGCGAAGGGAAGCGCGGTGGACTGGGTGCTCTTGCGTGCCATGGCTCGGCCCTCCTTATCGCGCCTGTGACGTCCGTGGCGGCCGTGCTGGCTGGTGGAGGCGGGTTGAGGATCACGCACAGCCGGGTCCGGCGGCTGCCCCGCGTCACGAGGTGGCGCATCCGATCGGGGCGGCCGGCGTCACAAGGGTCTCATCATGATCAACGCCGGCATGACCGATTTTAGGGGATGGCCAGCGTGGGCTTGCTTTCGAGGCGTGCTTAGGCGCGCCGCCCCCAAGGGCGACCAGCGGGCGCGAACCAGCAGGCCGCCCGCGCCGGCGCCTCAAGATGGTATAATTCGGCCAGGAGGTTGCTATGACCGAGCGACACGGGCTGTTCAGCATCCCGGCGCGGCTGCTGCTGACGCCCGAGCAGCGCGCCAGGCTCGAGGCGATCGTGCGCGAGCGCGAGGTCGACCTGACCGACCTGGTCTCGCAGATCGTCGCCGCCTACCTCGACGCGCAGACCGACGTGCGGCCGGTCGCGCGGCCCGCCCCCGACACGCAGGCCGAGCTGCGCAGGCGGCGGGCCGAGCTGGCCAGCCTGCGCGCGCGCCGCGACGCCGGGCGCGCCCCGGCGTGGCTGGGCGGCTATATCGCCGCGCTCGAGGCCGAGATCGATCGTCTGGGGCAGTAGCAGGTGAGAAGGTTCGCACGTGCGCATGTTCGCACGTTCCTAGATTTGCAACATGCAACTTGCCAACCTGCAACCGCACAAGTATGGCAAAGAACAAGACCCGGCTCGACCAGCTGCTGGTGCAGCGCGGGCTGGCCGAGACGCGTAGCAAAGCCCAGGCGCTGATCCTGGCCGGGTCGGTGCGGGTGGCCGGCGCGCCGCGCACCAAGGCCGGCGAGCTGATCCCCGACGACGCCTCGGTCGAGGTCGCCGAGGCGCTGCCGTACGCCAGCCGCGGCGGCTACAAGCTGGCCCACGCGCTCGACAGCTTCGCGCTCGACCCGGGCGGCCTGGTGGCGCTCGACGTCGGCGCCTCGACCGGCGGCTTCACCGACGTGCTGCTGCAGCGCGGCGCCGCGCGCGTCTACGCGGTCGACGTCGGCTACGGCCAGATCGACTGGCGGCTGCGCCAGGACCCGCGCGTCGTGCTGCTCGACCGGACGAATATTCGCTACCTGGAGGCCCTTCCTCCCCCTTGGGGCTAGGGACTTGGGACTTGGGACTAGTGAGAGCGCCCAAGCCCCACCCCTGGCCGACTGCGCCACGATCGACGTCTCGTTCATCTCGCTGCGGCTGGTGCTGCCGGCGGTGCAGCGGCTGATCACCCCGGAGGCATGGGTGGTCGCGCTGATCAAGCCGCAGTTCGAGGCCGGCGCCGAGCAGGTCGGCCGGGGCGGCGTGGTCCGCGACGCGGCCGTGCACGCCGCGGTGCTGCGCGAGGTGCTGGCGTTCGCCGCGGACGTCGGGCTGGCGCCGCACGGGCTGGCGCGCTCGCCGATCACCGGGCCGGCCGGCAACGTCGAGTTCCTGGCCTGGCTCGGCGGCGCGGGGCCGGAGCTGCCGGTCGAGCGCGCGATTGCGGCGGCTTGAATGGACTGCCGGATCGGCTGCGGCGCCTGCTGCATTGCCCCCTCGATCTCCTCCCCTATCCCGGGCATGCCCGACGGAAAGCCGGCCGGCGTGCGCTGCGCCCAGCTGACCGACGACAACCGCTGCGCGCTGTTCGGCAGGCCCGAGCGGCCGGCGGTCTGCCTCAGCCTGCGCCCCTCGCCCGAGATGTGCGGCCAGACGGACGAAGAGGCGCTGATCTGGCTGACGCTGCTCGAGCGCGAAACCGCGCCGGCGTCCGGTTCGTCGGAGTGAGAGGCTTGCAAGAACTTTGTCTTGCCAGCGTTATCCGCCGATCATCTTGTCTTGGAGAGGAGCGCGACAATGACATCTCGCTATCAGCCCATCCCCTGGGCGCAGCCGGGCTGGTCCGAGCAGGCCGCCGGCTGGATCGGCGCGCAGCTCGCGCAGCGCGGGATCGCCGTGACCGGCCCGATCGAGCAGCCGCACGTGCGGCCCTGGTCGACGGTGCTGCGCGTGCCGACGGACGCGGGCGATATCTACTTCAAGGCCACCACGCCGGCGCTGGCGCACGAGCCGGCGCTGACGCAGGCGCTGGCGCGCTGGCGCCCCGACTGTATCGCGCCGCTGCTGGCGGCCGACCTCGAGCGCGGCTGGATGCTCATGCCCGACGGCGGGGCGACGCTGCGCAGCGTCATCCGCGCCGATCGTGACCTGGAGCACTGGGAGCGGCTGCTGCCGATCTACGCTGGCCTGCAGATCGACCTGGCCGCGCGCCGCGACGAGCTGCTGGCGCTGGGCGTGCTCGACCGGCGGCTGGCGGTGCTGCCGGCGCGCTACCAGGCGCTGCTGGCCGACCGCGCGGCGCTGCTGATCGATCAGCCCGATGGGCTGACGTCGGAAGAGTACGGCCGCCTGATCGAGCTGGCGCCGCAGCTCGACGCGCTGTGCGAGCGGCTGGCCGGGTACGGCCTGCCCGAGACGCTGCAGCACGACGACTTCCACGACGGCAATATCTTCATCCGCGACGGGCGCTACATCTTCTTCGACTGGGGCGAGAGCGGCGTCGGCCACCCGTTCTACACACTGGTCGTCACGCTGCGCAGCATCGCCTACTCGCTTGAGCTGGACGAAGGCGCCGCCGAGATGGCGCGGCTGCGCGACGCATACCTGGAGCCGTGGACGCGCTACGAGCCGCGCGCGCGGCTGCGCGAGGCGCTTGGTCTGGCGCTCCGGGTCGGCAGGCTCTGCCGCGCGCTGACCTGGCACCACGTCGTGTCGCAGCTGGATTCGCCGCACCGCGAGGAGAACGCCGACGCGGTGCCCGGCTGGCTGCAGCTGTTCCTGGAGACGATCTAGCTTCTTATACTCCTCACCCATATCCTCCTTTCGGGATGGGTTTTTGTTTTTGCGCATTGCACTGCGGCAGGTGACCCCACCCCCTGCCCCCGCCCCTTGCAGCGGAGGGGAAACAGCAGCAGGCCTGGGGTTTCGGCTCCGCCGAAACCCCAGGGCCTGCCAACAATTCCCCGCTCCCGTAGCGACGGGAGCGCGGCAGGGTGCTACGAAGAGGAGCGATCGTGCCGCCGCGCGCCGCGCAGCGCCAGCGCCCCCGCGCCGAGCAGCAGCAGCGCCAGCGCCAGGAGCGCCGCCCAGGGCAGGCCCGCGCCTCCGGTGTTCGGCAGCTGCGCCGGCTGCTGGCCCGCGCCGGTCTGCGCGCCGGCCGGCGTGCCCGGCCTCACGACCGCGCAGGCGATCCGCGCGCCGCTGTTGCCGCTCGGGTCGGTCTTCTGGTCGTCCATAAAGGCGTGGATGATGATCGCGCTGCCGTCGGCGTCGAACAGCGACGCCTCGCCAGGCGAGAGCGTGACCAGCCGGGTGGTCGTGTCGAGCGCGCCGGCCCCGTCGCTGCCCACCGTGAGGATCGGCAGGTCGCCGGCGTGCGGGCCGCCGGGGTTCTCCAGGCCGTGCTGCGTGCCCATCGGGTTGAAGTGCTCGCCGGCCGCGCCGAAGGTGGGCGCGCAGGCGCCGAACTGGTGGAAGTGGATGCCGTGCTGGCCGGGCGGCAGCCCGCGCGCCTGCACCTGCAGCCGCACCGAGCCGTCGGCGTTCTGCGTGAGCGTCGCGTTGCCGACCGTCTCGCCGACCGAGGTCTTGAACTCGGCCGTCGCGCTGGACTGGGCCGGGAGCTGGGCCGCGGGCTGCGGGGCCGCCACCGGCTGGAGCACCGCGCAGGCGATCCGGTCGCCGCTATTGCCGGTCGGGTCGGTCTTCTGGTCGTCCATAAAGGCGTGGATCACCAGCGCGCTGCCGTCGGCGTCGAAGATCGTCTTCGGCCCGGCGGCGATCGTCACCCGGTCGGTGATGGCCGTGAAGGTGCCGGAGCCGCTGCTCTGGACGACCAGGTTCGGCAGATCGCCGGCGTGCGGGCCGTTGGGGTTCTCCAGGCCGTGCTGGTGCTGGGCCGGGTTGTAGTGCGCGCCGGCCGCCGCGAACGTCGGCGCGCAGCTGCCGACCGCGTGGATGTGGATGCCGTGCTCGCCCGGCGGCAGGGCGCGCACGGCGACGCTGACCATGACCGTGCCGTTCGGCATTTGGGTCATCGTCACGTTGCCGACCGACTCGCCAGCCGCGGTCTTGAACTCGCCTTTGGCCTGCGGGGGCGCTTTGCTCTGCGCCAGGGCGCCGCCGGCGCCAGCCGCCAGCAGCAGAACCACCAGGAGACATGCGACTTTTTTCATACCGTCCTCTCACTTGTCCACCATGGCTCGAGGCCGCCAATTGCCGCACGCCGCCCCCGGAGAGCCGCGAGAGCTACCGTGAATAGCTAATCCTGGAACGGGTGCCGCAGGCGAGACACGCAGCAATAAGTGGGCCGGGAGACGCGCGCCGGCGCCTGAGTTGGCGCGAGTGTGATCCCAGGCGAACATTCGCGCATTTCGCGGATGCTCCGCCGCTGCGCTATAGCAGTGTTCAGTCGGCAGGAGCCAGCCGGCAGTCCGACGGACGGCAGCACAACGACATCTCGTTCTTACAGAGTGGCTCAATGATTTTGCTCACAGCTATAGCACCCTGCGGCTGCGCGGCGCCGTGTCAAGGTTTGCGGCTGAGTCTGTGCAACTCTTATCAATTTGCTTTGCACAAGCCGAATTCTTTGTGAAAATGTTGACGAATTAGACATCTTGAGTATAATCTCTGTAAGCAATTCTGTGTGCAAATTTTCACTTGTATGGTGTCCGATCTACTGCGGATGATACTGGAGGCTGGTTGAACCTCGGGTAGGTGCCCGGCTGCCCATCTTCCTGACCGGGTGCTGCGATCGAGGTTCGGCCGGCTGCGCGAGTATGGTTCGCCCTAGCCTAGCAGGAGGTCCCATGCGGGCACGTCGCCACTCTTCTAGACTGCCTGTGACCGTTTCCCTGGCTCTGGTCGGCGCGTTGCTGCTGCTGGCTGCGTGTGGTGAGAATCTTCCGGCCACCACGACCTACCCGGCCGGGGATCACGCGCAGCGCATCTACGACCTGATGGTACCGGTGTTCTGGGCCGCGTTGGGTGTGTTCGTGGTGGTGGAGGGGCTGCTGGTCTACTCGGTCCTACGGTTCCGCCAGCGATCGGAGAGCGATGCTATCCCGGCCCAGATCCACGGCAACACCCGCATCGAGATCATGTGGACGATCGCGCCGGCGCTGATCTTGCTGGTGATCGCGGTCCTGACGTTCCGCACCCAGGCGCTCAACTCGGCGCAGCCGGCCGACGCGCTTAAGATCCAGGTGGTCGGCCACCAGTGGTGGTGGGAGATCCGCTACCCCGATGCGAACTTCGTGACCGCCAACGACATCTACATCCCGACCGGCCGCGCGGTGCAGTTCGATCTGACCGGCATCGACGTCATCCACAACCCGTGGGTGCCCAAGCTGGCCGGCAAGACCGACGCGATCCCCGGCTACCAGAACCGGGTGTCGTTCCAGACCGACCAGCCCGGCATCTACCGCGGCCTGTGCGCCGAGTTCTGCGGCGAGCAGCACGCGGTGATGCGCTTCCGGGTGATCGCCGTCGCCCCCGACGTGTTTGCGCGCTGGGTGCAGCAGCACCAGCAGCCGGTCGGCCCGGCGCGCGGCCCGGTGGTCGCCGGCGCGAATATTGGGCCGGGCGACCCGGCGCGCGGCGAGAAGGCCTTCCTGAACGTGAAGAACCTGTGCATCACCTGCCACGCAATCGGCGGCTACAAAGAGGCGGTCGGCGTCACCGGGCCGAACCTGACCTACTTCGGCAACCGCGAGACGATCGCCGCCGGCGCGCTGAAGAACACGCCCGAGAACCTGTCGACCTGGCTGCACAACCCGGGCGCCGTCAAGGGCCGGCAACACCATAGAGCACGGTGATCAAGCCGGGCGTTGTCTCCGACCAGGATATTCAGGACATCGTGGCGTTCCTCGAGAGTCAGACCATCCCGATCGAAAAGCCCGCGGAGCGATAGCGGATCTGGAGGTAGTATGGCAACTGTCGACCGCCCGATCGACCGGGCACCCGTGCTGAAGCCGGCCAAGGGGCGCACCGGCTGGTCGTCCTGGCTCAGCACGGTCGATCACAAGCAGATCGGTATCATGTACCTGATCTCGGCGTTCTTCTTCTTCATCATCGGCGGGATCGAGGCGCTGCTGATCCGGGTGCAGCTGGGCACGGCGAACAACACGTTCCTGAGCCCGGACGCCTACAACCAGATCTTTACCATGCACGCGACGACGATGGTGTTCCTCGCGATCATGCCGATGCTGGTAGGGTTCGGCAACTACTTCGTGCCGCTGATGATCGGCGCGCGCGATATGGCGTTTCCGCGGCTGAACGCGCTGAGCATCTGGCTGTTCATCTTCGGCGGCCTGATGCTGTACTCCAGCTTCATCACCGGCGGCGCGCCGGCGGCGGGCTGGTTCGCGTACGCCCCGCTCAGCGAGAAACCGTACTCGCCGACCACCGGCATGGACTACTGGGTGGTGGGCCTGCTGGTCACCGGCGTGGCCTCGATCGCCGGCGCGCTGAACTTCATCGTGACCGTGCTGAACATGCGCGCGCCGGGCATGACCTTCAACCGCATGCCGCTGTTCGTGTGGACCAACCTGGTCACGTCGTTTCTGATCATCTTCGCGTTCCCGAGCCTGACGGTCGCGCAGATCATGCTGTTCTTCGACCGGCAGTTCGGCACGCACTTCTTCTTGCCGAGCGGCGGCGGCGACCCGCTGCTGTGGCAGCACATGTTCTGGTTCTTCGGCCACCCCGAAGTCTACATCATGATCTTGCCGGCGATGGGCATGATCTCCGAGATCCTGCCGACCTTCGCGCGCAAGCCGATCTTTGGCTACGCGTTCATCGCCTACTCGACGGTCGCGATCGGCTTCTTGGGCTTCGCCGTCTGGGCGCACCACATGTTCGCCACCGGCATGGGGCCGCTGGTCAACGGGATCTTCTCGGCCGGCAGCTTCCTGATCGGCGTGCCGACCGGCGTGAAGATCTTCAACTGGATCGCGACGCTGTACCTCGGCAACATCCGGCTGAAGACGCCGCTGTACTTCGCGGTCGGCTTCGTGGCGATGTTCATCATCGGCGGCATCAGCGGCGTCACGCTGGCCTCGCCGCAGATCGACCTGCAGCAGACCGACACCTACTATGTCGTCGGGCACATCCACTATGTGCTGTTCGGCGGCAGCATCTTCGCGATCTTCGCCGGGTTCTACTACTGGTTCCCGAAGATGACCGGCAAGATGTACAACGAGCGGCTGGGCAAGCTGCAGTTCTGGCTCATGCTGATCGCGTTCAACGTCACGTTCTTCCCGATGCACATCCTCGGCACCGAGGGCATGCCGCGCCGCTACTACACCTACGAGGCCGGCATGGGCTGGGAGCTCTGGAACCTGATCGAGACGATCGGCGCCTTCGCGCTGGCCTTCTCCATCCTGATGTTTATCTGGAACATGCTCACCAGCCTGCGCAACGGCGCGCCCGCCCCGGCCGACCCGTGGGACGCGGCGACGCTGGAGTGGGCGGTCCCGTCGCCGCCGCCGGCGCACAACTTCGATAAGATCCCGACGATCTATAGCCGCCGGCCGCTGTGGGACTCGAAGTACCCCGACCTGGAGGTGGCCCACGCGCCGGGCGCCAAGGCGATGACGCGCGGCGAGGCCAGCCAGCGCGAGCGCGAGCGGCAGGGCGCGCACGCCGAGGAGGGCGCGATCCACATGCCCTCGTCGACGTTCTTCCCGCTCATCCTGGCGTTTGGCGTCACGGTGGCCGGGTACGGCGCGATCTACCGCTTCCCGGTCCAGGAGAGCCCGTTCTCGATCCTTATGTTCGTCGGGCTGGCGATCATGGCCTACGCGATCGCCGGGTGGGTGCGCGCGGCGCACGCGGATGCGCCGGGCCACTAGCGCAGCATGGCGGACATGAACTTATCGCTTCTTCCGGCTTTGGTCTGATAGATAAACGACAAATGACCAACGACCAAGAACGAATGACCAAATCGGCGCACCCACAGCCTTTGGTCCTTGGTCGTTGGTCCTTGGTCTGGCAGAGGAGCTACGCATGAGCCAAGCCTCTACGACGGCAGGGCATGCCGCAAGCGCGGCCCACGGCGGCGGCCACGAGGTGGCCTCGCTGGGGGTCGACAGTCGCAAGATCGGCGTCTGGGCCTTTATCGGCTCGGAGGTCATGTTCTTCGTCACGCTGATCACCGTCTATCTGATCTACAAGCCGCGCAACCTCGCGGCGGGCGGCCCCGACCCGAAGGAAGCACTCGGCATCGGCGTCACCAGCGCGCTTGCGGCGATCTTGCTGGCCAGCAGCGTGACGATGGTGCTGGCGCTGGCGGCGATCCGGCGCGGCGACCGGAGGCTGTTTCGGATCTGGCTGCTGGCGACCGTGGTCCTGGGGCTCTGCTTCCTGGGCGGCCAGGCCTACGAGTTCACCGAGCTGATCGTTGGCGAAGAGATCACGATGCCGACCAGCATCTTCGGCATGACGTTCTTCATCCTGACCGGCTTTCACGGCACGCACGTCGCGATCGGCGTGATCTGGCTGCTGTCGACCTTCGCGAAGGTGATGCGCTACCCGCGCTCGCCCGAGAATGTCATGGACGTCGAGATCGCCGGCCTGTACTGGCACTTCGTCGACCTAGTGTGGGTAGCGATCTTCACGCTGATCTACCTGCTGCCCGACTTCAAACCGGCAGCCGCTGTTCTGGGCCTGTGGTAGCAGACGCGGCGCGTGTTGCTAGTACAGCTTTCCAGAAAAGCGTGCCGGTTGTCGCCAGTTAGTTCTGCGGTTCTGTGGTTCTGTGGCCGCGGAACTGCAGAACCGCAGAACCGATTGTGGCAGCCCAAACCCGATAGGAACTTCCGGAACCTTGTACTAGTGGCTCGTCACACTCTACTAGGTAAGGGCGTGCAGGTAGCGAAGCCGCCCCACCTCCCCAGGAAAAGCACTTTGGAATTGCGCTAGGAGAGGATAGCTATGGCCGAGGCACATACCGCACAGGCGCACCCCGAGTCCACGCGCTTCTACTGGATCGTCGGCGCCATCCTGGCGGTCATCACGGTGGTCGAGGTGGTGGTGACGCTGGTCGGCCTGCCCGACCTGCTGCTGCTGGCGATCCTGCTGGTGCTGTCGGTGGTCAAGGGCGCCGCCGTCGTGATGTTCTTCATGCACCTGCGGGGCGACGCGCGGGTGTTCAAGCTGCTGCTGGTCGCCGGCCTGCTGCTGGGGACCTCGATGGTTCTGGCGATGATGGCGCTGAACTCGGGGCACTACGGCGTCGCAGGCTGATAGACGATAGACGATAGACGATAGACGATGGTCGCGCTCCTGTCGTCTATCGTTCATCGTCGAGGGAGCGAGCACATGTTCGAGTGGAACTGGGCGCCGAGCATTCTGATCGGGCTGGCGCTGCAGGTGGGCGCGTACCTGGCCTGTGTTGGGCCGCTGCGCGCCCGCTTTCCCGGCGCGGAGCCGGTGCCGCAGGCGCGCGTGCAGACATTCCTGCTCGGGGTGCTGATCATGTTTATCGCGCTGGTCTCGCCGCTCGACGCGCTGGGCGACCACTACCTGCTGTCGGCGCACATGATCCAGCACCTGCTGATCACCATGATCGCCCCGCCGCTGCTGCTGATCGGCACGCCGCGCTGGCTGTTCCGACCGCTGCTGCGCCTGCCGCTCGGCCGGCCGGTCGGCCGGCTGCTGACCAACCCGCTGGTCGGCTTCCTGGCGTTCAACTTCACCTTTGTGATCTGGCACACGCCGGCGTACTACGACGCGGCGCTGCAGAGCGAGCCGATCCACATCCTGGAGCACGTTCTGTTCTTCACCACGGCGGTGCTGACCTGGCTGCCGATCTTCAGCCCGCTGGACGAGCTGCCGCCGATCCCCCCGCCGGCGCAGTGCCTGTACCTGTTCTTCGAGTCGATCCCGCCCACAATCCTGGGCGCGCTGATCACCTTCGCCGGCGGGGTGCTCTACCCGACCTACGCGCGCGCGCCGCGGCTGTGGGGCCTCACCGCCGAGGTCGACCAGCAGGCGGCCGGGCTGATCATGTGGATCCCGGGCGCGCTGATCTACCTCGCGGTGCTGACGGTGGTGTTCTTCCGCTGGTTCAACGCCGACGAGTACGAGCCGAGCCAGGAGGCCCGGCCGGCGACGCGCTAGAGTCAGGGGACAGGGGACAGAATAGCACGTCGTTTTACCGTGCCGAGCCGGGGGGGCACGCGATGCTATCCCGCATCGCGCGTCATCCCCACATTGCTACCCCCGCTCCCTCTGGGGATCGGGGGCAGCTGTTGCGACGGCAGTGAGGGCCGCTCCCGCTACAGCTGCGCCTTCAGATCGGCGGCGCTCTTGCTCGTCATGCCGGGCACCGCGGCGATCTGCTCGACCGTGGCCGCGCGGATGCCGTCGAGCGAGCCGAAGGCTGTGAGCAGCGCGCGGCGCCGCTTGGGCCCAATGCCGGGGACCTCCTCGAGCATCGAGCTGAGCGCCGACTTGGTGCGCAGGCTGCGGTGGTACTGCTTGGCGTAACGGTCGGTCTCCTCGTCGATCGTCTGCACCAGCCGCAGCGCGGCGCTGTCGCGCTTGAGCACCAGCAGCTCGCTCGCGCCGGGCTGCAGCAGGTCGAAGCGGTCGCGGTTAGTGCCCTTCACGACGCCGACAGTCGGGATGTGGTCGAAGCCCAGGTCGCGCAGGACCGCGAGCGCGCCGTTGAGCTGGCCGGCCCCGCCGTCGATCAGAATCAGGTCGGGCAGCTCGGTCCAGGTCTCGTCCTGATGTTGGGCTTTGGACTTTGGGTTTTGGGCTTCTTCGAGCGCGTCAGCGTCTTCGTGGCCTGCGACCTCGTCGTACTCACGGGTCTCCTGGTCTCCCGATCTCCTTGTCTCTTTGTCTCCATTCGGGTTGAGCCGCGGGTCCTGCACGCCGGGCGCCAGCTCCTCGCCGGCGGCCTCGGCCGCGCGCTTGAAGCGCCGGCGCAGCACCTCCTGGATCGAGGCCACGTCGTTGGCGCCCTCGACGGTCTTGATCTTGAACTTGCGGTAGCGGCTCTTCTTGGGCTCGCCGTGCTCGAACACGACCATCGCGCCGACCGAGTTGGTGCCCTGGGTGTTCGAGATATCGTAGCACTCGATCCGCGCGGGCATGCCCGCGAGGCCGAGCAGGTCGCGCAGCTCGGAGAGGCCGGCCACCGCGCGCTGCTCGCTGTTGAGCCACTGCAGCCGGATCTCGTCCAGCTTCTGGCGCGCGTTCTGGGCCGCCATCTCGATCAGGCGCCGCTTCTCGCCGCGCCGCGGCACCTGGATCTCGACCTTGTGGCCGCCCTTCTTCTCAAGCCACTGCTCGATGATCAGCGGCTCCTCGACGTGGTCGGCCAGCAGGATGTTCGGCGGAACCTGCGCGGCGCTGTCGTAGAACTGGGTCAGGAACGAGCCGAGCAGGCGCTGGTCGTCCTCATCCTCGGTGTTCTGGAGCGCGAACGGCTCCGAGCCGATCAGCTTGCCGCCGCGGATGTAGAAGACCTGCACCACCGCCGAGCCATCCTCGCGCGCGAAGGCGATCACATCCTGGTCGGTGTCGACGGTGCGCAGCACCTGCTGGCGCTCGCTGATCTTCTCGATGTCGCGGATCTGGTCGCGCAGGTAGGCCGCGCGCTCGAACTCGAGCTGCTCGGCGGCCCGGTCCATGTTCTTGCGCAGGTCGCGCACGATCTGCTCGGTCTTGCCCTCGAGGAATCGGCAGACCGCCTCGATCGTCGCGCGGTACTCCTCGCGCTCGACCAGGCCGGGCACGCACGGCCCCAGGCAGCGGTGGATGTCGTGGTACATGCACGGCTTGCCGAGCCTGCGGTGGCGGTTGAACTTCTCGTCCTTGCAGTCGAACGGCGGACGGAAGGCGAACAGCCGGTTCAGCTCCTTCAGGATGCGCCGGACCGTGCCCGCGCTGGAGTAGGGGCCGAAGTAGCGCGCGCCGTCCTCGCTGATCTTACGGATGCTGAAGATCCGCGGCCACTGCTCCTGCAGCGTGATCTTAATATAGGGGTAGGTCTTATCATCCTTGAGCAGGACATTGTACTTGGGGCGGTGCTGCTTGATCAGGTTCATCTCGAGCAGCAGCGCCTCGAGCTCCGAGGAGGTCAGCAGGATCTCGAAGTCGGCGATCTGGGCGACCATCCGGCGGGTCTTCGAGCTGAGCGTGCGCGGCGAGCCCAGGTACGAGCGCATGCGGTCGCGCAGCACCTTGCTCTTGCCGACGTACAAGATCTTGCCGAAGATGTCCTTCCAGATGTAGACGCCGGGCGCAAGCGGGACGTTCTTGAGCCGCTCCTCGAACAGCGCCGGGTTGGTGACGGCCGTAGCGGATAGATCGGGCATAGCTTTCTACATCCACCCCTTCCGCGTCACGCCGGCAAAGCCAGCCTGACGCGGAGCAAGAGGCTTTCGCGGAGGATCCTGCGGCCCCCGCCGCTCCCCTAAGACACGTACCTGAAAGGTGTTGAAATTAGAACAGGCGTAGTATACCGTATCTGGGGGGCAATGGGCAAAGGTGCGGCTGCGGGGCTGCGCGCCCAGGCAGCTTTCGGGGGGCTGCGCGCCCCCCGTGCCCCCGCGGGCGGGGGTGGACCGCCACCCCCGCCGCCCCCCGGCCGGGGCTTGCGCCCCTGGACCCCAAAATGATGCCGCCTCTTGCTGAGCGCCGGTGGCTCATGCCTGGCTGAATCCACGCCCGGCGGGATGGAACTCGTCCGGTAGAACTGGTGCTGGGCATCCGCCACGATGCTTGCAGCAGGTGCGGGATCATTTGCCGGAGGGGGGCCGGGGGAACCGGCGCGGGTTCCCCCGGGCGGGGGCCGGGGGCGCCGCGCCCCGAGCCAATGGCCTCGCTACAGGCGATCGCCCGAGAGATCGATCCGATAGATCGACTGGCCCTTCCCGGCCGGCCCCTCCGGCGGCGCGTTGTCGAGCGCGAACACGAGCTGGTCGCTCACCAGCGTGACCGAGCGCGAGAGCTGGGGCGGCAGCCGGCCGGCAATGGTCGTGATCCGGCCGCTGGCGATGTCGTACAGCTGCACCGACCAGGCCGATGAGGGATCGCGGTCGAGAAGCGGGTCGGTCGCCCAGGCCACGCGCGTGCCGTTGACGTAGACGCTCGGGCTGCCGGCGGCGTCCGGCGAGATCGGCGCGGCCATGCCGCTGCCGACATGGTAGAGGTAGACCCGATTGTCGGCGCCCGGCGCGGAGAACGCCCACGCGACAAGGTCCGCGGCCGCGCTGTACCCGCTGAAGCGGCCAATCGCGGCGCTCTCCACCGTCGTCAGCACGCGCTGCTCGCCGCTCTGGAGCAGGCGCAGGTTCAGCGTCCAGGTCTCGCGGTAGTCCGTGCCGGTCCGGCTGTTCGTCGTCATCGAGCTCCACAGCAGGTAGTCGCCGCTGGCGAACGGGTCGCGGCCGTTCGCGTCGATCAGCTGCTCGGAGCCGTCGGCGAGCGAGCGAGCGTAGAGCCCGCGGTGCGCCGGGTTGAGATCGGTGTAGTACAGCGCGCCGGGCGAGAGCGCCAGGCTGGCGATCTGCAGGCTGCCGCCCGGCGGCGCCTCGATCAGCGCGTACGTCGCAGGCGGGAAG
The DNA here is from genome assembly GCA_016717335.1 of Candidatus Ribeiella danica. GTDB lineage: Bacteria > Chloroflexota > Chloroflexia > Chloroflexales > Roseiflexaceae > Ribeiella > Ribeiella danica. The sequence continues at coordinate 472,884 of JADKFS010000002.1, forward strand.
CCGACCGGGCGAGACGGAGTCTGGTGGAACAGCACGCGCTGCTGGCGGCCGTCCGGCCCGAGGGCGACCCACGCCAAGCTGTAGAAGGCGGCGGCCGGGCGCACGCTCAGGTCGACCTGGTCGGAGATCACGCTTGCATACGAGATGTCGAGCTGAGCCGAGCGCAGCGTGCCCGAGCGGCCCTGCGGCTCCAGCCAGTAGACGAACGGCTGGCTCGCGGCGAGCGGGCCGGCGGCCGAGGCGGTGATGCGCTGCCAGAGGTGCCCGCCCAGCTCGTTGCCCAGCAGCCCGAGCAGCACCTTGAACTCGTCCGGCTTGTCGGGGTGCCACTCGAAGCGCGCCCGCTCGAACCACTGCGTCAGATAGCGCTCGCCGTCGGTCGGGCTGACCTGCTCGACCGCCTCGGACAGCGGCATGCCGAATAGGGCCAGGCTGTTGCGATAGGCGTCCAGCTGCGGGTCGTGCAGGCCGTGCGTCTGCCAGTAGGTCTTGAAGCCCAGCCCGCCGGCCTGGTCGCAGACGTTGTGGCGGCTCGCCTCGAACCACAGGCAGCCGTCCTGCGGGCCGGCCGCGCGCGGCTGGAGCAGCCAGTCGACCCCCAGCGTGCGCAGCCGGTCGTCGCCGAGCCGGCCGAGCAGGATATCGTAGGGCGGCGCCAGATCGGGGTGCAGCTCGAAGCGGTTGCGCTCGAACCACTGGGCCAGGAAGGTCTGCCCGCTCTCATGGTTCAGCTCATTCTTGGGCGACGAGATCGGGTAGCCGAACACCGCCAGCCCGCCGTTCTGCTCCCAGTAGCGGCGGAAGGGCCCGCTGATACACTGGCCGGTCTCGGGGAAGCAGCGCTCGTCGGCGGCGTGGATGGGCTGCGCCGCAGGAGCGGCCAGCAGCACGCCTAGCAGCAGGGCGAGTAGCGCCCGCCAGTAGCGGAGAAGATCGAGCATCATACACCTCGGCTGATTCATTGGATCGAGTAGACGATGGATGATAGGAGGCAGGCGCCCAGCGTCGATCGTCTACCGTCAATTTACTCTCTCCAAATGCTTCCAAATTCCCCTCCCCGCCGCGCGGGGAAGGGCCAGGGGGAGGGGCGGCTCGCCACAACCATTGCCTGGAAGCATGAGAAGAATGCATGATCATGCTAGCCTCCGGGCGCAGGCAGCACAATTGAGCGATGCTGAGCTGGGGCTGATACAGCGGGGCGGGGGCTATCAGACGAGCGCGGAAGCAAGATACTCGGCGACCGACTGCTCGACCGAGATCGCCCCCGACAGCACCGCGGCGCCATAGCGGCTCATCCAGGGTGAGAGGTGCGGCCGGGCGGCGCGAAACTCCGCGTACAGAAGCGGCGCGGCCGGCCCGCTCTCGGCCAGGAAGCCGCTGGCGTGAAAGTCGCGGTCGGTCCGCGCCCGGTCGTAGGGCACGCGCACGATCTCGGCCGCCCAGCCGCCCGGCTGCCAGGAGAGCTGCGCGTAGGCGGCACGCTCGTCGCCGTCGAACGGCGCCCCGACCGAGCCGGCGTTGACGACCAGCGTCGCGTCGATCCGCCGGGTCAGCGGCTTGTGGGTGTGGCCGCAGCAGAACAGCGGCGGGGCGGGCGCGATCTGGCGGCGCAGCTCGGCGTCGGGCGTGCCGGCAAAGATATTGTCGCGGTTGCCGCGCATCGATGCGTGAACCACCCGCGCCTCGCCGCCGTCGGGCGCCCGCAGGCTCAGCTGCTCCGGGAGCTCCCCCAGCGCCGATACGCCTGCGCCGATCTGGTCGGCGGCCCAGCGCGTATTCTGGCGCACGGCCTCGTCCACGCCGCTGGCCGGCCGGTCGCCCCGCGCCACCTGCAGGACGTACAGGTCGTGGTTGCCGCTGATGGCCTGCCAGCCGTGGTTGCGCTGGCGGGCCTGCACGAAGCGCAGGCACGCGAGCGAGCGCGGCCCGCGGTTAACGATGTCGCCCGCGACGACGACCGCGTCGGGGCGCCAGCTGTCGACGTGGTCGGCCACGGCCTCGAGCGCCGCGTAGTTCCCGTGGATGTCCGCCAGGACGGCGATGTTCATGACTGTCATTTTCTAAGTGATTTTGACCGGGAGGTGTGGAGGGGCCTTCGGCCTCTCCACACCTCACCCGCCAGATTCAGTGTGGCGAGCCACTATACAATATTCGCGCAGAGTAGCGCAATTCGCGGACTTTTGACCGACGCTCTAGCCCTTGCCGCGGCCGAGCAGCTGGACGAGCAGCGCGACCGCGAAGGCCAGCACCGCGCCGGCCGGGCCGACCACGAAGAAGCCGGTCATGACCGACTCCATGCCCTGGTCGAACCGGTTCGGGGAGAGCAGCTGCACCAGCGCGATCCCTACGACGACGCCCAGGATGTAGCCGCCGACCCCCACCAGCGCAGCGACGCCGAGGATTCTCACAGCTGCGGCCTTTGCACTCCGATTTCAGGGTTCAGGGTTCAGTGTTCAGGGTTCAGCCGTCAGCCGTCAGCCGTCAGCCGTCAGCCTTGCCCGCGCCGCAGCCGGGGATATCCTCGACGCGGAGAAAGACCTGCTGGCCGAGCGACCTGGCAAGCTCGACCATCCCATCGGCGCCCGCGGAGGGGCCGCCGATCCGCAGGCAGGCATCGCAGCGCTGCGCGACGGCGTGCGCGATCGGGTGGAAGATCTCGGTGAAGATCGCGTCGCCGATCTGCCGCGAGCCGGCGGTCTCGATCAGGGGCAGCGCGAACCACTCGCCCAGCACGGGGATGTGGCCCGCGCGGAAGAGCCTGAGAGCCGCCTCGTTCATCGCGTGCACGTTCCGTGCGATCAGCTTGGGGTCATCGCCCGTCCCCGATCGGTAGGGGCCGGCGACCAGGATCATCAGGGGCTGCGTCGACGCATCCATGCACCACCTCCACGCTGTGTTTCGCGGCGATCTCGTTGGAGTGCGGAGTATAGCAGGATATGGGTGGTGTGTAAATGGCGTGGTGGGCTCCGCGTTTTGCCGGGGCGCTGCGCCCCCGGCCCCCCGCCTGATGCACCCGTGCCGGGCGAGCCTTTTCTCCGGAGTGTAGCACCGTCACCTTATCACCTTGTCACCTTGTCACCTTGTCACCCTTTCTCCGGGGCGCTGCGCCCCCGGCCCCCCGCCCGGGGGAACCCGCGCCGGTTCCCCCGGCCCCCCTCCGGCAAATGATGCGGTACCAGCTGCACCGCTGGTGGCGCATGCCTCGCACCATTCCAAGAACGGCCTGTGCACATCCCACCGCGCCTGGATTCAGCCGGGCATGGACGTCAAGCATCGCACACAAGACGGCATCATTTTGGGGTCCAGGGGCGCAAGCCCCGGCCGGGGGGTGGCGGGGGGCGCGCAGCCCCCACGCTGTGGGTGTGCCACGAGGGGGTGCAGGGGCGCAGCCCCCGCTGAAGAGACTACTGTAGCCGCACAACGAACGTCGGCGGGGCCGAGCCGCCGCCGGCCGATACGTTCAGCAGCGCGCTCGCGGAGATGCGCGTCAGGCAGCCGACCGCCCGGTCGCCGTACACGCACGGGTCCGCGTCGACGTAGCGCGGCGCGATCTGCAGGCCCTGCTCGGGCGTCCAGGTCGGGTAGTCCTCCCGCGGCACCGGCACGCGCTCCTGGATCACGAATGGCGCCGACTGTGCGGCGGCCAGCGCCCGGTCCCAGCTGGTCTGGTCGGTCTCCCAGCCCAGCAGCACGCCCTGCCCGCCGTAGTCGTCGTTCGGCTTGAGCACCAGGCGCTCGCGGTTGCGCTGTGCGAAGGTCAGCAGCGGCACCTGCTGGCCCTGGTAGCGCGTGACCCCGCCGCGCACCTGGCGGGTCCACGGCACGTGCCGCTCGACCGCCGCGCGCTCCTCGGCGTCGAGCAGGCCGGCCGCCGGCCCGCTATCGTCCGACAGGAGCGCCATAATCAGCTTCGTGTGCACGGGCTTGCTGCGGAATGGATTCACCACGCAGACCGCGCGGTCGGCGTAGGCCCGCACGAGCGGGTGGTCCAGGTCGTACTTCGCCAGCAGCTCGTGCTGCAGCACCCGCCGGTAGACCAGGTCGATCGCCACGGGCGCCGGGCGGTCGGGCAGGCTGGCGTAGAGCCGCGTGCCGTCGTAGGTCAGCCAGCCCGGGTCGGCGATCACCGTCGGCAGGCCCTCGGCGGCGAACCGGTCGCGCAGGTGCTCGAACTCGGGCCAGGTGACCGCCTCGCGGTAGTCGACGATCGCGATCGTCGGCGTGCCCTGGCCGCCCCAGGCGCGGTAGGTGTCGAGCAGCAGCTGCTGCAGGCCCTGGCGGTGCGGCAGCGCCTCGGCGCGGTAGGTCTTGCGAAACGCTTTCATTATGTCGATCTGATCGAACAGCTCGACCATCGCCTCGTCGTAGCCGATCCCGGCCGGCGACTCGAGGTTCGACTCGACGAACCAGCACTCGCCGCCGTCGGCGGCCAGAAAGCCGTCAAGCCGGCCGAACGCCGCAGCGCCGGGGTAGCCGGGGTCGATCGCCAGCAGCGCCTGCTCGGTGGGCGTCAGCGCGTAGGGCTCCAGCAGCTCGGGCCGCTCCAGCGTCGCCGCGCCGACCTTGCGGATCGCCCGGCCGACCAGCGTGGCCGCCTGCTCGAGCGCGGCGAGCTGCGTTTCGGTCAGCAGGCGCGGCCGCAGCACCGAGCAGATCAGCCGGTCGCGCTGCTGGCCCACCAGCATCCCGCGCGCGCGGATGGCCGCGTCGAGCTGCGCGTAAGTCGCCCGCGCCGTGTCCTCGTCCAGCAGGCCGTGGTAGTGGTCGATCGCGTCGTGAAGCTCCATCGGACACCCTTTCTCTCGCGGCCGGGCGAGCTACCCGCGCACCAGCCAGACCAGCAGCGGCGCCAGCAGCGTCGTTACCGCGCCGTTCAGGCCCATCGCCAGGCCCGCGAACGCGCCGGCCTCCTCGCTGATCTGCAGCGAGCGCGCCGTGCCGATGCCGTGCGAGGCGATGCCGAGCGCGAACCCGCGCACGCTGTCGTCCTCGACGCGCAGCAGGTCGAGCGCGCGCGGCCCGACGATCGAGCCGACGATGCCGGTCAGGATCACCAGCACCGCCGTGAGCGAGGGCAGGCCGCCCAGCTGCTCGGAGATGCCCATCGCGATCGGCGTCGTGACCGACTTGGGCAGCATGGAGAGCAGCGTCTGCGGCGCCAGCCCCAGCGCGCGGCCGATCAGCCCGGCCGAGAGCACGCCGGTGAGCGAGCCGACCAGCAGCGCCCCGGCGACCGGCCCCAGCCGGCGGCGCAGCGTGCCGTAGGAGCTGTACAGCGGGATCGCCAGCGACACGGTGGCCGGGCCGAGCAGGAAGTGGACGAACTGCGCGCCGTCGAAGTAGCGCTGGTAGGGCGTGCCGGTGATCGTCAGCAGCGCCACCAGCAGCACCACCGCGATCAGCACCGGGTTGAAGATCGGCGCGAAGCGCATGCGCCGGTAGATCTGGTACGCCACCTGGTAGACCGCCAGCGTCATCGCCAGCCACAGCAGCGGCGTCTGCGCCAGGTAGACCCAGATGCTGGTAATATTCTGGCTCATGCCGCGCCGTCCTCGCCCTGCCGGCCTGGCGATCGGCGCAGCAGCAGCTGCATCGTCAGCGCGGCGGCGATCAGCGTCACGAGCGTGCTGAGCACCAGCGTCAGAGCAATCGGCAGCCAGGCCGCGCGGATCAGCGCGATGTGGGTCATCACGCCCACGCCGGCGGGCACGAACAGCAGCGAGAGGTTGTTCAGCAGGCCTTGCGCCGTCGCGCGCAGCTGCTCGGGCACGCCGCCGCGCACGACCAGCGCCGCGAACAGCAACAGCATGCCCAGCACCGGGCCGGGCAGCGGCAGGCGCAGCGCGCGGGCGATCACCTCGCCGGCCAGCTGAAAGCCGAGCAGAACCATCATCGCATTGATCATCGGCCGCTCCTCTCTCAGCTCTGCAGAAAGTTGCGCAGCAGCGCCTTGCCGGCCTCGGTCATAATCGACTCGGGGTGGAACTGCACCCCCTGCACCGGCAGCTCGCGGTGGCGCAGGCCCATGATCAGCCCGTCCGCGGTCCAGGCCGTCACCTCCAGGCAGTCGGGCAGGTCGTCGCGGCGGACGATCAGCGAGTGGTAGCGCGTGGCCTGGAACGGCCGCGGCAGCCCGGCGAACACGCCCGCGCCGTCGTGCTGGATGGCCGAGAGCTTGCCGTGCATCACCTGCGGCGCGCGCACGACCGTCCCGCCGTAGGCCGCGCCGATCGACTGGTGGCCCAGGCAGACGCCAAGGATCGGCGCTCGCCCGCCCAGTTCGCGGATCAGCGCCACGCTGATGCCGGCCTCGTTCGGCGTGCACGGCCCCGGCGAGATCACGATCTTCTCAGGCTCCAGCGCCGCCACCTCGCCCACCGTCAGCTCGTCGTTGCGCTTCACCAGCACCTCCGCGCCCAGCTCGCTCAGGTACTGGTACAGGTTGTAGGTGAACGAGTCGTAGTTGTCCAGCAGCAGGATCATGTGTTTGCCCTTTTTTGACGGTGGACGATGGACGATGGACCGAAGACGATGGACGATGGACCAAAGACCAAAGACCAAAGACCAAACCCCACGCCCCAGTCACCTTTCACCTTGTCACCCTGTCACCTTGTCACTTTTGTTAGCGGTCAGGGGCCAGCGTTCAACGTTCAACATTCGCGCCACCTTGTCACCTTGTCACCTTTGTTAGCGGTCAGGGGCCAGCGTTCAACGTTCGTCTCCTTGTCTCCTTGTCTCCTTGTCTCCTTGTCTCGGTCACTGCCGCGCGATGTCGGCGAGCGCCGCCCCGGTCGCGCGGATCAGGTCGGCCGGCGCCAGCAGGATCTCCAGCCCGCGCATGCCGCCGCTGATCCCGACCACCGGCCACAGCTCGACCGTCTCGTCGATGTAGACCGGGTAGGGCTTCTTGACGGCCAGCGGCGTGACCGCGCCGCGCATGTAGCCGGTCAGGTCGAGCACCTCGCGCAGCGGCACCATCTCGACGCGCTTGTTGCCCGAGGCCTCGCCGAGCGCGCGCAGGTCCAGCTCGGTGCCCGCGGGGATGCACGCCAGCAGCGGGCCGGTCTTGTCGCCGCGGGTGATCAGCGTCTTGAAGACCGTCTCCGGCGCCATGCCCAGCTTCGCCGCCGCGCGCTCGGCGCTCAGGTCGGCCTCGTCGATCTCATAGCTGCGCAGCTCGTAGGCGACCCCGGCCCGCTCGAGCGCGCGCACGGCGTTGGTCTTGCTCATAGCCTTCAGCCTTCAGCCTTCAACGTTCAGCCTTCAGCCTTCAGCCTTCAGCCTTCAGCCTTCAGCGTCTCCGCCTCCTCGATCGCGCGCAGCAGCGCGGCGGCCTTGTTGCGGCTCTCCTGGTACTCGGCGGCCGGGTCGCTATCGGCCACCACGCCGCCGCCGGCCTGCACGTACGCCACGCCGTCCTTGACGAGCATCGTGCGCAGGGCGATGCAGGTGTCGAGGTCGCCGTTGAAGCCGACGTGCCCGACCGCCCCGGCGTAGATCCCGCGCTGCTCGCCCTCCAGCTCGGCGATCACCTCCATCGCGCGGATCTTCGGCGCGCCGCTGACGGTTCCGGCCGGGAAGCAGGCCCGCAGCGCGTCGAGCGCGCTCATGTCGCCGCGCAGCCGCCCGGTCACGTGGCTGACCAGGTGCATCACGTGGCTGAACCGCTCGACGAACATGAAGTTCGGCACGCTCACCGTGCCCGGCTGCGAGACCCGGCCGATATCGTTGCGGCCGAGGTCGACCAGCATCAGGTGCTCGGCGCGCTCCTTCTCGTCGGCCAGCAGCTCCTCGGCCAGCGCGTGGTCCTCGGCCTCGTCGCGGCCGCGCCAGCGCGTCCCGGCGATCGGGTGGGTCGTCACCACCCCGTCCTCGACCCGCACCAGCAGCTCGGGCGACGCGCCGACCAGGTCGCCCTCGGGCGTGCGCAGGTAGAACATGTACGGCGAGGGGTTGATCGTCCGCAGCGCGCGGTAGATCGTGAACGGGTCGGCGCCGACTGGCCGGCTGAAGCGCTGCGACGGCACGACCTGGAAGATGTCGCCCGCGGCGATGTACTCCTTGGCCTTTAGCACCCGCCGCTCGTACTCCTCCTGCGATACGTTGGACGAAGGATCTCGATCAGCGCTATGCTCGCCGTCTTGGTCTTTGGTCTTTGGTCTTTGGTCGGCGGGCAGGGGCTGCGCGAGGCGCCCGATCAGCTCCTCGATCTTCCCGCACGCCCGCGCGTACTCGGCCGCCAGGTCGTCGGCGTCGAGGTGGACATGGCTGATCACCTTGATCTTGTGCTTGAGGTGGTCGAACGCCAGCAGCGTGTCGACGAACTGCCACATCCCGTCGGGCATCACGTAGCCGCGCTTGGCCGGCCGCGGCAGCCGCTCGAAGCAGCCGACTGTCTCGTAGCTCAGGTAGCCGACCGCCCCGCCCACGAAGCGTGGCAGGTCGGGCAGCCGCACCGGCCGGTAGTCCGAGAGGTGCGAGCCGAGCACGGTCAGCGGGTCGCTGTAGGGCACGGTCTGCTTGTAGCCGCCCTGCACAGCATTGGCGATGCCGTCGGCGAAGCGCAGCGTCATGTACGGCTCGGCGCCGATGAACGAGTAGCGCGCCAGGTGCTGCCCACCCTCGACCGACTCGAGCAGAAACGCCCATGGCCCGCGCGCGACCTTCAGAAACGCGGAGACCGGCGTCTCCAGATCGGCCAGGATCTCGGCGTAGATCGGGCATAGGTTGCCCCGGTCGCGCAGCGCGCGCACCTCGTCGAGCGAGGGCCGAAACTCCATAGCAATCTCTCCAAGTTATAAATTTGAAGTTTTGAGTTTTGAGTTTTGAGTTTTGAGTTAAGGATGTGTGCTAGCCACATACAACTCAAAACTCAAAACTTAGAACTCTTAACTCGCGAAGCGAAGGCCCATCGCCTCTTTCATCATCCGCAGCGTCTCCTGCGACTCCTGGCGGGCGCGCTCGCTGCCGGCCAGCAGGACATCCTCGACGATGCGCGGGTTGCGCTCCAGCGCGGCGCGGCGCTCGCGGATCGGCTCGAGGAAATTGTTAATCGCCGCCGCCAGCTTCTTCTTGACCTCGACGTCGCCGACCTTGCCCAGCCGGTAGCGATCCTTCAGGTCGTCGACCTCGGCCACGTTCGGGTTGAACGCGTCGTGGTAGATGAACACCGGGTTGCCCTCGACCCGGCCGGGGATGTCCGCGCGGACGCGGTTCGGGTCGGTGTACATCCCGCGCACCTTCTGCTCGACCGTCTTGGCGTCGTCGCTCAGGTAGATCGCGTTGTCGAGGCTCTTGCTCATCTTGGCCTGGCCGTCGATCCCCACCAGCGTCGGCACGTCGCCGATCAGCGTGTCGGGCTCGGGCAGCGTGTCGCCGTAGATCCCGTTAAAGCGCCGCGCGATCTCGCGCGTCACCTCCAGGTGCGAGGCTTGGTCCTTGCCGACCGGCACCAGGTTCGCCCGCACGCACAGAATGTCGGCGGCCTGCAGCACCGGGTAGAACAGCAGGCCGGCCGAGGGCTGCTCGATGTTCAGATCCTGCATCACTTCCTTGAGCGTCGGCACGCGCTGCAGGCGCGGCACGGTCGTCAGCATCGAGAAGATCAGCGCGATCTCGGGGATCTGCGGCACCAGCGACTGCAGGAAGTAGGTGCTCCTGTCCGGGTCGATCCCGGCGCTCAGGTTGTCGAGCACGACGTCGCGGATGTTCTGGCCGGTCAGCCGCAGCCGCTCCAGCTCGGTGCGCGTCGTCAGCATGTGCAGGTCGGCCACCAGGAAGAAGCACTCGTACTGGTCCTGCAGCTTGATCCGATTCGCCAGCGTGCCGACGTAGTGCCCCAGGTGCAATTTGCCGGTCGGCCGGTCGCCGGTGAGGATGCGTGATTTGGTCGCCATAAGACTATCTCCTTCTGCGGACGATAGACGATAGACGATAGACGATAGGAGCACTACCATCGTCTATCGTCCATCGCCTGCCGTCTACCACCCTGTCACCATGTCGCCTGGTCAGGTCTACCCGACGTTCGGCAGGCCCGCCAGCGCCAGCTCGACCTCCTCGCGCGAGTACTCATGGTCCTGCAGCTTGCCGGCCATATAGTCGGTGTAGGCCTGCATGTCGAAGTTGCCGTGGCCGCTCAGGTTGAACAGGATCACCTTCGACTCGCCGGACTCCTTGCACTTGAGCGCCTCGTCGATCGCCGCGCGGACGGCGTGGGTCGACTCGGGCGCCGGCACGATCCCCTCCGAGCGGGCGAACTGGATGCCGGCCGCGAAGCAGGCGAGCTGCTTCTCGGCGCGCGGCTCGATCTGGCCCAGCTCGACCAGGTGGCTGACCATCGGCGCCATGCCGTGGTAGCGCAGCCCGCCGGCGTGGATGCCCTCGGGCACGAACGTGTGGCCGAGCGTGTGCATCTTGACCATCGGCGTCATCCCGGCCGTGTCGCCGAAGTCGTACGTGTACGTGCCGCGCGTCAGGCTCGGGCACGAGGCTGGCTCGACCGCGATCACGCGCACGTCGCGCTCGCCGCGCAGCTTCGCGCCGATGAACGGGAACGCGATGCCGGCGAAGTTCGAGCCGCCGCCGGCGCAGCCGATCACAATGTCGGGGTACTCGCCCGCCAGCTCGAACTGCGCGATCGCCTCCTGGCCGATCACCGTCTGGTGCAGCAGCACGTGGTTGAGCACGCTGCCGAGCGAGTACTTGCTGCTCGGGTCCTGCGCCGCCACCTCGACCGCCTCGCTGATCGCCATCCCCAGGCTGCCGGTGCTGTCGGGGTGCTCGGCCAGGATCATCCGGCCGGCGTTGGTCTCGACGCTCGGGCTGGCCACCACGCGCGCGCCGTAGGTCTCCATCAGCGCCCGGCGGTAGGGCTTCTGCTGGTAGCTGATCTTGACCATGTAGACCAGCACCTCCAGCCCGAAGAACGCCCCGGCCATCGCCAGCGAGGAGCCCCACTGCCCGGCGCCCGTCTCGGTCACCAGCCGCTTCACGCCCTCCTGCTTGTTGTAGTACGCCTGCGCGATCGCGGTGTTGGGCTTGTGCGAGCCAGCCGGGCTGGCGCCCTCGTACTTATAGTAGATCTTCGCCGGCGTGTCGAGCGCCCGCTCCAGCCGGCGCGCGCGGAACAGCGGAGTCGGCCGCCACAGCCGATAGATCTCCTGGATCTCCTCGGGGATCTCGATCGCCCGCTCGGCGCTGACCTCCTGCTTGATCAGCTCCATCGGGAACAGCGGCGCCAGGTCGGCCGGGCCGATCGGCTGCCCCGTGCCGGGGTGCAGCGGCGGCGGCGGCGGGACGGGCAGGTCGGCTGCGATGTTGTACCACGACGTGGGCATCTGGTCTTCCGACAGAACGTACTTGACGGTGTCCATACTGCCTCCTTGTTAAGAAACCCGTAGTCGGTAGTCGGTAGACAGTAGCCAGATCGTCGGCAGCCAGCGAGCTACATCGGTACTGGCTTCTGACTTCTGACTTCTGGCGACAGAATCAAAAAACCCCTCATCCCATCCAGGGACGAGAGGCCAGAAGCCCATCGCGGTGCCACCCCCATTCGCCGCCCCTTGCGGGGCCGGCGCGCTCAACGGGTACGCTTCGGCGCCCTCCAGCGGCTCGACGGCTGTCGCCGGAGCAAGGCTGAGATCCATACCCTGCGCCCAGATAACGGTGGCGTCTCCGGCAGCTACTACTTTCCAAGTTCTGAGTTTTGAGTTCCCAGTTTTGAGTTCATCAACTCAAAACTCAACACTCATAACTCAGAACTTCGTTTCGCTCTGCAACTCCCAGGCCCATTCCGCGCCTGCGCTCGCGCCGGCTTCACACCATCCCGCCGGCTCTCTGGGCGGCGACGAGTGCGCGTACTCTTCCTGTTCGTCGTCATTTCATCTTAAGTTGCGCAGAGTATAGCAGGCAGGGCAGGCGATGTCAACCCGGCCGAAAGTCTTTCAATCGATTTTTTCGGGGCGCTGCGCCCCCGCCTACTGATCCTGCTGACAGCTTTTCTTTCTTCCGGGGCGCTGCGCCCCCGGCCCCCTCCGGCAAATCAGGCTGTCTCCATTTCAGTACCAGTGGCGGATGCCTCACACCCATTCGAGCACGGCCGGTGCACATTCCGCCGCGCCTGGATTCAGCCGGGCATGCGCGTCAGGCATCGCAACCGAGGCGGCATTCCTTTGGGGGTCCAGGGGCAACGCCCCGGCCGGGGGGCGGCGGGGGTACGGGGGGCGCGCAGCCCTCCGCACGAGCCAAGCGAGGGCACGGGGCGCGTCGCCCCGGACAGAAGACGGGAGGAGTCAGCGGGCTGGCTCGACGGGCGGCGGCGCAGGGGCGGCCGCGGCGGCAGGGTGTCGCCGCGGCCCGCCAGCGATCATCCAGGCCGCCAGCAGGTGCCCCGCCAGAATCCACGGCAGCGCCAGCGGGCTCATCGGCCCCTGCAGCACGCCGGCCAGCCCCAGCCCGGCCAGCGTCCAGTTGCTGCGCCGCGGCCGCAGCACCGGCATCAGCGCGACCATGGCGTAGAAGCTGGTCTGCGGGAAGGCGCCCGCTGCAAGCCACCACTGCCAGCCGCCGTGGCGCCCGCGATACCACAGGTAGGCCGCCAGCGCGAACAGCGCGACGCTCGGCCCCTGCCAGGCGCCCATCTGCAAGATTCGCTCGCGGTAGGCCGGCAGTGAGGCCAGCCACTCCGCCCAGATCCCCGGCCGCAGCAGCGTCGGCGGCAGCGCCAGCAGCGCCGTGCCAAGCGCGATGCCGCCCCACAGCCGCCAGCGCAGCGGCGACGCGCGGTCCTGCCACAGCAGCCAGGCCAGCGGCACGATCGCTACCTGCGGCTTGGTCAGCGCCCAGGCCAGCGCGAGGCCCCACAGCCAGCCGCGCCGCTCGGCCCGCGCGGCCGCCCACAGCGCCAGGATCACCGCCAGCGTGCTCTGCCCCTCGACCAGGTGCAGGATCAGCGGCGACCAGCACAGCAGCAGCAGCTGCGCGCGATCGCGCCTGCGGATCAGCGCCCACCACAGCAGCAGCTCCAGCGCCGTCCACAGGTAGAAGCTCAGCCCGCCCAGCGGCGCGAACAGCGCCAGCCAGCTCAGCGCGGTCGGCGGGTAGGCGAAGGCGCCGGCGCCAAACTCGGCCGACAGGGGGCCGTACGGGTTGCGCCCGCCCAGCCACGCCTCGGCGCCGGTCATGAAGATGCGCCAGTCGATCTGGTAGAGCTTGCCGAACTCTTCGAACATATGGCCTCAGGAAAGTGGTGAGCGGCGATCACGCGCTGCTGGCGACCGAGCTGGCGTCGAGCGGCCGGGTAAGGATCATGGCCAGGGTCGCGCCGAAGCCGCACAGCAGCACCACCACGCCGGTCGCGTGTAGGTGGGCCAGCGGCGGCATCTGCTGCAGCTGGTACGCTCGCCTCAGGTTCGCGAAGACGATCTCGGCCGGGAAGAGCGAGAGTGCCAGCGCCAGGCCCATCAGCGCCAGCGGCGCTCGCCGCCACGGGCCAGGTCGCGCGCGGGCCTGCTGCCAGATCAGCGCGAACGGCATCAGCAGGAAGATATAGGCGTGGTCCCAGCTCAGCGGCGAGAGCAGCGCGATCGCGCTCAGGCACAGCGCGTACTCGGCCGCCAGGTCGCGCGCGCCGCGCAGCCGCCACAGCGCCGTGCCGCAGCCGGCCAGCGCCAGCGCGTACAGCCCGGCGCGCGTCGGCAGCTCGAGCCACGGCATGTCGAAGAGTGGGCGCACCTCGCCGCTGCCGACGAACAGCCGCATACTGATGCTCGCCAGCGAGGCGTTGCGCGCGTTCGGCATCCACTCGGCCGCGTTGGAGGGCGCCACGCGCGTCAGGTAGTCGATCCAGTGCTGCGGGCTCACGGCGGTCTGCGCCGCCACCAGCGCGAGCGCGATTATGGCCGCCCCGCCGACCACCCGCCACCTGCCGCGCAGCAGCGCGTAGCCGATCAGCAGCGCCGGGTAGATCTTCATCACCGCGGCGATACCCAGCAGGCAGCCGGCCAGCCAGGCGTGCCCGCGCCGCTCGCACAACCACGCGCCAACGATCAGGCCGAACAGCACGATCGTAAACTGGCCGACATGCAGGTGCTGCCAGACCGGGTACCAGTTCAGCACCAGCAGCGGCACGATCGCGCGCCAGGGGCCGCGCGCCGGCAGGTCCAGCTCGCCGATCAGCAGGTGCACCAGCCCGAGCAGCAGCGCCGCGCAGCCGATCGTCCAGATCAGGGTCGCCAGCGGAAACGGTAGCAGCGTCAGCGGCGCGAACATGAGCGCGGTCAGCGGCGGGTGCACGTTCAGCCGCATGCCGACGCCGTACTCCTCGTGGACGCCCAGCGCCGACACCTCGGCCGGCCGGATCGGCGCGTAGATATCCTGGCCGGTCAGCAGGCGCTGCCCCGCCACGTAGTCCTGCTGGATGTCCATCCCGCTCGAGACGATCTCGCCCCACGCCAGCCCGACCTGCAGCACGCCGACGATCGCGAGCGCGGCCGCCAGTGCCCACAGGATCGACCGGCGCACCGTCGGCGCCCTGGCCCCCGCCATCTCCGGCTCTGGTTGAAGCGAGCGGTCCATCCTATTCCTTCTACGGCAGGTACGCGAAGCGCACGTACGCCTCGCTGATGTAGACCCAGAGCAGCGTGTTGCAGCATAGGATCAGCGCGGTGAGCCACCGCGAGCGGCCCCACAGCGCCAGCTGGATGTACAGCGGGAAGATGATCGTGAAGCGCCGCAGGATGCTGATGTACGGCAGGTACGGGTACACGATCGAAAGGTTCATCAGCAGCAGGCACGCGCTGTAGAGCGCGTACGAGCCGCGCTGGCGCAGTGCGCCGTAGGCCGCGATCGTCGCCATGATCAGCATGCCGAAGGTGTTCAGGATGAGGTAGAAGAACGGCGCGGTGCGCAGCCGATCGATCGCCGTCAGCATGCTCACCCACGGCCAGCTGAAGTGGTGGTCCCAGATCCGGTCGTACGACGGCGTCACCAGCAGCGCCCAGATCAGCGTGCTGGGGTTCTGCCAGGAAAACTCGACGTCGCCGAGCGTTGCGCGGTAGCCCAGGTAGCTCAGCAGCCCGAGCGGCACCAGCGCCAGCCCGAGCAGCGGCCGCAGCGCGGCCAGCCGCCGCGCGCGCAGGTCGTCGCGGTGCGCCCGCCACAGCTCCCACGCCAGCGGCACCAGCACGACCACGCCCGGCTGCTTGGTCAGCGCCGCGCCGGCCCCCGCCAGGCCGGCCAGCCACCAGCGCCCGCGCCGCGCCGCGTAGAGCGCGCCCACGATGCACAGCAGCAGCAGCGACTCGGCGTAGGGCACCAGGAAGATGAAGCCGAGCGGGCTGCCCAGCAGGAACAGCGTCGCCCGCCGCGCCACGCCCGCGTCGTAGTCCAGCAGGATCAGCTTGTACAGCACCGCCAGCATCGCCACGCAGCAGATCTGCGCGATGATCCAGCCCGCCAGCAGGTAGTTCCCCGCCAGCGCGCGGCCGAGCAGCCCGATCAGCAGTGGGTACAGCGGGTGGAAGGCAGTGCTGCCGACGTGGTACGCGTAGCCCTGCTCGGCGATGCCGATGTTCCAGTACACGTCGTAGCGCGCGGTCGGCCACAGCAGCACGCGCTCCAGCCAGGTGCCCAGCGGCGCCGCGCCGGGCCAGACCGAGACGGCCGCCTCGCGGCTCTCGTGCGGGAACACCGACGTCACCCAGGCGGCCCAGACTGTCCAGAGCATCCGGTAGCCGAAATACAGCGCCAGCGACCAGCGCCACGCCGGCCCGATCGCCAGCCTGCGCTTGCTGGCTCGGTCGGCCGCGCCAATGGTCTCGTCGTGTGCGCTCACTTCGCGCATTGACTCGCCTCCAGAGACGCCATGCCAGCGCAGCCGGGCGCCGTGCTTGTCTCGCCAGCCGGCCACGCGCTGACCTGCGCGGGCGTCACCAGCAGCAGCGTCGTGCTGCCGAAGGTGTGCTCCTCAATCTGCGCGCCGTCCGGGCGCGGCAGGCGCTGGATATACGTGCGATCCCAGACGATCCAGGCCCGCTCGCCGCGATCGAGCCGCGCCCGCAGCGCCTCGGCGTCGATCAGCTGCCCGAACGAGTTGCCGCGCTCGTAGTAGTACTGCGCGAACGTGTCGACCCCGAACAGCCGCAGCGGGATGCCGGCGTACTGCACCTCGAACGAGGCGCGCGTGTATGGCGGCGCGAAAAAGACCGCGTCGCCGCCGCGCGCCTGGCGCTCGACCGTCCGCGCGATGCTGTCCCAGCCGCCGCGCCGCCGCGAGTCCGGCGCCATGCTCAGCGCGTAGACGGCCGAGGTGACCACCAGCAGGCCCAGCAGCGTGCGCGTGAGCGCCTGCCCGCGCCACCGCCGGGTCAGGCCGGCCGCGAGCAGCAGCGCGTAGCCGATCGACGAGAAGATGATGTAGCGCGCCGAGAACTGCGACTCGTTCTGCAGGATCAGCACGACACACAGCGCCGGCACGCCGATCGCCCCGAGCACGAACAGCCGCTGCTCGAGCGTGCCCGCGGCGGCCACCACGCCCAGCGCGACGATCAGCGCCAGCCCGACCAGCACGATCAGCAGGGCCGCGATCGTGCTGCCGTCGGGCATCGCGCTGCCGAGCGCGATCAGCGAGATCACGAACTGCAGCGCGCCGCTGCGCTGCTCCGGCCCGGGCGTCCGCGCCGTGAACTGGTAGGCGATCCCGGGCAGCCACGGCAGCAGCGCCAGCAGGACGATCGCCTGCGCCGCCGCCCAGCCGCCAAGCGCGCCCCAGCGCACGCGCGAGCGCTCGCGCAGCGCCGCGACCAGCAGCGTCAGCCCCACCACACCGCCGACCCCAGCCAGCAGAAACGCGGTGAAATAGTGGGTGTACAGCGCGGCGATGCCGGCCAGGATGTAGATTGCCCAGGGCCGCGGTCCCGGCCGCCGCGCGTAGGCATAGGCCCCCAGCAGCAGCGCCGCGACGAACAGCATCGCCAGCGTGTAGGCGCGCGCCTCCTGCCCGTAGTAGCGGCAGAACGGGTTGACCGCCAGCAGCAGCGCCGCCGCCAGCCCGACCCGCTGATCCCACAGCAGCGCGCCGAGCCAGCCGATCAGCGGCACCGTCAGCGCCAGGCACACCGCCGAGAACAGCCGCAGCGTCGCCTCGCTCGTGTCGCCCCAGGCCAGCCCCCACAGCCGCAGCAGCGCGAAGTACAGCGGCGGCGTCTCCTCGTTGCGCAGGTTCAGCAGCAGCAGCTCGCCCCAGTCGCGCGCGCGCACCGCCAGCACCGTGTACGCCTCGTCCGACCAGAACGGGAACGCGGCCCGCCGGTAGGCGCACGAGATCAGCGTCGCCAGCGCTAGCAGCCCCAGCAGCGCCGCGAATGAAGGTTTGAAGCGTTGTGCAACGATGTCAGGCATAGGCTCCAGCAGTCAGCAGTCAGCAGTCGGTGGTTCGTGCGACCAAAGACGATGGACCAACGACCAGCGACGATAGACGATAGACGATAGACGATAGACGATAGACGATAGACGATAGACGATGGACGATGGACCAACGACCAACGACCAACGACCAAACCCCAGCCCCAAACTCCACGTCACCTTGTCACCTTATCACCTTGTCACCTTGTCGCCTTGTCTCCAGGCGCCCCAAGCCCCAAGTCCCAAACCCCGCAGCCTCACCGCGCCCGCTCGTACAGCTCATAGCCGTCGTAGCTGCGCAGCAGCCGGAACGCGCCGCTGTCGATCGCCGGCTGGTACAGCCCGTTCTCGCGCGCGAAGCGGCCGACCACCAGGTAGTCCGGGTTCGCGGCCAGCGGGTCGTAGTCGATCGCGATATCCTGGTGGGTCAGGCTGCGGCGGTTCAGCTCGACGTGAGTCTGGTCCGGCGGGTAGTGGTAGCGCCGGTTCAGCAGAAAGTGCAGCTCGCTCTCGTAGGTCTCGATCCGCGCGCCCGGCGCCGTCTGGGTGTTGAGAAACGCGGCGATCTCGGTGGCGGCGGGGTTCGTGTAGCTGAAGTAGTACCCGTTCAGCGTGATCAGCGTGATCGGCACCGTCAGCGCCAGCAGCGCGATCGCCAGCCAGGCCCCCGCGACCCGCCGGTCCACTCGCAGCCGCAGGGCCGCGCTGGCGCTGGCGAGCGTGAACTTCAGGTCGTACCCGCCGGTCAGGTCGCGCAGTAGCACCGCGATGAACAGGCCGCCGACAAAGCTGGCCGGGAACAGGTAGCGCGGCACGCCGACCGACAGCAGCGCGAACCAGGCGCACCAGCTCGCCGTGAAGGCCAGCAGCGCCAGGCGCACGCTATCGCGCCCCGCATCTACGCTCTGACTATCGCACGGCCTGAGCAGCCGCCAGGCCGCGTAGCCCAGACCCGCCAGCAGCGGCAGCCCGACCAGCGCGGTCATGTACAGCGCAAACGTGCGGTTGAACGACGTCAGCACCAGCGCGGTGACGTCGTACAGCCCCTGGACGGGCGCGCCGGGCAGGGTGTGCCCGTGGATCAGCCGAACCCATAGCCAAACCAGGGCATTTCCGGCCAGCCACGCGCCGGGCAGCGCCAGGCCAAGCAGCAGCGCTGCGCGCCAGCGCCGTGCCAGCAGCGCCGCGCCAAGCGGCACAAGCAGCGACACCGCCCAGAACGGCAGCACCTGGGCCTTGGTGATCAGCGCGACGCCCCACAGACCGATCGCCGCCGGCAAAAACCATGCCGAGCGGCCAAGTGCCGCCAGCAGGCAGGCGTAGCCGCCCAGCAAGTAGACCAACATCGGCAGCTCGCCCAGCACCTGCCGGCCCATGATCAGCGGGTGCAGCTGCGGGTGCATTGGCATGAGCAGCAGCACGAACAGCGTGCCGATCGCCACCCGTCGATCGTACAGCCGGCGCGCCAGGTAGTACATCAGGCCCAGCGCCGCGACCATGAAGACGACGCCGGGCACGCGCCCCTGCCAGATCCCGACACCAAGCAGCCGGAAGCCGAGCGCGACCGGCGCGGTCACGACAAACGAGGCCTCCAGTCCGGGCGGCGCGAGCTGCCCATCCAGCAGCCGCCCGTAGTGCCCCAGCTCGGCCCAGTTGCGCGCCACCGAGAGCGTCCAGCCCTCGTCCCACCACATCGGCGGCCCGCTCAGGTTCCACAGCCCGGCCGCCAGCAGCGCCAGCGCCGCGAGCGGGCCGGCCGCGGCGCGCCGGCCGAGCCGGCCGATCGTAGGTTGTTGTTTGAGAATGCCCCGTTCCATAGAAAAGTCCGGTTCAACCCGTCTTGCGGGCGACGATGACAAGCGAGTTACAGGTGAGCTCGTCGCGGCTATAGTCGGCCAGATCCGCCGCGATCTCCGGCGTCAGCAGATCCTCGCCCTCGCGCGTGGCGCAGTAGCTCTTGACGATCTCGAAGTGTCTGGCGAACTCGTCGAGATACTGGTCCTGGCGCCACTCGTTCAGCGGCACCGTGAACGGCAGCCGCCGCCTGCGCAGGTGATCCCACGGCTCGACGCCTTTGGGCAGCGTACGCAGCGGATACTCCGTGAAGCTCAGGTTGTGCCCGCCGGAGGGGCAGGTGAACAGGTGCACGGCAACCCAGACCACGCCGCCCGGCCGCAGCACCCGGCGCAGCTCGGCGACAACCGCCGGCACATCCAGAAAATGCTCGAAGGCTGCCACTGATGTCGCCAGGTCGAAGCTCGCATCGGGGTAGGGCAGTGCGCCCACATTGCCGCACGCCAGCGTCCCGTCCATGCCGGGGGCGCCGGGGATGCCGAGGTTCCAGGTGTAGAGGCGGCGCGCGACTGAGTAGGCGCGGTCCTTCCAGCTCGACAGCGGCCGGTTCACCAGGTCAATCCCGTACACGTCGTGGCCCATCGCCTTCAGCAGCGCATACTGCGGGCGCAGCCGCCCGTTGGCAAGGTCGAGCACGCGCAGAGGGCGCTCGACGTCGAGGCACGCGGCCACATCACGCTGGCGCTGCTCGGAGATCGTCCGCTCCATCCACGACCGCTGCCCGTGAAGCAGCTGCCAGGCGTAGCGTGGATAGTCTAGTATCTGTGGACTCATACGTCACCCTGAGCTACTGTGCGAAACTGTATCGCTCCATACACGACTGGACACCCTTCTGGTCGCCACCTTAGCGGCTTAGCACGGCGCGCCATCCGCTGATCGGCCACGGGCCACACATCACGATCAGGAGGCCATAAACAAGCGCGCCCAGGCCGACCGGGATCAAAACCGGCGCCGACTGGCTAGCCAGGACGACCGCGACCAGGCCGGTCAGCCCAAGACCAATCCGCGCCACGCCACACAGCAGGCGGCCGAAGTCAATCGCCTTACGCACCTTCCACGTGCCGATCAGGACAACGCCAACCTCGCCGATCAGGCGCGCGATCGCCGCGCCCACGCTGCCGAAAAGCGGTATGAGCACATACAGCCCAATCGCAGTAAGGGCTATTCCGATCAGCACGAACGCGGGCCAGAGCCGCTGCTGCCTGCGCGCGCTCAAAAACAGCAGGTAGGCCACGTTGACATACGAGAATGGTGCCGTCCATATCAGCCACATCAGCGTCGGCGCGGCCGGGTCAAACTTTGCGCCGAAAACCAGCGACAGCAGGTGCGGCGCCAGCAATGATCCCCCGATGGCGATCGGTAAGGAGAGGCCAAGCATCACTAGGAGCATTTCGGTCAGCGGCTGCGTGTCCGACTCGTCGCGCTGCAGCGCGACGATCATCGGCGGGAGCAGCGACGCAGTGACAACCTCCGGGATAAACGCTATATGTGAGGTGAGCGAGTGCGCGCTGTTGTACCACCCCACCGACACGTCGTCCATCAGCCAGCGCAGCGCGAAGACCGACAGGCTCGAGAAGATCGACGTCGCAATCACCGAGCCTGCCAGGGGCGCGCTCTGTGTGAGCAGGTGCCATACGTCGCTCCCGATGCGCCGGGGGAATCTCGGATGAATGAGTCGGACTGCCAGCCCGAACGTCACGATCATGCTGATGACGTTAGCCAGCAGGATGGCCCACGCGGCTACGCCGAGCGAAAAGCCGAGCACGAGGGTTCCAACTGCGGCAACCAGATAGAGCACTCCTCGTACAAACGACGACAGGGCCTCTAGCTCCAGTCGCCGCGCCGCACGAAACACGGCGTTGCCGAGGTAGCTGACGGTGACGGCGATCTGACTCAGCCCGATCGCCCACAGTAGCTGAGCCTGCTCGCGCTCGAATCCGCCGAAAAGGCTTAATCCGCCTACGATCGCCGCGGCGAGCAGCGCGAGCGGCACCTTCAGGAGCAGCGCCGTCCCGAACAGCTCATCGCGTCGCTCGGGCCCCGCGACGATATCTCTCGTCACGATCGGCTGGAAGCCGAACTCGGCTACGACGGCGACGGTGAAACCGGCGTAGAGCGCAAACGAGAACTTGCCGAAGTCCGCCACCGACAGCAAGCGCGAGATGATAAGCGTCGCCGCCAGGTAGCAGACTTTCTCGGCCAGCGCGGCGGCGAAGAGTACAGCCGAGCTTCGGATTTTGGCAACAGATCCGATCATATGCTCTGACCAACCGCCAGTGTCTTCACATATGGATCGATCTTCTCTTGGCGATATCGCCGGCGCACACGCGCACGCCGCACAAGCCCCGCGATCAGCTCCTGGTACGAGAGCCCCTGCGTCGTCGCGGTGATCCAGTAGAGGCGTGCCGTATCCGGACGACTGCTCATCATATAGTTCACGGCCATCAGCAGCGAGCACACCGCAGACTGCTCCACAATCTGCTGGTAGACACCTTGCCGCTGCAGGTACGACGACCAGCGGCGGGCGAGCAGGAGCAGCTCGGTCGCATAGTATCCGTTGTTATTCAGCTCGAATGTCTCCTGTCCAGTATGCTCCATGATCTCGCAGCCGAACTGGTCGACGATCAGCACATCACCGGCGGTCATCATTTTCAGCCAGTAGTCGACGTCGCCCAGGAGCCGCATGTCCATCGCGAATCGCCCGGCCTGCTCTGCCGCCGATCGGCGCAGGAGGATGCCCGAAGGCAAGTTCAGCGGCGTGCCCTTGTAGTGGGAAAGCATCCACAGCGTCGCTCCGATCATCTCCGCGCCACGATACTCTCCGGGCGCCATCAGGTCGGCTACCACCCGCTTGCGTCGGTACGTCTGGTCCACGGCCCAGCCGCGCGTGGAGAGCAGGCTGACGTTCGGGTGCTGCTGCATCGCGTCGATCTCGCCGCGCAGGCAGCCTGGGAGCAGCCGATCGTCCGAGCCGAGGATGCGAATGTAGGTGCCCTGCGCCAGCTCCAGACAGCGATTGAAATTGCCGAACAGGCCCAGGTTGCGCTCGTTGCGCACCAGCCGCAGCCGCGGATCGGAGTAGCCGTTCGCGATATCCCACGAGCGGTCGGTCGAGCAATTGTCGACCACGAGGATCTCGATATCGCGATCCGCCTGGGCCAGCGCGGACTCGATCGCCTGGCCGAGCAGCGCCTCGCGATTAAAGACAGGTATAGCGATAGTGCAGCTGATCATCGTTGAGTCTCTCCCAAGGCCACTAGCCATGCTTGATCGCCCAGTCATACGGGATGCGCGCGTCGAACGGGCTCAGACGATCGATCTCTTCCGGCGCGTGGGGCATCGTCGCGCAGTTCGCGACGATGCTGTCCTCGGCGATACCCTTGAAGCCATTCCAGACCAGCGGGGGGATAGTGACGAGCTGATAGTTGTCCGGCCCCAGAAACAGCTCCATCAGCTCGCCATGCGTGGGCGAGCCTGGCCGCTCGTCGTAGAGCACCAGCTTGATCTTGCCAAACGGCACGGCATAGTTCAAGGTCATTTCCTTGTGTATGTGCCAGGCCTTGATCGCGCCGCGATGCACGCACGAGAAGTAGATCTCGCCGAATTGCTGAAACACCGCATCGTCGCGCCGCAGCATGTGCATGATCTTGCCGCGCTCGTCAACGATCTGGCGCAGCGGCTGGACGCTGACTCCATCGATCATGCAAGCCCCTCCATCCGTCTGATGCCAGTCTCAAGGTCAGTTGTCGCCTGCCAACCCGGTACGTTCTCGCCACTCCAGGGCACCATCACCTCGCGCTCACGGTAGGGCCGGCCGCCCCACCGAATGTCGATCCGCTGGCCCATCACCCGCTCGTAGAGCGCTGCAACCTCGCGAAGCATGAGCTGCCGGCCCGAGCTGACGCCGTACGCGCTCGCGAGGTCTGGCCGATCCGCGCGCAGCAGTCGCTCGGCCTGGAGGAACGCCTGCACCACGTCGTCGATATAGACCAGATCGAGCTTCTGCTCTCCAGGCGACATCGCCAGCGGCTCGCCGCCCTCGATCGCTTGGCGCAGCAGCGCGAACAGCTTATTGCGCGAATCGTTCGGCCCATACGTGTCGAACAGCTTGAGCGTCAGAGTACGCAGCGGGTAGGCGTCGGCGTAGAACTGCGCGATATCCTCGAAGGCCTGCTTTGTGGCCGCGTACAGGCAAACGGCGCGGTAGTCGTGCTGATCGTAATGCTGCCAGGACGTGCCGGCGCTCACCAGAAAGGGCACAGCGTGAGTCGACATCGCCTCCAAGAGCTGGGCGCCAAGCAGAATATTCGACCTGATCAGCGGCTCGACATCATCTGGCCGATGCTGCGCCAGGAACAGCGAGGCCAGGTGGAAAACGATATCCGGGGCCGCCTGTTCGAAGAGGCGCAGCATCCCGCCGGTCGTTCCATCATGCGTATGGATCACAGGATTCCCGGGCAGCGCGGCGAGCCTGCGCGGCGCTGAGCTAGCTCGTACGATCAGATGCACTTGGCGCCCCTGCTCAAGCAGGGCCGCCGCGAGATGATACCCGACAAAGCCGGTCGCGCCAGTGATCAGCACACGTGCATCGCTATGCATCACGAGCACCCACAGCCGCGAATGCCTCGGTCATGCACTGCGCGATATGACCGAGCCGCGCCTCGTCCAGCCCCGGGTAAACCCCCACCCAGAAGGTCTGGTTCATTACCCGATCGGTCGCGTCCAGGTTGCCCACGGCTCGGTAGACAATATCCTGGTACGCCGGCTGCCGCAGTAGGTTGCCGCCGAACAGCAGCCGCGTCGCGATCTTGTGCCGCTCCAGGTGCTGCACGAGCGCGTTGCGGCTCAGCGGCGCAGACTCGCGCACAGTGATTGGGAAGCCAAACCAGCTCGGGGCGCTGCCTGGCGTCGGCTCCGGCAAGATCAGAAACTTCGCCAGCGGCTGGAGCGCCTCGCTCAGGAAAACGAAGTTGCGCCGCCGCTGATCGATGAACTGTGGCAGCTTCTTGAGCTGAGCGACGCCGACGGCCGCCTGCATATCCGACAGCTTGAGGTTGTAGCCGATGTGACTATACGTGTACTTATGGTCGTAGCCGCGCGGCAGGTCGCCAAGCTGCCAGTCGAAGCGCTTGCCGCAGGTGTTGTCGACGCCCGGCTCGCACCAGCAGTCGCGCCCCCAGTCGCGAAACGACTCGACGATCTTCTTGAGGCTCGGGCTGTTCGTGAGCACCGCGCCGCCCTCGCCCATCGTGATGTGGTGCGCCGGGTAGAAGCTCACGGTTGCGAGGTCGCCGAACGTACCAACCTTCCGCCCGCGGTACTCCGCGCCGACAGCGTCGCAGGTATCCTCGATCACCCAGAGCCCGTGCCGGCGCGCAACCTCCATGACGGCGTCAAGGTCGAAGGGATTCCCGAGGGTATGCGCGATCATGATCGCCTTGGTCCGCGGCCCAACAGCCATCGCCAGCTGGGCCGGCTCGATATTGTAGGTCGGGATGTGGACGTCGAGAAACACAGGGATCAGCTGGTTCTGGATGATCGGATTGACGGTCGTCGGGAAGCCGGCGGCAGCCGTGATGACCTCGTCGCCGGGGCGCAGGCGCCGCTCGCCCAGCTGCGGGGAGGTCAACGCTGTAAGCGCTACCAGGTTCGCGCTGGAGCCCGAGTTGACCAGCGACACGTGGCGGACGCCCATCCACCTCGCGAATTCCAGCTCGAATTGCCTGGCAAAGCGACCTGTGGTCAGCCAGAAGTCCAGCGCCGCGTCGACCAGCAGCTCAAGCTCATCGGCGTCGAACACCTTGCCGCTGACAGGGACCGGCGTCTGATCAGGGCAAAACGATCGCTCTGGCCACTGCTCGGAATAATACTCCCGAGTGAGCGCTAGAATCTGCGATCGTAGCTCTTCTGCTCGCTTCGTCATCGCTGCTTCCCTAGAAAGTCGGCATACCACCTGATCGTCTCCGCCAATCCTTGCTCAATCGTGTAGTGCGGCTGCCACCCCAGCAGCCTGCGCGCCTTGCCGGAGTCAAGATATTGGTCTCTAATCTCGGCCCGCGCTTGGTCGAGGATCACCGGCGTGAGATCGAGGCGCCCCATCAATGCCTGTATCTTCTGCGTGATCTCAAGCACCGACACCGGGCGCTCGGGGCCAAAGTTAAACGCCTCACCCCGCACGCCCGTCGCGCTTGCCCGCAGGGCGAGCAGCAGATACGCCTCGACGACATCCCGGATGTAGACATAGTCGCGCGTGAACGTGCCGTCGCTGCGCAGGATCGGTCGCTGGCCGTTCAGCAGGCTGCGGATGGTGCCTGGCACGATCCGGCTCCAGTTCAGATCCCCGCCGCCGTAGATGTTGCCGCAGCGCGCGACCGCGACGGCCAACCCATAGGTGTGTGCGTAGGTCGACGCAATCAAGTCGGCGCAGCTCTTGCTGACGTCGTATGGGTGGCGGCCGTGCAGCGGCATCTCCTCCGTGTAGGGCAGCGTCTCGGCATCGCCGTAAGCTTTGTCGCTGCTGGCGACAACGACCTGCCGCACCAGGCTGCTATGCGCGCGGCACGCTTCGAGCAGGTTGTATGTTCCTCGCACGTTCGCCTCGAACGTCAGGAGCGGGCTGCGCAGCGCCGTCCCGACGATCGTCTGGGCACCGAGGTGGAAGACGGTATCGACCTCATGCTCGTTGATCGCGCGGTCGAGGGTCGCGTACTCCTCCAGCGCCCCGCCGACGACGTTGACGCGGCTGACGATCCCGCTGCGGATCAGCTCGCTCTGCGGATCCCAGTCGCGCACCAGCGCCACCACGTAGGCGCCGCGCTCGACCAGGGCGCGCGTCAGCCAGCTGCCGACCAGCCCGGTTGCACCGGTCACGAAGACTCGCCTATCGAACCATTCGCTCATTGCCATACTCGCCAGGGCGCGCGGCCCGTCTCCCACAGCTCCTCCAGCAGGCGCTTCTCGCGCAGCGTGTCCATCGGCTGCCAGAACCCTTCGTGGCGGTAGGCCATGAGCTGTCCATCGGCGGCAAGCCGATCGAGCGGCCCGCGCTCCCAGATTGTCTCGTCGCCATCGATATACTCCAGCACCGCCGGCTCCAGCACGAAGAAGCCGCCGTTGACCCAACCCTCGCCGGTCTGTGGCTTCTCGGTGAACTTGGCCACCTGGTTGCCATCGAAGACGACGCCGCCAAAGCGCGCGGGCGGGCGGGCCGTAGTAACCGTGGCCAGCTTGCCGTGCCGCCGGTGGAACGCGACCACCGCGCTTATGTCAATATCTGCCACGCCGTCGCCGTAGGTCATCATAAAGGTCTGATCGCCCAACCAGTGTTTCAGGCGTTTCAGGCGGCCTCCGGTCTGCGAAGCATTGCCAGTGTCAACGAGATGCACGACCCAATCGGTCTGATCGCCGTCGTGAACCTTCGTGCTGCCGCGCGCCAGATCGATCGTCAGGTCGTTGTTCAGCGCGTAGAAGTTGAGGAAGTACTCCTTGATCGTCTCGCCCTTGTAGCCAAGCGCGATGATAAACTCACGGTAGTCGTGGGCGGCATAGATGTTGAGGATATGCCACAAGATCGGCTTGCCGCCGATCTCGACCATCGGCTTGGGGCGAAGAACCGTCTCTTCCGATAGGCGAGTGCCAAGCCCGCCCGCAAGGATGACCGTCTTCATCGTATATCCTCCTGACACGCTCCTAGCGTGTGAGTGTCAGCCGAGCATCTCGGTTATGTCAGCCGAGGCCGGATGCCGACGCAGCACCCAGCTCCAAAGATAGAAATATGCGCGAGCGTAGCTCATCTTGCTGGTAGCCGCCTCCTGCGCGAGAAATATGCTGCCGCGCAGCAGAAAGTTCAGCGCAGTGACAAACCAGATCACCCACGCCTGGCGCTGGGTAAGATGATAGTACTGGCGAAAATAGCGCAGCGCGCTGCGATACTCGCTCTGCTTGGCCCAGACCTTGACCTTCGAGAGCGACTGATCTCCTAGATGCGTGATCCGCGCCTCTGCAATATAGGCCACCTGCCGCCCTTGCGCCCACACTCGGTGACACCACTCGACATCTTCGTAGTAAAAATCGTAGCCCTCGTCCAGCAATCCAAGGGTATCGAGGTCGGAGCGACGCACCAACATGCAGGCGCCCACGATGCAGGGCACTGGCCCGCTCGGGCGCCGCTCCAGTCGGCGGCTCTCGATCCGCTCGATCAGACGGCCCAGTGGATGCCCGAGGTCGGCGGGCAGGATGTGCCAGAGATACCGGCGCGGTGAGATCAGCGGGCGCGCGCAGGCTGGCTGTATCCGATCATTGGTCCCTCGTATTTGCGGGCCGACCATACCATACTCCGGGTGATCGCGAAGCGCGCCGATGAGTCCGTCGAGCGCATCCCGATGAACCAGCGTATCGTTGTTGAGAATCAGCACATACGCGCCGTGGGCCTCGCGTATGCCAAGGTTGTAGTTTCGGGCAAAACCTTGACGCCGAGGCGCGCTGAAGGTGCGAACCTTGGGAAACCGCTCGTGCACGAGTGGCAGGCACGGAATACGTGAGCGGTTGTCGACGAGAACGATCTCGAATGATGCGCTCGGCGGATTGGCATAGATCGACTCGATGCACCGGAGCGTGTCCTCGGTGCCATCGCTGTTGACGATAACAATCGAGAGGGCCGTTATGTGCAGTGACACTAGCTCATGTCCTCTCGGATCGAATCACACCAGTAGGTGCCTCCCTGGTTATATCGATCAGTATCTGCTCCCAGGCGTCAACCATCGCATCGACATTGAACTGCGCCGCGACGCGCTGGCGAGCCAGCTCCCCACGTCGCCGAGCCTCGGCTATGTCACCCAGCGCAGCATCGATGGCATAGGCAAGCGCGACAGGATCATCCGGCGGCACAAGCCAGCCGTGAACTCCATCGTCGATTAGCTCGCGCGTACCATCCACGGCGCTCGCTACAATCGGGCAGCCTGCCGCCATAGCCTCGAGTACGGCGAACGGCATACCTTCGAAACGCGATGGATGAACATAGAGGTCGAGCGCCGATAGCAGACTGCTCACATCACGTCGGTAGCCCGCAAAGTACACCCGGTCTGCAATCCCCAGCTCGGCAGCCAGCCTACGCAGCATCGCGTCGAGCTCACCCACACCGGCGATAACGACACGAAGTCGGGAGCCGTGCACCATCGGCAGCGCATGCAGGAGTACGTCGAAGCCCTTTTGCTCGGTCAGGCGACCCACACTCCCGATGAGCACGTCATTCGGTCCGAGGCCGAGCTCCTCACGAACTTGCTCAGACGAATACGAGCCGCGCGACTCGCCAACAGACACACTGTTCGGAATGACCTCGATTCTGCTCAAGGGCACACCCTCATGCTGCGCAACAAACGTACGAATAGTCGCGCTGCAGCTCACCACCAAATCTGCCAGCGGTGCTGTTAGCCGCACGAGCCAGAACTTCCACCATGGATAGTTCGCATTTCGGGTCTGGACAGCAGTGATAATTCGTGGAATGTTTGCGGCCCGTGCGAGGAGTCTTCCAATCACATCTGCCGCGAACAGACATGTAATTGCCACATCGTACTGGTCGCGACGTAGCAGGCGCAACGTCATCAGCCAGCCAATGCCGCTCGCCAGCGGTATTTTTCCAACGATGTGCACTCGCACACCAGCGCGTCTGATCTGCTCGACCAACCCTGTGTCCCAGGAGTCATTCAGGCAGATGATTATCTGCTGATGACCCCGCGAGGCCATGCCTTCCACCAGCTGGTGGAGAAACTTTTGCGCCCCATCAGGACGGAGGTGATCGATGAAGTAGACGAGTTTCATAGCGACGCAGCCGGTTCCCCAATAGCTTGGGATGATACAGATTTTACGAACAGCGCAAGGAACTGCTGCGCGATCGCCTCCCACCCGAAGCGCTGCGCCCGCTCGCGCGAGGCCGCGCCCATACGCCGCGCCAGATCCCGGTCGGTTGCCAGGCGGCGCAGGTGCGCCGTCAGTGTATCGACGTCGGCCCAATCGAACGTCAGCCCGTTGACACCCTCCTCGACGAGATCGGATGTGCCACCCGTGCGCGAGAGCACCAGCGGCAGGCCGGTCGCCAGGGCCTCCAGGGCGGCCAGGCTCAGCCCTTCGTTGAACGACGGCAGCGCGAAGACGTGCGCCGCCGCGTAGCGCGGGGCGATCACATCGCGCGCCACGTAGCCGGCGAACGCTACTCGGTCGGCGACACCCAGCTGCCGTGCCTGCGCCTGCAGCGCGGCATGCGCGTCGCCGGTGCCCACCAGGTCGAGTCGCACATCGACGCCTTCGTAGGTCAGGCGCCGCGCCGCCTCGATCAGGTGGTGCTGCCCTTTGCGCTCGATCAGCCGTGCCGAACAGATCACCCGAAGCGGTCCCTCGTCCGGCAGCTGCAGGCCAGGCCGGAAGGTGGCCAGGTCGACGCCGTTCGACACGAGGTCGACCGCAAGAGTTGGATCGACGGCGTGGATCATCTCGATCTCTTCGACGCACTTGGCGATCACCGCATCGGCGCCGCGCCAGATCGACTTGAGCGCCGGCAGCAGCAGCGGGTAGAGGCGGCGGTAGCGCTGCTCGAAGCCCGGGATGTCGGGGCCGCTGACCCAGATCAGGTAGGGCAGCCCGATCTGGCGGCGCAGAGCCAGCGCGACCCCGCCTGCGGGAACGGCGCTCCAGGCGAGGCACAGGTCATATGGGCGCTCGCGATGGAGCCGGCGCGCCGCCGGCAGCGCCTGTGCAGCATACGTCAGCAGCTCGCGGCCGGTCGAGTGATGGATGTTGTGATTCCACACCGGCACGCCGAAGATCCGAATCCGCGGAGCAAACGTGCGTAGCTCCCGCCGCAGGCCAAGCGCGGAGGTCACGAGATCGATCTCCATCTCCGGCAGCCCGGCGAAGATCCGCAGCAGCGCCTCATTCGCCGTGCCCATCCCGCCGCCCAGCGGCGGAAACTCGTTGTCGAGCATCAAGACGCGCATCAGCGACCACCCCCGCTCAGCCGGCGCACCACGTACAGCGGCCGGCGCTTGACCTCCTCGAAGATCCGCCCGACGTACTCGCCGATCACGCCGATCGTGATCAGCTGCATGCCGGCCAGGAAAAAGATCGCGACCGTGAGCGTCGCGAAGCCGGGCGGGTTGAGGCCAACCGTCAGCTTCTTGATCGTGTAGAAGATCGCCAGCACGATCGACAGCAGCGAGACGCCAAACCCCAGCATGGTGATCACCCGCAGCGGGACGTAGCTGAACGAGAACAGGCCGTCCAGCGCCAGGTAGACCAGCCGCGTCACGGTGAACTTCGGCAGGCCGGCCTGCCGCGCGTGCCGCTCGTACTGCAGCCCGACCTGGTCGAGCCCGACCCAGCTGCGGATGCCGCGCACGAAGCGGTTACGCTCGGGCATACCGACCAGCAGATCGACCACGCGCCGGTCCATGATGCAGAAGTCGCCCGCGTCCAGTGGGATCTCGATGCTGGCGACCCGCTTGAGCAGCCGGTAGAACACTGCGTAGGCGGAGCGCTTGAGCCAGTGCTCCTTGCGCCGCGTGCGGATCGCGTAGACCACGTCGTGTCCCTCGTGCCACTTCGCGATGAACTGTGGCAGCACCTCCGGCGGGTCCTGCAGGTCGGCGTCCATCACGATCACGCCCTGCCCGCGCGCGTGGTCGAGCCCGGCGCTGATCGCGACCTGGTGCCCGAAGTTGCGCGCCAGTTCGATCACCAGCACATGCCCGTCGTCGGCGGCTAGCTTGTGCAGCAGCGCCATGCTGTCGTCGCGGCTGCCGTCGTCGACGAACACGATCTCGTAGCTCAGCCCGGTCTGCCGCAGGACGGCCGACAGCCGGTCGTACAGGTCCGGCAGGTTGTCGGCCTCGTTGTAGACCGGGATGACGACCGAGAGATCCGGGCGAGTCAGGCTTGGCGTCGCTACAACCTCGGGCGTCTGGGCTAGCGGAGCGCGCGCGCCGTCCGGCTCCACCAGCGCGGCCAGGCGCCGGCAGAACTGCAGCGCCGCCTCCGGGTCGTCGACCGGGATGCTGATTGCGGGGCGCCCATTCACGTGGCGCTCGCTCAGATCGAGCGAGTCGCGCTGGGTCGTAGACACTGTCTGTGGCATAGCCGTGATTCCCTCACCTGAGACTCAATCTGCGCCCATTGTATGCGCGCGCGGCGCCGGCTGTCCATAGGCCAATACGCCCGCTCTGAACCTTCGTGCCTTCGCGTCTTCGTGGTTAGTTCTCAGTTCTCGGCCCCTTCAGCGAGGATCCAGCGTAAAGATTACGAAATCGCCGGCGACCTGCTGCGGGAAGCGCTGCTCCAGGAACGCGCGAACCTCGGGCGACGTGAGCGGCTCGCTCGCCCAGCCAAGCTCGCGGCCGAACGGCAGGCGGCTGTAGAGCGCCACGGCGGGCGTCCGCTTGTACGCCGGGCCTTGCTGCTGGTCGCGCGGCAGCACGACGTAGCGGATCGGCACGGCGGCGATGTAGCGCTCGAAGTTGCCCAGGTGCAGCAGAATATTGCGCTGGAACGCCGGGTCGTGCGCGAACCAGGTGGCCGGCTGGCGCGCGTACAGGATGGCGAACCAGTAGTCCTCCGTCAGCACCAGCCCGCGCGGCGCCCGCTCGAGCGCCCGCCAGGCCGGCCTGGTGGCCTGCAGCGCGCGCGCCTGCAGCGCCTGGTACCACAGCCCCGCACCGTCGGCCGCCAGGAACACGGCCAGCAGGTAGACCACGGCCGCCTGCCGCAGCCGCGGAAGCAGTCGCTCCAGGCCGTCCGCCGCCAGCAGGCACAGCGCCGGCAGCGCCGGGATCAGCACGCGCGGGTTGTTGCTCGCGCCGGGCGTCGCAGTATACAGCAGCAGCACCAGGCAGCCCAGCGCAAGCCAGGCGGCCAGCATACGATAGACCAGCGGCGACGCGCCCGCTCGGCCCCACAGCGCCACGCCCACAACCACGCCCAGCAGACCAAGCGTCGGCAGCGTCAGCAGCGGCTGGAGCGTAAACAGCTGGTCCAGCATCAGCGGCGCGACCAGCCCGAACGTAGCGAGGTTCGGCCCGCCGGCGACGGTGAGCGGGCGCGCGCTGAAGATGTAGTGCAGGTATAGCCAGGGCAGCAGCGCGCTCAGCGGCGCGACCAGACAGGCTGCCACGTGCCGCCGCGGGAGCTGCCGCGTGCGATCGCGCAGGCCAGGCAGCGCCATCGCCGCGATCGTGCCGAAGTAGAGGGCGATCAGATCGATCTTGCCCAGCATCACCAGCGCGCCCAGCGTCGCGGCCAGCGCGGTGCGCCGCTCCAGAAACGCCCACAGCGCCAAGGCGAGTAGCAGCGCCGAGATCGGCTCGACGAACGAGATCGCGCCATTCTCGCGGTAGACCGGGAGCAGCGCCAGCAGCGCGGCGGCCAGCAGGCCGGTCCGCTCGCCAAAGTAGCGCCGGCCGAAGGCATATGTCAGCACCACGACCGCGCCAGCCGCCAGCGGCACGACCAGCTGCAACGCGGTGTACGATCCGGTGATTCCCCAGACACCCGCGAACAGCAGCAGGTAGAGCGGGCCCCACCACGGGTGCAGCGGCGCACTGTGCCCGCTCGCCGCGCCAGCCGGCGCCAGCTCCGCCGACGTGGGCGGAAAGCCGTTGATCCGATCGTACACGTCTTCGGCGTCGAGCAGGAAGCGCGGCTGCTCGAGCAGGTACTGGCCCCAGTGCAGGTTGCGCGGCGCGTCGAAGTACTCGACCCCGGTCGCCAGCTGCAGCACGACGTACTGCCCCGCCAGCGCGGCCAGCAGCCAGATCCGCCAGGACCGCCACCAGGGTGTCATACTGCTCGATTGAAGCCGATCCACGCACGCTCCTCGATTCGCCTCCACCATTCCGTCGCCGCCCCATTGTAGCCAAGGGCGCGGCATTATGGGTTACTCTTTGATAACGAAATAGTAGCGGCTTAGGGTGCCCCTCTGAGCCCCCGCCCGCGGCAGGGGCGGGGCAGGGGGTGGGGTGATTCGGCGAAAATCGTAGCGCAATCAGAAAGGGGAAGGTTCTCACGGTGTGCGGCGGCTGCGCCGACGCGCACATCTACATGAGCGCAAGCCTGTAGGCTCGCTCCGCCGCAGGCGCAAGATGCTCCCAGGTGTAGTGCGCCGCGACTCGCTCGCGCGCGTTCCGCCCGAGCGTTTCGCGCAGCGATGCGTCGGACAGCAGCGCCAGCGCCGCGCGCGCCAGCGCGCCCGGGTCGCCGGGCGACACCAGCAGGCCGCTGTGCGACTCCTCGATATACTCGGCCATCTGGCCGACCCGGCTGGCGACGACGGGCAGCCCGGCGGCCATCATCTCGAGCAGCTTTGCCGAGCAGCGCGCGCGGTTGATCAGCGTGTCGTCCACCGGGGCCAGCGCGAGATCGGCCGCGGCGAGCAGCGCCGGGATCTCGCGCGGCTCGACCCAGCCGCGGTAGTCGATTGCCGCGGCGACGCCGGCGTGGGTTGCGAGGCGTAGCAGCTCCCGCTCCTCGCCGCGCTCGCCCCGCCCGACCACCAGCAGCCGCGCGGCGGGGCAACCCATGACGATTGCCACCAGCGCCGCCACCACGTCGCGCACGTCGAACTCCCAGAAGCGCGTGTACAGCAGCACCGTTGGGACGTTGGGACGTTGGAACGTTGGAATGCTGGAACGTTCGACGTGGAAGACGCCATTTGGCAGGTAGAAGACGTTCTCGGGCGGCACGCCAAAGCCCCAGACCTGGGCCTGCAGCGTGCGGCTGGCTACGGTGACGGCGGCGGCCCGGCGCGGCAGGTCGCGCTCCTGCCAGGCGAACAGTGTTTTCGCCGGGCGCGGGTAGGGCAGCAGGTCGTTCCAGCCGCCCCAGCCCTCCCAGTCGTCGGTGTCGACGACCAGCGCCAGGCTTGGGCGC
Organism: Candidatus Ribeiella danica; assembly: GCA_016717335.1. Taxonomy (GTDB): domain Bacteria; phylum Chloroflexota; class Chloroflexia; order Chloroflexales; family Roseiflexaceae; genus Ribeiella; species Ribeiella danica. The sequence goes on from JADKFS010000002.1 coordinate 507,048, forward strand.
AGCGCGCGCGCCAGCAGCGCCGCCAGCCCGCTGTAGCCCTTGGGCTTGAACAGGTGCAGGACATCCGGGCGCTCGGCCAGCGCGTGGCGCAGCAGCGAGGCCACCTGCTGCGCCACGCCGGCCGCGCCGGGCAGCCTCGGCAGCGCGGTGTGCGTCACCGGCACGCCGCCGTAGACCTCGCGGCGGCCGGCGTCCTGCGGGTTCAGCACCGGCGGCGCAACAATGCTGACGGCGGCGCCGCGCCGCACCAGCGCCTGCGCCAGCGGCAGCATGCGTGCCGAGAGCGTGCCCTTGGGACGGATGCCGAACGGGGCCAACATGACGACACGAGGAGCAGCCATACGCATCATTCAGCTAAAAATACGTCTCGACTCGAAACAGCGCCAGCGGCGCCAGCGCCAGCCCGAGCGCGGCCAACCCGAGCAGCGGCCGGCGCGTCCGCACGATCGCCCATGCCAGCGCGACCACCACCGCCAGCCCGATCCGGGCGGAGTGCGCCATGTAATTCGTGGAAGCGCCCGGCAGCGATATGACGAACAGGCCGTTCGCAATCAGAGCCCAGCCGACCGGCGGGAACCGCTCGACCCAGAGCAGGTAGCCGCCCCACAGCAGCGCGGCGAGCGATGGCACGAGCACCCACATGATCTGCACGCCCCAGGCCCAGTCCGCCACAGTCGTGGCGCCCAGCAGGCCGACGATCGGCAGCATATGCTCGGCCGGCGCGCCGCGCGTGCCAGCCGCCGTAATGCCGGTCTCCCCGAATGTCAGCAGCAGCACCAGCTGCCAGATCAGACCAGGCCCCAGCGCCAGCACGCCGAAGCGGAGCCGCGCGCGCCAATCCCAGCTGCCGCCCGCCAGCAGAAACGCGATGCCGTACAGGACCGTGGTCTCCTTCGCCAGCACGGCCAGGCCGCACAGCAGCCCGGCCAACAGTCTGCGATCCGCCTCCCAGCAGAGTATACCCCACAGCACCAGCCCGTACGCCAGCACCTCGGTCAGATCCATCTCCACGACGAACAGCGCGCCGATCCACAGGCCGAAGAAGGCGCCTAGAATCGCCGGCATCCTGTGGCGAACGGCAAGACGAGCCAGCGCATAGGTGCCGGCCACGAGCGAAAGCACGTTCAGCCCGATCAAAGCCCAGGCCTCATATGGCCCGAACGGAGCGGCCAGCGCCGAGAGCAGGATGCGCTGCGCGCGGTAGGCCGGCACGTCCATCGGCACATCCAGCGACGGAAAGGAGCGCGCGAGCAGATGGACGAACGAGCCGTCGATCAGCACGAACGAGATCGGATCGAAGTGAAATCGCGCCAGCTTGATCGACGCCATGCTCAGTGCAATGAGCAGCACCAGCAGCGCAGGAGTCGCCGGAGACCCGATAATCCTCTGGAGCGCCGATGTTCGTATGCGCTCCTGCGCCAGCGTTTCCGTATGATTCATAGGCCCCTTGCCACGATGTAATGCATTATCACAAAGGCAGCTGTATTGTCGCACACTATGGTACGGTGATATGGCGATATTGTCCACTGCTACGTCCTAAACTGCACTGGTACTGGCGACGGCCCCCCCTTAAGTCCCTCCGGATCGGTTGACTACCGCTAGACCATCGTGTACAATAAATGGAGCTTTCTGGGCCGCAGATCCCGCCTCGCCTTTCTGCTATAGACCCGTAAGGAGTCGGGCAATGCCAGACGAACGTGGCAACGCGAACGACCTTGAGCCGCGCTACTACCCGAACCTGATCGGGCGCCTGTATCTGATCAGCCTGGAAGATGTCATGGGCCGCAACGGCGTCAATGCGCTGCTCAACCTGGCCGGCACCCGGCATCTGGTCAATACCTACCCCCCCTCCAACCTCAAGCGCGAGTTCCCGTTCGCCGACCTGACCACGATCTCCAAAGCCACCGAGACCATGTACGGCCCGCGCGGCGCCCGCGGGATGGAGCAGCGCGCCGGCCGCTACGCCTTCAACCTCGGCCTCAAGGAGTTCGGCCCGCTGCTGGGCATGGCCGACCTGGCGCTCAAGCTCATGCCCATGACCATGAAGATGAAGATCGCGCTCAACGCCACCGCGCAGACCTTCGACCGCTTCAGCGACCAGCCGACCCGCGTCGAGGAGCGCAAGGGCCAATTCATCTACATCATCGAGAAGTGCCCGGTCTGCTGGGGCCGCAAGAGCGAGAAGCCGTGCTGCCACCTGGCCCAGGGCATCCTCGAGGAGGCGCTGACCTGGGTGACCGGCGGGCACTCGTTCCACATGGAAGAGATCGAGTGCCGCGCGCTGGGCGGCCCGACCTGCAGCTTCGCGATCGACAAAGACGCCATCGATTAAAACGCCAGGCGCCCGCGTAATGCGAATGTAATCTGGGCGCCTTGAGATAGCCGGGCGCTATCTTGTATAGTAAAAGGGGTCACGACCCCGGAGGAGGTCTACCTATCCTTCTCGCCCTCCGGCCGACATCAAGGGGAAGTTAATCTATGAAACGCATCGTGATTCGCGAGCGCACACCGATACCCCCCTTCGGCGAGCCGGCGCGCGACCTGCGTATCCTAAATAAGCCGCTCTGGCTGCTCCAGCGCGACTTACTGGCCCACCATTGCCGCGGCGCACTGGAAGTGGACTCCCTGTCCGAGATTCCCAGGGAACGCGAAGAACTGCTCGTCCACCGGGATAACCTCTTCTTCAACGATCTGCTCATCGATACCTTTATCGCTCAAGCGAAGGCAAGCGGCCACGCCTGCCAGATTGCGTTCGCGCGCGACGACAAGGCGATCACGACACACGCGCTGCGCCTGCAGGAGGGCATCACGCTCGACGCGCAGCACAATGTCTATGTCGCCGATCTCTACTACTACCCAAACGGTGTGACTGAAGAAGCCCAGCCGCTGGTGATCGACACCGAGCCACGCGAGATGGGCTACTATCATATTCCCCAGTACATGGCGCCCAACCAGGGCGATCTGATCTTTCAGGTGCCCATGCGCGCGTTTCTCTCGATCGAGAGCTGGGTGCATGTGTTCCTGTCGAACTCGCCCTTTGGCGTATTCTCGTGGGGCCGTATCCAGGAGCAGCGCGCCGAGGAGAGCTGGAAGGAGAAGCTCGCCGTCTCGTTCAGCACGCTGGCCGATACGCTGAACCCCTTTGCGCCAAAGTGGCGCAACCACTTCCTTTCCAGCTCGCGGCTGGTCAAGATCGGCAAGAACTGCTCGATCGATCCAACCGCGACGATCCACGGGCCGACGATCATCGGCGATAACGTGTCGATCGGCGCGGGCGTGGCGATCACCAACAGCCTGATCGGCAAGAATGTCACGATCATGCAGGGCTCGCAGGTCATGCTGAGCGTGGTTAGCGATCGCTGCTACCTGCCCTGGAACGCCGGGATCTTCATGTCGACGCTGATGGAGAACTCGATGATCGCGCAGCTGAGCTGCCTGCAGATGAGCGTCGTCGGGCGGAACACGTTTATCGGCGCAGGCAATATCTTTACCGATTTCGACCTGCGCAACCAGCCGCTGCACACCTATCACCGTCGCAAGGGCGCCAGCCAGCCGGAAAAGGAAGAGATCGGGCTGCCGGTGATCGGCTCGGCCGTCGGGCACAACTGCAAGATCGGCAGCGGCTTTGTGATCTACCCGGCCCGCATGATTGGCTCGAACAGCACGCTGATCTACGCCGACCCAGAGGCAGTGGTCAGCCGGAATATCAACCCCTACACACAGATCGACGACCTGGGAGTCGACGAGCAGGGCGAGCCGCGACGCACGATCTATACCTGGCCGCGCGTGATGGAGCGCCCGAGCGCGGATACCGACGAGCCGATGGAACCGCTGCACATGTCATTGCCGAAGGCGGCGCGCATGCGCCACTAGGAGGAAAACCCTGTGAGCAAGGATAAGATTCTTGTTGTCGAAGACGCACCCGACATCTCCAGCCTGCTCAAGATCTACTTTACTTCGCAGGGGTTCGAGGTGATGACGGCGATGCGCGGCCAGATCGCCCTGGATATCTGCCGCAAGACACCGCCGAACCTCGCGCTGCTGGATGTCAACTTGCCCGATATGGAAGGCTACGAGATCGGCAAGTCGCTGCGATCGAGTGCGCGGACGCGCCATATCCCGATTATCTTCCTGACCGCGCGCGGCGAGAAGCAGGATCGTATCAAGGGCCTCGGCGAAGTGCAGGCCGAGTACTATATCGTCAAGCCCTTCGACATCGAAGAGGTCCATACGATCGTCAAAGGCGCGCTGGACCGCGCACGCCAGAAGAATCTCGCGCACCCGGTCACCAATCTGCCGACCGCCGAGCTGATCAACGATCAGTACCGCCACCTTGTGTCCAGCAACGGCTGGGCGCTCGCACAGGCGCATATCAACGGCTTCGAGACCTTCACCCAGGCGTATGGCGCGGTCGTCGGCGAGGATGTGCTCAAGTTCACCGCGCTGATGCTGAACGAGGTCATCAACGAGCTGGGCAACCCCGACGACTTCATCGGTCAGATGGTCGTCGGCCCCGACTTCGTGATGACATCGACGCCCGAGAGCTTGCACGCGATCGCCTCGAAGCTGTGCGAGCGGTTCGATGCCGAGATCGGCCTACAGTACAACTACAAAGATCGGCGCAACGGCTATATCGTCGTCAACGACGACCAGGGCAACCCACGCCAGGTGCCGCTGATGTCGCTCTCGATCGGCGTGCTCACCAGCGACGACGGACCGTTCTACGACATCCGTGAGCTGAGCGAGACCGTCGAGGACGTGCGCCAGAACGCGCTGGCCGAGGCACGCGAGCTCGGCCGCAAGAGCCACGCGAGCTACGGTCGACCGTAAATGTCACGGGCTGGGCGTCGAGGGTGCGTGCGCAGGGGTGGCAATCTGCCGCTCAGTCCACCCCTCCCAGCCCTCCCGGCTCCTAACACTAATCACGCCAACCTACCCATCCAGCAACGATCAGCGTCGATCGTCCTCTGGAAGGAGCAAACCCCTGGATATGGACACGACAACGGTAGCCTCCCCGCTGGCTCGGACTTGGGAACTCCTCGCCGACCTGGCAAGCTGCGGGCAGGCAAACATGACGATCTACGATGCTGAGACGCTCGCGCGCCGCATCATCGATCTTATCCACGATCGCCTTGCGTGCCCTTGGGGTTTACTCCTACTACAGAATGGCGTAACCAGCGCCCACACCTCGGCCGCCTGGGGTCTCGACGCGGAACTGGAGCAGCGCCTGATCGCGCGCAATGGCCATGGTCTGCCCTCCGAAGCTGTCGAGCTGACGCTCCACTATGACGGCAGCCCGGCCGGGGTGCTGCTTCTGGGCAAGCCGGCCGAGGCCGCGATGTTCCTCGCCCCCGGCTTTCTCCAGGCGTTGCGCACGCAGCTCGAGCTGCTGATCAGCCTGCACCGCCGCGAAGCCGATCAGCAGCAGCGCGCCCGCGAGCTGTTCGTGCTGTACGAAAACGGCCAGGCGCTCAGCTCGACGCTGCATATCGAGCCAATGCTCACGCGCGTCGCCGAAAATATCACCCTGGCGATGGGCGCCGACCACTGCGAGCTGCACCTGATCGACCAGGAGGACCCCGGAATGCTGTACGAGGCAGCCTCGTACAGTGCAGACGGGCAGGGCAAGCCGATCGGGCTGCGCTACACGATCGGCGCCTACCCGCCAATCGTCGGCCTGCTGCAGTCCGGCGACGCGCTGGTGGTCGCCGTTCAGCCGCACGAGCCCGTCGATGTCGGCGTGGAAAAAGTGCTGGCGCTGCTCGGCTGCAACACTGCGCTCTTGCTGGCGCTGAAAGTCAAGGATCGCACGGTAGGGCTGCTCGGAATCACCTATACCAAACACAGCCACTCGTTCAGCCGCGCCGAGATCAACCTCGGGCAGACTCTCGCCGGCCAGGTTGCGACGGCCATCGTCAACGCACAGCTGGCGGTCGCCGAGCAGCAGCGCGCGGCCGCGCTCGAGCAGCTGCAGGCGATCAGCCACCGGCTCGAGGCCGACCTGTCGCTCGACGAGATGCTGAACATCATTCTCGAAGGGGTCCGCTCGCTCGTGCCGCATGATGGCGCCGAGATCAGCCTGTACGACTCCGGCGCACAGGCGCTCTACGTCACGCTGACCCGCGGCGTTCGCCCGAACGACGATCCGCACGACCAGGCCGCCGGGGGGCTGGCCAGCTGGCTGGCGCGGCACCGGCGCGCGCTTCGTCTGGCGGACTATCAGCGGCCGCCAGTCCGGCCGCTGGTCGGCGCCCTGGCCGACGGCACGACGATCCGCAGCTACCTCGGGCTGCCGCTCCAGGTCGGCGATCAGCTGATTGGATCGCTCGAGCTGTACAGCGCCAGGGCCAATAGCTATTCTGGCGAGGATGAGCGGCTGCTCACGATCGTCGCAGGGCAGGCCGCACAGGCAATCAGCAACGCCCGTCGCTACGAGCAGGCCGACCAGCACCTGCGCAGCCGGGTGCAGCAGCTCACGGCGCTGCAGCGGATCAGCCGCCAGCTGACGTCGAACCTATCGCTCAGCCATATCCTCGGCTTCACGATCGAGGAGGCGCTGCGCGCAACCCACGCGACCAACGGGTACATCGCGCTGCGCAAGGGGTTCGCGTTCGAGGAGGCGATGCGCGTCTTCGCGCTCGAAGAGGGGCCGCGCGGCGCCGGCGACAGCGATGAAGACGGCTATATTCGCGTGATCGCCGCCGATGGCTACAGCGAGAGCGATCTCAAGCGACTGCTGACACAAGTCGTCAGCGGCAGCACGACCGTCGCGGAGCTGGCGATGTCCAGCGGCGAGCCGCTGCTGCAAGACGAGCTGGCGAACGACGATCGGCTGGGCGAGATCGGGCCGCTCGTAGCTGCGACCCTCGCCGTGCCAATCTACTACGAGGCGCAGGTCGTCGGGGTGGTCAACCTGCACAGCGAGACCGCGCACAGCTTCGACCACGACGCGCTCGAGTTCGTCCGCGCCCTGGCCGACCAGGCCGCCCTGGCAATCGGCAACACCCAGCGCTACAACGAGCAGGTGCGCCAGCGCGAGCTGCTCCAGCAGCGCGCCGGCCTGCTCAAAGAAGTGCTCGACATCGGCCAGGCGCTGCGCACCGACCGCACGATCGAGGAGGTGCTCGAGCAGATCGCGTACAGCATCGCCGATACGCTCGGCTACCGCGTCGTCATCATTGACATGGTCGACCAGGACGACCCGGCTATTCTGCGGGTCATCACGGTTGCGGGCGTGCCGCTCGAAGAGCTGAAGCGCCTGCGCCAGGGCAAGCTGCCCGTCGCCATCCTGCAGCGCATGCTCGACCCACGCTTCAGAGTCGGCCGCGGGTTCTTTATCCCCGAAGAGACCATGCAAGAGCTGATGTCGGACACCGACCTGCGCGAGGTCACTCACTTCAGCATCACCGACAAGCGCAAGCCCGACGAGTGGCAGGCCGGCGACGCGCTGCTCATCCCGCTCTACAGCATGCGCGGCCAGCTGCTGGGCATCATCTCGGTCGACAACCCCTACGATCGCCTGCGGCCGACGCGCCGCTCGGTCGACCCGCTTGAGATCTATGCTCAGCAGGCAGCCATCGCGATCGAGAACCTGAGCTTGCTGAAAGAGGCGCGCGATCAGGCCGCCCAGATGACCGCGCTCGCCCGCGCCAGCGCCGCGACCGTCTCGACGCTCGACCTCGACGACCTGCTGGAGCGTGTCTACAGCGAGATCAGCGCGTACCTCGGCACGCCGCCATTCTTCTTCGTGCTCTCCTACGATGACCAGACGAACTTCACCCGCTACGAGCTGTTCAAAGAGCAGGGCCTGATCATGCAGGCCTACCATAAGACCACGCACCCCAAAGGTGGCCTGTCGGGCTGGATCATCGACCACGACGCGGTGCTGAACATTCATGATCTGATCCAGGAGCGCGACCAGCTGCCAGTCGTACCGCGGCCGCTCGGCGGAGCCGAGACGCGCTCGTGGGTCGGCATCCCGCTGCGCAGCCAGAACCAGGTCATCGGCGTGCTGTCGGTCCAGAGTCTGCAGCCGAACGCGTTCAGCGAGCGCGATGTGCAGTTTCTCTCGACCCTGGCGAACCAGCTTGCCATTGCGCTCGAGAAGGCGTGGCTGTTCCGCGAGCGCGAGCAGCGGCTGGCCGAGCTCGACGTGATCAACAAGATCGGCAACGTGGTCAACTCGACTCTGGATCTCGAGCAGATGCTCGGCGGCATCTACGACTGCCTGGCCGCGTTCCTGCCGGTCGACGCGTTTTTCGGCTTCGTGTACCACAGCGATGAGAATATCATCACCACGGCACTGCTCGTCGACGAGGGCGAGCGGAGCTTCGAGCTGCGCAACGAGCCGCCGACGCCCCTGGGTCTGGTGGACTGGATCATCCGGCAGCGCCAGCCGCTGCGCTTCGGTAACCTGGGCGTGGAGCAGCCGCCCGATATCACGGTGGCATACTTCGGCAACGAGGAGCGCACTTCAGCGTCCTGGCTGGGCGTGCCGCTGCTGGTCGGCGACGGCGATATCGTCGGTGTGCTGTCGGTTCAAAGCTACAAGGCCAACCAGTATGGCGAGCGCGAGCAGGCGTTTCTGAACACCGTCGCCAGCCAGGTTGCGCTCGGCATGCAGAACGTGCGCCTGTTCGCGGATCGCGAGCGCAAGATCGCCGAGCTCGACGCGATCGGGCGGATCGGGCGCGTCACCAATTCCACGCTCGACCTGCGCCCGATGGTCGAGGGGCTGAACCAGGTGCTGCGCGAGGCGCTCGCCGCCGACGGTATCAGCATGACTTTGATCGATCGCGAGCGCGGCGCGGTGCGCCTGCTGGTGATCGATCGCGACCAGGCGATGCTCGACACCGAGGAGGATCTCAACCAGGTCAGCAGCGGGACGCTGGCCGGCTGGATCGTCCGCCACAGCCGGCCGCTGCGCCTCGGCGATATCGAGCGCGCGACGGCCGAGCACGACGACCTGCGCCCGCTGTTCGTCGGGCCGATCGACGACCACGTGCGCTCGTACCTGGGCATTCCAATCCTGACCTACGACGGCACGCCGATCGGCACGCTGGGCGTCAGCAGCCGCCGCACCCAGGCCTTCAGCGCGCGCGACGAGGCGTTCCTGATCAGCGTGGGCGCGCAGGTCTCGCTCGGCGTCCAGAACGCGCGGCTGTTCGCGCGCGCGCAGGACCAGGTCGAGCAGCTCGGGCTGCTCAACCGTGTCTCCTCGGTCGCGGTCACGACGCTGGAGACCGACGAGATCTATCGGGCGGTGGCCGAGGCGATGGCGCGCGCGACTAAGGCCGACCAGGCGCGAGTCGTGCTCTACAACCGCGTGGAGGACAGCATCGCCATCGCGGCGGAGTATGTTCCAAGCGAGATCGTCTCGCGGATCACGATCCCGCTGACCAACAACCCGTCGATCGACTGGCTCGACGCGAACCGCCGGCCATTGATTGCCTTCGATGCCCAGAACGACCCGATCTTCGTGCACACGCACGCGCTGTTCCGCGAAATGGACGTCCGCTCGATCGCGCTGATCCCGCTGCTGGTGAACGACCAGGTCATCGGCGCGGTGGGGCTCGACATCATTGGCCGGCAGCAGAACTTCAGCGACCAGGATATCGAGCTGTGCCAGACGATCGCCAACCAGACGGTGACGGCGATCGAGAGCGCGCGCCTGTTCAACGCAGCCCAGGAGAGCGCGGCGGCGCTGCAGCGCAAGGTCGGCGAGCTGGAGACGCTGCTGGAGGCGGCGCGCGTGCTCAGCTCCTCGCTCAAGCCGCGCGAGGTGCTCGACATGCTGATGGAGGTGGTCGGCCGCCACCTGCTGGTCAACACGGTGGCGCTCTGGACGATCACGGGCGACAACGTGCTGGTGCCGGCGGCCATGCTGGGCATTCCAACCGAGATCGCCAGCCGGCTGCGCCCACCAGTCGGCGAGGGGATGACCGGCCGCGTGGCATCGACTGGCAAGCCGCTGATCGTCACCGACGTCGAGCTCGAGGGCGACTCGCTGTACCCCGACTTCAACCGGGCCAACCAGTACACCTCGTTCATGGGCGTGCCGGTGAACTACCGCGGCCGCACGATCGGCGTCTTGAGCGTCATGACAATCCAGCGGCGCGAGTTCAGCCGCGACGAAGAGCTGCTGCTGGCCGGTATGGCCGACCAGGCCGCGATCGCGATCCAGAACGCCCAGCTGTTCGAGGAGCGCGAGCGGCGCATTGCCGAGCTGACCACGCTCAACCGGATCAGCGAGGCGATCAACGCGACCCTAGAGCAAGACAAGCTGATCGAGGCGCTGCACGGCGGGATCAGCGAGGTGCTCGACACCGCCGACTCGTTCGTCGCGCTGTACGACTCGGCGACGCGGCGTCTGACCTTCCCGATCCTCTGGGAGAAGGGCGCGCGCCTTACGAATGAGATCGCGATGTACGTCGAGGACCCGTCGTGCATGTCCGAGCGCGTGGTCATCGATCGCCGGCCGTTGCTGCTGCGCAGCCAGGCCGAGGTCGACGCGCTCTCCAGCGGCCCGCCCGAGCCGGGCGACCGCCAGATCTCGTCGTGGCTGGGCGTGCCGATCCTGCAGGGCGACGAGGTGCTCGGCATCCTGAACGTGCAGAGCTACGAGCCGAACGCCTTCGACGAAGACGACCAGCGCTTCCTGACCACCGTGGCCAGCCAGGCCGCGACCGCGATCTCGAAGACGCGCCTGTTCGCCGAGCGCGAGCGGCGGCTGCGCGAAGCCAACGCGATGAAGGATATCGGCCGCGCGGTTAGCTCGACGCTCGATCTGCAGGACGTGCTTGAGCGACTCCACACCGAGCTCGGCCAGGTCATCGACGTCAGCACGTCCTATATCGCGCTCTACGATCGCGAGCAGAGCACGCTGACATACCCGATCGTCTACGACAGCGGCCTGCGCATGCAGTTCGAGCCGAATGTGGTGCCGGGCGATGGGTACGGCATCAATACCTGGGTGATCGTGCATCGCCAGCCGCTGCTGCTCGACACCGACGCCGACGCACAAACGTACGTGCAGGGCATCCCGCCCGAGCGGGTCGGGCCGGCGAACAAACGCGAGGAGTCGTACCTGGTCGTGCCGATCCTATTGGGCGACGAGGTGCTTGGCGTGATCAACATCCAGAGCTACGAGCCACACGCCTTTACGCAAGATGACCTGCGCTTCGTGGCGACGGTGGCGAACCAGGCCGCGATCGCGATCAACAACGCGCGGCTCTTCCAGGAGCGCGGCCGGCGTATCGAAGAGCTGGCCACCTTCAACGAGATCGGCCAGGCGCTGAACGCCGTGACCCGGCACGACGAGCTGATCGAGCTGATCTATCGCCAGACCAGCCGCCTGCTCGACACGACCAACTTCTACATGGCGCTGTACGACGAGCGGCGCGACGTGGTGACATTCCCGCTGTTCTACCTGAACGGCGAGCGGATCAGCCCCAGCCCGATCAGCGTCCAGAACAGCCTGACAGCCTACGTCATTCGTGCGCGCGAGCCGCTGCTGGTGCAGGGGCGCGACTTCGACGCGCAGGTTCGCGCGCGCGGCATCGAGCCGATCGGGCGGCACTCGAAATCGTGGCTAGGCGTGCCCATGATCGCCGCCGACCGGGTCATCGGTGTGATCGGCATCGAGGATTATGAGCGCGACAACGCCTACAGCCAGGACGACGTGCGGCTGCTCTCGACGATCGCATCGTGGGGCGCGACGGCGCTCGAGAACGCGCGCCTGCTCGGCGAGACCCGCCAGAGCGTCCAGGAGCTGACGGCGCTGCACGAGGTCAGCGTGGCGCTAACCGGCACGCTCGACACGATCGATATCGAGCACATTGTGGCGTCGGGCGCGCTCGAGCTGTTCAAGGCCGAGGTCAGCGCGGTCTACATGGTCGATCGGCAGCGGCAAATCACGCAGCAGATCATCCTCGACGGGCGCGACCCCACGAATGTCGAGCGCGTGATCGCGCCCGCCCCGAACGGAATGACGCAGCGGCTGCTCGAGAGCGACCGCCCGCTGGTGTTCGGCAACATCGCCACAATGGTGGGGGAGTCGGCGCTGGCGAATGAGCTGGGGCTGTATAGCGCGATGGGCTCGCTACTGGGCTCGCACGATCAGCCGACCGGCGTGATCTGGCTGGGCTCGCGGCAGCCGCGCGACTGGCAGGAGCGCGAGATCTCGCTGCTCTCGATCCTGGCCAACCAGTGCGGGCAGGCGCTCGAGAGCGCGCGCCTGTTCCAGAGCGAGCAGGTGCGCCGGCGCGCGGCCGATACGCTGCGCGAGGTCGCGCAGACGCTGACCAGCGTGCTCGCGCTCGATCAGATCACCGCGCTGATCCTCGAGCAGCTGCAGCGCGTGGTGCCCTACGACACCGCCTCGCTGATGCTGCGCGATGGCGAGGTGCTGCGAATCACGGCCACGCGCGGCTTCGGCGAGGCCGTGCGGGCGAAGATCGAGTCGGTCAGGTTCAGGCTCGACGAAGACGAAAACATGCGGCAGATCGTCGACACGCGCCAGCCGCTGGTGGACCAAGACGCGCAGGCCTCGCCCTACTTCGTACCGATGGAGGGCAGCGATCACATCCGCGGCTGGATCGGCGCGCCGCTGCTGCTCGACGACGAGGTGATCGGCCTGCTGACGGTGGATAGCCGCCGCGTGGGCGCGTACGACGAGGAGGACGCCCAGCTCACGTTCGCACTGGCCAGCCTGGCCGCGCAGGCCATCCGCAACGGCCGGCTGTTCGAAGAGGTCCGCCAGTTCGCGGCCCAGCTGGAGCAGCGCGTGGTCGAGCGCACCGCCGCGCTGGCCGAGGCCAACAAGCAGCTCTCCGACGAGAAAGAGCACCTGCAGGCGGTCCACGCGATCACGCTCGAGCTGTCGCAGACACTTGATCTCGAAGAGACGCTGATCCAATCGCTGGGCCTGGCATCCAAGGCGGTCGGCGTGCGGCGCGGATCGATCATGCTGCGCGACCCGCAGACCAGGGCGCTGATCTGCCGCGCCGTGCTGACGAGCGACGGCACGGTGCAGCCGACGCAGATCCCGATCAGCTTCGAGCAGGGCTCCGGGCTGGCCGGCTGGGTGATGGAGCACGAGGAGATCGTCAGCATCCCCGATGTGCATCGCGACCAGCGCTGGATTCGCGTGAAGGGCCGCGCCGACGAGGTTCGCTCGGCCGTCACCATCCCGCTGCACACCAAAGACGAGACGCTCGGCGTGATTATGCTGACCAGCCCGAAGGTCGACTACTTCAGCCAGGCGCAGGTCCAGCTGCTGACCACGATCGCGAACGAGATCGCGATCGTGATCCACAACGCCGAGCTGTACTCGTTCATCACCGACCAGAGCCTGCGCGTCTCGGAGCTGCTGGAGCACCAGCGCGAGGAGACCAGCAAGAGCCAGGCGATTTTGCAGAGCGTGACCGAGGGCGTGATCGTGCTGGACGAGCAGGATCGGGTGGTGCTGTTCAACCCGGCTGCCGAGCAGGTGCTGAACATCCCAGCGTCGTTCGCGCTGCACCAGCCGCTCGCGCACCTGCGCGAGTACAGCGGGCACGCCGCGCAGACGCAGCACGCCAAGCAGATCTACGATGCCCTGCGCGAGGGGCTGCGGGCGCTCGACAGCGCCGACAAGAGCCGGAGCCGCATGCTGGACCTGCCCGCGCCGCCCCAGAGCATCGCGATGAACTTCGCCTCGGTGATCCGCCCGGACGGCATCCACTACGGCAGCGTGGCCGTGCTGCGCGACGTGACGCGCGAGATCGAGGCGGACCGCGCCAAGCGCGACTTTATCTCCAGCGTCTCGCACGAGCTGCGCACGCCGCTCACATCGATCAAGGGCTATGTCGACCTGTTGCTGCTCGGCGCGGCCGGGCCGCTCGGGGAAGGGCAGCAGGCCTTCCTGGGCGTGGTGAAGAACAATGCCAACCGCCTGATGGAGCTGATCAACGACATCCTGGAGATTGGCCGCATCGACGCCGAAAAGATCCAGCTCAACTTCGAGCAGGTCGACGTCGCGCATGTCTTCCAGGACGCGCTGCAGACGATGCGCGCCGAGATCGAGCGCAAGTCGACGATCGTCAAGCTGGATGTCCAGGACGACCTGCCGATGATCACGGCCGACCTGCGGCGCGTGACGCAGGTCGTGCTTAATCTGGTCTCGAACGCGGTCAAGTACACCTATCCGGGCGCCCAGGTGATCTTACGCGCCTTCGTGAACCCGGCCGGGCTGATGCAGGTCGACGTCGAAGACAACGGCGTCGGCATCTCGCCCGAGCAGCAGCAGCATCTCTTCCGCCGCTTCTACCGGGCCGACAACCCTTTGCGCGACGAGGCCGGCGGCACGGGCCTGGGCCTCTCGATCGCCAAGTCCTTCATCGAGCTGCACCGCGGCGAGATCTGGGTACAGAGCGAATTGGGCAAGGGCAGCACGTTTAGTTTTATGCTGCCCGTGACACAACTGGATCAAGCTAGCTGAGCGCCGTCGTCAGCGTGTGAGTAAGCCCGTGAGCGCGATACATCTCAACAATCGACTTGTCCACTATGAACTTGTGGGGCGGCGCGGCCAGCCGATCATCTTCCTGCACAGCTGGCTGGGCTCCTGGCGCTACTGGCTGCCCACGATGGACCATATCTCGGAGCGCAACCGCGCGTACGCGCTCGATTTCTGGGGCTTCGGCGAATCGGACCGGCGCGACAGCGAGTTCTCGGTCAGCGAGTACGTCAGCATGCTGATCGGGTTCATGGACAACATGGGCCTGACGCGCGTGAACCTGGCCGGCCACGGGCTAGGTGGCATGGTGGCGATCCGCGCCGCCAGCGAGCATCCGCAGCGCTTCGGCAAGCTCATGACGGTGAGCACGCCCATCCAAGGCGCGCAGGCGATTGGGGGGCGATCGGGGGCGCTGCTCTCGCGGCTGTTCGGCCGCACGAACTCGACCAATGTCTGGGCGAAAATGGTGCGCCAGATCGATCTGAACGACCACCAGATCAAGGACGAGATCATCGAGGATACCGATAGTCTCTCGGCGACGCTGGTCGAGCGGGTGGTCGCGTCGATCCTCAGCACCGATCTGCGGCCGGACCTGGCGCGGCTGGAGCTGCCGACTCTCGCGATCTACGCTCGAAACGACAGCATTGTCAGCCACGAGCAGGCCAGCCTGCTGCGCGAAGAGTATCACTCGCTGCAGGTGCTCAAGCTACCGCGATCGAACCACTTCCCATTCCTCGAGCAGCCGAACATCTTCAACCGGCTGCTGCTGGACTTTCTCTCCAGCGAAGGCTCGCCAGTCGAGATCAAGGCCGAGTGGCGCCGGCGCGTCAGCCAGCTCGAGTACATGTAGCACCGTTGAAGCGTTCGAACGTTTCAACGGATGTTAGCGGCGCAGGCGCGGGTCGAGCGCATCGCGCAGACCATCCCCAAGCAGGTTGAAGCCAAGCACGGTCAGCATAATCGCCAGGCCGGGGAAGGTCGAGTACCACCACTTCCCCTGGCCGACGTAGTCGCGCGCGGTGGAGAGCATCGTGCCCCACTCAGGCGCGGGCGGCCGCACGCCGAGGCCGAGGAAGCCGAGGGCGGCCGCGCTGATGATCGCAGTCGCGATCGACAGGGTGGCCTGCACCATCATCGGCGTGATGCTGTTCGGCAGGATGTGCCGGAACAGGATGCGCCACTGGCTGGCGCCGACCGTCTGCGCGGCGGTGACATACTCATTGTTGCGGGTGGCGATCACCGCCGAGCGCGCAATCCGACCGAAGATCGGTATCTCGACGATGCTGACGGCGATCATGGTATTGCGCAGATCGGCCCCCAGCACCGCGACAATTGCGATCGCAAGCAGCGTCGACGGAAACGCCAGCATCAGGTCCATCAGCCAGACGGCGATCATATCGAACCAGCCGCCGATGAAGCCAGCGATCAGCCCCAGGACCGAGCCGAGGAGCACCGCCAGCGAGACGGCCACAAAGCCGACCGTGATCGAGATGCGCGCGCCGTGCAGCACGCGCCGGAAGATATCACGGCCCAGCTCGTCGGTGCCGAAAACATACGTGGCGCTGGGCGGCTTGAGGCGATCGGCCAGCTTGCGGTCGCGGCTCGCGTCGTAGGGCGAGAGGATCGGCACAAAGATCGCCAGCAAGATCAGAAAGATGCTGATCGCCAGTCCGATCCGACCGGTGGCGCTGCTGATCAGGCGCTGCCAGGCATCACCCCACAGGCTGCGCTGCCGCCGCTCGGGCTGGAAGGCTGTCGCTGATGGGCTGGATACTGTTGCCACCGTCGTTTCCTTTACACTGGCGAGCCCACGCCTCGGCAGAGACCAGCATCAATGATAGTGGACACGCGGGTCGAGGAACGCGTAGGAGAGATCGACGATCAAGTTCACGACGACGAAGATCGTCGCCACGAACATCACGCCGCCCTGCACGATCGGGTAATCGCGGCCAAGCACGCCCTCCAGCAGCCAGGTGCCGATACCAGGCCACGAGAAGACTGTCTCGGTCAGAATCGCGCCGCTGAGCAGCAGGCCGAGCTGCAGGCCGATCACCGTGATCACCGGCAGCAGCGCGTTGCGCAGCGCATGGCGCAGGACGACCACGCGCTCGCTCAGCCCTTTGGCCCAGGCGGTGCGGACGTAGTCCTGGTTGAGCACCTCCAGCATCGAGGCGCGGGTCATGCGCACGATAATCGCCATAGGCACGGTCGCGAGCGCGAGCGCCGGCATGAGCAGGTGGGACACGGCATTCAGGCTGACATCCGGCCGGCCGCGCAGCATTCCGTCGAGCACATACAGGCCGGTGATCGAGTCGAAGCCGCGGCTGAAGCCGGCGTCGAGGCGCTGGCTGATCGGCAGCAGCCTGAGCCAGACGGCGAAGACATACTGCATCATCAGGCCAAGCCAGAAGATCGGAATCGAGACGCCGACGAGCGCGAGCAGCACGCTGCCCGCGTCGAGCAGCGAGGCGCGCCGAACCGCGGCGAGCACGCCGAGGCCGACGCCGACGCCAATCGCGATGATCAGCGCCCAGAGCGTCAGCTCGAGCGTCGCCGGGAAGCGTCGACGCAGCTCGGCGCTGACATCGGTCTTGCGGATGATCGACGTACCGAGATCGCCGCGCATCAGCCGGCCCATGAAGGT
Organism: Candidatus Ribeiella danica; assembly: GCA_016717335.1. Classification (GTDB taxonomy): domain Bacteria; phylum Chloroflexota; class Chloroflexia; order Chloroflexales; family Roseiflexaceae; genus Ribeiella; species Ribeiella danica. The sequence goes on from JADKFS010000002.1 coordinate 524,186, forward strand.
GAAATACTGCGTATCGAAGACATTGCGCTGCCCGGAGAAGTCGAAGAACAGCTCTTTGTCCAGCCCAAGCTGGGCGCGCAGAACGCGCACCTGCTGCGGCGTGGCTCGCTCGCCCAGAATGATAATCGCCGGGTCGCCAGGGATGAGCCGCAGCATCAAAAACACCAGGAACGAAATGCCTAGGAGCACAGGTACGAGTCCGAGAATGCGCCGGATGCTGTAGGCAAACATAATCTCACCTGCTGGCCAGAGCCCTGACACGCACCGCGCGATTCACGGGCGTTGTGGTGGGGAGGGGGTGTGCGGGCAAGCTGCGCCGGCCCGCACACCCCACCAGGATGAGCAATGGTGGCTACTTCTGGATGAAGATCGGCTTCCAGGGCTCGCTGCCGAACGACGACGGCACCCAGCCCTCTAGCGCCTTCTTGGCGGCCAGCACCGGCGGCGCGTGGACGACCGGAATGCGCGCTGCGTCGGTGGCGATGATCTTGCCGGCCTCCGCGAAGAGCTTGGCCGACTCGGCCTGCGAGGTGGCCTCGCCGGCCTTCTTCAGGGTATCGATCAGCGTCGTGTTCTCGTAGCCCTGCTGGGTCTTCGCGCTCGGCCCGAAGAAGACATACAGGAAGTTGTTCGGGTCGGGGTAGTCGCCGGTCCAGCCGAGCATCCACATGCCGTGCTTCTTGCCGGCGTCGACGTTGTCCAGGTAGGCGCCCCAGTCCTCGGTCTTCAGCTCGACCTTGACGCCAATCTCGGCCAGCTGCGAGGCGAACGCCTCGGCGATCGGCTTGGGCGTCGAGAAGTACGGGCGCGAGACCGGCATATACCAGAACTCGAGCGGCACTTCCTTGCCATCGGTCAGCGTCATCGTGCTGAAGCCGTTGGGGTAGCCGGCCTCGGCCAGCAGCGCCTTGGCCTTCTCGACATCGTAGGCGGGGAACTGGCCGTCGGCGCCGGGCCGCGCCCAGCTGAGCGCGTCGGGCAGGAAGTCGGTCGCCACGGTGCCGATGCCGCTGTAGAACCCGTCGAGGATCTCCTGCTTGTTGATCGCGTAGGCGATCGCCTGGCGGACCTTCGGGTTATCGAACGGCTTGTCGTTCAGGTTCAGCTCGATGTAGGCGACGTTGAACGGCACCAGGGGCACCTCTTTGAGGTCGGAGCTGCCCTTGAGGACCTCGCGAACGTCGGGCGGCAGATTGACGGTGAAGTCGAGCGCGCCTGACTGCAGCTCGGCCACGCGCGCGGGGGCGTCGGCGATGAAGCGCACGACCGCGCCGGGCATCTTGGCCTTCTCGCCCCAGTAGTCCTCATTCCGAACCAGGATGATGTTCTCGCCGGGGGTCCACTTCTCCAGCACGAACGCGCCGGTGCCGACCGCGCCGCCGTCGGGCGTGCCGTACTTCTCGGCGGCCTTCTTCACCGCGTCGGGGCTGGAGATGCCGAAGTACGAGGCCGACAGTATGTCGGGCAGCAGCGGGAACGGGCGGGTCATCGTCATCTTGACGGTGTAGTCGTCGACCTTCTCGACGTTCTTCCAGGCGCTGGCCGGGTCGCCCGCGAAGCCGCCGAAGATATCGCCGAACACCGCGTAGGTCTTGCCTTTGTCGCGGTAGCCGAACTCGAAGTTGGGCTCGGACATGCGCTTGAAGTTGAAGACGACTGCGTCGGCGTTGAGATCGGTGCCGTCGTGGAACTTCACGCCCTTGCGCACGTTAAAGGTCCACTCGGTCGAGTCGGCGTTGGCGCTCCACTTCTCGGCCAGCTGCGGCCCGACCTTGGTCGGGTCGGTGATCCGGTCGGTGAGCGGCTCCTCGATCTGCTGGGTCACGACCAGCGCCTGGCCCGAGGAGGTGTCCATCGAGTCGATCGAGTCCGGCTCGCCGGCGTTGCCGTAGACCAGGAACTTCGACGTATCGTCGCTCGCCGCGGGGGCGGCGGTCGGCTCGGCCGCGGCGGCGGTCGGCTCGGCCGCGGGGGCGGCCGTTGCCGCAGCGGCGGGGGCAGCCGTCGGCTCGACTGCAGCCGGCGCGCCGCCGCAGGCCGCAAGGATAGGAACAATCAGAGCGAGCATGAGCGCTAAGGCTGCGCTGCGCCGCCAGGAAACGCGTGCGAATCGCATAGAGCCTTCCTTTCACAACAGTGAGGTATCTGTAACTGAGTCGTACGAGACTCTCGGTCAGGGACCCTCCATCTCCTCCGCGCGTCGCCTTCCTCACCCTCCGCGCGTCACCTCCTTTCCCTCGGCCCCCGGTCGCTCAGCTAAGACGCTCGCTCTTGTTTCAGAGCTCATACGCGTAGTCGTCGCCAGGCCCGCACCCTGTGCCGCGCGACCCTACCGCGCCGCGGCTACCGGCGCAGGCGCGGGTCAAGCGCATCACGCAGGCCGTCGCCGAGCAGGTTGAAGCCAAGGACATTGACCATGATCGCCAGGCCAGGGAAGAACACCAGATACGGCGCGCTGAAGACCTGGTTGCGCTCAGCGCTGAGCATCGAGCCCCACTCCGGCGTGGGCGGCTGCGCGCCAAGGCCCAGGAACGACAGCGCCGCGGTCTCCAGGATGGCCGTGCCGATGCCCAACGTCCCCTGGACGATCAGCGGCGAGATCGCATTCGGCATAATGTGCCGGAACAAAATGGTGGCCGGGCTTACGCCCACCACCCGCGCGGCCTGGACATACTCCTCCTGCTTGGCGGCGAGCACGCTGGCGCGCATCACGCGCGCGTAGGCCGGGATCGACACGATCGCGATCGCCAGCATAGCGTTGATCAGCCCCGGACCCAGCACGCTCACGATCGCGATTGCCAGCAGCAGCGCCGGGAAGGCCAGCAGGACATCCAGGATGCGCATGATGACATTGTCGAGCGTGCCGCCGACGAAGCCTGCGATCGCGCCCAGCAGCACGCCGACGACGATCGCGAACCCGACCGTGATGAACCCGATATACAGCGATATGCGCGCGCCAAAGACGATCCGGCTCCACTCGTCGCGGTTGTTCCCGTCGGTGCCCATAATATGCTGCGGCTGCGCGGCCGGGCAGCCCAGCATGTGGACGCACGGCGCCGAGCGCTTCTGGACATCCTCGACGCCAATCAAGACTTGGTTCGGTTCGTACGGCGCGATCAGCGGGGCGAACACCGCGATCACCAGCAGCAAAGTGATAATCGCCAGACCGATCACTGCCGACCGCTGCCGAAAGAAGGCGCGCACGGCCTGGCGGTAGAGGCTCTCAGGCGGGCGTGTTATGGTCAGCTGAACCGGCTGCGCGGTAGTTGTCGTCGCCATGTCAGGTACGCTCACTCAAGTCGAATCCGCGGGTCGAAGAACACATAGGAAAGGTCGACCAGCAGGTTCACGGCGACATATCCAAAGGCGATAACCAGCGTGAAGCCCTGGATGACCGGGTAGTCGCGCGCAGTAATCGCCTCGTACAGCATCCGCCCGACGCCCGCCAGGCCAAAGATCGTCTCAGTCAGCACCGCGCCGCTGAAGACGCCGCCCAGCTGCAGCCCGATGATCGTCACGATCGGCAGGAGCGCGTTCTTGAAGGCGTGGCCCATGATCACCCGGACAGACGTCAGGCCTTTCGCGCGCGCGGTGCGCACGTAGTCGCGCCCGAGCACGTCCAGCATGCTTGCGCGGGTCATGCGCGCGATGATTGCCATCGGGATCGTGGCCAGCGCCAGCGATGGGAGGATCAGGTGCTTGAGCGCGTCGCCAAGCACGGCCCACTGAAACGTGATGATCGCGTTGAAGATATAGAGGTTGGCGAAGAACTGCATCAGGCCAAAGAGCAGGCTGCCCTTCACCGCGGACCAGTGGTACATATCGTAGAAGGGCACCGAGGATAGCCCGGAGGACAGCCGGCCCGAGGGGGGCAGCTGCAGCGGCGTGCCCTTGAGCAGCAGCGCGAAGACATAGGCAAGCATCAGGCCCAGCCAGAACACCGGCATCGAGACGCCGACGTTCGCCCCCACCATCGTGCCCACATCGATCGCCGAGTTGCGCCGCATCGCCGAGATGACGCCGGCCGGCACGCCCACCAGCGTAGCGATCAGCAGCGCGATCAGCCCAAGCTCGATCGTCAGCGGCAGGCGCTCGACGATGAGCTGGGTCACGGCGCGATTGAAGCGGATCGAGTTGCCCAAGTCACCGCTGACGACGTCGCGCGCGTAGAAGAACAGCTGCACCGGGATCGGCCGGTCGAAACCCTTTTCGTGGTTGAAGCGCGCGCAGATCTCCGGCCGGGCCTTTTCGCCCAGCATCGCAACACACGGCCCGCCGGGGATCATCCGCGCCAGCGCGAACGTCACCAGCAGCACACCGATCAGGACGGGCACCGAAGCCAATATGCGCCGAAAGAAGTACTGAGCCATTTAATCTCTGCCGTTTGGTGGGGTGTGGGGGCGGGGCTACGCCCCGCCCCCACACCCCACCAAAATCTCTGGTCTTGCCTACGGCGACGCCGGCTTGACATTCATGAAGCCGCCCCACAGGCCGGAGAAGTAATCGAAGCTGCCGGTGCGGCCCTTGTGCAGCGGGCTCGCCGCGTCCCACTGCACGTAGTAGGTCATCACCACGTCGTTCGCGTCGAAGTCCGACCCATCGTGGAACTTGACGCCCTCGCGCAGCTTGCAGGTCCAGACCGTCAGGTCGGCGTTCGGGTCGCACGACGTCGCGAGCGCCGGCACCGCCTTCGTGCCGCCCTTCTCGTAGGCCAGCAGGCCCTCGAGCATCATGTTGCAGGCGCGCAGCGACTCGCCGTCGGTCTCGTCGCCGCAGTACAGGCTGCCCGGCTCGGCGTTCTGCATCCACACGAACGTATCACGCCCGCCAGGGTCCATCTGCGCAAAAATCTCATTGCCGAGCGGGCTGGTGTGCGCGCCAGCGACGTCGGCCTTGAACGCCACCGCCGAGCCGCCGTGTGCGACCGGCACCATCGGGATGTGCTTCTTGATCAGGTTGTCGGCCTGCTCGTAGAGCGGCTTGCGCTTGTCGTCGCCAGCGGTCGAGGCAGCCTGCTTCAGAATGGCGGTGATGTCGTCGAACCGCTTGCCGAACGAGTCGCTCGCGCCCGCGCCGAAGTGATAGTCGAGGAAGTTGGTCTGGTCGGGGTAGTCCGCGCCCCAGCCGAGCATGAACAACGGCACCTTGCCAGCGCTGGCTGCATCCAGGAACGCGGTCGACTCCATCTTATTGATCTTGACGTTGATGTTCAGGTTCTGCTTGAGCTGGGCCTGGATATCCTCGGCGACCTGGTTCGGCTGGGGCAGGTAGCCGCGCACGACATCGCGATAGGACAGCTCGGTATCAAAGCCGTTGGGGAAGCCGGCATCGGCCAGCAGCTTCTTGGCTGCGGCCGGGTCGAACTTATACCACTCCTCGCCCGCGCAGCCGTTGGGGATGGCACACGGTGTGAAGTACTGGGCGACCTCCGAACCGGCCGGGTAGAAGTTCTTGACGATCCGTTCGCGGTCGACGCCCATGGCGATCGCCTGACGCACCTTCTCGTTGTCGAACGGCGCGAGGGTGTTGTTCATGCCGAGGTACATGACGTTGAGCGCCGGCCGCTCGATCAGCTGGAGGGTCGAGTCGCTCTTGACCTTCTCGAAGTCGTCCGGCGCGACGTTGTCGATACCGTCGACCTGGCCCGACTGCAGCTCGAGCAGGCGCTGCGCGGCCTCGGTGCTCCAGCGGAAGGCCAGCGTCGCGGCCTTGGCCTTCTCGCCCCAGTAGCTGTCGTTGCGCTTGAAGGTGATATTATCGCCCTTGGTCCACGTATCGAGCGCGTACGGGCCGGTGCCGATCGGCTTCTCAAGCAGGTCGCCGGTGCCGCCGGTCTTCTGGAAGTACTCGCTCGGCTCGATCGCGAACGACGAGAAGGCCACCTTGGCCTGGAACGCCGGGTCGGGCGCGCACATCGTGAAGCGCACGGTGCTCTTGTCGACGGCGGCGATCTCTTTGATCAGGCCGCCGTACTTCTGGCCGGCATACTCCGCGTCGCACGCGGTCACGCCGGCGACCATCAGGCCATTGTTTTCTTTGAGCTCGCCGATCACCGGGCCGGCTGGGGCGCTGGACTCGGCGGTTGCCTCAGGCGCGGCAGTCGCCTCGGCGGCGGGTGCGGCGGTCGCCTCGGCCGCAGGCGCGGCGGTCGGCGCGGCCGCAGGCGCGGCAGTCGGCGCGGTCGTGGCCGGTGCCGTGCCGCCGCAGGCTGCAAGGATAGGAACGACCAGAGCGAGAATCAGCGCCAATGCAGCGCTGCGCCGCCAGGAGATGCGTGCGAATCGCATGTGCTCTTCCTTTCGCAATCAAAGGCATCTGTCCCAAAGGAACGATAAACATCAGGGAGCTATTTGATCTCCGTCGATCACCTCCCTTCCCGACAACGATCGAATCTTAGCAACACCGGGGCTGCCTCCCTTCGCGCCACTCAGACCAAGCGTGACACTGGCGTAGGGCTGGCAAGACGTGCTGCTTTGAACGATAGCCGGCGCTGGATCTATTCGGTTGCGCCTCGTACCACCTCGTCGTGGATCACCAGGGTACGAGCGACCTGGGGTCCGTTCACACATCGCTCAACGGTGCGGAGACAGGACCGTGCAACATTAGTTCGGAGGTTCGTGCCTGCGGATTATAGCAGAAAGCATTCTGAGCGTCAACGAAAAGAAGCGCATCACGTGGACCCAGGCGAAAAGCTTTACAATTGGGAAACGGCCCGCCCGCCAGCGCCGATCGTTCTTTCGAACGAGACCCCTTCCGACCAGCGATGGAGCGCCGATTGGTCCCGTGGAAGATGCGCATGCGGGCGTCCTGGGGTAGACTCAGCCAATGAAAAGACGTGGCTTGCCAGGATGCGCTTATGAAAAGCCCAACCGCAACCACCATCGGCGATCCGAATGAGGGCATCATGAGCGTGGAGTTGATCGCTATACCATATACGATCCGGCTGGATATAGAATGTGAGACCTGCTGCCGTGGCTCATTGGTTCGTCTCCCCGACGGCGTCGAGGCGAGCTTCAACTGCGCCGACGGGCTGCTGGTACTGCTGGAGGGGATGGGCGGGCGACGCTGGTGGCAGGCGAACCGTACCCAGATCGAAGAGCGCTTTGGCGTAGGCCCGCGCGTGCGGCATACCGCTTGAGCGAGCGAGTCCGAGCCGCTATTGGTGCAAACCTTCAGGGCACACCCCCACAGATCAAACAGCTACGGCCGCGCCGTGATCCGCATAAGCGCTCACGACGCGGCCGTAGCCCTCTCCTTGTAGGTAAAGCCCCTGCGTGTGCGGAGCGAAGACGCCGGTCCCGCTGCTCGACAGCCGCAGCGCATTCGATGATGCTCCCCGTGACGCCGGTATCGGTCACTCCCCAGGCGGGAAGTCCGTGGACGCGGCGAGCTCAGTCTGCGCTTCGAAGCCGGCGATCCGCTTGCGCAGTGTCGTCAGGGTGCTTTGCAGCGCCTGCGAGCCGAGCACCGTGCGCAGCGGCGCAGGCTCTACGTCGACGCTCTCGATGATCCGCGCGGCCATGCGGGCCGGGTCACCGGGGGCCAGACCGTTTTTGGGATCCAGCATCCGCAAGAAGCTGTGCGCCGGGGTTTCGTCGTAGATCGGCATCAGCTGGGCCATCTGCGCGCTGCCGTAGCGAAACTCGGTGCGCGCGCCGCCGGGCTCGACGATCGTCATGCCGATCCCGAAGGGTGCGACTTCCCGTGCGACCGACTCGACGAAGCCTTCGATGCCCCACTTGGTGGCGTGGTAGAGCGAGTTCCCCGGGAAGGCGACCTGCCCGCCGTAGGACGAGATCTGAATGACGCGTCCGCCGCCCTGGGCGCGCAGGTGCGGCAGCGCGGCGCGGATGAGCTGGATCGGCCCGACGAGGTTGGTCGCGACGATGTGTTCCAGCTGCGTGTCGGTGAGCTCCTCCGCGGCGCCAAACAGGCCATAGCCGGCGTTGCTGATGATCACCTCGATGCGTCCGAGCTGCGCGAACGAGCGCTCGACCACCTCACGAATCGCCGCGGTGTCGGTCACATCGAGCACCTCGGCGCGAAACGTCTCGGGATACTGCTCGCGCAGATCGGCGACCTTGCCGGTGTCGCGCACGGTTCCGACGACGCCGTCACCCCGACCGTGAGCGCTGCGCCGAGCATGACGCGGTACTCGCGCAGCGCCTGCGAGGCGATCATCGACGCGAGCTGGACCATCAGCCGGGTTCGCGCGTCCAGCGTGCTGTGACGGGGCACCTCGTCAAAGGCGAAGTTGTCGAAGGCCTCAATGAGCTCGGGATCGGTCACTGCCAGGGTGGAGGCGTGGCCGGGAAAAAGCTCATCGTGGTTCTTGCGCGCTCGCGCATTGGGCGCCATGGTCGTTCTCCTTGTCGTCTGCCCGCTGCCTTTACTGATGACCAACGATGCGATGCGGCACATACGGCTCTTCCAGGTATGCGACCTCTTCCTGGGTCAGCTTAACGGACAGAGCCCCGACGGCATCTTCCAGATGCGTGATCTTCGTTGCCCCGATGATCGGCGCCGTCACCGGCTTCTTCTGTAACAGCCAGGCAAGCGCGATATGAACGCGCGGAACCCCCTGTTTTTCCGCGATTTCCGCCACCCGCTCTACGATCTGTCGATCGGTGTCGGCGGTCGCATCGTACTTGCTTTTCGCGATTTGATCGCTTTCGGAACGAAGCGTGCGCTCCGACGACCAGTCACGCGTCAATCTTCCCGATGCGAGTGGACTATACGGGGTCACCCCGATCTGCTCCTCGCGGCAGAGCGGCAACATCTCTCGCTCCTCCTCGCGGTAGATCAGGTTCAGGTGATCCTGCATCGAGACGAAGCGGGTCCACCCATACTTCTCGGCCACATGCAGCGCCTTCTGGAACTGCCACGCAAACATGGCGGAGGCGCCGATATAGCGGGCCTTGCCGGCCCGCACCACGTCATGCAGCGCCTCCATCGTCTCCTCGATTGGAGTCTGGTAATCCCAGCGATGGATCAGGTAGAGATCCACATAATCCGCCCCGAGCCGCTTCAGGCTGCTGTCAATCTCGCTCAGGATCGCCTTGCGCGAGAGCCCGCCGCCATTGGGTCCCTCACGCATTTTGCCGTGCACCTTGGTGGCGATGACAACCTCGTCCCGTTTCGCGAAATCCTTCAACGCGCGTCCGAGGATCTCCTCGCTCTTTCCAATGGAGTAGATGTTGGCGGTATCGAAGAAATTGATCCCCAGATCGAGGGCTTTCTTGATGATCGGCCGGCTGTTTTCTTCGTTCAGCACCCATTTGTGAACCCAATGCTCCGCGTCCCCGAACCCCATGCAACCGAGGCAGATGCGCGACACGTCCATTCCGGTGTTGCCGAGCTTCGTGTAGTCCATATGATCTTCCTCGCTTTCCATCACTTGCGCTCGAGCCGTCCGTGAGGTTCCGGTGCTCGGGCGTAGTGATCACGATGGCGCATGCGATGCCGTCAGTTAGCGATCGATCGTGGCCATGGTGGTCGGGTTGTAGCGCGGCCCGGCAACCTGCCCCGGTCCGAGCGCCGCGTCGAGCGCGCTCATCTGCGTCGCATCGAGCGCGATCGACGCCGCGGCGACGTTCTCCTCCAGGTACTTGACGCGCTTCGTGCCTGGGATCGGCACGATGTCCGGCCCCTTGTGCAGCAGCCATGCGATCGCGACCTGCCCCGGCTTCACGCCGAGCGACCGCGCCACCTCGCGCACTTTCTCGGCCGCCCGCATGTTGGCGTCAAAGTTCTCGCCCTGGTAGCGCGGGTCGCCACGCCGGAAGTCGCCCTCAGGGTACTCCTCGGCGCGCTTGACCTCGCCGGTCAGGAAGCCGCGGCCAAGCGGCGAGAACGGCACCAGGCCGATGCCGAGCTCGCGCAGCACGGGAATGATGTCGGCCTCCAGGTTGCGCTCCCACAGCGAGTACTCGCTCTGGAGCGCGGAGACCGGGTGGGTGGCGTGCGCGCGCCGGATGTTGGCGACACCCGCCTCGGAGAGGCCGAAGAAGCGCACCTTGCCCGCCTGCACCAGCTCGCCCACCGTGCCCGCCACCTCCTCGATCGGCACGGCCGGGTCGACGCGGTGCTGGTAGAGCAGGTCGAGGTGGTTGGTCTGGAGCCGCCGCAGCGAGGCCTCGACCACCTGGCGGATGTGCTCCGGCCGGCTGTCGAGGCCCGGCCCGTTCTCGATGCGGAAGCCGAACTTCGTCGCGAGAACCACCTGATCACGGCACCCCTTGAGCGCCCGGCCCAGCAGCTCCTCGTTGGTGTAGGGGCCGTAGACTTCGGCCGTATCGAGGAACGTGCAGCCGAGCTCGATCGCGCGATGGATGGTGGCGATCGACTCGCGCTCGTCGCGCTGCTCGGGGGTACCGTATGACGCGCTCATACCCATGCAGCCGAGGCCAAGCGCCGAAACCTCAAGGCCGCTTCTTCCGAGTGTGCGCTTCTGCATGAAGTTTCTCCTTCGAGGTGCTCTCAGTCGACGCACCTGATCGAGCAGTCCAACCGAGACGCTACATCTCCCACAAATGTCTTGCCGCAACACTCGTGCCGTCGGCAGACATCGGACGCCGGCAATGGCTCACGGCTCTGTGTGTCGCGAGCCATTGCCACACAGCGAGTAGGGTATCGTGCCTTCCCTACCTTGCCGGAATTATAGGCACACGGGAGCGTGGGTGGGTAGGATGATTGTGCAGGATCATTGTATGATTCTGCAAAAGAGCAGCGGGAAATCATCTGCCGCGGCAGGCGGTCGATCGACTCGACGTGTTGCTGGCAAATCCGGAGGAGGATAATCAGGAGGAGCCGAATGAGAATGCGTGAGTGTGGCTGTCAACCCCAACACAATAGCCCTAAACCGTTACGGTTTAGGGCTTTATAATCGTGGCTGGGGAACAGGGACTCGAACCCCAACTACCTGATCCAGAGTCAGGCTGAGCGGCGTCCGCAGCCGTCCGCCCGCGTGCGCGACCGCATTGGGAAGCCATGGAGCTGTCCACATGCGTTCGCCCGATCCGAGCATGTCCACCCACTTGGCTGTCAATTGGCTGTCAAACTACGACGGCCGGAAAGCGCTTCAGAACGAGCTACAAAATGTCATGCCATCGGTGTGGCGCTCGATTTTGCCAATGCTGTCGAGGATGTCCCGGACCGGCATCCGCCAGTCTCTAGGAGGCATAGATCGCCTCATGCAAGATGCGGTCGCGCATCGTCGGCCGCAACGCGTCGGGCGTTACCAAGTCCACGCGCCGCCCAAGCAGCGCCTCCAGGCGCTGCTGGAGCCGCACGAACTCGAACAGCCCGACCGGCTGGCCAAATTCGACCAGGATATCCACGTCGCTCTCCGCACCGGCTTCCTCGCGGGCAACTGACCCAAACACCGCCAGCGAGGATACTCCCATGGCCATGATTTCCGGCCGATGCTCGTGCAGCACGGCGAGCACCTCATTTCGCCGCATAATCGCCCTCGCTCGATCACGTCGCACTGTTTCAGCAGCGCCGCCTGCCATGAACCCGCTCGACAAGCTCTCGATCCGCCATACAGCACGTTCTTTTCTGGCATCGCCGCCAGCATTGTAGCCCGAACCTCTGAGATGAGCGCTTGTCGGGCCCGGGGGTGGGGGAGGGGCCAGGCCTCTGGCCGCTCAAGGGGTATCACCAACGGCACCTGCCAGGGTCGGGAAGCACATCGTGCCCCCAGGATGGTGAAAGCCCCGACCCGGCGCCGGGGGGCGGCCCCGCCCGCCGCCCCGGGGCCGGGGGGGGGGGCCCGCGGGGCCACCCCCCCCCGGGGGGGGGGGGGCGGGGGGGGCCCGGGGGCACCGGCAGGCCGTCCGTTTGTCAAGTGAAACCCTTTGAGGCCTCTGGCCGGCTCGGCGGAGGCGGGCGGGACGTAGCCGATCTGTGGCGGCTGCGTCGGCCGCAGCGCGCCGCGCGGCTGGGCGCCGGCTACGTTCCGGCGGGCAAATCCGTACACGTAGCCCGGTAGGGCTCCCCAGGCACAAACTGCTTCCACTCTGTCTGAGTGAGGTTCCGGTTGGCTATTCCGCACGCCTGAGCTTGCCACGATGCGGCATCGAGATCCCATAGGATCGGTGGGTGTGGGAGATACGCGTGTGCGGGCGAACCATACGAGACCATGTGCTTGCCGTCGTGGTTGATCAGCGCTGAGGAGGCTCGTGCGTTGAAGATACCAAGTGTCTGCCCGGTGTCGACATCCACAAGTGTGATCTGTTCGTCGGGAATCACCTTGGTCTTGCCGTCAGGGCTTAATCTTTCAGCTGCCTGGTCTTCTGAGGACGGAAACGCGCTAACACCGCCAACTCGCGCACCAGTTGCGATATCCCAGGCGTCGATCGCGCCGTCGCGATTGACTCCAATGAGGGTGCGATCATCATCACTAAACGCCAGTGCGCGTACATCTTCTGCATCGACATCGGCGGGACCGTAGAGCGATTCCCGTAATTGAAGTGTTCGTCCAAGTGTAAGCTCACTCCAAAGATCCCAGAGCAAGATATTGCCACTAGCATCGCTCGACGCGAACGTTCGTCCATCAGCACTGACTGCCACGCTTGTGACCTGGTTCGTATGGCCGTGCAAGGCGCGCGAAAGGTCAGCCGCCTCAACCGGCCACAGGAGTACGTCCTGATCGCCAAGGCCACCGGTTGAGATCAGAGTGCTCCCGTCCGTGCTGAACGCCAGCCCCTTGACAGCCATTGTCTTACTCGTTTTCGGCGCGCCGCGAGCTTGGCGCGCGCTGACATCCCACAGCAGAATCTCGCCGCCCTCGCTGGCTGGCCCGGATCTCATACTGCCGGACGCGAGCGTTTTCCCATCGGGACTAAACGCCAAACTGACGATCTCGGCCGACGATCCTTCGAGCGTTGGCTGCGCAATCACCTGACGCGTCGCGGCGTCCAAGAGCATAAGGGGCTGCTGGCCGGAGCCATCCTTGATCCCCGCGGCCAGAATGGTTCCATCCGGACTAAACGCGAGACTCGTGACACTCAACTGTGTGGTTAGCGGTTCGCCGAGCATTTCGTGGGTGGTAGCATCCCAGAAAATCATCTCCCCGGCATCGCTAAACGCGTCGGCGTTGCCCCCGCCAGACACCAGCAGTCTGCCATCCGGGCTAAAGGTGATGCAGTTCACCGGAAATCGGTTGCCGCGTAGTGGCGAGCCAGCGGGCTGAAGGGCTGCCACATCCCACATAGTTGGCCCCTCGGCGGAAACCGATGCCAGTAGCTTCCCATCGGGGCTAAATGCAAGAGCGTTCTGCTGATCGGCGCCATCGCTGGCAACAGTTCCGATCTGGCGTCGTGCTCCCACATCCCACAGCACAATCTTCCCATCTCCTGCCGCCGCTAGCAGTCTCCCATCGGGGCTGTAGACGATGCTTTCGACGCGCCGCTGCCCGCTCCGCAGAAAGGTCCTAAGATGCGGGCTGTACTGCAGAGCGGCGAGGAGCGTGCTGCGCGCCTCAAAGGTATCCTGGACATGATAGGCCTCAACGCTGAGCAACAGAGCGCGATCGAGCTGCTGGTCAAACATGGTGCGCGCGGTATTCGCAAGCCGGCGCGACAAAGCGAGGCGCGCCTGCCGATCCTTTTCCTGCTGTTCGCGAGCCGTTTGTGCTTCGGCAGTGCTCTGTGCGCGAGCATTCGCGTCGGCCTGCGACTGTGCCAGTGCCTGTGCGGTTGCATTTGCATTGGCCTGTGCTTGGGCGACCACCTGAGCCGTCGCATTCATATCGGCCCGCTGCTGCTCGGCCAAGCGCTGGCTGTCTGCGGTCGCACGCTGCACCTGCTCTTCGCCAAGACGCCGCTGCGTGTCGGCTGTAAACCAGTTGAGGGCATAGACAAAGAGGAGGGCGAGGAGTACGAGAGTCGTGCTGAGCGTGACGGCCAGGCGTATTCGGCTGCGCCGCTGATGGAGCCTGCTCGCCTGATAGCACGCAATAATGGTTTGATCGGTATCTTCAGGAGAGGGTGTTTCTTCGATATGGCGCTGTGCACGTTTCAGTGTGCTACCCTGATACAAATAGCTGGAATCCCCCCGCGCGCCAGGTGCAGACGTAGACAGTAGCCAGAGCTCGGCCGTGGGCAGAAGCCGCTCCCGCTCCTCGATCCTCTCCTTCCGGGCCTCGATTAACCCCTGAAGCAGCGTCCACTGGCGCAACAAGATCTCATGCGTCAGCTCAACATAGACGATATCGCCAATGTGCTGCTCGGACACAATCCGGCTACGCGGGTCTGAGAGACGATTGAGGACGCGCCCACGATCCTCGCGCTGGCCTACATCGCCGAGCACCATGTCTCGCCGAACGCGTTTGCGCGTATACTCGCCGGATAAACCAGGGCGAACCAATGCAACCAGGATTGCTTTTACGAGTCGCTGATCGTGCCCAGCAAAATCGGCGAAGATCTGTGTGGCGTGACGATCCAGAACGCGCTCCAAGCCGCCAAGGCTGTTGTACGCCTGATGGGTAAGCTGATTTTTCTCGATCCACAACAGTCGCAGCATATACTGCAACAGTGGTAGTGATACCGCCGGGTGCACGAAGCTTTGGATGATCAGGTCGATCAAGCCAGCTTGAAATTGCACATGCTGGCGGTACTGCTGGTTGAACACAGCCAAGGGATTCTCGATCGCCTGGCGAAGCTGCTGGTTGCTCAAGGCACGAAGCGGAATGTTCTCGTCTTGAACTATCTGGGACAGCCGTGGGCGGCCAATGTAGTCGGGGTGCTCGTAGAAGTTCTCTCGCGTAGCAATAATGATCGTCAACCACCTGGGGCTTTGTACATCGATCCACAGGAGGTTGTCGAGAAAGTGCTGTCGCTCCGAGGCACGGCTCTGCCCCTCACCGACGAAAAGCTCTTCGAACTGGTCTACGATAAAAAGAACACGGCCGTCGCCAACAGGCCTGAGCTTTTGGAGCGATTCGAGCAAACCGTCGTCGCGTTGCGACAGTGCGGCACTAAGCTGCTTGGGCGGCCCTGCCTCTTGCTCACTCAGATAATGCGCAAGATCGCTCAGGGGCTCAATACCGGTATTGAGACGAAACGAAAGATATTTGGCTTTCTCCCCCCACTGGCGCCGTATCTCAGGTAATAGCCCAGCGTTGATGAACGACGACTTTCCAACACCGGACGGCCCGGTAATCGCCAGCATGGTGCGATCGAGCCCCGCCACCGCGGTACGGACATCGTCGGCGCGCCCGTGAAAGAACAGCGCAGTCCCTTCGGAGAATGCGGCAAGTCCAGGGTAGGGACAAGCGTCGGCGCCGCGGTAGCGCTCTGGAATAGCGGATTTCAGGTCATCAGAGAGTTGAACATACAGTATCTGGACCGCGTATTGAGCGGCATGTTCAATCGAGCTGTAATTGTCGGCGAGCATCAGCTGAATAGTCGGCTGGAGCTGCTCCAGAATGCGCTCTTCTGGCGCGGCAGCAAGGTCGCTGCTATGCAAGATTTTCTGCTGGATGGTGCGGGCAAGCTCGATGGTTGTGGTGGCCGAGAGCGTGGGGTCCTGTTTCCGTAAGGCTATCAGGAGCGACTCATAGAGGCCGTAGCGGTGCGACGGTGTAGTAGTCATACACAAGTCCATGGTGGCGCATTGATCAATCCACAGCGGTCAGCCTAGAGAACGCCATTGTAGAGATAACGAAGAGCGCACAACCAAGGATTCGTGTCAGAGATGAGGCCGTCGACAACACCGGCCCGCCGGCATCCTACGCCATCGATTACTGGCCCAGCAGCTTCCGCAGCCCGGCGATCTCCCTGCGGATGTTCTCGATTTCGATCCGCACCGCCGGATCTGCGCGGAGGCCCTCGGTCGCGGCCTGATTCTCCAGCTCTTCAAGGCGGCGCGTGTGGCTGGCGAGCAGCCGCTGGAGGTGCTGCGGGTCGTCCGGCAGGTCAGGCGTGGTGCGGTCGAGCGGGCGTTCGGCTGGCGGCTTCCTGTCGCTGCCTATGCCGCCGATCGCGGTCTGGCTGCTGTTCTCGATCCGGCTGCCCTTGCCGGTCGCGCGCATCACTTGATCGACAGGGCCGCGCGCGCCCTCGACGTGTTGCTTCCCCCCGCTGATCACGCCGCCCTCGGCGGCCTCGATCGTCTGCGACACCTTCCGAATGGTCTCGCGCAGCTCGGCCTGCAGCGCGCTCCAGTCAGTCTGTGGGTTGTCCAGCCCACCCGTGTAGGGCGCGGCGATCGCGGCCAGCGCGCCGCCGGGCTCCTGCATGCCCTGGCGCAGCGCGCCGATCAGCTCGGCGCGGGTCGGCTCGGGGATCGCTTTGGCGACGTCCGGCCCGCCGCCCGCCAGCGCCTCGGCCACCAGGCGGATGACGCCGGGGTCGCGGTCCTTGAGCCCCTGGGCGATCGTGCGCTCGCGCTCGCCCGCGTCGAGGTCGGGCTTGACGACGTCGTAGACCAGCGACGAGGTGATGTTGGCGGCCACCGATGTGAGCACCATGCCCAGGCCCGCCGCGGCGAAGGCCGGAGTGGCCAGCGCCGCGCCGATGATCAGGCCGGACGCGCCGGCGACCACCAGCAGCGGCGCGAAACTGGCCGCCGTGCGCGTCTGCGGCGCCGCGAAGAAGTCCTTGAGGCGTGCCGAGAGATCGGCCATTGTGTCGCTCCTTACGTGATTGCAGATTGCAGATTGCAGATTGAATTCCAGAAGCCTTATCCTGATGAGCGCGGGGAACATACTACCCTCAAAGGGTTTCACTTGACAAAAGGAGGTGGACAGGACGCCATCATTTGGTATGATCACGCGTGCCAAGACCTGATCAGCCAAAGGAGGAATCCGTGCCCACCTCACCGCTCTATGATAGCACCTCTCAGCAGTTGGCCGCGCAGTTGCCGAACGCTCGTCCCAGCCAGGTCGAAACACTGGCGCTGCTGGTGGTCGCGAGCAGCCAAAGCGTCTCGGCCCAAATTGGGAAAATCGCCCGTGCGATGCCGCTCGACACAACCCAAGCTGCCAAAGAACAACGCATCCGGCGCTTGCTCGATAACGAGCGTATCACCCAGGAAGACCACTATCAGCCGCTCGCCAAACTGGCGCTACACGGCTTGAAAGGCCAGAAGGTGCAACTCCTGATCGATCGCGTCCTGCTGCGCGATACCCATAACATTCTGGTGGTGAGCATTGGCTTTCGCCGACGCTCGCTGCCGTTGGCTTGGCTCGCGCTGCCCCATCGGGGGCAGCGTGGATTGGCTGACCAAAAGGCAGTCCTGCGCTCCGCGCTGGCGCTGCTGCCCGAACGGGTGCGGGTCAGCATCCACGGCGACAGTGAGTTCCGCAGCCAGGAGCTGTTTGCCTGGGTGCGCGAGCTGGGCCACGATAGCCTGTTGGGCGTCCCTGGACGCACGCTGCTCGCACTCACCCCGGATGGCGACGCGACGGCGCTCTCGACCTGGTTGCCCAATCGCGACACGGTTGCCTATCTCAACGGCGTGTATCTGACTGAGGAACGTGTGGGGCCGGTGAATATCCTGGCCTGGTGGGCCAAAGATGACCAGGGCAAGCCGATTGTGCACGCGGTGATGACCAACCTGCCGGCGACCTGGCAGACCTATCGGCTTGGCAGTCGCCGCATGTGGATCGAGACGGTCTTTCGCGACTGGCAGAGCGGGGGCTTTCACCTGGATGAGAGTGGCGTGAGTGACCGAGAGCGGTTTGCACGATTGCTGCTGCCACTGGTGATTGCGTATTTGTGGCGGGTTGCGGTGGGGCGCTGGGTGGTCAAGCGGGGCTACCGTAACCTGGTTGACGATGGTGCGGCGCGCAGCTGGAAATACAGCCTGTTCCAGATTGGCGTGGCCTGGAAGGAGCGTTTGAGTAGTTACACCCAAGCGCTGCCGATGGTGTGGGTTCTGTACCTGTAATCGTCCCATTCAGTGATACCCTTTGAGACATACTACCCGCATACCCAAGACGTTACTCCTACCGTTCGGAAAAGCAGAACGGTCATTAGAGATTATCACGATTTATTTACAGAGAGATGGCCACGAACACAGGCGAAGCCGAAAGTTGTGTAACCCACAGCAAACTGCCATGACCATATCCCGTGCGGTGTCTTTCCAGAGACGGATCGTGTCTTTCACGATCCGACAGCGCTGATGCTACAGATGATGTGCTCAATGAACACCCGACGCTGGGCAATTGCGCCGTTTTCGGCTTTTTGTGTATCGGTCAGCTCCTTCCCGCGCGGTTTCTTGTGCGGTTGTATGATCACGACCCTGCGAGCGTAAAACCGACAAAACCGAGATCTTGCAGTAATTCGCTGCCCTCCGGTAACGGATAGGGCGTTTGGTCGGCGATTGGTTTGTCGTGGCGACTCCTTCGTAGGTGTCGCTGAGAAACGGGACCGTGCCAGTTGCTGCCCCGAGCAGGACGTTTTTCACCGTATGGCGCTTTTTCTTGCCGCTATACCACGCGCTTTGTTCATCCGGGTCTTTGGGGCGGGTGATCGGTCGTTCTGTGCCATCGTGAAAAAAGGGGAGCCGGTTGGTGCTGCCGCAGCTACCTGTGGCGCTGTGGCCTCCAGATCGGCGAGGCGTTGTTGTAGCGCCACAAGGTGGCGTGCCGGCAGATCCCCGATATCGCTCAGGGTTTGGTGGAGCACCGGCAAAAGCACATGAATCCACTTGTTGGCGTTCGACTGCGACATCTCGAACATGGCGCCGTGCGCAACCTGGAGCGCCGCCACCTTGAGATAGCTCAAAATGAACAAGAGACGATCTTCCGGTGTTGGCAGCGGGCAGCTGGTGTACTGGCTGTAACGGCGACCGGTGCGCGGCTTGCCCTCCATTGTCCAATCCTGCATGTGGCGCACAAACGCAGCTTCAAAGGACGGGACAAACTGCTCGAACTCGTCCACAGTCAAGCTGGTCAAGTCCAAGATTCGGTAGGCTTTCGTCTTGATATCCTGATATCGCACCATATGGTTCGCCTCCTTGCATACAGAGGCAGTAGTATATCATAAATCGTGATAATCTCTAATGTTGCGTGATATTGTCCTTGATCTCCTAACAGAGTCGCGCAATTTCGAATACCAGAAGCGTTTCAGGAAAATTCTCAATACCATCGTTTCCGCTCGCAATAATGCCGCACATCTCTCTTGGTTCAATTTTTCAGAGTATCAACTCTACGATGAGAATCTTCGGGAATTCTCGGAAGCAGTGAGCAGTCTTGAAACTCTCCTACCTTAAGGTGCATGTAATGCCTCCTATCACGATCGCCACCTGGAATCTCGCGCGCCCCGGCTTCACCGGCAGCGCGCGCAATCAGGCCATCCTCGACCAGATCCGCGCCATCAATGCCGACATCTGGGTGCTGACCGAGACGAACGAATCGATCTGCCTGGATGGCTACACATCGCTGGCGACGCCGGAGATTGGCCTGCGCCGCAAAGGCGAGCGCACGACGATGATCTGGTCGCGCTGGCCGCTACGCGAGCTGCCGGTCTTCCCCGATTTGCCCGAGACCGAGCAGCCGCCGCGCGTCTCGCCGAGCTACACCACCAGTAGTCGCGACACATCGCCGGCGGTCTGCGCGATCGTGGAGGTGCCCGCTGCGCCGCTGCTGCTCTACGGCACGATCGTCACCTACTTCGGCGACCGCGGGCCAACCGGCCAGTCGAAGCACAACGTCGAGCAGCGCAACGCCGTCGCGGCGCACGATCGTGACTGGCGGCGGCTGCGCGCGGCCTACCCGGACATGCCGATGGTGGTGGCCGGCGACTTCGACGCGACCTGCGACGCGCGCAACTACCCGGCCAAGACGACCTGCACGATGCTGCGCGACGCGCTGGAGGCCGCCAATCTCGTCTGCACGACGCGCAATCACTGGATCGACCACATCTGCGTCACGCCTGACCTGGCCGAAGCAGTGTCGGTCGCCGAGCCCTGGCAGCAGACCTACACCGACGAGCGCGGCAATGGCCCCAAGCCGGTGAGCGATCACCAGGGTGTCCACGTGACCATACGGTTATAACCGGCCTGATCAATCTTACTGAGGAGCTATGACAATGGATGGTCTCACCTTCAAGCGCGATATTCGCAGCCGTGAGCCGAATGAGAATGACCACCGCAACAGCCGGTTCAAAGTTGGCTGGAACACGGCGGTACGCGGCGAAGCTTACCAAGACGACACTCTGGAGACGTTAACCTGGCAGAATCTCGGCTATAGGCTGGGCAAGCTGCTGGGACCAGCCTCGGAGACCTTGCAGGACGAGCTGTACGAGACCTGCGTTCGAATCCAGGCCGAACAGCCGGAGCCGCGCTAGACGCGGCGGGAGGGGCCGTACAGACCTCACCGCTTGTCGAAAGCTCGCGTGGCTGGCAGGAGACGCCGAGAGGCTATGTCAGGGGTAGATACAGGATGAGATCCTGGTACTCACCGGCATCCGACGCGCTGGCGATCAGCACCAGCTTGTCAATCAGCGCACCCATCGCCATGGCCGGATTGAAGACCAGTATCCCCGGAGCGTGATGCCCGCTTGCCAGATGTGCGTGCAGGTGGCCGGGCATCGACTTGCGGTTATTCGTCACAAGGACGAAATCGTTGGCTTCACACCAGCTGAGGATCGCGGGATCGAGCGTGCCGCGCGACGGCGCGCCGGGGTCGCCGACAATCCACACTTCGATCTCGGGCGCGGCGCGCCGGAGCTGTTTTCGGTAGGCCGGGGCGAGGTTCTCGTCAAGCAGGTAGCGCATGGGCGACCGCTACGAAACCGGCTGCTGCGACGCCTTGCGCTGGCGCAGCTTCAGAACGATCGGCGGCGGGTTGCGCTCCTGCGCCTCGCGGGCGCTGCGCCCAAAGGCCAGCCAGTCGGCGAGGTAGGCGTCGAGCCGTTCGCGATTGTGCAGGTAGTACAGGATCGTGGCGTAGATCTGCTCGAGATCGAGC
Organism: Candidatus Ribeiella danica; assembly: GCA_016717335.1. GTDB lineage: Bacteria > Chloroflexota > Chloroflexia > Chloroflexales > Roseiflexaceae > Ribeiella > Ribeiella danica. The sequence goes on from JADKFS010000002.1 coordinate 545,106, forward strand.
GCGGGGAAGTGCGCGGCGATCTCTTCCGCCGATTGGCCACGGTGGATATACTCGTAGAGAATGCTCTCGATACCAATCCGCGTCCCTTTGATGCGAATATCGTCGGGAGCCAGGATGTCGAAATATGACTCGAGATCCATCATTAACTCGCTTGCCTCATCGCTGTGCTGCTCCTATTGTACCATCTCTGACTAGCAACTGGGTGTACCGATGACGACAACCGCCTCACCGCTCACCCCGCCTTCCCCCGCCGAGCTGCGCGCCGAGCTGGAGCGCCTGGTGTTGCTCGACCTGCTCGGCCCGGCCGGCGGCGCCGAGGAGGAGATCGCCGAGCGCAGCGTCCGCGATCGCTACCTGGTCGGCATGCTCGCGCCGCGCCAGCAGCAGATCGCTCCAGAAGAGCATGCCGATCTCAACCAGGCTGGCGAGGATGCGCCCGACGACGGCCCGATCGACCGCGGGGTCTCGCAGGCGCCGTCGATGTTTCCTCGTCGTTCGGGCTCACCTTCTGCGTCGACGGCGCCGCGACTGCCATCCAGGTCACGGCGTCGTGGGGGCGCTACCACCGCGTCAAGAGCAAATACCTGATCACCGAGAAGACCGGCGAGCCGCTGACGGTCTGGCAGCGCCAGCCGATGGACGGCCCGCCGCACGCCATCTCGCTCGCACATGGCCCAATCGCACCCTACGCACCTGACCCCGAGCAGGCCGAGGTCAAGGTTCGCGGGCTGGTGCGCCAGGCCGAAGACGGCTGGATCGTGACGCTGTTCCTGGTCAACGCGCAGGCCGAGCCCGAGAAGCTGCGCGACCTCGCCTGGATCTTCCAGCCGGAGCTGCGGGTCGCCGCGCCGGATGGCCGCGCGATCTTCCAGCGCCGCGCGCCGCTCCACGTCAGCGAGCAGGGCGACCCTGTCACCGCGGCCGAGGCTGCGGCGATGGCAATGCGCTACCGCGATACGGTTGAGTTTGCGGTCGGGCACGGGATCAGCGTGCATGCCGACGTCTCGCCCACTGACCCGACCTGCGCGGAGCGGCTCACGACCGTCGTCGTGCCCACCTACGAGGTGCCGCGCACGATTGCGCCGACGCCGGCCGAGCAGCCCGCGCTTGCCGGCCTCGTCGTCGATATGAAGATGCTGGCCGAGGTGGCTGATGGCGGATTCGCCTCCGTGCTCACGCCGCTCGTGGCCGCCTACCGCGCCTGGATCGACGCACAGGGCACACGTATTCACGCGCCTGCCGCGCGCCTGGATGGATTTCCCGCGAGCGCGCACGAGGCGCTGGAGCGCTGTCGCGAGGCTCTGGCCCGGATTGCTTCCGGTATCGAGCTGCTGGATGCCAATCCACAAGCCGCTACGGCGTTCCGCTTCATGAACCGCGCCATGTGGCAGCAGCGCGTCCACACGCTCCTCTCCGAGGCGGTACGCCGTGGCCAGCAGCCCGATCTCGCCACGATCGACATTCCCAAAGAGCGCAGCTGGCGGCCGTTCCAGCTCGCCTTCATCCTGCTGAACCTTCCATCGCTCACCGACCTGCACCATCCTGATCGGAGCGTTGCGCCGACCGCGCTGGCCGACCTGCGCTGGTTCCCCACTGGCGGCGGCAAGACCGAGGCCTACCTCGGCCTGACCGCCTACACGCTCGGCATCCGCCGGCTCCAGGGTGTCGTGGACGGGCGCTCGGGTATGGATGGCGTGGCGGTGCTGATGCGCTACACCCTGCGCCTGCTGACCTCCAGCAGTTCCAGCGCGCCGCCACCCTGATCTGCGCCTGTGAGATCATCCGCCGCGAGCACCCGCAGCGCTGGGATCGCACGCCGTTCCGCATTGGCCTCTGGGTCGGCCAGCGCACCACGCCCAATAGCACCGAGCAGAGCGACGACGCGCTCAAGCGCGAGCACGGCCAGTACAGCCGGGCGAGCGCGGTTGGCGGCAGCGGCTCGCCTGCCCAGCTCACCAACTGCCCCTGGTGCGGCGCGAAGATTCAGCCGGAGAAAGGGGCATATCCGGGTCGAGAAGGTCCCGCGCCGCACGCTGACGATCTGCGGTACCCTCCAGCGTGTGAAGGGCAAGCTCGTCCGCTCTACGCCCAAAACGGACCGCAGCACTCGCACGCTGCCGATACCGCCGACGCTCCTGGCAGCGCTTCGCGCGTATATGGCCGATCAGCAGGAGAAGTGGCCCGCAGCCCAGTATCTCTTCCTGTCGACAACTGGTACGCCGATCGAGCCGATGAACCTGCGCAACCACTTCAAGAAGGTAGCCAAGGAGATCGGCATCCCGGCCAAAACCCGGTTCCACGATCTCCGGCATAGCTGCGCGACGTTCCTCATCGCGTCCGGCGAGCACCCGCGCGTCATCATGCAGACGCTCGGACACTCGCAGATCAGCACGACGATGGACGTGTACGGGCATGTGCTTGAGGAGACGCACCGGCAGGCGGTCGATCGACTCGACGTGTTGCTGGCAAATCCAGAGGAGGACGGTCAGGGGGAGCCGGACGAGGACGTGTGACTTTGGCTGTCAACTTGGCTGTCAACCCCAACACAAAAGCCCTAAACCGTTACGGTTTAGGGCTTTATAATCGTGGCTGGGGAACAGGGACTCGAACCCCAACTACCTGATCCAGAGTCAGGCGTTCTACCGTTAAACTATTCCCCAGTATGAAGGTAGCCAGCACTCTGGCTGCTGACTACGCTTTGGTGCCGAAGGGGAGATTTGAACTCCCACGAGGTCACCCTCACTACGCCCTGAACGTAGCGCGTCTGCCAGTTCCGCCACTTCGGCCTGCACCGCCGGACAGCTAAGCAACGTCCGACGGGCTGTATCATACACTAGCCGGCGATATTTGTCAAACCGACCTGCGCGCCCGGCTAGGGCGCCGATAGCGTGTATGAGTAGGCGGCCGGCTCGGTCGTGAAGGGCGTCGTGCCGATCACGACCAGGATGCCGCGCTCGCCCGCGCCGAGCTGCACATGCGCGCGACCCTGCGAATCCACTGCGGGCTGCTCGACGGTGGTCGCCCCCCCTTTGATGCGGATCAGCCGGAGCGCCCAGGTCTGCGCAAGCTCGCCGGTGGTGCGCATGAAGCCGCTGGCCTGCCAGCCGTCGTCGCTCTCCGCGCCGTCGCTAAAATCAATCTCGGGGATCTGAATATTGTCCAGCAGCAGCCCCGGCGCGTTGTAGCCTCGTCGTGGACCATCCAGAAGCGCAGATGATGCGCTTGCCGGCAAACGGCGTCAGGTCCATCTGCTCGTCGACCCACTGGCCGCGCGTGCCCTTGTCGGTCTCGACGCCGGGCGCGCCGCTGATGCCGGTGATGCCATTGCCGAAGTTGTGCCCCTGTGGGTCCAGGTCGGTCGTGCTGGTGCCCTTCAGGGTCGTCCAGGTCTGCCCGCCGTCGGTCGAGGCACTCACGAACGCGTAGTCGAAGTTCAGCTCGATCTCGTACCAGGCTGAGAACCGCAGCGTGGCCTGCCGGACGCCGGTCAGATCGACCTGGCGCGTGAGCGTCTCGATGCTGTCGTCGCCGCGGTTGCTCCACCACATGGCGCGGCCGGCCTTGGGCGTAGTCGCCGTGAGGCCGACCGTGTCGGCGCCGTCGAAGTCGATCGCCAGCGGGCCTTCCAGCTCGCCGTAGTAATCGGCGCCGAACTGGCTGACCGTCGTCGTCTCAGCCTGCCGAATCGGTGTGAGCGGCGCGCGCTCGGGCAGCAGCTGGTAGGCGTAGCGCCCGCCATCGACCGCCGGGTCGTCGAGCGCGTTCGCGACGGCCCAATCGGCGTAGATGTCGGCGAAGCGCTTGATGTCGGGCCGCTTGCGCGCGGCGATCGGCACAAAGGCCTCGGGGTTGTTGCCGGCGTCGGCCTTGATCAGCTCGGATAGGCCCTGCTCGCCGGCGTACTGCTCCTGGAAGTAGCGCAGGAACAGCTGCGAGGCGCCGTAGTGCGCGCCCTGCAGCGGCTGCCAGGCGGTCAGCTGCAGGTCGGGGTCGCTCAGGTACTCGAGCGCGACACCCTGCGAGACATAGCCGTTCAGATCCTCCGCCAGAGTCGACATCCCCTCGTTGATCCAGAGCGGGCTGCGGCGCTGCACGTTCGCCTCGATCATGTGCTGAAACTCGTGCGCCAGCGTCGAGGCATATGCATCGCTGCCGAGCGGAAATGAGTTGATGCCCATCACGAACATGTCGCGCTCGTTGCTGAAGCGATTGACCGCGCGGACCACGCCGTCGGCGCCGGAGAAGTAGCCGGCCGCGCCGCCGCGCAGGGTGGTGTTGAGGATGGTGAGGCGCGTGTCGCCGTCGACCCCGGGCGAATGCTCCGCGCCAAACAGGGCGCGGTCACGCGGGTAGATCTGCTGCTCGAACTGTAGAGCCGACTGCTCGAGCGCGCCCTCGTCGACCTCGAGCGACGTGTCGACGTACATCAGAGCGATCGGCCCGGCGTAGCGCAGGCTCGCGCACCTGGTAGTTGGTATTGGTCTCGAAATCATTGACCCAGAAGGTTTCGACGTCGCCAACTTTGACGTCGAGTGGAGTCGTGCGCGCGACGTCCGGGATCGCGCCGATGCCTTTGAACGCCTCGGCCAGCGCGACCTGATCGCGCACCTCCGGCGGCGCGGCGGCGATCCGCGCGGGGTCGTCGAGCAGATCGGACGGCGCAGCGGCTGAGGATGTCGGAGCCGGATCTGCAGACACGGGCGTGCTGGCCGGCGCCTCTGGCTGCCGAGCTACGGCAGCCGTGGGGGCCGTGGGCGCGGGCTGGCGCGCTGGCGCCGGCGTGGCGGTCGCTTGATTCGACGGCATTTCAAACGGCAGCGCGCAGGCCGCCAGCACCCAGACAAACAAGAGCAGGCTGAGACATCGCCTCATGAGTTCAGTCCTTCCCAGGTCGCGCGGGCCAGAGATCGACGATCCACGACAGCGCCGGCGCGACATGCATCGGCGTATTGTAGCGAGTTTCGGAATGGCCGACAAGCGACCAACCCTTGCAAAATTGTCACACAAGCGCGCATCTAAAGGGGTCGTATCGATCGTTTTATGCAATATAGGGTGCGGCTGTCCTATAGCGCACCAGTACCGGCGCTGAGGCGACAAGAGGAGTAGCGGGCGGTTGATCTTGTCGCGCGCCGGGCAGATACTAGACGAGACATCGCGACGCCGCGATGCTCTACCCCTCGGCAATCCTTTTTCAACCCATGGACGACACGCCACCCACGCTGATGCTGGCGCACTTCTTGCTTCTGCTAGCAGTCAAATCGTCACAACTTAGGGTCTCTCGAAGAAATAGCGGAGGAAAGCAATGGTAGCGTTGATTGTACAATTTGTGATTGTGGGTATGTGGGCATCCATGCTCGTAATCCATACACGCCGCCTGATCCGCCTGGCCCAAGTCGAGTCGCTGACACAGTGGGGCGAGCGGCGGCTGCGGCCGAAACTGAACCGCGTCTGGTGGTGGCTGGGGCGTGAGGAGTACTGGCGCGCCGTCCAGATCGACGGAGCGCGCTGCATGCAGATGACCCTGATCATGTTCCTGATGGCCTGGGGTATCTACTCCTGAGAATCGACCAAGAAAGCAACCCGCTCCCGGCAGATTGTGGTAATATAGGCGCATACGCGATTCACGCCACATCATCTGCCAAGCTCGCCTGGCGCGCGCCTGGAGCCCTCGGGAGCAAACGCATGAATATCCGCTGGATGGCGGTGCTGACCGGCTTCGTCGTCGATATCGCGCTCAGCACGGTGGTGGGTTTCTTCACAAGCGCAGATTTCTCCACATCGCCGGACCCAACGCGGCCCGGCGATATGCTTTTTCTAGTCCTCTTAACGCTCTCCACTGGGATTGGCGGCTACGTCGCAGGCCGCATGGCCCGCGACGACCGTGTGATCAACGGGCTGCTGGTCGCGATCGTGGGCATTCTGATCAACCAGCTTGGTCCGCCGCTGCCGAAAGTCTTTGTCATCGCAAGCGCGATCGCCTGCGGCGTCGCCGCGCTGGGCGGCTTTCTCAGCCGCTACCCGGCCAGCCGGCACGAGCGCTCGTCCAGGCGCGGGTCGTAGTAACCGTCATTGTTGGGATAAGCTGGTGAGCAACGCCGACACGATTGCCGCCGAATTGGCCGCACTCCGCGACGAAGAGCTTGTGGCGCTCCTGCTGCGGCGGCAGGAGGCCGCGCTTGGCGCCGTCTACGACCGCTACGGCCGGCTCGTCTACACGGTTGCGCTGCGGATCACCGGGGATCGCGAGACCGCCGAAGAGGTGGTCCAGGATGTCTTCCAGAACATCTGGCAGGCCGCCGGTAGCTTTCAGCCGCAGCTCGGCTCGTTCTCATCGTGGCTGCTCGGGATCACGCGGCACCGCGCGATCGACGCGACGCGCAGCAAGCGCGAGCGCGCCCGCACCCGCGAGCAGGCGCTCGACGAGACGCTCCCGCTCGGCGATGATACGAGCGTCGAGCGCCAGGTGTCGCAGGGGCTGCTGCGCGACACGGTGCGCGAGGCGCTGCGGAGCTGCCCGCCAGCCAGCGGCAGGCGATCGAGCTGGCCTACTACGGCGACCTGACGCGCGCGCAGATTGCTGAGCGTCTCGGGGAGCCGCTCGGGACGATCAAGACCCGGCTGCGGCTCGGGCTGCTCAAGCTGCGCGAGATGCTGGATCCGCCCGAAGAGTGATCCGGAGGTCACAGCCCGCAGGGCGGCGCCCCGACCCCGCTCTTGCCGAAAAAGTCTATTCTTCGTCAAAAAAGACATCCATTATGACTCAATCGAACGCATAGTGAGTTGAGCGACTGGAAACGCTCGGCCATCTCGCCAGGCCACCTGGAGACTGTGAAAGAAGCGCAGACATGACCCCCGCCGCCCGACGACGACATCCTTGACCTCCTGACCGCCTACGCGCTCGGGGCGCTCGAGCCGCCTGAGATTGTGCAGGTCGGCGCGCTGCTGGCCGAGCGCCCGGATCTGCGACAGCTGCTGGCCGAGCTACGCGCGACGGCCGATCGACTGCCGTACGGACTGGCAGAGGCCGAACCGGCGGCCGACCTGCGCCAGCGCGCGCTCGACCGCGCGACCGGCCGGTCGGCGCCACAGCCGCAACCAGCGCCCGGCATCGCGGCGCGCGCGCGGCTGTGGGTGCTCGCGCTCGGCGGGATCGCGGCGCTGGCGATCCTGGCGGCGGCGCTGGGGTGGGCACAGCTGGCGGGCACGCGCGCCGATCTGGCCCAAGCGCGAGCACAGCTGGCCACCACGCAGGATCAGCTCAGCCAGGTGCAGGCCCAGGTTGCCGCGGCCCAGCAGGTGATCGCCTCGCTGCAGGGCGCCAGCGGCAGCGGCGCGATTCTCAAGACCCGCGCCGGCGCGACCGTGCTCGTGACCCAGCTCCCGCCGCTCCAGCCCGGCCGGGTCTATCAGCTCTGGCGCATCCAGGGCAGCCGCGCCCCCGCCAGCGCCGGCCTGTTCACCGTCAGCGGGCAGGGCTACGGGCAGACGACGCTGCCCGCCAGCCAGCAGCCGCAGCCCGGCGAGACCGTGGCGGTCACGGATGAGCCCGACGGCGGCAGCCCCGGCCCGACCACCCAGCCCCTGATTGTCGGGACATCTGCAAGCGCCTGACCTCATGACAGGGAGACAAGGAGACAACAACGCTCCCTGTCTCCTTGTCTCCTTGTCTCCTTGTCTCGACGGGGCTGTGCTATAATGCCCGGCATTCCAGGAGCAGCGCATCACCCACATTCCAAAAAGGTGCATCACAATGCCGGAAGATCTCCCGATTCTGTTCGACTTTCCGAGCAGCCCGGAATCGCGATATGTCGAAGGTCAGGGCGGCGAGCGCGAGCTGCCGATCGTCCCGCTGATCAACACCGTGCTCTTCCCGCACATGCTCACCCCGCTGTTCGTCGGCCGCGAGCGGTCGGTGGCGGCAGTCGAAGAGGCGATGGAGGGCGATCGCACGATTCTGGCGATCGCGCAGCGCGAGCAGGACGCCGAGGATGTCGGGCCGGGCGAGCTATTCGGGATCGGGGTCGAGGCGCACATCCAGCGCGTCCTGAAGATGCCCGACGGCTCGACCTCGATCGTGGTGCAGGGCCGCCGGCGGATGCGACTGATCGACTTCACCGCGGAGCGCCCGATGCTGCGGGCCCGCGCGCAGCCGATCTACAGCGAGGAAGAGAAGACGATCGCCGTCGAGGCGATGATGCGGGCGGTGCTCTCGCTGTTCGAGAAGGTGGTCAAGCTCTCGCGGACGCTGCCGGACGACTCCTACATCATGGCGATGAACGTCGACGAGCCGGGCTGGCTGGCCGACCTGATCGCCTCGACGCTGCCGCTGGACGTGTCGCGCCGGCAGGAGATCCTCGAGACGATCGACGCGGAGGAGCGGCTGCGGCGGCTCTCGATCATGCTGACCCAGGAGCTCGACGTGCTCGAGCTGGAGAGCCGCATCCACACCCAGGTGCAGAAAGAGGTCGACAAGTCGCAGCGCGAGTTCTTCCTGCGCGAGCAGATGAAGGCGATCCAGCGCGAGCTGGGGCAGGAAGACCCGCTGCAGCGCGAGCTGCTCGAGCTGCGCGAGAAGATCCTGGCGGCCGGCATGCCCGAGAAGGTCCAGACCAAGGCGAGCGAGGAGCTGGACCGCATGGAGGCGATGTCGCCGGCGGCGCCGGAGTACAGCGTTATCCGCACGTACGTGGACTGGCTGCTCGACCTGCCGTGGACGCAGCAGACCGAGGACACGCACGACCTGATTGAGGCGGCGCACACGCTCGACCGCAACCACTACGGGCTGCCGAAAGTCAAGGAGCGCATCCTCGAGTTCATGGCGGTGCGGCAGCTCGCCGGCGCGCGGCTCAAGGCGCCGATCCTGTGCTTCGTCGGGCCGCCCGGCGTGGGCAAGACCTCGCTCGGCCGCTCGATCGCCGAGGCGCTCGGCCGCCGCTTCGTGCGCATCTCGCTCGGCGGCGTGCACGACGAGGCCGAGATCCGCGGCCACCGGCGCACCTACATTGGCGCGCTGCCGGGCCGGATCGTCAAGACGATGAAGGACGCCGCCACGATCAACCCGGTGTTCATGCTCGACGAGATCGACAAGCTCGGCAGCGACTTTCGCGGCGACCCGGCGGCGGCCCTGCTCGAAGTGCTCGACCCCGAGCAGAACAACGCCTTCACCGACCACTATCTCGACGTGCCCTACGACCTCTCGCGGGTCATGTTCATCACCACCGCGAATCTGCTCGACCCGGTGCCGCCGGCGCTGCTCGACCGCATGGAGGTGATTCAGCTGCCGGGCTACACCGAGGAGGAAAAGCTGCAGATCGCGCGGCAGTTCCTGGTGCCCAAGCAGCTTGTGGCAAACGGCCTGGCGGAGGTCGAGGGGGGGGATGAGCGACAGGGCGATCGGGCGATGACCATCGACGACCTACGTTCAAGCATTCAAACGTTCGAGCGCTCGGGCGATCAAACCCTGCAGTTCAGCGAGCCGGCGCTGCGCCAGCTGATCCGCTCCTACACCTACGAGGCGGGCGTGCGCAACCTGGAGCGCGAGATCGGATCGGTCTGCCGGAAGGTGGCGCGGCGCGTGGCCGAGGGGCGGCCGGCGGCACGCCTGGTCACGCCGAGCCTGCTCGTCAAATACCTGGGGCCGCCGCGCCGCACCCACGGCGTGGCCGAGGAGCACGACGAGATCGGCGTCGCGACCGGGCTGAGCTGGACGGCCAACGGCGGCGACACGATGGCGATCGAGGTCTCGGTGATGGAAGGCAAGGGCACGCTGACCCTGACCGGCCAGCTTGGCGACGTGATGCGCGAGTCGGCCCAGGCGGCGCTATCGTTTGCGCGCGCGAATGCCAAGCGGCTGGGGGTCGACGACCGGCGCTTCGACAAGACCGACATCCACATCCACGTGCCCGAGGGCGCGGTGCCGAAGGATGGCCCCTCGGCCGGCATCACGCTGGCGACCGCGCTGATCTCGGCGCTGACCAGCCAGGCGATCAAGCGCGACGTAGCGATGACCGGCGAGATCACGCTGCGCGGGCGGGTGCTGCCGGTCGGCGGCGTCAAGGAGAAGATCCTGGGGGCGCACCGCGCGGGCATTCGCACGATCATCCTCCCGCGCAAGAACGAGCGCGACGTCGCCGAGGTGCCGGCGCACGTCAAGCGCCGGCTGGAGTTCATCTATGTCGAGCATATGGACGAGGTGATCGCCAGCGCGCTGTGCGCCGCTCCGCACGCTAGCCCGGATTCGACGGGGAAGCGCAACGGGAAGCGCAGCAAGGCCGAGAAGGTTTCGGCCTGACGTCCGACAGGCGATTAAAGACGAAAGACCAACGACCAACGACCAACGACCACGCGCATCCATGTTGGTCGTTGGTCTTTCGTCGAGTTTGGCTTAATCTTAAGAGATTGGGCTACTGGACGGCTTGGAGAAAATCGGCCGCAACCCAGCCGGTGCTGCCGTCGGGCTCGCGCACGTTCTTCCAGACTCGATCCGGGCCGCTGAAGTCGGGGCCGGCGATCGTCACGACCGTGCCGTCCGGCAGCGTCTTGAGCACCTCGCTGTCGCCGCTGTGCTCCTGGCGCAGAAACAGCCCCTGGCCCTCGGTGTTGAAGACGCGGAACTGCGCCCCGCCAGTGCTCCCCTGGACCGCCACCACCTGAGTCGGGCTCGACACGCCGGGCGTCACCGTAGCCTGGGCGGGCAAGAGCGAGCTGCCGGCGCCCGAGTCGGCCAGCGCCTCAGTCGGCCGGTTGAACGGCGACCGCGCGTCGGTCGGCCGGCGCGTGATCCAGATCAGCCCGATCAGGCCGGCGACCAGCACGGCCGCCGCCAGCAGCATACGCCAGCCGCCAAATTGCAGCCAGAGCACAAACTCCTGCCGCGACGAGGGGATCTTCTGTGCCCTGCTGCTCCGCCTGGCCACACGCGAACCGCGCCAGTCGGGGTTGACCGGATCGCTCTGGGCCGGGCGACCGTCGTCGAGCCGCTCAGTCGGCTGCGTATCGCCACGGCGACGAGTCGTCCGCGTGTTATACGGATCGTGCTCTGCCATGCCCCTGCTCCTTTCGGATGCTCCCTGGAAAGGTGATCATGATAGCACAGGCGAGCGGGAGGGGCAACACATCCGTTCCGGCCTGACGGAGTGAGGGGGCGAATGTTGAACGTTGAACGCTGAACGTTTGAACGTTTGAACGTTTGAACGCTGGAAGTGCCGACTGCCGACTGCCGACTGCCGGCCGCCTCCATTCGCTTCTCGCCCCTCGCCGGGTCACCTTGTCACGTCGGCCCGCCAGTAGGCCAGCAGCTCGTCGACGATCTGCTCCATACCGATCTCGGGCGCCCAGCCCGTCGCCTGGCGCAGCCGGCTGTTGTCGCCCAGCAGGATCGGCTCGTCGGAGGGGCGCAGGCGACTCGGGTCGACCTGAACGTCGGCGTGGACGCGGCCGCGCGCGCGCACCAGCTCGACGATGTCGCCGATCCGGGTGGCGCTGCCGGAGCAGAGGTTGTAGACCGTGCCGGGCGCGCCGCGGTCGAGCAGCAGCCAGAGCGCGCGGGCCACGTCGGTCACGTGCGTAAAATCGCGGCGGGCCTCGAGGTTCCCAACCTGAATCGCCGGCGGCTGGCGGCCGGCCTCGATCTGGGCCATCTGCTGGCAGAAGGTCTGGATCGAGCAGCGGTCGCCCTGGCGCGGGCCGACGTGATTAAACGAGCGGGTGACGACCACGTGCAGGCCGTAGCTGTCGTGGTACTGCAGGCCGAGCAGCTCCTGCGTGACCTTGCTGACCCCGTAGGGCGAGGCCGGCCGCAGCGCGCGCGTCTCGGGGATCGGCACCTCGTCGGGCCGCACGAAGCCGTACTCGGCGCTGGAGCCGGCGATGTGGACGCGCGCCATCGGCGCGTGAGCGCGCACCGCCTCGAGCAAGTTGACGGTGCCCTCGCCATTCGTGCGCAGCGTGGCGATCGGGGCATCCCACGAGGCCGAGGGGTAGCTCTGCGCGGCCAGGTGATACACGCGGTCCGGCGCGGCGGCGCGCACAGCGGCGGCGACGGCAAACGGATCGTCGATATCGCCCTCGTGGAACGTGACGCGGCCGAACAGCTGCTGGATCGGGCGCGGGTCGCTGCGCCAGCGCTTGAAGGCGTGCAGCTCGACGTCCGGCAGCGTCAGCAGGTAATCGGCCAGGAAGCTGCCGACCGGCCCGGTGACACCGGTGATCAGGACACGGGTTGTCATGAGAGAGTATCCTTTTAGGCGACAAAAGCGTTCAGAACATAGAATCCACGAAACTCAGGCATCGAGTATACCGCAACTACGCGGAACCGCAATGTATGTTGCCGGAATGTTGCCGTTCTCGTCGCCGGGCTAGTTGCCTCTGGTGTGCCAACGCTCTATAATAGCCCATACGAATGGCGGTAGCTCACGCCTTGTTTGGCACCGCGCTCTCGTCGGAGGACAGCATGCCACTGATCAAGAAGGCCGGGACAACCAAGGGGATTGGCCCGGCGCAGGCCGGCCAGGACGAGGGCGACACCAATTTGCTCGGCGCGGCTGCGGCCGACGGCAAGCCGGCCGCCGGGCCGGCGATGCAGGCGGGCGTGGTGCTGCAGGGGCGCTACGCGATCGAGGGCACGCTCGGCGTCGGCGGCATGAGCGTGGTCTACCGCGGGCGCGACCTGCGCTTCAAGGACGTGGTGCGGCCCTGCGCGATCAAAGAGATGTACCAGAGCGCGCCCGACTCGAACACGCGCCTGCTGAACCTCAAGAACTTCGAGCGCGAGTCGGGCCTGCTGGCGACGCTGCAGCACCCGGCCATCCCGAAGGTCTACGATTTCTTCGAAGAGAACGGCCGGTTCTACCTGATTCTGGAGCTGGTGCCCGGCAAAGACCTGGAGACCGCGCTCGACGAGACCGGCGGCCCGCTGCCGGAGGATCGCGTGGCGCGCTGGGCAGCGCAGATCTGCGACGTGCTGGCCTACCTGCACAACCATACCCCCGAGCCGATCGTCTTCCGCGACCTCAAGCCGTCGAACGTGATGGTCACGCCCGAAGAGCGGATCGTGCTGATCGACTTCGGCATCGCGCGCAACCTCAACCGCGGCGACCGCAAGGGCACCATGATCGGCACCGAGGGCTACTCGCCGCCCGAGCAATACCGTGGCCTGGCCGAGCCGCGCGGCGACCTGTACGCGCTCGGCGCCACGATGCACCACCTGCTGACCGCCAGCGACCCGCGGCTCGAGACGCCGTTCACCTTCCACGAGCGGCCGCTGCGCCAGCTCAACCCTATCGTCTCGCCCGAGCTCGACGCGGTGGTCGCCAAAGCGCTCGAGTACGATGTCGGCGCGCGCTGGAGCTCGGCCGAGGAGATGAAGACCGCGCTGCTGCAGCTGCCCGCGCTGGCCGGCCCGGCGCTCGCGCTGAACATGCGCCCCAGCGCGCCAGCGGCCGTGCGCGGCCGACCGAGCAGCACCGAGCTGCTGTGGAGCTTCACGTGCGAGGACGAAGTGCGCTCCTCTGCCTGCGTCGCCAATGGCCTGCTGTACGTCGGCTGCTACGACACGAACCTGTACGCGCTGGAGATCGGCCGCGGCGACTTCCGCTGGAAATACGCGACCGAGGGCGGCATCTCATCCTCGCCGATGGTCTGGCAAGACATGGTGATCTTCGGATCGGAGGACGGCGCCGTCTACGCGCTCGACACGCGCCGCGGCACGCTGCGCTGGACCTTCCGCACCATCAAGCCGGTGCGCTCCTCCCCGCGCGCCGAAGATCGGATGATCTTCGTCGGATCGGACGACCAGCACTTCTACGCGCTGGACGGCCTGCGCGGGACCATGATCTGGAAGTACCGCAGCTGGATGCCCATCCGCTCCTCGGCCTGCGTCGGCAACGGCAGCGTGTTCGTCGGCGGCAGCGATGGGCACGTCTACAGCTTCGACATCCGCAACGGCAGCCTGCGCTGGAAACAGAAGACCCAGCAGCCGGTCATCTCCTCGCCGACCTTCGCCGAGGGCCTGGTGATCGTCGGCTCGATGGACGGCAATATCTACGCGCTCGACGGCGAGGGCGGCTGGCCGGCCTGGCGTTACCGCACTAATCATTATGTCAACTCATCGCCCTACGTCGTCGGCACGCGCGCGTTCGTCGGCGGGGTCGACGGCACCCTGTACGCGCTCGAGACCAAGACCGGGCGGCTCTCGTGGAAGTACGACACCGGCAGCCAGATCACCTCGTCGCCACGCTCCGACGGCGGGCGCGTCTACTTCGGCGCGGTGGACGGCTTCGTCTACTGCGTCGACGCCGGCACCGGCGCGCTGCTCTGGAAGTTCCAGACCAATGGGCCGGTCGTCTCATCGCCGGCGCTGCAGGACGGCGTCGTGTTTATCGGATCGATGGACCACCAGGTCTACGCGCTGCGCGCCTAGTACAAGGTTCCGGAAGTTCGTGTCGGGCTTGGGCTGCCACGATCGGTTCTGCGGTTCTGCGGTTCTGCAGTCCCGTGGCCACAGAACCGCAGAACCAACGGGCGACAACCAGCAACGAACTTCTGGAAAGCTGTACTAGTCATTGCCGATTGCAGGTTGCAACTTGCAGATTACTGAACCAGTCTGCAGTCTGCACTCTACAATCTGAAATCCGGAGTGGTTGATGTCCTTTATCAGCAAGCTCTTTCGGAAGGCCGAGCCGGAGGAAGAGCCAGAGGCCGCGACGGCCCAGCCGGTGAAACCCGACGCCGGCGAGCGCGCGGACGAGCCGGCCCAGGCTGCCGAAGAAGCGCGCGACCAGGCCCAAGAAGACGAACATGGCGAGCAGCCGGGCGGCGCCGCGCCCGAGGCCGCGCCCGCGCCGATCGAGGCGGAAGAGGGCGCCTGGTGGGAGGACTCGTGGCCGCTGGCGGCGCGAGACCAGCGCGCGGCTGCGGAGCAAAACGACACGAGCGAGGCGAGCGCGGCGCCGGATGAGCCCGCCGAACGCCAGCAGCCGGAAGATGGCATCGGCCCGAGCGCCCTGCCGGTCGCGCAGGTCGAAGAGACCGGCACGCGCCCGCTGACCGCCAGCGATGTGCCGGCGCTGGCGCCGCAGCGCTCGCTGCGCGGGCTCGCGGCCGCGGCCCTGCGCGATGTGGGGCGGGTGCGGCAGATCAACCAGGATAGCGTCTTCGCGCTGCTGACCACTGTGCCGCGCGAGAGCGGCGACATCTCGATCGGGCTGTTCATCGTCGCCGACGGCATGGGCGGCCACCAGGGCGGCGAGGTCGCGAGCCGGATGGCGATCAGCGCAGTGGCGCGGCACGTGCTGACCGAGCTGCTCATCCCGGCGCTGATCGACGGCAGCGCGGAGGCGATCCAGCCGCTGATCATCACGGCAGTGCAAGATGCCAACCGCGCGATCTGGGAGCACGCCCAGGCGATCGGCTCCGACATGGGCACGACCTGCACCGTCGTGCTGCTGCTCGGCCGGGCGCTGTACATCGGCCACGTGGGCGACTCGCGCGCCTACCTGGCGACGCCGGCCGAGCTGAAGCAGATCACCAGCGATCACTCGACGGTGGGCCGGCTGATCCAGCTTGGGCAGCTCGACCCGGCCGAGGTGCGCGAGCACCCGCTCCGCTCGCAGCTCTACCGCACGATCGGCCAGCAGCGCGAGGTGCTGGTCGACTTCACCTACCAGCAGCTCGGCGACGCGACGCACCTGCTGGTGTGCAGCGACGGGCTGTGGGGCATGATTGGCGACGAGGCGATGCTCGACGTCGTACAGCAGCACACCTGGCCGCAGGACGCCTGCAACGAGCTGATCGCGCGCGCGAACCTGGCCGGCGGGGAAGACAATATTTCAGCCATAGTGGTTTCGCTGCCGTCGAGTAGTCAGTAGTCAGTAGTCAGTCATATTGAATAACAATGGGCAGCAACGACGCACTGAACAGCCACGCAAGACATTGGTACCGACCACTGGCTTCTGATAGCTGACTACTGGCAAAGGAAATCGGACTATGAGCCCAGGCATCCGACTCCAACGCACCCTCAGCCGAGCCGTACTGGCGGAAAGCACCGAGCCGCAGCTGCTCTATGTGCTGCTCGAGGCCACGCCCGAGGGGCTGGCGACGCAGATGCCCAAGCTCCCGCTGAACCTGTGCCTGGTGCTCGACCGCAGCTCCTCGATGCGCGGCGACCGGCTCAACCAGGTGAAGGAGGCCGCCGCAAAGATCGTCGATCAGCTCGGCCCGGACGACTACTTCTCGCTGGTGGTGTTCAACGACCGCGCCGACGTGATCGTGCCGGCGCAGCGGGTGGCCGGCAAGGCCGACATCAAACAGGCGATCGGGCGAGTCGAGGCGGCCGGCGGCACGGAGATGGCGAGCGGCATGGGCCTGGCGCTGCAAGAGATCCAGCGGCCGATGCTCAGGCGCGGCGTCAGCCGGCTGCTGCTGCTGACCGACGGGCGCACCTACGGCGACGAGAGCCGCTGCGTCGACATCGCGCGGCGCGCGCAGGGGCGTGGGATCGGCATAACCGCGCTGGGCGTCGGCAACGAGTGGAACGAGGATCTGCTGGAGACGATGACCGCGCGCGAGAACAGCCGCGCGCACTACATCGCCTCGGCCCAGGACATCGCACTGGTGTTTGCCGACGAGCTGAAGCGGATGCACTCGATCTTCGCACAACAGGTGCGCATCCAGGTCGCGGCGCGGCCGGGCGGCCTGGTGCGCTCGCTCGACCGGGTGCGCCCGTTCATTGCGCCTGTGCCGATCAGCGAGGAGGCCGACCTGCGCTGGAGCGGCGGGCTGGGCGACTGGCCCGGCAGCGACGTGCAGGCATTCCTGGTTGAAGTGGTCGTGCCGCCGCTGAGCGTGGGCGACCACCCAATGCTGAAAATAACGCTGCGCTACGACATGCCGGGCGCCAGCCTGCGCGACCAGACCGCCGAAGAGATCGTGCGCGTCGCAGTGCGGCCGGCCGACCAGGTCGCGCACCAAGTCGACTCGACCGTGAAGTACTGGCTGGAGCGGCTGGTTGCCTACCGGCTGCAATCGAGCGCGTGGGAAGATGTCGAGGCCGGGCGGATCGACGAGGCGACCCGGCGGCTCCAGATGGCCGGGACGCGCCTGTTCGAGGCCGGCGAGGTCGCGCTGGCGCAGACGGTGCAGGAAGAGGCGACGCGGCTTCTGCGCGGCGGCAGCGCCAGCGAAGAAGGGCGCAAGCGGATCAAGTTCGGCACCCGCGGACTCATGGGCCGCACGGCCACGGGCGAGCGCGAGACCGGAACCTAACGCGCGGCAGCCCAGGTACCAGTAGTCAGATGTCAGTACCGGCGACTGATGTCGCACTGCCTTGAGTCGCGCCGCTGCTCTGACTACTGACTACCGACTACGGATTACGGACCATGCAACTCTGCCCAAACTGCCAATCCAAACAGTTCGAAGGAACGATCTTCTGCGTGGAGTGCGGCGCGAGCCTGCTGCCGGCCAGCCGGCGCGAGACGACGCTATCGCTCGGGCAGGAGAGCCCAAGCGGCGAGGCCGGCGCGGAGCCGGTAGAGCTGCCCAGCCCGAAGCCGGCCAGGCGCGGCCCACAGATCACGCTCGTCATCATGAACAGCGGGCGCCGGATCAACCTCGACATTGGCGAAGACCTGCTGATCGGACGCAAGGACAACGCCCGCGGCATCTTCCCCGACGTCGACCTGGGGCTCGAGGGCGGCTACGACGCCGGGGTCTCGCGCCGGCACGCCATCCTCTCGTACAGCGAGGGCGCGTACACCGTAGAAGATCTGAGCAGCGCCAACGGCACCTTCGTGAACGAGCAGCGGCTCGCCCCGCAGATGCCGACGCGGCTCAACGCCGGCGACGAGCTGAAGTGCGGCACGCTGCTGATGCGCGTCGAGCTGCGCTAGTGGGGCGCTTGTTTTGAATGTCGCCATTCGCGCGAAGCGTGAAGCGTGAAGCGTGAAGCCCAGACGTATCACCCACCGAACGACAAGAGCGATGAGCATATCAAATGACCCGCTAGTGCAATAGCAGATTGCAGAAGGACAGCACACCATGGCGAAGACCGTCGTCCTGCACATCATGGGCGAAGATCCGATCGTTGCCGACCTGGACCAGGAGCCGCAGCCGAACGACATGTTCGTCAAAGTCTCGAACCTGCGCAAGCGCGACGGCAAGGACGTTGCCTACCTGACGGCCGGGGTGCAGAGCGTGATCTACCCGTGGCACCGGATCACCTTCCTGGAGATCATGGTGAGCGAGGAGGAGCGCGGCTCGGTGATCGACTTCTTCCGGATGTAGCGCGAGCAGCCGGCGCAGCCCGCAGCGGCGAGCCGCGCCTCCCCGTGCGCGATCGGGCGCCGGGCGCGTTGACAGCGGAGCGGCGCCCGAGTAGAATGCGCCGCGAGAGCGGATGCGGCCCGGTGGCTGTCCTCGTCTTCAAAACGAGTGGGCGGGGTGACGAGCTTCGCCGGTGGGTTCGACCCCCACGCGCTCTCGCCATACTACCAGCGATAGCACATGTGTTCTGGCATGGTTACTTCGCTCCCACCTGCGCTGCCCCTATCTCTCCCTCCTTGTCACCTCCTTCCCTTAGGCATGTTTCAATCGAGCTTGACAGTTCATTGCCCCAAAGGCGTACGGGCGCGATCTATCGCGCCCGTACAGTGGCAAGTCGATATCCCTGGAATTGAAACATGCCTTACGCTAGATTGAGTCGATACCGAACATTTGTTTCCTTCAAGCGGCGTGCGTGGGAATTGTGATGGGGGTTTTGTGGGAAGGAGTGGGTAATGATCTTGATCTCGATGCTGCTCACCCAGCAGATCTAGCTCCTGGCCTGGCCCTGCCCTCTGGCGAATCGCGATCGATGCTAGCGGCCCAGGATTACACCAAACGACGAACGTATGTGCGCCCTGTACTGAGGTGTGGTATCATGGTCTCCACGAACTACGTCACGATAGAAACGCCATGACTGAGCAGCACACACGCGAAAAGGCGCTCTTGTTATTGCGCACAGCGCTGGCTGATCCTACCGCCGATTTCCGCGACAGCCAGTGGGAGTCGATCAGTCGCCTTGTTGAACAGCGTGCGCAACTACTCGTTGTGCAGCGTACAGGCTGGGGGAAAAGCCTGGTCTACTTTCTCGCAACCCGGCTCTTGCGCGATCAGGGGACCGGCCCGGCATTACTGATCTCGCCATTGTTGGCGCTTATGCGCAACCAGATTCTGGCTGCTGAGCGGCTAGGCATCCGTGCGGCAACCATCAATTCCAGTAATCGCAGCGATTGGGATCGTGTTCGCGAACAACTCCTCGCTAATACGGTCGATCTGCTGCTCATCTCGCCGGAACGGCTCGCTAACGATGAATTCCGCGAACAGTACCTGATGCCGATTGCGGGAACGATTGGTCTGTTCGTGGTCGATGAGGCGCACTGTATTTCTGATTGGGGCCATGATTTTCGGCCAGACTATCGGCGAATTGTGCGCGTGCTCCAAGCACTACCGGCGAACATTCCAGTGCTTGCAACAACAGCAACCGCGAATAACCGGGTAGTTGCCGATATTACTGTGCAACTTGGAGACAGACTCGAAGTCGTGCGTGGGCCTTTACAGCGAAGGAGCCTCCGGCTCCAGACAATCCACCTTCCCAGCCAGGCGGCGCGGATGGCATGGCTCGCAGAATATCTCCCGAAACTTCCGCAGAGCGGGATCGTCTACACCCTCACCGTCCGCGATTGCGAGCGCGTCGCTGGTTGGCTGCAATCACAAGATATCGATGCAGCAGCCTATCATTCCAACGTTGACCCGGCACAGCGCGAAGAACTGGAGCAGCGTCTCCTCACGAATGATCTCAAAGTGCTGGTGGCGACAACTGCGTTGGGTATGGGATTTGATAAGCCCGACCTTGGCTTTGTGGTCCACTTCCAACGGCCCGGTTCGGTCGTTCATTACTACCAGCAGGTCGGACGCGCCGGTCGAGCAGTCAACGATGCCTATGGGATCATGCTCAGCGGCGATGAAGACCAAGAGATCGCCGATTACTTCACCCGAACCGCACTCCCCCCAGAAGGACACACACGCGATATCCTGGCGGCGTTGGAACGCGCCGACGATGGCTTAACACTGAACCAACTCGAAGCGCGGTTGAATCTGTCACACAGCCAGATCGAAAAGGTGCTGAAGCTGTTGTCACTTGAGTCTCCCGCCCCCGTCCTCAAGCAAGGATCACGCTGGTATGCGACGCCAATCAGCTATACCCCTGATACGCAAAAGATCGAACGCCTGACCCTCCTTCGGCAGACTGAACAAGCTCGCATGCACGCCTACTTGCACGGTCGTGAGTGTTTGATGCAATTTCTTGGGCGTGAACTGGATGACCCAAGCGCCCAACCGTGTGGACGGTGCGCTGCCTGTATTGGTGCTCCACTCATGCCCGTGGAGTACGGGATTGAGCGAGCGAACCAGGCCGCCGCATTTCTTCGGCGAACTGAGCAGGCGATCAAGCCCAGGGCACGCTGGAGGGATGACGCCTTGAGCGTGTATGGCTGGTCCGGTGGCATAGCAGCCGAGCTGCGCGCCGAACCAGGGCGCGCGCTCAGTATCTGGGGCGACGCTGGTTGGGGTACGCTGGTCAAATATGGCAAGCAGCGCGATGGTCATTTTGATGATGCGCTCGTCCAGGGTTTGGTCGAGATGATTCATGAGCGCTGGAACCCTCAGCCGTTTCCCGGTTGGGTGACCTGTGTTCCGTCACAGACGCATCCCGATCTGGTTCCCGATCTTGCTCGTCGTCTTGCCACGGTACTCGATCTGCCATTTGTTCCCTGCATTCAGAAGATACACCCTACCGAGCCGCAAAAGCTCATGCAGAACAGCTATCAACAGACACACAATCTGGCCGGGGCCTTTACGATTGAGGCCTGGGAGCGGATCGCAGAGCCCGTCTTTCTGGTTGATGATATGATTGACTCGGGCTGGACATTGACCGTGATCACGGCGCTGTTGCGCGCAGCCGGCAGCGGCCCGGTGTTTCCAGTCGCTCTAGCCCTGGTCCAACACGAATAGGGAGCCAGTTTATGACGGCAACCGCACATCTGCTCACACCCGATACGCAGGCGATTCTCTTGCTGACGGGAAGCCTCGGTCAGATCAGGGGACGCGATGTCCAGCCACTCTCGCCGATTGAATATCATCAGTTGGCGCAGTTGCTCCATCGCCATCAACTCAGGCCGGCTGATTTGCTCGGAGGAGATGGGCTTGCCAGCCTACGGGATGTGGAGCCGCTGCAATTCGATAGTGATCGGATTGCGCGGTTGTTGAGTCGCGGTGCTGCGTTAGGGCTGACCGTCGAAACCTGGACAAATCGTGGCGTATGGGTAATTAGCCGGAGCGATCCGCAGTATCCTCAGCGACTGCGGAACCGCCTTGGCAAGACCGCACCGCCAATCTTGTACGGTGTCGGTAACCAGGAGTTACTCGACGCGGGTGGTCTCGCGATTGTTGGATCGCGTGAGATCGACGATGTGGCGGTCACATTTACCCGTACCCTTGCATCACGGTGTGCGCGTGATGCTGTGCAAGTGGTCTCTGGCGGCGCGCGTGGCGTCGATAGTGAAGCGATGCTGACCGCACTGGAAGCAGGCGGTACCGCTGTGGGTGTGCTTGCCGAGAGCCTCGTCAAAGCTGCGGTTGCCGGGAAATACCGATCAGCGCTACGGGCAGGCCACCTGGCGCTGACAACTGCGTATGACCCGGATGCTGGTTTCAGCGTCGGTAATGCGATGGGACGCAATAAACAGATCTATGCGCTGAGCGACTATGCGCTCGTCGTGAGCGCATCGCTTGAACAGGGCGGAACGTGGAGCGGCGCCGTCGAGAACCTGTCACAGCAGTGGGTGCCGCTGTTTGTGCGGGCAACGCAGCCAATGCTACCCGGCAATCAGCGCCTGATTGAGCATGGTGGTCTGGCGTTCAGTGATTCGACCATCGCATCGGAAATCCCGCTCAGGGATTGGCTGGAGGAGCAGCGTGCAGACATACATATCATACAGCGATCTCCTGAGCCTGATGCTAGCAACACTGCGAATGAGAAATCGCAGAGTGGTGATCGGGATCCACAGCGTATGGACGCGAGCAGCGAGCACCATGACTTGTTCGCTGTTGTCTGGCCCTATCTTGAGGAAGCGCTCCAGACTGAGCGGACTGATCGAGAGTTAGCAGATCACTTCGAGATCGAATTAGCGCAGGTTCGCGCCTGGTTACAGCGCGCCATCGAAGGCCGTATGGTAAAGAAGTTAAGTAAGCCAGTGCGCTACGTGGCCGCGACAAGAACAGCGCAGGCCAATATGCTCCCCCTCTTCTCCTAAGTTGAAAGGCGGACATCGAAGTGTGCTTGTGGGAGAGCTTCAGCCCAGCTGTACGAGCCCGCGCCGGGCACGCTCGTCGGCCACGGCGGCCTGCCCCAGGCTGAGCCCGCCGTCGTTGGGCGGGACACGCCGGTTGGTGTAAACCCGGAAGCCGTCGCCGGACAGCTGCTGCTCCAGCCGCTCGAGCAGCAGCCGGTTCTGGAACACGCCGCCGCTGAGCGCCACGACGCCGAGCCCCGTCGCCGCGCGGGCGCGCGCGCAGCCGGCCGCCAGGAAGGCCGCCACGGTCGCGTGGAAGCGCCCCGCGATCCGGCCGGGCGCCTCGCCGCCGCGCAGGTCGCGCACGATCGCCGCGAGCGTGGAGCCGACCTCGATCCGGAACGGCGCTCCGTCGGCAAGGTCGAACGGGTAGGGCGCGGCGTCTCGCTCGGCGATCGCCTCCAGCTCGATCGCGGCCTGACCCTCGTAGAGCGCCTCGCCGCGCAGGCCGATCAGCGCCGCCACGGCGTCGAACAGCCGCCCCAGGCTCGACGCCGGCGGGCTGTTGACCCCGCGCGCGATCATCTGCGCCAGCACCGCCCAGCGCGCCCGGTCGAGCGCGCGAGTGAACGGAATGTCCAGGTCGGCGAACGCCGCGCCGTAGAGCTGGGACAGGTAGGCGGCCGCGACGCGCCAGGGCTGGCGCACGGCCTGGTCGCCGCCCGGCAGCGGCACGTAGGCCAGGTGCCCGGCGCGCGTGAAGCCGGCCAGGTCGGCCACCAGCAGCTCGCAGCCCCAGATTGCGCCGTCCAGCCCGTAGCCGGTGCCGTCGGCCGCCACGCCAATCACCTGGCCCGCCAGCCCGTGCTCGGCGATCACGCTGGCGATGTGCGCGTGGTGGTGCTGCACGCCGACCTTGAGCGCGACCGGCGACGCGAGCGCCTCCTGGGTCGCCAGGTAGCCGGGGTGCAGGTCGTAGGCCACCAGCTCGGGCGCGATGTCGAACAGGCGCTGGTAGTGCGCGATCCCCTCGCGCAGCGAGGTCAGCGTCTCGAGGTTCTCCAGGTCGCCGATGTGGTGGCTGACGAAGGCTTGCCGCCCGCGCGCCAGGCAGAAGGTGTTCTTGAGGTGGCCGCCGTAGGCCAGCACCGGCAGCGCGAGCGCGCGGCTCAGCTCGATCGGCGCGGGGGCGTAGCCGCGCGATCGGCGGAAGATCTGCTCGCCCCCGGCGGCGACACGCGTCACCGTGTCGTCGCAGCGGGTCAGGATGGCGCGGTTGTGCAGCAGGAACGCGTCGGCGATCGGCGCCAGGCGCTCGATCGCGTCCTCGTCGCGGTAGGCGATCGGCTCGTCGCTCAGGTTGCCGCTGGTCATCACCAGCCCAATCGGCCGGCCGGGCGCCAGCGCGGCGAAGGCGCGCAGCAGCAGGTGGTGCAGCGGCGTGTACGGCAGCATCAGGCCGAGCGCGGCGTGGCCGGGCGCGAGCGCATCGGGCGCCGGCGCGCCGGGCCGCCGCTCCAGCAGGACGATCGGGCGGCGGTGCGACTCCAGCAGCCGCGCCTCGGGATCGGCCACGAGGCAGAGCTGCCGCGCGTCCTCCAGCGTGGCGACCATCAGCGCGAACGGCTTGGCCTCGCGGCGCTTGCGCGCGCGCAGCCGGCCGACCGCCGCCGGGTCGAGCGCGTCGCAGGCCAGGTGGTAGCCGCCTAGTCCCTTGATCGCCAGAATAGCGCCGGCCGCGAGGCGCTGCGCGGCCTGGGCGATTGGGTCGACTGGAAACTGCATATCAAGGTGACCAGGAGACCGGGAGTCAAGGAGAGTCTCATCGTGCATGTCTCCTGGTCTCCTGGTCTCCTGGTCGGGCGCTATCTCGAAGCGCACGGACGGCCCGCAGGCCGGGCACGCGTTCGGCTGGGCGTGGAAGCGCCGATCGAGCGGGTTCTCGTACTCAGCGCGGCAGGCCGGGCACATCGGGAAGACCCGCATGGTGGTCTTATCGCGGTCGTAGGGCACATCGGCGACGATCGTGAAGCGCGGGCCGCAGTTGGTGCAGTTGATGAACGGGTAGCCAAAGCGCCGGTCGGCCGGATCGAATAGCTCGCGCAGGCAGTCGTCGCAGGTCGCGCTGTCAGGCGCGATCAGCGTGCCGCGGTGGGCGGCGGCCTGGCTGTGCGCGATCGCGAAGGCCGTCTCGCCGCGCGGCGCGAGCGCCTCGCGCTCGACCGATTCGATCCGCGCCAGCGGTGGGCGCTCGTCCTTCAGGGCGGCGGCGAAGGATTCCAGCGCGGCCGGCAGCCCCTCGACCTCGATCAGCACCCCGTCGGCGTCGTTCAGCACGAAGCCGGCCAGGCCAAAGCGCAGCGCCAGCCCGTAGACAAACGGGCGGAACCCGACCCCCTGCACGATCCCGCGCACGCGGATGCGCCAGCGCGGCGGCGCGGCTTCGGTCATCTGGCCTCCATCTGACAGCGCCAGTTAAGGGATCGCACGTTGGAACTGTCACACCTTAACCGCCACCTCGTGTCGCAGCCATTATAATCCCAAAGACAAGGCTCTTGCGAACCTTACAGTTCCATGTGCAGGGCTAATGCAAGGTCTTTCGACCCCACCCCCTGCTCCCGCCCCTGACAGGGGCGAGGGAAACACATGTGGCGTGGTGGTGCGGTCGCTTTGCGACACCACGCCAACAATTAAAAAAGATGCACGAGCTATCGATCGCCTATAGCCTGGTCGAGCTGGCCAGCGCGGCGGCAGCCGAGGCCGGGGTCGCGCACATCAGCGTGGTACACCTGCGGCTCGGGGCGCTCGCCGGCGTCGTGCGCGACGCGCTGGAGTTCGGCTTCGAGATCGCCGCGGCCGACACGCCGCTCGCCGGCGCGCGGCTGGCGATCGAGGAGCTGCCGGTGCAGATCTACTGCCCGAGCTGCGACGCGCCGGCGACCCTGCCGGACGTCCGACAGTTCTGCTGCCCCCGCTGCGGGACCCCGACCGCCCGGATCGTCCAGGGCCGCGAGCTGGAGCTGGTCGCGCTCGAGTACGAGGAGACGGCTGAACGTTTGAACGTTTGAACGCTGAACGTTTGAACGTTTGAACGCTGAACGTTTGAACGCTGAACGCTGAACGCTGAATGCTGAACGCTGACCGCTGACCGAACAGGAGCGCACGATGTCCAGCCCACGGCTGCTCGATATTCGCCAGGGAGTGCTGAGCAAGAACGACCGGCTGGCCGCCGATCTGCGCGGCCGCTTCGAGCGCGCCGGCGTCTTCGTCGTCAACCTGCTCTCCAGCCCCGGCGCCGGCAAGACCCGGCTGCTCGAGGAGACGCTGCGCATGCTCGGGCGGCGCCACCGCGTGGCCGCGCTGGTGGGCGACATGGCAACCGACAACGACGCGCGGCGGCTGGCCCGCAGCGGCGCGCCGGTGCGCCAGATCGAGACCGGCGACCTGTGCCACCTCGAGGCCAGCCTGGTCGAGCGCCACCTGGCGGGCTGGGATCTCGGCGCGCTCGACTTCCTGTTCATCGAGAACGTCGGCAACCTGGTCTGCCCGACCGAGTACGACCTGGGCGAGGCCGCGCGCGCGGTGCTGCTGGCGGTGACCGAGGGCGAAGATAAGCCGCTCAAGTACCCCGGCACGTTCATCTCGGCCGACTGCGTGGTGGTGACCAAGGCCGACCTGGCCGAGGCGGTCGAGCTCGACCGCGCGGCGCTCGACGCCAATATCCAGGCGGTGCACCCCGGCGTCCCAGCGCTGTACACCTCGGCCAAGACCGGCGCGGGCCTCGACGCGTGGCTGGCCTGGCTGGAGGCGCGGCGCGGCGCTCGTGTGAGCAGGTGATGAGGCCAGAGGTGATCGGGCGATCAGGTGAACGACTTGGTCTTTGGTCTTTGGTCCATCGTCTTCGGTCTATCGTCTCCCGTCATTGTCACCTTGTCAGACGCAGCAGGTGCAAAAGGAGAAAGCCATGTGCCTCGGCATCCCAGGCCGGGTAAAAGCGATCAGTGAGATCGGCGGTGTGCGGATGGGCAAGGTCGACTTCGCCGGGATCGAGAAGGAGGTCTGTCTGGCCTACCTGCCCGAGCTCGCGGTCGGCGACTACACGATCGTGCACGTCGGCTTCGCGATCACCCAGCTCGACGAGCAGTCCGCGCTCGAGACGCTGGAGCTGTTCCGCAGCATGGGCATGCTCGACGAGGAGCTGAAGGCCGGAGCGGAAGGGCTGGCATAGTGCTTGGCTGTTGAGACGAAGGACGAACGACCAAGGACCAACATCGTTTCTCGTCTTTCGTCTTTGGTCCTTGGTCCAAAGCAGCTACGGATGTTGGGAAAGCTGCACGAGCATGAAATACCTGGACGAGTACCGCGACCCCGAGCTGGCCCGGCGGCTGTTCGAGCAGATCCGCCGGATCACCACGCGCCCGTGGGCGCTGATGGAGGTCTGCGGCGGGCAGACCCACTCGATCATCCGCAACGGGATCGACCAGCTGCTGCCGCCCGAGATCGAGCTGATCCACGGCCCCGGCTGCCCGGTCTGCGTCACGCCGCTCGAGATGATCGACAAGGCCCTGGCGATCGCGGCGCGCCCAGGCGTGATCTTCTGCTCGTTCGGCGACATGCTGCGCGTGCCGGGCAGCAGCCAGGATCTGTTCCGGGTCAAGAGCGCGGGCGGCGACGTGCGGATCGTCTACTCGCCGCTCGACGCGATCAGGCTGGCCCAGCAGAACCCCGGCCGCGCGGTGGTGTTCTTCGGGATCGGCTTCGAGACGACCGCGCCGGCCAACGCGATGGCGGTCTTCCAGGCGAAAAGGCTCGGGCTGACGAACTTCTCGATGCTGGTCTCGCACGTGCTGGTGCCGCCGGCGATCGCGGCGATCATGGAGTCGCCGGCGCATCGCGTGCAGGCGTTTCTGGCCGCCGGGCACGTCTGCAGCGTGATGGGCACCTGGCAGTACGGCCCGCTGGTCGAGAAGTACCGCGTGCCGATCGTCGTGACCGGCTTCGAGCCGCTGGACGTGTTGGAGGGCATCCGCCGCGCCGTGACGCAGCTCGAGCAGGGCCGCGCCGAGCTGGAGAACGCCTACGCGCGCGCGGTGTGCCCCGAGGGCAACCTGGCCGCGCAGCAGATGCTCGCCGACGTGTTCGAGCTGACCGACCGCGGCTGGCGCGGGATCGGGACCATCCCGCAGAGCGGCTGGCGGCTGCGCGAGGCCTACCGCGACTTCGACGCCGAGGCGCGCTTCGCGGTCGGCGACATCCGCACCGCGGAGTCGCCGCTCTGCCACAGCGGCGAGGTGCTGCAGGGGCTGCTCAAGCCGAACCAGTGCCCGGCGTTCGGCAAGCAGTGCACCCCGCGCTCGCCGCTCGGCGCGACGATGGTGTCGAGCGAGGGCGCCTGCGCGGCCTACTACCAGTACGGGCGCTTCGTCCGGCCCGAGGAAGTAGCTTGACATCGGTTGTGCTCCGCAGATAGCATAGCGCGGATAATGCGAATCGCAAAGCTTATTCGCTTTATTCGTGTAATCCGCGGATGAATTAGGATCGGCACGATGAGCAATAGTTTGAACTTGGAGGGCTGGTCCTGCCCGCTGCCACTGCGCGACCACCCGAACATCGTGATGGGCCACGGCGGCGGCGGCAAGCTCTCGGCCGAGCTGGTCGAGCACCTGTTCCTGCCGGCCTTTCGGAACGCGACCAACGCGCAGCTGGGCGACTCGGCCGTGGTCGAGGTCGGCGGCGCGCGGCTGGCCTACTCGACCGACTCGTTCGTGGTGCGGCCGTTGTTCTTCCCCGGCGGCAACATCGGCGAGCTGGCGGTCAACGGCACCGTCAACGACATCGCCATGAGCGGCGCGCAGCCGCTGTTTCTCAGCGCCGGCTTCATCCTCGAGGAGGGCATGCCGCTCGCGCAGCTCGGCGCCATCGCCGAGTCGATGGGCGCGGCCGCCCGGCGGGCCGGCGTCGCGCTCGTGACCGGCGACACCAAGGTGGTCGACCGCGGGCACGGCGACGGGGTCTATATCAACACCAGCGGCTTCGGGGTCATCCCCGAGGGCGTGCGGATCGGGCCGGACCTAGCTCGCCCCGGCGACGCCGTGATCGTCAGCGGCGAGATCGGCGCGCACGGGATCGCCATCCTGAGCGTGCGCGAGGGACTCGAGTTCGGCGCGCCGGTCGAGTCCGACACCGCCGCGCTGAACGGGCTGGTCGCCGCGATGCTGGAGGAGACCCACGACATCCACGCGCTGCGCGACCCCACCCGCGGCGGGATGGCCTCGACGCTGAACGAGATCGCGCGCGCATCCAGGGTCGGCATCGCGATCGAGGAGCGCACCGTGCCGGTGCCCGACGCCGTGCGGGCGGCCTGCGAGCTGCTTGGGCTGGACCCGCTGTACGTCGCGAACGAGGGCAAGCTGGTGGCGATCGCGCCGGCCGCGGTCGCGGAGCGGCTGCTGGCGCGCATGCGCGCTCACCAGCTCGGCCGGCGCGCAGCGATCGTCGGGCGCGTCACCGCCGAGCACCCCGGCGTGGTGGTCGCGCGCACCGGCATCGGCGGGATGCGGGTGGTCGATATGATGGTGGGCGAGCAGCTGCCGCGGATCTGCTAGCCCCGCTGGGGCGCGGCGCCCCCGGCCCGCCGCCGCGTGCCATTGCAGATTGCAGCTTGTCGATTGCAGATTGCGGCGAGCGCGTGTTGATACCATACCTCTCACCGACGACCGCCTACCTGTTGCACGAGACAACCCGCGCCGGTTCGTGTGGCCTCCGGCCAGGTGTTTTTCCGGCGCGCCCCTGGCCCCGGTCACTTTGTCACCTGGTCAGCTGGTCAGCTTTTCTCCGGGGCGCTGCGCCCCTGGCCCCCCTCCGGCAAATGATGTCTGTGGCATATCCGATAGTGGTGGCGCATGCCCAGCACCATCCCTGCGAGGCCAGTTGCCTCCCGCTGCGCGTGGATTCAGCCGGGCATGCGCGTCAAGCGCTGAACGTGAGGTTGCGTCATGTTGGGGTCCAGGGGCGCAAGCCCCGGCCGGGGGGTGGCGGGGGCGCGCAGCCCCCGAAAAATGCCCTGGCTTGACTCGATCGCCGTTCAGGGGGATACTCGGCGCACACGAGATCTGGGCCGGATGGCGGCCTACTGCGTTCGAGCAGATGGTTGGACGAGGAGGCATCGTATGACACACCCATTGATCGACCAGCTTCGCTTCACGCGCCGCGAGTGGCTGCGCGGGCTCGAAGGCGTGCCGGAGGACGACGCCGCGCGCCACTTCGGGCCGATGAACTGCATCAGCTGGATCGTCGGGCACCTGGCCTGGCACGAGCAGCGCTACTGGCTGGAGTTCGGGCAGGGCCAACTCCTGTATCCCCGCCTGAACGAGGCGTACGCCTACGGCGCCCCGATGAGCACCCCGTCGCTGGCGGAGATGCTCGACACCTGGCACGTCGTGACGCGGGCGGCCGATCCGTTCCTGGACTTGCTGACCACCGAGGCGCTGCAGGGCGAGCTGCTGCGCAACGGCCGCGCGGTCGGGCAGACGATCGGGTCGGCGCTGCGGCGCGTCACCTACCACTACTGGTTTCACATTGGGGAGATCCAGGCGATCCGCCAGATGCTGGGGCAGGCGGGCCTCCCCGAGTACGTGGGCGACATTGAGGTCGAGGCGCCCTACCGCCCGGAGTAGCGCGAGCGCGCAGCGCGACGGCGCAAAGGAGGCTTTATGGCGGAGGCGGATTCGATCGAGCGCGAGCTGGATCAGCTGTGGGACTACGACGACCCGGCGGCGTCGGAGGCGCGCTTCGCGAGCTTGCTCGCCACACTCCCAGCCGAAGCCGCGGCGCACGCGGAGGCGCTGACGCAGATCGCGCGCGCTCAAGGGCTGCAGCGGCGGTTCGACGCGGCGCGCCAGACCCTCGACGTGGTGCAGGCCCGGCTCGCCGCGCTGCCCCCGCGGATCGTCGCGCGCTACCTGATCGAGCGCGGCCGGGCGCTTAACTCGGCCGGGCAGCCGGAGCATGCGCGCCCGCTCTTTCTGGAGTCGTGGCGGCTCGCGCGCGCGTGCGGCGCGGATTTCTACGCGATCGACGCCGCGCACATGCTCGCGATCGTCGCGGCGGCGGACGAGCAGCAGCAGTGGAACCTTGCCGCCCTCGACCTCGCCGAGCGCACGGCCGACCAGCGCGCGAAGCGCTGGCTTGGCTCGCTGCACAACAACATCGGCTGGGCCTGCCACGACCGGGGCGAGCGCGCCGCCGCGCTGGAGCACTTCGAAAAGGCGCTCGCCGCGCGCGAGCAGCAGGGCCAGCCGCGCGAGACGCGCGTCGCGCGCTGGTGTGTCGGGCGGGCGCTGCGCTCGCTCGGGCGCCACGAGGAGGCGCTGACGATCCAGCGCAGGCTCCACGCAGAGCACGCGCAGCGGGGCGAGGTCGACGGGTACGTGGAGGAGGAGCTGGGCGAGCTGCTGCTCCTGACGAGCAGCGCGGACGAGGCGCAGCCGCACTTCGCGCGCGCCTACGCCGCGCTTGCCGCCGACGCGTGGCTGGCCGAGCACGAGGCCGCTCGGCTGGCGCGGCTCAGAGCGCTCGGCGGCGTATCCGAGTGATGGCCCTCCTCCCCAGCCCCTTCCTAGCACGGGGAGGGGCAGCGCGCCGTGATCCGGGGTATCTCCGCTACATGTAGTTCAGCCGCGTGTCGATCAGCTGAAAGCCGACCTTGCGATACACTGCCTGGGCGATCGCGTCCGCCGCGGAGAGCCAGGCGACGCGCCCGCCGCGATCGAAGTGCTCGCGCGTCAGGAAGCTGCTGGCCGTCGCGGCGACGCCCCGGCGGCGCGCATCCGGGTGGGTGGCGACGCCGGCCAGCTCGGCGATGTCGTCGATCGGCGAGAGCGTGGCGGCCCCGGCCGGGGCGCCGTCGAGCGTGGCGAGCGCGCGCAGGTGCAGCCCGCCCGCCAGCTTGCCGCGCAGCTCGGCGATGTCGGCGTCGGTCACCAGGGCTGGCGAATCGCCAAACGCGAGGCCCAGGATCGTCAGATATGCGCGCAGGTCGGCTTCGGGCGAGCGATCGTCCAGCATGCCCACGCCAACGCCATGGCTGGCGATCGGGCTGAAGCTCTCCGGCGTGCAGACCATCAGCGGGTGCTCGGCGTGCAGGCGCAGGCCGGCCCGCTCGAGCGCGCGCGGCAGATCCGGCCAGGGCAGCGCGTTGAACTCGAAGCGCAGCGCCCTGCCGCGCGCCGAAAATACGCGGCGCAGCTCGTCCAGCGCCGCGGCGACGCTCTCGTCCTGGCCGAGCGGCGCGACCGGCACGGCGTAGTTCAGCCAGATCAGATCGGTCGTGCGGTCGAGCAGCGCGCGGAACGGCCCGACGTCGACGGTCTCGCGACTCCGCTCGGCGTCGCGACGGGCGTGCTCGTCGCATCGGCGGGAGAGATCGGCGGATGCTTGCACAGGTACTCCTTTGGCTCGCGGTCGCCTGATGCCGCGGGCGCGATTAGCTTATGAGCAGAGGTTGGGCCGCAGGGTTGAGATGGCGGGCAATAGACCATAGACCATGGACCATTGGGGCGGCTATCATCGTCCATCGTCTATCGTCCATCGTCGATGGCCCTCCGTCACGTGAGTCGCGGCGAACGTTATACCAGTGGGCAGTCGGCAGGAGCCAGTCGGCAGTACGACGGATCGCATCACAGCGGCATCTCATTCTTGCGTAGTGGCTCAATGCTTTTGCTCACAGCTATAGAGGGCGTCTGCCGGCGCGCTCGCCACGATCAGCGCGCCAAACAGCGCCCGCGTCTCGGCCAGATCCGGCAGCGCCTCGGGGTGCCACTGGACCGCCAGCGCCAGCGGGTGGCCGGGAACCTCGATCGCCTCGACCATCCCGTCCGGCGCGCGCGCTGCGATCCGCACGCCCGCGGGGATCTCGCGGCATGCCTGGTGGTGCAGGCTGTTGACCTCAATCGTCGCCCGGGCGACGATCTGCGCGAGGCGGCTCTCGGCCGCGATCTCGATCGGGTGGGCGCGCAGATCGAACGGGTAGCCGGGGTAGAAGGTGTGCGGCTGCGCCTGCGGGTACTCGCCGATGTCGCGGTACAGGGTGCCGCCGCAGGCGACGTTCAGCACCTGCAGCCCGCGGCAGATGCCGAACATCGGCTTTGCCGCGTCGAGTGCCCAGCGCACCAGCGTCAGCTCGGTCCAGTCGCGCGCGCTATCAATGCCGTCGACCAGCGTGCTTGGGTCGGCGCCGTAGAGGCTGGGGGCCAGATCGCCGCCACCCGAGAGCAGCAGGCCGTCGACGCGGGCGAAGATGCCCCGCAGCGTAGGCTCGCTCAGTCCGGGCGGGATAAGCACCGGCAGCCCGCCGGCGCGCTCGACCCCGTTGATAATCTGATCGCGCAGGCGATCGAGCTCGGCGCGGTGCGGCGCGTCGTTCGCGTGCGTCGTGATGCCAATCAGCGGCTGTACCATGGGTCTCCCTTTCGTTGTCCGTTCGTGACAACGATTATACCAGCGCCTGCGGCGGTTGTGCAGGGCTAATGCATAGTCTTTTTGACCCCGCCCTCTGTCCCCCGCCCCTGCCAGGGGCGGGGGGATGAATCTTGCGTGGTGGTGCGGTCGCCCCGCGATCGCACCACCACGCCGACAAGAATTCCCCCTCTCCCACGCCTGGGAGAGGGGGGTGAGAGGATGAGAGGCACAAGCGCGCTACCTCGTGGCGAGCGCAACCTGCCGCAGCCAGGCCAGCAGGTCGCGGTCAAGCTCGGCCTGGCACTCTTCCAGGCCGTGATGGCAGCCAGGGTAGAGCAGCAGCTGCTTCGGCTCGTGCGCGCGCTGGTAGAGATCGCGCGAGCAGCTATCCGGCAGCACCTCGTCGTCGATGCCGTGCATGAGCAGGAGCGGCCGCGGGCTTAGATCGACCACCGCCGTGGTGCCGTAGGTCTGGCTGCTGAGCGCCGCCACGCCGACCACCGCCGGGCTGGCGGCCCCAGCGCTGATCACGACCGCGCCGCCGAAAGAGTGCCCGACCAGCGCGACACGCGCGTGGCCGAGCGTGCCGAGGTAGGCCACGCCCATCAGGGTGTCCAGCACACAGGCGTCCAGATGGTTCGGCAGCCGGTAGTGCAGGCGCAGCGACGCGACCTGGTCGGGTGCAAGCTGCGCGGCCAGCCGCGGGTAGAGTCCATTCGCCGGCCCATCCAGCCCACCGCCGGCCCCGCCCACCCAGAGTACGGCGCCCTCACCGGGCGCGGCCGGGTGCAGCCGGCCGACGATCTCGCCGGCGTCGGTCCGCAAGGTCAGCTGTGCGACTCCGCCCCCCAGCGGGGCCTGCTCGACGCCGTGCAGCTCCAGGCTCAAGGCAGGGTTTTGTTCTGACATCCGGATCACCCATTTCCGTGTCTTACCACTTGGCGCTTGGGTCGAGCCGGTAGACGCTGGTGATGTTGTCGTGCAGCTCGAGGAAGCTCGCGGAGTGCTCGCCACGGCGCCCGCCGTAGCGCGGCGACACCCGCGCCCGCCAGCCGGCCGGGCTCTCGTCGAACGGGAACGGCAGATCGAGCTGGCGCAGTGGGGCGGCGATGCTGGACAGCCAGCGCTGCTCGAGCGCGCCGAACGAATCCGGCAGCGCGCCGGCCGCGAGCAGCTCGGCCTCGCCCGCGAGCGGCTCGAACAGGCCCAGCGCGTCCGGCCAGAGCGACTCGAACGCCTCGCGCTGTCGGCGGCGCGCCTCCTCGCCGGCGCGCGCCAGCCGCTCCAGCCAGGTCTGCCCGTGCAGCAGGTGGTACTTCTCCTCGCGGATGATGCTGCCGGCCGCGGTCGCCAGCGGGGCGTAGCTGCTCCGGCGCAGGCTGTCGAGCCGGATGTAGTCGGCGGTATCGTACAGGAACTGCCGCGACACGCTGTAGGCCCAGTCGCCGCGCGGCCGCTCGGCCAGCTGGGCGTTGCGGAAGCCTGGCGGCGGCCGGCCGTACGCGATCTCGTCGGGGGTTGGGGATCTGGCTTCAGGGATCAGGCTGTCGCTGCCTTCTGACCCCTGACCCCCGACCCCTGATCTCTGCAGCTCGGCGAGCAACTCGTAGAGCAGCCGGGCGTGGCCCAGCTCGTCCTGCGCCAGCGAGCTGAAGGCAATATCCTCCTCGAGCACCGGAGCGATGCCGGTCCACTCGCTGTTGGCGTAGCCGGTCACGAACTCGTCGTCGGCCAGGGCCAGCAAGAGCTCCGTTAACGATGAACGATGAACGATGAACGATGAAGATTTTTGAGCTTCTGGCATCTGTTTATCTCGTCGCAAAACTGCTCGTTCAGCGTTTAGCGTTCAGCGCTTGCTTGAGCTTGTCGCGCATCCGGTAGCCGTCGACGTTGCGGTAGCTGCGGTCGAGCGACGGCGAGAGCATGTCGGTGTCGTCCAGCAGCTGGATCGCCGCGCGCGGCACGACCCACAGCGCCTGGCTCTCGCCGCGCCGGCCAAAGACCTCGCGGGCATAGATCAGCGCCAGGTCGTCGCTGGTCGCCGTCACGCTCCCGGCGTGCACCATCGGCGCGGCGGCCTTCTCGCGCCGGAAGATCTCGTAGACGTGGGGCTCGGGGCTTGGGGCTTGGAGCGCGTCGTCGCTCATCAGAAGCTTCCTCCTATCTTCCGCACACTCGACGTTGGAATGGGGCGCTGACTGCCCCAAATCCCAAGTCCTTAGCTCCTAGACCCTTGTCCCAGCGCCTCCCGCACCCAGGCCCCCTCGGCATAGCTGAGCCGCCGGAGCGCCAGCCGCTCGGCGCTGCAGGGGCCGTTGTTCGAGACGACCGCGCGCAGCTCGCCCCAGTCCGGCGGGCTGTAGCTCCAGCCGCCGTCGGGACTCTTGCCGAGCGCGGGGTCGGGCAGCGTGAAGCCGAGCTGCCAGACCCGCGGGACGTAGGTCGCCAGGAACTCCTGGCGCAGCTCCTCGTTGCCGCGGGTCTTGATCCGCCAGACGGTCAGGTCCAGGTCCTTCTCGGGCGAGGTCTGCGGGCCGTGCATCTGCATCAGCGGGCCCCACCAGCGGCTCAGCGCGTCCTGCAGCATCGCGCGCTGCGCGTCGGTGCCGCCGGCCAGCGTCACGACGATATCGTAGCCATGCTTGATGTGGAAGCTCTCCTCCCAGCAGATCCGCTGCATCGTGCGGGCGTACGGCGCGTAGCTGGTGCCGAGCAGCGCCTGCTGGCTCAGGATCGCCGCCGCGTCGACCAGCCACGCGATCGCGCCCACGTCGGCCCAGCTCCTGGTCGGGTAGTGGAACACATTGTGGAACTTGGTCCGCCCGGCCAGCAGATCCTCGATCATCTGGTCGCGCGGCTTGCCCAGGTCCTCGGCCAGCCGGTACAGCAGCTGCGCGTGGCCGACCTCGTCCTGGACTTTGGCGGTGAGCGCCAGCTTGCGCTGCAGCGACGGCGCGCGCAGGATCCACTCGCGCTCGGGCAGCACGCCCATCAGCTCGCTATTGGCGTGCATCTCGATGAAGCGCACCAGCGCGGCGCGGTACTCCTCGGGCATCCAGTCGGTCGCCTCGACCTTGCCGCCCGCGGCCAGGTGAGCCTTGAACGCCGCCAGTCGATCGGTGTCGGTCTCGCGTGCGGTTGTCATGCTCAGCCTCCAAACGTTCGAACGTTAATAGTGCAGCAGCTCCTCGATCCTGCGGCGGATCAGCTCGACCGATGGGATCACCGCGGTCATCAGCGCCGTGCTGTAGGGCACCGGGCAGTCGGGCGCGGCCAGCCGCGAGACGGGCGCGTCGAGCCAGGCGAAGGCCTCCTGAGCGACGGTGGCGGCCACCTCGGCGCCGAAGCCGGCGGTCCAGGTGTCCTCGTGCACGACCAGGCAGCGGCCGGTCTTGCGCACCGACTCCAGCACCGCCGCGCGGTCCCACGGCACGAGCGTGCGCAGGTCCAGGATCTCGACCTGGCCCTCGAACGGCTCGGCCGCCTCGACGCTGCGCTGGACCATCGCGCCCCAGCTGACGACGGTGAGGATCTCGCCGGCCTGCCGCACCGCCGCCTGCCCGAACGGGAGCACGTAGTCGGCGCCGAGGTACGGGCCGCGGCCGGCGGGCGTATCGAGCAGCGCACGATGCTCCAGGAAGAAGGTCGGGTCGCCGCCGCGCAGCGCCGCGCGCAGCAGCCCGGCCGCGTCGGCCGCGTTCGAAGGGAAGGCGATCCGCCAGCCGAGCGTGTGCGCGAAGATCGCCTCGCCCGAGCTGCTGTGCCACGGGTCGCCGCTGCGCTTGCTGAAGCCGAGCGGGATGCGGACGACCATCGGCGCGGCGAAGGCGTTGTTGGTGCGCCAGCGGATCGTGCCGCAGTCGGTGATCTGCTCCATCGCCGGGTCGGTGTACTTGCGAAACTGGATCTCGGGCACCGGCAGCAGCCCGCCTAGCGCCATGCCCACCGCCCGCCCCAGGATGCCCTCCTCGGAGAGCGAGGTGTCGAACACGCGCTCCGGCCCAAACCTGGCCTGCAGGTCGCGCGTCGCGCCGTGCACGCCGCCCTTGCGACCGACATCCTCGCCGAACACCAGCATGCGCGGGTTAACGCTCAGCTCGTCGGCCAGCGTCTGGCGGATCGCGTCGATCATGTTGACGCGAGGTCCAGCCTCGTCTGGACCAAGGACCAAGGACGAAGGACCAACATCTTGATCGAGGTCTTTGGTCTCTGGTCTTTGGTCCTCCGAAAACACGAACCGGCAGCTCGTCGCCGGGTCGGGCTCGGGGTGAGCCTGCGCCCGCTCGGCCGCGCGCCGCACCTCGGCGCCGGCCTGGGCGGCCAGGTCATCCCACTGCTGCGAACTCCAGCCCCGCTGCTGCAGCAGCGCGCGCAGGCGCGGCAGCGGGTCGAGCCGCCGCTCGGCCGCGCGCGTCTGCTCATCTTTGTAGGTCTGGCTATCGGCCGAGGAGTGGCCGTTGAGCCGCGGGACGCGCAGGCGCAGCAGCGCCGGGCCGCGCCCGGCGCGGATATGCTCGATCGCCTGGTCGATCTGTCGCAACGCCTCGACCGGCGCCGCGCCATCGCCATCGAGCAGCAGGATGCCCTGGTACGACGCCAGGTTCGTCATAAGATCGCCGCCGGGCATCTGCAGCGTGCTCGGCACCGAGATCGCGTAGCCGTTATCCTCGATCAAGAACAGCAGCGGCAGCGCCAGCGTGGCGGCCATATTCAGCGCCGCCCAGAAGCCGCCCGTCGCGGTCGACCCGTCGCCGCCCATCGCGACGGCGGCCACGCCCTGCCAGGCCGCCTCGCCGAGCGCCTTCTGGCGGTAGCGGGCAGTCTGCGCCCAGCCGGCGGCCGGGGTGTACTGCCCGCCGACATCGCCGGTCATCGGCAGCACGGTCGCCCGCCCGCGCGAGGGCATGTTGAACACCACGCCGATATCGCGGCCGCCATTCATCGGGCCGCGCGCCATCGACGCGCACAGCGCCTCCTCGGGGGAGAGGCCCGACGCCAGCATGAATGGGCGCGAGCGATAGTAGACCGTCGCCGCGTCGTGGGGGTGGTCCAGGCGCAGCGCCAGCAGGATCTGGGCCAGCTCGTGGCCGCGGGCCGAGAACTGGTAGCGCACCTTGCCGGATGGCACCAAGTCGTCCTCCTCGATCTGGTCGAGCGCGCGCGAGATCAGGAGGAGCCGCGCGACCTCGGGCCAGTCGATCGCCGGCGCATCGATCGCCGGCGCGGGCGCACGTCGTGGGGCAGGTAGGGGAGAATCGATCGTCGGAACGCGCGAGTGCTGCATCAGTCACCTCATTGTGAATACTGAATGCGGGTGGTCGGCTCGACTACGTGCATTCCACGTGCCACCAGGCCAGCTGGAATGGCGCATCGGAGCGCGTGTGCGGTGGCGGGCATTATACATCAAAGTGCTGCGCTTCGGCGGGGGCTGCGCGCCCCCCCGTGCCCCGCGGGGGTGGGCCGCCACCCTCGCTACCCCCCGGCCGGGGCTCTTGCCCCTGGACCCCAAAATAATCTTGCCTCGTTTGCGATGTTTGATGTGCATGCCTGGCTGAATCCACGCGCGGTGGAAGACAACACGTCCGCTCGGAGTGGTACAAGGCATGTGCCACGAACCGTGGAGCTGGTACGGCATCATTTGCCGGAGGGGGACTGGGGGAACCGGCGAGGGTTCCCCCAGGCGGGGGGGCCGGGGGCGCAGCGCCCCGGAAGAGACGGAGCGCTAGGCCGCCATGGCCGGCGAGCTATCCTGGCGCGAGCGATCGCGCACGGCCTCGGCGGCGGCGATCCAGCCCTCGACGGTCGTCGGCTTGGGGGCGCGGCTGCGCAGGTAGCCCTGCACCGCCGTCCAGCTGTCGCCGCCGACGATCTCGCTGTAGCGGGTGAAGAAGCGCTGCTCGGCCTCGACCGGGTCGCGTGGCGGGGTTGCAGCGGTCGTAGCCGCAGAGGCGGGCGGGCGGCTGGCCTCGATCTGCTCAGGCTCCTCTTCGACCAGCTGCTGATGCGCGCCCTCGCCCTGCCGCCCCTTGGCCTTATCGGCCGCGCGCGGCTTGGCCTTGTCGGCGTCGGGCACCAGATCGGGGTAGAGCGTCGCGAGGGTCGCGGCGTAGCGCTTGTTCAGCTTCAGGTGCGCCGGGCGCGGCGGCTTGATGATCGGCGTGACCGTGCGCTCGTCGCCCTCGCGCTCGACGAGCAGAATAGCGTCGGCCTCGTAGGCGATCTGCTCGTCGGCCAGTACGCGCAGCCCCTCGTCGTGCAGGCCGCCGTCGTCCTGCGCGCGGTACTTGCGGCCCAGGTGGCCGATGATCACCACGTGGAAGCCGGCCTGCTTCAGCTCGGTCAGGCCGGTGTAGACCGCCTGCATGTTGCGGTTGACCGAGGCGTGCTCGTCGTAGCCGATCGCCGTCTTGCGGTCGGTCTCGGCCCCGGCGCGGCGCTGGGCGTAGGCGCGCATCGCCTGGAAGACCTTCGAGATCGAGTCGAGGATGATCGTGTCGCCTGGCTTGCCGAGCTTGCGGATCTCCTCCATCCCCTCGACCAGCGCCTTGAGCGAGAGCGACTGCAGCACCTGGATGCGCCGGTGGATGCCGGCCTTGCCGCCCAGGTTCTGCGCGGCCCCCTCGGTGTCGAGCACCCACAGCGTGCCGCCGCGGCGGGCGCTCGCGGCGAGGTGCGACTTGCCCGCGCCGGCCTGCCCGGTCAGAATATAGAGGCTGCCGGTTTGTAGCTCATCCAACCGCTGAAACATGAGGTTCCTCCTTGGTGGGGTAGACCGCGCGCGGTCTATCTACTCTTGCTTAACGTCTGTGCTCTCCAGGCTCTGCCCCGGCGCCTGGCCCTGGGATGATTCAGTATAGCACATCTGTTCTTGTGTGTAAAGGGATCTTTTCAGATAGGCGGCGTGCGCCGCCTCCAGCTCTTTTCCAGGGTGCTACGCCCCCCGCGCACGCCACTTGCTATAGCCCCTCAGGGGTGGACCTCAATCAGGAGCGCACGCATGGCAGATGAGATCTACGAGGTGCTGGTGGTCGGCGGCGGGCCGGCCGGGCTATCGGCCGCGCTATACCTGGCGCGCTACGAGCGCCGCGCCGCGCTGTTCGACGCCGGCCGCGGGCGCTCGACCTGGCACCAGATCAACCACAACTACCTCGGCTTCCCCGGCGGCGTGCCGGCGCGCCGGCTGCGCGAGCTGGGGCGCGAGCAGCTCGCGCGCTACGATCAGGTCACCGTGCTGGAGCACAAGGTCGAGGCGCTGCGCCGCGAGGACGATCTGTTCGTCGCCGAGTCGCAGGCCGGCGCGTGGCGCGGCTGCGCGGTGATCCTGTGCACCGGCGTGATCGACCACTACCCGCACTTCGACGGCTGGGACGAGTACGTCGGTCGCAGCATGTTCTGGTGCATCACCTGCGACGGCTACGGCTGCAAAGGCGCGCGCGTCGTGGTGGCCGGCAACCGCGACGAGACGGCCTCCGAGGCGCTGCAGCTGCAGCGCTTCACCGACAAGCTGACCGTGCTGACCGACAGCCAGGAGTGCGAGATCAGCGAGAAGTTTCAGGCGCGGCTCCGGCGCGCCGGCATCCCGCTGATCCACGACAAGATCGCCTCGGTCGTCGGCCGCGAAGGCCAGCTCGAGGCGCTGTGCACCAAAGGCGGCCGGCTGATCGAGCTCGACCAGCTGTTCAGCCAGCAGGGCGCGACGCCGCAGACCAGCCTGGCCGAGCAGCTCGGCGTGCGGCTCAGCGACAACGACTACATCGCGGTGGACACCGAGCAGAAGACCAGCGTGCCCGGCGTGTACGCGGCCGGCGACGTCACGCGGCTGCACTCGCACCAGGTCACCACGGCGGTGCACGAGGGCGGCCAGGCGGCCTCGGCGGCGAACTACTTCCTGTACCCGCCCGATCTGAAGGACGAGTGAGGCGTGGCAGCGTTCAAACGTTGGCACGTTGGCTCCTCGCCAGTGGCCGCACTCGTGAGCACACCCCTGCAAGAGACCCCCCCGGCGGCACAAGAGTGCTGTGAACCCCTTGACACATCACAGATACGCCGGCTGAAATTCGGATTGCTAGACGCCTGACCCACCAAGATCTACCAGCGAATCTACCATGTGGTAGATATCCCCAGCAGCGGCGAACTGCTATCTTGAACACGTCCGCAAGAGCGAGAAAGGAGTGTTCAATGAGGATACAGGGTTCGCTGCTGGTTCTAACCCCCTCGCGTTCAGCCCAGCAGGTCAACCCATCACCTATGTGCCTCTATTAACGTGTAATCGCTGATATGCTAAGGAGAAACAGCATGCCACTGTTTATGGATACGCACGCGCATGTCGAAGGGCTCACTGTGGATGCGGTTGCCCAGGCCCACGCAGCCGACGTGAGGACACAGGAGAAGTACGGCGTCAAGTACCTGCGCTACTGGTTCGACGAGAGCGCCGGCAAGGTCTTTTGCCTGATTGAAGCGCCCAACAAGGAGGCCGCAATCGCCGTGCATCGAGAAGCCCACGGGTTGCTTGCGGATGAGATTACTGAGGTCAAAGAGGGGTCGTAGGCGCTCGCCAGACGGGCTTCATGAAGGAGGGCGGGGCGAAGGGCGGGCCGCGATTGCCCTTCGCCCCGCCGGTCTGAGCTATTCGGATAGACTTCAAAAGGAGATATCGGCTATGAAAAAGAAACTGTTTGCGCTGCTCGGCCTGGTTGCACTATCGCTCATTGCGGCGACCTCAGTCGCCCTGGCGAGCTCCGACAGCTCGAAGCCGGCGACAACCTTTCCCGCGATGGTTCGCCAGGCAACCGCGCAGTTCAAGGATGTGAAGAAGGCGGAGGCGGCCGGCTACGCGCTGCTCCACGGCTGCGTCAGCGGGCCGCAAGAGGGGGCGATGGGCATCCACTTTGCCAATGGCGGTCTGGTCGGCGACGGGGCGCTGGACGCAATGCATCCCGAAGCGCTGCTGTACGAGCCGAAGGATGGGAAACTGCAGCTTGTGGGCGTCGAGTATATCGTCATCGCCGACGACTGGAATGCGCATCACCAGACGCCGCCGGTGCTGATGGGACAGCTGTTCAACTATTCGGGCGCCCCCAACCGCTTCGGCATCCCTGCCTTCTACGAACTGCACGTCTGGGCCGGGAAGAACAACCCCGCCGGCGTGTTCGCCGATTGGAACCCGCGCGTGTCGTGCGAGGAGTATGTCGGAGACGCCACGATGTCGGACGCGCAGCACTAGAGAGTGCATCCAAACACGTCGTGCGGGTTTTGGGGAGGGCCTGTGGCCCTCCCCAAGCTCTTTTCCACCCGCTGAGTACCCCACCGCCAAGCACCTCACCCCCCGCAGTATGAGCAGCGTTATGCCATTTCTGGAACTCATCAAACGTTCTATGCTACAATGCCGGGCGTTGCTCGACCGATAGTCTGCCTGTAGTGCCTAGCCGATGCCTATGCTGCTCACGGATCTTCTGCGCGGCGCGCGCGTCCGCCTGACGGCCCTGGTGGCCGACGATCTGCCGACGATCGCCGACTGGTACCAGGACGCCGGGTTCCTGCGGCTGTTCGACGCGCGCCCGGCCCACCCGCAGAGCGAAGCCGAGCTGGCGCGCTGGCTGGAGGATCGCCAGAAGGACAGCAGCGCCTTTCTGTTCGGCGTACGTCCGCTCGATCGCGACGAGCTGCTCGGCTTGGTCGAGCTGGACGGGATCATGTGGGCGCACCAGAACAGCTGGCTCAGCATCGCGATCGGCCCGGCGCACCAGCGCCTCGGCCACGGCGCCGAGGCGCTCGGCCTGGCGCTGCGCTTCGCGTTCCAGGAGCTGAACCTGCACCGCGTCCAGCTGACCGTGTTCAGCTACAACCAGCGCGCGATCGCGCTGTACGAGAAGCTCGGCTTCCAGCGCGAGGGCGTCTACCGCGAGCACCTCCAGCGCGACGGCCAGCGCTACGATATGTACCTCTACGGCCTGCTGCGCCATGAGTGGCAGCCGTAGTAGTGTGACTGTCTGAAAAGGGTGGTTTGGGCGGACGTTGCCCCAAGAGTCTTCTTCCTGGCGGTCGCGCTCCCGTACGCCGCCGCGACCGGCCGAGGATGGGCGCGCGTGGCGCGGCCCCTCTTACAGTTGCGGGAGTGGAGGGGCCGGAGGCCCTCCCAGGTGGGGTGGGCCGCCACCCAAACTGTAAGGTTCGCAAGAGCCAGTCTAAGGAGCGAGCGATGGGAGAAAAGCCAGACAAGATCGTGATGACCGGCGTCTCGGTGCTGATCCGTAGAGACGACCAGGTGCTGCTGATCAAGCGGCGGGGCTCGCATGGCGCCGGCACCTGGGCTTGCCCGGGTGGGCACATCGACTTCGGCGAGACGCCCGAGGCCTGCGGGGCGCGCGAGACCCGCGAGGAGGTCGGGCTCGCGATCGCCGGGCTGCGCTTCATCGGCATCACCAACGACGTCTTCGAGGCCGAGGGCAAGCACTACATTACGATCTGGATGGAGGCGCGCTACGTCGGCGGCGAGCCGGCGATCGCCGCGCCGGGGGAGATGACCGAGCTGGGCTGGTTCGCCTGGGACGCCCTGCCGGAACCGCTGTTCCTGCCGCTCGCCAACCTCATCGCCGGGGGACTCTATGCGGGAGCGCAGGGCTAATGCAATGTCAGGTCCAGTGGGGGTTCGGGGGCGGCTTCGCCGCCCCCGAGGAATCTGTGTAGTGTGCGGCGCAGCTCCACGAACGTTGCATCAGCCCTGCGAGAGTCTCTAGAGAAGTTGACAATAGCGAACAAGTAATGTAAGATTGCGCCCACAACTGAATAGCGCAGAATACTCTTATCCAGAGAGGCGGAGGGACCGGCCCTGTGAAGCCTCGGCAACCACTGGGTAAGTTCTGAGCTCTGAGCTCTGAGTTCTGAGTTTGCACAGCGCAACTCAAAACTCAAAACTTGAAACTCAAAACTTAGGCAGAATGGTGCCAAATCCGGCAGCGCAAGTCTGGAAGATGAGAGGCGGACGCTGATGTGACGCCCTTTCCATCGATATGGAAGGGGCATTTCGTTGGCACACAAACGCAGGTGCTCATCGCTCCGGACGATGAGCACCTTTTTGTATCCACTGCTTTTGAAGAAAGGGTAGGCCATGGGCTCGCTTCACACCGCAACCGCCGCCGAGACGGCGCTCAACGTCGCGCGCATTCGCCAGGACTTCCCCGCGCTCCGGCAGCAGGTCCACGACCAGCGGCTCGTCTTCCTCGACAGCGCCGCGTCTTCGCAGAAGCCGGTGCAGGTGCTCGACGCGATGGAGCAGGTCTACCGAACAACCTACGCCAACGTTCACCGCGGCGCGTACGCGTACAGCCGGCGCAGCACCGACCTGTACGAGCAGGCCCGCGCGACGATCGCCCGATTCATCGGCGCCCCGTCGGACAGCCAGATCGTCTTCACGCGCAACGCCACCGAGGCGCTGAATCTGGTCGCGTTCTCATACGCGCGCGCCTTCCTTGGCCCCGGCGACGAGATCGTGCTGACCGAGCTGGAGCACCACGCCAACTACCTGCCCTGGCTGGCGCTCGCGCAGGAGCGCGGCGTCATCCTGAAGCTGATCCCGCTCGCGGCGGACGGCACGCTCGACCTGTCCGGGCTCGACGAGCTGATCACCCCGCGCGCGCGGCTGGTGAGCTTCGCGCACGTCTCGAACGTGCTCGGCACGATCACCGACCCGCGGCCGATCGTCGCGCGCGCCCACGCCGTCGGCGCCGTCGCGGTGATCGACGCCTGCCAGTCGGCGCCGCACATGCCGCTGGACGTGCGCGCGCTCGACACCGACTTCCTGGTGTTCTCGGGCCACAAGATGCTCGG
Source organism: Candidatus Ribeiella danica (assembly GCA_016717335.1). Classification (GTDB taxonomy): domain Bacteria; phylum Chloroflexota; class Chloroflexia; order Chloroflexales; family Roseiflexaceae; genus Ribeiella; species Ribeiella danica. The sequence continues at coordinate 589,715 of JADKFS010000002.1, forward strand.
CCCGACCGGGATCGGCGTCCTGTACGGCCGCGCCGAGCTGCTGGCCGCGATGCCGCCGTTTATGACCGGCGGGGATGTCGCGCGCGACGTCGGCTTCGACGAGGTGGTCTGGGAGGACGCGCCGCTGAAGTTCGAGGCCGGCACGCCCGCCTTCGTCGAGGCGATCGGCCTGGCGGCGGCGGTGGAGTACCTCGAGGCGGTCGGCCTGCCAGCCGTGCGTGAACACGAGCGCTGCCTCACCGCGCACGCCCTGCGGCGGCTCGCGGAGCTGCCCGGCCTGCGCGTCTATGGCCCGGCCGACGCGGACCTGCGCGGCGGCGTGGTGACCTTCACGATCGAGGGCATCGCGCCGGGCGACCTGGCCGCGGAGCTCGATCAGCGCGGCATCGCCGTTCGATCCGGCCGCCACTGCGCGCACCCGCTGCATCGCCGGCTGGGGCTGAGCGCCACCACGCGCGCCAGCTTCGCGATCTACAACGACCTGTCCGACGTCGACGCGCTGGTGGAGGGGATCGCGGACATCCAGCACGTGCCGATCGCGCGCGGGCGCGCCGCGCTCGCCGGCTGTCGCGACCAGCCGGTCCGCCGGGCCGACTGTAGCGCTGTCGCGTAAGACCTGATCTGCGCGGCCCGCATCCGCTTTAGAGGGCTCGTGCAACGTCTTTTTGCCCCCCTCCCAGGCGTGGGGGAGGGGGTAGGGGGTGAGGGCCGACGTTGCAGCAGCCCTGCACTTTTCAGCCAGACTCTTACATAATCCCCTGATTTCCGGTACAATGAGACATTCGCAATGACCATCGAAGCCAGGCAGGTTCCCGATGAGCGGTGAGACTATTCTGATCGTGGACGACGAGCAGACGATCGTCGAGGTTGTCACGCTCTATCTGCAGCGCGAGGGCTTCCACGTGCTGACCGCCGCCGACGGCCGCGCGGCGCTCCAGGTGGTCGAGCAGCGGCGGCCCGACCTGGTGGTGCTCGACCTGATGCTGCCGGGGCTGGGCGGGCTCGATGTGACGCGCCAGCTGCGCGCCGGCGGGGCGCTGCCAATCATCATGCTCACAGCGCGCGGCGAAGAGGCCGACCGGGTGGTCGGGCTAGAGCTAGGCGCCGACGACTACGTCACCAAGCCCTTCAGCCCGCGCGAGCTGGTCGCGCGCGTCAAGGCCGTGCTGCGCCGCACGCGGCCCGAGGCGCCGGCCGCGCCAGCCGAGTCGAGCGTCCTGGCGATCGGCGGGCTGCGGCTCGACACGCCCGCGCGCAGCGTCACGCTCGACGGCCAGCCGATCAGCCTGACCGTGCGCGAGTTCGACCTGCTGCAGTTCCTGATGCGCCACCCCGGCCAGGTGTTCACCCGCGAGCAGCTGCTCGACAACGTCTGGGGCTACACCTTCGCCAGCGACATGGGCACGGTCACGGTGCACATCCGGCGGCTGCGCGAGAAGATCGAGCGCGACCCGGCCAACCCGGTGTTCCTGCAGACGATCTGGGGCGTGGGCTATAAGCTCGAGCGCCCCACACCATTGTAGATTGAAGATTGTAGATTGGTAAGTAATCGCTCAAGTACGCTCAGGCGCTCGCTCGCCCCGTTCGTCCTTGGCCTGCTGATCGCGCTGGGGCTGGCGCTGCTGCTGGCGGTCGGCTGGCTGGGCGTGCGCGGCCGGGATATGGTCGAGCTGACGCGCTACCTGCTCGGCTCGGGCGTGATCTCGCTCGGCCTCGGCGCGCTCGGGATGGCCTGGTTCCGGCGCGCGAGCGCGCGCCTGTGGATCCAGGTGACGGTGACCTACACGCTCGGCATCGTCGTCGCGCTTCTGAACATCTTCCTGACGGCCCAGCTGATGTTCATCTCCAGCGACCACGACCTGCCGCTGCTCATCCTGCTGCTGCTGTTCGCCGCGGCCGTCTCGCTGGCGCTCGGCTACGCGCTGGCCCACGCGCTGGCGCGGCGGGTCACGGCCCTGCACCAGGGCGCGCGCGCGCTGGCCGGCGGCGACCTGCGGGCGCGCGTGGACGAGGCGGGCGGCGATGAGCTGGCGGCGCTGGCGGCCGAGTTCAACCGCATGGCTGCGCAGCTGGCCGCCGCAGCAGACGAGCGCGCCCGCCTTGAGACGGCCAGGCGCGACTTGATCGCGGCGATCTCGCACGACCTGCGCACCCCGCTGGCCTCGCTGCGGGTGATCGCCGAGGCGCTCGCCGACGGGATGGTGGATGACCCGGCCACCACGGCGCGCTACCTGGCGACGATGCGCGGGCAGATCGGCCACCTGAGCGGCCTGATCGACGACCTGTTCGAGCTGGCGCAGATCGACGCGGGCGCGCTGCGGCTGGAGCTGCAGCGCGCCGCAATAGCCGACCTGGTGAGCGATACGATCGAGGGCATGCGGCCGCAGGCCGCCGCGCGGGGAGTGCTTCTGTCGGGCAGCGTCGCGCCGGGCCTCGCGCCCGCGTGGATCGCCCCGCAGAAGATCGAGCGCGTGCTGTACAACCTGGTCGGCAACGCGATCCGACATACCCCTACGGGCGGGTCCGTGGCAATTACCGTTCGGGATATTGCAGATTGCAGATTGCAGATTGCGGATTGGGTCGCGCCAGAGTCGCAATCTGCGATCGTCGTCGAGGTCGCCGACACCGGCGAGGGCATCGCGCCCGAGGATCTGCCGCGGATCTTCGAGCACTTCTACCGCGGCGAGAAGTCGCGCTCGCGCGCGACGGGCGGAGCCGGGCTCGGCCTGGCGATCGCGCGCGGGATCGTCGAGGCGCACGGCGGCCGGATCTGGGCCGAGAGCACCCTCGATCAGGGCACCTGCGTCCGCTTCACCCTGCCGCTCCGGCCGCTTGAGGGGCGCGCGGCGGTGTAAGACCCTCCATGCATCCGCTGCCTGGGGTAGATCAGTAAGGGCTGCACCCTTCCTGATACTGATGACATGCGTCATCCCGCATGTTACAAACCCCACCCCCTGCCCCCGCCCCTGCCAGGGGCGGGGGTTCTTTTTCGTGGTTGTGGCGCGGCGGCTTTGCCGCCGCGCCACAACCACGAACGATCTCCCCCGCTCCCTGCGGGGAGCGGGGGGCGGGGGGTGGGGGATGGCACGACAAAGCGAGATTGCCGAATTGGAACATGTGGGATGAATCATGTCATCGGCGCCGCAGGCGTACAGTATTTGTGAACATAAACTGGAGGTTTTGTAAACATTGAAAGCATAGGCGCGTATGCTATACTCTGAGCACCACCCATTCGCCAACACGGGCGCTTGCCTATCGCGGGAACGCACAATGGTCGACCCACCCGATCTCGCACGCAGACCCAGACTGTACCGCGTGTGCCGCGGCGTGGCCATCAGCACGGTTGCCGCCTGCCTGCTGGGCGATCTGGCGCTGCGGATGCCGGCGGCGCTGCTGTGGCATGCGCTGCCAAGCGCGGCGCCATCGACGGCGGCGCTGCTGATCGGCGCGATCGCACTGGCGGGCGGCTGGCTGGCCCGCAGCGCGTGGCGCGCGCAGCCGCAGGGCGCCGCCATCGACGCGCAGTGGTGGATGGCGCTCTTTCCGGCGCTCGGCCCGGCCGCCGGCGGATTGGGCGCGGATGTGGACGGCCAGGATGCCGACTGAGTGAGTCCGGCCGTGCGCGACCCTGAGAGACTATGTGAAAGGTAACCACCAAGGCGCCAAGCCCGCATGGTTCTGATGCCGGCAAGCCCTTGGGATCACATCCTTCAACCCTGATTCTGCGTGTCTTGGTGGCAAAAAGGGCTGCTCAGACAGGCTCTGAGACGCGCGGCCCGTGAGTCCTTCAGATTGGGCCCATCCCTTCATCCGCTGCCTCGACGATCCGCAGCAGCTCCTCGTGCGTTGGCGCATCGCCACGGGCCCGCCACCAACGATAGTACCAGCGGATGTTGTTACGAAACGCCTCGAGCACCTCGTCCTCAGTCAGCCCGGGGACCTTCTCGCGCAGCAGCTCGAGCACCAGCGGGCGCTCGCTGTCGGGCACCTCGGGGATGCTGGATAGGATTCGCTCGGCGCGCAGCAGAAACAGCTCGCGCTCGATCGTCGGGAAGGTATCCTCGATTTGCCGAATATTGCCGAGGTAGCAGATCGTCCGCTGGCGAGGGTTGTTGTCGTCGTCGCGGTAGCTCTCGACCAGGTAAGCATCGTGAAAGGCCACATTGGCCGTGGTGGCATTCTTGTGCTTGCGGACAACCCAGCGAATGTACATGGCGCCCCTCGATAACAGGCCGTGCGAATGTCCTCAGTAGTATAGCCGAAACAATCGAAAAGCAAAACGTGCAGAGTAGGACTATGCAGCAAGGCGAGCGCTACGACATCATTATTGTGGGCGGCGGGCCGGCCGGCCTGGCCACCGCATTGCACCTGGCCCAGCGCTACCCCAGCCTGGCCGCGCGCACGCTGATCCTCGAGGCCGCACAGCACCCGCGCCGCAAGATCTGCGGCGGCGCGGTGACCTTCCACGGCGAGGAGCAGCTGCGCACGCTGGGGCTATCGCTCGACGTGCCCGCGGCCGCCGTGCACCGGCTGCGGTTTCGCTTCATGCGGCACGCGTTCGTGACCGACTGCCACGACGTGATGCGCGTCGTGCAGCGCGACGACTTCGACGCGGCGCTGGCCGAGGTGGCGCGGCGGCGCGGGCTAGCGATCCACTGCGGCGAGCGGCTGATCGAGCTGCGCCCGGCGCCCGGCGGGGTGGAGCTACGTACCAACGCGGCGACCTACCGCGCCCGCGTCGTCGTGGGCGCCGATGGCGCAAACAGCGTGGTCCGGCGTGAGCTTGGCCTGCGCGGCGCGCACGGGATCGCGCGGCTGCTGCGGGTGATGACGCCGGTCGACCAGCGGTCGGCGGCGGAGTTCGCCGACCAGTCAGCGCTGTTCGACTTCTCTTGCGTCGCCGACGGCATCCAGGGCTATATCTGGGATTTCCCTTGCTTCGTGCACGGCCAGCCCTACCTGAACCGCGGCATCTTCGACAGCCGGATCGCGCCCGGCCCGCGCGGCGACCTGAAGGCCGCCTTCGCGGCCGGACTCGGGCAGCGCGGTGTGTGCTGGGATGACGTCCGGCTCGAGGGTCACCCGGTGCGCTGGTTCGACCAGCGCGCCACCTTCGCGCGGCCGCACGTGCTGCTGGCCGGCGACGCGGCCGGGGTCGACCCGCTGTTTGCCGAGGGGATCTCCTACGCGATCGAGTACGGGATGATCGCGGCCGACACGATCGGCGAGGCCTTCGAGCGCCAGGACTGGTCGTTCGACGACTACCGCCCCCGCATCCTCCAGCATAGCCTGGGCCGCGCGCTGTCGCTCAGAGTGGCAGTCGCGCGGCGGCTCTACGGCTCGCGCCAGGGCCTGATGTGGGATCTGTTCTGGCGCCTGGCGACCGTCGCCCCGACCTGGATGAACCGCAGCGTCGGCAGCTTCCTCGGGGTCCTGCCTTCGCGCCGCGCGATGGACCAGCCGCGACACGTCTCCCCCGCCAACAACTGATTCAGGCTGCTGCCCGACGAGCCGCGCCACCCTACAGCCGGGCCGGGCTCACTGTTTGTCCTCAAGCGGCACCAGCCGCTCGCGCAGCGCCAGCAGCGCCGCCTGCGTGCGATCCTGCAGGTGCAGCTTCGAGAGGATGTTGCTCACGTGAGTCTTCACCGTGCGCTCGCCGATGATCAGCGGAAATATCTTCCTGGTTCTGGACGGAAGACGAACGACGGAAGACGGCAGGTATTCGTCCCCCGTCGTCGGTCTTCCGTCAAGCGAACCCGATACGAACGTCCGCAGATGTGTACTAGAGTGGTGATTGCTCGTTGGAGCAGGCCCGGGCCCTCCACAAGATCGGTCGCCAAGCGCTACGCCATATCGCGCCGCTGGAACAGGTAGGCCGCGACGCCGAGCGGAACGATCACGTAGGCCAGCGCCACCAGCAGGCTGGGCAGCAGGCCGACCGGCGCCGTCTGGCCGGCCAGGTTCGCCCCCAGCATCGACATGGCCACGTTGAACGAGACCAGCTTGAGCCCGCCAGGCAGCAGCTGGGCCAGCACCACGTCGACGATCATCCAGACGATGCCGGCGATGATCCCGCTGACCGACGACCGGCCGATCACCGCGCCCATCACGCCGAGCGTGCCCGCGACCAGCGGCATCACCGCGCTCAGCCCGACCTGCATCAGCACGGCACCCAGCGGCAGATCCACCGCGGCGGCCGGCGGCAGCACGTCCCCGAACAGAAAGCCGAGCGCCTGCGCCCAGGCCGGCAGCACGACCGTGGCGATCAGCAGGGCCAGGGCCAGCACGATCCACTTGCTGAGGATGAACGCGGCGCGGCCAGGCCGGCGCGTCAGCAGGTTCTTCCAGGTATCGAAGCCATACTCGCTGCCCACCAGCGTCGCGCCGAACACGATCATCATCAGCCCGCCGAGCTGGGTGAGCACCTGCGCGCCCATCAGCAGCCCGCTCGGGTAGGCGAACGACGGCACATCCTCCGTCGGGGGCGCGAAGATCGCCACGCCCAGCACGAGGGCGATCAGCGCCGCGCCGATCGCCAGCATCACCCAGCCCATCGCGCGCTTGCGCGTCTTCAGCAGGTCGGATCGAAGAATAGATATCATGATTTGGTGCACCTTTGTTTACAACGACTGACTACCGACTACCGACTACCGACTACCGGCGCCAGCTTCAGCGAGGCCGCCCGATCGCCCGCGGCCCCCGGCGCGCCGTTGCCGGTCAGCTGCAGGAACAGCTGCTCCAGCGACGAGCGCTGCGGCGTGACCTGGAAGACCTGCGCGCCGGCATTGACCAGCGCCGCAGTCAGCTCGGGCGCGCGCTCGGGCGCCAGGTCGATCGTGGCGGAGCGCGGCCCACGCTCCTCGGCGCGGGCGCCCATGCGCTCGGCGACCTGCCGCACGAGCGGCAGCGGGTCGGCCTCGACCAGCAGCGTCGCGCTGTGCTGGGTCAGCTCGGCGACCGTGCCCTGAGTCACGAGCCGGCCGCGATCGATGATCGCCACCTCCGCGCAGACCTGCTCGACCTCGTGCAGCAGGTGGCTGGAGAGGAAGATCGTGTGGCCGCTCGCGCCGAGCCGGCGGATCAGCTCGCGGATCTCGACCGTGCCGGCCGGGTCGAGGCCGTTGGTCGGCTCATCGAGAAAGATGATCTTCGGGTTGTTCAGCAGCGCGGCGGCGATCGCCAGGCGCTGCTTCATGCCCAGCGAGTAGGTCTTGACCTTATCGCCGGCGCGCTCGCCCAGGTCGACCAGGTCGAGCACCTCGGCGATCCGGGGCGCCCGCTCGTAGCCGCCTGCGCGCGCCAGGGCGCGCAAGTTGTCGCGACCCGACATGTAAGGGTAGAACGCGGGCGACTCGACGATCGCCCCGACGTGCGGCAGGATGGCCGCCTGCTCGGCGGCGATGTCGTGCCCGAGAATCCGGCCGCCGCCGCTGGTCGGGCGGATCAGCCCCAGCAGCATACGGATCGTCGTAGTCTTGCCGGCGCCATTCGGGCCGAGGAAGCCAAACACGGCGCCCTGCGGGATCGCAAGGCTGATATTGTCGACGGCTCGGCGCGCCCCGAACTGCTTGGAGAGGCCGAACGTCTCGATCGCCAGTGACTGATTAGGCATGGTTTCGCTCCTGGTTTCGCTCGCCGCAGCTGTCGCACGAACGCGTGCTGTTGATGGCTTTATTCTAGGCCGATCCCCACCGCGGCGCGTCGTCGGGTGGAACGAGCCGCACCCTGCAAAATCCACCAGGGCGTATCCGACCAAAGGCCGAGACATTCACACGCTCGATACGCGAATCGTGGCGTCAATCGTCGTTGAGATCTCTGAGAACGACGGCCGCTTGCCGTAGACGACAGAGCCGGCCACGATTGGATCAAGATCGCACACGCGCGAGGAGCACCATCAATGAACACCTACGACCTAGCCGATGACGCTTCCGGGAGCGATTGCCCCGATCACGGCCCCTACGCCGACGACGACTGCCCCAAGTGCTAATACCAAGCAGCGGTGAGGGCAATCGCGTCCAGATGGCATCTGGAAAACCTACGCATCACTGCACAAATAAAACACCCCTGCCAGCGGGCAGGGGGGAGAGATCTGGGGATCGAACAGCAAGGAGCGCTACACGACGTTGGCGCGCGGGGGCTGCGGAGGGCGGCCGATGACGATGCGGAAGCCCAGGTGGTAGCGCCAGTAGCTGGCCGGCAGACGGCTGCGGTAGGTGCAGCGCGCGTGGGTCGGGTTCGAGGCGCAGGACGAGCCGCGCAGCGTGTAGCTGCCGGGCTCATGGAACGGCTTTGCCGCGCCGGGATAGTTCTCGTAGACGCTGCCGGTCCACTCCCAGACATTGCCGATGCAGTCGTGCACGCCGTAGCGGCTGCCGCCGGCCGGGTAGCAGCCGACCGGCGCGGTCATCCAGGCGCCGCGGCCATCGGCCGTGTTGGCGCACGCGCTCGACCACTCGTCGCCCCACGGGTAGCGCAGCTTGGCCTGGTGCAGCTCATCCCAGCTGGCGGCCTTCTCCCACTCCACCTCCAGCGGCAGCCGCACGACCATCCCCGGCTCCAGCAGGCCGGCTCGCGCTAGCCGTTCGGTCAGCCAGGCGCAGTAGGCATTCGCGTCGTGCCAGGTTACGCCCACCACCGGGCAGGCGGGGTTGTTGAAGCGCGAGTCGTGCCAGTAGTGCGGCGGCGCCTGCGTCGAGCGCTCGGCCAGAAAGGCGGCGTACTCGTGATTCGTCACCGGGTTGACGCCGATCGCAAACGACGACACGTAGACCCACTGGGCCGGCCCCTCGTCTTCGTATCCCTCCAGCGTGCCAAGGATGAACCCGCCGCCGCCGATCTTCGCCACGTGCGGCAGCAGACTCATGAAGCGCGGATCGCTCAGGCGGCCCAGCAGCATGCCGGCCTGGACTCGCTCGGCAGACGAGTGGGTGCCCGATCCGAGCAGCTCGGCGAGCCGGCCGCACACCTCGCTGCGCAGCGCACGATCCGGCTGCGAGCGTTCGGCGAGCTCGACCAGGCACTCGGCGGCCAGCAGCAGATCGTGGGCGCCGCCGTTGTGGTCGGGCTCGGGCGGGTGGAGCAGCAGGCGCACCAGCAGGCGCGCGATATGCGGCGCGCGCCCTGCGCCAAGCTCCTGCACCGCCAGCAGCAGCACCTCGCGCCAGCGTGGCTCGCGCCGCACCGCATAGGCGCGAGGCGGGAAGTTCGGCAGCGCCGCAAGCCCGCGCGCGGCCAGGTACTCGCGCACCTGTCGATGCGGCATCGCATATGCGCCCGGGCTCGGCTGCGCGAGTAGCCCGCGGCTGCACCAGCGGGTCAGCAGCTGCGGAACGGCACGCTGGCTCACGCCGCGCTGATCCACGCCAGCTCCAGCCGGCCCGGCGCAGAGCAGCGACTCGATCTCGGCGTACCCCAGCGTGGGCAGCTGGTCGTGCCCACCGGCGAAGCGCGACTGGAGCGCCAGCGCGACGGGCGCCAGCAGCGTCAGCTCGCGCTCTGGCTCGACCGGCGCGTCGAGATCGAACGCGGGCGGCTCGCGCCCGCCGCCGAGCCGGCTGTGGTCCCAGCCACGCAGCAGCACGTCGGCGAGCCGGCGCAGCACCACCCCGCGCCTGGCCGGCAGCAAATGGTTCTCGACATGCGCGAGGATGGCGAGCGCCAGCGTCAGAGTCGTGCAAGACAGCTCCTGAAGCTTCGGATCGCCACGGAGCGCGCCCTGGAGCCGGGCGATCCGCTCGGACACATCCTCTGGCACGAGCAGGCCGGCCTGCCCGGCGATCACCGGGTACCACTGCGCGATCATCGCGTCGGTGCGCGGCTGGTCGAGCCGGCCCAGCCGGTAGCGGGCGAAGCCAGCCAGCGAAGCCATGCTGACGGCGTCGTAGTCGCGGCAGGCCAGGACGTAGCAATTGTCGGGGTAGCGCGCCACGAAGCGCGACAGCGCGACCATAAAGCCGTGCCGGCTGGCCGTGGCCGGGAGGTCGTCCATGCCATCGATCAGCACCAGGCATCCGCCGCGCTCGAGCAGCTGCTGGATCGTCGGCACCAGCGCGGCCAGATCGCTGTACTGGAGCCACTCCGCGATCGCGCTCCAGAAGGCCGAGAGGGTCGGCATATGCTCGACATCCGGCGCGGCATTCTTGCGGGTGAGCGCCGAGGCAATCTCGCGGGCGGTCAGCAGCAGCGGCAGCGGCGGCGGGTCGGGCCAGCCGCCGATCGAGTCGGGGCTCGGGCCGCCTGCGCCACGCGAAGCGCAGGCCAGGGCTAGCCAGCGCAGGCAGGTGGTCTTGCCGCTGCCTGGCAGACCCTCGATCAGCATGCGCGCGGCGGGCTGCTGGGCAAGATTGGACAGCGCAGTGGATGGGGGCGTGCCGGCTATCGCATGTGGAGCCGTGCCTGTCGCTGACCCGATCGGGGTTAGCGCCGGCTCGACGTAGAGGTCGACCAGCGGCAGGCTGAGGTCGTTCCAGCGGCTCATGCCGGCCAGCGAGACGTAGCGCACCTGATCGACCAGCATGCGCCGGTAGATCGAGAGCAGCGCATCGCCGTCGACAGCGCGCGTCGCCGCAGGCAAGTCGGCGTGCTGCACATCAGCATCGCCCGGCAGATCTTCGACGACCACGCCAAGCTCGCGCAGGCTCCGTTTGAGCCTGGCGATCTCGCTGCGCGTATCATCGAACTGGTGCCAGATGTATGGGGGCGTAAATGCCCCAAACTGAGCGCGCTGGACATCTAGAAACTCAATCGTGCGCCGATAGACGGTGAGCGTGCGCTGTAGGGCCGCACTTGAGTCTGTATCATCTGGCATACTGCAAACAAGTAACATTGACTGGCGATATCAGGCCGGCGATCGTATCTCTCAGCGTGTCGAAATCAAACGGCTTAGTCAGAACCTCCTGACAGCCGGCCATTCGGGCCGCGCGTATGACCAGATCGGCATCGTAGCCGGTCATCGCCACGATCGGCATGTCTTCGAGCGCCGGGTCGTCGCGCAGCTGCGCGACCACCTCCCAGCCATCCAGGCCAGGCATACACAGATCGAGCAGCATCAGGCTCGGGCGGCATTGGCGGGCAAGACGAATCGCCTGATGGCCATCCGTGGCTTCGACGACAAGAAAGCCCTGTTCGATCAGCGAATACGTCAGGATCTTGCGGGTGTCGGACGAGTCATCCGCAACAAGTACGGTGGCGCGCAACATGGCGTACCTCCTCAGGCAAGTGTGCTGTTCAAGTAGAGTCGGCAGCGTACCAAGTGGGGGGCGGGGGCTCAATCCGAAAGCTTATGTTTAGTTATGGGCAGTGCCCTCGCCCACACAAGCAATCGGTCGTGGGTGATCTGGCATACACAGAACCAACAGGCTATACAAATCGTGCTTTTGTTTCCTACACCTCATAGTATTATATAGAGCATATTCTGTAAAGTAGCTAGGTGACCTATTTATCGCAATGTTGGTTGCGGAATCGCTAGGATTGTGGCTGCACTGCTGAGATGCCGTTTGACATCCCGACGCCTACCGGCCCTCACCCCGCGCCCGCTCTCCCGTCGCCAGGGGAGGCGGTACGGGTGAAGGTATCCGGCGAGCAAACTGCCTCATATGACCGGCCGCGCAACCCCACCCCAGAGAACACCATCACCTTTAAATCATTTACACAAACCCGGATTCTTGACAGCGCCCTTCGGGCGTGATATAATACGAACATAAGTTCTATTATGATGTAGTTTTACGCACCAGAACGCCTTACCCGAAGCACGAGAAGAACTAAGAGGTGGAGCTATGACGAACCGTGAGATCGCCGCGGTACTGTTCAACATATCCGCGATTCTCGACACCCGGCACGGCAACCCCTACCGCATCCGCGCCTACCGCCGCGCCGCCCGCAACCTGCTCCGGCTGCGCTACCCGGTCGCCGACCGAGTCGCCGCCGGCCGGCCGCTGGGCATCCCTCGTCTGGGCAAGAGCCTGACGGCTAAGATCAGCGCGCTCGCCGCCAAGGACGCACTGCCGTTCTACGAGGAGCTATGCGAGAGCCTGCCCGCCGAGGAGCGCACACTGCTCAAGCTCAAGGTCCCCGGCCTCGGCCCGACTATCGCCGCACGCATCCACCGCGACCTGGGCGCCACCGACCCGGCCAGCCTGCGCAGCGCCGTCGCCGCCGGCAAGCTCCAGAAGGTCTGGGGCATCGGCCCAAAGCGCACCGCCGCCATCCTCGACGCGATCGGCGGCTCGGAGGTTCGCCAGGAGCGCCTCGATATCTAACAAGACGACATGGTGAGGGGAACACGGGGCGAAGCGTTCAAGCGAACCTCGCCTTGTCGGCTTGCCAGGAGAACGGAATGAACCTACGCCAACGGGAGCTGGATGAGCTGTTCGCCGAGCTTGAGGAGGAGCAGGATGGACTACTTGATGCGACGTTGGACGACGAGCGGGCGGCTGAGCCGGTGCCTCTCACGGCGGACGCAGCCGAGCTGGCAGGCGGCTTCCGCGCCAAGCTGGCGCTCACGCCGCGGCCCTACCAGGAGGAGGCGCTCGCGGCGTGGCTCGCGGCCGATGGCCGTGGCGTGGTGGTCCTACCGACCGGCGCTGGCAAGACGGTGCTCGCGCTGATGGCGATCGAGCGCCTGGGCCTGCGAACGCTGATCGTGGTGCCGACGATCGAGCTGCTCTACCAGTGGCGCGATGCCGTGGTCGAGCGGCTCGGCGTCGCCAAGAGCAAGGTCGGCGTGGTCGGCGATGGGCGGCGCGAGCTGCGGCCGGTCACGATCATCACCTATGCCTCGGCCGCGATGCCCGAGTCGCCGATCGGCGGCACCGGCCTGCTGATCTGCGACGAGGCCCACCACCTGCCCTCGTCGTCCTACAGCGCGATCCCGGCGCGCTGCGGCGCGCAGTACCGCCTTGGCATCACCGCCACGCCCGATCGGAGCGACGGCGCCGAGGGCAACCTGTACCGCCTGCTCGGCCAGATGGTCTACCAGCGCTCGCCAGCCGAGCTCTCGGCCGAGGGCCACCTGGCGAAGTTCCACGAGAAGCGTATTTATGTCAACCTTCAGCCGGAGGAGGCGCTGCGCTACGCCGCGCTGACGACCGAGTGGAAGTGGTTCATCGCGCGCAACCGCGGCCTGCTGGCGCGCGGCGGTGACTTCTTCGGCGAGCTGATCCGGCGCAGCGGCAGCGACCCGGCCGCGCGCCAGGCGCTGCGGGCGCACCACCAGGCCCGCATGATCGCGCTCAACGCCGAGGCCAAGCTGGGCGAGGTCGCACGCCTGCTGGGCCAGCACCGCCAGGACAAGGTGCTGGTCTTCTCCGAGTACACCGCGCTGGTCGACAAGATCAGCCGCGCGCTGGCGCTGCCGGCGATCACCTACCGCACCGCACCGGACGAGCGCAAGGCCATCCTGCAGGCGTTTCGCGGCGGCGCATACTCCAAGCTGGTCGCCGGGCGCGTGCTCAACGAGGGCGTGGACGTGCCCGACGCCAACGTGGCGATCGTCGTCAGCGGGAACAGCACCGCGCGCGAGCACATCCAGCGCCTCGGCCGCGTCATCCGGCCCAAGCAGACCGAGGCGCTGCTGTACGAGCTGGTCACCCGCTACACCAGCGAGGTCGCGTCCGCGCGCAAGCGCCGCTCCACGAGCAAGCGGACGAAAGCTCAACCGCAAGTCGACGCAGATGAACGCGGGTGAAAGAACACGTATCTGCGTTTATCCGCATTTATCCGGTTCAAATGACCAACCCTCAACCGCAGATGAACGCAAATGAAAGCGAATCCTATCTGCGTGAAGCTGCGTTTATCTAAGGTGTCGCAATGGCATTTAAGGCTTCCGACTTCAAGAAGACCACCCGCAGCTCCGCCGACGAGCGGCTGCTGTACCCATACCAGATCAGGGACGACCGCTACACCGCGTCGATCGGCTACGCGCTCGCCTACTACGAGCGCATGGTCGGCCGGCGGCGCGGTGAGTTCGAGGCCGAGACGCTGCTGGAGTTCTTCGGCGATGCGCGGCTGGCGCGCGGCCTGGTGGCCTGCCTGGCGCGAACCTACGCCTGGCGCGCGCAGACCTTCGCCGAGGCGCTCGGCGAGGAGACCGCCCGGGCGCTCTGGCGCGCCGGCATCGTGAGCCCGGCCGGCCTGCGGGCGCGCCTCTATGGGCTGGCGAACGGCCGCTACGGCGGGGTGATCCTGCCGCACGAGCGCGCCGAGGCGGTGCAGTTCCTGTGCGATAAGATCAATGGCGAGGCGCTTGACAAGACCAAGGACCAAAGACCAAAGACCAAAGAAACAGCGCAGACAGAAAGCTCGACGACCAAAGAAACAGTGGGCTCAGAAGGTTCGACTTTTGGTTCTTCGTCCTTGGTCATTGGTCTGACTGCGCTTCAGCTCGAGCAGGCGCTCACGCTCGACTCGGAGGAGCAGCACGTTCTGATCAAGCAGGGCCAGACGCCCGAGCCGCACGAGATCGTCGCGCTGTACAACTACCACTCGCTCGAGACAGCCGTGTGCCACGCCGAGCTACTGCGCCTGCAGCTGCGCGGGTCGGTCTGGAACATTATCCGCAGCGCCCACAACCTGGCGCGGCGCTACCGGCTACGCTACGAGGTCAGCGGCGCGCCACGCACGCTGTTCGACGAGCGGATCGAGCTGACGCTGCACGGCGGGCGCGATGCGCTGGGCAGCTGGACGCGCGCCGGCCGGCGCGTGGTGCGCGCGCTGCTGCGGCTGTTGGTCGCCCACCCGGATAGCCTGGTCGGCGGCGAGGCGCGCGTGCACCTGAAAGGGCAGACGCTGGCGCTCAAGCTCGACGAGCGCGCGCTGCGCATCCTCGGCGTGGCGGCTCGCCAGGGCGCCGCCGCGGACGAGCCGTGGGAGAGCGACGTCGCAGAGGTCTTCCAGAAGGCCTGGGGGCGCGCGTTCGTCGGCGGGCGCACGGCGGGCTGGCGGCTGCGGCGCGACCCCGAGCCGCTGATTGGCGCGGATACGGTTGTGGTGCCCGACTTCGCGCTGCAGCGCGGGCGCGACCGGCTGGCGCTCTGCCTGGCCACCGGCCGCACGACAACCTCCGCGCTGACGCGCGACCTGACGAAGGTTGGCGGGCGCGCCCAGGCAGTCGCGGTAGTCCCCTCGCACGCGGCCGAGGCGCTGCGCGCGTGCCCGGTGCCGCTGGCTACCTACGAGGAGCAGCCGGCCGACGCGATCGCGGCGCTGGTGCGGCTGCTGGAGCGCAAGTACCCGCGGCGGCGGCCCGAGGAGACGCTGACGCCCTGGCAGCGGCTCGAGCGGATGGTCGCTGAGGAGGGCTTCGTGGAGGAGCAGGCCGTCGCGGCGCTGATGGGCTGCTCGATCGAGGAGGCCGCGCGGGTGGTGCAGCGCTGGGGCGGCCCGGCGCTCCACGTCCTGCCGGGCCTGGGGGTCTGCGCGCCCGAGGCGCTTGGCGAGATCCGCAGCCTGATCGAGGAGAGCGAGATCGTGCAGCGCGCCGCGTAGTCAATGTCGACTCATTTGCAGCTCTTGGCGCCCCTACATCTCTCCGGGGGGCTGCGCGCCCCCCGCCGCCCCCCGGCCGGGGCTTGCGCCCCTGGACCCCAAAAGAACGCCGCCTCATTTGCGAGGTTTGATGCGCATGCCCGGCTGAATCCAGACGCGGCGGGAGGCAACCCGCTGTCATGGGAACGCCGAACTCAGGCGCGGCGGGTTGCGTCGCCTGCCCGGGATGTTGTTGGGCATGCACCACAGGCATTGACGCTGATGTGGCCTTTTTTGCCGGAGAGGGACCGGGGGAACCGGCG
Organism: Candidatus Ribeiella danica; assembly: GCA_016717335.1. GTDB lineage: Bacteria > Chloroflexota > Chloroflexia > Chloroflexales > Roseiflexaceae > Ribeiella > Ribeiella danica. Next base: position 605,503 of record JADKFS010000002.1, read on the forward strand.
TGGGTTCCCCCGGGCGGGGGGCCGGGGGCGCAGCGCCCCGGAAGAAAGGGTAGCTGGTGGCACAAGCAGTAGGCAGGGGGCCGGGGGCGCAGCGCCCCGGAAAGTTGCCGATACGCCCGTCTTCGAGTACACTCTCCATCATCGAAACACACACCCGCATCAGTATCCGCGACATAGCCCAGAAAGTGTAGCAATGGGACGAAAATCGCGCGCCAAGCGCGACCGCCGCGAGCAGACCGACTTCGACACTGCGCTGATCGCCTGCGAGGGCACCTGGCTCGAGCAGCCGATCTCGGCCGAGGAGGAGGCGCGCATCGCCGCCGCGCGCAAGGTGCTGAGCCAGCATCGCGACGTGGCAAACGCGCTCAGCGCGGACCAGGAGGCCACGCAGCGCTTCAGCCTCGAGGTCTTCCGCGACCCGCGCTTCGCGCCGCTCGCCTTCGACGACTGGATGGTCGAGTCGATCCTGCAGGAGTTCGGCGAGCCGCCGGTGGCCGAGGACGAGGGCGACACCTCGTTCAGCGACTACCTGCGCCAGGCGACTCAGTGGGCCGCGACATCGCGGGTGCGCCGGGCGCTCGTGCGGCAGGCCAGTCGCTTCCTGCCCTCCTTCGTCGATGAGGGCAAGATCCGCCACGCGCTGGCGATCGACTACAACTCCTACGTCACCGTGATGAGCGACGCCGTCACGCCGCTGCTGGCGCAGATGGTGGTTGCCGCCTTGGCGCGCTGGTACGACGAGCACGAGGAAGAGGATCTGGCGTAATATTCTGCCCACCCTCACGCCCTTCCCCCCGCAGTGGTTTCGGCGAAGCCAAAACCACTGCACCAGGCCGTTTTTACCCTGCCGCCGGATGGGATGATGGCAACAAAACGACCTCCGCTCCCCGACGGGGCGGAGGTCGTTTCTAGAGACCGACGATCAGCGCTTGCGCACCGGCTCGTGGACGATCAGAACCGGGCAGTGGGCGCGCTGCGCGACGGCGTTGCTGACGCTACCCATCAGCAGGCCGCCGAGCTGCCCGTGGCCGCGCGACCCCAGCACAATCAGGTCGAAGCGATCCTCGTCGGCGACGCGCAAGATGGCGGGCGCGGCCGGCCCCTCGATCAGCTGGGTTTCGGCCGGAACCCGGTCGCGTACCTGCGTGACCATGCTCTCGAGCAGCGCCTCGCCGATCTCGCTGCGGGCCTCAAGCAGGTGCTCGTACTGCGGCGTGCCCAGCAGATCGGAGACATGCGGAAACGCGTGCAGCAGGCAGAGCGAGGCTTTGTATCGCTGCGCCAGGTCGACCGCGACCTCGAGCGCGTCGCCGCAGTTGCGCGACCCATCTATCGCAACCAGAATCTTACGAAACATAGCGACCTCCACATCATCGACGGAGCATACCTCGGCGTATGTCTCTACGAAGAGCATACCATCCTCGGGCTGCCCGGCGAGGAAAGAAACGATTCCTTAGGGAAAAGACTTCACAACCGGCCAAAAGTCACGCGGCCACCGTCGTGAAAGCTCAATCTGTGGTCGCGGTATCTTTCACTGCGCCGCGGGCCGATCTGCTACAATACAGCGGCACGCAGACATTGGCATGTGAACACAACCTGTGGCGGCGCCACGTTCAGCCAGGCAGAGGCTGCAATGACCGGCCGCGCGGCATACGCCGGTCGTGCCGTCACACGGTTAGCCTGAGAGAGGAGCACGACCATGTTCAAGCGCATCTTGCTTGCGACAGACGGCTCGCCGGTGGTCGAGCGCGAGATCCTGTACGCCGAACACCTCGCGCGGGTCGAGCAGGCCGAGCTGTTCGTGCTGCACGCGTACGACCCGCCGGCGCGCTACGCCGTGTTTCCGGGCTACGAGCAGCTGCTCGAGCGCTACCACGAGGTCGCCCAAGCGGTGGTCGACGATGCCGTCAACGCCCTGCGCGAGGATGGCGTGACGGCGCAGGGCGAGGTGCGGGTGGGGCCGGCTGCCGAGGCGATCATCGCCGCCGCCGCCGAGCACAGCATCGACCTGATCGTGATGGGCACCCGCGGCAGCGGCAATATTCAGTCGATGATCGGCAGCGTCAGCGCCCAGGTGCTGCGCCAGACTCACTGCCCAGTGCTGCAGATCCCCTAGCCGCAAACCACATATACGGAAAGGAACACCGGACCGAGGTGAAGGAATCTCAACCGCGCCGTGGCCGCCTGCCCCGTCGGCGACCCGGTTGGCCTTGTGTCGCCGCGGGTCGATCGTGGGCCGCCGGGCGCGGTAGAGCGCCCCAGGCCGCCGACACGGGAGTGGCTGCGGCTGGGGTGCGCGCGTTGCGAACCTCTAACGTTAGGTCGCCATATATTACCGCTCCGGCGCGGCGCCGATGGTATGCTGAGCGCACACGGATCGTTCGTCAACAAGGAGGTTACGATGAAAACGATCCTCGTTCCCCTGGATGGCTCGGCGCTCGCCGAGCAGGTGCTCCCGCATGTCCGGGCGCTGGCCCCGCTCCTATCAGCCAACGTGCATCTGCTCCATGTCGTCTCGGAGGCAGATCGTTATCATCTGCTCTTTGACGATCCGCAGGGCCTCGGCGAGTCCGGTCGGCCGCTAGGACCCGATCGGGAGTGGGAGGTCTTGCGCACGAATGGCGAGACCTATCTGCAGGAGCAGGCCGAAAAGCTCGGTACGTTCAGCCTGGACGCGGACTTCGAGGTGCGGCTTGGCTCGCCGCCCGAGCTGATCGCCGAGGCGTCCGAGCGCGATGGAGTCTGCCTGGTCGCAATGGCGACCCACGGCTACAGCGGGCTGCGCCGCTGGGCGCTCGGCAGCGTGACGGACAAGGTGCTGCACGCCGCCAAGACGCCGGTCATGGTCGTGCGCGGCGTCGAGCAGCCGATCGCCGGCGAGCGCGCGATCAGGCGGATCATGCTGCCGCTGGACGGCTCGGAGCTTGCCCGCAAGGCCATCCCGCTGGCGAGCGAGCTGGCGATCAGCGCGAGGGCGGAGCTGCTGCTCTTTACCGTGGCCGTGCCGCCGCTCATGGAGGCGCCTGAGACAATGGCCGCGCTCGGATCTTACGACGAGGCGGTCGCCAAGGCGCGCGACCGGCTGGTCGAGGAGCTGGGTCCCTACGCCGAGCAGCTGAAGCAGCACGAGATCAAGGTGACGCCGCTGGCGCTCACCGGCATGGTGGCCGAGGCGATCGTCGACGAGGCGGCGCGCGCGCGCACGGACCTGATCGTGATGGCGACCCACGGTGCGGCCGGGCTGCGGCGCTGGGCGATGGGCAGCGTGGCCGACAAAGTGCTGCACGCCACCACGACGCCGCTCATCCTGGTGAACGCGCACGAGTAGCGGACTCGTGCGCAGTCTTCTTCGTGGCTTGCATCCTACGTTCTGTGCGGCGGGGCCGCGCGGGTCGAACACCCACACGGCCCTTGAAAAAGACCTGGTGATACTCCGGGCCAATCAGCACGGCCGCCGGCTTGTTGAGCAGCTTGATTGCGAACACCGGGCCGAGCGCGGCGAGCCCGCGCCTGAACAGGCCGTCGCGATCGCGCTGGAAGCTGACGTAGTTGGGCTGGCGCTGTGTTTGATCATCGCGCGCCTCCTTGTTTCAGGCATAAGAATTGCCCCCCTCTCCCTGTGGAGAGGGGGGCAAAGGGGCAGAGGTAAGATCGCTCTAGCCGGCACGCACCAGCACCAGCGGAGTGGTGGTAGCGTGCAGTACCTTGTCGGCTATGCTGCCGAGCGCCCAGCGCCGCAGCCCGCCGCGGCCGTGCGTCGCCATCACGATCATGCTGGCCGCCCGCCGGGTCGCCTCGTCGACGATCGTCTCGGCGGCGTGGCCGTTGATAACCGCGGTGCTGACGGGGACATCCTGCTGGCGTAGCTCGCCGGCGATCGCCTCGAGCTCGTGGATCGCCTGATCGCGCAGCGCGGAGAGCACCACGCCATACTGTGCGGTCGGCTGGCCGAGCAGGCTGGGGTAGCCCTCGATCGCCGGAGCGACGGCCTGCAGCAGCGACAGCTCGGCGCAGGCGCAGCTGGCCAGCTCGGCCGCAAGCGGCAGCGCCTGGCGCGAGATATCCGACCCGTCCAGCGGCACCAGGATGCGCCTGATCGCGAACGGCCGCACGAGCGGCTTCTCCGCGCCGCGCACCAGAAACACCGGCGCGGCGGCGGCCTGGATAACCCGGTCGGCCACGCTGCCGAGCGCCCAGCGCCGCAGCCCGCTGTAGCCATGCGTGACCATCGCGATCAGGGTCGGCTTCCGGCCGGCCGCAACCTCGATAATGTTCTCGGCCACCGGGCCGATGCGCACCTCTGTCTCGACGTCCAGGCCATCCTCAAGCAGGCGGCTGGCCTGCGCAGCCAGGTAGCCCTCGGCGTGCACGCGCGCCTCTTCCAGCGCCAGCTGTTTGCGCTCGCGGTAGCGCTCGGGCGGCTCGCTCATCCCGTACAGGCCGGTGATGCTATCGGCGAGCATGCTGTCGCGCTCGGGCTCGGGGACCACCTGCAGCAGCCGCACGCTGGCGCTGAGCAGCGGCGCCAGCTCTCGGATATACGGCATAATTTGCTCGGCGAGCGCCGAGCTATCCAGTGGTACGAGTATGCTGTTCATACAAGCCTCCGAGGTTGTTGCCCACCCCTTCAAGCACATACGCGCAGGCGCTGATCGCCGCCTTGACGCCCTCGCCGAGCGCGATCAAGATCTGCTCGGCGTACGCGGTGCTGCTGATATCGCCGGCTGCAAACAGGCCGGGGCAGCGCGTCGCGCACTGCGCATTCACGACAATATGCCCATTATTGGTGCGCTCGACCAGCTGCCCGAGAAAATCAGTGTGCGATAGCAGCCCCATCTCGATGAACACGCCGTCCGCGGGGAAGCTCTCGACCTCGCCGTTCGGCCCGATCGCGTCCACGCCGCTGACAAACTCGTCGCCGAAGATCTCTTTCACCGTATAGTCGGGCCGCACCGCCACGCGCGAGTCCTGGAGCAGCTGCCGGCCCAGCGCATAGCTGGACAGGTCGGACTGGTCGGGCGCGATCAGCGTGACGTGCGCGGCGGTCGCGCGTAGCTCGGCGGCGGCGCGCTGCGCGCGCAGGTTGCCGCCGACCACCACCACCCGCCGCCCGGCGAAGAGCGGCGCGTGGCTTGCCGCCGAGTAGCTCACCCCAAAGCCGCTCAGCCGCCGCTCGCCCGGCACGCCGAGCGTGCGCGGCGTGACGCCCGTGGCCACGATCACGGCGCGGGCCGGGAAGGCACCGCCCTCGACCGTGTGCACCTGCAGCATATCGCCGTGCAGAAAGACCTCCTGCACCGAATCGAAGTAGCGAATCGGCTCGGGGACCTCCACGAGCTGCTGGCGCAGCTGCTCGACGGTCTCCTCGCCGACGATCACCTCGCGCTGTTTGAGCCACGGCAGCTGCAGCCGGTAGGCGGCCTTGCCGCCCAGGTCGGGCGCAATTACGAGCGTTTTCAGGTGATGGCTCAGCGAGTATGCGCCGGCCGCCAGCCCGGCCGGGCCCGCGCCAATCACAATCACATCATGCATGGATTACCTCTTTCTGAGATTGCGTCATCCCGCCGCGCCCACGATCTCGAAGGACGCGCTGATCGACGCACCCTGGCCGAGCATGGCCCAGACCGGGCAGTACCGATCGCGCGAGAGATCGATCGCGCGCGCGACCGCGCCCGGGTCGACATCCGCGCCGCGCACGAGATACTCAAGCTCGATCGCCGTGTACACCGTCGGGTACTCGTCGCTGCGCGCCCCGCGGACGCGCACCTCCAGCCCCTCGACCGGCTGCCGCTTCTTGCGCAGGATCGAGATCACATCCATCCCGCTACAGCCGGCCAGGCTGATCAGCACCAACTCCATCGGCGAGGGGCCGGCGCCGGCGCCCTCTGCGCCGGGCGAGTCCAGATCGATTTGCGGGCCCGACGGCACGCTGCCGACGAAGTGCATGCCTTCCTGCAGCGTCACCACGGCCGAAAGCTCAGCTGGCATGGATCGCTCCTTCCTTGGGCAGAGCGGCTGATCCATCCGAATGCCACGCTGCCGAGGGCCTGCGCGACCGATGCCGGCTCAACCAACCTGCGCTCGTGCAATTCCAGGCGAGGTGCGGGCGCACAACGGCCATCTCGACCATCGGCACACCAGCCCCGCGTCCACACTCTTGCGCCGCAAGCGCGCCAGGCTGTCCCTCACGCGCTCGCGCGATGGAGCAGCACGGGAGCACACGCTCCACGGACGACCTTATCGGCGACGCTGCCCAGCAGCAGCCGCGAGACCCCGCTGCGCCCATGTGTCGCCATCGCGATCAGCTCGGTCCCGTGGTGGCGGGCGTAGTCGAGGATCGCGAGCGCCGGAGCGGCGACCGCAATGCTGGTCTGGACCTGCAGCGATCGCTCGCGCAGCCGCGCGGCCACCTGATCGAGGTAGGTCTGCGCCTCGGCCCGCCACTCCTCGACCAGCTGCTCGTCGAGCCCGGCCGAGCGCGCGACCGGCGCGTAGTCCATGACGATCGGATCGATCGCCTGCAGCAGGGTGTACTGCGCGCCCATGGTCTCGCCCAGGCCGACGGCATACTCAAGCGCATCCTCGGCCAGCGGCGAGCCATCGAGCGGAATGAGCACGCGCTGCAGGATCGGCTCGCCCTGCAGGTCGAGCAGATCGAGCGACTCCTGGTGCGGCCGCGCCAGCAGCACCGGTATCGGCAGCTGGCGAACCAGCGTGTCCGCGACGCTGCCGAGCCAGAATCGCGAGACTGGGCCGCGGCCGTGCGTGCTCATCACGACCAGATCGGCGGCGGTTTCGATCGCGCATCTGCGCAGTGTGTCGGCGGGCATGCCGTCGAGCAGATCTGTCGTGACCTCCACGCCCCACGTCGCCGACAGGTGCTGCGCGAGGCCGTCGAGATAGGCGCACTCGCTCTCACGGCTGGGCGTGTCGAGCGCGTCGTCGCCGACAGGCATTCCGATCGCATAGACCAGCTGATTGGCGACATGGACATGAGCCAGCCGGACCGCGGCGCCAGAGCGCCGCGCGATCGACAGCGCGAGCGGCAGCGCGTGCTCGCCGAACGTCGAGCCATCGAGCGGGACCAGGATCGAGCGGTACATGTGCGCCTCCTGTTCGTAAGAGGGGGGGCGCAACCGCTCACTATCTGCGGTCACCCCAGCCACCTGCGCTTCTTCTCCTGCGCCCATTTCGAGCATAGCACGCGGGTGATCGGGCTTTGGGAAAGAAACCGCCGTTCTGCGAGAAGGCTTCGCAACCGATCTATCAGTCCTAAAATCTTCACCACAGGTTATCGAACGGTATCCCCACCGCTCGCCCAGGCGGCGTATGATCGCCAGCAGAAACGACCACAACCGGGTGGCCGGAGGCATGAACAAACAAATCGCGCGCGAGGATGCGTGCCGAGCGGACGGTCGCTCCCGCCTACCGCCCAGGCGCGGCGCAGCTCCTCGCCATGGAGACGGCTATGAAAACCATCCTTGTCCCGCTCGATGGCTCGGCCTTGGCAGAGGAAGTGCTGCCCTATGTTCGGATGCTGGCGCCGGTGCTGGGCGCCGAGATCCGGCTGCTGCACGTCGTCTCGGAGATCGACACCCACAACCCGCTGGCCTACGATATAACGACTCTCTACAGCATGGGCGACGTGATCGCGGCGCAGCAGGAGCGCTACCAGCAATCCTGGCAGACGATGCGCCAGCACGCCGAGGGCTACCTGGCGTCCCAGGCGATGCGGCTGAAAGAGGACGGCCTCGACGTCGCGATCGACGTGCGCTTCGGCTCGCCGGCCGAGGTGATCGTCGAGGTGGCCGAGAAGAAGCATGTCGCGCTCGTGACGATGGCGACTCATGGCTATAGCGGGCTGCGGCGCTGGGCGCTCGGCAGCGTGACCGATCGGGTCGTCCAGGCCGGGCCGGCCCCGGTCTTCGTGGTGCGCGGCGGCGCCGTGGACGCGGCCAATCCGCCCACGCTCAAGCACATCCTGGTGCCGCTGGATGGCTCGGAGCTGGCGCGCCAGGCGCTGCCGCTCGCGGCCGAGCTGGCCAGCTGCGCCCGCGCCGAGCTGCTGCTGCTGCAGGCCATCGCGCCGCCGCTCGACGCGCACGCGGGGCAGCGGCCGCTGGCCCGGCCGCCCATGGACATGGAGGAGAGCCAGGCGATGCTGCAGGAGCACGCGACCGTCGAGGTTGGCGAGCAGGCTCAAGCGCTGCGCAGGCGCGACCTGGCGGTGCGAACGATCGTCCTCAACGGCCACGCCGCCGAGGTGATCGTCGACGAGGCGACCCGCGAGCAGGCCGACCTGATCGTGATGGCGACGCACGGGCGCGGCGGGCTGCGGCGCTGGGCGCTCGGCAGCGTGGCCGATAAGGTGCTGCACGCCACCGCCACCCCGCTCGTGCTGGTGCGCGCGCAGGAGTCCGCCACGTAGCTGCTGACCCGCACCCCCTGGCACGAGAACATGTACATGATCCCGTATGTTACAAACCCCACCCCCAGCCCCCTCCCCTGCCAGGGGAGGGGGTTTCTTTTTCGTGGTTGTGGCGCGGCGGCTTTGCCGCCGCGCCACACCCACGAACGATCTCCCCCGACCCCCGCTCTCCGCGGGGGTCGGGGGATGTGGGAGATGGCACGACAAAGCGCGATTTTCGAATTGTAAAATGGGGGATGAATCATGCAGCCGGCCGTCGCGCTAGCGACCGACCATGCGCATCCGACACTGCTCGAACAGCGCGGGCGTCTCGTCGTCGCCCATCAGCCGGCGCCAGTGTGGGGCCGAGCCGCCCAGGGCGTCCTCGACGATCTCGAGCGCCACGATCTCATCGGCGTGATGCCCGATACAGTGGATCGCCGCGGCGGTCGCGCGCGGGGTCGCGACGACGCAGTGGTGAACGTGGGCGTGGTGCAGCGACTGAAGCGCGGCGAGCTGGATCAGCCCATCGCCGATCCCATCGTCGACCAGGATGACCGCGCGGCGGCCCAGCGGCGTCAGCCCGCGCTCGCCGCGGTACTGCGCCACCAGCGCGGCCAGGTCGCAGCGCGCGCGGCAGGCCTCCTTCCAGACTAACGCAGGGGTGATGCCGGGCAGCCGGAGCGCCATCCGGTTGAAGCACAGCCCGCCGCCCTCGCTGATCGCCCCGGCGACGACCGCGGGGTACAGCGGGGCGCTGAACGCGCGCGCCAGCATCACGTCGAGCGGCAGCCGCAGCGCGCGCGCCAGCTCGCCGGCCACGACCACGCCGCCGGGCGGCAGGGCCAGCACCAGCGCGCGGCCGCCGCGGAAGGCCTGCAGCCGCTCGGCGAGCCGCCGGCCGGCCGCCAGGCGGTCGGCGTAGCGGTCCTCGTACCAGTCGTCGTCGGGCAGCGGCGGGCGCGTTATACGTCCGGAGAGTACAGGTTGAGTCAACATTGGGTACCTCGACGACTATGCCTCCTCCACCACCATTGGGTTTGTGCTGCTAGCCCGCTGGGACCAGGCGGAAAACGTGGGGCAGTGCCGCCCAGGGACAGCGGTATGCTGCTCTATCCGGCCGAGCATGCAGGCGATGCCGTCGAAGTAGCGGCAGTTCCCGCAGCGATGCAGATGATAGTGACAATTCCAGCACTCGTCGTCGGGGCCGACTAGCGCAAACGACCGGCGGCGCAGCATGGTGCCGCAGTGCTGGCAGGTAAACGTCTCGCGGTGGGTATCCGGCTGGTCGGCGCTGGCCGAGTCGGCGATCAGCAACCGGAACAGGTCGCTCTCGGTGATCACCCCGACGACGCGGCCGTCGTCAACCACGGGCAGCCCGCTGATCCGGCCCGACAGCATCTTCTGCGCCGCCTCGAGCACCGGCGCGTCGGAGGCGATCGTCAGCGGGTCGCGCGTCATGCACGCGGAGACCGTGACCTGCTCGAGCAGCGCGCGCATCTCGTAGATGCTGAGCGTGGTGGCCGCGGAGGGCTGGGCGGCGCGCAGATCGCCCCACGTGACGATGCCCATCAGCCGCTCGTGCTCGACTACCAGCAGCCGCCGCACGTGGCGCTGCTCCATGATCCGCTGAGCCATCGCCAGCGACATGGTCGGCGCGATCACGATCGGAGGGGTGCTCATCCACTCCGCAACACGATCTTTACGCATCTGGAACCTCCTCTAAACAGGGCTCACGCGGCGGGCCGCTGTTGAGACCGGGGGGAACGGGCAGCCGGCAAGAATGCTGGGCGCCAGAGCACTGCTCGACCAAGATCACGATACGGCCTGCGCGCACTTCTGCAGCGATCGCGTTCGCCCTGCTCTTATCACGAGTGTAGCATCTCCGCATCGCCGCGCGCGGAAAGAAATGTTGACCAACCGGAAGCATCCCGTAACCGCGGTTTCCGGAACCTAACAATGTGTGAACCTATCTCAACTCGCGTGTAGCCGCGCAACTGTTATGCTGATGGGGAATGAGGAAACACAATGAGGTGTGGACCATGACCAGGAAAAAAGTGCTCATCCCGCTCGACGGCTCGCCTCTGAGCCGCTCCATCCTGCCGCACGTCTGCCGGCTGCTTGGCGCCGGCGATCAGCAGATCATCCTGCTGCGCGTGGCCGAGCCACTCGCGGGCATCACCGGCGCGCCGCCGCGGCCGATCGCATTGGGCTGGACCGGCGCGATGTACGAGCACGCGCGGGATATCGAGTATGCCCGGCACCCGATCTACGCCAGCCAGCTGGAGCAGGGCCAGAGCGCGGAGTTCGAGCACGAGCTGCTGCCCGCCCGGCATCAGCTCGAGCAGCACGGCTACCACGTCACCACGATCGTGCGCTTTGGCCTGCCCGCCGACGAGATCATCGACATCGCGGAGCACGCCGCCGTCGACTTCGTGGCGATGGCAACGCACGGTGAGTCCGGGCTGCGCCGCATGGTTGTCGGCAGCGTCGCAGCGGATGTTCTGGCCCGGCTGCACGTCCCGATCTTGCTGATCCGCCCGTTCCCGGACGAGGCGAAGAAGCGCGGCTAGCACGGCGTGGCGGAAAGACCTGCCTGGTCTTGGATGGAGGGCGGTCGAGGGTAGGCGGCGCGATTTGTCTTCCGCCGTCGGCCCTCCGTCAGTCAGGCCCGATAGCGATTCAACCGACGTGTACCAGCCTGTTTGGTTTCGCGCCAGAGAGTATCGAGGAGGTGTGCTATGGCAACCCAGACGACCGCCCACAAGGAACGTGTGAACATTCCGGTCGAGCATGAGATCCGCTTCTGGATGCGCGCTCCTGCGATCACGATCAATCTGGCCGCCCCGCTGAGCGAGGCGCTGGCGCTCATGCGCGAGCACGACATCCGGCGCCTGCCGGTGGTGATCGACACCGGCGAGCTGCGCGGCTTCATCACCCAGGGCGATATTCGCGGGGCCGACGTGCTGCGAGCCGCCGGGCTGGACCCGTTCGACATCGGCGAGGCGCTGCGGCGGGTCAAAGTCTACGAGATCATGAGCGATGACCCGATCACGATCACGGCCGAGACCAGCCTGCGCGAGGCCGCGATGCTGATGATCGAGAATAAGATCGGCGGCCTGCCGGTCGTCGACGACGCCAACATGGTCGTAGGCATCGTCACCGAGAGCGACCTGTTCGAGGCGCTGGTCCAGCAGCTCGACCGCAGCCCGGCGCTGAGCGACGTCAAGAGCTGAGTCCGCCGCCTTCATCGGCATTGCAGGCGTGGCTCGCCACAGCGATCGTGGCGGGTAGGGGTTTGAGGGCGCGCCCTTGAAACCTCACGCTGAAGACATGATTCATCCCACAGTATACAATGGGGAGATCGTTCGTGGTTGTGGCGCGGCGGCTTTGCCGCCGCGCCACAACCACGAAAAAGAAACCCGCTCGCCTGGCAGGGGAGCGGGCAGGGGGTGGGGTTTGTACAATACGGGATGACTCATGTTCCCAATAACATCACGCTGGTGGAACATCGACGGATCGAGCGGTTGGAGCGCGATCCATTCAGCCCTTTGGATGCCGGTAGTATCAGGAGGTACACACGATGCCAACCGCGATCGTCACCAATCCTCGGCACGCCTTGCACGACGAGCACGACCACGTCGAGCAGGCGGTCCGTCTGGAAGCGATCGAGCGCGCAATCGACGAGAGCGGCCTACGCGACGACCTGGTGGAGATCATGCCGCTGCCGGCCAGCGCGGCGCAGATCCTGGCCGTGCACCATCCGCGCGTGATCGAGATCGTGCGCGCGGCCTCGGCGCGCGGCGGCCGCTGGCTCGACCAAGACACCTACACCACCGCCGGCACGCTCGACGCGGCGCTGCTGGCGGCCGGGGCAGCCGTGCGCGCGGTCGAGGCGGTGATCAGCGGGCAGGTCTCGAACGCATTCGCGCTGGTGCGCCCGCCCGGCCACCACGCCACCTCGTCGCAGTCCATGGGCTTCTGCCTGTTCAATAATATCGCGATCGCCGCGCGCCACGCCACCCTGGCGCTGGGAGTCGAGCGAGTCGCGATCGTCGACTACGACGTGCACCACGGCAACGGCACGCAGGACTGCTTCTACGACGATGGGCAGGTGCTGTTCTGCTCGACTCATGCCTCCCCGCTGTACCCCGAGAGCGGCGAGATCTACGAGTCCGGCCTCGAGGCCGGCTACGGGACGACCCTGAACATCCCGCTGCCGCACGGTGCCGGCGATCAGGCGCTCGGCATGGCGTTCGACGAGCTGATCGCGCCGGCGCTGCGCGATTTCATGCCCGAGCTGATCCTGGTGTCGGCCGGCTACGATGGACACTGGGCCGACCCACTCGGCCCGCTGACGCTCTCGACCGCCGGCTACACCGCGCTGACGCGGCGCCTGGTCGATCTGGCGCGCGATATCTGTGGCGGGCGGATCGTGCTGGTGCTGGAGGGCGGATATGACCCAGCCGCGCTGAGCGCATGCGTGGTAGCCTCGCTGCGCGTGTTGATGGAGCAGCCGGTCGGCGAGGACGCGCTGGGGCCTTCGGGGATGGACGAGCCGAACATCGAGACGCTGGTCGAGCGCATCAGGAAGCAGCATCCCGCCTTCCAGAGCCTGCAGCTCGGGTGGATGTAATCCCAGAGAGGAATGAAGCACATGTTTGATCTGATCATCATTGGCGGAGGCGCGGCCGGCCTCGCAGCCGCGTCGTATGCGCTTGCCAAACGCCTGGATGCCCTGGTGATCTACGAGGATCTGGACGGCAAAGCCGGCACGCGCCAGCACATCACCGGCCAGATCGGCGAGGAGTTTTTGCCGGGCGCCGACGCGGTCCGCTCATTCGAGCGCTATGTGACGATCCGGGCCGGACACACGCTGCGCGATCAGGTTGTGGATATCACGAAGATCGGCAGCATCTTTCAGGTGCACACCAAACACCACGGTATGCGCGAGGGCCTGTCGGTGATCGTAGCGACCGGCGCGGCGCCGATCCGGCTCGACGTGCCCGGCGCGAGCGAGCTGCTGGGCCAGGGGCTGGGCTACTCGGCGACGACGCACTCGCACCTGCTGGCGGGCAAGATCGCGGCGGTGATCGGCACGAGCGTGCGGGCGCTGCGCGGCGCCGGCGAGCTGGCGCGCATCGCCACCAAGGTCTACCTGATCGCGCCCGATCACCCGAGCGTGACCACGCCGCTCGCGGCGGCGCTGCGCCTGCGGCCCAACGTCGAGCTGCTGGAGGGGTACGAGGTGTGCGAGGTCGTCGGCGATCTGACGGTCGAGGCGCTGCTGCTCGCGCGCGAGGACGAGATCCGCCGGCTGCGCGTTGACGCGGCGTTCATCGACCTGGGCCTGATGCCCAACAGCGCCTGCGTGCGAAAGCTCGTGCAGACCGACCCGGACGGCTTCATCTGGGTGGACGAGCGTAACGCAACCTCAGTGGTGGGCCTGTTCGCCGCCGGCGACGTGACGACCTCGTTCGGCGAGCAGATTCTGATCGCGATCGGCGACGGCGCGCGCGCGGCGCTCAGCGCCTACGACTACCTGTTGGCGCACACAGCGGTGCCAGAGGTGAGCGCCGTCTGAGGCTGTTCGCCCCACGCTCCAGTCCCCCGCTCCCGTCGGCACGGGAGCGGGGGGCTCTTGATTGGCGCCGGGGTTTCGGCTCCGCCGGGGCCTCGGTCCTGGCAGGGGATGAGGTGAGCCAGTTTTCGCCTCAGCGGTACAGCTGGGCGCGCTCCACGGCAACAGCCGCGCGGCCGGCAAACTCGCGCACCAGCGTCAGATCCTCGGCAGTGTACGGGCCGTCTGAGCCGGCCGTCAGCAGCGTCAGCGCGCCGACGACGCGCTCGCGGCTCTGGAGCGGCACGCAGATGCACGATACCGGCGCCAGCGCGCGCAGCAGGCGTTGGTGCTCGGCGTCGCGGCCAATCGCGCGCAGCAGGTCGTCGGAGATCGGCGCGCTCAGGCGGGGCGCGTCGGCGTAGAGCGCCACCGGCTCGCCGCCGTGCCGCGCCGGGTCGGGCTGGTAGCGGCGCAGCTGCTTGTGTTCGGGCGGCTTGCCCAGCGCGCTCACGTGCCCGAGGGTCAGACGGCGGATGCCGCCGTCGTGCTCGATCATGTCGAGCATACATAGGTCGGCCAGCGGCGGCACGAGCATTCCCACGGCGCGCCCCAGCGCGGCAGACTCGTCGAATGAGACAGCCAGCTGCAAGCTGGCGTCGATCAGCACCGCCAGCCGGCGCTGCGACACCTCGGCGCGCCGGCCAGGATCGACCGACGGCGCGTCTTTCCCGTCGGGCGCCACCAGCTCGTGCGCCTCCAGATCGGCCACGCGCCGCTCCAGCTCCGCGACCCTGGCCCTGAGCCGGCCGGCGGCGCGCTCGCGCTCGCTCGTCGCGCGCACGACCCAGCGCAGGCCGACCGCGCGACCCATGCCGCCGCGCGCCACCGACGCCGTCAGCTCTGCCTCGAACGGCGCGCCATTCCACGGCTGGAGACGGCACAGCAGCTCGACCGGCCGATCGGTCTGGCGCAAGTCCGCTATCTGCGAGCGGAAGGCGCGCCGCTCGCCCTCGGGCACGAACAGCGCCAGCGAGCGGCCGACCAGCATCTTCTCGGCGGAGTTGAGCAGCGTGGCGGTGGCCTGGTTAGCCTTGTGGATCGTGCCGTCCAGGCCAGTGACCAGATACCCGATCGGCGCGAGTTCAAACAGCTCGCGGTAGGTCTGGCGCTCGGACTCGACGGTCTCGCATGTATCGAGCAGGTACTCCTTCTGCTGCCGCAGCTCGTCCTGCATCGTCTGCAGCTCCTCAAGGGCCGCGTGCAATTCCTCGAAGGCTTCCGGCAGCAGGTCATGCGGCATCGGCGCGACGTCGGCGCTGCGGTAGAGCACGCGCACGCGCTGGCGCATGGCCTCGATCTGATGGGTCAGCGTGTCGCTCTTCATATGGGTGTCCCCTAAGAACTGAGCTGCGGGCCATGAGTGTTAGTAGCAAGAATCGTGCCACGCGAGCAACAGGCCAGATCCGCGATCTCAATCTGCGCCGTGCGCGGGCGCGGCAGGTCAAGCGCTGGTATAGCGATTGCTACCGTGCTCACTTCGATTCGTGTCTCTGTTCAAGCGAACGCGCCCGAGGGCACCCAACAGGAAGAGACTATGCGACAGTTCTCGGCCGGGCAGCCGCGGATGACGGCGCCAATCAGCCTGGCGCTCGCGGGCGTCAGCTCGGCGCTGGTCTACGGCGCGATCTACCTGCGGCTCCCGCTGGCGCGCACCTACGGAATCCCACTGCTGAACCTCAACAACATCGCTCCAGCGGAGTGGCCGACCGGCCTGCTGGTAGTCGGGTGCATTGCCTTCTTGTTCGGCGCGTACCTGCTTGGCGCACTCTCGCTGGCGCGCGGCCCAGCCGATCGCCGGGCGCCGCTGCTGATCGCCGGCGGCGGGATCGCATTCGTGGCGCTGCTGCTGCTCGTCCACCCGATGACGTCGACCGACGTGTACGACTACCTGTTCCGCGGCCGCATGCTGGCGCGCTACGGCGCCAACCCGTTCGTGGCCACGCCGTCGGAGTTCAAGAGCGACCCGCTGATCCGCTACGTCGCCTGGAAGCAGGCCGTGACCGCGTATGGCCCGCTGTGGGAGGGCTTGAGCTGGGTGGTGGCGCGGCTGGCCGGCGAGATGCCCGGCCCGGCGCCGCTCGATCCCTCGGCGCAGCTGCTGCGGCTGATCGTCGCCTACAAGATCGTGGCGGCGCTGGGCTTCCTGCTGTGCGGCGCCGCGATCTGGATCGCGCTCGGGCGGGCCGCCCCCGAGCACCGCCAGCTCGGCCTATACCTGTGGCTCTGGAACCCGCTCGCGCTCTGGGAGACCATCGGCGTCGCCCACAACGACGCATGGATGGCGCTGTGCATCGTGCTGGCGATAGCGGCCTTCAGGACGAGACCAGGAGACCAGGAGACCAGGAGACCAGGAGACCAGGAGCGAGTGCCGCGATACACCCTGATCTCTTTGCTGCCCATCCTGGCGGCGCTGCTGGCGCTGGCGGCCGGCGGGCTGATCAAGTACGTCGCGTTCTTCTTCGGCCCGGTGGCGCTGGTGGCTGCGCTGCGCCGGATGCCGGGCTGGCGCGCGCGGCTGCGACTGGTCACCCTCGGCGGGCTGGCCTGCGGCGCGCTGGTCGCGCTGGCCTACGCGCCGTTCTGGGCCGGCGCGCAGACTCTGCAGAACGTGCGCGACCGGCGCGGACTCTACACCTCTACCTGGCTGGCGGCGCTCCACGCCGCGATCGCGCCGCTGTTCGCGCCCGATCGGAGCGCGGCGATCGTAGCATCCGCAAGCCTGGCGCTCCTGCTGCTGGGAATCGGCTGGGCGGCGTGGCGAGCCTGGCGCGCGCCCGATCGGCTCGTAGAGCACATGCTCTGGCTGGCGCTGTGGTTCCTGTTCGTGGGCAACACCTGGTTCCAGCCCTGGTACGCGATCTGGCCGCTAGCGCTGGTCGCGCTGCAGCCCTGGCGAGCGCGGGCTGCCTGGGGCGTCGGTCTGCTGTGCGCCACCGCGCTGCTCGGCTACATCGCCGGCGGGCTGCTCGCGCCCGCGCTGGGGCTGCAGGATAAGACGATCGGGCGCGAGCTGCTGATGGCGGCGCTGATCTACATCCCGCCGCTGCTGGTGCTCGGCCGCGGCTGGCTGATGAGCGCGTGGCAGGCGCTGGCTCGGCGGCCGGCGGCACGGCTATGGATCTACGGCCTGGGCATGCTCGTGCCGATCCTCGCCTTCGCCTGGCGCTACCCGCTCGGCCCGAACAGCTCCGGCCTGACCGACATCGGCAAGCTCTCCGGCTACGCCGCCGCGCCATTCGCCGGCTACGTCGCCGGGATGGCGGCGCTGTTCGCGCTCTACCTGCTGGCGCTGCGCGAGAGCCGGCGCCTGACGACCCACACGGCGCTGCCGGCAGTCTTCGGCTGCGCGGCGCTGATGACGATCGGCATGGACTGGATGTACCCGGTCAACGCGATCGACCTGTTCCTGTACGCCGCGCGGTCGCGGCTGCTCACCAGCTACGGCGCCAACCCCAACGCGGCGCTCCCGCGCGACTTCCCGGCCGACGCCTGGTCGGCCTATATGACGCCGGAGTGGGCCGGGCACGTGTCGCCCTACGGCCCGCTGTGGAACCTGGTCGCCGCACCGATCACCTGGCTCGCGGGCGACCGCATGATCGTCGCGCTGCTGGGCCTCAAGATCCTGCTGGCGGCCGCACTGCTGCTGGGCGGCTGGGCGATCGTCCGCGCGCTGGCGGCGGCCGGCCGCTCCGACGCCGCGAGCGGCGCGCTGCTGTACCTCTGGAACCCGCTGGTGCTGTGGGAGGGCATCGGCAACGGCCACAACGACGTGCTGCTGGCGCTGCCGCTGCTGCTGGCGCTGTGGGCCTGGATCGGCCGGCGCGACAAGCTGGTCATCCCGCTGCTGGTGATCGCCGCGCTGATCAAATATGTGACGCTGCCGCTCATCCCACTCGCGCTGATCGCGCTGTGGCGGCGGGCCGAGCACGGCGCACGCTGGCGGACACTCGGCTGGAGCGCGGCGCTGAGCGTGGCGGCGGTCGCGGTCGCGCTGTACCCATTCTACGACCTGGGCGCGGTCTGGGGCAGCCTGGCGGGGCAGAGCGCCATCATCTACACCTCGCCGGCCTCGGCGGCGATCGCGCTGCTGCACGCCCGTCTGCCGGACACGGCGATCAGGCAGTGGGCGGCGCTGCTCGGCGGCGGGGCCGTGCTGGTGGTGTGGGCCTACCAGGCCGGCGCGCTGTCGCGCCGGCACGAGCGGCTGCCGCGCGCCTGCTTCGAGGTCGTGTACGTGTTCTTACTGGCGGCGGTGTGGAACCTGCGGCCCTGGTATCTGATCTGGCCGGTGACGTTGGCGGCGCTGCTGCCGTGGGGTGGGCCAGCCCGCCGGATGATCGCCTGGACGATCGGCGGGGCGGCGAGCTACGCCTTCCTGATCTGGGTCGAAGCCTGGTGGCAGCCCGGCTACGACCTGGCCCAGATCGTCGGCGTCGCGCTCATGGTCGGCCCGACGCTGCTGGCGGGCGCGGCCGAGCTGGCGGGCCGGGCCAGGAGACGGCGCGGCAGCAGCCCGCCGATCGAGCTGCCGCGCGGCAGCTCGTGGGAGGCGTAGTTAGATACCCCTCCCCCTTTCGGGGGTAGGTTTGCTTGTTCATGGCGTCGTTGTGCGCTGGATCACCCCACCCCCTGCCCCCGCCCCTGCCAGGGGCGGGGGTCAAACGGGTCGGCAGCGCGGTTGCGGCTGCGCCGCAACCGCGCTGCCGACCCTGATTCCCCCTCTCCCAGCGGGAGAGGGGGGCAGGGGGTGAGGGTCGCCCGCGCAGGGCATAGCAAAACGTGGCACAGAATGTGCCGTACCAACGCCGAGGGCAGCTTGAACGTACTGCTACCGCTAGCAGCGGAGCGCCCGAAGGTCACGAGCTATGCCAGTCGACAAGGAGCATACCCCAACTGAGCTGGAGCTGGGCAAGCCCACGCCTGCAGCGAGCCAGGACGACCCGGAGCTCGACGAGACCGATCTCGGCGATCAGCCGCTGATCGGCGACCTGCGGGCGGCCCAGGACCCGACGCTCGACTCGATCCAGTCGTACCTGAACGAGATCGGGCGCGTGCGCCTGCTCAGCGCGGCCCAGGAGATCGAGCTGGCCGAGCGGATGGCCCGCGGCGCCGCAGCCGCCGCGCGGCTCGGGTCGGGCGAGGATCTGACGCCGCAGCTGCGGGCTGCCCTGCGCGTGGACGTGGCGAACGGCGAGGAGGCGCGCCAGCACCTCATCCAGGCCAACCTGCGGCTGGTCGTCAGCATCGCCAAGAAGTATATGGGCCGCGGCCTCTCGTTCCTCGACCTGATCCAGGAGGGCAACATCGGCCTGATGCGCGCGGTCGAGAAGTACGACCCGCACGCCGGCAATCGCTTCTCGACCTACGCGACCTGGTGGATCCGCCAGGCGGTCACGCGCGCGCTGGCCGAGCAGTCGCGCACGATTCGCCTGCCGGTGCACATGAGCGACTCGGTCGGCCAGGTGCGGCGGGCCACCGACCAGCTCTCGCAGGCGCTGGGCCGCCAGCCAAACGTGGAGGAGCTCGCCGAGGCGCTGGGCCAGCCGACCGACCGGATCGCGCGCGTGCTCGAGGCCGGGCGGGTGCCGATCTCGCTGGAGACACCGGTCGGCGAGGAGGGCGACCACACGCTGGGCGACTTCGTGACCGATACGCGCCAGGCCGCGCCGCTGGAGGCGGCCGCGCAGCGCCTGATGCGCGAGGACCTTGAGGCCGCGCTGGGCCAGCTGAGCGAGCGCGAGCGCAAGATCATCAGCCTGCGCTACGGCATTCTAGACGGCCGCCACCGCACGCTCGAGGAGGTCGGCCGCGAGATGGGCATGACCCGGGAGCGCGCGCGCCAGATCGAGGCCGAGGCGCTGCGGCGGCTGCGCAGCTCCGAGGCCGGCAGCCACCTGCGCGACTACCTCGACTGAGCGGCGCCAATCGGCCAGCCGACGCTACCCGACGAACTTATAGCCCATGCCGTGCACGGTCAGGATGAACTGCGGGTGGCGCGGGTTGGTCTCGATCTTCTGCCGCAGCCAGGCCACGTGCACATCCACCGTGCGGGTCGAGACCAGCGCGTTGTAGCCCCAGACCTCGTTCAGCAGCTCGTCGCGCGAGATCGTCGCGCCGCGGTGCTCGATGAAGTAGCGCAGCAGCCGGAACTCGAGCGCCGATAGCTCGACCGACTTGCCGGCGTGCTCGACCTCGGCCCGCCGAAAGTCGACCCGCACCGGCCCGAACTGGTAGGACTCGCTCGACGGGGCCGGCTCGGGCGGCGACGGGGCGCGCCGCAGCAGCGCCTCCAGCCGCGCCAGCAGCTCGCTCATCTCGAACGGCTTGGTCAGGTAGTCGTCCGCGCCGAGCTTCAGGCCGACCACCTTGTCGACGATCTGCCCGCGCGCGGTCAGCATGATCAGCGGCGTCGCGACGCCGCGCTGGCGCAGGTCGCGGCAGACGTCGAAGCCGCTCTTGCGCGGCAGCATGACGTCCAGGATGATCGCGTCGAAGCGCTCGTCGGTGGCGCGCGCCAGGCCCGACTCGCCGTCGTACGAGGTCTCGACCGCGTAGCCTTCGTTGCGCAGGCGATCGGTCAGCGTCATCACCAGGCCGGGCTCGTCTTCGACGAACAGAATTCGCTTGCTCATTGCCACCCACTTATAGAGCCTCTGTCAGCCTCCCAGCTTCCCACGCAGGCCCGTCGCCGCGCGCCGCCCCAGCGCCGGCTGGCGCTCATTGCCGGTGGCGCAGGGCAGGTAGATCGTGAAGGCGCTGCCCCGTCCCAGCGTGCTCTGCACGACGATCCGCCCGCCGTGCGCCTCGACGATCTGGCGCACCATGCTCAGTCCCAGCCCGCTGCCGTGGATCTGGGCGGCGATCGCGTCGTGGCTGCGGTAGAACGGCTCGAAGATGTGCGGCAGATCCTCGGGCGCGATGCCCATGCCGGCGTCCCGCACGCTGATATAGACCTCACGGCCGCGCTCGCCAGCCTGCGCCTGGGCGTGCAGGCCGATCCAGCGGTCCTCGCCGCCGTACTTGATCGCGTTGCGGATCAGATTCTGCAGCGCGCGCACCATCTCAGTCGGATCGACCAGCACGAGCGGCAAATCAGCCGGGATCTGCTGATCGACCACAAAGCCCCGCTCGTGCAGCTGCGGCTGGCACATCGTCAGCGCCTGGTCCAGCAGCTCGCGCACGGCGATCGGGCGCGGCGCGTAGGCCTTGCGGCCCGACTCGGCCCCCGCGAACTCGAGCGCCTGGTCGACCATCTCGGCCAGGCGGCGGCCCTCGGTGTGGATCACCGCGCCGTACTGCCTGGCGCGCTGCGGGTCGGGCACGACTCCGTCGGCCAGGTTTTCGCCCGCCGAGCAGATCACCGCGAGCGGCGTGCGCAGCTCGTGCGAGATCGCCGCGACGAACTCCATCTTCTGATCGGCCAGGCGCTGGGCGCGCCGCGAGGTGACGAGCATCGTGACCACGCTCACGGCCAGCAGCAGCAGGATGCCCGAGCTGATCAGCAGGTTTCTGAAGCGCAGGCCCGCCACGGCCGCCTCGAGCGATCCGGCGCGATGCGTCAGGATGAGCTGCCAGCGGCCGCTCGCGCTACCCGCCAGGGCCGCACCTGACTCAGGCTCCTGACTAGGGGTGCGGCCAACCGCGATCCGCCACGACTGCCGGTCGCCGATATCCGGCAGGTCGCCGAGCCGGAGCGTGTCGTCGAGCAGCAGCCGGTTGATCTCGTCGAGCCGCAGGCTGAACAGGTACGAGGTCGCGTCGCCGGAGACCGGCGCCGTCTCGTAGACCGCCGAGTTGGTGTGGTAGACCAGCCGGCTCGGGTCGCGCCGGCTGACGATCGCCACGTTGTAGTCGAGCCGGTCGCCGGTCGCGAAGTACTTGCGGGCCAGCTCCGGCACGAACTGCTGCCAGAGGTACTGCTGGTTCAGCGTGACGATCGTATAGGCGAACAGCAGGCCGTCGTTCGACCTGCAGCGCGGGCACAGCCGGCGGCGCAGCACCGTCTCGCCGAAGATCAGGTCGGTGTCGATATCGGTGTTCTGCGGGTCGGAGAGCAGCTCCATGTGCGCGACCGGGATCACCAGCGCGGGGATGTCGTCGGCGACCGGGTCGGGCGTATTGCCGACCAGCAGCCCGCCCTCCACGTGCATCGTCTTGAGGGACTGCTCGAAGCGCCGCCGCAGCCCGCTCATTGCCGCTATCCACTCGGTGGTCACGAACTGGCGCTTGTCAGGATTGAACTGCAGCAGCCGCACGCGCCCGTTCTCGTAGAGCTGCGCCAGGTAGATGTCGCCGACTAGGCGCGGGTGGGTCGAGCGCGCGCGCCAGTGCTCATAGCGCTGCTGGTAGCGCTCCCAGTCCTGCGCGCGCACGGTATCCGCGTGCATCTGCAGGCCCAGGAACATCCCGGCGATCTCCAGATCGAAATCCTCGCCAAAGCGCGCCGCGCCGCTGTTGACCAGCGCCTGCATGCGATCGCGCTCGCCCGCGCTGATCTCGCCCAGCCAGGAATACTGGAGCGAGGCCAGCAGCATCAGCAGCGCCAGCAGCCCCGAGATCAGCGCGGTGCTCGAAGAGAGCCTGTCTGCAAGGAACTTCTTCACAAGCAACATTATAGCATGGCGCCCAGACCTTGAGTAGCCCTTGATACATATTTTACATTTTTTACAACCCACTTTGAGTTTATTTTACATACGTACAATGCGCGTAGCTAAGCGGAAGATCATGACTTTACATTTTTGACAAATATTTTTCACGATCTTAACCACTCTTGCGCACCTTATCGCTATAATAGATTTTACCATCTTATAAACCATTTTAATCAACGTCGATCGCTCTATCGTGTTCGCTGTATCGTTTAGAGCCTATTCTTCGTTTTTGATGAATCTCTACCAGAGGGAAGGTCTGATGTGGCCTTCAATCTCGCCAGACCTCCCAATGGCACAATCCTTGCAGCCGACCGCTGCGCCGCCGGCTCGCAGGCTCGCGCAGCTATCGGCGTTCGCCAACCCGCACTGCTATTTGCCGGCAGCGCGGGAGTGGCGGATCGCGACAGGGCGCGGCCTGCCACGCAAGGAGGGAGCGCATAGCCGCGGCGATCTTGTCTGGATGGAAGTCTCAATGATGCTCAGAAAGGAGATCGGAGTCCGATGAACCAACCTTCACGACGGCGCAGCCTGGCCATCGCCTTGCTGCTCGCCCTCCTCATCCCGATCCTGGCGGCCTGCGGCGGATCGACCGCCGGCGTGCCGACCAGCGCCCCGGCAGAGCCCACTGCCGGCGCACCCACGACAAATGAGCCACAGGCGCCCACCGCCGCAGTGGCGGAAGCTACCAGCGCGCCAGCCGAGACGGCCGCGCCGACCACGGGCGGCGCCACCGGCAACGTCCTGCGCGTCAACCTGGTCACCTGGCCCGACACACTGGACCCCCAGGACGCATCGGTCGCCAACGAGATCGGCGTGCTGAGCCTGGTCTACGAGGGCCTAACCCGGCTCGACAAAGAGCTCAAGACCGTCCCCGCCGCGGCCGAGAAGTGGGAGTACAACGCCGACGCGACCGAGATCACCTTCCACCTGCGCGACGGCCTCAAGTACTCCGACGGCTCGCCGCTGGTCGCGCAAGACTTCGTCAACGCGGTCTACCGCTCGCTCGACCCGCGCGGCACCATCGGCGACTACCAGGGCACCTTCTTCATGATCAAGGGCGCCGAGGCGATCCTCAGCACCGAAGTGCCGACCGACGAGGCCAAGATCCCCGAGCTGGATAAGGCGCTGGGCGTGACGGCCCCCGACGACAAGACCATCAAGTTCGAGCTGACCCAGCCGACGCCGTACTTCCACACCCTGGCGTCGCTGTGGGTCACCTACCCGGCCAAGCAGGATCTCGTGGAGAAGGGCGGCGAGACCTGGTACGAGGACCCGGCCAACCAGATCGGCAACGGCCCGTTCGTGATCGCCACGATGGACCAATCGCAGAACCTGATCGAGCTCAAGGCCAACGAGAACTACTGGGCCGGCCGACCGAAGCTGGACGGCGTACAGGTCCGCTTCATCGGCGACCTGTCGGTGGCGCTGCAGGCCTACAAGAACAATGAGATCGACATCACGGTGCCCGACCCGAACGACGTGCCGACGATCAAGGCCGACCCGGTGCTCGGGAAGGAGTACATCGACCCGCTCGGCTCGTGCACCGAGTCGTTCGAGCTAAACAACACCAAGCCGCCGTTCGACAACAAGCTGGTGCGGCAGGCCTTCAACATCGGCTTCGACCGCGAATCGTTCATCCGCGACGCGCTGAAGGACACCAGCGCCAAGACCGTCACCTGGATTCCGCCGGGCTACCCTGGCTACGACGCAGAGGACAAGCGCCTGGACTACAACCCCGACAAGGCCAAGCAGCTGCTGGAGCAGGCGGGCTTCCCGAACGGCCAGGGCCTGCCGGAGATCAAGATCACCTACAACAGCAACAACCCGGCCACCCAGTCGCGCGTCGAGTACCTCGTGCAGAACTACCAGAAGAGCCTGGGCATCTCGCTCGTGCTCGACCCGACCGAGGGCAAGACGCTCAACAACCTGCGCAAGGACGTCAACACCGCGCCGCAGTTCGTGTACGGCGGCGGCTGGTGCGCCGACTACCCCGACCCGCAGGACTGGCTGAGCATCTTCTGGGAGTCGTCCAGCCAGTTCGCCAAGAACATCGGCTACAAGAACCCCGAGGTCGACAAGCTGATCCACGAGGCCGATGTCACGGTCGACCAGGCCAAGCGGCTGGACCTGTACCAGCAGGCGCAACGCCTGGTGGTCGACGACGCGCCGTACATCATCCGATCGACAAGCAAGGGCACATTCCTGGTCAAGCCCTACGTCCAGGGCCTGGAGGCCACCCCGCAGGACTCGAACACCTACCCTGGCATGACCACCAGCCTGCTCAACGTCACGCTCGCGCAGTAAGCCGCGACTTCCCACAGCCGAGGGGCGAGCGCACAACCCGCCCCTCGACCCAACGCCTTTCGCATACGAGCGAGGAGCCTACGTGCCACCAAGACTCGAAGACTCAGAGGACATCAGAGCGCCGTCCTCGCGTCTCCGAGCTTTGGTGGCTGTTTGAATCGATCTCGCGCAAGCGCATGAGGGCGCCGGCTTCTTTGCGGCTTTGCGTGAGCTACTAGGAAGGAGATCGCCTCTATGAACCAAACCAAACGACGGAGCGGCCTGGTGATCGCGCTGCTGCTGGCCCTGATCGTACCGATTCTCGCGGCCTGCGGCGGCGGGCAGCCGGCCGCCACCCCAACCAGCGGCGCGGCAGCGCCGACCGCGGCCGCGGCCGAGCCACAGGCGACCACCGCCGCGGCGGAGGCCACCAGCGTCCCGGCCGCCACCGGCGAGCCGACCAGTACGACCGGCGCGGCCGGCGGCACGCTGCGCGTCCAGGACTTCACCTGGCCCGACACCCTGGACCCACAGAAATCCTCATTCTCGAACGAGATCGCCGTGCTGCTGATGAACTACGAGGGCCTGACCCGCTTCGACAAGGACCTGAAGACCGTCCCCGCCGCGGCCGAGAAGTGGGAGTACAACGCCGACGCGACCGAGATCACCTTCCACCTGCGCGACGGCCTCAAGTACTCCGACGGCTCGCCGCTGACATCCCAGGACTTCGTCAACGCGGTCTACCGCACGCTCGACCCGCACAGCCCCGGCGACTACCAGACCTCGATCAGTATGATCAAAGGCGCAGACGCGATCATCAACACCGAGGTGCCCACCGACGAGGCCAAGCTGCCCGACCTGGACAAGGCGCTGGGCGTGACGGCGCCGGACGACAAGACGATCGTGTTCGACCTGGCGCAGCCGACGCCCTACTTCCACACGCTGGCGGGCATCTGGGTGATGTACCCGGCCAAGGACGACCTGGTCAAAAAGGGCGGCGAGCAGTGGTACGAGAACCCGGCCAACCAGATCGGCAACGGGCCGTGGCAGGTCACCACGATCGACAAATCGTCGAACCTGCTCGAGTTCAAGGCCAACGAGAACTACTGGGCCGGCCCGCCGAAGCTCGACAAGCTGCAGATCCGCTACATCGACGACCTGTCGGTGGCGCTGCAGGCCTACAAGAACAACGAAGTCGACATCATGACGCCGGACCCGAACGACGTGCCGACGATCAAAGCCGACCCGCTGCTGAGCAAGGAGTACAAGGAGTACCCCGGCTCGTGCACCTCGACGATCAGCTTCAACCTGACCAAGCCGCCGTTCGACAACCCGAAGGTGCGTGAGGCGTTCGCCTACGGCTTCGACCGCGAGGGCTACGTGCGCGACGCGCTGAAGGACACCGAGATCGCGACCCTGACGTGGATCCCGCCGGGCTACCCGGGGAACGACGCGAGCGAGACGCGCTTCGGCTACGACCCGGCCAAGGCCAAGCAGGCGCTCGCCGAGGCGGGCTTCCCGAACAGCGCCGACCTGCCCGAGGTCAAGTACTCGTACAACAGCAACAACCCGGCCAACCAGGCGCGCACCGAGTACATCGCCCAGATGTACCAGAAGAGCCTGGGCGTCGCGGTCGTCCCCGACCCGGTCGAGGGCACCACGCTGGTCAACATGCGCAAGGATGTCGCGACCTACCCGCAGATCACCACTGCCGGCTGGTGCGCCGACTACCCCGACCCGCAGAACTGGCTGAGCGTCTACTGGCAGTCGGGCACCAACTTCGCCAAGAACACCGGCTACACCAACGCCGAGGTCGACAAGCTGCTGGCGCAGGCCGACGTCGAGATCGACCCGGCCAAGCGCGCCCAGCTCTACGACCAGGCCCAGAAGCTGGTCATCGGCGACGAGGCCCAGATCATGCGCTCGCACACCAAGAACACCTTCCTGATCAAGCCCAATGTCCAGGGCCTCGACTACACGCCCCAAGACGCCGACTTTGCCGGCCAGATGACCAGCCTGTTCAACGTGACGCTCTCGCAGTAGCGCGCCGCGCGGTCGTGGCAGATCTTTACAGTTGGGGGTGCGGAGGGGCCTGCGGCCCCTCCACGCCTCTCCAAGGTCATGATTCATCCCACATTTAACAATTCAGAAATCTCGCTTTGTCGCGCCATCCCCCACACCCACGAAAAAGAAACCCCCGCCCCTGGCAGGGGCGGGGGCAGGGGGTGGGGTTTGTAACATACGGGATGACTCATGGCCCAGAAGTGTAGGGTTCACAAGAACCTCTTCTAAGGAGAGCAGAGATGTTCACATTTCTCATTCGCCGATTCATCTGGGCGATACCGGTGCTCTTCTTCGTCAGCCTAGTCACATTCTTCCTCATGCACCAGGCCCCCGGCGGCCCGTTCGACAAGGACAACAACAAGAAGCAGGTTGATGGGACGACCCTCAAGGCGCTGAGGAGCTACTTCGGCCTCGACAAGCCGCAGTACCTCAACCCGGCGGCGCTGAGCGCGGCCTGGCAGCAGGGCCAGCGCAACCCGCTGCGGCTCGGCCGGGCCTACCTCGACAGCCAGTTCGGCAACTACATGATCAACGCCGTGCAGGGCGACCTGGGGCCCTCCTACCGCCAGCGCGGCAAGAGCGTCCAGGACATCCTGTTCAAGCAGTGGCCCTACTCGATGCGCCTGGGCGTGCTGGCGATGGCGTTCGCGCTGATCGCCGGCATCCCGCTCGGGATCATCGCCGCGCTCCGGCAGAACTCGCTGGTCGACTATCTCAGCCTGCTCTTCTCGACGATCGGTGTGGCCGTGCCGAGCTTCATCACCGGCCTGCTGGCGCTCATGCTGTTCGGCACCACCCTCAAGTGGATCTCGATCTCGAATAACAACTGGAACAGCTGGGCGCCCTACATCACCCCAGCGCTGGTGTTGGGCCTGGCGACGATGTCGTTCATCACGCGGATCACCCGCGCCAGCATGCTGGAGATCAAGCGCCAGGATTACATCCGCACCGCCCGCGCGAAGGGCCTGTCCGAGATCTCCGTGATCGTGCGCCACATGGCCCGCAATGGCCTGATCCCGATCGTCACGCTGCTCGGCCCGGCGCTGATCGACCTGATCAGCGGCTCGGTGATCACCGAGGCGATCTTCGGCATCCCAGGGGTCGGGAATTTCTTCGTCAGCTCGCTGTTCCAGCGCGACTACTCGATGATCATGGGCTCGACGCTGATCTACGCGACGCTGATCGTGTTCGCGAACATCCTGGTCGACATGAGCTACGGCTTCCTGGACCCGCGCATCCGCAGCCAGGGCTAGCACAGCCTTCCAGAAAAGCGTGCCGGTTGCCGCCAGTTGGTTCTGCAGTTCTGTGGCCACGGAACTGCAGAACCGCAGAACCGATCGTGGCTGCCCAAACCCGACACGAACGTCCCGAACCTTGTGCTGGCAGTGTGCAGCTGGCAGCCGGCAGGGCCGCTGCACTTCGGCGACACCGGCGATACTCTGCCGACTGCCGACTGCCAGCTGAAGAGACGAGCTCACATGTCAATCGCACCTGAGCGCGAAGGCCGCCCGTCGCTCGCGGCGCTGTACGAGTCGCACCGGGGCGCGCTGCTGGCCCACCTGACCCGGCTGGTGGACGACCGCGCGCTGGCCGAGGATCTGTGCCAGGAGACCTTTCTGAAGGCGCTGCGCCACTGGGAGCAGCCCACGCCGATCGCCAACCCGACCGCGTGGCTCTACCGCATCGCGACGAACACCGCCTACGACCAGCTGCGCCGGCGCCGGCGGCTGTCGATGGGGTCGCTCGACACATCGCTGCAGGCGGGCGACAGCGCGGCCGAGTCGCAGCTGCACGAGCAGGAGCCGGTCCGCTCGGCGCTGGCGCAGCTCTCGCCGGACGCGCGGCGCCTGCTGATCCTGTGCGTCCACGCCGGCCACAGCACCCGCGAGGTCGCCGCGGCGCTGGCCTGCTCGGAGACGGCGGTGCGCCTGCGCCTGTTCCGCGCGCGCGAGCGCTTCCGCAAGATCTACCTGGAGATCAGCCTGGGCTGAAAGGAGAACACCATGAACGAGGCCAGCCAGTGGCGCGTCGAGCTGGCGCGCGAGATCGCCCAGGTCTACGCGGCGCGCCCGCAGGTGCGGATGACCGCGCTGGGCGGCTCGGCCGCGCGCGGCCTGGCCGACGCCTACTCCGACATGGACATGGCAGTCTACTGGGAGCCGCTCGACCACGACTGGCTCCAGGCCACCCCGCTGCAGGACTCCGGCGCCGAGCGCTTCACCTTCCGCAAGCTGTTCGACGACGAGGTGGTGGTCGAGCAGTACTTCGTCGGCGCGACCAAGATCGACGTCGCGCACTTCTCGCTGGCCTGGTGGGATCGGTCGGTCGCCGACGTGCTCGAGCGCGCCGACATGGAGCCGGAGAAGCAGGAGGTGCTCGACGGTTTTCTGAGCGCCATCCCCTTCCACGGCGAGGCGCTCTACGAGCAGTGGCGCGCGCGGATCGCCGACTACCCCGAGGAGCTGGGCCGCAAGATGGTGCGCCAGCACCTCGCGTTCTACCCCGGCTGGGTGCTCGAGCTGCATGGGCTCGGCCGCGGCGACATGCTCAGCTTCTACGCCACGCTGTGCGAGATGGTCGGCAACATGCTGGGCGTGCTGGCCGGGCTGAACCGGGTCTACCTCTCGATGGAGAAGCCGAAGCGCAGCGCCGACCTGCTGCGGCGCCTGCCGATCGCCCCGCCCGGCGCGGCCGAGCGCACCCAGGCGCTGTTCACGGCCGATCGCCACGAGGCCGTCGCCGCGCTGGGCCAGCTGATCGCCGAGGTGCTCGACCTGGTCGATCGGCACATGCCCGAGGTCGATACGTCGCGGGCGCGCATGGTCCAGCAGATCGCGGCGCGGCCGTGCCTGAGCAAGCCGCCTTTTCCGCTGAAAGGAGCGAGCCAGTGAGCGCGAGCCAGCAGCCCGAGCAATCGCCCGCGCCGCCGCCCGAGAGCAGCCAGTTCGACTTCTGGGTCGGCGAGTGGGATGTGACGTGGGACGGCGGCGTGGGGACGAACACGATCCGGCGCCGCATGGGCGGCCACGTGATCGAGGAGCAGTTTCGCGGCGGCGAGCCGCCGCTGCACGGCATGAGCGTGTCGGTCTACAGCCCGCGGCTCGGCGCCTGGCAGCAGACCTGGGTCGACAACCAGGGCAGCTACCTGGATCTGGCCGGCGGGCTCAGCGGCGGCGAGATGATCCTGGGGATGGAGCGGACTGCGAACGGCATCACCACGCGCACGCGGATGGTCTTCTACAACATCGCGGCCGACCAGCTCGACTGGCGCTGGGAGCGCTCGCGCGACGGCGGGGAGTCGTGGGAGCTGCTGTGGCAGATTCACTACGCGCGCAGGCCCGCCGCGCCCGCGTAGAGCGCCGGCGGCGTATTCCAGATTGATCGCGAATAAGGCCAATCGATGCGAATATCAGGCAATCTATTCAAGAATCTCCCCACTCCCGCGGCGACGGGAGTGGGGAGCGAGTCTCCGACGCCAGCCAGCACGCTACGCGCCGGCGGCCGGCTCGGCCCGGCGCAGCTCGTGCTGGCGCCGCTGGAACGAGATGATCGCGAACGCCTCGGCGATGTCCTCCTGGCTCACTAGACCCAGGTAGCTGTCGCCGTCGTAGACCGCGACGACCCGCGCGGCGCGCTCGCCCATGATCTCGCGCGCCTGCTCGAGCGAGGCATTTGCGTCCACCCGAACGACCTCGCGGCGCATGATGCCGGTCACATAAGCGTCGCGCGGGTCGGTCGCCAGCGCCCGCAGCACATCGTCGCGCGTGACAATCCCCGCCAGGCTGCCACCCTGCAGCACGGCGAAGTCGGGCTGGTAGCTGGTCAGGATGTAATCTGCAACCTTGCTCACCCGGTCGCCGATTGCCAGCGTGAGCGCGTACTTGTTGTAGGCGTCGCCGACGCGCCGAGTCTCCAGCACAGTGCGCGCCTGGCCCTGGGCGCTCTCCTGCCCGGCCCCGAAGAACACGAACACCGCCACCAGCGCCAGCAGAATATTGCCGCTGGCGAAGCCGTACACCGCCAGCCCGACCGCGATCACCTGGCCGATCACCGCGGCGATTCGCGTCGCGCGCTGGTTGCCGGTGAACATCGCCAGCACGGCTCGCAGCATCCGGCCGCCGTCGAGCGGGAAGGCCGGGATGAGGTTGAACAGCACCAGGCCGACGTTGGCGGCCAGCAGCCAGGACAGCAGCAGCTCGAACGAGGGCGACGGCGCCTGGCCCGGCACCAGCCCCTGGCCGTCCAGCACGCCGAGCGCGCGCGTCGCGCCAGTGAATGCGAACAGACCGGCGGCGATCAGCACGTTGACCAGCGGGCCGGCCGCCGCGATCAGCAGCTCGTGCAGCGGCCGGGAAGGGTTGCGGCCGAGCACGGCGACACCACCCAGCGGCAGCAGCACGATCTCGCGCACCGGCACCCCGAAGCGCTGCGCGACTAAGCTATGCCCCAGCTCGTGCAGCGTGACGCACACGAACAGCAGGATCATCAGCAGGATGCCGAACAGTGCGCCCGCGGCGCCGAATTGGCCGCCCCACTGCAGCGCGCCAAGCAGCAGGATCAGGACGAACGTCACGTGGATCTTGATATCGATTCCGGCGACACGCGTGAAACGAAAAGACCGGTTCATGTTGTTGCCTCAGTTCAGTTGTTTATGAGTTGACGGTTTTTTGGTGATGTTATTGGGGAGGCTTGGAGGGGCAAAGCGCCTCCAAACCTCCCCAGGTGGGGTGGGGGCGGCGAAGCCGCCCCCACACCCCCACCCAGCAGGATCAGTCTGGCGAGCCACTAGTGGTTCGGCGACTCGCCGGCCGGCAGCGGCGTGGCGGAGCCGGCCTGCGCGGCCAGCCGGCGCGAGCGCAGCAGCGAGGCGACCACCGCGACCGCCAGGATGCCCAGGACCACGCCCAGCGAGATCGCGGTCGGGATCTTGTACGAGACGCCCGTGAGCAGCGCGCTCGCGTCGGGCACCAGCATCTTCACGCCGACGAACGTCAGCACCACCGACAGCCCCAGCTTGAGGTAGTGGAACTTATCCATCACCCCGGCCAGCAGGAAGTACAGCGAGCGCAGCCCCAGGATGGCGAACACGTTCGAGGTGTAGACGATGAACGGGTCCTGCGTCACCGCGAAGATCGCCGGGATCGAGTCGACCGCGAAGATCAGGTCGCTACTCTCGACCATCAGCAGCACCAGGAACAGCGGCGTGGCCATCAGCGTGCCGGCGCGCCGCACGAAGAAGCGCGATCCCTCGTACGCCGGCGTCACCGGCATGATCCGCCGGAACAGCCGGATCAGCGGGTTGCTCTCGGGGTGAACCTCCTCGTTCTTGTGAAACGCCATCCGGACGCCGGTGAAGATCAGGAACGCGCCGAAGATCCACAGAATCCAGTGGAACTCCTTGATCAGCGCGGCGCCGACCAGGATCAGCGCCGCGCGCATCAGCAGCGCGCCCAGGATGCCCCAGAACAGCACGCGGTGCTGGTACTGCGCCGGCACGCTGAAGTAGGTGAAGATCAGCACGAACACGAAGATATTGTCGACGCTGAGCGACTTCTCGATCAGGTAGCCGGTGAAGAAGGAGAGCGCGGCGTCGCCGTTCGAGTAGGCGCTGGCCGGCGCCAGGCGATCCCAGAACAGGTAGATGCCCAAGTTGAACAGCATCGCCAGACCGATCCAGACCACGCTCCAGGTGGTGGCCTCTTTGACCGAGACGGCGTGCGCCTTGCGGTGGAACACGCCCAGGTCGAGCGCGAGCATTGCCAGCACGAAGAGGTTGAAGCCGACCCACAGCCAGATGCTTCCCATAACGTCCATACTCCTGTCCGCATAGACCGTGGGGCAAAAAAAAGGCGAGACCCCACGGCATCGAGTGTCGTGGTGGTCTCGCCAGTAGTGTCTGGACACATGCAGCCGGCCGAGCGCAGCAGCTATGTTTCGAGCCGCTACCCTGTATTGACGACCGGCTGGCCCGCGTTGCGCGGGAGGCTACTCCCCAACCAAGGTGCATCATACCAGACTGCACAGGATTTGTCAAGATCGTGATCGGCTCTCGCTCGCTTCTTCGAGCAGGCGCCGAGCTCGATCCGGCCCAAAGCGCCCGCGCGGATTGAACTGCAACTGTCATACCACCGGAGTACTTGACACGCCGCTATTTGGTTCTATAATCGGCAGTATCAGCTACATGCCACTGTGAAGCCCTGAAATGAAGGTGTCCCATGACGGCTCGGCTCTTTCGCGCCTGGCTCGCGCTGCTGGTCGTACTGGCCGGTCTTTCGGGCATCGCCACGGCGCGCGCGGACGGCGGCGCGCTGTACTTCCCCGCCACCGGGCACCACCTAACCGACGACCAGGGCTTCCTGAGCTTCTGGCGCACGCACCAGGGTGAGCGGCTGCTGGGCTTCCCGATCGCCGAGGCTGCCAGCGCCGACGGCCTGACCGTACAGTACTTCGAGCGCGGGCGGCTGGAGCGGCCGGACGACTCCGGCGCCGACCAGATTCGCACCGGCCGGGTCGGCGCGGAGTACGCCGAGGCGCTCTGGAAGCGCTTCGCGCCGGCGCCGCCGCACAAGCCCGCCGCGGCCGAGCAGGTCTTCGACGCCACCGGCCACACGCTACGCGAGCCGTTCCTGGGCTTCTGGCGCGCGGCGGGCGGCCTGGAGTTCTTCGGGCCGCCGATCAGCGAGGCGATCTGGGAGATGACCGCGCAGGGCCGCCAGCAGGTGCAGTACTTCGAGCGGGCCCGGCTGGAGCGCGACCCACAGCTGGCCGGCACGCCCGACGAGGTGCGGGTTGGCGAGCTCGGGCGGGCGCTGGCGCTGCTGCGCGGCGTCGACGTCGCCCCGGTCGACAGCTGGGGCGCCGAGAGCTACGGCCCGAGCGCGCCCGCCGCGCCCGACGTGGCCGCGCTGGGCGCCGCGCCGCGGCTGGTCGTGCAGCCCACCTCCCCGCCGCCGGCCCAGCCGGCCGCACAGCCACGCGCTCAGCCGGCCGCCCCCGCGCCACAGCCGCAGCCGGCCGAAAGCTCGGGCGGCGCCAAGCTGATCGTCGTCAACCTGAGCGACCAGTGGCTATACGCCTACGAGGGCAAGCAGCAGGTCTTCGACGCGCCGGTCTCGACCGGGCGCGACGGGATGGAGACGCCCACCGGCACCTACTCGGTCTACGCCAAGCTCAAGGTCCAGACGATGGACGGCGTCACGGACGGCAAGCGCTGGGTGGTGCCGAACGTGCCGAACGTTATGTACATCAACGGCGGCGTGGCGCTGCACGGCACCTACTGGCACAACCGCTTCGGCACCGGCGCGCGGCTGTCGCACGGCTGCGTCAACCTGCCGCTCGACGCCGCCGCCTGGCTGTACCGCTGGTCCCCCATGGGCACAACCGTGAAGGTGACGTACTGATGCCTCGCCTACGGCGAGGCGTCATAGCACAGCCGCACAGAGTGTGGCCGGCCCTCACCCCCGCCGCCCCCCTGCCGGGGCTCTCGCCCCTGGACCTCAAACTGATGCCGTCTCGCTCTATGCGCATGTGGCGCATGCCTGGCTGAAT
Organism: Candidatus Ribeiella danica; assembly: GCA_016717335.1. GTDB lineage: Bacteria > Chloroflexota > Chloroflexia > Chloroflexales > Roseiflexaceae > Ribeiella > Ribeiella danica. Next base: position 640,076 of record JADKFS010000002.1, read on the forward strand.
CCAGGCGCATCGGGATGGAACTGGTCCGGTGGAAATAGTGCTGGGCATGCGCCACGACGGATGAAGTCGAGGCGGCATTTCTTGCCGGAGGGGGGCCGGGGGAACCGGCGCGGGTTCCCCCGGGCGGGGGGCCGGGGGCGCAGCGCCCCGGAGAAAAGCTGACCAGGTGACCAGGTGACAAGGTGACCGGAGCCGGGGGCGCCCCGGAAAAGAGCTGGCGGCCGCCACCCGAACCGGCGTGGGCCCCCCGGGCGCCCGCTGGGTGCCGGGGGGCCGGGGGCGCAGCGCCCGCCTTAGCCGCTCTGCGGGATGAGCCGCAGCAGCAGCTCGTACTCGTCGTGAAAATCCTCGATGATCTGCGCGGGGTCGGGCACCAGGCCGGTGTCGCTGGCAACTCCGAGCGACACCCGCCCGTCGTAGCTCATGATGCTCACGCCGAGCCCCAGCCGGCCCGACTGCGGCACCCAGAACATGATCTCGCGGATCGGCGCGCCGGCCAGGTAGATCGTCTCGCGCGGGCCAGGCACGTTGGTCATCACCGCCGTGGCCTTGCTGCCGAAGATCGTCATCGCCAGCTTCTCGAGCTGCAGCGGCCCGGCGCCCATGACGTTCAGGATGCCGAACGTCACCAGCGCCTCGGGCGAGTCCTTGATCGCCTCCATGCGCTGCTTCAGGTCGAACAGCCGGTCGAGCGGATCGTCGGCGCCGACCGGCAGCGACAGGAAGATCAGGCCGAAGCGATTGCCCAGCGTCGGCGGCTCGTCCGGCGCGCGCAGGTTGACCGGCACCGCCGCGCGGATGTCTAGCCCATCGACGTTGTCGCCGTGGCTGATCAGGTAGCGCCGCAGGGCGCCGGTGACGGCCGCCAGCAGCACGTCGTTGACGGTGGCGCCCACCGCCCGGCCGATCGCCTTGATATCGTCGAGCGGCAGCGGCTGCGACCAGGCCGCGCGCTTCGCGACGCCCAGCTTGCCTTTGAAGGCCGTCTTCGGGTCGGGGCTCATGAGCAGCAGCCGGTTCAGCGCGTTCATGCTGCCGGCGCCCAGCTTGGCGGCCTCGGCCACGCGCGCCGGGTTCAGCAGCCCTTCGATCCCCTCGGCCAGCGCCCGCTCGGCCGTCCGCATCGTCGCGCCGATCGCGGCCGCCGGGCCGGCCGGGCGCTGCGCGGGGCGCCGGCCACAGTCATCCTCAGACGGCCAGGGCGCGTCGGGCGAGTCGTCGGTCAGCGAGAGCAGCACGCGCACGAGCGCGATGCCGTCGGCGATGCAGTGGTGCAGGCGCGCCAGCAGCACGCAGCCCGCGCCGTAGTTCTCGATCAGGTGATACTGCCAGGGAGCCTTGGTAAAGTCGAGCGGCGTGCTCATCAGGTCGCTGACCAGATCCTCCAGCGCGGCCTGGTCGCCCGGCGCCGGCAGCGCAATCCGGTGGATGTGCGCGCTGAGCGTGAAGTTCGGATCGGGTGCCCAGCGCGCGGTGCCGCTCTCGATCACAACACGCTGACGAAAGCGCTCGAAGCAGAGCAGCCGATGCTCGATCGTCGCCCGCACTCGCTCGAAGCTCAGCGGCTGGTCGAAGATCAAGACCCCGGTGACCATCATAAGATTGGTCGGGTCTTCCATCCGCAGCCAGGCGTTGTCGACGGGGGCGAGCGGCTCCAATCGTCGGCCATTCGACGGCATGAGATCTCCTCACTCAGAAGAGGTCTGGAGGGGCCTGTGACCCCTCCAGACCTCACAGCAAAAGAACGAAGTCGCCTACCCTTTGAACACCGACTTCCGCGCGGCCAGCCGCTCGTCGAGCAGCGCCTGGATGCGCTCGCGGACCTGGTCGGTCAGCCGCGACACAGCCTGCGGGTCGTCGGCGGCCTCGGGCCGGTACTCCGCCGTCGAGATCGGCTCGCCGAACGTGATCGTCCACTTGCTCGGCAGCGGCAGCAGGCCGAGCGGGCCGAGCCACGGGAACAGTGGGGTGATCGGGAAGTACGGCAGCCGCAGCATCTGCGCCAGCGGCTCGGCGTTGGCCAGCATCGGGTAGGTCTCCTCCGAGCCAACCACGGCGATCGGCACGACCGGCGCGCTGGCGCGGATCGCCACCCCGACCGACCCGCCGCGCCGGAAGCGCTGCAGCTTGTAGCGATTTCGGAACAGCTTGCCCAGGCCGTTGACCCCCTCCGGGAACACGCAGACCAGCTGGTCCTCCTGCAGCAGCCGCACCGCGTTCTCGGGCGTGTCGTGGACCTGGCCGAAGGCCGACAGCAGCGAGCCGATGCCCGGCAGCGCGCGGAACGCGCTCGGGTAGAGCGTGCGGATCACGCGCGGTTCGGAGTGGTCCTCCATCACAGCCGTCGCGATCATCACGGCGTCCCAGGGCAGCACGCCGCCGTGGTTCGAGACCAGCAGCGCGCGCCCCTCGCTCGGCACGTTCTCCAGGCCCTCGACGCTGACGCGCCAGTAGGTCCGGTACAGGAAGCTGCTCAGCGGCCGCACCAGATCGATCAGCTCCGCGTCCATGCCATAGGCGTCGGTGGTGTACTCACCGCGCATGCGGCGCTGGATCAGCGCGGTGGTCTCGTCGATCTGGTAGCGCAGCACCATACCGATGCCGCGCCAGAAGTCGGCGGAGAGGTAGTCGCTGCTGATGTTCTCGCGGATCATGCCGATCGCGCGCTGGGCCGCGCTCGACGGCATGCGCAGCAGGTTCTCGCGGATCAGCTGCAGCACGCCGGCCGCCAGGTCGCGCTGCTCGGCCGGCCCGCCGGTCTGGTTGCGAATCTCGACCTCGAGCTCCTGCACCGCCGCCGCCACCTGGTCGAGCTCGGAGACATTCCGAATCCCCACCTCGACCGCCGGCTCCGCCGGCGCCTCGGCCGCGCCGCCGACATCCAGCTCCTCCACCGTCTGCTCGACCGCCGGCTCCTCCGGCGCCTGCGCTGCGCTGCCCATCTCCAGCTCCTCCGCCGTCTGCTCGACCTCCAGCTCCACCGGCGCCTCGGCCGAGCTGCCCACCAGAGTCACGGCCTCGCTCGGCACGGCGCTGCTCGCGCCCGCGAGCGCGGCGTGGACCCGGCAGTAGCGCTGGCCGTCGAGCGGGCGATTGCGGCACGGCTGCCCGTTCCGCGTCATTGCCTCGCAGTGGGGCTCGGGGAACGCGCTCGCCGGCAGATCGATCACCGGCGGCTCGATTGGCGTTATACCATTCTTCTGCTCGCTCACACGTACCTCTCGTTACAATCGCAGGTCGCTCGTGAACGGCAGGCGCGTGCCTCTCGGTTCACCCCGGCGACGTGCGATGCGCGATATTCAGCGGAAGGGCCTCGCGATCAGGCATAGGTCGCGAGGTTCTCGCGCAGCCAGCGCTCCAGCCCCTCCCGGTCCAGATCCGACAGATTGACCGACCGCACCAGCCAGAACAGCTCGGCCTCGCTCACATCGCCCAGGCTGCTGCCGTTGATCGCAAGAAACCGCATCAGCGCCAGGAGCGCGGTCACCTCGTTGGCGCCGAGAAACGGGCGGCTCTTGATCAGCAAGAAAGTCAGCGCGGCGGCCTTGCTGGGGAGATCGGGGTACAGCTCGGCGCCAAACATGAACAGGCGCGGGGCTTCGAGCGCGATGGACAGCCGGTCCTGGCTGGCGACTCCCAGCCGCCCGCCGTAGCGCGTCGCCGCATAGGCGTGCAGGTCGAGCACTTCGTCTGTGGTCAGGTAGTTCATAACATTGCAGATTGCAGACTGCAGATTGTAGATTGCAGCAGTGCAAGCTTAATCTGCAGTCTACGATCTACGATCTACAATCGTTAGATCCCGGTCAGCTCGCGAAAGATCTTGTCGTACTTATCGCTGACGCCGCGAGCCCACTCGCGCAGCTGCGGGCTCACCGGGCGGCGCAGCAGCACCTCGCGGTCGGTGAAGATCAGCTCGACCAGCTCCTCGTCGCCAAGATTGACGGCGCGCAGCCAGCCCTGCACCACCTCGGGCAAGTTCTCACGCTCGATCGTAAACGAACGGGGCATACACTAGCTCCTATTATCGGCTATGAGCCCAGCGTTTTGAGTTAAGACTTGGTGGCGCTACGTTAGCTTGGCTCTACCGAGCGTAGCAGGTCGCAGGCCGACGCGCTCCTGCCGGGCGATCGCTCAATGGCGATCGGCGTCTGCAAGGTGGGTGGTCGCGCGGCCCCACCTGCAGGAAGGTGGCGCGCCGCGCTCAGTCGAGCTGGCGCAGGTGCGGGAACAGCACCACCTCGCGGATCGTCGCCTGGTCGGTAAACAGCATCACGACACGGTCGACGCCAATGCCCAGCCCGCCGGTCGGCGGCATGCCATACATCAGCGCGTTCAGGTAGTCGAGGTCCATCTGCTGGGCCTCGTCGTCGCCGGCGGCGTAGGCGCGACCCTGATCGAGGAAGCGCTGCTCCTGGTCGAGCGGGTCGTTCAGCTCGCTGAAGGCGTTGCCCAGCTCCATCCCGGCGACGATCGGCTCGAAGCGCTCGGTCAGCAGCGGCTGGTCGATCCGCTTCTTGGCCAGCGGCGAGAGCGGCACCGGGTGATCGATGATAAAGGTCGGCTGGATCAGCAGCGGCTGGACGCACTCGCTGAACAGCTCGTCGACCTGCTTGCCCCAGCTGGGCTTCGTATCGACCTTGAGGCCGGCTGCGCGGATGGCGGCCTGCAGCGGCTCCAGCTCGGTGATCTGCATGATGTCGATGCCGGTGCGCTCGACGATCGCCTCGGGGATCGAGACACGCTGCCAGTCCGGGCCGAAGTCGATCGTGTAGCCCTGGAAGGTGACGGTGGTGCTGCCGCAGACCTCGATCGCGATGAAGCGGAGCATCTGCTCGACCAGCCGCATGACGTCGTTGTAGTCGGCGTAGGCCTGGTAGCACTCCATCATCGTGAACTCGGTGTTGTGGGTGCGGTCCACGCCCTCGTTGCGGAAGTCCTTGCCGATCTCGTATACGCGGCCCATGTTGCCGACGATCAGGCGCTTGAGGTACAGCTCGTCGGCGATCCGCAGGTAGAGATCCTGGTGGAGCTGGTTATGGTGCGTCACGAACGGCCGGGCCGAGGCGCCGCCGTAGATCGGTTGGAGTGCCGGAGTCTCGACCTCGATGAAGCCGCGGTCGTCGAGGAAGCGGCGCATGGCCGTGATGATCCGCGCGCGCGTGCGGAAGACCTGGCGCACCTCGTCGTTGACGATCAGGTCGAGGTAGCGCTCGCGCAGCCGCGCCTCGACGTCGGTCAGGCCGTGCCACTTCTCGGGCGGCGGGTTGAGCGCCTTTGCCAGCACGGCCATCCGCTCCACGAAGATCGAGGGCTCGCCGGTCTTAGTGCGGCGCAGCGATCCGGACACCTCGATGATATCGAAGGTGTCCAGGTCGTCGCGAAAGCGGCCGAACCACTCGTCGCCGAGGTCGGCCTTGCTGATCCAGAGCTGGATCGTGCCGCTCTCGTCCTGGATGTGTGCGAAGGCCAGCTTGCCCATGATCCGGCGCGCGCCCATGACCCGGCCGGCCAGCGTCACCGGCTCGGCACGCTCGGCCAGGCGATCGAAGTCGGCCAGTGCGGCGGCAATCGGGTGGGTGCGCGTGGAGCGTGGTGGATACGGGTCGATCCCGGCGGCGCGCAGCCGCTCGAGCTTCGCCAGGCGCTGCTGTTGGAGTTCGTTAAGTTCCATAAAAGCTTTCAGCCATCAGCCATCAGCTCTCAGCTCTCAGCTCTCAGTGTTCAGTGCTCAGCTCTCGGCTCCCAGCTTCCGGCTCATTGGGTATCGTCGATATCAGTGACGGGCTGATCGTTGACGGCTGAGAGCTGGCGGCTGGCTGACGGCTGAGAGCTGGCGGCTGGCTGACGGCTGAGAGCTGGCAGCCGGCTGACTACTGATGAATCTTGATGATCGTCAACTTCATCGTGCCCGACGGCGTCTGAACCGTCACCTTCTGGCCTTTGCGCTTGCCGAGCAGGCTAGCGCCCAGCGGCGACTCGTTCGAGATCTTGCCCTCGCGCGGCTTCGCCTCGGCGCTGCCGACGATCGACCAGGTCTCGTCTTCTTCCTCGCCCTCGACGCGCACAGTCACCTTGGAGCCAACCCAAACCTCATTGCCGTGCCCATTTTCTTCGTCGATAATCTGGGCGCGCGAGAGGATGCTCTTGATCTCGCGGATGCGTCCCTCCAGGTGAGCCTGCTGGTTCTTGGCATCCTCGTACTCGCCGCTCTCCGAGATATCGCCCAGCTCTTTCGCGGCACCGATCCGCTCGGCAACCTCTCTGCGGCCATTGGTCTGCAGAACTTCTAGCTCGGCCTCGAGCTTCGCGCGTCCGTCGCGGGTGAGGTAAGCGGGTTTGTCGCTCATAATCGTTACCTTTTTATTACGAAATGTTTATCTACAGGATCAGCAAGGCGGCTGGCTGAGCCCGCGGCCGAGGTGACTCCCGTACCTCGGCGCTGCTGGCCGGGCGCCCCAACCCGACAGCTTGCTCCCAGGCTTCAGCCAAAAAAGAACTGAGAGGCACGCTCTCAGTCCTACCACTCAGCTTCCTGAAAGCTCCCAACGTGGAACTTTTGAAATGACACCGTTAACGATCGTGCATTATACGTGAGCGTGCCCATTTTGTAAAGGGAGCGCAACGAGCGCCCGCGTCTGTTGCAACGTTCTTTGACCCCACCCCCGCGGAATCAGTTATTGACAAGCGCCGGATGGCATGATATACTCCGCTTAATCGTTTCACCACTTAATCGTTTCACCCTTTCTATCGTTTCAAGCGGCGGGGCATGGCAACGACGATCAAACAGGTTGCTGCGCTGGCCGAGGTCTCCACCACCACAGTCTCGTACGTGCTGAACGGCACGGGCACGGTGACGGAGGCGACGCGGCGGCGCGTGCTCGACGCGGCGGCGCGGCTGAACTACCAGCCGAGCCACGCGGCCCGCAGCATGCGCGGGCGCAGCCACACGCTGGGCCTGGCGCTGCCGCCTCAGCCGGGGCGCCTGGCCGACCCGGCGCTGGCCGAGCTGCTGGCCGGCCTCTCCGACACGGCAGCGCTGCGTGGCTACTTTCTGCTGCTTGCGACGGTGGGCGATCAGGGCGAGGTCGAGCTGTGCCTCAGCCTGGCGGGCACGGGCCGCGTCGACGGGCTGCTGCTGCTCGACATGCTGGTCGACGACGAGCGCGCCAGGGCGCTGAGCGCCGCCGGCATCCCGCACGTCTGCGCCGGCCCGGCGCCGGCCGGCAGCGCCAGCCCGTACGTGGCGGTGGACGGGCGGGCCGCCGCGCTGGCGGCGATGCGCCATCTGATCAGCCTGGGCCACCGGCGGATCGGCCTCATCCAGCTGCCCTCGGAGCTGGCCGAGAGCGAGCCGCGCTACCTGGGCTACGCCGACGCGCTGGCCGAAAGCGGCCTGGCGGCCGACCCGTCGCTGATCGTCGAGGCCGGCCGCAACGAGGAAGATGGCTACCAGGCGATTGGCGAGCTGCTGGGCGCGCCGCAGCCGCCGAGCGCCATCCTGGCGTGCAGCGACGAGCTGGCCTTCGGGGCGATGCACGCGCTGTACGACGCGGGGCTGACGATCGGCCAGGATGTGTCGCTGGTCGGGTTCGACGACCTGCCGCTGGCGGCGCACACCCACCCGCCGCTGACGACGCTGCACCAGCCGCGCCGCGCGGTCGGCGAGCGCCTGGCGGCGCTGCTGATCGACACGATCGAGCGGCGGGCCCGCGCGGCCCAGAGCGCCACACTCAGCGCGCGGCTGATCGTGCGGCGATCGACCGGACCGCCGCGATTGTAGATTTCAGATTGCAGATTGTAGATCGAGAGCGGCTCGACTTGCGATCTGCGCTCTGTAATCGATACATCATCCTGTGTATTCGTAAGCTGCAATCTACAATCTGCAATTAGCAGCAAAGGAGCGAATCTCATGGCTGGCATCAAGTTCGACCACGTCTGGAAGCGCTTTGGCGAAGTCTCGGTTCTGAAAGACCTCGACATCGACATCCCCGACCAGGAGTTCCTGGTGCTGGTCGGCCCCTCGGGCTGCGGCAAGTCGACCGCGCTGCGCTGTCTGGCGGGCCTGGAGGAGATCACCGACGGCAACATCTACATCGGCGACCGTGTGGTCAACGATGTGCCGCCGAAGGATCGCGACATCGCGATGGTGTTCCAGAGCTACGCGCTCTACCCGCACATGTCGGTCTACGATAACATGGCCTTCGGCCTCAAGCTGCGCAAGACGCCCAAGACCGAGATCGACAAGCGCGTGAAGGAGGCGGCCGAGATGCTCGGCATCGGCCACCTGCTCGACCGCAAGCCCAAGGCGCTCTCCGGCGGCCAGCGCCAGCGCGTCGCCCTCGGTCGCGCGATCGTGCGCAACCCGGCGGTGTTCTTGATGGACGAGCCGCTGTCGAACCTCGATGCCAAGCTGCGCGTGCAGACGCGCTCGGAGATCTCCAAGCTGCACCAGCGCCTGAAGACCACCTTCATCTACGTGACGCACGACCAGACCGAGGCCCTGACGATGGGCACGCGCATCGCGGTGATGAAGGACGGCATTCTGCAGCAGATCGACACGCCGCAGGTGCTCTACGATCGGCCGTCGAACATGTTCGTGGCCGGCTTCATCGGCTCGCCGGCGATGAACTTCTTCGAGGCCAAGCTCGATCGCGCCAACAACGGAGCGGTGGTCGACTTCGGCGCGTTCCAGCTGCCGCTGCCGAACCAGCAGCTCGACACGCTCGGCAGCCACCTCGGCAAGCCGATCTACTTCGGCATCCGCCCCGAGGACGTCCACGACTCGCACTACGTCCCCCGCGGCGTAGACGAGGCCGCCAAGATGAATGCCAACGTGACCGTCGTCGAGCCGCTCGGCAGCGAGGTATACGCCTACGTCGAGAACGGCGGCAAGGAGCTGGTCAGCCGACTCGACCCGCGCACCAGCGCCCGCGTAGGCCAGCCGCTCGAGCTGGTGATCGACATGGGCAAGATGCACATCTTCGACCGCGAGACCGAGAAGGCGCTGGCCTAATCTCGGCGCCCGCCCGCGCTGCCCCCCCTCCCATTGAGGGAGCGGGGGGTTTGCATTTGGCGAACACCACCACCAACAACAAACCAGGCGGCGATCGCTCGATCGCCGCCTGGCCGTGCGCCTGGTACGGGAGGGGGGAATCGAACCCCCGACTGGAGCTTGGAAGGCTCTCGCGTTACCACTACGCCACTCCCGCGCGTCTGAGCGATTCTAATCGGCGGTTGGCGATTCGTCAAGTGTGGTTGCCTCCGGCCTCGGTTTCTCCCAGGGCGCTGCGCCCCCGGCCCCCCGCCTGAGGTCGCTCACCGCTACGGGTTTCTTCCGGGGCGCTGCGCCCCCGGCCCCCCGCCTGCTGCGCCCGTGCCCGGCGATCCTTTTCTCCGGGGCGCTGCGCCCCCGGCCCCCCGCCTGCTGCGCCCGTGCCCGGCGATCCTTTTCTCCGGGGCGCTGCGCCCCCGGCCCCCCGCCCGGGGGAACCCACGCCGGTTCCCCCGGCCCCCCTCCGGCAAAGAATGTGATCTCAGCCGTTATGATTGCGGCTCATGCCCGGTACCATTCCTTCGAGGTGAATTGCATCCCACCGCGCGTGGATTCCGCGGGGCATGCACACCAAACCTGGCATATGAGGCAGGATTATTTTGGGGTCGAGGGGCGCAAGCCCCCGCCGCCCCCCGAACGCCGTACGAGGGGCACGGGGGCGCGCAGCCCAAATGACTGATTTGTTATCACTACAGATTGTCGTAACGTTATCTACGAAGGATGATCGTACGCGCATCCGCGTAAGCCTGTAACCTTGGCGTAATCTTCGACTAGTATGGTTCGTAGCCCTCGTTGCTCATGTAGAGTCCCCCGGCGACAACCCCCAGCCACCTCCGCCCGGCCCAAGGATTTTTCCTGATTGTGACGCCAAACAGCCGCCCATCCACCCGCGCGCGGCGCCGCCAGTCCGGCCACGCAGGCCGCCGCCGGCCGGCCCTCCGCGCGCCGCGGCTCCGGTGCGGGCGCCCGATCCGACCGGCAACATCCGGCCCGCCAGATCACCCTACGTTCATCTGCCCGGCCTATACTCGGTGACAAGACACGCAGATATCTCAAGCCGCCGATTCCCGATCCCGTCCGCACGACAACCCGACGCCACGCCAGGCCGGGCCATTTGCCGAAGAGAGACGAACGATGCTGCCACACGATCTACATCCCTCAAGTGAAGCCGGCGATCCGCTCCGAGTCGCCGAGCCGGAGTCGTCCCTGATCGCGCGCGCCAAGTCCGGCGACGGCGAGGCGTTCAGCGCCTTGTACCAGCGCTACGCGCCACAGATCCAGCGCTACATCGCATCGCGGCTGGGCGACCCGGTGCTGGCCGAGGATATCTGCGCGGATGTCTTCGTGAAAGTGCTCGAGAGCCTCGGGCGCTACGAAGATCGCGGCTGGCCGTTCTCGGCCTGGCTCTACCGGATCGCCTACGCCCGCACGGTCGACGTGCTGCGCCAATCGCGCCGCCGCCACTCCATCCCGCTGGACGAGCGCCAGGTCGGCACGCTCGAGCCGCCCGACGAGGCGATCATGTCGCGGCTGGCCTACCTCGAGATCAAGGGCGCGATGGGCATGCTGACCCGCGAGCAGCGGCTGGTGCTGTGCCTGCGCTTCGACGAGGACCGCAGCCTGGCCGAGATCGCCGAGTCGCTCGGCCGCACGGTCGGCTCGATCAAGGCGCTCCAGCACCGCGGCCTGACGCGGCTGGCCCAGGCGCTGGCGGCGCAGCCGGTCGCCACCTTCTGACCGAGCGCATGGGTGAGCCGGTGGGCGCGCGACTGTGCGTCCGCCGGCCGGCCCGCTGGCCGCATCGCCGGCGCATTGTCGCCCCCGCACCCCAATTCCCCCCACATCTCCGCCATGATCGCCACCGAAACTCTTGACACCTCGTTCCCTGGGAGCGTATAATGGCGCTCAGGGAGTCTGGGCATGAGCAATAATGATGAATTCGAATCGATCGTGATCGAGGCGCTGGATTCACTGCCGCCTGAGTTCGCGCGCCACCTCGACAACGTCGAGGTGCAGATCGAGAGCCGGCCAACCCGCGAGCACCGGCGGATACTCGGACTCAAACCCTGGCAGACGCTGTACGGCCTCTACCAGGGCGTGCCGCTCACACAGCGCGTCGGCGGCGACCCGCTGCTGCCCGACGTGATCACAATCTTTCAGGAGCCGCTGGAGCGCGACTTTCGCGGGCGCGAGGCGCTTCGCGCGCAGGTGCGCCGCACCGTGCTGCACGAGATCGCGCACTTCTTTGGGATCAGCGATGACCGGCTGCACGAGCTGGACGCATACTAACGAGCATGTTGAACCGCGTCTCCCCCGCGCTACGTAAAACATTCCTGGGCACCATCTATACCGTGTCGCTGCTGGTCTGGGTCGCCCTGGTCGTCGATACCGCCGGGCTGGCGCAGCAGGCCGCCGCTCCGCCGGTCTTCCCCACGACGGCGCCGGCCGCGACGGCGACGGCCCTGCCGCAGCCGCCGCGCGTCGTCGCCCCGCGCCCGGCCGAGGTGCTGCCGAATATCGCGCCCGAGGCCGACCGGCGCGTCGCCGCGTTTCACCCGAAGACCGGCCGCTACATCGCGGCCTGGCTGCCGGACTCGTTCGACTCGGTCAACCGCACGTCGTTCGAGGCCAACGCCGACATCCTCGACGAGGTCAGCCCGTTCTGGTACTCGACCGACGCGCGCGGCACTTTGCTGCGCAGCTCCGACGCGCGCGACCGGGCGCTGATCGAGCTGGCGCACAGCAAGAACGTCTGGGTCATCCCCACGGTCCACAACATCGTCAACGGGGCCGACCCCATCCCGACGATCCTGCGCAGCGCCGAGCGGCGCAGCCAGCACGTCCGCAACATCGTCGAGGAGGTTCTGGCGCACGACTACGACGGCATCGACATCGACTACGAGGCGATCGACAGCAGCCTGCGCGACGAGTTCTCGGCCCTGATCGCCGAGCTGGGCAAGTCGCTCCACGCGCAGGGCAAGCTGCTGACAGTCGCCGTGCACGCCAAGGACTGCGACTTCTGCGGGCTGGGCGGCTTCCAGGACTGGGCCGCGCTCGGCCAATCGATCGACCGGCTGCGGATCATGACCTACGACTACCACTGGCGCGGCAGCACCCGGCCCGGCCCGGTCGCCCCGATCTACTGGGTGCGCGAGGTCGCCGACTACGCCAAGACGGTAGTCGACCCGGCCAAGGTGGTGATCGGGGTGCCGTTCTACGGCTACAACTGGCCGGTCAGCGGCGGCACGGCGACGGCGCAGACCTGGGATATGATCAACGACCTGCGGCAGACCTACAGCCTGGATGTCAACCTGAAGGAGAGTGACGAGAACGGGCCGGTGCAGGAGAACTGGATGACCTACAGCACGCGCCAGGACGGCCGCCGCGAGGTCTGGTTCGCGACCAGCCGCGGGCTGGAGGCCAAGCTGGGGCTGGTGCAGCAGATGGACCTGGCCGGCATCGCGATCTGGCGTCTCGGCGGCGAGGACCCGCAGAACTGGGACGTCATCCGCGGCCGGCTCGTCCAGGACCCGTTCGAGTCGCAGCGGATGCTGAACCAGGTGCTGCCCGACCATTAGCGAGCAGTCGGTAGTCAGATATCAGAAGCCGGTACCATTGAACTCCAATGAGTTACATTGAGCTGACACTGACTACTGACTACTGACTACTGACTACTGACTACTGATATGACAGAGCCAGCGATCAAATCTAACGAGCGCGAGTCGACGCAGCTGTTCGAGCGCGGCGTCGCGGCGGCGCGTGGCGGGCAGCGGCGCGTGGCGGCCGTGCTGCTGGCGCGCGCCGTGCAGCTCAACCCGCGCCACGAGATGGGCTGGCTGTGGCTCTCGGGCGTGCTCGACGAGCCGGACGCGATCGCGTTCTGCCTACGATCCGTGCTGGCGATCAACCCGCACAACGAGCGCGCCCGCCAGGGTCTGGAATGGCTGGAGGAGCGCGCGATGATCGCGCGCCAGCCGGCGCCGCCGATCTCGGCGCCCGAGCCGGCGCCCGCGGCCCCCGACGAGCGCGAGCGCGAGCGCGAGTCGTGGTGGGTGGGCTGGCGGCGGTCGCGCCACGAGATGGGCCGCGCGCGCCTGGTCTTCTGGGCGGTGCCGATCCTGCTGCTGCTGCTGACGCTGGTGCTGAACATCGCGCTGCGCGACGCGAGAGACCGAAACATCGTGCTGGCCCAGGCCGCCGCGGCGCCGCCCCCGGCGATAGTCAGGCTGGCCCCGCCGGCGATCCTCCAGGCGGCGCTGGCGCCGGTCGGCGACGCGCAGGCGCTGGCCTACCTGAGCGAGATCGAGGCGCCGCGCGCGCGCCTGCGCGACGCCGTCAAGACCTACCGCGACTCGACCAGCCAGCCGGGCGGCTCCTCGGTCGCACACGCCGCCGCCGCGCGCGCGCTGCGCGCGACGATCGACTCGACCTCCGGCGAGATCGATGCGATCGTGCCACCCGCCGCGCTGGCCCCGGCTCACAACAGCTACCTGGCCGGCCTCGAGATCGAGCGCCAGGCGCTCGACGACATGCTCGAGTTCTACAGCAGCTTCCGCGTCCAGTTCGCGAACCGCGCGACGCTGCGCATGGTCGACGCCGAGCGACAGCTCGGGCGCGCGCGCGCCCGCTTCGACGCCCTCCGCTCGTCCGCGACAGCCCCCCTCCCGCCGCGACAGTCCGCCCGCTAGCATTCGGGCTTCGTGGTTATAGGCCCTCACCCCCTTCCCCCTCTCCCCGTGGGAGAGGGGGTCTTGGCGGGTGCCAGAGTTTCGGCTGCGCCGAAACTCTGGCACCCGCTAGATTTTACCCCCGCGCCCCTCATCTTCACCTCTTCACCTCTTCACCTGAAGCTGAAAGCACCCGCAGAATTCGTGGTAGACTACGGCAATAGCACACACTATGAGGATCACCTATGACCCAACAGCCTGTTGACTTTCTCAAGCGCCTGCTGGCGACCCCCGGCCCGTCGGGCGACGAGGCCGCCGCGGCGCGGCTCTGGCGCGAGTACGCCGGCGGCTTTGCCGACCGGGTGTGGGGCGACGTGCGCGGCAGCTCCTACGCCGTGCTCGAGGGCGGCGCGCCGCGCGTGCTGCTGGCCGGCCACATCGACGAGATTGGCGTGATGGTCACCTACGTCGACGACGAGGGCTTCCTGTCGTTCGCCGGCGTCGGCGGCTGGGACACGCAGGTGCTGGTCGGCCAGCGCGTGCGGCTGCTCGGCAAGGCCGGCGATGTGCTGGGCGTGATCGGCAAGAAGCCGATCCACCTGCTCAAGCCGGACGAGCGCGAGCGCGCCAGCCGGATCGACGATCTGTGGATCGACATCGGCGCGCGCGGGCGGGCCGAGGCCCAGGAGCGCGTGCGGGTCGGCACCGTCGGGGTGATCGACGGGCCGGTGCACGAGCTGCCCAACCGGCGGATCGTCTCGCGCGGGCTCGACAACCGGATCGGCGCGTTCACCGTGGTCGAGGCGCTGCGGCTGCTGGCCGAGCAGCGGCCACAGGCCACCGTCGCGGCCGTGGCGACGGCGCAGGAGGAGGTCGGCGACTTCGTCGGCGCGCGCACGGCCGCGTTCAGCTTCGAGCCGCAGGCCGCGATCGTGGTGGACGTGACCTTCGCGACCGACCACCCCGACTCGAACAAGAAGCGCTACGGCGACGTGAGGCTCGGCGGCGGGCCGGTGATCGAGCGCGGCTCCTCGAACAGCCCGGTGGTCTACGAGATGCTGCTGGCGGTCGCCGAGCGCGAGGGCATCCCCTACAGCGTCTCGGTCAGCCCGAGCACGACCGGGACCGACGCGGACGGCATCCACCTGTCGCGCGGCGGCGTGGCCACCGCGGTGGTCTCGATCCCCAACCGCTACATGCACTCGCCCAGCGAGATGATCCAGCTCGACGATGTCGAGAACGCCGCCAGGCTGATCGCCGGGTTCGTGCGCGCGCTGTCGGCCGAGACTGATTTTATCCCTCGTTAGCGGGCTGTGTCTTTCCGGGGCGCTGCGCCCCGGCCCCGCCGGGGCGCGGCGGTTCAGGCGGCGCGGAACGTTTTCCGGGCTGCGCCCCGGCCCCCCCGGGGAACCCGCGCCGGTTCCCCCGGCCCCCCTCCGGCAAATCAGGCTGTCTCCATTTCAATGCCAGTGGCGGATGCCTCACACCATTCGAGCATGGCCTGTGCACATCCCGCCGCGTCTGGATTCAGCCGGGCATGCGCATCAAGCCTGGCACACAAGACAGCATTCCTTTTGGAGTCCAGGGGCGTAGCCCCGTCCGGGGGGCGGTGGGGGTGGGCCGCCACCCCCACCCGCGAGGGTACGGGGGGCGCGCAGCCCCCCGCAAGCGCTGGAGGTGCGACCGGCGCCCGCAGGGGCACGGGGGCGCGCAGCCCCCGGACAGATCAAAGAAGCGGATGCCACCGTAGCGAGAGCCCGACCGCCAGCGCCGCCAGGAGCGCGCCGAGCGCCGCAAACGCCACGCTGATCTCCATCGTCTCGTGGCGGGTGATCAGGTAGGTCGGGAGATTCTGGAACACGTCCTGCAGCTCGCCGGCGCTCTCGGCCGAGTAGTATGTGCCGCCGGTCAGGTCGGCGACGCGCTTGAGCGTCTCCTCGTCGATGCCCCTGCGAAACCCGCCGCCGCCACCGCCGCCGCCGCCGAACTGCCCGCCGCCGCCGCCAAACTGGCCGCCGTCGAGCGGGCCGCCGCCTAGAAGCTGCGGGCTACAGCGCGGAAAATCCGACCCCTCCGCGGTGCCGAAGCCGATCGTGTAGACGCGCACGCCGCGGTCGACCGCCTGCTGCGCGGCGTCCGCCGGCTGCGGCCCGGCGTTGTTCGCGCCGTCGGTGAGCAGGACGATGATATCGGGCGCGTACGCCCCGCGCGGCACCGGCGTCGGCACGATCCCGGTCGAGCTGTCGGTCACGCTCGGCGCGACGCTCTTGTCGATCTCGGCGATCGCGTCCAGCGATCTGAGGATGCCGCTGCCGATCGCCGTCCTGCGCCCGGTGGTCAGGCTCTCGATCGCGGCCTCGAGCGCCTCCTGATCGGTCGTCGGCGGCACGATCACCTCCGCGAAGCCGGCGAACGCGACGATGCTGATCTGCGTGGTGGACCTCTGGCTCTGGATGAACGACAGCGCGGCGGCCTCGGCGGCCTCCAGGCGGCTGGGCTGAATGTCGGTCGAGCACATGCTGCGCGAGACATCGATCGCGAGGATGATCGTCGTCTGCCCGGTCGGCACGCTCACGATCGCCACCGGCCGGCTGAGCGCGAGCACCAGGCTCGCCAGCGCGAGCAGGAACAGCGCGAACGGCACATGGCGCCGCAGCCGCGACTGGTGCGCCAGCGCCTCGCGCACCAGCGCCAGGCTGGAGTAGCGCACCGCGAAGCGCCGCCGTCGCCGCAGCATCCACAGGTAGGCCGCGAGCAGCAGCGGCAGCAGTCCCAGCAGGAGCAGGTATCCCGGCCAGAGCAAGTCCATCGGCTATCTCCACGTCAGCCGTCAGGGTTCAGGGTTCAGGGTTCAGGGTTCAGGGTTCAGGGTTCAGGGTTCAGCGGTCAGGGTTCCGCGTTCAGCGTTCAGCGTTCAGCGTTCTGCCTTCCGCCTTCTTAGGGCAGTCGGCTGAGCCACAGCATCGAGCACAGCCCGCCGATCAGCAGCGCCAGGATGCCGGCGCCCGCGAACAGCGCCGTGACCTCGGTCTTCTCGGGCTTGACCACCAGCTGCAGGTCGAGATTCTCGTAGATCGCCTGTAGGTCCTGCTGGCTCGCGGCGCTGTAGTAGGAGCCCTCGGTGAGCTGCGCGATCTGCTGCAGCGCCGCCTCGTCGAGCTGCGTGTGGACGGTAAAGCCGTCGACGTGCAGCGTTGTGCCCGCCGCGCTGCCGATGCCGACCGCGTAGATGCGCACGCCCCGGTCGGCGGCCGCCTGCGCCGCGGCCAGCGGGTCGGGCGACTGGTTGTTCTCGCCGTCGGTGAGCAGGACGATCGCCGACGACGAATCGCTGCCCTTCGGCACGGGCGTCGGCGTCGTCGTCAGGTTGCTGTAGAGGCGCTGGTCCTGCCCGTCGTCAGCGGCGATCGCCTTGAGCGAGGCGAGGATACCCTGGCCGAGCGAGGTGCCGCGCTGCGGCGTCAGGCGGTTGATCGAGGCGAGGATGGCATCCTGGTCGTTGGTCGGCGGCTGCACCGAGAAGCCGCCATCGCTGAAGGCGACGACGCCGATCTGCACGCTGCGCGGCTGGCGCTGCACGAAGTCGCGCGCGGCCGCCTTGGCCGCCTCCATCCGCGTCGGCTGCAGGTCGTCGGCCGCCATGCTGCCGGAGACGTCGAACGCCAGAATGACGGTGCCTTCGACCCGCGGCAGGCTGACGACCATCTGCGGGCGCGCCAGGCCGATCAGCAGGATCGTGAAGCCGACCAGGAACAGCGCCAGCGGGATGTGGCGGCGCGCGCCCAGCCGGCGCCCGGCGCCCGCCTGCACCAGCCCGAGGCTGCCGTAGCTCGCTATGAGCCGGCGCCGCCGCCGCAGCAGGCGGGCGTACAGCCCGACGCACAGCGGGATCAGCAGCAGCAGCAGTAGCATGACCGGCCAGATGAATGACATCAGCATTTACGATCTGCGATTTACGATTACGATTGCCGCCTTCGTATGACAGCCGGCTTTTCCTTCACCACAGAGGTGCAGAGAGCAGAGAGACGGGAGAGTACGACTTGCCCTCTGTGTCCTGCGTGTCTCCGCGGTGAGCATCTCCCGACAAACCTTCATTGCGGCGGTCGCGCCCCATCATTTCCGCCGCTGGCGACGCAGCGTCGCGAAGCGCACGAGCGCGCGCACCAGGTCCTCCTCGGTCGAGAGCGACAGCGCGTCGACGCCGGAGCGCTTGAACGCCTCGCCCAGCGCCGCCTCGCGCCGGCGCGCCGACTCCTGAAAGCGCTGGCGGAACTTCTTGTCGTGCGTGTCGACGTAGAGCTGCTCGCCGGTCTCGGAATCCTCCATGATGATCGGCCCGATGTCGGGCAGCTCGACCTCGCGCGGGTCCCACAGGCGGATCGCCAGCACCTCGTGGCGCTGGCTGAGCAGGCGCAGCGGGCGCTCCCAGCCCGGCGCGCTGATGAAGTCCGAGAGGATGAAGATCAGCGCGCGCCGCTTGACCGAGTGCAGCCCGGCTTCGAGCAGCGTGGAGAGGCTGGTGAACGGCGCCTTCGGCAGGCGCGGCTGCCTGAGCAGGTCGTTGACGATCCGCAGGACCTGGACCCGCCCGCCGCGCGCGGGGATGGTCCGCTCGACGCGGCCGCCGTAGAAGATCGCCCCGACGCGGTTGCCGTGGCGCGTGAGCAGCCGCGCCAGCGTCGTGACCAGGTCGATCAGCACCGTGCGCTTCAGGCTCTCCAGCGCGCCAAAGTCCATCGACGGGCTCAGGTCGAGCAGGAACCAGGCGGTGATCTCGCGATCCTCGGCGTACTGGCGCACGTAGGGCGTGTCCATTCGCGCGGTGACGTTCCAGTCGATGTAGCGAATGTCGTCCTCGGGCTGGTACTCGCGCAGATCGGCGAAATCGACCCCGTAGCCGTAGAACAGGCTGCGATAGTCGCCCTGCAGCAGCCCGTCCAGCCGGCGAATGACATGCCAGTCGAGGCGCTGCAGGATGCGCTCAGGCGTTGCGGCGGAAGTTGGCGCGCTCATGTAACGGCACCTCCGGGGTCGGAATGCGCTCGAGGATGCGATTCAGCAAATCGTCGGCAGCCACGTTGTCCGAGAGCGCCTCGTACGAGAGCACCAGGCGATGGCGCATCACGTCGAGCGCGAGGTCGCGCACGTCCTGCGGCAGCGCGTAGTCGCGCCCGCGCACGAAGGCGAGCGCGCGCGCGGCGAGGATCAGGTTGATCGAGGCGCGCGGGCTGGCGCCGAACATGAGATAGTGCGCCACGTCCTTCACGCCGTGCTCGTTCGGCTTGCGCGTGGCGGTCACCATCCGCACGGCGTACTCGATCAGCGCCGGGTCGACGTACACGCGGTCGGCATCCTGCTGCAGCTCGACCAACTGCTTGGTGCTCAGCACCTTCTGCACGGCCTGCAGCGCGCCGGTCATCCGCTCGACGATCACGAACTCCTCGGTCGCGCTGGGGTAGCCGACCAGCACTTTGAGCATGAAGCGGTCCACCTGGGCCTCGGGCAGCGCGTAGGTGCCCTCGGTCTCGATCGGGTTCTGGGTCGCCAGCACCAGGAACGGGCGCGGCACCGGAAACGTCTCGCGCCCGATCGTCACCTGGCGCTCCTGCATCACCTCGAGCAGCGCGCTCTGCACCTTGGCGGGGGCGCGGTTGATCTCATCCGCGAGCAGCAGGTTCGTGAACACCGGGCCGAGCGAGGTGTTGAACTCGCCGGTCTTCTGGCTGTAGATCCGCGTGCCGACCAGATCGGCCGGGACGAGGTCGGGGGTGAACTGGATGCGCTTGAACTCGCCGCCGATCGCCTCGGCCAGCGTCTTGATCGCCATCGTCTTGGCCAGGCCGGGCACGCCCTCGACCAGGATGTGCCCGCGCGCCAGCAGCGCGACGACCAGCCGCTCCAGCAGGTGGTCCTGCCCGACGATCACCTTCTTCACCTCGTACAGCACCCGCTCCATCGACATCCCGTGATCGGGGTTCATACGTTGCTCCATGCGCGCTCCGTTATATGGTAGTCGGCGGTAGGGGCGTTCAATTGAACGTCCGTACGGCTCGGCGGTGGGCGGTCGGCAGTTCAACTGAACGCACATACGCCAATCGGCAGTAAACTACTGACTACTGCGTACTGAACTCTGACTACTCGCCTCAATACGGCGGCAGCCCGGCCGCGCCCCCGGCGACGGTGATCGGCACCGCGAAGCCAATGCCGATGAAGACATTCTGATCGGTCGGATTCACGAGCCCCGCGACGATGCCGATCACCTGGCCGCTCCGGTTGAGCAGCGGGCCGCCCGAGTTGCCGGGGTTCACGGCGGCGTCGATCTGGATCAGGCCCTGCAGCCGCTGCTTGCCGTTCGGCGGCTCGAAGGATCGGTCGAAGCCGGAGATCACGCCCGCGCTCATCGAGCTGTACAGGCCGAGCGGGTTGCCGACGACGAACGCCTCGTCGCCGACGCGCATGGCATTCGGGTTGCCCAGCGTCGCCGGGAAGATCTGCGCCGGGGGCCGGCTCGCGCGCAGCACCGCGATATCGTTCTCGGGCTGCGTGGCCAGCACCTGCGCGCGCGACTCGCTACCGTCCGCGAACGTGAGCTGGATGTCCGATGCGCTCGCGACGACGTGCAGGCTCGTGAGGATGTCGCCGCGATCGTCGATCACGACGCCGCTGCCGAGGCCATGCGCGACCTCGCCGTCCTCGCCGGGGGCCTCCGTCTGGATGAGCACGAGCGAGGGCCGGATCGCCTGGTACACGCGCGCGGAGTAGGCCGGCGCGGGCGTGGCGGAGGCGAGCATCTGCGCGACCGTGTCGCCGACCTCGCGCGTCGTCAGCTGGGGCGGGCGGGGGACCAGCGCGGCGTACAGCAGGATCGCCAGCAGCGCGGCGAGCACGCCCGACGCGAACGGCGCGGCTGCGCGCGCCTGCGCGCGCAGCCGCCGCAGGCGCCGTCGCCACAGATCCGATCGTGAAGCAGGCGGTTCGCTCATGCTCGTTTCCGCTTTCGAGAGTAAGCGACCTACGTTCAGATTGGAGTGGCTCGGCGGGAGGCGCTTGGAAGAGTTAACTATAGCACTTTTTTGCCGCGCCAAAAATGAGATAATGCTTAGAGGCGGATCGTGCCGGCAGCGGTCACTTTTCTCTGGGGCTTGCGCCCCCGCCCCCCGCCTGCTGCGCACCGATGGTCATCCCTTTCTTCCGGGGCGCTGCGCCCCCGGCCCCCCTCCGGCAAATGATGCCATCTCAGCTTCATGCATCGTGGCGGATGCCCAGCACCATTCCTCCGGACGAGTTCCATCCCGCCACGCCTGGATTCAGCCGGGCATGCGCACCAGGCATCGCAACAGAGACAGCATTCCTTTTGGGGTCCAGGGGCGCAGCCCCGGCCGGGGGGCGGCGGGGGTGGCGGCCCACCCCCGCCCGCGGGGGTACGGGGGGCGCGCAGCCCCCCGCTAGCACTCTGGGGCAAAGGCGCCCGCGGGGGTACGGGGGGCGCGCAGCCCCCGCACAAGCAGACCCTCCATCAAGCGGCGGAGATATGACAGGACATGCTTCCCGGCCCGATCGGGACGCCGCACTCATGACAGCGGGATTGTGCGCGTGGTATGCTCGCAGCATGGTATCGGCGGGCTACACGACATGGCGCCTTGCAGGAGCGGGCGGGGAGCAAGCGATGATTCACGCACAGACAACCGGCAGCGCGCCGAGGCCAGGCCGACAGCGGCGCGCAGATCGCGTGGCAGCTGTGGGCGCGGCGCACCTGCTGCGCGCCCACGCCGCCGGCATCCTTCGGCTGCTGATTCTGGTCCTGGTGGGCCTGCTGTTCACGCTAGTGGGCTTGGTAGCGCTGACCGGCCGCGTGGAGATCGGCGTGCCGATCATCGGCGGGGTGCTGTTCATTGGCTTCAGCGCCGCGCAGTTTAGCCGCTGAGCAGGCGGGGGCCGGGGGCGCTGCGCCCCCCTCCGGCAAGAATGCCACCTCAGTTGCACGCTGGTGGCGCCCATTTTCTCTCCCGCCGCGCCTGTCCATCCCGCCGCGCGTGGATTCAGCCAAGCACTGGAAATGAGGCGGCATGGGGCTATTTTGGGGTCCAGGGGCGCACGCCCCGGCCGGGGGGTACGGGGGGCGCGTAGCCCCCCGGATAGGAGAGGGGGGTCTGGGGGCGCGCAGCCCCCGACAGAACAACAGCGCAGCGGAATTGCTTCCGCCACGCTGTGCCCGAGGGATACCATGATCGAGATTAGAAAGAGCAATAACTATGCCTCCCGATCGTGGCACGCAGGTTGCAATATCCTCCACAACAGATGCGAAAGCGCATCGTTGTGACGTAGTAGTGGAGGATACCATGATCAACTTCATCATCTGGCTGCTGTTCGGGGCGCTGGTGGGCTGGCTGGCAAGCATCGTGATGCGCACGAACGCGCAGCAGGGGGCGCTGCTCAATATCGTCGTCGGCATCATCGGCGCCTTTCTGGGTGGCTTCTTGGCAAATGCCCTGGGCTTCGCCGGCTCGAACATCAACAACAGCGACTTCAGCCTGTCGGCGCTGGTGGTCTCGTTCTTCGGCGCCGTCATCCTGCTGGCGATCGTCAACCTGGTGCGGCGCGGCTCGGTGCGCTAACACCACCGCCCGCTGGAAACGTAAGAGCCTCGGCAGCAATGCCGGGGCTCTCGTGCGGCTTGCCCGAACGCGCTAGATCGCGGAGGGCGAATCAGGCCGTCTTCCATCTTTCGCCCAGTGTTCAGATCAGCCAGTTGAACAGGTAGCCGGTGAGCACGATCGCCAGCGCCACCACGCCGACGAACACCGCGATCAGCTGCGGCTTGAGCACGCGCCGCAGGATGATCAGCTCGGGCAGGCTCAGGCCGACCACCGCCATCATGAACGCCAGCACTGTGCCAAGCGCCGCGCCCTTCTCCATCAGCGCGTGGACGATCGGGATGACGCCGGCGGCATTCGAGTAGAGCGGCACGCCCAGCAGCACCGCCGCCGGCACCGACCACCACGCCTCGCGGCCCATGATCGTCACGAGCGCGTCCTCGGGCACGTAGCCGTGGATGCCCGCGCCCACCGCGATGCCGACGAGGACATACAGCCAGACCTTGCCGACGATCTCGCGGGTCGACTGCCAGGCCTGATCGATCCGCTGCGCCCAGGTCGGGCGCGCGATCGCGCTGGCGCCCTGGCCGGCTTTGATCTGCCAGACGAAATCCTCCACGTAGCGCTCCAGCTTGAACCGCCCGATGATCATGCCGGCCAGGATCGCGATCGTCAGGCCCGAGACGAGGTACAGCCCGGCTACCCGCCAGCCGAACATGCCGAGCAGCAGGGTCAGCGCGACCTCGTTGATCACCGGCGCGGCGATCAGGAACGAGAAGGTCACGCCCAGCGGGATGCCCGCCTCGACGAAGCCGATGAACAGCGGCACCGCCGAGCACGAGCAGAACGGCGTCACCACGCCCAGGCTGGCCGCCAGCACGTTCCCGACCCCCGCGCGCTTGCCGCCGAGCAGCGCACGGGTGCGCTCCGGGCTGAAGAACGAGCGGATCATGGTGATCAGAAAGATCATACCGCCCAGCAGCAGCAGGATCTTCGGCACGTCGTACAGAAAGAACGCGACCGACTCGCCCAAACGCGAGCCGCGCGCGAGCCCGAACAGGTCGTAGGTGAGCCAGTCGGCCAGCGGCTGGATGGTGTTATAGGCGGCCAGCCAGGCCAGCGCGGCCAGGCCGACCAAGAGCGCGGCGCGGCGGCCGAGCTGCCGCGACGGCGCGCGCCCCGCCCCTTGGGACGTCAGCGATTGGTCCATCGGCGATCTCCGTTGGTGTATGCAAAAGATTGCATATGTCTTGTCAAAATGATGAGCGGCCTGGGCCGCTCATCGGGACTGTCGCGCTACTTCAGCCAGGCCGCGATCTCCGCCTCGCTGGGGATGCGCCCGCTCGCGACCAGCGTGTCGTTCACGACCAGGCCGGGGGTCGACAGGATCGGCCAGCGCATGATCGCGGCGTAGTCGGTGATCTTCTCGATCTGCGCGTCCAGCCTCTTGTCGGCGACGACTTTGCGGACCAGCTGCTCCAGGCGCTTGCAGTTCGCGCAGCCGGGGCCAAGCACGTTGATGATGAGCATGTCGGATACCTCTCAATCGTATTCGAGTAGTCGCATATAGTTCGGCCAAAAAAATCAGCCGCCCGCGCCGGGCGCCGTCTCAAGCGCCGCCGCGCACTTCGGGCAGGGGCAATCGGCCAGGCGGCCCGCGCTCTCGCCTGGCGCGTCCAGCCCGCCGACCACCGCGCCGGCGGTGTCCAGCAGGGCAAACACCGCCGGCTGCGCGACCCAGTAGTAGACATTCCAGCCGTCGCGCCGGTCCCGCACCAGCCCGGCTTCGCGCAGCACCGCCAGCTGCTGTGAGATGTAGGCCTGCCGGTAGCCAAGGCGAGCCTCCAGGTGGCAGACGCACTCCTCGCCGCCGCGCAGGGTCGCGAGGATGGCCAGCCGCGCCGGATGCATCAGGGCGCGAAAGAGGTCGGCTTGACGCTGCAGTGCTTGTTCATCCATGGCCTCAGTATATGCGCTTTCTTGAATATAATCCCGTAACAAACCGCAACCTGGCGTTACCGGTTCATCTCGGGGGCGTGCCCCCGTGCCCACGTGCCCCCTGTCTGGAGCGCAGGCCTGGCTGAATCCACGCGCGGCGGGTAGCAACGCACGATTTCGGGATGTTGCCGGGCATGCGCCACAATGCTTGCAGCTGGTACGGCATCATTTGCCGGAGGGGGGCTGGGGGAAGAGGCGCGGGTTCCCCGGGCACCCGCTGGGTGGCGGGGGGCCGGTGGCGGCCGGGGCGCACAGCCCGATTATAGCTGTGAGCAAAACCATTGAGCCACGATGCACGAACGAGATGCCGTTGTGATGCGATACGTCTTACTGCCGACTGGCTTCTACCGACTGCCCACTGCTATAAGGGAATGTCTACGAGATCCGGCAGGGCCGCCAGCAGCCCCTCCACTCGCACGCGCAGCTCGTCGCGCGCTCCACGGTAGGCGGCGCGCGGGTCAGCCGCGCCCTCGGTGACGCGCGCCGGGTCGGGGATGCTCCAGTGCCACTGGATCGGCGCATCGAGGCAGGGCGCGCACGACTCACGCGCCAGGTCGCACACCGTCACGGCCACCGCCGGGCGCTCGCTGCGGATCGCATCGAGCCCTTTGGCCTGCTGATACCCGATATCCACCCCCACCTCCGCCATCACCTGCACCGCCAGCGGGTCCAGCGCGGTCGGCGCAACGCCCGCGCTGCGCGCGGCGACCCGGCCGCCGCTGAGCTGGCGCAGCCAGCCCTCCGCGATCTGCGAGCGGGCGCTGTTGTGGGTGCACAGAAAGGCGACCGCAACGGCGGGGAGCGCGGCCGGAGCGCCGCTGTCGAGCGGGAGGGCGGCTCCGATCTGTTGAAGCGCCCGCCGCAGGCCGGCCAGGTCGAGCCCGTAGTAGAACACCCGCGCGTCGGCGTCGCTCCGGTGGGCCTGCACCAGACCAGCCTGCCGCAGCAGCCCGAGATGGTACGACACCAGGTTCTGCGGCAGCCCGCACTGTACAGCGAGCTCGCCTGCCTGCTGATCGCTGTGCCGGAGCGCGCCGATCAGCTTCCAGCGCGTATCATCCGCCAGGAGCTTCAGCACTGATAGCGCCGTGTTTGCCGGCGTGGGTGTCGAGGGGGGCTGCATATCTATCAATACCAATAAGTGAATTCTGCATAATTGTAGACAAGAATAGCCTTGATGTCAAGCTGTTGACAAAAGAAATGCGGCCTGATATTATAGCAATACAAGTTGATGCAATTATAGCTGGAGAAATGTATGATGAATGCCACTGCCCCCGAACCCGCCAGCTTGATCGCGGCCCTCCGGGACCCAGCATGCCGCCAGCTGGTAGCGGCGCTCGTGCTCAACGACGTGCGCCTGGGCGACCTCGCGCTGGAGGCCGCGCTGCCGCAGGCCGAGGTCGCCGCCCTGCTGGAGCCGCTATGCGCCGCGGGCGTGCTGATCGATCGCCCGAGCGACGCCAATGCTCAGGATGTCTACTACCACCTCGATCTCGACGCGCTCCGCAGCGTGTACCAGGCCGCCGGAGCACCCGTGCCGACGGAGCTCGATCCGGTTGAGGAGGCACGGGTGTGCTCGGACGAGCGCACCAAAGCGCCGCGCGTGCTGTTCCTGTGTACCCGCAACAGCGCGCGGTCGCAGCTGGCCGAGGGCATCACGCGCCTCCTGAGCAAAGGCCAGGTCGACGTCTTCAGCGCCGGCACGCAGCCCGGCGTACTCCACCCGATGGCAATCGACGTGCTCACCAGCCTCAATGTGGACGTCAGCCGCCAACATTCCAAGCACCTGGAGATATTTCTCGGCCAGAGCTTTGACTACGTTATTACAGTCTGCGACAACGCGGGCGAGACCTGCCCCGTCTTCCCGGGCGCGAAGCGGACGATCCATTGGAGTATTCCCGATCCGGCCGGTGTCGAGGATGCCGTGGAGCGAGGGCGCGCGTTTCGCCAGGCCGCGATGGAGCTGCAAAACCGCATCCGTTACCTGCTGATCGCCATAGAGCGTGAGCGGTCCGAGTAGCGCGAAGGAGTATTCCAATGGATGCGCGTCGCGCCAATGCCTCGATCGAGCGCTCGTCCTTGGCTGTGTGAAGAGATGTTCTCGCGCCGTGTCGATACCTTCCTGCCGCCCGCCCCTGATACCTGTATGCTCACTTGAGCGCACCACAGGGAGGTTTGGCCGGGCAAAGTCCCGCCAAACCTCCCTTTTCAAATAATCCTCAGATGACGAACGCCCATCCGCTACGTATGCTCAAGCAGAGTAGACGGAGGGCCGCCCGTGAGCCAACCTGAGTCGCTGGCGCCAGCCGCGCAGCGTGGCATGCTCCGGATCGAATCAGATGGCGCGATCGCGCTGCTGCTGGTCGGGCTCGGCCTGGGGGCAGGGCTGGCCGCACGGCTGCGATGGCCGTTCGATGGCCTGTACGGGCAGGATGCGTTCGCCTATTTCCGCTACGCCCGCGCGCTCTGGCCCTGGCTGCTGCATGGCACGCCGCTGCCGATCTACTACTGGCCGGCAGGCTACCCGCTGCTCGTCGCGCTGGCGCTGCCGCTCGCCGGGTGGGGCAGCGCGGGCGGCCAGTCGGTCAGCATCATCGCCGGGTCCGGCGCGGCCGGGCTGACCTACTGCCTGAGCCGCGAGCTGCTCCCTCGAGCGCCGGGCGGGCGGGCGGCGGCGCTGGTGGCCGGACTGGCCGTGGCGCTCTCCGGCGCGGTGTTGCGCGCCAGGCTGGTGGTCATGTCCGACGCGCTCGCGCTGGCCTGCTGCGCGGCCGCCCCCTGGGCGCTGGCCCGCTATGCCCGCACCGGCCGCGGCGGCTGGCTGGTCGCCGCGGCGCTGGCGCTGGCATGGGCGATCATCACGCGCTGGGTCTGCGGGCTGCTGGCGCTGCCGCTGCTCGCGTTCGTCCTGATCGCGGCAAGGACCAACGACCACGGGCGAGGCCTGGGTAGAACAGCTCATCTTTCGTCCTTCGCCCTTCGTCCGCGCTGGCTGGCGGCGTTCGCCGTAGGCGCGCTGGTGGTCGTGCCGCAGGTGATCGCCAGCGCGGCGACGCCCGCCGCGCTGACCAGGCACCAGTGGGTCGAGACGTGGAGCGCGGCCAACGCCTGGCGGCGCGATTTCACGACTGTCGACGGCACCCAGCACTACAGCCTGCCTGTCGCGGTGTTCTACCTGGCGCAGATGGCCTGGCCCAGCTTCCTGGCCACGCCGCTCGCGCTGCTCGCGCTGCCGGGCGCGATCTGGCTGGCGCGCGAGCGAAGCTGGGCGGCGCTTGCGCTGCTCGCCGGCTGGCCGCTGACGCTGTGGCTGTTTCTGCTCGGCATCCCGTACGAGAACGCGCGGTTCGTGCTGCCGGCGCTGCCCGCGCTGGCGGCGCTGGCCGGCCTGGGATTCGCGTGGGCCTACGCGGCGGCCGCGAGCTGGCGGCGCGCGGCGCTCGCGGCGGGGCTGGCGCTGGCGCTGGCCGGCGGGCTGGCCTGGGGCCTGCGCGACTACCACAGGCTCGTCGCCGACAAGGACGAGCAGCTCGCGCTGGTCGCCTGGGTGCGCGGGCGGCTGCCGGCCGACGGCACGCTGCTCACCTTCGGCGCGACGCTGACACTGCAGCACTACACGGCCTACGACGTGCGCGAGCTGTTCTACCTCGCGCCGGCCGATCTCGACGGCGTCGTCCGGCAGCGGCGGCCGACCTACCTGCTGCTGGACGTGGCGAACATCGAGCGCCAGTGGGCCGGGCTGCGGCCGCAGCAGGACTACCACTACCTGCAGCGCCGGCCAGGGCTGCAGGCTGTCGGCCAGCGGGCGAACTACACGCTGTTCCGGGTCGGGCGGCCGGGGCAGTGAGAATCGTCTTCATCGTCCCAGGCGGCTTCGATCGCAGCGGGCGCGAGCGGGTCATCCCGGCGCTGCTGTGGCTGGTCGAGCGGCTGGCGCGGCGGCACGAGGTGCATGTCTGCGTGACCAGCGGCGCGGGGGCGCCCGCGACCTACCGGCTGGCCGGTGCCACCATCCACGATCTGGGCACGATCCCGGCGGGCCTGCCGGGGTCGCGGATGGCGCGGCTGTGGCGGCGCCTGCTACGGGCGCTGGCGCCAGTCGCACGGTCTGGCCGCATCGACGCCTTCCATGGCTTCTGGGCCGGCACCAGCGGCGTGCTGGCCGGCCTGGCCGGGAAGCGGTTTGGCGCGATGGTCGTCGTGAGCATCGGCGGCGGCGAGCTGGTGTGGCTGCCGGAGATCGGCTACGGCGGGCTGGGCAGCTGGCGCGGCCGGGCGCAGGCGCGGCTGGCGCTGAGCCTGGCCGACATCGTCACTGGCGGGAGCCGCTACGCGCTGGGGCCGCTGGCCGGGCGCGCAGCGGTCCGCTGGGTGCCGCTCGGGGTCGACAGCGCAGCGTTCGACTGGCCGGTCGAGCGCCCGCCCGGCCCGGCCTGGCGGCTCGTCCACGTGGCCAGCATCAACCGGGTCAAGGATCAGGAGACGCTGCTGCGCGCGCTGCGGGCGATCGTCGACCGCGAGCCGGCCGCCCAGCTCGACTGGGCCGGCGAGGACACGCTGGGGGGCGCGCTGCGGCGGCGCTGCGCCGAGCTTGGCCTGTCGCAGCACATCCAGTTCCATGGCTTCCTGCCGAGCGACGCGGTCGCGGCCCTGTACCGCGCGGCGCACGTGCACGTACTCTCCTCGCGCCACGAGAGCCAGGCGGTTGTCGTGGGCGAGGCGGCGGCGGCGGGCGTGCCGACCGTCGGCACGGCGGTCGGGATCATCCCGGAGCTTGCGCCGGCGGCGGCCGTGGCCGTGCCGGTGGGCGACGCCGAGGCGCTGGCGGCTGGCGCGCTGGCGCTGCTGCACGACCCGCCGCGGCGCGAGCTGATGGGCCGCGCCGCGCAGGACTGGGCGCGCCGGTACGACGCCGACTGGACCGCGGCGCAGTTCGAGCGGATCTACGCCGGACTCGCGTTGAATCTTGAGCGTTGAGCGTTGAACGTTGAACGTTGAGCGTTGAGCGTTGAATGTTGAGCGTTGAATGTTGAATGTTGAGCGTTGAATGCCGGCCCATGACCTCTGATCCTCACCAAGGGGACCAGGGGACCAGGGGACCAGGGGACCAGGGGACGCTCGTCCTTGGTCCATCGTCCATCGTCCATCGTCTCACACTCAGGTATCAGGAGATCGCCGGATGAACCCAGGCTACCGCTCGCCACACCTGCCGCACCGCAGCGCGGCCGTCGTCGGGTGGCTAACCGATCCGCGCCGCGACGCCATCGCGCAGGCGACTGCCGGCTGGGACGCGGCCGACTGGGAGGCGGCGCGCTGGGCGATTCAGGTCCACGGCATCGGCCCGCTGCTCAACCGAGCGTCCGAGGGATGGCCGGACGCCGACGCGCTGCAGCCGCGCCTGCGCGGCTACCTGGCCGAGCAGCGCCGCCTCAGCGGCGAGCGGGTTGCGCTGCTGCTGCGCGACCTGGCGGAGATCTTGCGCGCCTGCCAGGGCCGTGGGCTCGAGGTGCTGCCGCTCAAAGGCAGCCTGCTGGCGACTCAGTACTACGCCGAGCCCGGGCTGCGCCCGATGAGCGACCTCGATCTGCTGGTGCGCCCGGCCGACGAGCGGCCGATGCTGGAGCTGCTGGCCGGCCTGGGCTACCAGCAGACCGGCCGCGGCTGGAAGCACGTCACGCTGGCGCTCCCCGAGGCGAGCGGCCCGGTGGTGTCGTACGACGGCGAGCACCCGGCCAACCCGCGCAGCCTCGACCTGCACGTCCGGCTGGCCGAGCAGTTCTGGGGCATCCAGTACGATCTCACGGCCGACGCCTGGGCCGACAGCGAGCCGGGGAAGCTGCTGGGAGAGTCGGCGCGGCGGCTGCGCCCGGCCGGCTTGCTGCACCACTTGGCGGTGCACGCCAGCAGCGACGCGATCGCGCGCCGGCTGCGGCTGCTGCACCTCCACGACATCGCGCTGGTCGCCGGGGCGGTCGACCGGGCCGGGTGGGAGCGAATCGTCGCGGGCGCGCAGGCGCGCCGCGAGGAGCGCATGGTCTACCCGGCGCTGCTGCTGTGCAGCCGCTCCTACCCGGCGATCCCCGGCTGGGCGCTGGCGGCGCTGCGGGCCGGCGTCCCGCCCGACCTGCTGCGCTACCTCGACGCGGCGCGGCTCGACCAGCTGTCGTTCTGCAACCCAGCGCCGACGCGGCCGGCCGAGAAGCTGTGCTGGTTCCGCCCTGGGCGCGAGCGGGCGGGCGCGCTGCGCCACATGCTGCTGCCGAACCCCGACGAGCTGGGGCACTGGTACCCGCGGCTGGCGCGCCCCAGCCTGCTGCCGCTGGCCTACGCCCGCTACGGCGCCACGCTGCTGGGCTGGGGCCTGCGGCGCGCGATGGGCAGGCCGCGGCGCACCCTTGGCGGCGGGGCAGCAGAGCGGGCGCCCAGGTGAGGATGGTTTGCCAAACGGAGGGCTCCCTGACAGCCATTACTGGCGCACAATCGACCACAGCCGCGCGCACGCGCACCCTGGCGAGCAGCCTGCACTGGAGCCTGGCGCTGCTCCTGGCGATGCTGCCGTTCGAGCTGAACACGGGCATCCCGATCGCCGGGCTGACCTTCACCAATCTCGAGCTGGCGGCGCTGGTCGCAAGCGGGCTGTGGGGCGCGCTGCTGGTCTCCGCACGTCGGCCGCCACGGCTGGCGCGCCCGCTGGCGCTTGGCGCGGCGGCGCTGCTGGTCGTCTTCGCGGCCAGCGCGCTGCTGGCAGGCGATTGGCGGGGCGCCGCGCTGAAGTTCACCACGCGCCAGGCGCAGGGCGCGCTCCTGGCGCTGTGCCTGGCCGACCAGCTGGCCCGCCACGGCTGGCCGCTCGCGCGGCATCTCGGGCTGGCGCTGCTGGCGGGCATGTCCGCCAGCGCGGCGCTCGGCCTGCTGGAGATCGGCGAGATCCGGCCGGTGCTGGCGCTGCTGGCGATGTTCAAAGACCAGCCGACGACGATTGGCGGGCTGCTGCGGCTGAGCGCCACCTTCGCGTACGCCAACATCGCCGCGATGGCCTACGAGGCGGCGCTGCCGCTGGCGCTGGTGGCGGTCGGGCTGGCCGCCGTCCGGCGCGCGGCGCTGCTCATGGCCGGCTGCGCGACCCTGCTCTACGTCGCCGCGCTGCTGACCTACAGCCGGGCCGCGCTGCTGACCGCGGCGCTCCTGGCGTCGATCGTCGCGCTGGGCGCGCTCGCGCTCCGGCGCCGCGCGGATCGGCCGCTGCCCGGCCTGCGGCGCGTGATCCTCACATGCGGCGGCCTGCTGGCGCTGACGGCGGGCATGTTCCTGCTCAGCCCGACGTTTCGGGTGCGCATCGCCGAGCCGGACATCGACCGCTGGTATCGCGCGGAGTATCTGGCCGCCCCGATCGCGCGCCTGGCGCCGAACGAGCTGGCCCGCGCCCCGGTCACCATCTCCAACCGCGGCCTGGTCACCTGGCGGCCGGACGCGCTGCGGCCAGTCGCGCTCTCCTACCACTGGCTGGAGCCGCGCACGCGCCGCGTCGTGCGCTACAACGGGCACCGGACGGAGCTGCCCGGCCCGCTGGAGCCCGGCCAGTCTGCGCGGATCGACGCCTACGTCCAGGCGCCCAGCCAGCCGGGCAGCTACATCCTCGCCTGGGACATGGTCACGGAGCAGGGCGGCTGGTTCAGCGAGCGCGGCAGCCCGGTCGCCGAGCTACCGGTGATCGTCAGCGGGGCGCCGGCGCCCAGCCAGCCCGCGCAGGCGGCCGAGCCGGCCAATGTTCCGCAGCAGATCATCGTGCGCCCGCCGCCGCCGGCGCGCGGGCAGCTGTGGGCCGCGGCGGCGAGGATCTGGCTGGCGCACCCGGCGCTGGGGATCGGCCCCGACGTGTTCCGCCACGTCTACGGGCCGGCGATCG
The DNA here is from genome assembly GCA_016717335.1 of Candidatus Ribeiella danica. Classification (GTDB taxonomy): domain Bacteria; phylum Chloroflexota; class Chloroflexia; order Chloroflexales; family Roseiflexaceae; genus Ribeiella; species Ribeiella danica. The sequence goes on from JADKFS010000002.1 coordinate 672,293, forward strand.
GGCTGCGTCGGTGGGACGACCGCGTCCACACCAACAACCTGTACATCGAGCTGCTGGTCGGGGCAGGCGTTGCCGGTCTGGCCGCGTTTCTCGCGCTGGTCGCGGCGGTCGGCGCGGCGGCCGTGCGCGCGCTGGCCGGCGTGTATGCGGCCGATACAGGGGCGCTGCGCTGGGCGCTGATCGGGTGCGGCGCCGGGCTGGCGGCCTTTCTGATCCACGGGATGCTGGACATGTTTCTCGAGTACAGCGCGACCTACCTGCTGCTGTGGGCGCTCCTGGGCGCGCTGAGCGGGCTGAGCGGCTTGGCCGCCCCACAACCTCTCCAGCAACATCACCTAGTGCTAGTAGTCAGTAGTCAGTAGTCAGTAGTCAGTAGTCGGGCGTTGTGCTCGTTCGTTTTCTATCGCGTCAGAATGCGGTCACTGAGAAGCCGTCGCTCCAGTTTCCGCACCTAGTGCTAGTAGTCAGTAGTCAGTAGTCAGTAGTCAGTAGTCGGGCGTTGTGCTCGTTCGTTTTCTATCGCGTCAGAATGCGGTCACTGAGAAGCCGTCGCTCCAGTTTCCGCAAGCAGAAGCGCATTCTGAAGCCATCGGCAATGTTACCTAGCACAAGGCCCTAGTCAGTAATCAGTAGTCAGTATGCCGAGGGCGCTGCAAAGCCGTACAGCGACGAGATACGCCCGAACATGTCGCCTGGAAATGCACTAGGAACAAGCGATGCTAAAGATCGGCTACGACGTAACTCCGCTGGCCGGGATGTGCACGGGGGTCGGCAACTACACGCGCCAGCTCCTGACGCACCTGCTCGCGCTCGAGGGCGAGCAGAGCTTCCTGCTGCTCTCCAACCGCGCCGAGGCGGCGCAGGGCCTCCCGCGCTCGTCGCGCGCGAGCCCGCTGATCGAGCCGTTTCCCAGCCGGATGCTGTGGATGCAGGGCGTGCTGCCGCGGCTGCTGCGCGAGGCCCACCCCGACCTCTGCCACTACCCCAACTCGATCGGCCCGCTGGCGAGCCCCTGCCCGTACGTGGTGACGATCCACGACATGACGCTCAGCGTGATGCCGCAGTACCACCCCTGGCGGCGGCGGATGCTCGTGCGCCCGCTGATCCCGCTGATCGCCCGGCGGGCCGCCCGGGTCATCACGGTCTCGGAGCAGGCGCGCGACGATATCGTTCGGCTGCTGCGCGTGCCGGCCGAGCGCATCGCCGTCATTCGCGAGGCCGCCGCGCCGATCTACCGGGATGTCTCGCCCGAGGAGCAGGCGCGGGTGCGCGAGCGCTACCGGCTGCACGGGCCATACCTGCTGTACGTCGGCACGCTGGAGCCGCGCAAGAACCTGGTCCGGCTGATCCGCGCCTGGCACCGGCTCTGGCGGCGCGGCGCCATCCCGCACCGGCTGGTGCTGGTCGGCGGGCGCGGCTGGCAGGACCGGCAGATCTACCGGACGATCGAGCGGCTGCGCTGCCCCGACGCGCTGCGGCTGGTCGGCTACGTGCCGACCGACGACCTGCCCGCGCTCTACGGCGCGGCCGACGCGTTCGCCTTCCCGTCGCTCGCGGAGGGGTTCGGCCTGCCGGTGATCGAGGCCATGGCCTGCGGGACGCCGACGCTGATCTCGACCGCGCCGGCGCTGCGCGAGCTGGTGGCCGATCGATCGGCGGGCGGCGACCAGCTGGCGGCGCTGGCGGTCGACCCGTACGACGATCGGGCGATCGAGGCGGCGCTGGAGCGGCTGCTGACCGACGCGGCGCTGCGCCACGAGCTGCGCGAGCGCGGCCTGCGCCGCTCGGCCGCGCACTCGTGGGCGGCGGCGGCCCGCCAGACGCTTGAGGTGTACCGAGTAGTCAGTGGTCAGTAGTCGGCAGTCAGGGGTCAGGGGTCAGAAGCCAGGAGTCGGTAACAGGGCAACCCAAGCGTTGCTGGTGCAGTGCGCTGCGGAGCAGCGCACTGCACCAGCAATAGCCTCCCCTCTCCCGCTGGGAGAGGGGGCAGGGGGTGAGGGAATCCAGCGGAGCGATAGCCAATGATCGGTATCGGCCACAACCAGGCGCGGCGGGTGGGCGCGGCGGCGCGGCCGGCCGTCAGGAGCGCGCCGGCGCTGCTGGCGACGCTGGCGCTGCTGCACGGCCTGCTGTACGCCTGGCTGGTGCCGCCCTGGCAGGTCCCCGACGAGCCCGCGCAGTTCGAGTACGCCGCGCTGATCGCCGCGCTCGGCCGCACCCCGACGGTCGACGACCGGGATGCGGCGCTGGACGCGCAAATCACCAGGTCGCTGGTGCGCGAGCGCTTCTTCGAATACCTGCTCGGCCACCCGCCGCCAGAGCCGCCGCAGACGATCGAGCAGGCGCGGGCGCTCTTCTTTATGCCGAGCCAGATCGGCGGCGACCCGCCGCTGTACTTCTGGCTGGCCGTGCTCCCGATCCGGCTGCTGGCGGCGCGCTCGATCGAGGCGCAGCTGCTGGCCCTACGCCTGCTCGGCGCGCTGCTCACCGCCGGGGCGGTGCTGTGCGTCTACGGCGCCGCGCGCGAGCTGGTGCCGGCCCCTGGCTTTGCGCTCGCGGCCGGCCTGATCGCCGCGCTCCAGCCGATGTTCGTGTTCGTCGGCGTGGGCGCGGGCAACGACAGCCTGGCCAACCTGATCGGGGCGGCGATCGCCTGGGCGCTGCTGCGCACCCTGCGCTACGGCGCAAGCCCGCACCGGGTGCTGGCCCTGGCGGCGCTGGCGCTGCTGGGCGCGCTGACCAAGCGCACGCTGCTGCCTCAGGCGCTGCTGCTGGCGCTGCTCGGGGCCGGCTGGACGACCGTCCGGCTGGCGCGCGTGCTAGTCGGGCGCCTGGTAGCCTTGGACCTCAATGGACCGGGGATTTCTTATGTTGTCAGATATGCTCAGTCTCCGCGCTCTTTGAGGCTAGGCTTCCTGGCCGGCGCTCTCGGCCTCGGCGCCGTCGCGCTGCTGATCGCCGCAGGCGGGCGCGCGATCGTCGCGGGCAGCCGCGACGCCGGCGTCGCCGCCGGCTGGACGGAAGCGGTGGGCCAGACAGGGGCGCGGCGCGCGCTCGCGGCGCCGGGCACCGGGCGGGCGGCGCTGGAGATCGCGGCGGGCCAGGTTGTCGTGCAGGAGCTGCCGGACGTCGCGGCGGAGTGGGCGCAGAACCAGGATCTGCACGCCAGCGCGCGGGTCTGGTCGGCGGGCGGCCCGGCGCATGGCATGCTGCTGATCGACTTCGGCTGGGCGACCGTCGAGCAGCCGTTCGACGTGGACGCGCGCGGCCGCGAGGTGCGCCTGCAGACTCTCATCCCGCTGTACTGCCCGTACGTCCACGTCGGGCTGCGCGCGACCGCGGGAACGATCTACGCCGACCGGCTGGACGCGCAGAGCGATCGGCGGCGCGGCCTGAACCTGCTGTCGAACGGCGATCTGACCGAGGGCGCCCTCCGGCCTGGCTCGCTGCCCTGGCAGCTAGGGCGCTACCTGCACGTCCGCGAGCTGGCCTGGACCTGGCGCAGCGGGCGGCTTCTGGAGCCGCCGCCGCTCGGCTGGGACCTGGCGCGGATCTTCTTCGTGAGCTTCTGGGGACAGTTCGGCTGGATGTCCCTGCCGCTGATCGGCGGGACGCCCTGGGAAGGCGCGCTGTGGCTGATCTGCGCCGGCGGTCTGCTGGGGACGCTCGGCTGGCTGGCCGCGCCCGGCCGGGCGCGCTGGCGGCGGCGGTCGGTCGCGCTGCTGCTGCTGGTCATCGCGAGCGGCCTGCTGCCGCCGCTGCTCAACGCCTACATCCAGCCGCGCAGCCAGGCCATCCAGCAGGGGCGCTACCTGTTCCCCATGCTGGCGCCGATCGCGCTGCTGCTGGCGCTGGGCTGGCGCGCGCTCCTGCCGCGGCGCTGGCGGGCCGGCGGGCTGGCGCTGGGCGCCGCCTTCGCGGCGGCCTTCGCGGCGGCGGCGCTGCGCCTGATCGTCCAGGCCTATGCCTGGTAGCATTCGCCCAAAGTGGTGCCTCCTCACCCCCTCCTCGTGACGTGGGAGGGAGGGGCTAGCGCCAGATACGCCCAGCACAGATCAACGAGCCAGACTCAGTTCGTACTATCATTGAGGAGGGCTATGTCGCTTCAAAATCAGACACCGCTGATCCTGCTCTACAACCCGAAGGTTGCGCTGCCCGGCTACCAGCGCCTGCCGCACTCGCTGCTCCAGCTCGGCGCGCTGCTCGAAGGGCGCTACCCCTACGCGATCGTCGACGGCAACCTGGACCAGGAGCGCGACCGCGCCGCCGAGATCATCGCGCAGGTGCGGCGCGACGGCGTGCGCTACCTGGGCGTGACGATCATGCCCGGCCCGCAGCTGCAGCAGGCCGTGCCGGATATCAAGCGCATCAAGGCCGCCTGCCCCGACCTGACGATCGTCGCCGGCGGCTACTTTCCGACCAACCACCCCAACACCTGCGCGCGCGACCCGGCGATCGATTATGTCGTGCTGAGCGCGGGCGAGGACACGCTGCTGGAGCTGGTCGACACGCTGGAAGCGGGCGGCGACCCCGGGCAAGTGGCGGGGCTGGCGTTCGAGCGCGGCGGGCAGGTGATCCGCACGGCCAGGCGCGCGCCGCACCACCCCAACGAGCTGCCCTGGTTCCCCTACCACCAGGTGCCGGTCGAGCGCTATATCGCGAAGACGCACCTGGGCGCGCGCACGCTGAGCCACCACAGCAGCTTCGGCTGCCCGTTCTTCTGCAACTTCTGCGCGGTGGTGAACCTGGCCGAGGGGCGCTGGATGGCCGAGAGCGCCGAGCGGCTGGGCGAGCTGATGCAGCATATGGTCGACACGTGGCAGATCGACGCCATGGAGTTCCACGACAACAACTTCTTCACGGCCGAGAAGCGCGTGGCCGGCTTCTGCGAGGAGCTGCTGCGGCGCGGGCTGAAGATCAGCTGGTGGGGCGAGGGCCGGATCGACACCATGCTCAAGTTCAGCCCGCGCACCTGGGAGCTGATGCGCGACAGCGGCCTCAAGATGGTCTTCATGGGCGCCGAGAGCGGCGACGACCACACGCTCGAGCTGATGAACAAGGGCGGCACGCTGACCGCCGACAAGACGCTGGAGCTGGCCGCGCACGCCCACCGGTACGGCATCGTGCCCGAGTTCAGCTTCATCCTGGGCAACCCGCCCGACGCGCGGGCCGACGTGCGGCGCGGCATCGAGTTCATCCGCAGGGTCAAGGCGGTCAACCCGCACGTCGAGATCATCATGTACCGCTACGACCCGGTGCCACTGGCCGGGGAAATGTGGCAGGGCGCGCTCGACGCCGGATTCCGCTTCCCGCAGACCCTCGACGAGTGGATCGACCCGCACTGGGAGCGGGTGCAGCTCCGCCGCAGCGCCGACATCCCCTGGTTCTCGCGGGACGAGCGCCAGCTGATGCGCGACTTTGAGACGGTGCTGAACGCGTACTATCCGACCACCACCGACCGGCGGCTGCACGGCGGCATCTGGCGCCCGCTGCTGCGCGCGCTGAGCGGCTGGCGCTACCGGCGGCGGGTCTACCGCTGGCCGGTCGAGCTGCGCGCCATGCAGTCGATGATGCGCTACCAGCGGCCCGAGACGTCGGGATTCTAAGTAGGTATCAAAAAGTCGTCAGCATGTCATGCTGAGCCGCAGCGAAGCATCGCTTACTGCAGTCGAACGAGCGATCCTTCGCATCGGCTGCGGCCTCTGCGCAGGATGACAAGGACAAGGAACGTATTGATGCCTACGTAGCCCTGCCAGGGAGGGAACGCCATGATCGATGTCCTGCTCGCGCACTCCTACTTTCTCAAGTACGACGCCAAGCAGCAGCAGAAGATGCGCCCCTACGCGCCGCTGGCGACGCTCTACGCCGCGAGCTATTTGCGCAGCCGCGGCTACAGCGTGGCCCTGTTCGACGCGATGCTGTCCGAGGGCGAGCACGAGTTCGCGGCGGCGCTCGATCGACACCGGCCGAGGTTCGTCGCGCTCTACGAGGACAGCTTCAACTTCCTGAGCAAGATGTGCCTGGTGCGCATGCGCGAGGCAGCCTGCCGGATGAGCGCGGCCGCCCGCCGCGCCGGCGCGACCGTGATCGCCGCCGGGCCGGACGTGAGCGACCACCCCGAGCTGTACTTCCCGCATGGCGTCCAGCTCGCGCTCGTCGGCGAGGCCGACCACACGCTGATCGAGCTGATCGACCGGATTGTAGATTGCAGACTGCAGATTGCCGCCGGCGACTCCCAACCTGCAATCAACAATCTACGATCTACAATCGGCGACATCCCCGGCCTGGCCATGCCCGCCCCCGACCAGGCCGGCGGGGTCCTGCTGACGCCCAGGCGCCCGGTCGAGCGCCACCCCGACGCCTTCCCGCCTCCGGCGTGGGATCTTCTCGACGTCGAGCGCTACCGCGCGGCCTGGACGGCGGCGCACGGCTACTTCAGCCTGAACATGGTCAGCACGCGCGGCTGCCCGTTCCACTGCAACTGGTGCGCCAAGCCGATCTGGGGCCAGCGCTACGCCATGCGCTCGCCCGCCGACGTGGCCGAGGACCTGGCGCTGGTCAAGCGCACGCTGCGGCCCGACCACATCTGGTTCGCCGACGACATCTTCGGGCTGCGGCCGCAGTGGGTGGCCGAGTTTGGCCGCGAGGTGGCCGCGCGCGACGCCGCGATCCCGTTCATGATCCAGTCGCGGGTCGACCTGATGACCGAGCAGGCAGTGGCCGGGCTGAGGCAGGCCGGCTGCGTCGAGGTCTGGATGGGCGCGGAGAGCGGCAGCCAGAAGATCCTCGACGCGATGGACAAGGGCACCCAGGTGCGCGAGATCGTCGCGGCGCGCGCCCGGCTGCGGGCGGCGGGCATCCACGCCTGCTTCTTCATCCAGTTCGGCTACCCCGGCGAGACGCTCGACGACATCCTGGCGACGGTGCAGCTGGTGCGCGACACGCTGCCCGACGAGATCGGCGTGAGCGTCAGCTACCCGCTGCCGGGCACCAAGTTCCACGAGATGGTCAAGGCCCAGCTCGGCGCCAAGACCAACTGGCTCGACAGCGACGACCTGGCGATGATGTTCCAGGGCACCTACCAGTCGCCGTTCTACCGCAAGCTGCACCGCCTGCTGCACGAGGAGCTGAACCTGCGCAAGCAGATTGCAGAGTCAAGCGGCGCCGACCACTCCGCGCTCCGCACGCTGCAGCCTGCAATCGATCGGCTGAGCGCCGAGTGGTTCGAGCTTGGCCGCCTGGAGGCCCAGCAGCGCAGCCCCGCGCCCACGCCGCTCGTGAAGACCAACGGGCGCATCGCCGCGCCGGACCTGAGCAAGGAGTGGAACTGATGTCAGGGTACAGGGTACAGGGTACAGGGGACAGGGTACAGGCCGCGATGGCGCATTCCTGCCCCCTGTCCCCTATCCCCTATCCCCTATGAGCGTAGAGACACAATTACTAGACACGCAGCGCGCCTTCGACAGCGTCGCGGCGGACTACGACGGGCCGCGCGGCAACAACGCGCTGATCCAGCGCATGCGCGCGGCGATCTGGCGCACGCTGGAGCAGACCTTTCCGCCGGGCGCGCGGCTGCTCGACCTGGGCTGCGGCACGGGGCTCGACGCGGTGCACCTGGGGCGGCGGGGCTACGACGTCGTCGCCACCGACTGGTCGCCGCAGATGGTCGAGCGCGCGCGCGGGCGGGCCGCGGACGCCGGTCTGGGCGAGCGCGTGGCGGCGCGACAGGTCGGCATCCAGGAGCTGGAGCTGCTGCAGGGCGAGCAGTTCGACGGCGTCTACTCGAACTTCGGGCCGCTCAACTGCGCGCCGGATCTGCCGGCGGTCGCGCGCGAGTGCGCGCGGCTGCTCAGGCCGCGCGGCAAGCTGGTCTTCTCGGTGATCGGCCGGGTCTGCCCGTGGGAGTTCGCCTACTACACGCTGCGCGGCCGGCACGAGCGCGCCAGGGTGCGCGCCAGGCGCGGCGCGGTGCCGGTCGGCATGAACCAGCACACGATCTGGGCCAGCTACTACACGCCGCGCGAGCTGTACCGCGCCTTCGCGGGCGAGTTCGAGCTGGCCGGCTACCGCGGCCTGAGCCTGTTTCTGCCGCCGCCGTATCTGGTGGCGCTGTACGAGCGCCGGCCCCGGCTGGGCGCGGCGCTCGGCTGGCTCGACGACCGCCTGGGCGGCTGGCCGCTGCTGCGCGACGCGGGCGACCATTTCCTGATCGTGATGATTCGGCGCTAGCGCCAATACAACGTAGTCAGTAGTCAGTAGTCGGTACGGCAACGGCATTCTGATAAGCTATAACTAATTATCAAAACCAGGAAGGTCTTTTGCAAATGCGCTAGGCGAATTACGCAGATTGTGCAGATATGCTTGCTATCCGCACTCCTGTATCCGCTGTATCCGCGCTATCTGCGATTGTGCAGATATGCTTGCTATCCGCACTCCTGTATCCGCTGTATCCGCGCTATCTGCGATTGTGCAGATATGCTTGCTATCCGCACTCCTGTATCCGCTGTATCCGCGCTATCTGCGGATCATAACTACCGCAATAGTGCCTGCCCTTGAGCTAGAGGCGCTCCAGTGAGGCTTTGAATCGATGGCGCAGCAGATTGACCTATCGAATCGCTGGGAGCTGGCCTGCCCGCGCTGCCGCGAGGCGCTGGGTAGCCTGCCGACCATAGAAGACCAGCTGCGCTGCCCGTCGTGCGGCCTGGGCTACGGCCGCTGCGACGGCGTGTGGCGCCTGCTGGCGCCGGAGCAACGTGCCGCGTTCGCGCCGTTCCTGCGCGACTACACGGCGATCCGCCGCGCCGAGGGCTACGGCTCGGCCGACCCGGCCTACTACCGCCGGCTGCCGCAGGCGCCGCCCGACCACCCGCTGGCGTGGCAGTGGCGCATGCGCGCGCGCAGCTTCGACGCGCTGCGGCGGCGCGTGCTGCAGCCAGCCGCGCCCGGCCTGCGCGTGCTCGACCTGGGCGCGGGCGTCGGCTGGCTCAGCAACCGGCTGGCGCTGCTCGGCCACGCGCCCTGCGCGGTCGACCTGACGGCGGACGCCTGCGACGGGCTCGGCGCGGCGCGCCACTACGCGCCCGGCTGGCCGCGGCTGCAGGCCGCGTTCGACCACCTGCCGCTGGCCGGCGGCCAGGCCGATCTAGTGATCTACAACGCCAGCCTGCACTACAGCACAAACTACCGCGCGACCATGGTCGAGGCGCTGCGGGCGCTGCGGCCGGGCGGCCGGGTCGTGGTGATGGACTCGCCGATCTACCGGCGCGACGCGAGCGGGCGCCAGATGATCGTCGAGCGCCAGGCCGCCTTCGAGCGCGACCACGGCACCCGCTCGGACGCCCTGCCCAACATCGGCTACCTGACCTGGGCGATGCTGCGCGACCTCGCCCGTGATCTCGGGCTGCGCTGGCGGGCCTTCACGCCCTGGTACGGCTGGCGCTGGGCGCTGCGCCCCTGGCTGGCCCGGCTGAAGGGCGCGCGCGAGCCAAGCCGGTTCGCCCTGCTCGTCGCCGAGCGCCAGGTGCTGAACGCTGAACGCTGAACGCTGAACGCTGCAAGGGCCAAGGACTAAGGACCAAGGGCCAAAGACTGAAGACGATGGACGATGGACCAAAGACCAAGGACCAAGGACCAAGGACCAAGGACGATGGACCAAAGACCAAGGACCAAGGACCAAGGACCAAGGACGAGCGACCAGGCCCTGGCACCAGGACCTGGTCAACCAGGTCACCAGGACCTGGTCACCTTGTCACCTTGTCACCTTGTCACCTTGTCACAAGCGAGGGCCGCCAATGACGAAGCTCAGCCCCCAGCCGATGCCGTTCGCGCCGCCTGACGCGCCGCCGCTGCCGCGGGTCGACCCGATCGCGCGGCTGCCGATCCTGGTGCTGTTCCCGCACAGCCGCTGCAACTGCCGCTGCCTGATGTGCGACATCTGGCGCGCCACCACGCGCGACGAGCTCTCGGCCGCCGACGTGGCCGGCTGGCTGGCCGAGTGGCGCGGGCTGGGCGTGCGCCGGGTCGTGCTGAGCGGCGGCGAGGCGCTGATGCACTCGCGCCTCTGGGAGCTGTGCGGCCACCTGCGCGCCGCCGGCATCGGCATCACGATCCTCAGCACCGGCCTGCTGCTGCGCCGCCACGCCGCCGCGCTGGTCGAATACTGCGACGACGTGGTCGTCAGCCTGGACGGCCCGCCGCCGCTGCACGACCAGATCCGCAACATCCCGCGCGCCTACGCGCGGCTGGCCGAGGGCGTGGCCGCCGTCAAGGCCGCCGACCCGCGCGTGATCGTGAGCGGCCGCTGCACGGTGCAGCGCGGCAACTTCCGCTTTCTGCGCGCGACGGTCGCCGCGGCGCACGAGCTTGGGCTCGACCGGATCAGCTTTCTGGCCGCCGACGTGAGCAGCGCTGCATTCAACCGGCCCGCGGGCTGGGACGGCGAGCGCGTGGCGCAGGTGGCGCTGGAGCCGGGCGACCTGCCGCTGCTGGAGGCGGAGATCGACGCGCTGGAGCGCGAGCGCGCGCTCGACTTCGCCGCCGGCTACATCGCCGAGTCGCCGGAGAAGCTGCGCCGCCGCCTGGTCCAGTACTACGCCGCGCTGCTGGGCCGGGCCGAGTTCGCCCCGAACGCCTGCAATGCGCCCTGGGTCTCGTCGGTGATCGAGTCCGACGGCACGGTGCGGCCGTGCTTCTTCCAGCCCGCGCTCGGCAACCTCCACCAGGCCGGCAGCCTGGCCGCCATCCTCAACTCGCCCGAGGCGATCGCCTGGCGCCAGGGCCTCGACACCCGCCGCGACGCGATCTGCCGCAGGTGTGTCTGCACCCTGTCGCTGCGAGAGACGCATGATCCGTGAGAAGGCATCCATGAGCTGTGCAAGCCATCGTGAGCCGTGAGCCGTGAGCCGTGACTTAGGGCTATGTTCATGTTTCACATTTCATTGCCCCACAGGCGTAGGGGCGCGATATATCGCGCCCGTACAGTGGCAAGGCGAAATCCCGAGCATTGAACCATGCCTTTGAGCAAAAGCATTGAGCCACGACGCACGAACGAGATACCGTTGTGATGCGATCTGTCTGACTGCCGACTGGCGCCTGCCGACTGCCCACTGCTATAAGAGCTCGAATAAGCGAATGCGCCGATGACAAACCCAAGCATCCGACTGAGCAACGCGACGATCGTCCTGTCTGAGCAGGCCGGCGCCGGCGAGCTGTCGATCGTGGGCGGGCGGGTGGCGGCCGCCGCGCCGGGCGCCTGGGCGCTCGACCTGCGCGATCACCTGGTCTTCCCAGGGCTGATCAACGCGCACGACCACCTCCAGCTCAACAACATTCCGCCGCTGCCGCGCGCCGCGCCCTTCCCGAACAGCTACGCCTGGATCGCCGCGTTCCAGCCGCACTTCCACGACCCGGCGGTTATCAAGGCGGTCGCCGTCCCGAAGGAGCTGCGCCACTGGCAGGGCGGGCTCAAGAACCTGCTCTGCGGCGCGACGACGGTGGCCCACCACGACCCCTGGCACCCGGCCCTCGACCACCCGGCCTTCCCGGTGCGCCTGCTGCGCGATTTCGGCTGGAGCCACTCGCTCGGGCTGGGGCTCGAGCCTGGATATGGAAGTTTAGGCAATCTCCAGCCGCTGCCTCGCTATGGCCCGCCAGTGGCCGAAAGCTTCGCCGCGACCCCGGCCGGCCGGCCGTGGATCATCCACCTGGCCGAGGGCACCGACGAGCTTGCGGCCGCCGAGCTGTCGCTGCTGGAGGCGCTGGGCTGCCTGGCCGCGAACACCGTGCTGGTCCACGGCGTCGGCCTGACCGGCGCGGACGTGGGCCGGGTGATGGCGCGCGGCGCGGCAGTGGTCTGGTGCCCCGGCAGCAACGTCGCGATGCTCGGCCGCACGCTCGACCCGCGGCGCCTGCTCGACGCCGGCCGGCTGGCGCTCGGCAGCGACTCGCGGATCTCCGCCAGCCGCGACCTGCTGGACGAGCTGCGCGTCGCGGCGGCGCACAGCGGCCTGGCGCCGGCCGAGCTGCTGCGGCTGGTCACGCGCGACGCGAGCCGCGTACTCGGCCTGCCCGAGGTCGGCGGGCTCGCGCCCGGGCAGCACGCCGACCTGCTGATCGCGCACGACCGCGGCGGCGACCCCTACCAGGCGCTGATCGAGCTGCGGCGGGCCGACGTCCGCGCGGTCGTGCGCGGCGGCGCGCCGGCGGTCGCCGACCCCGACTTCGCCGGGTGGTTCGACGTCTGCGGGATCGCGACCGCGCGGGTGCTGCTCGACGGCCGGCCAAAGCTCATGGCAAAAGCGCTGGCGCGGCCGGGCGCTGTTGCGCTGGAGCCAGGGCTGGAGATAGCTGCTTAGCTCAGAGATCAGGGGTAAGAGTTCAGCGTTGCGAGGTGAGCGCAATCCTGAACCCTGAACCCTGAACCCTGAACCCTGAACCGATGACTGAACTCGACACGCTCGACCCAATCGAGGCGTACGCGCTCTGGGCCGCCAGCTACCCGCCCTACGCCCACAACCCGCTGATGCAGGCCGAGGAGCGCGCGATGCTGGAGCTGCTGCCCGCCGACCTGAGCCGGCGCGCGGTGCTGGACGCCGGCTGCGGCAGCGGGCGCTACCTGGCCCACGCCCGCAGGCGCGGCGCGCGCCGGGTGCTCGGCCTGGACCTCTCGGCCGAGATGCTGGCCCGCGCCGCAAGGTTTGAGATCGAAGTTTTGAGCTCTGAGTCGATCGACACCGGCAGCTCAACACTCAACACTCAAAACTCAACACTGATTCGGGCCAGCCTCGACGCCATCCCCATCCGCTGCGGATGGGCCGACCTGACGCTGTGCGGGCTGACGCTCGGGCACCTGGGCGAGCTGCGCGCGCCGCTGGCCGAGCTGAGCCGGGTCACGCGGCGCGGCGGCACGCTGCTGTGCAGCGACTTCCACCCGATCGGCCACGCGCTCGGCTGGCGGCGCGAGTTTACCGCCGGCGAGCAGCGCTACGCCGTGCGCCACACGCCGCACCTCTACAGCGACTGGCAGCGAGCCTGCCGCGACCTGGGGCTGCGGATCGTGCGGGTGCTGGAGCCGTTTCTCGACCCGGCCGACATCCCCGCCGGGGCCAGGTTCGACCCGGCCGCGCTGCGGGTCCCGGTCGCGCTGGTGTTCGAGCTGCGGCGCGAGCGCTAAAGCCAGTAGCCAGTAGTCAGAAAGACCAGGGCATTACAAAGCTGTACAGTAACGATAGACGCCCAAAATAATATCGAAGGAGGTTGATTTGCACTTCGAGGTCTTTCACCGCGGCCTGATGGGCCGGCACGACGTCGTCGCCGTGGACATGATCCACTACACCGGGCTGTGGGGCGTCTGCTTCAGCCATCACATCCCCAACAACAACCACCCGCGCTACGCAGCGGACACCACCACGGCGGGCGTGCTGCGCTTCCTGTCGAGCGAAGACATCGCGCCGCTGGCCGGCTGCACGGTCACCACCCACCACCTCGACGCCGACGCGCTGCTGCCGGTCTGGGCGCTGCTCAACCCGCAGGCCGCGATCGAGCGGCGCGACCTGCTCGAGCGGGTGGCGCGCTGCGGCGATTTCTTCATCTACGTCGACGACGAGAGCGCGCGCCTCAACTTCGTCGTCGAGGCGCTGCACCAGCGGCTGCGCGACGGCGGCGCGCGCGGCGAGCGCCTGGTCGACGACGAGCTGACCCGCCGCTGCTTCGACTGGCTGCTGCCGCGCTGGGGCGCGCTGCTCGACGACCCCGCCGCGGGCGAGGATCTCTGGCGCCAGCCGATGGACGAGATGCTCGCCGACCTCGCGTACCTGGCCGCGCCCGGCCGCCTGACCGAGCTGTGGGACCATCACACGAGTCTGGTCGAGACCGACCGCGCCCTCGACGCGCACGCGCTCAACAGCGCCTGCCGGAACGACCTGCTGCTGATCTGGCGCGGCGATAGCGGCGCGCGCCGGATCGACGTGCGCCCGGCGATCGGCTGGTACGACCTGCAGTCGCTGCCGCACCGCCCGCGCTACGGCCTCGACGCGCTGGCCGCGCGCCTCAATGCCGCCGAGCAGGCCGCGGGCCACGAGCCTGCCTGGCGGCACGACCCCGGCCCCGCCTGGCTGCGCGCCGGCCGCTCGGCCCTCGGCCAGCAGGCCGTGCTGGACTGCATCAAGGGCTGGCTCGACGCCGAGCCGGAGGAGCGCGTGCCCGCCGCCTACCGCGCCGACGTGCGCGACAACTTCCGCCACTGGCCGCGCCACGCGATCTACACCAGCCACCAGCGCTTCGCCGGCGCCGCCGAGCTGCGCTTCGCGCCGGGCGCGGCCTACGCCGGCCTGCACCTCGTGCCGGGCTATCACCTGCAGGTCGCCGGGCAGGGGCTGGAGATCGCCGGCACGCTCACCCCGCGGCCCGAGCCGCTGTCGCCGGGCCATGACGGGCCGCTGCAGTTCGCCGTCAGCGACGACTTCTACTGGAACCGTCGCGCGCCGGAGCCGCTCGAGCTCGGCGTGACCTACACGGACGCCGGCACGGGCAGCTTCTGGGTCGAGTACGACGCGTGGCAGAACCCGCTCCAGACGACCGCGCCGGTGCAGCTGCATGGCGACGGCGCGAGCCGCACGGCGACCTTCCGGCTGCCCGACGCGCGCCTGGGCAACAGCCAGGACTGGGGCGACCTGCGGCTTGCGCGCGCGCCCGGCACGCGGCTGCTCGTCGAAGAGCTGGTGCTGCGCAAGGTCGAGCGATGATCGACTTCACGCCGGCCGGCGAACCGCTCGGCCACAGCGCGCCGCTCGACCAGCGGGCGCGCTTGCCGCTGCTGGGGCTGCCGCTGGAGATCCGCAGCAACAGCGCGGCCGTGATCGCCGCGGCCGAGCGCTCGTTCGGCCACTGGCGCGGGCTCGAGCCGGAGCTAATCGAGGCGACTGAGCCGCTGATCGTAACCATCGTCGTCCATCCGCCAGCAGGCAGTCACGCAGCGCAAGCTGCCAGGCGGCTGTTGAAGCTCAACACTCAACACTCAACACCCAACACTCAATTCACCCAGCGGGCGCACGGCAGCTGCTTCCTCGCCGCCAGCGGCGCCAACCTGCTGACCGCCCAGATGGACCGCGGGGTCGCGCTGGGATTTGTGACGCCGGAGCTAGTCGCCGACGACCTCGCGCTCCGCTACCATGTGATCGAGTGCCTGGCGCTGCTGCTGGCGAGCTGGCGCGACCGGACGCCGGTGCACGCCGGCGCGGTAGTGCACGCCGGACGGGCGGTGCTGCTGGTGGGAACGAGCACGGCCGGCAAATCCACGCTGTGCTACGCCTGCCTGCGGGCCGGGCTGCAGCTGCTGGCCGAGGATGTCGTCTATGTCGGCCTGCGCGGCGGGCTGCGGCTGTGGGGCAACCCCCGAAGCATCCACCTGCTGCCGGATGCGCGCCGGCTGTTTCCTGAGCTGGCCGACTGCACGCCCGAGATCCAGGCCAACGGCAAGCGCAAGCTGGCGATCGACGTGGCGGCGTTTGGCGCCGATCGCGTGCGCCGATACGCGGATCGCGCGGCGGTCTGCCTGATCCAGCGGCACGCGGGTCAGGCCAGCGCGATCGAGCCGATCGACCCGCAGGATGCGGCCGACGCGATCGCGCGGCAGCGCGAGGCCGGCTTCGACCTGCACCAGGGCGCGCCCGCGGTCGCCGCCGCCCTGAGCGAGCGCGGCGCGTACCGGCTGCACCTCGGCCGCGCCCTCGACCAGGCGGTCGCGCTGCTGCGGCAGCTGGCGGCCGCCCATGAGGAGTGATGCATCTTTCGCCGGGGCGGCTCCCCCAGCCCCCCTCCGGCAAATGATGCCGTACCAGCTGCAAGCATTGTGGCGCATGCCCGCAAACATCCCGGCCAGATGGGTTGCATCCGACGATCTGGAATGCGGCGGTGCATGACACCAAGCATCGCAAGAGAGACAGGATTATTTTGGGGTCCAGGGGCGAAGCCCCGGCCGGGGGGCGGCGGGGGTGGCGGCCCACCCCCGCCCGCGGGGGCACGGGGGGCGCGCAGCCCCCCGACAGCAGTACGGCGGCGCGAGACACCCGCGGGGGCACGGGGGGCCCGCGGGGGCCCCAGCCGCCCGGCCCCGGGGCCGGGGGGGGGGGGGGGGGGGGCGGGCGCCCGCCGCCGGGGGGGGGGGGCGGGCGCCGGCGGCCGGGGGGGGGGGGGGGGGCGGGGCGCGGGGGGGGCGGGGGGCCGCGGCGGGGGGGCCCGGCCGGGGGCGCGCAGCCCCCGCACAATCAGGCCGGGCGCAGCCCACCCAAGTCAAGGGGCGAGCGCGTACACCCCGCCCTGGCTGGCGCCCCCGCCGCGCTGGCGGCCCAGCCCGACCGTCGAGTCGGCCCAGGCGAAGACGTTGCGATTGTGCGCGCGGTGGACGCCGCCAGAGCCGGTGTTGGCCTCGATCACCTTGTTGACAATGCCCTTCTCCAGGCCCGGCACCGCGATCAGCAGCACCTGCGCGCTGTCGCGGTCGGCCGCAAGCGCGGAGACCAGCAGGGCCGACTCGTCCAGCGTCAGCGTGGCGCCGACGACCGGCTTGCCCAGCCGGACATTGCTTGCGATAGACTCCACCGTCGCGCCGGTGATGCGGAAGACGCTGCCCAGGTCGTTCCCGGAGGCCAGGCGATCCGCCACGTAGACGACCCCGCCCTTGCTGACCGCGACGCCGACCGGCTCCTTCAGCGGCGCGCCTGAGGCGATCACGCTGACCGCGCCTGTTCCCGCGACGGCGACCTTCATGACCGCCGGCTGCCCGCTGCTCGCGTCTACACCCGAGAAGTACAGGACGTCGGCGCCGCCCTCGCGCACGACCTCGAGGCCGCGCGGCGCCGTCCCGGCTGTCCCCGCAAGCGCGGCAGGCGCGCCGCCGGCCGCCGGGACGACGAAGATGCGCCCGGTGCGGCCGTCGGCACCGGCCGCCTCGGGATCGGCGACATACAGCTGCTGGCCATCGGTGCTGATCGCCAGGCCGCGCGGCGCGACGAACGGATCGCCGACCGCGACGGCGCGGGTCGCCCCCCCGGCGAACGGCACGCCGAAGACCCCCGAGCCAGCCTGCCCGGTCGCGGTGAAATAGATCTGCTGGCCGTCCGGGTCGGGGGTCGCGTCCCAGGGCGTGTCGAACAGCTCGGGGTGGCCCACAAGGTTGACGCTGCTCAAGATCTCGTTGCGTAGCGGCAGCGCCTGGCTTGTATCGCTCCGCGCCGGCGGCGCGCCGCACGCGGACAGCACGAAGATTGGCACCAGCAGCGCAACCGCCACGAACCGCCGATAGTCTCCACCCATGATCGACCCCCTTCTGCGCATGTACTGTAGATGTCTTACTCGACTATGCGAGTAGGGTGGGCAAGATGGATGAGTTCAGGCGAGTCAGGTCTGTTCTGGGGCGCGGCGCCCCCGGTTCCCCTCCGGCAAATGATGCCGTACCAGCTGCAAGCACCGCAGCGCGTGCCCAGCTCTATTCGTTGGGCGCGGGTTGCAGCCCGCCGCTTGGGGTCCAGGGGCGCTAGCCCCGGCCGGGGGGCGGCGGGGGTGGCGGCCCACCCCCGCCCGCGGGGCACGGGGGGCGCGCAGCCCCCCCGACAGCAGTCTGGGTGCGCAGGGGCGTTCAATTCCGACGGGGCGAGAAGTACGGCGCTACGCCTGGATGCAGCCATCCCACGGGGCGGATTGCCGCCCGCCGCGTATGTATCAGTGAGGCATGGGCGCCAAGCATCACAAACGAGGCGGCATTCTTTTTGGGGTCCAGGGGCGCCAGCCCCGGCCGGGGGGCGGCGGGGGTGGCGGCCCACCCCCGCCCGCGGGGGCACGGGGGGCGCGCAGCCCCCCGACAGCAGTCTGGGTGCGCAGGGGCGTTCACGTGAACGCCCGTCCGGAGGGGTGCGGGGCGCGAGACACCCGCGGGGGCACGGGGGGCGCGCAGGCGCGCACGGGGGGCGCGCAGCCCCCCGACAGCAGTCTGGGTGCGAAAGACACGCCTGGGCGTGCGGGGCGCGCAGCCCCGCCGGGGGCACGGGGGGCGCGCAGCCCCCCCGTCACCTGACTGGGTCCAGCGCTGCAAGCTCCTCGTCCAGAACCTCCAGCGCGCTCGCGATCCGGCCGGGCTTGAACTTCTGCCAGCTGCGCAGCGAGCGCCGCACCAGGCTGACCGCCCGGTAGATCCGCACGCGCCCGCGCAGCTGCTCGCGGTCGCCGATCAGGTCGCCCGCCGCGTCGGCGTAGGCGTCCAGGAAGCGATCGCCGAGCTGGTCGATCAGCGCCGCGGTCGCGGCGGGCGCGAGCTTGGACTTCAGGCTCGCGACGCGCACGTACGTCAGGAACTGCCCGAGGTCCAGCGCCGGCTCGGCCTGCGAGACCGAGTCGAAGTCGATCAGCCCGCTGCTCGTGCCGTCGAACAGGATCTGGCCGTAGGTGAAGTCGCCGTGGTTACAGCAGAGCGGCAGCGGCGCCGTGTGCGCGCCGGCGAGCGCGATCTCGTCCACCGCGCTGGCAAGCCGCGCGCCCAGCTCGGGCGAGACGCGCTGCACGGCGGCGACCCCGCTCCGCAGCGCGGCCAGCTCGTCGTCGAGCGTGCGGCGGCGGCCAAGCTCCAGCCCGGAGGCGTGCAGCGTCGCCGCGATGCGCGCGCAGGCGTCGATCATCGCCTCGAGCGTCAGGCTCTCGGCCGGGGCCGGCTTGCCGCGCAGCCGCGCCTTGAGCTGGTCGGCGATCAGCGCCGAGCCGGGCAGCGCCTCCAGCAGCGACAGCTTGATCTCGGGCTGCCAGGGCAGCGCCAGCGGGACGCTGAAGCGATACCCGGTCGCGCTCGCCCGCACGCGCTCGCGCAGCGTTGAGCTGATCGACTCGGCCATCGCCCCGCTGCCGTCCCCAGTCACCTTGCCGTACACCAGCAGCTCGCGCGGCTCGTCGCCGGCGCGGCCGCGCACGTGGTAGCGCAGCGTGGCGCGGTGCTGCCGCCCATAGTCGACCAGCTCGACCCGGCAGTCGTCGACGGCGAACGGCTGGCCCTGCAGCGCGGGGAGCAGCTGGCTCAGGATCGGCTTAAGGCGGCGCGGGTCGGTCGCGCCCATTAGCGCGGGCAGATCGCCGTCGATCGGCCAGGCGTGCAGCGCCATGTGCAGATCGGCGATCACGCCCACCGGCGCATCGAACAGCGCGACCTCGTCGCGATCGGCCACCGCGCCCACCAGCGGCTGCAGCCGCTCGGCGGCGTAGGCGTCGCAGGCGGCCCGGCTCGGGAACAGCCGCCCGCTGACCAGCGCCTCGCGCGCCTGGCCGCTCTGCGCATCCCGGATCGTGAGCGTGTAGCGCAGAATGACGCACTCGCCGGGGACATAGGTGGCCTGCTCGACCTCGCAGCCCTCGATCGTCGCGCGCGGGCGCAGGGTGTCGAAGAGCGCGCCCTGCAGCGCCGCCTGCATGAGCGGCTCGTCGAACGCGAGCGCGAGCCCGGGCAGCTCTTGCTGGAGCGCGTGGCTGTGCAGGAGGTCGAGCTGACCTTCGCTGAGCTGAGCCGGCGCCGCCAGCGGCGCGGCCGTGTGAATTGCACGCGCAGTCGCGCTGTGCTCAGCCGTCGATGCCAGGCTCTGGCGTCCATTGTGTGTAGCCATGCATGCTGCTCCTCAAATGCAGTAGAATAGGTGCCGTGATCGATCCAGGCGAGCGAACGGGCGCTGTTTGAAACGCCTTGACTCTAGCAGCGAAAGCTGACGCCAGGATGAAGCCGGGTTGACTCCATGCTGACAGTTTGGCCGATGTGCAGCCATCAGGAGGAGCGCATGACGACGATTCTGGTCGTCGACGACGACCCATCGATTCGGAGTGTTGTGAGCCGCGGGCTGCGCTTCGAGGGCTACGAGGTGCACGTGGCGGCCGACGGGCTGGAGGCGCTGCGGATCGCCCGCGAGAAACCGCTGCACCTGGTCGTGCTCGACGTGATGCTGCCGCACCTGGACGGCGTGGAGGTCTGCCGGCGCCTCCGCCGCGGGACCAACGTGCCAATTATTATGCTGACCGCGCGCGATGCCGTGACCGATCGGATCGCCGGCCTGAACAGCGGCGCCGACGACTACCTGGTCAAGCCGTTCGATTTCGACGAGCTGGTCGCGCGCATTCGCGCGCTGCTGCGCCGCACCCAGGCGCAGCCCGACGACGTGATCACATTCGCAGACCTGCGCCTCGACACCGGCACGCGCGAGGTCTTTCGCGGCGAGCACCGGATCGATCTGACGACCCGCGAGTACGAGCTGCTGCTCTACTTCATGCGCCACCCGCGCCAGGTGTTGACCCGCGACCAGATCCTGATCCATATCTGGGGCAGCGCCGAGGTGGACAGCAACGCGATCGAGGTGCATATCGCCCGGCTGCGCGAGAAGCTGGAGACCGGCGGCAAGCCGCGGCTGATCCAGACGATCCGCGGCGCCGGCTACGCGCTGCGCGAGGAGTAGCGCGCGGGACGGAGGGATTATGTCGCTACGACTGCGCCTGACGCTGCTCACCGGGCTGCTGACCGCCGGAGCAGTGCTGCTGTTCGCGCTGACGTTCTACCTCGTGCTCCAGGATAACCTGTTCGACGAGCTGGACGCCCGGCTGCACGAGCGGGCCGACCTGGTCATGCGCATGCTGAGCCAGGACGCCGATGCCGAGGGCGGCACCGCGCGCATCCCGCTGCTGGTCGAGTTTGACTCGCCGGCGATTTATGTCGAGCTGATCGCGCCCGACGGCGCGGTGCGCGTGAGCTCGCCGAATCTGTCTGGCGGGCGCCTCCCGTCCGACCCGCTGCTCGACACGGCCGCGCGCGAGGGCCGCACCGCGATCGGCACCATCACGGCCGGCGAAGACGACGAGCTGCGCCTGCTCGTCACGCCGACCCACACCGACGGCGTTCTGGTGGTCGCCGAGTCGCTGGAGCCGCTGGAGCGCACGCTCACGCAGGCGCGCACGCTGCTGCTGGGCTACGGGGCGCTGGCGCTGCTGCTCGTCACCAGCGGCGCGGCGCTGCTGACCGGGCGCGCGCTGCGGCCGATCAGCCGGCTCACCAGCACCGCCGCGACCATCGCCGCGACCGGCCACTACCACGAGCGCGTCCCGGCGCCGGATCGCAACGACGAGATCGGGCAGCTGGCGACGACGATCAACGGGCTGATCGCGACGGTCGAGCGGACGCTGGGCCAGCAGCGCCAGCTCCTGGCCGACACCTCCCACGAGCTGCGCTCGCCCCTGACGGTCGTGCTGGCCAACCTCAACCTGCTCCGCCGCAGCCTCGACCAGCACGAGCGCGACCTGTCGGTCGACGAGGCGACGGCCGAGGCCCAGCGCATGCGCCGCCTGGTCAACGACCTGCTGCTGCTCGCCCGCGTCGACGCGGCGCAGACGATCGCGCGCACGCCAGTGCAGCTCGATCGGCTGGTCGAGGAGATCGTCGTGATCGCCACGCGGCAAACGCCGGCCTACCCCATGCGCGCGAGCGTCGAGCCGGTGGTCGTGATCGGCGACCGCGAGCGACTCACGCAGGTGATGCGCAACCTGCTGGAGAACGCCGTGCACCACACGCCGGTGGGGACGGCGATCGATATTTGCCTGCGGCGGATCGACGGCGTGGCCGAGCTCTCCGTCGCCGACAGCGGGCCGGGGATCGCGCCGGAGGACCTGCCCCATATCTGGGATCGCTTCTACCGCGTGGATAAGGCGCGCTCGCGGGCGCAGGGCGGCAGCGGGCTGGGCCTGGCGATCGTGAAGTATATCGCCGAGGCGCACGGCGGCGGCGCAATCGCTTCGAGCGAGGTCGGGAAAGGGACGACCTTCACGATCCGACTGCCGCTCGCAGCCAGCGCCGACCCCACAGACCACGCCGCAGCCCAGGTCGCGCCCGCGCCACCCCATATCTAATCGCGACAAGGGCCGCAGATTGCTGCACCTGAAGCTGTGAAAAAGATCATAGCTGCTGCCGCCCACTTCCACGTATTATGAAAAAACAGCAGCCATTGTGCGAAAGGGTCAGCCTCCTGTCAGCCCAGCTTCATACTGGCGTCAGTATTGCCTGGTAAAGTAGTCCCACTCCAAACACCGTAGATGACGCTGGATGAAGGGGTGTGAGGGTCTGCGACCCGCGCAATGCCTCTTTTGGCGGGGCGAATCCCCGCTCGACTTCGCGTTTGAGGCAACGCCGTCCAGCCGCGATCGGCTGTCGGCAAACACTCCCACAGTTCCGACCTATTGAATAGAGGTGTCAATGTGAGCAATCCCGCGCGTGCACAAGAGCTACCGAAACCTGCCGCCAAGGAGAAGCCGGCCCGCCCACAGAGTGAGCTTCGCCGCGCGATACGGCTGCTGAGCCGCTTCCTGGTCGGCCAGCGTCGGCAGTTCATCATGGCCCTGCTCATGCTGATCGCCGAGGCCTGGTCCGCCACGCGGGTGCCGCTCGTCTTGGGCTTCCTGATCGATTACCTGACCCAGCGGATCGCGTTCATCAACAATGCAAACGGCTCGGCGCTGCCGCTCAGCCCGGTGCAGATGCTTGGGTTCAACTCGATCATCAACCCCGACGTCGACACGATCGCGATCGTGAGCATTGGGGTCGTGCTGCTCACGCTGCTGAACAGCGCGACCGACTCGTTTGCCGAGATCTACCTGGCGAACGGCGGGCGGCTGCTGGGCTACAACCTGCGGGTCGGGCTGTACTCGCACCTCCAGAAGCTCTCGCTGGCATTCTTCGGCAAGCAGCGCACCGGCGACCTGCTGACGCGCGTCACGGGCGACGTCTCGGCGATCGAGGAGTTCGTGATCAAGTCGCTCTCCGACATCGTCGGGAGCATCCTGCTGATCCTCTTCATCCTCTACACCATGATCGTCGGCGCGTGGCAGGTGGCGATCGTGGCCGTGCTGATCATCCCGCTGATGGCGGTCGTCTCCAACTACTTCTCGCAGCGGATCAAGACGGCGTCGAAGAAGCAGCGCGCACGCGAGGGCGATCTGGCGGCCGCAGCGCAGGAGATGCTGACCTCGATCCGCGTGATCCAGACCTACGGCAGCGGCGGCAGCGAGTCCAAGCGCTTTGCCGAGCAGAGTCGTATGACCATGGATACGATGCTTGAATCGGCGCGGCTGCAGGCGCTGTTCAGCGCCACCGTCAGCACGCTCGAGTCGGTCGCGGTCGCGCTCGTGATCTGGCTGGCGGTCTACCTGATCTTCGGCTCAGTCGGCCTGGGGGCCGGGTTCGGCGCCGTTTCGGTCGGCTTCACGATCGGCACGCTGTCGGTCTTCACCAAGTACATCGCGGACATGTTCAAGCCGACCAAGAAGATCATCAAAGAGTGGAATACCTTCGGCAAAATCTACGCCAGCGTGGAGCGGATCGGCGACCTGATGGATCGCAAGCCGGCGGTCGAGGATGCGCCGAACGCGACCCTGGCGCCGCGCTTCCAGGGCAAGGTGGCGTTCGAGCACGTCAGCTTCGCCTACATGTCCGATCCGGAAGATGAGAAGGACGGGGTCGCGCCAGAGCTGAAGCTGGCGCTGCGCGACATCTCGTTCTCGATCGCGCCCAGCGAGGTTGTCGCGCTGGTGGGCGGCTCGGGCGCCGGCAAGAGCACGATCGTGCAGCTGCTGCCGCGCCTGTACGACCCGCACGCCGGCGCGATCACGATCGACGGGCAGGACATCCGCTCGTTCACGCTCGACTCGCTGCGCGGGCAGATGAGCATGGTGCTGCAGGAGGCGATCCTGTTCACCGGCACTGTCGCCGAGAATATCGCCTACGGCCGGCCGGGCGCGACCCACCAGGAGATTATCGCGGCGGCGATGCAGGCGAACGCGCACGACTTTATCGAGCAGCTCCCGAAGGGCTACGATACGGTGCTGAGCGAGCGCGCCAGCAACCTCTCGGGCGGCCAGCGCCAGCGCATCGCGATCGCGCGCGCGTTCATCCGCAACACGCCGCTGCTGATCCTGGACGAGCCGACCACCGGCCTCGACGCCGAGTCGACCGAGCTGGTGCTGCTGGCGCTGCGCGAGCTGATGCGCGGCAAGGCCACGGTGATCATCTCGCACGACCTGAACCTGATCCGCCAGGCCGACAAGATCATCGCGATCAAGGACGGCCAGGTCGCCGAGGTCGGCACGCACAAGCAGCTGCTGAAGCAGGGCGGCTTGTACGCCGACCTGTACAACAAGCAGTTCGGCCAGGCGATGGACGAGCGCGGCGCGAAGGTGGTCACGCCGGCTGAGCCGGTCGCGCCGGCGGTCGACGAGGACGACGAGGAGGTCCCGGCGGTCTCGCCCAAGATCTTCCAGACCCTGATCGGCAAGGCGCTGCCCGCGCCGGCCACGCCCAAGGCGTTCCAGACGTTGATGATGCACGGGCTGGTCCCTCCGCCCGCTGCCGGCCAGCCGCAGCCGTTCGCGCCCCTGACTCCGACTGCGGCGCCAGCCCAGCCGCCCAGGCCCGCGCCGGTGCAGGCCCAGCCGCCGGTGCAAGCTCAGCCGCCCAGGCCCGCGCCGGTGCAAGCTCAGCCGCCGCTGCAAGCCCAGCCGCCCAAGCCCGCGCCGGTGCAAGCTCAGCCGCCGCTGCAAGCCCAGCCGCCCAAGCCCGCGCCGGTGCAGGCCCAGCCGCCGGTACAAGCTCAGCCGCCCAAGCCCGCGCCGGTGCAGGCCCAGCCGCCCGTACAAGCTCAGCCGCCCAGGCCCGCCGCCCAGGCTGCGAACCAAGGGCAGCCGCCGGCCGAGGCCAAGCCCAAGCCCGCGATCTTCGAGACGACCGTCATGCGGACGATCCCGGAGGCCGCCGCGACGCCGAAGGTCGCGCCGCCCCAGAAGCCGTCCGACGGCGCGGCCGCCGGCGGCGCGCTATCGCTCGCGGATCTGACCTACACCAAGGAGATGCGCGCGGTCCAGGCGGAGCAGCAGGCGCAGTCCGCGCCGGCCGCCACGCACGGCCACGCCGCCCTGCGCGGCGAGCGGATCGATATGCTCAACAGCCCGGCGATCCAGGCCGAGCTGCCGGGCCTGCGCACGGCCTTCGACAGCGCGGCGATGCGCCAGCACATCCAGTCGGCGCTGTTCGGCAAGGCCCGCCCGAGCGCCGTAGTCGAGCGCTGCGAGGTGAACCAGGCGACCTACCTGCCCGGCCAGGGCGTCGCGCTGCGCTACGACGTCACGGTCAAGGACCGCGTTAGCGGGCAGACCTTCGAGCCGATCGTGATCGGGATGGTCTTCCCAACCCAGCTCGCCGGCGCGCTGTACATGCGCGACAAGCTGGCGCCGCTGGTCGAGCTGATGCGCGGCCGGCCCGAGGTCGCCGCCTTTGGCACCCCGGCGGCGCTGGTCGAGTCGCTGAACCTGGCCCTGCACGTCTTCCCGATCGACGGCGAGCTGCCCACGCTGATCGGCGCGACCGACCCGCGGCGCCTGAAGACGGTGCTGAGCGAGACGCTGCCGCAGGCGCTCGACAACACGCTCGCGATCGAGAAGTGCGAGGTCGAGCTGGTCGACTACGCGCGGCGCTCGCGCGCGCTGCTGCGCTACCACGTCGAGGGGAAGCGGCCGAACGGCCGGATCGAGCGCCAGACGATCTACGGCAAGGT
Source organism: Candidatus Ribeiella danica (assembly GCA_016717335.1). GTDB lineage: Bacteria > Chloroflexota > Chloroflexia > Chloroflexales > Roseiflexaceae > Ribeiella > Ribeiella danica. The sequence goes on from JADKFS010000002.1 coordinate 697,897, forward strand.
GTTCGTCGGCAACGCCGGCGCGCTGTCCGGTGCGGTGACGGCGGCGGTGCGCGAGCGGCTGCTCAATATGAGCAACGGCGACTACCGCTTCAGCGTGCCGCGCGCGCTGGGCTGGCGGCCCGACATGCAGCTCGCGCTGCTGGAGGCCATCCCCGGCCGGCCGCTGCTCTCCGACGGGCTGAAGCGGCAGCTCGACGGCCAGCCGAGCGCGCCGGAGGCCCTGACGCTCGGCGAGATGGTCGACGCCTGCGCCAAGATTGCCGCCACGCTGCATGCCTCGAACATCAAGCTCGGCCGCCGGCGCACGCTCGACGACGAGCTGGAGGCGCTGCGCCTGGGCTTCGCCGACGTGCAGCGGATCTCGCCCGAGCTGGGCGCGCAGCTCGAAAGCTGGCTGGAGCAGCTCGGCGCCTACGCCGAGCAGTCCGACGCGCTGAACCTGGGCTTCTGCCACGGCGACTACACCTCGACCCAGGTGCTCTTCGAGAGCCAGCAGGCCGGGCTGATCGACTTCGACTCGGTCTGCCAGGCCGAGCCGGCGCTCGACCTCGGGCACTTCCTAGCCTATCTGAAGGTCGCCGGCTTCAAGGCGCGCAACGCTGCCGGCGGCGACTCGCGCGCGCTGGTGGGCGATCTGAGCGACCGCTTCATGCGCAGCTACCTGTCGACGATGGGCGGCCGGGTCGAGGATGCCGAGCGGCTGCGCGTGCGCGTGGCGATCTACCAGATGATCAGCCTGCTCCGGCGCGCGCTGCGCAGCTGGCAGAAGTTCAAGGGCATCCGGCTCGAGAGCGCGCTGGCGCTGATCGAGGAGGAGATGTCGTACCTGCCACAGCTCGACTACTAGCGAGACGACGGAAGATGGTCGGCGGCAGACGGCGCAGTTCGCCTTGCCCCTGCCGCCGACTGCTAACTGCGGACCACTGGCCACCGACCACTGACTACTGACTACTGACTACCGGCACGTATCAGCTTACGCCGCTCACACACGTGCTGCCCCGATCGAGCGAGCTTCTGCCCGAATGAACTCGCCCGCGTCGCCTTCCAAAGGGGGAAAGCCGTCCTCTGTCGCACATCGGTGACATCAACCTGACTAGCGGAGGAATGGCATGTCTCAAAACACAACGGCGGCCGATTCGCCATCGGCGGCGCCCGGGGGGCGCGGGGCTACGACAGATCGCCCCGCTGCCCGAGTGGCTCGTGGCGATCGGGCGGCCAGAGCGGGTGATCGAGGCGCTGTCGCGCCACGTACCGGAGCTGGCGACCGGCGCGCTGACCCTACAGAGCTGCAAGATCAAGCACCTCGGGCTGGACGACGATATCGGCTGCTGGACCGGCGAGTACACCTGCACGATCGAGGGGCCGGCGCAGCGGCGATCCGTCCAGCTTCGCGGCATATTGGCCCCGCCCGGCGGCGGCGCGCCGGACTCGCAGCCGTCGGCGGTAGCGTTCGGCGCCGCTGGCTGGCGCTGCTACCTCCCCGAGCTGCGCCTGGAGCTGCAGACACGGCTGCCCGAGCCGGAGCTGCCCGCCCTGCCGCTGCTGACCGACCCGGATCAGGCGCGCGCTCTGCTGGAGCAGAGCATTCGCGCCGGGTCGCCCGCCTACCGGGATATCCGCATCCAATCCTGCGAACCCGATATGGCCCGCTCGCACGCCGCTGTCCGGCACGTCCTTCGCTACAAGCTCGCCTACCCGCTCGACGCGCCGGCCGGCCATAGCTGGCCGCCCCTGGTCGTCGCCAAGACCTACGACAGCGACCTGGGGCAGAACGCGTACGCGAGCATGCGCGCGCTGTGGGAGTCGCCGCTGCGCAGCTCGGGCGTGGTGACGATCGCCGAGCCGCTGGCCTACATGCCCGAGCTGAAAATACTCGTGCAGGGGCCGGTGCGCGAGCAGCAGACGCTGGAGGACATGCTGGAGACGGCGATACGCTCCGACTCGCCCGCGGCGCTGGACGAGCTGCAGTCGTTCATGCAGAAAGCCGCCGCCGGACTCGCCGCGCTCCACCAGTCGGGCGTGAGCTACGGCCGGCCGTTCACCTGGCTGGATCGGCTTGCGCAGGCGCGCGCCGCGCTGGCCGGGCTGGTGCGGCCGCTGCCGGAGTTCGCGCGCGCCGTCGAGCCGACGCTCGCGCGGCTGGAGGCCCGCGCGGCCGAGACGCCGCCCGACCCGGCCGTGCCCGCGCACGGCGCGTTCCGGGCCGCGCAGGTGCTGATCGACCACGGGCAGATCGGCCTGATCGACTTCGACGGCTTCTGCCAGGCCGAGCCGGCGATGGACCTGGCGCGCTTCAGCGCGACCGCCAAGGACGTCGGGCTCGAGGCGGCGCTCGGCAAGGCCGACGGCGACGACCCGGCCACACAGGAGCTGCGCCTGCGGCGGCTCCTGCAGATCGAAGCCCTGTGCGCGGCCTTCACGGCCCAGTACGAGGCGCTGGCCCCCGTCTCGCGCGAGCGCATCGCGCTCTGGGAGGCGCTCAATATCCTGACGCTGGTCATGGCCTCGTGGAAGAAGGTCAAGCCCGCGCGGCTACGGTATACGCTGCTCATGCTCGAACGCTTGCTCAGCAGCAATGGATTGGATTGATTCGCGATCATCGTGGAGGAATGCGGCATGCCACTCGATACTGATCTGGTTTCCCAGGCGCTGGACGCACAGCTCGCGCCTGGCCTGCTTGGCCTGGGCGCCCTCCCGGAGTGGCTGGCGGCGCCCGCGCAGCCGGAGCGCGTCGCCGCGGCGCTGGAGCGGATCGTGCCCGAGATCGCGTCCGGCGATCTCGCGATCCGCCGCTGCAAGCCCGACCGACTGCGCCTCAAAGGCCGCAGCTGGGAAGCGCTGTACGTGCTGACGCTCGAAGAGCTGCAGACCCAGACGGTCCGCCAGGTCAAGCTGGCCGGAGTGCTTACCCCGCCCGGCGTCGAGCGCGCGAGCCAGCCGACCGGCGGCCCCTTCGGCGCACCCGACTGGCGCGCCTACCTGCCGGAGCTGCGGCTCGACCTCTGGATGGCACCCGAGGACGCGGTGCTGGAGCTGCTGCCCATCCTGAGCGACGCCGAGCAGGCCCGCGCGCTGCTCGAGCAGAGCATCCGCGCCTGCACGCCCGACTACGCCGAGATTCGCATCAGCGCCGCCCGCCCCAGGGTGGCGCGCTACAAGCCCGGCAACCGCGCGACGGTCGTCTACGAGCTGGAGTACGCGCAGGCATCGGACGCCAGCCACGGCTGGCCGACCCTGGTCGTCGCGAAGACCTACAGCAAGGAGAAGGGGCAGAACGCCTACGATGCCATGCGCAAGCTGTGGGCGTCGCCGCTCTCGCGCGGCGACGTGGTGTCGATCGCCGCGCCGCTGGCGTACGTCCCCGAGCACAGGCTGCTCGTCCAGGGCCCGGTGCGCGGCGACCACGACCTGAAAGACGCCCTGCACGACGCGCTGCGCGCCGGCACGCCCGCGGCGCTGGATGAGCTGCGCGAGCTTGTCCGCAAGACCGGCGCCGGGCTGGCGGCGCTGCACCAGTCGGGCGCGCGCCACGGCGAGACCATCACCTGGGACGACGAGATCGCCGAGATCCGCGGCGAGGTCGCGAACATCGCCGCCGTCGTCCCCGGCGTCGCGGAGGTGATCACGCCACTGCTGGCAGACCTGGAGTCGCTGTCCGTCGCGACGCCGGCCGAGCCGACGCTGCCGGCGCACCGCAGCTTCCGCCCGCAGCAGGTGCTGATCGATCGCGGCCAGGTCGGCTTCATCGACTTCGACGGCTTCTGCCTGGCCGAGCCGGCGCTGGATATCGCGCTGTTCCGCGCGACGGTCAGGGAGATGGGGATCAACACCTCGCCGTCGGACAAGCAGAAGGAGTTCGAGTATCGCAGCGCCGACGAGCGCCTGGCCCGCCTGGGCCAGCTCGACACGCTCTGCGAGGAGTTTCTGTCGGAGTACGAGCGGGTCGCGCCGGTGTCGCGCCAGCGCGTCGCGATCTGGGAGGCGCTCGATCTCCTGATGGTCGTGCTGCGCTGCTGGAGCAAGGTCAAACCGCACCAGCTCGGCCGCGCGGTGGCCCTGCTCGATCGGCACTTGGCCGCGATGGGCCTGCCCACTTCGACCCGCGAGTAGCAGTGAGCGCTGGCTGATGCTGGCTTCGGCTCCACCGAAACCGGCATCAGCCAAAAATCCCGCTCGCCCGGGCGTGGGCGAGCGGGAGGGCGATGCGGGCAAACAGCGCGCCGGGATGCGAAAGAACCTGTACTTTTACGCAACACAATGCTGTGTAACCACCCCTAGGCATCACACGTCTTCTCAAATAGAAGCTGTCCCTCAAGCGGCGGTTGTTTGTAGTAGGGGATAGGTAACATGAAGCTGTTCGCCCGCCTTTTCAGCATGCAGAGTCTCACCATCGCGGTCGGAATCCTCTTCCTCAGCGCGGTAGGCGGTGAGTTCGCGCTGCAGCGGTCGGCTCGCACGTCCGTGCAGGCCGCGACGATCGGCCAGACGCGCCACTACTACATCGCCGCCGACGAGGTCGACTGGGACTACGCGCCGTCCGGCTTGAACAAGATCACCGGGGCGCCGTTCGACGAGACGGCGAACGTCTTCGTGCAGCGCGGCGACGGGCGAATCGGCAGGGTTTACCGCAAGTCGATCTACCGCGAGTATACCGACGCCTCGTTCACCCACCTGAAGCCGATCGCCCCCGCGTGGCAGCACCTGGGCACCCTTGGCCCGGCCATTCACGCCGAGGTCGGCGACACGATCGTGGTGGACTTCAAGAACAACACGCGCTACCCCGCGAGCATGCACCCGCACGGCGTGCGCTACAAGAAGGACTCCGAGGGCGCGCCCTACGCCGACGGCACATCCGGGGAAGAGAAAGCCGACGACGGCGTGCCGACCGGCCAGACCCACACCTACGTCTGGGAGGTGCCCGAGCGCGCCGGCCCCGGCCCCGGCGACGGCAGCTCGGTGCTGTGGATGTACCACTCGCACAGCGACGAGGTGCTGGACACCTACAGCGGCCTGATTGGCCCGCTGATCATCACCGCGCGCGGCAAGGCCCGGCCGGACGGCTCGCCCAGCGATGTCGATCGCGAGTTCGTGACGATGTTCCTGGTGAGCGACGAGAACCAGAGCGGCTATATCGACGACAACATCACGCAGCACGCCGGCCAGCCGCAGACCGTCAACAAGGACGACGAAGAGTTCCACGAGAGCAACCTGATGCACTCGATCAACGGCTACGTGTTCGGCAACCTGCCTGGGCTGGATATGAAGGTCGGCGAGCGAGTGCGCTGGTATGTGATCGGCATGGGCACCGAGGTCGACCTGCACACGCCGCACTGGCACGGCCAGACGCTGACGACGAACGGGATGGGCATGGGCGCGCGCACCGATATGGTCGAGCTGCTGCCCGGCAGCATGAAGATCCTGGATATGGTGCCTGATAACCCTGGCACCTGGCTGTTCCACTGCCATGTGAACGACCATATTACGGCCGGCATGCTCGCGGTGTTCAACGTCGCGCCGGCCGATCAGGCCCCGGCGCAGCCCAGCAGCGCGGCGCTGGTCGCGCCGGCCGGGCTCACCGATCCGCTGTGGCAGTTCTACTGCCGCCTGGCCGGCAGGCCCGCCCAACACGCCTAGTGCCAGTACGCGGTGTCGGACCGATTGAGCGCGACGATGTCGGTGCCCGCCTCCGCCAGCGCCAGCGCGACCCGCCCGTCCAATCTGAACTGATCGAGTATCATGTCCGATCCTTCTTCGTACAGATCGCGATGGGGGTGAGGGCGCGGCGAAGCCGCGCCCTCACCCCCATCGCGAGAGGTTCGGAGGGGCCTCAGGGCTCGTGCAACATTGGCTCCTCCAAACCTCCCCAACAGATCGCTGCCGGCGGCCAGTCGTCTTCCGCTGGGTCAATCGTGCTGCTCGACGCCGAAGGAGACCGGCGCCTCGACGCGGGCGCGCGCGCGCGCGCCCGCGTCGATCGCCTGCCCCCCCGCGTGCTGCTTTGCCGGGAGCGAGATCGTGAAGCTGGTGCCCTGGCCGGGGGTGGACGTCACCGCGATCGAGCCGCCGTGCGCCTCCACGATCGCCTTGGCGATCGCCAGCCCCAGGCCGGACGCGTTGCTGTCGGTCCGCTGGCGCGCCTTGTCGGCGCGGTAGAAGCGATCGAACACAAACGGCAGATCGTCCGCGTCGATCCCGCTGCCCGTGTCGCTCACCTTCACGTCGACGTGCTGGTTCTCGGCCGAGGCCGAGAGCACGATCGCCCCCTGGGTCGTGTAGCGCAGCGCGTTCGAAACCAGGTTGTTCAGCACCTGGGTCATCCGATCGGTGTCGACGTCGATCGACGGCAGGCCCTCGTCCGCCTCCACCCGCAGCCCGATGCCCTGCTGCTCGGCCTGGACGATGTAGGCCAGCCCGGTGCGCTCGATCAGCGCCCGCGGGTCGACGGTGCGGCGGTTGAGCGGCAGCTCGCCGGCGTCCGCCAGCGAGAGCACGCGCAGGTCGTCCACCAGGCGCTGCAGGTGCTCCACTTCGTCGTGCATGATCGCGTAGAGCGCCGACGACCCATTCAGCCGCGCGTCCTTCAGCCCCTCGGTGTAGCCGCGCAGGATGGTGAGCGGCGTGCGCAGATCGTGCGCGAGGTCGGCCGTCATCTGCTTGCGCAGCTGGCTGGCGCGCGCCAGGTCCGCGCTCATCTGGTTGAACGAGGTCGCCAGCTGGCCGATCTCGTCGCGCGAGCGCACCACCACGCGCTGGTCGAGCGTCCCGCCGGCCATGCGCTGGGTGGCCGCGATCAGCTCGCGCACCGGGCGGGTGAGCGTGCGGGCCAGCAGGCCGCCCAGCAGCAGCGCCATCAGCGCGGCGATGCCGGCGCTCATCGCGGCGGCGACGGTCACGCGCCAGACAAACGCAGTTTCGGCCGGCGGCGGCCCGGGGTCGCCGGGGTGCGCGCCCGGCGGCACGGTCACGATCAGCGTGCCGACCGTCTGCCCGCGCGCCTGCACCGCGACAGTGTCGCCCAGCGCGGCGCCCGACGCCTGCTGCCCGACGGTGTAGCCGCGGTTGCCCAAGACCACGACCTTGTTGGCGTCGACCAGGGCGACGCTGCGGCTGTAGAAGGACAGCGTCGGGTCTTTCGCGAGCATCGCGCTCACGCCGTCCCAGCTGCCCTGCGCCGTGTAGTACTCGGCCAGGGCGTCGCGCAGCACCCCCTGGTCGCGCGTCGACAGAAACCGGTCGAACTCCGACCGGGTGCGCAGCCCGACCAGCAGGGCCACCAGGGCCGCGCCGATCACGCCGACCAGCAGGAAGGCGAGGGTGAGCTTTGCGGTGAGCGAGCGCATAGGTGCTCCGATTGGCTACCAGCTACGCGCCGGAGCCCTTCTGCGGCGTGAACCGATAGCCCATGCCATAGACAGTCTCGATATAGATCGGGTGGCGCGCGTCCGGCTCGATCTTGCTGCGCAGGTTGCGGATGTGCACGTCGATCGTGCGCTCGTAGCCCTCGTACGCATTGCCCGACATGCGGTCGAGCAGGTCGAGCCGCGAGAAGACCTGGCCCTGCGAGGCCATCAGCGTGGCCAGGATCTCGAACTCCGATGGCGTCAGATCGACGTAGTGCTCGCCGACCTTGACGGTGACGCCGGAGCGGTCCAGCACGATGTCGGCCGCGCGCAGCAGATCCGGCTCGACCGCGGTTCGCTGCGTGCGCCGCAGCACCGCCCGCACGCGCGCGATCAGCTCGCGCACGTTGAACGGCTTGGTGATGTAGTCGTCGGCGCCGAGCTCAAGGCCGACGATCTTGTCCTGATCTTCCACCTTGGCGGTGAGCATGATCACGGGCGTCTCCGACTCCTTGGCGAACGCGCGCATGAACTCGAAGCCGCCCATCTCGGGCATCATCACGTCGAGGATGATCAGAGCCGGCTTCTCGTAGCGCGCGACATACAGCGCCTCGCGCCCGTGGCCGGCCTCGACGACGCGATAGCCCTCCTGCTCCAGGTACACCCGGATGAGATCGCGGAGCTTTGCCTCGTCGTCGACGACCAGTATCGTCTGCGTCATAGCTGGTGCCGCCCATTCTTCAGTCGTGCGCGGCCTCGGCCGCGCGCGCTACACACCGCTCTCACCGCCGCCACGCGTCGTTCGCCGAGAGCCGGTATTATCGGACGAACGCCCCAAGATCGCAAGCGCCAACCGAGGGCAGCTTGCCTGAAGTCTAGATCAGGTTCTTCCCAGACGATAGACCATAGACGATCGTCCATCGTCCATCGTCCAGTGTACTCGGGCGTCTCGCGCTGGCCGGCGCTCTATGGTGACGGCCTCGCGCCGGGCGGCGACTGGCGCGGGCCGGACCCGGCCGGGCGCCGCGGCAGCAAGCGCGTCGCCAGCGAGACGACTGCGACGATCACGCCGATGATCACGAAGTTCTTGATCACCTCGCCGATGCCGAACAGGCTCGGTCCTCCGCCGCGCTCGCGGTCGAACCCACCGTGATCGAATCCGCCGGGCGGGCCTTGCTCGCCGATCTGCGGCCGGCCGAACCCGCCGCGCTCTTCAAAGCCGGCGGCCGAGCTGGAGCTTGCGTAGACGTAGGTCGCGCCGACGACGAGCAGAGCCGCGGCGAGGATCGCGAGTGTACGAGCGACGATCTTCATGCTAGACCTCCTTGCGATTCGTCGGGGTGTTCAGCTGGCCGACGGGGCGGCTTGGCGACAGCGGCGCGATCACGAAGCGCTTGGTCATGCTGACGATCCACTGCCAGTGCAGCGCAACGTGCAGGCCGGTCAGGAACACCGCGAAGTCCGCCGAGAGGCTGTGCAGCCGCCGCCAGCTGCCGCCGCCCGCGACGTCGATGCCCAGCAGCGGCAGCGCCGACTGCGAGATCATCAGCCCGGTGAAGATGATGACCGTGGTGTCGATGAACAGCAGAATGTTGAGCAGGTAGTTGATCCGCGCCGACCACTGCGTCTTGCCGAAAAAGCGCTTCGCCACCTGGATGATCCACTGCCAGTGCAGCAGCAGGTGCGTCACAATCGCCGCGCCGAAGGCGATGCTGAGCCACTCGTGAATGGGGATCCCACTGAAGCGCGGCGCCATCGCCACCAGAAACGCGAGGAAGATCGCGAGATCGATCGCCAGGTTCAATTTGTTTCGATTGGGCTGTTTGGTCTTCTTCTGCATGGGCCTGCCTCATCTTTGTGCTGTGTGGATGCTGTGTTCGATGAGACTATCGTAGCAGGAAGATTTTCAGACATTGTTAAGAAGCAATGTGGAGACTATGTAGAGTGCTCGTCCATCGGCGCCGAGCCGCGTCTGTACGCCGCGCTGGCGCGACGCAGCGCCGGGTCGCGCAGGCGCCGCCACAGACCGGTCGGGTAGCCGGCCATCTTCGCGAGGTCGCCCAGCAGCCGAATGGCGGGGATGAGCGCCACGGCGGCGGCCAGTTGCCGCCGGCCCAGCGCCGGGGCGCGCCGCCGCAGCCGCCGCAGCGGGGCGCGCGTGTAGGCCAGCCCAGCCGGGAGCAGCAGCGCCAGCAGCCCTGGGCGCCGCCAGGCGGCCAGCAGCAGCGCGGCCGCCGCGCCATAGGTGCCGTAGCGAATGGCGTGGCGCAGCGGCCACAGGTTGGCCACGCCGTCGCCGCGGGCGTACAGGAAGTACTGTCGCGCGAACGTGCGCGGCGACTCGCGCGGCCGGAACAGCACCAGCGCGTCGGGCGCGAAGGCGAAGCGCGCGCCGTCGCGCCGCAGCGCCAGGTCGAACAGGATGTCCTCGCAGTGGCTGGCCCACTCGGGGTAGCCGCCGGCGCGCTCCCAGGCCGCCTTGCGAAACGCGACCGACTGGCCGAACGGCAGAAACGCGGCCGCGTCGATCTCCTCGGCCTCGCGGTAGTTGGTCGCCGCAAGCGCCAGCTCGAACAGGCTGAGCGGCGCCGGCCGGAAGAAGCCGCCCACGACGTCGGCCTCGCCGCGCGCGAGCGGCGCGACGATCCGCTCCAGCCAGAGCGGGTCGAGCGTCAGGCCGGCGTCGGTGCAGGCGATCAGCGGGCCGCGCGCGTGCCGGATGGCGTTGTTGCGGCCGGAGGGGATGTTGTGCCCGCCGCGCACCAGCCGGATCGGGTGGCCGGCCGCGATGTAGCGCTCGACGATCGCCGGCGTCGCGTCGCGGCTGGCGCAATCGTTCACCACGATCTCGTCGGCCGGCCGGCTCTGCGCCAGCATCGAGTCCAGCAGCGCCGCGATATTGTCGGCCTCGTCGCGCACCGTGCAGACGAGTGAGACGGCCGGTGCATCCATAGCTACCATGTTCTCCGTTATAGTATGTAGAAGCCGCGGTGCTAGGAGGCAGCCTGTGCGGCTGGCGCATCACTCTCGGCACCACAGCGCTGAAAGGATCTCCATGTTCAACCGCGCCCTGCTCTACCTGTGGGCCATGCTGACACTGGGCCTGCTCGCCGCCTGCGGCAGCGCCACCAGCACGCCCGGCACGACGGCGCCGACAGGCGCCCAGCCCACGCGCGCCCCCGCGCCGGCCACCGCCGCGCCGCCGCCCGCCGCTGCGACCGCAGCGGGCCAGCCCACCGTCGCCGCGCCGCCGACCGCCACGGCATCCGGCATCCCGGAGGGGCTGACGCCCGAGGGCTACCACGTGCTCGGCCGCGCCGACGCGCCGGTCACGCTGATCAACTACTCCGACTTCCTCTGAACGACGTGCGCTTTCCACGTCGTGGAAACCGAGCCACTGATCGTCCGGGACTACATCGCCACCGGCAAAGTCAAGCTGATCTACCGCCACCTGCTGCAGCTCGGGGCCGGCTCCGTGCGCACCGCCGAGGCCTCGGAGTGCGCCGCCGACCAGGGGGCCTTCTGGCCGATGCACAACGCGCTCTACGCGCGCCAGAGCGAGGTCTACGGCGCGACCGATCTCGACGCCACGCTGGCCGGATTTGCCGGCGACCTGGGCCTCGACACGGCCGCGTTCGGCGAGTGCATGCGCACGAACAAGCACCTGCAGTTCGTCCAGGACGACTACCGCGCCGCGCAGGCCGCCGGCGTGCAGAACCGCCCGGTGTTCGAGATCGGCGGCGCGCGCCTGACCGGCGCGCTCCCGTTCCAGACCTTCCAGACGCGGATCGACGCCGCGCTGCCGAAGTAGGGCCGGGCCACCGCCCCATTATACTGCAGACTGCCGCGCCCGGCTCCACGCCGGGCGCGGCAGCCAGACTTCTGGGGCGCTGCGCCCCCGGCCCCCCGCCCGGGGGAACCCGCGCCGGTTCATGAAGCTGCGCCAAGCGTCTTTCCGGGGCGCTGCGCCCCCGGCCCCGCCCGGGGGAACCCGCGCCGGTTCCCCCGTCCCCCTCCGGCAAATGATGCCGTACCAGCCGCGAGCACTGTGGTGCATGCCCGGCACTATCCCGAAGGGTCGAGTTGCATTCCGCCGCACCTGGATTCAGCCAGGCATGCGCCACCAGCGTTCAGCACGAGACGGCATCATTTTGGGGTCCAGGGGTGCAAGCCCCGGCCGGGGGGCGGCGGGGGTGGCGGCCCACCCCCGCCCGCGGGGGCACGGGGGGGCGCGCAGCCCCCCGGAACGAGTACGGGTGAGGCACCCGCGGGGGAACGGGGGTGCGCAGCCCCTGAAAGCATATCGGGTTGGCGACGCCGCCCCGGTTGTGGTATAGTCTACGCGGCTGTCTGCGCCGGCGCGGGCCGGCGCATACGCGGAGAATATGCCCATGTCTCGGCAGAACATCACAAGCCCAATCAGCATCCTGATCGCCGGCGTGGTCGTCATCCTGTTCCTGCTCGCGGGCGTCGGGACATCGGCCGTCGGCCGCCTGCAGACGGCCGCCCCGACCCTGACACCCTGCCTACCGGGCGACGATATCTACGAGAGCTGCCTCGAAGATCAGGCCGACGATCTGACCGCGACGGCGGACGCGAAGACCGCCACGGCCGAGGCCTACCCATACCCGGCCGGCGGCGCGACGCCAAGCGCCACGCCAACCGCCCAGGGCGCGCCGGGAACGATCACGCCCACGCTGAACCGGACCGCTACGCCGACGCCGCGCGGCGGCGCGGGGCGCAGCCCCACCCCCGACCACGACAGCGCTCGCTAGCTCGACACCGGAGCCGTCCAGCCTGGATACGCCGACGCCCACGCCTGTCTCCGCGCTCACCTGCGCGCCGGGCGTGCCGGTCGTCGTCAGGGGCGCGGGGCCGCCGCGCGCGGCCTATCTGCTGTACTTCGGCGATCGTGCGGTCGGGGGCGGCAGCATCGGCCCGGACGGCACGTTTTCAGCCCGGCTGGTCGTCGGCCGCGAGCGCGCCGGCGAGTACGACCTGACCGTGCGGCTGCGCGGGACTCGCCAGGTGCTGCTCCAGCTGACCTGTGCCGTCCCCGAGGTCACGCCGACGCTGCTCCCGACGGCGCGCGGGCTGCGCTGATCGAAAATCGCAGCGATGTGTCTTGCGCCCGAGCCCGGCGCGCTTGCGTGTCTCGACAGTCTATGCTATGGTCTGTGGTAGCTGTGGCGCCGGCCAGGCGCCGCTGTTCAGGAGCGCACGCGCGTGCCGGTGACCGATCCGCTTTTTCCGTGGGAGCCGTGGGCCAGGCTGGCGCGCACCGCGCTGGAGCCGGGGCAGCCGGTGCCGTTCGAGCAGCTCCTGATGGTGCGCGATCTCGAGGGGCGCTTCGCGCGCCGCTTCGAGCCGCCCGAGGGGGTCGTGCCGCGGCTCGGCGCGGTGCTGGTGCTGCTGTACCCCGACGGCGCCGATCTGCGGCTGCCGCTGACGGTTCGCAGCGATCTGCTGCCCAGCCACCGCGGGGAGGTCTCGCTGCCGGGCGGCTCGATCGACCCGGGCGAGGACGGCCCGATCAGCGCCGCGCTGCGCGAGTGCCACGAGGAGCTGGGCGTCGACCCGCGCAGCGTTGCGGTCTGGGGCACGCTCTCGCCGTTCTATATCCCGCCCAGCAACTTCCGGATCACGCCGGTCGTCGGGTTTTGCGACCGCGCCCCGACGCTGATCCCAAACGGCGACGAGGTGAGCGCGGTCATCACCGTGACACTGCGCGAGCTGCTCGACCCAGCCAGCGTCGTGACCGAGCAGTGGTCGCTGCGCGGGATGGATGTCCACGTGCCGTTTTTCGCGATCGATGGTCACAAGGTCTGGGGGGCCACGGCGATCGTCCTGAGCGAGCTTGTCGCTCGGATGCGCCGGGCCATGCCGTAGAAGCATATCAGGAGGATGCAGCTATGCCGATCGACGAAGCTATTGCCGACCTGACTACGCGGATCAAGGGAGTTAGCCCCAATGCGGTGATCCGCGTGAAGCGGCGCTCGGATGAGGAGGCCTCGATGCGCGTCTACGCGCCGGCCGACCACGAGGGCGTGCTGAAGGAGGCGACTCAGGAGATCACCCTGAGCCTGCTGCGCGAGGGCCTGGACGTCCAGGTGCTGGTCTACGATATCGCCACATCGCTGCCGCCGGAGCAGTAGCGTGGCATCGATCGAGAGGATCGGCAAGATCGCCGGCGTGGCGCTCGGGGCGGCCGGGCTGGCCGGGGTCGCCGCGGCCGCGGCGCTGCGCCGGTCGCTGCCGCGCAGCGCCGGCCGGCTGGCGCTGCCGGGGCTGGGCGCGCCGGTGCAGGTGCTGCGCGACCGCTGGGGCGTGCCGCATATCTACGCGCAGGGCGCCGCCGACCTGTTCGCGGCCCAGGGCTACGTCCACGCCCAGGATCGGCTGTGGCAGATGGAGCTGCAGCGCCGCACCGGCCACGGTCGCCTGGCCGAGATCTTTGGCGAGATCGCGCTCGACACCGACCGCTTCGTGCGCGTGATGGGCTTCGGCCGGATCGCGCGGCGCGAGGTCGAGCAGCTCAGCGACACGGCCCGCCTGGCGGTCGACGCCTACGTGCGCGGCGTGAACGCCTTCGTCGATCAGAGCGCCGGGCGGCTGCCGATCGAGTTCACCATCCTGCGGCAGCGGCCCGCGCCCTGGGATGCGGCCGATGTGCTGGTCTGGGGCAAGATCATGGCCCAGAACCTGTCGCGCAGCTGGGTCACCGATCTGCTGCGGGCGCAGATCGTGGCGGCGGTCGGGCCCGAGCGCGCGTCGGCGCTGGAGCCGGAGTACCTGGCCGACCACCCGCTGACGCTACCAAGCGGGCTGCGCTACCGGTCGAACATCGGCGCGGACGCGCTGGGCATGCTGGCCGCGGCATCGCCCTATCTTGGCAACGGCGAGGCCGGCCAGGGCAGCAACGCCTGGGCGGTCGGCGGCGAGCGCTCGGCGTCGGGCCGGCCGCTGCTGGCCAACGATGTCCACCTCATCCTGCAGCTCCCATCGCTGTGGTACGAGAATCACCTGAGCGGCGGCGGCTACCACGTGACCGGCGCGAGCCTGCCCGGCACACCCGGCGTGGTGATCGGTCACAACGAGCGGGTGGCCTGGGGCATCACCAACGGCGAGAACGATGTGCAGGACCTGTTCGTCGAGCGTTTCGACCCGGCCGACCCGACCCGCTACCAGTTCCGCGGCGCCTGGGAGCCGGCGACGATCGTGCGCGAGCAGATCGCCGTCAAGGGCCGCGCGCAGCCGCACGTCGAGCAGGTCCGCGTCACGCGCCACGGGCCGGTTATATCCTCCCTGATTCCCAATCCTGGCAGTCAGCAGTCAGCAGCCGGCAGCCCGCAGTCGTCGCCGAGTGGCGGAGGAACTGCCGACTGGCGGCTGCCGACTGCAAATGAGGAATTGGCGCTGCGCTGGACCGCGCTCGAGCCGAGCCAGACGATCGACGCCGCGCTGGCGATCAACCGCGCGCACGACTGGGCCAGCTTTCGCGCCGCCGTCGCCGACTGGACCGCGCCGACCAGCAACTTCATCTACGCCGACGTGGACGGGCACTTCGGCTACGCCTTCGGCGGCCAGATGCCCATCCGCGCGCGCGGCGACGGCCGGCTGCCCGTGCCGGGCTGGACCGGCGAGTACGAGTGGATCGGGCTCATCCCGCCTGGCGAGCTGCCGCACGCGCTCGACCCGGACGAGGGCCTGGTGGTGACCGCCAACAACCGCATCGTCGGCGACGACTACCCGCACGCGATGCCGTCGGAGTGGCTGCCGGGCTACCGCGCCGCGCGGATCGGCCAGCTGCTCAATCAGACGCCGGGCCACGACGCGCGCTCGTTCGCGCGCATCCAGGCCGATCAGCGTAGCCTGCCGGGGATCGAGCTAGCCGCGCTGGCCGGCCGGCTGCCGGCGAGCACGCCAACCGCGCGCCAGGCGCGCCAGGCGCTGGCATCCTGGGATGGCGAGCTGACGGCCGATAGCGTCGGCGGCGCGATCTACGCCCGGCTGCGCGAGAAGCTGCTGCGCTCCGCGTACGACGAGGTCGCCGGGCCGCTGGGCCAGGTGGCCGGCATCGGCGCATTCGCCGAGCTGATCAGCGGCGGCTACCTCTGGCAGGCGCTGCCGCGGCTGCTGCGGCGCCTTGCCGCGCGCGACGACAGCTGGCTGCCGGCCGGGCGCACCGGCGACGACCTGCTGCGCGCGGCCTGGGAGTCGGCCGTCGCCGAGCTGCGCGCCGAGCTGGGCGACGACGTGTCCGGCTGGCGCTACGGGCGCTACCACACGCTGACGCTGCGCCACCCGCTCGGCGCGGTCGCGGCGCTGGCCCCGCTGCTCAACCGCGGCCCGTTCCCCACCGGCGGCGACGCCGACACCGTGCGAATGGGCTTGGCCCCACGCCAGCACGCCGGCGCGCCCTTCTACGTCGCCCCGTCGTACCGCCAGATCTGCGACCCGGCGAACTGGGACAACTGCCAGAGCATCCACCCGGGCGGCCAGTCGGGCCAGCCCGCCAGCCGGCACTACGCCGACTTCGTGCAGCCCTACCTGAACATGCAGTACCACCCGATGCCGTGGAGCCGCGCGCGAGTCGAGGATGCCACGGTGCGCAGGCTGACGCTGGAGCCGGCGGCGACGTAGAGATCGCTCCGCCTCTGCACTACAGATCAGGGTGCGGTCGCCTAGCGACCGCACCCTGATGATATCACCATACTCCCTCTCCCACGTTCGAAAGAGAGGGCTGGGAGTGAGTGCCGCCCGCTACAGCTTCTCCAGAATGCCCTTGAGCAGCGCGGCGAACTTCGGCTTGGCGGCATCGCCGGCCTCCAGCACCTCTTCGTGGTTGGCGGGCGCGCCGTCCGGCAGCGCCAGGTTGGTGACCAGCGAGATGCCCAGCACGCGCATGCCGCCGTGTCGCGCCACGGTCACCTCCGGCGCGGTCGACATGCCGACGACGTCGGCGCCGAGGATACGGCACATGCGCAGCTCGGCGCCGCTCTCGAACGCCGGGCCGGTCAGCATCATGTAGACCCCCTCGCGCAGCGTAGTGCCCTGCTCGGCGGCTACCGCCCGCGCGATCTGCCCAAGCTCGACGTCGAACGCGCCGACCATGGCCGGGAAGCGCAGGCCGAGCCGATCGTCGTTCTCGCCGATCAGCGGGTGGTGGCCGGCCATGCCGGGCAGGAAGATCTGGTCGGTGATCCGCATCAGGTCGCCGACGGCCCAGTCGGGCCGCAGCCCGCCCGCCGCGTTGGTCACGATCAGCGTGCTGCAGCCAAGCGCGCGCATGACTCGCACCGGAAAAGTGACCTGCTGCATCGAGTAGCCCTCGTAGAAGTGGAAGCGCCCGCGCATGACCGCGACCGGCTGGCCGGCCAGCCGCCCCAGCGCCAGCTCGCCGCGGTGGCCGTGAACGGTCGAGCGCGGGAAGCCCGGGATCTCCGAGTACGGCAGCGCCGTCGCGTCCTCGAGCTCGTCGGCCACGCTGCCCAGCCCCGAGCCCAGGATCATCCCGACGCGCGGCGCGATCCGTGTGCGGTCGGCGATCGCCGCGCGCGCCTGCCCGATCTGGGTGAAGAGATCGTCCATACGTATCCCCCATTCAAGAGAAACCGCACATAAACACAGATGCACGCAGATTTGAAAACGCATTGGCGTTTATCCGCGCGCACCTGCGGTTCTCAGATCCGGCTCAGCAGCTCGCGCTTCTTGGCCTCGAACTCGTCCTGCGAGAGCAGCCCCTGGTCGCGCAGGTCGGCCAGCTGCTGCAGCGTGTGCTCCAGGTCGCCCTGGCCGCCGGGGTAGGCCGCCGGCTGGGTGTAGGCCGCCACCGCCTGCGGATCGAGGTAGCCGTAGCCGCGGTTGAAGTTGTGCTTGGCCTCAAGCATGGCCCGCTTGAACTGGAGCGGGTGCGCGATCCAGCGCATCTGGTTGATCCCGACGTCCGATGCCGTCAAGATCTCGATCGTGCCGAAGTCGAACATGCGGCCTAGCCAGCTCTGGCGCAGCTCGACATCGTTGATCTTGTCGAGCGACGAGTCGATCACCGCTTTGTTGAAGATCCCGCGCAGCTGGATCACGCGCTGGTCGGTGACGATGTACTGCTCGTTGTTCCAGCGCAGGTAGTCCAGAAACGCGCTGATCAGCACGACCAGGCTGATCAGCCCGCAGGCGATCAGCACGACCTGGCCGACCGGCAAGCCGAGCACGATCGGGCTGGGGAACGCGGCGCGCGCCGCTACGCCGGCGGCGATCAGCACGGCGATCAGGACCATCTCAGTCAAGATGTTGCTGATCAGCACGAACGCGTGCTGGCGCCCGTCGTAGAGAATCTGCTCGTCGCGGCCAAGCAGCTCGTCAATGTATGCCATGATCTTCTCCTTGCGTGCTCGCGGGAACGTTACGATCAGAAGCGGTGTTGGTCGATACCTACTATCTTTGCGGTTTGGCCTTTTCGCGGGCTGGGCGAATGACAAACCGTGCAAAGTATAGTGATACCGTCACTTCCCGTGTCAAGGGTACGTCGTCCGCGTCTCCTCGAGAAAGGCGACCGATTTGAGATCGCGCTCGAGAATGCGTCGGATGTAAGCGCGCAGGAGCTTCTCGACCTCGGCGCGCGTGGCGTCCGAGATATTCAGCCGCTCGATCGCCTCCAGCGGCTGGGCCTGCAGAAAGCGCAGCAGCTTGAACGCGCTCAGGCTCATCGGCAGCGCCCCGCGGTCCGACATCGCGCAGCGCGGGCAGAGCGCGCCGCCGCCGGTCGGGCTGAAGCGGTTCGACTCTTCGGTCAGGACCTCCTGGCAGACCGCGCAGTGGTACAGCTGCGGCCGGTAGCCCAGGTAGCCCAGCAGGCGCAGCTCGTAGAAGCGCAGCGCCAGGTCGGGGTGCCTGGTCGTGTCGAGCGCGTGCAGCGTCGTGACCAGCAGGTCGAAGGCCGGGCGATTCTCATCCTCCCCTTCGATCAGCCGGTCGATCAGCTCGGCGGCGTAGTAGGCCGCAGCGATCCGCCCCAGGTCGCCGCGCAGCGTGTCGAAGCTGTGCAGGATGGCGCTCTGGGTCACGATATCGAGGTTGCGCCCGACCGCCAGCAGCAGCGTGGCGTGGGTGAACAGCTCGATATGCCCGGCCAGGCGGCTGGTGGTCTTGCGCGCGCCCTTGGCCACCACGCGGCGCTTGCCGGCGGGCGTGATCAGGGTCAGCATGCGGTCGGCCTCGCCAAAGTCGGCGCGCCGGATGATCACGGCCTCTGTTCGGTAGACTCGCTCTCGCATATTCTTCGCGGGGCTTGGGGCTTGGGGCTTGGGCTTGGAGCTTGGGCGAATGTTATCCAACGTTGTTCGTGTCCCTGATACCAAAACCCAAGTCCCTAGTCCCTAGTCCCTAGCCTCTCCTTCAAGCGCTTCAGCGCCTCGTGGCTGGCCTGGAAGGCGCGGTTGAGCTGTGTCTCGGGCAGCAGCCGCGCGACGCGCTGGCGCATGGCGCCGCTCGCCTCGCCTTCGATGCCCAGCGCGGCGCAGGCGTGCGCGTAGAACTCCAGCGCGGCGAACAGCACAGTCATGTCGTGCTCGCGCAGCGGCGCGGCCGGGCCTTCGCCGTCGCCGGCCAGCCCGTAGCCGGCCTTGCGCAGCCGCGCCGCCAGGTCGGGCGCGTCGCCCTCGCGCACCAGCCAGGTCGTGTCGGCCAGCCGCTCGAACTGCGGCATCCGCACGCGCCGGTCGTTCCGGACCTGCTCGAGCAGCGCCGCGTCATCGGCCTCAAGCAGCACTGCCCGCCGCAGCGAGATCTGGCCGTGCTGGCCGGCCCACTCCCGCAGCGAGGCGGCCACGTTCTGCGGCGACTCGCGGCCGCTCTGCTCGCGCAGGAACTGCAGCACGTCATCCAGCGCGACCCCGCGCTCGATCGCCGTCTGGATGCTCCGCTTGGTCAGCTTGTATAGCTCGGCGTCCTCGCCGCTCACGCGCTCGGCGATCCGTCGGAGCTGGAAGCGCGCGTAGGGCGAGGCGTAGGCCGGCGCGAGCACCTCGAAGTTCGGCTGGAGCACCAGCGGCTCGACCGGCGTCTCCTCCGGCGGCGGGGCGTCGCCGGCCAGCGCGGCGCCAAGCGCTGTCAGCCGAAAGCTCACCGCCTGCTCGCCCTGCATGCCCAGCTCGGTCAGGCCCAGCCAGCGCAGCGTCCCGCCGGCGATCAGCTGAAGCTGCTCGCCCTCGACCTCGTCCCAGAACTCGAAGCCGTTGAGCGGCTGGCGGGCGTAGCTGATCAGCCCCCAGCTATCGTAGCGGCCGTCGGGCCGCGCGAAGTCGGGTTCGACCCGCTTGACCGCCGCGACGAAATCGGCGAGCGCGAGCCACGGGCCGGCCGGCAGCTGCCCGAGTAGGCGCAGGATGGCCCGCTTGGCGCCCGGCAGGTCGCGCGTGTACGTGCGCTGGACCTTGATGCCCTTGAAGCTGGCCAGCTCATCCCAGCTTGAGGCCACCCAGCCGTCGAGCAGGCGGCGCGCGCGCGCGTACGACGGCAGCCGCAGCCAGTCGAGCGCGTCGCGGGTCGGCCGCAGGCGCGCGTCGGCGCCGACCCGCAGCAGCCCGGCGCCCTCGGCGACGCGCCGCACGAACTGCATGTAGGGCCAGTGCTCCTCGCGCGAGGCGCCCTCGAACTTGTCGTTGGGGTCGCGCTGCTGGGCGATCCGCCGCAGGCTGGCCTTGTTCATCCCGCCGGTGGGGATGACCTCGAGCAGCCCATCCTGGCCGAGCGACAGCAGCATCAGCAGGGTGCGCTCGAAGGTCGGCAGGCTGCCCTCGACCGCGCGCTCGGGCTCGGGCGCGGGCGCCAGGCGCAGCGCGCGCTCGCGCTCGGGCGCAGGCGGCAGCAGCGCAAGCAGGTCGGGGGGAATAGCGTAGGTGCCCGAGAGACCGGCCGGCGCGGGCACGAGCAGCGCCAGCGTCCACAGGTGCTCGGTCGGCGTCGGCGGCTGCTTGAGCGCGAGCATGTAGGCGCGCGGGTTGGGGTAGTCGCCGATCGTCCGGATGCCGCCGAACTCACGCTCGAGCACCGGGCCGGCGATCCGCCCGCCGTGCTGCTGGACGAGCGCCAGCGCGGCGCGCTCGCGCGGCCCCAGCGAGGCCAGCAGCTGCGCGACGACCTCGGGGCGGAGGATCGCGTCGGCGAGGCGCTCCGGCGCGTGGCCTATCTCCGGGTCGAGCGACCAGAGCCGCGCCAGCGTCGCGCGCTCCGAGGCGCTTCGCCCGGCCAGCCAGCTTCGCAGCGCCGGCGCGCCGCCTGAATTGCGCATATCCGTTTGCAGCGTGCGCCCCCCACTCTATCAGGCCGTAGCGGGCCTCATTATAGGCGATTCGCGGCGCCATGGTCAACCAGGCCACCGGCGCTATTATGGAACATAGTATTTTAGCATATTTTGCGGCGCGCTGAGGCCCCGCGTGTGTCTATTGTCGGTCGCGCCCCGTGGCTTGTTCGGGGGGCTGCGCGCCCCCCGCCTGATACACATGCCCGGCTGAATCCAGGCGCGGCGGGATGTGCACAGGCCATGCTCGGAATGGTATGAGGCATGGGCCACGCGCATTGAAATGGAGACGGCATCAGTTGCCGGAGGGGCCGGGGGAACCGGCGTGGGTTCCCCCGGGCGGGGGGCCGGGGGCGCAGCGCCCCGGAGAAAACCTGACCAGGTGACAAGATGACAAGATGACAAGGTGACCGGGGCCGCCCCGGAAAAACACCTGGCCGGAGGCCGTATGAACCGGCGCGGGTTCCCCCGGGCGGGGGGCCGGGGGCGCAGCGCCCCGGGAGAATCACATCTACCAGCGGTGCTGATGTAGGCGGGAGGCTGGGGCTCAGCCCCCTGCCGCTCTACGCCCAGACCTGGCGCAGAAAGCGGATCTTCTCCTGGGACTGGTAGGTGCCGCCGCCCTCGTGGTGATTGTAGCGCCACACGCGGATATCCTTTGGTCCGGCGTAGTGGTTGTAGGCCGCGAACACGGTCGAGGGCGGGCAGATCTCGTCCATCAGCCCGACCGAGAAGAGCGCGCGGGCGCCGGCCCGCGCGGCGAAGTTGACCCCGTCGAAGTAGGCCAGCGTGTCGAACACGGCCGCCTCCTTGTCGCGCTGGATGGTCAGGTAGCGCGAGAGCTCCTGGTATGGGTGCGCGTCGGTGATCTCGGTCGCGCGGCGGTAGTGGCACAGGAACGGCACGTCGGGCATGGCCGCCTGCACGCCGGGCAGCAGCCCGCTCACCGCCAGCGCGATCCCGCCGCCCTGACTCCCGCCGGTCACGGCGATCCGGCCGCTATCGACCGCCGGGTGCGCCTGCGCCGCCTCGACCGCGCGGACCGCGTCGGCGAAGACGCGCCGGTAGTAGTAGGTCTGCGCGCTGAGGATGCCGCGGGTCATGAAGCCGGGGTGCTGCGGGTTGCCGCCGTCCGGCTCGGGGTCGGGCGTGTCGCCCTTGAGCCAGGCGCTGCCCTGCCCGCGCGTGTCCATCACCAGGTGCGCGTAGCCGGCGCTGCTCCAGAGCAGCCAGTCGGTCGGAAAGCCGCGCCCGCCGCCGTAGCCGATGTACTCGACCACGCACGGCAGCGGCCCGCTGCGCGCGCGCGGCAGCAGCAGCCAGCCTTTGATCGTCTGGCCGCCGTAGCCGCTGAAGCTGACGTCGAAGGTCTCGACCGTCGACAGGCCGTAGTCGGCCGCATCGAAGGTCGGGCGCAGCGGCGCCTGGCGGGTCTCGTCGAGCGTCCGGCGCCAGAACGCGTCGAAGTCGGCCGGCTCCTCGCGCGGCGGCAGGTAGCCGCGCAGCTGGTCGAGCGAGAGATCGAAGAACATGGGCGTCTCCTCATCAATGCGGCGGGGCAGACCCGGCGGCCGTCCGCGTATCATACCCGAAAATACGCTGCTCAAAGCCAGAATGCGCTTGCGAAAAACCGAAAACCCGCTCGCCCGTGGCGGCGGGCGAGCGGGCAGACTGACTCCTGACCCCTGGCGCTACCCCCCGTCGTCCTCGGGCTCCTCCGAGCGCGCGATCAGCCACTCGGCCAGCATCGGCCAGAGCTGGCCCGGCGCGTCGCGGCCCGATACGATCCCGGTGTGGCCGCCCGGCAGCTCGATGATCTGCTTCTCGGCGCTGGCGACCAGGTCGTTGAGCACCCGCGACGACTGCGGCGGGCAGATGCAGTCTTTTGCGGCGACGACGGTGAGCAGCGGCGCCTCGATCTGGGCAAGGTCGACCCGCTTGCCGCCGACCACCAGCTTGCCCTGGATCAGGTAGTTCTCCTGGTACAGCTCTTTCACGTAGGTCCGGTAGGCCTCGCCCAGAAACGGGATGTTGTCGTCGAGCCAGGACTGCAGCGCCAGGAAATCCTGCACGGCCTCCATGTCGCCGAACTGCTCGGCCAGCGCGATCTGCTGGGCGATCTGGTAGGTCGGCTTCAGCATGCGGAAGCTGGCCTGCATGAGCGCCGCCGGCATCGCGCCGATCGTGTCGACCACCAGGTCGACGTTGAAGCGATCCTTGCGGGTCCACTCCGAGAGGATGCCGTCGTCGTGGAAATCGATCGGCGCGGCAAGCTCGATCAGGTTGGCGACGTAGCGCCCGTAGAGCGCGCTGAAGATCGCCGTGAGCGTGCCGCCCATGCTGTAGCCGAGCAGGCTGACGCGCTCCTGGCCCGAGAGCGCGCGCACCCGCTGGACCGCGCGGCGCAGGTAGCCGGTGATATACTGATCGAAGGTCGTCGTGCGGTCGGCCGGCCCCGGCGCGCCCCAGTCGAGCAGGTAGACGTCGATGCCGCGGCCGACCAGGTACTCGACCAGGCTGCGGCCCGGCACGAGGTCGAGGACATAGTAGCGGTTGATCAGCGATGGGACGATCAGCAGCGGGATCGGGTAGAGGCGCTCGACCGCGCGGCGGTAGTGCAGCAGCCGCAGCCGTCCCTCCACGTAGACCACGTCGGCGGGCGTCTGCGCCACGGCGCGCGGGTCGGCGTTGATCATAAGCTTGAAGATCGTGTCGAAACGATCCTGCAGGCGCTCCAGCTCCTGCTGCAGCTGCTGAATCACCGAGCTCGTGGTCGATGTGAGGCCCCAGAAAGATAGATGCATGATCGTCCTGTCAAACGTGGAGGCGTGGAGGCCAGCGGCCTTCTATGATCGGATCGTTTTTGTACGATCTGTCAGTATCACAGCCTACGCGGCGCGGGGCGGTTGCACCGCCCCGCAATGCCCATGGCTGCTTGCGCTCGCAGGCACAGCACCCGAGCGCAAGCAGCCAGCGCCGATATCAGTACGAAGCTTAAACAGTATAATACATTCTTATCAAAAACGTGAAGCGTGCGCGTGAACTCAGAAAAGTGGTTCACGCATCACGCTTCACGCTCGAGGCACGCGCGACGCCGAGACCATCTTCCTGCAACTCTGCGCGCTACGTCTTCGCGATTTCGATTGTCTGCCGGTGCTCAGGCGCCCGACAGCCACGGCTAGTACAAGGTTCCGGACGTTCGTGTCGGGGTTGGGCTGCCACGAGCGGTTCTGCAGTTCCGTGGCCACAGAACCACAGAACCGCAGAACCAACTGGCGACAACCGGCACGCTTTTCCGGAAGGCTGTACTAGGCGAACTGCTCTTCTTCGGTCGAGCCGGTCAGCGCCGTCGTCGAGGCCAGGCCGCCCGCGATCACCTGGGCGACCTCGTCGAAGTAGCCGGTGCCGACCTCGCGCTGGTGCTTGGTGGCGGTGTAGCCGTTGGCCTCGGCCGCGAACTCGGCCGTCTGCAGCTCGGAGTAGGCCGCCATGCCGCGGTCGCGGTAGCCGCGCGCCAGCTCGAACATGCTGTGGTTGAGCGCGTGAAAGCCCGCCAGCGTGACAAACTGGAACTTGTAGCCCATCGCGCCCAGCTCTTTCTGGAAGCGCGCGATCGTGTCGTCGTCGAGCTTCTTCTTCCAGTTGAACGAGGGCGAGCAGTTGTAGGCCAGCAGCTTGCCGGGGTACTGCTTGTGAACCGCATCGGCAAAGCGCTTGGCCTCCTCGAGGCTCGGCTCGGCCGTCTCGCACCAGACCATGTCGGCGTAGGCGGCGTAGGCCACCCCGCGGGCGATCGCCTGGTCGAGCCCGGCCCGCACGCGGTAGAAGCCCTCGCTGGTCCGCTCGCCGGTCAGGAACGACCGGTCGCGCTCGTCGATGTCGCTCGTGAGCAGGTTCGCGGCGTTCGCGTCGGTGCGCGCGATGATCAGCGTCGGCACGCCCATCACGTCGGCCGCCAGGCGCGCGGAGACCAGGTTCTTGATCGCCTGCTGGGTCGGGATCAGCACCTTGCCGCCCATGTGGCCGCACTTCTTCTCGGACGCCAGCTGATCCTCGAAGTGCACGCCGGCCGCGCCGGCCTCGATCATCGACTTGGTCAGCTCGAAGACGTTCAGCGGCCCGCCGAAGCCGGCCTCGCCGTCGGCGATGATCGGGGCAAACCAGTAGGTGTCGCCCTTGCCCTCGGAGGTCTGGATCTGGTCGGCGCGCTGCAGCGCCTGGTTGATCCGCTTGACCACGTGCGGTACGCTGTTGGCGGGGTAGAGGCTCTGATCCGGGTACATCTGGCCTGCCAGGTTGGCGTCGGCCGCGACCTGCCAGCCGCTCAGGTAGATCGCCTTGAGACCGGCCTTGACCTGCTGCACGGCCTGATTGCCGGTGAGCGCGCCCAGCGTGTGCACGTAGTCTTCGCTGTGCAGGAGCTGCCAGAGCCGCTCGGCGCCCATGCGGGCCAGAGTCTGCTCGATCTGGATCGATCCGCGCAGTCGGACCACATCCTCGGCTGAATACGGTCGCTCGATGCCCTTCCAGCGCGCGTCCGACACCCAGCTGGCCGCCAGCGCCTCGATCTGTTCGTTCCGCATCATTGCCTCCATAGTCTCCATTACCAAATGCCTGCCGAACCTCTACCACGGGGAGGTGTGGCGGGGCCGCAGGCCCCGCCACACCTCCCCGTAGAACAGCTATGTTTCGAACGCCCCAAGAGAGCGGATCGTCGATCTATCGATTAGTTGCTGCGCGTGAATACGTCGCTGACGCCCTGAACATAGCCCTGCCAGGATTTCATGCCATCCTGGTAGACCCGGCGATAGCTCTCGAAGGCGCCCTGCACTAGCTTGTCGGCCTGGGTGCGGGCCTCCTGGCTCAAGCGGACGCTCTTCTCGACCGCATCGAAGGTATAGTCGACGGTGGTCGCGGCCAGCTCGCTCCAGACGCGCACGACGTTCTCGGCCACATCCTCGGCGGCCTTGTACTGCTCGCGCATCGCCTGCTGGGCAGTTTTCTGCTCTGCCATATCGATACCTCCTGAATTAAGTAGGGCTGCAGTCTCCACTGCAAGCCGGGGGACGCATGTTATGCGTAGCCACATCGTAGCATCCAAAAGTTACAACCGAGTTCAGTCGTGTGCTACAATAGGGTCCATCAATCGCCTCGCCGGGATGCAGACTCCTATGTTCGGTGACGATATTGTGGTGTATACCAGGCTGATCCCCCCGCGACTGCCGCGCCGCTGGCTCCGCAGATCGCGGCTCGATCGGCTGCTGGCAAACGCGGTCGAGTACCCGGTGACGGTGGTCAGCGCCAGCGCCGGCTACGGCAAGAGCAGCGCGCTGGCCTCGTTCGCCGCGCGCGGCGGCTGGCCGGTGGCGTGGTACAGCATGGGCGAGGGCGTGGCCGACCCGCTGGTGTTCCTGCTGCACCTGACTCACGCCTGCCGCAAGGTCGCGCCGCAGGCCGGCGAGCGCACGATCGCGCTGCTGGATCAGCACAGCCAGGGTACCCAGGCCTGGGGGCAGGCGCTCGACGCGCTCATCAACGACCTCGCGCGCCTGCTCGACGACGAGACGATCCTGGTGCTGGACGACTACCACGTGGTCGACGATCTGTCCGACATCGGCGCGCTGATCGAGCGGCTGATCGCGCAGCTGCCCCAGCTGCTGCACGTGCTGATCTCGAGCCGCCGCTGGCCCCAGCTCGGCTGCATCCCGATCCTGCAGGCGCGCACCGAGCTGTTCGCCATCGGCGAGTCCGACCTGGCGTTCAGCGAGGAGGAGATCGGGTCGCTGTTCGAGCTCGACGACGACGATCGGCTGCACGCCTCCGAGGCGTCGCTGGTGAGCGAGCAGACCCGCGGCTGGCCGATCGCGCTGCAGCTCCTGTGGCAGACCGCCCAGGGAAAGGATGAGGGCAGAAGGGAGAAGCATGAAGCTCACCAGAATGTATCCAGCGCATCCTTCATCCTGCATCCCTCATCTTTGTCGCAGAACGTGCTGTTCGCCTACCTGGCCCAGGAGGTGCTGGCCGGCCAGCCCGAGGAGGTCCAGACCTTTCTGCTGCGCTCGTCGGTGCTCTCGGAGCTGGATGCGGCCACCTGCGATGTCGTCCTGGGCGAGCAAAACTCGGCCGCCTGGCTGCGCACGCTCTACCGGCGCGGCCTGTTCCTGACTGCGCTGGGCGCCGACCAGTTCAGCTACCACCCGCTGTTCCACAGCTTCCTGCAGCAGCGCGCCCGCGAGACGCTGCCGGAGTGGACCGAGCTGCACACCCGCGCGGCCGCGCACTACCGCGCGAGCGGCGCCGGCGAGAAGGTGCTCTACCACCTGATGACGGTCGGCGACAGCGCCGGCGTCGCAGACGAGCTGCAGCTGCTGGCCCAGCCCTGGCTCGACGAGGGGCGCTTTGTGACGCTGATCGACTGGCTCGACCGGCTGCCCGCCGAGGCGCTGGCCGCCGCCCCGCAGCTGCTGATCGCGCGTGGCGACGCCGAGCGCCTGCTGGCGCGCTTCGACGATGCGCTGGCGGCCTACGCCGCGGCCGACCGGCGCTTCGCGGCGCGCGGCGACCCGGTCGGCCAATCGCGCGCGCTGCGCGGCCAGGCCCAGATCTACCTCGATACCGTGCGCCCCGCGCTGGCCAATGCGCTGCTGCGGCGCGCCTATAAGCTGCTGCCGCACGACCAGGGCGAGGAGCGCTCGGCGCTGCTGCGGCTGATCGCCGAGAATCGGCTCAACAGCGGCCGCGCCGACCAGGCCGCCCGGCTCTACCGCCTGGCCGACACGCTCAGCATCCACGAGCCCGCCGCCGGCCCCGACGCGCGCGTGTTCCTGCGGCTGGGCCGGCTGGTCGAGGCGCGCGCGATCCTCGAAGGGCAGATGCAGCGCCAGCGCAGCGCCAGCGCCGAGGACCGCCGCCCGGAGGGACACCGCGAGCCGACGCTGCTGCTCTCGCTGGTCTGCACGCTGATGGGCGACTCGGCCGCGGCGCTGCGCTACGCCCGCGAGGGGCTCGAGCTGGCGCGCCGGCTCGGCTCGGCGCTCTCCGAGGCGATCGCCCACATCCGCCTCGGCAACGCGCTGCAGCTGGTGGCGCCGCCCGACCTGGCCACCGCCAACGAGCACTACCTGCGCGCGATCGCGCTCGCCGATGCGTTCGCGGTGCCGCGCACCAAGGCGGCGGCCTACCTGGGCCTGGCGCTGCTGCACGGCTTCAACGGCGACCTCGACGCCGCTCGCGCGGCGGTGCGCGAGGGGCTGGCGATCGTCGAGCGCAGCGGCGACGCCTGGACCGCCGCGCGCCTGTGGGCGGCGCTCGGCGTCGTCGGCGCGATGTCGCCCGCGCCCGAGGCCGAATCCTGGCTCCAGGAGGCGCTCAGGCGCCACCAGGCCTGCCGGGATACCTACAGCCAGACGGTGCTGCAGCTCTACCTGTCGATCTGGCATCACCGCGCCGGCCGGCTCGACCAGGCCGAGCGCTACGCCCGCGCGGCGCTCGATCTGGCGCGGCGCTACCGCTACAACGGGCTGCTGACCAGCCCGACGCTGTTCGGCCCGCGCGACCGCATGGCGCTGGTGCCGGTGCTGCTGGCCGGGCGCGGCGTTCCCGAGCTGCGGCTGTGGTCGCAGGAGCTGCTGGCGCAGGGCTTCCCGGCGATCGCGGGCGACGAGGCGACCCAGGCATACCACCCCGGCTCGACGCTGCGGCTCCAGCTGCTCGAGCGCCTGCGCGTCTGGCGCGGCAACGAGGAGGTCGAGCCGCGGGCCTGGCAGCGCAAGAAGGCCCAGCAGATGCTGGCGCTGCTGCTGACCAACCGGCATCGCTGGCTGCTGCGCGAGCAGATCTGCGAGTGCCTGTGGGCCGAGGATAGCGAGGCCGACGCCGAGACGCAGTTCAAGGTCACGCTGAACGCCCTGAACGCCGTGCTGGAGCCGGCCCGCCCGCCGCGCACGCCGCCGTTCTACATCCGGCGCCAGGGCGGCGCCTACCGCTTCTGCCCGCCCGACGGGGTCTGGCTGGACGTGGTCGAGTTCGAGAGCCGGCTCGACGCGGCGCGCAAGCGGCTGGCCGCCGGCGGGGACGGCGATGTCAAGGCGCAGGAGCTGCTCGCCCTGGCGCTGGGACTCTACCAGGGCGACTACCTGGGCGAGTACCTCTACGAGGACTGGGCCCGCGAGGAGCGCGAGCGGCTGGCCACGCGCTACCTCGAGGCCGCCACGCTGCTGGCCGAGCTGCTGATCAAGCGCGGCCAGGTGGCCGACGCGATTCGGTTCTGCGAGGGTATCCTCGCGCGCGACCCGTGCTGGGAGGATGCCTACCGGCTGCTCATGCGCGCCTACGCGCGCCAGGGCAACCGCCGCCAGGCGATCGCCACCTACGAGCGCTGCGTCCGCAACCTGCGCACGCACCTGGATGTCGCCCCGCTGCCGCAGACCACGCGGGTCTACGAAGATGTTAAGATGTAACCCTCGTGTAACCGGAGCGCCTATACTGATCATGGACCCCGATTGTGCAAAAAATCACGACAGGAGCGAACGTTATGGTCGACCAAGTCATAGCGCCGATGCAGGTAGTGCTCCGGAACGGCCAGGCGGCGACGATTCGACCGCTTGGGGAGGGGGATCGCGACGCGCTGCTGGCCTTCGGGCGGGCGCTGCCCCAGGACGATCTGCTGTATCTCGAAGACGACTTCCAGAGCCCTGAGATCATCTCGCGGCTGGTCAACGCCTACGCCGCGGAGAACTGGCGGCAGATCGTGGCCGAGGAGGATGGCGCGATCGTCGGGTACAGCGCCGTGCGCCGTCTGCCGGGCTGGTCGAGCCACGTGGCCGACATCGTGCTGGTGGTCAGCGAGCCGTTCCGGCGAGCCGGCCTGGGCCGCGAGCTGGCCCAGCCGATCTTCGACGCCGCGCGCGATCTTGGGGCGACCAAGGTGATCGTCGAGATGATCGAGGAGCAGCACACCGGCCGCGAGATCTTCGAGCGGCTCGGCTTCAGCGTCGAGGGCATCCTGACCAATCACACCCGCGACCGGCAGGGCAACAGCCACAACTTGCTCGTTCTCGCGTATCACGTCAAGTAAGGATTCTTGGAGGGCCTGCGGCACTCCAAACCTCCCGCCTGGGGAGTGACCCCGCAATCGAGACGACAGGCGATCGGCACGGGCGCTGCCCGCGCCGATCGCCTGTCGTCGTTTTTCGCCCCCCCCGCCTGTATCCGAGTTCAAGGAGGTTGCGATGCGGCAAGGCCTGGTCTACCGAACCGATCTTACCCCGGTCAGCTTTCTCCGGCGGAGCGCCTACATCTACCCCGACAAGACGGCGGTGGTGCACGGCGATCGGCGCTACTCCTACCGCGAGTACGAGGAGCGCGTCAACCGCCTGGCGGCGCACCTGCGCGCCGACGGCCTGCAGAAGCACGATCGCGTCGCGTTCCTCTGCCCCAACATCCCGCCGCTGCTTGAGGCGCACTTCGCGGTCCCGGCGGCCGGCGGCATCCTGGTGGCGATCAACACGCGGCTCAACGCGCAGGAGATCGCCTACATCCTGGAGCACTCCGGCGCGACGTTCCTGTTCGTCGACGACGAGCTGGCCGAGCTGATCGAGTCGGTCGACCGCTCGAAGATCAGGGTCGTGCGGATCGCCGACAGCGGCACGCCCGACGACCCCTACGAGCAGTACCTTGCCGAGGGCTCGCCCGCGCCGGCCGAGAGCTGGCTGGAGGACGAGGAGGAGACGATCTCGATCAACTACACCTCCGGCACGACCGGGCGGCCCAAGGGCGTGATGTACACCCACCGCGGCGCCTACCTCAACGCGCTCGGCCAGGCGATCGAGGCCGGCATGAGCGGCGACTCGGTCTACCTGTGGTCGCTGCCGATGTTCCACTGCAACGGCTGGTGCTTTCCCTGGGCCGTGACGGCGATCTCGGCCACTAACATCTGCCTGCGGCGGGTCGACCCCGAGCGGATGTGGCAGCTGATCGATGCCGAGGGGGTGACGCACTACTGCGGCGCGCCGACGGTGCAGATCGGCCTGATGAACCACCCCGGCGCGCGCACGCTGGAGCGCCCGGTGACGGTCTTCGTCGCGGGGGCGCCGCCGTCGCCGACGCTGCTGAGGCAGCTGAAAGAGCGCAACTTCCACCCGGTGCACGTCTACGGCCTGACCGAGACCTACGGGCCGATGACCAGCTGCGCCTGGCAGCGGCCGTGGGACGCGCTGCCGGCCGAGCAGCAGGCGCGCCTGAACGCGCGCCAGGGCCAGGGCCAGGTCGCCGCCGACCTGGTGCGGGTGGTCGACGAGCAGATGAACGACGTGCCGCGCGACGGCGAGACCATGGGCGAGGTGGTGATGCGCGGCAACATCGTGATGAAGGGCTACTACAACCAGCCCGAGGCGACCGCCGACGCCTTCCGCGGCGGCTGGTTCCACTCGGGCGACCTGGGCGTCTGGCACCCGGACGGCTACATCGAGCTGCGCGACCGCAAGAAGGACATCATCATCTCGGGCGGCGAGAACATCTCGACGATCGAGGTCGAGCAGACGGTCTCGAAGCACCCGGCGGTGCTGGAGTGCGCCGTGGTGGCCATCCCGGACGAGAAGTGGGGCGAGCGGCCCAAGGCGTTCGTGACGCTGAAGCCCGGCCAGAGCGCGACCGAGCAGGAGATCATCGCGTTCTGCCGCGAGCACCTGGCGCACTACAAGTGCCCGTCCGCGGTCGAGTTCATCGAGCTGCCGAAGACCTCGACCGGCAAGGTGCAGAAGTTCGTGCTGCGCAACAAGGAGTGGTCGGGGCGCGAGAAGCGAATCAATTAGGGATTCTCGCTTTTTTAACTAGCCCAGTGGTGGGGTTCGGGGCGCCCCCGAACCCCCACCACTGGGGAGGTCTGGAGGGGCCTTTGGCCCCTCCAGACCTCCCCAATTGAGGACTGATATCTGACGACGGGCTACTTCACAAGGAGTCGGAGATGATCGACACGGCAACGGCCTACCGTCACATCCTATTCGAGCAGGACGGCCCGATCGCCTACGTGACCATGAACCGGCCGGAGAAGCGCAACGCGCTCTCGGTCGAGCACATGCAGGAGCTGACCGCCTGCTTCAAGGCGATCGGCGCCGACCGGCAGATCGCCGCGGTGATCCTGCGCGGCAGCGGGCCGGCGTTCAGCGCGGGGCACGACTTGGCCGAGATGGTCGGGCAGACGCCGGAGTTCTACCAGCGCGAGTTCGCGATCTGCTGCGAGCTGATGGAGACGATCGTGGCGCTGCCGCAGCCGGTGATCGCCCAGGTGCACGGCGTGGCGACCGCGGCCGGCTGCCAGCTGGTGGCCACCTGCGACCTGGTGGTGGCCGCCGAGGAGGCCCGCTTCGCCACGCCGGGCGTCAAGATCGGCCTGTTCTGCTCGACGCCGATGGTCGCGCTGAGCCGGGCGGTCGGGGCCAAGAAGGCGATGGAGATGCTGCTGACCGGCGAGCTGATCTCGGCGCGCGAGGCGCGCGAGGCCGGGCTGGTCAACCGCGTCGTGCCGGCGGCCGAGCTGGCCGGCGCGGCGCGCGCGCTGGCCGATCGGATCGCCGCGGCCAGCCCGCTGGTGGTCGGGCTCGGCAAGCAGGCGTTCTACCGCCAGATCGACATGCCGCTGCACGAGGCCTACGCCTACGCCAGCCAGGTGATGTCCGCCAACGCCGCGCTGGCGGACGCGCAGGAGGGTATCGGCGCCT
The DNA here is from genome assembly GCA_016717335.1 of Candidatus Ribeiella danica. Lineage (GTDB taxonomy): Bacteria > Chloroflexota > Chloroflexia > Chloroflexales > Roseiflexaceae > Ribeiella > Ribeiella danica. Next base: position 730,251 of record JADKFS010000002.1, read on the forward strand.
TCCTGGAGAAGCGCGCGCCGACCTGGGGCGGGCGGTAATTGCTGTTCGCCCTCACCCCGATGCCGAGGCTATGACCTGCTGCCAAGCCCTGCCGCAAAAAACCTAACCCCCTCCCCAGCTAGGGGAGGGGGTACGGAGGGGTGAGGGCCGATCCTGAAAGCTAGTCGGCGCGGGCCGCCAGCCAGTGCTCGATGTGCGGCCAGGTGCGCTTCTCGGCGCCGCTGCCGGCCATGATCCCGATGTGGCCGCCGTGGATGCGGAACAGCTCCTTATCCTGGCTGCCGACCTTCGGCATGACCGCGTCGGACTGGCACGGCGGCGTGATATGGTCGGCCTCGGCGATCACGTTGAGCAGGTTGGCGCGCAGGTTCGCGAGGTCGATCCGCTCGCCGCGGATCGTCAGCGTGCCCTCCATCAGCCGGTTCTCTTTGTAGAACTCGTTGATCAGCTGGCGGTAGGCCCCGCCGGCCATCGGGATCGTCTCGCGCACCCAGGTGTTCATCGCGTGCCAGGACTCGATCACCTTCGGGTTGTCGATGTTATCCCACAGGTTGATGTAGTTGCTGATATAGTTTTCGACCGGCTTGAGCGCCTTCGCGCCGTAGTCGATCATCTCGCCCGGGATATTGCCGAAGGTGTCGACGATCCGGTCGGCGTTGAAGGCCTGATCGCTGGTCCAGCGCGTGAATCCGCCGGCCTTCTTGTTCGAGAAGTCGAGCGGCGCGGTCAGCAGGATCAGGTTCTTGAGCCCGTCGTCGGGGCGCGCGGCCGCGTAGATCGTGCTGATCAGCGCGCCGAGGCACCAGCCGAGCATGCTGAACTCGTTCGAGCCCGAGGCGGCCTTGACCTTGCGGATCGCGCGCGGCAGGTACTCCAGCGCGTAGTCGTCGAACTTGAGGTTGCGATCCTCGGGGCCGGGGATGCCCCAGTCGAGCAGGAAGACGTCGTAGCCGTGCCTGAGCATATACTCGACGAAGCTGTGGCCCGGCCGCAGGTCGAGCACGTGGGGCCGGTTCATGATCGCGAAGACCAGGAACAGCGGAACCTTGTGGCGCTTCTCGGCCGGCACCGTCGAGGCGTAGCGATACAGCTTGGCCTTGTTGAGCGTCCAGATGCACTCTTTCGGCGTCTGCGCGATCTTCGCATCGGTGGTCATCAGCCGGTTCCACGTCTTCGCGCTCTCGGCGATGCGCTCAAGCTCGGCGTAGAGCTCAGGAAATGTCGGCATCGATTTCAGGGTGGCGGTCATCGCTGAATCTCCCTATCGCTAGCTCGCGTCCTTTGCCTTCGCGGGCGCCGGCTTGCGTGCCGCGCGCTGGACATCGTCGATCTTGGCTTCCATGTCGTCGAGCCGCAGCTCGATGTTGGTCAGTCGCTCGGCTATCCCGGTGATATCGGTGCGAGTGGGCATGTTCAGGTTGGTCAGCACCTGGGTCATGCTCGTCTCAATCGCCTTGCGGAACGGCGCCGAGGTCGTCAGCCAGGCGTCCATCACCGCGCCGGTCGCCTGAGCGTAGGCGTCGGTGTGGACGATCTGGACCATCATCTTCGACCATGCGTCGAGGCTGGCGTCGCGCACGCCTTTGATCATGCCGGTAGGGTCGAAGGGGTTGTTATTATCATTTTTCTGGCTCATTGCGATTCCTTTCGCTTGCATGGCTTCACAAACATCGTACCCGATCAAAGTTACAATGGGGTTCCACGCTAGAGCGGCCGGCGGCCACCCGCACAGACGCGGCGGGGTGGGGCGGCGGGCCATAGGCCCGCCGCCCCACCCCAGCAAGATCACCGTGGCGGGCCGCCAGGCCCTTGTGGAAAGCCGCGCGGGAGGCACTCGCGCGCCTCCCGCAGCCCAGTCTCCGCTCGCCCGCGCCGAGCTACATGTACGCGCCGCCGTTGATATTGATCTGCTGGCCGGTGATGTAGTCGCCGCCCTCCACCAGGAAGGTCACCGCCTTGGCCATATCGTCGGGCGTCCCGAAGCGGCCCATCGGGATCTTGGACTTGATCTGATCTTGAACGTTCGTGGGAACTTTTGACAACATGTCGGTCATCGTAAAGCCCGGGCAGACCGCGTTCACCGTGATGTTGAACTTGGCCAGCTCCAGCGCGGCGGTCTTGGTGAAGGCGATGATCCCGCCCTTGCTGGCGCCGTAGTTGGCCTGTCCGAACGCGCCGGTCTGGCCGTTCATCGAGCTGATGTTGACGATCCGGCCGTAGTTCTGCGCGACCATCACGGGTATCGCGGCCGAGGTGCAGAAGAAGACGGCGTTGAGATTGGTCTGCACCACCTCAAGCCAGTCCTGGTCGGTCATCTTGCGGATGGACTTGTCGCGCGTGATGCCGGCGTTGTTGACCAAGACGTCGAGCCGGCCGAGCTCGTCGACCACCCGCTTGACCATCTGGCGCGCCTCTTGCGGATCGGCCACGTTGGCCTTCGCGAGCAGACACGTCTCGCCGGCGTCGCCGCCGACCGAGCGCGCCTGCGCCGCGGTCTGGCGGATCTCGTCGGCGACCTCCTGCGCCTCGGCGTCGGCGTTAAGGTAGTTCAGCGCAACTTTGGCGCCCTCGCGCGCCAGCTCAAGCGCGATCGCGCGGCCAATCCCACGTGAGGCGCCTGTGACCAGCGCAACCTTGCCGTCAAGTCGTCCCATGGTATCCCTCCTCTACCATTGCTAAGCTCCGAGCTATGAGGCTTGAGCTACTCTCTCCATCGTCCAGGCCCAGCGCTCAGAGCGCACCGCCTCCCATCAGCTGTTCTTTGCCGCTTTGTGACCCTGCGTGAGCGAATCCGGCTCTATGCCCGGCGCTCAAGCACAGGTGGTGGCTGCCGCTACCCGGTGCAGTCGGCAGCCCGCAGTAGGCAGTTTGCGGCTGTCGACGACTGCCGCTGTCGGCTGCAACCCAGCAGGTATTTTCTCCGGCGTGTAGGTCGTTTGTCAGGTGCATCGCCATTCGAGGCGCCCGCTGCACGCTGGCATGTTAGAACGTTGAACGCTCAACCTGCCAACGTGCAACGGCGACCGAAGGCTGGTACGCGTACCAAGTGACCCACTTGCTCCCGCTTCCGGGAGCCGCTCAGGCAATCGTTACAATCGCTCGTAGATCGCCGCGATGCCCTGGCCGCCGCCGATGCACATCGTCACCAGCGCGTAGCGCCCGCCGGTGCGCTGCAGCTCGTAGAGCGCCTTGACCGTCAGGATGCAGCCGGTCGCGCCGATCGGGTGGCCCAGCGAGATACCGCTGCCGTTCGGGTTGATCTTGTCGGCCGGCAGCTCCAGGTCGCGCGCGACCGCGAGCGCCTGGGATGCGAAGGCCTCGTTGACCTCGAACACGTCGATGTCGGCGACCGTCAGGCCGGTCTTCTCGAGCAGCAAGCGCACCGCCGGCACCGGGCCGATGCCCATGTACTTGGGGTCCACGCCGGCGTGGCTGTAGCCCACCAGGCGGCCCAGCGGCTTCAGGCCGCGCTGCTCGGCCAGGCCGCGCTCCATCAGCACCACCGCCGCCGCGGCGTCGTTGATGCTCGATGCGTTGCCGGCCGTCACGCTGCCGCTCTTGTCGAACACCGGCCGCAGCTTGGCCATCTTCTCCAGGCTGGCGTCGCGGCGCACGGTCTCGTCGGTGTCGAACGGCGCGGTGCCGCCCTTGACCTTGATCTCGATCGGCAGGATCTGATCCTTGAAGTAGCCGGCGTCGATCGCGGCGACCGCGCGCCTGTGGCTCTCGACCGCGAGCTTGTCCTGGTCCTCGCGGCTGATCTCCCAGCGCTTGGCGACATTCTCGGCCGTGATGCCCATGTGGCAGTCGTCGAACGGGTCGCTCAGCGCGCCGACCATCACGTCGACCAGCTGGGCGTCGTTCATGCGCGCGCCCCAGCGCATCGACATCGACATGTACGGGCTGCGGGTCATGTTCTCGGCGCCGCCGGCCACCGCGACGTTGGCGTCGCCCAGCAGGATGCTCTGCGCCGCGCTGACGATCGCCTGCAGGCCGCTGCCGCACAGCCGGTTCAGCGTGAGCGCCGGGGTCTCGACCGGCAGGCCGCCCTTGACGCCGGCCACGCGCGCCAGGTAGTGGTCGTGAACGTCGGTGTGGATGACATTGCCGAAGACGACGTGGCCGACCTCGCGCGGGTCGACGCCGGCGCGCTTGACGGCCTCGCGTACGACCTGGGCGGCCAGCTCGCTGGGCGGCTGATCCTTGAGGCTCCCGCCAAACCCGCCGATGGCGGTACGCACTCCGCTTAGCACGACAACTTCTCGTCCGTTGCTCATCATTGATTCTCCTTGTGTTGCGGAACGCAGGGGCTTGCGCGCAGGCGCGAATGAGGGGGGATTGGTGTGCGCGAGACTTATTATGCGGCGCTAGCGCGGTGCTGTGGGTTGCGAATCAACAACGCACGGCATATAACTCATAACTGGCTGCGGCGCGCCGCCTGATCGTTCTATCCCCTCGTCCGAGGCCTGCGTCTCAGGCGCTCCCCCCCAGCCCGCCGCTCCCGCCGGCGCGAGAGAGGAAAATTGCTGGCTGGTCCCGGGGTTTCGGCTCCGCCGAAACCCCGGGACCACCAGTATTCACCGGCGCCCCTGCGGGGGAGGGGTCCCAAATCTGCCCCTACGCCTCGAGCGTGCTGGTGTCGCCCTCGGGCAGGCCGAGCGCGCGCGCCTTGAGCACGCGGCGCATGATCTTGCCCGAGCGCGTCTTGGGCAGGTTGCCGACGAAGTTGATCGCCTCGGGGCGCGCGATCGGCCCCATCTCCTTGCCCACGTGCATCCGCAGCTCGTCGGCCAGCGCGTCGCTGGGCTCGAAGCCCTGGCGCAGGATGACGAACGTGTGGATGGCGCTGCCCTTGACCTCGTGCGGCAGGCCAATCGCCGCCGCCTCGGCCACGGCCGGGTGCGAGACCAGCGCCGACTCGACCTCGGCGGTGCCGAGCCGGTAGCCCGAGACCTTGATCACGTCGTCGATGCGGCCGATCACCCAGAAGTAGCCGTCCTCGTCCTTGCGCGCGGCGTCGCCGGCGGTGTAGAAGCCCGGCAGCCGGGTCCAGTACTGCTGGACGTAGCGCTGCGGGTCGCCGTAGATCGTGCGCAGCATCGAGGGCCAGGGCCGTTTGATCACCAGCAGGCCGTCGTCCTCCTGGCTGGCCGGCTGGCCCTCCTCGGTCAGCACGTCGGCCTCGACGCCGAAGAACGGCCGCGTGCCGGAGCCGGGCTTGAGCGGCGTGGCCGGGTTCGGCGTGATCATGAACCCGCCGGTCTCGGTCTGCCACCAGGTGTCCATGATCGGGCAGTTGCCCTTGCCGATCACGCGGTGATACCAGCGCCAGGCCTCCGGGTTGATCGGCTCGCCGACCGAGCCGAGCAGCCGCAGCTTGCTCAGGTCGGACTTGTTCGGCCAGTCCTCGCCGAAGCGCATCAGGCCGCGGATGGCGGTCGGCGCGGTGTAGAGGATGGTCACGCCGTACTTCTCGGCGACCTGCCACCAGCGGCCGGGGTTCGGGTAGCTCGGCGCGCCCTCGTAGATCACCTCGGTCGCGCCCAGGATCAGCGGCGCGTAGACGATGTAGGAGTGCCCGGTGATCCAGCCGGGGTCGGCCGCGCACCAGTAGACGTCGTCGGGCTTGATGTCGAACACGAAGCTGAGGGTCGCGGCGATCTGAACCTGGTAGCCGCCGCAGGTGTGCACCAGGCCCTTCGGCGCGCCGGTGGTGCCCGAGGTGTAGAGCATGAACATCGGGTCCTCGGCGTCCATCTGCTCGGTCGGGCAGGGGTCGTCCATGCCGGGCTGGGCCGCCAGCTCGTGCCACCAGTAGTCGCGGCCCTCCTTCATCGGGATGTCGTGGCCGGTGCGCTTGAGCACGATCACGCACTTGACGATCTCGTGGGCGCGGTCGACCGCCTCGTCGGTGATCTTCTTCAGCTCGACGATCTTATTGTTCATCCAGCCGCCGTCGCCGGTGACCAGCACCTTCGACTGGGCGTCCTCGATCCGCGAGTGCAGCGCCTCGGTCGAGAAGCCGCCGTAGACCACCGAGTGCATCGCGCCGATCTTGACCACCGCCAGCATGGCGATCACCAGCTCGGGCACGCGCGACATGTAGATCGTTACGCGGTCGCCCTTCTGCACGCCCTGGGCCTTCAGCACGTTGGCGAAGCGGTTGACCTCGTCGGCCAGCTGGGCGTAGGTGTAGGTCCTGGTCTCGCCCTGCTCGGACTCCCAGATGATCGCGACTTTGTCGCGGTTCGGCCCGCTGGCGTGGCGATCGATCGCGTTGTGCACCACGTTGGTCTTGCCGCCGACGAACCACTTGAAGAACGGCGCCTCCGTTTCGTCGAGCACCCGATCCCAGGGCTGGTACCAGTCGAGCAGGCGCGTGGCCATCTCGCCCCAGAACTGCTCGGAGTTCTGGATGGTCCAGTCGTACAGCTCGTCGACGCTCGTGAAGCCTTTCTCGCGCGCGTAGGCCATCACGTTCGAGCTTTGCACCAGCTCCGCGGGCGGGTGGTAGAACTTCTGGTGGTCGCCCTCCTGGGCCGATAGCTGAGAGACGTGCGCGGGATTCTGGTTATGATCGGTCATCGATCGGAACTCCTTCCTGCTCAATATGCTCGTTAGAACGTTAGAACGTTTGAACGCTCGAACGTTGGAGCGTCGAAGCGCAGCGATTCGCGGCGTTCGACGTTCCAACGTTCAGACGTGGGAACGTGCTAACTGACTTCGGCCTTCAGGCTCTCGAACGCGTGGCGGGCCTCTTCGACCGAGCCCTCGTCCTCGATCGTCGTGATGTCGCCCGGGTCCTTGCCGAGCGTGACCGCCTTGAGCACGCGGCGCATGATCTTGCCCGAGCGCGTCTTGGGCAGCATGTTCACGAACTCCACGTCGCCGATCACCGCGACCGGGCCAAGCTCCTGGCGGACAGTCTCGATCAGCGCCTTGCGCAGCTGCTCGGACGGCTGGAAGCCCTGCCGCAGCACCACGAAGGCCGAGATCACCTCGCCGCGCAGGTCGTCGGGCCGGCCGGTCACGCCGGCCTCGGCCACGGCCGGGTTCTTCAGGAAGGCGGTCTCGACCTCGATCGTGCCGAGCCGGTGCGCCGCGATCTTGATGATCTCGTCGGCGCGGCCGGCGAACCAGACGTAGCCGTCCGCGTCGATATGGGCCGAGTCGCCGGTCGAGTAGACGCCGGGGATGCGCTCCCAGTAGTCGCGGCCGTAGCGCTCGGGCTCGCCCCACAGCTCGGCCGTCAGGCCGGGGAAGGGCCGCTTGATCGCCATGATGCCCTTCTCGCCATCCGGCACCGGCTCGCCGTCGGGCGTCAGGATGACCGCCTCGATGCCGGGCAGCGGCAGGCCCGAGGAGCCGGGCTTGATCGGCAGCAGGCCCAGCCCGTAGGGGTTGCCGAAGATCGGGCCGCCGGTCTCGGTCTGCCACATATGGTCGATCACCGGGATCTTATCGTTCAGCACGGTCTTCTGCAGCCACTCCCAGGCCGGCGCGTTGAGCACCTCGCCGGCGCAGAAGACCCGCTCGAGCGACGAGAGGTCGTGGCCCTTGACGTGCTGCTCGCCGTAGCGCATGAGCAGGCGCACGGCGGTCGGCGAGGTGAAGATGCCGGTGACGCCGAACTCCTCGATCGCCTTCCAGATCTCGCCGGGGGTCGGGTGGTCGATCGAGCCCTCGAACGCGATCGTGGTGCAGCCGCGCAGCAGCGGCGCGTAGACGATGTAGGAGTGCCCGACGATCCAGCCGATGTCGGAGGTCGACCACCACACATCGGTCGGCTTGAGCCCGAAGACCCAGCTGCCCATGCTGTGGATGTGGACCTGGTAGCCGCCCTGCTTGTGGATCGCCAGCTTGGGCTTGGCGGTGGTGCCCGAGGTCGCCAGGATGAAGGCCGGCTCGTTCGACTCCATCGCGACGTAGCCGCCGTCCTGGCCCTCGCCGCGGCTCAGGAACGTCTCCCAGCTGATGTCGCGGTCGCGCACCGCCACATCGCCGGCGCCGCGCTTGAGCACGATCACATGCTCGACCTTGTCGCAGGCGAGGTCCATCGCCGAGTCGACCAGCCCCTTGAGCGGGACGTCCTTGCCCTTGCGGTAGGTGATATCGGTGGTGAAGACCAGGCGCGAGCCGCTGGCCTTGACGCGGTCGGCCAGGGCGCTGGCGCCGAAGCCGGCGAAGACGACCGAGTGGATCGCGCCGATGCGCACGGTCGCCAGCATTAGCATGATCGCCTCGGGGCAGGTGGGCATGTAGATCGTGAGCCGGTCGCCCTTCTGGATGCCCATCCCGCGCAGCGCCGCGGCGATCCGCTCGACCTCGTGGCGCAGCATCGCGTAGGTGAACACCCGGCGCTCGCCGCGCTCGGTGAAGTAGATCAGCGCCGTGTGGCCGCCCCAGCCGCGCTCGACGTGGTAGTCGAGCGCGCTGTAGGACAGGTTGGTCTGCGCGCCGACGAACCAGCGAAAGGTCGGGTACTCCCACTCGAACACGCTATCCCACTTGCGCAGCCACGGCAGCTGCTCGGCCGCGCGGGCCCAGAACTGGTCCGGGTTCTCGGTCGCATCCTGTCGCCAGCGTCGGACAATCGGGTTGATCGGTTGCATCAGCGCACCTCTACTCTGTTCTGCGAACGACTGAAAGCGCGTCGACGGCTGGTGATCGCAGGGACGCCAGGCCGCTCGGCGAGCGAAGTTCGATCAGGTTGCATCATCGCAGCTCCTCTTATTCTGCTGCATCTGTCGGCGACGCACAGGAGCGTGATCTGAGATGAGTTCGAAGGCTGGGTTGACTGCTGGTTTGAGGCGATATCTGGATATGTTACTACGATACACCACCAGTATCAAGGCCAATCAAGAATTTGGTGAATTTTGTGTAAAGGTGGGGTGCGCGAGCCGGCGCCGCGCAATTCACATGCAGGCTTTGCATACGAAGACGAAACACGAGAGCCGGTTCGCGGCTCTCGTGTTTCGCCCGATCAGTCTGAGTTGTGGGTCCCCGCGCGGCGGCCTACGTGCCGAGCACCAGCCCGCCGTCGACCGTCACCACGGTGCCGTTGACGAAGCTGGCCTCGTCGGATGAGAGGAACAGGTAGGCGTTCGCGATGTCCTTCGGATCGCCCATGCGGCCGACCGGCGTCTTCTCGACCATGCTCGCCAGCACCTTCTCGGGCATCGCGCGGGTCATCTCGGTGGCGATGAACCCCGGCGCGACGGCGTTGACCGTGATGCCGCGCCGGCCGAGCTCGCGCGCCCAGACCTTGGTCATGCCGATCACGCCGGCCTTGGTGGCGACGTAGTTGGTCTGGCCGAAGTTGCCGTACAGCGCCACCACCGACGACGCGTTGACGATCCGGCCGTAGCCGTTGCGGATCATCACCGGCGCGATCGCCTGGGTGCAGTTGAACACGCCCTTGAGGTTGACCGCGATGACCGAGTCGAACTCGGCCTCGCTCATCTTGCCGATCACCTCGCCCTGCTTGACCTTGATCAGCTGCGAGTCGCGCGTGATCCCGGCGTTGTTGATCAGGATGTCGATCCGCCCGAAGCGCTCCAGCGTCGCCGCGACGGTCGCCTCGACATCGGCCTGAGAGGCTACGTTGACCTTGAAGAACGCCGCGGAGCCGCCCATCCCCTCGATCTCGGCGGCCAGTTCCTGCCCAGCCTTTTCGGACACATCCCACACGGCAACCGCCGCGCCTGCCTCGGCGAAAGTCAGCGCGGTCTGGCGGCCGATACCGCTCGCGCCGCCTGTAACGACCGCAACCCGCTGTTTGATATTGATGCCCATGGCAACACGCTCTCTGTTCTTGTTTTGACGATATCCGCCGGAACGAAGACAGCAGAAGCCGGTTCTGACGTCGCGAATGACGAAGCGCGGCAGAGGCTGCGGTGGCGCGCAGGCCTGTATCGTGCTCGGACGCTTGTCGCTTCCTATGTGGCTCGCTCCCCCTTGACGACCAACTGTATGCACGGTGCCCGCTGCGCCAACACTAGCAGCGCAATGTTACACCGCAGTTACATGGGCGCGGCGCCCGCCAGGCGCGGCGCCGCGCCTGGCAGGGGGTTATCCTTTCGGCAGCAGGGCGCGGTCGCAAAGCGACCGCACCCTGCTGCCGAAAACTTCGTCTGAGAGCCCCCGCGAGAGGAAAGAGGGATCAGACACACACATATCCGCACCGCCGACGCAGATCAGTGGATCGCGCTTTGCTACATGCGCTCTCTGTCTGGGGACACGCTTTCGAATGGAGGACGCATGTGATTGGGCTACGCATCGTGGACGAGGTCGCGCGGCAGGACTGGCTCGCGCGGCTCAGCGAGGGCATCCAGCAGGCGGCGCGGCAGCTGTTCGCGGCCGGGGGTCCGGCCGGCCGCGCGATCGAAGATCTGCTGCACGGGACGCCGGCCGGCCACCCGCTCCACCCGGCGCTGACGGACATCCCTGTGGGCGCCTGGACGGTGGCGCTGGTGCTCGACGCGCTCGACGGGCTGGCGGGCCGCGAGGATCTGGCGCCAGGCGCCGACGTGGCGGTCGGCATCGGCCTGCTGGGCGCGCTCGGCGCGGTGTCGACCGGCCTGGCCGACTGGAAGGAGCTCGACACGAAGCCCCTGCGGGTCGGCCTGATCCACGGGTCGCTCAACCTCGGCGCCACGACACTGTACGCCACGTCGTGGCTCCTGCGCCGGCGCGGCGCGCGCGAGGCCGGCCGCGGCCTGGCGCTGGCCGGCTACGCGCTGGTGGTGGCGGCCGCCTACCTCGGCGGCGACCTGGTCTACCGCGACCAGATCGGGGTCAGCCACGCCAACCCGATCTGGACGGAGATGACATTCGAGCCGGCGCTGGCCGAGGTGGAGCTTGGCGAGGGCGAGCTGCGGCGGGTCGAGGTTGGCGGCCGGCAGATCGTGCTGGCGCGCCAGCACGGCCAGGTCTACGCGCTGGAGGATAGCTGCTCGCACCTGGGCGGGCCGCTCTCCGAGGGCACGCTCGAAGATGGCTGCGTGCAGTGCCCCTGGCACGGCTCGCGCTTCGCGCTGGACGATGGCCGGCCGATCGAGGGGCCGGCCGCGCTCCCGCAGCCGTGCTTCGAGACGCGCGTGCGCGACGGCCAGATCGAGGTGCGCGCCGGGCAGTGACGGGCAGAAGCCACACAGCGAAAGAGGAATGCTATGGCCAGCAACAAGCGAGCGAGAGGCAGGCGGGAAAAGCGCCGCGGCCAGGCCGATCTGAACCCTTTCCCCGGCATCACCGGCGAGGGCGCCGAGGAGAACCGCTCCTTCGGCGATAAGACCAAGGGCCTGTTCGGCGATGGGCTCGACGGCACGCTCGGCGATGTGAGCGAGGAGCAGCGCCGGCAGCGTGAGTACGGGATGGCCAGCGGGACGAGCATCCGCCCGATCTCGGATCTGTGGCCCGACGGTGGGGACGTGGACGACGGCTGAGCGGCGGGGCCGAAGGATCAGCCAACCATCCCCTGGCCGTACACGCGCCGGACGATGATTCGCACGGTCACGCGCTCGACGCCGGGGCGCCGCCGCACCCACTCGGCCGCGCGCTCCGGGCCGAGGTAGCGTACCGCCAGACGCAGCCGCAGCCCCACGTCGAGCGGCTCGAGCGCCGCGCTGCCGCTGACGGTCAGGTAGCGCGCGCCATCCTCGACCGTCAGGCTGATCGCCGGGCTGCGCCGCAGGTTGCCCGCCTTGACGCTGTGGGCGCCGGTGCTGAACAGCAGCTGGTCGCCCTCGCGGATGAACCAGACCACCGTCTGCTGGATTCCGCCGTCGGCGTCGAGCGTGGCGACGACAGCGTAGCGCACCTCGTCCAGAAAGGCGCACTGCCGCTCGGTCAGATCTATCAAAGGCTTCATATGCTCATCAGACGTGCTGCCGCCCCGGGATGATCCGCGTGACGTCGACCTCGACGCGCCCGCCGACCACGCGTGTCGGAAGCTCGTCCATGCTGCGCGGCGAGGGGCCGCGCCGGTAGCGCCCGTCCGGATCGTAGGCAGAGCCGCCGCAGGGGTCGGCAAACAGCCGCCACTCCGGATACCAGCGGATGCGACAGCCCTTGTGCGGGTCGCGCGTGCTCAGCGCGATCGGCGTCGAGCCGACCCAGGCCAGGTAGAACTCGCTATTCTCTAGAGTGAACAGCTGTGGCCCAGCTTGGCGCAGCTCGGCAGCCGTGCCGATCGGCCGCCACTCTGGGCGCGCGAGCATCCCCGCCACGCCGGCGGATACAGTGACGGCTGCAAGCAGCAGCGCCGCCGCGGCGCTCAGCGCGAGCGCCAAGCGGGCTTGCCCCGCCCGTGATCGCACACTTGTCATGAGATCGGCTCCTCGTCATCGATCGCCGCGCCGCCCCGTGCGCTTGCGCCGATGGCGCGTGGGGCGCCCCTGCTCGCCGGCGCGCTGCTCGTCGGGCGGCGCGGCGGCCGGCTCGTCCCGGCGCGGCGCCTCCGGCCGATCTTGCCGGGGCATGCGCGGCGGCTGGGCCTCGCGAGCCGGCTGGGGCTCGTGCGCGGGTGGGCTGGGCGGCGGCAAGCGCGGCGGCTGGGGCGGCGGCGGCGGCCCGCCGGGCGGCAAGCGCCGCGGCGGCTGGCTGGGCGATCGGCGCGCCTCGGCCGGGCGGCTCGGCGGGGCAGCGGGCTGGCCCGGCGCGGCGGGCCGCGGCGGCGCGGGGCGCTCCTCGGCGCCCTCCTCAAGCAGCGCCAGCGCGTCGAGCACGTCCGGGTCGATCACCTCGTCGCGCAGCAGCCGGCGCTCGCCGGTGTGCTTCGGCTCGCGGCGGGGCGGCGGGGGCGGGGCGGGCTGGCGCTCGTGGCGGGGCGGCTCTTCACGAGCGGCGGGCGTGATGCCCTCATCGGCGCGGCTGCGCGCCAGGCTGCCGACACGCTGGGTCGCCTCGCCGATCTGGTTGGGCGTGAACTCCTCGTGGACGCCGCTGCCGGACAGCTCGACGATCACCGTCTCGCGCACGACGTTGACGATCACCACCTCGCCGGGGCCGTCGGGCGTCTGCACCCAGGCGCCCTTCTTGGGCAGCTCGGCCTTGATCGCCAGGTACTGCTCGTGCTCGTACGAGAGGCAGCACAGCAGCCGGCCGCAGACCCCGCTGATCTTAGTCGGGTTCAGCGGCAGATCCTGGTCCTTGGCCATCTTGATCGAGACGCGCGCGTAGTCCGGCAGGAACGTGGCGCAGCACAGCAGCCGGCCGCACGGGCCGATCCCGCCGAGCAGCTTGGCCTCGTCGCGCGGGCCGATCTGGCGCAGCTCGATCCGAGTCTTGAAGGTGCGCGCCAGGTCGCGCACGAGCATGCGGAAGTCGACCCGCTTCTCGGAGGTGAAGTAGAACGTCAGCCGCGAGCCGTCGAAGCTGTACTCAGCCTTGACCAGCCGCATCGGCAGGCCGTGCTCCGAGATCTTCTCGGCGCAGCGGGCGATCACCTCCTCGTGGCGCGCGCCCAGCAGCCGCATCCGCTCGAAGTCGGCCGCCTCGGCGCGGCGCACCACCGGCTTCAGCTCGCCGACGACCTCGCTGTCGGCGACCTCGTGCGGCTCGCGCGCGACCTTGGCCAGCTCGAGCCCGCGCACGGTCTCGACGATCACATGATCGCCGCGATCGAGCGTCTCGACGCCATTCGGATCGAAGAAGTAGGTCTTGCCGGAGTCCTTGAATCGTATCCCTACCACAAGAGGCATGGCGATGCTCCGTAGCAGGCGCAGGATATGGCAGGGCAGGGCGTGTGGCGGGCAGCCGAAAGCACGAGGCGCGTCTTAGCCCCTGGTGAAGGGGGCGCGCCGCGGCCAGCCGCGACGATCCAAGAGAGTCGGGTGATCTGCTTCCACGATCTATCGTTTCCAGCCCACCGCACAGCCGCTGTATCTTGCGCCAGTGATGATCTATACTCAAACGCCACGTGGCGTTGGTGTGCATTATAGCAGGTCTTTGGCAAGCTTTCATGTGGCGTATACTAGCTTATCTTGTATAGGGGGCTGCGCGCCCCCGTGCCCCCGCCTGGGGCAGCCCGCACCGCTTTCGGGGGCTGCGCGCCCCCGTGCCCCCCGCGGGCGGGGGTGGGCCGCCACCCCCGCCGCCCCCCTCCCGGGGCTTCGCCCCTGGACCCCAAAAAGATGCTGTCTCAGTTTGCACCCCAGTGGTGCATGCCCGGCTGAATCCAGGCGCGGCGGGAGGCAACACGTCCGATCGGAATGGTGCCAGGCATGGACCACCAGCAATGCAACTGGGAAGGCATCATTTGCCGGAGGGGGGCCGGGGGAACCGGCGTGGGTTCCCCCGGGCGGGGGGCCGGGGGCGCAGCGCCCCGGAGACCAGGTGACCAGGAGACCAGGTGACCAGGAGACCAGGTGACCGGGGCCGCCCCGAAAAAACACCTGGCCGGAGGCCGTATGAACCGGCGTGGGTTCCCCCGGGCGGGGGGCCGGGGGCGCAGCGCCCCGGAGACCAGGTGACCAGGAGACCAGGTGACCAGGAGACCAGGTGACCGGGGCCGCCCCGAAAAAACACCTGGCCGGAGGCCGTATGAACCGGCGTGGGTTCCCCCGGGCGGGGGGCCGGGGGCGCAGCGCCCCGGAGAAAAGCTGACAAGCTGACAAGCTGACAAGCTGACAAGAGCGCGGGGCCGAGGGCGTAAGCCCCGGCGCAAGACAGAGGAAGTCTACGTCGCGCGGCGGAGCACCTTGTAGGTATGGACCAGCTGGGCCTTGCCCTTGAGCTGAAAGTCGCCCATCTCCTGCAGCACGAAGGCCTCGCCGATCGCGCGGCGGGTCGCCTCGCTGATCAGGGCGCTGTTCAGATCGGCCTTGCCCTCGAGCCGCGACGCCGTGTTGACCGTGTCGCCCATGACCGTGTACTCCAGGCGCTGCCGCGTGCCGAAGAAGCCGGCGTAGACCGGCCCGGTGTTGATGCCGATCCGGAACGCGAAGGCCTTGGAGGGGTCGAGCCGCTCGATCAGCCGGCGGTGCGCCGCGATCATGTCGAGCGCCGCGTCGACCGCCTGCATGGCCGAGTACTCGGGGTCGATCGGGTCGCCGAGCTGGGGCGCCCCAAAGACCGCCATGATCCCGTCGCCGATATACTTATCGAGCGTCCCGTTGTACGTGAAGATCACCTCGGTCATCTCGTGGAAGTACTCGTTCAGCAGGTCCTGCACGTCGCGCGGCGAGAGGGTCTCGGAGAGCGAGGTGAAGCCCTTGACGTCGGCGAACAGGACCGTGACGATCAGCTCCTGCGGCTCCCAGAGCTGGCCGTGCTGCGCGACGTAGCTGGCCATCAGCTGCGCGACGTTCGGCGACATGAAGCGCTCGAAGTTCTGGCGCAGCTGGGCCTGCTGGCGCAGCTCCTCGGTCAGCCGCGCGCGCTCGATCGCCGTGGCGGCCTGGTTGGCCACCGCCGCCAGCAGGTCGCGCTGGTGCTCGTTGAACTGCTCGCGCCCCGGCGAGTCGACGTAGATGATCCCGATCGCGGTCCCCTCGCTGATCAGCGGGGCGCAGATCGCCGAGCGGATGTTGGCGCTGATGATGCTCTGCGAGCCGGCGAAGTCGAGCCGGGCGTCGCGCGTCAGCACGGCCTCGTTCCCCTCGATCGCCTTGCGCGCGATCGTGGAGCTGAGCGTGAGATCGCCCAGGGTGGGCGGGTGGATGACCATCGGCACCAGCTCGGCGCCCTTGCGCAGCAGCAGGAAGCCGCGCTGCGCCGGCACCGCCCGCAGCACCTCCTCCATAACCGCGTCGAGCAGGTCGTGCAGGTTGAGGATGCTGCTGAGCCGCTTGCTGATGCGGTAGAACTCGCGCAGGTCGAGCACCAGCTCGGGCAGCTCGCTGGACTTGACCTCTTTCGCCTCGGCGGCCAGCGGAAAGTACTTGTTGTCGTCCAGCACCACGCTCTGGGCGGCGCGGTCCTCGAAGCGCACCTCGAACGGGCCGATCTGCAGCATGTCGCCGTCGTGAAGGTGCTCCTCCTTCACGCGCAGCCGGTTGACCGAGATCCCGTTCCGGCTGTTCAGGTCGGTGACCCAGGTCTCGCGGCCGCGCAGCTCGATCCGGGCGTGCCGGCGCGAGACGATCGCGTTGTTGAGGACGATATCGTTGTCGAGCGCGCGCCCGATCTGGATGCCTTTTTCAGTCAGCGCAACGGTGTGCCGCTCGCCGTTGATGTTGACAGAGAGTCGCGCCATGCGCCGCTCCTTGGGCCTTGGGTGTGCCGCCTGCGGGTTGGCACGCCGAACAGGTAGGTGGAATGCGGGCGACTTTTAGTATAGCAGACGCGCCGGGCGGGGGCAAGCGCCAGGCGCTTGCCCCCGCCCGGCATCCCTATGCGGCTGGCGTTCCCTTTCTTCCGGGGCGCTGCGCCCCCGGCCCCCCGCCTGGATCCGTTTCGACTGCGATGGTCTTTCCGGGGCGCTGCGCCCCCGGCCCCCCGCCTGATGCGCCCGTGCCGGGCGTTCCTTTTCTCCGGGGCGCTGCGCCCCCGGCCCCCCGCCAGGGGGAACCCGCGCCGGTTCCCCCTGCCCCCCTCCGGCAAGTGATGCCGTACCAGCTGCAAGCATTGTGGCGCATGCCCAGTACCCTTCGTTGGGCGCGGGTTCCAACCCGCCGCGCATGGATTCAGTGAGGCATGCGCATCAAGCTTCGCAATAGAGACGGGGTGATTTTGGGGTCCAGGGGCGCAAGCCCCGGCCGGGGGGCGGCGGGGGTGGCGGCCCACCCCCGCCCGCGGGGGCACGGGGGGCGCGTAGCCCCCCGTGAGTTGTGCGAGGGGCACAGGGGCGCGCAGCCCCCCGAACAAGTGACAAAGAGGGATCTTTTGGGGTCCAGGGGCGCACGCCCCGGCCGGGGGGCGGCGGGGGTGGCGGTCCCCACACCCGCCCGCGGGGGTTCGGCGGGCACGCAGCCCCCCGAAGACGGTGTGGCGGACACCGACGCGGGGCACGGGGGCGCGCAGCCCCCGACACAACTGGCTACCCTCGTAGAGTCAACCGGCGGTCAACCGCGAGTCAAGCCGGTCCGCTACCGTGGCGCCAGCTCTATCGCTAACCACCCTCATCGCTCAAAGGAGGCTCATCGATGAAATCGAAGATCGTGCGCGCCCTCGCCGCCGCCCTCGTGATCGGCACGCTGCTGCTGGCCGGCACCGCGCCCTACGGCCCGCCCGGAGTGCGCAGCGCCGCGCCGCTCGTCAGCACGGACCAGTAAGCATATGGCCGTCCTGCTGCTCTACCTGTCCCTCGCGCTCGCGGGGGCGACGCTGGCGCTCTGGCGCCCGCCGCGGATGCCGCGCTACTGGCTGCTGCTCGCGATCGCTGCGGTGCCGCAGCTCGGCGGCCTGCTCGGCGTCTGGATCCCGTACATGTTTCTGATCTCCGTCACGGCGATCTTCGTCTGGTGCGTGTGCAACCGCGCGATCGCCGGCATCCCGGCCGTCGCGGTGGGCGTGATCATGAACCTGCTGGTGATGGCCTTCCACGGCGGCGCGATGCCGATCCACGTCGACACGCTGGCGCAGATCGGCCACAGCTTCGCGCCCGGCACGCTGCTGATGGGCTCCAAAGATATCGTCGTCCAGTCGGCGCTGCTGTGGGTGCTCTCCGACTGGCTGGTGCTGCCGGCCGGCGCGACGACGTTTGTCGCCAGCCCCGGCGACCTGGTGGTGATCGTCGGTGTCATCTGGTGGCTGCTGCTGAGCCACCCCCACGAAAAGGAACAGCCCATGCTCTCATTTCGAGCCGCCCCGATGCCCGAGCCGCACGCCCGCCTGATCCCCGGCCAGAGCGCGCGCCCAGCCCTGACCCGCCTGGCGCTGCTTGCGGCCGCCAGCCCGAGCGTGGCCGAGAGCCTGCTGCGCGACCCGCTCGACGCGGCGGCGTCGCACCCGCACTTCGTGCTCGCGCTCGACGCGCGCGACCGCGCGACGCTGGCCGATATTCGCTCGCGCGCCCGCACGGTCGGCGAGTTCCTCTCCGACCTGGCGGATGTGGTCGATGGAGTCGCCGCCTGATACCGACAAGTGACAAGAGACGAATGACCAAATGGCAGCGAGCTTTGGTCATTCGTCGTTCGTCATTGGTCAAAGGCTGAGGTTATGACAGCGAGATCGCGCGCGCACCAGGACCCCAACCCGATCGACCTGGCCGCCATGCTGCGGCTGATCGCGGAGGCGCCCGATCAGCGCGCGTTCTTCGCGGCGCTGCGCCAGGCGCTGCCTGCCCTGCTGCCGGGCGCGCGCGCCGACCTGCTGGTGGGCGAGGGGTCCGGCAGCAGCTGGCGCCCGCTGGCCGGCGAGCGCGGCCGCGACCCGCCGGCTGGGGCCGCGCGCAGCGACGCCGGCTTCAAGGCGTGGATCGAGAGCCAGGGCTACGCGCCAGTCGCGGCGCTGCCGCTGGAGGGGGCCGGCCAGCGCCTCGGCTGGCTGACGCTGGCGCGGCAGGGCGGCGCGTTCGGCGCGGGCGAGCTTGCGGCGGCCGGCCAGCTCGCCGCGCTGGTCACGCTGCGGCTGCTCTACGACCGGTCGCGCGACGACCTGGCCTCGCGCGAGGAGCAGGTCGCGCAGCTGGAGCGCCGGCTGGGCGAGCACGAAGAGGTGCGCCTGCGCGCCACGCTGGCGGTCGGCGCGGCGCACGACATCGGCAACCTGTTCACCTCGGTGCTGGGGCACGCGCAGATCCTCCAGCAGGATGCGCCCCAGCCGCTGCAGCGCGACCTGCGGGCGATCGTCCAGGCCGCGGGCGACGGGCACTTTCTGCTGCGCCGCATGCTGTCGCTCAAGACGCCGCCGCCTGTCGCCGCCGCTGCGGTCATGTCGGTATCGCAGCTGATCCAGGATGCGCTCGCGCTGACGCGGCCGTTCTGGGAGAAGCGGCCCGCGATCGCGATCCGCACGGCGCTCGCGCACACGCCGCCGGTGCGCGCCCACGCCGCCGAGCTGCGCGAGGTGCTGGTCAACCTGATCATTAACGCGATCGGGGCGATGCCGGAGGGTGGCGCGCTGACGCTGCGGAGCTTCGTCGCCGACTCGCGCGTGAACGTCGAGGTGAGCGACACCGGCCACGGCATCTCGCGCGAGCACCAGAGCACGATCTTCCAGCCCTTCACCACCACCCGCGAGAGCGGGCGCGGCCTGGGCCTGAGCGTCAGCCGGGCGATCGTCGAGGGCTACGGCGGCACGCTGACGGTGCGCAGCGCCCCCGGCCAGGGCGCGACCTTCGCGCTGGCCCTGCCGGCCGTGCGCGTGCGCGACATCCCGCCATCCCCCTCACGGCCGCGCCCGGCCTCATGACCGCAGGGGCCTGATTTTCAGCCCGCACATTCTATGCTATTATTGCTGCCGCCGGCACCCGCCGGCGGCATGTTGTTTTGCATTTCGTCTATGCCAGCGGAGGTCCCATGCCCAAAGTTGGACGCAACGACCCGTGCCCATGCGGCAGCGGCAAGAAGTATAAGCACTGTCACCTGCCGATCGAAGAGGCGGCCCAGGCCGCGCGGCGCCGGCTGCGCCAGGCCGTCGATACGCTGGTGCCCCAGATTTTGACGGTGGCGCAGACCCAGACCGACGCCATGCCCGCCGCGTTCGAGCGCTTCTGGGACGGCAAGTACCAGCTCGACCAAATGGACGAGCTCGACGATCTGGAGGGCAGCGGCGCCCAGCGGTTCATGACCTGGTTCGCGTTCGACTACCAGCTCGACGACGGGCGCACCCTGGTCGAGCGGCTGGCGGCCGACGGCGACGACGCGCTCGATCTCTCGGACGAGGAGGCGCGGCTGCTCAAGAGCTGGGCGGGCGTGCGCCTGCGGCCCTACGTGGCGACGCGCGTGCTGAAGGGCCAGTCGATCTGGTCGCAGGATCTGTTCGACGGGACCGAGATCGAGCTTGAGGACCACGCCGGGTCGCGCCACGTCCTGGTCGACGAGGTGATGGTCGCGCACCTGGTGCCGTCGGGCGAGCGCTACTACATCGCCGGCGCGGCGGCGCACCTGACCGAGGATACCCGCGAGAAGCTGCGCGAGTTTTCCGGGCTGCACCTGGAGGCGTTCCAGCGCGATCACCCCGACGCTACATGGATCGACCTGCTGCGCGCCCGCTCGGAGGTGCTCAACCACTTCGTGATGCAGCTGCCGGTCGAGCAGCCCGACCCGCCGCTGCTGGAACGGATCATCCAGCAGACGCGCCTCACACTGCAGCTGACAGGCGCCTCGATTGGCCTCGGCAAGCAGGAGGCGACTGAAGAGGAGGCTGAAGAGGCTGAGGAGGCTGAGGAGGCTGAAGAGGCTGAGGAGGAGACGACAGCCGAAGCTCAGGAGCCGTAAGGCAAGGTTCTTACGAACCTTACCCTTGCGCGCGGGTGTGGGGGCGGCACTCAGAGGGTACCCGGCCGCCACCACACCTCCCCAAAAGGGATTATGTCTAGATCCCGACCTCCAGCGCCTCGATGTAGCGCCCATTCAGGACCAGCTGGTTAGCCGCGCCCTGGGCGCCGATCAGAGTCATCTCGGCCACGTGGACGGCGCTGTGGCGCGCGTAGATGAAATCCTGGTGCCAGATGTAGCGCGGGTCCTCGAACGCGTCCGGGCCGATCGCGCCGCCGAGGTGCTCGCTGCGGCCGAGCGCGATATGCGGGCCGGCCTTCTCATCCTCAAGTGTGTTGCCCCACACCCGCGCGCGCGGGTTGCAGCCCAGCCCCAGCTCGGCCACATTGCGGCGCGCGCCGTCCATCGCCAGGAAGTTCCGCAGGTCGGCGGCGGCCTCGCCGCGGCCCAGCACGTCGACCACCCGGTTGCGCTCGATCTCCAGCCGGATGACGTCGCCGCGCCACTCGACCGGCAGCACGCCATGGGTCTTGCTCGGCACATTCGCGCGCTCGCCCTCGTAGATCGCCTTGTACGCCTCGCCGCTCGGCAGGTTGACCAGCCGCGGCGCCACTTTGTCGGCTCGCAGCTGGCCATCGTCCACGTGCGCGCTGCGGAAGCGCAGGTCGAGCGTGAGCGTGTCGCCGTTCGAGAAGCTGATCCGCGCGTACTCGGCGTCGTCCAGGCAGCCGCGCAGCCGCGCGCAGGTGCGCGCCAGCTGCACGTGGTCGGCCGCCAGCGCGGTCTCCTCCATCTCGGGCGCGACCATCGGCATCGAGGCCACGCGCAGCCGCGGCGCGCGCTGGGTCCAGCCGATCAGCGGCGCCGAGGCCGAGAACTGCGTCAGCGCCAGCACAAGCGTCGCCTGACCAGCCAGATCGCCGAGCGGCATCGGCTCGCCGCCCAGCAGCCCCTGCTCCGGCAGCTGGCCGTTGTGCGCACCCGTGGCCGGGAAGCTCGCCAGCGGCAGCACCCGAAACCCGCGCCTGGCGCCGAGCTGCTGCAGCGCGCTATGCCACCGCTCGGCCATCGCACGGCGGCGCACCCACGCCGGCGTGTCGATCAGCAGGCCATGGGGCAGGTCCACCATCACGAGCACCACTTCACCGGGCTGGGGGTCGAAGACGTCGACGAAGAGCTTGTGCAGATCAATCATAGTGGCCTCACAACCTGTCAACAAATCAACGAAATACAAAACTACACGCTGCGGCTGGGTGCCGGCGTGAGAGGGCCCTGGTGAAAAAACGAAGATACACCAGAGCAGCGCGGCTCTAGTGTGGCCAGTGGATCTGACTCAACGATACTGGCTAGTATAGTCGTTCTTGCATGCCTCGTCAATGAACATGCTACGCTGCGCAGGTTACACTTTTGTCAAAAACAGGTTGAGCCGCCGCTCGATCGCGTATAATAGGGCCGGCCGCCTACCGGCCGATGACTCCCGGCTGACAGCGGCGGCCTGTCGATCGCCGGCTGATGACTGCCGGCGATCGGCGCGCGATGACGAGCCTGGCCAGATACGAGATCGAGTCGACAGTGCGTCACCCCTTCCCGATCGCGCTTGCCCTGCTGCTGGTGTGCGCCGCGCTCGCCGGCGGAATGGCGCCGGCATCCGCGGGCGCTCGCGCGACAGCTGTGCCCGGCCCGCCGGCTGAATCGGCAGCTCCCGAGCTGACGCTCGCGGCCGTCGGCGATATGATGCTGGCGCGCTCGATCGGCGCCGCGCTGCGGCGCGCGCCGGACGCCAGCCCGTTCGACGGGGTCGCGCAGACCCTGCGCGCGGCCGACCTGACGGTCGGGAACCTCGAGTGCGCCGTGGGCAGCGCGGGCACGCCCGCGCGCAAGGCCTACACCTTTCTGGCGCCCCCTGCCGCCGCCGCCGCCCTCGCCGACGCAGGATTCGACCTGGTCTCGCTCGCCAACAACCACAGCCTCGACTTCGGGACCGACGCGCTCTCGGAGACGGCGCGGCTGCTCGACCAGGCGGGCATCCTGCACCCGGGCGCCGGCGCCGACGAGGCTGCCGCCCACCGCCCGGCCCGGCTGACGGCCGGCGGGCTGCGGCTGGCGTTTCTCGCCTACGTGAATGTCCCGGTCGAGCGCGGCGGGTTCAGCACCGCCAGCTGGCGCGCCAGGGGCGACCGCGCGGGGGTCGCCTGGGCCGAGCCGCAGCGGATCGCCGACGACGTCGCGGCGGCGCGCGCCGACGCCGACCTGGTGATCGTCCTGCTGCACAGCGGCTACGAGGGCCAGCAGACTACGAATGCGGCCCAGCGCGCGTCAGCACATGCGGCGATCGACGCCGGCGCCGCCCTGGTGATCGGCGCGCACCCGCACGTGCTGCAGGGCGCCGAGCGCTACCACGGCGGCCTGATCGCCTACAGCCTGGGGAACTTCGTCTTCGACGGGCTGTACAAGCGCTCCGAGACCGCCATTCTGAAGGTGACCCTGTCGCGCGACGGCGTCCGCTCGTTCGAATGGCTGCCCGTGGCCCTGCGCGACGGGCGCCCGCAGCTGGCCTCCGGCGCCCAGGCCAGCGCGATCCTCAAGCGCATCGCGCGCCTCTCGGCGATAGAGAATAGGAGAACCCCCTGACCACCGACCCATTTCTGATCTACGGCGCCAACGGCTACACCGGCA
Source organism: Candidatus Ribeiella danica (assembly GCA_016717335.1). Taxonomy (GTDB): domain Bacteria; phylum Chloroflexota; class Chloroflexia; order Chloroflexales; family Roseiflexaceae; genus Ribeiella; species Ribeiella danica. Next base: position 753,248 of record JADKFS010000002.1, read on the forward strand.
GCCTGATCGCGCGGACAGCCGCCGAGCGCGGGATGCGCCCGATCCTGGCCGGGCGCAGCGCCGCGGCGGTGGCGGCGCTGGCCGAGCCGCTCGGGCTGGAGCAGCGCGTCTTCGCGCTGGAGCAGCGCGACGCGCTCGACGCGGCGCTCGCGGATATGCCGCTGGTGCTCCACTGCGCCGGCCCGTTCGCGCACACCTCGCGGCTGATGGCCGAGGCGTGCCTGCGCACCAAGACCCACTACCTGGACATCACCGGCGAGGCGGCGGTGTTCGAGGCGCTGGCCCGCCGCGACACCCAGGCCAAGGCGGCCGGCATCATGCTGCTGCCCGGCGCCGGGTTCGACGTCGTGCCGTCGGACTGCCTGGCCGCGCACCTCAAGCGGCGCATGCCCGGCGCGCGGCGCCTCACGCTCGGCTTTCTGGCGCTCAGCCGCACATCCTGGGGCACGGCCTCCACCGCGGTCGAGAACCTTCACCGCGGCGGGCTGGTGCGGCGCGACGGCCAGCTCATCTCGGTGCCGGCCGCGCACCGGACCCGCACGATCGACTTCGGCCGCGGGCCGACCACGGCGGTCGCGATCCCTTGGGGCGACGTGTCGACCGCCTTCTACAGCACCGGCATCCCGAACATCGAGGTCTACACTGCCCTCTCGCCGCGGCTGCGGCAGCTGATGGTGGCCAGCCGGCGCTTCGGCTGGCTGCTCGGCTCGGCGCCGGCCCAGCGCCTGCTCAAGGGCCTGATCCGCCGGCAGCCGCGCGGGCCCAGCGACGCCGAGCGCGCCCGCGGACTGAGCCTGCTGTGGGGCGAGGTCGAGGATGCCGCCGGGGCGCGCTGCGCCGCGCGCCTGCGCACGCCCGACGGCTACACGCTCACCGCCGACACGGCGCTCGCGATCGCCGCGCGCGTGCTGGGCGGCCAGGCGCCGGCCGGCTTCCAGACCCCCGCGATGGCCTACGGGGCCGACTTCATCCTCGAGTTCGCCGGCGTGACGCGCGAGGATCTTGGGGCATAGCAGTTTACGGGGGCTATGCGCCCCCGTGCCCCGCACACGACTTCCGGGGGCTGCGCGCCCCGTCCCCGCGCACACAACTTCCGGGGGGCTGCGCGCCCCCCGCACCCCCGCGGGCGGGGGTGGGCCGCCACCCCCGCCGCCCCCCGGCCGGGGCTTGCGCCCCTGGACCCCAAAATAATGCCGCCTCAGTTGGCACGCTTGACGTGCATGCCCGGCTGAATCCATGCGCAGCGGGAGGCAACTGGCCTCGCAGGTATGGTGCTGGGCATGCGCCACCACTATCGGATATGCCACAGGCATCATTTGCCGGAGGGGGGCCGGGGGAACCGGCGTGGGTTCCCCCGGGCGGGGGCCGGGGGCGCAGCGCCCCGTCCCCGCGCACACAACTTCCGGGGGGCGCGCCCCTGGACCCCAAAATAATGCCGCCTCAGTTGGCACGCTTGACGTGCATGCCCGGCTGAATCCATGCGCAGCGGGAGGCAACTGGCCTCGCAGGTATGGTGCTGGGCGCCACCACTATCGGATATGCCACAGGCATCATTTGCCGGAGGGGGGCCGGGGGAACCGGCGTGGGTTCCCCCGGGCGGGGGGCCGGGGGCGCAGCGCCCCGGAAAAGAGCTGGCGCAGCCGCCTGAACCGGCGTGGGTTCCCCCGGGCGGGGGGCCGGGGGCGCAGCGCCCCGGAATCGGATCGCCTTCCCCAGAGGTAGTAGATGGGGGGCCGGGGGCGCAGCGCCCCGGAAAGAGCTGGCGCAGCCGCCTGAACCGGCGTGGGTTCCCCCGGGCGGGGGCCGGGGGCGCAGCGCCCCGGAAGGATATCGTCGTCGAAACGAACTCAGGCGGGGGGCCGGGGGCGCAGCGCCCCGGAAGAAAACCACAGCGATACTCCCGCCACATGACAAAATCGTTAAGAAGGCCTGGCGGATCATCCATGTAACCGGCCGGTAATCAAAAGCTGTTGTCGCCGCTTACACTGACGAGTACACTTGTCTGTAGAGACCAGCGCCAAGCAGCATGTTGAATGTTCCAGCGCACCAGGGTGCGCCGTAGCGGAGTTGATATGGTTGTCTCGCAGCGCCCAGCTTTCGCACCGCGCCTGAGCTTCAAGATCACGCTGCCGTATGTCGCGCTGGCATTGATTCTGGCCCTGGCGACGATCTACGTGGTCGCGCGCGCGCAGGCCGTCAAGGTGACCGCCGAGTTCAGCCGGCAGGTCGAGGACGCGCGCGTGCGCGTCGCCGACAGCGTGGTGCGCTCCGAGCAGGCCCAGGTCTCCAACGCCCGCACGCTCGCGCGCCTGGCCGGGCTGGGGCACCTCGTGCGCGAGGGCAATGCCCAGGCGGTGACCGATCTGATCGAGCCCTACGCGGTCACGCAGAGCATCGAGCGGATCGTGATCGTCGGCAAGGCCGGCCGCGTGCTCGCCACGATCCACAGCCAGGGCGCCGAGATCACCGCCGCCCCGGCGAACCAGCAGATCCCCAAGCTCCCCGGCGTCGTCGCCGTGCTGCAGAACGATAGCGACGCGCAGGGCGATAAGTATGTCGACCTGGTGAGCGATGCCGACACGACCGTGCTCTACACCATCGCGCCGATCTTCGAGGGCGAGGCCAATGTTGGCGCCCTGCTGGTCGGCACGACCGCCCCCACGCTGGTCGAGCGCTGGCGCGGCGCGACCCTGGCCGACGTGACGCTCTACGACGCCGACGGCGCCCCGCTCGCCACCTCGCTCGGCGTGGATCTGCCGCAGCCGCTCGACCGGAGCCTGCTCACCAGCCAGAGCCAGTACCGCACGCTGGCGCTGGGCAGCCGCGACTACGGCGAGATCATCTCGCCCCTGGCGCTGCGCGGCCAGCCGACCACGCAGTACATCGGGGTTGCGGTGTCGACCGCCGGCCAGGATGGGCAGTTCGAGCAGGCGGAGGTTCGCCTGCTGCCAATCTTCGGCCTGGGGCTGCTGGCGACCTTCCTGCTGGGCATCACGCTCTCGCGGCGGATCACCCGCCCGATCACCGCGCTGGTGCGGGCCGCCGAGGGCGTCGCCGCCGGCCAGCTCGACCACGTGCTGCCCGTCACGACCAGCGATGAGATCGGGGCGCTGACGACCTCGTTCAACACGATGATCGGCGGCCTGCGCGAGCGCGAGCGCATGCACGACATCCTGGGGCGCTTCGTCAGCCCGGCGGTGGCGCGGCTGGTGCTCAACCAGCCGCTCGACTTCCGCGGCGAGACCAAGCAGCTCTCGATCCTGTTCACCGATCTGCGCGATTTCACGGCGCTGAGCGAGCAGGAAGATCCGGCCGTGCTGATCCAGGGCCTGAACGACTACTTCCGGATCGTCGTCGACGCGGCCGATCGCTACGGCGGCATCGTCAATAAGTTCGGCGGCGACTCGACGCTGGTGCTGTTCGGTCTGACCGACGAGCAGGCCAACCTCGGCGCGAGCGCCTGCGCGGCCGTCCACGCCGCCCTGGCGATCCGCGATGGCCTGCGCCAGCTCAACGCGCGCCGCCTGGGCGAGCAGGCGCCGCCCCTGGTGGCCGGCCTCGGCATCAACAGCGGGCCGGTCGTCGCCGGGCTGATCGGCGCCGAGCGACGCATGGAGTACACCGTCATCGGCGACGCGGTCAACCTGAGCGCGCGAATCCAGACGCTCAACCGCAAGCTCGGCACCGATATCCTGATTAGCGCCGCGACGTGGCAGGCCCTCGGGCAGCCCGCCAGCCTGCGGGTGGCCGACCACGGGCTGCGGCGGCTCAAAGGCAAGAGCCTGCGCGTGCGCGTCTACGCCGTGATCGACTGGGAGGCCGGCGATGCGGCATGAGACGCGCTGGTCGAGCGCAGCGATCTGGATGGTCGTGCTGCTGTTCGCGCTCGTGTGCGGCCTGGTGGTGATCGGCGAGGCCTTCGACACGCGCGTGGTGGCGCTGGGCGAGGCGGCGCTGCGGCTGAGCGCCGACTATAGCTCCGACCCGCGCGATACGAACACGCTGCCGATCGCGCCGCTCGATAGCGCCGTGATTGGCGACACGGCGCGCGACCTGTTCGCCGAGCAAAGCCGGGCGCCGCTGCTGGGCATGCTGTTTCCTACACCCGCCAGCCTGGCGAGCCAGACGGCCCGCCCGCCGTTTGCGCGCCCGACGCTCACGCCGCTCGGGTCGCTGGCCGTCGGCCTGACCGCCACGGCCCAGGAGCTGGCGCCTACGGCCGCGCTGGACGAGATGGCCGGGCTGGACCCCGAGGGCGACAGCGGGATCTTTGGGCGCCGGCCGCGCCGCGCCGCCACTCCGACCCCGACGCGCCAGCCGACCAGCACGCCGACCTCCCGGCCGACCAGCACGCCGACCTTCCGGCCGACCGCGCGGCCAACTCGCACGCCCGAGCCGCCCACGTTCACGCCCGAGCCGCCCACGTTCACGCCCGAGCCGCCCACGTTCACGCCCGAGCCGCCCACGTTCACGCCCGAGCCGCCCACGTTCACGCCCGAGCCGCCCACCGCTACGCCCGAGCCGCCCACCGCTACGCCCGAGCCGCCCACCGCTACGCCTGAGCCGCCCACCGCTACGCCCGAGCCGCCCACCGCTACGCCTGAGCCGCCCACCGCTACGCCCGAGCCGCCCACGTTCACGCCCGAGCCGCCCACGTTCACGCCCGAGCCGCCGATCAGCACGCCGGTGGACAGCCCCGACCCGCTGTGGCTGCTCATATGGGGCTAGATCTCCTCGCCGAACTGCCCGCTGCGGCGCTGGAACGACCAGTAGCCAATCGCCAGCACGACCAGCGCGGTGACGAGCGCGCGCAGCACGCTGGTGAGCGCCGGCAGGCCCGGCGTCGGCACCTGGCCGGCGAAGACGGTGTTCCCGTACAGGATATCGCGGTAGAAGTCGATCAGCGAGGCCATCGGGTTGACCCAGCGCATGATGCTCGCCAGCGGCACCCCGGCGATCCTGATCTGGATCGTGTCGAGCGAGTAGACCACCGGCGTCAGGAAGAACCAGAACTGGATCAAGATCCCGATCAGGTGCACGAAGTCGCGGAAGTGCACCGCCAGCGCGCTCGTGAACAGCGCGACCCCGGCCAGGAACAGCGTCTGGATGATCACCAGCACCGGCAGGTACGCGAAGGTCCACGAGAAGTTCAGCCGGCCGAGCGCGAGCAGCTGCACCATCGCCATCAGCAGGAACATCATCGGCAGCGAGAGCAGGTAGTTGAGCAGGCTTGAGAAGACGCTGACCAGCGGCAGCACCTCGCGCGGGAAGAACACCTTCTTGATCAGGTTGGCGTTGTCGATCACGCTGCGCGACCCGCCGACCACCGCCTCGGCGCAGAAGTTCCAGACCAGCAGGCCGACGATCAGGAACACCGGGAACATCGCGATGTCGGAGCGAAAGAAGAAGCTGAACACGACCCAGAACACCGCCATCAGCATCAGCGGCGCGATCTGCGTCCACAGGTAGCCGAGCGCGCTGCCCTTGTAGCGCACCCGCAGGTCGCGCAGCACCAGGTTGACCACCAGCTCGCGGTAGAGCCACAGCTCGCGCAGCTTCGGCATCACGCCGGCGCTGCGGTCGACCGCCACGCCGATCCCGCCGAAGACCAGCCCGACCAGCAGCGCCAGCGCCAGGAACGGCCCGATCCGGCGCGGCACCTCGACGCCGGCGGCGGCGGCGGCGCTGCGGTAGGCGCTCGAGCGCGCCGCGGGGTCGAAGGGCGTGTTCAGCTCCTGGATCGCGCGGCGGATGGCGTCCAGCCCCGTAGACAGCCGCTGCTCGTCCACGCAGGCAGGCGGCGCCCCGGCGCGATTCGCGCGCAGGGCCGCCGGGCAGTCGAGCCCATCACGGCCGATCTGGGCCTGGATCGCCGGCAGGTCGGCCTTTGACAGCTCGACGTCGCGCACCTCCAGCGCGCGCGCCAGGTCGCTGCGCTCCTCGGGCCCCAGCTGCTCGACGGTGATCCTGCGCACGTCCGGATCGGTCGAGCGGTTGAGCGGGAAGGCGTTGTTCAGATAGATCGTGCGCAGCTGGGCCTCGAACGGGGTCGCCGCGCTGTTGCCGCTCTGCAGCGCGTTGACCAGGTACGATCCCGTGAGGATGCGAAAGATCTCGCGCCCGCCGGCCGCGCGGATGCTGCGGGCGATCGCCTCGGCGGCGTCGTCGGCCAGGCGGCGGGCCTGCTCGGGGTTGCCCGCCACCGCCAGCGCGCGGATGCTGCCGTCGGGCTGCGGGCTGTAGGCCACGCCCAGCGTCGGCGACCCGAGGCCGGGGTAGCGCGGCGCGTCGCCGTCCTGCAGGTGGATGAGCAGCTCGACCGCGATGTTCTGCACCGCGACGGTTTCGGCGCTGACCTGGCCGCCCGGGTAGAGCCCGCCGTAGCGCGCCCGCTCGAAGCTGACCGTCGCGGTGGTGGTGTAGATCAGCGGCTGCGACAGGATGCGCGGCGCCGCGACCACCAGCGCGCCGAATGTGCTGAGCAGCAGCCAGAGCCACTGGTAGATCAGCAGCGGGCCGCGCCGGCGCACCAGCGCGCTGGCCCAGCCGGCCGGGAGCGCTACGCGGGCCATACCTGTACCTCCAGCGTCTGCCCTGCGGCCAGGTTGATCCTTGGGGATTGAGGGTTGAGCATAGTTCCATTCACGACGATCTTGGCGGCTGCCGAGGATAGACTAAGAGTCAGCCCGCTCAGGTCGCGGTCGCTCTTATTCGTCACAGTGAGCGCAAGAGGCGCGCCCGGCTCCCGACTCGCGACTCCCGACTCCTGAATGCTGACGCCTGCGAGGGCCGCCTGCCAGCCGGCGATCTCGGCCAGCGGCGCGACCCAGAGCTTGCCGGCGTCGCGCTGGCGCGCCGCGTAGGCGACGACCTGGCCCCACGCGGCGATCTGATCGGGCGAGGTGACCTCTTCGGTGTGCGCCCACAGGTCGATCATGCCGCCGACCTCGATCGTGCGGTCGATCAGCGCGATCGCCTGCGCGGCCGTCTCCTGGCTGTGCAGGTAGAAGTCCGGGCAGGCCAGGATGCGCTCGTGGCCGGGGACCGGGCGGCAGCGCGGGTCGGCCTCGCTCGCGAGCTGGTACTGCGGCTGGTTCGGCTTCGTGCGCGTGACCGAGGTGATGCCGGCCGCCGCGAGCTCGTCCCAGCTGGCGTAGCTCATGCCGGCGCTGCTGCTCCACGGGAACGCCAGCGACGTCGCGGGCGGCACGCCGCGCTCGGCCGCCACCTCGCGCCAGGCCCGCAGGTCGTCGCGCCACTCCTGCGGCCGCGCCAGCCCGCCGTCCAGGTGGCTGAAGGTGTGCGACTGGATGTCCTGCCGCTCGCGCTGCAGCGCGGGGATCAGGTCGCCGAAGTACCAGCCCGGGTCGCTCTGGGCGGTGCCGTACGGGTCGTCGGCAAACCAGGGCGTGGTCGCCCAGGCGTCGTTCGGCCACTTGCCGCTGGTCGTGTGATCCGCCCAGCTGAAGGTCGGGTTGCCCATGAACTGCCGCCGCCCGGCGTTGCCGAGCAGAAAGTTATAGCCGTTGGCGTAGTAGGTCGCGCGGATGCCGTAGGGCCGGAACAGGTCGAGCGTCGTCGTCACGCCCTCGCGCATGCGCATCGCGCGCACCTGCCAGTCCTGGTCGGCGTTGGGGTCGTCGATCGAGCGCGAGTGGATCAGCCCGCCCATCGCGGTCTCCCAGTCGAACGAGAACGAGGTCGCGGCGCGGGCGCCGTTCGGCCAGGGCTGGATGGCGACGGGCGATGGGCGGCTGGCGGCTGGCGATGTGGCAGCCTGGCCAATCGCCTGTCGCCCGGCGTCGGTCGTCCGCCGGACGTGCATCGCGTCGAGGTACACCCGGTCGTCCGAGGCGGGCTCAAGCCGCACGCGCAGCGTCGCGGCGCCGGCCGGCGCGACGAACGCGCCGCGGATGGCCGACCAGTCGGCCGGCGGCGCGTCGGCCCGCCAGAGCACGACCGGCTGCCAGGCGGTGGTGTCCTCGCGCAGCGCGTGGTCGGCGGCGTCGCGCCAGTCGAAGGCCAGCCGCAGCTTCGTCGCGGAGCGCTTGTCGGAGTCGGTCAGCGCCCTGCCGGCGAAGCAGTAGCTCGCGCCGGGCCGGACGCCGAGCGGCGGCGACTGGACATAGTTCGCGATCCCGATCAGCTGGAGCGCGCGGCCGTTGCCGTCGTAGTCGAACCCGCGGCGATTGCCCTGCAGCTCCACGCCGGCCGGCACGCCGCGCCCCCACCCGGCCGGCATCCCGCTGCCGTCGGCGGCGGCCAAGTCGGCGTTCGGCAGCAGCTCCTCGGCCAGCAGCGGGACATAGGCGCATGCGGCCTGGCGGCCGCGAGCCAGGGCCAGCAGCCCGGCCACGGCGGCAAGCGCGGCCGCAAGCACGATCATCGCTACGGTTGTGCGTCGTTTCCCCTTCAAAGCGGCCTATTCTAGCATACCGCCGCATGGTTGACAACCGCGTGCGCGGCTTTGTTCGGGGGGCTGCGCGCCCCCGTGCCCCCGCGTGGGTCACATCCCACAGAGTATTCGGGGGGCTGCGCGCCCCCGTGCCCCCGCGTGGGTCACACCCCACAGAGTATTCGGGGGGCTGCGCGCCCCCCGCGCCCCCGCGGGCGGGGGTGGGCCGCCACCCCCGCCGCCCCCCGGCCGGGGCTTCGCCCCTGGACCCCAAAAGAATGCCGCCTCGTCTTCAGCGATTGACGTGCATGCCTGGCTGAATCCACGCCCGGCGAGCGACAACACGTCCGATCGGAATGGTATCAGGCATGCGCCACGATGGCTGCAGGTGAGAAGGCATCAGTTGCCGGAGGGGGGCCGGGGGCGTAGCGCCGGGCGATAGACGATAGACGATAGACGATAGACGATATGCTGCTGCCTTACGTGCGGCGCTGGCTGCGCATGCCCGGCAGTATCCACGCGCGGCGAGCGACAACACGTCCGATCGGAATGGTACCAGGCATGCGCCACGATGGCTGCAGGTGAGAAGGCATCAGTTGCCGGAGGGGGGCCGGGGGCGTAGCGCCGGGCGATAGACGATAGACGATAGACGATAGACGATATGCTGCTGCCTTACGTGCGGCGCTAGCTGCGCATGCCCGGCAGTATCCAGGCCCGGCGAGCGGCAACACGTCCGATCGGAATGGTACCAGGCATGCGCCACGATGGCTGCAGGTGAGAAGGCATCAGTTGCCGGAGGGGGGCCGGGGGAACCGGCGGGGGGGGGGGGGGGGGGGGCGGGGGGGGGGGGGGGGGGGGGGGGGGGGGGGGGGGGGGGGGTTCCCCCGGGCGGGGGGCCGGGGGCGCAGCGCCCCGGAGAAAAGCTGACCAGGTGATCGGGTGACAAGATGACAAGGTGAGGGGGCCGGGGGCGTAAGCCCCGGAGAAAAGACGACAAGACGACAAGGCGGGGGGCCGGGGGCAGCGCGCCCCCGCGTTTGACAGACAGCGCAGCTGCGCGTATAGTAGGCGCGCAGCCGCGCACCACCGCGCCCGCCCAAGGAGGCGACACGCACCATGTATCGTGACCTGACCGTATCCGTCGTCATCCCCTGCTTCAACGAGGAGCACGGGCTCCGATATGTCCTCGAGCGGATGCCCGCCTATGTCGACGAGGTCGTGGTGGTCGACAATAACTCGACCGACGACACGTCGCGCATCGCGATCGAGGGCGGCGCGCGGGTCGTGTTCGAGGCGCGCAAGGGCTACGGCCGCGCCTACCAGGCCGGGCTGCCCAGCGCGACCGGCGACATCATCGCGACGGTCGACGGCGACGGCACCTACCCCTCGCTGGCGATCGCGCCGATCATCGACACGATGCTCGAGCGCGGGCTCGACTTCGTCTCGGCCAGCCGCTTCCCGCTGCGCAACGCCCGCGCGATGCGCCGGCGCAACCAGCTCGGCAACAAGGTGCTGACCTACACGTTCCGGCTGCTCTACCTGCGCTGGGTCGCCGACTCGCAGTCGGGGATGTGGGTCTTCCGGCGCGCCTGCCTGGAGCAGATTCACCCCCAGCACCCCGGCATGGCCTTCTCCGAGGAGATTAAGATCGAGGCGCTGCAGGCGCCCGGCCTGCGCTTCGGCGAGGTGCACGTCGACTACCACGAGCGGATCGGCGAGACCAAGCTGTTCACGTGGCGCGACGGCTGGTCGAACCTGCTGTTCCTGCTGCGGCGGCGCTTTAGCCGCGCCGCGCAGCTCGACCTCGAGCCGGTCCACACGCTCGACCGCTGACCTTTCACGCTCAGCGCAGCTGGACGTAGGCGTAGATGATCTGGTGGACCTCCAGCGCGAGCCCTTGCCAGCAGATCAGCGCGACCGCCGCGCCCGCCAGCGCGATGCCCGATCTCCGCCTGCCCAGATCCTCAAGCAGCAGCCCGCCCAGCACCGCGATCGCCGGCAGCAGGTGCAGCACGTGCTTCGCCACCAGCGGCACGTAGGCGTCCGCCAGCGCGAACGGCGGGTACGCGGCGCACCAGGCCAGCAGCACCGTCGCGAGCATGCGCCGCCGCGCGTCGTCGCAGTCCGGCGCTAGAGCGTGGCGCCTGCGCCACAGCCGCCCGGCCAGCAGCAGCGCCCCGCCGCCCGCCATCCCGAGCGCGAGCGGCCCGTACTGGCCCCACAGCGGCGCCCACATGATCTGGCCGATCGGCGGCAGGCTGCGGCCGCCGCCGTGCAGATCGCCCTCGCCCGCGAGCGCGCCCAGCACCGCCGGGAAGGTGCGGCTCACCAGCGCGGGGATGTGCCAGCCGTAGTAGAGCGCCAGCGACGCGCCCGCCGCGATCAGGCCGGCCAGCAGCGTCGGGCGCAGCGAGGCGTCGCGCTGGAGCGCCAGCAGCGCCAGCAGCGCCAGCCAGGCCACCCCCAGGAACAGCAGCGCGGTGGGGTACGAGATGTACGCCAGCGTCATCGCCGCCGCGACGAGCCACAGCTCGCGGCGCCGCGACAGGCGCGGCCGCGCCCACAGCCAGGTCACGATCGCGAGCAGCGCCAGGCACTGGCCGAGCAGCGTCGGGAACAGGCCCCACGAGACCGAGACCAGCAGCCCGAACGGCAGGAAGCCCATCAGCGTGGCGGCCGCCAGCGCGGCGCGCCGCCCGCCGCCGCCCAGGATCACCAGCGCCGCCGCCAGCAGCGCCGCCAGGGCGTCGACCAGGCTGCTGAACGCCATCATCGCCAGCGCGGGCCCGCTGCCCGGCAGCCACATCGCCGGGGCCAGCAGCATGTAGTACAGCGGCGAGTAGGGGATGGTGATGTCGGACTGCCACTGCATCGGCGTGAGCGACGAGTTCGGCAGCAGCAGCTCCAGCAGCCGGCCGTCGCGGATCAGCTCGGATCGGTACAGGTGGAAGCGGATGTCGCTGATAAATGCGAGCGGATAGGCCATGCCGGCCAGCCGCGCCAGAAACACCAGCGCGACGACCGCCGCCAGCCGGTGGCGCCACGCCCCGCCGCCATCGGCGGGCTCGCGCGCGATGCGTGCAAGCCCGCGCTCGACCGCGGCGCCGAGTGCGAGCGCGAGCGCCAGGGTCAGCGCGAGTCGCCCGGTGTAGCTGGTGAGCAGCAGCCGGTAGGCGCCGCCGTCCCAGGTCAGCGCCGCCAGGCCGCCGATCCCGAGCGCGGCGCCTGCGACGACTCCGGCCCAGGCCCGGCCGAGCGCCCAGCCGGCCAGCGCCACGACCAGCGCGACGATCGTGCCGAGCAGCGCCGCCTGCCCGGCCGGCGCCGACTGCCCGCCCAGGTCGATCCAGTCCAGCACGACGCCCAGCTGGCGCGGGTCCGCGCCGCTCGTGGCCGGCGTAGTCGCGATGGCGACTCGCACGTCCCCGCTGCCCTGGCTCGCGCGTGGCGCCAGCCAGAGAGTCTGCCAGCCGGGGCGCAGCCGCAGCGTGGTCGCCCCGCCGCCGTCGTCGATGGTCAGCTGCTTGCCGTCCGCCTGGCTGTGGACGCGCAGCTGAACCGCGGCCACGCCGGCGCCGGGCAGCACCACCGCAGAGCTGACGTCCGACCAGCGGAAGTTGACCTCGCCGTCATGCTCGTGGGCGTGGAAGCCGCGCAGAAACGGCCCGTCCAGCAGGCCGCCGACCTCGATATGCGCGGACCACGGGCGCGCCAGCGCCACGCCGCAGGCCAGCGCCGCCAGCAGGCCGAGCGCCAGCGATACGATCGCCAGCCGCCTATGGCGGCGAGCAGTCGACAGGAGCCAGCCGGCAGGGAAGGTAGATCGCATCACAAGCACCCATCGGCATACATTTGCATTGGGTTCTCTGGGCGGTGGTAGGATTGCTCTATCGCCGCTGTACGGCTTTGGAATGCTCTCGCCATACTGACGACTGACGACTGCCTGCTGCCTGCCGCCTGCTGCCTACGTGCGAGCAAGCCCCAATCGCAGCCCGAGGGCGATCAGCCCGAGCGCGCAGGCCAGCCAGCCGATCGCCAGGGCGATGCTCGGGCCGGTCGGCAGGCCGCTGTGCGCCAGGTACCACCACCAGAAATCCCAGTGCCCGTAGCGATGGTCGCTGGTCCAGTAGTATAGATCGTGCGGATCGGACGGCAGCGGCGGGATCGGCACCAGCGCCCCGCTGACGGCGAGCGGATGGTCGCCGGCCCGCGCCGACAGATCGGCCAGGAACACGCCCAGCGGCCCGCCGCGGTCCGACCCATCGGCGCGCGGCTCCCACGGGTCGGAGGCGATCTCAAGCGTCCCGCCGCGCGCCGGCAGCGCGAGCTGGTAGCGCCGCGCCGGGGCAGGGGTCGGCGGTCAGCAGCAGCACGCCGGCCGAGCGGATCGTCACGTGGGCGGTCGGGGCTGGCGCGGGCCGGCAGCCGCTGAGCGCCAGGCTGAGCAGCACCGGCCGCGCGACGTCAGGCCGCACCCCGATCTCGGCCTCCGGCAAGGTCCAGCGCGGCGTCTGCTGGCCGCGCTCGCGGTCGCCCTCGCTGTAGGAGAAGCCGCGCAGCAGCGCGACGCGCCCGGTCGCCAGGTAGATGTCGTAGCCCAGGCGCGCCTGCTGCCAGGCGTAGCCGAGCTGCCCGACGATCGGCGAGCGGGCCGGGTCGTGGTAGCGCGCGTCGGCGTCGCGCTCGGCGTTGATGTAGCTGTCGAAGTCGATCGCCACGCCGGCGATCTGCACCGGCACGGCCAGCAGCAGCACGAGCGCCAGCGCGGCGCTGCGCCACGGCGTGCGCAGGCCGCGCGCGGTGTCGAGCAGCGCGACGAGCGGAAAGACCGCGAAGGGCAGCATGATGTTCAGGTAGCGCGGGCCCCAGGCGCCGTCGCCGTGCCAGAAGCTCACCCGGCCGTAGAACAGCAGGTGCGCGCCGAGCATCAGCAGGCACAGCAGCGCGGCGCGCCAGTCGCGCCGGCGCAGCAGCCACAGCCCGGCCGGCAGGAGCAGCAGCGGCGGGGCGTACCACAGCAGCCCCTTGCCGCTGCTCCACAGCAGGCTCGCCACGCCGTCCCACAGGTCGTGCGTAAAGACGCTGCCGACGTCGCTCCCGTAGCCGCTGCGCAGCGGGCTGCCGTACAGCGCCCACTGGTACAGGCCCAGCAGCGCCAGCGGCGTGGCGGCCCCCAGGCCCCAGGCCAGCCCGCGGCGCACCAGCGCGCGCAGCCACCCGGCGAAGCCGCGCTCGCCCGCGAGCGGCACGCCAAAGCCGAGCGCCCACAGCCCCAGCAGCGGCAGCGCCAGGCCGGCCTGGATCTTGAAGGCCGGCGCCAGCCCGGCCAGCAGCCCCGACCAGTACAGCGGCGCGAGCGGCTGGGGCGAAGCATCCTCACGACCTGGCAGCGCGACCGCGAACGAGCCGAACAGCAGCAGCGCCGTCGCCGGCTCGGCGAAGAACGTCTTGCCGTGGGTCCAGGCCATGGTCGCCAGGCCGTACAGCAGCGCCGTGCCGACCGCGGCCCTGGTGCGGTAGCCGAGGCGCGCCGCCGCCAGGAAGAGCAGCGCCGCGACGCCCGCGGTGGCGAACACGTTCAGCCAGCTCACGAAGGCGCGCACGATCCAGGCGTAGGCCGAGGCGGGGAAGAGCCGCGCCACGCCCGCGCCGAGCAGGTAGAGCGGCACGGCGGCGATCGACTGGCCGGGGCCGTAGGAGCTGTAGAGCGGCGGCTGGCCGGGCGCCGCCGGCTCGAGCGCGAAGGTCTGGCGCAGCGCCAGGCTCTCGGAGACCGCGAACATCTTCTCCTCGTCGACGGCGTAGAAGTGGCCGCTGGCGCTGAGGAGATAGATCCCGGCGAGCAGCGCGAAGATCGCCAGCGCGGCGCGGGCACGCGCGCGCGGCCGGCGCCCGCGCGGGGCCGGCGCCGCCGCCATCGTGGGAGGGTTTGCTACCGGCGTCCTTTCGCGGTGGTCGACCATGTCAGTCGCTGCTCGATGCGAGTGGGGGCGGATGCGCACCGGCCCGGCCGCCCCCATCGAGCCGCAGGCTGCCGTAGGGCAAGGGCGGGAAGCTCGCTCAGGCGCCCGCGTAGCGCCGCATGATCAGCGCGGAGTTGTGGCCGCCCAGCCCGATCGAGTTCGACAGCGCCACATCCACGCGCGTCTCGCGCGCGACCAGCGGCACATAGTCGAGGTCGCAGACCGGGTCGGGCTGCTCGAGGTTGATCGTCGGCGGGATACAGCCGTCGTGGATCGCCAGCGCGCAGATCAGCGCCTCGACCGAGCCGGCCGCGCCCATCAGGTGCCCGAGCATCGACTTGGTCGAGCTGACCGCCAGGTGGTAGGCGTGCGGCCCGAAGACCGTCTTGATCGCCTGGGTCTCGGCCGCGTCGTTCAGCGGCGTGCCGGTGCCGTGCGCGTTGATGTAGTCGACCGCGTCGGGCGCGATGCCGGCCTTGCGCAGGGCCATCTTCATCGCGCGCGCCGCGCCGGCGCCGGTCTCGTCGGCCGCGACCATATCGCGCGCGTCGGCGCTGTTGCCGTAGCCGATCAGCTCGGCGACGATCGGCGCGCCGCGCGCCAGCGCGTGGTCGAGGCTCTCCAGCACCAGCGCGGCCGCGCCCTCGGAGAGGATGAAGCCGCCGCGGCGCGCGTCGAACGGCTTGCAGGCGCGCTCGGGGTGCTCGTTGTCGTCGGCCAGGCCGCGCATCGTCGTGAACGAGGCCACGATCGTCCCGAAGATCGGCGCCTCGCTGCTGCCCGTGATGATCACATCCGCGTCGCCGCGCCGGATCGTCTCGAACGCCTCGCCGACGTTGTGGCCGCCGGTCGAGCAGGCCGCCGTCACGGCCATGTTCGGCCCCTGGGCGCCGAGCTGGATGGCGATATAGCCGCTGGCCGAGTCGGGGATCATGTTGGCGATCAGCGTGGGCGAGACCCGCCGGTGGCCGCGCTCGCGATAGATGTCGTGGTTCTCGAAGATCAGGTCGAGCCCGCCCGAGCCGGTGCCGTAGATCACCCCGACCAGCTCGGGATCTTCCTTCTCCATATCGAGCCGCGCGGCCCGCGTGGCCTCGAGCACCGCGTTGAGCGCGTAGCGGACGTACAGCGGCATCCGGCGCGCCTCGCGCGCGTCGACCGCCGGGTCGAGCGCGAAGCCCTTCACCTCGCCGGCGATCCGGATCGGCAGCGCGCTCGCGTCGAAGCGCGTGATCGTCGCGACGCCACTCGTGCCGGCCAGCAGCGCCCGCCAGGTCGTGGGCACATCGTTGCCGACCGGAGTAACCGCGCCCAGGCCAGTTATCACCACACGCCGCATGAGATCCTCCTCACAAAATGACAAGGCGACAGGGCGACGAGGTGAGCAGGCGGCGCCTTGTCACCCGGTCACCTCGCCACCCTGTCGGGTTAGCTTGCGTCCGTGCTCGTCAATAGCTTGACCACCTCGGCGTCGGTGAGGTTGACCGGCTTGGAATCAGGGCTGATCCGCTTGATCAGGCCGGTGAGCACCTGCTTCGGGCCGATCTCGACGAAGGTATCGACGCCATGCGCGACCATCTCCTGGACCGAGCGGGTCCACTGGACCGGGCGGGTGAGCTGGTCGGACAGCTCGGCGCGCAGGTCCTCGACGGTGGTGAGCGCCTTGGCGCTAATGTTGGCGATCAGCGGAATCTCGGGCGTGCGGAAGTGAATCCGGCTCACCAGCTCGTTGAAGTTCACCGAGGCATTCTGCATCAGCGGCGAGTGCGAGGCGATGCTGACGGCCAGGCGCTGGACCAGCCGCGCGCCGCGCGCCTTGGCCAGCTCCATCGCGCGCTGCAGCGCCGGGATCTCGCCCGAGAGCACCGTCTGGCCGGGCGAGTTGGCGTTCGCGAGCGTCACGACACCCTCGGACTGCGCCTCCAGCACGACCTCGGCGAGTGTCTTCTCGTCGAGCCCGACCACCGCGGCCATGCCGCCGGGGCGCTCCTCGCCGCTCGCCTTCATCAGGCGGCCGCGCTCGCGCACCAGCTTGAGCGCATCCTCGAAGTCGAGCACGCCGGCCGCCACCAGCGCGGTGAACTCGCCCATGCTGTGGCCGGCCACCAGCGACGGCGCGCCGAGGTAGCCCAGCGGGCCGAACTTCTCCTTCAGCGCCTCCAGGCAGGCGACGCTGACCGTCAAGATCGCGGGCTGAGCGTTATAGGTATCGTCCAGCTCTTCCTGCGGGCCCTCGAAGCAGAGCGTCGAGAGCGAGAAGCCCAGGCTCGCGTCGGCCTGCTGAAAAATGCGACGTGCGGCAGGTGAAGCATCGTAGAGCTGCTTGCCCATCCCCACATACTGGGATCCCTGCCCAGGGAAGACAAAGGCAATCTTGGCCTTCATCGAATTGAGGATGTCCAAACTCCCCTCCTCATGGTGAAACGTTGACGTGTCGTCGGCCGCTTCTTCGACAGGCCACAAGCCGCATTACGACGCTGTAAATGCTTTGTCACGGATCTGCGAGAGTATAACAAGGGGTGTGCAGGTTGTCAAGCTGCGCGGGCGGTGTGCGGGGCGCTGCGCCCCCGCGCCCCCGCCTTGTCTCCTTGTCAGCTTGTCAGCTTGTCGTCTTTTCTCCGGGGCGCTGCGCCCCCGGCCCCCCGCCTTGTCAGCTTGTCAGCTTGTCAGCTTTTCTCCGGGGCGCTGCGCCCCCGGCCCCCCGCCTTGTCAGCTTGTCAGCTTGTCGTCTTTTCTCCGGGGCGCTGCGCCCCCGGCCCCCCGCCTTGTCAGCTTGTCAGCTTGTCGTCTTTTCTCCGGGGCGCTGCGCCCCCGCGCCCCCGCCTTGTCTCCTTGTCAGCTTGTCAGCTTGTCGTCTTTTCTCCGGGGCGCTGCGCCCCCGGCCCCCCGCCTTGTCAGCTTGTCAGCTTGTCGTCTTTTCTCCGGGGCGCTGCGCCCCCGGCCCCCCGCCCGGGGGAACCCACGCCGGTTCCCCCGGCCCCCCTCCGGCAATGGATGCCGTACCAGCTGCAAGCCTCGTGGCGCATGCCCCGTCCCCTTCCTTGCGCGTGGGTTGCATTCCGCCGCGCCTGGATCAGTGAGGCATGCGCGCCAAGCGCTGGAAAAGAGGCGGCATCAATTTGGGGTCCAGGGGCGCAAGCCCCGGCCGGGGGGCGGCGGGGGTGGCGGCCCACCCCCGCCCGCGGGGGCACGGGGGGCGCGCAGCCCCCCGCAGACGCTGGAGGTGCGCACACGCGGGGCACGGGGGGCGCGCAGCCCCTGCGGGGGCACGGGGGCGCGCACACGCGGGGGGCCGGGGGCGCGCAGCCCCTGCGGGGGCACGGGGGGCGCGCAGCCCCCCGCCGGCACCGGCCAGATCAGATCAGCCCGCTGCCGGCGATCAGCCCAGCGGCCAGCGCCAAAAACATCACGGCCGCCAGGCCGTTGAACAGCGCCAGGCCGCGCGCGCCGATCAGGCGGCGCGACCGCACGACCGCCAGCGCGATCAGCGCCTCAAGGCCGGAGGCGGTGACAAACCAGACCGCGGTGAACAGCGCCAGGCCCGGCCAGCCGGCCTGGCCGTAGGCGCGCAGCATCGTCGGCGTGCCGGTGGCCAGCCAGAAGGTCCAGGTCAGCGGGTTGAGCAGGTTGCCGAGCACGCCCTTCCAGAACGACCAGCCGCTCGCCGCGCGCGGCTGCTCGCCGCCGCGCCACAGCCGCCAGGCGTCGCGCCCGGCGCCGACGCCGAGGTACACGAAGAACAGCGCGCCGGCCGCGCCGACCCACGCCGAGGCCGCGCCAACCCCGGCGATCAGCCAGCTCAGCGCCAGCGCCGGGGCCAGCAGCACCAGGTCGGCGGCGGCCGAGCCCAGGATGACCGCGAAGCTCGATAGGAAGCCGCGCGTCGCGGCCTCGTGGATGATCGTCACGAAGATTGGGCCGACCGCCAGCGCGGCGCCCACGCCAAAGACCAGGCCCAGCAGGATTGCGTCTTTCATAGCCCCTCTGTCGGTTTGGGCCTATTGTACAGGAGATCTGCTTCCACAGTGTGTGCGGGGGCTGTGCGCCCCCGTGCCCCCGCGTGTAGCGCGCCTCCAGCGCCTGCGGGGGGCGCGCGCCCCCCGGCCGGGGCTTGCGCCCCTGGACCCCAAAAGCAGCCCGCCTCGTTTGCGATGCCTGGTGTGCATGCCCGGCTGAATCCAGGCACGGCGGAATGCAACCCACGCGCAAGGAAGGGGACGGGGCATGCGCCACGAGGCTTGCAGCTAGTACGGCATCATTTGCCGGAGGGGGGCCGGGGGAACCGGCGTGGGTTCCCCCGGGCGGGGGGCCGGGGGCGCAGCGCCCCGGAAAGACAGTAGGCGCAGCCGCCTGAACCGGCGTGGGTTCCCCCGGGCGGGGGGCCGGGGGCGCAGCGCCCCGGAAAGACGAGCGCAGCCGCCTGAACCGGCTGGTTCCCCGGGCGGGGGCCGGGGCGCAGCGCCCCGGAGGCGGCAGCAGCGGGGCCGGGGGGGGCCGGGGGCGCAGCGCCCCGGAAAGACAGTAGGCGCAGCCGCCTGAACCGGCGTGGGTTCCCCCGGGCGGGGGGCCGGGGGCGCAGCGCCCCGGAAGGATTCATGCGGGGGGCCGGGGGCGCAGCGCCCCGGAGTGCAAAACAATATGTGTATTTTTCAGGCCAGCCACAGCTCTTTTATTTGTAGAGCAGTGTTCCTTCACGATACACCCACAGCAGCCACCTCAAGCGTCCAGCTACGGACACGCTTTAATAGCTACGCAACGCCCGGCTTGCCAAGCGAGCTCCGTGGGATGTCTATTGCTGCGCGTCGATAAGGATCTGTAGCTGCGAGCAAAACCATCGAGCCACGATGCACGAACGAGATGCCGTTGTAATGCCATCCGTCGCACTGCCGGCTGGCTCCTGCCGACTGCGCACTGCCATAGGGGCAGATCTGGCGGCGCCTTTGGCATCGCTGGATATTCTATCGAACGGGGATTCAAACATCGATTGCCTCTCACAAGCTATCCGACAAGCCCTACATAGCCAATGATGGTTCCCATGAGCGCCGGCGCCACACAGCCTATCCGCATCGTGCTGGTCGACGAGCACACGATCGACCGGGCAGGGCTGCGCCTGCTGATCGAGAGCCAGCCCGGGCTCTGCGTGGTCGGCGAGGCCTCCGACGCCGCCGGGGCGCTGGCGCTGCTCGCCCGCGCGCAGGCCGACCTGATCGTGCTCGACATCGACCAGCCCTACGGCGCGGGGTTCGAGGCGCTGGCCGGGCTGGCGGCCGCGGCCGCGCAGCCGCGCGTGCTCGCGCTCACGCGGGAGCACGACTACGATCGGCAGCGCCGGGCCGCGATCCTCGGCGCGATGGGCGTCGTCACCAAGGACCAGGCGGTCGCGGTGCTGCTCAAGGCGATCGAGAAGGTCCACGCCGGCGAGATCTGGTTCGAGCGGGCGATCCTCGCGAAGCTGCTCGGCGAGATGGCGCGCCCGGCCGGCGGCCCGCACGAGCAGGCCAACGGCCACGCGGCCCGGCTGACCGAGCGCGAGCTGGAGGTGATCGCGCTGATCTGCGAGGGCCTCCAGAATAAGCAGATCGCCGCGCGCATGGGCATCAGCGAGACGACGGTGCGCCACCGGCTGACTTCGATCTTCGGCAAGCTCGGCGTGACGAGCCGGCTGGAGCTGCTGGTCTACGCGCAGCGCCACGAGCTGCTGCGCCACGTCAGGTAGCGCCCGCGCCGGCGGCAAAGAGTGAGCATGGGCGACTATCGAGCGCAGTATCTGCGCGGATCTGGAGCAACAGGCACATTTATGCCCCCCCTGGTGCGCAAGACGGGCCATTTCAATCGGGGGGAACATGCGCTACCATAGATTCACCGACTCTCTGCCAATAGCGAGTTTTAAGCGTGCGTCTGCGCATGCCACCCGTGAAAGTCTGTCTCTAGCCGGCAGTAACCGTACGTTCACGAATACATCATCACCTTCTCAAGAAGCCGCCGCGCGACAATGCTCGGCTCGTCTTGGCGGGCAATATCACCACTTTTTGACATGTACTGTCGGGGAAGGAGGCGCAAAACAGCCGTACGCGGAGAGGGAGGCCCACGTATCGGCCAGTGCATAAGGGAAAGCAGCCGACTGACCTAACACGCAGCTGCGGGGTCGCTGGAAACCAGGACACGGACACTACTTTCTGGTATCTGGTTGGAATACGCACCAAGGGTGCAAAAGAGGAGCACTGCTATGTCACACTCTCGTTCTCGCGCCTCGACGCGGCGGATGCGCCGGGGTGGACTCGTCACACTGGCACTACTGCTGGCGCTAAGCCTGCTCACGGCCTTCGCGGCCAGCGCGGCGCCATCGCAGACCGGCGCGACGATCGCGAGCGACCTGGCCGACTACAATCCCGGCGGGAAGGTCACGCTGACCGGCGCGGGCTGGGCTTCGCAGGAGGCTGTCCACATCGTCGTGAACGACACGGTCGGTCAAACGTGGCAGTACACCGCCGACGTGACCGCCGGCGATAGTGGCGGCTTCACCCACTCGTTCAATCTTCCGAACTATTTCGTATCGGACTACGACGTCACCGCGGTCGGGCCAGCTTCCGGCACCGCGACGACCGCGTTCACCGACGCGAATCCCTCGGCCGACATTGACCAGTGCGCGAACGACCCGGCCCCGTCGCCCAACACCGACGGCTGCAACAGCAGCGCGAGCGACTGGGTGAACGGAAACCTGGGCGCCAGCAAGGCTGTCTACTTCGAGGGCGACTCGATTCCGTATCGCCTGAGGTTCGACAACCTGAGCCTTGCCTCGCACACGGTCACGATCGAGTGGGACACGACCAAGAGCAGCAAGCACGCGCTCGATTACCTCACGACCTTCAACCGCACCGTAGCCAATGCAGATCCCTGCCTGGGGGTCAGCGGGTGCGGCTCGCCCAGCACGTTCGCCATCCCGGCCGACCCGCAGGTCACGGGCGCGGGCGTGACGCCGGTCGCCGGCAACTTCACGCTCTACGGCGGGACGATCACGTCCGTCAGCGCTTACTCCTACCCCAACGGCACCGGCTTCAGCGGCGACAAGTCCGCGCAGATCTCGATCACCTTCAACGCGAGTGTCGTGGACCCCGTTCTCGCTTGGGGCGGTCACATCTCCACCCGGGCGGACTGGGGCCTGACCAACTCGGCCGTCGCGATCTCCGGCTCGCCGTACCACACGCGCCTGATCGACCTGGACGGCTCCGGCGGTAACCAGGACCGCTCGCTCTCGGCCGACGCGGTGATCTTCCCCGGCTCGATCACGATTATCAAGCAGGCCAGCCCCGAGGGATCGACCTCGTTCCCGTTCACCGCGTCGCCTGCGCCGCTGGCGAACTTCTCGCTGGTGGACGACGGCACCTCGGCCAACACGAAGGTGTTCAGCAACATCACGAACTTCACGACCTATCAGGTCGCGGAGAGCACGCCTTCGGGCTGGAACCTGACCGGCATCGTCTGCTCGGTGACGAGCGATAACGGCGGCTCGCAGACGATCAGCAGCCCGACGGTCTCGATCAACCTCCAGGAAGGTGAGAACGTCACCTGCACGTACTCGAACCAGCAGCAGAAAGCGCATCTGAAGCTGGTCAAGACCGTGACCAACGACAACGGCGGCACGGCGGTGGCGACCGACTTCACGCTCAGCGCGAACGGCCCGACGCCGATCTCGGGCGCGGGCGGCGCTGAGAGTGACGTCAACGCCGGCAGCTACAGCCTGAGCGAGACCAATGTGGCCGGCTACGCCGCCGGCAGCTGGTCGTGCGTCGGCGGCACGCAGAACGGCGCGAACATCACCCTGGCGGCGGGCCAGAGCGCGACCTGCACGATCAACAATAACGACATCGCGCCCAAGCTGCACCTGCGCAAGGTGGTGGTGAACGACAATGGCGGCACGGCGACGGTGGCGGACTTCACGCTGACGGCCAACGGCGCCGGCTCGAATGACCTGTCCGGCACCAGCCCGGTCGACTCGGGCGCCGGCCTCAAGGCCGATACCTGGGCGCTGTCCGAGACCAGTGTGGCCGGCTACGCCGCCAGCGCCTGGGACTGCGTGGGCGGCAGCCAGAGCGGCAGCAACATCAGCGTCGGCATCGGCGGCGAGGCCACCTGCACGATCACCAACGACGACATCGCGCCCAAGCTGCACCTGCGCAAGGTTGTCATCAACAATAACGGCGGCAGCGCGACGGTGGGGGGGTGGGGGGTGGGGTGGGGGCCGGGGCGGGCCCGGGCCTGTCCGGCACCAGCCCGGTCGACTCGGGCGCCTGGCCCCCAGGCCGATACCTGGGCGCTGTCCGAGACCAGTGTGGGGGGCCGCCCCGCGCGGGGGGGGGGCTGCGTGGGCGGCAGCCAGAGCGGCAGCAACATCAGCGTCGGCATCGGCGGCGAGGCCACCTGCACGATCACCAACGACGACCAGACCGCGCACCTCAAGCTGGTCAAGGGGTGGCGGCGGGGGGCGGGGGGGGGCGCGGGGGCCCGGGGCCGGCGCCGGGGGGGGGGGGGCGGGGGGGGGGGGGGGGGGGGGGGGGTGGTGGTGAACGACAACGGCGGCACGGCGACGGCGGCCGACTGGACGCTCAGCGCATCCGGCCCGACGCCGATCTCGGGCGCGGGCGGCGCCGAGAGTGATGTCAACGCCGGCAGCTACAGCCTGAGCGAGAGCGCCGGGCCAGCCGGGTACACCACCACGGGCTACGACTGTGGCGCCTCCGTGACCCTGGCGCTCGGCGAGAGCAAGACCTGCACGATCACCAACGACGACCAGACCGCGCACCTCAAGCTGGTCAAGGTGGTGGTGAACGACAACGGCGGCACGGCGACGGCGGCCAACTGGACGCTCAGCGCATCCGGCCCGACGCCGATCTCGGGCGCGGGCGGCGTGTCGAGCAATGTGGCCGCCGGCAGCTACAGCCTGAGCGAGAGCGGCGGGCCAGCCGGCTACTCGACCGCCGGCTACGACTGCGGCGCGTCGGTGACCCTGGCGCTCGGCGAGAGCAAGACCTGCACGATCACCAACGACGACATCGCGCCCAAGCTGCACCTGCGCAAGGTCGTCATCAACAATAACGGCGGCAGCGCGACGGTGGCGAACTTCACGCTGACGGCCAACGGCGCCGGCTCGAATGACCTGTCCGGCACCAGCCCGGTCGACTCAGGCGCCGGCCTCAAGGCCGACACCTGGGCGCTGTCCGAGACCACCCTGTACGGCTACACGGCCAGCAGCTGGGTGTGTGTCGGCGGCACGCAGAGCGGCAGCAACATCAGCGTCGGCATCGGCGGCGAGGCCACCTGCACGATCACCAACGACGACCAGCCCGGCACGATCGTCATCAAGAAGATCACCAAGCCGGCGAACACCGGGAGCTTCAGCTTCACGACGACCGGCACGGGCTACGGCGGCTTCACCCTGCCCGGTGGCGGCCAGAACAGCCAGACCCTGAACGCCGGCAACTACACGGTCAAGGAGTCGACGCAGCTGGGCTGGATCTTGACCGGCATCGGCGGCTCCAGCGACCCCAACACGCCGTACAACTGCGTCATCACCGGCAGCGGGGGGAGCACTGGTGTCGGCGACCTGAACACGCAGACCGCCACGATCAGCCTGAAGAACGGCGACACCGTGACCTGCACGTTCGAGAACACCGGCCAGGGCGTGACCCGCACCCAGGGCTTCTGGGCCACGCACACCCCGCTCGCGAACATCGCCTGGTTCGGCGGGACCGCCTTCGGGCACACCTTCCCCGGCGTCGCGGGTGTGTCCGGCATCGGCAACACGACGCTCTGCGGGCGACCCATTGACACGCTTGGCAAGCTGATGGGCGGTTTCTGGAGCGACGTCTCGAAGACGAGCACTGGCACCAAGCGCTCAGCGCTCGACCAGGCCAGGATGCAGCTGCTGCAGCAGCTGCTCGCGGCCGAGCTGAACGCCTCGGCCTTCGGCAGCGTGCCGAGCGGCGGATCGGCCATGTTCGCGCAGTGGGAGGCCGCGTATTGCGGCACGAACACGAACGCGATCAAGAACGCCCAGGCCCAGGCGGCTGCGTTCAACAGCCAGGGCGACAACAGCACCTTCACGCCAGGAACGTCGGCCGACAGCAAGTACGCCCGGTCGATCGCCAACCTCATCTTCTGGAACACCTTGCCGTAAGGCTCAATTCCAGGGATGTCGACGTGCCACTGTACGGGCGCGATCTATCGCGCCCGTACGCCTTGCCACTGTACGGGCGCGATCTATCGCGCCCGTACGCCTTGCCACTGTACGGGCGCGATCTATCGCGCCCCTACGCCTTTGCCACTGTACGGGCGCGATCTATCGCGCCCCTGCGCCTTGCCACTGTACGGGCGCGATCTATCGCGCCCCTACGCCTTTGCCACTGTACGGGCGCGATCTATCGCGCCCCTACGCCTTTGCCACTGTACGGGCGCGATATATCGCGCCCCTGCGCCTTTCGGGCAATGAACTGTCAAGCTCAATTGAACCATGCCTTAGGCATGTTTCAAAATCGAGGGTTCGGGCTTTACAGTTCACCCGAACGACTTGCAACAAAACTCCCTGACACGTATGGTTGATGTGCCGCATCCGCCAGCGTATCAGGGAGGACCGTATGAGTCAGGCGCATCCTAGCACGCCCGAGCAGCGGGCGCAATGGGCCAGTCAGATGCTTGCACACGACCATGCGTATGGAATGATTACCCATCTGAGCACGACGATCGGCGTGTCGCGCCCGACCCTGTATGCCTGGAAGGCACGTGCCCGACAGGCTCTGGCGCACGCCTTTTGCGACACCGCCGGCACGACGCTGGTCACCCTGCAGCTGGCGCGCCACATCCTGACTCTGCTGCTCGAAAGCCATAGCAGCTACGCCAATATCCAGGTCTGTCTGCAGCGTCTGAGTGGCGTGCGCCTCAGCATCGGCTCGATTACGGCAGTCGTTCATCAAGCCCAAGAGCGTGCGCTCCAGTGGATGACCAGCCACGTTCCGCCCCACCGCGCCCTGGCGCTGGACGAGATTTACACCAACAACCGCCACGGCGCCTACCTCAATGTCGTGGATACCGACAGTTGGGCGGTCTGGGCCGCCGAAGGTCCGTTGCCGGTTGATGCCGAGAGCTGGACCTTGCTGCTCTGGCTGGCGCAGGACCGTGGATTGAAATGGCACGCCACCGTCAGTGACGGCGGCGACGCGCTGCGCTCGGCCTGCCAGACGGTCGACCCCGACGGGCGGCACGAACGCGATCATTGGCATCTGTTGCACACCTGGAGCCAGGTGCAGCACCGGCTTGCCCGCCGTCTGCGAACGTTGCAGGAACGCACGCCGACGGTGGAACGCCAAGCCGCGCGGCTGGCGGCGGGCCGCAAACCACGTGGCGGCAACCCGCGCACCGATCTGGACGCGCATCACGCGGAGATCGCTGACCTGGAACGCACGCTCAAAGAACTGCGGGCGCTCGGCCAGATCCTGCGCGATGCGCTGGCGGTGATTGTACTGGACCGGGATGGCATTCAGGCGGCGCCGCGCCGCCAGCAGAACCTGATGGTGGTGCTGGAGTTGCTCTGCGAGCCTGCTGAGCAGCGCGCCCACCGTGGGCAGGCCGAACTCAAGCTCCTGCAGACGCACGTGCGGTTGGCGCAAGGATCGCTGTTGACCTTCGTAGCGCCGCTGGACGCGGTCCAGCAAGCGATCCGTCCGGTGGTGGGGTCGGACGGTTTGACTCTGATCGGATGGGCTTGGCTGCGGCGGACGATCCTGGCGTGGGATACCGAGCAACTGGTCGCTGGGCTGCCGGAAGGATGGCGCGCGGGCGCGCGGGTGCTGATCCACGCCTGGGAGACGGCCACGCGGGCCAGCAGCGCGGTCGAAAACTGGCACTCGATCGTGCGACCGCATCTGGCGGTGCATCGCTGTCTGTCGCCGGGGTTGTTGGCGCTGCTGGCGGTCTGGCATAATCATCGTGTGTTCACGCGCGGCGTCCATAAGGGTCACAGTCCATTGCACTTGAGTGGCATGCTGGAGGCGCCGACCGATTGGCTGGTCGCGTTGGGCTATCCGCCAGCGTCTATCCAGGCAATCTCCACAAGCGAGCCTTTGGGCGAACTGGCGTTGGCCGCGTAGTGCCTAAACTGTAAAGTTCGATTGAAACATGCCTAACGCAAGGAAGGAGGTCCGGGCAGCGCCCGGGCCTCCTGCTCGCTTTCTACCACGTTCGGGTGCAAAGACATGGTTCTGACATCGTCCATCGTCCCGCAAGCCGGGGCGGCCCGCCTAAGAAAATCTTAAGGGCATCATTAGGGCAAACAATGTACGAAAGGGGCCGATCGATGCTCTTATCTATAGAGGAGACTATATCGAGCACACGAGGAGCGGAGAGCGGGGGTAACAGTCACACCTGAACCGATCCAGACTTCCCGGCCCGCGCCGGCCGGAAGCGCGCTGTGATGGCACATGAAAGAGCGGAGAGCGTTAGGGGCGCTCTCCGCTCGGCGACCAGCACAGATCATTGCCCGACGCTGCCAGCATCCGGTGCCTGTGTTCGTGCGCTTGATCACGCCCATTATAGAGCCACTTTCGCGCTTTCTCAAGCGATCGGGAATGAGAAAGCGATAAACATTTTGTAAACGTGCGGACACACGCCCGCCGCGATGCACCCGCCACACGCAGCGTTGCTATCAGGCAGGAGGCAGCTATCAAAGAGACCCGGCGGAAGAATGGAGCGGAAGGGACGGACGGAGAGGTCGCCGGCGCGGATCGGCAAGCAGCAATACACTGGGTCCACTCCCAGCTCTGGCGCGCGGCCAGCGGCTTTGCGGGCATGCATACCGCGCGGTACGGATGGATGATGGCAAAACACATAGGAGATTCAATCATGCGACGACGTTTTCTGATCCTGGTCGCGCTGGCCGCGCTGCTGGCGATGCTGGTGCCGATGGCGGTGTCGGCCAATTCGCCGGTCAACGGCGCGGCGTTCACGACCGTCAACGAGTCGGTCGACGGCACCGGACACTGCAAGAACGGCAACCCCAACACCAACTGTAACATCTACGACGGCAAGGAGTTTGTCTGGATGAACGGCGGTCCGAGCACCGCCTATGTCGGCGACGGCACGTACTTCTTCGCGGTGCTGGACCCGGGCGGCCAGGCCGACCCGAACGACGGCGCGGCCAAGAATCTGTCGGACGACTACGACACCTACACGAACCGGACGTTCAGCGTCAGCGGCGGCACGGTCACCTACGGCGGCTCGCACGACTTCGCCAACAACAAGATCCGCCTGATGCCCTACGCCGACACGACCAACCCCGGCGGCGTCTACATCCTGGCGATCTGCTCGCTGGCGGATGGCTACCCCGCGAATGCGTCCGACTGCAAGTACGACGCGTTCAAGGTTCAGGAGGGCGAGGTCGTCAATGGCGAGCCGCTGACCATCAGCAAGAATGCAGACGGCGCCTACGATAACACCTACACCTGGACGATCGCCAAGAGCGTCGACAAGACCTACGTCACACAGGCGAGCGGCAACGTGACCTTCACCTACACGGTCAGCGTAGGCCATGACGCCGGGACGAGCAGTAACGTGACGGTTAGCGGCACGATTACGGTCTTTAACCCGAACGACGCGCCTGTGGTAGGCGACGTTAGCGACATCCTCTCAGATGGGACTGTCTGCAGTGTAACCGGGGGCTCGACCGCAACCTTCCAGAAGGGCGACAACGAATTCGCCTACTCCTGCGACTTGAGTGGCCTCCCGCAGGGCCAGCTCGATAATACGGCCAGTGTGAGTTGGTCCGAGCAGTTACTCAATAACGGCGCGCTGCTGGCCGCAGGCTCGGCGAACTTCACGTTCAGCGACATCAGCTTCACCGAGAACGCGATCGACGAGTGCGTGAGTGTCTCCGACAGCTACGCCGGCGCTCTTGGCACGGTCTGCGTCGGCGACGACAACCCGACGAGCTTCACCTACACGCGCACGGTGCCCGTTGTGGCGAACGCCTGTGTTGACTACGACAACACCGCCACCTTCACGACCAACGACACCGGCGCGACCGGCTCGGCCAGCCAGACCGTCACCGTCTGCGGCCCGGTCAAGGGCGGCCTGACCATGGGCTTCTGGCAGAACCCGAACGGCCAGAATATCATCAAGAGTTCACCCACAACCAGCACCCTGGTTGGCACCAAGACCATAGCGGTCTGCAACGTTGGCACCTGGCTGCGCACCACCTACGCGCCATTTGCAGATCTGAAGTCGAATGCGACCTGTGCTGAAGTTGCCACCTACGTCACCAACGTCATCAAGGCCGCCAACGCCTCCGGCGCCGCGATGAACGCGATGCTGAAGGGCCAGATGCTGGCGACAGCGCTGGACGTCTACTTCAGCGACACCACGATCTTCGGCAGCAACCCGCCGATCAAGGCATACAACGGCGGCTACACCAACCTCGGCAGTGTGAAGGTGGACCTGACCAAGGTCTGCAAGAACATCGCCGGCGGCTGCACTATCTATGAGAACACCAGCAGCGCCTTCGGCGGCGCGACGAGCCTGACCGTCTCGCAGCTGCTGAGCTACGCGGCGAGCCAGTCCAACGCCGGCGGCAGCGCCTGGTACGGCCAGGTCAAGGCCACCCAGGAGCTGGCCAAGGACACCTTCGACGCGATCAACAACCAGGTCGCGTTCGTAGCGCCGTAGTCACTGAGCCACCCGGCGCGCAGGCGCCGGTAGGTCGGCAAAAAGACGGCGGGGACTCTGATCGCAGAGTCCCCGCCGTTCGCGTTCGCGGGCAGCTACGTCGATCCGCCCGCCGCGGCGTGGTCGTGGCAGTTGTCATTCGGACGTTTGTGTGGGTGAATAGGCACGCGCCCTTGCACAATGCCAGCGCAAGGGGCGGGAACGCCAGCGCAAGGGGGAGAAATGCCGGAGCAAGAGGGCGGGAACGCCAGCGCAAGGGGGAGAAATGCCAGAGCAACGGGGACATGCGCCGGTGCAACGCGGGGGAACGCCGCAGCAACAGGGGGAAATGCCGGAGCAATAGGGGGGAAATGCCTGAGCAACAGGGGGGGATGCCAGAGCAAGGGGGAGAAATGCCTGAGCAACGGGGAAAAATGCCAGAGTAACAGGGACATGCGCCGGTACAACGCACAATGCGCGCCCCGATCGCGCCCCGGCAGGCGCCCTGATCAGGGCAGGGGCGGCTGTGTCTATCCGCCCGCCCCGGCTCATCTCGCCAGATCCTCCATCACCTCGTCGTAGCGCGGCGCCATGCGGCTCCAGTCGTACTGCGCCGCGACTCCACGGAAGTCGCGCGCCTTGAGCGCGGGCAGGTCGCCGATGGCGGCGGCCAGCTTGTCGACCAGGTCGTCATGGCCGTCGTACAGGCAGGCGGCGTGATGCTCGGGCGGCAGCAGCTCGGGGTAGCTCAGGCGGCGCGGCAGGATCGGCGCGCAGCCGCAGTACATCGCCTCGACCACGCCGATGCCGAAGAACTCCTGGATGGCGGTGCTGACGACGATATCGGCCTGGCGCAGCCGCGCCGCGTAGGCCGCCGTGTCGGGCGCGTAGCCCCACGCCAGCGCGCGCTCGCCCAGATCGGCCCGCGCCGCCAGAAAGTTCGGCTCGTTCGGGTCGACGTGCTCGCCGGCCACGATCACCCGGAAGTCGACCCCGCGCGCGTCCAGCTCCCGCAGCGCCGCGAAGAACGCCTCGGGCCCCTTGTCGTACTCCCAGCGGCTGTTCCACAGGATCGCTGGGGCAAGGGGCTTGGGGCTTGGGGCTTGGGCCGAGGTCTGGCCGACAAATCCCAAGTCCCTAGTCCCTTGCCCCTCACGATCGAGCCGAGATAATTCAATCCCCGGCGGCAGCACCCGCGCCTTCGCGGCGATCCCCTCGACCAGATCAAGCTCGCGGTGGTCGTGGTAGCGCCCCAGCAGGCCCGGCAGCGCATCGAGGAAGGCGCGCCGGTGGAAGCCCGAGTTGAACAGCAGCGCGTCCGCCGCCAGCGCGCCGGTATAGTTGATCCACGGGAACGCCAGGTCGCGCTGGCGCCCGGCCGGCAGCGGGTAGGTCAGCTGGTTCTCGTGGAAGTACAGCGCCACCGGTACCCCGGCGGTCAGGTCGCGCGTCAGCCCCAGGAACGTCGCCAGGTCCAGCATGTCGGTCGCGAGGATCAGGTCGTACCCTGACACGGTGACCGGGTGAGGGGGTGACCAGGCGACAGCCTCTATCTGACGCTCGTGTGCTTGTCTGCTCGTCTCCTCGTCCCCAACACGCGCGCGAAGCATACGCGCCAGCGTCACCGCCGCGCCGCGCATGCGCCAGCGCCAGCCCCCGGCGATCGGCAGGCTCATGAGCGTTATGTCGTGCCGGCTGTGGCGCGCGTAGCCCTCGGCCACCGCCGCGTGCGAGCCGCCGTGAAACGGGTTGAGAAACAGGATTCGCATAGGGTACAGTGTACTACATCTTTCCGGGGCGCTGCGCCCCCGGCCCCCGCCAGGAGTCTTTCCGGGGCGCTGCGCCCCCGGCCCCCCGCCCGGGGGAACCCACGCCGGTTCGTGTGGCTGGCGCCAGCTGTTTTCCGGGGCGCTGCGCCCCCGGCCCCCCGCCTGGTCAGCTTGTCAGCTTGTCGTCTTTTCTCCGGGGCGCTGCGCCCCCGGCCCCCCGCCTGGTCAGCTTGTCAGCTTGTCGTCTTTTCTCCGGGGCGCTGCGCCCCCGGCCCCCCGCCCGGGGGAACCCACGCCGGTTCCCCCGGCCCCCCTCCGGCAAGTGATGCCGCACCAGCTGCAAGCATTGTGGCGCATGCCCAGTACCCTTCGGTGGGCGCGAGTTGCAACCCGCCGCGCCTGGATTCCGCCGGGCATGCGCGTCAGGCATCGCAAGAGAGACGGCGTTGCTTTTGGGGTCCAGGGGCGAAGCCCCGGCCGGGGGGCGGCGGGGGTGGCGGCCCACCCCCGCCCGCGGGGGCACGGGGGGCGCGCAGCCCCCCGACAGCGGTGTGCGCGCCAAGAGCGCCTGGATTCAGCCAGGCATGCGCGCCAGGCATCGCAAACGAGGCGGCATTCTTTTGGGGTCCAGGGGCGCGAGCCCCGGCCGGGGGGCGGCGGGGGTGGCGGCCCACCCCCGCCCGCGGGGGCGCGGGGGGCGCGCAGCCCCCCGAAGGGCGCGGGGGGTCGACACCCTCAAAGGGTATCACCTCATGCGACGATTACAGGTACAATAGCAGCACCACCGGTATCGCTTGCGTGTAACTGCTCAGGCGCTCCTTCCAGGCCACGCCGATCTGGAACAGACTGTATTTCCAGCGCGCGCGGGGCCGTCGTCGACCAGGCTGCGATAGCCGCGCTTGACGACCCAGCGCCCAACCGCCACCAGCCACAGGTAGGCGATCACCAGCGGCAGCAGCAGGCGCGCAAAGCGCTCACGGTCGCTCACGCCGCTCTCGTCCAGGTGAGCCCCGCTCTGCCAGTCCCGGAAGACCGTCTCAATCCACATGCGCCGACTGCCGCGCCGATAGGTCTGCCAGGTCGCCGGCAGATTAGTCATCACCGCATGCACGATCGGCTTGCCATCGTCATCCTTGGCCCACCAGGCCAGGATATTCACCGGCCCCTGATGCTCCTCGGTCAGATAGACCCCGTTGAGATAGGCGACACTGTCCCGATTGGGCAGCCAGGTGACCAACGCCGTGGCGGTACCGTCGGGCGTGAGCGCCACAGGTGCGTCCAGGTACCCCCGAGCATACCATCGTGGCCCTGCTCGCGCAGCCAGGCGAACAACGCCTGGCTGCAGAATGCACTGTCGCCGTGGATGCTGACCCGCACCCGTTCGGGCAACAGCGCCAGGGCTTGAGCCAGCAGCGCTTGCTGATCGGCCAAGCCGCTCTGGCCACGATGGTCCAACGCGAGCCAGGCCAGTGGAAGCGAGCGACGGCGAAAGCCGATGCTCACGACCAAGATGTTATGCGTATCGCGCAACAGCACGCGATCGATCAGCAGTTGCACCCGCTGGCCTTGAGGCCATGCAAGGCGGCTGGCCAGCGGCTGATAGTGCTCGGCCTGGGTCAGGCGCTCGTTATCCAGCAAGCGCCGGATGCGCTGCTCTTTGGCGGCTGGGTGGTGTCCAAGGGCATCGAGCGGGCGATCTTGCCGATCTGGGCCGAGACGCTCTGGCCAATCGCGACCACGACCAGGGCCAGAGTCCGATTGGCTGCCCGCGCCGCGGTCAGATGGGTGGTGAGCGATTGGCGCGTGGTATCACAAGGGTGAGGTGGGCATGGATTCCTCCTTGGGCTGATCAGGTCTTGGCACGCGTGATCATACCAAAGGATGGCGTCCTGTCCACCTCCATGTGTCAAGTGAAACCCTTTGAGGGGTCGACACCCGCGGGGGCACGGGGGGCGCGCAGCCCCCCGACAGCGGTGTGCGCGCCAAGAGCGCCTGGATTCAGCCAGGCATGCGCGTCAGGCATCGCAAACGAGGCGGCATTCTTTTTGGGGTCCAGGGGCGAAGCCCCGGCCGGGGGGCGGCGGGGGTGGCGGCCCACCCCTGCCCGCGGGGGCACGGGGGGCGCGCAGCCCCCCGACAGCGGTGTGCGCGCCAAGAGCGCCTGGATTCCGCCGGGCATGCGCGTCAGGCATCGCAAGAGAGACGGCGTTGCTTTTGGGGTCCAGGGGCGCAGCCCCGGCCGGGGCGGCGGGGGTGGCGGCCCACCCCCGCCCGCAGGGGGCGCGGGGGGCGCGCAGCCCCCCGAAGGGCGCGAGGGAATCGACACCCGCGGGGGCGCGGGGGGCGCGCAGCCCCCCGAAGGGCGCGGGGCTGCCGCCCCGCACAAAGATCCCGCGCTGGACAGCGCCTGTAATGGGGCTGTAATTTGCGCGTCTTGCCGCCATGCGCGCCACGTAGCACCATGATACGGGACACTATTGCTCCGCCCCTCAGCCCGTGGAGAACGTCATGGTCGCTTTCAATGTCGTCGGACGCCTTCGCCAGCAGAACGACCTGGCAGCCTACCGCCGCAAGCTATCGAGCGAGATCGGGCAGGATTTCATGCTGCGCCTGCTGCCGGCCCTGGCCGACCTGCCCTTGAGTATCGTCGGCGCGGATGGCGCGCCGCGCGGCCTGAGCGATGCCATCCGCTCGGCCCAGCGCATCACCCTGGCCGGCCCATCGGGCAGCGGCCGCCGCCTGGCGCTCCAGCAGTGGGCGCTGCGCTGGGCCGCCGACAAGGAGCCCGGCGCGCCGGCCCCCGTGCTGCTCGCGCTGCCGCTCATCGACGACGGCGTCTCGCTGCCCCAGCGCCTGCTGACCGAGTGCATGCCCGCGATCGAGAGCTCGCCCGAGCTGCGGCCGGCCCGCGATACCCGGCCGCTCTTTCGGCGCGTCGCCCCCGCCGCGGCGGCAGACGAGCGAGCGCCCGATTATCTGCTGCTGATCCACGGCTGGGAGGAGCTGGCGCCAGAGCGGCGCGAGCTCTGGCGCGCCGCGCTGCTCGCGATCGCGGAGAGCTCGCCGACCACGCGCCTGGCGGTCGCGCTGCCGCCGGAGGAGCCGCCGTGGCCCTCATATATGCCCCTGCGCCTCGCGCCGATCTCGCCCGAGCTGCTCGCCGGCTGGGTCGAGCGGCTCGCGCCGGCCGCGAGCCACGATCTGCTCCAGAAGGCCCTCGCGCCAGCCGGGCCGCTGCGCGCGCTGGCCGGGCGGCTGTTCGAGATCGCCCTGCTGGCCTGGCTTGCGCCGCGGGCCGGCCTGCCGAAGACGCGGGCCGGCCTGTACGCCGAGGCGCTGGCGAGCGTGGTTGGCCTGCAGGGCGAGCGGCTGGACGCGGCGCCGGCGGTGCTGGAGCTGCAGCTGCTGGCGGCCTACGACGAGCGGCCGGCCAAGCTCGCCACCGAGCTGATCGTGCCGGGCGCCGGCGGCGCGCTGCACTTCATCCACCCGCAGGTCCGGCGCTACATGGCCGCGCGCCAGGTCGTCGCCGAGGCGCAGTACGGCCTGCTGCGCCAGGTCGACGCGGATGAGCGGGCCGAGCTGGCCCTGCTGATCGCGACGATGATCGAGGACCCCGGGCCGCTGTTCGCGGCGCTGTGGGGCCAGGGCGAGCTGCGCGTCAGCGATCTGCTCACGCTGGGCCGCTGCCTGAGCGAGCGCGCGCCGCGCAGCCCCTCGTGGGCGCTCCGCGTGGTCGCCGCGCTGGCCCAGCTCGCCCGCGCCGGCGCGCCGGCCCAGCGCGAGGAGGCCCGCCGCCTGCTGGACGCCTGCATGCCGGCGCTGGACACGGCGCTGCCGTCCGCCGCAGGCGCCGGCGCGCCGGCGCACCAGTTTCTCATCCGGCTGCTCGGTCTCCTGCCGGATGAGCAGGCCGCCCGGCGCATGCTCCAGCTGGTCGTCGACGAGGCAGCCGCCGAGCCCTTCGTCTGGACGATCGCCGACCAGCTGCTCGCGCGCATGGCCTCCGGCGAGGTCGCGCTCGATCCGCCATCCGGCGCAGCCGCGCTGGCCCGCTGGATCTACCTGCAGGCGATGCGGCCGGGGGCGCAGCGCCAATCGCTCGACCCGGCGCTCGCCGTGCCCGCGCTGCAGGCGCTGGGCGCCTCCGGCGCCGGCGAGACGCGCATGCTCCAAACGGCAGCGGCGCTGCTTGAGGATCTCAGCCAGCCGCCGCAGACCCGGCTGGCGGCGCTAGATCTGCTCGCCCCGATCGACCAGCCCGCCGCGCTGACCATCCTTGAGCGCGCCAGCGACGACCCGAACACGGATATCCGGCGCGCCGCGCTGATCGGGCTGAACCAGCACGACCTCGAGCGCGCCGCCGTAGCGCTCGGCCGCGCCTCGCTCGACGAGACGGCGCCCTGGGATCTGCGCCTGATCGCGATCCAGCAGCTGGGCGACCACATCCCGCGCGGCGCGGGGCAGCTGCTCGAGCGCTGCGCGCTCGACCCGGCGCTGCCGCTCTACGCGCGGCTGCAGGCGGTCGTGGCGCTCGGCTGCCACTCGGGCGGCCGGCAGCACCTGCTGCAGCTGTTCGACAGCGGCGAGGCGCACGTCGAGGTTCGGGCCGCGGCGGCGCGCACGCTCGGCGCCGCCGGCCACGCCGACACAGCCGGCGATCTGCTGCGGCTGCTCGAAAGCCTGCGCACCGACCCGGCGATCGTCGAGGGGTGCTGCGATGGCCTGGGCGCGCTGCGCGACCGCGAGGCCTGCGGCGCGCTGCTCCGCCTGATCGACCGGCCTGGCCAGGACGTCGCGCTGACGCTGGCCGGGCTGCGCGCGCTGGCTCAGATCGCCGACCCTGCGTCGGCCGAGCCGATCAGCCGCCTGCTCGGCCCCGGCGCGCTGCAGCGGCTCCAGCACAATCTGCAGCCGCGCCTGCTTCAGCAGCGCGTCGACGCCTGCGTCGACGACCCCGCGCTGCCGCGGCCGATCGCGCGCCGGCTCGCGCTGGTGCTGGCCGCGAGCCCCACGCCCGAGTCGCGCCCGACCACGCTGGCCGAGTTTCTGGCCGGCGAGGCCGACCATGTGCAGATCGGGGCGGCCCATGCGCTCGCCGCGATCGGCGGCAACGCCGCGCGCGCCGCGCTGCTCGCCGCGCTGCTCGACGACGTGGCCGGCGACGCGACAGCCGAGGTCATCGCCGCGCTCGCCGACGTCGAGGGGCCGCAGAGCGTCGAGGCGCTCGGCTACCTGCTCGACGCCCAGGGCCACAACCCGCTGACCGGCTGGCTGGTCGTGCGCCGGCTCACCGAGCACCCGGCCGGCGAAGCCCTGATGCTGCGCGCCCTGCTGCGCGACGACATCAACGTCTTCACGCGCGGCGCGCTGGCCGAGGGGCTGGGCCAGCGCAAGGCGCTGGCCGCGCTGCCGGCCCTGCGCCAGATCGCCGACGACCACGACGCCGATCCGCACCTGCGCTCGCAGGCGCTGCTGGCGATCGGGCTGCTGGCCGACCATTCCACCGAGACGACCCTGCTCCGGCTGATCGCCGATCCGCGCGAGGAGCCGTCGCTGCGCGGCCTGGCGGCCGCGCAGCTGCCCGCCGACCTGGCGGCCGACGGGCGCCACCAGCTGCGCGACGTGCTGCGCTCGGAGCGGCCGCCGGCCGATCTGGTGATCGGCGCGCTCAAGGCGCTCGGCCGTGCGCACGACCGCGAGGCCGTGCTGCTGATGCTGCGATACGCCCAGGACGAGGCGCCCGCGGTGGCGCAGGCCGCCATCGCCGCGCTGACCGAGCTGGGCGACGGCAGTATCGCCCCAATGCTGGTGCGCATCACCCAGCAGCCCAGCGCCGACCACGCGCTGCGCCTGCAGGCCGTCGGCGCGCTGCTGCGGATCGGCGGCGCCAGCTACCGCCCGCTGCTGCGGACCTACCTGAACCAGGGCGCGCTGCCGTACCGGCTGCTGGCGCTGGAGCAGCTGATCGACGCGGGCACGCCGGCCGACGAGCTGCTTGAGCTGCTCGTCAGCCCAGGCTGGCCGCAGGCGCTGCGGCTGCGCCTGCTCGACCACTTCGCCGGCGCAGCCGCAGCGGCGCCGACCCTCGCCCGCATCCTCACAGCCGAGGACGACGATCTGCAGCTGCGCGCTCTGGCCGCCGAGGCGCTCGGCCGCCTGCGCTGGGAGCAGGCCGGCCCGACGCTGATCGGACTGGCCCTGCGCGCGCAGACCCCGGCCGCGCTCCGGCAGCGCTGCATCGCGGCGCTTCACGCGATCGGTGGAACCGACGCCTGGGGCGCGATCAGCCGCCTGGCCGAAGATGTAGCCCAGCCCGCCGAGGTCCGCGACAGCGCGCTGCGCGCCCTGCGCCACGCCGACGCCGACGAGTCGCTCCGTTGAAACAGGAAGCGCGCTCGGCCAGCTCCACGCGCAGCCCGCACGGAGCACCCCACCGATTCGAGCCGAGTTTCGGGCGACCGAGACGAGAGGTGAGCGCAATGACAACAATCATGATCGTCGACGATGAGCCGGCGATTGGCAAGCTGCTGCTCTATCAGCTGGCCGGCTTCGGCTACCAGGTGAGCTACGTCCAGGACGGCATCGAGGCGCTGCAGCGCCTGCCGGCCACCCGCCCCGACCTGGTGCTCCTCGACGTGATGATGCCGCTGATCAGCGGATGGGAGGTCTGCCGCCAGATCCGCGCGTGGTCGGCCGTGCCGATCATCATGCTGACCGCCAAGGGGGCCGACTCGGACATTGTCGCCGGCCTGAGCGCCGGCGCCGACGATTATCTCACGAAGCCGTTCAGCATGGCCCAGCTGCACGCGCGGATCGAGGCCGTGCTGCGCCGCGCGCAGCCCGCCGGGCGCGCCCCAGCGCTGGCGCGGCCGGTGTCGCGCGTCGACCCGCACCTCGACGTCGAGGCGCCGGCGGCCGCGCCGGTCGACGTGGCGGCCGCGCCGGAGACGGATCAGGGCGCGCCGCCGCCGGCGCCTGCCCGCGCGCCGAAGCCGGCGAAGGCGCCGCCGATCGGCCAGCTGATCCGCGACGCGCGGCAGCTCAAGGGCCTGACGCTGCACGAAGTCGAGCAGGAGAGCAAGATCCGCTGGGAGTTTCTGCAGGCGGTCGAGCAGGAGAACTGGGCCTACCTGCCGCCCAAGCAGCGGCAGAGCATCGTGGCGGCCTACGCGGCCTACCTGGGGATCGAGCCCGCGGCGCTGGCCGGCCGCCGCAGATCCCAGCGTGTCCGATCCGGCTCGCCCTATCTTGTGGCCGCGCTCGTGCTGCTGATCGCGCTGGCGGTCGCGGCGATCTACCTGATCGGGGCAGGGCTCGTCGCGCTGCCGTGGTGAGGCGCCAGCTACGAAGAGCGCCGGCGCAGCCACAGCCCGGCCACCAGCAGCCCGGCCAGGGCCGCGACGGCGCCCAGCGCGAGGGCGCCGGTGGCAAGCAGGAACAGCGCCGCGATCAGGAGCGGGATGAATAGCAGCAGCCCCGGCGCGACCTCGGGCAGCGGGAGCTGCTGCGGCCCGCTCGGCGCGTAGGTCTCGCCGGGCTCGCCGTAGCTCGAGCGCTCGACCCCCTCGCGCTGCTGGCCCTCGAACACGCCCGGCGGCAGCGGCGCGCCGGGAACGGGCCGGGTGCGCGCCTCCACACGGTACGACGCACGCCAGTCGTAGCTCGGGTCGAGCTTGCTCTGGTACAGGTGGAAGGCCGCCCGCTGGACGTAGGCCGGGTGCGCGCCGCTCAGGCCCGAGATCTCGCGGATCTCGCCCGGCGTGAAGGCCACCTCGTCGCCGTCCAGGTAGGTCTCGGTCAGCAGGCGCACCTCGGGCTGCGAGAGCGCGCCCAGCCGCAGCTCGGCAAAGCGCTCGCTCAGCAGCGGCGGCTGGCCCTCGATCGCGACGACCAGAAACAGGGCTCGGCCGCGGGCGATCCGCGCCAGCGCCTCGAGCAGAAGCTCGCCCCAGCCCGCCGCGAGCGCCCCCTGAGCATTGTCCAGCGCCAGCAGCACCGGATCGCCGGCCGCGACCAGCGCCAGCTCAAACGCCGCCAGCGTATCGCCGCGCTGGCCCAGCGCGCCGGAGACCGTCCAGTAGATCTCGGCCGGGCTCTCGGCGTGGCGCAGGTCGAGATAGTACGCCCGCAGCTCCGGCAGCTCCAGGTTGACCGACGCCGCCTGCACGATATGCGTCAGCAGCGACGACTTGCCGATGCCGGGCGGCCCGAAGATCAGCACCGGGCGGCCGGCCTCCAGGCGCTCGAAGATCTGCGAGAGCTCGCCCCAGCGGCCGGCGAAGCGCGCCGGCTCGGTGATCCGGCCGCGCTCGGTGAAAGGATTGGTCGTCATGGCACACCCATCGGCGCGGCGCCCGCTGGCCGCGTGCGGCGGGCATTGTACCATGTTCCGGCTGCGCCGGCTGGGTTCGCGTCGCTTTGCTATCGGGTGACGGGCGCAAGTCGCGCCGGATCACCCCAACTCCTGCCAGGGGCGGGGAAACGGCAGCTCGGCACGGGGCTTCGGCTCCGCCGAAACCCCGTGCCGAGCCACTAATCCCTCCCTCTCCCGGCGGGAGAGGGGGGCCGGGGGGTGAGGGGACACAGCGCGCCGTTTGACGCCGGCGCCGCGGCAGTGCTAGGATGCGGCGCGCCGAGACGAGCGCACGACACAGCCGGCCGCCCGGATTAAAAGCGCCCGGCGCCTGGAGACAACCATGTACGCCGTCATCATCGCCAACTCGCCCGACCTGGACATCGCGCCGTACGACGCGCAGATCCGCGCGGCCGACCTGCTGATCGCCGCCGACGGCGGGGCGCTCCCGCTGCTGCACGCCGGGCGCCTCCCGCGGCTGGCGATCGGCGACATGGACTCGCTCGACGCCGCGAGCCTGGCCGCCCTGGTGGGGCAGGGCGTCGAGCTGCGCCGCTACCCGCGCGACAAGGACGAGACCGACCTGGAGCTGGCCCTGCTCTACGCGATCGGCGCCGGCGCGACCACGCTCGACGTGCTGGGCGCGCTGGGCGGCCGCTGGGATCACACCCTCGCCAACGTCGCGCTGCTGGCGCTGCCCGAGCTGCTGGGCGCGCGCGTGCGGCTGCTGGCCGACCGGCAGACCCTGTTCCTGGTGCGCGACACGGCGATCCTTGAGGGGCAGGTCGGCGATACCGTCTCGCTGCTGCCGCTCTCGGGCGCGGTGCGCGGCATCACCACCGAGGGGCTGCGCTACCCGCTGCGCGAGGCGACCCTGAGCTTCGAGCGCGCCCGCGGCGTCAGCAACGTCCTGCTGGAGCCGCCCGGCCGCGTCAGCCTGCGCGAAGGGCTGCTGCTGATCGTCCAGCACGACGACGGCGGGGCCTACCAGTGGCGCGGCGGCCAGATCGTCCCTTGACCAATCATCCGACACGGCCTAGAATATGCGTGCGCAGGAGGAGGCTCACGCTATGCAGGATAACAAAAAGCGCAAACTGAATCTAGGGACCGTGATCGGCTGGCTGATCTTCATTCTGGTGATCGCCGGCGGGCCGATCTTCTCGATGCTGCGGAGCGCCCTTGGCGGCACTGTAACGCTGCCGGGCAATCTTATGTCGACCGTGATTATCGGGCTGGTCGTGCTCAGCATGCTGGTCTCGATCGGGCGAGCGGTCGGCCGTGCGTCGCGCGGGCGACAGGACTCGCGGCTGCCCACAGGCAGCCCCGACCAGCCGGCGTCGTCGCCCATGCCACCATTCAGCGGGCCGACGTCGTCGCCCATGCCGCCATTTGGCGGGCCGGCGGCGCGCCAGGCCCCCACATCGAGCCCCGCGCCGACAATGCAGCCGCCCTCGGCGACGCCAATCAGCCCGCCGGTCGCGGGCCAGGAGCGGCTGCCGCGCCCGCCCAGCTTCGAGCCGATCCTCAACCCGCGCATCGTCGTCATCGGGATCGTCGGCCTGGTGCTGATTGGCGCGGTGATGCTGGCCGTGCTGCGGGTGGGCCTGCCATGAGCCAGTTCGACGCCTTCGCGCGCTACTACGACGCCGACTACGGCGCGATCGTGGACGACGTGGCGTTCTACCGCGAGCTGGCGCGGCGCAGCGGGGGGCGAGTGCTTGAGGTGATGTGCGGCAGCGGGCGGCTGCTGGCGCCGCTGGCGCATGCCGGCCTGCAGGTCGCCGGCGTCGACATCTCGGCCGGCATGCTGGCGCTGGCGCGCGAGCGGCTGGCCCAGGCCGGCCTGCTGAACCAGGTCGAGCTGCTTGAGGCCGACATCCGCAAGCGCGCGCCGCGCGGGCCGTTCGGGCTCGCGATCGTGGCGATCAACTCATTCATGCACCTGGCCAGCGCCGACGATCAGCTGGCCGCGCTCGGGCAGATCCACGCCGCGCTCCGGCCGGGCGGGCTGCTCGCGATCGACCTGTTCAACCCCGACCCGCGCGCGCTGGCCGAGCAGAGCGGCCAGCTGCTGCTCGACAAGCGCTTCCGGCTGGCCGACGGCACGCCTGTCCAGAAGTTCGTGGTCCAGCATGTCGACATGGCCGCGCAGACCAGCCACGTGACCTTCATCTACGACGAGATCGACGGCGGCGGGCTGGTCCATCGCAGCACGCTGCCGTTCACCATGCGCTGGCTGTATCGCCACGAGCTGGAGCACCTGCTGGCGCGGGCCGGCTTCGCGCTGGAGGCGGTCTACGGCTCGTACGAGCTCGACGAGTACAGCGGCGCGAGCGATCTGCTGCTGTCTGTCGCGCGGCGGCTCTGAGAGCGCGGGGACGAGGTGACAAGGTGACAAGGTGACAAGGTGACAAGGTGACAAGGTGACAAGGTGACAAGGTGACAAGGTGACAAGGTGACAAGGTGACAAGGTGACAAGGTGACAAGGTGACAGGACTCATCCCAAGTCCCAAGCCCCAAGCCCCAAGTCCCAAGTCCCAAGCCCCAAGCCCCAAGCCCCACGCCCCACGCCCCACGCCCCACGTCCCACGTCCCACGTCCCAAGCCCCAAGCCTCAACGGATTGGAAACAAG
This sequence comes from Candidatus Ribeiella danica, assembly GCA_016717335.1. GTDB lineage: Bacteria > Chloroflexota > Chloroflexia > Chloroflexales > Roseiflexaceae > Ribeiella > Ribeiella danica. Next base: position 795,052 of record JADKFS010000002.1, read on the forward strand.
ACAGATCACAGAGCTATGCTACGAGAACGAACCATCCAGCTAGAGCGAGAGGAGCGACGGCAGCGGCGCGCGCTGATCATCTTCTCGATCGCCGTGCTGATCCTGCTGGGCCTGTGCTCGGCGATCAGCTGGCAGCTCGTCGTGCGGCCGTCCGGGCTCATCCCGGCCGGGCGCGTGAGCGACTACGCCGACAATCAGCCACACCGCATCGCCGTGCCGCAGCTCCACACCAGCAGCCTGATCGCGCGGCGCGACGAGACCCTCAGCGAGGACACGATCTTCATCCGGCGCCAGGCCGACGGGTCGTGGATCGCGCTGCTGGGCATCGACACGCTGTCGGGATGCTTCCTGTACTGGGACCAGCAGGCCGGCATGTTCCAAGACATCAACTGCCTGGGGTCGCGCTACACCCCGGAAGGCCGCTACGTCGACGGGCTCAAGAGCGGCGAGCGACCGCAGGACATGGCCCGCCTCGCGACGGAGGTGCGCGACGACCAGGTCTTCGTGCGCGACGAGCTGGCGCGCGAGCGTTGACGCGGCCCCATCGATCTGGTATAATGGCAGTTGTCCTGGGGATGCCTGGTATCGACAGGGGAGGACGTCGTAGGTTGCAAGCCGAGCCGCCCAGTCTCGTTAAAGGGGCAACGGCAATTAACTGCCAAAAACAACAACCGCGTTGCGTTTAACCGCGTAGCGCTGGCTGCCTAACTAGGGAGCCCGTTCGCCCACTCTCACCCCGATGGAGTGGGGTCGAACGTCAACAGTCGGGGTGCTCCCGGTGGATCGTCCGCTAGGCCGGGCTAAGATTAGCGGGCCGGCTCAAAGGTCGCCTTGTCTGTTGTGTGACCGCGAGCGACACTAAACGGCAGACTAAGCTTGTAGTAAATCTGCGGCTAACTTTTCTGGACGGGGGTTCGATTCCCCCCATCTCCACCAATCAGCGGTCTTCCCGCTGAATCAATTGTTAAGGTGCTCGGGCCGAAAGCTCGAATACCTTGACGGTCAAACACCCGGTCTTGCTTCGTTTCTCAGGCGCTGGCAAGGCCGGGTGTTCGTATACCCTCAGCTTGGTACTCCAAGATGTGTTGCGCATTGAGGCCGGCGGCGGCGTAGAACGCGCACAGCCGCTCGATCTTGTCGGCATCGATTCGCCGCAGCTGACTGAGCTCGATCTTGGTCAGCGTCTTGCGATCGATCCCGATCTGGGTAGCGACCTCCTCGAAGTGTTGGGTCATGGTGTCGTATCGCGGTTTTCAACGGTGGCAAACGGGCGCTCCTCCAGGTCTGATACGCCCTGAATCTCAATGGCCACATGGGTAGGAGCCGGGCTGTGCTTGGCCGGGGGCGTGCTATCTAATGTAGCGATAGCCTCACGCGTCGGCTGCTCGAGCGCCTGGTGCAACCGAAGAATCACGTCGACGCCCCACTGGCGCAGCGCGGTCAACTCCTCTGGCGTAGCGTCAATGACGGTCGGCGTATCGTAATAGTAGGCAACGCGCGAGGCGTGTTTATCATCGATGCGTTCCCAGGCGAGCGGTGCGCCAAAAGTCGCGTCGATCTCATTGCGATGGGCATAGAGCTCATCAAAAATGTGCTTGTTACGCACCCGATCGCCAGTATCAATGTACAGATCGACGCGCGGTCGACGGGCACGCGTGAATGCGAAGGTGATGTAGCCAATTGAAGGCGATGTCGCCGGCATCTTCGTTACGGACTGCCAATAGTAGCCGACTCTACTCGACTGGTAGAGGGGAAATGTTGCGGAGTGAGCAAGTTCAGCCATCAGCGACTCGAAGAAGCGGCTGTACGCCCGCTCGCGATCCTGTAGGCGGATGAAGGTGACGTGCCCCCGCTGCAGATCGACTTCATAGGATCGCCAACCTGCGCTGAGCCATTGGTCGGCTTGTGGCCCACGTGCGGTATCGTTGGCCCACCACGAGCGATACTCGCGCGCTGACTTAGGCAGTTTGCCGCCGATGAGCTGCTCGATCTGCCCAAACGAGAGCTGAATGCGGTCCTGGTCGTCGGCCAGGTTATAGCCAGTCAGCCAGCTTGCTATAGCGCCCCTCGCTCGGCCTGGTCTGCTCGTCGACTGAGACGGCTGTGGCGGGCACGCCCCCTGCTGTTGCCGGCGCCGTATTCGTTTGCGTTGTGTCAACCTCCTGCGCCGGGGTTTCGGCCGGCTGAGGAGGGATAACCACCGTGCGAACATCGTCGTAGTAGTCTTCGAGCCACTCACGGCAGTGACGCAGCTCATCACGCGCGCGCGCAGTGATATCGATCTTCAGATGTGAGAGGTTGTTGCGGGTCTGACGCACAGAGTCGAGCATTAATATCTTGCACGAAGACAATGTCCTGCACGCGTTGGCGCAAGTATAAGGAAATCTTCGCCGGTTTTCTGAATCGGGGGCACAGTGTCCGATTGGCAGGTGCATCTATGGCTTCTATCGTGCGGGGAGGCGGTGGGATATGCACGAACTGGTTCCAATAGCACGGCTTATACCGTTCATTTTTATAAAGCATAGCAAGAGCGAAAACACGAGAGGAAGTGATGATCGACGAGCTCTACGGCGCCAGCTCGATCGTCGAGCGGCTCCAGCACAGCGGCGCCTGGTACCGCGCAGTCGCGGTGGAGTGGGTGTACGTCGATCGCGCGCGACCGATCGCGCCTACCCGACGCTGATCGCGGACTACCACCGGCTCGGCGAATCAGAGCGCACCCGCGCCGAGCAGTACATGGATGAGCTGTTTACGGCGGCGGAGTCCGAGCTGCTGCGGCGCCATTTCGCCGACCGGCTCGGGATTGCGGTCAAGGTGCGCGTCATTCCAATTCCGATGCTCGCGGAGCCCGAGCCGGGATTGTTCATGGCGAACCCGGAATCTCAGCGCGCTGCTCGGCGATGCCGTTGGCGGTCGCCGGGGGCGCGAAGGGACGGCCACCGTGGGCGGCGGCCTGCTGGAGCAGGTGCGCCAGCGTGCGGCGGTGGGTGGCGAGGAGCGCGCGCTGGTTGGCGGTGTCGGAGCAGGAGGCGAACGCGCGAGCCGCCCAACGCCTGGTGAATCAGGGGGAGCTTGACACATTCATCAGCCGCACGCGACCGTTTTTTGCGCGCAACAAGGTGAGCCCCTATCTTGCGCCCTGGTTTGATAGCGATCATGGCTGGCCCAAGCGGGAACAGCGAACGATCGAAAAAGAAGCTGGTTGCGATATTCTCGATCGCCAATGGCTCAATCAGCCAGAGGTTCGGGATCAGCGCACGCCTCCCTGGTTGTTCGTGAGAACACAGCTATATCCTCGCGTATCGACGTGCGCGGTGGAGCTTCTTGACAAGCCACGCTACCATTATATAATGGAGCGCACATCCGTTCTACACAGGCACCAGGATCTTTTTCCTGAGGAATAGCGCTGGATCGTCATCAGCAGCCGTATCATTGATGCCCCGTCGATGCTGTTATAGACTCGATTGAGATGCCGATAGCTCTGCATTCGCCACGCCAAACGTAAAACCAACGGGAGGAGCGTCCATGACCCGAGCTGCAATCGCGGAGGCGCGCGCCTTCGAAAGCTGGCACGATGAGCAGGAAGCACTCAAGCGCGCCATCGCGCCGCTCACCTCCGCACAATTGCAGCGACAGCTTCTGCCTGGTCTGCGCACGCCGGGGGGCATCGCCGAACATATCGTCTTTGGGCGCGCCCTGCATCTGAGCCGCACGCTGGGCGAGCGGGCGGCGGAACTCACGCCGCTCCTCCGATGGGAGGCGGACGACCCACCGCACACTGCCGTCGAGATTGTGCAGGGGCTGGAACTGACCTGGCAGTTCATCACCGCTTGTCTGATGCGCGGATCACCCACCGATGCTGTCCCTGAAGAGGAGGTACCGATCGTGCAGACGATCTGGGGGCTGCTCGACCACGACCTGCCGCACGCTGGGGAACTGTCGCTGCTGTTGGGTGCCGCTGGCCTGCCTGGGGTTGAGATCTAGCGCGCAGGGACGTATCCTTCAGCGTCAACCAGGTGCGCGTTGCCACACCGCTCGACCGACAGACGCGCCACCGCCGATATTGGCACTCGTGTTTGCCACGGGCTACAGACCGTAACTCAAACGCAGGAGGAACACCATGCTCGTTGAAGCACAGGTCACCATCAATGGCTCCAAGACAGCGGTCTGGGCCGTAATCACCAACATCGAGCACGCTGCGGAAATCATCAGCGGAATCGAACACGTTGAGGTTGTCGAAAAACCGGCAAACGGGCTCGTCGGGCTCAAGTGGCGCGAGACCCGCATGCTCTTCGGCAAGCCAGCGACTGTGGAAAAGTGGATCACGGATGCTGCTGAGAATGAGTTCTACACAACCAGGGCAGAAGATGGTGGATTTGTCTTCGTAGCGACTATGCGTATTTCAGAGAGCAGCGGCGGCATAACGTTGACGAGTGCGCATGAAACCAGGCCTCAGGGTATCGTTGCACGATTACAGTCGCTCCCAATGATTCTGTTCAAGGGTGTGGTGAAAAAGGCCATTCTGCAAGACCTCAACGATTATAAGGCCACAGTTGAACAGAAACGATCGATTGCGGTCGAACGACGGCAAGGAGAGGCATCATGAAGTATCTTCTCACCTCGGGTGGCGTCACAAACCCGAGCATCCACAACGCGCTCATAGATCTGCTGGGTAAGCCAATCGCCGAGTGCAAGGCCCTCTGCGTCCCGACTGCGCAATGGGGACACCCGATGTGCGGGCCGACCTCGGTACGGGGCTTCATTGCCGCCGAGCCTAACTCTGACTGGCAGTACATGTCTGGGCTGGGCTGGGCGTCGCTCGGTGTCCTCGAACTCACCGCATTGCCTTCGATTGGTGCAGAACGCTGGGTTCCGTGGGTTCGAGAGACCGACGTGCTCCTGGTCGATGGCGGCGATGCGACATACCTGTGCCACTGGATGCGTGAGTCGGGTCTTGCTGATCTGCTACCTTCGCTGCCCGACACGGTCTGGGTGGGGGTGAGCGCCGGAAGCATGGTGATGACTCCTCGTATCGGGCAGGACTTCGTCCATTGGCCGTCCGCGCCGGACGACCGCACCCTGGGAGTGGTCGATTTTTCGATCTTCCCGCACCTGGATCTCTTCCCGACCAACACCATGGCTGACGCCGAACGGTGGGCCGCCGACATCGCGGGTCCGGCATACGTCATCGACGAACAAACCGCCATCAAAGTGGTCGACGGAACTGTCGAGGTCGTCTCCGAGGGACACTGGAAACTATTTACACCCTAACGCTGTGCGCCTCGTACAGCCATAGTATACGCTCACTGGAGCCGAGCGGCGGCGTAGAATAGGCGGACGCGCATCGGCTGGTCATGGCGCAGGGCTAGGAAGTGTGGACGTGTGCCAGACTATATCCGCACATGGCGGCTAGATAGGCGGACGCTCATCCCGCATTGAGCGGATGGGACGCCATGCGGCCTACTCGTTATAGTTGGGCGACACAGGGTGAGCACCTCGTGAATTGGGCTCGTGCCCTTGGAGCCAGACGGCGAGCGGCTCGTCGCGTATCTCGAACGGAGGATACCATGGGACTCTTGACCTTCAGTATCAACGTCACCCTGGACGGCTGCGTCGACCACCAGGAAGGAATCGCCGACGATGAGACGCACGCCTTCTTCACCCACCTCATGGACGAGGGCGGGGCGATGCTCTGGGGCCGCGTCACCTACGAGATGATGGAGAGCTACTGGCCAGCGGTCGCCCGCGGCGACGCGGAAGCACCGCCGGCGCTGCGCGAGTGGGCGGTCAAGCTGGAGGCCAAGCCGAAGTATGTGGTGTCCTCGACGCGAACGGACTTCCCCTGGACCAACAGCCACCACATCGCCGGCGACCTGCGCACGGGCGTGCAGAAGCTCAAGGACGCGACACCGGCCGGCGTGCTCCTCGGTAGCGGCAAGCTCGCGACCGAGCTGGACCGGCTGGATCTGATCGACGAGTACACGTTCCTTGTCCACCCCAGGATCGCCGGCCACGGCCCGACCCTGTACCAGAGCGGGCTCCCTAGCACGCGACAGCTCGAGCTGGTCTCGGCGAAGCCGCTCCGCTGCGGCGCGGTCGCCATGCACTATCGGCGCGCGCGCTAACTCGGAGATGGGTCATGTCGCCCAACAATTCATTCAAGCCGACGCCGCTTCGCGGCGCGGCTTAATTCAGGCGTTGGGCGTCACCAGCGTGGAAGGGGTGGTGGGGTGATAACCCGCCCTATCACGCCCCGGTGTTCGTGCTCACCCACTATCCGCGTGCGCCGATTGTGATGGAAGGCGGCACCACATTCCATTTCGTGACCGATGGCATGCACGCCGCGCTCGGCCGCGCCACCGAAGCAGCACAACGCAAAGATATTCGCCTGGCTGGTGGCGTGGCGGCAATCCGTCAATACCTCCAGGCAGGGCTGATTGACCAGCTGCACCTTGCGATCGCGCCGATTCTGCTTGGTTCGGGTGAATCGCTGTTCTCAGGCATCGACACGCTCAAGCTCGGGTACGTGCTCACAGAGCATGTTCAGACGGCAAAGGCAACCCATATTGTTACGATCTCACCGGTGAGTTCGCTCCGTGGGCGCCACCGCCCCCGTTCGCGGGCAACCCGCACTGGCTGTTAACGCGGTTGCCCGCGCCTTGGACGCGCACCGAGCTGCTCGGCTACCTCGACTATTGCCGTACGCGGGTGCGCGACACGCTCGCGAGCATGACCGACGAGCAGGCGGCGAGACCCCTGCCGCAAGCTCATCGTTATAGCGGTCAGCCGCACGCCTGGATCATTATGGGCGCCGTCGGGCACACAATCGAGCACGCGGCGCAGATCAGGCAGCTCATCACTGCCGTAGAGATGTGGCAGGGTCGCACATGACAATCGGATTGGAACTCACCCGTTCGCAGATTCTCGCCTTCCGGCGCCGTGCCGCATCGCTCGATGAGCGGCTGCCACGCGGCCAGGGCGCGCTGCGGCGTGCGGCGTGGGCAGGCCTGCAAGACAGTATGCCGCGCGCCGCGCTGCTCTCGATCCATGCGCGCATGGCCGGTACCGAACCTGAAACCTGGGAGAATCCTTCCCTTATCCAGATCTGGGGACCCCGGTTCAGTGCCTATGTCGTGGCGACATGCGATCTCGCGGTCTTTACCCTCGGCAGGCTGCCGGATGAACAAGGGCCACGAAAGCGCGCTCAGGGTATCGCCGCTCGGTTGCAGGTGGCGCTCGCCGGAAGACGGATGACATATGGCGCTGCGGCACGCGCTATGGGGGCAAAGCATCCTAATCAACTGCGGTACGCCGCGCCAACCGGAACCGTCGTGATCCGCTGGGATGGGTCGCATCAACCCGACATCTGGAACGTGCCGGCACCTGACATCGACCCGCACGAAGCACGCCTTGAACTTGCCCGGCGGTATGTGCACATATTCGGCCCCGCTACGCCCGACGCCTTCGCGACGTGGGCGGGCATTGGACTGGTTTCCGGTATGGCTGCATTCGAAACGCTGGGCACGTCGCTGACGCAGGTGCGCACACCGATCGGAGCAGCATGGATCCTGAGCCAGGATGAAGCTCTGTTCCGATCGGCGCCTGGTTCGGCAGCGCCGGCCCGGCTCTTGCCGAGCGGCGATAGCTGGTTCTTACTGCAAGGCGCCGACCGCGAACTCCTGGTGCCCGACGAGCGTCAGCGCCGCGCGCTGTGGACATCGCGTGTCTGGCCGGGCGCCCTACTCGTCGACGGTGAGACGGTCGGCATTTGGCGGCGCGCAGGGCATATACTCACGATCCAGCCATGGCAACCTCTTTCCCAAACACAGCGCTATGCAGTCGAAGCGGAGGCGGCATCGCTGCCCCTGCCCGGGGTTGCTCGACCCATGGATGTTCGCTGGGATGACGGCTGAGACAAGGCTGCTCCATAGAAGGCCAGATGTACTACCTGCTGTATACTTGTCGGGGTGGAGGAGGGAGGTCGCCGAACAAAGCAATGCAGTTGACGCCTTCGGACAGGAGCAGTAACAGAATATGGAAGTCTCGTTGAGCAACACACCGCAACTCGGCGCCCCGCCACGGCGCATGAGCGTCGACGCAGAGCTGGTGCGCCGGCTCGTGGCCGACCAGTTCCCGCAGTGGGCCAGCCTCCCTGTCCGGATGGTGGCAAACGGTGGCTGGGACAATCTGTGACTTCCTCGAAAAGCTCCTGCATCGCCCGCTCGTCGGTGATGCCGCGCTCTTCGGCGTAGGCCCGCGCGAGGCGTCAGGCGCTCGCGCCGCGGGCGCACGGTAGTTCTCCAGATGTCTTTTTCTGGAGCGTGTACTTGCTGACCTCGGCGCGTCGGGCAAGCTCGGCTTTGGAGAGCCCTGCGCGTTCGATCTTCTGAGCCGGAAGGATCTCTACGGCGATGACGAGCGCTGCTGAACCGCTCTTCAACGCATAGCAAGAGCGAAAACACGAGAGGAAGTGATGATCGACGAGCTCTACGGCGCCAGCTCGATCGTCGAGCGGCTCCAGCACAGCGGCGCTTGGTACCGCGCAGTCGAGGTGGAGTGGGTGTACGTCGATCGCGCGCGACCGATCGCGCCCTACCCGACGCTGATCGCGGACTATCACCGGCTCGGCGACTCGGAGCGCATCCGCGCCGAGCAGTACATGGACGAGCTGTTTACGGCGGCGGAGTTCGAGCTGCTGCGGCGCCATTTCGCCGACCGGCTCGGGCTTGTGGTGCACATGGGTGTCATCCCAATTCCGATGCTCGCGGAGCCCGAGCCGGGATTGTTCATGGCGAACCCGGCGCAACACATGCTCGAGGTTGACCAGGGCGGCAAGGCCGGCTGGTACACGCTGGCCGACCCTGATGCCGCGCTGCTGCCCTTCCGCGTCGCGGCGTGGTATCACGTCGGCCGGTGCGCGGTGGAAGGCTCGGCGTGAGGGTGAGTCCGCAAGCGCACCAGGCCCACCGGCGACGTGTCGGCAGGCCTGGCGCCGGTGCCGGAGCCTACTGCCCGTACACCTCGTTGCCGAGCAGCCCCAGCTGCACGCCCTGCGCGCCGTGGTCCTCGAAGCGCGCGCCGCGAGCACCACCGCGTCGAGCAGCGTAATCGGCAGCTGCTCGGCCGGGGCACGCACATGGAGATCTGTAGGGGTGCATATTGTTCAAGGCGACGACAAAGGGGTTGGGCTAGCCCAACCCCTTTGTCGTCAGGGTAGCGACGCATCACGGCTAGCGCGCGACCAGGCGACGCTGGCCAACGGTGGAGGCCCGATCAATCAGTCTTGCCAGTAGCTGACGAGCTGACCCTGCGTATTGTACAAGGCCCCGTCATCCCTATCGCCGTTTGCCCAGATATTCCCGGTTGGCCCATCGAATACCTTCTGCTCGCCAGGGGCAAGCGGGCCGCCGAGCGGGTGCTCCTGGTTGCCCTTGATGCTGCACATAGGCAGGCGAGGGATTCGGCTACTAGAGAAACGTGCGAATCGGCGATTTTCGCACACCATGCCCGAACAAGGATGGGATCGGCCGGCGAGCGGAGGCGCTGCCATGCTATAATATCGCGCGAATCTGCCGATCAAGCGCGGCCAGCGTGTCGAGATGATTGTGTTGCCCAAGCCGCCTGCCACCAGCGAGCGCCCGCCACTCACTGCGGCCGGCCTGCTGTCCTCCGGTCTAGTTGGCCTGTGGGAAGGGCGCGAGGACATCGCCGATAGCTCGGCGTTCGCCCGCCAGCTGCGCGACCAGGCGCAGCACCGCAATCGCTCGTAGCCGCTGCTGCTGCTCGACACCGCTATCATGTTGGACGCTGCCATCAATGTGCAACCAGGAATGTGGTATGGTACAATCAAACAATCTGGTCTTGCGACAACGCCATCACGATCTGGCACGCTTGGGAAATGAATATGGACAAATCCTACCGCGCTATCATTACCATTAATCCGAACATCCGAAGCGGCAAACCAACTATTCGGGGACTCCGCTACACGGTCTATGATATCTTGTCCTATCTTGCCGCTGGCATGTCGGTCGCAGAAATCCTTGATGATTTTCCCGATTTGACTGCGGAAGATATTCAGGCGTGCCTGAGCTTTGCTGCGGACCGCGACCATCACATCCTTGTGGCAGCATGAAACTGCTCTTTGATCATCATCTATCCCGCAAGCTCGTCGGACGACTTGAAGATCTGTTCCCAGGTTCAAGCCATGTCGTTTTCCGTGGCTAAGGCGCTGCGCGTGCTGTCCTTCATCGTTCGCTCCCGCATCATCGTGTGGTCTAGCACGGCATCAGCGTCGAGCATGGTGATGCCGCCGGAGTAGCACCCGCGCTTTCGAAGGCCGGCGGGCACTGGCGCTGCTCGAAGTCAAAGAGCAACGGCTTCGGGACCTGGAAGCGCTGGATCTCCTCATTGCTGCGCTCCTCGTGCCAACCAAGCTCGCATATCCGACTCATGCTCTTCATGGAAATGGGCGAAGAAATCACTCGGTTTGACGGACTCAGCTTCCAACCATGGAAGATAGCGCGCTGGATCGCTGAGGACTGCATCGGGTAAACCTTCGATGGCGGCGAACATCTGCTGAAAGCGGTCGAGGTGGAACTGCCGGGCGTGCCGGGGAACAGCGCGGCGATCGCCGGCGGCGGCGCTGCCGTGGTGGGGATAGATGGCAACGTTACGGCACACAGGAGCAAGCAGGTGAGTAGGAGCGCGCGAAAGTGGTAGTGAGCGGGCATTGGAGACCTCAACAACTTCGGAGCAGGTGGTGGTCAGGTGTCGAATGGCGGAGAGGTTACGGCGACAGCTCGAGTGTATCAGAGTGCATCAGAACGGGCACAGTATTCGGGCTCTTTGGGACTTCCCGTGGAACACAGGTGTTATACTACCGCATCAGAAAGCCAAAGTCGTGCAACAGTTGGCGCTCGAATCAGGTCAAAATCCCGAGGAATTCTTTTAGAGGCTGTCTAAAAATTCAGGTGTGCTCTCTACGGTTTAAGCGGTAGAGCATCATCCGAATAGAAGCGATAGAGACATCCGTCTCACTTGATGTCGTTTTTCGCTCATATTCCTTGCTTAACAGACGATAGCGGCCAAACCACCCAAAGGTGCGTTCAACAATCCAGCGCTTGGGCAAGGCATACCATCCTTTTCGTTTCCGGTCTCGCCGAACAAGCTCAAGGGCAAAACGAAACAGACGTCCGACGGTTTCCACGAAATCGTTCCATCCATAGGCGCTATCCGCAATAATCTTCTTCAACCGCGGGCATTTTCGCTGCGCAATGCGAAATACATCAGCCGCACCTTCATAATCGGGAATATCGGCCGCATGGACAAAGATGACCAGCAAGAGCCCAAGGATGTCGACCAAGATATGACGCTTGCGCCCGTTAACCTGTTTTCCACCATCATAGCCACGCTCACCACCTGCTTCCGTCGCTTTGCGCGATTGACTGTCAACAATACCGAGCGTCGGTTCGGGATCGCGCCCTTCTGCTTCGCGCACGTGTTTGCACAGCGTATCGTTGATGCGCTCCCAAGTACCATCTTCCGTCCAGAGATCGTAGTAGTACCAGACGTGCCGCCAATCAGGAAAGTCGGTGGGAAGCATGCGCCATTGGCAGCCGGTTTTCGTACGGTAGAAGAGTGCATTGACAACTTCACGCAGATTAACGGTGCGTTTGCGCCCAGCTCCATCAGGCTTGAGCGTAAACGGTGCAATGATCGCCCAGTCTGCATCGGTACAGTCGCTCGGATAGCGTTTTGCTGGCTGTGGCGCATGTGCGGTGTTCGCATAGGTGCTTTTGGACATCTGGTCCTCCTGCTCTGCTCGGCGACGGCGAAGCTTTGCCGAACACTACAGCAAGAGGCGTACCTGCTACCGGATTTTTGGACAGCCTCTTAGGCTCTGTGATGCCGAATAGGCGTAAAACCCCACGGGAAGTCCTGGAGAGCCAGTATTCGCTCTTCAAGGTGTTCACCATTCGACCTCTACCTACTACCCGATTTAAGATGCGCTCGCCCTGACGCTACCCTGCGGCGTTGCCCTCGATTTAAATAGCAATTTGATCGATACTAGCCGCTGTATACGAAGCATCACACAGCAAGGCTTCTTTCGTGACAACTCCGATTGCGTCCCAGTGACCTTGATAGCCTTGAGGCCCTCTTCGACGTGTGTCAGTTCCGTGACCTTGTTCTTCTCGCAGTTCAAGACTCATAGCACTATTTCTGCTCTAGCATCTCGCGCAGCATGAGCAATCGCTCGGTCAAGAGGGCCGCTGAGGTGATGGCCAAATGCTGCTGCGATCTGCTGAGATACTCATCATACAGGGCGATCCGCAGGGTTTGCGCTAAGAGGGCAGTCTTGTACTCAAACTCCAGTGCGCTGGCGCTGATAGGGAACTGACATATTCGACGGGCTGCCTCACGAATAACCGCTACGCTCGCAACCATCTTAGCGATATTTGCAGTAAATGGCAGGTGAGCCAAAAAGGTGAAATCCTCGTCACTACTGGCCTCGGAAATCAGTCGCTCGACATAGACCATCGCACGGAAACTATCTTGGGTGTCTTCGACTTCAGTCAGCTTGAATTTGATCTCTGCCTCCGCGCGCGTGAAGTCAATAAATCGAGCACCATCATCTTTCATCGTGGCAAAATCGATGATGTGAATATGATCGATGCCATCGATTAAGACATTTCGAGGATTGATGTCTCCATGCACCCGACATAATCCAACCTCACGTCGCTCGCCAAAAATACGCGAATGCGCGCTCTGAGGCATGTTATTTTCCGGTCGCAACACGATGCCTGGATTGGCAAGTGGCCTGGTGATACCGGGTATCACCTGCCGTTCAATGTCCCGGTCGTATAGCGGATTACGGCGAAATAGGTCGGCCAGGCGATCATACTCACCCTGTCGTATGCGTGGCAAGAAGTACAGACTTGATACCGACACGACTTTCAGGCTTTGCCGTGAATAAAATGGCCAGAGCACCTGCTCAAATAGCCTTCGCAAGAGCGTAGTTATATTTTCGATGGGTTCGCTGTTATAGAACTCGGCAAACTGATGTACTTTAAAGCCACTATTATCACCAGTGGCATATTCGAAGGCGATTGCCTTCATATTCTCATAATTGGCATGTCCTAGGAGATTCGGTACAATCGAGCCTAGCATGTCGCGTGCCTGGGAGGTTCGTTCTAGCTCAGTGTCTATATTGCTGGAAAGATGAACTTTCACAACACACGGCCGATATGGCACCCCGTTGCTATCCTCGCCAGAAATCTGATAAACGGTCGCGTCGTCGGGTGTCAAGTTCTGCAGCACCTTCCATTCGATATAGTGACGACCCTGAAATAGCCGCTCCAGCATGTAGCGATGCGCCTTACTCAAGGTTGAGGATCGACGAATGAAGGGAGGCTGATTTCCAGAGATCTTGCCCACTTGGTCCAGGAGATAGCGCTGCAACAAGGGTGATGCGATCTTGACACCGCTGTCCTGCAAGAGAGCCTTGCGAATAAGTTTTCGCTGAATAAAGATGTACTGATCATCGAGCGTCTGGTTGTTGGCGAGCAGGCGTAGTATATGCTGCTCATCGGGGGTCAGACAGCTCATCCATTCGTCGAACACAAGAGTGAGATCATCAAGAGCCTGGCGTTCAAGGTTCTCATCGACGCCAACGTGCCGCATGAGCAACTCCGCGTGCTCGGGATAGCCGGCGCTCAGCTGAACGATGCGCTGGTAGATCTCGGGGTCGTCGTTTGGAATCCTCGCCTTGACAAACTGCTCGATCATCTGATCGCTCACTCGGGAGACCCGATGGTGGTTTGTTCCGAAAATCTTATAGAAGTCAGAATAATTGGTCTCACGGCAAATATCCTGGATGTCACGATAGCAGCGGATTATAAAAGCGGTTCGGTAGCGCTGCTCATAACCTATCGACTGAAAAGTATTAAGCAGATCCTGCGCTTCATCGCGTTTGAACTTGAGCATTGTGTCAAAGTCATCAAGGATGAAGATGAGTTGCCCGTTGCGCTCTGCGACCGTGAGAACCTCTTCACGCAGGTGAGCCAGTAGGCTGCTCCACTCATTCCCCCGGTCCGATGTCGCAGGCGGCGATATGTGCCCGGTCGCGCCAATTGAGTCGATCAGGATCTGGACCAAGTATGCGATCGGCTTGAGTTGGCATGTAGACAAATTCAGCTCGACGACTATCCGTCTTGCCGGCGCAGCCCACTCGCTGCGTATACGGTCGACAAGTAACTGGATAACTTTCTCGACGCCGCACTGTGGCAATCCATCTACAATCAGCGATTGTGGCAAACTATCTTGGTGTGGGAGGACAATTCGGTATGCGCGCTCCAAATGGTTTCGATATAGATCAGCCAGCTGCATTGCTTACCTCCTCAGAAACGGCGCCCACAGATTATACTCAGGCTTGTTGTCATTGAACCAATCACGAAATAGCGGCAGCGCGACCCGAAGTTCGTCCGCGCTGTCGGGGTTGCGGACGAGGATTTCCCGGCGAACCAACTCGCCAATCTTGGTCACAACACGATCATGATATTCGGGCCTGATGCGGTTAAGCACGGTCTGCTGGGCAACAAAGCTGGGCTTGTGGCCCTTGAGTTCCTCCTCGACCACTACACCAATAACGACGAGGTCAAGCGGATCAGGGTTGTGAAATGGCGAGTAGAGGTGACGAACATAGTTGATGGTAGAAGGCTGGCGTACCAGCCAGTCCGAAGCTTCGATAACGTCGAGTCGGCAGGCCTGGAGCGAGCGTTGGAAGCGTGCCCGATCGACAAGCTCCTTGCAGATCATCTGGACGAAGCATGGATTGCAGTCGGACATCCGCTTGATAATCTCGATCGCATCGTCGCTGAAGTGCAGATCGTCTCGCACGTAATCGTTCTTGACGAGCGCCTCGACCGAACCATCGGTCGGTGAGAGATAGGCGATTCGCCATGTCCGATCATGATTGAAGATCTCACCGAACCGCTCGAAGAGGAGCGGCATCATTTCGCCGCCTGTGAGCACCAGAGCAACCTGCCCACGCTTGCTCAAGCCACGCAGGTACTCGAAGAACATGCGATCGAAGCCCTTGTCTAAGTCGAGCTGGTTGACGATAACGTCAAACTCGTCGACTAGTAGTACGAGACGTTTCACTCCGTTCTGCATCAACGTTCGCAGCAGATCGTTGAATGCGAGCGAGTAGCTGGCCTGAATCTCGGTACGTGACGGAATCGGGAGATCGCGCTGGTAGATCTCGACATACTTCTCTCGCACTGCCAGGATGATTTCTTCGATCACCCCGGCGGCGTTGTGCGCCGAAAAGTCGAGCCATGTTACGCGCACAGCAACTACCGGCTTCTGATGCTGCAATTCATTGATGCGTTTCTCTAGAAACAGCAGTAACGACGACTTGCCGACCCGCTTCTGCCCATATAGCATCAGCAGGCCGCCATGAGATTGGTTGACTGCGTAGGAACAGACTTCATCGAGAAGAACATCTCGACCTACGAAGAGTCGTGCGTCGTCTACCTCCTTGTCCGTACGAAATGGATTCTTCAGATTTGCGACCAACGCCTCGTCCAGTAGGGGCTGTACAACGAGCGGTTGCGGCGCTTGCACCTCGTGCAACTTCCGATCCGGATCGTAGTAGGAAATGTCGTAGGTGAAGCTTAACGGTCGATCGAAAGGGTATTCATCGAGGTTGAAAAACCCCTCAATCACGTCGTTAGGTTCGAGACGGTATGCACGTCTAGCTGGCCGAGTGATTCGGCTGGAAGGATCAAGCGGTCGGAAGTTAATATTGACGGGCTCAGCCGTCCCGGCACCGATATTCTCGACCCGAAAAATCACGCGGCCCTGGTTCTCGCTATCCAGACTCACATGGGCCTCTGCCAATAATACGCGTAGCACAGGGCTGATCTCCGAGGAGATCAACGAAAGCTCCGCCTTTAGAACATCACGCCATCGTTGTGCGATCGGACTGAAGTGCGCGGCCCATAACGCGGTGCGCTTATCAGCGCCGTAGCCCGGGATATTGTCTAGAAGATGGATAGCGCGTGCACTGTAGCTGCGCTGGTCTTCGTACGATTTACAGGTCAAGAATCGCTGAATCATTTCGATTGCTTCGATCAGCAACTGGATGATTTCCCGGTTGGTGGGACTGAGCAACGTGCCAAGCTGTTTTTCGACCACGCGAAACTCCGGGCTTAAGTAGAGAATGCGTTGCGATGATCCACACTCTTGCATCTGTTTGAGCAGCGATTCGAAGTGGTCGAAGATCTGCTTGTAGACAGTCACACAATTCGCAAACGAGGCGTCGCGCGTCTTCAGCTGCTCCTGAAGGTCCGCGATGACGGATGTTCGCAACCACTCTGGGCTTTCATCGAGCAATTGCTCGGCTTGGCGATAATGACGCCTGCCAAGTTCAATGAAGCTCCGCACAGTCGCCTCAATAGTCGCTGGAGCGCGCCACTTCGCTTCGCTCACGTCTCTGAAATCGAACGGCTTGCCCTCTGTACGTCTGCGACCGCGCAAGCTGGGGATACAGCTTTGGAAGAGAATACGTGTTGGGAAGTCCACGCCCTGGGAAGCCACGGAGTTGAGTGAGACTGCCTCGAGATAGTAGTCGCGAGCCGAGTCGTAGCGGTGGTGTTGTTCGATCAGGTACTCGCCCATGCGCGTGCTGTAGCCAGAGAGGCAAAAGCGTATATCGGCCCCACTGGAGCCAATTTCCAATCGTTCGAATTGGAGCCTTGCCACGCTGAGCTGGATCATCGCCAGCACACGCGTGCCGATATTAACCCCGTATATGCCGCGGTTGAGATTGGTGATCTCGCGGTTAATGGCATAGGAGAGGTTGCGAATGTCGTTGTCGGTGAACTCCTCGAGAGGGCGGCCGCGCAACGATTGGAGATGTGGCGCATGAAAGAGATGTTGAAGGACGTTGAGATCGACTTTGGCCGTACGAAGATCGTAGGAGACTAGCGGTGGCAGATCAAGCACCAGCAGCCGCTCGTCCTCCACTGAAGGTGCCGTTTCGCCCAAAATATCCACTGAAGGTGCCGTTTCGCCCAAAATATCCACATCACGCTCGTTCGTAAATTCCGGGGCGGTATGTCCTTCCACAAGCACAGGCTTTGCCGGTGGATGGAGGTTGGTCGCACGCTCAACTTTAGGCGATAGCTGGCGCTCGCCAACTATTGGCGACCACGCGTCTTGGCTAGCAGGCTGACTCGCGGGCGGCTCTGTTACGGACAGCAGAGAGGGCACCGGCAGCACATCGGACTGGGGCAACCAGGGCTGCTTAACTGCTGATTGAAATTTGCGAGCGCGACGTAGCATAGACACAATGTTCTGTACCCAGCCGGTTTTCCAATAGCCGTAACTGTGTGCTGTTTTCAGGAAACGCAACACATGGTCGGTCCACGTCTGCGAACTAGCATCTGGGAGAGTCGCGGCACAGTGGACCAGGTAGGCGAAGGGAGTCTTCCCACGAGGGATTGTCACCAGCTGGGCAGCTCGGATGTCGTCACTGAGGTCGTCAGGCAGCGGCTCGACATTCACAGCCAGTTCGATGATCAGCAGCATCATCTCCTGGTTGGGCAGCGTCAGGCTTACCTGATATGGACCTGGCTGAACAAACGCTTTCGAATCGCAAGCGAGCTGGAAGTGCATGGAGGCAGGAGCAGCGTGGAGTGGAATCTGCCGACGGATGTGATCTGCGATGCCATTGGCGGTAATCGAAGCATAGTCCGGCCCTATCGATGTCGTATCGATCGGTATGACAAGCGGCTGTTGAACATATGTTGTGATTAACTTCTTCTGTACCATCGCTATGCTCTGCCGCTCAGCAATTAGCCGCTGGATGATCTGAACACAGTTCGGGTTGTCGAGGAGCGAAAAGATGGTTTCGCACCACTGTTTGGCAGGCGATCGGAGTGGCTGGAGCGCCTCCCGTACAAGATCTAGATCATGTTGGTAAGATAGTAGAAATTCCGCGATCATGTAGCGATCTGCCTCACATTGCTGCGACTGGCCTTTTTCGAAGGAGGCGAGCGCAACACGCCTGACCTCTTTCTGGCGGTATTTCCTCTCGCCAGCAGCGCGCAGTTCCTCAATGCCGTAGGCGGGCGCAGCGATTGGGCTGGACTGCGCGGGTGGCGACGATTTCTGCGCTCGGTTGTGCGGTTTCCTTTGTTGCTTGGCCATAGTACAACCTTTCCTGCTCCTCTCTGGAACTGATACGTTGCAGAAGGCAAGGGCAAATATCCAAGCTTCCCGGGAAGAGTCTCCGCGCAGCGAGAATGTAATGGGTGCTGCACCGAGTCGCTCAATCGGTTCCTGCTCTTGTACTTCACGGCCGGCGACCACCAGAGAGACCGGTATAGCTACGACGAACAGAAATGGGGGCATTCAGAATACGCGCCCATCTGCTTCGCAGCGATATTCGCTTGCGTCGTTATGACTTCCGCGCTGTGTCTTCCACGTCTATCACTCCGCTGGCGCGCGAGCCGACTTACCGCCCACGCTCAAGTCACGCTGTTAATCTTCGTCGTCCCTCGCGCCGTTCGCGTCGCGGCCCATACGGTACTTGATGTCGTAGTTGATGATGAAGTCCAACTCTTCGTCGGTGAATCTGTAGTGAGTTTGGAGAGTCCTATCTATCTTGTCCATAATATGCTTCGACCTTCGAGGATAAAATTGGTCATACTCCACGTTACCAGTTGCTGAGTAACGAGCTCTTAGTCGCATCGAATTTCGTTTCACATCCCCCATTAACTCGTTACAGATAGCAATCAGGGAATTCCTAGTCTCCGCATTTTGAAATGGAGCACAAGGGAATGATTCAACACATTGCTTCCCTGCCTTGAAACTGTCATAGAAAACCTGCCAGTAAAAGTAAAATATTGAGCTATTTATTAGCGCCACATATGGCTCTACAGGTTTTCTGAGCATATATTCTTTATAATCCTCTGACTTCTTGACACCATCTCTATCACTTCGGAAGTAAGGCACGAAATCAAAACACTTGATGTAGTAATGTGCAATACGATGAACGTAGATAATATCTCCTCCGTGATCTAACATCTGCCTTGATAATGGAGGATGGGCGAAAAGTTTATCTAGGATTTGTCTTTCCATCTTTTCACTGATCTTAGGGAAGCCAAATCCCACTTGACTGGGATATGATTGTATAAAATGTACCTGAGAAAAAACAAAATCTCTAGCTTCCGCGAAGAACCGAAAAAGCCTAGATGTATACTGAGCCGGATTAGTTCCAGGAAGATGCAGAAGGATAGAAACATTCTGCTTTACCCCATCAAATAACTGACCTGGGTTTGAGTCGCTCTCGTAGCTAGATATCCAAGATGTTCCGGCTTTTATAAGAAGCTTTTGCACAGAAATCATTCGCTCAGTGCAAGTAAGGCTCATTGGAACGATGAGGCCTAATCTGCCGGCATTACGGAGTAAGGACAGCGACCGCTCTGTAACAAAAGCCCATAGATTATTACAGTCAACCGAGCTATAACCAAATATCCTGTACTCTCTGCTGACATTTCGATATTCCACCCAGGGCGGATTTCCCACGATCACATCGAACCCACCATTCGACAGAATCTCGTAGAACGCGGTGAACCAGTGGAACGGCTGGGTGTTAAAGCCTCCATTCGGCTCCCGACCGATCTGGCCCATCTTGAGCATGTCAGCGTCGAGGGCTTCGTTCAGCTCGCCGATCTTGTCACGGATGCTCTGACGAGTCTGTCGGAACACATCGGAAGATGGGTTGAGCTGGAGCTGACTATTGCGGTAGATGCTCAGCTCACGTTGCACCACCTCGACATCCTGAACTGTCTGCTGCACGCGCTTTGGCAGGCCGGCGATACCGCCCTTGTAGCCGCCGCCAATCTCCTCTACAGTGGCATAGCCAACCAGGGCGTTACCCGCGCGGATGTTAAAGTCGATGTCGGGCAGCGGCTCGACGTGCGCGGCGTCCTCCAGGTCGGCCACGAGACGGAGGAACAGGCGCAGCTTGCAGATCTCGGTCGCCTCCTCCATCAGATCCACGCCGTACAGATTGCGCACCACGATGCTCTTGGTGATGAAGTAGTCGCGGTTGGGGTGGGCCTGCTCGGCGTCGAGGATCTCGCGGAACGGCATACCCTCGGTCTTACGGCGCTCGGCCAATAGGGCCATGCGGTCGAGCACCTGCTCGTAGATCGGCTTGAGGATCTTAATCGCCGCGAACAGGAACGCGCCCGACCCGCAGGTCGGATCGAGTATGCTGAGCGTGGCCAGCGCCTGGTAGAGCCGGTGCAGCGGCTGCGCGTCGAGGAACGGGACAAGGTCGAAGATCATCGCCTCCAGGTTGAGGTTGGCAGTGATCGCGTCGTTGATCGTGGCGATCGTGCCATCGCGCGTGTCGGCGACCAACTTCCGCACGCGCTCCTGGCGCGCGGCATACTCGCGGTCGGTCTCAGTGGGCAGCCGGTCGGCCTGCTTCAGCGCGGGGTACAGGTAGGCCGCGACGTTCTTGGGCAGGTCGAGCAGATCCAATGAGAGATTAGCTTTGTCGAACAGTACCGGGATAATCGTGTTGCGGCAGATGTAGCCGGTAATATCCTCCTTGGTGTAGTAGGCGCCCATCTGCTTCTGGTTGATATACTTCTCGAAGATGTAGCCCAGCACATCGGGGTCGATCTCGCGGTCGCTCACGCCAGGACGTTCGCTCAGGTGCCAGCGCCAGGAGCTAAAGAACGTGAACAGCTTCTCGAACGCGCCGTCGGGGATCTGGATGGCCGCGCCGTACTGCTCCTCGATCGCGTGTGGCAGGAACAGCCCGCCGTTGAGGTAGGGGATATCGCCCAGCATGCGGTTCGTGGCCGCGGAGCGGTCGCCCTTCTCATGCGCGAAGCCCTCGAAGAACAGCACTCGCAAGAAATCGCGGTAGAAACGATCGGGGCCGAGGTTGGCCTGCGACCAGGCCAGCTTGGTCTGGAGGTACGCCGGGTCGTTGTTCAGAAAGCGCTTGGCCTGGATGAAGTAGATGAACATCAGCCGATTGAGCATCACCGAGACATACCAGCGCTGGTCGTCCTCGATCAGGATGCCCTGGAGAAACTTCTGGAAGGCATCGCGTTGCCGGGTGAAGTGCTCAGCCGCTGCAGCAGCAGATCGCCGCTCTGGCCGCGGCGGTAAGCAAACTCGCGGCTCCGTGCGGCGCCCTGGCCTCGCTTGATCCACTGGAAGATTGCCTCTTGCCGGCCGCCGTCCTCGAAGATGATGATGTGCTCGAAGCGGCGCTCCTTGACTTGGTTCTCGATCTGCCGGCGGATGGCCTGGATCGGTAGCACGCCGGAGTCGCTCGTGCAGACATAGACGTGCATGTCGGCCATCTGCGCGATGGGCGTCAGCGTGTACCCCTGCCCATCCACGGTCGCCGACCAGGGTCGCTCGGTGGGCCGGCTCCACTTGAGCACCTCGACGAACATCGGCTTCCAGTCGAACGCCTGTAAGGTTGTGCGGAGGCGGGCAAGATTGACAGGCATGGGGCACTCCTCGTCAGACTCAGATTAAACTAGCCCGAGCGAGCACACAATCTGTGGCTCGCGCTGCTCGTCGGCGCTCTCGTGGATGACACACAGCTTCTCTTCGCCGCGTAGGGCGATCGCCAGATCGGCGAGCTGCTCGTCGCTAATGCCGCTGCGCAGCTGGCGGTTGACGGTGTCAATCGCGGTCTGCCGCAGTGGATGGCGATACACGTCGTCGATCACCCGCTTCAGCTCGTCGCTGACGAACATCGGCTGCGTGCGCTGCAAATGGTCGTGGTAGCGCTTGAGCGCGTCGTAGAGCCGGAAGCGCGCGCCGCGAGGGCTGCCCAGCCCGCCGCTCAACGTCTCGTTCTGCTCGACCAGCTCGAACGAGCGACGCACCAACTCGTGGTGCGACTCGGCGCGTGGGGCGGCGGGCGTGTCGAGCGTGCATTCAGCAGCGCGCAGGATCGCCGACTGCGACTGCGTGACGCTGTTGCCGTACGCGTCGACCCACGCCAGCGCATCGTTGCCCGCCGCCGTGCGCAGGTAGACCAGCACGCCGGAAGGTGTCAGGAACGGCAGGCTGGAGTGGCTGCCGGGCGCCGAGAGGTCGGGCAGCGCGCGGGCGCTGTAGACCACGCTCGGCAGGCCCTCGACCTTGCTCTTGAGCGCAGGGTTGGCCGAGATCGCGTTGCGCCAGATCTGGTACGCGTAGGAGGCCAGATCGACCTCGGCGTCGTCGACGTCGTCAAGTGTGCCGGCAGTCTCGGTGTAGAGGTTCTGCAAGAACTGCGTCTCGCCGGCATCCTCGAAGAAGCGCTCGTCGGTGCCGACCACCTCGCCATTCTCGGTGAGCCGCTGGCGTACGCGCGAGCGCAAGCGAATGATCCGCTCGATCCCGTCGGCGGGGAGAAAGGTGTAGCAGGTGATCGTCGGCGCCCGCTGGCCAATACGGTCGACGCGACCGGCGCGCTGGATCAGGCGGATGATTGCCCCGAGCCGATCGTAGTTGACGACGTGCGCGCAATCTTGCAGGTTCTGGCCTCGCTCAGCACATCGGTTGCGACCAGGACACGAATTGGGTTTGCCAGCAGCGCCGGAGTGGTCACCTCATTGGACTGCGGGCTGAAGCGGTGCGCCAGCTCGGTCGGGTTGGCGGACTGGCCTGTGGCTGCTTCCACTCCCGTGATTCCGGCCCGGCGCAGCTGCTCGACCAGGTATGCGACCGTATCGGCGAACTGCGTGAAGATCAGCACCTTCTGCTCAGGCAGCGATCGGAGCAGCGTAATCAGTTGCTCGAGCTTGACATCGCGCGCCGGGTTCCACGTTCCGTGCGCCTGCCGGATCGCCAGCAGTGCAGTGGTATCGCGCTGAAGATCGCGCTTGAGATCCGGTCCGAATAGCACCGGGCGGAGCCAATTGAAGCGACGCTGATACGAACTCCGATAGTCCGCGTAGATCTCCTTGGCGCGCTGGGCGTACCAGTCGGCAGAGTACGTGTGCGGCGCGCTCAAACGCGACTCAAGGGAGTAGCACCGATGCCATTATCCTCTATTCGGTCCTCGAAATCCTGTTGGGCCAGATCGCTATCGGGGTCAAGATCGCCATCGAGGCTGAGCACATCGGCGCCCTGCGTGCCCAGCGGCAGCGGAAGGTCATTGTCGAGCGCGTGCAGGAACACATGGTTGCGTAGGATGTGCCGATCAATCGACTGCAGGAAGACGCTGCCGCTTGACTCTAGGCGCTTGAACAAATTCGTGCGGCTGAAGCCCATGAGCCGCTTACCGGCACGCGAGAGATTGCCCAGGAGCGGCTTTTCAGTTGCCTCGGCCAGGCGTTCGGCTCCGCGCTTGAGGTAATTGGCCAGCCCATAGCGCGGCAGCGAGAGCCGGTTGATCGTATCGACCACGGCCGTATCGTAGAGCCGGCTGTACGGGTCAGACGCATGTTCAGCCATTGGAATAGCGATCGTGCGAGGCAGACGGTCGGGGAAATAGAACCGTGAGCCATCGGGCAGGCGCAGGTAGTAGCGGTCGTTGGCCGGGTCGCGCTCGGCGTAGTTGTCCTTGATGAACGAGCGTGTCCGGCGCACCATGTAGAGCCGCATCAGCTCGCGCCAATCGTCGGCGTGTTTACTCTTCTCGAAGGCACGCAGTGAGCGGGGCGGCACCTGCAGCCGTAAGAAATCCCGCTCTCCAAGGGTGCGGATGAGATTTTCCGGGCGGATGCCCAGGTCGGCCTCGTCGGGAACGAACAGGCGCAACTGCGCGCTCAGATCCTCGTAGCTCTTGTTGTACGGCGTTGCCGAGAGCAGGATGACCCGGCAATCGAATTCGTTGAGGTAGTCGTGAATGGCACGGTAGCGCTTGCCCTCGCGGTTGCGCAGGGTATGCGACTCGTCGATTAGCACCAGCCGGAAGCGCCGGGTGAGCTGCGGCAATCGCTGCTGGACCTGGCTGAGCGGAATAATCTCCGCGCCCATATCCCAGGTGAGGTTGTACTCCTGCCACATCGTCACCAGGTTTTCGGGCAAATGATCAGCGGCCGCCAGCCATAGTCATCCTTGAAGATTCGCGCGACGGCTGTCGCCATCATCGTCTTCCCAAGGCCGACGACGTCGCCGAGCAGCACGCCACCGCGCCGGTTGAGGTAGCGCGCGGCGATCTTAACGGCGGCCTCCTGGAAGGGGAACAGCTTGTTGCGAAAATCGCGCGGCAACGAAAACTCGCTCACGCCGGCACGGGCATCCTCAGAGAGGTGGTAGGCCATCTTGAGGTAGACCAGGTAGGGCGCCAGCATGCGCTCGCCGGCCCAGCTCTCCTCGATGATCGTTGCCAGATCGGACGAGATATCGATCGACCAGTCATCTTCCCAGCGGGCGTTGAACCACTTCTGAAGATCTTGCGTGGGGCTGTGATCGAGGACGTCGATGTTGAGCTCGCCCTGGCCGCTGAGACCGGCCATCGTCAGATTACTGGAGCCAAGGTAGCCGGTGATCGGGTTATTGTAGTCCTCGCGGTAGAGCAGGTACAGCTTGGCGTGCAGCTTGTAGCGGAGGTGCAGTTTGACCACAACCTTGCAGGCGCGCAGCTGCTGGGCGAGCTGCTGAAGTGCACGTTCGTCGGCATTGCTTGGCGCGCCCTTGGTGAGTTGGTCGCGAAAGGCCTCGGCGACCTGCCGCCGGAGCTGCGCCGCGCGCTGAAGGTCGAGGCCGTCGTCGGTCTTGAGAATGCGGAGTGCGGCGCGCAGCTCGTCGTCGGGGCGCTCGTTCATCCCGATGAGCACGCGGCAGCACTGGCCCTCGCCGCCCGCGAAGTGGTCGATCTGGTCGGCGACCAGCCCCCAGCCACGCAGGTTGAAGAACCCGACACAGAAATCGGCGCGGTGTGCCGACGCCAGTGTTTTGGTCAACGCGGGGGAAAGTTTGTGGTCGATGTTATCAAAGATGCGGGTCATGATGCCCCTCACTGCAAGGCAGAGGCGCGCTGATCTCGGAATGGATATGTGAAACCGATGAAAATGGCAGCATGGGGCGTTCTCAGCAACTGCCAGTAGTCAGTATTCAGTCGTCGGTAGTCAGTAGCCGCTCGGCGACAGGTGACCAAGGACGAATGACCAAGGGCCAAGGACCAAAGACGATAGACGATATTTTCTGTAATCAGTCGCAAGTCGTCGGTAGTCAGTAGCCGCTCGGCGACAGGTGACCAAGGACGAATGACCAAGGACCAAGGGCCAAAGACGATAGACGATAGACGATATGCTCTGGCTGGTACTCGGTAACCAGACGTCGGGGACAGCGGGGCGGGCGAGGCGAGGGCGCGGCAGGTCGGGGGCGCGCGGGTCGCCGCGGCGACGTCAGGGCATGCGAAGGGTGCAGAGCCTCCGGTGAGAGTATACCATGCATCCTAAACGTGCGTGAAGGGCCTTTTCGCACATTGATCAGGTGAGAGCGATTACAAGCCTTCGTTCTCTACGGCTTGGCATGCAAAGCCACCAAAATTGCGCCTACTCGCAGCCAATCCCATCACGATCCCGGTCGAAGCGATGCGGATCGGGCGCAAGCACACCGAACCGGCGATACGGGACATCCGCACATTCGAGATCTGGCGGCGCCGGCGGGATGCAGGCGTCGGGGTAGGGCGGGTCGCAGCTCGCTGCCGGCGCTGGCGCAGCGGTGTACTCGAAGGTGTAGCCCTGCGCGAGCAGCTCCTGGTTGACCATCGGCCCGTCAGGCAGCCAGAGATAGCGCAGCAGCCGGTCGTACCGATCGCGGTCGCCCTGGCTCGCGTCCGCCTCGACGGCGACGGTCTGCCCATCGAGGAGGCTCGTGCGCCTTGGCCGAGGCCGCGCGCCCAAAGCACTCGACAGCGCCGCGCAGGTCGACGACCTCGGCTAGGTCGATGCCGATTCATTGCGCGACCGGCGCGAACTAGAGGAATTCGATATGGTTGACCATCGCGGCCGAGTCGAGGATAGTGGCAATCTCCTTGAGCAGCTCGGCCTCCTGGGGTGGTCACGTCCACGCCACGACGGCGCAGCCCGGCCGCGACCGCCGGCGCGACGTGCTCATCCAGCGCGAAGCGGATCGGGTCAGGCACGGTGGCGCTCGCCGACCTTCGAGGGGAAGCGCGCGCGCAGCTCGGCCCACCAGCGCCTCGCCGCGCGCCAGCTCGGCGTCGATCGCAGCCCGGTGATCGTGGTAGTAGGCCAGCGCGGCGTAGACCTGGCCAGCGTCAGCTGGTAGTCGGTCGCGATCTCGTCAACGCTCTGGCCCAGTCGCTCGTGCCAGATCGCCACATCCTGCACGCTGATGCGGTGGCCGTTGATGTGCGGCTTGCCGCCAAGCACGCCGGGCGTACTCACAATATGCTCGGTGATACCATCGATCGCCACGGTGTCCCTCCTTGCTCGCTGCCATGATAGCACATAGAAGGCGCCAACGGAGGCCAGCAGAGCAGGCGGCCAGGGAGGGCGGCCACAGAGGGACAGCTCTACGGTCGAATAGAGCGCCGCACTGCGTGCAGCACTTCGCGCCGTCGGCCAGCCCAGCGTGGCACTGTCCACACGTATGCCCAGCGGGATCGCCGGCGTGGCCACGGCGGGCAGCGGCTGCCGGGCGCTCGCGAGCGCCGGCGGCGGCACGGGCTGCGCCGTGCCGGCGATCTGCGGCGGCGTGGGCGCGGCGCCCCCCATGACAGTAGCGATCTGCACGGCGAGCGCGCGACCATGGTAGAGGTATGTCCGACGAGCTGTACTAGGGGCTTGAGACTTGGCGTCATAGTGCCCAATCCGCTGATCGCAACTCCGAGCCGCTCGCCTGGAACGGCACTAGGCTTGTCTCGGAGATGTATCGTCCGAGTCATCATTCGATGCCCAATGTCCCAATATGGTTCCCGTGATCTCTGTTCCGGCTCCGAAGCGCATGGTCTCGACATGTTCTGGTGAGAACTGTGCGCCCATGAGGCGGCGGAGCTGTTCGTTTCCAAATGTACGTGCCCACTCGGGGTCGTGTGCGCGTGGGTCGACACCTACACGCAGTATCACGCTCGGGCTCAACCAATCACGGAGGGGCTGCCCACGCAGTGTTGCGGCTGCCAGGGCAACTTTGATCGCTGGCACTTTGGGCACGACATCCCGCGTGAAGAGCAGCAAGAGAATACTGAGTTTTTGGTCATCACTCTGCCTGACAATGGCCGGCGATGGTATGGGCGCTGCACTGGGCATCGGCGTCTGTGCGATCGCTGCTCCACTTGCTGCAACTGGCGTGTGCGGCTCGGTTGCGGCGGTCGACCGTATCGCTGGCGGATCTTGCTGTCTGGCCGGCACGTCGGCTGGCGGTCGCCGGAGTGCGACGCGTTCACGTGCTTCGGCACGCCGCGTTTCTTCGCCGTAGCCAGCGTACTTGGTCGGAGCGTTAGTGCGCCGGCGTCGAGATCGGTGGATGCTGCCAAATGCCACGGCGGCCAACATCATTACCACACCAATACCAATCGGCCAGGACCACAGCAGCACGGCTGCCCCAATCGCTGGCACATCGACGCGCAAGGATGGTTGCGCGCTGCCCGGGGTTGTCGATGGCGCACCCATCGACTGAGGCAGTGCCGCCAGATAGAGGTCCTGGAGGCCATCGCTCGTCCAGAGCTGAAGCGTGAATGTGCCTCCGGCTTGCAGCGGCGCGTGGAGCGTTACGCGCGCCTCATCGCCGGGCGCAATGGCATCGAGCGACGTCTGTGCCGCTATCGCGCCCAATGCGTCCTTCGACATCAAATGCAGCTGCCCATCGACGGACGGGCTCGCACCGATGTTCTGCACATCGACATCAATCTGCAGCTGTTGGCCGGGAGTGATAGTCGCGTTCACCGATTGGATCTGCAGCAACGATCGGCCAGCTGGCGCGCTCAGATCGAGCGGCGCCGCGGCGCGCTCAACATCGTCAATCGACGCCAGGGCAGCACCAATTGCGCCCGCGAGATCGCTTTGCGGCATCTGTTTGGCTTGCCGGGCCATTAGCGTCTCGGCCAGGCTCAGATCCAGAACAAGGCTGCGCGCCTGGAACGAGCGCAGCCGTTCAAGCACATCTTGCACCGGCTGATCGACCGCTGGCCGGCTGAGGATGAGTGACTGCATTGCCTCCAAACGCGCGCTCAATCGCGCATCAGCCTGAGTGACGCGATCGAGCGCCTGCGCGATGGCGTTGGAATCCTGCTGCTGGACGGCGGCAGCCAGCGGTTGCAGCGCTTGGCGATACTGCTCAGCGTCCTGCTCCAGCTGCGCCTGGAGCGTGCCTGCGGGTGCGTGTCGTTGATAGGCGACGAGGATGAGGTTGCCGCGCGGCACAGATCGTGCCGCCTGGCCTGCGCAGCTTCCGATGAACGCGGGCTGCGCGGCGTCAAAGGCGAGCCCAGCCGCCCGGGTGCTCAGCGCCTCGATACAGCCGAGTTTCTGCGAGTTCAAGATGACGAGCGGGAGATCGACAACCGTCATCCGCTCGATGCGCGCACCGACGCTCACCGCAGTCGCGATGGCAGCGAGGGTGAGAGTGTCACAAGTTTGGCGATATCGTCGGCAACCCGCGTGACATCCGCGCCCTGCTGGAAATCCTGGTAGCGCCTGAGGGCATCCTGTCGGTGAATGTCAGCCTGCGTGACGAGCCCTTCGACATTCAGCGCAGCCCGCTCGGTGCTGCCCGAGATCGGCCAGCGATCGTCGGTCGGGCGCTCGAGCTCAGCAGTGCGCACGCCCCGATCGAGGAGTTGCTGCGTGCGACCGAGGTAGGGCCCAATCATGACGGTCGTAAGCATGAATTGCGCGCCTTTGTCGAGCAGCAGCTCCTGGAGCGATTGGCCACCAGCAAGTTTATCCTCGACGAGCCGAGCCACCAGATCGGCAGCATTGACCAGGTTTTTCTGTTGGCCGGGCTCGGTGGTCGCGCGCCGGGCCAGCAGCTTGCTCGCGTCGCGGGCCAGCGTCATGAGGTGTCGGCTGGACAATTCCTGGAGAGGGCCACACGAGGGCAGGGTCCCCTGGCAGGCATTCCAGGCTGGTTGCATGACGAAGAGAAGCCCGAAACTGGTGCGAATGATATCGATATGGGTCTCGGCGAGCGAGGCCGCGACGCTGGTGTATATCGGCAGCATCTGGCTGAGGGCGCGCTCGTGCACCGTGAGTCGCGCAAACGCCTCTAGTTGCTCAGGCGTCAGCGATCCTTGGTCCACCTGGTCCTGACGATGCGCCAGCAAGGAGCGGGCAGCCGCTTCGTTGTACGCGGATACGCCAGGCACCGTAAAAATACCGGCCGGAATGTCGACCGACTCCAAGTGGGCGATCAGCGTGGCCTTTTCGCTCATCCAGCGCTGCGCCTCGGCTGGATCGACCGGTGGGATAGCCGTGGCGAGCAGCACCGCCGTCGGTGGGTCGGTAGGGGTTGGGGGCACCGGCGTCGCGGGGCTTGTTGCTGTCGGCTCCTCCGTCGGGGAAACTGGCGGGGCGGTGTCTGGGCCGCCAGGCAGGGCTCGCGCCGACGTCCAGCAACTGTTGTGCTTCGCCGCCCTGCGAAAGGCATGATCCAGATCCCCTCGGACGCGCGGTGGTCGTAGTTGAAGCGATCGAAGACCAACCACTGATCGTCGGGTGACCAGTCGATCGTATTGATGAGGACGCTCCGGCGATCGCCCGGGTAGAGCAGCCGCATGTCGTCGTGCGCAAGGTCGAGCACGAATACGCCCGCGCTCCACCCCTGTGATTCTTCATCAGCGCAGTCGGCATCACCGCCCAAGGCGAGCAAGGGGCGCGCGTGTGCAAGAGCGGCGGTCGCCGCGATGGACTCTGGTCCGAGGACGCAGTTGCCCTGCGCGCCGTGCTGCTGGAAATAGGAGGCCAGGCTGGTCGGTTGTGCCTGGCCGTTCGCGGCATCGATCAAGTCAGTGCTGCAGCCACCGCCGCCACATACGCTGAGCGCAAGCGGATCCCCAGCCGGGGCGCTGAGGCCCATCGGGCGGATAAACGGCGGCAGGCGTTGCAGGACCGTCTCGGCGCCGGCGCGATCGCGCTTGACGATCTGGAACTCCTGCATCGTGGATGGCACAATCGGCGGCGATGCGTCGGTGGGGCTGGCCGTTTGCACGAAGAACAGCGCACCATCGCTCATCGAAACGGTCGGAAAGTACTCATCAGCAGGAGATTCAGTGACACGCGTGCGATCCGAGCCATCAGCGCGAATCATAACGATGCCGAGGTTGTCGTTGTCGGTTGAGGCAAAGAGCAGCCATTGGCCGTCAGGGGACCAGGCAAGCTTGAACTTCTGGAGTGAGTCGATCTCGCCGGTATGGGTTAGTTGCGTGCGCTGCTTGGTGACCACATCGAGCAGCCAAATGTCAGCCTGATCGACATAGGCGATCTCACCGGCGGGCTGGCTCTGCGTGCGCGGACGAGCGGCGGTGTGCCCAGGGACAGTGCAGGCCAGGCAGAGGCTCAAGACGACAAGCAGCCTGACAAGCGAGCGGATTCGGCGGGCGTATGCTACGCTGTGGCGCCCCATCGTGCCCTCCATAGTCGCAGCCAGTGCAGGAGAACAAACATAACGATCTGACGACAACCTTGTGAGGATAACGCTACGGGTGATGATGGAGATACGGGGTTGATACGGCTCCTCTCTGCCGGTGCCACCGCCTGCGCCTGGCCGAGCAGCTGCCCGCGCGCGCGCATCGTGCCATTGTAGATTGCAGAATCGTGCACTAGGGCGCGCTAGAGGAGCAGCGATGAGCGCCGAGCGCGACCGGGTCGAGGGCGTGCTGCGCGACGCCGCGCACGCTGCCTTCATGGCCTTCTGGCGCGAGGCAGACACGCCCGCGGCCGTACCCCATCATGTCGAGCTCCGGACGGTAGGGTGGACCTCTTGTCGGCTAGGGGAGCTGGTGGAGCTACATTCTTGGATCGTAGGAAGCGGCGGCAGAAGACAAACATGAACGAGCTGGCTGGTGAGTTGCTGCAAGCTCGAAAAGACTGTATAAACTGACCACCCCAAATCGGTATTGTCTTTCCACCTCCAGTACAGTAAGCTCCCTGGGTTCATCGAACCCAGGGAGCTTAGCATCACCAGACCGATCTTGTTAGCTAGCGCAACCTGTGGCCTTTTCGGTCAATTGCAGCCTGGCAATTTGAAACTGGCGATGCGTGTCTGCCAGCCCGCCGTGCTGGAGGCTTGCCCGGCGGCAGTATAGTACTCGTTCACATACCAGAAGGTACAGTCATCCACAGGATCGACATTCAATGAAGTGTAGTCACCCCAACGAGAGTTGGTGGTCCTTTGCACTCCAGAGCCATTGATGATGGTACCCTCGCCGAGGGTCATTTGCCCGAGCGGATCGCCCGCCAAACGACCGGTGTAGCGTATACCGGGGAAGACAGAGGTTCCATTGACGACGCTGTAGCCGATTGCCATGTTCCCTTTCTTATCCTGAGCGGCGCTGCCTATCCAGCGGTGGACACCATCCCCGGGTGCATACGTGCCCTGCTGATAGACGGAGTAACTGCCGGTTGCACTTCGCCGGATCTCATACCAGCGAACACCGGCAACGCCCGGAGCCGCCTCGACCGACTGGTTCGTGACATAGGATTCGTACGTGCCAAAGTTGCGATAGGCCAGACGGTAGGTTGGACGCTGACGGTAGGAAAGGATATCGAGATATTGAGCTGAATTGGTAATCCCAGGTTGAGGCAAACAATCGCGACTCCCCTGCCCACCAACACACGGGAAGACCGAGTCAAATGGCGCGACCGGCAGCTGGATCGGACCTGTCAGCGATGCCGTAGCAGTGGCGTTCCATTGAACCTTGAGCTCCCAAATATTCAAAGCGTCAAATGTCGCGCCATATCCGGCTCCATCATCCTGCGTACCGACGATCGGGGCAGGAGCATCGGCCTTCGGCTTGGTTTTGCCGTCCACATCGGGCGGCAGCAAGCCATCGCGAATCGTTTCCAGCGGCACCACATTCGAATCGAGGAATAACTGCACCGCGCGGGCCGTGGCCTGCCCATTGATCATCTTGTTCTTCTCGCGCGCGTAGACGCTGATGCCATATCCCGTCAAAATCCGAAATCGCGCGTCGTCATAACGTACAGATCTTTCCATACGCCGTACTTGGGATAGTCGGGGAAGAAGCTTCCACCCGCGGGAGCCTCAGGATCGCCTGGGTCTTGAAGGCATAGCGATAGTATGCTCCCGTGGGGTCGGGTGTCGCTGAGATCGCGACGCAGTTGTAGAACGGCAGGGAGGGATCGTCCAGGCCACGAGTGGTGAACTGCGAAAGCAGCCAGCGATCGGAGAACTGATCGTATAACACCACCGGGTCACCAGAAGGATCCGTGCAGTCCGGAATGACGAAGCCGTCCCATAGCGTGCCCGTGTCCACCGGCCCTAGCAGCCGATTGCCGGACTTATCGTAGATGGAGAACACCAGGTTGATCATTTCGACATAATTCTTCGGTCCGACGTCGCCCACCGGATCGGGTGGGTTTACTCGCCCGCCAAAAATGTTGAAATTATCCTGGTTGCTAACTCCTTCGAAGTTCGCAATCGTGCCGGAAATCGAGGTCTGGGAAGGAGTGTTACTTTGTACGGCCGTATCTGGGAAGTAGACGTCACTGCCTATCGCGTCCGGGCCATTTTCCTCTCTGACCTCGCCCTGGTCTTCTTCCGGAAGTGCAGGCGTAACCCGGCGCGCGGCCAACACTCGCAGGGTCGGCGAGACATCGAATGCGACGTTATCATAGAATTTCGGTTTGGGGGCTCTGACAGTTGAGGCGCCTTTTGGGGCTGCTACGGCAGGGATTGCTCCGAGCAATGTTACGATCAACACAGAGATCGTAACGAAGGGAAGGAATTTCTTCGGCTTCATCGTGTATTCTCCTCAAGCGATAGATGAACTTCCTTCGTTC
Organism: Candidatus Ribeiella danica; assembly: GCA_016717335.1. Taxonomy (GTDB): domain Bacteria; phylum Chloroflexota; class Chloroflexia; order Chloroflexales; family Roseiflexaceae; genus Ribeiella; species Ribeiella danica. The sequence continues at coordinate 828,024 of JADKFS010000002.1, forward strand.
CTTTTGTCTGCATCGGGAAGGTAAGGCTGAGGATCTCCGGGCGGTTTCCCTCCTTCCACGAACTGAAGTTTTGTATATGCGTGAAGCTAATTTCATTGTATGCCAATTCGAAGTCAATGGTAAGTATATGTATAGCTGTTCAAATTTGGGGTGAAGAAATGTGAGCGACTACGCCCGAGTGGGTCTGCGCGCGAATGTAGTGCTTACGCCGGCCCCTTATGGTGGGGCAACGTCCGCGCACAAGCCACGTCAACTTCTGGAAGCGTTCGATATAATAGAGCAGTCAGCAAGTCGAAAAATACATGGTTCCTCAGGACTTTCCATGGGAGTTTTACGCTATTCCGCATCACAAAGCTAAAAAGAGTTCGTTGCGATTTTGATCGGCTTCGAGCGTTAGGCGTCGCACGAATTTGTCTTTCTGATCCGATAGCAGAACATCTGTCTTCCACGGGAAGCCCCAAACAGCCGTTACAGGATTTGTCGAAAGACACTAAAGTTCTCATTGTTCAATAATAGTTAGTGTAGATGTTCGAAAATTTGTCGCTCCAGCACGGCCTCCGCTGTGGCAGCACCGTGAATCGTCGCCCAACGCGCTGCGCGCCGAGCGCGCAGCCGGGGCGTCGCACGCCTTGATGGATACCATCGGCGGTAGCCACCGATGACTCCAGTGCCGGGGCCGCAGCCGCCGGCCTCCGCTATAGTGATGCTTCTGGGTCGTCTGGGCGCGCCGCGTGCTGCAGCCGGGGCATCGTACGCGCCTCGGTGGACGCCACCGGCGGCACCACGGTGACTCCGGCGCCGGGGGCCGCAGCCGCCGGCATCCGCTGTGGCAGCGGCCTTCGTCGCCCAGCGCGCGGCGCGCCGAGCGCGCAGCCGGGGCGCCGCGCGCGTGCGGGAGGCGGGTGCCAGTGCTCGGGAGGTCCAACGCCCTGCCGCTGAGCTGCGCCGCCCCAATAGATCCGGAAAGCTGTCGAGCGGCATCCAACCTTCAAAATCAGCCCGATCTCCACTCGACGCGCAGCGGCGTCAGCTACCGTGGCTTGTTGTGCCGCTGCTTGGGAGCGCATCATTGTGCTTGCGTTCGGTGCTTTCCATCCGATCGCCCGACACCACGCAAACGCAGCATATGCCGCAGACGATTCCGACCATTCCATCCATGCCTGTTCCATAGCATTGAGATCGTTGCTGCTGGCTAGCCCATAGTTTTGGGCGGCGCTGACATACCACTCGTCGCGACAATCGGCCGCCCGCCCTTTCCCGAACGACC